>NZ_JBYMUW010000002.1:0-3245215 GCF_057814995.1 Caballeronia sp. SL1002 | reverse complement strand
CGTTTCGCTTATCGTCAACAAGTTTTTTTAACTTCTAAACTCGCCGACCGCCTCGAAGACCCCGTCCCGCTTGGCTCTCCAGACTTTACGTACCGCCCCGCCTTCCCGCTTCCTTCGCACTCACAAAAGCGCGAAGGACCGAATTCTAGTCACTCGACATCGCCGACGCAAGATGTTTCTGAAGAAACTTTCAGACGCCCAACCATGCCCCAAAAATCGCATCGATGGTGAACGCGCGGTCGCGCCAAGTCAGCCTGGACGCCGTGATTGATATTGAGAGGTACGGTGCCTGCGCTCCCTATAAGAGGACAGCAGCCAGAAGAAGACCGCAGCCAGAGGACCGCAGCCTCCCGCTTCCCCAATCGCCTAAACAAGCCGCATAACTCCGTCCAGTTCCGCCGATCGCGCTGTCGCACTCCAGTGCATCATTCGGTCGATGCTGGCACCCGGCCGTCCGCTCGACGCATAGCAATGCGCCGCGGTCACGCCGAAAGCCATCCATGTCGACGTTCGCGGACCGTCGCATAACCTTGTGGCCGCGGCCCTCACAATGAAACAAACGCACAAAAAACCGGCTCATCGCGCGCGGACTCCGGCAGGCGCCGCTGCTTCGACAAGCGTAATGGACGCGCTGCGAATCGCGCTCGCGCATCACCAGGCCGGACGCCTCGGCGAAGCGCAGACCATCTATGAGCAGATCTTGACCGTCGAGCCGGCGCACGCCGATTCGCTGCATCTACTTGGGCTGATTGCCAGCCATCGCGGTCAGCGCGCGGCCGGAATCGACCTGATCATGCGCGCCATCACGAGCAAGGCGAGCCCGGTCTACTACGATAACCTCGGCAAGATCCTGCACGAGGACGGCAAGCTGGACGCGGCGGCCGAATGCTTCAGCGTCGCGATTTCGATCGCGCCGCAGTACGCTGCTGCGCACAACAGCTTCGGCAAAGCGCTCAAGGACCAACGCAAGCTCGACGCTGCCATCGCGAGTTTTCGCCAGGCCATCGCGCTCCAGCCGGACTACGCGGAGGCCTTCGTCAATCTTGGCAACACGCTGGACGATGCGCGCGACTTCGGATCCGCGATCGACGCGCTGCGTCACGCCATCGCGCTCGCGCCCGGTTTCGCCGGCGCGCACAACGATCTCGGCAACGCGCTCGCGCATGCGGATCGCGGCGACGAAGCCATTGCGAGTTACAGGAAAGCGATCGAACTGAGTCCGGCGATCGTCGAGATCTACGTCAATCTCGGGAATGCGCTGCGAGACCAAGGCCGCTTCGGCGACGCGGCCACCGCATACCGCGAAGCCATCTCGCGCCGGCCGGACTTCGCCGACGCACGCAGTTGTCTCGTCTTCAACGAGACGCTCGTCAACGAATCGACGCCCGCGGACTATCTAGCGCTCGCGACGCGCTACGCCGATGAAGTCGGCAAACGCGCGCGCCCATACGAAAACTGGCTTGTCGATACGCAGAACCAGGACGCAAGGCCGCTTCGCGTCGGCTTCGTCTCGGGCGATCTGAATCTGCATCCGGTCGGCTTCTTTCTCGAAAGTATCCTGGCGCATCTGGATTCCGGACGCGTGCAGGCCCTTGCCTATCCGACGCGAACCTACGAGGACGATCTCACCGCGCGAATCAAGCCGCACTTCGCCGCGTGGACGTCCATCGCGCATCTCTCCGACGAAACGGCGGCTCGCAAGATCCGCGACGATCGCATCGACATTCTTGTCGACCTGTCGGGACACACGTCGCGAAACCGCCTGCCGGTGTTTGCGTGGCGGCCAGCGCCGGTGCAGATCGCATGGCTCGGCTACTTCGCGAGCACGGGCCTTCCCGCGATGGATTACGTGCTCGGCGACCACCACGTGCTGCCCGAGAACGAACACGCGCACTTCGTCGAAAAGCCCTGGCGTCTGCCCGGCGACGGCTACATGTGCTTCACGCCGCCGAACGGCGCGCCGGACGTGGCGCCTTTGCCAGCGACGGCAAATGGCTTCGTGACGTTCGGCTCGTTCAGCAACCTGACCAAGATGAACGACGACGTCGTCGCGCTCTGGTCGCGCGTGCTGCACGCGGTGCCCGGCTCTCGCCTCTTGCTCAAATCGAAGCAACTCAGCAACGCCGCCGCGCGCGAGCACACGCTCGGGCGTTTCGCCGCGCACGATGTCGCCGCCGAGCGCGTGATGTTCGAGGGCGGATCGTCGCATCGCGATTATCTCGCGGCCTATAACCGCATCGACATCGCGCTGAACCCGTTCCCGTATCCGGGCGGCACCACTTCCGCCGAAGGATTCTGGATGGGCGTGCCGGTGCTGTGCCTGCGCGGCGACCGTTTCCTCGGACACCTCGGCGAAAGCGTCGTGCATTCGGCCGGACTCGGCGAATGGATTGCGCGCGACAAGGACGACTACGTCGCGAAGGCGGCGACGTTCGCCGCCGATCTGCCGCGCCTCGCCGACTTGCGCGCCACGTTGCGCGAACGCGTCGCGCGCTCGCCGCTGTGCGACGCGCCGCGCTTTGCGCGCAATCTCGAAGACGCGTTTCGCGGTATGTGGCGCACGCACGTGTCGCGCGCCGCCCATCCGACTTACGCAGCAAACCATGAAAGCCAATAAGAAACTCCGCACTGCCGCGCCGCCGACGCTCGATCCGCGCGCCATTCATATCGCGCTCGCGCATCAGCATGCAGGACGTCTGCCTGAGGCCGAAGCGATTTATCGCCAGATTCTGCAGATCGAACCGCGTCACGCCGATGCGCTTCACCTGCTCGGCTTGATCGCGCTGCATATGCGCAAGTACGACATCGCGATCGACCTCATCATGCAGGCGATCGGCATTGCGCCGAGCGCGATCTTCTACGGCAACCTCGGCAACGTGCTCAATGCGGCGGGCAAGCAGGCGGCGGCGATCGAGAGCTTCCGGCAAGCCATCGCGCTTCAGCCCGACTACGTTCAGGCCCACAACAATCTCGGCAATGCGCTGCGCGCCCGCGGCCTCTTCGACAACGCCGTCCAAAGCTTTCGCACCGTGATCGCGTTGAACCCGGCCTATGCCGAGGCGCACAACAATCTGGCGAACGCTTACGTCGATCTCGGCAATCTCGATGCCGCGATCGGCGCGTATCGCAATGCAATCGCGCTGACGCCCGAACTCGCGGTGCCGCGCAGCAACCTGCTGTTCACGCTGAGTTATCGGCCGGAGACATCGCCCGCCGACTATCTCGCCGATGCAATCGACTTCGGCGAACTCGTCACGGCGCGCGCGAAAGCGTTTTCGACCTGGCACGTCGATACGAACGCGAACGTGGCTCGCCCGCTACGGATCGGGTTCGTCTCGGGCGATTTGCGCATGCATCCGACGGGATACTTTCTCGAAAGCATCCTGACCTATATCGATCCCGCCAAACTGCAGCTTGTCGCCTACGCGACGCAAGCGCGCGGTGACGCGCTGACGGCACGCATCCAGCCGTATTTCGCGGAATGGCACTGCATCGCTGGTTTGAGCGAGGAAGCTGCCGCGCGACAGATTCGCGAAGACCGTATCGATATCCTGCTCGACCTTTCCGGCCACATGAACGAAAACCGGCTGGAACTCTTCGCGTGGAAGCCCGCGCCGCTGCAGGTGAGCTGGCTCGGCTACTTCGCGAGCACGGGTCTTCGCAGCATCGACTACATTCTCGGCGACCGTCACGTGCTGCCCGAAAGCGAAGCGCCGCACTTCACGGAAAAGCCGTGGTGTCTTCCCGACAGCTACCTCTGCTTCACGCCGCCCGAACAGCACGTGGATGTCGGTTCGCTGCCCGCGCTAACGAACGGCGCAGTGACCTTCGGCTGCTTCAACCATCTGATGAAGATGAATGACGGCGTGGTTGCGGTATGGGCGCGCGTTCTCAAGAACGTCCCCGGCTCGCGGCTATTCCTGAAGGCGCGTCAACTCGACAACGCGCCGGCCCGGCAAGCGACGCTCGATCGTTTCGCGGCGCACGGTATCGAAGCGGACCGGCTGATTCTCGAAGGCGCCTCGCCGCGCGCCGAGTATCTCGCGGCCTACAACCGCGTCGATATTTCTCTGAGCCCGTTTCCGTATCCGGGCGGCACGACGACCGCCGAAGGATTGTGGATGGGCGCGCCGGTTCTTTGCCGGCAAGGCGACCGCTTTCTCTCGCATCTTTGCGAGAGCGTGCTTCAGTCCGCCGGTCTGGCCGACTGGATCGCAACCGATGATGACGACTACGTCGCACGCGCGGTCGCCTTCGCGAACGATCTGCCACGGCTCGCCTCGACGCGCGCGCGATTGCGAGATCAGGTCATGGCGTCGCCGTTATGCGACGCACCGCGTTTCGCGAAGAATCTCGAAGCCGCGTTCATCGAAATGTGGCAACGGCGCTGGCAATAAAAAAAGCAGGCTGCATTCGCAGCCTGCTTTTTTCTGCACGACAAACGCGGGATTATTCGCCGTATTTGCCGAGGTACTTTTCGTATCCCGCTCGCCATGTCGGCGTACCGAACGCGCCGGCGCTTTCATGCACGACGCTGATCGGCCAGGTGCCCATGCGCAATCCCTTCAACTCAGCCTGACGGCAGAAATCCATGTCGTAGAAGTGGAACTGGAACTGCTCGTCGAAGCGGACATCGCGCGCGGTGAGCTTCTCGCTGTCGGCGATGAGCATCAGCCCGTCGAGCAGCTTGCACTCCTGGCCGGGCGCACCGAACACTGAAATGTTGTCGCATGGAAAGCCCTTGCCGTGACCGACGACGCCGCTCAAATACTGCGCCGCGTCCCACGTGAACTGCGCGTTGACGAACGGCCATGCAGGTTGTCCGGGCGAGCGCCGCGTGTTGCCGGCGAGACCGACGACATCGAATGTGTCGAGTGCTTCGTAGATCTTGTCGACCCAGAAGAAATCGGTGAAATAGACATCGTCGTGAACGAACACGAGGATCGCGGGATCGTCTTCGGCGTGCTTGATCGCCGCGTTATAGATCGAGGAAAGACCGGCTGAATTTTCCGCGAACAGATAGAGTTGCGGCGGCACGGCACTGCGGTATAGCGCGAGCGAGCGGCCAAGCGCGGTCTTCTGGAAAAACTCTTCCTGCGAGGATCGCGTGCCGCAAACAAGGCGAATCGGCTTCTTCTGCATAAGGGACTTGATAGGTTCGGGTTCAGCTAACCGTATCGAACACGCTGAGGTGCGAACGAACGGTTGAATAATCGAGAAAGCGCTCGAGAGCGGGCTGCACGAGATTCAACGTCATCGCGCGGCTCCCGGCTTGCGGCGCAACAGCGCGTCGTAGCGGTAATGCACGGAGAAGAAGCCGTCCGGCATGGTAGAGAATTCGATTGCCCAGCCCGCCGATTCGGCCATCGCCGCGAACTCGGCTTGCGAGCGCCAGATACCGATCTGCGCGCGCGGGTCGGCAAGTTCGTTCGGCTCCGGCGTGCGATGCGCGAAAAACGCAGCGGCGTGCTCGCGATCCGGCAGATTGCCGATAAACACCGTTTCGACGTTGACGAACTTGTTATGCAGCAACGCCAGCGTTTCTTCGGCATCGTCCTGCGAAAAATACGCGAAGCTGCCGTAGCAGAGCACCTTCGTGAAGCGTTCCGGATTCGCTTCCGCGCGGAGATATTGCGCCGCGCCGTCGGCGACATACGCGAAGCGCGGCGCATCGGCGAAACGATCGTTCGCGATCGAGATCAGGTATTCGGAGATATCGACGCCGAGAAGCGCCGCGCATGAATCGTAGAGACGCTGCGAAAGCGCACCGTTGCCGCACGCCAGATCGAGCACGACATCGCGCCGGTCGAGAGCGAGACGTTGTTTGATCGCCTCGACGATCATCCCGATGTGCGCTTCGGAAACCGCTTCGCCGCGAACGGTGCGCTTCGCCTGCGTCCAGATTGCTGCCGGCGCGCAAGTGCGGGCGTGCTCGTCGTAGTCGGCCATGGGACAGCCGGGCTGCGCGGTCGGCGGGACACTCGACATGGCGTTGGGCACGGGTTTGATCGGCATTCGGTAAGACGGCGGAGCCGGTTCAGCTCGCGCGCCGGTTGCGCCAGGCGCACGACAGAACGATATCGATGATGCGGTCTTGCTCGCTCTCCTTGAGGTCCGGGAAGATCGGCAGGCACAGTACCTGGCGCGAAATCGCGCTCGCAACCGGAAGGTTGTGCTGGCCGGAGGACGGCAGGCCGCGATACATCGGAAACTCGCTGATGAGCGGGAAAAAATAGCGCCGCGCCGCGATATGACTGTCGCGAAACTCGGTGTAAAGCTCGTCGCGGGTGATCGGGAAATCGGCAGTGATGCGGATCGGAAAATACGAGTGGTTCCTCGTGCTGTGCTCCGGCGTTTCATGCAGCACGATGCCGCGCACGTCGCGGAATGCGGCGCGATAGCGCGCGTCGATCCGCGCGCGCTCTCGGCTCACGTGATCCATGTGCTTCAGTTGCAGCATGCCGAACGCCGCCTGCACTTCATTCATCTTGCCGTTGATGCCGGGCGCGACGACCGTGGTTTCATCGACGAAACCGAAGTTCTTCAGGTTATCGATCCGGCGCTTGGTCTTCGCGTCCTGACAGACAATCGCGCCGCCCTCGAACGTGTTGAACACCTTCGTGCCGTGAAAGCTCAGTACGGACATGTCGCCGTATTCGAGCAAAGAGCGGCCATGCGTACGCACGCCGAATGCGTGCGCTGCGTCGTAGATCACGCGCAGGCCGTAGGTATCGGCGATCCGTTCGATCTTTTCCACTTCGCACGGATTGCCGTACACGTGGACGGGCAGGATAGCCGTGGTTTGCGGCGTGATCGCGGCTTCGATCTTTTCCGGATCGAGATTCATGCTGACCGGGTCGATATCCGCGAACACCGGCTTGATGCCGTTCCAGTGCAGCGCGTGCGTCGTCGCGACGAAACTGAACGGCGTGGTGATGACCTCGCCCGCGATTTTCAGCGCCTGCAGCGCCGTGATGAGCGCGAGCGTCCCGTTCGAAAAGAGCGACAGATGTTCGACGCCGAGGTATTCGCACAGCGCGGCTTCCAGTTGTTGATGGAACATCCCGTTGTTCGTCACCCATTTGCTTTCCCAGATCTGCTCCAGATACGGACGGAATTCGTCCAGCGGCGGCAGATACGGTTGCGTAACGGGAAGCATGGGTTTCGTCGGATCGCTCATGGTGACTCTGAAGGGGTGAAACCGAGTGGTGAGCCGCGCGTCGGGGCGACGAGCTTCGGAATTCGATTGCCGTGCGACGGTGGCCTTGTGTGGCTTGATTGGAAGTATGGGCGTCGGAGAGTTCGGCTGATTGCTCGAACAAACGACTGAAAACACGCTAATTCCGTCGAATGGACGGCTGGAAGACGGGCGCGCCAAGCGCAGCGCAAAAGCCCGGAATGCAGTGCGAATGCCCGGAACGGTGTCGCGCGCTCCGGGCTTTCGGTTACACATGACCCGCGCGTTAGCCGGCGGTGGCGAAACTCGCTTCTTTCGAGAACAGGAAGAACGGCTCGTGCTCGTTGTAGCCCCAGACTTCGGAATCTACGTCTACCAACACATCCGCGCTCGCAAAGAGATCGCCGGCCAGGCCCGCATCGCGGAACAGCTTCACGATATCCGCGCCGAACAGGCGCACGTGGTCGTCCTGTCCGAAATACTTGGTCCGGAACGCGGGCGAGACCGGCACGTTCATCTCGAACGTGTTCTTGAGCGCCGGCGAATAAGGCGTCTGCGCGACCAGATGACCGCCCGGCGTAAGACAACGCTGGAACTCCGCGAGCGCGGCGGAGGGGTGATCGACGTGTTCGAGCACGTGGTTGCAAATGATCAGGTCGAACGTGTTGTCGGCGAAATCGAGCGCTTCGACATTGACCTTGCGATGATGCGGCTGCTTCGGAAACAGATCGCCGCAAATATAGTCGAGCGGACCGAGCGCGCGGATGCGCGGTTCGAGCCGCGCTTCCGGCGCGATATGCAAAATGCGCTTGCTCTCGATAGCTTCGAGCACGCCCGAATACGCGAGGTAAAGCCACAAGTGGCGGTCTCGGTCGTTGCAGTAACAGTTCGGGCAATAATGGTTTTCAAGCGTCGAGCCGACCATCGGCACCTGCGCGAAGAAATCAAAATCGTTACCGCGGGCCTCGTGCGGCAGCCAGCGCGCAACCGGCCGCTCGCACACGGCGCAGATACATTGCGGCTTCGGCGTGACCGGCTGGAATGCCGACAAAAGCGTGCCCGTCTTCGCCGCATTGCGCGCCGCCACGCGCGACGCGACCGTCGAACGCGCGTGCGCCAGATCGGCCTGAAAGCGCCCGGACGCGAGCAGTTGCGCCGCCGGGACGCGATCGAATTCGTCGAGATTGGCGACGAGGCGCTGAATTTCCGGGAGCGCCGCGCCGCACGCGTATAGCTGCGCCAGCGCATCGCGCGCCGCCGGAAGCGCTTCGCCCGCGAGATCACCTTCGGCCGCTTCACCGCGCACGAACAATTCCCACTCGTAGAGGCCCGCGCTGAAATTGGGGCTCGCGGCGTTCGAGCTTTGCGCGCTGTGCTGGCGGAACGCGCTGTAGTAACCGCCGACCGCCACGATCGGACCGGTCTTCGAGACGTTCAGATACAGAGCGACATCGGCCAGGAAATCGAGTTTGAACGAGGCATAGTCGAACATGGTCGAGGCATCGGCCAAGCTGCGCCTGAGCATGATATTGCTCGGCTCGCCGACAAAATTCACGAGGCGCCCGACCATGTTTTCGATCAGGAACGACCGCTCGACCAGCGCCGTCGCGCCTGCGTCGAGAAGCGGCGCGGGCGTCGACGTGACGTTGTCGTTCTCGTCGATCACCACGCGGCCGTGAAACGCCATCGGCGCCGCCGGATTCGACACGAGCGCGTTGCCGAGCACTTCGACGGATTCGGGCATCAGCACGTCGTCGTCGAAGAGCCACTTCACATAGGCGCCCTGCGCACGTTCCCAGAGCGCGAGCGAATTACGCGTGCTGTTCTGGAATCCGTGATGAAAATAGTGGACGCGCGGGTCGTCGATCGATTCGACGATGCTGCGCAAGTCGCCGTTCGGCGTGTCGTCGCCGACCAGAATTTCGATATCGCGATAAGTCTGCAGCTGCGCGCTGACGATCGCCCTGCGCAGGTATTGCGGCCTGTACGCCGGAATCAGAATGCTGACGGTAGCCATTGATGCGGATCCTTTTTTGGTCGCTTGTGCGCGGGCGGCAGACGCCGCGGGCGGATTGACAATGGCGTCAAGCTTAACCGCGAGCCGCGCCGCGCAATCCCGCGAACAGACTCGGATTCAGGCGTCATTTCACGCGCCCCGCGCCACCCGGATTTCCCGCACGGCCATGCATCCGGCGTCGCGTGGACGAAAAAAAACCGCGCACGAGGCGCGGTTTCAGGACCAGCTGTCTTGCGGTTTTTACTACTTGTTAAGCGTACCCGCCGAGCCGTCGCCACCGAACAACTGGTTCAGGTAGGTGGTGTTGCTCTGCATCGTCGTCATCAGGTTGTTGAGCGCGGTGAACTGCGCGTTGTACTGGGTCGTGAGAGCGGTCGTGTAGGTCGCGAGCGACGCCGATTGCTTCGTCAGGCTGGCGAGGTCGGCGTTGAGCGCGGCCGTGCGGCTGTCGATCGTGCCGCTCGTCTGCGTGTAAGTGTTCACGAAATTGTTCACCGACGCGGCAATGCCGTTCGTCTTGTTGAACAGGTTCGCAACCGACGACGGGTTGGTCGTGAGCGTGTTCGAAAGCTTGGTGCTGTCCACCTTGATCGTGCCATCGTCCTGCAAGTCGAGACCGATCGACGAGAGGCTGCTGGTCTTGCCGGAAGTCGTCACGCCGCCGCTGATGAGGCTGGCGAGACCGTTCGTGATCGAGTTCAGCATGGCGTCGCCCATGAGCGGGCCGCCCTGGGAACCCGCGGTCGCGGTCGAATCGAATGCCGAAAGCGACGACGCCGTCGTGACGTAGCTGTTGTAGGCGGTCACGAACGAGTTGATCGCCGTCGTGGTCGCGCTGTTGTCGGCGGCGACCGTCATGGTCTGCGTCGAGCCGACAGCGGCGGACGTCAGATTGAGCGTGACGCCGGAGAGAACGCCGGTGACGTTGTTGCTCGCGCTCGTCACGGCCGCGCCGTCGACGGTCAGTTGTGCGTCCTGGCCGGCCGTCACGGTGGTGAAGTTGCCTGCGGTCGCGGTATTCAGCGACGACGACACGCCCGAGTCGCCGCTCATGCTGACCGTGTTCGCCGCGCCGGTCGATTTCGACGTCAGCACGAGGTACGAGCCGTTCGAGCCGGTCACGATCGACGCCGCCACGCCCGGATTGTTCGAGGCGGAATTGATCGCCGAAGCGATACCCGACAGCGTGTTGTTCGAGCTGTCGAGGGTGATATTCATGGAACTGCTGCCGACGCCAACCGTCAGCTGGCCCGTGCCGAATGTGGCCGTGGACGACAGCGCGGGCGTCGAAATCTTGTTGGCCGTGGCGATCTGCGTGACATTGACCGCGTAATTGCCGGCGGTGGCGTTGCCCGTCGAATCGACGGCGGCGGTAATGCCCGTGCCGCTCATGGTGGCCGACACCTGGTTGAAGATCGAGCCGTCGGTCAAACCGGCCATTGCGGTCTGCATCGCGGAAAGCGCCGATTTCACCTTGCCGATCGCCGACAGCGTCGTGTTGTCGGACGTGGTTTTGGCCGTAATCTGCGCCGTTTGTCCCGCCGTTTTCGCGGTGACAAGGCTCGACACGAGCGAGTTCACATCGAGCGTCGATTTGGTTGCGCCAGAAAGGACGGACTGCGCTGCTTGCGCAAGCAAACTGGTTACGTCGGTCGAACTCGATACCGTACTCATGCCGGTGCTCCGTAATCTTGAGAATGGGGTGTTGCGTGGTCGCGCGATACTGCCGCGATCGTTTTGCTTCTCGGACCTGCGCAAAAACCTGCCGGGAAGCGAGCCTCCAGGCAGGTTTTTGCAGCGCCTGCCAGATCCGGCGAACTGGCTGGCAGGCGGGCGTCGCTGTCTAAACGCGCTTCTATGCGTCGAAACCTGCGTATTAGCCCAACAGCTTCAGGACCTGCTGCGGCAGCGAGTTCGCTTGCGACAGAACCGAGATACCTGCTTGCTGCAGAACCTGAGCCTTCGACAGGTTCGCGGTTTCCTGCGCGAAGTCCGCGTCGGTGATCTGCGATTGCGCTGCGCTCGTGTTCGTCGATTGCGTCTGGATGTTGGCGATTGCCGACGTGAACGTGTTTTGCGTTGCGCCCAGCTTTGCTTGGAACGTGCTCACTTGCGACAGTGCTGCGTCGATTGCGGTGATAGCTGCTTGCGCGCCGCTGGTCGTCGAGATGTCCAGGTTGTTGACGTTCAGGCCGGACGAGTCCCACTTCGTCGTGCCGAAGTCAGCCGAGATCGTCTGGTTGGCGCTTGCGCCGACTTGGAAGTCGACCGAACCGAGCGAACCGAGCACTGCCTGGCCGTTGAACGTCGTTTGCGTTTCAACGCGGTCGATTTCCGTCAGACGCGTCGAAACTTCCGTTTGCAGGTTAGCTTGAGCTGCCGAGCCGAGCGAGCCGTCACCCGATTCCACTGCGAGCTGGCGGATACGTTGCAAGTTGTCCACCGTCGACGACAGAGCGCCCGAAGCGGTCTGGATCATCGAGATGCCGTTGTTCGCGTTCGACACACCTTGGTTCAGTGCGTTGATGGCGGAGGTCATCGAGGTCGAGATTGCCAGGCCTGCTGCATCGTCAGCCGCGCTGTTGATGCGCTTGCCCGACGAAAGGCGGTTGATGGCGGACGACAGAGCGTTTTGCGAACCCGACAGGTTCTTCTGGGTCGTCTGCGACAGAATGTTGGTGTTGATGTTAAGCATGTTTATCCTCGTTTGAAGAGCGGCCCAAAGGCTGATTTCGGTTTTCGGCGTCGCACTTTCTTTGGGTTGCGCTAACCGCCTTTCCTGGTTGTCGGCGCGAGAAGCGAGAAACTTTAGGGCTTTGTTTGAATACCCTGGAACTCGCCTTTCACTTTCTCTTGCACTTCGTGCGTTCCCGATAGCCTAATTTACGGCCCCGGAGGGAAGAAACTTTAGGGCTGGCTTCAACTGCCTTTGTAACTCGCCTTTCACTTTCTCTGACACGTAGTACGTTCCCGCCAGCCTGATTGACGGCGCCGTATTCGGGAACTTTAGGGTTCGCGTGAAAGTGTTCGCAAACGTTTGGGCTAACGGGCATCCGTGCGGCCAATGGTGAGCGCGGTGTGCGGTTCGCGCGTCCGAACGCGGTGCGGCCCGCATACTATGAAGCAACCGATTAAAAAATTTAGTCTTTCCAGCGGGTGTGCGGGTAATCGCGAAGGATTAACAATGCGAGTTTCCACTTGCAGGGCAGCTTTAATAAATCTGAAGTCGTGCAAATCCGCCCCGGTCAGCGCAATAATCCCGATTAAACCAGTAATCACGATCCGTGAAAGGGCGCTTTATTATGATTCGCGTGTTTTTGCCTTCGGCGCGCATTCTCGATATTTGCGTTTCCCTGGCACGGGTTCCCAATTCCGATCGGTGCCCGAATCTCAGCGCGCCAGCCGGGCGATCCGTTTGGTGCGCCGCCGCTAGCCGGATCGCTTGCTATCGACTATAATCTGGCCCAGCTTTTCGCCCCCTTAGCTCATTTGGTAGAGCACTTGACTTGTAATCATGAGGTGGTCTGTTCGAATCAGACAGGGGGCACCAGAATCTCGGCGGGCTACGTGATTTTCACGTAGCCCGTTTTCTTTTTGCGCACCGGTTTCGTCCGGACGCCGCAACTTCACCCGCGCAAACGAAAAAGGGCCACGCGAATCGCGTGGCCCTTTTCCTTACAGCGTTACGTCACTTCACGACTTTGAGATGCGAGCGGCCCGGCGCTTTCGATCCATCCTCGCCCGGCTCCGTTTTCGGCGGTTCCACTCGCGCTTCCCCGGCGCTTTCAGCCGGCGTGGAAGCGGCTTCTATCTCCGACGCATCCAGTTCCGACGACCGCGGCGCCTGCGGTGTCGCATCGGATGCGGCGAGTGTCGGCGTTTCGACCGGAAACGCCATGCCCTGCCCGTTTTCGCGCGCGTAAATGGCGAGCACGTTCGCGACCTGAACCTCGATCTTGTGCGACTTGCCGGAAAAACGCGCGCTGAATTCGATCCATTCATTGCCCATCTGCAACTGGCTCGTCGCCTCGAAGCTGATGTTCAACACGATTTCGTCGTTGCGCACGAACTGGCGCGGCACGCGCGTACCGTTATCGACGCGCACGGCGATGTGCGGCGTGAATCCGTTATCCGTGCACCATTCATACAGCGCGCGCAGCAGATACGGTTTGGTGGTGATCTCTTGCATCAACTGTCCTCGATCGAAGCGCGAACGGCGCCATCAAGCGCCGCCGCGTCCGAACCTAGCAAAACTCGACCTTAACGGCGCATGACCTTTTCCGAAGGCGTCAGCGCTTCGATGTAAGCCGGGCGGCTGAAAATGCGCTCGGCGTACTTCATCAGCGGTGCGGCGTTCTTCGACAACTCGATGCCGTAATGATCCAGGCGCCACAAAAGCGGTGCAATGGCGACGTCGAGCATCGAAAACTCTTCGCCCAGCATGTATTTATTCTTCAGGAAAATCGGCGCGAGTTGCGTCAGGCGATCGCGGATCGCATTGCGCGCTTTCTCGTGATTCTTTTCCGCAGCCTTGCCCTTCTCGTTTTCGAGCGTGCCGACGTGAACGAACAATTCCTTCTCGAAGTTGAGCAGGAACAGACGTGCGCGAGCGCGCTGAACCGGATCGGCGGGCATCAGTTGCGGATGCGGAAAACGCTCGTCGATATATTCGTTGATGATGTTGGATTCGTACAGAATCAGGTCGCGTTCGACCAGAATCGGCACTTGTCCATACGGATTCATCACCGCGATGTCTTCCGGCTTGTTGAACAGGTCAACGTCGCGGATTTCGAAATCCATGCCCTTTTCGAACAACACCAGCCGGCAGCGCTGGGAGAAGGGGCAAGTCGTGCCAGAGTACAAAACCATCATGTTTTTAAATTCCCTTCAAAAAACTTAAAGGGCCAGCGCGCGACAAAGCGCCTTGCAAAGAAGGCGCCCGTGCCACGCTGGCCCACACCGATCGCGGCGTGTTACTTAATGTCTTTCCAGTACGACGCGTTGAGGCGCCACGCCAGAAAGCTCAAAATGCCCAGGAACATCAGGACCCAGACACCGAGTTGTTTTCGGGTCTGCTGGGCCGGTTCCGACATCCACGAAAGGTACGAAACCAGATCGGCCATAGCCGAATCATAATCTACTGGCGACATCGACCCCGGCGTAACTTGGGTGTAACCCGCGAAATGTTTTACCTTTTCGCCGGTTTTCTCGTCGGTTTCGGTCTCGAACTTCGCCGCGCGCACGCCCTGAAGCGTCCAGAGCACGTGCGGCATGCCGACATTTTCATATACCCGGTTGTTCCAGCCGGTAGGCCGCGTGTCGTCCTGATAGAAACTGCGCAGATACGTGTACAGCCAATCGCGGCCGCGCGCCCGCGCTTCCACCGACAAATCCGGCGGCGACGCGCCGAACCACGTTTTCGCGTCTTCCGGCCGCATCGCGATGGTCATCGTGCTGCCGATTTTGTCCGACGTGAACAGCAGATTCGCCTGGATTTCCTTCGGATCGAGGCCGAGATCCGTCAGCCGGTTGTACCGCACCAAGTTCGCGCTGTGACAGTTCAGGCAGTAGTTTACAAACAATTGAGCGCCGTGCTGCAAGGACGCGAAATTGTCCGCGATATCGGGCGCGCGATCGAGCGGAACCTCCTCTTCCGCGTACGCCGCCGAACCGCCGAACAGAAATGCCGCCGCACCGATCATCGCGAGAGCCGTGAGCCATTTTTTCATTGTCGTGTCTCCTAGCGCGCTCAGTGGTTGAACCGCACGCGTTCGGGTGGCTGCTTGAAGCGGCCGCGCGGCGTCCAGAAAGGCATCCCGAGGAAGAACGCGAAGTAGATCAGCGCGCAGATTTGCGCGATCAGCGTTCCGGCAGGCGACGGCGGTTTGGTCCCGAGATAACCGAGCAACAGGAACGCGAACACGAAAATGCCGTAGAAAACCTTATGGAACAGCGGTCTGTAGCGAATCGACTTGACCGGACTGCGGTCGAGCCACGGCAGGAAGAACAGCGAGACGACCGCCGTCCCCATCACCACGACGCCCCAGAACTTCGATTCCGTCAGCGCCATGAACACGACCACGACGAGCGCGAGCACCGGCAAACCCAGCCGCCACTTGCCGCGCGCGCGCAGCAAGGCGAGCACGCCGAGCAGCGCGATCACGATCATCAGCACGATCTTGAACGGGTCGGTCGTCGCGCGGAGCATCGCGTAGAACGCCGTGAAATACCAGACCGGCGCAATTTCGGACGGCGTCTGCAGCGCGTTCGCCGGCACGAAATTGTTCGCTTCCAGGAAGTAGCCGCCCATTTCCGGCGCGAAAAACACAATCGCCGCGAAGATGAACAGGAACACGCACACGCCCATGAAATCGTGGACCGAGTAATACGGATGGAACGGGATGCCGTCGAGCGGAATGCCGTTCGCGTCCTTTTTCGCCTTGATCTCGATGCCGTCCGGGTTATTCGATCCCACTTCGTGCAGCGCCACCAGGTGAGCGACCACCAGACCGATCAGCACCAGCGGAATCGCGATCACGTGGAACGCGAAGAACCGGTTCAGCGTGACGTCGGACACCACGTAATCGCCGCGAATCCACAGCGACAAATCCGGTCCGATGAACGGAATGGCCGAAAACAGATTCACGATCACCTGCGCGCCCCAGAACGACATCTGGCCCCACGGCAGCAGGTAGCCGAAGAACGCCTCGGCCATCAGGCACAGGAAAATCGCGCAGCCGAAGATCCACACCAGTTCGCGCGGCTTGCGATACGAGCCGTACAGCAGGCCGCGAAACATGTGCAGATACACGACGACAAAGAACATCGACGCGCCCGTGGAGTGCATGTAGCGGATCAGCCAGCCCCATGGCACCTCGCGCATGATGTATTCGACCGAGGCGAAGGCGAGCGTCGCGTCCGGCTTGTAGTTCATCACGAGGAAAATGCCCGTGACGATCTGGATCACCAGCACGAGCATCGCGAGCGAGCCGAAGAAGTACCAGAAATTGAAGTTTTTCGGTGCGTAGTATTCGGAGACGTGCTGCTTCCAGGTGGAGGTCAACGGAAAGCGCCGGTCGATCCAGCCGACAAACCCGCTTGTCTCCACTTCCTTATCGGTGCTCGCCATTTAAGCGTCTCCCTTTTCGTCGCGGCCGATCACAATTTGCGTCGCGGACGTGAACATGTACGGCGGAATGTCCAGATTCTGCGGTGCGGGCTTGTTCTTGAAGACGCGGCCGGCCATGTCATAGGTCGAGCCGTGGCAGGGGCAGAGGAAGCCGCCCGGCCAGTCATCGGGGAGATTCGGTTGCGCGCCTTCCTGAAAGCGCGGCGTGGGCGTGCAGCCCAGATGCGTGCAGACCGCCACGGCGACGAAAATGTTCTTGTGCTCGGGACGCGAGCGGAATTCGTTGTTGCAGTATGCCGGCAGCGGCATCGTGAATTCTTTCTTCGACTGCGGATCGGCGAGTTCGGGGTCGGCCTTTTTCACATCGGCCATCATTTCGTCGGTGCGGTTTACGATCCACACCGGCTTCCCGCGCCAGGCCACCGTCATCATGTCGCCGGGCTTGAGACTCGTAATATCGACTTCGACCGGCGCGCCCGCCGCCTTGGCTTTCTCCGATGGTGCAAACGAACTAACAAAGGGTACGACAGTGGCTACGCCGCCAAAGCCACCTGCTACGGTCGTCGCAATCAGCCAGGTCCGGCGGCTGCCGTCGACGCGTTTATCTTCTTTGTCTCGCATCACACGCCCCACTTCTGAGTTGGATTTCACCGTCACGTCAGTTCTACCGCCGCTAGTGTGCGCGAATGGAGCCGTCATTTACAAGGCCCGAATAGCAAAAATCACTCGAACCCCTTGATCCTTAAGGGTTTCCCCGCACATTTCTGGCACAACGCCTTAAGTGGTTATTTAAGCAAACGTGCGCCGGAATATCGTTCATTTGCATTGGCAATAATCAAACGGGATTATCTATATCGATAAAAAGATGTTCGATGTCGAAATGTTCCGCGACATGCGAGCCTAACGCCTGGACGCCATATCGTTCGGTCGCGTGATGCCCCGCCGCCACATACGCGACGCCGCTTTCAGCTGCGATATGCGTGGTCTGCTCCGACACCTCGCCGCTCAAATAGACGTCCGCGCCGGCCGCGATGGCTTCGTCGAAGTAACCCTGCGCGCCGCCCGTGCACCACGCGACGCGGCGCAGCACGCGGTCGGGATCGCCAAGCACGAGCGGCTTGCGGCCGAGGTCGTTCTCGACGGTCGCGGTGAAGTGTTCGAGCGAGAGCGGCATCGGCAGCAACGCGGTCCAGCCCATGTCCTGCTCGCCGAACCGGCCATCGGCGATCAACCCCAACCGCGCGCCCAACTGCGCGTTATTGCCGAAGTCGGGATGCGAATCGAGCGGCAGGTGATACGCGAACAAATTGAGGTCGTTGGCGAGCAGCATTCGCAACCGCCGATACTTCCGCCCGGTGATCTGCGGCGCTTCGTTCTTCCAGAAATAGCCGTGATGCACGAGCACGGCGTCCGCGCCCCATTCGACAGCCGCTTCGAGAAATGCCAGCGACGCGGTCACGCCGGTCGCGATTTTCTGAACACGGCGCGAGCCTTCAACCTGCAAGCCGTTCGGGCAATAGTCCTTGAAGCGGCCGATTTCCAGCAGATTGTTCAGATACAATTCGAGTTCGATCCGATCCATGAATTCCTCTATTCCATCAAATGCTTAGACGCTTCTGGCTGTTTTTTGCCCAAGCGGTGACCGTGCTTTTGGCGCTGATGTTCATCGTCGCGACCTTAAAACCGCAGTGGCTCCAACGCCAGGGACAGTTCGGCAAGCAGCTCGCCGAGCCGATCGTTGCGTTGCAGGAAGTCGCGCCCAGCATCGGTTCCCGGCCCGCCCAGTCGTCGTATGCGGACGGCGCCCAGAAGGCCATGCCCGCGGTCGTCAACGTGTTCTCCAGCAAGGACGGCTCGCTGCCGCCCGACCCGCGCGCCAAAGACCCGCTGTTCCGCTATTTCTTCGGCGATAAAAACAAGCGCAAGAGCGACGAGCCGCCCGCGTCGAATCTCGGCTCGGGGGTCATCGTCAGCTCGGAAGGTTACATTCTAACGAACCAGCACGTCGTCGACGGTGCGGATCAGATCGAAGTCGCGCTCGCCGACGGCCGCACGTCGAGCGCGAAAGTGATCGGCGTCGATCCCGAAACGGACCTCGCCGTGCTGAAAATCAACATGACGAACCTGCCGACTATCACCCTCGGGCGCATGGACCAGACGCGCGTCGGCGATGTCGTGCTCGCGATCGGCAATCCGTTCGGCGTCGGCCAGACGGTCACGATGGGGATCGTCAGCGCGCTCGGACGCAATCACCTCGGCATCAACACGTTCGAAAACTTCATCCAGACCGACGCGGCGATCAACCCCGGCAACTCGGGCGGCGCGCTGGTCGACGTGAACGGCAACCTGCTCGGCATCAACACGGCCATTTATTCGCGCAGCGGCGGCTCGCTCGGCATCGGCTTCGCCATTCCCGTGTCCACGGCGCGCAGCGTGCTCGAAAGCATCATCACGACGGGCACGGTGACGCGCGGCTGGATCGGCGTGGAGCCGCAGGACGTGACGCCGGAAATTGCCGAATCGTTCGGGCTGGATCAGAAGTCGGGTGCGATCGTCGCGGGCGTGCTGCAAGGCGGGCCGGCCGACAAAGCAGGCATCAAGCCGGGCGATATTCTCATCAGCATCAACGACGAAACCATCACCGACACCACGCGCCTTCTCAACGTCGTCGCGCAGATCAAGCCAGGGACCGCCGTGAAAGTCCACCTGATGCGCAAGAACAAGGAACTCGACGTGAACCTGACCATCGGCAAGCGTCCGGTGCAGCCGAAGGCGCCGCAGTTGCAGGAAGACGATCAGGGCGATCAGGGCGACGCGCAGTGAGCGACGCGCAGTAAAGCAACGCGCGGTTAGCTTGATCGCATAAGCAAAAAGGGCAGCTTCCCGCGAAGCTGCCCTTTTTGTTTTGTATCCATGAAAGACGCCGGTCAGTCCGCCGCGGCTTCCGCTTCCTGCTTCTTGACGCCGTCCTTGCCAACGATCAACCGCGCCGCGATGATGCCCGCCTCGTACAAAATCACAAGCGGCACGGCGAGAATCAGCTGCGAAAACACGTCCGGCGGCGTGACGACTGCCGAAATCACGAACGCGCCGACGATCACATACGGCCGGATTTCCTTCAGCTTCTTGATCGACACGATGCCCATGCGCACGAGTATGACGACCACGATCGGCACCTCGAACGTCAGGCCGAACGCGAGGAACATGGTCAGCACGAAGCTCAGGTAGTTGTCGATATCCGTGGTCATTTCCGCGCCAAGCGGCGCGTTGTAGTGCGCCATCACGCGGAAAATTGTTGGAAACACCACGAAATAGGCGAACGCCATGCCGCACAGGAACAGCGTATAGCTGCTGCCGACCAGCGGCGCGACGAGCTTCTTCTCATGCTGATAAAGCCCGGGCGCAACAAACGCCCAAACCTGATACAGCACGATCGGCAGCGCGATCACGAAAGCGACGAGCATCGTCACCTTCATCGGCACGAAAAACGAGCCGGTGACGTCGGTCACGATCATCTTGCCGTCCTTCGGCAAGTTCTGCATCAGCGGCCGCGCGAGCAGCCGGAAAATGTCCGGCGCCCAATAAACGAGCGAAACGAACACGACGATCACGGCAATTCCCGCGCGCATGATACGGTCGCGCAGTTCGACCAGGTGCGAGATAAACGTCTCTTCGACGGGCTCGTCTTTGATTTCTTGCGGGTCGCTCACGCCGGCCCTCGGTTGGGGATCATCGATGAATGGGATTCGCGGGCCGGGTCAGAAAAATCTGGACGGACGCCGCATGGTTTCCGGCGTGTGACGCGCCACGCGCGCCGCGCCGGATTGAACGCGGGTACGGCGCCCAGTCGAGCGCTTGTACCAGTTCGGCACGGCGGTTTGCTTGACGCGCCAGTTTTTACGCTTCGGCGCCGGCATGGATGCCGAGACGCTGGCCCAATTCGGGCCAGCGAGTTCGGTCGGATCGTGATTCGGGTCGAGCTCCTCGTTCTCCGGCGTCACCGACGTGCCCTGCTTCCACGCGTCGTTCAAATCCGCTTCGTGCTGCCGAAGATTGTCGTGAATCGTGCTCTCGACGTTCGACGCCGCCGTCTCGAACTCGGTGCGCATTTTCTTGAGCTCGTCGAGCTCCATTTCACGCGTGACTTCCGACTTCACGTCGTTGATGTAGCGCTGAGCGCGCCCGAACAGCGCGCCCACCGTGCGTGCCACGCCGGGCAAGCGCTCCGGCCCGAGCACCACCAGCGCGACGACGCCGATCAGCGCCATTTTCGTCAGACCGATGTCGAGCATGGAGTCAGCAGGTAGAAGGTCGAAGGACGGTCAAGAAGGGAAGGACGGCGGCTCAACGATAGTCGCCGGTATGCGTCTTGTCCTTCGCTTCGACGTCCACTGCGCCATTGCGCGGCAGTTCACGCGGATCGCGCGGGTCGGCCGTCGGGGGCGTTTCGCCTTCTTTCATGCCTTCCTTGAAGCCTTTCACCGCGCCGCCCAAGTCACCACCGATATTGCGCAGTTTCTTCGTGCCGAAAACGAGTGCCACGATCAGCAATACGATCAGCCAATGCCAAATGCTCAACGAACCCATGAGTGAAAACTCTCCTTGATCCCGCCGCGCCGCTCGCGGCAGACGGGAATATTGGCCTTTCGGCCCTATCCGAGGCCGACTGCGCCTCGCGAACCCAAACCTAAATTGTGCGCGCCCAATATTTCATTGGAAAGGCGATCATTACGAAAAACTTACAAACCACCGCGACGCCCATTGACGCAACCTCACCCCATTCGCCGCCACGGGCGCTCGCCCGCAAGAATATGCGCGTGAATGTGATACACCTCCTGGCCGCCGCCCGGCCCCGTGTTGATCACCGTGCGGAAACCCGTTTCACCGCCGGTGTACGACACGCCCAACTCGCCGGCCAATCGTGCGACAAGACTTAACATTCTACCAAGCAGCGGCGCATCGGCCTCAGTGCAGTTTGATAGTGTTTCGATGTGTTTGCGAGGAATGACGAGCACATGAACCGGCGCTGCCGGGTTGATATCGTGAAACGCAACGAACTCGTCGTCCTCGTGCAGTTTCTTGCTCGGAATCTCGCCTGCGGCGATCTTGCAGAAGATGCAGTTATCTTGGCTCATGGATGTCCCGGTCAAGGCGAAAGACGCCGCGTTTCAAAACCACGCACGCGGCTGCAAGGTTTTGTTTTCGAAGAGAAAAAGCCAGCCTTTGATGACGCGATACAGCGTCCAGATGCCGACCACGAACAGAATGGGAAAGCCGATCAACACCCACAAAAGCGCCACGCCGATCACATGACCGAGCACCGCCCACCAGAATGTGCGGATCTGCCACTCGAAATGGGCCGCGTACGGCGTCCCGGCAACGTCGCCGCGCTTCAAATAGTTGATGATGATCGCGACGAGTACGGTCAGTCCGCCGGTCAGCCAGTACGCGGCGTACAGGCCGTAGAGAACGTGCGTGAGCGTGCGCAGGCCGCGCAGCCGGTCGGCCTCGGCGGAATCCTGATAGACCGGCGGCGGATAAGGTTCGTAGGGCTGGTTCATGTCGATCTCCTTCCCTCGGCGGCGCGGCGCCTAAGCGCTCAGCCGCCGTTCTGCTCGCGCTCGCGCGATTTGCGCAGCGCCTTTTCCTCGATCCCCGACATGCCTTCGCGCCGCTCTAACTCGGCGATCACCTGGGCGGGGCTGAGGTCGAAGTGCGACAGCATGACGAGGCAGTGAAACCAGAGATCGGCCACTTCGCCGACCAGCGCCGCGGGCGCGCCGCCATGTCGCGCGTCCTTCGCGGCCAGCACCACCTCGGTCGCTTCCTCACCGATCTTCTTCAGAACGGCGTCGTCACCTTTATGAAAGAGTCGGGAAACGTAGGATTGTTCCGGATCGCCGCCCTTGCGGCTGTCGATAATGCTCGCGAGGCGCAGCAGGGTGTCTTGAGTCGATTGCGTCATTTGTAGATATGTTCGGGGTCTTTGAGGACTGGATCGACCGCGACCCAGCCGCCGTTTTCCACCGATCCCTCGAATTTCTGGAAAAAGCACGAATGGCGGCCGGTATGGCACGCAATGCCGGAAACCTGCTCGACCTTGAGCAGCACGACGTCTTCGTCGCAATCGAGACGGATGTCGTGCACGTGCTGTACGTGCCCCGACTCCTCGCCCTTGAACCACAGGCGTTTGCGCGAGCGCGAGTAATACACCGCGCGCTTCAGTTCGACGGTTTTCGCGAGCGCTTCGCGATCCATCCACGCGAACATCAGGACGTCGCCCGACGACGCTTCCTGCGCGATCACCGGCACAAGGCCGTTCGCGTCCCATTTCACGCGATCGAGCCAGCCCGCTTGCACGTCTTGATCCGTCATGGCTCAGTTCCTCACCGAAATGCCTTGGGCCGCCATGAAGCGTTTCGCCTCGCCGACCGTGTGTTCGCCATAGTGGAAGATGCTCGCGGCCAGCACGGCGTCCGCATGGCCTTCGACGATACCGTCAGCCAGATGCTGCAACGTGCCGACGCCGCCCGACGCGATCACGGAAACCGGCACGGCATCCGACACCGCGCGCGTCAGCGCGAGATCGAAGCCGCTCTTGGTGCCGTCGCGATCCATGCTGGTCAGCAGGATTTCGCCCGCGCCGTATTCGGCCATCTTGCGCGCCCATTCGACCGCATCCAGCCCCGTATTCTTGCGCCCGCCGTGCGTGAACACTTCCCAGCGCGGCGTTTCGCCTTCGGCCGACACGCGCTTCGCGTCGATCGCCACCACGATGCACTGGGAACCGTGTTTATCCGAGGCGTCGCGCACGAGTTGCGGGTTCGCGACCGCCGACGAATTCATGCTGATCTTGTCCGCACCCGCGTTGAGAAGCCGTCGCACGTCCTCAACCGCACGCACGCCGCCGCCGACCGTCAACGGAATGAACACCTGCGACGCCACCTTCTCGATGATCGGCAGGATCAGGTCGCGCTGGTCGGAGGTTGCGGTGATATCGAGGAAAGTGAGTTCGTCCGCGCCCTGATCGTCGTAGCGGCGCGCGATTTCGACCGGATCGCCGGCGTCGCGCAATTCCAGAAAGTTGACGCCCTTGACGACCCGGCCAGCGGTCACGTCGAGACACGGGATGATGCGTTTAGCGAGAGCCATGTTCATGCAATACCGGTTGATGCAGGCGAAAGGGCCGAAAGCCGTCGCGCTTCACGCATGTCATGCGTGAAGCGCGTCACGGCCGGAACCGCGAGAGTCAGGCGTCGTCGGCTTCGCGCAGCGTATCGGCGCGGGCTTGCGCCGCGGCGAAATCGAGATCGCCCGAGTAGATCGCGCGGCCGCATATAACGCCTTCGATACCGTCGCCTTCCACTTCGCAAAGCGAGTCGATGTCCGCGAGGTTCGACAACCCGCCGCTCGCAATGACCGGAATCTTCACGGCTTGCGCGAGGCGCACGGTGGCTTCGATATTGATGCCTTGCAGCATGCCGTCCCGGCCGATGTCGGTGTAGATGATGGATTCGCAGCCGTAGTCCTCGAACTTGCGGCCGAGATCCACCACTTCGTGCCCCGTCAACTTGCTCCAGCCGTCGGTCGCGACCTTGCCGTCCTTCGCGTCCAGCCCGACGATGATGTGGCCCGCAAACGCCGTGCACGCATCTTTCAGGAAGCCGGGATTCTTGACGGCCGCCGTGCCGATGATCACGTATTCGAGGCCATCGTCCAGATAGCGTTCGATCGTGTTCAGGTCGCGGATGCCGCCGCCCAGTTGCACCGGAATGTCGTTGCCGACCTCCTGGATGATCGCGCGGATTGCGTCTTCGTTCTTCGGCTTGCCGGCGAACGCGCCGTTCAGGTCGACGAGATGCAGGCGCCGCGCGCCCCGATCGACCCAGTGCCGGGCCATCGCCGCCGGATCTTCGGAAAAAATGGTCGCCTGGTCCATATCGCCTTGCTTGAGGCGTACGCACTGACCGTCTTTAAGATCGATGGCCGGAATGAGCAACATAGATATCGCGTGTAATCGGATGAGGGTTGGTAAAACGGTCGGATTGAGGCGTAGCGCCTCTCTCCGGCCGTTTCGCTAGTGTAGTACAAGTAATGCAACGCTCGCGGATGCGTTCGGCATAAGCGAAAACGTCAAGGCGCCCAGTACACGAAGTTCCGGTAAAGCTGCAATCCGGCGTCCGCGCTCTTTTCCGGGTGAAACTGGGTGGCGAAGATATTGTCGCGCGCAACCGCCGACGCAAACGGCGCGCCATAGACGGTTTCGCCCGCCATGTGCGCGGGATCGGCGGGGACGACGTAGAAACTGTGCACGAAGTAGAAGTGCGCGCCGTCGGCGACGCCGTCCCACAGCGCGTGCGGCACGGCCTGGCGGACGCGGTTCCAGCCCATTTGCGGCACCTTGAAACGCGAGCCGTCGTCCTGAACCTGACCGTCGAGCCGAAAACGCACGACCTTGCCCGGCAGCAGTCCGAGTCCCTTGGTATCGCCTTCCTCGCTCCAGTCGAAGAGCATTTGCTCGCCCACGCACACGCCGAGCATCGGCTTGTTGCGCGAGGCTTCGAGCACGGCTTCCTGCAGACCGGACGCGCCCAGATGGCTCATGCAGTCGCGCATCGCGCCCTGGCCCGGCAGCACGATCCGGTCAGCCGCGCGGATCGCCTCGGGCTGCTCGACGATCGCTACATCCGCTTCGGGCGCCGCCTTTTTAAGCGCCTGATACACCGAGCGCAGGTTGCCCATTCCGTAATCAACAATCGCTATCGAAGTTTTCATTTCAAGGTAGGCAGCAAGGCCTTTAAACCGTCGACGATAAATTCCACCGCCAACGCGGACAACATCAAACCCATCAGACGCGTGCCGATATTGATTCCGGTACGACCCACCCAGCGCGCGATCGGTTCAGCGAGATTCAGCGCACCGAAACAGAGCGCCGCCAACACCGCGCCGATCGCGATCAGCCCGATCCGGTCGTACCAGTGCGGCGCGTTCGCGGAATAGATGATCACCGTGCTGATCGAACCCGGTCCGGTCAGAAGCGGAATGGCGAGCGGCACGACCGCGACGCTGTTCTTCAACTCTGCCTCGTGGCGTTCTTCCGGCGTGGAACGCGTGTTGCCGATCTGCGCGTTCAGCATGTTGATTGCCATCAACAACATGATGATGCCGCCGCCGACTTCAAGCGAGCCGACCGAAATGCCGAAAAACGCAATGATCTGCTGCCCGAGCAGCGCCGTCACCGCGATCACGCAAAACACGGAAACCGACGCGATACGAATGGTGTTGCGCTTGTCGAGATCCGACTGCTGCGCGGTCAGGCTCAGGAAAAACGGGATCGCGCCGACCGGATTGATCAGCGCGAGCAGCGAAATAAACGATTTGAGCAGATCCATCGCGGGGCGTCAGCGTACTTCCGAAGAGGCCGAAGCCGTCGGGGTTACAGGCTGCCCTTCGTCGAGGGAATCTGGCCGGCGGCGCGCTCATCCATCTCGCACGCCATGCGCAGCGCGCGCCCAAACGCCTTGAACACGGTTTCGACCTGATGGTGTGTGTTGATGCCGCGCAGATTGTCGATATGCAGCGTCACGCCCGCGTGATTCACGAAGCCGCGGAAAAATTCGATGGTCAGATCGACGTCGAACGTGCCAATGCGCGCCCGCGTGAACGGCACATGGAATTCGAGGCCCGGACGGCCCGAAAAGTCGATCACCACGCGCGACAGCGCTTCGTCGAGCGGCACATACGAATGTCCGTAGCGGCGAATGCCCTTGCGATCGCCGATCGCCTTCGCCACCGCCTGACCGAGCGTGATGCCGGTGTCTTCGACCGTGTGGTGATCGTCGATATGGAGGTCGCCATGCGCTTCGATTTCGAGGTCGAAAAGGCCGTGACGCGCGATCTGGTCGAGCATGTGGTCGAGAAACGGCACGCCAGTGGCGAGCTTTTGCTTGCCCGTGCCGTCGAGATCGAGCTTCACACGGATCTGCGTTTCGCTGGTGTTGCGAACGACTTCCGCAATGCGCATGGTGATTCCTTGAGACTTTTAAGAGAAAGGTTTAGTGCAATGCCAGCTTCAGCGCCGCGATCAATTGCGCGTTCTCTTCAGCCGATCCGACCGTCAAACGCACGCAATTTGCGAGCAATGGGTGCATTTTACTCACGTTTTTGATCAAAACCCGCGATGTCAGCAGGGTTTCGAACGTTGCCGCCGCGTCCGGAACGCGCACCAGCAGAAAGTTGGCCGCGCTCGGGAAAACCTGCGCGCCCGGCAGCGCCGCGACCGCCGCCGCAAGCGTTTCGCGTTCCGAGCGAAGCGCGGCGGCCTGCGCGTCCAGCACATCGAGGTGATCGAGCAGGAAATCGGCCGCGGCCTGCGTCAACACGTTAATGTTGTACGGCGGGCGCACCTTGTCGAATTCGGTCAGCCATTTCTGCGATCCCACCAGATAGCCGAGCCGGATCCCCGCGAGCCCGAGCTTCGAGACCGTGCGCATCACGACGACATTGTCGAATTCGGCCGCGCGCGGCAGCCAGCTTTTCCCGGCAAACGGCTGATAGGCCTCGTCGATCACGACCAAGCTCTTCGACGCCGCCGCGATGATCCGCTCGATGTCGGGATCGTCGTAGAGCGTCCCGGTCGGATTATTGGGATACGCGAGATACACGAGTGCGGGCGCGTGCTCGCCGATTGCCGCGATAAGCGCGTCGGCGTCGAGCGTGAAGTCGGCATTCAGCGGCACGCCGATAAAGTCGAGATGCGCGAATTTCGCCGACATCTGATACATCACGAAGCCCGGCACGGGCGCGAGCACCTTGGCGCCCGGCCGCGCGCACGCCGTCGACATCATGCTGATGAGTTCGTCCGAACCGTTGCCGAGCATCACGTCGCAGGCGGCGGGCACGTTCATCGTGCGCTTGATCTTGTCGAGCAGCGCGATCGGACGCGGTTCGGGATAACGGTTCAACGCAACGCACGCCAGCCGCTCGCCGAGTTTTTGCGCGAGGTCGGCGGGCAGGCTGTACGGATTTTCCATCGCGTCGAGCTTGATGAGTCCGGTGGCGTCGGGCACGGGATAACTCGTCATCGCGAGGATGTCGGAACGGACGATGTCTTGTGGTGTGGTCATGGTCAGCCGGCTGCGAGCGCCGGACAAAAATGGCGGCTCTAAGGCCGCCTTGTTTTTGGTATTGGACGTGGACGCGAAATGTAGACCGGCGCTTACTGGCCCGTGTTCTTCATCCGGTATTCGGCGCTCCGCGCGTGCGCCTGCAGTCCTTCGCCGTACGCCAGTTCGGCGGCGATTTCCCCGAGCGTCTGCGCGCCTTCCGCGCTCACTTCGATCACGCTCGATCGCTTCATGAAATCGTACACCCCGAGCGGCGACGAAAACCGCGCGGTGCGTGATGTCGGCAATACGTGGTTCGGACCGGCGCAATAGTCGCCAAGGCTCTCGCTCGTGTAACGGCCGAGGAAGATCGCGCCCGCATGACGGATCAGCGCGCCCCAGTGGTGCGGATCGAGTGCCGAAATTTCGAGGTGTTCCGGCGCGATATCGTTGGCGATCGCGCACGCTTCGGCCATGTCCTTCACCTTGACAAGCGCTCCACGGTCTTCGAGCGAACGCTGGATCACGTCGCGGCGCGGCATCGACGGGAGCAGTTCCTTGATCGCATCTTCCACGCGCTGGATGAACCCGGCATCCGGGCAGAGCAGGATGGATTGCGCGAGTTCGTCGTGTTCGGCTTGCGAGAACAGGTCCATCGCGACCCAGCGCGGATCGGTCGTGCCGTCGCAAATCACGAGAATTTCCGACGGCCCTGCGATCATGTCGATCCCGACCGTGCCGAACACGCGGCGTTTCGCCGACGCGACATACGCGTTGCCCGGGCCGCAAATCTTGTCCACCGCCGGCACGCTCTCGGTGCCGTAGGCGAGCGCGGCCACCGCCTGCGCGCCGCCGATCGTGAACACGCGATCCACGCCGCCGAGCAGCGCGGCGGCGAGCACGAGCGGATTTTTCACGCCGTCCGGCGTCGGCACGACCATCACGATTTCCTTGACGCCCGCCACCCGCGCCGGAATCGCGTTCATCAATACCGACGACGGATACGCCGCCTTGCCGCCCGGCACGTAGATCCCGGCGCGGTCGAGCGGCGTGACTTTCTGGCCGAGCACCGTGCCGTCGGCTTCGGTGTATTGCCAGCTATGGCTGCCGCACTCGATTCGCTGTTTCTCGTGATAACCGCGCACACGCGCCGCCGCCGCTTCGAGCGCGGCACGGCGTTTCGGTACGAGCCCTTCCAGCGCCGCTTCCAGTTCCGATTGCGGCAGTTCCAGCGCGGCGACGCTCGTCGCCTGCACGCGGTCGAAACGGTTCGTGTAGTCGAGCACGGCCTGATCGCCGCGCTGTTTCACGTCCGCGAGGATCTGCGCGACCGAACGTTCGATGGCTTCGTCCTCGCTCGCCTCGAACGCGAGCACCGCGTGCAGCGCCGTGTGAAAACCGTTGGCACTGGAATCGAGTTTGCGAATCTTGATAGACATGCTGATTTCCGTTTATTGCGTCCGGGATTTAAGCCGGCGTTCCCACCGACGCGCGTTCGAACGCTTCGAGATACGGCCTGAGCGCCGCGCGCTTCAACTTCAGCGCCGCCTGATTGACGACGAGGCGCGACGAAATCTCCATGATTTCCTCGACTTCGACGAGATTATTCGCCCTGAGCGTGCCGCCCGAACTCACGAGATCGACGATCGCGTCGGCCAGACCGACCAGCGGCGCGAGTTCCATCGAGCCGTAGAGCTTGATGAGATCGACGTGAACGCCCTTGGACGCAAAATGCTCGCGCGCCACTTCCACGTACTTGGTCGCGACACGCAGCCGCGCCCCTTGCCGCACCGCGCTCGCGTAGTCGAAACCAGCCGCGACCGCCACCGACATCCGGCAGCGCGCGATATTCAGATCGACCGGCTGATACAACCCGCCGCCGCCATGCTCGATCAGCACGTCCTTGCCCGCCACGCCGAAATCCGCCGCGCCGTATTCCACGTAGGTCGGCACATCGGTCGCGCGCACGATGATCACGCGCAGGTTCGGATTGGTGGTCGGCAGGATCAGCTTGCGCGAGGTCTCCGGGTCTTCCGTCACTTCGACGCCCGCCGCCGCCAGAAGCGGCAACGTTTCCTCGAAGATACGCCCCTTCGACAACGCGAGCGTGAGCGGCGCGCTCGGCAAAACAGACGAACTGGTTTGCGGCAACGAACTCATTGCGCGCTCCCGCTGCCTGGAATGCGCCGCACTTTCGCGCCGACCGCGGTCAGCTTGCTTTCCATCCGGTCGTAGCCCCGATCGAGGTGATAAATACGGTCGATCAGCGTCTCGCCTTCCGCGCACATCGCAGCGATCACGAGGCTCGCCGACGCCCGCAGGTCGGTCGCCATGACCTTCGCGCCCGACAGTTTTTCGACGCCCGTCACGAGCGCCGTCTTGCCGTCGATCGTGATGTTCGCGCCCAGACGGTTCAGTTCCTGAACGTGCATGAAGCGGTTCTCGAAGATCGTCTCGACCACTTGCGACGTGCCCGCCGCCATCGCGTTCAGCGCCATGAACTGCGCCTGCATGTCGGTCGGGAATGCCGGATATTCCGACGTGCGCACGTTCACGGCTTCCGGGCGCTTCGCCATCTGCACGCGCATCCAGTTGTCGCCTTCCTCGATCTTGACGCCGGCTTCGCGCAACTTGTCCGTCACGGCGTCGAGCAGCGACGGCGCAACGTTGCGCAACGTGACATCGCCGCCGGCGGCCGCGACCGCGCACAGGAACGTGCCCGCTTCGATCCGGTCCGGTACGACCGAATGGCGCGCGCCGTGCAGTTTATCGACGCCACAAATCACGAGCCGGTCCGTGCCGATTCCGTCGATTTTCGCGCCCATTTTCACGAGCAAATGCGCGAGATCGCTGACCTCCGGCTCGCGCGCGGCGTTTTCGATCACCGTTTCGCCTTCCGCGAGCACCGCTGCCATCAACAGATTTTCCGTGCCGGTGACGGTGATCATGTCCGTGACGATGCGCGCGCCCTTCAAACGCTTCGCGCGCGCCTCGATAAACCCGTGCTCGATGTTGATCTCCGCGCCCATCGCCTGCAGGCCTTTGATGTGCTGATCGACCGGACGCGCGCCGATCGCGCAGCCGCCCGGCAACGACACCTTCGCCTCGCCGAAGCGCGCGACGAGCGGGCCGAGCACGAGGATCGACGCGCGCATCGTCTTGACCATTTCGTAGGGCGCGACCAGGTTGTCCACCTTGCCCGCGTTCAACGTGACGTGGCCGTCGTTCGCCTCCGAGCGCACACCCATCTGGCCGAGCAGCTTGAGCGTCGTGCGGACGTCCTGCAGATTCGGAACGTTTTCGAGATGAACGTCGTCGGCGGTGAGAAGGCTTGCGCAGAGAATCGGCAGGGCCGCGTTTTTCGCGCCCGACACCGTGATTTCGCCCGCGAGACGCGTGCCGCCATCAATGACCAGTTTGTCCATGCTTGCATGTCCTTCGAGCGTGCTGCCCGCTGCGGCGCCGTCGGCGCCACGGTTATCTTGAGTAAATCGCACTGACTTGTCCAACGTGTTTGTGACTGTGGATCGTGACTGTGAAGCGGAGTGCAAATGCATCACGCCGGCGTGTTTTTCTGCCACTCGCCGGGCGTCAGCGTCTTCATGCTCAACGCATGAATTTCCGCGCGCATGCGGTCGCCGAGCGCCGCATAGACCAGTTGATGACGCGCGATCAGGCGCTTGCCCTCGAACGAATCGCTCACGATGGTCGCGAAGAAGTGCTGGCCGTCGCCTTCCACTTCGAGATGCTGGCAGGCGAGGCCGCCCGCGATGTAATCCTTCACTTGTTCCGGGGTCGGCAACATGGAAGTCTCCTTAACTATTAGTGACGCAGCTTGTAACCGGACGCGAGCAGGCGCACCGCGACCACGGCCAGCACGACGAAAAACCCGCCGACAATACCAATGCTCGCGAACGGGCTGACGTCCGACATGCCGAAAAAGCCGTAGCGAAAACCGTCGATCATGTAGAAGAACGGATTCAGCCGCGACACTTCGCGCCAGACCGGCGGCAGCGTATGCGTCGAGTAGAACACGCCCGACAGGAACGTCAGCGGCATGATGAGAAAGTTTTGAAACGCCGCGAGTTGATCGAATTTTTCCGCCCAGATACCCGCGATCAATCCCAGCGTACCGAGAATGGCCGAGCCGAGCACGGCGAACGCGAGAATGTAGAGCGGCGCGGCGAAGCTCATCGGGATGAACCAGACCGTCACGACAAACACGCCGAATCCAACCGCGAGCCCGCGCACCACGGAAGCGAGCACGTAGGCGAAGAACATTTCCCAGTGCGACAGCGGCGGCAGCAGGACGAACACGAGATTGCCGGTGATCTTCGACTGAATCAGCGACGACGAACTGTTCGCGAACGCGTTCTGCAACACGCTCATCATCACGAGGCCGGGCACGAGGAAGCTCGTGTACGCGACGCCCGGATACACCTGAACATGATTGGTAAGCGCGTGGCCGAAGATCATCAAATAAAGCAGCGCCGTGATGACCGGCGCGAGCACGGTCTGAAACGCGACCTTCCAGAACCGCAGAATTTCTTTGTAAAACAGTGTTCTGAAGCCGCTCATGAAAGTCCCTCGATCACTTCCGGTTCGTTCATGACCTGCACGAACACATCTTCGAGATCGGCCTTGCGGACCTCGATTTCATCGAATTTGCAGCCCGCCGCGCGGCATTTCGCGAGAATCGGCTCGACGTCGTCGTAGCTGGACAAGCGCAACAGATGCTGCGTGCCCGACACGGCGCCCGGATCGACTTCCAGTGCGCGCAATTCCACCGGCAACACGCCGGTCGAAAAACGCAGCGACAACTGCATGCCCGCAAACCGTTGCAGCAGCGTGCTCGTGCGCTCCAGCGCAACGATCTCGCCGCGCCGCAGCATCGCGAGCCGGTCGCACAGCGCCTCGGCTTCTTCGAGATAGTGCGTGGTCAGCACGATGGTGTGACCTTCGCGGTTCAGGCGTGAAATGAACTTCCAGAGCGTCTGGCGCAATTCGACATCGACGCCGGCCGTCGGCTCGTCGAGCACGATCACTGGCGGCCGATGCACGAGCGCCTGCGCGACCAGCACGCGGCGCTTCATGCCGCCCGACAACGCGCGCGTGTTGACGTCGGCTTTCTCGGTGAGATCGAGATTCGCCATCACCTCGTCAATCCAGTCGTCGTTATTGCGCAAGCCGAAATAACCCGACTGGATACGCAGCGACTCACGTACGGTGAAGAAAGGATCGAAGACCAGTTCCTGCGGCACGACGCCGAGCGCGCGGCGCGCTTCGCGGAAATCGGTAACCACGTCGTGGCCGCGCACGGAGATCGTGCCGCTATCGGCGCGCGCGAGGCCCGCGAGAATGCTGATCAGCGTGGTTTTGCCTGCGCCGTTAGGACCGAGCAGGCCGAAGAATTCACCTTCTTCCACCACGAGACTCACGCCTTTGAGCGCTTGCAGCTCTTTGTAGCGCTTCTTGACGTTTCGGATTTCTATGGCTGACATGACTGTGCGCTCGCCACGCGGACGGCGCCTCAATAGGCGGAAACGGAAGCAAAAAGGACCGGCACTGACCCAAAAAGGGGCCGGGTGCAAGGCCGAAAAAACGTTTGATTATAGGACAAACCGGCTGGGCCCGAGTCGCGCACCCTGCCGGCCGGTGCGCGTTGGGAGAGGTTCCGAGCGCGCCGGCACTGCATCAGCGCAGGGTCAATGTCGGAAGGTGAGGAGCGTATCGACGCCGTAGGCTTGCGCGAGACTGGCAAGCCCGGAAGGAACATTCACGACGCCGAGCTCGGCGCCACGCGCCGACGCCGCGCGCTGCCACGCGAGCAAAACGGCAAGCGCCGATGAATCGAAACGCTTGAGCGGCGCGCAATCCACTTCGGTAGCGCCTGCCGCAATCCGCGACAAACCCGCGTCGAGCGCGTTCTTCGCGCTCTCGTGGGTCAGGCTCGCAGCGGTTTCGAAGCGGCTGGCCGCTGTGCCCGAACGCGTGTTCACGACTGCTTTCCGCTCGCGAGTTGCTGGTTGCGCTGCGTCAAGAACTGCAGCAGGCCATCGACGCCATGTTGCGAAATCTGCTCGCTGAACTGCTGCTGATAAGCCTGAATCAGCCATGCGCCGAGCACGTTGATGTCATACACGCGCCAACCTTGCGGCGTTTTGTAGAGACGGTAATCGAGCTGGATCGGCGAGCCGTTGTTCACGACGACCGAGCGCACCACCACGTCCGTATCTTCCGGCGATGCACGGAACGGCTTGTACTCGACTTCCTGGTTGCGCACTTGCGCGAGCGCGCCGGAATACGTGCGGATCAGCAGCATCTTGAACTGCTCGACGATTTCCTTTTGCTGCTGCGGCGTCGCGGTATTCCAGTTGCGGCCCATGACGAGGCGCGTCGTGCGTGTGAAATCCGTGTACGGCAGGATCTTTTCGTTCACGAGTTGCGTGATGCGCGTGATGCTGCCCGACTGGATTTGCTTGTCGCTCTTGATTTGGTCGAGCACTTGTTGCGTGATCGTCTTGATCATGCCGTCCGGCGAACTGCTGTCGACGGTTTGCGCCGATGCCGTGCCGCAAAACGCCACGAACATCGCAATAACGGGAAGCCAAAAAAGTTTTTTCATTACAGACCCTGCTTAAAAGTGGCTTGAGTTGGAACGCGGCGCGCAATCCGAGTTCACGGCGCGCACCGTTTCAAGCGGTGAAAATACTGTCAATCTGTTACAGCGATGCGTTTAGCGAAGGCGGATCGACGGGAACGACGGAATGCGCGGCGGGACCATCTGGTTGCCCGGAATCGTAGAACTGCCCGACGCGGCTTCTGGCGCCGAAGCTGCGCCCGGCGCGGAAGCCGTGCCGCCCGCTTCCGCCGCTTCCGCCGCCGATGCCGCCGCGGCCGGAACTGCCGTCGCCGATGCCGCCGTAGCCGCGGTCGCCGCCGCGCCCGACGCGCCGGTAGCACCCGCTGCACCGCTCGCGGCTGCCGCGTCGTCGTAGTTCGGCAGCGCAGTATCGCCGTAATCCGGCGTGCCCGTGCCGCCGGTCAACAGATATTGACGACGCTGCAGATACGCATTGCGCACGAACGAATACTTGTCGAGCGCGGCGTCCGCGAGCACATCGCTCGCGCCGAGCAGATTCGCGCGCGTATCGACGAGATTCACGCCGTAGAGCGCCCAGCTGAGCGAATCCGGCTTGATGTAGGTCATCGGATTGCCGAAATAATCGACCACCAGGCCGCTCGTGTCGCGCACCGTGCTCGGCCCGAGCAGCGGCAGCACGACATACGGACCGGCCGGAACGCCATAGTGGCCGAGCGTCAGGCCGAAATCGGCCGTGTGCTTCGGCAGCTTTGCGGCGGTCGCGACGTCGAACAGGCCGCCCACACCGAACACGGTATTGATGGCGACCCGCATGATGTCGGACACGCCGTCGGCAATTTTCAGCTGCAGCAGGTTGTTCGCGGCGGTGTAGACGTCGCCGATGTTCGAAAAGAAGTTCGTGACGCTATTGCGCACCGGCTCCGGAATCGCCCAGACATACGCCTTGGCGACCGGCTTGACCGCGACCTGATCGATCTTGTCGTTCACGGTGAACATCGTGCGGTTGTAGCTCTCGAACGGATCGCCCTTGGTGGGCGTCGTCACGGTCGCACAGCCGGCCAGCAGTCCTACTGCAACCACGATTGCAACGCTTCTCACGCGCATCGCCTGCATGTCCTTCTCCTTATTGGCTCGCCGCACTTGCGCCCATGGCGCTGGCCGCGCCCGGAAACGCCGGAGCGGCCGGCGCTGTAGCGGCCGCAGGTGCCTTCGAGGCGCCGGAATCCGCCGCCTTGTTGTAGAGGAACTGTCCGATCAGGTTTTCGAGCACGACCGCCGATTGCGTCATCGAAATGGTGTCGCCGCTCTTCAGCATCTGGTCGTCGCCGCCCGGCTCCAGACCGATGTATTGCTCGCCGAGCAGGCCCGACGTCAGGATCTTCGCCGACGAATCCTTCGGAAATGCGTATTGCTTGTCGATATCGATCGTGACGACCGCCTGGTACGTGTTCTGGTCGAAGCCGATCGAGCCGACGCGGCCCACGGTCACGCCCGCGCTTTTCACCGGCGCACGTGCCTTGAGGCCGCCGATATTGTCGAATTTCAGCCGCACTGAGTACGTCGGCTGGAACGACAGCGAACTCATGTTGCCCGCTTTCAGCGCGAGAAACAGCAGCGCCACGAAACCGAGCACCACGAACAGGCCGACCCAAAAGTCGAGAGCAGTCTTTTTCATCGTCTTCCCAAAGAAATCTTGTCGCAGATCCGGCGCCGGAGCACTGTGCTCTTCGCCACGCCCGCGCCATGAGCGGGGGCAGAATCAGCGTGTTTAGCTGAACATCAGTGCCGTCAGCAGAAAATCGAGGCCGAGCACCGCGAGCGACGCGTACACGACCGTCTTGGTGGTCGCGCGCGACACGCCTTCCGGCGTCGGGCGGGCTTCGTAGCCCTGGAACAGTGCGATGAACGTCACCGCGAAGCCGAACACCACGCTCTTGATGACGCCGTTGCCCACGTCGCGCCAGACATCCACGCCGCCTTGCATCTGCGACCAGAACGCGCCGGAGTCCACGCCGATCATCAGCACGCCCACCACGTAGCCGCCGATCACGCCGACCGCGCTGAAAATAGCAGCGAGAATGGGCATCGAAATGATGCCGGCCCAGAGACGCGGCGAAAGGACGACCTTGACCGGGTCGACGGCCATCATTTCCATCGCGGTCAGTTGCTCGCCCGCTTTCATCAGGCCGATTTCGGCGGTGAGCGACGTGCCCGCGCGCCCGGCGAACAAGAGCGCGGTCACGACCGGACCGAGTTCGCGCACGAGCGACAGCGCGACGAGCAGCCCGAGCGCCTGTTCCGAACCATAACGGTTCAGCGTGTAATAACCCTGCAAACCAAGCACGAAGCCGACGAACAGCCCCGACACTGCAATGATCAGCAGCGAATAATTACCGACGAAATGGATCTGTTTCGTGACAAGGCGCGGTCGGCGCAGCAGCGCGAAGAACTCGACGACGAGCCGCAGAAACAAGCGCGTCGCATAGCCGATCGTACCGACGCCGCCGAGCACCGAGCGTCCGAGGGCGCTGATCATGCCTGACCTCCGATGCCGAAATCCGCCGCGAGCGACGTGCTCGGATAGTGGAATTTGAACGGGCCGTCGGGCGCACCGTCGATGAACTGGCGCACGCTCGGGTCGGTGGACGCGCGCAACTGGGCGGGCGTTCCCTCGGCGAGAATGCCGCCGTTCGCGATGAAATACACGTAATCGGCGATGGCGAACGACTCCGGCACATCATGCGTGACGAGAATGGACGTCGCGCCGAGCGCGCTGTTCAGCGTGCGGATCAGGTTCGCCGTGATGCCGAGCGAAATGGGGTCGAGACCGGCGAACGGCTCGTCGTACATCATCAGTTCGGGATCGAGCGCGATGGCGCGTGCCAACGCCACGCGCCGCGCCATGCCGCCCGAAATTTCCGACGGCGCGAGGTCGAGCGCGCCGCGCAGTCCGACCGCGTTCAGCTTCATCAGCACGAGATCGCGGAGGAGTTCGTCGGGGAGATCGGTGTGTTCGCGCAGCGGGAACGCGACGTTTTCGAAGACGGTTTGATCGGTGAAAAGCGCGCCGAACTGGAACAGCATGCCCATTTTCCGGCGCAGCGCGTAGAGGCCGTCGCGCGTTTGCGCACCGACGTCCTGCCCGCCGAACAGCACCTGCCCGCGCTTCGCCTTCACCAGCCCGCCGATCAACCGCAGGATGGTGGTCTTGCCGCAGCCCGATCCGCCCATGACCGCGACAACCTGACCACGCGAAAAACGCATGTTCAGGTTCGACAAAACGAGCCGGTCGGCGTAACCGAAGTCGACGTCGCGAAGCTCAAGCAAGGTCTTTGGGGAAGCTGACACGGAGGCTGACAATCCTTTTACGCGGGAGGCCGAATTATAGGGCCTGCGCAAAAGCGGTGCTTTGGCCTACCTTTTCGACGGTGATTTGTTTCGAATCTGCCGCATTATCGCGCGAATTCGTGTTGCAGCGCAGTAACGGCCGCCGACGTATCCGGCGCTTCGGTTACAGCGCGTACCACGCCCGCGCTGCCGACACCCGTCGCCAGCACATCGCGGAGCACCGCAGCATCGATCCCGCCGATCGCCACCAGCGGCACGCGGCCGTCGAGCAAGCGCACGTAACGTGCCAGCCGGGCCAGTCCTTGCGGCGCGGTCGGCATGATCTTGGTGGTGGTCGGGAAAACGGCGCCGAGCGCCAGGTAGCTCGGCCGGAAATGCAGCGCGCGCAACATCTCGTAATAGCCGTGGGTCGATAAGCCGAGCCGCACGCCCGCGCGCGCGATGGCGGCGAGGTCGGCGGTCTGCACGTCTTCCTGCCCGAGATGCACGCCGTACGCGCCCGCGTCGATCGCCTCGCGCCAGTGATCGTTGATGAAAAGCTGCGCCTGGTGTCTGCGCCCCGCCGTCACCGCGCGCGCGATTTCGGACCGGAGATCGGCGGCGTCCGTGGTCTTGCGGCGCAATTGCGCGGTCTCTACGCCCAGATCGAGCACGCGCTCGACCCAGTCCGCGCTCGGCAGCACCGGATACAACCCGAGCCGCGCGGGACAAGGCAGAAACGCCGTTTCCGGCGCGGCGGGCAGATCGGCGACAGCGGGAAAAGTCGCGAAATCGACCGGCCATGCGTCGGGCAAATCGAGATTCGCCGGACGCCACGCGAAAGCGAGCACGAGCGCGTCGTGCGGCGCGAAATCGCAGTCGAGAAACGCGGCGAACGCGGCGAGCCAGTCGTCGGTGTACTCGCCTTCCAGTGCGAAACGCTCGTCGCCGGTACGCAGCACGGCGCGGCCCGCGTGCATTTCCAGTACGCCGGCGCCCGCCGCGAGAATGCGCGCGGCGTCGGCGTCACCCGGCGCTTCGGTGAACACCACGACGTCGCCGCGCTGCAATGCGTCCGGTGTGCTCAGGCAGAGGCGCCACGGCGCGGACGCCGCGGGCCAGTCGCCGAGACGCGTCCGGATTCGCTCGGCCACTTCGTTCAGTTCGTCCGCGGGCGGCCAGAAAATTTCACGGTTCAAAAGGCTCATGCCGCGCTCCCGTCCTGATGCCAGAACGGCATGCCGACCACCGGCGTGCTCGCTTCGGCGCTATCGCGCTCGGCCATCGGGCCGGCCAGAAAAGCCATGCGCCCGGCTTCGACGCCCAGAGCGAACGCGCGCGCCATCTGTGGCGGAAAAGTCGCCTGCGACACCGCCGTGTTCAGCAGCACGCCGTCGAAGCCCCACTCCATCACCTGACACGCGTGCGACGGCACGCCAAGCCCGGCATCGACGATCAGCGGCACGTCCGGCAAGCGCTCGCGTAGCGTGCGCAGCCCATACGGATTCGTCACGCCCTTGCCCGTGCCGATCGGCGCGCCCCACGGCATCAGCGCCTCGCATCCGGCGTCCAGCAGACGCCGTCCGATTACCAGATCCTCCGTGCAATACGGCAGCACCTTGAAACCGTCGCGGATCAGCTTCGCCGCGGCCTCGACCAGACCGATCGGATCGGGCTGGAGCGTGTAGTCGTCGCCGATCAGTTCGAGCTTCAACCACGGCGTTTCGAACAGTTCACGCGCCATCTGCGCCGTATTGATGACTTCGTCGACAGTCTGGCAACCCGCCGTGTTCGGCAGCAGCGCGACGCCGTGGCGCTTGAGCACGTCGAAGAATCCGGCTTCGCCCGTCGCCGATTGGCGGCGTAGCGCGACCGTGACCATGCCGGGGCGGGCGGCGTCGATGGAATCCGACAGCGATTGCAGCGACGGATAGCGCGACGTGCCGAGCAAGACGCGGCTCGGGAAGGATTCGCCATAGAGCGCGAGCGTGTCGGCGGTGGTGATTTTGGACATGATGAGGGCCTAAAAGTGAGTTCAGCCGCCGGCGACCGGCGATACGACATCGAGCTTGTCGCCTGCCGCGAGCACCTTCGATGCGTGCTGGCCGCGTGCGACGAACTGCCCGTTGAGCGCGACGGCGTAAGGCGGCGACGCGCCGAACGCGGCGAGGGCGTCGGTCACGGTGGCGGGTTCGTCGAGCGTGAAGGGCTTCTGATTGATATGGATATTCATGGTGTCGTTGCGTGATGCGCCGCGGCGGCGTACTCGCCGCGCAGCAAGTCGGGCCAGCGCGCGTGGCTGCGCCAGTCGTCGAAGGAAGCGGGGGTCGCGACGGTTTGCGCGAGCAGCGCTTCGGCCAGCAGCGCTGCCGTGCGCGCCACTTCCGGCGCGATCATGAAGCCGTGCCGGTACAGCCCGTTCACGCGCACGGTCCGCGCGCCGTCCCAGACGATGGCCGGACGATGGTCCGGCAGCGTCGGACGGCATTGCGTGTTGAGCTCGAGGATGCGCGCCTCGCCGAAACCCGGATGCACCGCGAACGCCGCGCTCAGGAGTTCGAGCGCCGAGCGCACGGTCATCGGCGACATGTCTTCGCCCTCCACCTCGGTCGCGCCGATCACGTACAGATCGTCCTGTTTCGGCGCGATATAAAGCGGATAACGCGGATGCAGCAACCGCACCGGCCGGCTCAGGCCGATTCCGGGCGCATGCACGCGCGCCACTTCGCCGCGAATGCCGCGCAGCGCGGGCCACGCGGGTTTGCCGCCGAGCCCGCGACAATCGATCACGAAACGCGCGTCCGGCATCGCGGCATCGATGGGCGTATTCCACTGCGTCTCCACGCCGCGCGCCGCCAGACCGGCAGCAAGCGCGCGCAGCACCTGCCGGTTATCGAGCTGGCCTTCCTGCGGCAGCAGCCAGCCCTGCCCAAAGCGCGTGCCGAGCGCGGGTTCGGCCGCGTTGAGTTGCGCCGCGCCTGTCAGTTTGACGAGCCCTTGGTCCAGCAGCGCGGGCGGCGCGTTGGCACGCAGCCGCCGCTCGAAGAGCGGCGCTTCGGCGCGATCGCCCGCGTGCCACACGACCAGCGTGCCGCGTCGCTGGAAAAAGACCGGTTCCGGGAGATCCGCGATCAACGCCGGCCAGCGTTCGAGCGACGCCGCGCCAAGCTCGGTGATGAGCAGTTCCGCGCTCGCCGCCTCCGCGAGCGGCGCGAGCATGGCGGCTGCGACCCACGCCGCCGACTGCGTGCCGGCGGCATCGCCTCGTTCGTACAGCGCCACGCGATGCCCCTCGCCCGCTAGCTGCCACGCCACGAGCCGTCCGCACAGCCCTCCGCCGACGACCGCGAAATCCGGCCGCCGCGCGTTTCGTCCCACGAGTCCAACGATATCCACGATGCAATGCCTCCCGGGCAACGGAGCAACGGCTGCAGCACGCGGACCCGGTTCGAGGCGAGAAATGTCCAACCTCGATCCAGAGATCCATCGATACGGCAGAAAAACGCACGATCCGGGACGAAACGAGTGGCGAGACCGGCCGGGGATGTGCGATGCAAGTCACGCATGCATCGCGCCCGGCGGATTTGAGAACTACTGGAAGAAACTGGAAACCACGCGGGTTTCCGGAAACTTCCCTCGCCGGTATTACCCGGATCGGGTGCAAAGGGTGTCTCTCAGCCTCGTCGCGTGGCTTGTCGTTTCGTTCCGAGCGCCGTGAAGGCGCGGACAGAGCGGACAAGCGGCGCGCGAAGCACCCCTGTTTCGTCAAGAATCATTAAAACATAAAAGCCAAACGCCCCGCAAACCGGGGATTCCCGGCTTTTTTCAGACGCGCCCGGCACTCTGGCACAATGGCTCGCGCACCTTTATCTGTCCCACGAGTCTTGGTATTAAGCGGCAATTAAGGGAATGTGGAAACAATCGGCGGATTCGCCGCGCATCGAATAGAACGGCTTGTCTCCCGCGCCCACCGCTCGTGGCGCATCAGTCGAAGCCTGACCGGGCAGAATCATCTCCAGGAAGCACATGACCACAACTACACCAGGCAACATCGAGAATCCAGAGCAGCAAGCCGACAAAGTATCGGCGTGGAGCCTGATCAAGCCCTACTGGGTGTCGGAGGAACGACGGTTCGCGTGGACGCTGCTGATTGCGATCATCGCGATCAACATGACGGTGGTCTGGATCAATGTCCGGCTCAACCGCTGGAACGCCGACTTCTACAACGCGCTGCAAAGCAAGAACGTCCACGACTTCCCTCAGCTTCTTCTCGTTTTCACCGGCCTCGCGTTCGCGTACATCCTGCTCGCGGTCTACGGCAGATATTTGCGGCAGATGCTCGGTTTCCGCTGGCGTCAGTGGCTGACCAACCGCTATCTCGAACAGTGGCTCGGCGACCGCGCGTTCTACCGGATCGAGCGCGACCGGCTCGCGGATAACCCCGACCAGCGGATCAGCGACGACCTCCAGTCGTTCGCCACCACCACGCTTTCGCTCTCGCTCGACCTGCTTTCCACGCTGGTCACGCTCGTCACGTTCATCACGATTCTCTGGACCATCGCGGGCGCGCTCTCGCTGACGGTGCTGGGCACGCCGCTCGTGATTCCCGGCTACATGGTCTGGGCCGCCGCGCTGTACGCGATCGTGGGCTCGCTGATCATTCAGAAGGTCGGCCATCCCCTCGTGTCGATCAATTATCAGCAGCAGAAAGTGGAGGCGGATTTCCGCTTCGGCCTGATTCGCGTGCGGGAGAACGCCGAGCAGATCGCCTTCTACGACGGCATCGCGACGGAAACGGACAACGCAAAGACGATCTTTGCGCGCATCCGCGACAACTGGTGGCTCATCATGAAGTACACGAAGCGCATGACCTTCGTGTTGAGCTTCTACGGCCAGATCGCGATCATCTTCCCGATCATGGTCGCCGCGCCGCGCTACTTTGCCGGTGCGTTCTCGTTCGGCGTGCTGATGCAGATTTCATCGGCGTTCGGGACGGTCAGCGATTCGTTTTCGTGGTTCATCAACAGCTATTCGACCTTGGTCGAGTGGCGCGCCACGGTGAATCGTCTGCGCGAATTCAAGCGCGTGATGCGCGCCACGCACGTTAAGGAAGCGATCTCGCCCGCGACCGCGCACGGCGGCATCAACCTGCATTACGTGAGCGCGAGCGCGCTGACCACGAAGGGCGTGCGCCTCGCGCTGCCGAACGGCACGCCGCTCGCGCGCGTCGCGGATGTCTCGATTCAGCCGGGTTCGCGCTGGCTCGTGCATGGTCCGTCGGGTTCCGGCAAAAGCACGCTGATGCGCGCGCTGGCGGGCTTATGGCCGTTCGGCGACGGCTCGATCGACGCGCCGGTCGATGCCAAGATGATGTTCATTCCGCAGCAGAGTTATCTGCCGATCGGCTCGTTGAAGGCGGCGTTGACGTATCCGTCGAGCGCCGAAACGTTCACCGATGCCGCGTGTGTCGAGGCACTGCGCGCCTGCAATCTGGACGATTATCTGACGCGGCTCGCGGAGTCCGGGCACTGGGCGAAGATGATGTCGCCGGGCGAGCAGCAACGGCTGGCGGCGGCGCGAGTGTTGCTGCACCAGCCGGACTTCGTGTTCCTCGACGAAGCCACGAGCGCGCTCGACGCGGACAACGAGATGCGGCTTTACGAGATGTTCGTCGAGCGCTTGCCGAAAGCGGCGATTGTGAGCGTCGCGCATCGGGAATCGGTCGCGGCGTTTCATGCGGAAAGGATTGCGATTGAGCGGGAGGGAGTGGGGGTTTTGTCGTAGCGCACTGCTTAAGGCACCCGCCCCCAAAACCAAAAAGCCGGACCACCCTCACAGGCGGTCCGGCTTTTTCACATCCAACAAAAACGCTTATCGCGGCAACTCACTGTGTCCCATCAGAAACGCATCCACTGACCGCGCGCATTGCCGGCCTTCGCGGATCGCCCACACCACGAGCGACTGCCCACGGCGCATATCGCCCGCTGTGAACACCTTGTCCACCGACGTGTAATACGCTTTCTCACCTTCAGTCGATGCACGCACGTTGCCGCGCGCGTCCTTATCGACGCCGAACGCTTCCAGCACCGGCGACACCGGTTGCGTGAAACCCATCGCGAGCAGCACGAGATCGGCCTTCATTTCGAATTCCGAATTCGGCACTTCCCGCATCTTGCCGTCCTTCCACTCGACGCGCACCGCGATCAGCTTCTCGACCTTGCCGTTCTTGCCCTCGAAACGCTTCGTCGCGACCGACCAATCGCGCTCACAACCTTCCTCATGCGACGACGACGTGCGCAGCTTGATCGGCCAGTACGGCCACACTAGCGGCTTGTTTTCCTCGCCCGGCGGCTGCGCGAGCAATTCGAACTGCGTGACGGTCTTCGCGCCATGACGATTCGACGTGCCGACGCAATCCGAACCCGTATCGCCGCCGCCGATCACGACCACATGCTTGCCCTTGGCAACCAGTTGATCGACGACTTTATCGCCCGCGTTGACCTTGTTCTGCAGCGGCAGAAATTCCATCGCGTAATGGATGCCGGACATTTCGCGTCCCGGCACCGGCAGGTCACGCGGCGTTTCCGCGCCGCCCGCGATCACCACGGCGTCGAATTGCTCGCGCAGTTCGTCCGGCGTCACGGTTTCCTTCGCGGTGTTGGCGATGTGCGTCGGCAGCGCATCGCGGCCGATAAACACATTGGTCTTGAACGTGACGCCTTCTGCTTCCATCTGACGCATACGACGGTCGATCAGCCACTTCTCCAGCTTGAAATCGGGGATGCCGTAGCGCAGCAATCCGCCGATGCGATCGTTCTTTTCGAACACGGTCACGTCGTGACCCGCGCGCGCCAGTTGCTGCGCGACGGCGAGTCCTGCGGGGCCGGAGCCGACCACGGCTACTTTTTTGCCCGTCTTGTGCTTCGGCACGAGCGGCGCAACCCAGCCTTCGATCCACGCTTTATCGATGATCGCGTGCTCGATGGACTTGATGCCCACCGCGTCGTTGTTGATGCCGAGCGTGCAAGCCGCTTCGCACGGCGCCGGGCAAATCCGGCCCGTGAATTCCGGAAAATTGTTCGTGGAATGCAGCACGTCGATCGCGCTCTTCCAGTCCTGCCGGAAAACGAGGTCGTTGAAGTCCGGGATGATGTTGTTCACCGGACAGCCGTTGTTGCAAAACGGAATGCCGCAATCCATGCAGCGCGCGCCCTGAATCTTCGCGTCCTCGTCGGACAGCGCGTGCACGAATTCCTTGTAGTGCTTGACGCGGGTGAGCGGTGCTTCGTACGCCTCGTGGCGGCGTTCAAATTCGAGAAAACCGGTAGCCTTGCCCATGTGGTTCTCGTCTATCCAAGTATCGGGTGAGGAACTTGTTCTCCGACGCGTGGCGCCGAAGAACTCTTCTATTTGAGTCGATTGAGTCGATTCGCCGGATCAGGCCGCGATCGCGTCTTTCGCTTTCTTCGCGCCAAGCTCGCCGAGGGCGCGCTTGTACTCGGTCGGGAAGACCTTCACGAACTGACGGCGCGATGCGTCCCAGCCTTCGAGCAGCGCCTTTGCACGCGGCGAGCCGGTGAACTGGAAGTGACGCTCGATCAACGCGCGCAGCAGCGCTTCGTCGGTCTTGCCTTCGTGCCACAGCGCTTTATCGACCGTGCGTTCCTGTTCGGCTTGCTGCAGAACCGGATCGAGCGCGACCATCGCCTTGTTGCACTTGCCGGCAAAGGTGCCTTCCGGATCGTAGACAAACGCGATCCCGCCCGACATGCCCGCCGCGAAGTTGCGCCCCGTTTCGCCGAGCACGACGACCGTGCCGCCCGTCATGTATTCGCAGCCGTGGTCGCCCGTGCCTTCGACAACCGCCGTCGCGCCCGAGTTACGCACGCAGAAGCGCTCGCCCGCGACGCCGCGGAAATACGATTCGCCTTCGATCGCGCCGTACATCACCGTGTTGCCGCAGATGATGTTTTCTTCCGACTTGCCGCGGAAATCGTTGGTCGGACGGATGATGATCCGTCCGCCCGACAAGCCCTTGCCGACGTAGTCGTTGCCGTCGCCGACGAGATCGAGCGTCACGCCCTTCGCGAGGAACGCGCCGAAACTCTGGCCGGCCGTGCCCTTCAACTGGATGTGGATCGAGTCGTCCGGCAGGCCGTCGTGGCCGTGCTGACGCGCGATCAGGCCCGACAACATCGCGCCGACCGTGCGGTTCACGTTGCGCACCGGCTGGATGAACGAGACGTGCTCGCCCTTCTCGATGGCCGCCTTCGACTTCTCGATCAGCACGTGATCCAGCGCCTTTTCCAGACCGTGATCCTGCACATCGACGTGACGCGTCGGGATTTCGCCGTTCTGCGGCACTTGATAGAACACGCGCGTGAAATCGAGCCCCTTCGCTTTCCAGTGCTCGACGCCCTTCTTCATGTCGAGCAGTTCAGCGTGACCGATCAGGTCGTCGAACTTGCGGATACCCAGTTGCGCCATGATTTCGCGCACTTCCTCGGCGACGAAGAAGAAGAAGTTCACGACGTGTTCCGGCTGGCCGGTGAACTTGGCGCGCAGCACCGGATCTTGCGTCGCGACGCCGACCGGGCACGTGTTCAAGTGACACTTGCGCATCATGATGCAGCCTTCGACAACCAGCGGCGCCGTCGCGAAACCGAATTCGTCCGCGCCGAGCAGCGCGCCGATCACGACGTCGCGGCCGGTCTTCATCTGGCCGTCGGCCTGCACGCGGATCCGGCCGCGCAGACGGTTCAGCACCAGCGTCTGCTGCGTTTCGGCCAAGCCCAGTTCCCACGGCGTGCCCGCGTGCTTGAGCGACGACAGCGGCGACGCGCCGGTTCCGCCATCATGGCCCGCGATCACGACGTGATCCGCCTTCGCCTTCGCCACGCCGGCGGCGACCGTGCCCACACCGACTTCCGACACCAGCTTCACCGAAATGCTCGCCGACGAATTTGCGTTCTTCAGGTCGTGAATCAGTTGCGCCAGATCTTCGATCGAATAGATGTCGTGGTGCGGCGGCGGCGAAATCAGGCCGACGCCCGGCACCGAATAACGCAGCTTGCCGATGTACTCGGACACCTTGTGACCCGGCAACTGGCCGCCTTCGCCGGGCTTCGCGCCCTGCGCCATCTTGATCTGGATCTGATCGGCGGACGAAAGGTACTCCGCCGTCACGCCGAAGCGGCCAGACGCGACCTGCTTGATCTTCGAGCGCAGCGAATCGCCGTCCTTCAGCGGAATATCGGTGACGACTTCATCGCCGATGATCGACTTCATCGTGTCGCCGTTCTTGATCGGAATGCCGCGCAATTCGTTGCGATACCGGCTCGCGTCTTCGCCGCCTTCGCCGGTGTTCGACTTGCCGCCGATGCGGTTCATCGCGACCGCCAGCGTGGCGTGCGCTTCCGTGCTGATCGAGCCGAGCGACATTGCGCCCGTCGCAAAACGCTTGACGATCTCCTTCGCCGATTCCACTTCGTCGAGCGGAATCGCCTTGTGCGGATCGACCTTGAACTCGAACAGGCCGCGGAACGTCATGTGACGGCGCGTCTGGTCGTTGATCAGGTGCGCGTATTCCTTGTACGTCTGATACGAGTTGCTGCGTGCCGAATGTTGCAGCTTGGCGATCGCATCCGGCGTCCACATGTGCTCTTCGCCGCGCACGCGATACGCGTATTCGCCGCCCGCATCCAGCATGGTCGCGAGCACCGGGTTGTCGCCGAACGCATCGCGATGCAGACGGATCGCTTCTTCCGCCACCTCGAAAATGCCGATCCCGCCGACCTTCGACGCCGTGCCCTTGAAATACTGCTCGATCAGGTCCGAAGCCAGGCCGACCGCTTCGAAAATCTGCGCGCCGGTGTAGGACATGTAGGTCGAAATGCCCATCTTCGACATGACCTTGTGCAAGCCCTTGCCGACTGCCTTCGTGTAGTTGTAGATCGCCTTCTCGGCCGACAGGTCGCCCTTCAGGCCTTCGGCCATCTGCGCGAGCGTTTCCAGCGCGAGGTACGGGTGAACGGCTTCCGCGCCGTAGCCCGCGAGCAGCGCGAAGTGGTGCGTTTCACGCGCCGAACCGGTTTCCACGACAAGACCCGTGCTCGTGCGCAGGCCGTGCTGGACGAGGTGCATGTTGATCGCGGAGGTCGCGAGCAACGCCGGGATCGCCACGTTGTCGCGGTCCATCTTGCGGTCGGACACGATCAGCATGTTGTAGCCGGACTTCACCGCATCGACGGCTTCCGCGCACAGCGAGGCGAGGCGCGCTTCCACGCCTTCCTTGCCCCACGCGACCGGGTAGCAGATGTTCAGCTCGTAGGAGCTGAATTTGCCGCCGGTGTACTTGTCGATGGCGCGGATCTTCGCGATATCGCGGAAATCCAGCACCGGCTGCGACACTTCCAGACGCATCGTCGGGTTGATGTTCGTGGTGTCGAGCAGGTTCGGCTTCGGGCCGATGAACGACACGAGCGACATGACCATGTTTTCGCGGATCGGGTCGATCGGCGGGTTCGTCACTTGCGCGAACAACTGCTTGAAGTAGTGGTATAGCGTCTTGTTCTTGCTCGACATCACGGCGAGCGGCGAGTCGTTGCCCATCGAGCCGACAGCTTCCTCGCCCGATTGCGCCATCGGCGCCATCAGGAACTTGACGTCTTCCTGCGTGTAGCCGAACGCCTGCTGGCGATCCAGCAGCGCGGCGGCTTCGCGGCGCTGCGAATCGACTTCTTCCGCTTTCGGCTCGATTTCGTCGAGCTTGATGCGCACAGCGTCGATCCAGCTCTTGTACGGCTTGCCGTTCGCGAGGTTGTCCTTGAGTTCCTTGTCCTCGATGATCCGGCCCTGTTCCATGTCGATCAGGAACATCTTGCCCGGCTGCAGACGCCATTTCTTGACGATCTTCGACTCGGGAATCGGCAGCACGCCCGACTCCGACGCGAGGATCACGAGGTCGTCGTCGGTGATGATGAAACGCGCCGGACGCAGGCCGTTACGGTCGAGCGTCGCGCCGATCTGGCGGCCGTCCGTGAACGCGATCGCGGCCGGGCCGTCCCACGGCTCCATCATCGCCGCGTGATACTCGTAGAACGCGCGGCGGTTGTCGTCCATCAGCGTGTGCTGTTCCCAGGCTTCCGGGATCATCATCATCATTGCGTGGACGAGCGGATAGCCGGCCATCACCAGCAGTTCGAGACAGTTGTCGAACGAAGCGGTGTCCGACTGGCCCGGATAGATCAGCGGCCAGAGTTTCGGCAGGTCGTCGCCGAGCACGTACGAGGCGATCGCGCCGGTGCGAGCGTTCAGCCAGTTGACATTGCCCTTCACCGTGTTGATCTCGCCGTTGTGGGCGATCATCCGGTACGGGTGAGCCAGTTCCCACGCCGGGAACGTGTTCGTCGAAAAGCGCTGGTGCACGAGCGCGAGCGCCGAGACCGAGCGGTCGTCCTGCAGATCGCGGTAATACACGCCGACCTGACCGGCCAGCAGCAGCCCCTTGTACACCACGGTGCGCGCCGACATCGACGGCACGAAGTATTCCTTGCCGTGCTTGAGTTTGAGCGCCTGGATGCGGTGGCTCGCGGTCTTGCGGATCACGTACAGCTTGCGCTCCAGCGCGTCGGTCACCACGATGTCCTTGCCGCGGCCGATGAAAATCTGGCGGATCAGCGGCTCGCTCGCCTTCACGGTCGGCGAAATCGGCATGTCGGCGTCGACCGGCACGTCCCGCCAGCCGAGCACGATCTGGCCTTCGGCCTTCACCGTGCGTTCCAGTTCCTGCTCGCAGGCAAGCCGCGACGCGTGTTCCTTCGGCAAAAAAATCATGCCGACGCCATATTCGCCTTCCGGCGGCAGCGTCACGCCCTGCTTCGCCATTTCCTCGCGATAAAAACCGTCGGGAATCTGGATCAGGATGCCCGCGCCGTCGCCCATCAGCGGATCGGCGCCGACAGCGCCCCGATGGTCGAGGTTTTCGAGGATCTTGAGACCCTGTTGAATGATTTGATGGCTCTTCTTGCCCTTGATATGGGCGACAAAGCCGACGCCGCAAGCGTCGTGTTCGTTCGCGGGGTCGTACATGCCCTGCGCGGCGGGAACCGAACCGATGATCGGTTGCTGATGATCGTTCATGGGGACACCGTGTTCTGTGAGGGGCCGTGGGGCCGTTGGACCATGTTTTTATCGCCCGCGACGCCGTTATGTAGCGTTCGACGCCGCGAAGCCGGTCGTGCACCGGGCGCAGTGCGCCCCAAACCGCCGGAAATCGAAATATACGCGACGAATCAAAAGGATGGCAAATAAAACATAGTGATCAGGCACCTATTATCCTTATGGTGCATGAATGCCCCGTTTAATTGGTGCCACATCACGGATGCGCAAAACCGGCGCAAAAAAAACGGAACACCGGTTTTAGGTGTTCCGTTTTTTGAAATAACTCAGGTTTTCGATAACCCCGCCGTTATTGCGTTTGAGGCGGAGCCTGAGGCGGCGTTTGCGGCGTCTCGCGGACTTTACGCGGCCGTCCGCGCGGCAAAGGCGAGACGCGGCGGTTCGCGGCGCGTCCGGCCCATTCCCGGTACGAATCGCTGCCGAGCACCCAGCCTTTCAGGGTGGCCTGCAGCAGACGGTTGGCTTCGCGGTCGTCGAGCGGCTGTTCGCAAAGTTCGCGATACGCATGCTGACGCTCGAACGGCGTGTTGCCGAGCGACCAGTAGAGCGGGTGATCGGTGATCAGCGGGTCCAGCGTCTGGCCGATGTGGTGCCGAAAGCTCGACCACTTGTAATCCTGCGGCGCGGTGACGAGCTGCGCCCGAACCGGCGCCATCTCCACCACGCGGCTTGCGAGCAGGAAGTACTTCTCGCCTTCGATCACCGTCGCGCGGTAGCGGCCTTCCCACAAGGTGCCGCGCCGCATGTAGCGGCGGTTGAAGTGCGCGACGTAGCGCCGGCCGACGGCTTGCATCGCCTTCGGCAGGCTGGTTTCGTCGCGCGGTGTGACGAGCAGGTGGACGGCGCCCGGCGTGAGCGCGTAGGCGTGGATGGCGAGCTGATGATCGCGCGAGGCCGTCTTCAGGCAATCGATGAATAGCTCGTAGTCCTGGTCGTCGATAAACGCGGGCTGCTGGTCGAGACCGCGCAGGATGACATGCTGCGGCTGTTCGGGAACGTAGAGTCGTGCAAGCCGTGCCATGCTGGATTTTCCGTAGGTCGCGTTGTAGTTACCCGAAGGTTCTCTTGAGGCCGCATCGAAGCGTTCGGAAACCGCCACTCGAACGCCGCGCGACCTGGCCGCAAAGCCGTTTTCCTCTTAGGGAAAACGCTCTACGGCCGCGCTATGGTTAGATTGAAACGTTGTGTTCATAATGAGCGTGCTTTTTTCGGAGGAGCACAAATTGAAAATAAAACAAGTCATAACGGGGATCGCAGCACTCGTCTGCGCGTCTACGGCAGCGCACGCACAGTCCGCGGGCTCGTTCTACGTGACCGGCGGCTGGCTGCACATCGCGCCGCAGGACAGCAGCGGCCCGCTCAAAGAAACCAGTGTAGGCGGTAGACCCGTCGATATCACCGTGCCGGGCACCGGCGCGGGTCTCGATTCCGCCGACACGCTCGGCCTGACTGTCGGATATTTCGTCACGGACCACATCGCCACCGAGTTCGTGATGGGCATTCCGCCCAAGTTCGATCTGCAAGGCACGGGTTCGCTCGAAGGCTACGGCACGCTCGGTACGGCCAAGCAGTGGAGCCCCACGCTCCTCTTCAAGTACTACTTCAACAGCGCGCAGTCCAAATTCCGCCCGTATCTGGGCATTGGCGTGACGCGCACCTGGTTCTCGGATGCCAAGATCACCAATAGTGCATTCGAATCCGGTTTGCTGCATGGTCCGACCGAAGTGTCCACGGATCGTTCCTGGGCGCCGGTATTTAATGGTGGCTTCACTTACGCGATCGACCAGCACTGGTTCGCCGGCCTCTCGATCTCCTACGTGCCGCTCAAGGTCACGACGACGCTCAACACGACGACGCACACTGTCGGCAACATCAACGTGCAATCGGAAGCGCGCATCAAGCTGAATCCGATCGTGAGTTACGTGAGTATCGGTTATCGCTTCTGATCCGTTCCGGAGTCCTAGCGGGCATGGTCAGAACATAGCAAGAATCGGACGCCGCCGCGCATGACTGCGTGGGCGGCGTTTTTTTGGTTCCGGCGCAGCTCTTGGTGAATCGTTTCGTTGTAAATCTGACCGGTTTTGCACGGCGCTCGTGCGGCGACGCGCGTTGTTTCTCCCGTTCGGGCGTCACTCGGCAGACCCGCATAGTTAAACGGCTCGAAGGAAATCGGGGAACGCTTGGGTCGAATCGGCATCGAACTTGCTGCATCGTTCGTTTCCCCGCTGATTCGAGCGGACCATCCACGATTCATCCATCGACGGAGCGATCCAATGAACGCACTTCCCAACACGCGAGACGCCATCGGAGATTCCTGGACCAGCACGAGCCGCCGCGCCCGCCGTATTGCGCGACATAGCCGTGACGCCGCAACGGATATCGGCGGCGAGTTGCGCACGCTGCTCGCCGAACTAGAAGAAACGCTGTCGGACGGCACGCAGGCCGATGCCGCTGCGCTTCGTGCCCAACTCAGCAAGCGCCTCGACAATGCCCGTTCGCGCCTGAACGACACGCATCAGGCGGTGCGCGCCCGCGCTCAAACCGCCGCGTCCGACGCCGACGAATATCTCCACGAAAAGCCGTGGCAGACCATTGCGCTCGTGGGCGGTCTGGCGCTGGTCGCCGGTGTGCTGCTGGCACGTGCGCGGTAAAACGCCGTCGTGACCTTGGCGTTACCTTAGCCGCAACGAAAAACGCGCGTCGAGACGCGCGTTTTTTGTTGGCGTGGTTGTTTCGCTCAAGCGATGAAATCCCCTCCGATCAGATCGATCCGGTCCGTGCAGATCGAATCGACGCCCCATCGCGCCAAAAGGCGCGCGCGCTCGGGATCGTTGACGGTGTAGGCGAGAATCCGCAAGCCGGCGCTTTTGATATCTCCCACGATCCGTTCGTCGAGCGCACGATGGCTCGCGTGCAGCGACACACAGCCAAGCGCCGCGGTTTGCGCTCGCCAGCCGTCGGGAATCGTCTCGTAAAGCATGCCGCGCGGCAGGTCTGGCGCGGCGTCGGCGGCGGCTTCGAGTGCCGCATAGGAAAACGACGACAGCAACGGCGGTACGCCCGCGCTCACCCATAAACGCGCCGTTTCCAGCGCGACGAGCCTGCCCGTTTCCACGTCGCGCCCTTCACACGGCTTGATCTCCACGTTCGCCGCAAGCCCGAGTTCCGTGCAGCGCGCCGCTACTTCGGCGAGCGTCGGCATGTGTGTGCCGGCGAAACGCGCGTCGAACCAGCTTCCCGCGTCGAGTTCGCGCAACTGCGCGTAGGTCATCGCGCGAGCTGCGCCATGACCATTCGATGTGCGATCGACAAGATCGTCGTGTAGCAGAAAAACGACATTATCCGACGAAAGTTTGGCGTCGAATTCGACCATTTTCAGGCCGAACTTCGCGCCCGCGTCGATCCCTTCGAGCGTGTTTTCCGGCGCAAGCTTGCCGCCGCCACGATGCGCGACGACGCGCGGATAAGCCCAGTTTTTCATACCGATTGGCCTCAGTTCGCGCGCCGGCCCGTCGCCGGATCGAAGAAATGCAGGCGGTGCGCGGGCAGCGCGACCGGCAGCGCCTCGCCGGGCAACGGCCGATGCGCGTGCGGCAAGCGCGCCGCCACGTCGTGTTTGCCCCAGCGGCCATGCGCGAGATTGTCGGCGCCGAGCAGTTCGCACGAATCCACGTTCAACGTGACATGCGCGATGCCGGGCTGGTCGGGCGTCATGTGTTCCGGCCGAATACCGACGATCCACTCCCGCCCGTTCATTTCCGCGCCCATGCCCTGCACGCCGGCCAGCGGCAGTTTCGGCCCGTTGCCGGCCACCTCGAACACGGAACCGTCCTCGGACACGCGCCCTTCGAGCAGATTCATCGCGGGCGAGCCGATAAAACTTGCGACGAACACCGTCGCCGGACGTTCGTAGACGTCGGTCGGCGCGCCGATTTGCTCGGCCCGCCCGCGATTCATCACGATCACGCGCTGCGCCAGCGTCATCGCCTCGATCTGGTCGTGCGTGACGTAAAGGCTTGTCGTGGACAGGCGCGCGTGCAGGCGCTGGATTTCCAGCCGCATCTGCACGCGCAGTTTGGCGTCGAGATTCGACAGCGGTTCGTCGAAGAGAAACACGGCGGGTTCGCGCACGATCGCGCGGCCCATCGCGACGCGCTGCCGCTGGCCGCCCGACAATTCGCGCGGCTTGCGCTCCAGCAGCGGTTCGAGTTCGAGGATGCGCGCGGCGTTCTGAACCCGCTTCTCGATAATCGCGCGCTCGACTCCGCCGATCTTCAGCGCGTAGGCCATGTTTTGCGCGACGCTCATGTGCGGGTAGAGCGCGTAGTTCTGGAACACCATCGCGATGTCGCGATCTTTCGGTTCGAGCTTGTTCACCACGCGGTCGCCGATCGAAATCGTGCCTTCGGACACGCTTTCCAGTCCGGCCACCATCCGCAGCAGCGTGGATTTGCCGCAGCCGGACGGGCCGACCATCACGACGAACTCGCCGTCCGCGACATCGACATCGATGCCGTGCAGGACGAACTGCTTGCCATCGTAGGATTTCTTGACGTCCTTGAGAGTCAGTGCTGCCATCGACCTGCCTTCTTTCAGAGAAGCGTTATTTTTCGGAATCGACCAGACCGCGCACAAACCAGCGCTGCATCGTCAGCACGACGGCGAGCGGCGGCAGCATCGCGAGCAGCGTCGCGGCCATGACGAGATGCCATTCGGTCGCGGTGTCGCCCGAAGCAATCATGCTCTTGATGCCCACCACGGCGGTTTGCAGCGACTGCTCGTTGGTGATGAGGATCGGCCAGAGATACTGATTCCATCCATAAATGAACGTAATCACGAACAAAGCCGCGATATTCGTTTTGGAGAGCGGCAGAACCACGTCCCACAGAAACCGCAGCGGCCCTGCGCCGTCGATCCGCGCCGCCTCCATCAATTCGTCCGGCAGCGTCATGAAGAACTGACGGAACAGGAACGTGGCGGTGGCCGAGGCGATCAGCGGCAGCGTGAGTCCCGCGTAGGTGTTCGATAGATGCATCGAGGACACAACTTGGACCGTCGGGAAAATGCGCACTTCGACCGGCAGCATCAGCGTGACGAAGATCAGCCAGAACGCTAGATTCTTGAACGGGAAGCGGAAAAAGACGATCGCGTAGGCGGAGATCATCGAAACGGCGATCTTGCCGACCGAGATCACGAGCGCCATGACGAGGCTGTTCACGAGCATCCGGCCGAACGGCGCGGCCGCGTTGCCGCTGCCGTGAGTCCAGATATTCGCGATATTCTCGAACAAGTGCGTGCTCGGAACGAGCGAGAGCGGAACGCTGAAGACTTCGTGTTCGCTCATCGTGGCGGCGCAAAATGCGACGTACACCGGAAACACGACCAGAATCACGCCGACAATCAGCACCGCGTGGCAAAAGATATCAAAACCGCGTCGATTCTCGATCATGTGTATTGCACCCTGCGCTCGATGAACCGGAATTGCACGACGGTGAGCGCGACCACGATCACCATCAGCACGACCGACTGCGCGCCCGAACTGCCGATATCCAGCCCCTGAAAGCCTTCCGCGTAGATCTTGTAGATCAGCGTGCGTGTGGATTGCGCCGGGCCGCCACCGGTAGCCGCGTCGATCACGGGGAACGTGTCGAAAAACGCGTAGACGAGGTTGACGACCAGCAGGAAAAAGCTCGTCGGCGAGAGAAGCGGCAGCGCGATGCCGAAAAAGCGCCGCACCGGACCCGCGCCGTCAATGGCCGCGGCCTCGATCAGCGAACGCGGAATGGCCTGAAGTCCGGCGTAGAAGAACAGGAAGTTATAGCTGACCTGCTTCCAGACCGACGCCAGCACGACCAGAAACATCGCCTGCGAACCGTTGAGCGCGTGATTCCAGACGATCCCATATTTGCCAAGCGCGTACGTGACCAGCCCGATGCTCGGATTGAACAGGAACGACCAGAGCACGGCGGCGATCGCGGGCGCGACCGCATACGGCCAGATCAGGAGCGTCTGATACGCCTTCGCGCCGCGCGTCACGCGGTCGGCGCACGCGGCGAGCAGCAGCGAAATGACAAGCCCGGAGACGGTGACGAGGGCGCAAAAGATCATCGTCGTGTTGAACGACGCGAGATAGAGCGGATCGCCGAGTAGCTGCTTGAAATTGGCAAGCCCGACGAACTCGCTCGACGTGCCGAACGCGTCCTGACTTTGCGTGGCTTGCCAAAGCGCTTCGGCGGCGGGCCACAGGAAGAACAGCGCGGTAATCGCGAGTTGCGGCGCGACCAGCAGATACGGCAAGACGCTCGTGTTGAAACGAGACCGCTTTTCCATCGGAGAATCCTGAGCGATGCGGGAAATGCGGCCGGGCTGGAACTGGAACGCCCGGCCGTGAGCTTTAGCTGCCGGCTTTCTCGAAGCGGCGCAGCAGATCGTTGCCACGCGACACCGATGAATCGAGCGCCTCTTTCGGCGTCTTCTTCTGCGCCCAGACTTGCTCCAGTTCCTCATCGACCACGGTGCGGATCTGCGGCATGTTGCCAAGCCGCAAGCCCTTCGTGTACGGCAGCGGCGGCTTGTTCAGCATTTGCTTGATCGCCGTGTCGGCGCCGGGATTCTTGTCGTAGAAGCCCTGTTTTTGCGTCAGTTCATAAGCGGCGGTCGTGACCGGCAGGTAGCCCGTGTCCTGATGCCACTTCGCCGCGACCGGCGCGGAGGCGAGATACGCGAGGAATTTCGCCACGCCCTTGTAGACCGCCGGATCCTTGCCCGCCAGCACCCACAGGCTCGCGCCGCCGATGATCGCGTTCTGCGGCGCGCCCTTCACGCTCGCGTCGTAGGGCATCATGCCGACGCCGAAATCGAACTTCGCGTACTTCTTGATGGTCGCGCGCGAGCCGGACGAGTTCGTGATGATCCCGCAGTCGCCGCTATAGAACTTCGACACCGGTTCGTCCTTGCGGCCGACGTAGGTGAACGTGCCTTCTTTCGCCATGTCCTGCAAAAACTGGATGTGCGCGACCTGAAGCGGCTTGTTGAATTCGAGCGTGGCGTCGGCGCCGTCGAAACCGTTGTTCTTCGTCGCGAACGGCGCGCCGTGCCAGGCGCTGTAGTTTTCAAGCTGAATCCAGCTTTGCCAGCCGGACGAATAACCGCAAGACATGCCCGATGCCTTCAGCTTCTTGGCGTCCGCTTCGACCTCGGCCCAGGTTTTCGGCGGCTGGTCCGGATCGAGGCCCGCTTTCTTGAACGCGTCCTTGTTGTAGTAGAGGACCGGCGTGGAACTGTTGAACGGCATCGAGATCAGATGGCCGGTCTTGCCGTCGCTGTAGTAGCCCGAAATGGTCGGCACGAACGCTTTTTCGTCGAGCGGGACGCCGGCCTGCTTGAAGACGTCCGAGACCGGGATGACGGCCTTCTTGGCCTGGATCATCGTGGCGGTGCCGACTTCGTAGACTTGCAGGATCGCGGGCGCGTTGCCGCTGCGATACGCGGCGATGCCGGCGGCGAGCGTCTGGTCGTAGGTGCCCTTGAAGACCGGGACGATCGTGTAGTCGCTTTGCGACGCGTTGAAGTCCTTCGCGATGTCGTTCACGCGTTCGCCGAGCGCGGCTTCCATCGCGTGCCAGAACTGGATTTCGGTCGCGGCATGCGCGGCGGAACTGGCGCCGAAGGCCAGCACGGCAGCGGCCGCAATGGAGCGAAAGAGGGGCTTGCAACTCATCAAACTATCTCCTTGAGGATTTATGGCGCCAGAAAACCGCTCTGGCGCGCGATTTTAGTTTTCTTCGATGACAAACAGGCGTTCGTATTCTTTTAACGCGTAACGATCGGTCATGCCCGCGATGTAATGCGCGATCAACCGTGCCTGCGACGCTTCCCGGCCCGGCGTGGCGAGTTCGTTGGCGGCGTCGTTGGCGGCGTCTTCCGCCACCGGCCCGTGCGACTGGTACGCGGGCGGCAAAAGACGCGGATCTTCGCTGAACGCGTTGAACAGCCCGCGCACCACGCGCCGCGCCTTGTTCGCCATCCGCATCACGCGATAGTGGCGATACAGGTTCTTGAACAGAAAACGCTTGAGCGCGGCGGCCTGGGCCGCGACTTCCTCGCTGTGCGCGACAAGCGGTCGCGCGTTGCGAACGTCTTCGAGCGACGCGACGCCGGCATGCGCGAGATTCGCATTCGTCGTGTCGATAAGATCGACGATCAGCGTATTGATAATCCGCCGGATGGTCTCGTGGATCAGCCGCCGCCCGTCGATGCGCGGGTAATCGGCGCGCGCCGTCTCGTAATGCGTCTGCCAGAGCGCGACATCGGCCAGTTGTTCGAGCGTGATGAAACCGGAACGCAGGCCGTCGTCCACATCGTGGTTGTTGTAGGCGATTTCATCGGCGACATTCGCGATCTGCGCTTCGATAGACGGCTGGCGGCCGGTGAGAAAACGCTCGCCGAGATCGCCGAGCCAGCGCGCGTTTTCGCGTGAACAGTGCTTGAGAATGCCTTCGCGCGTCTCGAAACAGAGATTCAGGCCGTCGAACGCGCCGTAATGCTCTTCGAGTTGATCGACCACCGCGAGGCTTTGCAAGTTGTGTTCGAAGCCGCCGTGATCGCGCATGCATTCGTTCAGCGCGTCTTGTCCGGCATGGCCGAACGGCGTGTGGCCGAGATCGTGGGCGAGCGAAATGGCCTCGACCAGATCCTCGTTCACGCGCAGGTTGCGCGCGACCGAACGCGCGATCTGCGCGACTTCGAGGCTGTGGGTCAATCGCGTGCGGAACAGGTCGCCTTCGTGATTCACGAACACTTGCGTCTTGTATTCGAGACGCCGGAAGGCCGTCGAATGGACGATCCGGTCGCGGTCGCGCTGGAATTCGGTGCGCGCGGTGGGCGGCGCCTCCGGGAAACGCCGCCCGCGCGATTGTGCGGAATGCGCGGCGTAGGGCGCGAGATGCGCTTCCAGCGTGAAAGAAGTGGGACTGCTCGATAAAACCTGGCGCTTCGTATCGTTCACCGGCAGCTCCCGATCATTCGTGGTCCGGCTGGAGGATGAGCGCGCGTCAGATGCTGGCGGCGAGCGTTGCGCGCACAGCGTCGTCCGGTGCGCCCGTGATTTTGGTGTCGCCGAAACGCGTAAGCAGGATGAACTTGATCTCGCCCGCCTCGGCTTTCTTATCCACTTTCATCAGATCGATATAGCGGTCCGCGCCTAAATCCGGCGCGGTGACCGGCAGCTTGGCGGCCTCGATCACCTTCACTAGCCGTTGGCGCGAGGTTTCGTCGAGCGCGCCGAGCCGCGTGGACAGATCCGCCGCCATGACCATGCCGCAGCCGACCGCCTCGCCGTGCAGCCACGCGCCGTAGCCGAGCCCCGCTTCGATGGCGTGGCCGAACGTGTGTCCGAAGTTGAGGATCGCGCGCAGGCCGCCTTCGCGTTCGTCGGCGGCGACGACCGATGCCTTCACCTCGCACGAGCGCTGCACCGCGTGCGTGAGCGCGTCGGCGTCGCAGGCGTTCAGCGCGTCGATATTCGACTCGATCCACTCGAAGAATTCAGCGTCGGCGATCGCGCCGGTCTTGATGACTTCCGCGAGACCCGCCGCCAGTTCGCGCTCGGGCAGCGTGCGCAACACGCCGATATCGGCGATGACCGCTTGCGGCTGATAAAACGCGCCGATCATGTTCTTGCCGAGGGGATGATTGATGCCGGTCTTGCCGCCCACCGACGAATCCACCTGTGAAAGCAGCGTCGTCGGCACCTGGATGAACGGCACGCCGCGCATATAGCACGCCGCCGCAAACCCGGTCATATCGCCGATCACTCCGCCGCCCAGCGCGATCAACGTGGTTTTCCGATCGGCGCGCTCGGTCAGGAGCGCGTCGAAAATGAGGTTCAGCGTTTCCCAGTTCTTGTGCGCCTCGCCGTCCGGCAAAACGACCGTGGTCACCTTTTTGCCGAGCGGCGCGAGCGCGGCCCGCAGCATATCGCCGTAAAGCGGATCGACGGTGGAATTCGTCACGATCGCGACCGACGCGCCCTTGATATGCGGCGCAAAAAGCTCGGTCTGGCCGATCAGATCGGCTCCGATGTGAATGGGATAGGCGCGGTCGCCCAGTTCGACGTTGACTGTAATCATCCCGATATTATGACTCAGCGGGTTTCATGACGCCGGCCATCTCGAGCTGCATCAACACCATGTTGACGAGCACGTTGACGGTCGGCCGCCCGGTTTCCACGACGAAATGCGCGCATTGCTGATACAGCGGGTCGCGCATGTCGTAAAGCGCTTCGAGCTTGCCGCGCGGGTCGTCGGTTTGCAGCAGCGGCCGATTCTTGTCGCGGCGGGTGCGCTGCCAGAGGTCATGCGGATTCGCGCGCAAATAGATGACGACGCCACGATTCTTCAGATGATCGCGATTTTCGTCGCGCAATACCGCGCCGCCACCGGTCGCGAGCACGATGCCGTCACGCTGCGACAGCTCGTCGATCACTTGCGCCTCGCGCTGCCGGAATCCGTCCTCGCCTTCCAGTTCCCAGATCACCGGAATGCGGGCGCCGGTACGCGCTTCGATTTCGTGATCGGAATCGATGAACGGCCGTCCGAGCCGGCGCGCGACCGCACGGCCCACGGTGGTTTTTCCCGCCCCCATGAGTCCGACAAAAAATACGTTCGCGTTCGCGTGCCCGGCTTGCACCTCGGTTCCTTTACGGTCGATTCTGGTCCTGTTCGTGCGGGAGCTTAAGGGCAAACCGCCCGCTTTGTCGAGTCTGGAGGGCTTGCGGGCGGGCGTCATCAGCCTGCGCCGACGATGTGCGGCGTGATGAAAATCACCAGTTCGCTGCGTGAATTGCTCCGCGAATCGTGCCGAAAAAGCCAGCCGAGCAGCGGAATCTTCGACAAGAGCGGCACGCCGACAACATCGCTGCGCTCGTCCGTCGAGTAAATGCCGCCAATCGCAACCGTGCCGCCGTCCTCCACCTCGACGCGCGTCTGAACGTGCTTCGTGTTGATCGCCGGGCCGGCCGCCGTGACTTCGCCGACGCTGTCCTTCGATACATCGAGATCCAGAATCACGTGCCCGTGGGGCGTGATTTGCGGCTCGACCTCCAGTTTGAGCGCGGCGCGCCGAAACTGCACACCTGACACGCCGTTGCCCACTTTCGCCTGATATGGCAGTTCGGTGCCCTGCTCGACCAGCGCCTTCACGCGATCCGCCGTGACGACACGCGGACTCGACACGATCTGCCCGCGCCCTTCCGACGCAAGCGCGCTCAATTCGATATTGAGAAGCCGGGTCGCCTGCGCCGCGAACAAAGTCAAACCTGCCGTCGCCGCGTCGAAACCGGCGATCGGACGCGCCGACAGATCGTAAACCGTTCCGCTCGCGCCACCCGACACACCGTGCGAGCTCGCCGGATCGCCGGTCGCCGTCAGCCCGAGCTTGACGCCGAGATTGCGCGAAAAGCCCACCTCACCTTCGACGATGCGCGCCTCGATCATCACCTGCGGCGTTGGCTGGTCGATCCGTCCGATCAGTTCCGCAATCTGCGCAATGCGCGCTTCGAGATCGGTGACGAACAGCAAATTCGTGCGCGCATCCGCCATCACCGAGCCGCGCTTGGACAGCACGCGCTGATTGCCCGCGCCGGTCAGAAGCTTGCGCACCTCGTCGGCGCGCGGATAGCGCAGCACGAACGTGCGGCTGCCGAGCGGTTCGAGATCGGCGGCGCGCGCGTGCGCCTCGAAACGCAGCCGCTCGCGCGCGGCCAGATCGGCGAGCGGCGCGACCCAGATCACGTCGTCGTGGCGCTCCATCGCGAGGCCGTGAATTTCCAGCAGCGTGTCGAACGCGCGCCGCCACGGCACGTCGATCAGGCTCATCGACACCAGCGCTCGGATCTTCTCGCTGACCACGATGTTAAGGCCCGAGAACTTGGCGAACGACTGGAGTACGGCGGCGAGATCGGCGTGTTTCAGGTTGAGTGTGATCGGGCGGTCGTCCGCGTTTTTGTTCGCACTGTTTTTGGAGCCCGCGCCGCTGAGGCGTTCGGGCGGCGGCAGCGGCACTGGCGATCCTTCGAGCGGTGCGGTTTCAGCCGCGACGGGCGCTGTCGGCACGACAGAGGGCGCGAGCGGCGGTTTCGGCGCGAGCCACGCGGACTCCGTATCGGCGGCGAACTGGTCGGTCGACAGCGTGTCGTCGAGCGCGGCGGGGATCGGCGGCAACGGCGGCACCGCGTTTTCAGCCGCCAGCGCGCCGCCGCAAGCCAGGACGGCCATGAGTATCAATGCGCGATTGCTCACGACGACTCCTCGTCGAAGGCGATCGTGCGCGCCACCGAACCGCGCGCGCCATCGCGCGTCAGTTCGACAAACCGTGGATGCACCCGCGCCACGCGTTCATGGCCGATCGACTGGCCCGCCTCGAAACCCTCCGCGCCGTCCGGCGTCCGAACCATGGCGAGCGCGTGACGATGCGCGAGCAACGTGCCGACGAGCAGGACATCGGCCGTGGCGCTGTCGCCGCGCGCGTCGAACGGGTCGGAACGCGCGACGGCCGCACGTGACGGCGCGGGATTTCCGAAGCCCGGAAGCGCTTCGAAGATCCTGAGCGTCGCGTCCAGCGTCAAACCGCTGCCACCACTTGCAGCGCGCCGGATTTGCGCGTTTTCCGGCACGGCCAGATGCGGCAAGCCCGCGAGTGCATCCAGAAACCGCCGGATTTCGATAAACGAACCGTCGGCGCGCAAGCGCAGCGGGTGATCGATGGGCGGCGGTTCGCTCGTCGCCGACAACTTGACGGCGACGGGCGCGTGGACCGTTACCGGTACGATCGAACTGACCCGTAAGCCGCTTTCGGACGCGAGCTTCGCGGCTGCGTCGAGCGCGTCGGCGGCGCTCCAGTCACCCAGATGATTCGCGCCAGCACCCGTTCGCATCCGCAACGCGGGCAATTCGCGCTCGATCTGCTGAGCGTGGCTCATTCGCCGGGTTGCATCGGCGAGCGCCGCCCGGCTTGCCTGCACGCCGCTCAAATCCGACGAATGCCACGCCTTTGCGCCGATCGCCCCGACCAGTGCCGCGAGCACGCACGCGCACACGATGCTTCGGCGGCGGCTCCAGGCGTCGAGCGGCGTGAGCACAAAGGCCAATAAATTCGCGGACGCCGAGCGTGGCCGTGCCGGGTGACTCGATACAAAGCTATTCATTGAGTGCTCCTTTTTGCGTTCTGTTCGACCTTCGCGACTTTCACGACGGATTTTTCAGCGCCAGCCGGATTGCCGGCCCACCGCACGAGCGCGGTGACGTCGTAGCCGGCCGGCGCGGGCGCGGACGCGTGGTCGGCCGGCGCGTGGCGTTGCGTGCTCACGCGCCGCCGCATCTCGACGACCATCACAGAAGCCACGCCCGACACGCCTTGCAGCCGCTTCATCCAGCGCGCGGCGGCGTCCGAATCCGGCGCGATGGCGACAAGCTCCACTTCGCCGCCGTGCTGTGCAGCGCTCTGCGACACGCGCTGCAACGCGACACCGCTATCCGGCGACGCATCGCCGAGCGCATCGAGCAGCGTGAGAAAACGCGCGCGCGGCCCGGCAAGCGGCTTGGCGAGTTCACGGGCGCGCGACTGACGCGTGCGCTCCGCCGCGATCCGCGCGTGTTCGGCGAGCGACGGCCCGAGCTTTTGCAGCGACGCTTCGAGCGCGGCGCGCCGGACGTCCAGCCGGTCGCGCTCGAACGCGTCCCAACCCGCTATCGCACCGGCCGCCATGCAGCCCACCACCGACGCCGCGAGCAGCAACGCCGCGCGCCGGTTGCGCGCTTCGCGTCGGCGGGTGTTTCGGTAGGGCAGGAGGTTGAAGCCGTCGGCGACTGCCGGAGAGAGGCCGAGCGCGGTCATTGCGTCACCTCGCGCAACGCGAGCCCGAACGCGACGGCGAACAGCGGCGAATGCCGGAGCGCTTCGTCGATACGCGCCGCGCCGTTGCAGAACGGCGCGCACTCGAACGGCAGGACCGGGCAGCCGAACCGCTCCGCCAACTGCGGCGCGGGCAAGCCTGCGCGCGCGAGCAGATCGAGATCGCCGGAAACGAGTATCCAGTCGAGCGCCGCGTTCTGGCCGATCAAGTCATGGAAGGCATCAACGAGCGTCGAATATTCGGGTGAGGGATAGCGAAACGAGCGAATCGAGCGATCCGAACCTTCATCGCCGATCAGCCACGAGTGCAGTCCGCCGCTCTCCACCCAGCACGCCACGTAACGTTCGTTCGGGCCGAGTTCGATGCTGCCCGCGTGCCGCATCGCCCGCAGCGCCGCGCCCGGCTCGCCGTCGATCGCACTCAGCGCCACGCCCGCCGCGGCCGCCGTCTCGACCCGCGCCTCGATATGCTGGCGCGGCGTGGCCGAGATCGACACCTGCGCGTGGCCGTCGTCGCGTGCCTCGACCGACCAGTCCACCGAAAGCGCAGTCCGCTCGATCCCGACCGCGCGCTCCGCCTCCGCCAGCACCGCCGGTTCGAGCAGGCCGCGCGGATCGCCGCGTTCCGGCACGCCATAAGGCGCGCCCTGCCGGAATGGCGGCATCAGCCGGGCAAGCGGAACGAGCGTCGTAAGCGTCGTGGCGGCGGGCAGCGCCATCGCACAACGCAGACCGCGCCACGCGGCGCCGGGCGGAAGCCGGCCGAAGGCGTCGCGCAGTGCCGCCGAAATCGCGGGCCGGTCGATGAAATCGCCGCCGATCACCACGCCCGGATCGAGCGGCACCGTCTCCAGATGCTCGACACATACCGCCCCGTTCGCGCGCAGCCGCCGGCTGAGCACGGCGAGACGCAGCGCTTTTTCGCTCACGTCGATTCCCGCGGCAAAGCGCCGCGTAACCGTCAATATCGACCCTTGAAGCGTCGTCTTCGTCATGCCAGCCCTCCTTTCTTCAGTCCCGCGCCGACCGTTCGAGCGCGTGCGATGAAAAGAATTGTGGCGAGTCGCGCGCCCGTCGAACATTCAGCCGGATGGCTAACGTTCGCGCTCGCCATGCGCGGCCGCGTCCGGCGGGAAACAGCGCCGGCGCGGCGACTGTGCGCAACGACTCAAGCCGAGCATCGAGCGGGCGTAAGCGGTAAAGAGGGACGGCTATAATCGCGGGACCGTTTTTTGGTGGTGCTATGCAATCTTCTTCTCCGACGTCCCCGCAGTCCCCGCCGCCCGCCCGGCCGAAACCCAAGCGTTCGCTCTGGCTGCGGCTCTTGCTCGGACTCGTCATTTGTATCGTGGGACTGATCGTGTGCGCCGCGCTGATGCTCGGCTATGCGCTGGTCGTCGCGCAGCCGAACCTTCCGTCGCTCGACGCACTGACCGACTACAAGCCGAAAGTGCCGCTGCGCATCTATACGGCCGATCACCTGCTGATCGGCGAATTCGGTGAGGAACGCCGCAGCGTCGTGCGGATTCAGGACGTACCGGATCAACTGAAGAAAGCCGTGCTCGCCATCGAGGACGCGCGCTTCTACGACCACGGCGGCGTCGATCTCACCGGCATCCTGCGCGCGGGCACGGTTGCGCTGACCAACGGCCACGCGTCGCAGGGCGCGAGCACGATCACGATGCAGGTCGCGCGCAACTTCTTCCTGTCGAGCGAAAAGACCTACACGCGCAAGATCTACGAGATGCTGCTCGCCTACAAAATCGAGCGCGCGCTGACCAAGGACCAGATTCTTGAGGTCTACATGAACCAGATCTATCTCGGCCAGCGCGCGTATGGTTTCGCGAGCGCCGCGCGGGTCTATTTCGGCAAGGATCTGAAGGACATCACGCTTGCCGAGGCCGCGATGCTCGCCGGGCTGCCGAAAGCGCCGTCGGCGTATAACCCGGTGGTCAATCCGAAGCGCGCGAAGGTGCGTCAGCACTACATCCTCGAACGGATGCTGGAGTTGCACCACATCACGCAAGAGCAGTTCGACGAAGCCGCGCGGCAACCGCTCGTCGTGAAGGGCGCGGGCCGCGAATTCAGCGTGCATGCCGAGTACGTCGCGGAAATGGTGCGCCAGATGATGTACGCGCAATACCGCGAGGAGGCGTACACGCGCGGCCTGAACGTCGTGACGACCATCGATTCCGCCGACCAGGACGCCGCCTACCGCGCCGTGCGAAAAGGCATCATGGATTACGAGCGCCGTCATGGTTATCGCGGGCCGGAAGGGTTTATCGAGTTGCCCGCCGACCCGGACGACCGCGAGCAGGCCATCGACGACGCGCTCGTCGAGCATCCCGATAACGGCGAGATCGTCGCGGCGGTCGTCGTGTCGGCGAGCCCGAAGCAGGTGAAGGCGAACTTTATCGACGGCAATACGGCCACGATCGAAGGCAACGATCTGCGCTTCGTCGCGAACGCGCTGTCCACGCGCGCGCAGCCGAACCAGCGCATCCGGCCGGGCGCGATCGTGCGCCTCGTCAAGGACGACGACGGCGCGTGGACCATCACGCAATTGCCGCAAGTGGAAGGCGCGCTCGTCTCGATCGTGCCGCAGGACGGCGCGATCCGCGCGCTTGTCGGCGGGTTCGACTTCAACAAGAACAAGTTCAATCACGTCACGCAGGCGTGGCGTCAGCCGGGGTCGAGCTTCAAGCCGTTCATCTACTCGGCGTCGCTTGAAAAAGGCTTGTCGCCCGCGACCATCATCAACGACGCGCCGCTCTTTTTCAGCGCCGCCGAAACCGGCGGGCAGGCGTGGGAGCCGAAGAACTACGGCGGCGGCGTCGATGGCCCGATGCCGATGCGTACCGCGCTGATGAAGTCGAAAAACCTCGTGTCGATCCGCATTCTGAGCACGATCGGCACGCGTTACGCGCAGCAATACATCACGAAGTTCGGCTTCGACGCTGACCGTCATCCGGCTTATTTGCCGATGGCGCTCGGCGCGGGTCTCGTCACGCCGCTACAGATGGCGGCCGGCTATTCCGTGTTCGCGAACGGCGGGTATCGCGTGAATCCGTACCTGATTGCCGATATCACCGATCCGCGCGGCGCGGTCGTCTCGCATCCGCAACCGCTCGTCGCGCAGGAAAGCGCCCCGCTCGCGATCACGCCGCGCAACGCCTACGTGATGAACAGCTTGCTGCAAAGCGTCGCGCAACGCGGCACGGGCGCGCGAACCAATCAGTTGAAGCGCACCGATCTCGCGGGCAAAACGGGCACGACCAACGACTCGCACGACGCGTGGTTCGCGGGTTATCAGCACTCGCTCGTGGCGATTGCGTGGATCGGCTATGACAATCCGAAGAGTCTCGGCGACAAGGAAACCGGCGGCGGACTGGCCTTGCCGGTCTGGATGGACTACATGAGCCGGGCGTTGCGCGGCGTGCCGGACTACAAGTCGATGCAACCGCCCGACGTCGTGACGCTCGGCGGCGAACTGTATTTCGACGACATGACGCCGGGCCACGGTTTCATCGCGACCATCGGCGTCAGTCAGGCGCCGACGGAAGAAGCCAGCGGCGCATCGGGCGCAGTCGCGCCGGACCAGGTGGGCGAGCAGGAAAAGCAGGACATCATGAATCTGTTCCAGGGCCACTGAGCGCGGCTTACCACCCGCGCCGCGTCACAACGAGCCGGTCACGCTGAAAAGCGGACCGGCTCGCCTGCTTGCTGGCTCGCGTATTCGGTGAGCGCGGCGAAAAACTCGCTGCCGTCGCGCGTGTTGCGCCACGCGCCATCCACGTATTTGTAGTGAAACCCGCCCGCTTTTGCCGCGAGCCAGAGTTCGTGCATCGGCGGCTGAAGGTTCACGATCACCTTCGTGCGGTTCTCGAATTCGAGCGTCAGAACATTGCCGCTACGCTCGAATTCGATATCCACATCCGACGCGTCCACGGCGCGCTCCACCGCGGCCAGAGCGGCTTCGGCGAGGGTCAGGTATTCGTTATCGGTCATGCTAAACTCCAGCGATTAATTTTTCAGGGACAACGATGCGAGTCGTCTTTCGGATGAGCGCGATTGTAGCGGCTTTGGCGGTGACAGCCGGCGCACTCGGTGGTTGCGGACAGCGCGGCGCGCTCTATATGCCGTCGGTGCCGCCGCTTCCCCAGCGCCCCGCCGACCTCAATCCGCCGCCGTCCGCCGAGGCAGCCAGCGGCGCGTCGTCAGTCGATGAATCGACGGTGCCCGACACTTCCGGCGAGCCGCTCACGCTCGCGCCCGACACCGAGTTGAATTCCGGTGCGTCCGCGCCGCGCGCAGCGTCCGCCGCAAACTGAACTCCGCATTCCGCCCGCTCCGGGCCATTTAGGTCAAGCATGTCTCAATCCGCATTCAACTACGTCGACGGCGTGCTGCACGCCGAAGGCGTCTCCGCCGTCTCGCTCGCCGAACAGTTCGGCACGCCGCTCTACGTGTACTCGCGCACCGCGCTGACCGAAGCGTATCGCGCTTACGCCGACGCGTGTCAGGGCCGCCGCGCGACTGTCCACGCCGCCGTGAAGGCAAACAGCAATCTGGCCGTGCTCAACGTGTTCGCGCGGCTCGGCGCGGGCTTCGACATCGTTTCGTCGGGCGAACTCGCGCGCGTGCTCGCGGCGGGCGGCAGCGCGGCGAACACGGTGTTTTCGGGTGTCGGCAAAAGCCCGGCGGAAATGCGCGAGGCGCTCGAACTCGGCGTGAAATGCTTCAACGTCGAGTCGATTCCGGAACTGCATGCGCTGAACGACGTGGCAAAGTCCATGGGCAAACGCGCGCCGGTCTCGTTGCGTGTGAACCCGGACGTGGACGCGAAAACGCATCCGTATATTTCCACCGGCCTCAAGTCGAACAAGTTCGGCGTGGCGTTCAGCGACGCGCGCGCGACCTACGCGCAAGCCGCCAGCCTCTCGAATCTCGATGTGATCGGGATCGATTGTCACATCGGCTCGCAAATCACTGAGATCAGCCCGTATCTCGACGCGGTCGACAAGCTGCTCGAACTCGTCGAACAAATCGAGGCGGACGGCGCGACCATTCATCATGTGGATGTCGGCGGCGGCCTGGGTATCACCTACGACGACGAAACACCGCCGGATATCGGCGTGTTCGTGCGCACGGTGCTCGACCACGTCGAACAGCGCGGCCACGGCCATCGCGAAGTGTATTTCGAGCCGGGCCGCTCGCTCGTCGGCAATGCGGGCGTGCTGCTCACGCGCGTCGAATACTTGAAGCCGGGCGAGGAAAAGAACTTCGCCATCGTCGATGCCGCGATGAACGATCTCGCGCGCCCCGCGATGTATCAGGCGTTTCACCGCATCGAGCCGGTCGTTCAGGGCAACGCGGCGGCGCAGGTCTACGACGTGGTCGGCCCCATCTGCGAAAGCGGCGACTGGCTCGGCCGGGACCGCACGCTCGCGATCGAAACCGGCGACCTGCTGGCCGTCTGCTCGGCGGGCGCGTATGGCTTCGTGATGAGCTCGAACTACAACACGCGTCCGCGCGCCGCCGAAGTCATGGTCGATCACGAACGCGCGCGCCTCGTCCGGGAACGTGAGGAAGTGCAGCAACTGTTCGCTGGCGAGTCGATCCTGCCGGACTGACGCGGTTTTCGCAGTCTGCAAGAAAAAAGGCGATGCTCCGGCATCGCCTTTTTGCGTTTAGCGATCGCGGGTTCTACGTGAAACCCGCATTTTCGCCCACGCAAGAAGCCGCCAGCCGAGCAACGCAATGACGATCGCGCCGTAGATCTTCGGCAAAACGAGGTCGTGCTTGCCCGCCTTCATCCACCAGAAATGCAGGATGGCGAGCGTCGCGACCGCGTAAATGGTTTTGTGCAGCGTGACCCAGAGGCGTCCGAGCTTTCTTACCATCGCTTTCGGCGACGTAGCGGCGAGCGGGATCAGCAGCACGAACGCGGCGAATCCGACCGTGATGAACGGCCGCTTGCCGATATCCTTGAAAATCGCGGCGACGTCGAACCACTTGTCGAACCAGAGATACGTCGTGAAGTGAAGCACCGCGTAGAAGAACGCGTAAAGGCCAAGCATGCGCCGGAAACGCAGCAACGCGTTCGCGCCGGTCAGGCGGCGCGCGGGCGTCACGGCCAGCGTGATACACAGGAAAACAAGCGTCCAGAGTCCGGTCGAACGCGTGATGAATTCGATCGGATTCGCGCCCAGCCGGCCGGTCACGCCGAAAAACACAATGCGCGCGAGCGGAAACAGCGCCGCGACGAAAACAATCACTTTCGCCGGCGTCATCCAGCGGCCTGCGGTCCCGGCGCGAGCGCCCGGCCGTTTCGAATCGGATACCGATCCCATGAGGTTCGCCTAGAAATTCTTCTTCAGGTCCATGCCCTGATAAAGCGACGCGACCTGATCGCCGTAACCGTTGAACATCAGCGTCTTGCGCTTCGGCTGGAAGAAACCATCCTCGCCGATCCGCCGCTCCGTCGCCTGGCTCCAGCGCGGGTGATCGACGTTCGGGTTCACGTTCGAATAAAAACCGTATTCGCTCGTCGCGTAAGTGTTCCAGCTCGTCGGCGGCTGCTTTTCGACAAAGCGGATCTTCACCAGCGATTTCGCGCTCTTGAAACCGTATTTCCACGGCACGACGATCCGCACCGGCGCGCCGTTCTGGTTCGGCAGCACCTCGCCATAAAGCCCGACGGTCAGAAGCGTCAGCGGATTCATCGCCTCGTCCATGCGCAGGCCTTCGGAATACGGCCATTCGAGAATCGGCGTGGAAAGTCCGGGCATTTGCGATTGATCGGCGAGCGTGATGAACTGCACGTATTTCGCGTTGCCGGTCGGCTGCGCGCGCTTGATGAGCTCCGACAGCGAAATGCCGACCCACGGAATCACCATCGACCACCCTTCCACGCAGCGCATCCGGTACACGCGTTCTTCGAGCGGCGCGAGTTTCAGCAACTCGTCGATGTCGTACACCTTCGCATTCTTCACTTCGCCTTCGACCGAAATCTTCCACGGACGCGGCCGCAGCGTGTGCGCGTTCTCGGCCGGATCGCCTTTGTCCGTGCCGAATTCGTAGAAATTGTTGTAGCTGGTGATGTCCTTGTACGGCGTGACTTTCTCGTTGACGACGAACTTGGGGTTCGTCTTCGCCGCGAGCTTCTGGCCCTTCGCATCCGGCGAACTCAGCGTGGCGAGCGCTTCGCCATTTACGCCGACCAGACCGGCCGCCGCCGCCGCGCCCGCCGCGCGCATCACGCGGCGGCGGTTCTCGAACGCGCGGCGCGACGTGATTTCGCTCGCGGGAATGTCGTCGCCGAAAAGCCGGCGATCACGTTTGATCCACATTTCGATACTCCTGAAAACCTTAACCATTTAACCGACGACGAAAAAAAACCGCCAGCACAGCGTGCATGACGGTTCTTAGTCGCGGCTTAAAGCCCGAAATTACAGCTTTCCGTAACTGTGAAGCCCGGACAGGAACATGTTGACGCCGAGGAACGCGAACGTCGTGACGATCAGGCCGGTCAGCGCCCACCACGCTGCCACCGCGCCGCGCAATCCTTTCATCAAACGCATGTGGAGCCACGCCGCGTAGTTGAGCCACACGATCAGCGCCCACGTTTCCTTCGGATCCCAGCTCCAGTAGCCGCCCCACGCTTCCGCCGCCCACAGCGCGCCGAGAATGGTCGCGATGGTGAAGAACGCGAAACCGACGGCGATGGACTTGTACATCACGTCGTCGAGCACTTCCAGCGACGGCAGGCGGTCGGCCAGCACGCCGCGCTCTTTCGCCAGATACGCGACGCCGACCATCGCCGAAAGCGCGAAGCTGCCGTAGCCGATGAAGTTGGCCGGCACGTGGATCTTCATCCACCAGCTTTGCAGCGCGGGCACGAGCGGCTGGATCTGCTGCGCGTCGCGGGCGATCGAATACCACATCAGGAAGCCGACGGCCGCGCTGATCACGAGCAGCACGAACGCGCCCATCGCGCGCGTACTGTAGTGCTGTTCGTAATACAGATAGAACAGCGACGTAATCAGGCAGAACAGCACGAACACTTCGTACAGGTTCGAAATGGGGATATGGCCGACATCCGCGCCGATCAGATACGACTCGTACCAGCGCACCATCAGGCCGACAAAGCCCATCAGCACCGCGACCCAGGTCATGCGCGAGCCAATCGAGCCGCCTGTTGCCGAGCGCGTGAGGAGGCCGATCCAGTAGAAAATGGTGGCGAGCACGAGCAGCGCGCTCATCCAGAGAATCGCCGACTGGCTGGACAGGAAATATTTGAGGAAGAAATTGGTGTCGGCGCGGGCGAGATCGGCGTGATACAGCTGAATGGACGACAACGCCAGCAGCGCGATGCACGCAATCAAGAGACGCACCGGCTTCCAGCGCCAGCCGAGCACGACGAAGGTCGGCACCGCGGCGATCAGCACGGCCTTGTCGTAGTAATTCATGAACGGGTAGTAGCGATAAAGCGCGAAACCCGCGCCTGCCACCATCGCCAGCGCGAACAGCCAGTCGAGCGCGCCGAGCTTCTTGAGAAACGGACGATCGTCGAAAAGGGCCGCATCGGCGACGTTCGGGACGCTGCCCGCAGTCGCCCGCTCGCTGGCGGAATTCGAGGATGAAGAGGCTTGAGTGAGGTCCATGATCTTACCGGGTGGAATCTTCTTGCGTGACTGACGAGGCGGGCGCTTCGGGCGCTTCGGGTGTCTTTGGCGCGGCCTCGGCTGCGGAAGCGGCGCTCGGTGCTGGCACAACCGGCGTGGCGCCGAGCGTGGCGGCCACCGTGGCGCGGGTTTGCGCGAATTCTTTCTCGTAGTCGAGCGTGCGGCGGGCCGTGGACATCGCCATCAGGACGGTCGTGCCGCCCTGTCCGCTGTCTTTGAGCCAGAACCACAGCCTGCGTTCGCGCACGTAGAACATCGAGAAAATGCCGAGTACGAGCAGAAGGCTGCCAAGATACACCACTTTTTTACCCGGCGCGCGTGTCAGCTGGAACACGGAAGCCTGAATCTGCTTGAACGAATCGAGTTGCAGGAATACCGGCGATCCATACAGAAAACTGTCAGAAAGCGCGTTGATGGACGCCTGCACGAACGCCGTGCTTTTCGCGTCGATCTTGGATTCGGGCATGCCGTTCTGCTCGCGCGAAAGCTGCCAGAGATCCCAGGTTGCGCCTTCGAGCATGCGCAACAGCAGTCCAGCGGCCTTCTCCTGCTCGCCCTTCGGCACCGACCGGTCGATAAACCCGGCGATCGCCTGGAAACCGCCGTTCACCTGGCCGTTTTGCGGCGCGACGCCGGCTTCGTCGGCGCCCGCGAACAGGTTCAGCACGCGCGCGGCGCTTTCCTCCAGATGCTTCTGCAGATCGGCGTTCGCTTGCGGCACCGAACGCGCGGCAAAGCGGCGCGCCGCTTCCGCCCGCATCGCGGGCGTTTCGAGCGCGGCGCGCAGGTTCATCCACTGTTTGACGGAGCTTTGTTCGTCGGCGGGAATGCGCAGGTAGCGGAACGGGTCGTTCGGGCTCAGGCGCATGCCCGCGAGGAACATCTGCTGGCCCTGGACATCGACCGGCAGCATGTAGTTGTTGAATTCGCGAGCTTGCCCGTCCGTGCCGCGCACCTTGTATTGCACCGACGGCCCGACGTTGCGCAAGTCGGTCGGATTCGCGCTTTTCGCGCCGGAGCCGAGGCGTTCGTCGAAGGCTTCGCGCAGCGAATGCGTCTTGCCGACCCCGCGCGCGTCGATCGCGCCGTTGCCGTCCGTCACGTTTTCCACGTTGATCGCGCGGAAATCGGTGAACTCGACGGTTTCGCCGTTGCCGCCCGCCATTTGCTGGCTCACCGGCGCGGTGCCGCCGATCGCGCCGTTGAACGGCGCGGTTTTCGTGCTCGTGCCGGTCATCGGCCAGGCGGTCATGGCGAGCTTCGAGCCGCCGTCCTGGAAACTGGACTGGTAAATCGAGATGCCGTCGTAAGTGAACGGCTTGTTCACTTCCACGCGCGCCGGGATGCGCTTGCCGGTCTCGTGATCGATCACGACGATATCGCTCGCGAAGAGCTTCGGCATGCCGGTCGAGTAGTAATCGACGATGAACTTGTCGAGCTGGATCGAGAACGGCAGATCCTGAATCAGCGAGCCGCTCTGCTGGTTGAGAATGGCCGTGCCGACGTGCTGCCCTTCCGGCACCCACGCGTAACCACGAAACGTGAGATTCGAGGAAGAGAGGCGATGCTCCGGCGGGATGTCATTGATGACCGCGTTACTCGCGATCGGCGTCTTGTTGAAGAGCCACATCTGGAGTTTGATCGGCAGGTTGCTGTCGAGCAGCCCGCCAATACAGATAATCACGATTGCCAGATGCGCGGAGATATAGCCGAGCTTGGTCAGCGCGCCGCGCTTGGCGGCGATGAGCGTCGCGCCGCTTTCCGTTTCGCGCACGACGAAGCGATAGCCGAGCTTCGCCGAGAGCCGCTGCAGCGAAGCGGCGGTATCGGCGCGCGTGGTCGACGCCACGTTGAATTCGCCCTTGTGATGGAACGCGCGCAGGCTGCCTTCGCGCACGCGGTCCTTCCAGCTCTTCATGTCCGCGATCATTTTCGGGCCGTTGCGGATCACGCACATCGACACCGAAATCACGAGGAACACGAGGATCATCATGAACCACCACGCGCTGTACACGTTGTAGAGGCTCACGCCGCGGAAGATATCCGCCCAGAACGGGCCGAACTGATTGACGTAGTTGGGATACGGATCTTCCTGCGTCAGAACCGTGCCGATCACGCTGGCGATCGCCAGGATCACGAGCAGCGCAATCGCGAAACGCATCGAACTGACGAGTTCGACGAAATGCCTGACAGCCCGACGACTCGACTTGGACTGCAATCCCGAGGTGGTGACGCTCATTCAAACTCCGACTGAACAGCAAAAAAGGGTGGAGACGTTCGCGGTCATCGACCGGCGTCCCACCCTTTTCTTGTTTTCGCGCCGGTCTCGACGAACCGGCTTCGTAATGACGGACGACTGTAAAAAACGCCGGCCGCCGATTTTAATGCAGACCGGCGATGTAATCAGCGACGGCCTTGACCTCGGCATCGGTCAGACGCAGCGAGATAGTGTGCATCGGCTCGCTGTTGTTGCGCGTGCCCTGAGCAAACGCGGTGAGTTGCGCCACCGTGTAATCGGCCCATTGCCCCGACAGACGCGGATACTGCACCGGAATTCCCATGCCGGTCGCGCCGTGACAGGCCGCGCACGCCGGCACGCCCTTATCTGCCACGCCGCCGCGATAAATCTTCTGGCCGAGCGCAACGGTGTCCTTGTTGCGCGCAAAGCCCGGCTTCTCTTTCTGCGACTCGAAATACGCCGCCACGTTGATCATATCCGGCTCGGACAGCGCACCCGCGATGCCCGCCATGATCGGATTGTTGCGCGCTGGCGCCTTGGCGCCCGGCTGTGTCTTGTAATCCTTCAACTGCTTGACGATATACGCCGCGTGCTGCCCCGCGAGCTTGGGAAACGCGCCGCCAGCGCTGTTACCGTCGGCGCCGTGACACGCCGCGCAAACCTGGGTGGCGATCGCCTGACCCCGCGCCACATCGGGCTTTGCAGGCTTTGTGGCCTCCGCCGCCTCACTTGAAACTGCCAATCCGCCGAACGTTGCCGCTACTTGAAGCACCATCAGAGTCTTGTACAGTCGATTCATTCGCGTACCCTGTTTTTCGTCTTGTGAGAATGTGAGGTTCTGCAAAAAACGACGGCGACCGCTGCACTGCAAGACACCCAACCGATGGACTCCGGCGGCCCAACCGCCCCTCGAAATCCTGTCTTGCTTATGGCTTGCTTATAGCCTGCTCATGGCTCGCTTCGGGCTAATTCCCTTGTCCCGCTTGGGTCCTGCGTGCCCTGGCTGGTATTCAGTAAACCGTCGTATTGTACAATAACTCGCTATACGCAAAGACGCCAGTCGGGGCATGCCCAGTATTCACCGGGTTCTCAAGGCTTGGGTTTTCACCGCTTTTCTTAATCGGCCCGCCAATGTCGTCATTCCTGCTTCACCAAGCCCGCTTCTTCACCACGGTCAATCACCTCCGCGATCTGCCGGCCACGCCGCAACCGGAAATCGCTTTCGCCGGGCGGTCGAACGCCGGCAAATCGACCGCCATCAATATTCTGTGCAACCAGAAGCGGCTCGCGTTCGCGAGCAAGACGCCCGGACGCACGCAGCACATCAATTATTTCGCCGTCGGCCCCGCCGACGAACCCAAGGCGCACGTCGTCGATCTGCCGGGTTACGGCTACGCCGAAGTGTCCGGTACGGCCAAGCTGCACTGGCAGGCGCTGCTGTCCACGTATTTGCAGAGCCGCGCGCAACTGGTCGGCATGGTGCTAATGATGGACTCGCGCCGTCCGCTGACCGACCTCGACAAGATCATGCTCGACTGGTTCGCGCCGACCGGCAAACCGATCCACGCGATTCTCACGAAATGCGACAAATTGACGCGCCAGGAGATGACCAACGCGTTGCGCGCGACCAAGAAAGCGTTCGCCGAGTACAAGGCCGAAGGCTATCGCGGCGAGCTGACCGTGCAGTTGTTTTCGGCGCTAAAACGCGTGGGGATCGACGAGGCGCAGGCGCAGATCGAAAGCTGGCTGATCCCAAAGCAGGCGGACGAAAGCGAGCCGGAAACGCCGGCTGAATGAAGCCGCCTGCGAGGCAATAACGCATCGCGCATAAAAAAACCCGCCGCATGACGGCGGGTCAAACAGCCTAATCGAATTCCGACAGGCACCCGCTCAGGGAGGAGAAGCGGGGAGTTCAGCGCAAAGCGCCTTGCTCGATCGGTATGATATACCATTGTCTCGATATGTTTTTGGAAGGGCCCGCGCGGTACGGCTGGCAAGGCGCTCAGCCATTTCCGACCTCCCCGCAGCACCGCTTCCCGCCTGCCGCCCTGAGCGGCGCCTCTCGTCACACGCCTATTACAACCATGAGTTTCTATCCGCATCATCGTCCGCGCCGTATGCGCCGCGACGACTTTTCGCGCCGCCTCATGCGCGAAAATATCCTCACCACGAACGACTTGATCTACCCGGTGTTTATCGTCGAAGGGACGAATGTGCGGCAGGCCGTGCCGTCGATGCCCGGCGTCGAGCGCACGTCCGTCGATCTGCTGATGAAAGTGGCCGAGCAATGCGTCGAACTCGGCGTGCCGGTGCTGTCGCTGTTTCCGGCCATCGAACCGTCGATTAAGACGCCCGACGGCCGCGAGGCGGTTAATCCCGCGGGGCTGATTCCGCGCGCGGTGCGCGAGTTGAAGAAGCATTTCCCCGAACTCGGCGTGCTCACCGACGTCGCGCTCGACCCGTACACGAGCCACGGCCAGGACGGCGTGCTCGACGAACACGGCTATGTGATCAACGACACGACCTCGGAAATCCTCGTCGAACAGGCGCGGACGCAGGCGGAAGCCGGTGTGGATATCGTGGCGCCGTCGGACATGATGGACGGCCGGATCGGCGCGATCCGCGAGATGCTGGAGAGCGAGGACCACATCCACACGCGCATCATGGCCTATGCCGCAAAGTTCGCGTCGGCGTTCTACGGCCCGTTTCGCGACGCGGTCGGCTCGGCGGCGAACCTCGGCAAGAGCAACAAAATGACCTACCAGATGGACCCGGCCAATTCCGACGAAGCCATCCGCGAAGTGCGGATGGATATCGAGGAAGGCGCGGACATGGTGATGGTCAAGCCGGGCATGCCGTATCTCGATATCGTGCATCGCGTGAAGCATGAATTCCGCTTTCCGACCTACGTCTATCAGGTGAGCGGCGAGTACGCGATGATCAAGGCCGCGACACAGAACGGCTGGCTCGATCACGACAAGGCGATGATGGAGTCGCTCCTCGCGTTCAAACGCGCGGGCGCGGACGGCGTGCTGACGTACTTCGCGCTCGACGCCGCGCGTATTTTGCGGGCGTCGAAGTAAGCGTTTGGGCGCTGAATTTCTAGCGCCGCATGAAAAAGGGCGATGCCGGTTTGCGGCATCGCCCTTTTTTTGGCTTGGTCCGGTCAGGCTTTCGGCGCGGCCAGTTTGTCGAGACTCTTCAGAAACTTCTCAGGCGATTCATAGCCGACAACCCGCACGACCTCGTTTCCTGCGGCATCGAAAAAGATGATGCCCGGCGGTCCGAAAAGCTTGAAACGCTTGAGGAGCGCTTGATCGTCGGCGTTATTGGCCGTGACGTCCGCGCGCATCAGATTGAGATGCGCGAGCCGCTCGCGCACGCGTGAATCGCTGAACGTCAGGCTCTCCATCTCCTTGCACGACACGCACCAGTCGGCGTAGAAATCGAGCATCGCGGGCCGGCCGGCCGCTTTCAGCGCGAGATCGAGTTGCTCCGACGAACGGATCGGCGCGAACGCCTGCCCTTCCTTTTGCGCGGGAGCCGCGCTTTCGCGACCCGCGAACACTTCGAGCGGCCGAAGCGGATTTGCCGAGCCAGCCGCCAGGCCGACCAGCACCGCTGCCGCCCAGATCGCGAGCGCCGCGCCTATTCCGCGCGATACACGACGCCCAATCGTAGCGGCGGGCGAACGCGGTGCGAACACGCCGAGCGCGGCCGCCGCGACGATCAACCAGAGCGCCACGAGCAGCATCCGCGCTTCGCCGCCGAGCACCGGCCACACGATCCACAACGCCGCGCCAAGCAGCAGCACGCCGAAAAACACCTTCACGCCATCCATCCAGGCGCCTGCGCGCGGCAGCAACGCGCCCGCGCCGAGCCCAAGGATGAGCAGCGGGACGCCCAACCCGACGCCCATCGCGAACAGCGCAGCCCCGCCCAACAACGCGTTGCCGGTGTGCGCGATGAACGCGAGCACGGCAAAGAGCGGCGCCGTCATGCACGCGCCGACCACCAGCGCCGACAACGCGCCCATCACGACGACCGCCGCGAATTTGCCCCCCGAGCGCTTCTGCGACGCCTCGTTGACGCCCCGCTGCCAACGCTCGGGCAGCGCGATGTCGTAACCGGCGATCAACGTGAGCGCGAAAACGGCCAGCAGTACGCCGAATGCGCCGAGCACCCACGGATTCTGAAGCCACGCGCCGAGGCTTTGCCCGATCAACGCAGCCGCGACGCCGAGCGCCGTGTACACGAGCGCCATGCCGAAAACATAAGCGGCTGACAGCGACAACCCGCGCATCCGCGTGACGCCCGCACCCTCGCCGATGATGATCGCGGAGAGGATCGGGATCATCGGATACGAGCACGGCAGCAGGCTCAGCACCGCGCCCGCGAGAAAGAACACGCCGATAACGGCGAAAAATCCACCGCCTTCGAGCAGCGACTGGGCGTAATCGGCGTTGGTTGCGCGCTCGTACCAGGACGAAGACTCTGCAGGCGCGGTTGCGGATTGCGCAGCCGCAGGGCTCAACGCGGACCCGTCGACGTGGTAGACGCGCTCCATCGGCGGATAGCAGATCCCTTTATCCGCGCAACCCTGCGACGTCACGCCGAGATCGAACGGACCGGCCGCGTTTGTCACGGGGATCCGGATCACGACCTCGCCGCGGTAAGTTTCAACGTCCTTGTTGAAGGTCTGGTCGAAGTGAACCTTGCCGTTCGGCAACACCGGCGCGCCGAGCGTCGCGCTGCCGCTCTTCACGACAAACGCGAACCGCTCGCGATACATGTAGTAGCCATCCGCGACTTTATAACGCACCTCGATTTCCCCCGGCCGCTCGGACGCGCTGAATTTGAAGGCGACGGCGGGGTCGAGGAATTCGTCGTCGGCGCGCGCGGGATGCGAGGCGCCGAGCAACAAAACCATGCAGGAGAGCAGCAACGCGAACGCAACGGATAGTCGACGCTTGATGGCGTCACAAGGCTTAAACATGAACAGGACGGTAGGTTTCCGCATTGACCCAATCACCATATCCCGACGAAGCAAACGCTTGCCAGGAAAGAATTTCGGGCGTGTCGTAAGGATGATTCGATTCGATAAACCGCGCGAGTTCAGGCGCGCGCGCCGGACTCGTCTTGAACATCAACTGGATTTCGTCGGCTATTTCGAGCGCACCCTGCCAGTGATACTGCGAGCACACCGCGCCGATTTGCGTCACGCACGCGGCCAAACGCTCGTTCAGCGCACGTTCGGCGAGCTGGCGCGCGGATTCTGCATCGGGCAATGTCGTGACAAATAGGACAACTGGCGTGTTCACAGTGGACTCCATCGGCGGTGAATCGGCTGGAAAGCAATCGTAGCATCGAGCGGTTCAACTGGCCTTTCGCCAATGCGCCGGCTTTGCACGCTTGCAGGCGTCCAAAAGCAAAAAGGCCAAGCAGAGCTTGGCCTTTTTGTTCAGCGTGCAGCGCTTATTCAGCTTCTTGCACGTCGTCTGCTTCTTCGACGTCCGGGCGATCCATCAGTTGGACCAGCGCCATCGGTGCGTTATCGCCGACGCGGAAACCGAACTTCAGGATGCTGGTGTAGCCACCCGGACGGTTCGCGTAACGCGGGCCGAGGACGTCGAACAGCTTAGCCACGGAATCACGATCGCGCAGGCGATTGAACGCCAGACGACGATTTGCCAGCGACGGCTTCTTGCCGAGCGTGATCAGCGGCTCGACAACTTTACGGAGTTCTTTTGCTTTCGGCAGCGTCGTCTTGATGACTTCGTGCTCGATGAGCGAGTTGGACATGTTACGGAGCATTGCCAGACGGTGGCTGCTCGTGCGGTTCAGTTTCCGCAAACCATGCTTATGGCGCATTTTGAGTTCCTAGATAACTTAAGTTTTGATCCAGCTCTTCTATTACGTTCAGACGAACGCACGGGCCGGTCGTAGAAAAAGCAAGACGCGGATTTTAAAGGAAAATCCGCGCCTTTGCCAGTTACGCGTGCTGCTTTACTTACTTGTCGAGACCAGCCGGCGGCCAGTTTTCGAGCTTCATACCGAGCGTCAGACCACGCGATGCCAGAACCTCCTTGATCTCGTTCAGCGACTTGCGGCCGAGATTAGGCGTCTTGAGCAGTTCGTTTTCCGTGCGCTGAATTAGATCGCCGATGTAGTAGATGTTCTCGGCCTTCAGGCAGTTCGCCGAGCGAACCGTGAGTTCCAGATCATCCACTGGGCGCAGCAGGATCGGATCGATCTGCGGCGCGCGCGACGGCGCTTCGGCAGCGGCTTCCGTGCCTTCCAGCGCGGCGAACACCGACAACTGGTCGACCAGAATACGAGCCGATTGACGAATCGCTTCCTCGGGCGAAATCACGCCGTTGGTTTCGATGTTCATCACGAGCTTGTCGAGGTCGGTACGCTGTTCGACGCGCGCGCTCTCCACCGCGTAGCTCACGCGGCGCACCGGCGAGAACGACGCGTCCAGCACGATACGGCCGATAATCTTGGCCGATTCTTCGCCATAACGACGCACGTTGCCCGGCACATAGCCGCGGCCCTTTTCGATCTTGATCTGAACGTCGAGCTTGCCGCCCTTCGACAGATGCGCAATCACGTGATCCGGGTTGATGACCTCGCAGTCGTGCGCGAGTTCGATATCGCCGGCCGTGACAACGCCTTCGCCTTCCTTGCGCAGCGTCACCGTGACTTCGTCGCGATTATGCAGCTTGAAAACGACGCCTTTCAGGTTCAACAGCAGGTTGACCACATCCTCTTGCACACCGTCGAGCGTCGAATATTCATGCACGACGCCTGCGATCGTCACTTCGGTCGGCGCGTAGCCCACCATCGACGACAGCAGCACGCGCCGAAGCGCGTTACCCAAGGTGTGGCCGTAACCGCGTTCAAACGGCTCCATGACCACTTTCGCGTGGCTGTCGCCAAGCGATTCAACTGCAATAATCTTGGGCTTCAACAAACTGGTTTGCATAGGTTTTCCTTTTCAATACCCTCGGCTCGTTACGCCGATAAGGCTGACCGGTGACAACCCGAAAATAAACAGCCGAGGTAACCCCTTGCCTCCGGCAATCAGGGTCCCCCGGCCGCTAATCCGATTAACGCGAATACAATTCGACGATCAGGCTTTCGTTGATGTCGCCAGCGATGTCGCTGCGTTCCGGCATTGCCTTGAACGTGCCTTCGAACTTCTTGGCATCGACCGCAACCCAGCTCGGCATTCCGCCTTGTTCAGCCAGCGCAAGCGCTTCGAGAATACGTGCTTGCTTCTTCGACTGTTCACGAACCGCAACCACGTCACCCGACTTGACTTGCAGCGACGGGATGTTCGCAACTTGGCCGTTCACCGTGATCGACTTGTGGCTCACGAGCTGGCGTGCTTCTGCGCGCGTCGAACCGAAACCCATCCGATACACGACGTTGTCGAGACGCGATTCGAGCAATTGCAGCAGGTTTTCACCCGTCGGGCCCTTGCGGCGGTCGGCTTCAGCGAAGTAACGGCGGAACTGACGTTCGAGCACGCCGTAGATACGCTTCACTTTCTGCTTTTCGCGCAACTGCGTGCCGTAGTCGGACGTGCGAGCGCCCGACGTGCGGCCATGCTGGCCCGGCTTGCTATCGAGTTTGCACTTGTCGGCGAGCGAACGACGCGCGCTCTTCAAGAAGAGGTCAGTGCCTTCACGGCGGGACAGCTTTGCTTTGGGACCGGTATAGCGTGCCACTTTGCATCCTTAAAATTGATCACGCGAACTTTCGTCCGCGCTAGTTCGGACCCTTTGGGCCGAACGGTGGGCTTAGTCAAATTCATAACGCAAGCAACCTGCCGACGCGCGAGCGTCAACAGGTGCAAGCATTCACGCCGTCTTAGATACGACGACGCTTCGGCGGACGGCAGCCGTTATGCGGGACCGGCGTCACGTCGGAGATCGCGGTGATCTTGATGCCAAGACCATGCAGCGCGCGCACCGCCGATTCACGGCCGGGGCCGGGGCCCTTGATCCGCACTTCGAGGTTCTTGACGCCGTATTCCATCGCCACACGACCAGCCGACTCAGCAGCGACCTGGGCTGCAAACGGCGTCGATTTACGCGAGCCCTTGAAGCCTTGACCGCCCGAAGTTGCCCAGGCGAGTGCGTTGCCTTGACGATCGGTGATGGTGATGATGGTGTTGTTGAACGACGCGTGAACGTGAACCACGCCCTCGGCGACGTTCTTCTTGACCTTCTTGCGAACGCGTTGCGCCGCGGAGTTGTTCGAAGCCTTAGCCATTACGTTTTCCTGTAACTGTCAGTTCCGCTTACTTCTTCAGCGATTGCGCTGCACGACGCGGACCCTTGCGCGTACGGGCGTTCGTACGCGTGCGCTGGCCGCGCATGGGCAAGCCCTTGCGATGGCGCACGCCACGATAGCAGCCCAAGTCCATCAGGCGCTTGATATTCATCGTCACTTCGCGACGGAGGTCGCCTTCGACGATGAACTTACCCACTTCGTCACGCAGCTTTTCGAGATCTGCGTCGGTGAGGTCCTTGACCTTCTTCGAAAATTCCACACCAGAAGCAACGCAGATGTCGCGAGCACGCGTGCGGCCTACACCGAAGATAGCCGTAAGGCCGATTTCAGTGTGCTGGTGATTCGGGATGTTAACCCCTGCGATACGAGCCATTGTTTTTCCTCAAACAAAAAGCGCAAGCAAAAGCGCGGCGTTCAGCCTTGACGCTGTTTGTGGCGCGGATCAGAGCTGCAAATCACGCGCACAACGCCTTTGCGCTTGATGATCTTGCAATTGCGGCAAATGCGCTTAACCGATGCCATCACTTTCATGATATTACCCTTTTTTCAAATCACTTCGCCCGGAACACGATCCGTGCACGAGACAGATCGAAAGGCGTCAATTCAACCGTAACTTTGTCGCCCGGAAGGACAGCGATGCAATGCACGCCGACCCTCCCGGATATAGCCCTTGTTACCGCATCGGGACGTTGCCGCCCTTGAAGTTGGCCTTCTTAAGCAGCGACTCATACTGTTGCGACATTACGTACGACTGCACCTGCGCCATAAAGTCCATCGTGACGACGACAATGATCAGCAGCGAGGTTCCACCAAAATAAAACGGGACGTTCCAGCGCAACACCAAAAACTCGGGCAGCAAACAAACAAACACGATGTAGATCGCACCAGCCAGCGTCAAACGCGTGAGGATACGATCGATATACCGTGCGGTTTGGTCGCCCGGGCGAATCCCAGGAACGAATGCACCGCTCTTCTTCAGGTTGTCGGCCGTCTCTCTGCTGTTGAACACCAACGCGGTGTAGAAGAAGCAGAAGAACACGATCGCCAACGCGTACAGCAACACGTACACGGGTTGGCCTGGCTTCAAAGCTTCGGCCACGCTATGCAGCGTGTTTGCGAACCATCCGGTTCGCGTTCCCGAACTGAACCAGTTCAGGATAGTTGCCGGGAAGAGGATGATCGACGATGCAAAAATCGGCGGAATCACACCCGACATGTTGAGTTTCAGCGGCAAATGCGAAGACTGCCCACCGTAAATCTTGTTACCGACCTGACGCTTGGCGTAGTTGACGAGGATCTTGCGCTGACCGCGTTCAATGAACACAACCAGATACGTAACCGCTGCAATCAACAATACGATAATGATCGCCGAGATGATGCTCATCGAACCGGTGCGAACCAGCTCGAACAGACCACCGATTGCATTCGGGAACCCCGCTGCAATACCGCCGAAGATGATGATCGAAATACCGTTTCCAAGTCCGCGTTCCGTGATCTGCTCACCCAGCCACATCAAGAACATCGTACCCGTCACCAGCGTGACGACCGTCGTCAAACGAAAGACCATGCCAGGATCGAGCACCAGCGCCGGTTGATTCTCCAGCGCTACAGCAATGCCAAATGCCTGGAACGTAGCGAGGAGGACTGTAAAGATTCGCGTGTACTGCGTGATCTTCCGTTGCCCTGCCTGCCCTTCCTTCTTCAGCGCCTCCATTTGCGGCGACACGATCGACAGCAACTGCATGATGATCGAGGCCGAAATGTAGGGCATGATGCCCAGCGCAAAAATCGTGAACCGCGACAGTGCGCCACCCGAAAACATGTTGAACATGCCAAGGATGCCGCCCGACTGGCTTTGGAAAAGCTTTGCCAGCTGGTCCGGGTCGATACCCGGCACCGGAATATGCGCACCGACACGGTAGACGATCAACGCCAGCAACAGAAACACTGCCCGCCGACGCAAATCGCCAAACTTCGCCGCGCTACGACCGGGTTTTGCGAGACTCGGACTGTTAGCCAAGAACCTTCTCCGATGCTATTGCTAGTGACGGCAGCGAATGCGTGTTACTCGGCGAACGAGCCGCCAGCGGCTTCGATCGCAGCACGCGCGCCTTTCGTCGCACCAAGGCCCTTCACTGTGATCTTGCGGGTGAGCTCGCCGGTCTTGATGATCTTTGCGCTCGTGATGAGCACACCAACCAGACCCGCTTGCTTCAGTGCCAGCAAATCAACTTCATCGACCGGCAGCTTTTCCAGATCCGACAGACGCACTTCACCGATGAATTCCTTCGTCAGCGAGGTAAAACCACGCTTCGGCAAACGGCGTTGGAGAGGCATCTGACCGCCTTCAAAGCCGACCTTATGAAAGCCGCCCGAACGCGATTTTTGACCCTTGTGACCGCGACCCGCGGTCTTGCCGAGGCCGGAGCCGATACCGCGACCGACGCGACGCTTAGCATGCTTAGCGCCGTCAGCCGGTTTCAGGTTATTCAAATCCATATTCAACCCCTTGAATTCCTAATCAGCCGCTCAGCTGACGACCTTAACAAGGTACGAAACCTTGTTGATCATCCCACGGACTGCCGGAGTATCCTGCAGTTCGCTGACCGAGTTGAGTCGGCGCAGGCCCAAGCCACGCACCGTTGCACGATGCGATTCGCGGGTCCCGATCAAGCTCTTGACGAGCTGTACCTTGACAGTTTTATCAGACATGGTGACCTCGTGGCTTAGCCCAAAATATCTTCAACGGACTTGCCGCGCTTCGCCGCGATGTCGCCCGGCGTGGACTGCTTGCGCAGACCGTCGAGCGTTGCACGAACGAGGTTGTACGGGTTCGTCGAACCGTGGCTCTTAGCAACCACGTTTTGCACGCCCATCACGTCGAACACTGCGCGCATCGGGCCACCAGCGATCACGCCCGTACCGTCCTTCGCCGGAGCGAGGAGGACTGCGGATGCGCCGTGCTTACCGTGCACTTCGTGCTGCAACGTACCGTTCTTCAGCGGCACCTTGAACATGTTGCGGCGAGCTTGTTCCATTGCCTTTTGAACAGCAACCGGAACTTCCTTCGCTTTGCCCTTGCCCATGCCGATACGACCATCACCGTCACCGACCACGGTCAGTGCGGCAAAACCGAGAATCCGGCCACCCTTCACAACCTTGGTCACGCGGTTGACCGCGATCATTTTTTCGCGGAGGCCGTCGTCGCGTTCTTCAGCCTTAACATTCGCTTGCATCTTTGCCATGACGAATTCTTCCCTTAGAACTTGAGTCCGGCTTCCCGCGCTGCCTCAGCCAGCGCTTTCACGCGGCCGTGGTAACGGAAACCCGAACGGTCGAAGGCGACGGATTCGACGCCGGCAGCCTTAGCCTTTTCAGCGATACGCTTGCCGACCACAGTCGCTGCATTGACGTTGCCGCCCTTGCCCGACTTGTCAGCAAGCTCGGCGCGAACTTCGGCTTCGAGCGTCGATGCGCTTGCCAGCACCTTCGTGCCGCACGGCGAGAACACTTGTGCATAGATATGCGTGTTCGTGCGATGCACAGCCAGACGCGCGACCTGAAGCTCAGAGATCTTGACACGCGTTTGACGAGCGCGGCGCAGGCGAGATTGAGTCTTATCCATGATTGCGCACCCTTACTTCTTCTTCGTTTCTTTGAGGATAACGACTTCGCCAGCGTAGCGCACACCCTTGCCCTTGTAGGGCTCCGGCGGACGGTAACCGCGAACTTCCGCAGCGACCTGGCCAACTTGCTGCTTGTCGATCCCCTTGATCACGATTTCGGTTTGCGTCGGGGTTTCAGCCTTAATGCCTTCCGGCATCTGGTGCACCACGGGGTGCGAGAAACCCAGCGACAGATTCAGCTTGTCGCCTTGCGCCTGTGCGCGGTAACCGACGCCAACCAGCGTCAGCTTGCGCTCGAAACCCTTCGTCACGCCGTTCACCATGTTCGCAACCAGTGCGCGCATCGTGCCGGACATCGCATTCGCTTCGCGGCTTTCATCAGCCGGTGCGAAGTTGAGCGTGCCGTTGTCGTTTGCTACCTTCACCAGCGGATTAGCCGCTCGCGAAATTGTACCCAGCGGTCCCTTGACGGTGATCACATCGCCGCTCAGGGCCACCTCGGCGCCTTGCGGCAGCGCGATAGGGCTCTTACCTACTCGAGACATGTTCTTCTCCTTTTCGGTTAAGCGACGTAGCAGAGGACTTCGCCGCCGACGCCGGTCTGGCGCGCCTTGCGGTCGGTCATCACACCTTGGGGCGTCGATACGATTGCAACGCCGAGGCCATTCATGACCACCGGGATGTCGTTGCGACCGCGGTACACACGCAGACCAGGCTTCGAAACGCGTTCAATGCGCTCGATAACCGGACGGCCAGCGTAGTACTTCAACGCGATATTCAATTCCGACTTCGCTCCTTCAGACTTCACTGCGAAATCGTCGATATAACCTTCGTCCTTCAAAACCTGCGCAATCGCAACCTTGACTTTCGACGAGGGCATAGTCACCGAAACCTTCTCAACCATCTGCGCATTGCGGATGCGAGTCAGCATATCGGCGATAGGATCACTCATGCTCATTTACGTTTCTCCTATTACCAGCTCGCCTTGGTCAGGCCAGGGATTTCGCCGCGGAACGCGATTTCACGAATCTTGCTGCGTGCCAATCCGAATTTACGGAACGTGCCACGCGGACGACCCGTGAGCGCGCAACGGTTACGCTTGCGAGTGGGGTTCGAATTACGCGGCAATTGTTGCAGTGCCAGACGAGCGAGATAACGCTCTTCGTCCGACTTGCTCGCGTCGTCGATGACCGCCTTCAGCTCGGCACGCTTGGGAGCGTACTTTGCGGCCAGGCGAGCACGCTTCTTTTCACGTTCGATCAGTGCCAGTTTAGCCACGGTAACCTCAGTTTCTGAACGGGAACTTGAAGCTGGCGAGCAGTGCCTTCGCTTCATCGTCAGTCTTCGCGGTAGTCGTGATGCTGATGTTCAGCCCACGCAGCGCGTCGATCTTGTCGTAGTCGATTTCGGGGAAAATGATCTGCTCTTTCACACCGATGTTGTAGTTGCCGCGACCATCGAACGCACGACCCGAAACGCCACGGAAGTCACGCACACGCGGGAGCGCAACCGTCACGAAACGATCCAGAAATTCGTACATGGCTTGGCCGCGCAGCGTAACCATCGCGCCGATCGGGTAGCCCTGACGAATCTTGAAGCCAGCGATTGCCTTGCGTGCCTTCGTGATAACCGGCTTTTGGCCAGCAATCTTCGTCAGGTCGCCAACGGCGTTTTCGATGATCTTCTTGTCGGCGACGGCTTCGCCAAGACCCATGTTCAGGGTGATCTTGGTGATGCGCGGCACTTCCATGACAGACTTGTAACCGAACTTCTCAACGAGGCCGGGTACAACCTTTTCTTTATAAAATTCTTGCAGACGAGCCATTTTTTAACTCCGCGTCAGGCGTTGAGCGTGGCGCCCGTCGACTTCAAGAAGCGAACCTTCTTGTCGCCTTCGACCTTGATGCCCACTCGCGACGCCTTGCCATTCGCGTCGACCAATGCGACGTTCGAAATATGCAACGGCATCGTCTTGGCTTCTACACCGCCCGTCGTACCCTTCATCGGGTTCGGTTTCACGTGCTTCTTGACGAGATTAATACCCTCGACAGTCAGACGATCTTCCCCAACGGCCAGCACGACACCGCGCTTGCCTTTGTCCTTGCCGGTGATGACGATAACTTCGTCACCTTTGCGAATCTTGTTCATCGCGACTCCTTACAGCACTTCGGGCGCAAGCGAAACGATCTTCATGAATCGTTCGCTACGCAGTTCACGCGTGACCGGCCCGAAAATACGCGTGCCGATGGGTTCGAGCTTCGCATTCAAAAGAACGGCGGCATTGCCGTCGAACTTGATCAGCGAGCCGTCCTGGCGACGCACACCCTTGGCCGTACGAACGACCACAGCGTTGTAGATTTCGCCCTTCTTCACGCGTCCGCGCGGCGTTGCTTCCTTGACGGTCACCTTGATGATGTCGCCAATGCTAGCGTAACGACGCTTCGAGCCGCCGAGCACCTTGATGCACATGACTTCACGCGCACCTGTGTTGTCGGCCACTTCAAGCCGAGTTTCGGTCTGGATCATGGTTTATCTTTCCCAACTTAATCCGTTCACGCCACCATGGCGCATCCGGTCAGTCTTGGTCCCGTCAGCCTATCGGCTGCTTGGGTTGGAACAGGCAGCGAGGGCAGACGAAACCCGCCATCGCAATCCGGTGAATCTGACGACACAGACAGGCGTCTGCGCCGGCTTCCCCCACCAGTTTCGCCCGCGACGGGGCTCCCACAAGAGGGAAGACCGAGACTATAACACATAATCTCGGTCTTGCAAGCGAAACTTTCTGCGATCCTACATTTACCGCATTGACGCTTAGATCACGCGAGCCGCTTCGAGCAACTTCGAAACAACCCAGGCCTTTGTCTTAGAAATCGGACGGGTTTCCTGGATTTCGACGAGATCGCCTTCGTTGTACGTGTTCGCGTCATCGTGAGCGTGATACTTCTTCGAACGCACGACGTACTTGCCGTAGATCGGATGCTTCACACGGTGCTCGACCAGCACGGTAACGGTCTTGTCCATCTTGTTGCTGACGACCTTACCGACCAGCGTCCGCTTGAGCGAGGTTTTTACGCTATCGTTCATTTCTGGTTCGCCTTCTCAGTCAGGACGGTCCGCACACGTGCGATGTCGCGACGGACCTTCTTCAACTGGCTCGTGTTCGTGAGCTGTTGGGTCGCGAGTTGCATGCGCAGGCCGAATTGCGCCTTCAGCAGGTCCGTCAGCTCTTTGTTGAGCGCGGCCTGGTCTTTCTGGTGAAGTTCAGATGCCTTCATCATTACTCCTTAGGCGCCGAGCTGGCGTGAAACGAAGTACGTCTTCAGCGGCAGCTTTGCTGCAGCCAGACGGAACGCTTCACGTGCCAACTCTTCAGTAACACCGTCCATTTCGTACAGCATCTTGCCCGGTTGAATCTCTGCGACGTAGTACTCAGGGTTACCCTTACCGTTACCCATCCGTACTTCAGCCGGCTTTTGCGAGATCGGCTTATCCGGGAAAATGCGGATCCAGATCCGGCCGCCACGCTTGATGTGACGCGTCATTGCACGACGTGCCGCTTCAATTTGGCGCGCGGTCAAACGGCCGCGACCGATAGCCTTCAGACCGTAGTCACCAAACGACACCGCGTTGCCGCGCGTCGCCTTGCCGGTGTTACGACCCTTCTGCTCTTTGCGATACTTTCTGCGTTTCGGTTGCAGCATCGTTATTCTCCAGTCTTCCCGTCGCCGCCGGCACCGCCAGCACGACGAGGAGCGCCACGGCGTGCACCTGCCGGGCCACCACCTTCACCATCGCGACGCGGACGGCGATCGCCACCCGGACGTGCATTGCGGCGCGGACGCTTGTCTTCGGCTACTTCTTCGACCACCGGTGCATCGTTGCGGCCCAGCGTGTCGCCCTTGTAGACCCACACCTTCACGCCGATGATGCCGTACGTGGTTTTCGCTTCCGACGTTGCGTAGTCGATATCAGCGCGCAGCGTGTGAAGCGGAACGCGACCTTCGCGATACCACTCCGTACGTGCGATTTCGATACCGTTCAGACGACCTGCGCTCATGATTTTGATGCCTTGAGCGCCCAGACGCATCGCGTTCTGCATTGCACGCTTCATCGCGCGGCGGAACATAATCCGGCGCTCGAGCTGTTGCGTGATCGAATCGGCGATCAGTTGCGCATCGGTTTCCGGCTTGCGAATTTCCTCGATGTTGACGTGGACCGGAACGCCCATGCGGCGCTGCAGTTCAGCCTTCAACAGTTCGATGTCCTCGCCCTTCTTGCCGATGACAACACCAGGACGCGAGCTGTAAATCGTGATGCGCGCGTTCTTCGCCGGACGCTCGATGACCACCCGACCGACCGAAGCGTTTTTAAGCTTCTTCTTCAGGTACTCACGAACACCGATATCTTCCTGCAGCATCGACGCGAAATTGTTGTTATTCGCGTACCAACGCGAAGCCCAATTCCGGCTGACGGCCAAGCGGAAGCCTGTCGGATGAATTTTTTGTCCCATCGTATGGCTCCTTAATTCCCGACCGTCACAGTGATGTGACAGGATTGCTTCTCGATGCGGTTACCGCGGCCTTTAGCGCGCGCAGTAAAACGCTTCAGCGAAGCTGCCTTGTCGACCATGATGCTCGTTACCTTGAGCTCATCGATATCGGCGCCTTCGTTGTGTTCCGCATTCGCGATCGCAGACAACACGACTTTCTTAACAATACCCGCCGCCTTCTTCGGCGAGAACGTCAGAACGTTCAGCGCCTTGTCGACCGGCAAACCACGGATCTGGTCAGCCACAAGGCGCGTTTTCTGCGCCGAGATGCGGGCACCGCGATGAATAGCTTTGACTTCCATCTTGATAGCCCCTTATTTCTTAGCCTTCTTGTCGGCTGCATGACCCTTGAACGTACGGGTCAATGCGAACTCGCCAAGTTTGTGGCCGACCATGTTTTCCGAAACGTACACCGGAACGTGTTGACGGCCGTTGTGAACGGCGATCGTCAGACCGATGAAATCCGGGAGAATCGTCGAACGACGCGACCAGGTTTTGATCGGCTTCTTGTCACGCGAAGCTGCAGCCGCCTCAACTTTCTTCAGCAAATGGGCGTCGCAGAACGGACCTTTTTTAACAGAACGTGCCATTGCTTACTCCTTAGCGCTTGTGACGGCGCTGAACGATCATCGTCGTCGTGCGCTTATTGCTGCGGGTGCGATAGCCCTTAGCCGGGGTTCCCCACGGACTGACCGGATCGCGACCTGCTGCCGTCTTACCTTCACCACCACCGTGCGGGTGATCGACCGGATTCATTGCAACGCCACGCACCGTCGGGCGGATACCGCGCCAGCGGTTCGCGCCAGCCTTACCGATTTGACGGAGGCTATGCTCTTCGTTGCCAACTTCACCGATCGTCGCGCGGCACTCGACGTGCACGCGGCGAATTTCGCCCGAGCGCAGGCGAACCTGTGCGTACGTGCCTTCGCGAGCCAGCAACATCGCCGACGTGCCAGCCGAACGTGCGATCTGCGCGCCCTTGCCCGGCAACATTTCGACGCAGTGGATCGTCGTACCAACCGGGATGTTGCGGATCGGGAGCGTGTTGCCTGCACGGATCGGAGCTTCCGAACCCGACAGCAATTGCTGACCAACCGTCACGCCCTTCGGAGCGATGATGTACTTGCGTTCGCCGTCTGCGTACAGAACCAGCGCGATGTTCGCGCTACGGTTCGGGTCGTACTCGAGACGCTCGACCTTTGCCGGAATGCCGTCCTTGTTGCGACGAAAATCGACCAGACGGTAATGCTGCTTGTGACCACCACCCTTATGACGGGTCGTGATACGGCCGTTGTTGTTACGGCCAGCGGTGACGGATTGGGAATCGAGCAGCGCTGCGAACGGCTTGCCCTTATGCAGATCCTTGTTCACCACCTTGACCATCGCGCGGCGACCCGGCGAAGTCGGCTTAACTTTTACGATTGCCATGGTTACTTGGCCTCCGCTTCAAAGTTGATTTCCTGGCCGGGCTTCAGACAGACATACGCCTTCTTCACATCCTTGCGCTTGCCCATGAAGCGGCCGAAGCGCTTGGCTTTACCCTTCGTGACCAGCACGTTGACGGAATTGACTTCCACCTTGAACAGCAGCTCGACAGCAGCCTTCACTTCCTGCTTCGTGGCATCGGGCGCGACTTCGAACACGACTTGCTCGTTCTTGTCGGCCACCAGCGTCGCCTTTTCGGAGACCACCGGCGCGAGCAGGACCTGCATCAAACGATGATCGTTCTTGCGAATCTCGCTCATGACAGCAACTCCTCGATCTGGGCGACCGCAGCCTTCGTAATCAGGATCTTTTTGAAGTAGATCAACGAGAGCGGGTCGGCGTAACGCGGCTCGACAACCGCCACATGGGCGAGGTTGCGCGACGCGAGGTACAGGTTTTCGTCGACCGTATCGGTGATGACCAACACGGACTCGAGACCCATCGCCTTGAATTTTTCGGCCAGCAGCTTGGTCTTCGGCGCTTCGAGCGTCAGCTCGTCGACAACCGAAATGCGGCCTTCACGGGCCAACTGCGAGAAGATCGAGCAGAGACCTGCACGATGCATCTTCTTGTTGACCTTGTGCGAAAAGTTCTCTTCCGGCGAATTCGGGAAGATACGGCCACCGCCGCGCCACAACGGGCTCGACGACATACCGGCACGAGCGCGGCCCGTGCCCTTTTGACGCCACGGCTTCTTGGTCGTGTGCTTGACTTGCTCACGGTCCTTCTGCGCGCGGTTACCGCTGCGTGCGTTGGCTTGATAAGCCACGACGACCTGATGGATCAGGGCTTCGTTGTAATCACGACCGAACACGACGTCCGATGCGTTCACGCCTGCGCCTTCCTGACCATTGGCATTCAGGAGCTTAAGTTCCATTATTTCGCTCCTTTCACAGCGCGGGTCTTGACAGCCGGCGTCACGAAAACCTTGCCGCCCTTGGCGCCAGGAACGGCACCACGAACCAGCAACAGATTGCGGTCTGCGTCGATACGGGCGATCACGAGGTTCTGCACCGTAACAGTGTCATCGCCCATGTGACCCGTCATGCGCTTACCCGGGAAAACACGACCCGGATCTTGCGCCATACCGATCGAACCCGGAACGTTGTGCGAACGCGAGTTACCGTGCGATGCGCGGCCTGAAGCGAAGTTGTAACGCTTGATGGTACCGGCGTAGCCTTTACCGATCGACACGCCTTGCACGTCGACTTTCTGGCCCACTTCGAAAAGGTCCGTACCGACCACAGCGCCGTTCGACAACTCGGCAGCCTTAGCGGCATCGATTTGAAATTCTTTGAGGACTTCACCGGCTTGAACACCGGCTTTGGCAAGGTGACCTGCCAACGGCTTCGTCACGCGCGATGCGCGGCGAGTACCGAATGCAACCTGAACGGCGGTATAACCATCCGTTTCAACGGTCTTGATCTGCGTCACGCGGTTGTCCGACACGTCCAGTACGGTGACGGGAATCGAATCCCCTTCAGGCGTAAAGATACGGGTCATGCCAACCTTGCGACCTACGAGTCCAAGGCTCATCGTTTTCTCCATTCCCAACTGCGATTGGTCGGGGCTGATTTACAAAATGCCGGCTCCGCAGATCCACGTTGCCGCAGAGAGTTGAGCCAGCTTTTTTGCGCAAATGCGCGAAAAGCCTTGGAGTATAACAAGGCTTTTCGTTTTCCGCAAGCAATCAAAGACTTAGCGTCACCTGGCTCACCTGGCGACGCTTTGCTGCGTTACTGCAGTTTGATTTCGACGTCGACGCCAGCCGGCAGGTCGAGCTTCATCAGCGCGTCCACGGTCTTGTCCGTCGGATCGACGATGTCCATCAGGCGTTGGTGCGTACGGATTTCGAGCTGATCGCGCGACGTCTTGTTGACGTGCGGTGAACGCAGGATGTCGAAACGCTGAATACGAGTCGGCAAAGGCACCGGACCACGAACGATTGCGCCAGTCCGCTTCGCGGTGTCGACGATCTCGGCTGCCGATTGATCGATCAAACGATAGTCGAACGCCTTCAGACGAATACGGATTTTCTGGTTTGCCATGACAATTCCTAAAAAAGAGCGAGGCGATGTTGCATCGCCGATTTGGTAAAAGAGCGTGAAGCCGGACGCCCGCGGAGGGCGGGCGCCCGGCTCCGGGCACCACTACAAGTGCGCCGTGACGTCGGCGCAGTCCGATATCTTACTCGAGAATCTTAGCAACGACACCAGCGCCGACGGTACGACCGCCTTCGCGGATGGCGAAGCGCAGACCTTCTTCCATCGCGATCGGGTTGATCAGCTTCACCGTGATCGACACGTTGTCGCCCGGCATGACCATTTCCTTGTCCTTCGGCAACTCGATCGAACCCGTCACGTCCGTCGTGCGGAAGTAGAACTGGGGACGGTAGTTGTTGAAGAACGGCGTGTGACGACCGCCTTCATCCTTGCTCAGAACGTACACTTCAGCCGTGAAGTGCGTGTGCGGGTTGATCGAGCCCGGCTTCGCCAGAACTTGACCACGCTCCACGTCTTCACGTTTCGTGCCGCGCAGCAAGATACCAACGTTGTCGCCCGCTTGACCTTGATCCAGCAGCTTGCGGAACATTTCCACACCCGTGCAGGTCGTCTTCACCGTCGGCTTGATGCCGATGATTTCGATTTCCTCGCCGACCTTCACAACACCGCGCTCGATACGACCCGTCACCACCGTGCCGCGACCCGAGATCGAGAACACGTCTTCCACCGGCATCAGGAACGTACCGTCGATCGCGCGTTCCGGCGTCGGGATGTACGTGTCCAGCGCGTCGGCCAGGCTCATGATCGCCACTTCGCCCAGCTCGCCCTTGTCGCCTTCCAGCGCCAGCTTGGCCGAACCCTTGATGATCGGCGTGTCGTCGCCCGGGAAATCGTACTTCGACAGAAGCTCGCGCACTTCCATTTCGACCAGCTCGAGCAGCTCGGCGTCGTCGACCATGTCGCACTTGTTCAGGAACACGATGATGTACGGCACGCCAACCTGGCGAGCCAACAAGATGTGCTCACGCGTTTGCGGCATCGGGCCGTCAGCGGCCGAACACACCAGGATCGCGCCGTCCATCTGCGCTGCACCCGTGATCATGTTCTTCACGTAGTCGGCGTGGCCCGGGCAGTCAACGTGCGCGTAGTGACGGTTTTGCGTTTCGTACTCGACGTGTGCCGTGTTGATCGTGATGCCGCGCGCCTTTTCTTCCGGTGCCGCGTCAATCTGGTCATACGCCTTCGCTTCGCCGCCGAACTTCGCCGACAGAACCGTCGCGATCGCTGCCGTCAGCGTGGTCTTGCCGTGATCGACGTGACCGATCGTGCCCACGTTCACGTGCGGCTTGGTCCGTTCGAATTTACCTTTTGCCATGATTGCCTTCTTTCAAAAATGTTGATCGGTTAGAGACTTGCAGCCAGCCGAATTACTTGGATTTCGCGTTGATGATCGCGTCAGCAACGTTACGCGGAGCTTCGGAGTAGTGCTTGAATTCCATCGTGTACGTAGCGCGGCCTTGTGTCGCAGAGCGCAACGACGTCGAATAGCCAAACATTTCCGACAGCGGCACTTCGGCACGAACGATCTTTCCGCCACCAATCATGTCTTCCATGCCCTGCACGATACCGCGACGGCTCGACAAGTCGCCCATCACGTTGCCCATGTAGTCTTCCGGCGTTTCGACTTCAACGGCCATCATCGGTTCGAGGATGACCGGCTGAGCCTTGCGCATTGCTTCCTTGAACGCCATCGAGCCGGCCATGCGGAACGCGTTTTCGTTCGAGTCAACGTCGTGGTACGAACCGAACGTCAGGTGAACCTTCACGTCAACGACCGGGAAGCCTGCCAGCACGCCAGCCTTCAGCGTTTCCTGAATACCCTTGTCGACTGCCGGGATGTATTCGCGCGGAATCACGCCGCCCTTGATCTCGTCCAGGAACTCGTATCCCTTGCCCTGCTCGTTCGGCTCCAGCGTGATGACCGCGTGACCGTATTGGCCGCGACCACCCGACTGCTTGACGAACTTGCCGTCGACGTCTTCCGCCTTGCCGCGAATCGTTTCGCGATAAGCAACTTGCGGCTTGCCAACTGTGGCTTCCACGCCGAATTCGCGCTTCATCCGATCGACCAGAATTTCGAGGTGGAGCTCGCCCATACCCGAAATAATGGTCTGGCCCGACTCTTCGTCGGTCTGAACGCGGAACGACGGATCTTCCTGAGCGAGACGGTTCAACGCCAGACCCATCTTTTCCTGGTCAGGCTTCGTCTTCGGCTCAACAGCCTGCGAAATCACCGGCTCCGGGAAAATCATGCGCTCGAGCACGATCGGGTGCAGCGGATCGCAAAGCGTGTCGCCCGTGGTCGCGTCTTTGAGGCCGACTGCAGCAGCAATGTCGCCCGCGTGCACTTCCTTGATTTCTTCGCGCTGGTTCGCGTGCATCAGCAGAATACGACCGAGACGTTCCTTCTTGTCCTTGGTCGCGTTCAGCAGCGTGTCGCCCGACTTGGTCGTTCCCGAGTACACGCGGAAGAAGATCAACTGGCCGACGAACGGGTCGGTCATGATCTTGAACGCGAGCGACGAGAACTTCTCATCGTCAGCTGCGCGACGCTCAGCCTTTTCACCGTTTTCGAGTTCGCCCGTGACCGGGGGAATGTCGATCGGCGACGGCAGGAAATCGAGCACGGCGTCCAGCATCCGTTGCACGCCCTTGTTCTTGAACGCGGTGCCGCACAGCATCGGCTGAATTTCGCAAGCGATCGTACGGTCGCGCAGGCCCTTGATGATTTCCGTTTCGGTCAGTTCGCCCGACTCGAGGTACTTGTTCATCAAATCTTCGGTCGACTCGGCCGCCGCTTCGATCATCTTTTCACGCCATTCGTTGCACGTGTCGACGAGTTCAGCCGGGATCTCTTCATACGAGAACTTCGTGCCTTGGGACGCTTCATCCCAAATGATCGCCTTCATCTTGATCAGGTCGACCACGCCCGTGAACGTGTCTTCTGCGCCGATCGGCACCACGACGGGAACGGGATTGGCCTTCAGACGAAGCTTGAGCTGGTCGTAAACCTTGAAGAAGTTCGCGCCCGTACGGTCCATCTTGTTGATGAACGCGAGGCGGGGAACCTTGTACTTGTTGGCTTGGCGCCAAACGGTTTCCGACTGCGGCTGCACGCCACCCACGGCGCAATAGACCATGCACGCACCGTCGAGCACGCGCATCGAGCGCTCGACTTCAATCGTGAAGTCGACGTGGCCCGGGGTGTCGATGATGTTGATGCGGTGCTCGGCGCGGTCGCCCGCCATGCCCTTCCAGAACGCCGTCGTTGCTGCCGACGTAATGGTGATGCCGCGCTCCTGCTCCTGCTCCATCCAGTCCATCGTTGCTGCACCGTCGTGAACTTCACCAATCTTGTGGTTCACGCCCGTGTAGAACAGGATGCGCTCGGTCGTCGTCGTCTTGCCGGCGTCGATGTGAGCGCTAATACCGATGTTACGGTAGCGCTCGATAGGTGTCTTACGAGCCACTTTAAATCCTTTATTGGGTCGACGCTGCAGGCTGATGCCTGCTGCGTCCTAACACAAACGGGCGAGGCGCTTTAGAAGCGCACCCGCCCGGAAGTTTTTCCGTTCGACCTAGGTCGGGACGCTTAGAAACGGAAATGCGAGAACGCCTTGTTGGCTTCTGCCATCCGGTGAACTTCGTCGCGCTTCTTCATTGCGCCGCCACGGCCTTCAGCCGCTTCCGAGAGTTCACCTGCCAGACGCAGGGCCATCGACTTTTCGCTGCGCTTCTTCGCGGCTTCACGCAACCAACGCATCGCCAATGCCATACGACGCGACGGGCGCACTTCAACCGGAACCTGATAGTTTGCACCACCAACGCGACGGCTCTTCACTTCGACGACCGGCTTTACGTTGTTGAGCGCAACCGTGAACACTTCCAGCGGGTCCTTGCCACCCTTGGTCTGGATCTGCTCAAAAGCGCCGTACACGATACGCTCGGCAACCGACTTCTTGCCGGAGAGCATCAGTACATTCATGAACTTGGCTACATCAACGTTACCGAATTTCGGATCCGGCAACACTTCCCGCTTGGGGACTTCGCGACGACGCGGCATGTTTCTTCCTTTAACTTTTCAGTTGGAGCTTAGAGCCCCGCGGCCACCAACAAACCCGATCCATCTCAGTTGACTAACCAGCTTGGCCGGGTGACCACTTACTCGACAGCACCGGCAGTTCCGGCACTACCGCTTGAACGCCCTGTGACAGGCAACGTGAAACTTCTGACCGGCAGCTTACTTGCCAGCCTTAGCGCGCTTCGCACCGTACTTCGAGCGAGCTTGCTTACGATCCTTGACGCCCTGGGTATCCAGCGAGCCGCGAACCATGTGGTAACGCACACCCGGCAAGTCCTTCACACGTCCGCCGCGGATCAGCACGACCGAGTGTTCCTGCAGGTTGTGGCCTTCACCACCGATGTACGAGATGACTTCGAAGCCATTCGTCAGACGAACTTTTGCAACTTTACGAAGTGCCGAGTTCGGCTTCTTCGGCGTCGTCGTGTACACACGCGTGCACACGCCGCGACGCTGCGGGCAGTCCTGCAAAGCCGGCGACTTGCTCTTCACTGTTTCGGAAGCGCGGCCTTTGCGAACCAATTGATTGATGGTTGGCATTGTCTATTCCTGAAATTGATCAAAATCGACGCACTTTTATCGGGCAAAGCGAGGAAAAGTGCGTATCGAACTTCTTGCCGTGGACGTTGCTGGCGCACGTCTAATTAACCTTCAAACGCGCGCGCATCAAGTCCAAAGACGAGAACCTAGCATAATAGTCGGGAAAACCTAATCCGGTCAATAGGTTGCACGCTTTTCGACCCCGCGTGCGTTCCGGCAAATACTCCTGGACCTCAATCCGCGCCAGCCACTTCGAGTAGTTCATCGCCGAAGCGATCCAATTTACGCGCGCCGATACCCGGAATATTGCGCAGATCGTCGATTGAATCGGGATCGTTCCGCGCGATCTCCGCGAGCGTCGCGTCATGGAAAATCACGTAGGCCGGCACGCCGTCGCTCTTGGCCGTTTCGGCCCGCCAGGTTCGCAGGCGGTCCCAGCGCGCCTTCTCGCGCGGCGACATGCCGGCCGTCGGATCGGCGCGCTCGCCGGTGCGTCCCGACGACTGTCGCGTGCGCGTCGGCTTGACGTACTTGCGCAGCGTCACGTTCTGCTCGCCTTTAAGCACGGGCTTGCTGGTGTCGGTTAACACGAGAGCGCCGAAACCGTCGTGGTCGATGGCGAGATAGCCGAAGGCGACCAGTTGCCGGAACGCCGCGCGCCATTCCGGCTCGGACAAAGCCGCGCCGATCCCGAAGGTCGTCAGCTTTTCGTGTCCGCGCTGAAGAATTTTCTCGGTACGGTTGCCTCGCAAGATGTCGATCAAATGCCCGGCGCCGAAGTGGAATCCGCTCGCCTTGAACGCGCGATAAACGCAGGAAAGCGCCATTTGCGCCTCACGCGTCGCGTCCCATGATGCCGGCGGCTCTAAGCAGGTGTCGCAGTTGCCGCACGGGGCGCTCGCCTCGCCGAAATAGGCGAGCAGCCGCACGCGCCGGCACGACGCCGCCTCGCAGAGCCCGAGCAACGCGTCGAGCTTGCCGCCTTGAACGCGTTTGTGCGTATCGTCGGCGTCGGATTCGTCGATCATTTTGCGCTGCTGAACGACGTCCCCGAGGCCGTACGCCATCCACGCGTTGGCAGGCATTCCGTCGCGGCCCGCGCGGCCCGTTTCCTGGTAATACCCTTCGACACTCTTCGGCAAATCCAGGTGCGCCACGAAACGCACGTCCGGCTTGTCGATCCCCATGCCGAACGCGATCGTCGCGCACATCACGACGCCCTCCTCGCGCTGAAACATTTCCTGGTGCTTCTGCCGCGTCTCGAATTCCATCCCCGCGTGGTACGGCAACGCATGCATGCCCTGATTTTTCAGCCACTCCGCAGTTTCTTCGACCTTCCGCCGGGACAGGCAGTAAATGACGCCGGCGTCGGTCGTGCCGTCCTTATTCGTGTGTTCCGCGCGGATAAAGTCGAGCAGTTGCGAGCGCGCGTTGTCCTTCTCGACAATCCGATAACGGATATTCGGGCGATCGAAGCTCGAAACGAAGATGCGCGCGTCGTCGAGCGCCAGGCGATGCACGATTTCATCGCGCGTGATTGCGTCGGCGGTGGCGGTCAGCGCGATACGCGGAACCGACGGAAACCGCTCATGCAGCACCGACAACTTGATGTATTCCGGCCGGAAATCATGCCCCCATTGCGACACGCAGTGCGCTTCATCGATGGCGAAAAGGCCGATGCGCGCGCTTTCCAGCAATTCGAGAAAGCGCGGCGTCATCAGGCGTTCTGGCGCGACGTAAAGGAGATCGATCTCGCCGTTGCGCAGCGCGCGCTCGGTCGCTGCGGCTTCGGCGCTGGACAGCGTCGAATTCAGATAAGCCGCGCGCACGCCGACCTCGGTCAACGCGGCGACCTGATCGGACATGAGCGCGATCAACGGCGAAACCACGATGCCCGCGCCAAACCCCGCTTCACGCCGCACCAGCGACGGAATCTGATAGCACAACGACTTGCCGCCGCCCGTCGGCATTAGGACGAGCGAGTCGCCGCCGGCGGCTACGTGTTCGACGATGTCGCCCTGCTGCCCCCGAAAAGCGGGATAGCCGAATATTTCATTAAGGATTTCGAGCGAACGGGACATGGAAGGGACGGAGTGCGTCAGGAGCGTGAATGCGTGATTTTACCAACGACCACGCGCATAAGCCCCGCGATAAATGCGCGTTAGCCAATCGGACAAGGCGAAAAAAAAGCCGCCCGGTGAAAACCGGGCGGCTCCTGACGGCTAGCGTTCAGTTCGCGAAGCTCGGGCGCTGAAGGCCCGAGGCAGCGAACTTACTCTGCCGGATGTTGCTGTTCCGCAGGCGCGGCGGGTGCGGCCTCGGGCGTGCCGAAATCGAACGATTCTTCCGCTGCAATCTGGTCGAAACGTTGACGATCGGCCAACTCGCGGCTCTTGCGCGCCTTGTGGAACGCGAGACCCGTACCGGCCGGAATCAGACGGCCGACGATCACGTTTTCCTTCAGACCGCGCAGATCGTCACGCTTGCCCATGATTGCCGCTTCGGTCAGCACGCGCGTCGTTTCCTGGAAGGAAGCCGCCGAGATGAACGAATCGGTCGAGAGCGAAGCCTTCGTGATACCGAGCAACACGTTCTCGTAGGTCGCGGGGATCTTGTCTTCCGCGGCCATGCGGTCGTTCTCGTCCAGCATGTCCGAACGTTCGACTTGTTCGCCCATGATGAAACGCGTATCGCCGTTGTCGACGATCTGAACACGACGCAACATCTGACGCACGATCACTTCGATGTGCTTGTCGTTGATCTTCACGCCCTGCAGACGGTACACGTCCTGCACTTCGTCCACGATGTAACGCGACAGCGCTTCGATACCCTGCAAACGCAGGATGTCGTGCGGATCGGCCGGACCGTCCACGATCATTTCGCCCTTGTTGACGACCTGACCATCGTGAACCAAAACCTGCTTTTCCTTCGCGATCAGGAACTCGTGCTGTTCGCCTTCCAGGTCCGTAATCACGAGACGCTGCTTGCCCTTCGTGTCCTTGCCGAACGACGTCGTGCCCGTGACTTCCGCCAGAATGCCGGCGTCCTTCGGCGAGCGCGCTTCGAACAACTCGGCCACGCGCGGCAGACCACCGGTAATGTCACGCGTTTTCTGCGCTTCAACCGGGATACGTGCCAGCACTTCACCGACCTGCACCTGCTGACCATCCTTCACGGTGATCAGTGCGCCGACCTGGAAGCCGATCTGCACCGAATGCTCGGTGTTCGGGATCTTCACTTCCTCGCCCTGCGGGTCGAGCAGCTTGACCTGCGGACGAACACTCTTGGCAGCCTGCGAGCCACGACGCTTCACGTCGATCACGACGAGCGTGGACAGCCCCGTCACATCGTCGATCTGCTTCGCAACCGTCACGCCTTCCTCGACGTTCTCGAACTTCACCGTACCGCCCCACTCGGTGATGATCGGACGCGTCAGCGGATCCCACTGGGCCAGTTGCGTACCGGCCTTGATCTGCGCGCCGTCGAGTTGCAGCAGCGTCGCGCCGTACGGGATTTTGTGACGTTCGCGCTCACGACCGAGATCGTCGGCGATGATCGCTTCGCCCGAACGCGAAATGACGACTTGTTCGCCCTTCGCGTTGGTAACGTAACGCATCGTCGCCGTAAAGCGCACCGTGCCGTTGCTCTTCGCTTCAACCGACGAAGCGATTGCCGCACGCGATGCCGCACCGCCGATGTGGAACGTACGCATCGTCAACTGTGTGCCCGGCTCACCGATCGACTGCGCCGCGATCACGCCGACCGCTTCGCCGACGTTCACGCGCGAGCCACGACCCAGGTCGCGGCCGTAGCAGCTTGCGCACAGGCCGTAACGCGTTTCGCAGGTCAGCGGCGTACGCACGCGCACTTCGTCGATACCGAGGCGTTCGATTTCTTCTACCGCGTCTTCGTCGAGCAGCGAGCCCGATTCGTACAGCGTTTCCTGCGATTCCGGATTGACGACGTCAGCCACCGCAACACGACCGAGAATCCGGTCACGCAGCGCTTCGACCACTTCACCGCCTTCCACCAGCGCCTTCATCGCCACGCCGTTGGTCGTGCCGCAATCGTCCTCGACCACGACCAGATCCTGCGTCACGTCCACCAGACGACGCGTCAGATAACCCGAGTTCGCCGTCTTCAGTGCCGTATCAGCCAGACCCTTACGTGCACCGTGGGTCGAGATGAAGTACTGCAACACGTTCAGGCCTTCGCGGAAGTTCGCCGTAATCGGCGTCTCGATAATCGAGCCGTCCGGCTTCGCCATCAGGCCACGCATACCGGCCAGCTGACGAATCTGCACCGCGGAACCGCGCGCGCCCGAGTCGGCCATCATGTAGATCGAGTTGAACGATTCCTGCTTCGTCTGATTGCCGTCGCGATCGACCACCGGCTCCGTCGCGAGCTGCTCCATCATCGCCTTGCCGACCGCTTCCGACGTCGCCGACCAGATGTCGACCACGTTGTTGTAGCGTTCCTGCGCGGTAACGAGACCCGACATGTACTGACGGTCGTATTCCTTCACCTTCTTCGCAGCGTCGCCGACGATGGTTTCTTTCTGCGGCGGCACGAGCATGTCGTCGACGCAAATCGAAATACCGGCGCGCGTTGCGAGACGGAAACCCATCTGCATCAGCTGGTCGGCGAAGATCACCGTTTCGCGCAAACCGCACTTGCGGAATGCCGTGTTGATCAGGCGCGAAATTTCCTTCTTCTTCAGCGGCTTGTTCAGCACCGTGAACGGCAGACCCGGCGGCAAAATTTCCGACAGGATCGAACGGCCGACCGTGGTAGCGAACAACGAGATCTTCGGCACGAACTTCGGCGCGCCTTCGCTCTGGTCTTCGTTATGGACCATTTCCGTGATCCGCACGTTGACGCGCGATGCCAGCTCGACTTCCTTGTTCTCGTACGCGCGGATCGCTTCCGACACGCCCGTGAACGTCATGCCTTCGCCCTTGCCGTTCACCGCTTCGCGCGATGCGTAGTAAAGGCCGAGCACGATATCCTGCGACGGCACGATCGACGGATCGCCGTTGGCCGGGAACAGAATATTGTTCGACGCCAGCATCAGCGTGCGCGCTTCCATCTGCGCTTCGAGCGACAGCGGAACGTGAACAGCCATCTGGTCACCGTCGAAGTCGGCGTTGAACGCCGCGCAAACGAGCGGGTGCAACTGAATCGCCTTACCTTCGATCAGCACTGGCTCGAAAGCCTGAATGCCAAGACGGTGAAGCGTCGGCGCACGGTTCAGCATGACCGGATGTTCGCGAATGACTTCTTCGAGAATGTCCCACACCACCGGCGTCTGGTTCTCGACTTCCTTCTTCGCGGCCTTGATGGTGGTCGCGACGCCCATCACTTCCAGCTTATTGAAGATGAAAGGCTTGAACAGTTCGAGCGCCATCAGCTTCGGCAAACCGCACTGATGCAGCTTGAGCGTCGGACCGACCACGATCACCGAACGGCCCGAATAGTCGACGCGCTTACCGAGCAAGTTCTGACGGAAACGACCGCCCTTACCCTTGATCATGTCAGCGAGCGACTTCAGCGGACGCTTGTTCGCGCCGGTCATGGCCTTACCGCGACGACCGTTATCGAGCAACGAATCGACGGCTTCCTGCAGCATCCGCTTTTCGTTGCGGACGATGATTTCAGGCGCTTTCAGTTCGAGCAGACGCTTCAACCGGTTGTTACGGTTGATCACGCGGCGATACAGGTCGTTCAGGTCCGACGTCGCGAAACGGCCGCCGTCGAGCGGCACGAGCGGACGCAGTTCCGGCGGCAGCACCGGCAGCACTTCGAGCACCATCCAGTCGGGCTTGATGCCCGAACGCTGGAATGCCTCGAGCACTTTCAGGCGCTTCGCGTACTTCTTGATCTTCGCTTCCGAACCCGTGTTCTTGAGTTCGGTACGGAGCATCTCGACCTGCTCGTCGATGTTGATCGCGCGCAGCAGTTCACGCACGCCTTCCGCACCCATTTCGGCACGGAATTCGTCGCCGTATTCTTCGACCTTGTTGTAGTAATCCTCTTCGGTCATGATCTGCCGCGCTTTCAGCGGCGTCATACCCGGTTCGATCACCACATACGCTTCGAAGTACAGCACGCGTTCGATGTCACGCAGCGTCATGTCGAGCACCATGCCCAGACGCGACGGCAGCGACTTCAGGAACCAGATGTGCGCAACCGGCGAGGCCAGTTCGATGTGGCCCATCCGTTCGCGACGCACCTTGGCGAGCGTGACTTCAACGCCGCACTTTTCGCAGATCACGCCGCGATGCTTGAGGCGCTTGTACTTGCCGCAAAGGCATTCGTAGTCCTTGATCGGCCCGAAGATCTTCGCGCAGAAAAGACCATCGCGCTCCGGCTTGAACGTCCGGTAATTGATGGTTTCGGGCTTCTTCACTTCACCGAACGACCACGAACGGATCTTGTCTGGCGACGCCAGACCGATCTTGATCGCGTCGAATACTTCTTCTTGTTGGACTTGCTTGAATAGATCGAGCAAAGCTTTCATCGCTTCTCTCCAGTAGTCCGATTAGTTCCGGTCCAGGTCGATGTCGATACCGAGCGACCGGATTTCCTTCACCAACACATTGAACGACTCAGGCATGCCGGCGTCGATTACGTGATCACCCTTCACCAGGTTCTCATAAACCTTGGTACGGCCATTCACGTCGTCCGACTTGACGGTCAGCATTTCTTGCAGCACATACGACGCGCCATACGCTTCGAGCGCCCACACTTCCATCTCACCGAAACGCTGACCACCGAACTGCGCCTTACCACCCAGCGGCTGCTGCGTGACGAGCGAGTACGGACCGGTCGAACGTGCGTGCATCTTGTCGTCGACCAAGTGGTGCAGCTTCAGGTAATGCATGTAGCCAACGGTAACCGTCCGTTCGAACGGCTCGCCCGTGCGGCCATCGCTCAACTGCACCTGGTTCTTCGACTTCGTCATGCCCAGTTGCTTCGCGATGTCGTCCGGGAATGCCAGATCGAGCGCACGCTCCATTTCGCCTTCCGTCGCGCCGTCGAACACCGGCGTTGCAAACGGAACACCTTCGCGCAGGTTCTTCGCCAGTTCGACGATTTCGTCGTCGCTGAAGCTGTCCAGCTCTTCGGCACGGCCCGACTCGTTGTAGATCTTGGTCAGGAAAATGCGCAGCTCTTCGATCTTCGCCTGACGCTGGAGCATTTCGCCGATACGCCAGCCGAGACCCTTCGCGGCCCAGCCCAGATGCACTTCGAGAATCTGACCCACGTTCATCCGCGACGGCACGCCGAGCGGGTTGAGCACGACGTCAGCCGGACGGCCGTCGGCCATGTACGGCATGTCTTCGATCGGCACGATCTTCGACACGACACCCTTGTTACCGTGACGGCCGGCCATCTTGTCGCCCGGTTGCAGACGACGCTTCACGGCCAGATAAACCTTCACCATCTTCAGCACGCCCGGCGGCAATTCGTCGCCTTGCGTCAGCTTTTTGCGCTTTTCTTCGAACGCGAGGTCGAACTGGTGACGCTTCTGCTCGATCGAATCCTTGATGGCTTCGAGCTGCGCCGCTGCTTCTTCGTCCGCCAGGCGGATGTCGAACCAGTGGTAATGGTCCAGATCTTCCAGGTACGGCAGGTCGATCGCCGTGCCCTTCGCCAGCTTCTTCGGACCGCCGTTTGCGATCTTGCCGTTCAGCATACGCGCGAGACGCGAGAATGCGTCGCCTTCCACGATACGCAGCTGGTCGTTCAAGTCGAGACGATAGCGCTTCAGTTCGTCGTCGATGATCTGCTGTGCGCGCTTGTCGCGCGTGATGCCTTCGCGCGTGAACACCTGCACGTCGATCACCGTGCCGCTCATGCCCGACGGCACGCGCAGCGACGTGTCCTTCACGTCCGACGCCTTCTCACCGAAAATGGCGCGCAGCAGCTTTTCTTCCGGCGTCAGTTGGGTTTCGCCCTTCGGCGTCACCTTGCCGACCAGCACGTCGCCCGCTTCGACTTCAGCGCCGATGTACACGATGCCCGATTCGTCGAGACGGCCAAGTTGCACTTCGGCCAGGTTCGAGATGTCGCGCGTGATTTCTTCCGGTCCGAGCTTCGTGTCACGTGCCACGACGTTCAGTTCTTCGATGTGGATCGACGTGTAACGGTCATCCGCCACGACTTTTTCCGAGATCAGGATCGAGTCTTCGAAGTTGTAGCCGTTCCACGGCATGAACGCGACGAGCATGTTCTGACCGAGCGCCAATTCGCCCAGGTCGGTCGATGCACCATCCGCCAGCACGTCGCCGCGCGACACCTTGTCGCCGACCTTCACGATCGGGCGCTGGTTGATGTTCGTGTTCTGGTTCGAACGCGTGTACTTGATCAGGTTGTAGATATCGACACCGACATCGCCCGCTACTGCTTCGTCGTCGTTCGCGCGAATCACGATACGGCCGGCATCGACATAATCGACCAGACCGCCGCGGAACGCCTGAACCGTCGTACCCGAGTCGACTGCCACCGTGCGCTCGATACCCGTACCGACCACGGCCTTTTCAGGACGCAGGCAAGGAACGGCCTGACGCTGCATGTTCGAACCCATCAACGCGCGGTTCGCGTCGTCGTGCTCGAGGAACGGAATCAGCGATGCTGCAACCGAAACGATCTGCGACGGCGCCACGTCCATGTACTGGATGCGGTCCGGCGTGACCATCAGCGTTTCGCCCGCTTCACGCGACGAAACCAGTTCGTCGGTCAGCGTGCCGTCGCTGCTCATCGCGGCATTCGCCTGCGCGATCACGTAACGGCCTTCTTCGATCGCCGACAGATAGTCGATCTGATCCGTCACCTTGCTGTCCACGACCTTGCGATACGGCGTTTCGAGGAAGCCGTATTCGTTCAGGTGCGCGTAAAGCGCGAGCGAGTTGATCAGGCCGATGTTCGGACCTTCCGGCGTTTCAATCGGGCACACGCGGCCATAGTGCGTCGGATGCACGTCGCGAACTTCAAAGCCAGCACGCTCACGCGTCAAACCGCCCGGGCCAAGAGCCGAAACACGGCGCTTGTGGGTGATTTCCGACAGCGGGTTGGTTTGGTCCATGAACTGCGACAACTGCGACGAACCGAAGAACTCGCGAATCGCCGACGAAATCGGCTTCGAGTTGATCAGGTCGTGCGGCATCAGGTTTTCGCTTTCCGCCTGACCCAGACGTTCCTTCACAGCGCGTTCGACACGCACGAGACCGGCACGGAACTGGTTCTCGGCGAGTTCGCCGACGCAACGCACGCGACGATTGCCCAAGTGGTCGATATCGTCCACTTCGCCCTTGCCGTTACGCAGTTCGACCAGGATCTTGATCGTGGCGAGGATGTCGTCGTCCTGCAGCGTCATCGGTCCGATGATTTCATCGCGGCCAACGCGGCGATTGAACTTCATACGACCCACCTTCGAGAGGTCGTACGCGTCTTCGCTGTAGAACAGGCGGTTGAACAGCGCCTCGACGGCTTCTTCCGTCGGCGGTTCGCCCGGACGCATCATGCGGTAAATCGCGATGCGCGCGGCCATGCGGTCAGCGGTTTCGTCGATACGCAGCGTCGACGAAATGTACGGACCTTGATCCAGATCGTTCGTGTAGAGCGTCTGGATGTCCTTCACCTTCGACTCGCGCAGTTTCTCAAGCACGGTTTCCGTGATTTCTTCGTTCGCGTTCGCGATCACTTCGCCCGTATCGCCGTCGACCACATTCTTCGCCAGCACGCGGCCGAGCAAATAGTCTTCCGGAACCGAGATGAACTTCGTCTTCGCGTTCTCGAGGTCGCGAATGTGCTTCGCGTTGATCCGCTTGTCCTTCTGGACGATCACATTACCTTCGCGATCCTGGATGTCGAAGCGCGCGACTTCCCCGCGCAGACGCTCCGGCACGAATTCCATTTGCGCGCCTTCGCCCATCAGCGCGAAGTTGTCGAACACGAAGAAGTTCGCGAGGATCTGTTCCGGCGTCAGGCCGATTGCCTTCAGCAAGATCGTGACCGGCATTTTCCGACGACGGTCGACGCGGAAATACAACACGTCTTTCGGATCGAATTCGAAGTCGAGCCACGAACCGCGGTAAGGAATGATACGAGCCGAGAACAACAGCTTGCCCGAGCTGTGCGTCTTGCCCTTGTCGTGCTCGAAGAACACGCCCGGCGAACGATGCAGCTGCGAGACGATCACGCGTTCCGTACCGTTGATCACGAACGAACCTGTCGGCGTCATGAGCGGAATTTCACCCATGTACACTTCCTGTTCCTTCACTTCCTTGACGACCGGCTTGCTCGGCGACTCCTTGTCGAGCAGCACCAAGCGCACTTTGGCGCGCAAGGCGGAACAGTAAGTCAGGCCACGCTGCTGACATTCCTTGATGTTGAACGCCGGCGGCGACAGCATGTAGCTTACGAACTCGAGACGCGCGAAACCATTGTGCGAGACGATCGGGAAAACTGAGGAAAACGCTGCTTGCAGACCTTCTGCCTTACGCTGAGTCGCGACGGACTCGGCTTGCAGAAACGTGCTGAATGATTCAAGCTGGGTAGCCAGCAAGAAGGGAACTTGGTGAACGATGGGGCGCTTCGCGAAACTCTTGCGAATACGCTTCTTCTCGGTGAAGGAATATTGCATACGATCTCCGAATCACGGCGGGCGTTGCCGAGGCGGGATACCTCGATGACACGACCCGGTGTTCACCGACTGAGACTCGTCATACGCCCGGGGAGGACGAACGAGCCTAGAAGCTTGGTGGTTGGCCGCTACCAACCGCTGGCTGACGGCAGCGGATGCCTGTGTTGCCCGCTACCCGACCAAACTTGCCTTCTGCAGTCGCTTCAGAAGACAAAGAGAAGTATCGGAAAAAACTTCCAGCCGACAATTCTCTTTGGCATCTACGTGGGCGTTATTCCCGAAACTTACTCGAAAAAACGTTAGCCCCACAAAGCACAAAAAGGCCGGCGGTGGAAACCGCCAGCCTTAGCACAGCGCAACAACACTTACTTGATTTCAGCCTTCGCGCCTGCTTCTTCCAGCTTCTTCTTCGCTTCTTCGGCAGCAGCCTTCGGTACCGATTCCTTAACAGGCTTCGGTGCGCCGTCGACCAGGTCCTTCGCTTCCTTCAGGCCGAGACCCGTCAGTTCACGAACGGCCTTAATAACCGAAACCTTGTTCGCGCCGACTTCCGTCAGGTTGACCGTGAATTCGGTTTGTTCTTCCACAGCAGCAGCTGCGCCGCCTGCAGGGCCAGCAACAGCAACTGCTGCAGCCGACACGCCGAATTTTTCTTCGAACGCCTTGACCAGTTCGTTCAGTTCCAGAACCGACATCGAGCTGACTGCTTCGAGGATGTCTTCTTTTGCGATTGCCATTTGAAATACTCCTAAATTGAATTCGGATACAGCTAGCGATCTTGTAAGCCTAACCAGGCTTCCGAGCGCGATACGTTAAGCAGCTTCAGCTTGCTTCTTTTCAGCCAGTGCCGCGAGACCGCGAGCAAAGCCGGAAACAGGTGCCTGCATAACGTACAGCAGCTTCGAGAGCAGTTCTTCGCGGCTCGGGATGCTGGCCAGCGCTTGCACGCCCGCCTTGTCCATCACGTTGCCTTCGTAGGAACCAGCCTTGATGATCAACTTGTCATTGCTTTTGCCGAAGTCGTGAACGACCTTGGCAGCAGCAATTGCATCTTCCGAGATGCCGTAGATCAGAGGACCGGTCATCTGCTCAGCCAGCGGAGCGAACGGGGTACCTTCGACAGCGCGACGCGCCAGCGTGTTCTTCAACACGCGGAGATACACCTGTTGCTCACGCGCTTTCGCGCGCAGCTTGGTCAGATCGCCAACCGTGATCCCACGATACTCAGCGAGCACCATCGTCTGAGCCTTCGCGACTTGCGCGGCGACTTCAGCGACTACTGCCTGCTTATCTTCTTTGTTCAGTGGCACGGTTAAACCTCCAGATTCGACGCACCGACTTGGCGCGTCGCGTTCAACAACGGCGTCCGACCTGTTAGGAGTATTTCGATCAGCTGGTGTGCACCGCGAAGCGCACGACAACCGACTTCAACGACTACAAAACCGTTCCGGGTTCGCCATCTGCGTTGGCTTGAATTAAGGCCACACCTACCTGCTGTGTGCCCACCAACGGTCTTTGACAACCGGTTGCAGTTCAATGCTCCGACTTGCAACCGCCCAAAGCCCTTAACGCTCGCACATTTCAAACAGCATGAGCGAGCGCATGATTTTTTACTGAGCGAGCGTACCTTGATCGACGCGCACGCCGACACCCATGGTGCTCGACAGTGCGATCTTGCGGAGGTACACGCCCTTGCTCGTCGCCGGCTTTGCTTTTTGCAGAGCCTCGACCAGCGCCGACAGGTTGCTGCGCAGCGAAGCGGATTCGAACGAAGCGCGACCGATCGTAGCGTGGATGATACCGCCCTTGTCGACACGGAATTGCACCTGACCCGCTTTGGCGTTCTTGACTGCCTGGGCAACGTCGGCCGTCACCGTACCAACTTTCGGATTCGGCATCAGGCCGCGCGGACCGAGGATCTGGCCCAACGTACCAACAACGCGCATCGTGTCCGGCGAAGCGATCACGACGTCGAAGTTCAGGTTACCGGCCTTAACTTGTTCGGCCAGATCTTCCATACCGACGATCTCAGCGCCAGCGGCACGAGCTTGCTCGGCCTTCTCGCCTTGAGCGAACACTGCAACGCGAACCGACTTACCGGTACCTGCCGGCAGCACGACCGAGCCGCGAACCACTTGGTCCGACTTCTTCGCGTCAATGCCGAGTTGCACTGCCACGTCGATCGACTCATCGAACTTCGCGCTTGCGCATTCCTTGACGATACTCAGCGCGTCGTCGATCGGGTACAACTTTTGTGCGTCAACCTTGTTGGCGAACGCCTGAAGGCGTTTAGAAAGCTTAGCCATTTACACGCCCTCCACGGTGATGCCCATCGAACGCGCGCTGCCTGCGATCGTCCGAACTGCTGCGTCCAGATCAGCTGCCGTCAGATCAGGCATCTTGGTCTTCGCGATTTCTTCGGCTTGAGCGCGGGTGATGTTACCGACCTTCGCGCTGTTCGGCTTAGCCGATCCCTTGTCGAGCTTGGCCGCCTTCTTGATCAGAACGGTAGCCGGCGGCGTCTTCATGATGAACGTGAAGCTCTTGTCCGCGAATGCCGTGATCACGACCGGCACCGGCAAACCCGGCTCCATCGCTTGAGTCTGCGCGTTGAACGCCTTGCAGAACTCCATGATGTTCAGGCCGCGCTGGCCCAGCGCCGGACCAACCGGCGGCGACGGATTGGCTTTACCTGCAGGAATCTGCAGTTTGATAAAGCCGATGATTTTCTTTGCCATGTTGAAAACCTCTGCAGAACGCGTTAGCGTTCGGTGAGTGATAACGCGCGTTCTCCGACTCGGATACTGACGCTCCTCAACGGCCATTACGCGGACCGTAAGCGCGAATCGCGCGACGAGCATTAAGCACGTCGCGCGAGAATTCGAAATTTTACAGCTTTTCGACCTGACCGAACTCAAGTTCAACCGGTGTCGAGCGTCCGAAAATTGTCACCGACACGCGAACTCGAGATTTCTCGTAGTTCACTTCTTCGACGTTTCCGTTGAAATCAGTGAACGGACCATCCTTCACTCGCACCATCTCACCGACTTCGAAAAGCGTCTTCGGCCGCGGCTTCTCGACACCTTCTTGCATCTGCGACATGATTTTTTCGACTTCACGCGGAGAGATCGGACTCGGCCTATTTCGCGCCCCACCGACAAAGCCGGTCACCTTGGCTGTATTCTTCACCAAGTGCCATGTCTCGTCCGTCATTTCCATCTCAACCAAGACATAGCCTGGGAAAAAACGACGTTCGGTTACTGACTTGTGACCACCCTTAACCTCGACGACCTCTTCGGTCGGGACAAGGATTTGGCCAAATTGGTCCTGCATGCCGGCTCGATCGATGCGTTCCTGGAGCGCACGCTGCACGCTTTTTTCCATTCCAGAATACGCATGCACGACATACCAACGTTTTCCGCTCGGAGATGCCGGAGTATCGCTCATATCATTTCCAACCCAGAATCACCGAGAAAATCACCCATTCGATCGACTTATCGCTAAGCCAAAGAAAAATGGCCATGATCAGCACAAACGCGAAAACCACCAACGTTGTCTGAGTAGCCTCTTTACGAGTCGGCCAGACGACCTTGCGGACTTCCTTGTACGAATCCTTGGCGAAGGCGATGAATCCCTTCCCCGGTGCAGAGAGAAGACCGACCGCGACACCCGCGATCAGGCCGACAGCAAGCGCGGCGCCGCGAACGTACCACTCCTGGCTACTGAGCCAGAAGAAACCCACGAACCCGGCCAATACCAACAATACACCCGCGGTCAACATCATCTTGTCGCCGGAAGTATTTACAGTTTCGACGGAAGGATTCGCCATAACACCTTAAGCAGCGCCACTGGGCGCGAGAATTGTGGCAGGGGCAGAGGGAATCGAACCCCCAACCTTCGGTTTTGGAGACCGACGCTCTGCCAGTTGAGCTATACCCCTAAACCATTTTGGGGTCGACGGTGCCGCCAACCCCGAAACTACCGATTATCGAGCAACCACCTGGCTTTTACTCGAGAATCTTAGCAACGACACCAGCGCCGACGGTACGACCGCCTTCGCGGATGGCGAAGCGCAGACCTTCTTCCATCGCGATCGGGTTGATCAGCTTCACCGTGATCGACACGTTGTCGCCCGGCATGACCATTTCCTTGTCCTTCGGCAACTCGATCGAACCCGTCACGTCCGTCGTGCGGAAGTAGAACTGGGGACGGTAGTTGTTGAAGAACGGCGTGTGACGACCGCCTTCATCCTTGCTCAGAACGTACACTTCAGCCGTGAAGTGCGTGTGCGGGTTGATCGAGCCCGGCTTCGCCAGAACTTGACCACGCTCCACGTCTTCACGTTTCGTGCCGCGCAGCAAGATACCAACGTTGTCGCCCGCTTGACCTTGATCCAGCAGCTTGCGGAACATTTCCACACCCGTGCAGGTCGTCTTCACCGTCGGCTTGATGCCGATGATTTCGATTTCCTCGCCGACCTTCACAACACCGCGCTCGATACGACCCGTCACCACCGTGCCGCGACCCGAGATCGAGAACACGTCTTCCACCGGCATCAGGAACGTACCGTCGATCGCGCGTTCCGGCGTCGGGATGTACGTGTCCAGCGCGTCGGCCAGGCTCATGATCGCCACTTCGCCCAGCTCGCCCTTGTCGCCTTCCAGCGCCAGCTTGGCCGAACCCTTGATGATCGGCGTGTCGTCGCCCGGGAAATCGTACTTCGACAGAAGCTCGCGCACTTCCATTTCGACCAGCTCGAGCAGCTCGGCGTCGTCGACCATGTCGCACTTGTTCAGGAACACGATGATGTACGGCACGCCAACCTGGCGAGCCAACAAGATGTGCTCACGCGTTTGCGGCATCGGGCCGTCAGCGGCCGAACACACCAGGATCGCGCCGTCCATCTGCGCTGCACCCGTGATCATGTTCTTCACGTAGTCGGCGTGGCCCGGACAGTCAACGTGCGCGTAGTGACGATTTTGCGTTTCGTACTCGACGTGTGCCGTGTTGATCGTGATGCCGCGCGCCTTTTCTTCCGGTGCCGCGTCAATCTGGTCATACGCCTTCGCTTCGCCGCCGAACTTCGCCGACAGAACCGTCGCGATCGCTGCCGTCAGCGTGGTCTTGCCGTGATCGACGTGACCGATCGTGCCCACGTTCACGTGCGGCTTGGTCCGTTCGAATTTACCTTTTGCCATTTTCGACTCCTAACAGGATTTTTCCGTACCTTGCGCCGCGCGCAAACCGGCTAGACTGAATTGCTGGTGCCCATGAGCAGGATCGAACTGCTGACCTCTCCCTTACCAAGGGAGTGCTCTACCACTGAGCCACATGGGCGCAACCATAATGCTGGAGCGGGTGAAGGGAATCGAACCCTCGTCATAAGCTTGGAAGGCTTCTGCTCTACCATTGAGCTACACCCGCACGGGTCTAACGATTCCCAACAACCGTTACTACAAGAATTCTGGTGGAGGAGGTTGGATTCGAACCAACGTAGGCGTAAGCCAACAGATTTACAGTCTGCCCCCTTTAGCCGCTCGGGCACCCCTCCGCAGAGAACTTTCGATTATGGAGGAACAACACGACCATGTCAAGCATCTTGTTTATTCCGCCTTGTCTGAGGCTCTCACTTATAGAGAGTTGCTGAAACGCAAAAACCCCACCTTTTTGGGGTGGGGTTTAGGCGATCCTGCATAAGGAGCCTGACGATTACCTACTTTCACACGGGAACCCGCACTATCATCGGCGTAGAGTCGTTTCACGGTCCTGTTCGGGATGGGAAGGGGTGGTACCGACTCGCTATGGTCATCAGGCATGACTTGTTGTTGCGTCGTTTCTTGGGAGAAACGTCCACAACCAATCTGGGAAGAAGTAGTCGAACTGCGCAGGTTAAACGCGTTCGGTGTTACTGGTGTTACTTGGGCTGTGCTTGTATTGGGCACAACACTTAATCTCAACCTGGGTGTGCATGACGTACCCCCTTCGGGGGTGGTCCTGAGTAAGCGCTACAGGACTCACTCATGACGTAAAACACACTGGTTATAGGATCAAGCCTTACGGGCAATTAGTATCAGTTAGCTTAATGCATTACTGCACTTCCACACCTGACCTATCAACGTCCTGGTCTAGAACGACCCTTCAAGGGGCTCGAAGCCCCAGGGATATCTCATCTTAAGGCGAGTTTCCCGCTTAGATGCTTTCAGCGGTTATCTCTTCCGAACATAGCTACCCGGCGATGCCACTGGCGTGACAACCGGTACACCAGAGGTTCGTCCACTCCGGTCCTCTCGTACTAGGAGCAGCCCCCTTCAAATATCCAACGCCCACGGCAGATAGGGACCAAACTGTCTCACGACGTTTTAAACCCAGCTCACGTACCTCTTTAAATGGCGAACAGCCATACCCTTGGGACCGGCTACAGCCCCAGGATGAGATGAGCCGACATCGAGGTGCCAAACACCGCCGTCGATATGAACTCTTGGGCGGTATCAGCCTGTTATCCCCAGAGTACCTTTTATCCGTTGAGCGATGGCCCTTCCATACAGAACCACCGGATCACTATGACCTGCTTTCGCACCTGCTCGACTTGTCGGTCTCGCAGTTAAGCACGCTTATGCCATTGCACTATCAGCACGATTTCCGACCGTACCTAGCGTACCTTCGTACTCCTCCGTTACACTTTGGGAGGAGACCGCCCCAGTCAAACTGCCTACCATGCACTGTCCCCGACCCGGATCACGGGCCAAGGTTAGAACCTCAAACAAACCAGGGTGGTATTTCAAGGACGGCTCCACCGAAACTAGCGTTCCGGTTTCATAGCCTCCCACCTATCCTACACAGATCGGTTCAAAGTCCAATGCAAAGCTACAGTAAAGGTTCATGGGGTCTTTCCGTCTAGCCGCGGGGAGATTGCATCATCACAAACACTTCAACTTCGCTGAGTCTCGGGAGGAGACAGTGTGGCCATCGTTACGCCATTCGTGCAGGTCGGAACTTACCCGACAAGGAATTTCGCTACCTTAGGACCGTTATAGTTACGGCCGCCGTTTACCGGGACTTCAATCAAGAGCTTGCACCCCATCATTTAATCTTCCGGCACCGGGCAGGCGTCACACCCTATACGTCCACTTTCGTGTTTGCAGAGTGCTGTGTTTTTATTAAACAGTCGCAGCCACCAGTTTATTGCAACCCTCTCACCCTCCTGGCGCAGGCCAGTCAAGCTACAAGGGCGTACCTTATCCCGAAGTTACGGTACCAATTTGCCGAGTTCCTTCTCCCGAGTTCTCTCAAGCGCCTTAGAATACTCATCTCGCCCACCTGTGTCGGTTTGCGGTACGGTCTTGTTAGACTGAAGCTTAGAGGCTTTTCTTGGAACCACTTCCGATTGCTTCTTCACCTAAGTGAATGGCCTCACACCCTTGAATTCCGCGCCCGGATTTGCCTAAGCGCCTTCTCCAATGCAAGGACCGGGACTTCCAACACCCGGACAACCTTCCGCGATCCGTCCCCCCATCGCATCTAACAATGGTGCAGGAATATTAACCTGCTTCCCATCAGCTACGCATTTCTGCCTCGCCTTAGGGGCCGACTCACCCTACGCCGATGAACGTTGCGTAGGAAACCTTGGGCTTACGGCGAGGGGGCTTTTCACCCCCTTTATCGCTACTCATGTCAGCATTCGCACTTCCGATACCTCCAGCGCACTTTTCAATGCACCTTCGCAGGCTTACGGAACGCTCTCCTACCATGCATATAAATATGCATCCGCAGCTTCGGTGACTGGCTTGAGCCCCGTTACATCTTCCGCGCAGGACGACTCGATCAGTGAGCTATTACGCTTTCTTTAAAGGATGGCTGCTTCTAAGCCAACCTCCTGACTGTTTTAGCCTTCCCACTTCGTTTCCCACTTAGCCAATCTTTGGGACCTTAGCTGGCGGTCTGGGTTGTTTCCCTCTTGACACCGGACGTTAGCACCCGATGTCTGTCTCCCGTGATTGCACTCTTCGGTATTCGGAGTTTGCTATGGCGTAGTAATCCGCAATGGACCCCACAACCATGACAGTGCTCTACCCCCGAAGGTGATACACGAGGCACTACCTAAATAGTTTTCGGAGAGAACCAGCTATTTCCAAGTTTGTTTAGCCTTTCACCCCTATCCACAGCTCATCCCCTAACTTTTCAACGTTAGTGGGTTCGGTCCTCCAGTACGTGTTACCGCACCTTCAACCTGGCCATGGATAGATCACTTGGTTTCGGGTCTACGCCCAGCAACTGAACGCCCTATTCGGACTCGCTTTCGCTACGCCTGCCTTAATCAGTTAAGCTTGCTACTGAACGTAAGTCGCTGACCCATTATACAAAAGGTACGCCGTCACCCCTTACGAGGCTCCGACTGTTTGTATGCATGCGGTTTCAGGATCTATTTCACTCCCCTCCCGGGGTTCTTTTCGCCTTTCCCTCACGGTACTGGTTCACTATCGGTCGATCACGAGTATTTAGCCTTGGAGGATGGTCCCCCCATCTTCAGACAGGATTTCACGTGTCCCGCCCTACTTGTCGTACACCTAGTTCTTCCTCGCTGTTTTCGTCTACAGGGCTATCACCTGCTATGGCGGCACTTTCCAGAGCCTTCGACTAACAATGAAGATAAAGAGTACAGGCTGATCCCATTTCGCTCGCCACTACTCTGGGAATCTCGGTTGATTTCTTTTCCTGCGGTTACTTAGATGTTTCAGTTCACCGCGTTCGCTTCGCATGACCTATGTATTCAGTCATGGATACTCCATTAGGAGTGGGTTTCCCCATTCGGACATCTACGGATCAAAGCTCGTTTGCCAGCTCCCCGTAGCTTTTCGCAGGCTACCGCGTCCTTCATCGCCTGTGATCGCCAAGGCATCCACCACATGCACTTGTTCGCTTGACCCTATAACGAGTGTGTCTCCGTGTCCCCGTAGGGAACTTCGCCACAACGCCATAGGTTGAGTATTCGTGTTGCGCCGTATTCCAAAGCAATCTTTCGATTACCTTTTCATACTTTGATACAATCACAACCCTGATCCACCTACTCACACACCCATCTCTAAGTATGCTTTCGTGAATCTCTTTACTACTTCTTCCAGATTGTTAAAGAACGTGCAGCCGATATTAAATAATTAATATCCTCTGACTGGCTCAATCGCCAATGCACAAGATTCAAAACCATTCACCCGAATGGCAAACCCTGTGCATTGAAGATTGGTGGAGGATGACGGGATCGAACCGACGACCCCCTGCTTGCAAAGCAGGTGCTCTCCCAGCTGAGCTAATCCCCCTATTACCATGTCGCTTGAGGGTCCGCACAACACGCATTGCGTTTCGCGTGTCATGGTGGGTCTGGTTGGATTCGAACCAACGACCCCCGCCTTATCAAGACGGTGCTCTAACCAACTGAGCTACAGACCCTTAGCCTGTCTTCTTACAGCCGATAAGCGTGAGCGCTCAACGTTGACGTCTTGAGCTCGAGAAAGGAGGTGATCCAGCCGCACCTTCCGATACGGCTACCTTGTTACGACTTCACCCCAGTCATGAATCCTACCGTGGTGACCGTCCTCCTTGCGGTTAGACTAGCCACTTCTGGTAAAACCCACTCCCATGGTGTGACGGGCGGTGTGTACAAGACCCGGGAACGTATTCACCGCGGCATGCTGATCCGCGATTACTAGCGATTCCAGCTTCACGCAGTCGAGTTGCAGACTGCGATCCGGACTACGATCGGTTTTCTGGGATTGGCTCCACCTCGCGGCTTAGCGACCCTCTGTTCCGACCATTGTATGACGTGTGAAGCCCTACCCATAAGGGCCATGAGGACTTGACGTCATCCCCACCTTCCTCCGGTTTGTCACCGGCAGTCTCCTTAGAGTGCTCTTGCGTAGCAACTAAGGACAAGGGTTGCGCTCGTTGCGGGACTTAACCCAACATCTCACGACACGAGCTGACGACAGCCATGCAGCACCTGTGTATCGGTTCTCTTTCGAGCACCCCTAGCTCTCACCAGGGTTCCGACCATGTCAAGGGTAGGTAAGGTTTTTCGCGTTGCATCGAATTAATCCACATCATCCACCGCTTGTGCGGGTCCCCGTCAATTCCTTTGAGTTTTAATCTTGCGACCGTACTCCCCAGGCGGTCAACTTCACGCGTTAGCTACGTTACTAAGGAAATGAATCCCCAACAACTAGTTGACATCGTTTAGGGCGTGGACTACCAGGGTATCTAATCCTGTTTGCTCCCCACGCTTTCGTGCATGAGCGTCAGTATTGGCCCAGGGGGCTGCCTTCGCCATCGGTATTCCTCCACATCTCTACGCATTTCACTGCTACACGTGGAATTCTACCCCCCTCTGCCATACTCTAGCTCGCCAGTCACAAATGCAGTTCCCAGGTTAAGCCCGGGGATTTCACATCTGTCTTAACGAACCGCCTGCGCACGCTTTACGCCCAGTAATTCCGATTAACGCTCGCACCCTACGTATTACCGCGGCTGCTGGCACGTAGTTAGCCGGTGCTTATTCTTCCGGTACCGTCATCCCCCTCAGGTATTATCCAAGAGGTTTTCTTTCCGGACAAAAGTGCTTTACAACCCGAAGGCCTTCTTCACACACGCGGCATTGCTGGATCAGGCTTTCGCCCATTGTCCAAAATTCCCCACTGCTGCCTCCCGTAGGAGTCTGGGCCGTGTCTCAGTCCCAGTGTGGCTGGTCGTCCTCTCAGACCAGCTACAGATCGTCGCCTTGGTAGGCCTTTACCCCACCAACTAGCTAATCTGCCATCGGCCGCCCCTATAGCGCGAGGTCCGAAGATCCCCCGCTTTCTTCCGTAGATCGTATGCGGTATTAATCCGGCTTTCGCCGGGCTATCCCCCACTACAGGACACGTTCCGATGTATTACTCACCCGTTCGCCACTCGCCACCAGGATTACTCCCGTGCTGCCGTTCGACTTGCATGTGTAAGGCATGCCGCCAGCGTTCAATCTGAGCCAGGATCAAACTCTTCAGTTCAATGCCTGTTACTGTTTTTCGGTTCAGTTAAGAACCGGTCGCTCACTCAACGTACTGACAGATCCTGCTTATCTTTCGATACTCAAAACCTACCTTAATACTAGTGTGAGACTTGATACTTTCGCTTCAAACCAGATCCGAAAATCCGGTCCAACATCGCTATCAAGCGCCCACACTTATCGGCTGTTAGTTTTTAAAGAACATTCGCAAAACTTGGCGCCTATCTTAGTCGCCCGAACCGCTTCGGCTTACCGCCTCCGCACTTCGTTTTTTGCGTCGCTGCATCTGCAGCAGAGAAACGAGATTATGAAGAATCTTTTTCTCCCCGTCAACAAGTTTTTTCGCTTTCGCTTCCAAACTTGCCGACTTTGGAGGCCGCCTGTTTCTTTCGCAGCCCTCGTACTGAAACGAGGAGACGAATAGTAGGTGAAGCAGGCGCCGATGACAAGGGTATGAAGAAAATAATTTTCAGGGCGCGCCGCCCGCCTTTTCCATCAATGCGCCTTGAAAGCGGCAATGTCGTCGATGGGCACCGCTTCCGCCATCGCCGCGTAGCCGGCGTCGTTTGGATGGATATGATCGCCGCTGTCGAAACGGCGCTGGAGCACGTCCGGCCGCGCTGGATCGCGAAGCGCGCGGTCGAAATCGATCACGCCATCGAACGCGCGGCTCGACCGGATCGACTCGTTCACCGCGACGCGGATCGCCTCGCGATCCGGTGGCAACGACGCCGGAGTCAATGTGGCCCCATATATCTTTATTCCGCGCTGGTGCGCTTGCGCGATCAATCGTTGATAGCCGCGAAACAGAGCATCCGCCGTCACGGCCGTATGCGGAGCGTCGCAGTCCAGGCCAGCGTGCGGGGGCATCGCGGCGAAATTGATGTCGTTGATGCCGATCAGCACGATCACGGCCCGCGCTCCCGGCTGGCGCAAGGCGTCGCGCTCGAACCGGTTCAGCAAAGCGTCGCCGTAACACGGCGATCCGCTCAGCAACCGGTTGCCGCTGATTCCGGCGTTGATCACCGCCGTCTGCGTATTGCCCTTCTCGGCCAGCCGCCGTTCCAGCGCGTCCGGCCAACGGCGATTGGCGTTCGGCGTGGAGCGCATGCCGTCGGTGATCGAATCGCCGATTGCCACCACCGAGCGCGCCGATTCGCCGTCCACCGCGACACTCGTGAGCCACGCGAACTGCGTGAAGCGAGTGCGGAACGCGGCGGGCGACGTGTCGTCAGCGTGATTTCCCGGTGTGGACACGTAGTTCGTCTGGCTCGCGACGCGGTGCCACGCGGCCAGTTTCTGGCCCTTTCCTATATAGATGCTGACGGCGACCGGCTGATGCGCGGCCGTGTCGAATGTGACTGGGTCGCTGTCGATTTGCGCGCCGGGCGGAATGGTCACGCCCGGCCGGCCGTCGAACGACACCGCGCGATCGCTGCCCGGCTTCGTCGCGGCGGCGCCTGCACCGCGCGCGAGATGCACCGATTCGATCACCAAAGGCGTGGTTCCGTAGACATTGCTCAGGCGCAAGCGCGTGCGATGCCCGTCCAGTGCGGGATAAATCACCTGACGCACAGTTCGCCCCTCGATCTCAGGCGCGCGATAAAGCACGGGAAGATCCGCTTGCTGGGGGATCGACTGGAGCGCCGTGCCCCAAGCGGCGACCCAGCGGTCTGAATTTGGCGCGCTTGGCACACTCGGCGCGTCGGCGGCGAAACTGACCGGGATGGAAACAAACGGGGCGAGAACGGCGGTCGCGCAGGCAAAAGCAAGGGCTCGGAGCTTCATTCGTCGATGGTCGGGCTGAGAAAACGTCGATTGTGCCTGATCGGACCGCGTGGTCACGGTGGCGAGCGAGCGGCTTTTTCGCGTACCGAAACCGGCCGGGCGCGCGAAAGGCCTCAGAATGGAGGGCAGTCCGCTTGTCGGCCCCAACTTTGTTCCGGTATTTATCCAGCATGCATTCGAAGAATTCCAACAGCGCCGACGGCGCGCCGTCCCAGATTCACTGGGAAGAAGACGGCGAAAGCCGCGCCGCGCGCTGGCGCTCGGAAAGCGGCCACGCGCCGCCGAAGCGCGTCGTGATCGGCGACGATCAAATGACCGCCGATTCCGCCTATCGCCTCGCGAGCGAAGGCACCGCCATCCTGTGGCGCGGCGATTTCCAGAACGCGCGCCAGTTGCTGCAGGCGATCGCGCGGCGTATCGACGAGAACCCGCGCAAGGCGAAAAAGGCCGCGAAGGCCAGCAAATCGGCAGCGGAAAAGGAAGCGCCCGCGCCGGTCGATCTGTTCAACATGCACCGCCTCGCCCAGTCGCAGCGGGCGCGCACGCTCGCCATGGTGCTCTTGCCGCTCGATGCCGATTATGCAATCTCGCTGCGCCGCGCGCCCGCCGTGCAGGAAGCGTGCGAGGAAGCCTACGGTCCGGCGGACGGCGCTTCGGTCGTGTCGCTGCGTGAGGTGCTCGGGCTGGTCGGCGCGCACGAGTGGCGTAAGAAGGGCGTGGAAATCGCGGCACTGGGCGCGCGGATTCATCCTTATTACGGTGTGTTTTCGCCGGTTCGCGGCGAGTACATCAAGCTCGTGGACGACCAGCCGCTGCCGTCGCGCTCGCTCGCGTTCGATATCGGCACCGGCACCGGCGTGCTGGCGGCGCTCCTGGCGCAGCGCGGCGTGGAAAAAGTGATCGCGACCGAGATCGATCCGCGTGCGCTCGAATGCGCGCGCGACAACATCGAACGGCTCGCGCTCGGCAAGCAGGTGAAGGTAATCGAGGCGGATATGTGGCCCGAAGGCCGTGCGCCGCTCGTCGTGTGCAATCCGCCGTGGCTGCCGGCGCGGCCGAGTTCGGCGATCGAACACGCCATCTACGATCCGGAAAGCCGCATGTTGCGCGCCTTTCTCGACGGCCTCGCCGCGCATCTGACGCCCGGCGGCGAAGGCTGGCTGATCCTTTCCGATTTCGCTGAGCATCTCGGCCTGCGCACGCGCGCGCAATTGCAGGAGTGGATCGACGCGGCGGGACTGAAGGTGGACGGCCGGATGGACGTTCGTCCGCATCATCCGCGCGCCGCCGATAAAACCGATCCGCTCCACGCCGCGCGATCGAAGGAAGTGACGTCGCTTTGGCGTCTCGTCGCCGCTTGATTGCAGCGCTGGCTTATTTTTCAGCTAGATAGGCCAGCGCGCCTTCGCCTGCTACCAATCCGCTTGCCAGACACGCCGTCAGCAGATAACCGCCTGTCGGCGCTTCCCAGTCGAGCATTTCGCCCGCGCAGAACACGCCCGACAGCGCGGTCAGCATCGAGCGCGCGTCGAGCGATTCGAACACGACGCCGCCCGCGCTGCTGATCGCTTCCGCTATCGGCCGCGGGCGCAATACGCGCAGCGGCAACGCCTTGATCTTTCGCGCAAGCTTTGCGGGATCGGCGAAATCTTCCTTGCTCGCGCCTTCGCGCAGCAATCCGGCCTTCGCGCCGCTCAAATTCAAACGGCTCTGCAAATGGCTCGACATCGACCGCGGGCCGCGCGGACGGGCGAGTTCGTCGGTCACGCGCTCGATCGACAACCCCGGCGTGAGATCCAGCAGGATTTCAGCCGACCCGGCAGCGTTGATCTGTTCGCGAATCCGCCCGGAAAGCGCGTAGATCAGGCTTCCCTCGATCCCGCTCGCCGTAATCAGACACTCGCCGACGCGCCAGTCGATCGCGCCATCCGCGTCGGTCAGCCCAAGCATCACCGATTTCAGCGGTTCCCCAGCGAAACGGCTGCGGAAATGCTCGCTCCAGTCGAGTTCGAACCCGCAATTCGACGGCTGGAACGGCTGCACGTGTACGCCGCGCGCTTCGATTTCCGGGACCCACGCGGCATCCGAGCCCAATCGCGGCCAACTCGCGCCGCCGAGCGCGAGCACGACCGCGTCGGCTTGCACGCGCGTTTCGCCGTCGGGCGCGGCGAACAGCAGCGTCTTCGGCGTGTTGCCGTCGAAACCGATCCACCGATGCCGCATATGAAACTGCACGCCTTGATCGCGCAGCCGATGCAGCCAGGCGCGCAGCATCGGCGCGGCTTTCATGTCGGTCGGAAATACGCGCCCTGAACTGCCGACAAACGTTTCCACACCCAGATCGTGTACCCACGCGCGCAGCCGATCGGCGTCGAAACGCTGGAGAAAAGGCGCAATTTGTTCGCGACGCGCGCCGTATCGGGCGAGAAATGGTTCGGCCGGTTCGGAATGCGTCAGATTCATTCCACCCTTGCCGGCCATCAAAAATTTGCGGCCGACCGACGGCATGGCGTCGTAGACGTGAACTTGCGCGCCGCCCGCCGCGAGCGCTTCCGCCGCCATCAGTCCGGCGGGACCGCCGCCGACAACGACAACGCAAGGTTTGGATGACGCGGCTGACAAGGACATGGCGGAACGCTCGGAATATCAAGGCGGCATTGTCGCATCCGCTCGGCCCAAGCCGCACACCCGTGCCGCTCCTCCGTCACTCATCAAATTACGAAAATGAATTTGGCGCGGCGGCCCCGCGCCAGTAGGATCGCGCGATTCCTTGCTTCTTCATCATTTTTTACGGTTTCCATGTCAGCTTCCCTTGCACCCGAGCGCGCCACCGCGCCGCTTTCCACCGATTCCAGCGGACGCGCGCTGATCCGCAGCGCCGCCGATGTGTCGAACCTCGTGAACCGCGGCGCCGCCATCGGCAGCGACGCGCGCGTGGTCGTCGCGATTGCGCTGGGCGGCGTTTTCCTCGACGCCTACGACCTCGGCGCGCTCGCGTTCGGCGTGAAGGACATCGCGCGCGAGTTCTCGCTGACGCCGACCGGCACCGGTTTCGTCGCCTCGGCGATCACGTTCGGCGCGATCGTCGGCGCGTTTATCGGCGGTTTCCTGACCGACCGGATCGGGCGGTATCGCGTGTTCATGGCCGATATGTTCTTTTTCGTCGTCGCGGCGATCGCCTGCGCGCTCGCGCCGAACGCATGGGTTCTCGGTGGCGCGCGCTTCGTGATGGGTTTGGGCGTCGGGATCGACTTGCCGGTGGCGATGGCGTTTCTCGCGGAATTCTCGCGGCTCCAAGGTCGCGGCAACAAGGCGGCCCGCATTTCGATGTGGTGTCCGACCTGGTACGCGGCCATCAGCGTGTCGTATCTGCTCGTGCTCGCGCTCTATTCCGTGCTGCCGGAAAGCCATTCCGGGCTGCTGTGGCGGCTGATTCTCGGCTTCGGCGCGGTGCCGGCGATCGTGATTATCGTGATTCGCAGCCGGTATATGAGCGAGTCGCCGGTCTGGGCCGCGAATCAGGGCGATCTGAAAGGCGCGGCGGCGATTCTCCGGCGCTCCTACGGGATCGACGCGGAAGTCGATCCGGCCGCGCTCGCCACGAACTTGCAACCGAAGCCGCGCAAAGCGACGTTCGCGAACTACGGCGCGCTGCTGAAAGGCGTCTATCGCCGACGCACCGTGCTCGCGACGGTGATCGCGGTGGCGTCGTCGTTCGCGTATAACGCGGTCGCGTTCGGGCTGCCGGTCATTATTTCGAGCTTCCTCGCGCAGTCGATGCTCACGACCATTCTCGCGTCGCTCGTGCTCAACCTGTGTTTCGCGTTTGTCGGCGGGTTGATCGCGGTGCGCACCGTGCCGAAAGTCGGGGCGTGGAAACTGACCGTGCTCGGCTACACGTTCCAGTTGATCGCGCTGGTTGGCCTGGCGCTCGTCGGCAAGCCCTCGGGTGGCGCGGAAGTGGCGACGGCGATTGCGCTGCTCGCCGCGTTCCTGCTCGGACAAGGCTTCGGGCCGGGTTCCCACAGCATGACGTTCGCGTCGCTCAGCTATCCGACCTCGCTTCGCGGTGTCGGCGTGGGCTTCAACCAGACGCTGATGCGAACGAGTTCGACCGTGTCCCTCTTTCTGTTCCCCGTGCTGGCCGCCACGCTCCACACAAAAGTGTTCTGGATCATCGCTATTGCGCCGCTCGCCGGGCTGATCGCGTTGCTGTCGATTCGCTGGGAACCTTCAGGTTATGACGTCGATGCTGAGGATTTCGCTCCGGCAACGTCGCCACGCTGAACCGTTCACCGCGTCCTCCCAAAAGCCGCTTCCTGATTAGAAGCGGCTTTTTTTGTGCTCGCACGCGGCGCGCCAGCGAACTTCGCTCGTCTCAAAAATACTTATAAACCGACCGGCCGGTCGGTTTATAATCGCCAAACCGATGCAACCCGCCTTATCTCCTGAGCGAGCGATCGTCATGTATACGCAATCCCTCGATATTCCCGGCAACGTCCAGCCCATCGATGCCCCGTCGGCCATTTCCCCCGATCAGGCGAAATTCGACGCTGTGATGACGGCCGACGGCAAGATCGAAGCGCAGGACTGGATGCCCGACGCTTACCGCAAGACCCTGATCCGCCAGATTTCGCAGCACGCGCATTCCGAGATCATCGGGATGCAGCCGGAAGGCAACTGGATCAGCCGCGCGCCGAGCCTCAAGCGCAAGGCCATTCTGCTCGCGAAGGTGCAGGACGAAGGCGGCCACGGTCTCTATCTATATAGCGCGGCGGAAACCATGGGCGTTTCGCGCGATCAGTTGCTCGACGCGCTGCACGCGGGAAAAGCCAAGTATTCGAGCATCTTCAATTATCCGACGCCGACCTGGGCCGATGTCGGGGTGATCGGCTGGCTGGTGGACGGCGCGGCGATCATGAACCAGATCCCGCTCTGCCGCTGCACTTACGGCCCCTATGCGCGCGCGATGATCCGCATCTGTAAGGAAGAGTCATTTCACCAGCGGCAAGGTTTCGACGCGCTGCTCTCGATGATGAAAGGCACCGCCGCGCAACGCGAGATGGTTCAGCAGGCGATAAACCGCTGGTGGTGGCCCGTGCTGATGATGTTCGGCCCGAGCGACAAGGATTCGATCCACAGCGGCCAGTCGTTCAAATGGGGCATCAAGCGTATTTCGAACGACGATCTGCGGCAGAAATTCGTCGATGCGACCGTCGAGCAGGCGCGCATTCTCGGCGTCACGCTGCCCGATCCGGACCTGAAGTGGAATGAAGAACGGCAGGCGCACGACTACGGCGCGATCGACTGGGAAGAATTCTGGCGCGTCGTCAATGGCGACGGTCCGTGCAACAAGGAGCGGCTCGCGACCCGCGTGAAAGCGCACGACGAAGGCGCGTGGGTGCGCGACGCCGCGCTCGCGCATGCCGAAAAGCAAGCCGCCCGGGCTCGCCAGCAAGCCGCATAAGGAGAGAACGATGAACAAGGAATGGCCGATCTGGGAAGTTTTCGTGCGCAGCAAGCAGGGGCTGGATCACAAGCATTGCGGCAGCCTGCACGCGCCGGATGCGCCGGGCGCGCTGCGCATGGCGCGCGACGTGTACACGCGGCGTCAGGAAGGTGTGAGCATCTGGGTGGTGCCGTCGTCGGCGATCACAGCGTCGAATCCCGCCGACAAGGAAGAACTCTTCGAGCCCGCCGGCGACAAGATCTACCGTCATCCGACCTTCTTCGTGCTGCCCGACGAAATCAATCACATGTAAGGGCACGCCATGACGACGTCCGCACATCTGAACTACGTGCTGCGCCTCGCCGATAACGCGCTGATCCTCGGTCAGCGCAACAGCGAATGGTGCGGCCACGGCCCGGTGCTCGAAGAGGACATCGCGCTCGCGAACATCGCGCTCGATTTGATCGGACAGGCGCGGCTGCTCTACGCGCACGCCGCGACGCTCGACCAGCAACTCACCGGCGTGAAGAAGACCGAGGACGATTACGCGTACTTTCGCAACGAGCGCGAGTTCGCCAACTACACGCTCGTCGAACTGCCGCATTTCGGCCCGCTCGCGGGCACGGCGCGCACCGAACGCGATTACGCGGTCACCGTCACGCGCAACTTCCTCTACTCCGCGCTGATGAACCCGCTTTGGACGGCGCTCAAGGCGTCGAGCGACACGCATCTCGCGGCCATCGCGGCGAAGTCGATCAAGGAAACGCGCTATCACCTGCATCACGCAGCCGAATGGCTCGTGCGTTTCGGCGATGGCACGGAGGAATCGCATCGGCGGGCGCAGGCGGCGCTCGACTATTTGCTGCCGTACACGCGCGAATTTTTCGCGACCGACGACGTGGAGCGGGCGGCAGCGGCGGAACGTATCGGCCCGTTGACGCAGGATCTGGAGGCCGCGTGGCGCGAGGAAGTCGAAGCGACGCTCGCCGAAGCCACCTTGCGTCTGCCGGATGCAGGACAACATGTGACGACCGGCAAGCTCGGCGAGCATTCCGAGCACATGGGTTATCTGCTGGCCGAAATGCAGAGCCTCGCGCGTCAGCATCCGGGCGCATCGTGGTGATCGACATGCGCGCCGATTCGTCGTTGAAACGCGTCTGGGCCGTGCTCGAAACGGTGCCGGACCCGGAAATTCCCGTGGTGTCGATCCGCGAACTCGGCATTCTGCGCGACGTGCGCCGCGCCGCCGACGACACGCTTGAAGTCGTCATCACGCCAACGTATTCGGGCTGCCCGGCGATGGACCAGATCGCCGAGGATATCGGCCATGCGCTTGATGTCAGCGGCTTCACGAAACATCGGATCGAAACGGTGCTCGCGCCCGCGTGGACGACCGACTGGATGACCGGCACCGCCCGCGAGAAGCTCCGCGCCTACGGCATCGCGCCGCCGGCCGGCCAGTGCGGCCAAAGCGCGCCGCTCGAAAAGCCGATCCGCTTCGTGCCGCGCCAAGTCGATCGACCCGCCTGCCCGCGCTGCGGCTCGGCGCACACCGAGCGTCTCGCGCAATTCGGCTCGACGGCGTGCAAAGCGCTTTATCGGTGCATCGACTGCCGCGAGCCGTTCGACTACTTCAAACCTTATTGAGACGATCGCGACCATGGCGACTCCGCAATTCCATCCGCTGCGAATCCGCGACGTGCGTCCGGAAACCGCCGACGCCGTGACGGTTTCGTTCGACGTTCCGCCCGATTTGCGCGACGCGTTCCGCTTCACGCAAGGCCAGTTCGTGACGCTGAAAACGCATATCGACGGTGAAGAAACGCGCCGCTCGTATTCGATTTGCGTCGGCGTGACCGACTACGATCGCGACGGCGAATTGCGGATCGGCATCAAGCGCGTGCGCGGCGGGCGATTCTCGAACTTCGCGTTCGATACGCTCAAGCCCGGCCACGAAATCGACGTGATGACGCCCGATGGCCGCTTTTTCACGCATCTGAACGCCGATCACGCCAAGCATTACGTGGCGTTCTCGGGCGGATCGGGTATCACGCCGGTGCTCGCGATCATCAAGACGACGCTCGAAACCGAGCCGACCAGCCGTTTCACGCTCGTGTACGGCAACCGAAGCGTCGACGCGATCATGTTTGCCGAGGAACTCGAAGACGTGAAGAACCGCTACATGAGCCGGTTCTCGCTGTATCACGTCCTGTCGGACGATTTGCAGGACGTCGAGTTGTTCAACGGCGTGCTGAACGAGGAAAAATGCCGCGCGTTTCTCGCCACATTGCTGCCCGCCGACGACATCGACGAAGCGTTTATCTGCGGTCCCGGCCCGATGATGGATGCCGCCGAAAGCGCGTTCAAGGCGGCGGGACTTAGCGCGGAGAAGGTGCATGTCGAGCGCTTCGGCTCGCCGCTGCCGCAGGCGGGCGTGCCGCCGATCGAGATCACCGACACGACGCCCGCCGCCGAGCTGGAACTGATTATCGACGGCAAGAAGCGCAAGCTGCGCCTGCCCTACGCGGGCGTGAGCGTGCTCGATGTCGGGCTGAAAGCCGGCCTGGCGCTGCCGTACGCGTGCAAGGGCGGCGTGTGCTGCACGTGCCGCGCGAAGGTGCTCGAGGGCGAGGTGACAATGGAGAAGAATTTCACGCTGGAGCAGCATGAAATCGACGATGGATTCGTGCTGACGTGTCAGTGTCATCCGGTGAGCGAGCGCGTCGTCGTAAGTTACGACGAACGCTAGGCGCGCAACGCAGCTTGCAAACGGCGTTTAGCGCCGGGTCGATTCGCTTACACTAGGGGCCGCTTCCTTCGAGCGGCCCTTTCTGTTTGCCTTTCTTCATCAATGAGCACAATCCACGTTACCAACGGCGACCACGCCGCCGCCACTCTGCTCGACGCGCTGCGGCTCGCAGGCCGCGATGAACGCGTGATCGCGCTGAAAGACGATCTCGCGATCGGCCCGCTGAAAGGCATCGACGACACGCCTTCGCCTGACACCCGCGCCGTCTTCTGGCAGCACGTGATCGATGCGCCGGACCTCGATTTCGCCGCCGAAATCCGCGCGCAGGACGCGCTTCTCGCGCAACTGGCACGCGACGATTCTCAAGTCGTGGTCTGGCACGCCCAGAGCGCAGCCGACCAGTTGACGCTGCGCCGCGTGGCCTACCATCTGCGCAATACGCCGCAGCGGCTGAACGAGGCGAAGCTGTCCGAACGCGACTTGAGCGGCGCCGACGACACCACTCGCGGACGCAACGACGGATCGACCGCCGTCGGCATGTTCACCGCCGACGAACTGCTCACGAAAATCCCGACCGCCGCGCCCATTTCCGTGTTGCGGATCAGCCGCCTCGCGCTCGAATGGCAGGAAGCGAAGCAGGCCAACGGCGAAACGCGCCGCTGGCGCGACAACACGTTCGTCTCCGGCGTCTACGCGGAAATCGACGAAGCGGTGGTCCATCTCGCCACACCGGACTGGCAACCTGCGAGAAAAATCGCCGGACGTATCATGGCGGGCAGCTTCGGCTTCATGGTGAGCGACTCGGTCGCGTTCTGGCGCTGCCGCGAACTGGTCGCGGCTGGCCGCCTCGAATTGCGCGGATCGCTGAGCGGCGCGCCGACCGGCTTGCTCGATGGCGAATTGCGCCGTCCGTCCAACTAATCGCACGACATTTCCACACTCAATGGCCCGAACAAGAGCGCCCGATCACGACACCCAGCGCGAGCAGATTCTCGAACTCGCCGCCGCCAAATTCGCGCAGACGAGTTATCCGAGCACGTCCATGGCCGATCTGGCCGCGGCGAGCGGCACGTCGAAGGCGCGGCTTTATCACTATTACGCCAGCAAGGAAGCGATCCTTTTCGATCTGCTCGACCGCTACACCAAGCGGCTGATGCTGATCATCGCCGAGGTCGAAGGCGCGAGCCAGCGGCGCGGGCTGTCCGAGCGCGAAGCGTTCGCGGAACTCGTGCGCGCGTTTCTGGCGGAATACGAGACGTCGCACAGCCGACACGTCGCGCTGCTGAACGACGTGAAATACCTCGAAGACGCACAGCGCGACATCGTGCTCGGCCGTCAGCGCGATATCGTCGCCGCGTTCTCCCGACAACTCGCGCGCGCCTATCCGGAACGGGCGACGCGCGAGAACCAGACCGCGCTCACGATGATGGTGTTCGGCATGATCAACTGGACCTTCACCTGGCTCAAACCGGGCGGAAAACTCGGCTATCGGGAATTCGCGGAGCAGGTGGTGGATGTGATCGAAAATGGTCTGAACGGTGCAAATTGAGGTTCATAACGGTTCTGGAGGCGCTGCGCGTTGTTTTGTCGCAATCCGCACAAGCCTTTGATTCAAATAGATAAACGCATCATTTAGACGCTGTCCTCAATTCCTAATTACGGGTTTTCCCTAACGCCGATTAGCTCGATCGGCTAAAATTCGCGTTGCGGTGCACCATGCCGCCGACGAATCAAGGAGAACCTCGTGAACATGACCATTCAACGCGCCGCCGCGCCTATCGTCGCGGGCGCCACGCCGCTGACGCAAGCGGGCCGCTCGACGGTCCTCGTTCGCTCGTTGACGTCGGCCGACCGTGAACGCCTGCTCGCGCATTTCCTCGCGCTCGACGAAGACGACCGGCTCCTGCGCTTCGGCCAAATCGTGCCGGATCACGTGATCGACAACTACGTCCGCAATATCGATTTTTCTCGCGACACCGTGTTTGGCGTATTCGACGAACATCTGCAACTGGCCGGTGTCGGCCATCTGGCCTACTTGCCCGCAGAAGGCAACAAGCGCACGGCGGAGTTCGGTGTGTCGGTGCTGGAAAGCGCGCGCGGACGCGGCATCGGCTCGAAATTGTTTGAACGCGCCGCTATTCGCAGCCGCAATACGCATGTCACGACGCTTTACATCCACTGCCTGTCGCGCAACTCCACGATGATGCACATCGCGAAGAAGTCGGGCATGAAGATCGAGTACGCGTATGGCGAAGCCGACGCTTATCTCTCGCTCACGCCCGCCGATCACACCAGCATCATCGCGGAAATGCTGCAGGAGCAAGCAGCGGTTTTCGATTACGCGATCAAGCGGCAAGCGCGCCGCGCATCGCAAATGTTCACGGCGTTCATGCCCACGGCAGACGCCGCCTAAGACAGCGCGGGGTATGCGCTGCGAGCGGGACCAACCAAGGACGGCATAGATCGTCCTTTTTCATTTCTGTCGCGCGCCGCACGAGTCAAGCGCGAGGAATCAAAGCAGCGGCAGCGCCGTCGTCTCCTTGATCCGCTCCAGCGAAAAACTCGTCTTCACATCGATCACTGAAGGGTGATGCAGCAACTGGTCCTGCACGAAACGCGAAAAATGCGCCATGTCCTCGACCTGAACGCGCAGCAGATAATCCATTTCGCCGGTCATCGCGTCGCACGCAACGACTTCCGGCCAGAGCCGAATGGCCTCGCGGAACAATTCGGCGTGCGTCTTCGGGCGCGAATGCAGCGCCGACGCTTCGCCGCCACGCTTTTCCAGCCGCACATTCACATAGGCGAGCAGCCCGAGGCCGAGCTTGATCGGATCGAGCAATGCGACGTAGCCGCGAATCACGCCGTCCTCTTCTAGCCGCCGAATGCGGCGCAAACACGGACTCGGCGACAAACTCACGCGATCCGCGATCTCCTGATTCGACAGCCTGCCGTTCTCCTGCAGAATCGCGAGAATCTTGCGGTCGATCGCGTCGAGTTCAATTTCAGCCATTCCCTGCCTCCTTTTTCCTGGTGAGCAGCAGAAACTTGCGTCAGCCTAGCCAACAACGATTAACTTCGCAAGCATTCTTCCCAGCCGCCTGATTACACTCATCTCATTAATTTCCGCGTTCGAGCGGCAGGAGACACGCATGAGCATTCCGGGCTGGGACAACCCCGTCGGCACCGACGGTTTCGAATTCATCGAATACACCGCGCCGGATCCGGTCGCGCTCGGCAAACTTTTCGAGCAAATGGGCTTCACGGCCATCGCGCGGCATCGCCACAAGAACGTCACGCTGTATCGTCAGGGCGGCATCAACTTCATCATCAACGCCGAACCGGATTCGTTCGCCCAACGCTTCGCGCGCCTGCACGGACCGTCGATCTGCGCCATCGCTTTCCGCGTCGCGGACGCGGGCCAGGCCTACCGGCGCGCGCTCGACTTAGGCGCGTGGGGCTTCGACAACAAGACCGGCCCGATGGAACTGAACATCCCGGCTATCAAAGGCGTCGGCGATTCGCTCATTTATTTCGTTGATCGTTGGCGCGGCAAGAATGGCGCGGCGCCGGGCAGCATCGGCGATATCAGCATTTACGACGTCGATTTCGAGCCGATCCCCGGCGCGGATCAAAATCCGCTCGGCCACGGCCTGACTTATATCGATCACCTGACGCACAACGTGCATCGCGGCCGAATGATCGAATGGGCGGATTTCTACGAGCGCCTGTTCAATTTCCGCGAGGCGCGTTATTTCGATATCGAAGGCAAAGTGACGGCCGTGAAATCGAAGGCGATGAGTTCGCCGTGCGGCAAAATCCGCATTCCGATCAACGAGGAAGGCTCGGACACGGCGGGCCAGATTCAGGAGTATCTCGATGCGTATCGCGGCGAAGGCATTCAGCACATCGCGCTCGGCACCGACGATATTTGCAGCACGGTCGATGGCCTGCGCACCTCGAAAATCGCGCTGCTCGACACGATTGACACGTATTACGAGCTCGTGGATCGTCGCGTGCCGAATCATGGTGAATCAGTCGCCGAGTTGAAGCAGCGGAAGATTCTTATCGATGGCGAAGCGAATGAGATTCTTCTGCAGATTTTCACCGAAAACCAGATCGGTCCGATCTTCTTCGAGATCATTCAGCGCAAGGGCAATCAGGGCTTCGGCGAAGGCAATTTCAAGGCGCTGTTCGAATCCATCGAACTCGATCAGATGCGGCGCGGCGTGCTGAAAGACACCACGGCGAACTGAGCGCGTCCAAAAATCAAAAAGGCGAGGATCGGAAGATCCTCGCCTTTTTCTATTCTGGCGGCTCATGCTCGGAACATGAGCGCGGGCGGTTTAGACAGCCGACTCGTCGGTCGAGCCGACCGCGCCGGATTCCCGACGGCTGCGGGCATCGGCGACGCTCGTGCGCGTCTGCGCGGCCTGCTGAACGGGTGTGGCGGCGGCGCTGGAAAGGCTGGAATTGGGGCGGATCGGCGCGGCGTTCATCGCAAAAAATGCGGCCGATACCACCAGGAAACTCTGGATATGGCGTTGTTTCATCGTGTTCTCCTTCTGACAACGTGCTGCTTGTGTACGGCTAGTGCTGCTTTTTTAAGCGTGACTCCGAACTGGTACGCGGAATTGCGCAAGCGGACATTTAGACAGCATTGTCCGGGCCAGTTCCCGAGCCGCGAGCAGATTTACAGCTTGTAACATCGCGCCGCGCAATAAAACACCCTGAAAGTGTTGGACGACGCAAGAGAACGCTAAGTCACGGTTTTTCAACGGGTTTTTACCAGTGCCGGGAAGCCCGCCAACTTGGCACACTCAAAGTCCCGGCCAACGCGTTCACAAGACGCGGCGGCCTGAGAAATGCTTTGGCGATCCCAAACCCCGGGTGAGGAGTACACACAATGAATGCCCCGCTAGACGCAGAACAAAGAGCTTCGCTAGAAGCCGCCTTGACCTCCGTCACGCTCGACGACAAATACACGCTCGAACGCGGCCGCGCGTACATGAGCGGCATCCAGGCGCTGGTTCGCCTCCCGATGCTGCAACAACAACGCGATCACGCCGCCGGGCTCAACACCGCCGGATTCATCTCCGGGTATCGCGGTTCCCCGCTTGGCGGTCTCGATCAGTCGCTCTGGAAGGCGAAGAAGCATCTCGCCGCGCATCAGGTCGTGTTTCAGCCCGGTGTGAACGAAGATCTCGCGGCGACGGCGGTCTGGGGATCGCAACAGGTCAACCTGTATCCGAGCGCCAAATACGACGGCGTTTTCTCGATGTGGTACGGCAAAGGCCCCGGCGTGGACCGTTCCGGCGACGTCTTCAAGCACGGCAACTCGGCCGGATCGGCGCAACACGGCGGCGTGCTCGTGCTCGCGGGCGACGATCACGCGGCCAAATCGTCGACGCTCGCGCACCAGTCCGAACACGTATTCAAGGCGTGCGGCTTGCCGGTGCTGTTTCCGTCGAATGTTCAGGAATATCTCGATTTCGGCCTGCACGGCTGGGCGATGAGCCGCTATTCCGGCCTCTGGGTCGCGATGAAATGCGTGACCGACGTGGTGGAATCGTCGGCGTCGGTGGATATCGACCCGTTTCGCACGCAAATCGTCATTCCGGACGACTTCACGATGCCCGCCGGCGGTCTCAATATTCGCTGGCCCGATCCGCCGCTGGTTCAGGAAGCGCGCCTGCTCGACTACAAGTGGTACGCCGCGCTCGCCTACGTGCGCGCGAACAAACTGGACCGGATCGAAATCGACGCGCCGAACGCGCGCTTCGGCATCATGACGGCGGGCAAAGCGTATCTGGACGTGCGTCAGGCGCTCGCCGATCTCGGTCTCGACGATGAAACGTGCGCGCGCATCGGCATTCGTCTGTACAAGGTCGGTTGCGTGTGGCCACTCGAAGCGCAGGGCGCGCACGCGTTCGCGCACGGGCTGGAGGAGATTCTGGTGGTGGAGGAAAAGCGCCAGATTCTCGAATACGCGATCAAGGAGGAGTTGTACAACTGGCCGGACGCGCAGCGACCGCGCGTGTACGGCAAATTCGACGAGAAAGACGGCGCGGGCGGCGAGTGGTCGGTGCCGATGGGCAACTGGCTGCTGCCGGCGCACTACGAACTGTCGCCGGCGATCATCGCGAAGGCGATCGCGACGCGGCTCGACAAATTCGACCTGCCGTCCGATGTGCGCGCGCGAATCGCGACGCGCATCGCCGTGATCGAAGCGAAGGAAAAAGCGCTGGCGAAGCCGCGCGTCGAAGCCGAGCGCAAGCCGTGGTTTTGTTCGGGCTGTCCGCACAATACGTCGACCAACGTGCCGGAAGGCTCGCGCGCGATGGCCGGGATCGGCTGTCATTACATGACTGTCTGGATGGATCGCAGCACGAGCACGTTCAGCCAGATGGGCGGCGAAGGCGTCGCGTGGATCGGCCAGGCGCCGTTCTCGAACGACAAACACGTGTTCGCGAACCTCGGCGACGGCACCTATTTCCACTCCGGCCTGCTCGCGATTCGCGCGGCCATCGCGTCGAAAGCGAACATCACCTACAAGATTCTCTACAACGATGCCGTCGCGATGACCGGCGGCCAGCCGGTGGACGGCGTGCTCACCGTGCCGCAAATCACGCATCAGCTCGCGGCGGAAGGTGCGTCGAAGATCGTGATCGTCACCGATGAACCCGAAAAGTACGCGGCGAACGTCGGCCTCGCGCCGGGCATCGAGGTCCACCATCGCGACGAACTCGACGCCGTGCAACGCGTGCTACGCGAAATTTCCGGCACGTCCATCCTGATCTACGACCAGACCTGCGCGACCGAAAAGCGTCGCCGCCGCAAACGCGGCGCGTATCCGGATCCGGCAAAACGCGTGGTCATCAATGAAGCCGTGTGCGAAGGCTGCGGCGATTGTTCGGTGAAGTCGAACTGTTTGTCGGTGGAACCGCTCGACACCGAATACGGCACGAAGCGCCAGATCAACCAATCGTCGTGCAACAAGGACTACTCGTGCGTCAAAGGTTTCTGCCCGAGCTTCGTCACGGTTGAAGGCGGCCAGTTGAGGAAACCGAAGGCATCGACGGTCGCGAACGACGCCATGCCGCCCGTGCCGATGCCCGACCTGCCCGACATCGCGCGGCCTTATGGCGTGCTCGTGACCGGCGTCGGCGGAACGGGCGTCGTGACGATCGGCGCGCTGCTCGGCATGGCGTCGCATCTGGAGCAAAAAGGCGTCACCGTGCTCGACGTGACCGGCCTCGCGCAAAAAGGCGGCGCCGTAATGAGCCACGTGCAGATTGCCAACCGCCCCGCCGATATCCACGCGACCCGCATCGCGATGGGCGAGGCGGATCTCGTGATCGGCTGCGATCCGATCGTGACCGCAAGCGACGAATGCGGCTCGCGGATGCAGCCGGGCCACACGCGCGTGGTCGTGAATAGCGCGCAGACGCCGACCGCCGAGTTCATCAAGAACCCGAACTGGCGCTTTCCGGGCGCGAGCGCGGAGGCCGATATCCGTGCGGCGGCGGGCGAACACGTCGCGATGGTCGATGCCAACCGCTTCGCCGTCGCGTTGCTCGGCGACGCGATCTATACGAACCCGTTCGTGCTCGGCTACGCGTGGCAACGCGGCTGGGTGCCGTTGCGCCACGAATCGCTCACGCGCGCGATCGAATTGAACGCGGTGCAGGTCGATAAAAATCTCGCCGCATTCGAATGGGGACGACGCGCGGCGCACGATCCGGACGCCATGCAACGGCTCGTGAAAACGCAAGGCGGCGCCAATACGAACGAAGGCGGCGGCAAGATCATCGCGCTGCATACGCCGAAAGCACTCGATACGCTGATCGACAAACGCGTCCAATATCTCGCCGCCTATCAAAACGAGGCTTACGCGGCGCGCTATGGGCGGCTCGTGACGCAGGTGCGCGCGAAGGAAGCGTCGCTCGGTTCAGGCGACGGCCAGTATCCGCTGACGGAAGCGGTCGCGCGGAACCTGCACAAGTTGATGGCGTACAAGGACGAATACGAGGTCGCGCGCCTTTACGCCGATCCGGCGTTCATCGACAAGCTGAAGGCGAGCTTCGAAGGCGACTGGAAAATGAAGTTTCACCTCGCGCCGCCGATCTTCGCCAAAAAGGATGCGGACGGGCATCTGATGAAGAAGCAATACGGATCGTGGATATTCTCCGCGATGCGTGTCCTGACGAGGATGAAGTTCCTGCGCGGATCGGCGTTCGACCCGTTCGGCTCGACGGTCGAGCGGAAGATGGAACGCGGGTTGATCGTGGAATACGAAACGCTGGTGGCGGAATTGATGGCGGGGCTGACACCGCCGAAACTGCCGCTCGCGATCGAACTGGCGAGTCTGCCCGATTCGATGCGCGGTTACGGCCACGTGAAGGACAACAACGTGCGCGCGGCGCGGGTGAAATGGAACGCGTTGCTAACGCGTTGGCGCGCGGGCGACGGCGGCGAAGCACGCCAGGTCGCGTGAGATTTCTCTCCGGCAAATAAAGAAGGGCGATCCGAAACGGATCGCCCTTCTTCTTTCAAGCTACTTCAGGTTTTAGAACTCATAGCCGACTTGAGCACGGACACCGGCATCGCCCTGACCCGTCACCGACAACGCGCCGTTCACGAGCCACGCACCGTCACGCGAACGATACGTCGCGCCCGCGCCGAACGCGCTGTAGCCCTTGTAGTTGCCCACACCGGCCGCCACCACGGTCTTGCCCGGACCGCTCGGCGTCAGGTTCGGCATCGCCATCGCGGCTGCGACGCCGGAGTACGCGCCACGCTGCACGCTGGCAATGTTCGATCCCAACTCGTTGCGCACTGCGTTCAGCTGGTTCATGTTCGTGGCGTCCGTACCGCTCTGTCCAGCCGCCACGTTGGTCACGCGACGCTCGCTACCCGCTGCGCCCACCGACACCGTGTTGTCCTGATCCGCGACCGAACCCGCTCCGAGCGCCACCGAGTTGTTGCCCGTTGCCTTCGAGTTCGCGCCGATAGCCACGGCGTCCGTGCCGCTCGCGACCGGCAATGCAGCCGTTGCCGTCGACGAATTCACCGCGAGGAAACCGACGCCCGTATTCTCGATGTTGTTGATGGCACCTGCGTAGGCATCGAGGCGCGAGTTCGTGTCGTTGAGCTGCTTGCCATTCACCGCGTCCGTGCTGGTGGTGGAAAGCTCGCCGTCCTTCACGTTCGTTAGCTGGACTGCGTCCGGCGCGGAGCCGTCGGCCGGCGTCTGACCGCCGAGCGTGACTTTGTCGTGCGACGACGAATCGTACGCAACCGCGTTCGCCGCCACGTTCGACACGTTCGCGACATCGCCCTTGATGCCTGCGATATCCGACGTGTTCTTCGACACACGGCCGTCGAGGTTGTCGATCGCCGCGCCGACGCCGGTCACTTGCGTGCCGCCGACGTTATAGACCGGCGCGGAAACCGAACCGTCCTTGTTGACGACCGATCCGCCGCCCAACGCCGAGGCAATGCTGGCTGACGCGCCGTACAGTTGCGAACCGTTCACTGCTTGATTGCTGGTCGCGCTGATATCGCCGTTCGCCACGCCGCTCACGACACGCGAACCCGTCGTACCCGCCACGCTGACTTCGCCGCCGTTCGTCGCAGCGCCGACCGTAATCACGCGCGTCTCCAGGTTTTGCTGAACGATGCCGACCTGACCGGTCGTGATGTTCGTCGTCCAGGTGTTGATGTCGTTGGTGTTCTTCGTCACGCGGCCGTCGAGATTGCCGAGTGCCGAGCCGACGTTGTCGGCGGTGAAGGTTCCGTTATCGAGCGAGTAGGCCGGCTTTTTCAACGTGCCGTCCGAATTGACCGCCGCGCCGCCACCCAGCGCGCTTGCTGCGCTCGACGATAATCCGAAGAGTTGCGAGCCGTTCACCGCGTCCACGCTGCTTGCGCCGATCGCGCCCGGTGCGACGTTCGTCACTTTGACCGGCGTGCCGGCAGCGCCAAGCGTGACCTGGTTGTGTGAGGTCGTGTCGTATAGCACCGCGTCGGCCGTCGTCGCCTTCAGCTTCGACACATCCTGGTTCGTCGCGAACAGTTGCGAACCGTTCACTGCGTCGACGCTGGTCGCGCCGAGCGCGCCCGGCGCGACGTTCGTCACCGCGACCGGCGTGCCAGCATTCCCCAGCGTGACCTTGTCGTGCGCGGTCGTGTCGTACAACACGGCGTCGGCCACCTTCGTGTTCAGCTTCGAAACGTCCTGATTCGTCGAGAACAGTTGCGAGCCGTTCACCGCGTCCACGCTGGTCGCGCCGAGCGCGCCCGGCGCGACGTTCGTCACTTTGACCGGCGTGCCGGCAGCGCCAAGCGTGACCTGGTCATGCGACGTCGTATCGTAGTTGACGCCGTCGTTGAGGTTGGCGCTCAGCGCATCGACCTTTTGATTTGTCGCGTAGAGTTGCGAGCCGTTGACGGCGTCGAGACTGGTCGAAGTGAGCGCGCCGTCCTTGACGTTCGTCAGAGTAACCGCTGTGGCGGCAGTGCCGAGCGTCACCTTGTCGTGTGCCGTCGTGTCGTACTTCACGCGATCGTTCAGGCCGCTGTCGAGCGCCGCGACAGCATCGGCGACATTCGCGACGGTCGAGCCGTTTGCCGTGTACGACGGCGGAGCAATCGTGCCGTCCGCGTTCACCGCCGCGCCGCCGCCGAACAACGCCGTGACGTCGGAAAGCTGCGCGACGTTGGTTGCATCATATTGTTGTGTGCCGCGCGCGACTGCCGTTAGTGTCCGCTGGAATCCGCTGTTGCCGATCGACACGGAATTCATGCGGTCCGTCGAAGAGTTCGAACCGATCGCGACCGAATTGGCAAACGTTGCTTTGCTGGACGTACCGATTGAGATGGCGCTGCTTGCGCCGGCGGTCGCGTTGTAACCCAAAGCCAATGAGCCCGACGAACTAGCGTTTGCGTTGCTGCCGATTGCCGTAGCCTGACTTCCTGCGTTGGCAAGGCCACCGATGGCCGTCGCGCTCGCGCCCGTCGCCTTGGCGTTCGAGCCGATCCCGACGCTGCCGCGCACGCCGCCGTCGCCGGTTTGCGCGCCGCTATCGACTTTCGCATCGGCGCCGATCGCGACGTCGCCCACACCTGCCGCAGTTGCTCCCGGGCCGAATGCCGAGCCGTAGTCCGCGTTCGCCACCGCGCTGGTGCCCACTGCTTCGCCGTTGTTCACGCCCGAACCATTGTTTTGCAAACTTCCACCATCCAGCCCGCTAGCGACCGCGCTCAGCGTCGTGAACATGAACGCCGATGCCAGCACCGCCTTCGCTGCCCGTCCGCTACGCTTGCCGCGTGCCGGACTTTTTTCCGACGTCGCAACCCACGCCCCGACGGATTCATTCCAAACCGATTTGAAGAACTTGTTCATGTTCGCTGCCTATTCCTGAGAGATAAATTCGGACCGTCTGCGCGCGACCGGCGTTGCTCGCAAGATAGAAATCGCCGGCGCAATGGCACATCGGCTCGCGAATTTAATCAGTCACCCTAATCATTCAAATACGATTTGTCCTATTTGAAACAAGGTGTCTCATTAGATGGACATACATGAATTTTTACCGATAAGACGGATTCCTAACTAATTCATATAAAAAAGGCGGCGCTCCGAGACCGGAGCGCCGCTCTTCAACAGACAAACCCGACGCGCTAAACCGCGCGTCCGTTCAAACCAAGCCCTACTTCCCAGCCCGCGCGTTCGCCGACGCCACCGCCGTCATATTGATAATCCGCCGCACCGTCGCCGCCGGCGTCAGGATGTGAACCGGCTTGTCGACGCCGAGCAGGAACGGTCCGACGGTCACGCCTTCGCCACTCACCATCTTGAGCATGTTGTACGTGATGTTCGCGGCTTCCACGTTCGGCATGATGAGCAGGTTCGCCTCGCCGGTCAGCGTCGTGCCCGGGAACGCGGCCTTGCGCACCACTTCCGACAACGCTGCGTCGCCGTGCATTTCGCCATCAATTTCGAGCGACGGCGCGCGCGCCGCGATCAGCGTGCGCGCTTCCGCCATGCGCTTCGACGACGCGCTTGGCACGCTGCCGAAGTTCGAGTTCGACAGCAGCGCGACCTTCGGCGTAATACCGAACTTCTCGATTTCGCGCGCGGCGAGCACGGTCATGTCGGCGAGTTGCTCGGGCGTCGGCGTTTCGTTGACGTAGGTGTCGCTGATAAAGAGATTGCGGCCCGGCAGCATCAACAGGTTCATCGCGGCGAAATGCTTCACGTCGGCCGCTTTGCCCAGCACCTGCTCGATGAACTTCAGATGGCTGTGATACGAGTCGATCAAGCCGCAGATCATGCCGTCGGCGTCGCCAAGACGCACCAGCAGCGCGCCGATCAGCGTGTTGAACTTGCGCAGCGCCGCCTTCGCGTTCTCCGGCGTCACGCCCTCGCGCGCGGCGATCGCGTGATATTCCTGCCAGCATTGCTGATAACGCGGGTCGTCCTCGGGATTGACGATCTCGAAATCGGTGCCGGGCGTGAGCTTCGAGCCCATCTTCTTCAGGCGCATTTCCACCACGGCCGGACGACCGATGATGATCGGCTTCGCGATCTTTTCCAGCAGCACGAATTGCGCGGCGCGCAGCACGCGCTCGTCCTCGCCTTCCGCGAACACGATGCGCGCGGGCGCGGCCTTCGCGGCCTGGAACACCGGCCGCATCACCATGCCTGTGCGATACACCGTCGTGCCGAGTTCCTCGCGATACGCGTCCATGTCGTGGATCGGACGCGTCGCCACGCCCGAATCCATTGCCGCCTGAGCGACTGCGGGCGCGATCTTGATGATGAGGCGCGGGTCGAACGGCTTCGGAATCAGGTATTCCGGACCGAATTCGAGCGAATGGCCTTCGTAGGCTTTCGCGACTTCATCGCCTTGATCGGTCTCTTCGGCGAGTTCGGCGATCGCGCGCACGCACGCGAGCTTCATCTCTTCCGTGATGGTGGTCGCGCCCACGTCGAGCGCGCCACGGAAGATGAACGGGAAGCACAAGACGTTGTTCACCTGGTTCGGATAATCCGAACGGCCCGTCGCGATGATCGCGTCCGGGCGCACCTTCTTCGCTTCTTCCGGGCGGATTTCCGGCTCCGGGTTGGCGAGCGCGAGGATCAGCGGCTTGTCGCCCATCACCTTGACCATTTCCGGCTTCAGCACGCCGGCGCTCGAACAGCCGAGGAACACGTCGGCGCCGTCGATGGCATCGGCCAGCGTGCGCGCGTTCGTGGTCGCCTGATAGCGTTCCTTCGACGGATCGAGATTGCCGCGTCCTTCGTAGATCACGCCCTTCGAGTCGCAGACAAGCACGTTCGACTTTTTCAGGCCGAGATCGACGAGCAGATCCAGACACGCAATCGCCGCCGCGCCCGCGCCGGAACAGACGAGCTTGATCTCGTCGAGCTTCTTGCCGACCACTTTCAGGCCGTTGAGAATCGCCGCCGACGCGATGATCGCGGTGCCGTGCTGGTCGTCGTGGAAGACCGGAATCTTCATGCGCTCGCGCAGTTTCTTCTCTATATAGAAGCACTCCGGCGCCTTGATGTCTTCCAGGTTGATGCCGCCGAGCGTCGGTTCGAGCATCGCGATGGCTTCGACCAGCTTGTCCGGATCGGTTTCCGCGAGCTCGATGTCGAACACGTCGATACCGGCGAATTTCTTGAACAGGCAACCTTTGCCTTCCATCACCGGCTTGGCCGCGAGCGGGCCGATATTGCCGAGCCCGAGCACTGCCGTGCCGTTCGTCACCACGCCGACCAGATTGCCGCGCGAGGTGTATTTCTGGGCGTCGAGCGGTTCGTCGAAGATCGCCATGCAGGCGGCCGCGACGCCCGGCGAATAGGCGAGCGATAGATCGTACTGGTTGGAAAGCGGCTTGGTCGGCGTGACCGAAATCTTGCCGGGCTTCGGATTCTGGTGATACGCGAGGGCGCTTTGCTTCAGTTGTTCGTCCATGATTAGCCTGAGACGTTTAGAGTTTTTCGGGAAATGCGGTCGCTGCGCCGCTGCTGTTCGGTTGTCATGTCCGGCTGCGGCAGGTCGAGCGGAAACCGTTCTGACGGCAACCCCTTCGCACCGGATAGGCGCGGCGTCGCGCCAGCGTGGATGACCCTGGCGGACAGCGTTTTTTGGGGGAGGATTAGTGTACACCCCGCGTCCCGATTGACGCGACGCACCAATCGGCGGGGTTTTCGAGGGGAAACGGCAATGCAGCGGCCGTCAGTCGAGTTCAGCGCCGCGCCGTTCGGGAATCAGGAAAAGCGTCGCGGCGATATCGAGCAAATAGATGGACGCGAGCAGCGTGAGCGCCGCCGCGAACGAGTAGCGCGCGGCGAGCGCGCCGACCGCGACCGGGCCAAATCCGCCGACCGCACGACCGATATTGAACAGCACGTTTTGCGCCGTCGCGCGGGCTTCGGTCGGATACAGCTCCGAAATCAGCGCGCCGTAGCCGCCAATCATGCCGTTCACGAACACGCCCATCAACGCACCGCCGATCAGGAGCGCCGCCGGCGTCGAAAGATTGGCGTAGACGAAAACCATCAGCACCGCGCCCGCCTGATAGGCGAGAAACGTGGGCTTGCGGCCGAAGCGGTCGGCGGCGACACCGAAAAGCCAGATGCCGAGCGCCATGCCGAGCACGGTTGCGGCGGTCCAGAGGCCGGATTTCGTCAGCGAATATCCGAAGGTTTTCGAGAGATAGCTCGGTAGCCAGATCATCAGCCCGTAGTAACCGAAGTTCTGCACGGAACACAAGACGATCACGCCGAGGCTGGCACGCGTGGTTTTTGCATCGGCGAAAAGGTGCTTCAGCGGCACTTTGCCGCGCCCGAGCGCCTTCCGTTCGACAAACATCGCCGGTTCTTCCACCCGGCGCCGCACCAAGAACGACACGACGGCCGGCAGCAATCCGACCGCGAACATCCCGCGCCAGCCGATCACCGGCAAAAGGAGCGGCGTGAGCAGCGCGGCGGCGAGCACGCCGAGTTGCCAGCCAAGCCCGACATACGACGACACCCGCGCCCGTTGCCGCGCGGGCCACGCTTCCGCGACCAGCGCCATGCCGATCCCGAACTCGCCGCCCAGTCCGATGCCCGCGACCGTGCGGTAGAACAGCAAGTCGCCGTAACCTTGCGCCAGCGCGCACAGTCCGGTGAACACGGCGAACACGAGAATCGTCCAGGTCAGCATTTTTACGCGGCCGAAGTAGTCGCTAAGCGTGCCGAAGATCAGACCGCCCGCGACCGCGCCGATCAGCGTCCAGGTCACGAGTGAGCCAGCTTGCGTTGAGGTGAGATGCAAGTCGGCGGCGATCGCCGGCAGCATGAAGCCGAGGATCAGCAGGTCGAAGCCGTCCATCGCGTAGCCGAGCATCGACGCGACGAGCGCGCGGACGGCATACGCGCCCGACTGCGGACGGGTGACGGTGGAACGGTAAGCGTTTGTCATGGAGGCGGCGGGTTGGCGCGCGGCGACGGCCGGACGAAGCGTCGAGGGCTAAAAAAGTGCGCCGAGTGTACGTCGCGCGCCGCCGCGCCACAACTCGCGAAAAAAGTGGCGCGCAGCGGCCTGGACGCGGCCTCGGAGGCGAATATCTCCATGCTTTCAAGCGCTTTACGCGCCTTTCGGCGCTCGCTTGGGCGCGCCCAGTCGGGTAAAATCGCGGGCTACGCGCGCAGCAAACGAGCATCAAACGAGCGGGCAAAGCGGGCGTTTCTCGCCGCCGCTTCTTCGTTCACCGCTTCGTTCACCGCTCCGTTCATCGCTGCGCCACGGGCCTTTTGGGCCTCTTCCGCTTCGAGAAGCGCCACTCTTCAGTCCAAGGATTCGCCCATGACAGGCTTTGATCGCCAGACGATCTCCGACACCACCGCCAAGATGCTGCTGGAAGTGCAGGCGGTGCATTTCAACGCGGAAAAACCGTACATCTTCACGTCCGGTTGGGCGAGCCCGGTCTATATCGACTGCCGCAAGCTGATTTCGTATCCGCGCGTGCGCCGCGGCCTGATGGAAATGGCCGAAACCACCCTTCTTCGCGATGTCGGCTACGAGCAGATCGACGCCGTCGCGGGTGGCGAAACGGCCGGTATCCCGTTTGCCGCGTGGCTGTCGGACCGCCTGATGGTGCCGATGCAATACGTGCGCAAGAAGCCGAAGGGTTTCGGCCGGAATGCGCAGATCGAAGGTTTGCTGACCGAAGGCCAGCGCGTGCTGCTGGTGGAAGATCTGACCACGGACAGCCGCAGCAAGATCAATTTCATCAACGCGCTGCGCACGGCGGGCGCGACGGTGAATCATTGCTTCGTGCTGTTCCACTACAACATCTTCAAGGAAAGCGTGTCGGTCCTGAAGGATATCGACGTCGATCTGCACGCGCTGGCGACGTGGTGGGACGTATTGCGGGTCGCGAAGCAGGAAGGCTATTTCGACACCAAAACGCTCGACGAAGTGGAGAAATTTCTCCACGCGCCCGCCGAATGGTCGGCGGCGCACGGCGGCGCGACGTCCTCGCCGCAATAAAAAAATGGAGTAATCAGTTAAAAGCCGCTCGATCAGAACGAGCGGCTTTTTTATTGCCGTTTAATTGGGCGACTTTAGTGGTTCAGGTGGATCGTCGAGGGTGCCGTCTCCGACATAAGCCGAAAGATTTAGCAATCCATTACTTTGCGCATATTGAAACAGTTCGGAATCTCTTTCAATTCCGAGTTTTCGCATTGCCGTGTTTTTCTGCGTGCTGATCGTTTTAATACTTCGCCTTAATTGAAGCGCTATTTCGGTAATCGTCATGCCCGATACGAATAGCCGCACGACTTCGAGTTCGCGTTTCGATAAAACGACGTCGCGCTGTTCGCCGCTCGTCGTCATGCCCATACTGTCCAGCGCGGCGCGCACGGACGGTCCGACATACTCCTTGCCGTTCATCACATTCGTGATGGCAAGGCCGATATGGCTGAGATCGTCGGATTTGTTGATCACCGCTTTTACGCCAACCTCGCGCAGCCGCTTCAGCAGGGCTGGGTTCTCGAGCATCGTGAGAACGACGATCCGCACGCTGGGAAATTGCCGGCCGATATAACCCAGCAGCGGCATGCCGTCGCCGAACTGACCGCCGGGCATCGCGAGATCCGAAACCAGAACGTCGCACGGCGTTTTCTGTAAAACCGCCATGAGTTCGGTGGATTGCCTCGCCTGGCCGACGACTTCGATATCGGGAAACTTGATCAGGGCCTGCGTTGCGCCGAACAGAATCACAGGATGGTCGTCGGCAATTATCACTTTTATTCGCTGACCCATATTTCACCCTCGACGCTTAATTAGAATAACGATTTACGCATTATAGGCAGCGTGTGTTTTTCCATTTCAATTCTCTTTACTTTGCCAGACGTTACCATGATGTACATTGCCGGCGTTGTAGCACGATTGCGCATGTTAATTTAATCCAACGAACAACTTTGATGCTTTGTTGCGATGTTAAACTCGAATCTGACATTAAACGCATTTCTGAGACAAAAAACATCGTATAGGCGGCGAATGTCGAAACGCCGCCTCGACAGGAGGATCCGCATCATGCGCCTGGCAACCTGGGTCGTGCGTCTTGCTGTGCCTCGTTTTCCCAGCCGTATGGCGGCCCAAATGAGCGGTCCAATGAGCGCCCTTTTTGCCTGCGCGATCGCGGCGTCGCCAGCGTGGGCGCAGGCTCCGTTCACCTTGGTAAGCCAGGACCTCGCGCCCAACGCGCTGGTTCCTGCCGCGCAGGTTTTCAACGCGGGCGACTGCAATGGCGGCAACCGCTCACCGCAGCTGTCGTGGCATGGCGCGCCGGCCGCGACGCAAAGTTTCGCCGTCAGCATCGTGGATCCCGACGCGCCCGGCCGCGGCTGGTGGCATTGGGCGGTGGCGGGCATCCCGGCGAGCGTCACCCGCCTGACCGGCAACGCGAGCGCGTCCGGCGCCCTTCGCGCGATGGGCGCGGTCGAGGCGCGCAACGATTTCGATACCGACGGCTACGGCGGTCCTTGCCCGCCTGCCGGCAAGCCGCATCACTACGTCGTCACGGTGTACGCGCTCGACAGCCGCGGCCTGCGCCTCCGGCAAGGTAGCCCCGCGCTGATGTTCGAGCACGAAATCCGTTTATCGACGCTCGCCACCGCCGCCCTCACCGTGACGTATGGACGTTGACGACGGACGTTGACGGCAGACGTTGACGACGAACGTTGACGACGGACGTTCGCCGCGCCACGTTGGGGCTCAATTTGACGCTATAGACTGACTGTCGCTCCCGCGCCGCACCGTGTGCCGGCGGGCAAAACGCGCAGCGGCCTACTCTCCGAAGGAACCCTCATGTCGAAGATCGTCATCGTGTATCACAGCGGCTACGGCCACACGAAAAAAGTGGCCGAAGCCGTGCTCGCGGGCGCGCAGGATGCCGGCGCGGACGCAAAACTGGTCGCGGTCGGCGATCTCGACGACGCCAGTTGGGCCGAGCTCGACGCAGCCGACGCCATCATTTTCGGCGCGCCGACCTACATGGGCGGCCCGTCCGCCGACTTCAAGAAATTCGCCGACGCCAGTTCCAAGCCCTGGTTCGCGCAAAAGTGGAAAGACAAGATTGCCGCAGGCTTCACCAACTCGGCGACCATGAACGGCGACAAGTTCTCGACCATTTCCTACTTCGTCACGCTCGCGATGCAGCACGGCATGATCTGGACGGGCACCGGCATGATGCCGTCCAACACGAAGGCGGCGACGCGCAACGACCTGAATTTCGTCGGCGGATTCACGGGATTGCTCGCGCAGTCGCCCGCCGACGCCTCGCCCGACGAAGCGCCGCCGTCCGGCGATCTGGAGACGGCGAAGGCGTTCGGCGCGCGCGTCGCGGGCGTCACGGCGCGCTGGATCGCGCAGTGAGCGACATTTATTTCGCGGCGCTTTCTGCGATTGTGCAGCGCTTTTAGGGGACACGGCCACTCGTCCGTTCGGCCAATCTCGCTTGGCCGCCGTCCAATCGACATCAAAGCGCATTAAAATATCGCTTTTGGCCGCTTTCGCGCGAGGTCCGACGGATCTGCGTTGTTAGCGCGAACAAGCGAGATCGAGATGACCACGAAAGTATTTGTCGACGGACAGGAAGGCACGACCGGCCTGAAGATTTTTGAATATCTGTCGGAGCGGCGTGACATCGAGGTGCTGCGCATCGAGGAAGCGAAGCGCAAGGACGTCGAGGAACGCCGCCGGCTCATCAACGCGTCGGACGTGACGTTCCTGTGCCTGCCGGACACGGCGTCGCGCGAGTCGGTGTCGCTGGTGGACGCGGGCAACACGCGCACCTGCGTGATCGACGCGAGCACGGCGTTCCGCACGCAGGACGACTGGGCTTACGGCCTGCCCGAACTCACCCGCGCCCAGCGCGAGCGGCTGCGCACGGCCAAGCGCATCGCCGTGCCGGGTTGCCACGCGTCGGCGTTCATTCTCGCGATGCAACCGCTCGTGGCGGGCGGCCTCGTTCCCGCCAATTTCGACTCCCACGCGTATTCGATCACCGGCTACAGCGGCGGCGGCAAGAAAATGATCGCGGAGTTCGAAGCGGGCGGCAACGCGAAGCTCACGAGCCCGCGTCCTTACGCGCTTGCGCTCGGCCACAAGCATCTGCCGGAAATGGCGGTCCGGTCGGGGTTGACGAAAAAACCCGTGTTCACGCCGATCGTCGGCAATTTCCTGAAAGGGCTGGCCGTTACCACGTATTTTTCGCCCGATCAGTTGAGCCGCGCGGCGAAACCGCAGGACGTGCAGGCGCTGTTCGCCGAGTACTACGCGGGCGAGCCGTTTATCCGCGTGATGCCCTTCGACGCGGACAGCAATCTCGACGACGGCTTTTTCGACGTTCAGGCATGTAACGACACGAATCGCGTCGACCTTTTTGTGTTCGGCAACGAAGAGCGTTTCGTCACCGTCGCGCGCCTCGACAATCTCGGCAAGGGCGCGTCGGGCGCGGCTATCCAATGTATGAATCTGCACATCGGCGCCGACGAACAGGCGGGTCTCGCGCGCTAAATCTCGTTCGCTCCGCCGGGTTTGCGGTCCGGCGCGTAGCGTAGAAAGCAACGCAAAAAGCCGGCTTCATCGAATGATGAAGCCGGCTTTTTCATTCTGGCCGCGCTCGCTGGCCTTTCAAGATCTTCCCGAAGTAACAATTCCCGACATTGAATCCGAGCGCACCGAAATAAGTGCCGCATAGGGAATCTCCGAATATTTAAACGAACGTTCGTTCGTTGATTATTAGGCGGTTTTGCGGCGACTGTGCTGAGTTTTGAGCGTCTGTCAGAACTTTCTTTCGTGATTCGTCGCGCGAGCAAAATTTTTGTTTCAACTCGGCCTGAACGGCCCGCCAGTACAGGATTCGCTGGAAAACCGCTGTTTTAATCGCATCTTTTAGATTTTTTCGTCGACTGACAGCTAGAAAGTGCGAAGTGAAATTACCGACGCACAACATAAAATAGGGAGACAGCGGTATGCGGCATGCCATTTCAAAAACTCTCGCGGTCGCGTTCGCCACCGCTCCCTTGCTGATCGCCTGCGGCGGCGGCAAGTCCGACAATCCGGGTCCGATCAACACGCCGCAGTGCTCGGGCGCGAGTTGCGGCACGCAGGGCGCGCCGGCAATCGGCGCGGGACCGGCCCCGCTTTGTCCGGCGAATGCGGATATCGGCGCGAACACGTATCTCGGCGGCGCGGGCAGCGGCGAGATCGTCAGCATCAACATCGACGCCGTGAACATGAAGTACACGCTGAAGTGGCTGGAATCGCCGATCCCGCTCGTCGCGGGCACCGTGACGCCGACGCGCGCGGGCACCACCGTGACCGGCGCGGTTGCGCATCTTCCGAAAGGCAGCCTCCCGACCGACGAGCAAACCCGCTGCGCTTTCGTCCTCACGCCGGGCGCGGGCGCCGCATCGGACGGTTCCGCCTACGCGACCTACTTCAACCCGCAGAATCCCCCGATCGTGTTCGTCGGCAACGGCGTCGCGGGCGGCGGTATTCCGGGCGGCAAGATCAGTTTCCCGGGCGTCGATATCGTCGTCGCGAAGGAATTCGCCGTCGCGGCGCGCAGCTTCGACTTCTATCCGTTCATCGGCTTTTCGAGCGTGAGCACGAACGTCGCGGATCTCGCGGGGAATTACACCTCGCTGCTGTATCACCTCGTCCCTTCCGACAAATTCAAGGCCGCGGGCCTCACTTCGCTAGAAAGCTACGACGCCGCCGGCCGCTGCACGGCGTTGCCCGGACAAGCGTTCACGACTTGCCAGACGGCGCAGAACCCGTGGCTGGCGGACTCGAAAGGCAGCTATTTCACGAGCGCGAACGCCCCGCAAATCGAAGCGCCGCGCAAAAGCGACGACGGCCTCCTGGGACCGTTCCCGATCGTCGCGAGCGCGCACATGGTGCTCGGCAAACTCAACGGCCAGATCGTGCCGGTGGTCGTGCGAACCGGTCAGGTCAACCCCGTCCTCACGTCGCCGCAAGTGGACGACGAATCAGGCATCGCCATGCTCGCGCCGATCAAGCCGATTGCGTCGGGCGATATCAACGGCGGCTACGTCGGCGCGGATTCGAACTTCAAGTACACGGCGACGTTGCTGCAGAACCAGGTCGGCTCGTTCCTGAATCCGATGACGCAACAGGCCGAAACCGGCTTCGGCATGAACTACACGGCGAGCAACGTGCCGGGTCTCGTCATCGCGCAGACGCAGGACGGCAGCCTCGGGCGGCTGATCGCAGTCGGCGGTCTTTACGCGATGTTCGTCGGCGGTGCGGTGAACGGCGGGCCGACGCCTTCGTCGGTGAACGGCGACACACTCGCGAGCCCGTACTTCGGCATCGGCGCGCAGATCAGCAAGTAACCGTGAGCACGCGGCCGGCGCATCCGGCCGCGACAAAAAGAAAACATCAGGAGGCAGCAGCATGAATTGGAGAACTCTCGTGGCGGTGGTTTGCGCGGCACCGCTCTTGTGGGCGTGCGGCGGCGGCAGCGACGCGCCGCAGCCGCCTGTCGTGCGGCTCTGTCCGGCATCGCTCGACTACAGCACCGCGTTCACCGGCGGCGGCGGCGACGGCGAACTCGTCAAACTGCAACTCGATACCGCCAAACTCACGTGGCAAATCACCTATGTCGAATCGCCGATTCCGGTCACGACCGGCACGATTTCGCCGACACGCGCCGGCACCACGCAAACCGGCACGCTGACAATGGAAACCGGCCTGCCGACGACCAAGCTCAACCAGTGCGCGTATCAACTGAACGGCGCGAGCCTCGATCCGACGCGGCCCGCGCGGATTTTCGTCGGCTTCGGCGTGGCGGGCGGCACGATTCCGGGCAAGCGGCTTCAGTTCAACGGCGTCGTCGGTCAGGGTTTCGTGCCGGATCGAACGTTCCCGTATTACCCGTTCATCGGCTTTTCGACGCTCGAAACGAACTTGGCGAACGTGGCCGGAACGTATAACCAGTTGGGTTATCACGAAGTGCCCTCGCAGACCTACGCGAAAGTCGCGGTGGATTCGAAGATCACCATCAACGCCGACGGCACCTGGAACGAGTGTGACAACACCGGCATCAACGCCGGCGAATGCCAGCAGGCGGGTTCGAACTTCACGCCGTCGCCGGATGGCAGCGGCGCGTTCGTGACCAACAATTTCCTGGGCCAGGTGAAGCCGACGGAATCGGCGACGACGGTCGGCAAGGGCTACATGATCGTCGGCAAGTTGCGCAATCAGCTCGTGCCGATCCTGATCCGCACCGGCTCCGCCAACGCTGACATCACGAAAGGCCTGCCCTACGCCGACGACGAATCCGGCATCTCGATGCTCGCGCCGCAGCAAAACGTGGCGTCGGGCGCGGTGAACGGCGAGTACGTCGGCGTCGATAACCTCTTCAACTACCGCACGACCGCGATCGCCGGCACGCAGGCAACGCTGATCGACCCGTTCCAGCCGTCGCAAGCGTCGCTCGCGCGCGCGCTGAATCTCGACTACACGCAGGCGGTTCCCGGCCTCGTCACCTCGACGGTCGTCAACGCTTCGACCGGCGCGGCGCCGACGGGCAAGCTGATTTTTTCCGGCGGCGTATTCGGCTACCTCGACCTGAGCGACGCCACCGCGCCGTATTTCACGATCGGCGCGTTCGTCCAGTGACATTCAGAAGGCGGCGGCCGGCGCGTCCGGCCCGACCGTCCCGCACGAAAAGGCTGAAGGGAGACAACATGAACAAGCACTACGCCCGGCTCGCGGCGGGGATCGTCGTGTCGGGAACGGCCATGCTGGCCGTGAATAACGCTCGGGCGCAAGCCGCGGGCGACAACGTGGTCGGTCTCGGCTGGTTTCACATCATGCCGCAGGATTCGAGCACGCCGATGACCACCCACGTCGCGCCGACGCCGATCAACACGCCGCTGCGCCTGCCCGCCCAGTTCACGTCCGAAGGCACAAGCCTTTCGACCAAAAGCGCCGACACCGTCGGCCTGACGTTCACCCACTTTTTCACCGATCACATCGCGGGAACGTTCGTGGGCGGCGTGCCCCCGACTTTCGAGATTCAGGGACACGGCACGATTCGTCCGCCCGGCCCGGCGGGCGCGCTCGGCAGCCAGAATCTCGACGAAACGAATCCGCTCGTGAAAAGCGTGCGCCAGTGGAGTCCGGCGTTGTTGTTCCAGTATTACTTCAACGCGCCGACGGCGAGCCTGCGGCCGTTTGTCGGTGTCGGCGTGTCGTATAACTACTTTTCGAACATCAAGCTGACGGACGGATTCGTCGCCTCGACGCAGGAGAATCTCGGCGCGACTCTCGCGGCGGGCGCGGGGAAGCCGGGGAAAACGTCGGTGGAGGCGAAGGCTTCGTCGTCGTGGGCGCCCGTTTTCAATCTCGGCGCGATGTACAACTTCGACAAGCACTGGGGCTTGATCGCGTCGGTCACGTATATCCCGCTGAAGACGACCTCGTCGGTCATCATCAAGGCCGCCGACGGCACGGAACTGGCGACGTCGAAAGCGGACCTGAAAGCCGATCCGATCATCACGTTCGTCGCGGTGTCGTATCGCTTTTGAAAATGCCAAAAAAAAGCCCGCCTAGTTGGCGGGCTGAATCCATATCAGTGGAGACATGGAGGAGACAGAAACGACTTTAGCAAAAACATTGGTGCGTTGCAACAATTTTTGCAGCGGTGCGTCGATCCGCCTCACGGCTCGGTCATCGAGAGTATGAAAGTGAGTTGATCCGCCGAAATCGGTTTGACGAGATGCACGTCGAATCCGGCGTCCTGCGTCATCGCCCGATGCTGCGGCTGTCCCCAACCTGTCAGCGCGACCAGCAACATCGCGCCGCCATTTGGCGACGCGCGCAACGCCTGCGCCGCGGCGAGCCCGTCGAGAAGCGGCATCCCGAGATCCAGAATCACCACCTCGGGCGAAAATTGCTGCGCAACATGCACGGCTTGCGCGCCGTCGGCCGCCAGCGCCACGATGTGACCCATGCCGTTCAGCAGATTCGCGAGACCGGCCAGCGCGTCGTCGTCATCGTCGGCAATCAGGATGCGCTTCGTCATGGAACACCTCACCGGTTGCCGGAAACGACGAGTTTCACCGCGCCCGCGCCCGTCGTGGAGGCCGTGATCTGCGTGCGCTTCGCGGGCGCGCCGAGATAGAAATGCTGGCGGGTTGGAGAATTCTGATCGTGCGTGGCATCGGGCAGACACGACGCGATATCGGCGGCGACACCTTGCAGCGCGTCCGCGCCGCTCGCGTTTTTTGCGGTCCACAAACATTCGTAACTGCCCGCGCGCGCGGCGCAACGGGCGTCGTCGCCGTAGGGTTGCGCGGCGGCGCGGCCGTCGTCCGGCGACAGCGCGGCAAAATCCGGCGCAGCGGCCACGATCCGTTTGAGGGCGATGCACGGACTCGGCGCGTCGTCGGCGCGAGCGTCGCATATCGATAACAACGCGCAGCACGCCGCGCCCAATGCCACCACGTCGCGCAGACGCGCGTTCGCATTGTCCAACAGCGCTCGCCCGGCGTTCATGTCGCGTCTCCGTAAGTCTTTATTCTGCTTTTCCGCAGACAACTGGAGAGCGAGTCTGCGCTCAGGCCAAGCGCTGCGTATGTTCGCCAGCGTATGGTTCGGCGCTGCTTTTACAGCAACTCCGATGCCGCGATCACTTCCCCGCGCGCCGCGCCGCGATCTTGCCGAGCACCGCGAAATCCAGATCGCCGTCGCCATGCGCGAGCACGTCGATCAGGTTGTCGCGCAAGAGGCTCGCCACCGGCAGCGGCGTGTTCACGGCATCGCCCGCAGCGAGCGCGAGCCGCACGTCCTTCAGTCCGAGCCGCGCCTTGAACGCCGCCGGTTCGTAGCGCGCGTCGGCGATCATCTTCCCGTAACCCTGATACACCGGTCCGGGAAAAATCGTGTTCGTGATGAGATCGTGGAAACCATGCACGTCGATACCGTGGTTCGAGATCAGCGCGGCCGCCTCCCCGAACGTCTCGATCGCCGACGCCAGCATGAAGTTCGCCGCCAGCTTCAGCACGTTGGCGTGCGACGGCGTCGTCCCGGCGCGCCACGTTTTCTGGCCGATCGCGTCGAAAATCGGCTGCACGCGCGCGATGGCGTCGTCCGCGCCCGCCGCGATGATATTCAGCTTGCCCGCCGCCGCCACATCCGGCCGGCCGAGCACGGGCGCGGCGACATACGCGATGCCGTGCTGCGCGTGCAGCGCGGCGAGTTCGTCGGCGAGCGCGACCGAAACGGTCGCCATGTTGACGTGGACCAGCCCTTTCGGCGCGTGCCGCAGCAGTCCGCCGTCGATCAGCACGCTGCGCAGCGCGGTGTCGTCGGCGAGCATTGAGAACGCGGCGTCGCCCGCGAACGCTTGCTCGGGCGTGTCCACGACCGATGCGCCCAGATCCGCGATCGCCTTCGTGCGTTCGCGTGAACGGTTCCAGACGCGCACGCTGTGTCCGGCCTTGAGCGCGTTCGCCGCCATCGCGCTGCCCATTTCACCCAGTCCAATAAAGCCGATGTCCATGCCGGTGCTCCTTGTCGAAATTGAAAATCGAGTAGATCACAACGTCCCGAAGCATGCAGCGCGCGCCGATGCGATACTGCTTTCATGGTCACGGCGACGTTTCGTTTCTATCGCGAACTGAACGAATTTCTTGCGCGGGAGCAGCGCGAGCGCGCGTTTTCGTCCGCGTGTCCGGCGGCGGCGAGCGCCAAGCACATGATCGAAGCACTCGGCGTGCCGCACACCGAAGTCGCGCTGATTCTCCTGAACGGCGCGCCGGCTGGCTTCGATACGCCGTTGCCCGACAGCGCGACGGTCGAGGTGTATCCGGCGGGTGCAGCACCCGCGCTGTGGCTCGGCGGCTCGCCGCTTCTGCGCGAATCGCTCGGGACGGACGAATTGCGTTTTATCGCCGATGCGCATCTCGGCGCGCTCGCCCAGTTGCTGCGGCTCGCGGGCTTCGACACGCGCTACGACAACCATTTCGCCGACGACGAAATCGAACGCTTGGCCGCCCGCGAACGACGCGTCGTGCTGACGCGCGACCGCGAACTGCTGAAGCGCCGCAGCGTGGAACACGGCTGCTACGTGCGTGCGCTGCAGGGCGACGCGCAGTATCGCGAGGTGGCCGCGCGGTTGAACCTTGCGCCGCGCGTGCGGCCGTTCCGGCTGTGCCTGATGTGCAACGCGCCGCTGCGTCGCGCGGACCTCGACGAGATCGACGGCCGCGTGCCCGAAGGCGTGCGCGAGCGGCACACGCGCTTCGTCACCTGCGACGTCTGCCGCCGCGTATTTTGGGAAGGCTCGCACTGGAAACGCATGCGTTCGCGCATCGATGCGTTGTCGCCGGAAGGCGGCGCGTGACAAAGCTCGTACAATACGCGTCCCGTATTCGTCTCAATTACTGTCCCGGAGCTTCGCGTGAAGAAATTCGACCTCGAAAAAAACAAGGCGCTCAAGCTCGCCAACGACCTGAAGCAAAGCGGCGCACGTTTTGGCGCCACTGCTCAGCCGAAACTCGATCGCCGTGAGCAGCGTCGGCTGGATCAGGAAAAGGGACTTGTGCCGTTCGCGTGCAAGCTCGATAGCGCGCTGGTGGAGCAGTTGCAGGAGCGGGCTGCCGCGCACGAGGGGGGTATGGCGGAAGTGCTCGCCGAGCTGCTGGTTGCGGGTGGGCTTAAGAGATAGACCGGTGTGGTTTTGCTGGCGCTTTGGTTTTGTTTGCCGGGGCTGGCGGTTTTGCTAGCGCCCTTTGCTTTTGTCGGTTGGCGCTTCCTGGGAACTTGACCAGGTCTTGGGTTGCTGGCGCTTTTGCTTTTGTTTGCCTGTGGTTCTTGGGAGCTTGACCAGTCTTGGGTCGCTGGCGCTTTTGTTTTGGTTGTTCTGTGCTTCTTGGGAACTTGACCAGTCTTGGGTTGCTGGCGCTTTTGTTTGGTTGTTCTGCGCTTCTTGGGAACTTGACCAGTCTTGGGTCGCTGGCGCTTTTGTTTTGGTTGTTCTGTGCTTCTTGGGAACTTGACCAGTCTTGGGTCGCTGGCGCTTTTGTTTGGTTGTTCAGTGCTTCTTGGGAACTTACTTTCGTGTAGGTCTATTAGCACGCCGCTATGCGCGGCAGCAGTCACTTTCTTTGCTGCTGCAAAGAAAGTAACCAAAGAAAGCAGCTTATCCGTCAAGTGTCCACCACACATAACCAACCGGATAGGCGCGCAGGCTGACTCGGCTGTCGCGCAGTTATTCGTATTGGCACAGCGCCTGTCAGTTCCATCCTCGCTGCGCGAGGACGATGGGCATAACAAAAAACCGGCGGTTTGGTTTGGTTTGGTTTGGTTTGGTTTGGTTTGGTTTGGTTTGGTTTGGTTTGGTTTGGTTTGGTTTGGTTTGGTTTGGTTTGGTTTGGTTTGGTTTGGTTTGGTTTGGTTTGGTTTGGTTTGGTTTGGTTTGGTTTGGTTTGGTTTGGTTTGGTTTGGTTTGGTTTGGTTTGGTTTGGTTTGGTTTGGTTTGGTTTGGTTTGGTTTGGTTTGGTTTGGTTTGGTTTGGTTTGGTTTGGTTTGGTTTGGCTTTATTCGGTTATACCTTACTGGCAGGCACTTTGTGCCTGCCGGGATGAATGAGCGGCTCCACTTTGTTTTTGTGGTGCGATGGCCGAATCAGCTTGCGCACCACTCCCGGCGACCGTTCGTGGTGGACGCTTAGTAGGTCACGCTGCTTTCTTTGGTTACTTTCTTTGCAGCAGCAAAGAAAGTGACTGCTGCCCCGCACAGGGGCGTGCTAATAAACCTACACGAAAGCAAGTTCCCAGCAAGCGCAAGCAAACAAACGACTGGGCGCTAGCAAACCCATACCCAAACCCAAACCCAGAACCCAAGACCGAACCCCGGCCAGCCTCAGGCCGCTCCTCCCCGTGCCTCATCAACATCGACATGGCGCGTCGCCGGAATACACGCCACCGCGATCAGCGAAAGCACAATCCCCCCCATCACATAGAACGCGGGCGCAATCGGCGAACCGGTGGCCTTTACGAGCCACGTCACGAAGAATTGCCCGAACCCGCCGAACACCATCACCGCGAGGTTATAGGCAAGCGACAAGCCGGTCGATCGGATATGCGCCGGAAAAAGCTCGGCAAGGAGCGCGCCGAACGGTCCGTAGTACCCGGACAACGTAATCGACAAAAGCGCCTGCACGATCACGAGCCGCAGCACGCTCGGCGCGGCGGCGAGCCACAGAAACAGCGGGTAGATCAACACGAGCGTGATGAGCAGCGACCACATCGAAAGTCCCTTGCGGCCAATCCGATCGGACCACGCGCCCGCGACCGGCGACAGCACCGTCAGCAGCAAATTTCCCACGATCAACGCGGTGAACGACTCGCCGAACGGCAGCTTCAACTGCTTCACCGCGAAGGTCGGCAAATAGCCGATCAACACATACACCGTCACCGTCAGCGCAATCACCGCGCCGAGACCGCACAGCACTTCACGGCCGTGACTGCGCAGCACTTCGCCGAGCGTCGCCGGTCGCGCGGTTTTCTTCGCGTGCAGGAAGGCTTCGGTATCGGTCATGTTGCGGCGAATGTAGAAACCGACCGGCCCGATCACCAGCCCGAGAATGAACGGCACGCGCCATCCCCACGCATGTAGCGCTTCGGGCGACAGGCCGCGCGAAATCGCCGCGCCGACGACCGCGCCGAGCAGCAGCGCCGCCGCCTGACTCGCCATCTGGAAACTGCCGTAGAAACCGCGCTTCGAGAACGGCGCCGATTCGATCAGCAAGGCAGTCGAACTGCCGAACTCGCCGCCCGCCGAGAAGCCCTGCAACAATCGAGCGAACACGATCACGAGCGGCGCGCCGATCCCGATCGCCGAGTAGGGCGGCGCGATGGCGAGCAGGAAGATGCCGAGCGTCATCAGCGCGATCACCATCGTGAGCGCGGCCTTGCGTCCCGCGCGGTCGGCGTAGAGGCCGAGCACGATGCCGCCGACGGGCCGCATCACGAACGCGACGCCGAAGGTCGCGGTGGTGAGAAGGATCGAGGAATAGTCGCTGTCGGTGGGAAAGAACAATTGCGCGATCACGACGGTCATGAAACCGAACACCGTGAAGTCGTACCATTCGAGCGCATTGCCGATCACCGCCGCCGCCACGGCACGCGTGTTCGGCGTAGTCCTTGTAGTGCGATTGTCTGTTGCCATGATTCCCCCGCCCTTGGGCGCACTGCTGTTGTTGTCGTGTGCAGCGGGATGCGGACTCGGGCGAATCGACGCCCCGTGCTTCGTGCCTTGGCGAGTGTAAAGAGCAAGGGGAGCGTAATCAAGCGACGACGAAAAGCGCGCCGGGCATGTCCGCCCGGCGCGCTGCTTACTACGGTGCTGCTCTCTCAGGCTTTTTGCGTTCAGGCCTTCTTGTTGTATGCGTTGCACCAGCCCTTCGACGCCACTTGCTTCGCGCCGAACATCGGGCAGCCGGCATAAGCGTCGGCGGCCTTGCCCTGATAGAACGAGCAATTGCCGCAATCCTGGCCGGCGGCGTATTTCGGGAACTTGGCTTTGTCGACGGTGGCTGCGTCGAGCTTGTAACCCAGCGCCTGCGCGGTCGGATCGGATTCGGCGACCTTCTGGGCGTCGGCGGCGAACGCGGTGCGCGAGAGCGCCAGCGTCGAGACGACGCCCGCGCTGGAAATGAGGAATGTGCGGCGTGATGCTTTCATCGAGGCGACTCCACTGTATTGGGGGAACGCCGTTCTGGCGACGGCGATGCCCGAGCATAACAACGTGAAGGCGCAGCGAACGACCCAAATTTCAAAGATAACCGACGACGAAATGTGACGGCTGACCGGCGATCGAACGCGATCAGCGCAGCATGTCCGCCACTTTTTCCGCGATGGCGAGCGACGCCGTCAATCCCGGCGACTCGATGCCGAACAGGTTCACGAGTCCCGGCACGCCGTGCGCCGATTTGCCCTGGATGATGAAATCGGCCGCCGCCTGGCCCGGACACGAAAGTTTCGGGCGGATCCCCGCGTAGGCTGGCTGCAGCGAGTCGTCGGGCAGGCCCGGCCAGTAAGCGCGGATCGCCGAATAGAACGCGTTGGCGCGTTCGGGATCGACGTCGTAGTTGATCGACTGGACCCATTCCACGTCCGGGCCGAATTTTGCCTGACCGCCAAGATCGATGGTGAGATGCACGCCCAAGCCCGCTTCGTTCGGCATCGGATAGATCAGGCGGTCGAACGGCGCGCGTCCGCTCACGCTGAAGTAGTTGCCCTTCGCGAAATAGAGCGGTGGCACGTGACGGTCGTCGAGACCGTTGATCCGCGCCGCAAGCGCGTTCGCGTACAGCCCGGCGCTGTTGACCACGCACGCGGCCTGGAAGCGCGCGGGCGCTTCGCCGCCGGTCGTCACGACGAAGCGGCCGTCGCGCGCGTCGATCGCCTCGACCGGCGTGTGAAACGCGATGTTCGCGCCGTGGCGCTCGGCGTCGCCTTGCAGGGCGAGCATGAACTGATGGCTATCGACGATGCCGGTTTCCGGCGAATACACCGCTTCCACGCACTGAAGCTGCGGCTCCATCGCCATCGCGTCCGCGCCCGAAAGGCGCACCAGTCCGGTAACGCGATTCTCGATGCCCTTCTGTTCGATCGCGGCGAGTTGCGGAAGCTGGTTGCGTGCGGTGGCGACGAGCAGCTTGCCGCATCGGCGATGTTCGACGCCATGCGTCGCGCAAAAGTCGTACAGCATCGCGCGGCCTTTGACGCAGAGTTCCGCTTTCAGCGAACCGCGCGGGTAATAGATGCCCGCGTGGATCACTTCGCTGTTGCGCGAACTCGTGCCGGTCCCGATCGCCTCGCCGGCTTCCAGCACCATCACTTCGCGGCCGCGCGCGGCCAGCGCCCGCGCGATCGCGAGTCCGACCGCGCCCGCGCCGATCACCACGCATTCGATCTGATCCATGTCGTTTCGTCTCGCGCCACATTGATGATTACATTCTATGCGTCCGACTATTGCACGTTGCACAACAAACGACCGTTCATTTCACCGCTTTTTGAAGGCATTCCGGAAAAGGCAAGAAATAGCGGGCCTTTTGTCAAAAAAACCACCTTTCAGTGGCTTTTTTGGCAAGTTTTCCACAAGCCACGCTTTCAGAATCCGATCGCTTTCTTGCGTCCCGCATGATCGATTTCGATATCGCGCGCTTCAACCACGTGCCGACCGTCGATCCGCGCGTTGCCGAACGCGTTCAGCATCGCCCGGCGCATCGCGCGCGGCGAAGCGCGGGTCAGCGCGTCGAGCGGTGCGTCGCCGAGCGTTTCCGGAAAGCGCCGTCCCCACACGTGCGACGTGCGGATTCCGTCGTAGATCGACTGCGCGATCCGGCGCGCGCCATCGCGATCCGGCGGCGGAATCTCGTACACGTTCATGCGGTTCATCAGCGGTTCGGGAATCGCGCGCGCGTCGTTCGCGGTCGCGATCCACACGACGTTGCCCGCGTTGATCGGCACTTCCGCGAACTCGTCGGTGAAATTTTGTGCGGTGTCGTGTTCGAGCAGCGCGTAGAGCGCGCCGAGCGGATCGTATTGCGCGTCGCCGGTGGCTTTGTCGATTTCGTCCACGGTGATCACCGGATTCGCGTAGCTGCCGTTCACGAGCGCCTCGAAAACCTTGCCCGGCTTGGCGTTGCGCCATTGCGACGACGCGCCCGAGAGAATCCAGCCGGCCGTGAGCGAACTCATCGCGACGTAGTGACACGACGTGCCAAGCAAACGCGCCAGTTGTCGCGCGAAATGCGTCTTGCCGATGCCGGGGTCGCCGAGCAGCAGCATCGGCATGAGTTCGAGGCGGTCCTCGGTTTCGAGACACAGCGCGATCTGCTTGCGGATATCGGCCAGCGGTTCCTCGAAATTCGGCAGCGCGCCGACCAGATCGTCGATGGACGGCATGCGGTTCGGCTTTACGCAAAAGCGCAGATTACCCGCCTTCAGCATCTTTTCGTAGGTGGCGCGCAGCGCGTCGCTCGCGCCCTCGGTCAGATCGTTGAGCGCGGCCTCGACGTCGTCGAGGCTGTACACCTCGCTGAACGACGCGACCGAAAGTTCCTGTTTGACCACGGCTGTTGACATCTCGCACCCCGTCTTTTTGTGAATCGGCGGTTTCAGTGTCATCGACGAGAAATGGGCGCGCAAGCGAGCACTCTCCGGCGTGTGCTGCTAATGGTGGCGCGCGGCGGCGCTCCGGGCTGTAAAACCGATCCGCTTGTATGATTAAAGAATTATCGGCGGAACGCGGCGGAGTTATCGGTTCGCCGTCCATTCAAGCCCAAGCGAATTCAGGTGCGGATCGTGCTCCATGTGTACGCGGCCAGTCTCGCTCGCGGCCTGAACCCCGCCGCCATGTCGCTGTCAGAAAACAACTTCGCCGGAGAAATGCGCCCCATGCTGAAACGAAGCACCGTCCGAAGCACCGTCCGATCGATTGCCCGAAGCGCGCTGTGCGCCGCCGCGCTCGCCGGTTCCGTTGCGGCCGAGGCGCAGGTCGCGATGCCGCAACCGGTCAAGTGGGAGCTTCAGGTGATGAGCGACGGCCAGCAGATCGACGCGTTTTCCGGCACGACGAGCGTGGGCCAGGCGCGTACCGATACGCATCACCACGTCGTCAAAAACCGCGTAGGCTGTGCGGACCAGCCGGCGGGCGATATCGACTTGCAGCGCACGCTGACGCTCTCGCCGGTCCACGCGAGCGCCGACGACGTGACGCTGTCCATCGAGGCGCAGGAAACGCTCGAAGATCCGTCGAACCGGACCACCGCCGAAGGCTGCAAGCTGCCGCCGCAGCCGCGCCAGGTGAACGCCTCGCATCCGGGGCTGGTGCTGAAGCCGGGCGAGTGGTCGAGCTGGACGATCATCGAAAAGAATCCTTCACTGACCTACCGGGTGCGCGCCAGCTTGAGCACGCCGGCTCAATGACACCGTGACGCCACGAGCCGCGCGGTCCACGACAGATACGCATGCGAAATCCCGAACTTCTTCCCGCCAGTCCGCCCGCGACGCTTGAAGCGCCGGATTTCGTCGCGGTGAGCTGGAACCTGCACAAGGGCCGCTCGCCGCTCGGCCTTCAGGCGTGGAGCGCGATGCAGCGCTGGGTGCAGTCCACCCGTGCCGACGCGTATTTCCTTCAGGAAGCGATGGCACGCCGCATGCCGCAGCCCTTGCTCGCCACGGGTTTCGGCAATCCGCTCGCCGCGCCGCCGGAGGACATCTGGCATTGTCAGGCGACCGAAATCGCGACTGCGCTCGAACTCCAGATCGCGCTTGGGCCGAACGTGTTCAAGCCATCGTGGCGGCATGGCAACGCCATTCTGTCGCCGCATCCGCTCGACCTCGGCGGCCGCTGGGATATTTCCGCGCACCGGTTCGAACGGCGCGGCCTGCTCGTCGCGCGCGCGACCTTCGCCGGACGTTCGATCACTTTGCTCTGCGCACATCTGGCCCTCACGCGCTCGGCGCGCTTGCGTCAGATGAACTGGATTGCGCACTGGATCGCGCGGGAAGCGCCGGACGGCCCGCTCGTGCTGGCGGGCGATTTCAACGATTGGCGCAATGATTCGGTGCCGTTGTTCGGCGAACTGGGCATGAACGAAGTCGCGACCTTGCTCGGGGAATCGGGGCGGACGTTTCCGGCGTTCTCGCCGGCGCTCGCGCTGGACAAGATGTTCGTGCGAGGGATGAAACCCGTCGAGTGGATTACGCCGACGCAAGACACGGCTTGGCTTTCGGATCATTTGCCGTATATGGCGCGGCTTCACGTAGAGTGAACGGGGCGCTGGCGCTTGGGTTTAGGGTTTAGCGCTCTTGCGGTTTTCGCTTCCAGCAGGGTTTGGTGCTGCTGTTCAGCGCTTTCTGGGAACTTGCTTTCGTGTAGGTCTATTAGCTCGCCGCTATGCGCAGCAGCAGGCACTTTCTTTGGCTTGCTGCAAATAAAGTAACCAAAGAAACCAGCGGCGGTTTGGCGCCGTGGGGCGGCTTGAGATTGGATTACACCGGCAGATGTTCGGGCGCTTCTTGGAAACTTGCTTTCGTGTAGGTCTATTAGCACGCCGCTATGCGCGGCAGCAGTCACTTTCTTTGCTGCTGCAAAGAAAGTAACCAAAGAAAGCAGCTTATCCGCCTAAGTGTCCACCTCGAATAACCTCGCGGATAGGCGCGCAGGCTGACTCGGCTATCGCGCCGTTATCCGTATTGGCACAGCGCCTGTCAGTTCCATCCTCGCTACGCTTGGACGACGGGCATATTTGAAAAACCGTCGGTTGGTTTGGTTTGGTTTGGTTTGGTTTGGTTTGGTTTGGTTTGGTTTGGTTTGGTTTGGTTTGGTTTGGTTTGGTTTGGTTTGGTTTGGTTTGGTTTGGTTTGGTTTGGTTTGGTTTGGTTTGGTTTGGTTTGGTTTGGTTTGGTTTGGTTTGGTTTGGTTTGGTTTGGTTTTTCGGTTATGCCTTACCGGCAGGCATTTATGCCTGCGGGGATGAATGAGCGGCTCCACTCTGTTTTGTGGTGCGATGGTCGAATCAGCTTGCGCACCACTCCGGGTTACGGGTCGTGATGGACACTTAGACGGTCACGCTGCTTTCTTTGGTTACTTTCTTTGCAGCAGTGTACAGACCGGAGACATAGCTGACAGGTGTACGGAGACATGGTTGACACTTTCGGGTAATCGAACGCCCGAAATCCTCCCATGCCCTGGAACGTAAAAGACACCATGAGTCTCCGACAGGAATTCGTTCAACTCGCCACCCAACGGAGCGTGCCGTTCAGCGAGTTGTGCCGACGTTTCAACGTCAGCCGCCAGACCGGCTACAAGTGGCTTGCCCGCCACTCGACGCAAGGCCTTGAAGGTCTCGTCGATCGCTCGCGTCGTCCGCACGACAGTCCCGCGCGCTCATCCGATGAGATCGTCGCCGTCGTGCTCGACCTGCGCCGCGAGTACGGCTGGGGCGGACGCAAGATCGAGCGTCGTCTGCAAGATCTCGGCCACGCCAATGTGCCCGCACCCTCCACGATCACCGAGATCCTGCGCCGTCACGACCTGCTCCACGCGCCTGAGGACAGACCGCAGCGGCCCTGGCAGCGCTTCGAGCACGAGCATCCGAATGCGCTGTGGCAGATGGATTTCAAGGGCGATTTCCCGACCCTGGAGGGTGGCCGCTGTGCGCCGCTGACGGTGCTCGACGATCACTCGCGCTTTAACATCGTGCTCGCCGCCTGCGGCCGGACAACCACGGAAGTCGTGCAGACCGAGCTCGAGCGGGCGTTTCGCTGCTATGGGCTACCGTCACGCATCAATACCGATAACGGTGCGCCGTGGGGTTCCCCGAGCGCGCCGGGCCAGTTGACCGAGCTCGCGGTGTGGCTGATCAGACTGGGTATTCACGTGAGCTACAGCCGACCGTATCATCCTCAGACGAATGGCAAGGATGAGCGATTCCATCGGTCGCTGAAAGCTGAAGTGCTGGCGCGGCACGTGTTCACGACCCACGCCCACGTGCAGCAGGAGTTGGAACGCTGGCGACAGGTGTACAACACGCAACGCCCGCATGAGGCGCTGGACCTGGCGACGCCGGTGAGCCGCTACCAACCCAGCCCGCGAGCGATGCCCGAGCATCTGCCAGAACCGCAATACGGGCCTGCCGATGAAGTGCTGCGGGTCAATTCAAATGGCCTGGTGCGTTTCAGAGGCGAGGCGCTGCGTCTGTCGACTGCGCTCAAAGGGCTGTACGTGGCCGCACGTCCAAAGCACGACGAAGACGGCGTAATTGAGTTCTGGTTTGCCCATCAACGCATTGCAAAACTTGACCTGAAAGCAGCAAAACCCTGAACATCAGGTGTCAACGATGTCCTCGTACATGTGTCAACTATGTCTCCGGTCCGTACACAGCAGCAAAGAAAGTGACTGCTGCCGCGCACAGCGGCGAGCTAATAGACCTACACGAAAGCAAGTTCCCAGAAACCACAAGCAAACAAAACCAAAGCGCGAGCAACCAAAACCCCGAGCAAACTGCCAAAAACCACCAGCACCCAGAACCACAAGCGCCAGCAAAAACCAAAAACCCTAAACGTTCCGGCTAGCGTGCGGCCCAAAAGACCGCGCAATGAGCGCCTCGATATCCGTGAACGACACGGGCTTCACCAGATGATGATCAAACCCGGCTTCCCGCGAGCGCTGCCGGTCGGCCTCGCCACCGTAACCCGTGAGCGCAAGCAACAACGCCGACCGCGTGGCAGGACGCGAGCGCATCTGACGCGCGACCTCAAATCCATCCATACCGGGCAGTCCAATGTCCAGAATCACCACTTCGGGCTTGAACGCGTCCACATCCGCGAGCGCGCTCGGTCCATCGTGCATCGTGCGCACATCGTGGCCGAGCGTCTCCAGCAACATCGACATGGCTTGCGCCGCATCGACGCTGTCGTCGACGAGCAACACGCGACGCGGCTCCCCGATGGCGTCGTTCGCGACGTCTGTACTGTTCATTGCATTCCTTGGCGGTCGATCGACAGCGCGCTCATCCTGACCCCACCGGCACGCTGTGTTTTTGAGATAAAACAAGTAATTTTGCGGCACTTTAGCACACGCATTCGCCGGGCGTAAATGCGCCGCCGCCCCTGTCCAGTGGCCCCTCTCCACGTATTTTTGATGTGCGGCGAATAATTGTGACGTTTTATTTCGAGATCGGTGATGAGAAATCCAGGCGAGGAATCCAGCGGAATTCCGCACTCACCGATTCACCCGGCTGCAACACGCCTCCGCCGACTGTTTCCGGCGCGGCGTCGAGATTGAGCCAGTCCGCCGTGTTGCTGACCGGCTCCACGCACAGCAAGTCGCGGCGGTCCGATGGCGCGTAGATCACCGTGTGCGCGAACGCGGGGTCGGCGCGCAACGTGAGCGCGCGCCGTTCGTCCGGCCACGCGATGGTAGCCTCGCCGCTCCACTGTGAAAAATTGTTGTCGAGATCGAAGGCGTCGGCGGAAAGTCCTTCCGGCGATGCCAGCGCCGACACCGACGGATGCGCGCCCAGGTGCGTCGGCAGCAGATCGGCGCTGGCGTGCCACATCGTGGCGACATGTGCATGAATCCGCGTTGCAGGCGTGCGCGGGTAATAAGGATGGTGACCCATGCCGAACGGCATCGCGCGGCTGTCGAGATTGCGCACGGTCATCGTCACGGCGAGCCCGGTTTCGCTCAACTCGATACGCTGCGACGCCTCGTAGCGAAACGGCCAGCGCTCGGCCGGGGCGTCGGCGGGCGTATGCGAAAAATGCAGTTCGACACTCGACGCCGTCCTCGCGCCGACACGCCACGGACGCCGCCACGCGTGGCCGTGCAGCGCGTGCTCGAAGGCGTTGCCATCGGCGCTCAGGTCGATATCGCGGCCATCGAAATGAAAACGCGCGTCGCGGAGACGGTTGCAATACGGCAGCAGCGGGAAACTCGCCATGCCGAGCGGATCGCGCGCGGCGAGTGCGTTGGGCGTCGCGGGACGCAGCCAGTGCAGCGGGCCGCCGCCGTCGCCGGGTTCATCGAAAAAAGCCGCGATCGCGCCGCCCGTTTCCGGCGCGATCAGCGCGCGCCGTCCGTGCGCCCGCAACTCGACGAGCGAGCCGTCCAGCACGCGAGCGGCGTAGTCGGCTGTGAAGTCGGCGGCGGTCAATACGCGAACTGCCGGTAGTTTTCGTCGAAATGACGCGGTGCAGCATCAACTTGCGGGTTGTAGCGCAGAAGTCGCCGGGCGCGCGCGGGCAGGTTTGCGAACGTGTCGCGCGGCACCTCGATCCGCACTTCCGGCCGGAAATACCACGAACGGCTATACCCGATCACGACCATCGGGCGCGGCGTGCCGGTCAGGTTCGGCGTGCCGCGATGCAGGCCGCGCACATCGCGCAACATGACGTCGCCGAGGCGCATCGGCACGCGTTCGGCGGGAAAGCGGCCACTTTCGAGACCGGCGAGCGCTTCCTCGCGCGACACGCGATGCGTACCGCGCGTGTTTTCGAGCGAGCCGTTTTCCTCGTCCACATCGACCAGCGGAAAATTCAGCGCAAGCTGGAACGATGGCGTTTCCGGATACGCGTCGAAAAGCGGCGGCGTGTCGCGGTGCCAGTCCTGAAACGCGGAGCCGCGCACTGGGGTATCCGTGGCGAGCTGGCACATCACCGGGTCCGGACCCGCCACCCGTTCGACCACGCCGAGAATGTCCTCGTCGCAGAAGATCGCGGGATCGGCGAACAGGCCGTCGAATGGCAAGGTCACGTAGTAGCGGCCCGCGCCGCGATTGCCCTCGGCCGCCGCGTGCGGCGCGAGAAGCGGCTCGAACGCCGCGCGCCACTTGTCCAGCGTCGCGCGCGGGAAATGGCCGGGAAACATCACGCATCCGTCGCGCTCGAACGCGGCGGCAAGCGCGTCGCGGGCGCTCTCGTCATAACGAGGCATCGTTATCTCCTGAATGTGACGCCGCGCGTCGAGGCGCGGTCGGTGCTAGCCAGCGGCTGCGAGCCGACGGCTGCGAGCCAAACGGCTATCAGCACGCACCAAGAATCGCACGGTTCCTGACAGAACGTCAATATTATTAGTAATAACCATTAGACGCCGATCTGAAGGCGGAAAGCACCGCCACACGGTGGTTTCCGCGTGTTGTACGTCGGTAATATTAGTGCTACCGTCGTCCCGCCGGCGCGCTCTCAAAAAGCGCGCCGCCTCCCGCATCGACAACGCCGCCCGCGCGCGGCCCGCACAATGAAAAAATCCACGCAACGCCGCCCGACGATGACCGACATCGCGAAGCTCACCGGCGTTTCGCAATCCACCGTTTCGCTCGTGCTGAACAACGCGACCGGCGCGAAATTCTCGGACGCCACACGCACGAAAGTGCTCAAGGCCGCCCAGGATCTCGGCTACCGGATGACCCAGCGCGACCCGCTTTCCGAGCTATCCGACCTGTCGGCGGCCAACCAGCGCAACCTGATCGTTTATCTCGCCGATGAAATTTCCACGAGTCCGCATCCGGTCGTGAATATCGACGGCGCGCGTGACGCCGCCTTCGCGCACGGCCGTCTGCTCTCGGTTTACTCGACCCACGGCAATGCCGAAATCGAGCAGCAGGTGCTCGACGCGACGCTCTCGAATCCGCATGTGCTCGGCGTGATCTACGCCACCGTGTACACGCGGCGTGTGACGCCGCCGCCGGCTTTGTCGAAGGTGCCGGCCGTGCTGTTGAACTGCTACACGAGCGACGCGGAGCTTTCTTCGGTCGTGCCGGCCGAGGTCGCGGGCGGCCACACCGCGACGGATTATTTACTGCACGCAGGCCACACGCGGATCGGCTATATCAACGGCGAGCCGTGGCAGGACGCCGCGCGCGACCGGCTGAAGGGTTATCGGATGGCGCTCGCCACCGCCGATCTGCCGTTCGCGCCGGAACTCGTGCGCGAGGGCGACTGGAGTTCGGGCGCGGGCTTCGAGCAGACGCTTTCGCTGATGCGCGAGCCGAACCCGCCGACCGCCATTTTCTGCGCGAACGACCTGACGGCGCTCGGGGCAATCGAGGCGTTGAAGCAGCTTGGCTTGCGCGTACCGGAAGACGTGTCCGTGCTCGGCTACGACGATCAGGAAATCGCGCGCCACACGCATCCGCCGCTGTCGACGGTCGTGTTGCCGAACTACGAACTGGGCCGCTGGGCAGTCGAAACGCTGCTGCAGGAAGAGCACAACCGCGCAGCGGGCGCGCCGCTCAGGAGACGCGTCGTGAAGCTCGACGGTCCGCTGGTGGAACGCGGCTCGGTCAGGGTAATTACCGAAGCAAAACAGCCCGCAATTAATAATATTAGCGATTGACCAATAATAAAATGCGGTGAAATAATCGTCGCACTTCGCCACGGAGGAGAACGAAGGGCCGAGCACCCTTTTTCCGCGAAGCACCCATTAAAACCAAATACCTCGAAGCACCCGTCGCACCGTCATAGCCATAAAAAAACACCCATCCTTATCGGAGGAAGACATGCTGTCGTCAACAAACACCAACAAAACGTCGAGCCGGTCGCAATCTCACATTCGTTCGGCGGTGCGCCCGCTGGCGGCTTCGCTCGTCGCGCTCACGATGTTCGCGGGTATCGGCGCGGCGCACGCCGACGACGCTCTGCCGAAGATCGCGAACAAGAAGCCGCTGCGCGTCGGCTTTGCGCAGACCGAGAGCAACAATCCGTGGCGTCTCGCGGAAACCAAAAGCTTCAAGGACGTCGCGGCGAAATGCGGCTGGCAGATGGTGATGACCGACGCCAACAGTTCGCCCGCCAAACAGGTCGCGGATATCCAGAGCATGATCGCGCAGCACGTCGATCTGCTGGTGTTCCCGCCGCGCGAGGAAAAACCGCTCGCGCCGGTCATTCTGCAAGCGAAGAAAGCCGGCATTCCGGTGATCCTGGTGGACCGTAACGTCGACCAATCGCTGGCGAAGGCAGGCCGGGACTACATCACGTTCATCGGCTCGGACTTCATCGATCAGGGGCAACGCGCCGCCGACTGGCTCATCAAGGCGACAGGCGGAAAGGCAACCATCATCGAACTCGAAGGCTCGACCGGCGCGTCGGCGGCGAACGATCGCAAGAAAGGCTTCGACGACGCCATCGCGAAGAATCCGGGCATGAAGATCGTCGCGTCGCAAAGCGGCGATTTCGCCCGCGACAAGGGCCGCCAGGTCATGGAAACGCTGCTGCAGGCGCATCCTGACGTGACCGCCGTCTACGCGCACAACGACGAAATGGCGCTCGGCGCGATCGCCGCGATCAAGGCGGCAGGCAAGCAGCCGGGCAAGGACATCACGATCGTGACCATCGACGGCACGAAGGGCGGCATGGACGCCATCGCCGCCGGCGAACTTGGCGCGAGCGTGCAATCCAGCCCGTTCTTCGGCCCGCTCGCGTGCGACGTCGCGCAGAAGTTCGCGAAGGGCGAAACCATCCCGCCGTGGGTGAAAGTCTCCGACCGCTTCTACGACAAGAGCAATATCAAGGAAAGCATGCAGTACGGCTATTAAGCCGCTGTAGAGCGCCCGCAAGAGCAACGTTGGTGTTTGGAGCGGCGCGCCCACGCGTTTTGCGGGCCGCCGCTTCTTTTGTATCGGCGAGACCGTTCGCGCATCTCGTGCGCGGACGCCGCCAGAAGGAGACGCTGCAATGGAGACGCCTGAACACCCGCGCGCCGCCGCGAAATCCGCCGCAACGCCGCAAGGCGGTCAAGCCCCGCTGCTCGACATGAAGGACATCGACATCGCCTTCGGCGGTGTCGCTGCGTTACGTCATGCGCGGCTCACGGTCGCGGCGGGCGAAGTCCACGCGCTGATCGGCCAGAACGGCGCGGGCAAGTCCACGCTCATCAAGATTCTCACCGGCGCATACCAGCGCACGGGCGGCACGATCCGCTTCGACGGCCGCGAAGCCGATTTCCGTTCGCCGAAGGAAGCCCGCAACGCCGGGATCAGCACGATTTATCAGGAAATCAACCTGGTGCCGTTCCGCTCGGTCGCCGAGAACATTTTTCTCGGCCGCGAGCCGCGACGGTTCGGGATGATCGACTGGAAGACGGTGCACGCCCGCGCGAAGGAATTGCTCGACTCGTTCGGCTTGCAGATCGACGTCGCGAAGCCGGTGCGCGAATACTCGACCGCGATCCAGCAAATGGTCGCGCTCGCGCGCGCCGTATCGTCGGACGCGAAGATGGTCATCATGGACGAATCCACTTCGTCGCTCGACGAACGCGAAGTCGAATTGCTGTTCACGGTCGTGCGGCGTTTGCGCGACGACGGCCGCGCGGTCATCTTCGTCTCGCACCGGCTGGACGAGCTTTACGCGTTGTGCGACCGCGTCACCGTGATGCGCGACGGCCAGACCGTCGCCGAAAGCGCGATGGCGGACATGGACAAGCTGCAACTCGTCACGACGATGCTCGGCCGCACGCTCGCCGCCGTCGTGCAGGAAGACAGCGCGGTCAAGGAAGCAAACCTCGCGCGGCGCGGCGCGGTGGCGATATCCGCGAGCCAGTTGAGCGCGGGCGCGAAGGTCGCCGATGTTTCGCTCGATGTCCACGCGGGCGAGGCCGTCGGTCTCGCCGGGCTGCTCGGCTCCGGCCGCACGGAAACCATGCGCCTGCTGTTCGGCGCGGACGCGGCGCAGAAAGGCACGCTCTCGATCGGCGGCGAAAAGGTCACGCTGAAGTCGCCGCAAGACGCGATCGCTCGCGGGATCGCGTATCTCACCGAGGATCGCAAGGGCGAAGGGATCGTGCCGCAGCTTTCCGTGCGCGACAACCTGACGCTCGTGTGCCTGCGCACGCTCACGAAACACGGCGTGGTGGACGTGGCGAAACAGCGGGTGATCGTGGACCGGTTTATCGAGTCGCTCGGCATCAAGCTGCGCTCGCCCGACCAGCCGATCCGCGAACTTTCCGGCGGCAACCAGCAGAAAGTGCTGCTCGCGCGCTGGCTCGCGACGAATCCCAAGCTGCTGCTGCTCGATGAACCCACGCGCGGGATCGACGTGGGCGCGAAAGCGGATGTCGCGAAGATCGTGCGCGAACTGCGCGATTCGGGGCTGGCGGTGTTGTTGTCGGCGTCGGAACTGGAAGAACTCACCGCCGTGGCCGACCGGGCGGTCGTGATCCGCGACGGGCGGACGGTCGCGCAACTCGACGGCGCGCAGATGAGCGAGGCGTCGATCATGGACGCGATCGCCTACGGCGCGGGCGAAGCCTCGGCGCTCGTGGAAGCGGCCGAAGGTACGCAGACGAGCACGCAGACAAGCACGCAAGGAAGCACGACATGACGCAAGAAACGCAAACCGCGCCGAGCGTTCAGGCGACGCCGCGCAAGAAGTATCGCGTGACGATCCAGCGCGAGATCGCCGTGCTGATCGCGATGATTCTGTTCAATCTGCTGTTCACCAGCCACTTCTGGTCGCTGCAGACCTTCAACGTGAATCTCACGCAGGTCGTGACGATCGTGATCGTCGGGATCGGCATGACGCTGGTGGTGGCGACGGGCGGGATCGATTTGTCGGTGGGCGCGTCGATGGCGATTTCAGGCGCGCTCGCGCCGATGCTCTTCATGAATATCGACGGCCCGCTCGGCATCCTGCTCGCCTTCACGCTGCCGATATTCGCGGCGGCGCTGTGCGGCGTGTTCAACGGCTTTCTAGTGACGCGGCTCGCGGTCCAGCCGATCGTCGCGACGCTCGTGCTGTTTATCGCCGGGCGCGGCATCGCGCAGGTCGCAACCGACGGCAGCCTGCAGGCGTTCAACAACCCGGCGTTCCAGTGGATCGCGCTCGGCAAGGTCGCGGGCGTGCCGTTCCAGATCCTGCTGATGTTCGCGCTCGTCGCGCTGTTCGCGTGGATCGTGCGCAAGACGCTGTTCGGGCAATACCTGCTCGTCACCGGCGGCAACGAACAGGCCGCGTATCTCAGCGGCATTCCGACCGCGCGCGTCAAGCTGATCGCCTACACCGTCTGCGCGGCGCTCGCGGGTCTCGCGGGGCTGATCTCGATCTCGGTGAATTCGTCGTCGGATGCGAACGTGGTCGGCCTCGGCGTCGAACTCGACGCCATCGCGGCGGTCGCGGTCGGCGGCACCGCGCTGACGGGCGGCAAAGCTCACATTTTCGGGACGCTGATCGGCGCGCTGATTATCCAGTTGCTGCGCTACACGCTGCTCGCGCATGGCATTCCGGACGCGGCGGCGCTCGTCGTGAAGGCGGGCATCATCATCGCCGCCGTGTACGTGCAGCGTCGTCCGCGCTAAGGAACCCACGATGAAAAAGAACCTTCCTATCCTGATCGCGCTCGCCGCCCTGCTGATTTTCGGCGTCGTGCGCTATGAGCATTTCGCGTCCGCGTACAACATCATGTCGTTCTGGCGCTATAACTCGATGTTCGCGCTGATTTCGGTCGGCATGGCGTTCGTCATCATCACTGGCGGGATCGATTTGTCGGTCGGCGCGGTGGCGGCGTTGTCCAGCGTGGTCGCAGCGCTTGCCAGTTCGCACGGCGGCGTCGCGGCGGTGCTCGCGGGCGGCGCGGCGGGACTTGCGGTCGGCGCGCTCAACGGCATGATCATCACGCATATGCGGATCCTGCCGTTCATCGTCACACTCGCGACGAGTCTCGGCGCGCACGGCGCGGCGCTCCTGCTCGGCCACAACGACGCCGTATCGATTGCCGCCGATTCCAGTTTCGCCACCTTCGGCCAGGGCGATCTGTTTGGCCTGCCGATTCCCGGCCTCGTCGCCGTGGCGGCGGCCGTGCTCGGCTGGCTCGCGCTGCGCAGCACGACGTTCGGACGGCACGCACTGGCGATCGGCGGCAGCGAGGAAGCGTCGCGCCTGATGGGCCTGAACGTCGATCGCACGCTGGTCGCGGTGTATGCGCTGAGCGGCCTGCTCGCCGGACTCGCGGGCGCGATTCTCGCGGCGCAGTTCGGCGCGGGGCAGCCGAACGAAGGCATCGGCTGGGAACTGTTTGCGATTTCGGCGGTGGTGCTCGGCGGCACCCTGCTGACGGGCGGCGAAGGATCGATCGCGATGACGATTGCAGGCGTCGTCTTGCTCGGCCTCGTGTTCAACCTGCTCAATTTCGAGAACGGGCTCGGGTTCATCAGCTTGTCGGCGTACTGGCAATCGGTGATTCGCGGCGTGTTTTTGCTGCTCGTGATCGTGTTGCAAGCGCGCGTGCTGAAGAAACGGGGCGGTGTGAAAGTCGCGCATTGAGCGTGTGACGTCTGCTATCGTCGGGTATCGCACTGCACCTGGATTCACCGACGCGCCATGTTCGACCTGTTCGACGACATACCCAAGCCCGATATCGACTGGCAGCCCGACTGGCTCGCGCCGGACATGGCGTCCGACCTGATGGCCGCGTTGATCGACGAAGTGCGCTGGCAGCAGGACACCATGACGACGCCCGGCGGCCGCGTTCCGTTGCCGCGCCTGACCGCGTGGGAAGGCGAGCCGGACGCGGTGTACGTGTATTCGGGCATCCGCAACGTGCCGCAGCCGTGGAGCGCGGCGGTATCCGAACTGCGCACGCGCGCCGAAGCGGCGTCGGGCGCGCGCTTCAACAGCGTGTTGCTCAACCGCTACCGGAGCGGTCAGGACAGCATGGGCTGGCACGCCGACAAGGAACGCGAACTCGGCGCGGAGCCGGTCATCGCGTCGGTGAGTCTCGGCACGACGCGCACCTTCGAATTCCGTCACGCCAAAAGCCGCGCGCTCCACGCGCTGAAACTCACGCACGGCAGCCTGCTCGTCATGCGCGGGCGCACGCAACTGGAATGGGTTCATCGCGTGCCGAAGGAGCCGGAAGCGCGCGGCGAACGCATCAATCTCACGTTCCGCTGGGTCGATGCACTCGCAGCGCCCAGGCCGCGCGGACGCTAGCGCGCTTTTTCACGGCCGCCGCACGACGAAATCGATCTCCACGAGCGCATCGCGCGCCAACCCGGTCACGCCGATACACGTGCGCGACGGCAGCGGCTTCGGCTCGAAATACGACCGGTAGACGGTGTTCATCGCGGCGTAATCGCGCTTGAATTCGGTCAGGAAAATCCGCACGTTGACGACGTGATCCAGCGTCAGGCCGAGGCCGTCCAGCACGAGGATCAGGTTGTCCATCACGCGACGCGTCTGGCGTTCCACGCCTTCGGGCAGCGGCGCGGCGTCGTCGGCGGGATCGGTCGGCATCTGGCCGGTGATAAAAACCCACCCTTCGCTTTCGGCGGCGTGCGAAAACGGGCCGACCGGCGTCGGCGCGGCGTCGATCATCGAAAATTTCGGCAAGCTCATGGCGTCCTGGCGGGATTTGGCGTCTCGTGGCGTCTCGCGGCGATGCGAAACGCGGTTAAGGTAACGTCATAACTGTGCGTCGCCCACTTGCGCCATTCTGCCCCGCGAAAATTCATCGAGGTTCCATGCTGCCCTTTCCTCTCTTCGCCGATGCCGTCGTCCGCATGCTGTGGGCGGTCGCGATCGGCTGCGTCATCGGTCTGGATCGCGATCTGCACGGCAAGCCCACCGGCATGAAGACGCTCGGCCTCGTCTCGCTCGGCGCGTGCCTCGCGACCATGGCGGCGATGGGATTTTCGGGTCCCACGCTCTCGGCGGGCACCGACGTGTCGCGCGCCATTCAGGGGATCGTCACCGGCATCGGATTTTTGGGCGCGGGGGTGATCGTCCAGAATCCGAGCCAGTACAAGATTCGCGGACTGACCACGGCCGCGTCGATCTGGGTCACGGCGGCGGTCGGGATCGTCTGCGGGCTCGGCGCGTGGAGCGTCGCCGTTGCGGGAACCGTGCTGATGATCGTGTTGCTGACGCTCGGGCGGATCGCGGAAAAGGCGATCCATCGCCGCTGGATGAGCAAGCCGCGCGAGGAACGCGAAGCCGCCGCGATTCCCGACGACGAATGACCGGAATTCACGCGGTATCGTGCGCTTCGACCCGGTTGCGCCCCGCCTGCTTGGCCGCATAGAGCCGGCTGTCGGCGCGGGCGAGCAACGCCGCGAGCGGCTCGTGGCCGACCCAGCCCGCGATGCCTGCGCTGAGCGTGTAATGGAGCGGCCCGTCCGGCAGCTCGCACGGCGTGGCTTCGACGGAGAGCCGCAAGCGCTCGACCAGCGCGATCACATCGACCGCGTGCGGCGCGCGGCACATCAGACAAAACTCCTCCCCGCCGATCCGGCCGAACGCATCGTCTGGGCGAATCCGCGAGCGGACGATCGACGCGAAATGGCGCAGCACAGCGTCGCCGGCAGCGTGGCCGTGGAGATCGTTGACGCTCTTGAAGTGGTCGAGATCCACGACCGCCACGTATTCCCGCTCGCCATCCGCGGCACCTGCGCCTAAGCGCGCGGACGCCAGTTCGAGAAACGCCTTGCGCGACAGCGCGCCGGTCAGGTCGTCGAAGCGCGCGAGGTGTTCGAGACGTTGCGCGAGCCGGTCGTGCGCCATCATCACGAGACCGATACACACGGCCGGCAGCACGAGAATGCCAAGCGCGAGAAACGCGATCTGCACCGGACCGGGTTCGAGGAGCATGGCCTGCGCGGGCGGCGCAACCGCGTAGATCGCGCCGCGCGCCAGATGGGCGATGCCGCCAAGACCCGCCGCGCCCGCGACATAAAGGTAGTTATAGCGCGGCCGGTCTTTCGGACGCGAAAGGACGACGCGCCCGGCGATCGCGAGCGCGCACGCCGCATGAAATCCCGAGACGATCACCACGCGCGCGTTCACATCCGGGCGCACAAAGGTGAAATGAACGATCCCCGCCATGACCGCGAGCCACGCGCTCCAACCGAGCGCGGCGCGGCGCGCGTCGATGCGAATGCCGAAGAACTGGTTACAGCCCTCGTAGATGATCAGCACCGTCGCCGCGAGCAGCTGATTCGCGGTCACGATCCCGAGCGCAGGCGGCAAAACACCTTGCAGCGAGAACAGCACCAGCCCGACGAGCGCGATCACGTTCGCCCACACCCAGCGCGTCACGCCCGCGATCCTGTGCGGCAGGAGCGAGACCAGCACCAGGATCGAGAGAACGCTCGACAAGGCAGTGACGACGAGAATGCTGAGTGGACTGAACATCGAACACGAGAGGTGACGCCGCGCGGCGAGGACCTTGAGCGGCGGAACGCGGCGCGCGCGGCACGCGCTCGAAATGCCTTGAGCGCAGCGGGCGGCGCGTCCGAATGACGGCTTGGCTGCTGATCTATCGGCGCGGGCGTTTCAAACTTTAGGTGAATTGCGTCGACGCGGATACACGATCAATAACCGCCGCCCCAGCCGTGGCGCTCTTGCCAGCGATGTTCGCGCCAGGCTTCGCGCCGCCATTGCTGCTCGCGCCATTCGTGGTGACGCCAGGCGCGTTCGCGGCGGTCGTCGTAACCGTAGCCGCCGCCGTAACCGCCGTCACCGCCATAAGCGACCGCGACCGGCGGGCCGCCATACACCGCCTGCGGAGCGGCGTACACGCCCGGCACGCCGATCCCGACCGCCACGTCCACATGCGCGGACGCGCTCGCCGACGCCACCAGCACGCCGACACCGAGAATTGCCCCAAGGATCTTCTTGTTCATTTTTCGCGCTCCTTGCACACCGTGCAGAGTCAGTAAGGACGGTGTGAGTCTAGAAGGCGAGACCGGACACAGGTGCAACAGCGCTGCGAGAGTGGTAACTCGACGTTACGGTCCGAGTTAGCTGTTTAACGGACGCGCTGACCCTTATCGTCGATGACCATTTCGCCGTCCTCCTTCGCAAACGGCCCTTGCTGCGGCGACGGCAGAATATCCAGCACGCGCTCGGACGGACGACAGAGCCGCACGCCGAGCGGCGTCGAAACGAACGGGCGGTTCAGCAGCATCGGATGCACGACCATTGCGTCGAGAAGCTGCTCGTCGGTGAGGGAAAGGTCGTCGAGGCCGAGTTCCGCGAACGGCGAGCCTTTTTCCCGCAGCGCCTCACGCACGCCGATACCCGCGCGCCCGATCAGCGCAATAAGCGTCTCCCGGCTCGGCGGCGCGACCAGATATTCGATCACCACCGGCTCGATGCCCGCATTGCGAATAAGTGCAAGCGTGTTGCGCGACGTGCCGCACTTCGGGTTGTGATAGATCGTGACGGTCATGGCTGGCTCTCTGACGGAAGGGATCGACGGGATGCTGCCGACATTGTAGGGAATCCGGATGGCGATGGGTTCACGGCGCAGCGCCCAACGTGCGGCGTTTTTTCAGGCGGAAGGCAGGATCAAGTGTAGTAGCGATTGTGCTGTTCATTCGCCTGAGCGCGGCCTATAACGCAGTTATAGCGGGCTTTTTCCGACTTTCTTCGAGCCATTCCGGCCACGGCGCCGGCTCTTTTCCGGCTCAGTCGCGCCGCTTCGCCGGGTTCGTCCGGCGCATTCCGTATTGTTACGAATTGAACAAAACCGGCATTCGCCGAAGCGGCCTCGCCCGACATCGCGTCGCGTCATGACACGCGCCACGTCACCTCACGTCGGCCGATTCGCCACGCATCGCACAGACTGGTTTCGCCTTTCGCCGCCGAATCCTTGCGGGGCGAGACCGCACGTAAGCCATGAAGGAGTCGATATGAAAACACGTTTGATTTCGGCGATAACCCTCGCCGCCGCGTTTGCCACGTCCTTTGCGGGCGCGGCGAGCGCGCAGAGCGCGAACGACGCGCAGCAGCGGCCTGTCGCCGCGAGCGCGCAACCGTCGGCGAGCGCATTCCAGCGCGACGCAAACGCGTCCGAGCAATCCACGACCGACATGTCATACGGCGGCGTGCCGGAGACGAAGGGAGACGCAGGCGCGCCGGCTGCGAAGCCGTGCACGCATGGACCGCAATGCGATATTTTCTTTGGGAGTTGAGTTGAGTTAAGTTGAGTTGAGTTGAGTTGAGTTGAGGCGATGAGACGGAGCGCGTGAAAGCGCGCCCACCTCAAAACAAGCATGTGGACAGGCCGCGAGCCCACTCGGCTTGCGCGCGTTCAGCGAAAGGCGCGGAACCGATCGATTCCGCCCATGCCGCGCAAGGACGATTGGAGCATTGAAAGAAGGCGAAGGTCACGCCCTACCGGCAGGCATTTATGCCCGCCGGGACGAATGAGTGGCTCCACTTCGTCGAGCGGTGCGATGCGACGGCTGGTCTATCGCGCCACTCCCGGAAACCGCCCGTGGTGGACACTTAGGCGGCCACGCTGCTTTCTTTGCTTACTTTCTTTGCAGCTAGCCGAAGAAAGTAAGTCCCGCCCCGGACAGGGGCAACGCTAATAGACACACACGAAAGCAAGTTCCCAGCAGGCGCTGGAGGACCACAACACCCCCATTACCCCGCAGTACGAAACACCGCCACCGCCGAACTCAACCGCCGAGCCTGCTCCTCGAGCGACCCAGCCGCGGCCGCCGCCTCCTCTACGAGGGCGGCATTCTGCTGCGTAACCTCGTCCATCTGCGTAACGGCGATATTGACCTGATCGATACCGGTACTCTGCTCCGCCGACGCCGCCGCGATCTCGTTCATGATCGCGCTCACGCGGGCGATCGCGCCGACGATCTCGGTCATCGTCGTACCGGACCGCTCCACGAGGTCAGCGCCAGCTTCCACCCGCGACGTAGACGCATCGATCAAACCCTTGATCTCTTTCGCCGCGCCCGCGCTGCGTTGGGCGAGCGAACGCACCTCGCTCGCAACAACGGCGAACCCGCGCCCTTGCTCCCCGGCGCGCGCCGCCTCGACCGCCGCATTCAGCGCAAGAATATTGGTCTGAAACGCAATCCCCTCGATCACGCCGACAATATCGGCTATCTTCCGCGAATCGCCGACCATCGTGTGCATCGTGCCGACCACTTGCTGTGTCAGTTCGCCGCCCTGTGCCGCAAGCCCGGAAGCGCCCTGAGCCAGCACGCTGGCTTCTTTGGCGTTCGCGGCGGTCTGCTTGACGGTCGACGTCAGTTCCTCGATGCTGGCCGCCGTCTGCGCCAGCGACGAAGCCTGCTCCTCCGTGCGCTGCGACAGATCCGTATTGCCGGTCGCGATCTCGCTCACGCCGACGTTGATCGACTCGGTTCCGCTGCGCACCGTGCGCACCGTCGAGGTCAGCGAATCCTGCATCTTTTGCAGCGCCGCGCTCAGACGCCCCATTTCGTTACGGCTCGTCACCTCGATCCGCGCGGTAAGGTCGCCATCCGCGATACGGTGAAACTGCGCAATCGCCGCGTTCACCGGCACGACGATCGCGCGCATTAGCGCCGCGCGCCCCGCCCAGGCGAGCAGCAACGCGACGACCAGGCCCGCCGCAACCACGCCGCTCACGGCGGTGAAGCGCGTCTGCGCTTCGTTGTAGCGCTGCTCGGCGTGATCGAGTTGCAGCTGTTCGAGCGTCAGCATCGACTTTTCGTAGGTGCCGTAGAGCGACGGCAACTGCTTTGCCTGCAACTGCAGGAACGTCTGCCGGTCGCCGGATTTGAGCGCCGCGAGCGCCGGTTCGACGCCGTCGCGCAGGAACGTCTCGCGCTTCGTCTGCATATCCTTGATCAGCCCCTGCTCCTCGGCGTCGTCGCCCGCGCGGCTCACGAAATGCGCGAGACGCTCGTCGGAGCCTTGCCGGTATTGATCGAAGCGTTTCAGCACCGCATTCGCGCCGTCCTGGTCGTTGAGTTCGGCGAGCGACGCGTAGGTCGCGAGCGCGAGCCGCAAGCGCAGCAACTGACCGGCGCTGCCTTCGAGATCGGCAACGGCGGGGGTATCGACCGTGTACATCTGCTTCAGCGACTCGTTGCCCGCGCGCATCGACAGCAAGCCCGCCGCCGCGCCCACGATCAACACCACGCCGAAGAACGCCACCATGAGGCTCAGACAACCCCGGATGGACAGGCTTTTCAACATGCTCCTTCTCCTCTTCTTATCTTTCGAACACTCGAAATAATCGATTTGCTTCCGATCCGGACGCATTGCGCCGGGGCATCCCGTTGATGTGTGGCGTTGATCCGGTACTCCGGGAGTCACCGTAACTAACGGCGCCGAAAGGAAAATATTTATGGAGAGGGCATTAAGTATGTTGATAAAACTCAAATTAAAATCGAATAGCCCAATTAATGGGTTTATTGGCGATCCCATTGCAAAGATAACGCCGCTTCGCGACTTCACGCGCGGCACGGCGATTGCAGGAGAAACCTTACCGCGGCGTGTTTCGTTTTCTCATTTCACGCGCCGCGTTCAAAACTCAGGGAGACGGCGATGAAAGTATCGAAGAAAGGATTGTTGATTTCGGCCCTTATGCTGGGCCTCTCGGGCGGCGCGTTCGCGCAGGGCAACGGAGGCGGAACGGCCGGCGGCAATGGTGCGGGCCAGGGCGGCACCGGAATGAGCACGCCGAACGCGGGCGGCGTGACGGGATCGACTTCGGGCGCGACGGGGTCGAGCACGATGAGCGCGCCGTCGAGCAGCAAGCACATGAAGAAGTCGAAGAAGGCCACCAACGCTGGCGGCAGCGATGGCGATGCATCCGGAAGCATGCAAAAGTCGAACTGATCGAAGTCGATCGCTGTATCGACCGACGTCAAACGCCCGGCCCGCGCGGCCGGGCGTTGCTTTATGGGCACCGGATAATCGTCATTTTTGCGTGCTAAAGTGGCCGCACGAAATTCGGGGCGAGTGAACGATGGCAACGCTTTACGATACGCTCGGTGTGCACGACAAGGCCACCGAAGAAGAAATCAAGCGCGCGTACCGGAAGGCGGCGATGCGCTGGCATCCCGACCGCAACGCGGGTCACGAAGACGCGGCGCGGGCGGCGTTTCAGGAAATTCGCGACGCCTACGCCATCCTCTCCGACCGTGGGCAGCGCGAGGTATACGACGCGATTTTCGCGGCGGAGATGCGTCGCTGGGAGGACGAGCATCAGCGCGAGGAACGCGAGCGTGAGGAGCGCGAAGCGGCGGCGCGAGCAGCGGCGGAGGCGGTGTATGCCGAACGCATCGCGCTCGCGATGCGTTTCGCGACGCAGGGATTCAATCGCGATGTGGTATTCGGCGTGTTGCTCGGGCACGAATGCGAGGCGAGCGTCGCGCGGCAGATCGCGGAAAGTGCGGTGGCGTTGCATGAGTCGCGCATTCAGGCCGAGCGCGAGCCTGAACCCGATGAAATGAAGCCCGGCGAGCCGGAAGCGAAGCCAGCTAGTGCGCCGTTCGGATCGTTCTGGTATCAGTTTCTCAATGGGCTGCGCGCGTGAAATATCAATAAAAAACCCCCTTCCGGGGGTTTTTATTTCGTAGCAGGTTCTAACAGTTGTACTTAAAGGCGCTAATTGTCCTTAAGGGTTCGAAAAATTCTTATAAATCAACGGCCCGCTCGACCATCAGCCTTGCTGCCGCGAACGCTCATGTGTTGTACCTAGAAAAGTCCGTTCAGTTAGCGCAGTTCTAACAGTTATGCTTAAGCATGAACTCGTCAGGCCGGACTCTCGTCTGCCTCGTTGGGTTCGCCGATAAAATCGTCGAACGATAGGTGTGAAAACTTGGCAGCAGCCTGAGAAATCTTCCGCTTCGAAACCGGATTGATGACATCAATCGGAGCCGCCATCGGATGCTCCAGAAAGTGTTGCTTCACGACCTTCCGAAGGTCGGGGAACTTCTTCACCGATTCTTCGATGTCTTGCGCAAGCACGACCTTGATGTTGTACCGGCTCGGGTCCACGTTTGCCTGTGCGTCCGCGATTCTTCTTTGAGATTCCGGCGAAAGCTCGCCAGTGAGCCACAGTTCGAAAGTGAGCGTGAGATTCTGGAACTCGGGATGGTCGAGCGTTTGTCTTCGGACGCTCGGGATGCGCTTGGTCAGCCAGGCCTCAATTTCTTCATCCGGCAATCGGTTGCCGGGTATCAGCCCCCTGCATTCAATGAATCGAATCTCTTGGCCCGGTACGACTACCCTGACATCTACTTCGGCAACGTCCTTGCCACCCTTACGATAAATCATGTTCATGACGATGGTCGCGCTGGCCACCGTCCTGCGCATCACGTCTGCGACGATAAACTCAAACAGCGCCCCACGTAGCGTGCCGGCGGCGCCCGCGACCTTTCCAAGCTTGTCGAACAGCTGAGAGAATTTTTCGGGGTCGACTGCTTCTGTCGCTGCTTGCACGAGCGTGCCGCTCAATTCCATCAGTGCGCGGGCCACGTCGGTACCGAACAACGACTCTGAGGTCGCGGGAATAATTCCTTCGCGCCGGATAGCTTCGAGGGCTTCGCGGGTATAGCGGTGGGCGACGAAGAACTGCAGCGTGCGGACGTTGCGCACCTGGCGTAGCGTTCTGCATTTGTATATGAAGGGCTGGAGGTCGTTCAACCCGACCTCATCCTTCAGGAGCACGTCCAGAACCATAAAACCGGGTTTTGGGCGGCCGGCGCTCCAAGTCGCAAGCGCACTGACATATGACGGCGCCGTCAGGTCCCACTGAAAAACCGAGACGGTAGGTGCGGCACCCACTTGGCAGTTTCGCAGCTTGAAGCTCCCGTAGCTGCCGAGCCCCAGTTTCGCCGCCCACTCCTGAACGGACTCGAGGAGCACGGTTTCCGCTATAAGTCGAGCGCGTATCCCAGGGAGCAGTTCATCAAGCGACGTGTCCTTCTTGGCGAATGCGAAGCACTCGCCCAAGCCCGGCACCTCTATGGTCTGGAACAACTCGGTGTCCACAAGGTCCTGCCAGACACGCTCGAACGAGATTTGCCGGTCGCCGGACGAGATGCCTGCCGCCGATGCTAGATGTGCCAGCGGAAGTAGGCCGCCGCGCGCACCAAGGGCTCGAATCACTCGCGCGTAGGCCCCGTTACCTTCTTGAAGCGCTTCGGCTAATCGCGTCCAGAATTTGGTGCTCCCGTATTGCGCAGCGGTATACAGAAACTTGGCACGGCGGGCGAATGGCAGCTTCAGCTCGCGCACTGACTTGCTTCGCCGTTCGACTTTCTTTCGAGCTGCTGCGGGCGTAATGCCCAACCATGTTTCAAGACCGACAGCAAGCTGGCTGCTTAACTGCGGCCCATCTTTAGCCAGCAGCTCAAGGATTTCATCACTCATTGCCTATTTCCTGTCACAGAGCGCTATTTATAATAGCAAGGCGGAGTGACTGCGGCTCGCAAATTTTTGTTTGAGCCGTCAAAAATATTGTTTAAAAACAATTACTTGACCGATGCTCTCTGATTTCTGTCGTCAAAATTCGTGCGGAACGCTGTCACAGTATGCCTAGCAACTCGTCGATTGCCTCCTACCGCTCCGCCCTCGAGGTGAGCGCTGGGACGCTCGCTGGAGACGGGGCTGGACGCCTACGCGCCGAGGCGTTGCGATGCGGCACGCAAATGTGCGGCCAAGATTGCGTCGTATTCATCGTCGAAGTCAGCATCGATAACGACCGTACCATCTTCTGTCAGGAACACTTCCGACTTCACAGCCTCAAACTGCTCCCGTTCCGCATCGACGTTTGCGGTCACGCCTTCCGCTCTTGCAAAGCGCTTCCTATCTTGACGTACCTTCGCGTTCTTGCGAGCTCCGCGAATCGTCTCGGCTTCGAGAACCGTATCGACCTTCTTACTCGAGCGCCGATGGTGGTCGCTCACCTTCTTCTGCGCCTTGTTCGTGAGCATATTCATGTGATGGCGATGCCGGCCTTTCTCAACTTCATCCTCTGTCGTCAGTGCAGCGTCATCCAGGTTTCGAAGCTCAGCAGCTTTCCAGGTAACCCTTTCGAGCATCAACTCATCTTGCTCCACAAGTCTCAACTCGCCGCGGGTACCGCGATTGTCCCGCCACTGAAGCGTCGTCGCATGAACTCCGACACGCTTGTACTCAATTTTCATCTTTTCTGACTTGCTAACCCGGGTGGCCATAAAGTCATCGTAGTAGTTGTCAAGCTCATCAGACCTCCATCGCATCGATAGGTAAGCAACCTTCCCGCCGCGAACCGTACCGTCGCGCCAGGGGATGAACTTCTCCCAAGCCTCGCGCTCAGTAAGTTCGACCTTTTGGTCGCCGATGCGCGCGGCTTGGTGATACTGCCAGAGAGCGGTAGGATTGATACGGTGGCAGCCGTTCATGCGCATGGTGTCGCTCCGCAGATGGCGTCTCTTTGCAAAGCGATTGACGTGCTGGATGGCCAGCAGGACCAACTCCTCCAATTGCTCCACCGTGATGGGCGTTTCTTTTCTTGCGCGGTCGCGAAGGTCTTTCGAGAGAATATCGCGCTGCCGTGTGTATGCACCGCGTGCTTCCGCCATCAGCCGTAACATGATGCCGTTCAGGCTCTCACCGGTTCCCTTTTTCTCGCCTGCTGCTGGGGGCGCCAGGTACATGATGAGATGCATCTCCTTGCACGCCGTGTCGATAACGGCATCGCTCGCACCTGCGCCATTGTCGACAAAGACGCCATCTATAGACCCATGCGGCAAGTCCTCGACGTCGTGGAGACCGAGTTCCCGGGCACGCGGGGCTTTGTCAATATAGATGGATGCTATGCATCGGCGAAAGGATTCATTGTCCTCGCCAGCCATCGCGATTTCATACCCGACCACAGCTCCGGTCCGCCGAGAGACAGCGAAGATGATGGTCACGAAGATTGGTTCAATCTTATCAGCGACGAGCGCCGCGACAGGAACCTTGGCAACAAAGCCATCAACGTCAACAATTTCGAGAGTCATGTCCAGAGTCAGGTGCGTCGCCTGCCCGGACTTTGAGGATAAATATTTCCGCGACAGCCGGCGACCAAGTTGTCTGCGTTTGGCGTCCGTCGCCGCAAGGATGTATTTGTTGACGTGGTAGAGGAACTGCTTCCAGCTGGGAATCAGGCGCTCGGGATACTTCTCATACTGGTCGCTCACCATCGCGCTGTACGCGTTTGTGAGCGTCATCTTTTCGCCGATGAAGTATTTTTCGATAGCAGCGACAAATTTGGCGAAGTCTGCTGGACGCACATGGGTTTTGCGCATCATTCGCGGATGCCCCAGGTACTTAGTTTTGTCGTCGGCGATTTTCTCCAACCGCGTGCTCGGGCCGGGACGCCGGGTGTTTACTGCTATGCGCTGTTGGCCTGCTCCGCCTCTACGGTCGGTTCGTTTAATCAGTGCGCGCGGTACGCCACCGTAAGCGCAGTGTCTGTAGAAATATTCGAGGATTGTGGACTGGTAACCTGGAGGCTGCCCCATGTTCTGCCAGACGTGACGCAGCGCCTCCCTCCTGGCGTTCGGGTCGCTCAAGATGAACGGATTGAACATGTCCTTTGGTGCACCGTTGTAGTCGACCGTAACATCCGAATAGGCCTTGACGATAGACTTCCTACGGTCAAGGCCAACCAAGCTCGCATCGGAGACAGGAATAGACTCCTTTTGGATTTCATCCGGCGTGAAAATGTCTGAAATGGAGTAGACATCGCTCAGTGGGTCTTCATCACCGTCGAGAATCCATCGCTCCCAATGACCACCTCCGTATAGTGTGCCGCTTCCGCTTCCCGCGACCAGACGGAGAACATAGAGGTGGCGATTGTTTGCGTCCCACGTTACTGCCCGATAAAAGGCACCCCCGTTATCACGTCTGCGGGCAAACAATTTCATCGGAACCAGCCCGGAGGGCCATGCTCGCCGATGGTAGCTTTCAATGATGCGTGCTGCGAACGCTTCGTCCGTAATGATGCGAGGGGGAGGAACGGGCGAGCTTTCCTTCGCCGCGGGAGGCATGATATGCGAGCGCATGAGCTTCTCCTTGAAGCACGGCCGGCTGAAGCGCCGGCCTGAATGAAAACGTTTAAGCGAGCGGAATCGGGAGTCGCGTGTCGACGCGCTTCGAGTGGTCCAACGTTACGAATCCGTGCGACACAGCCGATACGAAAAGATGAACCACTGTGTTCATGCTGACGCCCATGCTCTCCGCGCGACGCTCCAGTACAGCTTCGAGGGTTCCGCGAACGCTATGAGTCATCAGGTTGTCTGCAAACTGTTTGGAGCGCTCATAAAGATGGCGCACCTTTTCGCTCTTTGCCATTGACCACAGTGCGGCGCAGTTCGCGAGCTCGCGGCTCGGAATTGCGTTGGAGCGCAGCATCTCCCACGTCCAGTCCCGGCCAGCGCAGATTGTGCGCTCCTTGATTATTCGGTCCTCATCCTTCTTCTCAAGAACGTGGCGAGCGTGCTTAACGCTCACGACGTGGTAGCGCAGTGTGTGCAGATTCGGATGCCAATAAGTGAGCACCAAATCAAACGTGAGCAAGTCCGAGCGATTCATCTTTTTACCCGTGGCCTGCGCTCGTAGATATGCCTCTTCGGTGTAGTACGGATACTGCTCACGAATGTCGACCACGTACGGATGGAACATCAACGCGAGCTGAATTGTGAACTCACCCATCGAAAGGGCTTGTAGAAGCCGATTTTCTTTGAGGCTTGGTAACACTCCGCGCGTTGCAAGTGATGGCTTCCGTGCTTCCAGTATCGATTCGTACCGCTCCCCAGTCTCCCAGTTGTATTCATCGAAGGGCTCGACCACAAGGCCAGGAGGTGTAGCGAAGGGACGCGGCAAATCAAGAATCGCGAATTTGGTCTGCTCGATTAGCTTTACGTGCTCTGAAGAGCAATCAGAGCTGGTCTGCGCAGTCTCAGGCTTCGGTATGATGGTCGCAGCCTCACGAATGTAAGGTTGACGATGGTAGCCCGTCGCTCGGGGCTTGCGGGCCGGCTCTTTGTAAGCGTCGAGCACAAAATCGAACTCAGGCCGTTTATCTGAGGGATTTCGCATGACTGGCGCAATCATTCGAATGCCTGTGCCGCCTTAGGCACATCTTGTTGTGCGTCGCTACACAATAGAAAGTCAACCAAGGGCGCAACCGGACTCTGGTTCGGCTGCCGTCGGTTTTCTCGCGGACGCCGCTTTGCCGTATCGGTCCTTTCGAGTGCACGCACTATTTCTGTCCCTTTCGTAGATACGGGGCGGCCCACTCTGGTGCACCAGTCATCCCGACTCTCGGAGTGGTTCGTCAACGCTTCGTCGGTCAGCGGGAAGAGATGACGGTACTGGGTCTTTTTGGAAAGGATAGTGCCCGCCAGAAGTCTCTTCGTCGAAACCTGCCTTCCGCATCCACTTCGCGCGAATTTCAGGGCGAGACTTACTACCCGCTCCGATAGTAGTTTGTCAATCACCTTGTTTCTGTCGGCGTCAAAGGTGATTTCTGGCACGCTTTCTCCGGCCGCCCTGAGCGATTTGACTGTTGGCGCGTATTGTCCGGGGCATGCCAGCTCCTTCCGAATCCCCCTATGGTTGAGATGCGGCATGTTTTCGCGAATGGCAATGTATTTGAGTTGTGCTCTCGCTGCCAACGACTCGCGATTTCTTTCGACAAAGCTACGGGTCTTGCGCGATGCGTATGTGAGAAGTTCCAGTTCAAGCCGCTGTCCTCCCGGCTTCCGCTTCAACGGCCTGAATTGAATGTCGTCTGCATTCATTTCCTCGATAGCGTTTTCGACGTTAGTCCAACCGTCGAAAAGAGCCATCAGCAGCGCGGAACTTTGCAACGGATTTAAGTAAACGAGTTTCCCCGTGAGACGGTCATTCGACAGGCCCTCGGTAGACAGAACGCCGCACCGTTCAAGAAGTCTCTTTGTCGAATGATTGGAAAGGTAGGCATGGGCGAGCTTCGTCTGCCTCACGTCAAACTCACTAAGCCCCAACTCTCGAGTACGACGTCGGACCACTTCGCCAATCGAATCACGATTCAAGCCAGGCATGTAGTCGGGGCAGAGCAACAGATTACTAACTCGATGAAGCTCTATCTCATGCTCCTCCTGGGACGACGACATCCCCGATACTTCATCAAGTGGCTTGAGTCCGCAGCCACAATGCTTCCCGGGCCATACGAGTTTGTTGTGGTTTTGTATGACCGCGCATTCTTCGCATCCGACCTCCAATGGGCGCCTGTGTTCTGAGCAAAACAGCAGTCCCGGCACCATGTTGGCCCGGTTCCAGTATGGTGTACCGCAGAGGGCAATGTTCGACTTTGCGCATTCAGGGCACAGGGTAGGAAGCACTCGAAACCTGCCACCGTTTGGACCATTCATGCCTAGAGGCGCCATGATTCCGGGCACGTACTCATGTTGAGTGTGTTTGATAATCACGTCGGTTTGCTCTGGGGTAGCCGTCCTCAGTTGCAGAGGCAGGAAGGTGTGGTGCCCGCGAAGGTCCTCAAACGTGCCGATGACATCTTTGAAGGGCTCGATGTAGCGGTCAAGACCGCTCGGCGCGTACCACGTTCCGGTCACCACATCGTGATGGGCATTCGCACTGGTTCTCGAAAAATACTTTGTTAGTAGTTCACCCTCTTCAATCGGGAAGTAGGCGCTGGGGAGTTTAAAATCTGTCATCGATTGCTGGGCAAGCGGCCCGTTAGCGTTTGGTGTGCGCGCGGACGGTTTCCGGGCGAAGATTGGCGATGCGCGCGATAGAGCTATCGGCTTGAGCGCAGGCACCCGGAGCGACCGTGTTCAATGCGTGCGTCACCCTGCGGGTAACGAAAATGCGCTTCCTTCCAGGAAGCTGAGCATGGGGGCCGGCCCCGCCTAGCCGCTCGGAGATTTGAGAAAAAGCGTGGTCACGCATTCCGAAGGCGAGCCGGCTTTGATACGAAGATGGAAGCGGCGGCCTGCCATGTTTCGATGCGCGATAATCCTCCGGCGTCGATGAAATGAACGTCTCGACCGCGGTCGGCGGCGCCTTCAACCGTCTCCCGCCATGCCGACGAATCTTCGATACCTCGTTGAGCTTGAGCCACGCCCGGTCATTGCGATACAACCAAGCCCAGGCCGCCGACGAGAGGCGACGAATCAATGAGCGCGAAGTGCCTTTATGCTGCGCGCACGTGGAGAGCCACTGAGACCGGTGCTCCTCGACCTCCCTCTGCTCCTTCGCAGTCTGTGGTGCAAGCGGTCGAGTACGTCGTGCACGCAAGGGAAGTGTGTCGGCCTCGGTCCCGAACATCGCAAGCAGAACAACCATGGTCGGATGGATGGGACGACCGCGTGCTGCATTGCGGATAGCAGACTCAACGTAGTCTCCTTCTTCTGTGATGTGAGTAAGGCGCGGGTCTTCGAATCCAGAAGAAAAGAAGCGTTGAAAGTCGCTCCGCAGGCTGGCTAGACTCCAACGGTTAGACTCGTTGAGGTAGCGGCGCTCGGTGAGAAGTCGTGCAATTTCCGACCAAGCCGTTTGCCTGTTGAATGAGCGAGTCGCTAGGTCAGTCGCCCACCGCGCGTATCTCACCGAGTTCTGGTGCGCGGCCTCAGACACGGGATGTATGAGTAGCGCTTCAAGTCGGCTTCCCGCACCGCCACACCTAAGCAACGCGTCATGGTGAATGCATCGCGTGACGTAGTCGATGCAGTGAGTCGTATGGTTCGCCGAACGACCAAGAAGCCGCTGGTCCAATCGCGCGCATTCTGGGCACTCTAACTCGGTACGGTTGCCGCATTGACAAAGCGCATCGAGCGAGGGACATGGAGTGCGGACCCGGCCGTCGGTAAGCGCACGCATTAGGGCCTCACGCGACAGTGCCGTCATGCCAATGGCGTGCCATTCGGCAAGGCTGTTGGCAACCAGGACAACGGCCGGTGGGCCGTAGTAGTTCTCGGTTATTGCGCAGAACCGACTTGCCCTGCATGGCAGCGAGTTCGCGATAGGGGTTGAGTGCCGACAGAACGACGCGTAGGCGAGCTTCGCGTCTCGGGAATCGGTCGTTTGAGCAACCATTTTGAGTATGGAACAGGCGCTCTCGGCTTCGGCCGCGGCGAAGAACGTGTACGTGCTCACGCGTCCGTCTCCTCGGGCTTCCTGGCAGGCGGGCTGCCAGACTGTGCGAGTTCACGGTTCACATCCGTCATCAGTCTATTGATGAGAGCGGCTGCGGTCATGATGGAGCCGCTCTGAGAAGAGTCATTGTCGCTGTCAAGCGCAAGAATTGACTGCACGACCGTCGGGAGTTCGAGCCAATCGCTGAACCACCTGATACGACCGAGAGTGAACGTACCGGAGCGCCGTGCGCGACGTACCGCCTCGAGCATCGGTTGCTGCAACAGGAGCGCCTGATGAGCGTATGCGAAGAACTGTGCCTTCGACAGCTCGGCCTTGCCGCCAGTTGCCCACGTTCCGGCAACGAAGGCTCCGACTGTTGATTTCCACTGGAAACTGACCCACTGTTTTCATCTAAAATTGACCCACCCCTGAAGCGCCAAAGCGCTACTCTGGTGCGTCGATTTCTGTCTTTTCTGCGGGTTTAGGTGAGGCTTTACGGGCGATGGCTCGTTTCGCCGGTTGCCCTGCGCTGCTGTTCCGGAAGCGCCACGAGTTGTTTCCTGTTTCTACAATATGGCAATGATGCGTTAAGCGGTCTAGCAGGGCTGTTGTCATCTTCGCATCACCGAATACGTTCGACCACTCCGTGAAGCTCAGGTTGGTCGTCAGAACGATGCTGGTGCGCTCGTAAAGCTTGTTGAACAGATGGAACAGCAATGCGCCTCCTGTCTGAGTAAAGGGCAAGTAGCCCAACTCATCAAGAATTACAGCATCCACATACATCAGCCGATTGGCGAGTTGCCCCGGTTTGCCCGCTACCTTCTCCGCTTCTAACAAGTTCACCAGTTCGACAGTGGAGTAGAACCGGACCCGCTTGCCGTACTGCTGGACTGCCTCGATACCAATAGCAGTTGCGAGATGCGTTTTGCCAGTTCCCGGGCCGCCGATAAAGACGATGTTTTGAGCGGACTCGCTGAACTTTAGTGTGTGAAGCTCCCGAACAAGGTTCTCATCGACGCTGGCTTCCGCAAACTCAAAGCCAGCCAAGTCCCGATGCGCTGGGAAGCGTGCCGCAGTCATTTGATACGCAATGGACCGGACTGCCCGCTCCGCCGTCTCAGCCTTCAGAAGCTGGCGCATGAAGTCCTCTGGGTCAAACTCGTTGTGACGCGCCTGAGCCAACAATTCAGGCCAGGTTTGTGCCATGCCGTGCAGCTTCAGCGCTTTCAATTGTGTGGCGGTTTCAATCGACATGGCCTTTCTCCTCTGGCGGCAAGTAACGAAGTTGCTCATAGCGGTGAACGTCTGCGAGCGGCTCGACCTTCAGTCGCAATGCGGTCTGAACGACTTCTCCGCCAGACGACCGAGTGGTGCTTTTTAGACGCGCAAGAATGTTGAGCACATGGTCGCCGCTTGGGCGACCTGATTCCAACGCTAATTCCACAGCAACCAGGACTGCTTCGAGGCCATGAACCGGCGTCGCCGACAACACCTGCACCATCACGCGGTCCCCACCTTCCTGCCGAAGCAGGTGACGCTGTAGTCTCTGCATAGGCTCCGGCATCGTCAGGAACGGTGCGCCGTTACGCAGTGCACCCGGTTTCATCGCGACCAACGCGACGTAGTGCTGCCAGTCGTAGAAGGTCTGGTAACGGTCGAAACTGCGCGGGTGGCGTGCGACCTCCTCGCCGTCTGCGACGACGCTCAGGTAGGTTGGATAGATGCGCAGACTCGCAACCTGATTAGCGTGCTTCGTGGGCACGCTGTAGCGGTTGCGCTGGAAGTGAATCAGGCTCGTAGAGGAAACACGAACGGGCTGCTCGATGTAGCCATCGAACGGTTTCGGATTGGCCATGAGTTGCGGCCGTTCCTCTTGCAGTACGTCGGCGACAGTCAGCTCCGGCCATTGGGGGTGACGCAGCTCCTGCCAAGCCGCTTTGCAGCGTTCGCCAAGCCAGATGTTCAGAACGTCGAGTGACTCCCAGCGCTGGCGAATTGCTTCATGCCAAATTTGCCGTCGTCGGTCTTGGACGTTCTTTTCGACGATGCCTTTCTCCCAACCGGCTGCTCGATTACAGAACTCCGGCTCGAACAGGTAGTGGCCGCACATCGTGTGGAAACGCGCATTGATTGCCCGCTCCTTGCCCGGGCCGACCTTGTCGACGGCGGTCTTCATGTTGTCGTATATGCCTCGACGCGGAACGCCACCCAACGCCTGAAACGAACGTGCGTGCGCGTCGAACAACATCTCATGACTCTGCGTGTAATAGGCAACAAGCCAGAAGGCGCGGCTGGCGGCCAACTTTAAGTGCGCGACCTCAAGCCGCTTGCGCAAGCCCCCAACGAAGACGTATTCGCAGCTCCAGTCAAACTGGAATGCTTCGCCATATTCAAACGCCATCGGGACAAACGCACCGCGCGGAGATTGTTCCTTTGCCTCGCTCCAGGCCCGAATGAAAGCGCAGATACGCCCATAGCTTCCGTCGTAACCAGCAGCGCGGAGGTCTTCATACATCTGCCGTCCGGTGCGGCGGTCGCGCTTAGGCCGCCGAGTGTCCGCGACGAGCCACATTCGCAATTGCTCGGACCATGGGTCTACCACACTGCGGTTCACGCGTTTGGGGTAGCGCGGCACATCCTCTTTCGGCTCTCTCAACCACTGCCGAACAGTATTTCTGGATAAGCCCGTGCGCCGGGATATGTCTCGGATAGAGACGCCGTCGCGGAAGTGCATCCGCCGAATCTTGGCCAACATGCTCACCGTAATCACTCCGGTTCTCCGCTCGGGCTACCGAGCGGACATTCGAACATGTGGGTCAATTTTCGATGAAAACTTTTAACCCAAGTGGGTCAGTTTTGCATGGCCATCAACATACGACGTTAGCCGCTATGTCGACTTGACGCCCGCAGACTTCCGTGCGAAGAGTCTGGCGAAGGGCTACATGCGGAACTACCGCGGGTTGAGCGTCTCCGAAATGATTCAGCGGTTCACGCCGGAAATTGTTGCGCAATATCTGCCATTCGTCGAATGGACGAGGGAGGACTATGCGGGCATTGGGCAGTTTCTCGCTGCAAACATTGGCAGATTTCAAAATTCGAATTATTCAACAGCGTTCCGCAAGCTGGCGTGTCTCTACGACCGTGCCGTGTATGGATGGGAATAGAACGAATTTAAGACATTTGCTAAGCCTGTACTGGCTATAGCTCAACAGAAATTTCGACTGACAGCCGCAAGCCCACCGAGCAGAGGCGACATATCGACAAGTCGTCGCGCAACCAAGTGGCGAACCTCGCCCTCGCATTGCCACGTCCCGTAGCTGCCCAACATAGAACAACTTATACGGACCGGTCACAAGTGAATTTCGAACTCTTCGAGAAATACGAATCTGCAATCCGGGACTACCGAGGCCCACAAGGCGACCCGCTATCTGCATCCCTTCGCATGCACGGCAACGGCGACCTGGTGGTGTATTACGCGCCGTTCGAGTGGGTGAATCCCTCGGCGAAGCTGGTGCTTGTGGACGCTACGCCCTGGAAGGCGCAGGCCGACATTGCGTTGACCGAGGCGAACCGCGCACTGCTCGAGGGTGCTCCCGCCTCCGAGGTGTTACGCCGCGCCACCCTCGCCGCCGCCTTTGCCGGTGTGACGCGCCAACGCGTCGTTGCGCTCCTCGACCATATCGGCGTGCATCGGTGGTTGAGTCTGAGTTCAAGTGCAGACTTGTTCGGCGAAGCGGGCGGCTTGTTGCAGGTGTCGTCCGTGCTTCAGTTTCCCGTATTCAAAAACGGCGAGAACTTCAGGGCCGGTTGGCATCCCGAAAGAGACCCGATGCTGCGCCTGCAAATGCGAAGCCACTTCGGGAATATGGCTAAAGCGATGCCAGAAGCCGTCTTCATTCCGGTGGGAGCGGCTGCGTCGAGAGGCATCGAGTGGCTGACCAAAGATGGCTTCGTGAGCATGGAACGAGTGCTTCATGGTCTCCCCCATCCACGCAAAGAAGAACCCGACCGCACGGCGTATTTCCTGGGCGAGAAGGAACGCGCTGACCTAAACGACAAAACACATCCCGACAAGATTGATGCGGCGCGTGATTACCTGCGGAGCGCGGTCGCGGCACTGAAGTGAGTTGGTCGCAGCTAGGCGGGAGTGCGGCTTGGCGCTCGGTGGAGACAAATGCGAATAACGAGCGTCCGGAAAACGGGGACGGAGCCACAAACGCTAACTAACGGGATGTATTTGCCCGCGTTGGTGGCGTCCTTGAGCTGTTGCGTCCTGGTTCTATTAGTTACCCTTAAGCCCCGCCACGCCTAGGTTTCCCGGCGGTCCGATGGGCTTAAGGATAACTTTTGCAGACGCTTTAAGTATAACTATTAGAAGTTGCCATTCGCCAACGTCACCGTCCCAAAATCACTCCACCGTCACCGATTTCGCCAGATTCCGCGGCTTATCCACATCCGTCCCGCGCGCGCACGCCGTGTGATACGCCAGCAATTGCAACGGCACGACGTGAAGGATGGGCGAAAGCTGGCCGTAGTGTTCCGGCATCCGGATCACGTGAATGCCTTCCTCGCTGACGATCCGCGTGTCGGCATCCGCGAACACATACAATTCGCCGCCACGCGCGCGCACTTCCTGCATGTTCGACTTCAGCTTTTCCAGCAGCGTGTCGTTCGGCGCGACAGTTACAACCGGCATCGCCTCGGTCACGAGCGCGAGCGGGCCGTGCTTCAATTCGCCCGCCGGATAAGCCTCGGCGTGGATATACGAGATTTCCTTGAGCTTCAACGCCCCTTCGAGCGCGATCGGATAGTGCAACCCGCGCCCGAGGAACAGTGCATTTTCCTTCCGCGAGAATTCCTCCGCCCACGCAATGATCTGCGGCTCCAGCGCCAGAACGCTATTCAACGCCGCCGGCAAATGCCGCAATTGCGCAAGATATTCCGCTTCCTGCTTAGACGTTACATGGCCGCGCATCTTGCCGAGCGTGACCGCGAGCACGAACAAGCCGACCAGTTGCGTTGTAAACGCCTTAGTCGATGCCACGCCGATTTCCGTCCCCGCGTGCGTCAGGAACGCGAGTTCGGTGAGCCGCACCATTGCGCTCGTTGCGACGTTGCAGACCGCCAGCGTGTGCTTGTGCCCGAGCGATTGCGCGTGTTTCAGCGCGGCGAGCGTGTCCGCGGTTTCGCCCGATTGCGAAATCACCGTCACCAGTTGCCGCGGATTCGGCACCGATTCGCGATATCGGTATTCGCTCGCAATCTCCACTTGCGTCGGAATCTTGGCGATGGATTCGAGCCAGTATTTCGCCGTCATCGCCGAATACGAACTCGTTCCGCACGCCAGAATCAGCAAGCTGTCGATATCGCCGAACACGTCGCCCGCCTTCGCGCCGAAAATACCCGGATCGAAGGTTTCGCCTTGCGGAATGGTGTCGGTGATCGCGCGCGGCTGCTCGAAGATTTCCTTCTGCATGTAGTGCCGGTACGGTCCCAGTTCGACCGCGCCGCCATAAGCCGCCACCACGCGTACTTCGCGCTTCGCCGGCAGGCCGTCACGATCGACGATCTTCACGCCGTCCAGCGTCAGTTCCACCACGTCGCCTTCTTCGAGGAACGCGAACCGGTCGGTGCTACCCGCGAGCGCGAGCGCATCGGAGGCGAGGAAGTTCTCACCCTCGCCCACACCGACGACGAGCGGCGAACCCTGCCGCGCGCCCACCACGGTATGCGGCTGCGCCTTGTGGAACACGGCAATCGCATACGCGCCGTGCAACTGCCTGGCGGCATCGCGCACGGTCTGAAACAGGTCGCCGCGATACAGGCTGTGGATCAGATGCGCGATCACTTCGGTGTCGGTCTGCGACACGAATTCGTAGCCCTTGCCTCGCAGCATCTCGCGCAGCGACTCGTAATTCTCGATGATGCCGTTGTGCACCAGCGCGAGTTCGTCGCGCGAGAAAATCGGGTGCGCGTTCGCCGTCACCGGCGCGCCGTGCGTCGCCCAGCGCGTGTGGGCAATGCCCGTAACGCCTTCGAGATGCGTCTCGCGCACTTGCGCGTCCAGGTCCGCGACCCGCGCCACGCTGCGCGCGCGCTTCGGCTCGCCGCCGCTCAGCACCGCGACGCCGCACGAATCGTAGCCGCGGTATTCGAGACGGCGCAGCCCTTCGACCAGCACCGGAACGATGTTACGTTGCGCAACCGCGCCGACAATTCCGCACATGGGATCTCATCCTTTGCAATGATGTTTTCGGGCGCTCGGCCGGCGGATCGAAGTCCGAATGCCGGCGGGCGCACCTGTTCTACGTACTTTCAGGTCTTTTTTGGCTTTACAGGCCGCACGTAACCGTCTTTTGCGATCTGCGATTTCTCGTTGAGCACCAGCTTCCCCGGCTCGACGTCCTTCCAGACCGTCGTCCCCGCCGCGATCGTCACGCCTTTGCCGATCCGCACCGGCGCGACGAGTTGCGTATCCGAACCGACGAACACGTCGTCTTCGATCACCGTGCGGAATTTGTTCGCGCCGTCGTAATTACAGGTGATCGTGCCCGCGCCGATATTCACGCGCGCGCCGATATCCGAGTCGCCGATATAGGTCAGGTGGTTCGCCTTCGAACCGTGGCCCATCACCGCGTTCTTCACTTCGACGAAATTGCCGACGTGCGTTTCGTCGCCGAGCTGCGCGCCCGGGCGCAGCCGCGCGTACGGTCCGAGCACGACGTTCGCGCCGGTCGTGCCGCCTTCGATATGCGTGAACGCGTCGATACGCGTGCCCGCGCCGATGGTCGCATCGCGAATCACGCAATTCGGGCCGATCTTCACGTTATCCGCGAGACTCACGCGGCCTTCGAACACGCAATTCACGTCGATCGACACATCGCGGCCGCATTCGAGCGTACCGCGCACGTCGATCCGCGCCGGGTCCGCGAGCGTCACGCCCGCCACCAGCAGCGCTTCGGCGACATTGCCCTGATGGATGCGCTCCAGTTCGGCCAACTGCTGCTTGCTGTTCACGCCGAGCGTCTCCCACTCTTCGTCCGGCTGCGCGGTCACGATCTCGACGCCCGCTTCCAGCGCGCGCTCGACGACATCCGTGAGATAGAACTCGCCCTGCGCGTTGTCGTTTTTCAGCGACGCCAGCCAGCCGGCGAGCTGCGCCGTCGGCGTGACGATGATGCCGGTATTGATTTCGGCGATCGCAAGTTCGGCCGCGCTCGCGTCCTTCTGCTCGACGATCTTCACGACCGAACCGTCGGCCTGACGCACGATCCGGCCGTAGCCGGCCGGGTCGTCGAGCGTGACGGTGAGAATGCCATAGCGCTCCGTACCTGCCGCTGCAATGAGCCGCTGCAACGTGCTCGCGCGCGTGAGCGGCACGTCGCCGTAAAGAACAAGAGTCGGAACGGAGGGATCGACGAGCGGCAAGGCCTGCTGGACAGCGTGACCGGTGCCGAGCTGCTGTTCCTGCACGGCGAACTGGACATCGGGCGCGGCGACCGCTTCCCGGACCTTCTCCGCGCCATGTCCGATCACGACCACGAGCCGCGTGGGTTCGAGCGAACGCGCGGTTTCGATGACATGAGACAGGAGCGGCCGGCCGGCCAGAGGATGGAGCACTTTGGGCAAGGCGGATCGCATGCGCTTGCCGGTGCCTGCCGCCAATATCACGATGTTCATGGCGTCAGCTTCGTATGAAGGTTTATGAGACTTGAATATAACATGCAGCCCCGCGCCTCAGAATGCCGCGCGGGCTGCATCTGCGCTGGTGCGAGGGTTAGCGCACGTCGTCGAATTGAACGATGGAAATGGACTGCTCGCCGCTCTCCGCGCCGCTTGCGCACGGCTCTTCGTCGAACGCGATGTCGCCTTGCGCGTCCGGCTCGCCCGTCGCCCGTAAACCGGCGAACGGAAACAGCGTGTGATCCATCAAATGCGACGGCACGACCTTGCCGAGCGCGTTGAACATATTTTCGACCCGGCCCGGAAAGCGCTTGTCCCAGTCGCGGATCAGCGCCTTCATTTCCGCGCGCTTCAGGTTCGGCTGGCTGCCGCACAAATTGCATGGAATGATAGGGAATTCGCGCAACGCCGCGTATTTCTCCAGGTCCGTTTCCTTCACGTAAGCGAGCGGACGGATCACGACGTTCTTGCCGTCGTCGGATTGCAGTTTGGGCGGCATGCCCTTCAGCTTGCCGCCGTAGAACATGTTCAGCAGCAGCGTTTGCAGAATGTCGTCGCGATGATGGCCGAGCGCGATCTTGGTCGCGCCCAGTTCGCCCGCGACGCGATACAGAATGCCGCGGCGCAGCCGCGAACACAGCGAACAGGTCGTCTTGCCTTCCGGCACGAGGCGCTTGACGATGCTGTACGTATCCTGATTCTCGATATGGAACGGAATGTCGAGCTTCGCGAGATATTCCGGCAGGATGTGTTCGGGATAACCGGGCTGCTTTTGATCGAGATTGACGGCGACGATATCGAAATTGATCGGCGCGCGCTCGCGCAGGCGCATCAGGATTTCGAGCATCGCGTAGCTGTCCTTGCCGCCGGACAGGCACACCATGACCTTGTCGCCTTCCTCGATCATGTTGAAATCGCCGATCGCCTGGCCGACCTGGCGCGCAAGCCGCTTGAACAGCTTGTTGTTCTCGTAGGCTTCCTTCTGCTCGCGACGCGTCAGCGCCTCGCGCGCGGGCCGCGCTGCGGGCGAGTCGGCGTCGGCGTCTTGCGCGGCGTTTTGGTCCAGTTCGACGGGCGAATTCATGCTCAAACCTCTTTGATACGGAAAACTTCGACGCCAACCGCGTCGCAATCGGGATAAACATCCGGCTTTTCAGTCGATACGACCACCGCGCGCACCTGCGGATGCGCGAGCAGTTGCGCGGCGACGTCGTCGCAGAGCGTTTCCTGCAAATGAATGTGGCCTTGCGCGACGCGTTTCGCGATGGTCGAACGCATGAAATCGTAATCGACGACTTCGCGCAGTTTGTCCGCGACCGGCGTGGACAGCGCGAGCGGCACGTACAACTCGACATTGATCACGACGCGCTGCTCGCCCTGCTTCTCGAAGTCATGCACGCCGATATTGATGCGCACTTCGTAGTTGCGCAGAAAAAGCCGCCGGCAATCGGCGAGCCGGGGATGCGAAAGTGCCGCAAGCATGGTCGTTTCCAGTTAATTCGCGCCGATTCGCGGCGCGTAAAGCAAATTCGGTTTGGAGGCGAACGGGCGATCAGCCGCGTTCGCCCATCATGTACATCACGTCGCGCGGGCTCGGCACCAGGTGTTGCCCGCCATCCACGACCAGCGTCGTGCCGGTCACGCCCGGCGCATCGGCGAGAAAGCACGCCGCCGCCGCGACGTCTTCCACGCGCGAGGCGCGCCCGAGCGGCGTCACGCGGTGCGCCTTCTCGAACTGCTCGGGCGTCTGTCCGGCGGAAATCACCGTCAATCCGGGCGCGAGCCCGACCACTCGCAGTTTTGGCGCCAACGCCTGCGCGAGCGCGACGGTCGCGTTGTCGAGCGCGGCCTTGGTGAGCGTGTACGACAGGTAATCCGGGTTCATGTTGTACAGCTTCTGGTCGAGCACATTGATCACGACGCCGCGCAGGCTTTCATCGTCGATAGCGGCGTCCGGCACGATTTCATGCAGCGCGCGCGCCAGCGTGAGCGGCGCGGCGAGGTTGATCGCGGTCATTTCCAGCAGCTTCGCGTAGCCGAAATCGTTCGCGGTGTCTTCGTCGAAACGCGATGCCGAGTTCACCACGCAAGTCAGGCCGCCGAGCGACTCCACGCACGCCGGGACGAGCTGACGCGTTTGCGATTCCACGGCCAGATCGGCCTGCAACACGACGGCGCGCCGCCCGAGCGCGCGAATTTCATCCGCGACCGCGTGCGCGTCGTCCGCCGATTCGCCGTAATGCACGGCGACATCCCAGCCGCGCGCGGCGAACGCCAGCGCGATACCGCGCCCGATGCGTTTCGCCGCGCCGGTCACGAGCACGACGCGCGCGGTGGCCTGACCCGACGGGTCAGACGGGTCAGACGGGACGGAAACCGAAGTAGAAACGCTCATTTACAATGCCGGAATGAATCCGAATGCTCTCCAATCCGACAGTTTACCTGCTCCCGGCCCCGACGCGCTCGCGCAATCGGCGGCGCTCGTCGCGCTAATCCATGCGGAAATCGACGCTCGCGGCGGCTGGCTGCCGTTCGCCCGCTATATGGAACTGGCGCTCTACGCGCCCGGCCTCGGCTACTACAGCGGCGGCGCGATGAAATTCGGCCGGCGCGCCGAGGACGGCAGCGATTTCGTCACCGCGCCCGAACTCTCGCCGCTGTTCGCGGCGACGCTCGCGCGGCCTATCGCCGAGGCGCTGCACGCGAGCGGCACGCGCGACCTGGTGGAATTCGGCGCGGGCACGGGCAAGCTGGCGGCTGGCCTGCTCATCGCGCTCACTGAACTCGACGTGCCGTTCGACAGCTACGCGATCGTGGATTTGTCGGGAGAATTGCGTGAACGCCAGCGCGCGACAATCGAAGCCGATGCGCCCGCGCTCGCCGCCAAAGTGAAATGGCTGGACGCGTTGCCCGAGCATTTCGACGGCGTGGTGATCGGCAATGAAGTGCTCGATGCGATGCCGGTGCGGCTTGTCGTGCGCAAGCTGGGCGCGTGGCACGAGCGCGGCGTGATCCGCCACGGCGCGACTTTCGCGTTCCTCGACAGACCGCTGGACGCGGACCCGCTCGTCGCCATCATCGATGAAGCGATCGACGCGACGAACGACGAACCGTTCGTGGAATACGTGACGGAGACGCACGAGGCGGCGCTCGCGTTCACGAAGACCATCTGCGCGATGCTCACGCGCGGCGCGGCGTTTTTGATCGACTATGGATTTCCGCGCCACGAGTTTTATCACGCGCAGCGCGCTGGGGGCACGCTGATGTGCCATTACCGGCATCGCGCGCACGCCGATCCGTTTCTTTTTCCCGGCTTGCAGGACATTACGGCGCACGTTGAATTCACCGGCATTGCCGAAGCGGGCGTTGAGACCGGCGCCGATTTGCTCGGCTTTACCACGCAGGCGCGTTTTCTGATGAACGCGGGGATTACCGACGTGCTCGGGCAGATCGATCCCGACGACTTTAAGCGCTTTTTGCCTGCGGCCAATGCGGTGCAGAAGTTGTTGTCGGAGGCCGAGATGGGGGAGTTGTTTAAGGTGATCGCGTTTTCGCGCGGGATTGGCGATACGGTTCGGGCTTTTGCCTTTGGCGACCGTTCGCACACGTTGTAGTTTGCTGGCGCTTCGGGGATTTGGTTTGCTGGCGCTTGGGGATTTGGTTTGCTGGCGCTCGGGGATTTGGTTTGCTGGCGCTCGGGGTTTTGGTTTGCCTGCGCTTCTCGGGAACTTGCACTGGGTTTTGGTTTGCTCGCGCTCTCCGCTTTTGCTTGCCTGTGCTTTCTGAGAACTTGCTTTCGTGTAGGTTTATTAGCACGCCCCTGTGCGGGGCAGCAGTCACTTTCTTTGCTGCTGCAAAGAAAGTAACCAAAGAAAGCAGCTTATCCGTCTAAGTGTCCACCACGAACCGTATCCGGGAGTGGCGCGCAAGCTGATTCGGCCATCGCAACACTCAACAGAGTGGAGCCGCTCATTCATCCCCGCAGGCACGAAGTGCCTGCCGGAACGGCATAACCGCAAAACCAAACCGAACCGAACCGAACTGAACCGAACGAACCGAACCAGACCAACCCAACCCAACCCAACCCAAACCGACCGCTGGTTGTTAGATCCGCCCGTCGTCCGAGTGTAGCGAGGATGGAACTGACAGGTGCTGTGCCAACATGAGTGAATGCGAGTTATGCGAGTCAGCCTGCGCGCCTATCCCTGTTGTTATTCGGGGTGGACACTTAGGCGGATAAGCTGCTTTCTTTGGTTACTTTCTTTGCAGCAGCAAAGAAAGTGACTGCTGCCCCGCACAGGGGCGTGCTAATAAACCTACACGAAAGCAAGTTCCCAAGAAGCACAGAACAACCAAAACAAAAGCGCCAGCAACCCGAGTTAGCGAGGATGGAACTGACAGGTGCTGTGCCAATATGAGTGAATGCGAGTTATGCGAGTCAGCCTGCGCGCCTATCCGCGCGGTTATTCGGGGTGGACACTTAGGCGGATAAGCTGCTTTATTTGGTTACTTTCTTTGCAGCAGCAAAGAAAGTGACTGCTGCCCCGCACAGGGGCGTGCTAATAAACCTACACGAAAGCAAATTCCATAGAAGCACTGAACAACAAAAGCAACGAGCGCCAGCAACCCGAGAACCGGGCAAGTTCCATAGAAGCACAGAACAACAATTCCCGAGCGCCAGCACCCCCAAAAAGGCACCTTATGATCCGCTGGCTACTGACCACCTTCATCGCCCTGTCGATTCTCTCGGCCTGCTGGCCGTGGCTGCGCAAACTCGGCATCGGCCGGCTACCCGGCGATTTCACCCTGCGCATTTTCGGGCGCGAATATCCGTTCCCGTTCATGTCCACGATCCTGCTCTCGATCGTGCTTTCGCTGATCGCCCGCGCGCTCTAGCCCTTCAATTCGCCGCCGAGCGCCGCCTGCACCGCCGCGACCCGCGCGTCATGCACGGCATCCTTGATCCTCGCGGGTGCGCTCGCGTGTTGCTGCGCCACCGCCCCCGCATCCACCGCGCGCGCCGCGACCAACGCATCGCGCAAACGCTCGGCCTGCGGATACGGCTGCTGCGACAAACCGAGCCGCCCACGAGCATCGGCGAGACACGCCTGCAAGGCCTCCGCGAACCGCGCGGGCTTGCGCAGCGCGTCGCATCGCTCGAACAGGCGCACCAGCGCCGCCGCGCCCATGTCCATCACGCGATGAATGTTGCCATGCTCGCGCGCGACCAAAAGCGCGAGATCGCGGCAGTCGTTCGGCACGCGCAGCCTTTCGCACAATGGCCGCAATAGATCGACACTGCGCCCTTCATGGCCGATGTGACGCGGCAAAATATCGTCGGGCGTCGTGGCCTTGCCGAGATCGTGGGTCAGCGCGGCAAAGCGCACCGGCAGCGCGAAACCCTGCGACGCGGCGTAGTCCACCACCATCATGACGTGTACGCCGGTATCGACTTCGGGATGGTAATCGGCGCGTTGCGGCACGCCCCATAACGCGTCCACCTCCGGCAAGATGCGCGGCAGCGCGCCGCAGTCGCGCAAAACCTCGAACATCCGCGACGGCGTCCTTTCCATCAGCCCGCGCGACACTTCCTGCCACACACGCTCGGGCACGAGCGCGTCCACTTCGCCCGCTTCGACCATGCGCCGCATCAGCGCGCGCGTTTCATCGGCGACGGTGAAATCGGCGAAGCGCGCCGCGAAACGTGCGATGCGCAGAATCCGCACCGGATCTTCGACAAACGCATCACCCACGTGCCGGAACAGCCGCGCCGTCAGATCCGACTGACCGTCGAACGGGTCGATCACCGGGCCGGTCAGTTCGCCGTCGGGCCGCACTTCGCGCGCCATCGCGTTAATTGTCAGATCGCGGCGCGCCAAATCTTCTTCGAGCGTCACGTCAGGCGCGTAGAAAAACTGGAAGCCGTGATAGCCCGCCGCCGTCTTGCGCTCGGTGCGGGCGAGCGCGTATTCCTCGTGCGTGTCGGGATGCAGAAACACGGGGAAATCCTTGCCGACCGGACGAAAACCCTTCGCGACCATCTGCTCCGGCGTCGCGCCGACCACCACGTAATCGCGATCCTGCACCGGCACGCCGAGCAATTCGTCGCGAATCGCGCCGCCCACCGCGTAGATATTCATTGCTCGCTCAGCGCGCCGTCGATCCACGCGCGCACCGCCGGCAGCGCGCTCAGGCGTTCGACGTAACCGCGCGCCGTCGTGCCGAGCAACGGCGCGTAGGTGTTGAAACGCATTGCGACCGGCGCGAACATCGCGTCCGCGATGCTGAATTCGCCGAACAGAAACGGACCGCCCGACGCGGCGAGGCATTCGCCCCAGATCGACTCGATCCGCGCGATATTCGCCAGCGCGCCCGGCGTCGCGCCCTGGCCCGGCGCTTTCGTGTGAATTTCCATCGGCATGTTCTCGCGCAACTCGCCGAAACCCGCGTGCATTTCCGCGCTGACGCTGCGGGCGCGCGCCCGCGCGGCGGCATCGCGCGGCCAGAGCGCATGCTCCGGAAAGCGCTCGGCGAGCGTCTCCATGATCGCGAGCGATTCCCACACGGCATCGCCGCTATCGGTGACAAGGCACGGCACCTTGCCCGACGGCGAATACCGCTCGATATTCGCTTTCGATTCCGGCCGGCCCAACCGGATCAGCGTTTCCTCGAAGGGAATGGCGAAGTGCTGGAGCACGATCCAGGGCCGCATCGACCACGACGAGACATTCTTGTCACCGATAACGAGTTTCATAAGCACGCAGCACATTGAGGTTCAGGGAATTCAGCGGCCCGCTGTCGCGCGAAACGCGTTGAAGCGCGAACGCGGCGACGAGCCGGTCAGGTACATCGGCGCAATGGCCTCCATGCTCGCCGGTTCGATACCAAGTTCCGGCGCAAGCGGCCCGCTCGCGATGCTCGGCGTTTTGGCCGAATCCAGATTATCGCGCGACATCATCGGTTCGCCTGGCGCGAGTTCGAGCGTCATCGCCTGAAGGCGGCCGAGGCTCTCGGGCAGCTTGATGATGCGCGGATGCTTGCCGATCGCCGCGCCGCTGAAGCGCACGAGTTCCGCGAGCGTGTAGACGGACGGACCCGCGAGTTCGTAGATGCGGCCGTTGGCGGCGTCGAGGTCGAGCACGTTGACCATCGCCGTCGCCACGTCGGCGACGTAGACCGGCTGGAATTGCGCGTCGGCGGAGGCGAGCGGAATGATCGGGAAAAGGCGGGCGAGAAACGCGAACTGGTTCAGCAGTTTGTCCTCGGGACCGAAGACGACGGATGGCCGGAAGATCGTGTAATCGAGCGCCGATTCGCGCACGAGCTTTTCGCCTTCGCCCTTCGAGCGCAGATACATGCTCGGACCGTCGCGATCCGCGCCGATCGCGCTCATATGCAGCAGGCGCTGAACGCCCTTCGACTGGCACGCCGCGACGATCTTGCGCGGCAGTTCCACGTGATTGCGCGCGAAATCGGGACCGTAGGGATCGCCGGCGCGGGAATGCAGCACGCCGACGAGATTAATCACAGCATCGGCTTCCGCCACGAAAGCGGCGAGTTGCGCGGGATCGTGAATGTCCGTTTCGATGATATCGACGGGCAGCATGCTCAGGTGCGCGGCGCTCGCGCGTCGGCGGGTCGCGATGCGAACATGCTTGCCGCGTTCGACAAGCGCATTCACGAGATGACTGCCGATAAACCCCGAACCGCCGATCAACGCTACCGTTTGATGTCGCATGCTCGCCTCTGGAATGGCGGCGGCTGAGCCGTCGCGTGAACGGCCGTGGTCGCCGCGTCGGTTCCGAGGCCCTCGCGCCGCCCGGGCTACGACCGCTTATGGCGCGATATAGCCGAGCCGCGCCTTGAGCGACTGCGGGCGGCCTTCGAACAGCGCCGCGTAATACACGGTGTTCGACAGCACGTTCTTCACGTAGTCGCGGGTCTCGGTGAACGGAATGGTTTCAGCAAAAATCGCGCCTTCCACCGGCGCGTTCAAGCCCTGGCGCCACTGGCGCGGCCGGCCGGGTCCCGCGTTGTAGCCGGCGGTCGCGAGCACGGCGGAATTGTCGAATTGGCTGTAGATCATCGACAAATAGTTGGTCCCGAGCAGAATGTTCGTGTTGATGTCGTTCATTTGCGCGCGCGTGACCGAACCCATGCCGATCTTTTTCGCGACCAGTTGCGCCGTGCCCGGCATCAACTGCATCAGCCCGCCCGCGCCCACGTCCGAACGCGCGTTGATGATAAATCGCGACTCCTGGCGGATCAGGCCGTAAGCCCATTCCACGTCGAGACCGGTGTCCTTCGCGTCACGCTCGACAATCTCGCGGAACGGCGACAGATAGCGCAGCGTGAAATCGTGCTCGGTCCGGGTTTTATCGGCGGTATTGACCGTGCGGTCGAACAGTTCGATGCGTTTCGCGTACTGCGCGGCGGCGATCAACTGACGGTCGTTCATCGTGCGCAGCGGCCAGTTCCATTCGCGGTTGCCTTCGAGCCGCAAGTTGAGCGCATAGAAACGTTGCGACAGCGCGAAGCCCGGCACCGATTCCATCTGATCGATCTCGGCGCTCGATACCGTCGTGCGTTGCGGCACGGTGATCTTCTGGCCGAGTTCCTCGGCGGCGAGCTGGCCGTAGAAGTTGTATTGATCGGCGATACCCTGGAATTCCTGCGCCGCCGTGGCCGCGTCGCCCGCTTGCTTCAGCGCGCGCGCGTGCCAGTAAATCCACGCGGGCTGGTTACGCAAGGCGGGCGGCATCTGCTCGACCGACCAGCGCACCATGTTCCAGTCGCCCGAGAGCAGCGCGCTGCGCGTGCGCCATTCGTAAGCGGGATTCGACAACGGCGCGTTCACCGAGAGCCGATACCAGTCCGTCGCGCCCGGAATGCGCTTGAGCGCCGCCTGATAACCGATCGTGCCCCAGCCCACCGCGCGCTCCGCTGCCGTGAGACCGGGCGCGACCGAACTGAAGGTGGCGGCGGCCATTGCCGGGTCGTTGCGGGCCATGCGCGTGACGGCGAGCAGCGCCAACTGATGCGCGGGCGTGTTCGGCATGACGCCGCGCGCGAGATAGAGCGGCGGCGTGGTGGTGGCGTTGTCGAAGAGCGTGGGATCGGGGCGCTCCTGACCCAAAGCATCGACGATCTTCGCGCCTGTGCTCGTGTAGTTCTGCTCGTAGGCAAGACGGATTTGCTGCCACACGTCGTCGCTCGTGAACTGTTGCGCACGCGCGAGCGCGCCGATCAGATCGACACAACCGTCGCCGTAGGATTTCGGATCGACGAGCAGCGTGCGCGCCGCGTCCGCCACGTTTTCTCCACGCGACGCCCGTGCTTCGAGCGCGTAGCACTTCACTTGCGTGTCGTCGTTCAGCACGAAGCGCGCGTATTGCTGCTCGAAGTTGCGCCAGTCGTGACGGCCGCCGAGCACGACGAGGTAGTCGTTGCGCATGCGATCGGCGATGGCCTGACCGTCGTAGCGCTGCAGGAACGACAGCACCGGCGCATCGGGCGCATCGACGCGCGCGTGACCTTGCGAGTCGAAGAGTTGCGGCTTGATCGTGAAGTATTCGAGATACGAAGGCGCCGGATAATTCGGAATTTGCGCGGCGAGTTGGATGGCGCGGCCTGCATCGTTCGACCGCGCGGCTTCACGAAGCTGCAGGAAAATACGGTCTTCGGCGGAAGGCGTGTAGTCCGCGTCGGGACGCACTGCGGAAGCCGTGCTGCAAGCGACGAGCGTCGCGGCGGCAAGCGCCGCGCCGACCGCGAGATATACTCGATTAAGGCGTTTTGACATCGTTATTTATGGAGCGCGAATTGAATCAGAGCATAGCACGCCACCCCTCTGGAGAATCCAAAAGCGCGCTGCGTTCGACCCTGCTCGCAACCCGCGAAGCACAAGGCGGAGCGCCCGATTTCGAGGCGCGAAACGACGCGCTCGCGCGGCGTTTGATGGCCGCTGTCGCGACGCATTCGCCGATGTGTATCGGCTTTTACTGGCCCGTCGGGGGCGAGTTCGACGCGCGCGCGGCGCTGGCCGTCTGGCTCGCGCTCGATCCCGCGCGTCGCGCCGGGTTGCCGGTGGTCGTCGAGCCACATGCGCCGATGGTCTTTCACGCCTGGCGCGAGGGCGCGGAGATGAAGTCGGGGCGTTACGGCATTCCCGTGCCGCGCGAAGAAGAAGTGTGTGTGCCGGACTTGCTGCTCGTGCCGTGCGTTGGTTTCGATGCTGCGCGGTTTCGGCTTGGGTATGGCGGCGGGTATTACGATCGGACGCTTGCTGCTTGGCCGGGAGCGGCGCGGCCGACGACCATCGGGGTGGCGTTCGAGTCCGGACGGTGCGACGCTCTGCCGCACGAGGTTCACGATCTGCCGTTGGACGTTGTGGTTACTGAGTCGGCGGCCTACTAGTTTTGCCTGTTCGGCGTGGTCGGTGGTTTGGTTTGCCTGTGCTTTCTGGGAACTTGCTTTCGTGTAGGTCTATTAGCACGCCGCTATGCGCGGCAGCAGTCACTTTCTTTGCTGCTGCAAAGAAAGTAACCAAAGAAAGCAGCTTGTCCGCCTAAGTGTCGACCTCGAATAACCACGCGGATAGGCGCGCAAGCTGATTCGGCTAACTCGCATTCGTCGGTATTGGCACAGCACCTGTCAGTTCCATCCTCGCTGCGCGAGGACGACGGGCATAACAAAAAACCATTGGTTGGCGGTCGGTTTGGTATTTGCAGTCATCCGTTCCGGCAGGCACTTCGTGCCTGCCGGAATGGATGAGCGGCTCCACTCTGTTGAGTGGTGCGATGGCCCAATCAGCTTGCGCACCACTCCCGGTTACGGTTCGTGGTGGACACTTAGACGGACTAGGTGCTTTCTTTGGTTACTCTTTGCGCTAGCCAAAGAGTGTGACTGCCGCCTCGCATAGCGGCGTGCTAATAAACCTACACGAAGGCAAGTTCCCAAGAAAGCGCGTTGCATGCGCTAGCTATGCCCAACGTCCGCGCGCAGCGAGGATGGAACTGGCAGGCGCTGTGCCAAAAGGAAAAACTTCGCGCTACCCGAATCAGCCTGCGGGCCTATCCGCGAAATTATGTGTGGTGGACACTTAGGCGGATAAGCTGCTTTCTTTGGTTACTTTCTTTGCAGCAGCAAAGAAAGTGACTGCTGCCGCGCATAGCGGCGTGCTAATAAACCTACACGAAAGCAGGTTCCCAAGAAGCACCCGAGCATCAGACGGTGTAACCCACCCACCCCAAGCCGCCCCACGGCGCCGAATCTCGTGCTGCTTTCTTTGGTTACTTTCTTTGCAGCTAGCCAAAGAAAGTGACTGCTGCCGCGCATAGCGGCGTGCTAATAAACCTACACGAAAGCAGGTTCCCAAGAAGCACCCGAGCGTCAGACGGTGTAACCCACCCACCCCAAGCCGCCCCACGGCGCCGAATCTCGTGCTGCTTTCTTTGGTTACCTTCTTTGCAGCTAGCCAAAGAAAGTGACTGCTGCCGCGCATAGCGGCGTGCTAATAGACCTACACGAATGCAAGTTCACAGAGAGCGCAGGCAAACAAAACTAAAGAGCGCAAGCAAAACCAAAACCTAAAGCGAAGCGGCAGCCCTAGCCGCAGTGTCATACAACCCAGAAGCCGTGCGCATCACCTGCGCCGCCTCCCCGATCTGCAGATTCGTCAGTCCACTCTCGCGCAGCGTACTAATAAGACAACGCTCGCGAACCTCGCGATACTTCCCGCACAGTTCCCTCCCCGCATCGGTCACCGAAAAGAAAGCTTCTTTGCCAGTTCGCTCACTTTTAACGTAGCCACGCGCAACGAGCTTCTTCAACGCATAACTAGCGACATGCGTGTCCTCGATATTGAGCACGAAGCAAATGTCCGCGAGCTTTTTCTGGCGGCCGCGATGATTCACATGGTGCAGCAGCGACACCTCCACCGCCGTCATGTCCTTCGCGCCGGCCGCCGACATGCAACGCACCATCCAGCGGTTGAACGCGTTGCTCGCCATGATGAGCCCGTATTCGAGTTCGGAAAGCTCCGCGCTCGATTCGGACACGAGATGCTCGGAAGACACTATCTTGCCAGGGTGACGGGACATGGCGATCAACACGCGGTAGGTTCGTTCAGATGCCGCGAAATATGCCCTCGAGGCGCTAGGAACGAATCATAGTAGATAATTCGTTGATATTTTATTGATAACGTACATTCATCGAAGCGCTCGGTCGGTCGTGCCGCACGCTTTTATCTACCGCGAAGACGCATGACGAAACCGACAATTCATCCGCTTGGCGACACCGCGCTGGTCTGCTCGGCACCCGCGCCCGCCACGCTCGATTGCCAGCGCCGGGTCTGGGCGCTGGCTGACCACGTCCGGCTCTGGCCGCACGTGGTCGAGGTCGTTCCCGGCATGAACAACCTGACCATCGTGTTCGATCCGCTTCAGGCGGATTACGAAGTGCTCGCCGCCGAACTCGAAACCGCGTGGGACGCGGCCGAGCCGGACACGGGCGCGAACGTCGCGGCCGAAATCGAGATTCCCGTGCGTTACGGCGGCCCGGACGGCCCCGATCTCGCGGCGGTCGCGAAACACACGGGCCTCACCGTCGATGAAGTCGTGAAGCGCCACACCAGCGCGCAATACATCGTGTTTTTCCTCGGATTTCAGCCCGGCTTCGCGTATCTCGGCGGCCTCGATGCGTCGCTCCACACGCCGCGCCATTCTTCGCCGCGCTTGGAAGTGCCGGCGGGATCGGTGGGAATCGGCGGGGAGCAGACGGGGATTTATCCGGCGGTGTCGCCGGGCGGCTGGCAGTTGCTCGGCCGCACCGATCTCGCACTCTTCGACCCCACACGCAACCCGCCCACGCTGATGCAACCCGGCGACCGCGTGCGCTTTACGGCGCTGGAGGTGTCGGTATGATCGACGTGATTCGCGCGGGCGTGCTGACGTCGGTGCAGGACCTCGGACGCCCGGGCTACCGGCATCTCGGCGTGAGTTCGGGCGGCGCGCTGGATGCGCTGTCGCTCGAAATCGGCAACCGGATCGTCGGCAACCGGCCGGATGCGGCGGGGATCGAAGTGACGTTCGGGCCGACCGTGCTGCGCTTCAAGCACGCGACGCGCGTCGCCATTACCGGCACGGATTTCGGCGCGACGCTCGACGATAAACCGGTCTATTCGTGGTGGAGTCTGCCGGTCGAGGCGGGACAGGAACTCACGCTGCGCGCGGCGAAGCGCGGCATGCGCGGTTACGTGTGCGTGGCGGGCGGGATCGACGTGCTGCCGATGCTCGGCTCGCGCAGCACGGATCTCGGCGCGTGTTTCGGCGGCCTTGGCGGGCGGGCGTTGCGCGACGGCGACCGTTTGCCGGTCGGCGTGCCGCTGCCGCATCGCGGGATTGCGTTTTCACCGGCCGAACCGGCGTTCGGCGTGAAGGCGCCCGCGTGGTGCAAGTTCGTGCTCGTCGACGAACCCGTGCGGCGCGGACGCCACGCGCCGGGCATCGCATGGTCGATCCCGATCCGCGTGTTGCGCGGTCCGGAATACGAGCGCTTCACGCCGGAGGCGCAGCGCAATTTCTGGAACGAGGAATGGACCATCACGCCGAACAGCAACCGGATGGGTTTCCGGCTCGCCGGCACGGCGCTGGAACGGGCGGACACCGGCGATCTGCTGTCGCACGCGGTCTTGCCCGGCACGATTCAGGTGCCGCCGAACGGCCAGCCGATTATCCTGATGGGCGACGCGCAGACGACAGGCGGCTATCCGAAGATCGGCGCGGCGATTCGCGCGGACGTATGGAAACTGGCGCAGGCGCGGCTGAACAGCGGCGTGCGCTTTATCGAGACTTCGGTCGAGGAAGCGCGCCACGCGCTCGCCGAAGAACGCATGTATGTGAGACAGGTTGAAACCGCCATCGCAATGCACGAAGAGCGTTGCGCGCGGTAATCGGGAGCCAGGAACATGAACCAAGTCAAAGTGATGGAAGTGGATCTGAACGCCGATCTCGGCGAAGGCTGCGGCTCGGACGAGGCGCTGCTCGACCTCGTAAGCTCGGCCAACATCGCGTGCGGCTGGCACGCGGGCGGCGCGACGGCCATGCGCGAATGCGTGCGCTGGGCGGTGGAAAAAGGCGTGGCGATCGGCGCGCATCCGAGTTTCAACGATCCCGAGAATTTCGGCCGCAAGGAAATGGACCTGCCCGCCGCCGACATCTACGCGGGCGTGCTGTATCAACTTGGCGCGTTGTCGGCGATCGCGCAGGCCGAGGGCGGACGGATCGCGCATGTGAAACCGCACGGCGCGCTTTACAACCAGGCGGCGCGCGATCCGAAAATCGCCGACGCGATCGTGTCGGCGGTGCATGACTTCGATCCTTCGCTGCTCATCTTCGGTCTGGCGAACAGCGGTCTCGTGGATTCGGCGCGCCAGTCGGGCATCGTCGCGATCGAGGAAGTGTTCGCGGATCGCGGTTATCGCGCCGATGGCTCGCTCGTGCCGCGCAAAGATCCGGGCGCGCTCCTCGACGACGAGGAACAGGTGCTCGCCCGCACGCTCGCGATGGTGCGCGAACAGCGCGTGCAGGCGGTGAGCGGCGAATGGGTGCCGCTGAACGCGCAAACCGTCTGCCTGCACGGCGACGGCGAACACGCCTTAGCCTTCGCGCGGCGGATTCGCGGCGCGCTGGAAGCGGCGGGCGTCGAAGTCCGCGCGGCCCACGCCGGCTGATCCGTTTCCGGAAAAAATCACACGACGCCTCGCAGAGTTTTGCGGGGCGTTTTCACAAGCGACGATGAAACCCGGCGTTCGAATCCGGCGCGCCACGACACAACGGGAGACTGCATGACAACCGCCATCAACCTCTGGCCGCTGATCGGCGTGGCCGTCATCATCGCGGGCTTTATCCTGCGTTTCAATCCGATGCTGATCGTGGCCGCCGCCGCCATCGCCACCGGTCTGGCCGCGCATTTTCCGCTCGAACGCATTCTCGCGGCGATCGGCACGGGCTTTCTCAAGACGCGCAATATTCCGCTCATCATCCTGCTGCCGCTTGCCGTGATCGGCTTGCTGGAGCGCCACGGATTGCGCGAACGCGCGCAGATCTGGATTTCGAGCATCAAGGCGGCGACCGCCGGACGGCTTTTGATCGTGTATCTGCTGATCCGCGAACTCACCGCCGCAGTCGGGCTGACCGGACTCGGCGGCCATCCGCAAATGGTGCGTCCGCTGCTCGCGCCGATGGCCGAAGGCGCGACCGAAGCGCGTTACGGCAAGCTCTCGGACGCCACGCGCTACACGCTCCGCGCGTATTCGGCGGCGACCGACAACGTGGGCCTCTTCTTCGGCGAGGACATTTTCGTCGCGTTCGGCGCGATCGTTTTGATGGTCACGTTCCTGAAGGAAGCGGGGATTGTCGTCGAGCCGCTGCACGTGGCCGTGTGGGGCATCCCGACGGCGATCTGCGCGTTCATCGTGCATGGCTTCCGGCTGTGGCTTCTGGACCGGAAGCTCGCGCGCGAACTCGGCGCGCTGACCCGCAACGCCGCCGGAGAAAAGGCATGACGCTCTCCATCGACTATCTGTTCTATCTGCTCGGCATCGTGCTCGTGGTGGTCGCGGGCATGATCCTCACCGACAAATCGCACCCGCGCCGCCTGACGGCCGGCACGTTCTGGCTCGTCTACGCGCTGATTTTCTTGATCGGCGATCACCTGCCGGTAACGGTGGTCGGCGTGCTGGTCGTGGCGATGGCGCTGATTGCCGGGCTCGGCGGCGTGACGGCGGCCAAGCCCAAAATGCTCTCCGACGAAACCCGCCGCCAGAGCGCCGTGCGTCTCGGCAACACGCTGTTCGTCCCCGCGCTCACGATTCCGGTCGTCACCGTGATCCTGACGCTTTCGGCGAACCATCTGGTCTTCGGCGGCGTGCCGCTGCTCGATCCGAAGAACGTCACGCTGATGGGCTTCGGGATCGGCTGCGTGGTTGCGCTGGCGGTGGCGTGCGTGATGACGCGCGACACGGTCGGCCAGTCGATGAAGGAAACGCGCCGTCTCGTGGATGCGCTGTCGTGGGCCGCCGTGCTGCCGCAGATGCTCGGCATGCTCGGCCTCGTCTTCTCGGACGCGGGCGTCGGCAAGGCGGTCGCGCACGTCACGACGGCTTACGTGAATCTCGATTACCGGCTGGTCGCGGTGGCCGTGTATTGCGTCGGCATGGCGCTTTTCACGATGGTGATGGGCAACGGCTTCGCCGCGTTCCCGGTAATGACGGGCGGCGTGGGCGTGCCGATTCTGGTCGGCGTGTTCCACGGCAATCCGGCGACGATGGTCGCGATCGGCATGTTCTGCGGCTATTGCGGCACGCTGATGACGCCGATGGCCGCGAACTTCAACATGGTCCCGGCCGCGCTGCTGGAGTTGCCGGACAAGAACGCGGTCATCAAGGTGCAGGTGCCCACCGCACTCACGATGCTGGTGGTGAATATCTTCTTGCTGAACTGGATGATGTTTTTATAGCGCGCGAACGCCGCGCTAACGTTCCATTCATGCCGGTTCCACGTTGAATCCGCGCTGGCGCAACAACTCCAGCACGCCGCGCCGCCCGCCCAGATGCAGCGCGCCAATGGCGACGAACACCGGCTTGTTCGGCCCCGCGATCTGCAGCATGCGCGCGACGAAACGCCGGTTGCGCTCGTATACCACGCGCGCATCGACCGTCGCCGCGACGCTCTTCGAGCGCGCGAGCTTCTCGGTCTTGGCGTCGTCCCAGGCCTTGAGCGCGTCGGCATCGCCGATCCTCCACAGCCGGTGCAATTCCTTGACGTCCGCGACATTTTCGGCGGGCGTCTGCACCAGATCCTGCGCGAGCATTTCGCGCTGCTGCGCCGACGAAAGCCGCGTGAACGTGGACATCTGCTCGGCGAGCGTCTCCAGCCCCACGATCTTCCCGCGCGCCCGCAGATACACGTTCTGAAGCTGCGCTTCCGAGCCATAGTCCGATTGCAGACCGGCGTCCACGGTGTCGTAGGTTTCCACCAGCATCGACGCGAGCCACGGCCGCGTATGGCTGATCTGATCGACCGCGCCCGCGTGCGCCTGCATCCGCGCCTCGACCTGCTTCCACATCGCGTCCGGCAAATAGTCGATCAGACATGCGCTGCGGCACATGCCGTAACGCGTCACGTCGTCTTGCGACACGAGCATGTCGTCGGGGGAAATTTCGAGCGCCAGCGTGGGCGATGCGTCGAGCGCGGCGAGGATGGGCTTGCGAAAAGGCTGGTCGGCCGGATAGTCGTCCGGATAACCGACGTGCAGCGTGCCGAGCAGATACAGCGTGGTCTGCCCTTTGGTCGCCACGTAGAACGGCATGCGCGGCGGCGTGCTGCGCACCGGGCCGCTCGCCGTCGTGCCATTCGAGCGGTCTGGCCGCTGCGACGGCGGCGTGAGACCGGGCAGCGATGCGCGCGGCGGCGGCGCCGACTGGGGCCCCGACGGCGACTGCACGGCGGGTGGTGGAACGGCGGGTGGCGGAACCGCCCGCGCGTCGATCGCCACGAACAAGCTCGACAACACGAGCGCCGCCGCCAGCACGCCGATTGCGAGGCGGCGCGACACGTCTCGCGCCGCCGGCGAATCAGGCATCGGCGTCCCCCACCTCCTCGGCGCGATGACACGATACGTGCCGGCCATCGACGAAACGCAGCAGCGGTTCTTCCGTCCTGCATCGCTCGATTGCATACGGGCAACGCTGGTGGAACGTGCAACCCGACGGCGGATTGAGCGGCGACGGCATTTCGCCTTCGAGCTTGATCTTGATGCGCCGGTCTTCCTCGAACAGCGCGGGCGTCGCCGACATCAGCGAGCGCGTGTACGGATGGCGCGGATTCGCGTAGATCGTCTTCTTGTCGCCGAGTTCGGCGACGCCGCCGAAGTACATCACCATCACGTCGTCGGCGATATGCTCGACCACCGAAAGATTGTGCGAGATGAACACGTAGCTCGTGCCGAACTGCTGCTGCAAATCCATGAACAGATTCAGGATCTGCGCCTGAATCGACACGTCGAGCGCGGAGACCGGTTCATCGGCGACGAGAATCTGCGGATCGAGAATCATCGCGCGGGCGATGGCGACGCGCTGGCGCTGGCCGCCCGAAAACATGTGCGGATAGCGCGTGGCGTGCTCGGGCCGCAAGCCGACCGTGCGCATCATGTGGGCGATGCGCTCGGCGCGTTCCTGCGACGACAGTTTCGTGTTGATCGCGAGCGGTTCGCCGAGCGTCTGCTCGACGGTCTTGCGCGGATTCAGCGAAGCGAACGGATTCTGAAAAACCATTTGCACGCGCTGACGCAAATCGGCGATCTTCGCGCGGTTCGCGCTCGCCACGTCCTCTCCGTCGATCAGCAAGCGCCCGGACGTGGGCGCTTCGATCATCGTGAGCTGGCGCGCGAGCGTCGATTTACCGCAGCCGGATTCGCCGACCACCGCCAGCGTCTTGCCGCGTTCGAGCGCGAACGAGACGCCGTTCAGCGCCTTCACCGTGCCCTGGCTGAACATGCTGCGCTTCACGCTGTAGTGCTTCGTCAGCTTGTCGGCGACGAGTACCGTGTCCTTGCCCGCCGTTTGTGCGACTGCGTTCATCGCGCGCCTCCGTGTGTTGCCAGACCATCCATGTTCAACGGCTTGATGCAGCGCGCGCGCACCGCCGGGTCGCGCGGATCGAGTTGAAAGAGCGCCGGACGTTCCTTCAGGCAAGCATCGACGACATACTTGCAGCGCGGCGCGAAGAGGCAACCCGTCGGCCGGTCGTCGCGTCCGGGCACCATGCCCGGCAACGCCGCGAGACGCTCGGCGCCGCGGCTATGCTCGGGAATCGCGGCCAGCAGCGCTTCCGTGTACGGATGATGCGGCTCGCTGAAAATCGTCGGCACATGATTCATTTCGATGACTTCGCCCGCGTACATCACGGCCACGCGTTGCGCGACTTCCGACACTACCGCGAGATCGTGCGAAATCAGCACAAGCGCCATGCCGCGATCGCGTTGCAGCGCGACCAGCAACTCCATGATCTGCGCCTGGATGGTCACGTCGAGCGCGGTGGTCGGTTCGTCGGCGATCAGCAGTTTGGGATTGCACGCGACCGCCATCGCGATCATCACGCGCTGGTTCATGCCGCCCGACATCTGGTGCGGAAACGCGTTGATGCGGTTCGCGGCGTCCGGAATGCCGACCTGATCGAGCAGTTCGAGTGCGCGCCGGTTCAGCGCGTCGCCGCGCAGACCTTCGTGCAGCTTCAGCACTTCCTTGATCTGGTAGCCGACGGTGTAGCTCGGGTTGAGGCTTGAGAGCGCGTCCTGGAACACCATCGCGATGTCCTTGCCGATGATCTTCCGGCGCTCGCGTGCCGACGCCTTGAGCAGGTTCTTGCCGTCGAAGGTGACTTCGTCGGCGGTGACGATGCCCGGCGCGTCGATCAGTCCCATCAGCGCCATCATCGTGACGCTTTTGCCCGAGCCGGATTCGCCCACCACGCCGACCACTTCCCCGGGCGCAACCGACAAGTCGATGCGGTCCACGGCGGGCAGCCCGTTGAAGCTGACCGCCAGATTGCGGATAGTCAGCAGATCGTTCGATTGAGCACTCATGTCAGGCCATCCGCTTGAGTTTGGGATCGAGTGCATCGCGCAGCCCGTCGCCGAGCAGGTTGATGACGAGCACCGAGATCAAAATGGACAAGCCCGGCATGGTGACGATCCACCACGCGCTTTCGATGTAATCGCGCGCCGAGGCCAGCATCGCGCCCCACTCCGCCGCCGGCGGCTGGACGCCGAGGCCGAGGAAGCCGAGCGCGGCGGCATCGAGAATGGCGGACGAAAAGCCGAGCGTCGCCTGCACGATCAGCGGCGCCGCGCAGTTCGGCAACACTTGCGAGAACATCAGCCGCACCGTGCCCGCACCCGCGACGCGCGACGCCGTCACATACTCGCGCTGCAACTCGCCGAGCGCGGACGCGCGCGTGAGCCGCACGTAACCCGGCAGCGCGACGATCGCAATGGCGAGCATCGTATTGACGAGTCCCGGCCCGATGATCGCGACCACGGCCACCGCCAGCAGCAGCGAAGGCAGCGCGAGCAGGACGTCCATGACGCGCATGATCGGCGTGTCGAGCCAATGGAAGAACGCGGCGAGCAGCCCGAGCACGACGCCCGGAATGAGCGCGAGCACGACGGAGACGAAGCCGATCCAGAACGACAGCCGCGCGCCGTACATCAGGCGCGAGAGGATGTCGCGGCCCGCTTCGTCGGTGCCGAAGACGAACTTCCAGTTGCCGCCTTCGTTCCAGGCGGGCGGAATTTTCACGAAGTCGCGATACTGCTCGATCGGGCTATGCGGCGCGATCAGCGGCGCGAAGATCGCGATAAAGACCAGCACCAGTACGATCACGCCAGCCGCGACCGCGCCGCGATTGCGCGAGAAGTTCGCCCAGAACTCGCGGCCCGCGACGAGGCGTCCGGACGGCGGCGGCGTGACGGCTTGGGGGAGGTTATTTTGTATGTCGGCCATTGTCATGCCTCCCGCTGAGCCGCCTCAAGGGCGGCATGCGCCCCCTCGGGGGGCAGCGAACGAATGTGAGCGTGGGGGTACATGTTTACCTCGTATGGCGAATGCGCGGATTCAACACGCCGTACAACAAATCGACGACCAGATTCACGACAATCACCAGCGTGGCGATCATCAGAATACCGCCCTGCACGACGGGATAATCGCGTCGTGAAATAGCGTCGATCAACCATTTGCCGACGCCCGGCCACGAGAACAGTGTCTCGGTCAGCACCGCGCCCGCGAGCAGCGTGCCGACCTGCAGGCCGATCACGGTCACCACCGGAATCAGCGCGTTGCGCAGCGCATGAACCACGACGACGCGCGACGGCGAGAGCCCTTTCGCGCGCGCGGTGCGGATGTAGTCCTCGCGCAGCACTTCGAGCATCGACGAACGCGTCATGCGCGCGACGACGGCGAGCGGGATCGTGCCGAGCACGATGGTCGGCAGAATCAGGTGGCTCACGGCGGACTTGAACGCGCCTTCGTCGGTCGAGAAGAGCGAGTCCCACAGCATGAAGCCGGTGACGTGCGGAATGTCGTATTCCACCGCGATGCGGCCCGACACCGGCGTCCAGCCGAGCTTGGCCGAGAAGAACATGATGAGAATGAGACCCCACCAGAAGATCGGCATCGAATAACCGGTGAGCGCCGTGCCCATGACGCCGTGATCGACCACGGTGCCGCGCCTCAACGCCGCGATCACGCCCGCCGGCAAGCCGACGACGAGCGCGAAGATCATCGCGCAGAGCGAGAGTTCGAGTGTGGCGGGGAAGCGCCCCATGAACTCGCCCATCACGCTGGTATTCGTGATGATCGACGTGCCGAGGTCGCCCTTGAGCGCGTGGCCGACGTAGGTCAGATATTGGAGAGGAAGCGGCTGGTCGAGGCCCAGTCGCTTCATGGCTTCGGCGTGCATCGCCGGATCCACGCCGCGTTCGCCCATCATCACTTCGATGGGGTCCCCCGGGATCAGGTGGATCAGCGCGAACGCCAGGATCGTGATGCCGATAAACGTCGGGATCACCATTCCTATGCGTCGCAAAACGAATCGGAACATGGTCGTCTCTTTTGGGGAGGGAAAATGCGACCGGCGACGCGGGCTTGTGACCCTTGTCGCCGGACCTTTTCGACTAGTTGTGAGTTAGTGCAAAAAACGTACCGCTATCAAGCTTACTGCATGCCGACGCCGTCGAAGCGCACGAAGCCGAGCGGCTCGATCTTGATGCCGGTCACCTTCTTGCTGACCGGCTGATAGACGGTCGAATGGGCGATCGGCGAGAACGGCAGTTGCTGCGCGAAAATCGCTTGCGCGTCGGTGTAAGCCTTCGTGCGCTGGCCGACGTCGTTCGTCACGCGGCCCTTGTTGACCAGATCGTCGAACGGCTTGTAGCACCACTTGGAAAAGTTGCTGCCCTTCACCGCGTCGCAGCCGAGCAGCGTGCCGAGCCAGTTGTCGGGATCGCCGTTGTCGCCCGTCCAGCCGATCAGCATGGCGTCGTGCTCGCCCGCGTGCGCGCGTTTCAGGTACTCGCCCCATTCATACGAAACGATATTCGCCTTCACGCCGATCTTGGCCCAGTCGGCCTGGATCATTTCCGCCATCAGACGCGCGTTCGGGTTGTAGGCGCGCTGAACCGGCATCGCCCACAGCGTGATTTCGAAGCCGTTCGGGAAACCCGCCTTCGCGAGCAACGCCTTGGCCTTGGCGGTATCGTAGGTCTGGCCTTTCAGGTTCTTGTCGTAGGACCATTGGGTCGGCGGCATCGGTGCGACGGCGGCTTGACCCGCGCCCTGATACACCGAGTCGATGATCGCCTTCTTGTTGATCGCCATGTCGAGCGCCTGACGAACCTGCACGTTGTCCAGGTTCTTCTTCGTCACGTTGTACGCGACGTAGCCCTCGTTGAAACCGGCCTGCGACGGCGTGTCGATACCCGATGCAGCCTTCAGCGGCGCGATATCGCCCGGACGCGGATAGCTCATCACCTGGCACTCGTTGCTCTTCAGCTTCTGCACGCGGACGGCGGCGTCAGGCGTGATCGAGAAGATCAGCTTCGAGATCTTCACTTCGTTCGGCTTCCAGTAGTCAGGATTGCCGTCGAAGCGGATGGTCGCGTCTTTCGTGTAGCTGCGGAAAATGAACGGGCCCGTGCCGACCGGGAACTGGTTGATGTCGGCGGCCTTGCCGTCCTTCAACAGCTTGTCCGTGTATTCAGCCGACAGGATCGACGCGTATTCCATTGCCACGTTCTGGATGAACGGCGCGTTGACTTCCTTCAGCGTGAACTTGACCGTGTACGCATCGACCTTCTCGATCTTCGCGATGAGCTTGTCGAGGCCCATGTCCGTGAAGTACGGGAACGACACCGGATACGCCTTGCGGAACGGCTGGTTCGGATCGAGCATGCGGTTGAACGTGAACAGCACGTCGTCCGCGTTGAATTCGCGAGTCGGCTTGAAGAACGACGTCGTCTGGAATTTCACGCCGTGACGCAGATGGAACGTGTACGTCAGGCCGTCGGCCGAGACATCCCACTTTTCCGCGAGACCGGGTTCGACCTTCGTGCCGCCGCGCTCGAACTCGACCAGGCGGTTATAGACGGTGAACGTGTTCGCCGTGAAATCGGTGCCGGTGGTGTACTGCGCGGGGTCGAAGCCAGCCGGGCTGCCTTCCGAGCAGTAGACGAGCGTTTTATTGGGGATCGCCGCGTGCGCGACCGTTGCCGCACCGAGCGTCGCCGCGAACATGGCGACGGTCATCGACCGACGGGCAGCTCGCAACAGGCCATTTTTATTCATGTTTCCTCCAGTTCGATACCGGCCGAAGCCGGCGTAGCGCGATATTACTGAGCTTTGCCAGCCCGAACAAGGCGGCGGATCCGGCGTGAAGCCGGCCGTATCGCGTGTCCGGACGCAGCGCTTGATCGCGACACGTGAAAGTCGCTGTGATCGGCGCGAGCTTGTCAGGTCGCGGTCTGAGCGGCGCGCATCGCGCGCCGCCGCGTTTTTCTTACGGGCGGTGAAAGCTGCCCGAAACGCGCATGTCATGGCGAAAAGACAGGCTCAACGGCGAATTCGGGCGCTACCGTAGCATGAACAAATTGAACGCGCGAACTTGCGCTTTGCCGCAAAACCGTGGCTATCGATCGAATCGAATGCGTTTTTGTTATCGACCCTGTTCAAGGATGATAGGTCGGATGGCGAAATATTGAATACGGCATTTTTTCGACGCGCGCACAGTTCGCGAATGCGGATCGCGGCGTGAGCAAGGCGGCGGTGAATGGGCGGAAGAACCGCGCGGCGAACGCCGCGCGGGTGAAACATGAGCGCGATGCGGCGCGATCAGGCCGCTTGCAGCCCGAGCCGTTCGCAGATCGTGCGCGTCGAAACGGCGCTGTTTAGCGTGTAGAAATGAATGCCCGGCGCGCCTTCGCGGATCAACCGCTGACACAGTTGCGTCACGACGTCGAGACCGAACGCGCGGATCGCTTCGCGGTCGTCGCCGAAACTCTCCAGACGCCGCGCGATCCATTTCGGCACTTCCGCGCCGCACATATCCGAGAAGCGCATCAATTGCGAGAAGTTCGTGATCGGCATGATGCCCGGCACGATGGGAATCTCCACGCCTTGCTTCTGCGCATCATCGACGAAGCGGAAATAAGCGTCCGCGTTGTAAAAGTATTGCGTGATCGCGGAATTCGCACCCGCCTTCACTTTGCGCACGAAATTTTCCATATCGGCGCGCGGCGAACGTGCTTGCGGATGATATTCGGGATACGCCGCGACCTCGATATTGAACCAGTCGCCGTGTTCCGCGCGGATGAATTCCACCAGCTCGGACGCGTAACGCAGCTCGCCGACTTCGCCCATGCCCGACGGTAAGTCGCCGCGCAACGCGACGATATGGCGAATGCCGTGCTCGCGGTACTGGCCGAGAATATCGCGCAGGCTTTCCTTCGACGACCCGACGCAAGACAGATGTGGCGCGGCTTCCAGCCCTTCCTGCGCCATTTCGACGACGGTATCGAGCGTGCCTTGCTGCGTCGAGCCGCCCGCGCCGAACGTCACGGAGACGAACTTCGGCTTGAGCCGCGCGAGTTGAGCGCGCGTCGCGCGCAGTTTTTCGACGCCTTCCTGCGTTTTCGGCGGGAAGAATTCGAATGAAAGTTCGATGGGTTTCATGATGATTTGAGCGGGCGGCGCGCTGCGCTACCCAAAATTGCGCTGGCCGAAGATCAGCGCCGACAGCAGCCACGACACGATGCTGTACAGAATCGAGCCAAAAAACGCCGACCAGAAACCCGACACCTCGAAGCCTTTCAGGAGCGACGCGCAGAGCCAGAAGCACAGCGCATTCACAACGAGGATAAAGAGCCCGAGTGTCACGATCGTCACCGGCAGCGTGAGCAGGATCAGCACCGGGCGCAGCACGGTATTGATGAGCCCGAGCACGATCGCGACGATGAGCGCCGTGCCGAAGCTGCGGATGTGGATCGACGGCACGAGGTAGGTGATGATCAGAAGCGCGAGCGCGTTGATCAGCCAGGTCAGCAGCACGGACATCGAGGGTTCTCCGGATTGAGGGAAAGCGTGTTGCCTGCGAACACGGGCGGGACGTTGCCGTCCGCGCCCGCGTGTTTACCGCATAAGCGTCATACCGTCGCGCTTAATAACGGTAGTGGTTCGGCTTGAACGGACCGTTCTTGTCGACGCCGATGTAGCCGGCCTGATCGTCGGACAACACCGTCAAATCCGCACCGATCCGGCCCAGATGCAGGCGCGCGACCTTTTCATCGAGCTGCTTCGGCAACACGTACACCTTGTTCTCGTACTTTTCGCCCTGCGTGAACAGTTCGATCTGCGCGAGCGTCTGGTTCGTGAACGAGTTCGACATCACGAACGACGGATGGCCCGTCGCGCAGCCGAGGTTCACCAGACGGCCTTCAGCCAGCAAAATGATGCGCTTGCCGTCGGGGAAAATGATGTGATCGACTTGCGGCTTGATGTTGTCCCACGTGTACTGGCGCGTCGATGCAACGTCGATTTCCGAGTCGAAATGGCCGATGTTGCAGACGATCGCGTTGTTGCGCATCGCTTTCATGTGATCGTGGCCGATCACATGGTAGTTGCCGGTTGCCGTCACGAAGATGTCGGCCTTGTCGGCGGCGTATTCCATCGTCACGACGCGGTAGCCTTCCATCGCGGCCTGCAGCGCGCAGATCGGATCGATTTCCGTGACCCACACGGTCGCGCCCAGACCGCGCAGCGATTGCGCGCAGCCTTTGCCTACGTCGCCGTAACCCGCGACCACCGCGATCTTGCCCGCGATCATCACGTCGGTTGCGCGCTTGATGCCGTCGACCAGCGACTCGCGGCAGCCGTACAGATTGTCGAACTTCGACTTCGTGACCGAATCGTTCACGTTGATGGCCGGGAACGGCAGGCGCCCTTCCTTTTCCATCTGATACAGACGATGCACGCCCGTCGTGGTTTCTTCCGTCACGCCCTGGATGTGTTGCAGGCGCGTGGAATACCAGGTCGGATCGGCGTCGAGATGCGACGCGATCGACTTGTACAGCGCGATTTCTTCTTCGTTGGTCGGCTTCGAAATGACCGAGCGGTCTTTTTCAGCCTTCGCGCCGAGGATCAGCAGCAACGTGGCGTCGCCGCCGTCGTCGAGGATCATGTTGGCGAATTCGCCGTTCGGCCATTCGAAGATGCGGTGCGAGAATTCCCAGTATTCGTCGAGCGATTCGCCCTTGAACGCGAACACCGGCGTGCCGCCCGCGGCGATGGCGGCGGCGGCGTGATCCTGCGTCGAGAAAATGTTGCACGACGCCCAGCGCACGTCCGCGCCGAGGGCCGTCAGCGTTTCGATCAGCACGCCGGTCTGGATGGTCATGTGCAGCGAGCCGGCGACGCGCGCGCCTTTGAGCGGCTGTTGCGTCTTGTACTCTTCGCGCGTCTGGACGAGGCCGGGCATTTCGGTTTCGGCGATATCGAGTTCCTTGCGGCCCCAGGCAGCAAGCGACATATCGGCGACAACGAATTCCTTGGAATTCTTGGAATCGAGAACTGCGGCGTTCATCACGCCCTCCTTTCTAAATAAAGACTAGAAATGTGACGTGAGCGCCGTTCGATGCGGCGGGTCAGTGAGCGCTTATCGCGCTTTCGAACCGTCCGGATTGAATGCTACCGAGCCTGGCGGCCATGAGTCTGGCCGTCGCAACGCTCCTCGGAAGCGAGGGTTGATTGTAGCAAATTGCCCGAAGGGGGTGGGCGGGCGTTTGGGGCCCGCGGGGGGGGGGGGGGGCGTTTGGGGCCCGCGGGGGTGGGCGGGCGTTTGGGGCCCGCGGGGGTGGGGGTGGTCGGGGTTGTTGGGGGTTGTTGCAGGTTGTTGGGGGTTTTTGCGTCTTTTGGGAACTTGCACTGGTTTTGGTTTGCTCGCGCTCTTTGCTTTTGTTTGCCTGTGCGCTCGCGATACTTGCGCTGGTTTGGTTTGCTGGCGCCCGTGCTTTTGTTTATCCGTGCTTTTGTTTGCCTGCGCTCTCTGTGAACTTGCATTCGTGTAGGTCTATTAGCACGCCGCTGTGCGCGGCAGCAGTCACTTTCTTTGCTGCTGCAAAGAAAGTAACCAAAGAAAGCAGCTAGTCCGTCTAAGTGTCCACCACGAACCGTAACCCGGAGTGGTGCGCAAGCTGATTCGGCCATCGCACCACAAAACAGAGTGGAACCAGTCATCCATCCCCGCAGGCACGAAGTGCCTGCCGGTAAGGCACAACCGGAAAAACCAAACCAAACCAAACCAAACCAAACCAAACCAAACCAAACCAAACCAAACCAAACCAAACCAAACCAACCAGCCAGCCAGCCCGCCCGCCCGACGGTTTTCAGATATGCCCGTCGTCCGAGCGTAGCGAGGATGGAGCTGACAGGGGCTGTGCCAATCCGAACGAATGCGCGACAACCGAATCAGCTTGCGCGCCTATCCGTGTGGTTATGCGAGGTGGACACTTAGACGGATAAGCTGCTTTCTTTGGTTACTTTCTTTGCAGCAGCAAAGAAAGTGACTGCCGCCGCGCATAGCGGCGAGCTAATAGACCGACACGAAATCAAGTTCCCAGAAGCGCGTTGCGAGGCGGCCTACGCCCGGCGTCCAAGCGCAGCGAGGATGGAGCTGACAGGAGCTGTGCCGATCCGAACGAATGCGCGACGACCGAATCAGCTTGCGCGCCTTTCCGTGTGGTTATGTGTGGTGGACACTCAGGCGGATAAGCTGCTTTCTTCGGTTACTTTCTTCGCAGCTAGCCAAAGAAAATGATTGCCGGCGCGCATAGCGGCGATCTAATAGACCGACACGAAAGCAAGTTCCCAGAAACCGCACGCAAACAAAAGCACAAGCGCGAGCAAATCAAAACCCGGGGCGACTTCCCAGAAGCCGCATCAAGATCCGACGGCGAACCCAACCCCACCCAGCGCAGCAAAAAAACCTAGAACGGTAAAAACACCAACGCCGGCGCGAGCAAAACCATGACCACTCCGGCGATCATCATCGTCAAACTGGCGACCACGCCTTCTTCGCTGCCAAGCTCGCGCGCCTTCGCAGTCCCCACCCCATGCGCTGCGGCGCCAAACAACGCACCACGCGCAAGCCGCGTCCGCAAAGGCACGAGCGCCAGCACGATCTCGCCGAACAACATGCCGCAAACGCCCGTCGCGATGACGAACAGTGCGGTCAAATCGCGCGGCGCATGAATCCGGTCGGAAACCGCCAGCGCAAAAGGCGTCGAAACCGATCGCGTCGCCAGACTCCGCTGCAATTCCGGCGACAAATGCAGCAATTTGGCAAGCGCCAGCGATCCACCCACCGCCACCAAAATCCCGACCGTCACGCCCACCGAAAGCGAAATCCAGTGCCGTTTCAACAAATGCCGATACTCATAGATCGGCACGGCGAACGCCACCGTGGCGGGCCCGAGCAGCCACATCAGCCAGCGCGTGTCGGCGAAGTACACGGAGTACGGAATGCGCGCGACCACCACGATCAACGCAAGCAACGCCGGCACGGCGACCAGCGGCGTCAGCCACGGACTCTTGAAGCGCGCGTACAGCCGCTTGGACGCGAAATAAAGCGCGACCGTCAGCACGAAACAACCGGCGGCGATCAACCGCGCGGCGTCGTCGGCGAAAAGGGAATCGTAGAAATGCGTCATGGCGCGCTCGTCGATCAAAACTCAGGCGCGCGCGGCGTGACGCGCTGTCATCACGCGACGCAGTTCGAGTCGGCGTTCTAGTTTCGCGGCCTGTTCGACCGCAAACGCGACCGCGACCATCACCATCAACGTCCCGCCGATCACCACCAGCGCCAAACGCCAGCCGTCTTCCCGGAAAAGGCCGCCATACTGCACCGCAGCAACCGCCGCCGGAATGAAGAAAAGGAGCATGTCGGTCAGCAGCCAGTCCGCGCCCGCCTTCACGAAACGCGGCGCGATACCGCCGCAAAAGAGCAGCGCCAGCAAAGCCAGCAAGCCGACCACGCTGCCCGGAACCGGCAAATGCAAGCGACGCGCAGCGAAATCGGCGGCGAACCAGATCATCGCGAGGACCGCGCTCTGCGACGCAATCAGCACGAAGCGGCCGAGCGCGGCGCGCGAGCCGCGAAAAGGCGTCGAGGCAAGGCGGATGGCGGTTGCAGAGGTCGTCATGGCGTTCTCGGGTGATCGATTAGGGTTAACCTGTAGCCCAGTATAGAGACGCCCGAAACATAATAAAAATGACTTAAAATTATCTGTTTCATTCCAAATTGGAATTCACCGGAGAGTCGCGATGGAACTGCGCGCGCTGCGATATTTCGTCGAAGTCGTGAAGCAAAAGAGTTTCACCGTCGCCGCCGAGCAGATGTTCGTCACGCAGCCGACCATCAGCAAAATGGTGAAGTCGCTCGAAGATGAAATCGGCTCGCCGTTGCTGCTGCGCGAAAGCCGCCAGATGGTGCTCACGGACGCGGGGCGGATCGTCTATCAGCGTGGCCTCGACGTTCTCGCGGCCCACGCGCGGCTCGAAGCCGAACTTAACGATCTCGGCACGTTCGGGCGCGGCACGCTGACAATCGGCATTCCGCCGATGGGCGGCTCGCTCTTCACGCCCGCCATCGCCGCGTTCCGCACGCGCTATCCGAAGGTCGAACTGAAACTGTTCGAGCGCGGCTCGAAGGCGATCGAGGCGGCGCTGCTCGACGGCGAAATGGAACTGGGCGGCGTGCTGCAACCCATCGATCTCGCGATGTTCGACGTGCTCCCGGTCAGCCGCCAATTGCTGTGGCTCGTGGCGCAACGCGGCTCGCGCTGGGACCAGGAAGCCGAAATCGCACTCGCGGATCTCGCCCTCGAACCGTTCGTTTTCTACGGCGAAAGCCTCGCGCTCAGCGACGTCGTGCTCAACGCGTGCCGCGAGGCCGGTTTCGCGCCGACCATCGTCGGGCGCAGCGGCCACTGGGATTTCATGGCCGCGCTGGTCGAAGCGGGTGTCGGGATTGCGCTGTTGCCCGCGCCGTATTGCCGGCGCCTCGATACCGAAGCGTTCACCTGCCGTCCGGTCGTGGCGCCCGAAATTCACTGGGACATGGCGGTCGGCTGGCGGCGCAACGGTTATCTGAGCCACGCGGCGCGCGCGTGGCTCGCGGTGGCGCGCGAAACGCTGCCCGCCAATCTCGGACAGGATTTTCTGCAGAATCCACCGGGCGATTCCTCGGCCCGAAGACGCTAGGCGCTTCTGGTTGAAGCATAAAAAACGCCGCCCGGCTGGATACCGGGCGGCGTTTCTCAATCCGGGAACGCATCCCCGATCAAATCATCACTGCTGGACGGCGAACTCGATACGGCGGTTCGCGAACCGGCCGCTTGCCGTCGAGTTGTCGGCGACCGGATGCGCGTCGCCGAAACCTTCCGCGCTGAGCGTGTCAGCCGCGACACCACGCTTGACGAGATCGGCGCGCACGGCTTCCGCGCGCTTCTTCGACAACGCGAGGTTCGTCGAAGCATTGCCGACGTTGTCCGAATAGCCGCCCACTTCCAGCTTGACCGGCTTGCCGCCCGTCGCGCACGCTTTCAGCAGTTGCGCGGATTTTGCGAGCGCGTCCTGCGCGTCTTTCGGCGGCATTTTCGAGCCCGTCGCGAAGTTGATGACCTGAAGGTTCAAGACTTTGGCGACATCGGCCGATTCGCAATCGTCCGGCTTGAGCGACGAAAACGCGTTCATGAACGAATCCTTCGCGCTCTGCACGGCTTGCTTCACATCGAACGTGCCGATGGTGAAGCCCGCGCCGAACAGCGACTTCAGCTTGTCGAGCCAGCCGAAACGCGGGTCGGCGGCGGCACCGCTCAGTTCGATCTTGTCGCCGGTGATCTTCACTTCCGCGCCGGGAACCTGCATCAGCGGCAACAGACCGCTCAGCTTGTCGAGCCAGCTTGCGGGTTTCGTCTCGGGATCGACCGTGACGTCCGCGTGGAACTTGTCAGCGCCGAACTTGGCGGTCAATGCGTCGATCAGCGTCTTCTTATCCGCTTCGCTGCCAACCGTGGCGTTGACGGTCGGAACGCCGGTTTTATCGACGGCGAACGTCAGCAGCGCATCCTTGGTCGGCACGATGGCCGGGGCCGACGCGGGCGCCGGTTCGGACGCTGCCACCGCGGAAGCGACCGGCGCCGAAGCGGCTTCGGACACAGCCACGGCAGCCGATGCAGGCGCCGGTGTCACAGCGGCGGGCGGCGTCTCCTGGTTCGTGCAGCTACGGCCGAGCAATACCGCCAGCAGCGCGAGCGCGGCGGCGATCGCAATCCACCACCATTTCTTGCTGCGCGGCTTTTCCGCCACCACGACATTGGGAACATTGCCCGCGTGCGCCTGGACACCTTGCGTCACCGGATGATCGAGGTGCGAGGACACGGCCTTCATCTGCGCCGCTACTCCCGAAATGAAGCTGGTCGCGCCGCCCAAACCGAGCGCGGCCGCGATATCTTCGGTCATGCTCGCTTTGACCATCGGCAATTGGTGGCCGAGCAAAGTCGGCAACTGGCCGACGTTGCCGCCGTTCTGCGCGAAATGGTGCTTGAGCACGCCGAACAGCGTCGTCGCGACGAGGCCCGTCAGCGCGTGTGTCGCACCCGCCGCGACGCCCGTCTGCTGTGCAACCTTGTTGCTGAGCGTTTCGACACGCTCCGGCGTGGAGATCGCGGAAAACACGCGCGAACCCATGCCGACGAGTTGCTGCAGGCCGTCGCCGTGAACGAGTTGCGGCAATTGATCGACGATATTGACGTCGGATTCCGGCGACATGATGGCGGAGAACAATCCGCGCGCGCCTTCGGGCGATGCGGCCTTGTTCATCAGGGCGCCGATCAGCGACGGGGCGACCAGGCCCACCACGCGCTTCGCCGCTTCCGGCGCGATGCCGAAGCGTGAAGAGACCTGCTGCAACACGCTTTCGGTCAAAGCGCCCTGGACCAGCTGTATTAAATTAATGCTCATGAAGTAGCTTCCTTGATGCGTGATGTAACGGAGGCCGGAACGGCGCCCATTGAGAGCGGCGCGATTATAGGGCGCGCGCTATTGAATTAAGCTTGACTAATTAAAAATCGGAATTTGCTCAAAAGCGGCGTCGCGACGCGTTCGGGCACCGGTGAAAAACCGTGTTTTGTGCCATCGTGGAAAGCGGAATTCACGCCGCGAAATCCCGGGAATTCTCCGAACGGTTCGTCTACCGGGCGAACGATCGTGCGGCCTATGATTCCCTATTTCGAGATAAGGTCCGGGCGCGCCCGCCAGGCCGCTCGTCGGCCAGAAATCTGTCCGCTCAGGAGACAACCATGACCGCGACCGCCGGGCCGTCGTTCGGCCAGACCCACGAGGTAACGAACCAGACGCCGCCGCTCGCCGGTTACGACGCGTTCGCCGCCGATCCCGCGCTTGTCGCGGCGGTGGACCGGGAAGGCGCACGCTGGCACGCGGCGGAACTGTCGCGGGTCGGCGTGGCGCTGACGCAGCCGGAAACGCTCGTCCTCGCCGATCTCGCCAACCGCCACGCCCCGGAACTCGCCACGCATAACGCGCGCGGCGAGCGGATCGACGCGATCGAGTTTCATCCGGCGTGGCATGCGCTGCTGGCGTCGCTGCGCCGCGACGGCATGCACGCAATGCCCTTCGACACGCCGCGCACCGGCGCCATGGCCGCGCGCGCGGCGGGTTACTTTTTGCACGCGCAACGCGAATCAGGCTCGCTGTGTCCCGTCACCATGACGTTCGCCAGCATTCCGGTGCTGCAAAAAGAAGCGGCGCTTTATGCCACGTTGCGCGAGCAATTGCTGTCGCGGGAGCACGATCCACGCGACATTCCGCTCGGTTCAGGCAAGCGTTCGATGCTGATCGGCATGGGCATGACGGAGAAGCAAGGCGGCTCGGACGTGCGCAGCAACCAGACGCGCGCCGCCGCGCTGGGCGCGGGCGGGCGCGGCGGCGAGTATCGGCTGGTCGGTCACAAATGGTTTTTCTCCGCGCCGCAAAGCGACGCGCATCTCGTCCTCGCGCGCACCGGGGAGCACGACGCGTTGTCGTGCTTCTACGTGCCGCGCTTCGCGCCCGACGGCAGCCGCAACGCGGTTCAAGTGCAGCAACTGAAGGACAAGCTCGGCAACCGGTCGAACGCGAGCAGCGAGGTGGAATTTCTGGACGCTTACGGCGTGATGATCGGCGAGGAAGGGCGCGGCGTGCCGACCATTATCGAGATGGCGAATTTCACGCGGCTCGATTGCGTGATCGGCAGCGCGGCGCTGATGCGCGCGGCGCTCGTGCAGGCCATCCACCACGCACGGCACCGGCGCGCGTTCGGCGCAAAACTCGTCGATCAGCCGCTGATGCGCAACGTGCTTGCCGATCTCGCGCTGGAATCGGAGGCGGCGACCGTGCTGTTCATGCGTCTCGCGGCCGCATTCGAAGGCAGCGCGTCGGACGGCGCGCTGGAAGAACGGGCGTGGCGGCGGATCGTGACGCCCGCCGCGAAGTTCTGGATCTGCAAGCGCGCGCTCGAATTCACCGGCGAGGCGATGGAAGTCTGGGGCGGCAACGGCTACGTCGAAACGGGTCCGATGGCGCGTTTCTATCGCGAAGCGCCGGTCAATTCCATCTGGGAAGGCTCGGGGAACGTGATGTGCCTCGACGTGCTGCGCGCATTCGAGCGCGAAACCGACGCCGCGCACGCGCTTTTCGCCGCATGGGACGTGACGGCGCGCGAAAACCCGGCGCTGGGCACGGCGCTCGCTGCGCTGATTGCGTCTCTTCGCGCCGATCCCGCCACGCGGCAAGCGTCCGCGCGCCGGATCGCGCAGCAACTCGTGCTCGTCGCGCAGGGCGTTTTACTTCAGCGGCACGCGAGCGCCGAGGTCGCGGCGGCGTTTATCGAGACACGTCTGGGCGACGCGCGCGGCGAAACCGGCCGCGTGTACGGCACCCTTCCCGCTCGTTTCGATCATCGCGCGCTGATCGATCGCGCTTTTGCGGCGTGAAGCTGACCACCACGGAACCTATCTTGAAGAACGATTTCACCGGCCAGACGCCGCTAGACCTGCTTTTCAACGACGCGCGCGCCGCCTTTGCGCGTGCGCCCTTTCCGGCATGGGAAGAACGCGCCGCGCATCTCAAAACGCTGCGGGCGATGCTGCTCGACAATCGCGAGGCCATCGCCGCCGCGATCAGCGAGGATTTCGGCTTTCGTCCGAAGCAGGAAATCGAGGTGGCGGAGATTCTGCTGGTCAAGTCGCAAATCGATGCAGCGCTGCGCCGCGGCAAACGCTGGATGCGCGCCGAGCGCCGCGCCATCAACAAGTGGATGTTTCCCGCCCGCGCGAGCATCGTGCCGCAGCCGCTCGGGGTCGTGGGGATCGCGGTGCCGTGGAATTATCCGGTGCTGCTGTCGCTCGGGCCGCTCGTCTGCGCGCTCACGGCGGGAAATCGCGCGCTCCTGAAGATGTCGGAACTCACGCCGCGGACCGGCGCGCTGTTCGAAAAGCTCGCCGCCAAGTGTTTCGCGCGCGATCACGTGGCGTTCATCGCGGGCGACGCCGTGCCGGGCGCGGCGTTCACCGCGCTGCCGTTCGACCATTTACTGTTCACCGGATCGACGCAAGTCGGGCGCGAGGTCATGCGCGCCGCCGCCGCGAATCTCACGCCGGTCACGCTGGAACTGGGCGGAAAGTCGCCCGCGATCATCGGCCCGGACGCGCGTTTCGATTTCGCCGTGGATAGCATTCTCACTGGCAAGACGCTCAACGCAGGGCAGACCTGCGTCGCGCCGGACTACGTGCTGGTGCCGCGCGGCACGGAAAGCGCGTTTATCGAGCGGGCGCGGCGCGCGTTCGAGCGCATGTATCCGGATCTGGCGAGCAATCGCGATTACACGTCGATCATCACGCCGCGCCACTTCGCGCGGCTCGAACAGCTCGCGCGCGAGGCCGATGCGGGCGGCGCGACGCTGCATCGGCTGGCCGATATGCCCGCGAACGCCGAGACACGGCGCTTTCCGCTGACCGTGGTGACGGACGCGCCCACCGATTGCCCGCTGCTGAATGAGGAAATCTTCGGCCCGTTGCTGCCGCTCGTGCCCTACGAAACGCTCGATGACGCCATCGCCTATATCAACGCACGTCCGCGCCCGCTTGCGCTGTATCTCTACGACGAGCAGCGCGCGACTGTCGAGCGAGTGATCCGGGAAACAGTCTCAGGCGGCGTTTCGATCAACGAAACGCTGCTGCATCTGGCGTGTGAAAGCCTGCCGTTCGGCGGCGTCGGCGCGAGCGGCATGGGCGCGTATCACGGTAAGGAGGGATTTCGGACTTTCTCGCAGATGAAACCGGTGCTCGAACAAAGCAGGTTCAACGCGCGCGGATGGGTTTCGCCGCCGTATGGCCGGCGCTTCGCCGCGCTGATGCGCGTGATGATGCGGTTCTGACAGGCGGGTTGGGCAAAGCGCCGCAGGCAGGAGCGAGTGGCGCAGTCGGCGGAGCGGTTGGCGGCGCGGTTCGCGGCGCAGTCGGCGGCGCAGTCGGCGGCGCAGTCGGCGGCCCGATTGCCGACGCAGCCGGCGGCGCAGTCGGCGACGCGGGAAGCCCGCGCGCTACGCACCAAGCGCGAGCGTCCGCTCAGCGGCGCGGCTTCCTCGGCAGCTTCTCCGGCAGCGGGCCAAAAGCCGCAGCGGGCGGCCCGCCTTCCTGCGCGGCGGCGTCGCCGTTTTCCAGCCGGTAAAGCCACGCCAGCAACTCCGCGACCGCCTGATACAACGCGGGCGGAATGCGCGAATCGAGATCGAGCTGCATCAGCAGCGACACCATTTCCGGCGATTCGTGCACATACAGCCCGGCGTCCTTCGCGCGCTGCACGATCATCTCCGCGACCAGCCCGTAACCCTGCGCGACCACGCGCGGCGCGGCGTCGCGCTGGTTCGGATCGTAGGCGAGCGCGGTGGCTTGCTTGCGCTTCTCGATCACGATTTCACCCCGTCGTCCGCCGACCCAGCGCGCGCGCCGAACAAGTGCGCAAGCGGCGATGCGACCGGCTTCGCCTGCGCGCTGTAGCTTTGCGCGGCCTGCAACTTGATCGCTTCGGCACTCGCGCCGCCGTCGATCGGCCGGATCGTCAGGCCCGTGAGTTTCAATCCGGCGGCGTCGAGTTGCTCGCGAAAGGCGTCGCCGTCGCGAACGAGCCGCGTCACGCCGTTCGCGCTCGCCTTGACCCGCGCGACGAGTTGCTGGCCCGTAAGAATGAGATCGGCGTCCACGGTGCCGAGCGTCGGCAGCGTCAGCGTGATGCGCGTGCGCCACGGGCGCTCGGCGTCGGCGGGGTGATCGGCGGTGCGCGCTTCGCGTTCCTGCGGCGCGATATCCCAATCCATGCGCGCGCCCGGCCACACTTCGCCGGACCAGCGGAACTGGTCGGTTGCGAGGACATCGAGTTGCTGGCGCACCAGCGCAATGGTCGCGGGATGAATCCCCGCCGCGATCGACGCCTGCACGGCGGATTCGCGCGGCGATACGCTGCCCGCGCCCGCCGACGCCTGTCCGGTCTGGCCCGGCGCGTTCGAAAACACGGAGGCCGGCATGTCTTTCACCGATTCGGCGAGCGCGGCCGCCTGTTGCGCGTTCTGCGGCAACGCGACGGGATGCGGATCGGCCGCGCCGGGCGCGCGCGCCGTGGCGACGTCGATCGCGGGGATATCGATCGAGGGCACGTCGAGAAAGCCGTCGTCCGGTGCGTTGCTGCCCGAAAGCGCCGAAGGCGGTTCGAGGCGCGCCTGCGGTTCGGCCGCAAGCGACGCGGCCGTGCGCTGGCCCGCGAGCCACTGGACCAGATGGGATTCGTAGAACAGACCGCTTTGATCGACGGTTTTGGCGAGCGCGCTTGCCAGCACGGACGAAGGCAGCGGCGGCGCGGGCGGTGCGAGCGCGGCCGCGGCATTCGCGGCGAAGGCGGCGTCGGGACCGTCGGGCGGGGTGAGCAATGCGTCGAAAAGGGTGCCGGTGATGCTGGCGAACGCGCTCGCCGCAAGCGGCGGGCGCGGCGCGGTCGGCCAGAGCGGCGCGCTGCTCGTCAGAATGGGGGCGACGCCACCGCCTAAACGCGAAATCACGTCGAGCGTGCGTGCCACCGTGCTCAGCGCGGTTTGCGCGGACGGCCCGGCGGCGGCGAGCGGCGTGGCGAGCGAGACGGCAGGACTTGCCAGCGGCGTATCGATGGCAAGCTGAAACGTGTTCGCCTGCGCCGTCGTCTGGCCCGTCGCCGCGCCGTTCGACGGGCGGATCGCGGATAAGAGAATCTCGGTCCGGCTGGCGAGCAGCGAAGCGATCGCAGAATCCAAGCTCGTCATGCCGGTTACCTTTCAACCACCGCGACAACGCGACGGCCCTGTTGACTGGCGAAACTTGCGATTCCGCCACTTTCCATTACAGCGGACCGCCTTAGCGCAGTCCGATCATCTTTTTCAGCACTCGCGCGGGCCGGTTCACCGTGAACAGCGCCGACAAACGCGCGAGACTCGGCGAACTCAGGTCGCGGATCGCGGCGTCGTCCGCCAGGATCCGGCGCACGAGATCGAGCTTGCGCGCCCGCGAAAGATCGTCGAGTTCGGAACTCGCATCGACTTCCTTCAAGCGGTCGATCAATTCGCGATACCTGCCCTGCATCGTCTTCAGCTCGCTCCACTCCCCGCTGCGCGCGGCCACCAGCATTTGACCGGAAAGCGCAGCGATTGCCTCGTAGTGAGCGAAATATTCTTGAATTGTGTTCATTCGTAGTCAGGCATTCTCCGCAGCTTGCGCTGCGGTCAATCGTGCCACTTCCGGTCCGATGCCGATCCAGGCTTCTTCGAGCGTCGCCAGCAGGCCATCCACTTCAATCAGCCGCTGTTCGTCCGCATGCAGGTTCGCGAACAGCAACTGACGCGTCATATACGTGTAGAGCGCATCCAGACGGGCCGCGATATCGCCGCCCACTTCCTTGTTCAGTGCCTGTTGCAAGCCGCTCGCGACGATATCGATCGCTTTCGTGATCGAATCGCCGCGCGCCGGAATGTTGCCTTGCAGCAAGTGCATCCGCGCCTGCGCAATCGCGCGGCGCGCGCCCTGATAAAGCATCGCGATCAGCCGGTGCGGGCTCGCGCCCATCACCCCAGTCTCGACGCCCACGCGTGCGTAGGCGTTGGCACCAGTGTGTCCTTGGGAATACATCGAGCTTCTCCTTTAAACGATGCAGATCGCGTCGGTCCCTACCCGCGGCGCGCACTGCTTTGGTGCGTCGCGTCATGCGGATGGGCGCCGGTGCGAACCGGTATGAATCAATGCTGGCAAAACGGTTCTCAAAACTTCTGACCATTTGCCGAGCGGTTACCGGTGTTATCGGAAAAGCGCGGAAAAGCTTTAGGGCAGAGGCCATCGCAGCCGCCGGAAGCATCGCATCCGGCCGGCCTGAACCGGATCTGGAAAAGCGTCCGTCAGACCGAAACCTGCATGATCTCGTTGTACGCCGTCACCAGTTTGTTACGCACTTGCAGGCCGAACTGGAAGCCCACGTTCGCTTTCTGCATATCGACCATCACGTCGTTCAGCGACACGTTCGGCGCGCCGATTTCAAACGCATGAGCTTCGCTGACCGACTTTTGCTGGTTGTCGCTGATCTTGTCGATGGACGACTTGAGCGCGTCGGCAAAGCTGCCCGCCGATGCCGCGCCCGACGCGGAGCCGCTCGCGCCCGTCACGCTGCCCGACGCCGACGTGCCGCCCGCGGCCTGCGCGGCGAGCGATTGCAGTTGCGACAGCGCGGAACCCAGCGGATTAATAGAATTCATGTCTTGCTCCGTAATTCGGAAAAAAAGCGCGGGAAAAAGCCCGGAAATAAGCGCGGTAGAAAGCTCGCAGCGAAATTCGCGGGGAAACCGGGCGGCTGTATCGAGGGTGCTTCGGGACATCGAACCGGGACCGTCCCCGGCCGCAGAAACAGGCCTCTTCACCAGTGTCTGGGCGGTTCGTCGATACAGCCTCACCGATTACGAAAGAGAATATCAGCCGGGTCCTGGCTAAAGCCGTGAAAGAACGGGTAAAACCCGGCTCTGTTCGCTCAATAGACTTCTGCGCCACTGCGGATAATCCAATCTCGAAAAGTCCTCTACGGGCGCCTGACCACAGGGCGACCAGGACTTCCCAGATTCGGAGAGCTTTAAAGCATGGACACGTCCACCAATTCCCTTATTACCCCCGACGCCCGGATGAGCCTGGCCGGTACGCCCGCTGGCGTAGGCGGCAACGGTGCGCCCGCGAATCTCGGTGGCGGCGCGGAGTTCGGCGGTTTCGCCCAGCGCGTGCCCGGACTTTCGCAATTCCGCTCGAATCCGCGGATGCCGCTGATCGTCGCAGTCGCGTTTCTGGCCGTCGTGGTCGCCGCGCTGGTGCTGTGGTCGCGCCAGCCTGACTATAAGGTGCTGTTCAGCAACCTCTCCGACCGGGACGGCGGCGCGATCATCGCCGCGCTCCAGCAGGGCAACATTCCCTACAAGATCGCCGATGCCGGCGGCGCGATCCTCGTGCCGAGCGAACAGGTCCACGAAACGCGTCTGCGTCTCGCGAGCCAGGGTTTGCCGAAGAACGGTTCGGTCGGCTTCGAACTGATGGACAACCAGAAGTTCGGCATCAGCCAGTTCGCGGAACAAGTGAACTACCAGCGCGCGCTCGAAGGCGAACTGGAAAAGACCATCGGCTCGATTTCGTCGGTGAAAGGCGCACGCGTTCACCTCGCGATCCCGAAGCCCAGCGTTTTCGTGCGCGACAAGGAACTGCCGACCGCCTCGGTGATGGTCGATCTCTACCCGGGCCGCGTGCTCGACGAAGGCCAGACGTCCGCAATCCAGCACATGGTGTCGTCGGGCGTGCCGGACATGCCGGTCAAGAACGTGACCATCGTCGATCAGGACGGCAATCTCCTCACGCAGCAAAGCGCCGCCAACGGTCTCGACGCGTCGCAGCTCAAGTTCGTTCAGCAAGTCGAGCACAACACGCAAAAGCGGATCGACGCGATTCTGTCGCCCCTGTTCGGCGCGGGCAATGCCCGGTCGCAAGTGAGCGCGGATATCGATTTCTCCAAGCTGGAACAGACGGCGGAAAGCTACGGCCCGAACGCGAATCCGCAAAGTACCGCGATCCGCAGCCAGCAATCGAGCGAGTCGTCGGAACAGTCGGGCAGCGGCGCGTCGGGCGTGCCGGGCGCGTTGTCGAACCAGCCGCCGCAGGCATCGTCGGCGCCGATCTCCGCAGCGGCGCCGGGCGCGAGCGGTGCAGCGGCTTCCGGCCCGCCGGTGAACCAGCGCAAGGACACCACCACGAATTACGAAGTGGACCGCACGGTGCGCCACTACGAACAGCCGATGGGCGGCATCAAGCGCCTGTCCGTGGCGGTGGTCGTGAATTACCAGAAACAAGTGGATGCAAAGGGCAAGGTCACGATGACGCCGCTGCCCGCCGAGCAACTCGCGCAAGTCCAGCAGCTGGTCAAGGACGCGATGGGCTACGACGAAAAGCGCGGCGACTCGGTGAACGTGGTCAACAGCACTTTCTCCGCCGATCTGAACACGCTCCCGGACGTTCCGTGGTGGCGCACGCCGGACATGATCGCCCGCGGTATTGCGCTCGCGAAGTATCTCGGTATCGGCGCGGTGGCTCTGTTCCTGTACTTCAGCATGGTGAAGCCGGCAATGCGCCGCGCCTTCCCGACGCCGGAACCGGCTGCAGCGCTGCCGTCGCCGGAGGAACTCACGCTGCTCGACGGGCCGTCGCTCGGTGGACCGGCGAAGGTGGAAGAAGAAATGGATGCCGAGGTCAGTCTCCTCGGTCATGAAAGCAACAAGGCAAAATTTGACCGCAACCTCGATTACGCACGGATGGTCGCGCGTCAGGATCCGAGAATCGTTGCCACGGTCGTGAAGAATTGGGTGTCCGATGAACGCTGAAGGTCTCACTAAATCCGCACTTCTCCTCATGTCGATTGGCGAGGAAGAAGCCGCCGAAGTCTTTAAATATCTCGCTCCGCGCGAGGTGCAGAAGATCGGCGCAACGATGGCGGCACTGAAAAACGTGACGCGCGAGCAGCTCGACAACGTGCTGACCGAATTCGTGCAGGAAGCCGAGCAGCACACGGCGCTCTCGCTCGATTCGAGCGAGTACATCCGCTCGGTGCTGACCAAGGCGCTCGGCGAAACCAAGGCGGGCGCGCTGATCGACCGGATTCTGCAGGGCAGCGATACGAGCGGTATCGAAGGCCTGAAGTGGATGGATTCGGCGGCGGTCGCGGAACTCATCAAGAACGAGCACCCGCAGATCATCGCGACGATCCTCGTTCACCTGGACCGCGATCAGGCATCGGAAATCGTGGCGCTCCTCACCGAGCGGCTGCGCAACGACGTGCTGCTGCGGATCGCGACGCTCGACGGCATTCAGCCGGCGGCGCTGCGCGAACTCGACGACGTGCTCACGACGCTCCTCTCCGGCAGCGACAACCTGAAGCGCGCGCCGATGGGCGGCATCCGCACGGCGGCGGAAATCCTCAACTTCATGTCGAGCAACCACGAAGAATCGGTGATCGAGACGGTGAAGGAATACGACGCGGAACTGGCGCAGAAGATCATCGACCAGATGTTCGTGTTCGAGAACCTGCTGGACCTGGAAGACCGCGCGATCCAGTTGCTGCTGAAGGAAGTGGAGTCGGAAACGCTGATCGTCTCGCTGAAGGGCGCGCAGCCTGGCCTGCGTCAGAAATTCCTCTCGAACATGTCGCAACGCGCGGCCGAACTGCTCGCGGAAGACCTCGATTCACGCGGCCCGGTCCGCGTGTCGGAAGTCGAGACGCAACAGCGCAAGATTCTCCAGATCGTGCGCAATCTCGCCGAAAACGGCCAGATCCAGCTAGGCGGCAAGGCCGAGGACGCATATGTCTAACGCGGCCACGCAAAAGGCCCAGCTCTCGGCGTATCAACGCTGGGAGATGGCGTCCTTCGATCCGGTGCCGGTGGACACTTCCGCCGCCGACCAGGCCGCGCTCGAAGCGCATTTGCTGCGCGTGCAGGAAAGCGCGCACGCCGAAGGGTTGTCGGCCGGTCATGTCGCCGGTCAGGCAATGGGTTATCAGGCGGGCTACGAACAAGGTTTCCATAAAGGTTTCGAAGAAGGCCGCGCCGCCGCTCACGCGGAAGCCGCGCGCCTCGCCACGCTCGCCGACGCGTTCAAGATCGCGCTCGCGGCGGCCGATTCCGTCGTCGCCGAATCGCTCACGGCGCTCGCGCTGGATATCGCGCAACAAGTCGTGCAGCAACATCTGACACTCGATCCGACCGCAGTTTTGAGCGTGGCGCGCGAAGTGATCGCCGCCGAGCCGGCGCTCGCGGGCGCGCCGCATCTGACGGTAAGCCCGTCGGATCTGCCGATTGTCGAAGCTTATTTGAAGGAAGAGCTCGAAGCCGCTGGCTGGACCGTCCGGACCGATCCGGCAATCGAACGCGGCGGCTGCCGCGCCCAGGCCGCGACCGGCGAAGTCGACGCGACCAATGCAACACGCTGGGAGCGCGTCGCCGCCGCGCTCGGGAGAACGCAACCGTGGTAAATCCGCAACCGCACGTGGCGCCCGCGCCGCAACACGCCGCGCCCGTCGCGCGCCGCGTCACACAGGAAGGTTTGTCCGAGCTCGAACAGGAACTCGCCCGCGCGTCGTTCGGACCGCTCGCCGCCGAAGTGGACGACGGAGAAACGCCGAGCGTCGAAGAGCACGCCGCGCAAACCATCGCCGAACTCGCCGATATCGCCGGGAATCCGCATCTGGACGGCTGGCGCGCGCAACTCGAAGCGCTCAAGGGCCGCAGCATGATTTCGAAGCCGCTGCGCCCGTGTGGACGCCTGACGCGCGCTGCCGGTCTGGTGCTGGAAGCGGTCGGCCTGCGTCTTGGCGTGGGCGCGGAATGCATGATCGAATTGCCTCCCGGAAGCTCGATTCCGGTGGCCGAAGCCGAAGTGGTCGGTTTCTCCGGCGACCGCCTGTTCCTGATGCCGACGACCGAAGTGTCGGGTCTCTTGCCCGGCGCGCGCGTGTATCCGCTGGAAAGCGCGCCGATCGCCGATCCGATGGCGGGCGCGAAACGCCTGCCGGTCGGCTGGAACATGCTCGGCCGCGTGGTCGATGCGTCGGGCCGCCCGCTCGACGGACTCGGCGCGCTCGGCTCGAAAGTGGATGCGCCGCTCACCGCGCCGACCATCAACCCGCTCAATCGCGAGCCGATCCATAAGGTGCTGGACGTCGGCGTGCGCGCGATCAACGCGTTGCTGACCGTCGGACGCGGCCAGCGCATGGGCCTGTTCGCGGGCTCGGGCGTCGGTAAATCGGTGCTGCTCGGCACGATGGCGCGTTACACGAGCGCGGAAGTGATCGTGATCGGGCTGATCGGCGAACGGGGCCGCGAAGTGAAGGAATTCATCGAGCAGATTCTGGGCGAGGACGGTCTCGCGCGCTCGGTGGTGGTGGCCGCACCGGCCGACGTCTCGCCGCTTCTGCGGATGCAGGGCGCGGCTTACGCCACCTCGCTCGCCGAATATTTCCGCGATCAGGGCAAGCACGTTTTGCTGCTGATGGATTCGCTGACCCGTTACGCGATGGCGCAGCGCGAGATCGCGCTGGCAATCGGCGAGCCGCCCGCGACCAAAGGTTATCCGCCTTCGGTGTTCGCGAAGCTGCCCGCGCTGGTCGAGCGGACCGGTAACGGACCGGAAGGGGCCGGATCGATTACCGCGTTCTACACCGTGTTGACCGAAGGCGACGACCAGCAGGATCCGATCGCCGATTCCGCGCGCGCCATTCTGGACGGTCACATCGTGCTCTCGCGTTCGCTCGCGGAAGCCGGTCACTATCCGGCCATCGACATCGAAGCGTCGATTAGCCGGGCAATGACCGCTTTGATCGACGATAAGCATCTCGACCGAGTGCGTATGTTTAAGCAAATGCTGTCGCGCTATCAGCGCAACCGCGATTTGATCAACGTCGGCGCGTATTCCGCCGGCCGCGACGCGCTGCTGGACCGTGCGATTGCGCTGTATCCGCGCATCGAAGCGTTCCTGCAGCAGGGATTCCGAGAACAAGCCGAGTTTGAACCGAGCTTGGCGCAACTAGACCAGTTATTCGCAGGAAGTTGAGGAAGCATTAGCCCATGTCCAAAAACTTGCCCATCAACACCTTGATCGACCTCGCCCGCGAGGAGCTCGACGCCGCGACCAAAAAGCTCGGCAAGCTCCAGCAGGAAAGAAACGAGATCGAAGGCCAGTTGAATTCGCTCATCACGTACCGCGACGAGTATCACGCGCGGTTCGCGACGTCGGCGCAACAAGGGACCACGGCGCAGAACCTGCGCAATTTCCAGGCTTTCGTCGATACCCTCGACGCCGCGATCGCCCAGCAGCGCGCGCTTTTCGTCGGCGCGACGCAGCGGCTCGAAGCCGCCAAGCCGGAATGGCAGCAGCGCAAGCAGAAGCTCGGCTCGTATGAAGTGCTCGCCGCGCGCGGCGAAGCGGTGCTGGCTCTGAAGGCCGCGCGCGTCGAACAGCGCGACGCCGACGAACACGCGTCCAAGATGCTGCGGATGCGGGCCGAAAAAGCCTGAAATCCGCGGAATTAATCACCGAATAGCAGTTTTAACCGAATCAAGAGGTCCGCATGTCGTCCGTCTCCCTCGCCAGCCTGATCAACGGCGCGGCGTCTTCCGTGTCCGGCAGTTCCGCCGCGTCCCGCGATAACGCCGCGAACGCATCGTTCAGCCTGGCGTTGAAGAATCTCAACGCGAAGGCGCAAGCCGACGCCCAGGCCGCGCGGGCCGCCGCCGCCGCGCACACGAGCAGCGTCCACGACGCGCCGAAACCGCGCGACACGCCGCCGGCCAAAGACGCGAGCACGGACCAGACGGACGACGCCCAGAGCGCCGACGACGCCGACAAGACCGACGATGCGTCGAAGGCCGATGCCTCGGGCGAAACCGACAAGGCCCAGGATTCGCAGCAGGCCGACGCCACGAACAAGGCGGCGAAACCGGGTGCATCGAAGGCGGAAGCCGGACATGCAGCCAACGCCGCCACCGATAGCGCCGATGCCGCCGCCGACGCGCAAACCCGCGCATCGGCCCGCGCCAACGCGGCAGCGTCTGCCGGCATGACGATGACCGATCTGGCGAACGCAGCCGCGGCCGCATCGTCCACGCCGGCCGACACGTCCGCGAGCGCAACCGGCGACGCCGCCAAGCCCGCCGCGACGCAATCCGCCGACGACCCGAAAACCGCGCAGGACGCCCTCATGGCCGCGCTCGCCGCGATGAACGGCGCCGCCGCGCAAAATCCGGCGACGGCGACGGCTTCCGGATCGGCGGGTGACGGGCGCAACGCGACCGACGGCAAAGGCGGACGCGGCAAGGGACTCGGCGTGGGCGCGGGACTGGTCGGCGCATTAGGGAATGGAAATGCCAACGGCGCGGGCGCGGCCGCGCTGGCGAACGCCAGCATGGACCCGAATGCGGCGCTCGCACCCACGCCTGCCGCGCCATCGGATGCCGCCGCGCTCGCGCAGGCAGTCGCCGCCGCCACGCCGCAAGTCGATAGCGGCACCACCGCATACAAGCAAGCCGCCGACGACGCCGCGCACGCCAGCGCGTTGCAGGCTGCATCGGCGCTGTCGGGGAAATTCACGCAGACGAGCACCGTCGCCGCCTCCAGCGCGGCGATCGCGCCGCACGTCGGTTCGTCCGGCTGGGACGACGCGTTCAGCCAGCAAGTCGTGTTTCTTTCGAGCGCCAAGCAGCAAAGCGCCGAGCTGACCCTGAATCCGAAAGATCTGGGGCCGCTTCAGGTCACGCTCCAAGTGACCGATAACAATGCACACGCGCTCTTTGTCTCGCAGCACGCGCACGTTCGCGAGGCCGTGGAAGCGGCGCTGCCGAAACTGCGCGAGGCGATGGAGCAGAACGGCATCAGTCTTGGCAGCACGAGCGTCAACGACGGCTTCGCGCGCCAGCAAAGCCAGCAGCAGAGCGGCGGCCAGGATTCCGGTCCGGGCGGACGCTCGAGCGGCGGCATCGGCGCGTTCGGCGGTCTGGGCGGCTCGGATGGCACGACTGCCGCCGTAACGGTGCCGGTGCGCCGGACGGTCGGGCTGGTCGATACGTTCGCCTGATTTCACCCTTTTTCATTCCGCGAGCGCCGCGGCCGGTCCAACGGTCGCGGCGCTTTGTCGTATTTCAACCTTCCGGCGCGCTCCGACCCAAAAGAACGAGTTAGCCCCAAATCTCCCTTCTGTTCGGCTCATCGCAAAGTACGGCTTTCGCCAACAATACAGGCTACAGATTGAGGTAAGCATTCATGGCAACCACCACCGCAAAAGATCAGCAACCCATCGTCCCCGCGAAGAGCGGCAAGCTCAAGCGCATCATCGTCATCGCCGTTGGAGCCGCCGTGCTGCTCGGCGCAGGCGCTGGCGCCGCGTATTTCGTGCTGCCGAAGTTCATGGGCCACAGCAACGCGCCGGCCAAGCCGGTCCCGGCGCCGCCGCCCGTGTTCTTCCCGCTCGACTCGATGACGGTGAACCTGCAGTCCGACGACGGCATGCACTACCTGCGCGCCGGTCTCACGCTCAAGCTGCGCGACGAGAAAGCCCAGGCCGCGCTCACCGAACGTCTGCCGGAAATCCGCAGCCGCGTGCTGCTGGTGCTCTCGAACAAGCACCCGGAAGATCTCGCGTCGCTCGATGGCAAGCGCGCGCTCGCCGCCGAACTGCGCACCGCGATCGAGAAGATCGCGAGCACGCCGGAAGCGCCGGTACACGTCGACGACGTGCTTTTCACCGAATTCGTCGTCCAGTAAGACGCACGAACCGAACACGCGAACCCGGACCAAGGAATCAGGATGGGCCACGAAGAGTTCATGTCGCAGGAGGAGGTCGATGCCCTCCTCAAGGGCGTCACTGGCGAAGTCGATCAAGTTTCGGATGAAACTGCGGCTGCCGGCGTCCGCCCGTACAACATCGCGACGCAGGAACGCATTGTCCGGGGCCGGATGCCCGGCCTCGAAATTATCAACGACCGCTTTGCGCGCCTATTGCGCGTCGGCATCTTCAACTTCATGCGGCGCTCGGCGGAAATTTCCGTCGGTCCGGTGAAGGTGCAGAAGTACAGCGAATTCACCCGCAACCTGCCGATCCCGACCAACCTGAACCTGGTCCACGTGAAGCCCCTGCGCGGCACCTCGCTGTTCGTCTTCGACCCGAACCTGGTGTTCTTCGTCGTCGATAACCTGTTTGGCGGCGACGGCCGGTTTCACACCCGCGTCGAAGGCCGCGAGTTCACGCAGACGGAGCAGCGCATCATCAGCAAGCTGCTGCATCTCGTGTTCGAGCATTACGCGGCTTCGTGGAAAAGCGTGCGCCAGTTGCAGTTCGAATACGTGCGCTCGGAAATGCACACGCAGTTCGCGAACGTGGCGACGCCGAACGAAATCGTGATCGTCACGCAGTTTTCCATCGAGTTCGGCTCGACGGGCGGCACGCTGCACATCTGCATGCCGTACTCGATGATCGAACCGATCCGCGACGTGCTGTCTTCGCCCATTCAAGGCGAAGCGCTCGAAGTGGACCGCCGCTGGGTGCGCGTGCTGTCGCAGCAGGTGCAGACGGCGGAAGTGGAACTGACGGTCGATCTCGCTGAAATCCGCTCGTCGTTCGAGCAGCTGCTGAACATGCGGGCGGGCGATGTGTTGCCGATCAGCGTGCCGGAGCAGGTGGTCGCGAAGGTGGATGGCGTGCCGGTCATGGAATGCGGTTACGGAATTTTTAACGGTCAATATGCGTTGCGCGTGCAAAAAATGATCAGCGCAACGGACACGATGAGGGAAGGTGGTTATGACTGATTTGACGCAGGAAAGCGCATTGCCGGAAGGCTTCGACGCGGCACCGGTTGCAACCGCAGCCGAACCGAAAGCGGTCGATTTCGCCATGGACGACTGGGCGAGCGCGCTTGCCGAACAGAACGAGAACGAAGCGCCGGTCGCGGCTGCCGCGGGCGTATTCCAGCCGCTCTCGAAAGTCGCCCCGACGACGACGCGCAACGATATCGACATGATTCTCGATATCCCCGTGCAGATGACGGTGGAACTCGGGCGCACGAAGATCGCGATCCGCAACCTGCTGCAACTCGCGCAAGGTTCGGTCGTGGAACTCGACGGCCTCGCCGGCGAACCGATGGACGTGCTGGTGAACGGCTGCCTGATCGCGCAGGGCGAAGTGGTGGTCGTGAACGACAAGTTCGGTATCCGTCTCACCGACATCATCACGCCCGCCGAACGTATCCGGAAACTGAACCGATGAAAGTCTTTGCCCGCCGCGCAGCGCTTGCATGTATCGCGAGCGCACCGCTTTTCGCCCACGCCGCCGACATGAACGCGGTGAACCATGCCGCGCAGATCGCATCGAGCGTCGGCGCGGGCACGGCGGTCCCGTCGCTCGGATTCGGCGCGGTGCTGCAGACGCTGTTCGGTCTCGTGATCGTGATCGGCTTCGTGTTCGGCTGTGCGTGGCTCGCGCGCCGTTTCGGCTTGCAGGGTTCGAAGCGCGGCGGTCTGGTGAAGGTGATCGGCGGCGCGTCGCTCGGCAACAAGGAGCGCGTGGCGGTGGTCGAGATCGGCGACACGTGGCTCGTGCTCGGCACGGCGCCCGGCAACGTCCGCCTGCTGCACACGCTGCCCGCCGGATCCGCTGAGGCCGGCGGCAGCAGCGCTGAAACGCCCGCCCCGACGCAAACGTTGCAAGGTGGATTCGGTCAACGATTTCGCGATGCCCTCGCCGGCGAAGCGAACAAGCGTCTGCAAAAGTTCGCAGGCGGGAGCAAGTAAATGCTGGTCAGCCGTAGTCAAGTCGCGCGCACTCTGAAGACCGCGCTCCCCCGTCTCATCCCGATTCTGTTCCCGGTCATGCTCGCGGCCCTGCCGCATCTGGCCTTCGCGCAAAGCACGGCCGGCCTGCCCGCGTTCAACACGAGCCCCGGTCCGAACGGCGGCACGACGTATTCGCTCAGCGTCCAGACGATGCTGCTGCTCACGATGCTGTCGTTCCTGCCCGCGATGGTGCTGATGATGACGAGCTTCACGCGCATCATCATCGTGTTGTCGCTGTTGCGCCAGGCGCTCGGCACGGGCAGCACGCCGCCGAACCAGGTGCTCGTCGGACTCGCGCTGTTCCTGTCTATTTTCGTGATGTCGCCGGTGCTCGACCGCGCTTATACCGACGCATACAAGCCCTTCTCGGAAGGCACGATCCAGATGGATCAGGCGATGCAGCGCGGCGTCACGCCGTTCAAGGAATTCATGCTGCGCCAGACCCGCGAAACCGATCTCGCGCTGTTCGCGAAAATTTCCAAGGCGCCGCCGATGAACGGTCCCGAAGACGTTCCGCTGTCGCTGCTCGTGCCGTCGTTCATCACGAGCGAACTGAAGACCGGCTTCCAGATCGGCTTCACCATTTTCATTCCGTTCCTCATCATCGACATGGTGGTGGCAAGCGTGCTGATGTCGATGGGCATGATGATGGTGTCGCCCACCAGCATCGCGTTGCCTTTCAAGCTGATGTTGTTCGTGCTGGTGGATGGTTGGCAATTGCTGATCGGCTCGCTCGCGCAAAGCTTCACGTAATCCGGAGAATTTCGATGACCCCAGAATCCGTCATGACGATGGCGCACCAGGCGATGTACGTCGGCCTGATGCTCTCCGCGCCCGCCTTGCTGGTCGCGCTGGTTGTAGGTTTGCTCGTGAGCCTGTTTCAGGCCGCCACGCAGATCAACGAAGCCACGCTCACGTTTATTCCGAAGCTGCTCGCCGTTGCGGTGACGCTCGTGATCGCCGGTCCGTGGATGATGGAAACGCTGCTCGACTACATGCGTCACATCCTCACGATCACGCCCGCCGTCACCGGTTAAGGCGCGCTTTTCCCCGATGTTTTCCGTCACCTACGCGCAACTCAACGTCTGGCTCACCGCGTTTCTCTGGCCGTTCACGCGCATTCTCGCGCTGATCGCGACCGCGCCGATCACGAGCCACGCGGCCATTCCGCAGCGCGTCAAGGTGGCGCTCGCCGCGTTCATTACGTTGATCGTCGCGCCGACCGTCGGCGCGATGCCGCAGGTGACCGTGTTCTCCGCCGACGGCGTGTGGATCATCGTCAACCAGTTCCTGATCGGCGCCGCGCTCGGCGTGACGATGCAGATTGCGTTCGCCGCGATCGACGCGGCCGGTGAGTTCATCGGCCAGCAGATGGGCCTGAGTTTCGCGACCCTCTACGATCCGCGCGCGGGCGGCAATGCGGTGGTGATTTCGCGCTATCTGAACACCATCGCGATGCTCGCGTTCCTCGTTTTCGATGGTCATTTGCAGATGATCACCGCGCTCGTCTCGACGTTCCAGAGCGTGCCGATCGGCACGAACGTGATCGGCGCGGCGTCGCATTCGACCGGCTGGCACACCATGGCTTCGTTCGGCGGCGCGATCTTTTCGACCGGACTGCTGCTCTCGCTGCCGGTGGTCGCGGCGCTGCTGATCTCGAATCTGGCGCTCGGCATTCTGAACCGCGCCGCGCCGCAGATCGGTATCTTTCAGGTGGGTTTCCCGGTTACCGTACTCGTCGGCCTCATGCTGATCCAGTTGATGACGCCGAATCTGATTCCGTTCTTTCAACGGATCTTCGATATGGGTATCGATCAAATGGGGCGGGTCGCGGCGGGGTTTTGAGGGTTTTGGCTTTCCGGGCCGCTCGAAACGCTTTTCTCCAAATCGCCTCAATTCCCCGATTCAGACCTCCGCTCTGGATCCGTCACGCCTCGCTGTCTCCCCTCGTTATCCTCCAATCGCAGCATCGCAGCGGGTTAGCCGGCGGTGTCGTCGCTAAGCCGTTTTCCGGCGTCAGCGCCTGCGTCGCGACAGCGAGTGCGCCCACCTCCGTGCGTAGTATGTCGCGCCGTTCGCGTTGCCTTAGCGATCGCCGGCTTGTCCACGGTTTCCCATCCCCACGCAAAAAAAGCCGTCCCGAATACCTCCCGGAACGGCTTCTTCAAAACGCACCCGGCCCGAACCGGGCCGTCACGCTCAGCTCAGATAGTTAAACAGCGACATCTTCTGAATCTGCGTGAACGCCTGCTGCGCGCCCTGCAACGCATTCTGCGTCAGTTCGTACTGGCTGATCGCCGATACCAGATTGATGCTCGTCAAATCGGCGAGATCGCTCTGGTATTGCGTCGTCGAATCCGCCATCGAGGTCTGCACGGCCTGCACTTCCTGTTCACGCCCGCCCACCGTCGCCTGCACGCCGAGCACGTTGTTGAACGAGTTCGAAAGCTGCGTCGATGCCGTGCCGAGCGCGTTGGTCAGCGCGGCCTGGCCGGCGGTGGTCGTGGTCGGCTGCTTGAGCGCGGCAACCAGGTTGTCGATCGCCGAGAACACGTCCTTGTTCGACGAGCCAGCCGGATCGACGGTGAACGTGTCGCCGTTGCCCGGGGCGCCGTCGATCGTCACCTTCTGGCCGCTGCCGAGCGCGATATCGGTCTTGCCCGAGTACGTCACGTTGCTCGCAATCGAAGCGCCCGACGAGTCGGTCACCGAATACTGCGTCACGCCACCGCTCACGCTGAACGCAATCTTGTAACCGGTCGCGTTGCTCGCGGCGGTCGTATCGCTGGTCGTTACCGACGAAATCGTGCCCGTGCCGCTATTGCCGAGCGTGGCGGTCGCAACAGGCGAGCTCTCCGACGCCGAAATGTTCTGGAACACGGCGGCGCCCGTGTCGGCGACCGGCATGACGCGCCCGTCGCTGATCTGGACTTGCCGCTGGCCGAGATCGCCCGCATAAGTCGCGCCGACGCCCGTCGGGCTGTTTGAAAACGGCGCGGAATCCGCCTTGAAGCCGCCGAAAATATAGTTGCCCTGGCCGTCCGTGGTGTTCGCGAGGCCGAGAAGCTGGCTGCGCAAACCGGCGATCTGCGTGCCGATCGCGCTGCGGTCGCCGTCGTTGAGCGAACCGTCGCCCGCCGAAACCGCGAGCGTCTTGATCTTCGTGATCACGCTCGCGACCGTGCCGAGCGTCGAGTCTTCCTGCTGCAGCGACGAAAGCGCGCTGGTCTGGTTGGCCGTGTATTGCGTGATCGCGGATGTCTTCATGGTGAGCTGCACGGCCTGAGCGGCGCCGAGCGGGTCGTCGGAAGCGGTGAGAATCCGCTTGCCGGAAGCAATCTGCTGATACATCGACGCGAGCGTGCTCTGCTGATCGCCCATCGCCGACACGTTCATGTTGAAGTACTGGGAGCTGGAAATACGCATCGCTTATGCCTCAGTTGAAGATGCCGAGCAGCGTCTGGAACAGCGACGACGCGGTCTGGATGACCTTGCTGTTCGCCTGATAGAGCTGCTGGTATTGCATCAGGTTCGCTGCTTCCTCGTTCAGGTTCACGCCGGACACCGCTTGCTGCGCGGCCGTGACCTGAGCGAGCAGCGCCGTTTGCGACGTGCTCGTGCTCTTGAGCTGGTTAGTCTGATTGCCGATCGTGTTCACATAGTTCGCGTACGAACTCGTGAGCGTGTCGGTGCCGCCGTTCATGCTCTTCGACGACACCATCTGCGCCATCGCGAGCGCGTTGCTGCCGTCCGCCGTGCCGCTCGTGTTCGGCGTCACCTTGAAGCTGTCGCCGACCACCGGCGAGCCGGTAATCGTGGTCGTCACGCCATGCGAGGCCGGATCCGCGCCGCTCGAGGTAACGGTGATGCCTTTGGTCGAGTCGTAGGCGAACGGCGTGCCGGCCGGCACCACGGTCGCATCCGCGAGCGTGACATCGACATCGGACGTGAGCTTGCCGGATGCCGAATACGTCAGCGTCATGCCGCTGCCGCTCGAATAGCCGGGCGCCACCGTGCCGGCGGAAATCGCGCCGCTGCCGGTGTTGCCGTTGGTAGCCGTGGTCAGCACCGGGGTGGCCGCCGCGATCGCGGACGGGTTCGAGTTGGACAGCGCGAAATTGTCGAGCGCGCCACGGGTCGGCTGGACGCTGAAGCTGTCGCCCGCTTTCACCGCGCCGCTGAACGTGAACTGCAAACCGTTGATCGTGCCGCTCGTCGGCGCGACGCCGGCGGACGGGTTCGGAATCGTGCCCATCACGTTGCCGGACGCGGTGTCGGTCATCGTGTACTTCGAGCCGTCGTAGCTCAGCGTGTAGTCGCCGGTGGTCGGCTGCGTCGGATCGGTGAAAGCCGCCGACACGCCGCCCGTGCCCGTGTTGCGGACGTCGGAATACACGGTCGGCGTCGCGACCTTGAACAGGTCGCCGCCCGCCTTGCCGCTCAGGTCGAGACCGAGCGCGTTCTGCGCGTTCAGTTGCGCCGAGAAACTGGTCGCGATCGCGCCGAGTTGCGCCGCGCCCGGATCGAGCGTCTGGCTGCGGAACGACAGCAGACCGCCGACCGTGCCGCCCGTCAGCGCGGAATCGGGCACGTACTGCATGTCCTTCGGCGCGAGCGTGGAGCCGTCGCTGCTCTGGAATGCGACCGTCAGTTCGCTCGGGTCGGTCGGCGACGTCACGGCCTGCAAGCTATAAGGCTTGTTGCCCACGACGAGCGGCTGGCCGTTGCCGATAAACACGTTGTAGTTGCCGTCCGATTGCGACACCGTGACGTCGACCATCGCGCTCAGGTTCTGCACCGCGAGATCGCGCTGATCGAGAAGCTGGTTCGGCGGCTGGCCGGCGGCGGACGCCTGGTTGATCTGCTTGTTCAGGTCGGAGATCTGCTTCGAGTAGCTGTTGATCTGCGTGACGGCGCTCGTCAATTGCGTGTTGACGTTCTGGCGCAACTGGTCGTACTGCGAGCCTGCGGTCGTGATCTGGTCAGCGAGCGTCTGCGCGCTGCTCATCAGCGTCTGGCGCGACGAAGTTGCGTTCGGATTGTTCGCCACCGACTGCAGGCCGGTGAAGTAGTTGCTCACGCCCGACGCGATGCCGGTGGTCGGATCGCCGACCAGATTGTTCAGCTCGGCGATCAACGTGTAGTACGTGTTGGACGCGCCGCTCGACGATTGCGCCGAGCTAAGCTGGTTCGACAGGTACTGGCTGTACGAGCGCGTGACGGTTGCGGTCTGGACGCCGGTGCCGAGATAGCCGGAGTTCGTGTACTGGCCCGAGGCCTCCTGGTACTCGACTTTTTCCTGCGTATAGCCCGCGGTCGCGGCATTGCTGATGTTCTGTCCAGTGACCGTCAGTCCCCACTGGGCTGCGTTGAGACCGCTGACGCCGATATTAAAAATGTTGTTGGACATGCATGGATCCTGAAGAGGCGGCGCACAGGGCCGCCGCTTGACTTGAACTGTTGTTTATCGGCCGATTACGCGGGAAGTTGAGCGCGCAATCGTTGCAATGCCGCGGGAACAGGCGATTAGCCGAACCTTCAACATGCGGTGTACCGAACCCAAACAGGGCTTCTGCGGCTCGCTCGCAAAACGTCGCGCGAACGAGCCCGTGCGGACATTATGCGCAACACGTTGGTATCCCGATCGGCGAAGAAGCGGGGTTTTATACGGTCAATTCGGGGAAATGAAGAAGGCCGATGGAATCCATCCGGCACGCGCCGCCCGCCAGAATGCGGCCGACGCGGTTACAACGCGACGCGAGCACGATGCTCGCGTCCGGTCCTGCAGAAGCGAATCAGCGCGACAGCGAACGCCGTTTCATTTCGAGCTGCGTGATCAGGCGTTGCAGCGTGTTTTCCGTCGATCCCGGCAGCGATGCGAACTTGAAGCCGAGCGTAAAGCGGCGGTCGCCCTTGGCGGTCGTCACTTCGCGATGCGACACCAGTTGCAGGTCGAGCACGACCTTGCCGGGATTGCTGAAATGCAGTTCGACTTCCTTCAGCAGGACGCCGAGGTCGAGATTCGCGACGCGTTCGTCCAACGTGCGGAGCGCGACGCCGCCAAGCGACAGATCGTTGACTTCGAAGCGGAAGCGCTCGCCGGTCGGCAGCAAACCGCTGCACATATACGGATCGAGCACCGGCGCATCGACGCGGAAATATTCGCGGCGCTGCATGTAGAACAGCACCGGCGGGAAATCGGCTTCGTAGGCGGGATGACCGTCGAACGTGGTTTCGCGCGGGGTTTCCGTCGAAAATTCGACGCGCACGCCGTCCGGCGCCGCGTGGAACACGAGCCGCTTCGAGGCGAGCACCGCGCTGTTCTGCTCGGGCACGCCGCCCCAGTCGAAGGTGAACGTGGCGGTCGACGGATCGACGTCGAGCAGCCGCGTGACGATTTGCCCGTCGCCGTACTCGGCGGTCAGGAAATCGCCCCGGTTGGCGAGATTGCGCAGCGACACGCCGATTTCGAGCGGATTGCGCCGGCCGAAATCGACCGGGTCGTCGTGTTCGTTTTCAGCGTAGTCGTGATCGTGCGACTGGTTGTTGTCCATGGGGCTAGCCGTATTCGTTTTTTGCTCGCTCGCAAGCGCGTCTGGGCGCTCAAGCGTAGGACCGGATCGTCATCGATCCGGCACTTCGGTGTTCGGATTAGCGGCAGCGCGGCTCGAAAATTTAGGGCTCCGCCGCAAAAATTTCTTCGCTATTGTGCGATTTTCACCGGAAAACGTTTGCATGGCGACATCGTCGTCGCATCCTGCGCGATGGATGCGTCCGGACTTTTCCGCGACATGGCCCCGTTGCTGTGTGCCGCGCTTTATTCAGCCGACACTACACTCAAACGATCTGACGCATGATCGAGATGAGCTTTTTCGCGTATTGCGGATCGGTTGCGTAGCCTGCTTTCTGCATGCCGTGCGCGAACCCGGCGGCATCGCGCGATGCCTGCACGACCGGCGCATAACGCGGATTGTTCTTCAGCACGCTCGCGTAGTCGGTCAGCGCATGTTCATACGAATCATAGGCTCTAAACTGCTCGACCACCTTTTTTGGCTGACCGTTCACATATTCTGTCGTCACGGCGGCCACGGTCTTGCCCGTCCAGTCCTTCGTCGCTTTCACGCCGAAGATATTGTGGCTCGTCGATCCATCCGTGTTCTTGATCTCGCGCTTGCCCCAGCCGGACTCCAGCGCCGCCTGCCCGATGATGAAGCGCGCCGGAATGCCGGTCGCCTGGCTCGCGGCCTGCGCGGGCGCGGCGAGCCGGTCGACGAACGCGTTCACCTTGTCCGAGCCGTTGCCGCGCGCGGGCGGCGTGAGCGCCGAATTCGCGTCGTAGCCCGCGCTCTTGTCGAGCGTGCGGTTCGCATTCGATCCCGACGCGTTCGCGTAGGCCTTCGCCATCGCGTTCATCGCGGCCATGCTGCCTTCGTTGCCGCTGACGTCACCGCCCGCCGCCGAGCCGCCCATGGCCGCGCCGCCCATCGCCAGGCCGCCTGCCGCTCCCGCCGCGCCGCCCGAACCCTGGGCGCTGCGCATCAGTTGCTTGAGCATCATGTCGGCCACGCCGATACCTTTGGTCGACATTTGCTGCGACATCTGCTGGTCGAGCATCGCGGTGAAGGACTTGCTGTCGTTCGAATCGAACGGGCTGTCCGACGGCGTCGCGTCGCGCATGCTTTTCAGCATCATTTGCGTGAACACTGCGTCGAACTGCTTCGCCGCCGCCTTCAGGTTTTCCGGCGTCGCGCCGTTCGCTGCCTGCGCTTTCAGGGCGGAGAAGCCCTGCACGTCGAGAGCGAAGCGGTTGGACAAATTGCCGAGACCACCGCTCGTGTCCGTCGATGCCAACGTGTTGCTGGCGATACCGGTTCCGTTCGAGTTCATAGCCCGTCGTCCTTAGATAATTTCGAGGTCGGCGCGCAACGCACCCGCCGCTTTCATCGACTGCAAGATCGAGATCAGGTCCGCCGGCGTCGCGCCGAGCGCGTTGAGCGCCTTGACGACATCGGCGAGATTCGCGCCTGCGCTCAGCATCTTGAGTGCGCCCGTGTCCTGCTTCAACTGGATCTGCGACTGCTTCGCCGCGACCGTGTTGCCGTTCGACAGCGCGCCCGGCTGGCTCACCGCCGTCTGCGTATTGATCACCACCGACAAATTGCCGTGCGCAACCGCGCAGCTTTGCAGCGTGACCATCTGGTTCATCACGATCGAGCCGGTGCGTGCGTTCAGGATCACCTTCGCGGCAGCCTGCGCCGGACGCACGTCGATATTCTGAAGCTGCGCCATGAACGACACTTGCTCGGACGGATCGGCGGGCGCGCGCAGCTGGATCGTGCGGCCGTCGAGCGCGAGCGCCGTGCCCATGCCGAACTGGTTGTTCACCGCCGCGACGATCTTCTGCGTCGTGTCGAAGTCCATGTCGCGCAGTTCCATTTGCATGGTCCCGCCCGCTTGCGTGATGGCGTTCGGCACGGCGCGTTCGACAATCGCGCCGCCCGAGATGCGGCCGACCGCCAGCGTGTTCACCTGAACCTTGCTGCCGTTTGCGCTCGCACCCGCGCCGCCGACCACGAGATTGCCCTGCGCCATCGCGTAGACCTGGCCGTCGGCGCCCTTGAGCGGGGCCATCAGCAGCGTGCCGCCGCGCAGGCTCTTCGCGTTACCGAGCGACGACACCGTGATGTCGATCGCCTCGCCGGGACGCGCAAACGGCGGCAGCACGGCCGTCACCATGACGGCGGCGACGTTCTTCAACTGCATGTTCGACGTGCTCGACGAGTTCAGCGTGATGCCGAGGTTGCCGAGCATGTTGGTCAGACTTTGCGTGGTGAACGGCGTCTGCATCGTCTGGTCGCCCGTGCCGTCGAGACCGACCACGAGGCCGTAGCCGATCAGCGGGTTGTCGCGTACGCCCTGGAACGACACGAGGTCTTTCAGGCGTTCGGCGTGAGCCGGTTGCGGCAGGACGACGGAGACAGCGGCCGCGGCGAGCGCGATGGCGAAAAGCTTGGTGAGGATGGTCATGGTCAGAACGGCGCCAGGTTGAGGAAGAAGCGCTGGAGCCAGCTCATGTTCTGCGCTTCGTCGATGTAGCCCTTCGCCGAGTATTCGATCTTCGCGTCCGCGATCTGCGTCGAGTAGACCGTATTGCTGCCGGAGATGGTCGTCGGGTTGACGACGCCGGAGAAGCGCACGAATTCATTGCCCTGGTTGATGAGCATCTGCTTTTCGCCGCTCACCATCAGGTTGCCGTTCGGCAGGACGCCCGTGACCGTCACGGTCAGCGTGCCGCTGAACGTGTTGGCCGCAGTCGCGCCGCCCGACGACGTGAACTTGTTCGCGCCCGTGGCGGACAGGTTCGAGTTGTTGAACAGACCGCCGAAGATACCCGGCGAGATCGGTACGCCGAACGCCGCGTTGCTCGCGCGGTTCGTATTCGCCGCCGACGACTTCGTCGCGTTGACGTTTTCCGAAATCACGATGGTCAGGATGTCGCCGACATTGCGCGGACGCTGGTCTTCGAACAGCGGCCGGCCTGCATAGCCCGCGTTATAGATCGCGCCGGCCGACTGGGAATTCATCGGCGGTGCGGGCGGGCGGGCGGTCATCGGCTGCTGGGTGATCGGCTCTTTCGGCACGAGGCCGCACGCCGCGAGCGAAGCGACGAACGTGAGCGCGAGTACACAGCGGGCGAAGGAATTGAATGGCGACATCTTTTGGGTCCGTCTCGTCTTTCTAGCCGGACTTAAACCGGCATCTGGCTCAGCGTCTGCAGCATCTGGTCGGACGTGGTCACGGCCTTGCTGTTGATTTCATACGCGCGCTGGGTCTGGATCATGTTGACCAGTTCCTGCACGACGTTCACGTTCGATGCTTCCGTGTAGCCCTGTTGCAGCGAGCCCGCGCCGTTCAGGCCCGGCTGCGTCACGTTCGGCGCGCCCGATGCGCTCGTTTCCATGAACAGGTTTTCGCCGCGTGCCTGCAGGCCCGTCGGGTTGATAAAGGTCGCGAGCTGCAGCGCGCCGACTTGCGTGCTGGCCGTGCTGCCCTGCTGCGTGATCGACACCGTGCCGTCCGAGCCGATCGTGATCGACGTGGCGTTTTGCGGGATCGTGATGGCCGGGCTGATCTGGTAGCCGCTCGACGTGACGAGCTGACCCTGCGAGTTGGTCTGGAACGAGCCGTCGCGGGTGTAGGACGTCGTGCCGTCCGGCATGGTCACCTGGAAGAAGCCGTTACCGTTGATGGCGACGTCCTTCGAGTTGCCGGTCTGCTGCAGGTTGCCCTGCGTGTAGAGGCGTTCGGTCGCGACTTGCTGCACGCCGGTGCCGAGCTGGCTGCCCGACGCGAGTTCGGTCTGCTGCGTGGAATTCGCGCCCGGCTGGCGGACGGTCTGGTAAAGCAAATCCTCGAACACCGCGCGCGAGCCCTTGAAGCCGTTCGTGGCGACGTTGGCGAGGTTGTTCGAAATCACGTCCATCTGCGCTTGCTGCGCATTCATGCCGGTTGCGGCGATGTAGAGAGAGCGGTTCATGTCTTGATTCCTGCGTAATCTTGCTTTAACTGAAGTTGAGCAGCTTGTTGGCTGACTGTTCGTTCTGGTCGGCCGATTCGAGCAACTTGGTCTGCATCTGGAACTGGCGCGCGTTCGTGATCATCGTCACCATCGCCGATACCGGGTTGACGTTGCTGCCTTCCAGCGACGCCGGCGCGACCACGACGGACGGATCGGCGTCGGCGGGGTTGCCGTCGGCGGTCCGGAAGAGGCCGTCGTCGCCGCGCGAAATCGTGCTCGGGTCCGGATTGACCAGCTTCAACTGGTCGATCGTCGCGATGGCCGTCGGCGGATCGCCTGGCGTCAGCGCGGACACCGTGCCGTCCTTGCCGATCGTGACTTGCGAACCCGGCGGAATGGACATCGGTCCGCCGTTGCCGAGCACCGGCAGGTTATTCGCGGTGACGAGCTGGCCGTTCGCGTCGACGTGAAGATTGCCGGCGCGCGTGTAAGCCTCGCTGCCGTCGGGCGCCTGCACGGAAAGCCAGCCCGAACCCTGCACCGCGACGTCGAGCGGGTTGCCGGTCTGTTCGATCGGGCCCGGCGTGTAGTCGGCGGACGGAGTTGACGAGAGAACGAACGTCCGGGTCGTCGGATCCTCGCCCACGCCGTTCTCGAAGTTCATCGGCACGGCGCGGAACGCCGACAACTGCGCGCGAAAGCCCGTGGTCGAGGCGTTGGCGAGGTTGTTGGCGGTTACGCTTTGCTGTTCCAGCGCTTGCGTCGCGCCGGTCATCGCGGTGTAGATCAGACGGTCCATAGATGTAAGTCTCTCCTGCTTTCGCTTCAGTCAATCCGTCGATTAGAGGTTAATTAAGGTCTGATCGACGGTTTGTTGCGTCTTGATCGTCTGCGCGTTCGCCTGATAGTTGCGTTGCGCGGTGATCAGATTCACCAGTTCGCTCGTCAAATCGACGTTCGAGTTTTCCACCGCGCCGCCTTGCAGCGTGCCGTGATTGGTCGAACCCGGCACGGCGATCTGCGGCGCGCCCGATGCGGCGGTCTGCTGATACATGTTGCCGCCGAGGTTCACGAGGCCGTTCTGGTTGTTGAAGTTCGCGAGCACGACCTGGCCGAGCGCCTGCGTCTGGCCGTTCGAGTAGTTGCCCGTCAGCACGCCGTCGGTGCCGACCGAGAAACCCGTCAGCTGGCCGGCCGTGAAGCCGTCCTGACCGATGTTCGTCAGGCCGCTGGTCGCGCCGTACTGCGTGGTCTTCGACAGATCGACGGTCAGCGCCTGCGTGGAAGCCGTCGTCGTCGCGCCGTTCGGGATCGTGATGTTGAACGAGCTGGTGCCCGTCAGGTTGCCCGACGAATCGAACGTCACCGTGCCGATCTTGCCGTCCGTCACCGTGCCGTCGGACGCGCCGACTGCCGTGGCCGGATCGCCGGTCGTGCCGTAGGCGTCCCACGAACCCGTCGTGTTCTTCACGAAGTAGAGCGAAACCTTGTGGGTGCCGCCGAGCGAGTCGTACACGTCGATCGAGGTGGACGTGTTGTAGGTCGTCGAATCCGTCGCCTTGAAGGTCGTGGTCGGGGCGGTGTCCTGCGAGTTCAGGTTGAACGACGCGTTGATGTTCTTCGTGGCGGTCGGCGCGAGGTTCGACGTCGGCACCGACAGCGGCACCGTGCTCGCGCTGTTGAGCACGCCCGTCGAGCTGGCGGCGTAGCCCATCAGTTGCAGACCCGCGCTGTTGACGATCTTGCCGGTGTTGTCGAGGTGGAACACGCCGTTACGCGAATACACCGACGTGCCGTTGTTCGACATCTGGAAGAAGCCGCTGCCGTTGATGGCGACGTGCAGCGCCTGGTCGTCGGTCGTGATCGTGCCCTGACCGAACTGCTGCTGAACTTCCGACAGGCGCGAGCCGATCCCGACCTGGTTGCTCACCGAGGTCGCGACCGAGTTCGCGTACATGTCGGCGAATTCTGCCTGGCCTTGCTTGAAGCCAACGGTGTTCGCGTTGGCGATGTTGTTGCCGATCACGTCGAGGTCGCTCGATGCACCCGACAAACCGCTCAATCCTTGTTGGTAACCCATGACGGTCTCCGTTTCCTAAATTCGCTAGTTAAATAGTGTGTGTGGCTTACTGGATGCTCGAAACACCCGTGAGCGCCACCGTCGATCCGTTCGCGAGCTTCAGGCCCGCGGTGCCGTCGGCTTGCTGCACAACGCTCTGGACTTGCGAAGCCGCGAGCGTCGTCGCGGTCGCGGCGACGCCGTTGACCGTGCCTTGCGCGGTGATCGTGTAGGTGCCGTCGGCGAGCTTGTTGCCGCTCGAATCCACCGGCGTCCAGCCTGCGAGCGACACGACGCCGGCCGATTGCGCGCCCTTGTCGAGCGTGTTGACGATCTGGCCCGCCGAGTTCTTGATCACGACTTGCAGGTCGCTCACGCCCGCCGCGAGCTTCACGCCGAAGCCCGACGACACGCCGTTCGACACGGAGACCGAGTTGCCCGGCGCGAGCACGGTCGAACCGATCAGCAGGGCGGCCTGCGCCGACTGGCCGGCGGACAACTGGGTCGCGAGCGAGGTGAGCGAGGTGTTCAACTGGCCGATGCCCGTCACCGTGTTGATCTGCGCGAGCTGCGAAGTCATTTGCGAGCTGTCGGCCGGGTTGGTCGGATCCTGGTTCTTCAACTGCGTAACGAGCAGCGTGAGGAACGTGTTCTGCAGGTCCGACGAAGACGTGCCGCTGGTAGAAGAAGTCGACGACGACGAGGACGCCGACGAAGTTCCGTTCATGGTATCGAGCAGCGTCTGCGACACGGTGGTGCCGTTGCTGCCGATCGTGGTGTTGGTAGTCACTATGTTTGTCCTCAGGTTCCGATCGTCAGGGTTTTCAGCATCAGCTGCTTGGCGGTGTTGAGCGTCTCGACGTTCGCCTGATACGAACGCGACGCGGAAATCATGTTGACCATTTCCTGCACGGGATCGACGTTCGGCATGGTGACGTAGCCGTCTGCATTCGCCGCCGGATTGGTCGGGTCGTAGCTGGTTTTCATCGGTGTCGGATCGTCGATCACGCCCGTCACCTGCACGCCGCCGACCTGCTGGCCGGACGCGGTTTTCGCGCCGCCGAGCGGGTCCACCGCGAACACGACCTGTTTCGCCTTGTAAGGCTGGCCGTCAGGGCCGGTCGTGCTGTCCGCGTTGGCTAGGTTCGACGCCGTCACGTTCAGGCGCTGCGCCTGAGCCGACATCGCCGATCCGGCGACGTTGAAGATGTTCATCAAAGATGGCATGGCTTCTCCTTGGTTACGTTCAGCCGTTCGACGTAATCGCCGAGAGCATGGTTTTGAGCTGCGTCGACAGAACGGTCATGCCGGACTCGAAGTGCAGTGCGTTGTCCGCGAACTGCACGCGTTCCGAGTCCAGATCGACCGTATTGCCGTCGAGCGACGGCTGCGACGGAACCCGGTACGCGAGACGGCCGTAGTCGTCGCTCGAACCGCCGCTCGCGGTCAGACTCGTCGTGCCGGACATGTGTCCCGCCGAAGTCGCCGCCATCGACATCCCGCTCGATACGCTGACCGGCTGCGCCATCGCGAGCGTGCCGGTGTTCGACGCGGCCATGCCGGTCGATCCGCCGCCGCTCTTCTTCAGCGCGCCCGCGAGCGAGGTCGAAAAGTCCACATCACGCGCTTTGTAGCCGGGCGTGTCGGCGTTTGCGATATTCGACGACAGCAGTTCCTGGCGATAAGCGCGCACATCGAGCGCCTCGCGGCCAAAAGCGAATTCCTTGTCGAGTTTGTCTAGCATCCCGGGTTCTCCTTAAGCGGTATCGGGTCCGAACGGCGCGCCTCGCGTGAGTGCGGACGCTGCAGCGGCCATAACCACGGACCTTTTTGCATGAGACGAATCTTAGAAGCGACACGCAAGATGCAATCGGACGAATAACCGGGGAAGCCGGCCTCTATTCGACGCTTGTATTCGCCGGGCGATATCTAGAATTCGTCTCGTGGCTCGATGGCTGCACGTTTTCATGGATTCCGGCCGCACCGTCAGGCCCCAACGGAGATACACGATGAGCAGGTTCGCTTCGCAACCGACGAGCGCCACGGCGCTTGGCGCCGGAAAACCGGATGCCGCACGCCGGGCGGACGCGCAGCCGAGCCGAGGCTGGCGTCGCCGGGCGATGTCGCTCGCGTTCGGATCCGCGCTGGCATTGGGTTTCGCGGCGCAGTCGCACGCTCAGAGCGACGGCCCGATCGCCATTCCGGGCAACGCCGAAACCAATCCCGCCGCGGTCGCCGCGATGGTCGAGCGGGTGGGCAAGCCGCACACCGCCGCCGTCGATACGACGCCCGCGCTGCAGGCTGTGGCACGTTCGAGCGGTTATCGGTCGGCCGCGAACGCCGCCGACGCCGCCATGCGCGCCGCCGCGATCGCGCTCGACGCGCGCGCCGAAGCCGCCGACGATTCCACGGCAAACGCGGGAATGATCGTGATTCCGGGTCCCGGCGAAGCCCGCCAGGCCGCCGCGCCCAAAGCCGCGCCAGCGTTGCCGATGACGCAATCCGCGCAATCCGCGCAGTCGGCGCCGTCCGAGTCAGGGATGATCGAAATTCCGGGGAACGGCGAGCCGAAAGCCGCCGCCAGTTCACCCAACGCTATTAATAAGAGCGCAAACGCAGGCGACCCACTGCCGCGCCTGACGCAAACGCGTGCTTCGTCGCGCGATGTGATGCCGGTCGTCGTGAGTTCCGACGCCTCGGACGCGGCCCCCGCTCGCGGCGGTATCCGGCCGATCGCCGCCGCGCCCGCCCAACCTGTCGCGGCGGGCATGATGCAGGCGTCGATGCGCACAACGCTGCCCGGCGCCGCGCTGAACGCGCCCCGGCGCATTCCCGCGCAGCCCATGCCCAATGCCGCCGCGAACGCCGCAGGCTCGCAGGACGGCGACAGCATCCGCGCCGCCGCGCTCGCGTTTTTGCAGCAACAGGCCGCCGGATTGCCAGGCAAGGTCGAAATCACCGTGATGCCCGCGTTTCCGCGCGGCCTCGCCGCCTGCGACACGCTCGAACCGTTCATGCCGACCGGCGCGCGCCTCTGGGGCCGCACGACGGTGGGTGTGCGCTGCGCGGGCGAACATCCGTGGACGCTTTATCTGCAGGCCCGCGTCGCGCTCAACGCAACCTATTTCCTGGCCGCGCGCGCCATCGCACCGGGCGAAGTGCTCACGGCCGCCGATCTGGTCGCCCGCGACGGCGATCTCGCCAGCATGCCGCAGGCCGTCGTGACCGATCCGGCGCAGGCCGTCGGCGCCACCACGCTGTCGCGCGTGCCCGCTGGACTGCCGCTGCGCACCGACATGCTGCGCAGCGCGTCGTCGGTGGCGATCGGCCAGACGGTCCACGTAGTCACGAACGGCACCGGTTTCGCCATTTCCGCCGAAGGCAGCGTAATGAACAACGCGGCGCCCGGCCAGCAAGTGCGGGTGAAAACCGCTGGAGGCCAGATCATTTCGGGCATCGTCAAGGATAGTCAGACGGTGGAAATCCGTTTGTGAGGACATCTGGCCGAAATCGGGCCAGAAGCTGTTTCATTTTGTTGCAATTGTCTTACCGCCCCTTCCAGCAAGGCTTTGAGAGCATTGGGAGAGGTTCGGGGAGATCTGAATGGCCGCATTGGTTAAAGTTTGATGCCATGCCGCCGATAAAAGGATCAACTCGTCAGGGAAGACCATCGTGAAAATCGATTCGAAAAGCACCACTCCGCTCGCAGGCGTCGATAGCCTGCAACGCGCATCGCTCGGCGATGCAAAAAGCGCCACTGGCGCAGAACAAGATTCGCAAGTGTCGGCTCCGTCCGGCCAAGCGCAATCGACGGTCAGCTTGTCGGCGTTGTCGTCCGACCTGCGCGCGTCCAATTCGTCGGATGTCGACACCGCCAAGGTGGAGTCGATCAAGGCCGCCATGCGTGACGGCTCGCTGACGATGGACTCGAGCAAGATCGCCGATGGCCTGCTCGGCACCGTGCGCGACCTGTTGAAAACCCCGTCGACCGGCGGCTGATGGTGAGCAGCCGGGCGATTTTTTTAAACCTTGATCGTGTATCGCGCGGTCTCGCGTTTTAGAGAGTTGTCATGAAAGACGCCCTGCTAGCCACCGTTATCGAAGAAAATGCCGCCGTTCTGGCGTTCGAGTCGCTCCTCGCATTCGAGGAAAAAGCGTTGACCGCGGCGTCGCCGCTGGAAGCGCTGCCGTCGCTGATCGAGCGGAAAACCGCCTTGACGGAGCAGATCGCCGCGCTGGAAAAGCGTCGCGATGTGATCCTCGGCGCGCTCGGATTGGCCGCCGGGTTCGTCGGCATGGAACAGGCGGTGATCGGCGAGGAAGCGCTTACCGAGCAGTGGTCGCTGTTGCGCGCCGCCGCCACCCGCGCCCGCGACGCCAACAACGCCAACGGCGTCCTGATCCGCACCCGCATGGACTACAACCGCCGCGCGCTGGCCGCCATGCGCGTCGCGCCGGAGAAATCCGCGTTCTACGGACCGGACGGCAAGGTGCCCGGCCTGCTCGGCGCTTAAGACAGGTAATAAATACACGACCCAACCCCGCCCGCGCGGGGTTTTCTCGTTCGAGCGCGATAGCGGACGCTAACCCAGCGCCTCGATTCCCCGAAATACCCCCGTTTCTCCGCCCTACTCGCCCGATGCTCCACGCGCCGGCGCGGCAATAATCGCTGTCATGGGAAAAGGCATTCCGCCATCCCGCCGACTTTTATTGAAGCGCCGCCGCCGTGTCCGAAGACAGCGATCTCGAAAAGACCGAATCAGCCACACCCAAACGCCTTGAAAAGGCGCGTGAGGAAGGCCAGGTCGCGCGCTCGCGCGAGCTGGCCTCGTTCGCGCTGCTCGGCGCGGGTTTCGCGGGCGTGTGGGGCATGTCCGGCCCGATCAGCGCGCACATGCAGTCGCTCATGCGCGGCGCGTTCACCTTCGATCACGCCAAGGCGTTCGACACGCACCAGATGATGATCGGCGCGGGCAACGCCAGCAAGGAAGGCCTGCTGAGCGTGCTGCCGGTGCTCGCGATGGCCGGTTTCGCCGCCCTCGCCGCGCCGATGGCGCTCGGCGGCTGGCTCATCACCACGAAACCGTTCGCGCCGAATTTCGGCCGCCTCAATCCGATCAGCGGTCTGTCCCGCCTTTTCTCGCTGCAGGGCCCGGTCATGCTCGGCATGTCGCTGCTCAAGACGATCGTAGTCGGCGGCATGGCCGGCTGGACCATGTGGCGTCACAAGGAAGAAGTGCTCGGTCTCGTCACGAAGCCGCTGAATCTGGCGCTTGCCGAGACGATGCATCTGATTATCGTGTGCTGCGGCACCGCGATCGCCGGACTGTTCCTGATCGCGGCGATCGACGTGCCGTATCAGATGTGGTCGCACCTGAAAAAGCTGCGCATGACGAAGGAAGAGGTCAAGCGCGAGCATCGCGAAGCCGAAGGCGATCCGCACGTGAAGGGCCGGATCCGCTCGCAGCAGCGCGCCGCCGCTCGCCGCCGGATGATGACCGAAGTGCCGAAAGCCGACGTGATCGTGACCAATCCGACGCACTTCGCCGTCGCGCTGAAGTACACGGACGGCGAAATGCGCGCGCCGAAGGTGGTCGCGAAGGGCGTCAACCTTGTCGCCGCGCGGATCCGCGAACTCGGGCGCGAGAACAACATTCCGCTGCTCGAAGCGCCGCCGCTCGCGCGGGCGCTGTATCACAACGTGGAACTGAACCGCGAGATTCCGGGCGCGCTCTACGGCGCGGTCGCGCAAGTGCTCGCGTGGGTGTATCAGTTGCGCCGCTTCAAGACGGAAGGCGGCGACAAGCCGGAAGAACCGGCCGATCTGGACGTACCGAAAGAACTCGACAAGGGCGGCGTCTCCGACGACGACGCCGACCAGGAAGCCGCCGACGCGCTGGCCGACGACGACAACCAAGCTAATGGAACTGCTGTATGAACGCACGCGCCGGATTTTTCTCGAAGCGCCCTGACGCGCTGGGCCCCCAGAACCTGAGAGCCCTCGCGGGTCCGGTCCTGATCTGCATGATCCTCGGCATGATGATTTTGCCGTTGCCGGCGTTCCTGCTGGATTTGCTGTTCACCTTCAACATCGCGCTTTCCGTGATGGTGCTGCTCGTCAGCATGTACACGCAAAAGCCGCTCGATTTCGCGGCGTTCCCCGCCGTGCTGCTGTTCTCCACGTTGCTGCGCCTGTCGCTGAACGTGGCGTCCACGCGGATCGTGCTGCTCGAAGGTCATACGGGGCCGGATGCCGCCGGTCAGGTGATCGAGTCGTTCGGGCACTTCCTGGTGGGCGGGAACTTCGCGGTCGGTATTGTCGTGTTCGTGATTTTGATGATCATCAACTTCATGGTGATTACGAAGGGCGCGGGGCGGATTGCCGAAGTGGGCGCGCGCTTCACGCTCGACGCGATGCCCGGCAAGCAGATGGCGATCGACGCCGACCTGAACGCCGGCCTCATCAACGAGCAGCAGGCGAAGAAACGCCGCCTGGAAGTCGCGCAGGAAGCCGAGTTTTACGGTTCGATGGACGGTGCGAGCAAGTTCGTGCGCGGCGATGCGATTGCCGGTTTGCTCATCATGGTGATCAATATCGTCGGCGGGCTGATTGTCGGGATGCTCCAGCACGACATGGATTTCAGCCACGCGGCCACGAACTACACGCTGCTCACCATCGGTGACGGCCTCGTCGCGCAGATTCCGTCGCTCATCATCTCGACGGCCGCCGGCGTGATCGTGTCGCGCGTCGCGACCGAGGAAGACATCGGCACGCAGTTGACCGGCCAGTTGTTCAACAATCCGCGCGTGCTGATGATTACCGGTGTGATTATCGGCGTCATGGGCCTGATTCCGGGCATGCCGCACTTCGCGTTCATGCTGCTCGGCGGTGGATTGATCTACGCCGCGCGCTCGATGAACCAGCGCGCCGCCGCGAAGAAAAAGCTCGGCATCGTGACCGATATCGCGCCGGTCGCCGCCGCGCCGGTGGAAAACGCGGAAGCAAGCTGGGACGACGTCGCGCTGATCGACCCGCTCGGGCTGGAAGTCGGCTACCGCCTGATTCCGCTCGTCGATCGCAACGCCGACGGCGAACTGCTCAAGCGTATCAAGGGTATCCGCAAGAAATTCGCGCAGGAAATCGGCTTCTTGCCGCCGGTCATCCATATTCGCGACAACCTCGAATTGCGTCCGAACGGTTACCGGATCGCGCTCAAGGGCGTCGAAGTGGGCGTCGGCGAAGCGTTCCCGGGCCAGTGGCTCGCGATCAATCCCGGCCAGGTTTCGGCCGCGCTGCCGGGCGCGCAGACGCAGGATCCGGCGTTCGGGCTGCCCGCCGTGTGGATCGACCAGAGCATGCGCGAACAGGCGCAGGTCTACGGTTATACGGTCGTGGACGCGAGCACGGTGGTCGCGACGCACTTGAATCACCTCGTCGTCACGCACGCAGCCGAACTGCTCGGCCGTCAGGAAGTGCAGGCGCTGCTCGACCGGATCGGCAAGGACACGCCGTCGCTCACCGACGACCTCGTGCCGAAGGTGCTGGCGCTCACGACGCTGCAGAAGGTTTTGCAGAATCTGCTGGACGAAGGCGTGCCGATCCGCGATATGCGCACGATTCTCGACGCGTTGCAGGAACACGGCCCGAAGGTATCCGATGCTCACGAACTGACCGCCGCGGTGCGCCTGGCACTTGGCCGCGCGATCACGCAGCAGTGGTTCCCGGGCAGCGGCGACTTGCAGGTGATGGGTCTCGATCCGACGCTCGAACGCGTGCTGTCGCAGGCACTGTCGACCGGCCCGAATCCGGGTCTCGAACCGGGCCTCGCGCAGACGCTCTTGAATTCGACGCAAAACGCGATCATGCGCCAGCAGAATCTCGGCTTGCCGCCCGTCCTGCTCGTGCAGCACGCGTTGCGCGCCATGCTCGCGCGCTTCCTGCGCCGCAGCCTGCCGCAGCTGAAGGTGATCTCGTATGCGGAAGTGCCGGATACGCGCAATATCAAGGTGGTGAATCAGATCGGCGGTTGAGCGCGGATTTGAATGCACACAAAGCTGCACACGGAACCGGGCCTGATGGCCCGGTTTTGTTTTATAGGGAAGGCAGGCGAAGCGTTGCGGCACGGGCTATCGAAGTTTCATCCCGACTGATCCAGCGCGTTTATCCGCAGCCCCGCGCCGCCCCATCCCCCGAATTGCCCTCAATTCCCGGCCTTTATCCCCCGATGGTCCCGAGGCGACTTTCGCAATAATGATCTCAATGGGAAACGGTCAAGGACAAAGCGTCCAGGTTGACCGTCCGCAAGATCAGAGTTGTCAAACCTCATCGGGGGCATGCTTGAACATTCGTAAATTTATTGGCGCCACTAGCCGCGACGCTCTCCGTCTCGTTCGCGAAGCGCTTGGCCCCGATGCGGTCGTCCTGTCCAACCGGACGCTCGAAGACGGCACGGTCGAAATCGTCGGCGTCGCCGACAGCGATCTCGCCGCCGCGCATTCCGGCCCCGCCGCCGCGCCTGCCGCCGCGCCCGCTTCCCGGCCCGCCGCCGCGCCATCGCCGTTCGGTTCGAACCCCGGCCGCGCCGTGCTCAAGCCGCAATCGCTCACGGCCCTGCCGACGAAAGCCGCGCCTGCGCCGGCTGCTCCCGTCGCGAATCCCGGCATGAATCCTTACGCAAGCGGCGACGTGTTCTCGTCGGTGTTCGGCGCGACGTCGGATGAATCCGACGAACACGGCGACGACAGCGACGACCACGCACCGATCGCTTCGTCCATTACCGACGAATCGCCGCGCACGATGGCCGAATCGAACCCGTGGCTGATCGAACATGCTCGCCGCGTCGCGCAGTCGGCGGCGCTCGCATCGTCGGCACCGGCGACGCGTTCGCTCACGCCGTCCGTTGCGATCGCGAAGGGTCTGGGCGTGCCGGTCGAAAAGACCGCTGCCGCGCCGGCTCAGCGTCCGATGCCGATGGCGATGCCCATGCCGATGCCCGCTTCGATGCACGCTTCGATGCACGCCCCGGCGCACGCACCGATGGACGCAGCGCCGCTGAAAGTGGAAACGCCTGACTGGGCGCGCGAAGCCGCGCAACTCGCCGCACGCCGCGCCGCGCTGAAATCGGCGCAGGCCGCAGCGCACTCCGGCAACCCGCAAGCCGCCGCGTCGATGCAGGAAGGCGCATTCGCCGGTCTGCCCGCCAGCGCCGCGCAAGCCGTGACGGACGCGATCCGCTCGCGCATGGAACAAGTCGTGAACGACACCGTGATGAACGAGTTGTCGTCGATGCGCGGCATGATGGAAGAACACTTCGCGGGCCTCTTGTGGGGCGACCGCCAGCGCCGCAGCCCGAACAACGCCGCGCTCACCAAGCGCCTGTTCGCCGCCGGATTCTCGGCGCAGCTCGTGCGCATGGTGATCGACAACATGCCGGAGATGGAAACCGCTGAATCGGCGATGGAATGGGTTCAGCAAGTGCTCGAAACCAATCTGCCGGTGATGGACAGCGAAGAAGCGATGATGGAACGCGGCGGCGTGTTCGCGCTGATGGGCCCGACGGGCGTCGGCAAGACGACGACCACCGCGAAGCTCGCCGCGCGCTGCGTGATGCGCTTCGGCGCGAGCAAGGTCGCCTTGCTTACCACCGACAGCTACCGGATCGGCGCGCATGAACAATTGCGCATCTTCGGCAAGATTCTCGGCGTTTCGGTCCACGCGGTGAAAGACGCGGCCGACCTGCAACTCGCGCTGTCCGAATTGCGCAACAAGCACATCGTGCTGATCGATACGATCGGCATGAGCCAGCGCGACCGCATGGTGTCCGACCACATTTCGATGCTGTGCGGCGCGGGTCTGCCGGTGCAGCGCCTCTTGCTGCTGAACGCGACGAGCCACGGCGACACGCTGAACGAAGTCGTGCAGGCCTATCAGAGCGCGCCGGACCAGCCGCCGCTCGCGGGCTGCATCCTGACCAAACTCGACGAAGCGACCAATCTGGGCGGCGTGATCGATACGGTGATCCGCTACAAGCTGCCGGTGCATTACGTATCGACGGGTCAGAAGGTGCCGGAAAACCTGTACGTCGCCACCAAGCGGTTCCTGATCAAGAGCGCATTCTGCATTCCGCGCGACGGCTCGCCGTTCGTGCCGCAAGACGAAGAAGTACCCGCATTGCTGTCCGCGCTGTCCGCGCGCGCCGCCACCGAACTCCATGAGGTCCACTTTGGATAAGCTCGTACTCGACCAGGCGGAGGGCCTGCGAAGGCTGCTCACGCATAGCGGGTCGCGTGTGGTGGCAGTGGCGGGCGGGCCAGCGGGAATAGGCTGCACGTCGACTGTCGTGAACCTCGCCGCCGCGCTCGCGCAGCAAGGCAAGGACGTGCTGGTGATCGACGAACGGCAGAATTCAGGCTCGATCGCGTCGCTGGTGGGTTTGAAGGACACGGGCGCGCTGGCTGCCGTGATGGCGGGCAAGCGCTTTTTACAGGACGCCGTGACGCGCACCGAACTCGGTTTTTCGCTGATCGCCGCAGCCCGCGACGAACGCGTGAGCCACGATGCCGCGCGCAGCCGCGTGCTGCTCGACGGTCCCGCCGACATCGTGCTGATCGACACGCAACTGGATCGCAACGGCGCGTTGTCGTCGCTCGCGGCTCAGGCGCAGGACTTCTTGATCGTCACGCGGGTGGCCGCGGCCGCGATCACCGAAGCCTACGCTTGCATGAAGCGCCTGCACTACGCGCACGCCATCGCACAGTTTCGCGTGCTGGTGAACCACGTTCAGAACGCGGCCGACGCATCGGTCGCCTTCGATAACCTCGCGGGCGTCGCGAGCCGGTATCTGGCGGTGTCGCTGAGCCAGGCCGGATATGTCGCCGAAGATGCCCGTGTGGCACGGGCGCGCGAACTTGGACGGTGCGCGGTCGACGCGTTCCCGGCCACCGCCGCCGCCCGCGATTACCGCTATATCGCAGCAGAACTGCAGTATTGGCCGATGCGTCCCGCGAAAGCGGCGCGCGGTCTGGACCTCACGGCCGAGCCGATGAGTGAAGTTGACATGACGGGCACGCGTGCCGGGACATCCGCGGAATTAGCCGCGAAATTTGCCCCGACACACCGCGCCGAGACCGCCTCCGCCTTTGCCATGAGCAGCGCGGTTTCGGTGTGATACAGGAACAGGGGATTACGATGTACAACGCCCAAGGAAAACTCTCTCAAGCCGACGTGCTGACGCGCTATGCGCCGCTCGTGCGACGGCTCGGCCTGCAGCTCGTCGCTAAAATGCCGGCGAGCGTCGATCTCGACGACCTGATTCAGGCCGGCATGATCGGCCTTCTTGATGCGGCTGGCCGCTACAAGGAAGATCAGGGCGCTCAGTTCGAAACCTACGCGAGCCAGCGAATCCGCGGCGCGATGCTGGACGAACTGCGCGCGAACGACTGGCTGCCGCGCAGCATGCGCAAGACCTCGCGCGAGGTGGAATCGGCGGTTCACAAGGTTGAACAGAACCTTGGCCGGTCGGCGAGCGAGACGGAAATCGCCGAGCACATGCAAATGCCGCTCGACGAATACCAGACCATGCTGCAGGACTTGCACGGCAGCCAGTTGATCTATTACGAAGACTTCGACCGCTCCGCCGACGACGAGCCGTTCCTCGACCGCTATTGCGTCGACCGTTCGGATCCGCTCTCCGCGCTGCTCGACGACAGCCTGCGCTCGGCGCTGATCGAAGCCATCGACAAGCTGCCGGAACGCGAAAAGCTGCTGATGAGCCTGTACTACGAACGCGGCCTGAACCTGCGCGAAATCGGCGCGGTGATGGAAGTGAGCGAATCGCGGGTTTGCCAGTTGCACAGCCAGGCCGTCGCGCGGCTTCGCGCGAAACTGCGCGAACAGGCGTGGTCGGGCGTCGCAGCGTAACTTCAGCGGTTTGCCGGACCCGCGTCCGGTTCGAAGCCGCGCCGCACGGCGGATTCCGTGCGGTTACGGCCGGACGTTTTAGTTTTAACGCGGTGCATCGCGCGGTTGGCGGCGCGCATTGGCGCGGCGATATCCTGTAACGGCGCGTACGCGCCATCCGGCACCGCGTGATCCTGCACCGTCAGAGGCGTCGCCAGCACGCCGTGGATATCGTCCGCGCTCGCCTGCACGTCGTTCTGCCTGGCCACGTCGCGCGCCACGACAAGTTCGTTGCCACCGTACCGCTCTTGCGCACGCGTCGCGCCGGCAGGTCCGCGAAGGCTTGCAGCAGCACGTCTGCCGGCCGCATGGCCGCAGGTGTCGGTCACGTCCTTGAAACCATCGAGGTCGATCAGCCGCAGCGCCGTCGCGCTCAGTGCCGTTTGCGTTGTTGTCGTCGGCCGCGCGGCCGATGGAATGCTCCAGCGCAAGACGGTTCGGCAGCCGCTCAGCGGATCCGTCCCCGCCTGCCGCGCCAGATTCCGGGTCGCCGTTCCCATACACGGCCTACGCCGAGCGCAGCGGGCTGATTCGCCATTCACCGCGGCTCGAAAGTCGCGATCGCCGTGGCGCGGCATGGACGAGCAGCACGCCACTCGCGAATGCGAGGCGACGCGTCGCCTGCTTTTTTTCAGCGTCGCGAGTCAGCGAATGCCCGAACACGGTCTCGATGGCTAGCCCTCCGAGCCTGCTTTAAAACCCCCCACGAAATCTCCGCCGATATGGCGCGCGTAGTTCTGCCTGCGCCCGACGTGGGCGCGATAAAACCGATATTCCGAGCCTGAGCGCGCAGATACCGAACGATCGCGAGTTTTTGGGATGAGGTGAAACGTGAGGCGCGACCGGTGCTATTGCACGGATCGGCTCCGGGAGGCGCGGCGGCATCGAATGCGTGCCACCGCAAGGGCCAAGGAAGGGAAAGCGTTGCGCCCGGGCACGCGGGCGCGAAAGAAATTGCTGGCGTTACACTGCGGCCAGACGGCGTCCCATCATCGTGCCGACGTTCGCGACGTCGGCGCGGAATTGCGGCGAATCGAAGAGGTCCGCCGTCGGCTGCGCGGTCAATTCCTGCAAGTTGTTCAGCAAGGGAACCAGTTCCGCGATGCCAAGCGTCTCGATTCCGTGCCCGTACACCTTCTTCAGGTGCCCGGCGGCTTTTACCAGCCCGTCGACCGAGAACTGGCCCGCCGACGCTTCGCCGCGCACCATCACTTCCCACTCGTAGTAGCCGGCCGCGATGATCGGACTCGATCCGCTCGACGTCTGCGCCGCGTGCTTGCGAAAGCAGCTCATGTAGCCGCCCACCAGAACCAGCGGAGCCTGCGCGGCGAGATTCATGTACATCGCGACATCGTTCAGGAAAGTCACGTTCCACGCGCGATACGCCATGAGCGACGAGAAATCGACGCGATCGCGGACCATCATCACGTTGCTCGGCTCGCCGATGAAATTGTTCGCACCGGCGATCATGTTCTGCACGAGAAACTTGCGATCGATCAGCGCCGTCTCGCCCGTGGCGATCAGTGAAGGCGGCACATGGACGATGTTGTCGCCGCCGTCGATAAACACCCGCTCGTGAAACGCCATGACCGATTCCGGATGCTGCCCGAGCGCGCCGATCAGCACCTCGACCGACTGCGGCATCAGCAGATCGTCGTCGTAAAGCCACTTGACGTACTGTCCGCTCGCTCGCTCCCAAAGCCGCCGCGAATTGGCCCGGCCGTCACGAAAGCCGTGGTGAAAGTACTGCACGCGCGGATCGTCGATACCTTCGACGATGTCGCGCAGCACACCCTCGGTCGTGTCGTCCCCGACCAGGATTTCGATATCGGCGAAGCTCTGCTCCTGGGCGCTCGCGATCGCCTTGCGCAGATAATCCGGTTTGTACGCGGGAATGAGAATGCTGACCGTCGCCATATGAAATAAACCCTGAAGAAATAAGTCTGCGCGCCTGACATCCCGGCGAGTCGCACTCGACGTAAGAACGGATGCTGCGCACTTTTGCCAGCTCACAGCATATCGGTTAGCCCTGCAACCTATCCCGCGAACAAGCCTGCGTTCTCCTGCCAATTCACCCCTATGCGCGCGCACGGGCCGATATCCATTCGTCGGAAATAGCCGGTTTTAGGGCGGTTGATTGGTCGATCGGGCGCGCTCGGCGAACGCTACCCTTCAGGTTGTGTTGCCGGTGTGCCGCATGCGGACATCCGCTATCCTGCTTCCATGGACCGTTTCGTCGCGGTCGTTCCAGCAGGGACAGGCGAATCGCCCGGCTGCGTTGTAAAGCACGTCTATTCGATTCGGGGCGCGGTCTCGCCATCACGGATCGGCTGGCCGTCCGCCCACTCAAGCGGTTCAAGATGACAAACTTACTGACGACGCCCGATATCTATCTCAATGCCATTGTTGCGGTTCCCGGCGACGTCGTCGAACAAAACGATGCGGCGACGCTCGGGATTCCAGCCGGAAACTACGAGCGGATCGTCAGGAAAATCGGCGTGCATCGCCGGCCGGTCGCGGCTCCCGGCCAATACACGAGCGACCTGGCCTACTCCGCCGCGCGCGCGTTGATCGCGCAACGCCCCGAGACGCTGGTCGGCGCGCTGGTCGTCTGTACTCAGACGCCGGACCATTTGATTCCCGGCGTTTCGTCGCGGCTTCACGGCCTGCTCGCGCTGCCCGCCGATTGCTTCGTGCTCGATATCAACCAGGGCTGCTCGGGATTCGTGCTGGGCGCGCAGACGGTCGTCGCGCTGCAGAAGGCTTTTCCCACGGAAAAGAGCGCGCTCCTGATCAACGCCGATACCTACTCGCGCCTGCTCCGGCCCGACGACCTCACCACGCGCGTGCTGTTCGGCGACGCGGCGGCGGCATCGGAATTCTCCACGCGGCCCGAGGGCTTGCGCTTCATGTACTGCCGCAGTTTTGCCGACGGCTCGGGCTACGATTCGTTCGTCGCGCGCGGGTCGGCGCTGCGGCCGAGCGACGACACGCCCGGCATCTATATGGACGGCACCGCGATCTTCAATTTCGCCATCGGCGCCGTGCCCGGGGCCGTTCGCCAGGCGCTCGATGACAACGGGCTCCAGGCGAGCCAGATCAGAAAATTCATTTTTCATCAGGCCAACAGCTTCGTCACGCGCCAGCTCACCCACAAGCTGGGCCTGAGCGCCGAGCAGGTTCCCGAGAACTGCGCGGACATGGGCAACACGGTCTCGGCCTCGATCCCCATCCTGCTGTCGGAACAGATTCCTCAACTCGTGCGCGGCGACCTCGTCATGGCGGTCGGCTTCGGCGTCGGCTTGTCGTGGGGCGTCGCGCTCTTCGAGTACGTCGGATAAGCGTCGGATAAGCGTCGGATTACCGTCGGTTCTGCAAAAACACCAACGCTCACCGGCGATGAATGTCGCCGGTGAGCGTTGGTGTTTCCGAACGCGGCATTCGCGCAGCGTTGGAGTCCGCCGCCGCGCCACGCTCATCGCGCGGCGCGGCGGCAGGTAGTCGGGAAATCAGTAGAAGTACAGGCAGGTGTCCCAACGGTCCGGCGTGTGGTGCCGCAGTCCCACGCGGTAATCCGGGTTCAACGACAGCACGTAGTCGCTCAGGTCGAGCAAATCCGTCGACCGGTGATAGGCCGAAATCGCCAGCTTGGGCTTGTGATTCTTGATGGCGTTTCGCGCGCCCTTGAGCGCGGAAAGCTCCGAGCCTTCGATGTCCATCTTGATGAACGTGGGTGCGTCGTCGATGATCTGGTCGATCGGGCGCACGTCGATCAGATCCGCGCTGACATAAGACGAGTCGGCGGGCTTGACGAAGCCTCCATGACCGCCTTCGTGATTGAACGGCACGCGCGTTTCGCTTTCGCCCACGCCGCACGGAACCAGCGAGATCCGCGATCGTAGCGGCGTACCGTCGAACCCTCGCAAGACACCTTGAAGCGTCTTGATGTTGATGCGGTCGGGTTCGATCATCCACGAGCGCTTGAAATCGCCCCTGGTCGTGCCGACCAGCCCTTGCAGCGACTCGCCGATCGACGCGCCGCAATCCACCATCTTTTCCTGGTTGCTGAATTCGAGCAGGCCGGAGCGGAAATACAAGGTGGAATAGGGCCGCTCGACTTGATGGTAATGCTCGGGATCGCACGTCAGGTGGAAATTAAGCACGGCATGCAGCGTTTCCACCGAAAAGGAATCGCCCATCCGGCGCGCCAGTTCCTGATATTTCGACACGCTGCGGGCAATGGAAGGACCCCAGTCGTCGACCCGGAAGTCGACCTGGCCTTGCAGGCCGAACGCGCGCACGGCCTGCTCGAAGTTCACATGGGCAATACCTTGCGCGCGGCAGATCTGGTCGAAGAACCGCTTCGGACCGTCGTAGCGGCACGTGTTGATCGCCACGATGTCGCGGTCATGCTTGAACCACTCGATCAGCTTGTCCGTCGAGATGATCGGCACTTCGTAGTACAGCTCACCTTTGTGGCAACGAAAATCGTCGACAGCGCCGATCACGTCGCAATTCGACGTTTTCGCGGTCAACAGGTGCGAGCCGAAACCGCGCGTACCCAGGATGACGACTTTGGTTGCCTTGCCGTGCTTCGCGACAATGTCGCGGACGTCCTGGGGAATGCCGAACAGCGGATCCGCGGCGAGGCTTTCCGACGCAGCCAGGAAAGTTTCCGCTGCCGCCTGCGGATCGAACGTACCGCCTGTTTTGAAGTTTTCAAGCATGATCGAGTTCTTCGCTTATTCAGTGTTTGTAGGGGTAAAAGTTCAACGCTTAAGCGTCGAGTCCGTTTTTTTGTCTTGTCGCTGCAAACGCATGCTGCTGATAAAACTGATGACCGGTTTCGTGCCCGCTTGCGCGAGACGCTCTTGCGGATGAAGGCCCGGTCAGGCCCCGTAGACGAAAATGGGTTCGTCGTAGCGTGTATCGAAAACCGTCCGGCTCGGCAGGTCCTTGTCGTAACGGCGCGGCCACCCCAGTTCGCAATTGCGCCCGACCTTGATTCCCGACGCGACCAGCGCACCCATCCGAAGCGTGCTGTGTGCACCGATGTCCGCGCCGTCTCCAACCACCACGCCCATTTCGAGCCAGCACGATGCGCGCAAATGAGCGCCGTTGCCGAGCCGCGCGCCCGCGTTCACGACGGCGTTGTAATCCACGCGTACCTTGGTTCCCATGCACACGCCGGCGCCAATGAAGGCATTGGGACCGATGACGGCGTCCTTCGCCACCACCGCGCTCGGGCTGACGAACGGTTCGAGCTTGAATCCGCGCGCCATGGCCGCCTGCATCAATTCCATCCGCTTGAAGTTGCCGAAACGCTCGTCGAATGCCACGAACATCGCGCCTTGGGCCGGGTCCAGTGCATTGAACACATCCAGGTCGAAGACGTAACCCGGGCCCTGCGTCACCACGATTTTTTCGACTGATTCGTCCGGCCGCGCGTCTTTCCAGCCCTCGAAGGCCTGGTCGAGATAGTCGCCGCCTCCCACGATCCATCTAGACTTCATGATCTGTTTCCATCAGGGTGGTGTACCAGCGCTCTACGATCCGGTTCATCGATTCATAGGCGCCCTGAGTCGGTAACGGTGCATCGGCGTGCAGCGTGGCCTGCACCATTTCCATGATCTCGACGTCTTCGCCCACGACTTGCTTGCTGCCGTGCATCTGCGCCAGCAACGCCTGGCTGGAGAACGCGTACGGCTGCTTCTTGCGCGTCGAAAACCAGTAGATTTCCAGATCCGTCCTGTCGGGCGAGACGGGAATGTGATGCTCCAGCGTGAACGAATATCCCCCGTTGGCGCTCGCGATATGCAGGTTCGGAAACGCCAGCCAGTTGTAGTAGCAATCCTGATCGCGCCAGCGCTCCACCATGTCGAACCACGGGAAGTGCTGCATGTCGGGAATCTCCGCATCCGCGCCGCCGAAACTAAAACGGCGCATCTCGCGGCGCATCGTGGCGGTCGTGGCATCGGTCAGCGGATGCCGGGATTCCTCGAACTGCGCCTCGTCGATCTGAGGCGTGAACGTGACCGTCTGCGCGAGACTTCTTGGATGCACGAAGCGCGGGTGATTGGCGTCCCGCAGATTCTCGTAGGCGAGCTTCCAGTTGAATTTGCCATGCCACGTGGTCTGCATGACCTCCGTGTCGTAGGTGTTCGAGCTGCTTTCCAGCAGTTCGAGGAATTCACGCGGGAATTGCTCTCCGATCGGCATGGGTTGCGGATCGAGATTGATGAAGAGAACGTTACCGACCGCCTCGAGCGCGAATTGCCTGAGCTTCAGCCCCTGCTTTTGCGATTCCTCGAAGCGATAAATCGCGTCGCAGCCAGGAATGTTCGCAACCTGCCCGTCGGCGTCGTAACGCCAGGCATGATATGCACAGACGAGCGGCCTGCAGCCCACCGGATCTTTCTGCAGCGGCGCATTGCGATGCAGGCAAACGTTTTCGAACGCGCGCAATTCACCCTGAAAATTCTGGATGACTACCGGAATGCCGGCGATCTTCTTCGCGATGAACGCATTGTTCTTGGTGAGCAAGGTCTTGAGTCCCGCAAAAAGCCAGACCTTGCGAAAAATCTTCTTCTGTTCGAGCTCGAAGATTGACTGCGAGAGGTAATACTTTGGATGCATCCGCGAGCGCATGGCCGGCATTCCTAATGCGTGTTGCTTTGAAAAATCACCCGCGCCGGATTGCCGAAGACCGTCGCGCCCGCGGGAACGTCCTTCACCACCACGGCACCCGCGCCGACGATCGCGCCTTCGCCCACCTGGATGCCGGGCAAGATCGTGGCATGGGGATGAACCGTCACGAAGTTGCCGATGCGCGCACCGCCGCCGACAAAAACCATCGCCCCGACCTGCGCATAATCGCCGATCCGCACGTCGTGGCCGATCACGGTAAGCGTATGGACGTTGGCGAAATCGCCGATCCACACATCCGGGCTGACTTGCACGCGATGACACAAGAAGCTGCCAGTGCCCAGATGCACGCGCGGATTCACAAACGCGCCCGTGCGGATCGGAATGAACTGCGCGCCCTTCGACAGCAACGGTTCGGCGTATCGCTGACGGGCGCGCGGATCGCCGACTGCACAGACGAAGGCTTCGTCCGGTTGCGGTACATGCGTCATCGGATCGCCGACGACGGACGCGTCGCAGCCCAGTCCGTCGAGCACATGCGGGCGGTTGTCCAGAAAACCTTCGACGAACCATTCCTGTCCGTTGGCCGGGTCGTCGTTCATTTGCGCGAGCACTTCGCGCCCCCAGCCGCCAGCACCGATGATGAAAGTCCGAAGCATCACAAAATCGTCCCGCCATCCATGACGAGACTCGTGCCCGTGACCCAGCGGCTCGCGTCGGACAGCAGATAGAGCGCCGCGTTCGCCACGTCCAGCGACGTGCCCAGACCGAGGGGCTGGCGCGCCGTCTGGGCGGCCAACTCAGCCGCGTTCCACATCGGCGTGGCGACGCCCGCGGGCGAAATGCCGTTGACGCGAATCTTGCGTTTCGCCTGCTCCAGCGCGAGACACCGGATGATGGCGCCAAGCCCTGCCTTCATCGCCGAATACGGTCCGACGCCGCGCGTGCCGATATGCGCGGCCGTGGAAAGCATAAAGATGATCGAACCTTGATTGGCGATTGCATTGGCGTGCAACAACCGCTGCGTCAGCATGACAGGCGCGAGAAAGTTGACGGAATACATCTCCGTCATGATCTGTTCGCTCAACTGACGTACCGGGCAAAGCCGTTGCTGGCCGGCGCAATGCACGAGGCCGTCGATCGCCGGACTGGCGCGGACGAGTTGCTCCTGATCGGCTGCGACCGAGAGGTCGGCCACCACTTGCACATGACCTTCGCCGGGGAGTTGATCGAAAGTGGCTTGCAGGCGAGCCGCGTCGCGACCCGTGACGATCACGCGCGCGCCTTGTTGAGCGCAGCTTATTGCGGTCTGCTGACCGATTCCCGATGACGCTCCGGTCACCAGAATCGTCTTGCCTTGCAGGGAAAAGGGACGTTTTGCCGGGCCGGTCATGCGTAAATATCCATGGGAATTGTCAAACCGCCATCGACGACGAAGTAATTGCGCGTGACCCAGCGGCTGGCATCCGACAGGTAATACACAGCAGCATAGGCGATGTCTTCGGGTTCACCCAAGCCGAGCGGAGCGAGTTCCAGCAGATCGCCCATATTGCCGCCGCTTTGCCCCAGGCCGTCGAGGAGCGGCGTGCGAACGTAGCCGGGCGCGATGCAGTTCGCGCGGATACCCTGCTTCGCCACTTCCTGGCCGAGCGAGCGCATCGCGCCGAGCAAAGCCGCTTTACTCGCGGCATAGGCGCTGGACGCGAGCGGGCCGACATGCGACGCGATCGAGCCGATAAACACGATCGAGCCCTTCTGCGCGATGCGCTTTTTCGCCAGGAGGCCGCGGGTCAGCAGCATCGGCGCGTAGGTGTTGCTGGCGAACATGCCTTCCAGATGCGACTCGCTGATCATCCGGAAAGGCGCGAGACGCGAAACGCCCGCCGCGTGTACGACACCGTCGAGCACGCCCGCTTCCTCGATCACGCGATCGCGGTTGGTGGATTCGGTCAGGTCGGCCACGATGAGCTTGTGGCCCTCGCCTTCGAGCGCATCGGCGGTGGACGCGAGCCGCGTCTCGTCGCGCCCGGTGATCACGACTTGCGCGCCCATCTGTGCGCAAGTCAACGCTGTTTGCCGTCCGATTCCCGATGAAGCACCTGTCACCAGGATGCGTTTCCCGCTAAGCGAAAACGGATCTTCTACGCTCATGATTTGATCAATTCCGGAAACTTGGCCGATTCGATATCCACGATCACACTGCCCCACGACAAGCCGATGCCGAAACCGCACAGCAGCAGCCGGTTCTTGCCCGCGTTCAGCGCTTCGTTCAGGCGAGCCGTCATGGTGACCGGCAACGACGCGCCGCTGGTGTTGCCAAAATCGTGCAGCGTGCTCGGTACTTTTTCCACCGGCAATGCCAGCTTCTTGCGGATCGTCTCGTTGATCATCCGGTTGGCCTGGTGGAAGACGAAGTAATCGATCGTCTCCTTGCCCATGTCCGAATACGCCAGCAGCCTTTCGACCGCGGGCGGAATACGCTGCGTCGAGAAGCTCAGGACCGCGGGGCCGTCGAGCGTCAGGTCGAGGGGCGATCGCCAGAAGCCGTTATCGTCCTTGTGCGCGGTCATGTGCTGAAAACCGATGGGCTCGCGATGACCGCCGACCGGCAGAATGATCGCCTTGTGGCCGCTGCCGTCGCTGTTCAGGTCGAAGTACATCGGCGGCGCGTCGGCGTCGAATTCGAGCGCTGTCGCCGTGCCGGCGTCGGAGAAGATCGGATCCTTGACGGTGCCCGACTTATCGCCGACCAGCACCAGCCCTTTTTTGACCGCGCCCGAGGCAATCAGGCTGCCGAGGATCTGCAAGCCAAACGGATAACCGGAGCAGCCGAGATTCACATCGAAGGCGATGGTGGTATGCGAAAGCTTGAGCCGGTCCTGCAGGATGATCGAGGTCGCCGGGATGATGTAATCCGGTGACTGCGTGACCACGATCAGCGCGTCCACCTCCTCGCGCGCCCATTGCAGATCGCCCAGCAGCTTTTCCGTGGCCTCGAACGCGAGATCCGAAAAGCACTGCCATTCAGGGCAGAGGCGACGCTGCTGAATGCCGATATTGCGCACGAGCCGCTCGCGCTCGGAGCGGATCTGCGGCGGCGCATCGTCGATGTTATGAACGATGCGCTTGGGCACGCAAGTCGCCATGCCCGCGAAGCGCACGTTGCGCAATGTCGAAAGCCCCATGGCGTCTTATCCGAGCAGGTTGCGCAAATCGCCGAGCGTGACGCACTTCTTGATGTCGTCGCCGGAGATGGTCTTGTTGTAGTCGGTGTCGAACATGACGATCACGCCGAGCGACGCGAGCGAATCCCATTCGGGCAAGCTCAGCAGTTCGGTGTCGAGCGTCGCGTCCACGGATTCCTGAAAATCGACAGCGATCAGGAATTGTTCGATGAACTGTTCGGCGGTGGGGATCTGGGTAATGGTGGACATCAAAATTCTCGGTAATTGAGCGCTTGCGTGGGCGAATGGCACTCGTTGTGAACAGGCGGCTGTCGTCGGCAGTCGCGCTCAGGTTTGTTTGAGGTTCCGTGGAGCTCACTCACCTCGTCCTGCCTACAAACCGCGCCGGGCGTTCATGGCGGCCGGCTCGCTGCCGGCTGCCGGAAACCTGACAAAACCAGATCGGAGACAGATGATGCAAATATATCGACCGGCCAGTAAATCAATTCGGCTAACAGAGGGCGATTTCCCTGCCATTTAGCTAGATGCAAGGTTGATCGGCCGGACCGGATGCCCACTTCGGCTTTCACCTATTAATCGTACGAAAAGCCGGTGCGTAAGCGCCTTTTACCGGATTTTCGACGCGCAACGCGCGTGCCGCGGAGGACGCAAACGTTTGTCTTCACGTCAGACAGGGGTTTGTGGAGGAAGGTGGCGTGGTTCTTTGCCAGACCGTTGGCGGGCACGGAGAGAACACGCATCCCGAGAACCTGACAGACGCGATAAATCCGCTCGAGCCGACGGCACACGCTCGTGAGAGGAATTCGAATAACCTGGGATTTTTGCAAGCAAGCAGTTCGCGTTGGAAAGCAACGGAGCCGGCTCGGTGATCGATTGAATCGCGACTGAAGCGCGACTGAATTTCGATTGAATCTTGGTGCGCCCGGCTGGGATCGAACCAGCAACCCCTGCCTTCGGAGGGCAGTACTCTATCCATTGAGCTACGGGCGCGTGCGGAGCAAGACCGCTGCGTTCGTCGTGGAGAAGCTGGCGAGGCAGGGCGATGCGAGTCCGAGAGAATACCCGTTTTCCCGCGATTCGTCCATCCGACGGCCTTGACCGGGCTTTCGCGCTGCCCCGGAACACGACGCGCCGATGCGGGTATACGCCCGCCAGCCAACGCCCGCCGGGCGCGCCGCCCGTTAAGTGTTCCGTCTATAATCGTCCGTGCTGGTAGGAAGTGTCGTTGCTGTCACGCTGTCGCTGTACCGCTCACACACAAAAACGGGAGACGAGACAAGCATGAGCGAAGCACCCCACGGAGCCCCGATCAAGACGCCCGGCCAACTCATCGCAGCAATCATCGCCGGATTCGCCGTCCCTATCGTCATCATCATTCTGCTCGCCGTGTACGTGAACAATAACGTGCGCACGGGAGCCGGAACCGACTCGCTCGCCGAGGCCGAAGTCACCGCCCGCATTAAACCCATCGCGCAAGTCGATATTCGCGACGCCAACGCGCCTCGCGTCTTCAAAACCGGCGAGGAAGTCTTCAAGGCCGTCTGCTCGACGTGTCACGCGGCAGGTGTCGCCGGCGCGCCGAAATTCGGCGATGCAGGCGCGTGGGCGCCGCGCGTGGCCGAAGGTTACGACACGCTGCTGCACAACGCGCTCAACGGCAAGGGCGCGATGCCCGCGCGCGGCGGCACGAGCCCCGACGACTACAGCGACTTCGAAATCGCGCGGGCGGTCGTCTATATGGCGAACAACGGCGGCGCGAAATTCGACGAACCCGCGCAACCCGCGCCCGGCGCAGCGGCTGCGGCGGCTTCGGCCGCGACTGCTCCGGCCGCTGCAAGCGACACGTCACAAGCCGCCGCTGCGGTCGCCGCGCTGGCGTCCGTGCCGCAAACGGCGGCGGCGCCCGCCGAAAGCCAGAGCGCGGATGCATCGCAGGCGGGCAAGGCGCTCTACACGCAAGTGTGTCAGGCCTGCCACGCGGCCGGCGTGCTGAACGCGCCCAAGTTCGGCGATAAAGCCGCTTGGGCCGAGCGCCTGAAAGATCCGATCGACACCGTCTACAACTACGCGCTGCACGGCAAGGGCGCGATGCCGCCGAAGGGTGGATCGACGGCATCGGATGCCGATGTGAAAGCCGCCGTCGACTACATGGTCGCCGCTGCGAAATAACGCAGCGGTTCTCAAGGTCTTATGCCGCCGGCTTCTGCAAAAGCGCCTTGAGCATCGCCATGCGGTCTTTCGGCGTCATCGGCGCTTCGTCTTCGGTGGGCGGCGGGGCGTCGTCGAGCAGCATTTCGGGGATAAACCGCGACGCCTCGCACACCACGGTTTCCCGCGCGCGCTTGCGCTTCTTGCACCAGTTCAGATGCAGGCTGCGCTGCGCGCGCGTGATCGCGACGTACATCAGCCGTCGTTCTTCCTCGATCCGCCCTTCGTCCACCGGGCCGTCGTCGGAGCCGCCACGGTGCGGCATGATGCCTTCCTCGACGCCGACCAGAAACACGTGCGGATATTCCAGTCCCTTCGATGCGTGCACGGTGGAAAGCCGCACGGCGTCGGGATTTTCGTCCTTGCCTTCGAGCATCGACATCAGCGCGACTGTCTGGATCAGGCCGAGCAGATTCTTGCCTTCATCGCCGAAACCGTCGGCGTTGTCGTAGCCGGTCGCTTCCGGGTCGCCCGCTGGCTCGGGCTTCGTGCCCTTTCGTTTCAGCCATTCGCAGAACTCCAGCACGTTCTGCCACTTCGACTGCGCCTGCCGTTCGTCGTAGGCGTCGTACAGATACGCCTCGTAATGGATCGCCTCCATCAAGTCGTCGAGCACGGACGACGCCGGATCGCGCCCCGCGCGGTCGGACAGGCGCTGCATCCACTCGCAAAACGTGCGCAGCGGCTCGACCTGGCGCGCGGACAGCCGCGCCTCGATCCCGCCCATGAACACGGCCTCGAACAACGATACCTTCGACAACCCCGCGAACGCGCCCAGCGCTTCCAGCGTGGTATTGCCGATCCCGCGTCGCGGCGTCGTGATCGCGCGGATGAACGCGGGATCGTCGTCCGGATTCGCGATCAGGCGCAGGTACGCAATGATGTCCTTGATCTCGGCCTTGTCGAAGAACGACTGACCGCCCGACAGCACGTAGGGAATGCGCTCGCGGCGCAGCACCTGCTCGAAGATCCGCGCCTGAAAATTCCCGCGATACAGGATCGCGTAATCGCGAAACGCGGCGCGGCGCTCGAATTTGTGCGCGGAAAGGCGGAACACGACGGACTCCGCCTCGTGTTCCTCGTCGTTGCAGCCGGTCACGGTGATCGTGTCGCCCATGCCGTGCTCGGACCACAGCTTCTTCTCGAACAGCTTCGGATTGTTGGCGATCACGTTGTTCGCGGCGGTCAGAATCCGCACCGTCGAACGGTAGTTCTGTTCCAGCTTAACAACGTGCAGTTTCGGGAAATCCTTGCCGAGCTGCGCCAGATTTTCGATGGTCGCGCCGCGCCAGCCGTAGATCGCCTGATCGTCGTCGCCCACGGCGGTGAACGCCGCGCGCGGCCCGGCGAGCAATTTCAGCAACTCGTACTGACAGGTGTTCGTGTCCTGATATTCGTCGATCAGCAGGTAGCGCAGCCGGTTCTGCCACTTCTCGCGGACCTGCTCGTTCTGCGCGAAAAGATGCGCGGGCTTGAGGATCAGATCGTCGAAATCGAGCGCCTGATAGGCGTGGAGCGTCGCGGCGTAGCTGCGGTAGACGATCGCCGCCTGATGCTCGTCCTCGTTCGACGCCAGCACGGACGCCTGATCCGGCGAGATCATGCCGTTTTTCCACAGCGAAATAATCGACTGCACTTTACGGATCAGGCCCTTGTCGGTCGTGCCGAGCTGCTCCTGCACCATGCCGAAGCAATCGTCGGAATCCATGATCGAGAACTGCGGCTTCAGCCCGACGTGCTCGGCCTCTTGCCGCATGATCTGGACGCCGAGCGAGTGAAACGTGCAGATGGTCAGCTGATTGACGGGCACCTTGCGCCCTTCCTTGCCGGGCGTGGTGAGCGTCTTGCCTTCGAGCAGCTTGGCCGTGCGCTCGCGCATTTCCAGCGCGGCCTTGTTGGTAAAGGTGAGCGCGGCGATATGCTTCGGCTCGAAACCCTTGCCTTCAATCAGATGCGCGATTTTTTGCGTGATCACGCGCGTTTTGCCGCTGCCCGCGCCGGCGAGCACGAGACACGGACCATCGAGATAGCGCACCGCTTCGTTTTGCGCGGCGTTGAGACCTGCGGACATCGTTTGGACTTTGAGAGCGTTGGGCGGGCGGCGCGAGGCAGCCGCCGGATGGGCGAGCGCGAAAAAACCGGGCGAAATTTCACGCGTCACGTGGACGGCGCTTTTTCGAGAGGGCGATGTTAACACGGATGAAACCCGCGCCAATCCGCCCTTTTTTTGGATCGGCGATGGCGGGTTCGCGACGGCGGATGCGGCGGATGCGCGGCGTTTGCGCGGCGGATGTGCGACGGATGCGCGGCGTTTGCACAGCGGATGCTTGCGGCGGACGCGACCTGCGCGCGAACGAAGGAACGCGTCGTCGTGCCACAATATCGGGACAGTTTCAGCGCTTCACTGCCCTTCACTTTTCCACACTGGATGCCTGGATGACCACACTACTCAACGTCGGCGTGATCGGTTACGGCCTGGCTGGCGCGACGTTCCACGCGCCTGTCATCGAACATTGCGGGCGCGCGCGCGTCGCGGGAATCGCGACGGCGCAGGCCGAACGCGCGCAGGCCGATTACCCGAACGCCGCGATCGTGTCCGATTTCGATGCGCTGATCGCACGCGACGACATCGCGTGCGTCGTCGTCGCGACGCCTAACGACACCCATTTCGACCTCGCCCGGCGTGCGCTGGAAGCGGGCAAGCACGTGGTCGTGGATAAACCGGTGACGCTTTCTTCGGCGGATGCCCGCACGCTCGCCGATCTCGCCGCGAGCCGCAAACTGCTGTTCGCGCCGTTTCACAACCGGCGCTGGGATGGCGACTTTTTGACGTTGCGCGCGCTGATCGAAAGCGGGCGGCTTGGGCGTATCACGCATTTCGAGTCGCATTTCGACCGGTTCCGTCCGAAAGTGCCGCAGCGTTGGCGCGAGGAAGCATCGCGCGGGGGCGGTCTGCTGTTCGACCTCGGACCGCATTTGATCGACCAGGCGATAACGCTGTTCGGCTTGCCGCAGACGATTTACGCGACCGTGCGCGCCCATCGCGATCACGCGCACGCGCCGGATTACGTGCATCTGCTGCTCGGTTACGGCGATAAGGAAATCGTGCTGCACGCGAGCGCACTCGCCGCGCTCGAACCGCCGCGATTTACGGTTCACGGGACGCGAGGAAGTTATGTGAAGACCGGACTGGATGTGCAGGAAGACCAGTTGAAGGCGGGTTTGCGTCCCGGCGATGCCGCTTTCGGCAAGAATCCGCCGGGGCTTTTGCGCGAGGTGGACGGCGATCACGATTTGCGGCAGGAATTCGCTACGCGGGATGGGGCTTATGCGGAGTTTTATCGGGCGTTGGCCGCGTCGGTTTTTGAGGGGAAGGCGTTTCCCGTCGCCGCGCAGGATGCGGTCGATGTGATGCGCATTATTGAGCTCGCTGTCGAGAGCAGTGAGAAGGGGATTCGAGTCGGGGTCTGATTTTGCTGGCGCCGTTTTGCTTTTGTTTGCACGTGGTTCTTGGGAACTTGCACCGGCCTTGGTTTGCTGGCGCTTCAGTTTTTGTTTGCCTGTGATTGCTGGAAACTTGTTTTCGTGTAGGTCAATTACCATGCCGCTGTGCGCGGCAGCAGTCACTTTCTTTGGCTAGCTGCAAAGAAAGTAACCAAAAGAAAGCAGCTTATCCGTCTAAGTGTCCACCACGAACCGTAACCGGGAGTGGTGCGATAAAACAGCCGTGACATCGCACCGCGAAACAGAGCGGAGCCGCTCATCCATCCCGGCAGGCACGAAGTGCCTGCCGGTAAGGCATAACCGCAGAAACCTAACCGACGGCAAACCGACGGTTCCGTTGTGCCCATCGTCCGCGCGCAGCGAGGACGGAACTGACAGGCGCTGTGCCAATACCAGCGAATGCGAGTTGACCGAGTCAGCGTGCGCGCCTATCCGCGCAGTTATTCGTGGTGGACACTTCGGCGGATAAGCTGCTTTCTTTGGTTACTTTCTTTGCAGCAGCAAAGAAAGTGACTGCTGCCGCGCATAGCGGCGTGCTAATAGACCTACACGAAAGCAAGTTCCCGAGAAGCACAAGCAGACAAAAGCACAAGCGCCAGCAAACCAGAACCCCGAGCAAGCTCCCAGAACCCGCGTCAAAATCAAACGGCGTAAACCCCCACCCCAAGCGCCAGCGCCAGCGCCCCCAAGTTTGACAAGCCCATTTCGGTCGCGTAAATTCGGCCGCACGCGTCGGGAGAGCGCGTTCGCTGAACAGCCGAACGCCGCCGAAGGGGCACACCCACAAACTCTCAGGCAAAAGGACCGGCCGCGTCGAAGTGAACCCCGCAGCATTGCGCTCGCGGAAAACGCTTCGCACTCTGGAGAGCGGCAGCGGCCACGGCAAAACGCCTAAGCCAGTTGCCCACCGAAGGGGCGCGCGCACAGCCAGTCATCCAGACCCGGCAGCGCAATCTCTCAGGTACCGAGGACAGAGGGGTCATGTACGAACTCCGCTCGCCTTCCCGCGAGCTTCGCCGGCGCACGTTTCTCGCGCGCCGTGAAGCCGCGAGGTCAGCAAGCGCATGTCCACGCATGGCCTTTTTCGTTTTCGCGCACCGCCCGAGGCCCCGATGACCGAACTTCAACACACGCCCCTCCACGCCGCTCACCTTGCGCTCAACGCGCGCATGGTCGATTTCGGCGGCTGGGACATGCCCGTCAACTACGGTTCGCAAATCGACGAGCATCGCGCCGTCCGCACCGACGCCGGCATGTTCGACGTTTCGCACATGCGCGTCGTCGATTTCACCGGCGACAGCGCCCGCGCCTTCTTCAAATTCGCCATCGCGAACAACGTCGACAAGCTCACCGCGCCCGGCCGCGCGCTCTACTCGTGCCTGCTCAACGCCGACGGCGGGGTGATCGACGATCTGATCGTGTACTACTTCGCCGACGACAACTACCGCGTCGTCGTGAATGCCGGCACCGCCGAAAAAGACATCGCGTGGTTCGGCCAGTTGAACGCGGAAGGCGGCTTCGGCCTGACCATCACGCCGCGCCGCGATCTCGCGATCGTCGCCGTGCAAGGCCCGAACGCGCGCGAAAAAGTCTGGCAAGTGCTGCCGGACACGCGCGCCGCCACGGAAGCCATCAAACCGTTCAACGCCGTGCAATTTCCCGTCACGCCCTTCGGCGACGTGATGCTCGCGCGCACCGGCTACACGGGCGAGGACGGCTTCGAGGTGATCGTCCCGGCGACGCAGGTCGAAGCGTTCTGGAACGCGCTGATCGCGCACGGCGTGAAGCCCGCCGGACTGGGCGCGCGCGACACGCTGCGCCTCGAAGCGGGCATGAATCTGTACGGCCAGGACATGGACGAAAACGTCTCGCCGCTCGACGCGGGTCTTGCCTGGACCGTCGATATGAAAGAAGAACGCGCGTTCGTCGGCCGCTCGGCGCTGGAGGCGAACGGCTCGAAATCGAGTTTCGTCGGATTGATTCTGCAGAAGGAAAACGGCCGCGCGGGCGGCGTGCTCCGCGCGCATCAGAAAGTGATTACGCCAGCGGGCGAAGGCGAGATCACGAGCGGCACTTTTTCCCCGTCGATGCAGGAATCCATCGCGTTCGCGCGCGTGCCCGCGGGCGTGCAGCCGGGCGATGTCGTGCATGTCCTGATCCGCGACAAGCAACTGCCGGCAAGCGTGGTAAAACTGCCTTTCGTGCGCAACGGCAAGGTTCTGGCGGCGCTCTGAGCGGCCCGCGCGCACTCACCCCGAATTCAACGAACCACGACAGGAGCATCCGAATGAGCATCCCGGCCGAACTTAAATACACCGAATCGCATGAATGGATCCGCACTGAAACCGACGGCACGCTCGCGATCGGCATCACCGATCACGCGCAGGAAGCGCTCGGCGACGTCGTGTTCATCGAACTGCCGGCTGTCGGCAAGACCGTCTCGGCGGGCGACGCCATCGCGGTGATCGAGTCGGTCAAGGCCGCCTCGGACATCTATGCACCGGTTTCGGGCGAGATCGTCGCGGCGAACGATGCGCTCGCCGCCGCGCCCGACCAGGTCAACGGCGCGCCGTATGAAAGCTGGCTCTTCAAGATCAAGCCGGCAGGCGACGCCAATGTCGACAAGCTGCTCGACGCCGCCGGTTACGGCACGTCCATCGGCGCCTGATTTTTTAATCGACGACGCGGTTTTCCGAAGGCTCGAAAGAGACCGCGTCCGCAGGAAACTCCCATGAAGCTCGAACATCCGGATCACCCGATGAACCGCACCTCCCTGTCCCTCGCCGCGCTCGAATGCCACGATGCCTTCGCGCAGCGGCATATCGGCCCGGATACGGCCGATGAGCGCGCTATGCTCGACGCGCTCGGCTTTGCCACGCGCGCGGCGTTCATCGACGCGGTGATTCCGGAGTCGATCCGCCGCACCGAGCCGCTGCCGCTCGGCGCGTTCACGCAGCCGAAAAGCGAGGCGGAGGCGCTCGCGTCGCTGCGCAAGCTCGCGGATCAGAACCTCGTGTTCCGAACCTATATCGGTCAGGGCTATTACGGCACGCACACGCCCGCCGTCATCCTGCGCAACGTGCTCGAAAATCCGGCGTGGTACACGGCTTACACGCCGTATCAGCCGGAAATCTCGCAAGGCCGTCTGGAAGCGCTGCTGAATTTCCAGCAGATGATCGTCGATCTGACGGGTCTCGCCATTTCCAACGCGTCGCTGCTCGACGAAGCCACGGCCGCGGCTGAAGCCATGACGCTGCTACAACGCGTCGGCAAGCCGAAATCGAACGTGTTCTATGTCGCCGACGACGTGTTGCCGCAAACCATCGAAGTCGTGCAGACGCGCGCTAAACCGGCGGGCATCGAAGTGAAAGTCGGTCCGGCGGCGGACGCGGCTTCGGCCAACGCGTTCGGCGTGCTGCTGCAATATCCGGGCGCGAACGGCGACGTGCGCGACTATCGCGCGCTCGCCGACGCGATCCACGCGGCGGGCGGTCACGTGGTCGCCGCCGCCGATCTGCTGGCGCTCACGCTCATCACGCCGCCCGGCGAATGGGGCGCGGACGTGGCGATCGGCAATACGCAGCGCTTCGGCGTGCCGATCGGCTTCGGCGGCCCGCACGCGGCCTACATGGCGGTCCGCGACGAATTCAAGCGCCAGATGCCGGGGCGCCTCGTCGGCGTGACGGTGGACGCGCAGGGCAACCCGGCGCTGCGTCTCGCGCTGCAAACGCGCGAACAGCATATCCGCCGCGAAAAGGCGACGTCGAATGTGTGCACGGCGCAGGCGCTTCTCGCGATCATGGCGAGCATGTACGCCGTGTATCACGGTCCGAAGGGACTCAAGACCATCGCGCTGCGCGTGAACCGCGTGGCGTCGATTCTCGCGGCCGGCCTGCAAAGGCTCGGCTACACGATCGCCAACGACACTTATTTCGACACGCTCACCATCGAGAGCGGCGCGAACACGACGGCGCTGCATCAGGCGGCGTCGGCAGTGCATGTGAATCTGCGTCACATCGGCGCGACGCGGCTCGGCGTGTCGGTGGACGAAACCACCACGCGCGACGATCTCGGCCGCCTCTTCGCGCTGTTCGCGGAAGTCGCGGGCAAGACGGAAACGTTCGATATCGACGCACTCGACGCCGCCGCGCAAGACGCGCTGCCGCGCGAACTCGTGCGCACGAGCGATTACCTGACGCATCCGGTCTTCAACCGTCACCACTCCGAGCACGAAATGCTGCGCTATCTGCGCAGTCTCGCGGACAAAGACCTCGCGCTCGACCGCACGATGATCCCGCTCGGCTCGTGCACGATGAAGCTGAACGCGACGTCCGAAATGCTGCCGGTCACATGGCCCGAATTCGCGCAGATCCACCCGTTCGCGCCCGCCGAGCAAACCGTCGGCTACCGGACGATGATCGACCAGCTCGAACAGATGCTCGTGGCATGTACCGGTTACGCGGCGGTGTCGCTGCAGCCGAACGCGGGATCGCAAGGCGAATATGCCGGCTTGCTCATCATCCACGCGTATCACGCGTCGCGCGGCGAAGGGCATCGCAATGTCTGCCTGATTCCGGCGTCCGCGCACGGCACCAATCCGGCGTCGGCGCAGATGGCGGGCATGCAGGTGGTCGTGGTCGCGTGCGATTCGAACGGCAACGTCGATATCGACGACCTGAAGGCGAAGGCCGAGAAGCATTCGGCCAGTCTTGCGGCAATCATGATCACGTATCCGTCGACGCACGGCGTGTTCGAGCGCAACGTGCGCGAAATCTGCGACATCGTGCATGCGCACGGCGGCCAGGTCTACGTGGACGGCGCGAACATGAACGCGATGGTCGGCCTGACCGCGCCGGGCCAGTTCGGCGGCGACGTCTCGCACCTGAACCTGCACAAGACGTTCTGCATTCCGCACGGCGGCGGCGGACCGGGCGTCGGTCCGGTCGCGGTCGGCGCGCATCTCGCCAAGTTCCTGCCGAACCAGCATTCGACCGGCTACGAGCGCGACGAAGCGGGCATCGGCGCGGTATCGTCGGCGCCTTACGGCTCGGCCGCGATCCTGCCGATCTCGTGGATGTATATCGCGATGATGGGCGCGAAAGGTCTCATTGCCGCGACCGAAAGCGCGATTCTCAACGCCAACTACGTCGCGAAGCGCCTCGCGCCGCACTATCCGGTGCTGTACAGCGGCGCGGGCGGACTGGTCGCGCACGAGTGCATTCTCGATGTGCGCGCGATCAAGGAATCGAGCGGCATTTCGGTGGAAGACGTGGCGAAGCGGCTGATCGACTTCGGCTTCCACGCGCCGACCATGAGCTTCCCGGTGCCAGGCACGTTGATGGTCGAACCGACGGAATCGGAATCGAAGGAAGAACTCGACCGGTTTATCGACGCGATGATCGCCATCCGCGAGGAAATCCGCGCAGTGGAAGAAGGCCGCGCCGATCGCGACGACAATCCGCTGCGAAACGCGCCGCACACGGCCGCTGTCGTGGTCGCCGATGAATGGCGTCACGCGTATCCGCGCGAAGCGGCGGCCTATCCGGTGAAGTCGCTGGTGGCGCGCAAGTACTGGCCGCCGGTCGGCCGCGCCGACAACGCCTATGGCGACCGCAATCTCTTCTGTTCCTGCGTGCCGCTCGCCGAGTACGAAGACTGATGCACGGCGCCCGGACGCGTCGTCCGGGCGCTTTTGCAGCGGGAGCCGAAGAACGGCTAACATCTCACCCCGAACCAAGCCAATCAAGGAGTTCTGCATGGCGCTAAAGGTGCGAGTGGTGAATGTGAAACAGCTCACGGCGTCGGCATTGCTTACGGCGTCGGCGCTTGCGGCGTCCGCGCTCGCGGTATCGCAGGCACACGCCGCGATGAACTTCTGCGCCGCGCCCGCGATGCAGACGAGCGAGCGCACGAATGCCGATCCCGGCGTCAAGGCGCTGCTGAAATCCGTGCAATCGCACGTCAACGACCAACCGAAGGCGCGCGCGCAACTGCACACCGAAGGCACGCTGCCGCACGAGGGGATCTACGACGAAAGCGTCGAGGCGGAGAAGGATCTCGGCTTGATGCGCGATGCCGCGCTCGCGTGGCGCGCGACCGGCGACGAGCGTTATTTGCGGCTCGTCGATCGCTTCCTGTTCGCGTGGACGACGACCTATCGGCCGAGCTTCAATCCGATCGACGAAACGCATTTCGAGTCGCTGATCCTCGCCTACGATTTGACCGCGAGCGCGCTGCCCGTCAAGACGCGCAATCCGGCGAACGCGTTCATCACGAAGCTCGTGACCGGCTATATCGCGGATATCGACAAACAGCCGCGTCCGCTGCAAGGCACGTATCGCAACAACTGGCAGAGCCACCGTATCAAGCTGATCGCGATGGGCGCGTTCACCACAGACGACCGCAAGCTCATCGGCGCGGCGCAGCGTCTGTTCGTCGAACATATCGGCGACAACATCGCGCCGGACGGCTCCACGGTCGATTTCGCCGAACGCGACGCGCTGCATTACGTAACCTACGATCTGCAACCGCTCGTCACCGCCGCGCTGGCCGCGCGCCGCCACAACCGCAACTGGGTTGCCGAACGCGCGTCGTCGGGCGCGACGCTCGCCGCCGCGCTGAACTGGCTCACGCCGTATGCGCTCGGCACGAAGACGCACGACGAATTCGTGAAGTCGTCGGTTCCCTTCGACGCTAAACGCCGGGAAGCCGGTTTGCCCGGCTACACCGGCCAGTGGGACCCGAAAAACGCGGCCGAACTATTCCATCTCGCGGCGCGCATGGACGGCCGCTATGCGCCGGTCGCGCTGCGCCTCGCCGCCACGCCGCCCGCGTGGCTCGCAGTCTGCCTGCCGCTCGCGGCGCGCTGACCCAAAGCAATTTCAGCAGGAGCAATTCATGGCAGTGAGCGTCTTCGACCTCTTCAAAATCGGCATCGGTCCGTCCAGCTCGCATACGGTCGGTCCGATGCGCGCGGCGCTGATGTTCGCGCAGGGGCTCGAACGCGACGGCCTGCTCGACGCCACAGCGTCGGTGAAATGCGAGTTGTACGGCTCGCTCGGCGCGACCGGCAAGGGCCACGGAACGGATCGCGGCGTGATGCTGGGCCTGATGGGCGACGCACCGGATACCGTCGATGCCGACACCATCGTGCCACGTCTCGCCGCCGTGGTTCAGTCGAAGAAGCTCGCGCTCCTCGGCACGCATGACGTGCCTTTCGTGATGAAGGAACACATCGCGTTTTATCGGCAGGCGCTGCCGGAGCATCCGAACGGCATGAAGCTGCACGCCTTCGACGCCAACGGCGCGCTGCTGCGCGAGGCCACGTATCTGTCGGTGGGCGGCGGTTTCGTCGTCACGGCGGGCGCGGCGAATACCGCCGTGCTGAACGCGCACGAGCAGTTGCCGTATCCGTTTCACACCGGCGACGAACTTCTCGCGATGTGCCGCGAATCCGGCAAGACCATCGCGCAGTTGATGTGGGAAAACGAGCGCGTCTGGCGCAGCGCCGACGACATCCGCGCCGGCTTGCTGCATATCTGGAGCGTGATGCAGGCGTGCGTCGCGCGGGGCTGCGGGATCGGCAATCCGGACGCCGACGGCAATCTCCCCGGACCGTTTCAGGTCAAGCGGCGCGCGCCGCAGTTGTATCGCGCGCTCGCGGGCAAGCCGGAACGGGCGCTGCGCGATCCGCTTTCGATGATCGACTGGATCAATCTCTACGCCATCGCGGTGAACGAGGAAAACGCGATCGGCGGTCGCGTCGTGACCGCGCCAACCAACGGCGCGGCGGGCATCATCCCGGCCGTGCTGCACTACTACGACCGCTTCATGCCGGGCGCGAACGAACAGGGCGTGATCGACTTTTTGCTGACGGCGGCGGCGATCGGCATTCTCTACAAGCTCAACGCATCGATCTCGGGCGCCGAAGTCGGCTGTCAGGGCGAAGTCGGCGTGGCCTGTTCGATGGCGGCGGGCGCGCTCGCGGCGGTCATGGGCGGCACGGCGTCCCAGGTGGAAAACGCCGCCGAGATCGGCATGGAGCACAACCTCGGGCTCACCTGCGATCCGGTCGGCGGCATGGTGCAGATTCCGTGCATCGAGCGCAACGCGATGGGCTCGGTCAAGGCCGTCAACGCGGCGCGCATGGCGATGCGCGGCGACGGCAGCCATTACGTCTCGCTCGATTCCGTCATCGAGACGATGCGTCAGACCGGCGCCGACATGAAGACGAAGTACAAGGAAACGTCGCGCGGCGGGCTGGCGGTGAATATCGTCGAATGTTGAGCGCGGGGGAGTAGGCGTTCCGCGCCATCCGGATTTTTGCGGCTGGTTGTTTCCCTGGACGCTCGCGTAAGCTATGTCCTCGGCTTTCCTCCACGGAGATATCCCTGCATGTCGTCCTCCGATTTGCCCCAGACCACGGGCGCGCGCCTTCTTGTCGATGCACTGCTCACGCATGGCGTCGAACGTGTTTTTTGCGTGCCGGGCGAGAGTTTTCTCGCCGTTCTCGATTCGCTCCACGACGAAACCGGCCAGATCGAGACGATCGTCTGCCGCCACGAAGCGGGCGCGGCGAACATGGCCGAAGCGGTGGGCAAATTGACGGGGCGGCCGGGCGTCGCCATCGTGACGCGCGGACCGGGCGCGACGCACGCGTCGATCGGCGTTCATACCGCTTTCCAGGACTCCACGCCGATGATCCTGCTGATCGGCCAATGCGCGCGCGAGCATAGGGATCGCGAAGCGTTTCAGGAGATCGACTATCGGCGGATGTTCGGCGAAATGGCGAAGTGGGTCGCGCAAATCGACGACGCCCGGCGCATTCCCGAATATCTGAGCCACGCGTTTCACACGGCAACCTCGGGGCGGCCCGGGCCGGTCGTGCTTGCGCTGCCGGAAGACATGTTGAGCGACGCCTGCGAAGCGGTGCCCGGCGCGCCGCGTTACCAGCGCGTCGCCGCCGCGCCCGCGCCTGCGCAGATCGAGTGCGTACGCCAGATGCTCGCCGACGCGCAACGGCCGTTCGTGATCGCGGGCGGCAGCGGCTGGACGCAAGAGGCGACGCAGGATTTCGCGCGTTTCGCGGAGCGGTGGCAACTGCCGGTCGGCTGCGCGTTCCGCTTTCAGGACACACTCGACAACGAGCATCCGAACTACGCGGGCGATGTCGGCCTCGGCATCAATCCAGCGCTGGCCGCGCGCATCCGCGAGGCCGATTTGCTGTTCGTGCTCGGCCCGCGGCTCGGCGAATCGACGACGGCGGGCTATACGCTCCTCGATATCCCGAAGACAAAGCAGACGCTGATCCACGTTCATCAGGGCGCAGAGGAACTCGGGCGCGTGTATTCGGCGGATCTGCCGATCGTGTCCGGCATGCCCGAAATGGCGGCGGCGCTCGCCGCGCTCACGCCGCCTGTGTCGCCAAGTTGGACCGGTTCCGCCGATGCCGCGCACCGCTCGTATCTGGAATGGCGCGAGCCGAGGCCCATGCTCGGCGATATCCAGCTCGGCGAGATCATGCGTCAACTGAGCGCGCGTTTGCCGGCCGACGCGATCGTCTCGAACGGCGCGGGCAACTATGCGACGTGGCTGCATCGGCATTACTCGTACCGGCATTTCCGCTCGCAACTCGCGCCGACCAGCGGCGCGATGGGCTACGGCGTGCCGGCGGCGATTGCGGCGAAGTCGCTGTATCCGGAGCGGATGGTGGTCGCGCTCGCGGGCGACGGCTGTTTTCTGATGGCGGCGCACGAACTCGCGACTGCGATGCAGTACGGATTGGCGGTGATTTTTATCGTCGTGAATAACGCGCAGTACGGGACGATCCGGATGCATCAGGAGCGGCATTATCCGAACCGCGCGCATGGGACGCGGCTTACGAATCCGGACTTCGCGGCTTATGCGCAGGCGTTCGGCGCCCACGGCGAACGGGTCGCTTCGACCGCCGAATTCATGCCCGCGTTCGACCGCGCGGTGGCGTCGGGACTGCCGGCGGTGATCGAGATTCGCATTCCGCAGGACCAGAGCACGCCCGCCGCGACGCTCGATCAGGTCCGCGAACAAGGTCGAAAAAGCCGATAACCGCCGCCAAAAAGCGTGAAATTTCGACCACGCGAGCGAGTCCTCCAGGGCGCGCCAATATAATCCGGCGACCCTGAACCGCTTGGAGAGAGCCGCCGTGGAGTTATCGAAATTTGCACGCTTTGCACTGCTTTCGTTTGTGTGCGGCGCTTGTGCGAACGCGCACGCCGACGAATCCGGCGATATCGCCTCCAAGTGGAAAGTATCGATCGGTCCGGGGGTCGTCGCGACTCCGAAGTATCCCGGGTCGAGCAAGCTGGAATTGATTCCGCTGCCTTCGCTCGATATCTCTTACGACGACCGGATTTTTTCGCAAGGCTTCGACGTGCTCGGCGTGAATGCGTTGCGGAGCGACGCGTATCACGCCGGCGCGGCAATCACGTTCGACTTGCAGTCGCGCAACGAATCGGACGATCCGCGGTTGCACGGTTTGGGTAATGTGCATACCGGCCCGAAGCTGAAGCTTTTCGCGGATTATTCCGCGTCGTTCCTGACCGGATCGGTTGCGGCATATCAGGATATCGCGGGGAATAATCAGGGCTTGTACGTGAGTGCCGATCTCGCGGCGAACTTGCCGATCACGCCGAATTTTCTGGTTTCGTTCGGGCCGGGGCTGACGTGGGCCAATGCGCAGTACACGCGGACGTTCTTTGGCATCTCTCCGCAGCAGAGTTCGGCTTCGGGGTTATCGGCGTATGACACCAGTTCAGGGATTCGCGATGTTCATCTGAACGCTTATACAAGCTACAACTTTACTAAGCACTGGATTGGGTCGGTTGCTGCGACCGTTGGGCGGCTGGAAGGAAATGCGGGGCACAGTCCCGTTACCGTGCAGCGCACGGAGGTTAATGTTTTTGCTGCTTTGAATTATAAGTTTTAGGTTGTGCGGTAGTTTTGTTTGCCTGCGCTTTCTGGGAACTTGCTTTCGTGTGCGTTTATTAGCGACGCCCTGTTCGGCGCGGGACTTACTTTCTTTACTGCTGCAAAGCTGGCGCAAATTTCAAAGCGGTATCGAACGACGGCGCTTTGCCGGTCGCCGGTGAACCGTGAACGGGTTGAAGAAGATCGCCCGACCGTGAGCGAAAAAAAGGCCACTCTAAAATCAGAGCGGCCTTCTTCGACAACAAAAACACGAACGCGAGACGCCAGCGCCCTTACTTCCCGCCAACGCTCTGCAACGTGGTCCACTTCCCGCCGACGACCTTGTAAAGCGTAATCCCGCCGTTCTTCAGATCGCCCTTCGCGTCATACGCCAGGTGCGTAGCCGTCACGCCCTGCATATCGGTCTTCGCCAGCAGCGGCAAGTACTTCGCCGGATCGGTGGAATTGGCCTTCTTCATGGCGTTGAACATCGCCATCGCGCCGTCGTAGGCGTACGGCGAATACGTCTGCACATCTTCGTTGAAGCGCTTCTTGTACTTCGCCGTGTAGTCCGCGCCGCCAGGCATCTGGTCGAGCGGCAAGCCAGCCAGCGACGCAACCGAGCCGTCGGCTGCATCGCCGGCGATCTTCAGGAACGTGTCGGTCTTGACCATTTCGCCCGCCATCAGCGGCGCCTTCATGCCAAGCGTCTTCATCTGCTTGACCATCGGGCCCGCTTGCGAATCCGCGCCGCCGTAGTACACGAGGTCCGGATTCATCGACTTCAGCTTGGTCAGAATCGCCTTGAAGTCGACTGCCTTGTCGTTCGTGAACTCGCGATCGACAATCGTCGCGCCCGAAGCCTTCGCCGCCTTCTCGAACTGATCGGCAAGACCCTGGCCGTAAGCCGTGCGGTCATCGACAATCGCGATCTTCTTCATCTTCAGCGTCTTCACCGCGAAGTCGCCGGCGACCGAACCCTGCTGCGTGTCGGACGTCATCATGCGGAACGTGGTCTTGTAGCCCTGCGTCGTGTATTCCGGCGCGGTCGCCATCGCGATTTCGGGAATGCCCGCGTTCGCGTAGATGCGCGAGGCCGGAATGGTCGTGCCCGAGTTGAAGTGGCCGAGCATGCCCTTCACGCCGTCATCCACCAGCTTTTGCGCGACGGTCGTACCCGTGCGCGGGTCGGCCTGGTCGTCGGCTGCGTCGAGGACGATATGCACCGCCTTGCCGCCGATCACCGGCTTCGTCGCGTTGAATTCCTCGACGGCAAGCGTGATGCCGTTCTGGAAATCCTTGCCGTAGTGCGCCTGCGCACCCGTCATCGGACCGGCGAAACCCACCTTGACTTCTTCAACCTGTTGCGCGAATGCGGTGCCCGCGAACGACAGGCCGGCGACTGCCAATGCTGCTGCCAGCTTGTTCATCGTGTACGTCATAGCTTCTCCTAGTACCAGTGTAGATGGCAGCTTGTGCCGGGGTCGCCGTGCCCGCTGCCGTTTGTTTGAATCGAGCGCTAGAGGGTTCTCAACCGATCGTCATCAAATTCGCATTGCCGCCCGCCGCCGCTGTATTGACGCTCACCGAGCGTTCCGTCAGCAGTCTTTCGAGCGCGTAACCTTCACCGTCGTGACTGCCGTCGGCGAACGCACCAGCCGCCACGCCCTGCACCGACAGGATCGGCCCCGGACGCTTCGCGGTTTCCTTCACGAGCGACAGCAATTCGTCGCTGTCACCTTCGAACAGCACGGCGTCGAACTCCGCCGTTGTATCGCCGGTCTTTCGCACCGCCGCGTGAGCCGTCAGCGTCGCGGGCAACGCCGCCACGAGTTGCTCGCCCGCCGCGCCCGAAAAGAGCGCGCGATTGCCGGTGGCGAGCACCGCCGCGAACTGGGCGCGCGCGCCGCTCGCCGTCGACGCCACGCACAACACCGTGCCGCGTGCGCCAAGCGTGTACGTGTTGCGCTCGCCGGTCGGTCCCGGCAGCACCGCCGTCGCGCCGGCCAGAACGTGTTGCAGATACCCGTCGCAACGCGCAGCGGTTTGCGGATCGCGTTCGCCGATCGACCAGTCGCGCAACGCGGTCAGCGCAGCCGACGGCGCATCTTTCGATGCCGCCTGATCCACCACAAGCGCGCTTTCCAGCGATTTCGGCAAACCGGCCGGGCGCTTCGCGAGCAAGCGCTGCAGATACAGCGCGCCGCCCGCCTTCGGGCCCGTGCCCGACAAACCTTCGCCGCCGAACGGCTGCACGCCGACCACTGCGCCGATCACGTTCCGGTTCACGTAGATATTGCCCACGTGCGCGCGGCCGACCACATGCGCGATGGTTTCGTCGATACGCGTATGGATGCCGAGCGTGAGTCCATAGCCGGTCGATTTGATCTGGTCGAGCAGTTTATCAAGCGACGCGCGGCGGTAGCGCACCACGTGCAGCACCGGTCCGAACACTTCGCGCTTCAATTCGTCGATACCGTCCAGTTCGATCAGCGTCGGCGGCACGAACGTCCCTTGCGCGCACGCGTCGGGCAGCGCGAGCTGCACGACCTTGCGGCCCTTTTCGCGCATCGCGGCGACGTGCGCGTCGATCCCGCGCTTTGCATCCGCGTCGATCACCGGGCCGACATCCACAGAAAGCCGGTCCGGATTGCCCACTGCGAGTTGCCGCATCGCGCCGGTCAGCATTTCGAGCGTGCGGTCGGCGACGTCCTCCTGCAGACAAAGAACGCGCAGCGCCGAGCAGCGTTGACCGGCGGAATCGAAAGACGACTGCAGCACGTCGGCCACGACTTGTTCAGCGAGCGCCGACGAATCGACGATCATTGCGTTCTGTCCGCCCGTTTCCGCGATCAGCGGGATCGGACGGCCTTCCGGATCGAGGCGTCCAGACAGCGTTTTGTTGATGAGGCGCGCGACTTCGGTCGAACCGGTGAACATCACGGCGCGGGTGCGCGGATCGGCCACCAGCGCGGCGCCAACGGTTTCGCCGTCGCCCGGCAGCAGTTGTACCGCGCCCGCCGGCACGCCGGCTTCGCGCAGAATGCGCACGGCTTGCGCGGCGATCAGCGGCGTTTGTTCGGCGGGTTTCGCGAGCACCGGATTGCCGGCGGCGAGCGCGGCGGCAACCTGGCCGAGGAAAATCGCGAGCGGGAAATTCCACGGGCTGATACAAACCACCGGGCCGAGCGGACGATGCGTATCGTTGGAAAACTCGCTGCGGATTTGCGCCGAGTAATAGCGCAGAAAATCGATCGCCTCGCGGATCTCCGACACCGCGTTCGCGAGCGATTTGCCCGCTTCACGCACGACGAGTCCCATCAGCGTGTGCATCTGCGCTTCGAGCAGATCGGCAGCGCGCGCGAGACAGTCGGCGCGCTCGCCGACCGGCGTGGCCTGCCAGATCGGCGCGGCGGCGACTGCGTGCGCGATGGCGGCGCTCACTTGTTCGGACGTCGCTTCCACGACCGTGCCCACGATATCGCGCAAATCGGCGGGATTGCGCACGTCGCGCGTCACGCCGCCTGCGGTATCGTCGGATTCGAGCATCGGCGCGGCGCGCCACGGCGCGTTCGCGCTTGCCAGCAACGCCGACGAAAGCGACGCCAGCCGATGCTCGTTCGACAAATCGAACCCCATCGAATTGAGGCGCTCGTTGCCGTACAACTGACGCGGCAATGCGATCTTCGCGTGCGGCAGGCCGAGCGGCACGAGCTTCGACGCTTCGTCGATCGGATCCTGCACGAGATCGCTGACCGGAATCGATTCATCGGCGATTCGGTTCACGAACGACGTATTCGCGCCGTTTTCGAGCAGGCGGCGCACGAGATACGCGAGCAGCGTTTCGTGCGTGCCGACCGGCGCATACACGCGACACGGCCGGTTCAGCTTGTCGCGGCCGGTGACTTCCTCGTAGAGCGGCTCGCCCATGCCGTGCAGACACTGGAACTCGTACTGGCCCGGATAGTAGTTCTGACCCGCGAGCTGATAGATAGCCGAGAGCGTGAATGCGTTGTGCGTGGCGAATTGCGGATACACGGCATCCGGCGCGGCCAGCAGCTTTTTCGCGCAGGCGACGTATGAAATGTCCGTATAGATCTTGCGCGTATAGACCGGGTAGCCTTCGAGACCATCCACTTGCGCGCGCTTGATTTCCGAATCCCAATACGCGCCCTTTACCAGACGGATCATCAGACGGTGACGGCTGCGGCGCGCGAGGTCGATCAAATAGTCGATCACGAACGGGCAGCGCTTCTGATATGCCTGCACCACGAAGCCGATGCCGTTCCAGCCCGCCAGTTCGGGATCGAAGCACAGCGCTTCGAGCAGATCCAGCGAGATTTCGAGACGGTCTGCTTCCTCGGCGTCGATATTCAAACCGATGTCGTAGCGGCGCGCGAGTTGCGCGAGCGAGCGCACGCGCGGCAGCAATTCGTTCATCGTGCGCTCCTGCTGCGAGCGCGAATATCGCGGATGCAGCGCGGAAAGCTTGATCGAGATGCCCGGACCTTCGTAGATGCCACGCCCGCCGGCCGCCTTGCCGATCGCGTGGATCGCCTGCTCGTAGGATGCGTAGTAGCGCAGCGCGTCTTCTTCGGTCGTCGCCGCTTCGCCGAGCATGTCGTAGGAATAACGGAAGCCGCGCGCTTCGAACTTGCGGCTGTTCGCGAGCGCTTCCGAGATCGTCTCGCCGGTGACGAACTGTTCGCCCATCAGGCGCATCGCCATATCGACGCCCTTCCTGATCAGCGGCTCGCCGCCCCGTCCGATCAACCGCGTCAACGCCGACGACAACCCCGCTTCGCTATTGGTCGTGACGAGCTTGCCGGTGATCATCAGACCCCAGGTCGCGGCGTTCACGAACAGCGACGGCGCCTGACCCATGTGCGAGCGCCAGTCGCCCTTGCTGATCTTGTCGCGGATCAGCGCGTCGCGGGTCGCGCGGTCGGGAATGCGCAGCAGCGCTTCCGCGAGACACATCAGCGCGACGCCTTCCTGGCTGGAAAGCGAAAACTCGTGGATCAACCCTTCGACGCCGCCGCCCGTATGCTTCGCGCGCAACGCCTCGACCAGCTTGGTCGCCATGCTCTGGGTTTCGGTCGCGATCGCGCCGGTGAGACGCGCCTGGCCGATCAGGAACGGCACGCATTCCGGCTCGGGACGTCGATACGCGGCCGTGATCGCCGCGCGCAGCACGGATTGCGGCTGCACGTTCTGCGCGAAATCGAGGAAAGGATGGGGAGCGTTGTCTTCGTCGTGATCGGCGTGCAGCGTCTCGCCGACTTCAGCGATGCCCGGCGCGCCCGAGAGTTCCGGCGGCAACTGGCCGTGCTCGATGCGCTCGAGGTACGCGAAGATGGCTTGCTTAATGAGCCAGTGAGGAGTGCGCTCAAGCCGCGTCGCGGCGTCTTTCAGCCGGGTGCGCAGCAGGTCGTCGACTTTAACGCCTAGGGTAGTGCTCGCCATATTTCCTTCGTTTGGCCGACGTGCCGCACCGGCCGATGACTAAAAAGTGGGCGAATCGTACTCCGCTGATAAAAAAGGTGCAACCAACATTTCGGGATAGGTTGCACCTCTATGGACGCCTTATGCACCAAGGGTTTCACGGGGTGCATCGACACCTGGCGGATGGCGATTTTTGCCTAGTATTTTCCCTAATCAAATTTTTATAGGAATGACCCTAATCAAAACCCCAATCGCCGCCGATATAACGTCAAAGCGCGAGCGAATTCACGACGCGCGGACCGCGGCCACGAACGCCGCCTGGGTTTCGGGGAGAAACGAGCATGAGCACTTGGATGGTTTTCGGCTGCGTCTGGGCGATGTGCGCGCTGTGCGTGATTCTGTTTATCCGCGGGGCACATCCGCATGTGGAACGTCCGTCGGCCTCGCCGCGCGACGATCAACGCGGTCCCGGCGATATCGCAGCGCTCGGCGCTATTCCGGTGCGCGGTCAGGAACGCAGCAACGGCTGAACGCGCCGCCTGCCACACGCCGCTCAAATATCGAGCGGATCCACTTCGACATTCCAGCGCAGCACGCCTCTCAGGCCTCGCAGCACGGGTTGCCACGCCCGTAACGCGTGCTGAAGCGCCGCGCGCGACGCGCATTCGAGCAGCAATTGCGCGCGATGGACGTTGAACACCTTCACGATAGTCAGCGGCACCGCGTCGTACACCGTCACGCGCTCGGCGCCCGGCAGCGTCGCGAACTCGGCGGCCGCCTCCTGCAAAAACGCCAGCGCGGCGTCGATCGTGCGCCCTTCCGCGCGCAACAACGCCTGATAAACGAACGGCGGCAGATGCGCGTCGCGGCGCTCGTTGAGCGTCGAATTTGCAAATCCGACGTAATCGTGACGCGACAGCGCGTGATACAGCGCGTGTCGCGGATAGCGCGTCTGGATCATCACTTCGCCCGGCAATCCGGCGCGGCCCGCTCGTCCGCTTACCTGCATCAATTGCGCGAAAAGCCGTTCGCTTGCACGGAAATCGTGGGAAAAAAGCGCGGTGTCGGCGTTCAGCACGCCCACCAGCGTGACGCGCTGAAAGTCGTGACCTTTAGCGATCATCTGCGTGCCGACCAGAATATCCACCTCGCCCGCGTGAACATTAGAGAACAGCGCCTGCGCGCTGCCCTTGCGCCGCGTGCTGTCCGCGTCGATCCGCAGCACGCGCGCGCCCGGCACCGCGCTCGCGAGCGTTTCCTCGACGCGCTGCGTGCCACGCCCCATCGGCGCGATATCGACGTTGCCGCAATCGGGACATGATTTCGGAATCCGCGATTCCCAGCCGCAATGGTGGCAGCGCAGCGCTCGCTCGGGCTTGTGGAGCACGACATACGCGCTGCATCGCGGGCAACCGGCGACCCAGCCGCACGCGTCGCACGACAAAATCGGCGCGTAGCCGCGTCGGTTCAGAAACACGAGACTTTGCTCGCCGCGCTCCAGCCGCGTTTTCATCGCCGCGATAAACGGCCCGGACAAGCCGTCCACGGACGCCCGCCCGCGCCGCCGCTCCTCTTCCAGATCGACGAGCCGCACGCTCGGCAACACGGCATCCGCAACCGCGCGGCGCGTGAGCGTCAACAGCGTGTAACGGCCCTGCTCGGCTTGCCACCAGCTTTCGAGCGAAGGGGTCGCGGAGCCGAGCACGACCGGAATCTCCAGTTGCTTCGCCCGATAAATCGCGAGATCGCGCGCGGAATAGCGCAAACCTTCCTGCTGCTTGTAGGCGGGATCGTGCTCCTCATCCACGACGATCAACGCGAGTGTCGGCATCGACGCGAGGATGGCGAGCCGCGTGCCGAGCACGAGACGCGCGCGTCCGGTGTGCGCGGCCAGCCAGTTGCGCGCGCGCTCGCCTTCCGCGAGACCGCTGTGCATCGTGACGATGCCGCCTTCCGGCAGCGCCGCGAAACGCGCGCGGAACGCGGCCTCGAATTGCGGCGTCAGGTTGATTTCCGGCACGAGGACGAGCGCTTGCGCGTCGGGACGCGCGGCGAGCAGATCGGCAAGTGCGTGGAGATAAACCTCGGTTTTGCCGCTGCCGGTCACGCCATGCAGCAGAAATGGCGCGAACGCGGTGCTCGCGCGGATTGCATCGACGGCCTGTTCCTGCTCTGCGGTCAACTGCGGCAACACGACGCCGTGGGTTAACCCCACGCGTTCGGCGGCGGGCATCCTGCTTTCCCGATCGCCCGTTTCCAGCGCGACCCAACCGTTCGTCTGCCATTGCCCGAGCGTCGCGATGGCTTTCGGATGAAGCGCGCGGGCATCGGCGGCGGCAAGCGTGGGAACGGCGGCGAGCGCGTCGGCAAGCGCGCGCAATGCGCTCGCGCGCGCCGGAAGCGCGTCGGGCAGCGCGGCGCGTCCAGTGGGCAGCAACCGGTAGTGCTCCTCGACGGCCAGGAGCCGCCCCCACCGCGACGCATCGCGCAACGCCTGCGGCAACGCAGGCAGCGCGACCTCGCCGAGGCCGCGCTGGTAATACTCGGCGGCGAAAGCGGCGAGCGCGCGCCAGGTGTCGGACAGCGGCGGGCACGCGTCGCAGATCGCTTCGACCGAGCGCAGTTTGTCGGCGGGAACGTCGCTCTGGGTCGTGACTTCGCAGATCAGGCCGACCGCGTCGCGGCGGCCGAACGGCACGCGCACGAGCAACCCGGGGACGGGTTCCGGCACGAGATCGTAGCGATAGTCGAATAGCGTCGGCAGCGGATGATCCAGCGCCACGCGGACAAAAACTTCACTCATGCGCCGCGCCGCCCGCAATCCGCCCTGCGGCAACGCCCCGACGACGGCACAAGGCTTTGCAGTCCGGACTTAAAGTGAAACATCAGAATCGGCGCTAAGTTCAGGATTATTTTTGAGATTTCGACGCTTTCCACAGCCCTGTGGATAACTTTGTTGAGAACTTTGATTGACAGTTCGAAAAAGGGCCGTTCCAGCGCGCTGCGTGCGCTAACCCACATTGTGGCCCGATTAGTGTAAATTCTTTTTAAATCAAAGACTTGATTCGAAAACGAAGCCTTTGAAGCGCTTACATCGGCGCTTTATCGAGATGGCGCGGCGCAGCGTACAAAATGTGTATAAGTCAAGACTTGACAATCGAGAGAGCGCCGGACGACGGCCTTTCGGCTTGGCGCAGCCCCCTAGAAGCAGAGCCCAGCGGCGAGCATTTCTGCTGCGACGCAGCAAATCAAGCCGCGCCCTTCGCGCGGATCGTGCGGCTGTGCCGATGCACTTCATCGACCAGTTCCGCGACGCTTTCCGGCGGCGTGAACTGCGAAATACCGTGGCCCAGATTGAAAACATGCCCCGGATGATTGCCGAAACTGTCGAGTACGGCGCGCGCCTCGGTGCGGATCACAGCCGGCGGCGCGAACAGCACGTTCGGGTCGATATTGCCTTGCAGCGCGACACGATCGCCGACCCGTTCCCGCGCCTGCCCCAGATTCACGGTCCAGTCGAGACCGACGGCATCCACGCCGATCGACGCGATCTGGTCGAGCCACAACCCGCCGCCCTTCGTGAACGTGATGACCGGCACCCGCACGCCGCCGTGCTCGCGTTTCAGACCGGCCACCACTTTCGCCGTGTAATCGAGCGAGAACTGCTGGTATTTGCCGTCGGCGAGCGCGCCGCCCCAGGTGTCGAAAATCATCACGGCCTGCGCGCCCGCTTCGATTTGCGCGTTCAGGTACGCGGTGACGGCCTGCGCGTTCACGTCGAGGATGCGGTGCATCAGGTCGGGCCGCGCGTACATCATCGATTTGACCGTGCGATGGTCGTCCGAACCGCCGCCTTCCACCATGTAACACGCGAGCGTCCACGGGCTGCCCGAAAAGCCGATCAGCGGCACTTTCTGGCGTCCTTGCGAATCGGTCAGCGCGCGGCGAATTTCGCTCACGGCATCGGTCACGTAGCGCAGCGTTGAGTCGATATCCGGCACGGCGAGCTTCGCGACGTCTTCCTCGGTGCGCACCGGCCGCTCGAAACGCGGGCCTTCGCCCTGCACGAAGTTCAGCCCGAGTCCCATGGCGTCGGGCACGGTCAGGATGTCGGAAAACAGGATGGCGGCGTCGAGCGGAAAGCGTTCGAGCGGCTGCAACGTGACTTCCGTGGCGTAGGACGGGCTTTTCGCGAGGCCGAGAAAACTGCCCGCGCGCGAACGCGTGGCGTTGTATTCGGGCAGATAGCGGCCCGCCTGACGCATCAGCCAGATCGGCGTGTAGTCGGTCGGCTCGCGCATCAGCGCGCGCAGGAAAGTGTCGTTCAGAAGGGTATGGGCCACGTCGCTCGGAACTCAAAGGCAAAAGATCATTCTACCGGACGCGCCTCGCGTTTTTGCGGCGAGCGGCTCGCCCGCCGGTGTTCAACGCGACGGGCGGTGGTTATCATCGACCGCCGGGGCGCTCACCTCGCCGATCCGATAAAAACAGGGAACATCCGATGAAATTCCACTTCCGTCCGGCCGTGGCCGGCGTTCTGGCGTCTGCGGCTGTCGTCTGTGCAGCGCTTGCGCCCATCGCGAACGCACAGACGACGCAGGCCGGCGCGGTCAGCCCGACGGTCGCGCCCGTCGCCGCCGTGGCAGTGGCCTCCGCTGCGCCCGCGTCGCGCCTCGACGAAATCCTCACGCGTCACACGCTGCGCGTCTGCACGACCGGCGACTACAAGCCATACACGTTCGCCAAGCCGGACGGCGGTTTCGAAGGTATCGACATCGATCTGGCCGAGAATCTCGCGCACTCGCTCGGCGCGAAAACCGAGTACGTAAAGACGACGTGGTCGAATCTGATGAACGATTTCGTCGCCAAGTGCGATATCGCGGTCGGCGGCGTTTCGACGACGCTCGACCGCCAGAAGCGCGCGTTCTTCACCGAGCCGTACATGGTGGACGGCAAGACGGCCATCGTGCGCTGCACCGACGTGGACAAGTACCAGACGGTCACGCAGATCGACCAGCCCGGCGTGCGGGCGATCGTCAATCCGGGCGGCACGAACGAGCGCTTCGCGAAGCAGTTCTTCACGCACGCGCAGTTGATCGAGTATCCGGACAACGTGACGATCTTCCGCCAGATTCTCGACAACCACGCCGACGTCATGGTCACCGATGCATCCGAGACGCTATTGCAGCAGAAGCTCAACCCGGGTTTGTGCTCGGTGCATCCTGACAAACCGTTCCAGTTCGGGGAGAAGGCGTATCTCGTGCCGCGCGGCGACGTGACATTCCAGCAATACGTCGACCAATGGCTGCACCTCGCGCGATCGACGGGCGAGTTTCAGGCCGTGGTCGACAAATGGCTGAAGTAAGCGGCTGGATTCAACGCAGCATTTCGCCGATCCGCCCACCGATCGTCTTCATCCAGGCAGCGGCCGCCGCCGAATGCGACTGGACGCGCCCGAAGCCGTGCGTCATATCGTCGGCCGCGATCACCTCGGCGCGCCCGCCGTTCGCCGCCAGGAAACGCTCGAGTTCGAACGCGTCGTCGTAGAGCGGATCGTAGGCCGCAGCCACGATCAGCGCCGGCGCGGGCGTGCGCTCGTAGGGTTCGGCGAGGGGAAACGCGCGGACATCGTGGGCATCGGGCGTCGTCGCGGCGAAAAACTGGGTCCAGAACCACGCCATCTCGTCGTTTGTGAGACCCGGCCCGTTTGCATTCGCAATGCAACTCGCGCTCTCGAACTGACGCCGCATCACCGGATACAACAGTAATTGCGCGCCGACCAGCCCCGCGACGCGCTCGTTCGCGCCGCGCGCCGCCACGACCGCCAGATGCGCGCCCGCGCTGTCGCCGCCAACCGCCAGCCGATCCGTCGCGAACCCCAGCCGCGAACGATGCTCGGCAAACCACAGCAGCGCGTCGAGCGCGTCGTCGCACGGCGCGGGGAACGGATGCTCGGGCGCAAGCCGGTAATCGACACACGCCACCGCGCAGTTCGCGTCGATCGCCAGGCGCTCGGACAGCGTGTCGTGCGTATCGAGATCGCCCAGTACCCAGCCGCCGCCATGAAAATAAACCAGCAGCGGTAACGCAGTTGCCCCGCCCGCAGGACGATAAACGCGCGCCGCCAGTTCCCGCCCGTCGAGCGGCACGGTCATTTCGTCCACGACGACATCATCCGAACGCGGGCGCGCAAACGCCTTCGCCACCTCGTGAAAGCGCTGGCGGATCGCCGGTGCGTCGGGATTCCCGGCGAGCGGCGGAAAGGCCTCCGCGACCATGCGGTAATAACCGAGAAGGGCTGCGTCGATCGTCATTCACGCTCCTGCGTTAAGTTTGGGAAAGCGCGCGACCAGAAAAAAATCACGCGATTAATGATTCTCTCGAAAAATCCGAAGAGATGCACTAAGCTGCAGTTAAACGTTTGCGAGGTGTTCGAGAAGCGGTGTTTTTGACCTTGCGTGCTTCGCAAAAATGACCCGCAAATTACCGAAAGCCTTGTCCGGTGAGGGTTACAACCTGAAACACTTTGTTACGGCGACACAGGATCAATTCGCCCACAATCTGTTCAAACGAGTTCAACACGGATGTGATCGAGTGCCGCGCGTGAGCGGATGCAACGCACTTGATGGTCGGCGTCAAAACCGAAGCCCTGTTTTAGGGACATCCTTGCTGGGGTCGTTCTCCGATGGAGCATTATCGGAGCTGTTCCCACCTTTGGTCTCCTCGCGCTAACCCCGTAGCGTGTGGTTTTTAGCGGGCTCCAGGCCCGCTTTTTTTTCGTCTGCTTAAACGTTTGCGGTCTTATTGAAACAAATGGCGCGATTATTCAATAACCGCGCCGATGGTTCATTTGGGTAATAATTAGCGCAACGTTAAGCTGTTTTAGCCGCGGATACGTTCAATTCGTCGATCATCCGGGCGCGCATCACGAACTTCTGCACTTTCCCCGTTACGGTCATCGGTAATTCGTCCACGAATCGAATGTGGCGAGGGATTTTATAGTGCGCGATTTGTCCCTGACAAAATTCGCGAATCTCTTCTGCGCTCGCCTGCTCGTTCGGACGCAAAACGATCCACGCGCAAACTTCTTCGCCGTATTTCGCGTCCGGCACGCCGAAGACCTGCACGGTCTGCACCTTCGGATGACGGAATAAAAATTCCTCGATTTCGCGCGGATAGATGTTTTCGCCGCCGCGGATCAACATGTCTTTCAGCCGTCCGACGATGTTGCAATAGCCTTCGGCGTCCAGCGTCGCGAGGTCGCCGGTGTGCATCCAGCCGTCCACAATCGTTTCGCGCGTTTTTTCTTCATCGTCCCAATAGCCATCCATCACCGAATACCCGCGTGTACACAGCTCGCCGGTTTCGCCGACCGGCACAATCGCGCCCAACGAATCGATCAGCTTCACCTCCAGATGCGGCTGAATCTGGCCGACGGTCGTGGTTCGCTTGTCGAGTGGATCGGTCGTCGAACTCTGAAACGACACAGGACTTGTCTCGGTCATGCCGTAGGCAATCGTGATTTCGCTCAGATTCATCTTGGCGACAACGCGCTTCATCGTTTCGATTGGACACGGCGATCCCGCCATGATCCCGGTGCGCAGGCGGCTGAGGTCGTATTTGGCGAACTCCGCCAAATCCAGTTCGCCGATAAACATCGTCGGCACGCCGTGCAGCGCGGTGCAGCGCTCTTCATCGACGGCGGCGAGCGTCGCGGCCGGATCGAATGCTTCGCCGGGAAAAACCATCGCCGTTCCCGTCGAAACACACGCGAGCACGGCCAGCACCATGCCGAAACAGTGGTAAAGCGGCACCGGAATGCACAGGGAATCGGTTTCGGAAAGGCGCATCGCCATCGCGATAAAACGGCCGTTGTTCACCACGTTATGGTGCGTCAGCGTCGCGCCCTTCGGATTCCCGGTCGTGCCGCTGGTGAACTGGATGTTGATCGGATCGCACGCGCTGAGTCGCGCTTCGAGCGCGTCGAGCCGCGCGGGATCGAGTTGTCCGCGCCCGCGCGCCATTACGTCGGGGAAGCGCAGCATGCCGGGCGTCGCGGCGTCGCCCATGCGGATCACGTTGGTCAACGCGGGCAGCCGCGCGGCCCGCAACGCGCCGGGGTCCGCGTCGGCAAGTTCCGGCGCGAGTGTCTGCAACATCTCCAGATACTTCGACGACTTGAACTGCTCCGCCGAAATCAGCGTGCGGCAGCCAACTTTGTTCAACGCATATTCGAGTTCGGCGAGCCGGTACGCCGGATTGATATTCACGAGAATCGCGCCGATCCGCGCGGTCGCGAACTGCGTCAGCAGCCATTCCGCGCGATTCGGTGACCAGATGCCGACGCGCTCGCCCGGCGTCACGCCGAGCGCGAGCAGGCCGCTCGCCAGCGTATCGACTTCATCCGCGAACTCGCGCCAGGTCCAGCGGATGCCCTGCTCGCGGAACGTCACGGCAGGCCGATCGGGAAAGCGCGCGGCCGTTTCCTGAAGAAATCGCGCGACGGTCTGGTCGCTCAGCGGGATGTCCGTCGTGCCGCGGACGTAAGAAAGCCCGTCGCGAGGCTGAATAAGAGCGCCGGGTTGCACGGATGTAGATGCCATCGAATATCTCCGTCTGAAATCCGTCTGCTGGCCGCCTCCACGCTGACGCATTGAAAGCGAATCGGAAGACTATTCTGCACGGCGACTCATCAAACTTGAATTCAGTGTTACCCGCAACCTGGCGGTCACGGCGCGCACATCGGATATGCAGATTTGCACGGCATGTTCCATCGGGACGCCCCGCGCGCCCATAAAAAAAGCAGCCCGAAGGCTGCTTTTTTCGCACTACGTTGCTGCTCGAAGCTTCAGTGCTGACCGCGCAATTTGCGCAGACGCTCGATAGCCGCGAGTTGCGCCGTCGCGTAAGCCAGTTCCGCTTGCGCGGTGGCGTACTCGAGATTCGAACCCGTGTTCTGCAGCGCTTCCTCAGCGCGCTTCTTCGCGTCCTGCGCCTTCGCTTCGTCCAGATCCGCACCGCGAATGGCGGTGTCGGCGAGCACGGTCACGACGCCCGGCTGGATTTCGAGAATCCCGCCTGCGACGAACACGAACTCTTCCGAACCGTCTTCCGCCTCGATGCGCACCGCGCCCGGACGAATACGCGTGATGAGCGGCGTGTGGCCCGGCAGAATCCCGAGTTCACCTGCTTCGCCCGGCAGCGCGACGAACTTCGCCTGGCCCGAGAAGATTTGCTCTTCCGCGCTGACGACGTCTACTTTAATGGTTGCCATATCGACTCCTGTCGCCGAGAGCCAGCGCTTTTGCGCCGCCTCTCGATCCATGCAAGGCTTTGGTTGAGCGTATTACGAAGGCGCGGATTTTACGTCCGCGCCCGCTTCGTGTACTCCCCGCCTTACTGGATCTTCTTGGCCTTTTCGAAGGCTTCGTCGATCGTGCCGACCATGTAGAACGCCTGCTCCGGCAGATGATCGCACTCGCCTTCGACGATCATCTTGAAGCCGCGGATGGTTTCCTTCAGCGGCACGTACTTGCCCGGCGAGCCCGTGAACACTTCAGCAACGTGGAACGGCTGCGACAGGAAACGCTGGATCTTACGAGCGCGCGCAACGGCGAGCTTGTCTTCCGGCGCGAGTTCGTCCATGCCCAGAATCGCGATAATGTCGCGCAATTCCTTGTAGCGCTGCAGCGTTTGCTGCACGCCGCGCGTGATGTTGTAGTGCTCTTCGCCGATCACGTTCGGGTCGATCTGACGCGAGGTCGAATCGAGCGGGTCCACTGCCGGGTAGATACCCAGCGAAGCGATGTCACGCGACAACACGACCGTTGCATCCAAGTGGCCGAACGTCGTAGCCGGCGACGGGTCGGTCAAGTCATCGGCAGGCACGTACACGGCCTGAACCGACGTGATCGAGCCGGTCTTGGTCGACGTGATGCGCTCTTGCAGCTTGCCCATTTCTTCAGCCAGAGTAGGCTGATAGCCCACTGCCGACGGCATACGGCCGAGCAGTGCCGACACTTCCGTGCCTGCCAGCGTGAAACGGTAGATGTTGTCGACGAAGAACAGCACGTCGAGACCTTCGTCGCGGAAGTGCTCGGCCATCGTCAGGCCGGTCAGCGCCACGCGCAGACGGTTGCCCGGCGGCTCGTTCATCTGGCCGTACACGAGCGCCACTTTATCGAGAACGTTCGAGTCCTTCATTTCATGATAGAAGTCGTTCCCTTCGCGGGTACGCTCGCCAACGCCGGCGAACACGGAGTAACCGCCGTGTTCCTTCGCGATGTTGTTGATCAGTTCCATCATGTTCACGGTCTTGCCCACGCCGGCGCCGCCGAACAGGCCGACCTTGCCGCCCTTCGCGAACGGGCAGATCAGGTCGATAACCTTGATGCCGGTTTCGAGCAGTTCCGTCGACGGCGACAGTTCGTCGAACGCCGGAGCCTTCTGGTGAATGCCGCGCACCACGTCCGAGTTGATCGGACCGGCTTCGTCGATCGGGCGACCCAGCACGTCCATGATCCGGCCAAGCGTCGGCTTGCCGACCGGCACGCTGATCGGCTTGCCCGTGTTCTTCACCACGGTGCCGCGACGCAGGCCGTCCGATGCACCCAGACAAATGGTACGGACCACGCCGTCGCCCAGCTGCTGCTGGACTTCGAGCGTCAGTTCCGAGCCTTCCAGAATCAGCGCGTCGTAAATCTTCGGCATGTCCGAGCGCGGGAATTCCACGTCGATCACCGCGCCGATGCACTGTACGATCTTGCCTTCTACCAAAGCAGTAGTACTCATCGCATTTCCTTTAGATACTAAATTCTTGACTCGCGCAAAGGCGCAGTTCGATTCGACAGTTCGTTTCCGCGCGTTCGATCAACCGACCGCTGCGGCGCCGCCGACGATTTCCGACAATTCCTTCGTGATCGCGGCTTGACGGCTCTTGTTGTACACGAGCTGAAGTTCGCCGATCACGGTCTTCGCATTGTCCGACGCAGCCTTCATCGCGACCATTCGCGCCGATTGCTCCGACGCCATGTTTTCCGCGACCGCCTGGTAGACGAGCGCCTCGACATAACGCACCAGCAATTCGTCGACGACGGTTTGCGCGTCCGGTTCGTAGATGTAGTCCCACGAAGTCTTCGGCGTCACGCCTTCCGCTTCGCCGTCGCGCTTGAAGTCTTCGGCCGACAACGGCAGAAGCTGCTCGATGACCGCTTCCTGCTTCATCGTGTTGACGAAGCGCGTATAGCCAAGGTACACCGCGTTGATCTTGCCTTCCGAGTACAGGTCCAGCTGAACCTTCACCGCGCCGATCAGCTTTTCCAGATGCGGCGTATCGCCCAGTTGCGTGACGTGCGACACGGTCTTGGCCTTCAGACGCGTCAGGAAGCCGAAACCCTTGCTGCCGATCGCCGATGCTTCGATCTTCACGCCCTTCTGGTCCAGCTCCTTGATCTTCAGAAGCGTGGCACGCAGGATGTTCGTGTTCATGCCGCCGCACAGACCTTTGTCGGTCGTGACGAGGATCATGCCCGCGGACTTCGCGCCGTGGTTCTCCACCATGAACGGATGGCGATACTCGGGCGTCGCCGCGCTCATGTGAGCCGCGATGTCGCGCACCTTGTCGGCATACGGGCGAGCAGCGCGCATGCGCTCCTGCGCGCGGCGCATTTTCGACGCGGCCACCATTTCCATCGCCTTCGTGATCTTGCGCGTGTTTTGCACGCTCTTGATCTTGCCGCGAATTTCCTTCATTCCAGCCATTTGCTTACTCCTTTGTCGGTCCGAGTCGGCGCTTTAGCGGTGACTCGAGGCCCATGCAAAGCTATTGAAGTGGCGCGGGTCTTCCTGTGCTGCTCGAAGCGACCCGCGCCGCTCCAAAGTCCCGATCAATGCTGAGATCAGTAAGCGCCCGACTTCTTGAAGTCCTTCAGCGCGCCATGCAGTGCGCCGTCGTCGTCCTTCGACAAGTCTTTGTTGTCTTCGATGCGCTTGATCATGTCGGCGTGGCTCGTCTTCAGGTATTCGCGCAGACCCTTTTCGAACGGCAGCACCTGGCTGACTTCGAGGTCGTCGAGATAACCGTTGTTCGCGGCGAACAGCGCCACGGCCAGTTCCCACACTTGCAGCGGCTGATACTGCGGCTGCTTCAGCAGTTCCGTCACGCGGCGGCCGCGCTCCAGTTGCTTGCGGGTGGCTTCGTCGAGGTCCGATGCGAACTGCGCGAACGCAGCCAGCTCACGATACTGCGCGAGGTCGGTACGGATACCGCCCGACAGCTTCTTCACGACCTTGGTCTGCGCTGCACCGCCGACTCGCGACACCGACACGCCCGCGTTGATAGCAGGGCGGATACCGGCGTTGAACAAGTCGGTTTCCAGGAAGATCTGGCCGTCGGTAATCGAGATCACGTTCGTCGGAACGAACGCGGTCACGTCGCCGGCTTGCGTTTCAATGACCGGCAGTGCCGTCAGCGAACCGCTCTTGCCTTTCACTTCACCGTTGGTGAACTTCTCGACGTAGTCTTCCGACACGCGAGCCGCGCGTTCCAGCAGACGCGAGTGCAGATAGAACACGTCGCCCGGATATGCTTCACGGCCCGGCGGGCGGCGCAGCAGCAGCGAAATCTGGCGATACGCCCAGGCTTGCTTGGTCAAATCGTCATAAACGATCAGCGCGTCTTGACCACGATCGCGGAAGTATTCGCCCATCGTGCAGCCGGCATACGGTGCGAGGTATTGCATCGCAGCCGATTCCGAAGCCGAAGCCGCGACGACGATCGTGTACTCCAGCGCGCCGGTTTCTTCCAGCTTGCGGACCACGTTCATGATCGACGAAGCCTTCTGGCCGATCGCGACGTAGATACAGAAGAGGTTCTTGCCCTTCTGGTTGATGATCGCGTCGATCGCAACGGCGGTCTTGCCGCACTGGCGGTCGCCGATGATCAGTTCACGCTGGCCGCGGCCAACCGGAACCATCGCGTCGATCGACTTGAGGCCGGTCTGGACCGGCTCCGACACCGACTTACGCCAAATCACGCCCGGCGCAATCTTTTCGACTGCATCGGTCATTTTCGCGTTGATCGGACCCTTGCCGTCGATCGGGTTGCCGAGTGCATCGACCACGCGGCCGAGCAGTTCCGGACCCACCGGCACTTCGAGAATGCGGCCCGTCGTCTTGACGATGTCGCCTTCCGAAATGTGTTCGTACTCACCCAGAATCACGGCGCCGACGGAGTCGCGTTCGAGGTTCAGCGCGAGGCCGAAAGTGTTGCCCGGGAATTCGAGCATTTCGCCCTGCATCACGTCCGACAGGCCGTGGATACGAACGATACCGTCGGTCACGGAGATCACGGTGCCCTGGTTGCGAACGTCTGCGCTCGCTTCAAGGCCCTGGATCCGGCTCTTGATCAGCTCGCTGATCTCAGAGGGATTGAGTTGCATTATTCGCTCCTGATAGTCAATTCTGTTGCGTGCCAGCTGCTGAACGGGCCAGACGGCGTCAGGCGGTCAGAGCCGTTTGCATGCTGGCGAGGCGCGCGCGGACCGAGGTATCGAGCACTTCGTCGCCGACCGTCACGCGAACGCCGCCGATGAGCGACGCGTCGATTTCGACGGTAGGTTTCAGCTTGCGTTGGAACTTGCGTTCGAGACTTGCGACGAGGTCGTTCAACTGTGTGCCTTCCAGCGGAAACGCGCTGACGATCAGCGCGTCGGCCGCACCTTCGCGAGCGTTCTTCAGCTCGTCGAATTGCGTGGCGATTTCCGGCATCAAAGCAAGCCGATGATTCTCGACGAGCATTTGCACAAAGTTCTTGGCTTGAGCGCTGTCTTTCGCGAGCGGCGATTTCACCGCCGACAGCAGCAGGTCGCTGATCTGTTCGCGGTTCACTTTCGGGCTCGTGGCGATCGACGTCACTTCGGGCAGACGCGCAACCTGTGCCAGCTCCTCGACGAAAGCGGACCAGGCGGCGAGCTCACCCGCTTCGGCCACGCGGAACAGCGCTTCTGCGTAAGGACGGGCGATGGTTGCAAGTTCGGCCATGATCAGAGCTCGGCTTTCAGTTGATTCAGCAGATCGGCGTGTGCCTTCTGGTCGACTTCGCGCTTCAGGATTTGCTCAGCGCCCTTCACGGCCAATGCCGCGACTTCGCCGCGCAATGTTTCACGCGCCTTCACGACTTGCTGGTCCGCGTCGGCCTTCGCCTGCGCCACGATTCGCGCTGCTTCGGCTTGTGCGTTCGCCTTGATTTCGTCGGCGACCGCCACGGCGCGCTTCTCAGCTTCCGCGATACGTTGCTGTCCGTCGTTACGGGCCTGCGCCAGTTCCTGGTCGACGCGCTTGTGCGCGGCTTCGAGTTCCGTCTTGCCCTTTTCAGCGGCGGCGAGGCCGTCAGCGATCTTCTTCGAGCGCTCGTCGAGGGCGTTGATCAACGGCGGCCACACGAACTTCATCGTGAACCACGCGAGGATCAGAAACACGACCATTTGCGCAAACAGGGTTGCGTTGAGATTCACGGTGTTTCCTTAAACGTTGCTAATCGGGAGAGTGAAACGGTAAGGCGCTCATCGACGGGTTGCATCGATTAAGCGCCATCACCCGTTCCGTCCTGCGCCGTCATGTCAGGCGAGGCGCACGCTTCCGAGGAACCTTAGCCTGCCAGCTTCGACAGGAGCGGGTTCGCGAACGCAAACAGCATTGCCACACCAACGCCAATCAGGAACGCCGCGTCGATCAGACCAGCCAAGAGGAACATCTTGGTTTGCAGCGGGTTCATCAGTTCCGGCTGGCGCGCACATGCTTCGATGTACTTGCCGCCCATCAGGCCGATACCGATACAGGCGCCGATTGCACCCAGGCCGATGATGATGCCGATACCGATGGCGGTCAGACCCTGGATGTTGGCGATGAAAGCTTGCATGATCACTCCTTTAATTAAAGACTTTGGAACTGGATTTATAAAAAACTTGAAACGCTGAAACCTGATGCGATTCCGGAACTACCGCGAACGCGCCTTAGTGGCTGTCATGCGCCTGGCCGAGATACACCAGCGTGAGCATCATGAAAATGAACGCTTGCAGCAGAACGATCAGAATGTGGAAGATCGCCCAGACCGTACCTGCCACCACGTTGCCGAGGAAGCCCAGCACCGAGGCGTCCGCGCCGAAACTCCACATGCTGCCGAGCAGGGCAATCAACAGGAACAACAGTTCACCCGCGTACATGTTGCCGAACAGCCGCATGCCGAGCGAAACCGTCTTGGCGACGAACTCGATGATGTTCAGTGCAAGGTTCGGGATCCACAGAAGCGGATGCGCGCCGAACGGAGCGGACAGCAGTTCGTGCACGAAGCCGCCGACGCCCTTGATCTTGAGGTTGTAATAGATCATCAGCACGAACACGCCGATGGCGATGCCGAGCGTGCCGTTCAGATCGGCCGTCGGGACGATGCGATGATGAGGAATGGCTTCCGACAAACCGAGCCAGCCGATCACGCGGCCCGGCAGATCGACGGGGATAAAGTCGAGCGAGTTCATCAGCGCGACCCAGACGAACACGGTCAGCGCGAGCGGAGCGATGAACTTGCGGCTGCCGTGGATCATCGACTTCGATTGATCCTCGACCATTTCAACCAGCATCTCGATTGCGCACTGGAAGCGGCCCGGCACGCCGGAACTCGCTCGACGGGCGGCAATACCCAGAATGATGATGGTCGCCAGGCCGCACATGATCGACCAGAACAAGGTGTCGAGATTCCAGACGTGGATGTCGAAAACCGCCGTCTGATGCGAGGTGGAAAGGTTCTGCAAGTGGTGCGCAATGTACTCGGACGGATCCAGAGCGCGCGTTCCTTCGCTAGCTGCCATATCGTTAAAGCCACCCAAATTGTCAAAAATCTTCCGCCGCCCTGGCGTTCCGAACTGCGCGCATCGGCGACGCAGCTTCGGGACCGGGCCCGCGCGCAGAATCCGTCTTCTGCGCGTATGTATATTCTCTGATACCGTCTGCCAAATGCTTCGCTTAACTCGTCCGCCGCGCTACTTCCACACCATCGCGATCCAGTACGTCTTCAGCGCGATCAGGTAGGTCACGAGCAGCGGAACCCACAGCACGTCATGGTATCCATATGCTATCGCGACGAACATCGCAATCGTCGCGCCCATCTTGAGCGCCTCGCCGATCACCCAGCTCGCGATGGTCTCGGCACCGAGCTTCGCCTTCAGGCGCGCCGCGAACAACGCGCTCGGCGCCCAGCAAATCGCTCCACCCAGAAATGCGGACAGCGCAGCAGCGCCCGGTGGACTGTAGAACAGCCACCACACCAACGTCGCACCCAGGGACAAAACCATTTGCGCCGCCACGACCTTGAAAGGCGTGACACGCGATGGACGACTCACTCCGGGACCAAACAGCGTTTCAGCCTGATCCCGCGTGAGCGGAACGATATTATTATCTTGCGCCTCGGTTTCCCATGAATCTTCGTCTGACTGAAGAGGCGAGCGGCGCTCGTCCTGCCCGCCTTTCGGCGCTCGATTCTGCTCTCGCACCGCCATCACACTCATCCCAACAAAGTCCGATTTCAACACATAACTTGCGCGATTTTTGGCTCTTTCGAACCTCGCGCTGGATTCTCGCTTGGATTCCTGCTTGGATTCCTGCTTGGATTCCTATTACGTGGTGCTTTCGGGGTCGCCTAGCTGATAAATCCGGGGGATTGTAAGCGATTGTTGTCGGGGATTCAATAGTTTAGGTACGTCAAAAAGCTGTCGGACGAGCCTTAAAAACGGGTCTACAAATCGAGAATTTGCTTGTCCTCGCAACGAGTTTGCCGAGAACTGTAAGGTGGCGTTCTCGAAGCGGATTTCGCGGCGTCGAAAGTTACAGCAGCCAGGCGCCTGCAAGTCCCGCGACGACATAGAACGGGATCGAAACGAGGTGAAACGGCATCCACATTCCACGCTCGCCGGAGAGCCGTACCGCGATCAGATTCGCCAGTGAACCAATCGCGATACCGAAACCGCCGACGCTTACGCCGAACGCAAGCGCCCGCCAGTCCTTCGAAAATTCAGCGAGCATGATGGCCGCCGGGACGTTGCTGATGCCCTGCGAGAGCACCGCGCCGCCTGCATACGCGCGCATCGGCGTACCGATGCCGATGCTCTGGATTGCGTGATGCACCCAGGGCAGCGCGGCGACGCTACGCAGCACGACGAACATCATCACGAAGATCAGCAGCAGCAACCAGTCGATCTTGAGAACGACCTCGCGTCGCCAGATCAGGAAGCCGAGCGCGACGGCCGCGACGCCCGGTCCCGCGTAATGCGCGTCTGCCAGCGCGACGAACGCCACGAACGCGATGGCCGCGACAACGCACAGCGCGCGATCGACCTCGTGCGCTTCGGCATCGCCGGAAAGATCGAGCGGTTTGGAACGGAACATCACGGCGGCGAGCGCGTAAAGCATCGCCATGAGGACGGCGCAGAGGGGCGCGAGCGCGACTACGAAAGCGCCGAACGAGACGCCGCTGGTCTGCCAGAGGAACAGATTCTGCGGATTGCCGAGCGGTGTGAGGATCGATCCAGCGTTGACCGCGATCGCGATGGCGATCACGAGCCGTTTGATCGGCAGCGGCGCGAGCTTGTGCAGGGACAACGTGAGCGGCACGACGGCAAACAGCGCGACGTCGTTGGTAAGGAGCGTCGAAAGCGCGGCGGCGAGGCCGATCAGCAGAAACGCGAGTGCGCGCTCACTATGAATTCGATGGACGACGCGATGCGCCAGCCACATCAGGAATCCTGAAAGTTCGACCGCTTTGGTCAGCATCAGGAGACCGGCGAGCGTCAGTACCGTCTGCCAGTCGATCAAACCCGGCAGCGCGTTCCAGGGCTTTGGATGCACGAGCTGAAGCACGACCAGCGCGGCGATCAGAATCGACAGCACCGGCTCCTTGGAAACGACTTGCCAGACGCGCGCGATCCAACCTGCGCCGCTGCGATCGACGTGCGCCGACAAGCGCTTACGCCTGCGCGACGTTTGTCGGCCCGCCGCGAAGCCGCGACAGGATACCTTCGAGCGCGTCGAGATCGCCGAAATCGATCGACAGCTTGCCGCGCCCTCGCCCGCCCATCTTGATCTTGACGTTCGCGGCAAGCAGGTCCGACAGTTCCTCTTCGAGCCTGCGCGTGTCGCGGCCGCCATCGTTCGCGAGCCGCGCCTTGGTGGCGGGCACTTCCTTGGTCGTCGATGAAACCAGCTTTTCCGTCTCGCGCACGGACATGCGCTTGTTGACGACCTGGTTCGCCAACTGGATTTGCGTAGCGGCGTCGACCGCGAGCAACGCGCGCGCGTGGCCCATGTCGAGATCGCCCGCGAGCAACATGGTCTGCACCGGCGTCGCGAGATTCAGCAGGCGCAGCAAATTCGACACCGCACTCCGCGACCGGCCGACCGACTCGGCCGCCTGCTCGTGCGTGAAATCGAATTCGTCCAGGAGCCGTTGAATGCCCTGCGCCTCTTCGAGCGGATTCAAATCCTCGCGCTGAATATTTTCGATCAGCGCCATCGCGGCGGCGGCCTGATCCGGCACGTTCTTCACGAGCACCGGCACCTCGTCGAGGCCGGCCAGTTTCGCCGCCCGAAAACGCCGCTCGCCCGCGATGATTTCGTAGCGATCTTCGCCGATCGAACGCACCAGAATCGGCTGCATCAAACCTTGCGCGCGGATACTCGCGGCAAGCTCCTGAAGCGCGCCCTCGTCCATGCGCGTGCGCGGCTGGTACTTGCCCGCCTGCATCCTGTCGAGCGTCAGCACGGTGGGCATGCCCTCGCTGCGCACGGCCTCCGTGATATCGGCGCTGCCGCCCAGCAACGCCTCGAGCCCGCGTCCCAAGCCTTTCTTTTTCAACGTCGCGTTCATCTTGCTTCCTCGGTCTGCCATCGTCCCGCCTCGAACTGGGTTCGTGTTACAGCGCGCGCACGCGCTCGATCATTTCCGTGCCGAACTGGATATATGCCTGCGCGCCACGCGATGCGCGATCGAAGACGACGCCCGGAAGCCCGTAGCTCGGCGCCTCGGCTAACCGAACATTGCGTGGGATCACGACATCGAACACTTTTCCGCCAAAATGCTGCATCAATTGTTCAGAAACTTGCTGTTGAAGCGTGATACGCGGATCGAACATTACGCGCAGCAAGCCGATCACCTTGAGGTCGCGATTCAGATTCGCGTGGACCTGCTTGATCGTATTGACGAGGTCCGATAAGCCTTCGAGCGCAAAGTACTCACATTGCATCGGGATCACCACGCCATGCGCTGCGCATAGACCGTTCAGCGTGAGCAACGACAACGCAGGCGGACAATCGATCAGAATGAAATCGTACTCGTCGGCCACTGCTTCCAGTGCTTTGCGCAGAACGCGCTCGCGGCTTTCAACGCCTACCAATTCAACTTCCGCACCGGCCAATTCCCGGTTTGCCGGCAAAACGTCGTAGCGCACCGCATCCGAACGCGTGCGCGCGTCGCTCACCAAAACCCCGTTGACCAGCACTTCATACACTGTGTTCTCGCAGGCGGCCTTGTCGATACCGCTGCCCATCGTGGCATTGCCCTGCGGATCCAGATCGACCAGTAGAACTCGTTGATCGAGCCCTGCGAGGCTCGCTGCGAGATTCACTGCTGTCGTCGTCTTTCCGACGCCGCCCTTCTGATTCGCGACGCAGAAGATTTTTGCCATCGTGTAGTGTCCCTTGTTTTTTCGCTGACAAAGGGCCAGCGTGTTTCAGGCGTGCATGAATGCCAATTGAAAAAACCCCGAACTTTGTGCGCCGTTACGACACTGCAATCTCGACGAGATGCCGCTCGGCATCGAGCATCGGCACTTTAAGACGTTCGACGCCGAGCACTCTCGCGCCTTCCGGAAGTCGCGCAATTTCCGCGTCGGGTCGAACGCCTTTCATCGCCCAGATACGACCGTCCGGGGCCACGAGATGACGCGCAAGTGTAACGAAATCCGAGAGTTCTGCGAACGCGCGCGAGACGATCACGTCGAATTTCGCCGGTACTTCGAGGCCCGGCGTCAGACTTTCGACGCGGCCCGTGACTACAGACAGATTCGTCAGACCCAATTGAAGCTTTGCTTGCGACTGGAACGCGGTTTTTTTATGAACGATGTCGTTGACCGTGACTTGCCATTCCGGGAGCACGATTGCCAGGACAATACCCGGCAAACCGCCACCCGAACCCACATCGAGCGCAAGTGAAGGACCGCGCCTCGCCAGCGTCGGAACGATCGCGAGCGAATCGAGGATGTGCTGGATCAGCATCTGACGCGGATCGCGAATCGCCGTCAGGTTGTAGACGGCGTTCCATTTCGCCAGCAACGCCACGTAGTCGAGCAACTTCGCTCGTTGTGCCGCGGGGAACGGAAGTTGTAATTCGTCGAGACCGCTATCGAGCAGACGCGCCAACGTGTCGGTTTGACTTGAGCCGGCGTTTCCGGCGACACGCCCCGTCACTGGACGCCCGGCGCGTCGCTGCTGCCGGGTCCGCCGTTGGTCGTCGTGGAAACGCCGGCACGCCGACCAAGGCCACGCTTGAGATAAACCATTAGTAGCGAGATCGACGCGGGGGTGATTCCGGAGATCCGCGACGCCTGACCGATTGTCTCTGGACGATGCTGCGTCAACTTCTGGCGCGCTTCGAAAGAAAGCCCACGCACTTCAGCGTAATCCAGCCCTTCCGGCAGACGGGTGCCTTCGTGCGATTCATTGCGCTCGATCTCCCCCGCTTGCCGCTCAATGTAGCCCTGATACTTCACAGCGATTTCAATCTGCTCCTCGATCTGGGCGCGGAGCACGGGATCGTCTGCGAGCGTAGATTCCGGGCCACATGCTCCGTCGCGCAGCTTGCAAATATCGTCGTATGAAATGCCCGGACGACGCAGCAATTCCGCGAGACTGTATTCGTGGTCGATTGGCTTGCCGAGTAGCACGGTCGCCTCAGCTGCGGGAAGCGTTTTGGGATTTACCCAAGTTGAGCGCAGCCGCTCTGTTTCACGTGAAACAGCATCGCGCTTTCGAGAGAAGGTATCCCAGCGCGCATTGTCTACAACACCGATCTCGCGTCCCATCTCCGTCAGACGCATGTCGGCATTGTCTTCACGAAGCGACAAACGATATTCGGCCCGGCTGGTGAACATGCGATACGGCTCGGAAACACCCTGAGTAACAAGATCGTCGACCAACACGCCGAGGTAAGCCTGATCGCGACGCGGCGCCCACGGCTCTTTCCCCTGCACTTGCAGCCCCGCGTTAATTCCCGCGAGCAGGCCTTGGGCGGCGGCTTCTTCGTAGCCCGTCGTTCCATTGATCTGACCCGCGAAGAACAAACCGCCAATTGCCTTCGTTTCGAGCGAGACCTTCAACGCGCGCGGATCGAAATAATCGTATTCGATCGCGTACCCAGGCCGAAGAATGTGCGCATGTTCTAACCCAACCATCGATCGAACCAGATCAAGCTGCACATCGAAAGGAAGACTTGTCGAAATCCCGTTCGGATAAAACTCGTTGGTCGTCAGCCCTTCTGGTTCCAAGAAGATCTGATGCGCATCTTTGGATGCGAAGCGATGAATTTTGTCCTCGATCGACGGGCAATAGCGCGGCCCGACGCCCTCAATTACCCCGGTGTACATCGGTGAGCGATCGAGTCCGGCGCGAATGATGTCGTGCGTACGCGCATTTGTGTGCGTGACCCAGCACGGCAGTTGACGCGGATGCTGCTCGACGCGACCAAGAAACGAAAACACGGGGATCGGATCGAAATCGCCCGGTTGCTCCTCGAGTTTTGAGTAGTCAATCGTGCGACCGTCGATACGTGGCGGCGTACCGGTCTTTAAGCGACCTTGCGGCAGCTTGAGTTCCTTCAGTCGGCTCGAAAGCGAAACCGCAGCAGGATCGCCCGCCCGTCCGCCCGTGTAATTATTCAAACCGACGTGTATTTTGCCATCGAGAAACGTTCCGGCTGTCAGCACCACGGCTCGTGAGCGGAACTGGACGCCCACTTGCGTAACGGCACCTACGACGCGATCGCCCTCAACCATCAAGTCATCGACGGCTTGCTGAAACAGCCAGAGATTTGGTTGGTTTTCCAAACGATGGCGAATCGCGGCCTTATAGAGCACACGGTCCGCTTGGGCGCGCGTGGCCCGAACGGCAGGACCTTTGGATGAATTCAGGATGCGGAACTGAATGCCCGCCTCATCCGTAGCTGCGGCCATCGCCCCGCCGAGAGCATCGACCTCTTTCACGAGATGGCCCTTGCCGATCCCGCCAATCGACGGATTGCAACTCATCTGCCCGAGCGTCTCAATATTGTGCGTCAGGAGCAGCGTTTTACAGCCCATGCGCGCCGAAGCAAGCGCGGCCTCAGTACCAGCGTGACCGCCACCAACGACGATCACATCGAATTCAGTCGGAAAAAGCATTGGAGATCTCACGAACGGACGTCGCGAGCCTTTGAAGAAGGAATATCTTGGAATTATAACGCTATAGCTTTCGGCCCGAATTTAGGCCGAACGGCTAACGATAAAAAAAGGGCGTGTTTCACGTGAAACACGCCCATGTTCAACGGTGCTTTCGTTCGTTCAGGCTGACTTCTTCGCAAGCCCGAGATACGTTTCGATGACGCGCGGATTGTGCGCGAGGTCCTGCGCATCGCCCTCCAGCGCAAACTCGCCGGTCTCCAGCACATAACCGTAGTCAGAGATTTGCAACGCTGCCCGAGCGTTTTGCTCGATCAAAAGCGTAGCGACACCCGTTTGCTTGAGCGCGCTGACGATATGGAAGATCTCCTTCACGATTAACGGCGCTAGTCCGAGGCTCGGTTCATCAAGCATCAGCAATTGCGGTTTGCCCATCAACGCCCGTCCGACGGCCAACATCTGACGCTCTCCGCCCGAGAGCGTTCCGGCCGCTTGCTTACGTCGTTCTTTCAGCCTCGGAAACAATCCAAAGACGTGCTCGAGTTGATCGAGGAAGTTTCGCTCCCCTGCCCGCTTTCGCCGATATGCGCCCAAGACCAGATTGTCCTCAACCGACATGGTGGCAAACAGTTCGCGTTTCTCCGGTACAAGGCACATTCCACGTGAAACACGTTTTTCGATGGCGAGCGCCGAGATTTCGTCGTCGAGATAGCGGATCGAGCCCTTAGCGAAACCCGTTGGCGGGAGCGCACCCATAATCGCGTTGAGGAGCGTGGATTTTCCCGCACCGTTCGGCCCAATAACCGAAACGATTTGCCCCGCGCCCACCGTTAGTTTGCCGTCGTGCAACGCCTCGACCTTGCCGTAACGCACCGACAATCCGCTCACTTCCAAAATCGGCGATACGCCGCCCTGCATCTGCGCCATCATTCCACCCCGCCTAAATATGCCTCAAGCACTGCAGGATTCTTCTGAACGTCCTCGGGTAACCCTTCGGCGATCCGCGTGCCAAACTCCATGACGACAAGCCGATCCGTCAGATTCATCACGAAATCCATATCGTGCTCAACAAGCAGCACGCTCATCCCTTCTGCCTTAAGCTTCCGGAGCAACCCGGCGAGTTGCTGTTTCTCCTGATAGCGCAATCCGGCTGCCGGTTCGTCGAGCAGTAGCAGCGTCGGATCGCAGCACAGCGCACGCGCAATCTCCAGAATGCGCTGTTGGCCGAGCGCCAGACTGCCCGCATCGTCGTAAAGATGGTCTCTCAGACCCACGCGATCGATCTGGCGTGCGGCCTCTGCCATCAACCGCGCTTCCTCGTTTCCATTGAGTTTGGCGATACTTCGCCAAACTCCCGTCCGCCCACGCAGATGCGCGCCAATGGCTACATTCTCAAGCACGGTCATACCCGGCATTAACCGGACATGCTGGAAGGTCCGCCCAATTCCCCGCTTGACGATTTCACGTGAAACCAATGCATCGATACGATTGCCCTGGAACGTAATCGCGCCGCTTGTCGGTTGCAGCACGCCTGTGACGAGGTTGAATGTTGTGGATTTCCCCGCGCCGTTCGGGCCGATCAATCCGACAATCTCGCCCGCTTTCACCTCAAAGCTCACGTCATTTACAGCGACAAGCCCACCGAATTCCTTGCGAGCCTTATCGACGACTAGAAGCGGCACGCCGACCGGCGGCTTGCTGCGTTGCGGCAAAACATCGGCATGCTCAGGAATGCGCGCGCGCGGACCGCTCGGAAAGAGCCTCGCGAAGAATGGCCACACGCCCTGGCGCGCGTACTGAAGCAGCAGCACCATCAACACGCCAAATACAATCACCTCGAAGTTTCCATTAGCGCCGAGAAGCCTCGGCAGCCACGTCTGCAGATAATCCTGAAGAACCGTGAGGATGGTTGCGCCCAGCACCGCGCCCCACACATGCGAAACACCACCGACCACAGCCATGAACAGGAATTCGATTCCGTGATTCAAGCCGAACGGCGTCGGATTCACCGCGCGCTGCAAATGCGCGTAGAGGAAACCGGAGATCGACGCCAACACCGCTGCGTACACAAAAATCACGACGCGCATCCACGCCGTGTTGACGCCCATCGCTTCGGCCATCGTGCCGCCGCCGCGCAGCGCACGGATCGCGCGGCCCGGTCGGCTATTAAGCAGATTCTGAACAGAAACCACCGCCAGCAAAACGACCACCCAGATCAGGTAGTAAATGCTGCGGCCGGATTCCAGATGCCAGCCGAATACGTTCAAGACCGGAATTCCGTTGATGCCGTCGTACTTGCCGAGAAAGTCCAGATTGCCGAACAGATAAAACAGCGAAAGCCCCCACGCGATCGTGCCGAGCGGCAGGAAATGGCCGGAAAGCCGCATCGTGATCAGGCCGAGCAACAAAGCGATTCCCGCCGTCAGCACGACACCAGCAACCAGCGCGAGCCACGGCGAAAGACCGAATTGCGTCGTCAAGTACGCCGTCGTATAAGCGCCGACGCCGACGAACGCCGCCTGGCCAAAGCTCGTCATCCCGCCGATACCGGTGAGCAGCACGAGCCCGATCGCGACAATCGAATACAAGCCGATGTAGTTCAGCAGCGTGACCCAATATTCGGGCACCCGGATCGGTTGCGGCAGCACCGGAAGCGCAAAAACGACGAATAAAAAGACCCAGAAAATCTTGTTTCGCATCAAGTGTTTCATCGGATTATTCCTCGTCCTCATCCGCGTGCGGGCTCGCCAGGCTTCGCCACAGCAGCACCGGAATGATCAGCGTGAAGACGATCACCTCTTTATAAGCGCTCGCCCAGAACGACGAATAAGACTCCAGCAGCCCGACCAGCAGCGACCCGGCCGCCGCGAGCGGATAACTCACCAGACCGCCGACAATCGCCCCGACAAAACCCTTCAGCCCGATCAGGAAGCCCGAGTCGTAGTAAATGGTGGTGATCGGCGCGACCAGGACGCCGCAGAGCGCGCCCAGGCCCGCCGCGAGCGTGAACGCAAGACGGCCCGCCTGCGTCGTGCCGATACCCACCAGCCGCGCGCCGAGCCGGTTCACCGAGGTCGCGCGCAACGCCTTGCCGGAGATCGAGCGGTCGAAGTAGAAATACAGCGCGACGATCAACACAGCCGCCGTGCCGACCACCCACACGCTCTGACCGGACACCGACATCGCGCCGATGTTGAACGTGGCATCGGAGAACGCGGCCGTGCGCGACCCTTCCGCGCCGAACATCACGAGGCCGAGGCCGACCATCGCGAAATGCACCGCGACCGCGACGATCAACAGCAACAACGTGCTCGCCTCCGCAATCGGCTCATAAGCCAGGCGATACACGAACGGTCCCATCGGAATGACGATCAAGAGCGTGAGCGCGATTTGCGCGATCATCGGCAGCGTCTGCATGAAGACGGCCTGCGTCAGCGCGTACACCGCCAGCGGAAACAGCACGTATTTGGCCGCCTGCGTGGCGAGCGTCCGTGCAATATGCCGATACCGTGACGGATGCCGAATCACGCCCGCCAACTCGGCCAGGAAACAGCCTGCGCCCATGGCGATCAGCAAGAAACACGTCGCCGGCAGCTTTTGCGATTGGAGCGCGGCCAGCGTGAGCGCGCCGTACGCGACGAACTCGCCCTGCGGAATGAAAATGACGCGCGTCACGGAGAACACGAGCACCAGCGCGAGCGCGAGGAGCGCGTAGATCGCGCCCGTGGTGATCCCGTCCTGCGCGAGAATCGCCGCAATCGATAAGTCCATACTTCCTCTTGAAAGCTACTTGATTCAGGCGGGCTGCCGAATGAGCCCGTTGAACATGATGAAGCGGCGCGTCGAAACTGACGACGCGCCGCGGCACTCGGTGAAACCTCGGAACGCTACCGCGTCAATCGTTCTGCAACTTCCACTTTCCATCGACGATCTGCACCATCACGCGCGCGCGGTCGTCGAACCCGTTGTGATCGGCGGCCGTCGTGTTCATGATGCCGTGCGCGACCGGAAGGTCCTTCATGTTTTTCAGCGCCGCGCGCAATGCTTCGCGGAACGCCGTCGTGCCCGGCTGCCCTTTCTTCAACGCTTCGGGAATCGCGCGCTGGAGCATCTGGCCCGCGTCCCACGCGTGGCCGCCGAACGTCGATACCGATCCCGCGCCGTAGGCTTTCTCGTAAGCGTTTTTATACGCCGACGACGACTTCTTCACCGGATTGCCGACGGGCAGTTGCTCTGTCACGAGAATCGGCCCCGCCGGCAGCATTTCACCTTCGCAATCCTTGCCGCAGACGCGCAGGAAGTCGTTATTCGCCACGCCGTGCGTCTGGTAGACGCGGCCCTTGTAGCCGCGCTCCTTCAACGTCTTCGCCGGCAGCGCCGCCGGCGTGCCCGCACCGGCGATCAACACCGCGTCCGGGTTCGCGGCCATCGTCTTCAACACCTGGCCCGTGACGGACGTATCCGGGCGGTTATAGCGCTCGTTCGCGACGATCTTCAGCTTGTGCGCCGACGCCGCCGCATTAAACACGCTGTACCAGCCGTCGCCATAGGCATCCGCGAAACCGATGAAGCCCACCGTCTTCACGCCGCGCCTTTCCATGTGCGCCGCGATCGCGTCGGCCATCAGGCTGTCGTTTTGCGGCGTCTTGAAAACCCAGGCGCGTTTCGCGTCCATCGGCGCGATGATCGACGCGGAAGCCGCCATCGAAATCATCGGCGTTTTGGATTGCGACGCCGCGTCGATCATCGCGAGCGAATTCGGCGTGACGGTCGATCCGATGATCGCATCGACGTGATCTTCGTCGATCAGCTTGCGCGTGTTCTGCACCGCGCGGCTGGAATCGGTGGCGTCGTCGAGCACGATGTACTCCACGGTCTTGCCGCCTATTTCCTTCGGCAGCAACGCGATCGTATTTTTCTCGGGAATCCCGAGCGATGCCGCCGGGCCGGTAGCCGACAGCGTCACGCCGATCTTGACCTGAGCAAACGCCCCGCTCGCCGCGCACATTGCGCCGCTCGCGATTGCCAGCGCGACGCTCGCGCGGGCCAACTTTTTTATCCGTTCCATTCTTGTCTCCGAACACCCGTCGTCACGCCCAAGGCGCGATGTTTCATCTAGCTCAAAGTCAGCGCACAAAAAAAGGCGCGTCGAAAGCAACGCGCCTTTGTTCAATTTCATTTCACGGGCAGCCCGTCAGTTGTTCTCGAGCTTCCACTTGCCGCCGACGATCTGCACCATCACCCGCGCGCGCTGATCGAGTCCGGAGTGGTCGTTCGCGCTCATGTTGACGATACCGTGCGAAACCGGCAGATCTTTCGTGCCTTCGATCGCCGCGCGCAACGCCTCGCGAAACGCCGGCGTGCCGGGCTGGCCCTTCTTCAGTGCGATCGGCACCGCGTGCTGTAACAGCAGGCCCGCGTCCCACGCATGACCACCGAAGGTCGAGACCGAGCCCGCGCCATAAGCGGTTTCGTAGGCTTTCTTATAGGTCAGCGCGGCCTTCTTCACCGGGTTCGAATCCGGCAACTGATCGGCGACGAGCAGCGGCCCAGCCGGCAGGAACGTCCCTTCGCAATCCTTGCCGCACACGCGCAGGAAGTCGTTGTTTGCCACGCCGTGCGTCTGGTAGATGCGGCCTTTATAACCGCGTTCCTTCAGCGTCTTTTCCGGCAGCGCAGCCGGCGTCCCCGCGCCCGCGATCAACACCGCGTCGGCGTTCTGCGACATCATCTTGAGCACCTGGCCCGTGACCGACGCGTCGTTGCGCGCGAACCGCTCGTTCGCGACCACTTTCACCTTCGCGAGATCGGCGGCCTTGGTGAACTCCTTGAACCAGCTCTCGCCGTAGGCGTCGCTGAAGCCGATGAACGCCACCGTCTTCACGCCATGATTCGACATATGCTGCGCGATCGCGGTCGCCATCAGGATGTCGTTCTGCGGCGTCTTGAAGACCCACGCGCGCTTGGCATCCATCGGTTCCACGATGCTCGCGGCGGCCGCCATCGAGATCATCGGTGTGGTGGTTTCGGCCGCGACGTCGATCATCGCGAGCGAGTTCGGCACGACGGTCGAGCCGATCAGCGCGTCGACGTGATCTTCGCTCGTCAGCTTGCGTGCGTTCTTTACGGCTTGAGTCGAATCCGTGGCGTCGTCGAGCACGATGTATTCGACCTTTTGCCCCGCGATTTCCTTCGGCAGCAATGCGATGGTGTTTTTCTCGGGAATACCGAGCGATGCCGCCGGGCCGGTCGCCGAAACGGTCACGCCAATCTTAATATCGGCAAAAGCTGCAGTGCTCGTCATTGCCGCCGCACTCGCAGCGAATATCGTCGCGGCAATCCAGCGCCGTCCAAATCGCGACTCAAAGCGCGACTCAAAACCCAATCCCAGCTTCATTGAAATAAACCCCGTGAAGTCATCAAGCAAAACTGATTTTATAAGCCAGTTTAATCACCGACCAAACAGTCGGCGAATGGCGAGTGTAGCGGACCGGCGTCGCGCGGAGCAAGCATTTTGGAGGGTTCGCCGCATCGAGAAAACGGCCCAGAATTAATTTGCTAAATGCCTTCGAAACATTCGAATACAACTTAATGCGGCGTGCCGGAATCGCGCACCGAACTCAATTAAACGCGGCCGGGGAATTCATGCGGCAATGCAGAAAACCAATTAAAAAAGCGCTGTTGGAATCATCCAACAGCGCTTTCCGTTTCGGGCACTTGGTGCCTCGTTGTCTCCTCGTTCTCCACCTCAAAAAATCGGGGTGCAACAGAACTAGGACGCATCTTAAATTGTGCAATGAAGCACGACAACCTAGCATTTACCCTGATGGTGCATGATGCACCGTAAATGGGCGCTTTTAAACGCTCTTCAGCATTAAACGGACCGAACCAAAATCGGGCGTTCATTGATTAGTTTGGATCACAAACTAATCAATCAGCCTTGCAACGGTTTTACCCGCGCCACGATCTCGCCGACAATTCCGCGCCTGAAAGCCAGCACACACGCGATAAAAATCAGCCCCGTCACGATGGTCACGGATTCGCCGAGCGAATTAAACCAGTCCACGCCAGTGATTCTCGCGAGCGCGGTGCCGATATCGCCGAGCCGGTTTTCCAGCGCGACGATAATCGCCGCGCCCAGCAACGGGCCGAACATCGTGCTCATACCGCCGACGAGCGTCATCAGGACGACTAGGCCGGACATCGTCCAGTAGGCGTCGCCGAGCGTTTCGAAGCCGAGCACGAGCGTCTTGAGCGAGCCGGCCAAACCGGCAAGTCCCGCCGACAAAACGAACGCCAGCAGTTTGAAGCGCGCCGTGTCGTACCCGAGCGAGATCGCGCGCGGCTCGTTTTCCTTGATCGCGATCAGCACTTGCCCGAACGGCGAATGCACGGTCCGCACGATCAACGCAAACGCAAACAGCGCGACCAGCAGCACGACGTAGTAGAGCGTCAAGTCCGAACTCAGATCGATTGATCCGAACAGTTTGCCGCGCGGCACGCCTTGCAAGCCGTCCTCGCCGTGCGTGAACGGCGCCTGCAGGAACACGAAATACACCATCTGCGCGAGCGCGAGCGTGACCATCGCGAAGTAAATGCCCTGCCGCCGGATCGCGAACAGGCCGACCACCAGGCCGAGCAGCGTCGCCGCCAGCGTGCCCGCGAGCACGCCGAGTTCGGGCGTGAAGCCGAGCGTCTGGATCGCGTAGCCGGTCGTGTAGCCCGCGCTCGCGAGGAACATCGCGTGGCCGAACGAGAGCAGCCCCGTGTAGCCGATCAGCAAGTTGAACGCCGCCGCGAACAGCGCGAAGCACAGCACCTTCATCATGAAAACCGGATAGACGCCGATGAACGGCGCGGCGATCAGGCCGATCAGCAACAGGCCGTAGAGCGCTTTTCTCTGCATCATTTTTCCTTGCCGAAAAGGCCTGCCGGACGCACCAGCAGCACGAGCGCCATGATGACGAAGACGACCGTCGCCGACGCTTCGGGGTAGAAGACGCGCGTCAGTCCCTCGATCACGCCAAGCAGCAGCCCGGTCAGGATCGAACCCATGATCGATCCCATGCCGCCGATCACGACGACCGCGAACACGGTGATGATCATCGACTGGCCCATCAGCGGCGAAACCTGGATCACCGGCGCGGCGAGCACGCCCGCGAACGCCGCGAGCGCGACGCCGAAGCCGTAGGTGAGCGTGACCATCAGCGGCACATTGATGCCGAACGCCTCGACCATCTTCGGGTTCTCGGTGCCCGCGCGCAGATACGCGCCGAGCCGCGTCTTCTCGATCACGAACCAGGTCGCGAAGCAGACCGCGAGCGACGCGAACACCACCCACGCGCGATAGTTCGGCAGGAACATGAAGCCGACGTTGGTCGCGCCGGAAAGCAGTGCGGGCACGTCATAAGGCTGACCGGACGAGCCGTAGATCGAGCGAAACACGCCTTCGATCACGAGCGTGAGGCCGAAGGTGAGCAGCAATCCGTAGAGGTGATCGAGCTTGTAGAGCCAGCGCAGCATCGTCCGTTCGATCAGGATGCCGAACACGCCGACAATCAGCGGTGCGAGCACGAGCATCGCCCAGTACGGCACGTTGAAGTACGAGAAGCCCATCCATGCGAGCATCGCGCCGAGCATGAACAACGCGCCGTGCGCGAAGTTGATGACGTTGAGCAGGCCGAAGATCACCGCGAGCCCGAGGCTCAGGATCGCGTAGAACGAGCCGTTCACGAGACCGAGCAGCAACTGGCTCATCATCGCGGCGAGCGGAATGCCGAATATTTCCATCGAATCTGCCGTCAGAGTGGTGATGTCGGCGCGGGCGGCCCGAAACTCCGCGCGCGCCCGAGCGTCACGAGCCTTAAGTCAGGCCGCTTATTTCCACAGCGCGCAGCGCGTCTCCGCCTTGGTGCCGAACGCCTGCTCGCCCGGAATGGTCGCGGTGATCTTGTAGTAGTCCCAAGGCTCCTTCGATTCCGACGGCTTCTTCACTTCCATCAGATACATGTCGTGAATCATGCTGCCGTCTTCGCGGATATAACCTTTCGCGTAGAAATCGTCGATCTTCGCCTTGTGAAGCTGCGCCATGACCTTGTCGCTGTCGGTCGTGCCGGCCGCTTGCACCGCCTTCAGATACGTCGTGACCGCGGAGTAATCGGCGGCGTGAAGGCTCGTCGGCATCTTCTTCATCTTGGCGAAGTAGCGCTGCGCCCACTTGCGCGTGGTTTCGTCCTTGTTCCAGTACCAGCTGTCCGTCGCCACCAGCCCTTGCGTGGTTTCGAGGCCCAGGCTGTGGATATCGGTCAGGAAGATCAGCAGCGCGGCGAGCTTCATGGTCTTCGTGACGCCGAATTCCTTCGCGGCCTTGATCGAGTTGATGGTGTCGCCGCCCGCGTTCGCGAGGCCGAGAACCTGCGCCTTCGACCCTTGCGCCTGCAACAGGAACGACGAGAAATCCGACGCCGACAACGGATGACGCACCGTGCCGAGCACCTGGCCGCCGTTCGCCTTCACCACGTCCGACGTGTTCTTCTCAAGCGCCTTGCCGAACGCGTAGTCGGCGGTGAGGAAGTACCACGTCTTGCCGCCCTGCTTCGTCACCGCCGAGCCGGTGCCTTTCGCGAGCGCCATCGTGTCGTACGCGTAGTGGACCGTGTACGGCGTGCATTGCTCGTTGGTCAGGTTATCCGCGCCCGCGCCGATGTTGATGTACGGAATCTTCTTCTCGCCCGCGACCTGGTTGGTGGAGAGCGCCGTCGCCGAATTCGTCCCGCCGATAATCACGTTCACGCCGTCACGGTCGATCCACTCGCGCGCGCGCGACGCCGCGATGTCGGCCTTGTTCTGGTGATCCGCGTAGACGAGTTCGATCGTCTTGCCATTCACCTTGCCGCCGAAATCCGCGATCGCCATGCGGATCGCCTCCAGCCCGCCCTGTCCGTCGATGTCGGCGTAAAGGCCCGAGAGATCGGTGATATAGCCGATCTTGACGGTCGCGCCGTCAGCCGCATGCGCGCTCGCGCCGATCGCGAGCGCGGCGATTGCGAGGCCAAGGCGCGAGAGGCGCGTGAACGTTTTCTTCTTCATTGCAGTCTCCATAGGTTGTTGTGTCCTGCTTCGCGCGTGCGCCGGTCCGCTCGTTTTGTGCGTCATACGCCGAGCAGATCGTGCATCACGGGCATCTTCGCTTCGAGCTCGCTCGCGTTGAAATGCTCGACGATCTTCCCGTGCTCCATGACGTAGAAGCGATCGGCGAGCGGCGCGGCAAAGCGAAAATTCTGTTCGACCATCACGATGGTGTAGCCCCGGCTTTTGAGCATCGTGATCATGCGCGCGAGGGTCTGCACGATTACCGGCGCGAGACCCTCGGAAATCTCGTCGAGCAGCAAAAGGTTCGCGCCCGTGCGCAAAATGCGCGCGACCGCGAGCATTTGCTGTTCGCCGCCGGACAGCCGCGTGCCCTGACTCACGCGCCGCTCTTTGAGATTGGGGAACATCGAATAGATTTCGTCGAGCGACATGGCCTCGCTCGCCGGTCCGACGAGCGGCGGCAGCAGCAGATTTTCCTCGCACGACAGGCTCGAAAAAATGCCGCGCTCTTCCGGGCAATAACCCACGCCGCAATGCGCGATGCGATGCGTCGAAAGTCCGATCGTCTCGCGCCCGCCGATCCGGATCGATCCCGTGCGGCGGCCCGTAAGTCCCATGATCGCGCGCAGGGTCGTGGTGCGGCCCGCGCCGTTGCGTCCGAGCAGCGTGACGACTTCGCCGCGATTCACCTTGAGATCGACGCCGTGCAGGATGTGCGATTCGCCGTACCACGCGGCGAGGCCCGCGAGTTCGAGCGCGGGTACGTCGCGCGCCGCGTTCTGCGTGCCCGAGGCGCGGCGCTCTTCCGTCACCGTGCTCATGCGTGTGCTCCGGCGAGCGCCGCGTCGGCGCTGCCCATGTAGGCTTCCATGACGAGCGGATTCTTCGATACTTCCGCGTAGCTGCCTTCCGCCAGCACCTCGCCGCGCTGAAGCACGGTGATCGTGTCCGAGATGCCCGCGATCACGTTCATGTTGTGTTCGACCATCAGAATGGTGCGCCCCGTCGATACTTTTTTGATCAGCGCCGTCACGCGGTCTACGTCTTCGTGACCCATGCCTTGCGTGGGTTCATCGAGGAGCATGAGTTCGGGTTCCATCGAAAGCGTCGTGGCGATTTCGAGCGCGCGCTTGCGTCCGTACGACAACTCGACGGTTTTGGTATCGGCGAAATCGGTGAGGCCGACTTGTGTGAGCAAGTCCATGGCGCGGTCGTTGAGTGCGTCGAGCGAACGTTCGCTCTTCCAGAACGAGAACGAAGTGCCGAGCTGGCGCTGCAAGCCGATCCGCACGTTCTGCAATACCGTCAGATGCGGAAACACCGCAGAAATCTGGAACGAGCGGATCACGCCGCGCCGCGCAATTTGCGCGGGCCGCTCACGCGTGATGTCGATACCGTTGAAGACGATTTGTCCCGCGCTCGGTTCGAGGAACTTGGTCAGCAGGTTGAAGCAGGTCGTCTTGCCCGCGCCGTTCGGGCCGATGAGCGCATGAATGGAGCCGCGCCGCACGCGCAGATTCACGCCGTTCACGGCCGTGAAGCCCTTGAATTCCTTCGTCAGGCCGCGAGTTTCCAGAATCGTGTCGCCGAGAATCATGTCCCTTCCATGCGAAGTGATTCGCTTGAGCAGAACGCTCGACGGCACGCTATTTTGCTTGATCGGCGCGCGCCGCGAGTCGCGTAGGGTTCCCGAAATCGCCGGGCATGCAAAGCTGTGACGTGCTGCACAAACGACGCGCGAGTGTTACCGCGCATCACCTGATCCGACGCCATTGTCGCGCCATTGATGCAGCGCAATCATCGGGATTTGCACTTAGTGGATTGCGTCGATTCCCAACGCTCTGAAACACGCCGAAGCGCCGCCCGGCCAGCAGCTCCGAGCGGCGTGAAAATTGCCGCGGCAACGCGGCGTCAGGCGATAGCGGTCACTATCGCTTCGTGCGTTTGCGCATGGCGGCGGTCGGTGCGGATCATCTGGCTCGCGCGCTCGGCGATCATCAGCGTCGGCGAGTTCGTGTTGCCCGAGGTGATAGTCGGCATGACCGACGCATCGACCACGCGCAAGCCCTGCACGCCGATCACCCGCAAACGGCTGTCGACCACCGCCGCCGGATCGTTGTCCGCGCCCATGCGGCACGTGCCCACCGGATGAAAAATCGTCGTGCCGATCTTGCCCGCCGCCGCGACGAGTTCCTCCTGCGTCTGGAACGCCACGCCCGGCAGAATTTCCTGCGGTGCGTAACGCGCGAGCGCGGGCGCGGCGGCAATGCGCCGCGTGAGACGGATCGCATTGGCCGCGACTTCGCGGTCGCGTTCGGTCGAAAGGTAGTTCGGCGCGATCAGCGGCGCGCGATGCGAATCCGGCGAGTCGATATGCACGCTGCCACGCGATGTCGGCCGCAGCGGACACACCGACGCCGTGAACGCATTGAACGCGTGCAGCGGCTCGCCGAATCGATCGAGCGACAGCGGCTGGACGTGATATTCGACATCGGGGCGCTTGATCGACGCGTCGTCGGGATTCGACTTCGCGAACGCACCGAGTTGCGACGGCGCCATCGACATCGGTCCGCTGCGCATCAGCGCATATTGCAGCCCGATAAAGAGCTTGCCCCACCAGTGCGCCGAAAGCGTGTTGAGCGTGCGCACGCCGTCCACCTTGTACGCCATGCGCAATTGCAGGTGATCCTGAAGATTCTCGCCGACGCCGCGCGAATCGTGCACGACGTCGATGCCAAGCCGCTGCAAACGCGCCCCGTTTCCTACGCCCGACAGTTCCAGCAGTTGCGGCGAATTGACCGCGCCCGCGCTCAGGATCACTTCGCTGCGCGCCTTCGCGATGTAGTCCGTGTCGCCGCCGCGATATTCCACGCCGACGCAGCGCATGCCTTCGAACACGACGCGCTGCGTATGCGCGCCGGTGATGATCGTGAGATTCGGGCGTTTCATCGCCGCGCGCAAAAATGCCTTCGACGCGTTCCAGCGGATTCCGCTTTTCTGGTTCACGTCGAAATAGCCGACGCCGGTGTTGTCGCCGCGATTGAAGTCGTCGGTGGCGGGAAGGCCGGTTTGCTGCGCGGCTTGCGAGAACGTTTCGAGAATCTTCCACTTGAGCCGCTGCTTCTCGACGCGCCATTCGCCGCCCGCGCCGTGCCAGGCATTTTCGCCGCCGTGGTGATCCTCGCTGCGTTTGAACACGGGCAAGACCGCGTCCCACGACCAGTTCGGGTCTCCCGTGATGTGCGCCCAGTCGTCGTAGTCTTCACGCTGCCCGCGCATGTAGATCATGCCGTTGATCGACGAACACCCGCCCAGCACGCGTCCGCGCGGATACGACAGCGCGCGGCCGCCGAGACCGGCTTCCGTTTGTGTCTTGTAAAGCCAGTCGGTGCGCGGATTGCCGATGCAATAGAGATAGCCGACCGGCACATGAATCCAGTGATAGTCGTCCTTGCCGCCTGCTTCGAGCAGCAGGACGTTCACGTCCGCGTCTTCGGTGAGGCGATTTGCCAGGACGCAACCGGCCGTGCCCGCGCCCACGATGATGTAGTCGAATTCGCCTTCGAGCTTGCGCGCGTTCTGCTTCATGGTGTGTCTCCGTGACAGGCCGTCTAACGCGGCCGTGGCCTCAAGCCTACTGCACCGGACGAGTGCAGCGCCAATGAGAGTTGTTCAATAGCAATATAAGGCGCGCTAATATCAGCGGATGGACTACACCCTGCTTCGCGCTTTCGTCGCGGTGGCGCGCGAGGGCAACTTGACGCGCGCCGCGGCGCAACTGCATCTCACGCAACCCGCTGTCAGCCTGCAGATCAAGAATCTTCAGGAGACGCTCGGCCTCGTGCTGTTCTCGCGCACATCGCATGGCCTGCTGCTGACACGCGACGGCGAGTCGCTGTTGCCGCACGCGGAACGCGCGCTTGCCGCGGCCGCCGACGTGCGGCGAGTCGCTGCTGCACTGCGGCATGAAGTAGCGGGACGGCTGCGTATCGGCACGATTCTCGATCCCGATTTCCTGCGGCTCGGCGGCTTTTTGCGTCAGCTATTGGAGACCTATCCGCGTATCGAAACTGCGTTGCGACATGGCATGTCGGGCTGGGTGCTCGAACAGGTGCGTTCGCGCGAACTCGACGTCGGTTTCTATATCGGCGATCCAGCCACCGACGGCACGCGCGACGGCGAGCGCTTTCATGTGGTGACGCTGACGCCGTATCTTTATCGCGTGCTCGCGCCAGCGGGCTGGCGGGATCGCGTGAACAAGGGCCGGCGCGACTGGGCGGCGCTCGCCGCGCTGCCGTGGATCTGGACGCCGCCGGAATCCGCGCATCACCGGCTGCTGGCACGCATTTTCGGCGATGTCGGCGCATCGCCCGTGATCGTCGCGGAAGTGGATCAGGAACCGTCGATGCTCGATCTCGTGAAGTCGGGCGTCGGGTTATCGCTCGCGCGCGATACGATCGCGCTGGCCGAAGCGCACGCGCACGCGCTGACCATCGTGGAAGACATGACGGTGCCGACGCAGCTTTCGTTCATTACGCTCGCGGATCGCGTCGATGAACCGGCCATCGCGGCGGCGTGGCGGTTGATCGTGGATCAGTGGAGCGTGTGAACGCGCGCGGCTAGCGGCGCGCGGCTAGCGGCGTGCGGCGTGCGGCGCTCCGAGCGGGTGTCACGAAAACTTTGTTAGTCTGAGGCTAGCGTTGTTCTCGTCCACCTATCCACGTCTTCCCGGAGTCTTTCATGGCACGCAACATCGAAATCAAGGCTCGCGCGCATCAGTTCGAACAGCTTCGCGAACGCGCCGCCGCGCTCGCGCCCGACGCACCGCTCATCTTTCGCCAGCAAGACTTTTTCTACGACGTGCCGACCGGGCGTCTGAAGCTGCGTCAATTCGACGACGGCACGCCGTCCGAACTGATTTTTTATCAACGCGACGACCGCGACGGCCCGAAGGTCTCCTACTATTCGCGCAGCCCGGTGACGAACCCGGAAGCCATGCACGCGCTACTCGCGCAAGCGTTGACGACGCGCGGCATCGTCTCGAAGGAGCGGCATGTCTATCTGGTCGGACGTACGCGCATTCACCTCGACCGCGTGGACGGTCTCGGCGATTTCATCGAACTGGAAGTGCTGCTCGGTCAGGACGACGATGAAGCCGGCGGCGAAAAGGAAGCGCACGACATGTTCGCGCGCCTGGGCGTCGCGCCGGGCGACCTCGTGCCGGTCGCGTATGTCGATTTGCTGAGCGAAGCGGCTTAAGGGTTATCGCCGCTATTCTTCAGATGCGCGAGCGGCAGCGGCCCGTTGCGCTTGAACGTCGTCAGCACGATGTTCGAGCGCACGCTGTCCACGCCCGGCACGCGCATCAGTTTTTTCATCACGAACTGCGACAGCGCGTTCAGATCCGGCGCGACGATCCGCAGCAAATAATCGGCGTCACCGACGGTCGCGTGACATTCGAGCACTTCCGGCAGGCTGTCGATTTGCTGCTGAAACTGTTCGATCGCGGTATCGCCGTGATGCTTGAGTTTGAGGCTCGTGAACGCGGTCACGCCGAGCCCGAGCTTTTCCGGCCGCAGCACGACCCGATAGCCATCGATCACCCCCGCCGATTCCAGCCGCTGCAAACGCCGCCCGATCTGCGACGGCGACAGCGGCACTTCCTCGCCGAGTTGCTGATGCGTCGCGCGCCCGAAGCGCTGCAGCACGTCGAGAAGCGCGAGATCGAAATGATCGAGGTCCACCATGATGATTTCCTGCAAGAAAACGATAAGCGCGCGATTTTAGCGCGCCACGTCGAACGTCCGAGCGCCTGTGCGGAGACTGAGAAAACCAGGAAAGCGCGCCGTAATGTTTACAAACGATGACACACAAAAAGGCGTGTATCGAAGGGAAATCGTCGCGATTACGTCCATTCGAAGGCGTTTTCGAAAGTTATGAAAGCCGTTCGCTTCCAAAACTTTCAGCCGCTCGACGCCGATTTAATACGCTCGTAAGATTCCCAGGCTTCGCGTGCAATGGGGTCTAAACGGCTCGCCGGGATGGATGAACGACGCTGTACAATCAGCAGCGCATAAGGCTTGGACAGCGCGCTCGCCTCCTTGCACAGACTCAGTTCGTCGCCGCTGGAAGGCGATCGGGCACGCCAGAAATTGATGGCGGCTTCGAGTTCGTGAATCGGAATGTCGTGCATGTCCGGCCAGAAGTTGTCCGCCACGGCAGTGCGGCACGAAACCCGTCCGCGCGGCTGCTCAGGCGTACCGTTTAAAGGATTGCTGAACTGGCCCTACCCGCGCCGTCGCGGCATCCATGCCCCGGCCCACGCGGGTTCGAGCCCAACCCATTGTACTTGAGCGACTTCCATGCGAATCCTTCTGATCGAAGATGACCGCCCCATTGCGCGCGGTATTCAAAGCAGCCTCGAACAATCCGGCTTCACCGTCGATATGGTCCACGACGGCATTTTTGCCGAGCAAGCGCTTGCGCAAAACCGCCATGAACTGGTGATTCTCGATCTCGGGTTGCCCGGTATCGACGGCATGACGCTGCTCTCGCGCTTCCGCCAGGGCAACCGTCACACGCCGGTGATCATCCTGACCGCGCGCGACGAACTGCACGACCGCGTTCAGGGGCTGAACAGCGGCGCCGACGACTACATGCTCAAGCCGTTCGAGCCGCAGGAACTCGAAGCGCGCATTCGCGCCGTCATGCGCCGAAGCGGGCCGCACGGCGACGTGCCGCGTCCGGAAGTCACGCTTGGCGGGCTGCGTCTGTCGGGCGTCGATCGTCGTATCTTCAACGACGAAAAACCGCTCGAGTTGTCGCCGCGCGAATTCGCCGTGCTCGAAATGCTGCTGCTCCGCCATGGCCGCGTGGTCAGCAAGGCGCAGCTTCAGGACCATCTGACGCATTTCGGCGGCGATCTCGGCGACACGGCGATCGAAGTTTATGTGCACCGTGTGCGCAAAAAACTCGAAAACTGCCGCGTCGAAATCGTCACGGTGCGCGGCTTCGGTTATTTGCTGCAGGAAATCCGGCAGGCCGCGTAAGCGGTTTTCGACGCCTTGCGATTTCCTCCCCGGCGCGCGACCGACGAGCGTTTCGCTCGTGACGACTGGCTCCATCTCGCGCGCCTGAAAGTGACCGATTCGTCTCCGCCGCCGAGCCTGCGGCGCTCGCTGCTGCTTCGGCTCGCGGCGCCGCTTTCGCTGCTCGCGCTGATGAGCGGCCTGATGGCGTACTGGCTCGCGTGGCAATACACGCAGCATGTCGTCGATCGTTCGCTCGCCGATCTCGCCACGGCCATCTCCAAACAGATCCAGCTCGCGGGCGTCGATGCGCCTGTGACCGTGCCGCCGCTCGCGCGCGCGATGTTCTCCGATCCGGTCGAACAACTGATCTACCGCATCAGCGACGGCGACACCGAGATTGCCGGTGAAGAAGATCTGCCGCTCACCGGCACGAACGTGCGCCGCATCCACTACGCCTATGTGTTCGAGACGCACTATCAGGGCATGAGCGTGCGCGCCGCGCAGGTTCGCGTGGATCAGCCGCGCGGCAATCCTATCGTCGTGGAAGTCGCGCAGCGCGTCGGGTCGCGATACCGGATCGCGGTGGAATTTTTAATCGCGATCATGATGCCGCTGCTGTTGCTGCTGCTCGCCGGCTGGGTGATCGTGTGGCGCGTGGTGAACCAGCAACTCAATCCGCTGACCGATCTCGCCGATACGCTCAATCAGCAAACGCATACGTCGCTCGAACCGGTCGACGAATCGTTTGTGCCGATTGAAATTCGTCCGCTCACGAGCGCGATGAATGCGCTGCTCGATCGTCTGAAAGCGGCGCTCGACGCGCAGCGCAAGTTCATCGCCGACGCCGCGCATCAACTGCGCACGCCGCTCACCGCCGTCAAGCTGCACGCCGAACAGGCCGCGAGCGCGCGCGATCCCGCGAAGGTGCTGGAAGCCGTAAAGGAACTGCGCGCCTCCGCCGACCGCGCGGTGCGGCTCTCGAATCAGTTGTTATCGCTTGCGCGCGCCGAGCCGGGCGAGCAGGCCGCGCGTTTCACGCAGTTCGATCTCGCGGCGCTGGCGTTCGAAACCGGCGCGGAATGGGTGCCGCGCGCGCTCTCGGCGCACGTGGACCTCGGCTTCCAGCGCCTCGACGATCCTGCCAACGATTCGCCGCTCACCGTGCGCGGCAATCTCGTGCTGGTGCGCGAGGTGATCGGCAATCTGATCGATAACGCGCTCAAGTACATTCCGCCGCATCGCTACGAAGGCGCGCGCGTGACGGTGAGCGTCACGCGCCACACCGACGCGACCGGGCGCGCGTTCGGCGAAATCGTCGTGGAAGACAATGGTCCCGGCGTCCCGGACGATCAGCAGCCCGACCTCTTCAAGCGCTTTTTCCGCGGCGACGGCCAGACGGTGGAAGGCGGCGCGGGTCTCGGTCTCGCAATCGTCCACGACATCATGGTGCTGCATGGCGGCAGCGTGCATTACGAAAATGCGCCCGAAGACGGTGCGCGTTTCGTCGTGCGGATGCCGCTCGACACTGGCGCACCGAAAAAAGCCGCGTGAAGCCGCATAAAGCAAAACGCCACGGCAAGCCGTGGCGTTTTCACATGTTCGCCGTCGCGCCGCTTACTTCTTTTTCTTCAGCGCGAGCATTGTGCCTCGGCACTTTTTCGCGCCGCATCGGCATTCGTATTCCTGCTTGAGCTTCTTGGTGATACGCCCGTCGATCACCAGCCCGTAGTCGTAATTCAACTCCTCGCCTTCGCCTATATCGCGCAGCGCGTGGATGAACACGCGCCCTTCTTTCTCCTCGGCTTCGCAATTCGGCGCGCACGAATGGTTGATATAGCGCGCGCTGTTCCCGTCGATCTTCCCGTCGATCACGCGTCCGTCGTCGAGCGCGAAATAGAACGTGTGATTCGGTTCGTCGGGATTATGCGGATGCCGGCGCAACGCCTCTTTCCACGAAATCCGCTCGCCCTTGTACTCCATCACGCGCTCGCCTTTCGCGAGCGGCACTGCGGCAAACACGCCTTTGCCATGCACGCCGGAACGGCGAACGGCGACCCTGCGTGAACTCATCGAATGAATCCTTAAACGAATCGGTGTGGATTGGGGAGCTTCGATTCGCGCCTCGGCGAATCGTTAATTAAAACGCGGCGACTTCAATGGAAAGGCGCCGCGCGTTTCGGCTCGCGCCCGTCTTCGACGCGAACAACGGCATCGTACACGCTAGGCGCGCACGAATTCAACCGTGGCAAACATCAGGCACAGACCGGCGCGAAGGCGTCTTAGCGCGCACCGGACGCGACGTCTCCGAACAGCGCCTTTTGCTCGCGCGGTTGTGAGCGCCAGTATTGCGGCGGCGCTTCGACGGTCGCGCCGAGTTCGGCGGCAGCATGCCACGGCCAGCGCGGATCGTAGAGCATCGCGCGCGCCATCGCGACGAAATCCGCCTCGCCCGACGCGATGATGTCCTCGGCCTGCTGCGGCTCGGTAATCAGCCCGACGGCGATCGTATTCACGCCGGTCGCTTCCTTCACGGCCTTGGCGAACGGCACCTGATAATTGGGCTTAAGCGGAATCTTCTGCAACGGCGAGACGCCGCCCGACGACACATCGATCCAGTCGACGCCACGCTTTTTCAACTCGCCCGCAAACACGATGGTCTGCTCGATATCCCAGCCGCCCTCCACCCAATCCGACGCCGACACGCGCACGCCGACCGGCTTGTCCGCCGGAAACACGGCGCGCACCGCATCGAAAATTTCAAGCGGATAACGCATGCGGTTTTCGAGCGAGCCGCCGTATTCGTCGGTGCGCTGGTTGGCGATCGGCGAGAGGAACTGATGCAGCAGATAGCCGTGCGCCGCGTGCAATTCCAGCGCGTCGAGGCCGAGACGCTGCGCACGCTTCGCCGTCGCGACAAACGCCTCGCGCACGCGGATCAAACCCGCCGTGTCGAGCGCGAGCGGCTCCTGTTCGCCTTCCTTGTGCGGCAACGCGGACGGCGCCGATGCCACCCAGCCGCCATCGGCCACCGGAATCTGCTGGCCGCCTTCCCACGGCACGTTGCTCGATGCCTTGCGGCCCGCGTGCGCGAGCTGCATCGTGATGGCGATGTGGGAATGTTTGCGAATGGCTTCGATCACCGGCTTGAGCGCAGCTTCGGTCACGTCGTCCCAGAGACCGAGATCGGCCGGCGTGATGCGGCCGTCCGGCTCGACCGCGGTGGCCTCGATGCACAACATGGCCGCGCCGGAAAGCGAGAGCGAGCCGAGATGCATCATGTGCCACGCGGTGGCTTCGCCGCGTTCGGCGGAATACTGGCACATCGGCGAAACGACGATGCGATTAGGCAAGTTCACGCTGCGTAGCGTGATCGGGGTGAACAGCGCGCTCATGGTGTTTTCGCCGAAGGGAAAAAGGAGCGTTCGAGAATAGCACTTCGCTTTTTTTCCCGCAGTCGCCGCGCCAGGCTTCGGATTGCTTCATGTTCCGACAGGCGCTTCAGCTCATGCAACCGCTCATGCACCAGCTCATGCGGCAGCTCATGCGCCGTCGAGCCGCAGCGACCACGATTCGACGCGTCCCGTTTCCAGCCGCTTCGCCGCGGTCTTGCGCCACGACGGCGTCAGCGCGTCGAGCGCGGCCATCTCTTCGAGCGCATTGCGGTCGTCGCGATCGACGTAGAACACACGCAAAAGCCGCGCGACGCTCCATTGCGGATGCGGCCGCGCAATCCGTTCGACTACATCGCCCGCGCCGATTTCGCCCGATTCCAGCACACGGTAATACCAGCCGGTCCGGCGCGAATCCTGCACGCGGCGCGACATGTCGTCGCGTGAAAAATGGATGTTCAGCTTCCAGCACGGCTGACGCGGCTGCGAAACCTGCACGATTACCGTGCCGATCCGAAATACATCGCCGACACACACATCCTCTTCGCCGATCCCGCGCGTCGACAAATTCTCGCCGAATGCGCCGGGCGCGTCGAAACGCGACACGCCCGCTGCCGCCTCGCGCGGCCATTCATCGCGCCATGCGGCGTAGTGATCGAATGAGTAGTGATGCAGCGCTTTTTCCGGGCCGCCGTGATGCTTGTGCTCGGCTTGCTGATCGCCATCGACGCCGGTTTCGTGAACGCGCAAACGTTCCAACGCCGGCGTCTTGTGAATTGCGCTGCGTTTGCCGAGCGTTCCGAGCGGAGCAATATCGCCGATCAACACGGCGTCGAGAAGAATAGTCATGCGCGTTACCTGGCTTGAGTCTGTTCGAAGCGGTCGAGCCACTCGCCGAACATCGCGCGCGCGGCGCGTTCGAGCGCCGGACCGTTCTGCACGGTTTCAGCGCGCAATTGATTTGCGCTCGTTCCGGCTTCCTTAATTTCGCCGGGATACGCCACCAGCCAGCTTTCGAACCGGTCGACGAGTATTTCGGGATGACATTGCAGCGCGAGGACGTGATTGCCCCAGCCGAACGCCTGATGTTTGCACGCAGGCGTCGAGGCGAGAAGGGTCGCGTTGTCGGGGAGATCGAAGGTATCGCCGTGCCAGTGGAAAACCGGCGTCGGCTGACCGTCCGCTTCGAAATGACGCAGCGCCGACGCGCGGCCGGCGTCGGTCAGCGTGAGCGGCTGCCAGCCCAGTTCCTTTTGCGCCGCCGGATACACGCGAGCGCCGAGCGCGCGCGCGATCAACTGCGCGCCGAGACAGATGCCGATGGTCGGCAGCCCCGCCGCGATCCGCGTTTCGAGCATCGCGAGTAGCGGTGTCAGATGAGGATAGCCGGCGTCGTCGTAAGCGCCGATCGGTCCGCCGAGCACGACCATCAGCGAGGCGTCGAGCGGATTCGGCGCGTCGATGCGCGCGCGGCCCACGTCCAGATAACGGACGAGATGGCCGCGGTCGCCGAGCACCAGTTCCAGACTGCCCAGATCTTCGAAATAGACGTGGCGAATTGCCAGGACTTCATGTTTCATCGGCGGGATTCCGTGGCTGCGGACGCGGGAAAATTCGGGCCGCGCCCACAACGAGGGCGCGATCCCGAGCAGTCTAACCCGATCGCTCAACCGAAGCCGAAATCCGCCGATTCCCCGATCCGCTGAAATTCGCCAAGCTCGCCGTCAGGCGATTTGCGCGAAGATCTTCCAGCTTTTCTTCTGGATCGCCAGGTCGGCTTCTTCGTATACCGAACAATCGAGACGCAGGTCCGTGTCGCCCATCGAAATCTGCAGCAGCGCGCAGTGATGCGGCGCTCGCTTCGGATTCTTGCTCGCCTCGAAATGCGAGCAGGACAGGCACATGCGGTGCGCCGGGATCTGCTCGGCCACTTCGAGTTGACGGATGGTTTTCAGCAGCGTGCGATAGAACGTCGCTTGTTCGTCGTCGCGCAGCGTGCCGACCGCCTTCGTCAGGAAGTCCGGCCATTGCAGCGCACGCTTTGCCGCGGTGCGTCCGCGTGCCGTGAGACGCACGGCCAGCGCGCGGCCATCGTCGACGGCGCGGCGCTTCTCGACCAGCCCCTTGCCTTCGAGCGTGCTCACCGCGTCGCTCGTCGTCGCGGCGGTCAGCGCCGTCTCGCGCGCGATCTCGCCGAGACGCATCGGCCCTTTGCGCTGCATGAGCAACACAAGAATTTCACCCTGGGTCGGCGTCAGCCCCGCGCCTTCCGCCCATTCCCAAGCCTGGCTGCGCATCGCTGTGCTCAACCGCAGTAGACCGTGGGTCACCCGCCCCGTGGCCTGTGCTCCGTATACGCCTTCGCTCATAATCTTTCGTTCTGTTTTCGCTTATGTATTGGCCGCGGCCGCCTGCCGGATATCGCCGGACCCTTGCGGGTTTGCCAGACAGTCGCTGCAGGCTCTTTCGCCAGCCTGGTCTGGCCGACGAAACCCAGCGTCTCAAAATTAAGGCGTACCAATCCAACTGGCTGCGCCCTAAGGGACGTTGTAACTCTCCGTCGCCTTGTTATGTGTTCGGTGGCGCTCGGTTTTTCTTGTCCGCCGCAAGCGAACCCGCGTCGGCAAAAACGACATTCTAAGCGACACAGAAGAAACGTACACCTTAGTTATCCACTGGAAACTGTGGATAACGTTTGGGAAAACACGTGTACTCGCTGTGCGCCGTTTCTTGATAAGCGAGCCGTCGCCGTAAACGCTTCGGATGTTATCCCGCGTTCCGGCGCGTCACGCAGTGCTCACGCACCCACTTATCTTGCGCGTAGTGCTTTGACTTTCCTTGGCTTTTTGCCGTTGTCCACAGAAAGGCTGGTTGCTTGTTAACTACTATTACGTATGTATACGACTTCATAACGGTAAACCTTAGAGCGCGCTCGTCGAACCGGCAAATTATCGATTCGACAGATTCAGGATAAAAAAAACCCGCTCGAAAGCGGGTGTTGTTTTATTTCGAACTCTTACCGGTCACTGTCGCCATTGCTGACATTGCTGGCGTACGGCTTCGTGAAGCGAACGCTCTTTGTCGAAAACGCCGCGCAGCCACGTTGCATCGTTCACGCCACCGCGCGCGATCTCGCCGATCTGCCGCAATGCCTCGCCCGAACCCAGCGCCGCTGCGTGAGGCGCGATGACGTCGAGCGTTTCGAGAATATCTTCCGCGATGGTCCGCCGAACGCCCGTCTGCGGGTTGATGCAGACGCCTTCCATGCCGAACCGGCACGCTTCGAAACGGTTGAACGTGTAGACCAGATAGTCGTCCTCGGCGAGTTTCAGCGGTTTATCGAGCAGCAGATAACGCGCGAGCGTCTGGATATAGCACGCGATCGCGGCCGCCCGGTCCACCGAAAGCGGCGTGTCCATTACACGCACTTCGATCGTGCCGAAACCCGGCTTCGGGCGGATATCCCAATAAAAATCTTTCATGCTGTTGACGACGCCCGTGTTCACCATCTTCGAGAAATATTCCTCGAAGCTGTCCCAGGTCAGCGCGAACGGTGCGCGGCCCGACAGCGGAAATGCGAACACGGAATTCAGCCGCGCCGAGTGAAATCCGGTGTCGACGCCCTGCACATAAGGCGACGAAGCCGACAGCGCGATGAAATGCGGAATGTAGCGCGACATCGAATGCAGCAAGAACAGCGCACTGTCCGGATCCGGACAACCGATGTGAACGTGCTGCCCGAACACCGTGAACTGCTTCGCGAGATAACCGTAGAGCTCGGAGATGTACTGGAAACGCGGGGTATCGAAAATCTGGCGGTCGCTCCATTGCTGGAACGCGTGCGTGCCGCCGCCGCACAGGCCGACGTTCAGATGATCGGCGGCCGACACCAGCGTGTCGCGAATCTTTCGCAGATCGGCGACGGCCTGCTCGTGCGTCGTGCAGATGCCGGTGGACAGCTCGATCATGCTTTCCGTGATCTCCGGCGTAATGCTGCCGGGGATCTTTTCGTCCTTGACGAGCCGCATCAGGTCGGAAGCGGCCTTCGTCAGGTCGTAGTCGTGCGTGTTCACGACCTGGATTTCCAGCTCCACGCCGAAGGTGAACGGTTCAGAGTTGATGAAAGGTTCGAGTGACATGACGCCCTTTGGTTAATCGATGCTTTTCTATGCGCGCCGCGACTGCCCGCGCTGTTACTCGCGACGCTCGCCGACAGCCGACAGGCTCCGGTACACGAGGAACGGCGCGACGATCTGCAACACGACGATCGAGCACATCACGATCGCGCGCAGCGTCGGATCGTAGTCGGGATACAGCACGTACATGTCGTCGACGAGGAGATACGCGAGCGCCGACATCGGCGACAACGCGACGCCGAGCGCCACGCCCTGCTTCCAGTCGAGCCCGCTCGGCTTCGCGAAAATCAGCACGCCCGCCAGCTTGCCGACAAACCGCGCGACGATCAGCGCAATCGCGGCCACGCCGCCGAGCACGATGTCGTGCCATTCGAACGTGGTGAGCGTCAGCGCGAACAGGATCACGGTGAGGAGCCAGCCCGCCGTGCCGAAATGCGTCGGCCAGAGTTGCGGGCGCTCGTCCGAATTCTTCACGATGATCCCGGCGGCCAGCAGCGCGAGAATCGTCGAAAGCTTGAAGACGTGCGCGATCGCGATCGCCAGCAGCACGAGTCCGAACAGCGCGACAAACGAATGTTCGTCGTCGGTATTGAGGCGGCGATACAGCAGATTGCACGCGCGCGCGAGCAGGAACGCCAGCACGAGCGAGCCGATCAGCAAATACAGCGGCTGGACGACGGTCGCGAAGGCGTTGCCGTAGATCTCCTGGTGCAGCACACCGGCTGCGAGCTTCTCGACGACCACCGCGTACATGCTGTTGAGCGCCGTGAGCGTGAGCAGGCGCTGCGTGACCTGACCCTCGGCGCGCAACTCGGTGCGAAGCTGGATCACCATCGCGGGCGACGTCGCCATCGCGATGGCCGCGATCACGACCGACGGCATGGTCGGCACGTGGCAGAGCATCAGCGCGATCAGCACGAGGCCGAAGGTCAGCGTGCTCTCGGCGATGCTCGACAGAATCAGATACGGATTACGGCGGATCCAGCGCAAATCGAGCCGGCTGCCGAGTTCGAACAGCAAAAGTCCGAGCGCGACATCGAGTAGCGGACGGGACAAACCGCCCGCGCTCGCATCGATCACGCCAAAACCCGCGTTACCGGCAATCAGCCCGATCACCGCATAGCCGGTGATACGCGGCAGACGCCACGCGCGCCACAACACTTCCCCGCACAAACCCGCGGCGATCAGGGCGAGACCGGCCCAGAAGATGGCGTCGGGCGCGAGCGGCCAGACGGGAAGAAACGAAAATGCCGAATTCATCGTAATGGCTTCTCCTTCGCAGCTACAGCGGATGGCGCACGAGACGGAAGTGAACCGCGTGTGACCGGCGCGCCTGGCTAAACGAGGCGCGGCCAAACGCCGGAAGGCGCGTCGATTCAGGATTCGAACCGGACACAGCGTCACGGACCGGCCGTGCTTTTGATTTGACGACGCGCCGGTCGCGTTGCAAGTGCGCGGCGCCACGATCTTTCGATTCAGGCGCTGGGTGAAAACCCTGCAAGGCGCGACCGGACACAGCGAACGAAGGGCGTCGGCTTAGTCTTCAGATTCTGACCGGGCGACCATCGTTCCATTGAATGCGAACGCCGTGTAGAGGGCGTGACGCGGGAAGAACGGCGATTGTGCCATAGCTCAATCGACCCTCACAGGGATTAGCTGTTTGCTTCATTCGAACGGTAGAAACGAATCGAATCAAGCGTTTAGCGGGAAGTTATGACCGATCGTGCGCTGTGACGCTTCGTCGTTTTTCGCTTTTTCAAATCCGATAGCCCTCGGTTCAGGTGTTTACATGTTTACCGTATATATACGTAGTAGTAGTTAACAAGGCCGGCGGCTTTCTGTGGATAACTACCGTAAACCTCTTTGAATCAACGGCTTGCGGTTATAACAAGCGCACCGTGAACATGTGAGCCGCCGCGCGTTAACTCGGAACAACTTTTCGGGTTTTTGACGGCATCCGAAGTTGTCCCGTTTACGCCAACAGTGAGTACACAGGCCATTCGATCGCTTTTCGCGTGCTTATCCACAGGGCGCGGTGGATAAGCGTTCAGCGCGTTTATTCCAGGTTCGCCGCCTCACCGTGACGCAACGCGCGCAGCAGAAAGCGCGCGGGATCGAGGGCTTCCGCGAGTTCACGCTCAACCGGCAATGGCTCGCCCTCGATCTGCGCGACGATTAATTCGGCCGCCAGCGTCGCCCAGATCAACCCGCGCGATCCGAACGCGAACGCCCCGTAAAGTCCATCCACGCGCGGCAAATCGAGCGGCCAAGCGCCCGAGAGACGCGCGGCGTCGGCGCGGGCGGCGGATTCGTCGGCGAGTGCGCCGATCATCGGCATGCGGTCGCTCGTCACGCAGCGAAACGCCACGCGGCCCTCGAACGGGCCGTCCGACGCGCTTTCCGCCGACGGCAACATGCCCGCCAGCCGCGCAATATTTTCGCGATGCCCGTCCGCGCGAATTTCGGGATCGGTGCTGTCGAGATCGTAGGTTGCGCCGGTCAGCGTGCGGTGCGCGGCGAGCGGCAGCGCGTAGCCTTCGCCGATCACCGGCAGGCGCAGCGCATCGAGCGCGCTGTGGCCGAGGATCGTCAACTGGCCGCGCACGCCGCGCGTCGGTTCGCCGCTGAGACCCGCAAGCCGCTCGGCATCGCCCGCGTTCGCCAGCACTGCGACCGGCGCGGAGGCAATTTCATCGCCATTCGCCGATACCGCCCGCCAGCCGCCGTGTTCGCGCCGTTCGAGCCGCGCCACTTCGGTGTTGAAGCGGCGCGTGAGTGCATCGCCTGCGCGGTCGCATTGCGCCGCGCAGACGGCTGCGGGCGATACCGAGCCGCCGCGCGGGAAGAACCAGCCGCCGCGCGCCACGCCGACGCCCGCGAGCGCGCTCGCTTCCTCACGCGATACCGCGCGCACGTAGCTCTCGGGATAGCGGAAACGGTCGATGGCGTGTGCGAGCGCGTCGGCGTCGGCGGGCGTATCGGCGATCTGAAGCAAGCCGTCGTGGCTGCGCCGAAGGTCGAAACCGGCGTTTTCGAGCGCCGCCCAGCGATCGAGCGCGAGCAGAAATCCGGCGCGGGTGAGCCGCGCGGCGACGCTGTCGTCGCGCCAGACGATCGGATGAAACACGCCGGCTGGATTACCCGACGCGTCGCGCGCAACGTCGTCGCGACGGTCGATCAGCGTGACCCGCCAGCCGCGCGACGCCAGCCGCTCGGTCACGGCGCAACCGGCGAGCCCCGCGCCGATCACCATCGCGTGGCGTTCGGGCGCGGCGGCGGCACGTGGCGGTTCGTGACGCCGCACGCGCCAGCGCGGCGCGAAGTGCGCGGTTTGAAGATGCTCCGTCGCCGCTTCGACGACAAAACCCGCGTTTTCCAGCGCGCGGGCCAACTGTGGATGCGGCGACGCGGCAACCGTCGCCTCGTCACCCGCGATCCGCGCGAACGCCTTGCACGTCGCGGCGAACGCGTCCGGCGGAACACGCAGGTCGAATGCGTCGGCGCGCAGCCAGAGCTTTTGCAGAAGCTGCGCGGAATCTCCCGCCGCCAGCGTCAAGACGACCCGTCCGCCTTCAAATTCCAGCCGATGCAAACCGCTGACGCGCATCGGCCAGACGTCCGCCAGTTCGGGCGGGGGCGGCTGATCGAGCGCGTCGGGCAACGTCTGCGCGATGAAATGAAGCTGTTCGCAGCGTTCGGGATCGGCGCGCCAGGCGGCCCAGGTTGCGAGAAAGCCGCGCGCGCGATCGAACTCGGTCGCAACGACGACAAAACTGCGCCGCCCCGCCCAGCGCGCGGGCAGGCGATGCGGCGTGAGAAAGCGCGCAGCGTCAAGCGCTGCGGGGATGTCGAGTGGATCAGTCATTCGGAATGGACGGGTGGCGCTGTGCTTTCGGCGCCTGTGCAAAATCCGCGTAAGCCAATGTGGACAAGGCTTTGCGCGATCGTTACGGAGGCCCGGCACGGCGCGCCGGCAAAAACCGGCGGCAAAGCAAGCTGGACGGGAGGCGCGCGGTGCATGAACGGCCTTCACGGAGATAACGGCCGCGAAATGCAAAAAGCGGCCGAAAAGTTAAGGGTAAATCTTTGAAACCCTTATCCTGATTGGGTTTGCGCTGCGTTATGATAGCAAGCGCCGCATAGAGAGGCGGCTGAAAGGCCAGGGTCAGGTTTTCATGCCAGATCAAGCCCCGGGGGGCCGGAACGCCGCCACCACTCGACTGCACGGCTCGCTTACGTATAATCGGCGCGTTCGCGCTGTTCGTGTCAACCTAAACTGATAAAGGAACCTTAATGAACAAACAGGAACTGATCGACGCCGTAGCCGCGCAGACCGGCGCCAGCAAGGCTCAAACCGGCGAAACGCTGGACACGTTGCTCGAGGTGATCAAGAAGGCTGTATCGAAGGGTGACGCAGTGCAGTTGATCGGCTTTGGCAGCTTCGGCTCGGGCAAGCGCGCAGCGCGCACCGGCCGCAACCCGAAGACCGGCGAATCCATCAAGATTCCGGCAGCCAAGACCGTCAAGTTCACGGCTGGCAAGGCATTCAAGGACGCAGTGAACAAGCGGTAAGCAGCAGCCGGTTGTAGGCTACTTAGAAGTAGCAAGCAGGACATGACCCGCCGACGGCGGGTTTTTTTCGTCCTAGTGATGGTGATTCGGGTGATCGTGATGATGCGCGGAGTCGCCGCAATCGCAGTCGTCACCGTGGTCGTGGTCGTGCTCATGCTCATGCTCTTCCAGTTCCCAGAGCGGGAATGGATCGGCGAACGTGGACCATTCCGCCGGCCCGAGCGCCCATTCGGCGTCGGTAAGCAGGCACGCATCGAACTTCGCGCGCCAAGCGTGCGCGTCGAGATCCGTGCCGATCAGCACCAGTTCCTGCCGCCGATCCCCGATGCTCGTGTCATCCGGCGCGCCATACCAGTCGGCGGCGATCTCCGCTTCCAGTTCGGGATCGCCGTCGGGCCACTCGCTTCGGTCTTGCGCCGCCCACCACGTTCCCGCCGGACCCGGACGGCACGCGCCTCCCGCCTGCGATAGCGATCCGCCGAAATCATTGCGCGTCGCGAGCCAGAAAAAGCCCTTGCCGCGCAAAACGCCCGGCCATTCCTCATGAAGCAGCGCCCAGAAACGTTCCGGATGGAACGGGCGGCGCGCGCGATACACCACGGTGCCGACGCCGAATTCGTCGGTGTCGTCGGTGTCGGCGGTGTGCTCTTCCTGGTTGTCCAGTGCGGCAAGCCAGCCCGGCGCGGCGGCGGTCGCGTCGAAATCGAACAGGCCGGTGTCCAGCACGGCGCCGCGCGGCACCGCGCCGAAGCTCGCCTCGATCTGAACCGCGCGCGGATTGAGCCGCTGCAAAATGCGCTTGAGCCGCTCGCCGTCGGTCGCGCCGATCCGATCCACCTTGTTCAACACGATCACATCGCAGAACTCGATCTGCTCGATCAGCACTTCGACGACCGTCCGGTCGTCGTCAGCGGCGGCTGACGCCACGCCGCGTTCCTGCAGCGCTTCCGCCAATCCGAAGTCGCGCAGGAAATTTGCGGCATCGACCACCGTCACCATCGTGTCGAGGCGCGCGAAATCCGCCAGCGACGCGCCGTCCTCGTCGACGAAAGCGAAAGCTTCGGCAAACGTCATCGGATCGGCAATCCCCGGCGCTTCGATCAGAACGGCGTCGTAACGCTCTTCCGCGGCGGCAAGTCGCTGCAACTCGGCCAAGAGCGCGTCGGACGAAGCGAGAGCGGCCGGGATCGTCGCGATCCGCAGTCCTTCGCCGTGTCCGGCCAGATGATCGAGAACGGTGGATTTACCCGCGCCGAGAAAGCCGGAGAGCACGGTGACTGGCAGTGGCGGCTGGTTCATTGCAGGAGGGCGAAGAGAATGGACTGAGCGGGACGCAGCGTGAGCGGCGTCGCTGGAATTCAAAAGCTGTAGGAGGAATTGTGCATCAAACGCGGGCGGCCCGCCGCCGCACGATGCGATGCGATGCGTGATTAGCGCGATGCCTGGAGCAATTTCCAGCGGCCGAGAATATCCATGATCTGCTTCGAATACTTGTCGCGAAGCGCGGGCGTTTCAGAGTGATACGCGCCGACCGCTTGCCAGCTATTGCCGTACTTGTTCATTTTTTGCCGCAAATGCCAGGCGGCGATATACACGCTTTTGCACGGCTCCATCAGCGTGCCTTTAGAGATGCCGTACTGCGACAGCACGCCGAGGTGGATGGAATTGATCTGCATCAGACCGTAGTCGATCGAACCATTCGCGTTCTTGTTCAGGGCATCCGGACGGTTATGCGATTCTTGCCATGCGATTGCCCGCAATATCAGCGGATTGACCTTCTGATATTTGGCGGCTTCGTCGAAGCAATCGGCGCGCGCGGACGCGCAGGCTAAAGCTGCGCCGAAACCGACCGCAGTAATCCGGAGGAATCTGTTCATTTGTATCGAAATCCTGCTTTTTTGCTTCTAACACGCCGCGAAAAAGGTCGTTTTATCGGGAAAACCCTGTCCGATAATTCAACATCGGGATCGTGGAACCGCCCGTATCATACCGTCAGACTACAGTCTTAAAAAGTTAGCCATCGGACATAGCCGCATTGCCCGCCGCCATCGCTGCGTTTCATTATGTGGAAATTCATGCCGGATCAGAAGAATGTTTCAGTATCAATTTCCTTGTTATGTTCTTAAATCAGAACATTAAACGGTAATGAAACGCATGCAAAATGGCTTCGGTCCCAAGTCCGCATGCCTGTTTGTCGGCAGGTAAATTGAAAGCTGAAGAGTGGATAGCTTTTCGGACGGATCCCATTGCGATTTACGGAATGTGACATTTTCAACACGAAAAACTGCTATGGTTCATTTTTTTAAGATAGTGACGGTTCTTTCGCGCACGTTCCGCCTCTGTTCGCGGTTTGCCCTATCCGTATTAATTGCAGGATGCAGAAAGCCTCCGGCGACCTCTGCGCCGGTCTAGACATCACACCCCATGAGAAGAAACCGTATGGCACTGCGTCGCATCGCGACGGCACTGCTGGTGGCAGGGCTTGTCACCGCACAAGCCGCCCAGGCGCAAGTGACGCTCAATTTCGTCAACGCGGATATCGATCAGGTCGCCCGCGCGATCGGTGCCGCGACCGGCAAAACCATCATTGTCGATCCGCGCGTCAAAGGGCAGCTCAATCTCGTTTCCGAGAACGCCGTACCGGAAGACCAGGCGCTGAAGACGCTTCAGGCCGCGCTGCGGATGCAAGGTTTTTCGCTCGTGCAGGATCATGGCGTGTTGAAAGTCGTGCCGGAAGCCGACGCGAAGCTCCAGGGCGTGCCGACTTACGTCGGCAATGCGCCGACGGCGCGTGGCGACCAGGTGATCACGCAGGTTTTCGAACTCCATAACGAGTCCGCGAACAACTTGCTGCCCGTGCTGCGGCCGCTGATCTCGCCGAACAACACCATCGCGGCGTATCCGAGCAACAACACGCTCGTCGTGACCGATTACGCCGACAACGTGCGGCGTCTGGGCGCGATCATCGCCGGAATCGATACGGCGGCGGCCCGTCAGGTCGATATCGTGCAGTTGAAGAACGCGAACGCCATCGACGTCGCGGAGCAGTTGAACAAGCTGCTCGATCCCGGTTCGATCGGCAATACGGACGCGACGCTCAAGGTCAACGTGACCGCCGACCCGCGCACGAACTCGCTGATGTTGCGCGCGTCGAGCGGCTCGCGGCTCGCAGCGGCCAAAGCGATCGCGCAAAAGCTCGATTCACCGACGTCGCAGCCGGGCAACATGCACGTGGTATCGCTGCGCAATGCGGACGCCGTGCGTCTCGCGAAGACGTTGCGCGGCATGCTCGGCAAGGGCGGCGACAACGGTTCGAGCTCCAGTTCGGGCAACTCCAGCAATTCCAATTCGTTCAACCAGAACAACGGTTCGAGCCTTTCCACAGGCACGTCCGGCACGCCGCCGCTTCCCGGCAGCCTGAGCGGTTCCGGCGGCGGTTCAGGTTCGAGCGCGAATCCGATGTCCGGTGGCGGCAGTTCGGGCCACGAAAGCAGCTTCGGCAGCAAGGACAGCGACAGCGGCGACAGCCAGAGCGGCGGCATGATCCAGGCCGATTCGGCGACGAATTCGCTCATCATCACCGCGCCCGAGCCGATCTATCGCAATTTGCGCACGGTGATCGACCAGCTCGACGCACGCCGCGCGCAGGTGTACATCGAGGCGCTGATCGTCGAACTGACGGCGACGACCGGCGCGAATCTCGGCATTCAGTGGCAAGGCGCGCTGCTGTCGAACGGCGGCAACAATGCGCTTTACGGCAATTCGAATTTCGGCACCGGCAACTCGAACATCGTCGATCTGACGACGCAAGGCTATGCCGTCAGCCAGAATCCCTCGCTGCTCGCGGGCGCGACGGGCGTGCTCGCGGAAGGCCTGAACGTGGGTTTGCTGCACAAGTTCGGCAACTTCTTCGGGCTCGGCGGGCTGCTGCAGGCGCTGTCCACCTCGGCCGATGCAAACGTGCTGTCCACGCCTAATTTGATTACGCTCGACAACGAGGAAGCGAAGATCATCGTCGGCCAGAACGTGCCGGTCGTGACCGGTTCCTACGCAACGCCGACGGCCAATACGACGACCTCGGTCAGCGCGTTCAACACGTTCGACCGGCGCGACGTCGGCGTGACGCTGCACGTGAAGCCGCAGATCACCGAAGGCGGCGTACTCAAGCTCCAGCTTTATCAGGAAGATTCGAGCGTCGCGCCCGGCACGAACGCGGATCCGGGCGGCGTGACGATCAACACGCGCGCCATCCAGTCCACGATTCTTGCCGACGACGGCGAAATCGTCGTGCTGGGCGGCTTGATGCAGGACAACTACAGCACGAACAACAGCAAGATTCCGTTGCTCGGCGATATTCCGTGGATCGGCAATCTGTTCCGCAGCGAAGCGAAAACGCGCACGAAAACCAATTTGATGGTGTTTCTGCGCCCGGTAATCGTGCGCGATCAGGCGACCAGCTCGCAGATCGCGAACACGCGCTACGATTATCTGCGTCAACAGCAATACGATTCGCAAACGGATAACCGCCTCGTCAAGGACAAAGCCGTGCCGATGCTGCCGCCTGCGCCGAGCGGACCGAGCCAGGGCGCGGTTCCGGCGCAGAACCTGTTCGACTGGAGCGACATGACGCGTTCGCCGCGTCCGAGCACGACGCTGCCGCAATCCAGCAACATGCCCCCGCCCGCCACCCAGAACGTCGATCCCGCCGTGAACAATTACCCGGTGCCGAACAGCAACGCGCCGGCCGCAGGCACGCCGCTCAACCTTCAGCCGGCGCAACCCGCGCAGCCGGGCCTGCCGCCGGGAGCGCAGCCGTGAACACGCTGAACGCACCGGACAGCGCGGCTGGCGGCGCTCCGTCGCCGCTGGCCGCGCGGCTCGTGCCCTACGGCTTCGCGCGCACCGGACAGATTCTGGTCGCGCATCAGCACGCCGACAGCATCGAAGTGTGGATCAGCGAAAGAACCAGCGACGCCGCACTCGCCGAAGTCGCGCGCAATTTCGGCGCGCTCACGGTCGTGCGGATGCCCGCCGCCGACCTCGCCGCCGCGATCAACTCCGCGTATGCCCGCAACGACGGCAGCGCGGCGCAGGTGGTCGGCGAAGTGGAAGGCGAAGTCGATTTGTCGCGCCTGATGCAGGACATTCCGGAAATCGAGGATCTGCTCGAATCGGAAGACGACGCGCCGATCATCCGCATGATCAACGCGCTCCTCACGCAGGCGGCGCGCGAGCAGGCGTCGGATATTCACATCGAGCCGTTCGAGAACGCGTCGGTCGTGCGTTTTCGCGTCGATGGCACGCTGCGCGACGTCGTGCGCCCGAAAAAGGCGCTGCACGGCGCGCTCATTTCGCGCATCAAGATCATGGCGCAACTCGATATCGCGGAAAAACGGCTGCCGCAGGATGGGCGGATTACGCTGCGCGTCGGCGGCCGGCCGGTGGACGTGCGCGTTTCCACTTTGCCGACCGGTCACGGCGAGCGCGCGGTGCTGCGTTTGCTCGAAAAGGACGCCGCGCGCCTGAATCTCGAAAAGCTCGGCATGGCGCCCGATACGCTGCGGACCTTCGACCGGCTGATCGGCCGGCCGCACGGTATCGTGCTCGTGACCGGTCCGACCGGTTCCGGCAAGACGACCACGCTGTACGCCGCGATGTCGCGGCTCGAAACCACCACGTCGAACATCATGACGGTGGAGGATCCGATCGAGTATGACCTGTCGGGCATCGGCCAGACGCAGGTGAACGAGCGGATCGGCATGACTTTCGCGCGCGCGCTCCGGGCGATCCTGCGGCAGGACCCGGACATCGTGATGATCGGCGAAATCCGCGATCTCGAAACCGCGCAGATTGCCGTGCAGGCGTCGCTCACGGGCCACCTCGTGCTCGCGACGCTGCACACGAACGACGCCGCTTCCGCCGTTACGCGTCTCGCCGATATGGGCGTGGAGCCGTACCTGCTGGCGTCGTCGCTGCTCGGCGTGCTCGCGCAGCGGCTGTTGCGCCAGTTGTGCCCGTTTTGCAAGGAAGAGCGCGTGGAGAACGGCCAGGTGCGCTGGCATGCGGTGGGTTGCGACAAGTGCGGGCAGTCCGGCTATACCGGGCGGCGCGGCGTGTACGAACTGCTGCTGGTGGACGATCTGATCCGTCCGCTGATTCACCGTAACGCGCCCGACGCGGAAATTCACGCCGCTGGCCGCGTGCAGGGCATGCGCACGCTGCGCGAAGACGGAAACCGCTGGCTTGAGAGCGGCACGACGTCGCTCGAAGAAGTATTGCGCGTCACCGGCGGAGACTGACGGCGATGCCCGCATTCCGTTTCGAAGCCATCGATCCCGCCGGCAAGACGCAAACCGGCGTGCTCGATGCCGACAGCGCCCGCGCCGCCCGCACGCAATTGCGCACGCAAGGACTGACGCCGCTCGTGGTCGAAGCGGCGGGCAGCCGCACGCGCGGCCAGCGCCAGCAACGGCTGAGTCTCGGACGCCGCCTGTCGCAACGCGAGCAGGCCATTCTGACGCGGCAACTGGCGAGCTTGCTGATCGCGGGGCTGCCGCTCGGCGAAACGCTTTCCGTGCTGACCGAGCAGTCCGAGCGCGATTACATCCGCGAACTGATGGCCGCGATCCGCGCTGAGGTGCTCGGCGGACATTCGTTCGCGAACGCGCTGTCGCAGCATCCGCGTGATTTTCCCGAGATTTATCGCGCGCTCGTCGCGGCGGGCGAGCACACGGGCAAGCTCGGTCTCGTGCTGTCGCGGCTCGCCGATTACATCGAGGAACGCAACGCGCTCAAGCAGAAAATCCTGCTCGCGTTCACCTACCCGGCGATCGTCACGCTGATCGCATTCGGGATCGTCACGTTTTTGCTCAGTTACGTGGTGCCGCAGGTCGTGAATGTCTTCGCTAGCACGAAGCAGGCGCTGCCGTTCCTGACGGTCGCGATGATGGCGCTCTCCGGCTTCGTCCGGAACTGGTGGTGGGCCGTGCTGCTCGGCGTGATCGTGCTGGGCTGGATGATCCAGCGGCTGCTCTCGCGCCCCGGTCCGCGCATGGCGTTCGACCGCTGGCTTCTGACCGCGCCGCTCCTCGGCAAGCTCGTGCGCGGCTACAACACCGTGCGATTCGCGAGCACGCTCGCCATTCTGACGGCGGCGGGCGTGCCGATCCTCCGCGCGCTGCAGGCCGCCGGAGAAACACTCAGTAATGCGGCAATGCGCGAGAATGTCGATGACGCGATCGTTCGCGTGCGCGAAGGCACGTCGCTCTCGCGCGCGCTCGGCAACACGAAGTCGTTTCCGCCGGTGCTCGTGCATCTGATCCGCTCCGGCGAGGCCACGGGCGACGTCACGACCATGCTCGACCGCGCGTCGGAAGGCGAATCGCGCGAACTCGAACGGCGCACCATGTTCCTGACCAGCCTGCTCGAACCGCTGCTGATTCTCGCGATGGGCGGCGTGGTGCTCGTGATCGTGCTCGCGGTGATGCTGCCTATCATCGAATTGAACAATCTGGTGCAGTGAAAGAGCACGAAACAGAGCCCAACACACAGCACAACACGCCATGAACGCCCTTCAAACTCGTCTGTTGACGCTCGCCGCGCTCGCCGTGTTCTGCGTGACGCTCACCTACTGGGTCGTCACGATGACCACGCATCAAGGCGCGCCCTTGCCGGCCGCCGCCGCCGGCCGCACGCCGTCCGGCGAGCAGGCGGCGACCATCTTCGGCGGCCAGTTGCAGCGCGAAGCGAACCAGGACGTGCATCTGTTCGGGATTCTAGCGTTGAGCCACGGCGCGGCGGCCATCGTCAGTTTCGGCGGCGAACCCGCGCGCGCGGTGTCGCTCGGCGGGCCGCTCGCGGAAGGCGTGACGATCCGCGAGGTCCGCGCGCGCTCGATCGTGATCGATCGCAAAGGCGGCCGGGCGGAGATTTTTCTGCCGCAAAACGCGCCCGGACCGACCATTTATGTCAGGTGATCTGTCCGGCGTCAAAGCGGTCCGGACAGCGCTTTCGGGACCGGCCGGGCTGGACCGATAGAATGCGGACTCGCGATAACGCCCTCGGGCGGGACCGGTCGCCACGTATCGAACGCGGGAACGCCGTTCTGTGGATAACAATTTTTTGAATGAAAGGTGGTGTCATGCAACTGTGGAACAAACGCCGCATGGAAGTTTCGACGGCAGAGGCGCGCCGTCAGAACGGCTTTACGCTGATCGAAATCATGGTCGTGATCGCGATTCTCGGCATTCTCGCCGCGCTCATCGTGCCGAAGATCATGAGCCGTCCGGACGAGGCGCGCCGCGTCGCGGCCAAGCAGGATATCGGCACGATCATGCAGGCCATGAAACTGTATCGGCTCGACAACGGCCGTTATCCGACGCAGGAGCAGGGTCTGCGCGCGCTGGTCGAAAAGCCGACCACCGAGCCGGTGCCGAACAACTGGAAGGACGGCGGCTACCTCGAACGCCTGCCGAACGATCCGTGGGGCGCGCAGTATCAGTATCTGAATCCGGGTGTTCACGGCGAAGTGGACGTGTTCAGTTACGGCGCGGACAACAAGGCGGGCGGCGAAAATAACGACGCCGACGTCGGGTCCTGGCAATAGTGTCGTTCGACAGCAGGCAACCAGTGTGAGCGTGCATGGCCGCATCGACCGCACGACCGACGCCACGTTTCGGAGTCCCGAAGCGCGGCGTCAGTCCGGCTTCACGCTGCTGGAAATGCTGGTGGTGCTGGTGATCGCCGGGTTGCTGGTGTCGCTTGCCTCGTTGCAACTGACGCGCAATCCGCGCACCGATCTCAACGAAGAAGCGCAGCGTCTCGCGCTGCTGTTCGAATCCGCCGGCGACGAAGCCCAAGTGCGCGCGCGGCCGATTTCCTGGCTGCCTGTGGAGGGCGGCTTCCGTTTCGATGTCCGCACCGACGACGGCTGGCGGCCGCTACGCGACGACCTGCTGCGCGCGCGCCGCTGGGAAGGCGGCGTGAACGCGGTAACGATCCAGTTTTCCGGCACCGATAAATCCGTTAGCCGGCTCGTGTTCGGCACCGAAGCGATCGACGCGTCGATGGAAGTCACGCTCGTCGCGCCCGCTGGCCGCGTCACCGTGTTCAGCACCGGCAATGGCCGGTATCAGGTGCGCTGATGCGAGCGCGCGCGCCTCATCTCAAATCGCAACACGGCTTCACGATGATCGAAGTGCTGGTCGCGCTCGCGATCATCGCGGTGGCGCTGGCGGCGTCGCTGCGGGCGATCGGCAGTCTCGCGAACGGCGAGGCGGATCTGCACCGGCGGCTGCTCGCAGGCTGGAGCGCGGACAACGAACTCGCGCAGTTGCATCTCGCGCACACGTGGCCGGATATCGGTTCGCGCACGTTCGACTGCTCGCAAGGCAATCTGCGGCTCACCTGTACACAGCGCGTCACGGCGACGCCGAATCCGATTTTCCGCCGCGTTGAAATGGTGGTCATGTCGCCGGGGCGGGCCGGCAATCTCGCGCAAATGGTCACGGTGGTGGGCAATGAAACCAATCGCTCGCTCTGACCGGCGGCGCGGCTTTACGCTGATCGAAATGCTCGTCGCCATCGCCATTCTCGCGGTGGTCGCGGTGCTGTCGTGGCGCGGGCTCGACCAGATCATGCGCGGACGCACCACCATCACGAACGCGATGGAAGACGAACGCGTGCTGGCGCAAGTCTTCGATCAAATGCGGATCGACGCGCGCCAGGCCACGACCGACGATCAAGCCGGGCAGCCCGCGGTATCGATGGGCGGCAATGCGCTCCAGATCGTACGCGGCGTGTATACGCCCGGCGCCGCGCCGCGTCTGCAAGTGGTGCGATACCGGCTGGTCGAAGGGCGGATCGTAAGGTTTGCTTCGCCGCCGCTCGAAAATATCGGCGAAGTGCGCCGGGCGTTGTCGTCCGCCGATAACGCCGACGGCTGGAGCGGCATCGCGCTGATGGGCGGCGTCGCGTCGATGGCGACGCGGCTTTACATATCGCAACAGGGCTGGACGCAGCAAATGCGCGATGTACAGTCGAAGATCACGGAGAACGACAACAACCTGAAAGTGCCGCAACTCGGCAACGCGCCGTTGCCGCGCGCGGTGACGGGCCTGCAGGTTGCGGTCGGCGCGCGCTCGCTCGCGCTGCCGATCACCCGCGTTTTCCTGATCGGAGAGTGACATGCGTGCTGCGTCTTTTGCCCGCACGAAACAACGCGGCGTCGCGATCATCAGCGCGCTGCTGGTGGTGGCGCTGTCGGCGATCATCGTGTCCGGCTTGCTGTGGCGGCAGGAAGTGCAGATCCGGCGGATCGAGAATCAGCGGCTGCTCGCGCAGGCGCAATGGATTTCACGCAGCGCGATCGACTGGACACGGCTGATTCTGCGTTCCGAAGCCGACACGTCGCCGACCGTGACGTATCTCGGCGGCGTCTGGGGCGTGCCGATCGCCCGGACGCGGCTGTCGGATTTTCTCGGGCAGATCGGCGAGCGCGGCGCGGCGGAAGGTGCGCAGACGTATTTGTCCGGCTCGATCGAGGATGCGCAGGCGAAATTTAATCTGCGCAATCTGGTGGCGACGCCGACGCCCGGCGTGCTGACCATCAACGTCGAGCAGATCGCGTCGTTCCAGCGGCTGCTCACGCTGCTTGGCGTCAACGGCTCGCTCGCGAAGACGACCGCCTTGCATATCCGCGCCGGGCTCGCGCAGTCGGCGACGCGTTTTCAGACGCAAACGTCGGCGACGGGCGCGAGCGAAGCCACGGCCGCCTCCACCGCGCAGGCCATCGCGCAAGGCGGCGGCACGGGCGGCGGCAATTTCACCGACGACCCCGGCCTCGCCGACGCGGACAGCAGCGCGCCCGTTGCGCCGCTGCAGATGATCAGCGTGGATTCGCTGCTGGATGTACCCGGTTTCTCGGCCGAAACCGTCGAGAAATTGCGTAAATTCGTCACCGTTCTGCCGACCACGACGTCGGTGAACATGAATACCGCGCCCGCCGAAGTGGTGGCGTCGGTCGTGCCGGGCATGAGCTTGTCGGCGGCGCAGGCGTTCGTCGCGCGTCGCGAGACCGTGTTTTTCCACGATGTCGGCAACGTGCAACTGGCGCTGAACGGCGCGGGCGTGCAGGTCACGTCCATCGATCCGAACCAGCTCGACGTGACGACGCGGTATTTCCTGATCCACGGGCGCGTCGAACACGAGCGCGCCCAGGTTGACCGGACGACCTTGCTGTACCGTGATCCGACGACGCACACCACGCGGGTCGTCTACGTTCGCGACCAGCTTTGAGCGGCCGTTTGTCCGATTGAATGCTTAACGTTTGAGAGAGAGTGGCCTTTGAGCACACTGATCGTCCTACTGCCGCCGCGCGATCCGGCGGTGCGCTCCGAAGAGTGGCAACTGCCGGAAATGCCGTTTCTGCTGCTCGACAAGCGGGGCGCGACGCAACGCGCGGGCCGCGCCGCGCTCGGCGTGCTGCCGCGCGCGAGCGCGACCGTGCTGATCGTCGCCGCACGCGACTTGCTGCTGCTCGCCGCGTCGATGCCGCCGCTCAAAGGGCCGAAATTGCGTCAGGCGCTGCCGAACGTGATCGAAGACCAGTTGATCCAGGACCCGCAGACCTGCCATATCGCTGTCGATCCGATGCCGCTCGACAAGGGCCGGCGCGTGCTCGCGGTGATCGACCGCGGCTGGTTCCGCTTCGTGCTCGACGCGTTCGCGCATGCCGGTCACCGTAGCGTCAAGGCCGTTCCCGCAATGCGCTGCCTGCCCGCCGTGCAGCCCGCGCTGGCGCTCGAAGGCGACGAAGGCGAAGCGAGCACGGCCGTGCCGCCGACGCCGTTTATCGCCGCCGTGCTCGGGCACGTCGTGTCCACGGCGCCCGCGCTGATCGGCGAGGTGATCGCGCCGCCGGTGCCCGTCCCGAGCGTGGCGCGCGTGGAAATTGCAATTGCGCGGGGCGAACACGCGGCGCTCGGCGAAGGACTCGCCATTCCCGCCGACGCTGTCGCGCCGACGCTCGACGCGCTCTCGGGCGATCATCCGGCGTCGCTCTACACCCTCACCGACCTGCCCGGCGACGAACCGCGCCTAGGCGGATTCCAGAGCGCGTTCGCGCAGCCGCTCACGTTTGAGACGATCGCGCGCAACGCCGCGGCGAGCCGCTTCGACCTGTGCCAGTTCGAGTTCGCCGCACAGCCGTGGCGGCTCGACCGCGCGACCATGCGCCGTCTCAAATTGCCGATCGCGTTGCTGGTGGGCGCGCTCGTCATCTCGCTGATCGGGATCAACGTGCAGTGGTATCAGCTCGCCCGCCAGCGCGACCTCATCAACGCGCAGATGACCGAACTGCTGCTCAACGCGTTCCCGAAGACCACGGTCGTGCTCGACGCGCCCGACCAGATGTCGCGCCAGCTGGAACGGCTTCGGGTGGCATCGGGCGAACTATCGCCGACCGATTTCCTGACGCTCGGCGACGGCCTTGCCCGCTCGCTCGGGCCGATACCGGTCACCGCCGTCGCGGCGCTCGACTATCGCGACCGCAAACTGGACGTCACGTTCAAGCCGGACACGAAGGTCGATCCCGACTTTCAGCGACGGCTCGCCTCGAACGCGCTGAGTGGCGCTATCGACAGCAACACGGGTAAATGGACGATCAGGAGCGCCCAATGAAAAAAGCACTGAGCGACACCTGGGCCGAATTCTGGGATGGACGCACGCAGCGCGAAAAGACGCTGCTGATGTGGGGCGGATTCGCGGCGGCGGTCGCGCTGGTTTATCTGGTGCTGTGGGCGCCGGCTTTCGAAGGCCGCAACCGGCTGCGCGAGAGCCTGCCCGCCATGCAGCGCCAGCTCGCGCAAATGACCGCGCAAGCTGACGAAGCGCGCAGTCTCGCCGGTAACGCACAAGGCGTCACGCCGACCGGCGGCGCGCTGCGCGACGCGCTTTCGAAATCGCTCGCCGATAACAACATGCCGCCCACGCAGGTTCAGGTCGTGGGCGCGGCGGTGCAGTTCCAGTTGAAGAACGCGTCGTTTCCGGTGTGGATCGTGTGGCTCGACGATGTCCGCAAGCAGTTCAAGGTGCAGGTGTCCGAGGCGCATATCACGGCGCTCAAGCCCGACGGTCAGGTGGACCTGACCGCGTCGCTGCAACCGGCGGCCGACAAATGAGCTACTGGACGCGCCGCGCGCGGCGCTATATTGCGCCGCTGATCGTGGTGATTTTGTCGGTTGCGGGCACGCTGCTCGCCATGATGCCCGCCGCGTGGATCATGCCGCAGTTCGCCCGGGCAACCGGCGGCCACGTGAATCTCGTCGATCCCGCGGGCTCGCTCTGGCGCGGCTCGGCCACGCTGATGCTGGCTGCGGGCAGCGACGGCGCGGGCGCGACGCTGCTGCCGGGCCGCGTCGAATGGACGACCGCGTTCTGGCCGCTGTTCACGGGGCGCGTGCGCATGACCATGCGCCAGACCGAGGCGATGCCGGACCCGGTAATCGTCGATGCGGGTCTGCAAGGCGCGACGCTCACCTCCGGCGCGATTGCCGTGCCGGCGACCTTGCTGTCCGGGCTGGGCGCGCCGTTCAACACCCTCGATCTCGAAGGGAATGTGCGGCTTGCGTGGACCGAATGGCGCGTGCTTCGGCGTAATACCTACGGACAGTTGAATATCACGCTCGACGACATGGCTTCGCGCATCTCGCGCGTGAAGCCGCTGGGTTCGTATCGCGTCGGGTTCCAGGCGCAGGGCGGGTCCGGCACGGTGGAACTGGAGACGGCCAAAGGACCGCTGAAGCTGACCGGCGCGGGCGTGATTTCGCCCGGATCGACCTCGTTCGAAGGCGTTGCCAGCGCCGACCCGGAGGCCCGCGAGAATCTGGCGGGCCTGCTGAACTTGCTAGGACGCCACACGAGCCCGGATACCGTTGCGCTCGTCTTCAACAGGTAAGCCCCGGTCAAGTTCCGGCTTTCGCGCTGTTAGCGGCTGAAGGCGCCGCCACGGCGCCGGTTTCCTGATCCATTTGCGCCGCGTCCCAGCCGCCGCCAAGCGCCTTCACCAATCCCACCGACGACACCATCCGCTGCCCGGCGATACTCGCCAGCTTTTGCTCGGCGGTGAAGGCCGTGGTCTGCGCGGTCAGCACGTTGACGAATCCGACCGTGCCCGCCTTGTATTGATTGTTCACGATCGCGAGCGCCTGCTGCGCCGAAGCGACGGCCTGCTGCTGGACGACGATCTCGTTCTCCAGAATGCGCAGCGACGCGAGATTGTCTTCGACGTCCTGGAACGCCGTCAGCACCGTTTGCCGATACGTTGCGACGTCCTGATCGTAGGTCGCCCGCGCGGCTTCGGTTTGCGCGCGGCGCAGGCCGGCGTCGAAAATGGTGGCGGCGATATCGGGGCCGAGCGTCCAGAAACGCGACGGCGCGCGCAGCAATTGCGACAGCACCGTGCTCTCGAAGCCGCCTTGCGCCGAGAGCGTGAGCGTCGGGAAAAACGCGGCGATCGCCACGCCGATCTGCTCGTTCGCCGCCGCGGCCTTGCGCTCGGCCGACGCGACGTCGGGCCGTCGCTCCAGAATTGCCGATGGCAACTCGGGCGGCACGGCGGGCGGCACGGCATCGAGCGGCGCGGCGGCGAGCGCGAACGTCGAAGCCGGTTCACCGACCAGCACGGCAATCGCGTGCTCATACTGCGCGCGCGCGACGCCGTTATCGATGGCCGCTGCCTGCGCCGACTGCAACTGCGTCTGCGCCTGAATCACGTCCGACCGGGCGACCGTGCCTTGCCCGTACTGGTTCTGCGTCAGTTGCAGCGAGCGCTGATACGCGGCGACGGTGTCGTCGAGGAGCTTTTGCTGCGCGTCGAGCGAGCGCAACTGGAAGTAGGTTTGCGCGAGCGTCGCTTGCGCCGAGAGCCGCGCATTCGCGAGATCGGCGGCGGCGCTCTGCTCGCCCGCCTTCTGCGCATTCACACTTCGGCTCACGCTGCCCCACAGGTCCGGTTCCCAGGTCGCGTCGAGCGCGAGGCTATAACTATTGCCGATCGCCGTGTTCGACGTGGTCGTGCCCGATCGGCTGCTCGCGCCGGAACGCGCGCCCGACGCGCTCAGTCCGACGGTCGGGAAATACGCCGCGCGCGCTTCGCCCACGAGCGCTCGCGCCTGCCGATACGCCCCTGCGTATTGCGCGATGGTCTGGTTCGACGTGTTCAGCCGGGTTTCGAGGTCGTTCAGTTGCGCGTCGTTATAGATGTTCCACCAGTCGCCCCGGTCGATCCGGTCAGCCGGCTGCGCGACTTTCCAGCCGTCGGGCGCTTCCTTGAACGACGCGGGAACCGCGGTGGCGGGTCGCTGATAATCCGGGCCGACGGCGCAGCCCGCGAGCATGGCGACGGCCGCGGCAAACGAAGTGGCGAGTGCGAGCGTGCTGAGGCGGCGCGGGAACGGTGTGTGAATGGACTGCATCTGCGTTGAATTCCTGTCGGCGATAACCGCTTTCTTCCGATGAAGCGATCTTGGCCGAGATGGTAACGGAACGCCCGCCAGAATTGGCGGGCGTCAGGCAGACGTTAGGGTAACGGCACGAGCCGGCGCGTGGTGTTACGCGCGCGGCCGAATCGGTTACGAGGCGTTACGTGGAGGCGCTCAGAGCTTGCCGTGCGGCATGCAAGGTGTGACGCACGGCGGCAACGCGAGCTTGCGCGCGGCGGCGCGCGGTTTAGCGGCGCGCGGCGTCTCGCCGCGCTTTTGCCGGTTCTGCCGGTTTTCGAACCACGCCATCCCGAGAATCGCGAACGAACCGCCAGGCAGCAGAAAGACGACCACGTACAGCGCGAGCTTCCACGAACTGAGGTTCGGCGGAATGACGTGTCGCGATGCTTGAGCAATCGTGCTGCTGACATGGCCGAAGTGTCGGCCGGCGGTGCGGGCAAAACGGTTCATCGGAAACTATCCTTGGGAGGTCGAACCTCGAGCGGTGATTTTGAGGGGATCAAACTAAGCACGGACGATGCCGAACTCACTGCTTAGAATAATATTGACTATGCAATCAATTTTCAAGATACTCCCCGGAACATTTTTGAGATGCGTTGTTTTGAAGCACTTATGGGCAACAGATGGCACCGACGATGACCGACGAACCGCTCTACGATCCCGCCACGATTGAACTCGACACCAGTCTTGGCTACTACTTGTCGAAGGCACGCAACACGCTTGTCGCGCGCACGGACGTCGCGCTGAAGCCGCTCGATCTGACCGCGCCGCAGCTTGGCGTGATCCTGACGCTGGCGAAAGGCCGTGCGAACACGCCGCAGCATCTGGCGCGGGAAATGTCTTACGACAGCGGATCGATGACGCGGATGCTGGACCGCCTTGAGCGCAAGGGTTTCGTCGCGCGTGGACGCAGCGAAGCGGACCGGCGGATGGTGGAATTGACGCTGACGCCGCAGGGGATCGAGGCGGCGCGTCAATTGCCGGCTATCGGTGCTGCTGTGCTGAACGCGCAACTCGAAGGCTTCACGCGCGCCGAACTCGACACGCTGACCGGATTGCTCGCGCGGGTCATCGCTAATGCGCCTGAAAACACGTCATACAATTGCCATTCCGGCGACGAATCCGACTGATAAATGCTTGTCTCGACAGGCTTTTTGTACGTGATTAGCTGTCTGGGCAGAAAATGCTGCAGCATCGAAAAACAGGCGTTTTTCAAACGCCGCAGGAGAATTGAATGACCGCAAACGCCGCCAGCGCTGAAGCTAATCCGCAAGCCGCACCGCCCGCGCGCCCCGCGCCGATCACCGGCGCCCTGCTCGCGCTGCTCACGATGGGGCTCGCGCTCGGCACGTTCATGGAAGTGCTCGACACGTCGATCGCCAACGTCGCCGTGCCGACCATTTCGGGCAGTCTCGGCGTCGCGACCAGCGAAGGCACGTGGGTGATTTCGTCATATTCGGTCGCATCCGCGATTGCCGTGCCGCTGACCGGCTGGCTCGCGCGGCGCGTCGGCGAGGTGAAGCTGTTCACCATTTCCGTCGTGCTGTTCTCGATTGCGTCGGCGCTGTGCGGGCTCGCGCATAACTTCGAGTCGCTGATCGCGTTCCGGCTGTTGCAGGGTCTCGTCTCCGGGCCGATGGTGCCGCTGTCGCAAACCATCCTGATGCGCAGTTATCCACCTGAAAAGCGCGGACTCGCGCTCGGACTGTGGGCGATGACCGTGATCGTCGCCCCGATTTTCGGCCCTGTGATGGGCGGCTATATCACCGACAACTTTTCCTGGCCGTGGATTTTCTACATTAACGTGCCGATCGGGCTATTTTCGGCGCTGATCGCGTATTTTCTGCTGCGCGGACACGAAACGAAGGTGACGAAGCAACGCATCGATGCGATCGGTCTGGCGCTGCTTGTAATCGGCGTGTCGAGCCTGCAGATGATGCTCGACCTCGGCAAGGATCACGACTGGTTCAATTCGAGCTTTATCGTCACGCTCGCGCTGGTCGCCGCCGTCGCGCTTGCGTTCATGTTCGCGTGGGAATTGACGGAAAAGGAGCCGGTGATCGATTTGTCGCTGTTCCGCGACCGCAATTTCGCGATGGGCGTGCTGATCACGTCGCTCGGCTTTCTCGCGTTTTTCGGCTCGGTTGTGATCCTCCCGCTCTGGCTGCAAACCGTGATGGGCTACACGCCGGGATTGGCCGGCCTCGCCACCGCGCCGGTCGGCATTCTCGCGCTCGTGATTTCGCCAGTGCTCGGGAAGAATCTGCATCGGCTGGATTTGCGGGTGGTCGCGAGTTTCGCGTTCCTCGTGTTCGCGTTCGTGTCGCGCTGGAACTCGACGTTCACGCTCGATACCCCGTTTAGCCAGATCGTCGTGCCGCGCTTGATTCAGGGGATCGGCGTCGCGTGCTTCTTCGTCCCGATGACCACGATCACGCTTTCGAGCGTCTCCGACGAACGGCTGGCAGGCGCGGCGGGTCTGTCGAATTTTCTGCGCACGCTTTCGGGCGCGATCGGGACGGCGGTCAGCACGACGTTCTGGGAAAACACGACGATCCGCCATCACGCCGTCTTGACGGAGTCCGTGACGGCATATTCGGCGAATACGACAGCTTATTCGAGCATCCTCGGCGATATCGGGCTGAACGGCCAGGCGCTTAGTGCGCAACTGGACCGTGTGGTAACGGCGCAGGCGTACATGATGTCGACCAACGATTTCTTCCGGATTTCCGCGTATGGCTTCGTGCTGCTGGCGCTGCTCGTCTGGCTGACCAAGCCGCGCAAGGGCGCGGGCGCGTCGATGGGCCACTGATCGTGCCCGCCGCGATCATTCCGGCGTCTGCGATTGTCCGGACTGGCCGGGTTGGCTTTCGAGCGTCGCGGGCATCGGCTGGACCGGTGGATTATTTTGCGTGCGCGGCGGATTGGCCGGCGCGACCGGCGGAATGGCGTTGCCACCGCTTGTCGTGGCGGCCGCGCCGGCTTGCGGCGACGCACCGTTGCGCACGAATTCCTTGAAATCCGCGCCCGCTTTCCACGGATTCGGCTCGCAGCCGAGCATGTTGTCGCAATGCGCGGCGAAGCCGATGGTCGCGGTGCCTTCGTTGCTCGGCGTGCGCGTGATCTGATAAGCCAGCGCGCGCTTTCCGCCTGACGGACCGCCGGTTTGGATGATCGAATCGGTGACGGTCTGCAGCTTGTATTCCGAGTGATTGCTTACCCAGACCTGCGCGCGGCTCCACCACACATCGCATTCCGCCTTGTTCGCGCAGGTGAGCGGCGCGGTCGCCTGTTCCATGGTCTCAGCGCCGACCTGGCCTTGCGTGGAACATCCGGCGAGCAGCGCGAAGGCCGCGCCCGCCGCGAGCGTCAATACCGGCGTCAGCTGTTTCTTCATTTTTATATCCCCTTTTGCAGAACGGTCTGAACGGCGCGCCGTCATGCCACGCCGCGTCTTCGATAAGTCGCTATTTTTTGACTCGATTCGAAGGGCGGCGTTTCGGCGCGTTGCGCTCTGTTGCAAAAGGGGTAAGCCTTGCCGGGCGTGAAGCGGTGCGGGCGAGGAAAAGTTTGCCCGGCCGGTTTAAACGCTTATCCGATTGAGCGTATAGGCGCGGTAAGCGGCGACGAAAGCGTCGAATGAACCGATCTCATTGCGCTCGATATTCGCCTGATCCGTCAGCGATTTTTCAGCAAGTTCGCTCATCTCGCGCTCTTCCTCCGCCGATAAAGGCCGGCTGCGAAAGTTTTCGGCGTGCTGCCGGCTCAAATCCAGCGCGAACGCATGGAAACTTTGCTGATTGTCGCGCATGGTTTTTAGCACACGCGCGGAGGGCGTTAGCGAGACATCCGCGAGACGCGCGCGCTGGGTTTCAAGCGCGCTTAAGTAGTCGCTTGTGCCATGCAGCGAGTCGAGCACGCGCGCAACAGGTTCGATACGCGCAAGTAGCGCGTCGCCCCAGTCGCGCATCGGGACTTCGCGACCATCTTGCAGCAACGTGAGGCCCGGCTTGCGTCCTTCTTTCGCGATCCGGCTGAAGTTTTCGTTGGCTTCCGTGCTGGCTTCGCGGGGCAGCAACGGACTGTCGTCGAGTGTGCAGTAGAGCAAATATGCGTCCATGAAGCGCGACGTTTCCAGCGAGATGCCGGAAGCTTCGAATGGATCGATATCCAGACAGCGCACTTCGATGTACTGCACGCCACGCGCGGACAACGCATGCAACGGCCTTTCGCCCGGATGCGTTACGCGCTTAGGCCGAATGGTCGAATAGAACTCGTTTTCGATCTGCAGTACGTTAGTGTTGATCTGTACCCACTCGCCATCACGCTGCGTGCCGATCGCCTCGTAGGGCGGATACGGCTCGCTCACGGCTTTGCCGAGCACGTCCAGATACTCGCCGAGCGTGTCGTAACTCGGCAGCAGCGCCGATTGTGCCGGGTTATTCGTATAGCCGAGATCGCTCATGCGCAGGCTGGTCGCGTGCGGCAGGTAGAGCGTGCGGTCGTCGAAGGTTTCGAGCGCGTGCGCGCGGCCGCACAGGAAACGCTTGTCGAGCGCGGGCGATGCGCCGAACAGGTACATCAAAAGCCAGCTCGTGCGGCGGAAATTGCGGATCAGCGCGAAATAGCGCTCCGACTGGAAGTCCACCGGCGATTGCGTGTCGCGCTGGTCGAGCGCAGCCCAGGCACGCCACAGGTTTTCGTCGAGCGAGTAGTTGTAGTGAATTCCGGCGATGCATTGCATCGTGCGGCCATAGCGCAGCGACAAACCGCGCCGGTAGACGTGCTTGAGCATCCCGATATTCGAGGTGCCGTACCAGCCGATCGGGATCTGGTCGTCGGCGGGAAGCTCGCTCGGCATGGATTCGTTCCACAGCAGTTCGTCGCCGAGATGCGCGTAGGCGAAGCGATGCAGGCGGTCGAGATGATCGAGCGTGGCGGCGGCGTCCGTTTGCGCGGGCGTGATGAGTTCGACAAGCGCTTCCGAGTAGTCGGTCGTGATGAACGGATGCGTGAGCGCCGAGCCGAACGCGCGCGGGTGCGGCGTCGCGGCGAGCTGGCCGGTGGGCGTAACGCGCAAGCTTTCCTTTTCGATGCCGCGCAGGCCTCGGCGCAGCGCGTCGGCGTGCGTCCCGGTGCTCAGGGCGGACAGACGGTGCAGAAGGGCGTCGGCGATGGGGGAAGCGGTATTCTGGTTTGCCATTGATGCACAGGTTCGACTAGCGCGACGAGCGTCCACGCTGCCTTAATTTTTGGGTAGCGGGCACTTTAACACCTCGGTGGCGCATGTGCTTGAACCTATGCTGGATAAGGCTCTCCGCCGTTTTCACCGGTTTCGCGCGGCGGGTTCTGTAAGCTATTCCGGGCGCTTTTCCCGACGTTTTTCGCTGGATTCACGTTTCGGCTGTTAAAGCATGGCGCGCCTACCCGCCCTTCGCGCCGCCCGCGCGGTCCGCGATTTCGTTCCACAGATGCAGCGCCGCGTAAGCGCGATACGGCCGCCACGCTTCGGCGCGGGCGCGCAACGCGGCGGCTTTTGCCATCGACGGATCGCGGGCGGCGAGCGACTGCATGAGGATGAGGTCGGTGCCGGGCCACGCGTCCGCGTCACGCATCGCGCGCATCGCCACGTATTCGACCGTCCACGGTCCGATGCCCGGCAACGCCAGTAACGCGGCCCGGAGCGCGGCGCGGTCGGCGTGGGGATCGTCGAGCGGTAACGCGCCCGAGGCCACTTCGCGCGCGAAGCCTTGCAGCGCGGCCACGCGTTTGCCCGGCATGCCGATCTTCTCCAGATCGACCTCGGCGAGCGCGGCGGGCGTCGGGAAGCGCCATGCGGTATCGGCGTGCGGGTGATCGGTGAGTTGCGTGCCGGCGCGCTCGACCAGCCGCCCGATAATCGTCGATGCTGCTTTCACGCTCACCTGCTGCCCGACGATCGCGCGCACGACGAGTTCGAAGCCGGACCACGCGCCCGGCACGCGCAAGCCCGGCGCGGCGGCGACGAGCGGCGCGAACCACGGGTCGCGGCCGAGATGCGCGCGGATTGTGGGGGCATCGGCGTCGAGATCGAACATGCGCGTCAAGTGTTCGCCGATTGCATCCTTGTAGCGTCCGACGCCGCCTTCGAGTGTCGCGATAAGGCGGGATTTGGCGGGATCGGGGTCGCGTGTGACGCTGAGCGTTCCGGCCGCGCCGCGCCATTCGATCGCCCGGCGGTACGCGCCCGCCTCGACCGTTTCGACGCCACGCGTCGCGCGGCCCGCGAAAAAGCGCAGCACGCGTGGCCAGTCGTAGGGCTCGACGAACGGCAGCGACAACGTGGCGACCTTCGGCGGACTCACGCGAACGAATCCATGCCAGCGTTGGCGATCGCGGATTCATCGAGCGTGGCCTCGCGATGTTCACGCTCCGCCCTCAGCAACGCGGCTTTACGCGGCGCGCCCCATCGATACCCCGACAGCGCGCCGCCTTTCTGCACGACGCGATGACACGGAATCGCGAGCGCCACGCGATTCGACGCGCACGCGTTCGCCACGGCGCGGACCGCGCGCGGCGCGCCGAGCGAATCGGCGATCTCGCTGTAGCTGCGCGTTTCGCCGTAGGGAATGCGCCGCAGCGCGTCCCACACGCGTTGCTGAAACGCCGTCGCGCCGATATCGAGCGGCAACTCGAAGCGCGTCAGCGTGCCGTCGAGATACGCGCGGATCTGCGCGAGAAACGGCTCCAAGGTCGCGCTGTCCTCGACACGCGCCGCCTCCGGCAATTCCGCCGCGAGTTCGTCGGCGAGCGTTTCGGCGCTCTCACCGAACGCGATCCGGCAGATGCCCTTGCCGGTCGCCGCGACCAGCACGCGGCCGAGCGGCGTCGCGGCAGTGGCGTAGCGCACGGTCAGGCCCGCGCCCTTTTTCCGATACGTCGACGGCGTCATGCCGAGTTCGGCGGGCGCGGCGTCGTACATCCGCGAGACGGAGCTGAAGCCCGCCGCGTGCATCGCCTGCGTGACGTTTTCGCCGCGCCGGAGGCCGTCGCGCAAGGTTTCGGCACGCCGAGCCGCCTGATACTGACGCGGCGACACGCCGACCACCCGCGTGAAAAGCCGCTGCAGATGGAACGGGCTGACGTGGACCGCGCCGCTCAACTGGGCGAGCGTGACGCGTTGCTGCGGATCGGCGTCGAGCACCCGGCACGCGCGTTCGACGATCGCCAGTTCGCGCGGCAGGCTGGTCGGCTGGCAGCGCTTGCAGGCGCGAAATCCGGCGGATTCGGCTTCGGCGGTGGTCCCGAAGAACGCAACGTTTTCGCGGCGCGGCGCGCGCGACGCGCACGACGGGCGGCAGAACACACCGGTTGTCCGGACGGCATAGAAGAATTCGCCGTCGGCGCTGGCGTCGCGGTCGGTCAGCGCTTGCCAGCGGCTTTCATCGGAAGAAAAAGGAAGGGATTTCATCGCAGTCTCGTTTGGCTCGGTATGCAACGACTGTAGGCCCATAGCTACCAAGGTACGCGCCGAAACTTGCGCTGTCATTTTCACGTCGGCGGTACAAACTGACGCGCAGACGCGACAGTTTGCCGCCATAGGGGTTTTTACTACGATTTGTATTGCGTCGCACCAACCCCCTGTGTATTATTGGAACTGTCTCCTCCATGTCTCCTCCTGATATGGATTCAGCCCGCTCCGCAACGAGCGGGCTTTTTTTCGCCTATACGTTTTGAAGCGGCGTAATGAGCGCGTTCATCGGGGCGCGTTCATCGCGCGCGGCAGTACACTCGTTTCGGGTTCGCGACTACCAAGGAGCCGAGAATGACGTTCACTATCCGCGAAATCGATCATGTCGTGATCCGCTGTGCCGATCTCGACAACATGGTGCGTTTCTATGGCGAGGCGCTGGGTTGTCCGGTCGAAAAGGCGCAGCCGGAAATCGGGTTGATGCAATTGCGCGCCGGGCGATCGCTGATCGATCTTCTGGCCGTGGGCGCGTCGATCGACCGGCCGGACAGCGGTGAACCGGGCGCGGGGCGCAATATGGATCACCTCTGTCTGCGCGTCGAGCCTTTCGAGCCTGCAGCACTGCGCGCGCATTTGAGCGCACATGGCGCGACAATCGGCGACGAAGCGCGTCGTTACGGCGCGGAAGGCTACGGCCCGTCGCTATATTTCTTCGATCCGGAAGGCAATCTGGTCGAACTCAAAGGTCCGCCGGACGCCTAGTTATTTCCCCGGCGCCTTGAGCACATTCCATTCGATCGTCACCGGATCGACGGTTGCGCTGCCCAGCGACACCTCGCCGTCCTGAATCGTGCATTGCAGGCGCATCGTGCGCTCGGCCAATTTGCCGAGCGCCTCGGCGACGCCCTCTTTCAGCGACCACACGGTCACGTTCTGCATCCGCTCGACCTTGCCCTTCACGCCTTGCCACCAGATTTCGGCAGTTCGGCCCGCGTAGGCAATCACGATCACCCGATCCGCCCGGCCGCTCGCCTTCGCGATGCGCCGTTCCTCCGGCTGCCCCGCGTCGATCCACGTCTCGATCTGGCCGGTCAGGTCTTTCTCCCACAAGTCAGGCTCGTCGGTATCCGATAAGCCTTTGCAGAATTCGAGCCGTTCGGCCGCGAACATCGCGAACGCGGCGACCCGCACCATCATGCGTTCGTCGGTTTCCGACGGATGCCGCGCGATGGTGAGCGAATGGTCGCCGTAGTAATGCCGATCCATGTCGGCTATTTGAAGCTCTGCTTTGTAAATCGTCGATTTGAGGGCCATGCAACACCAATACCAAAAGGCAGAAGGCCGGAGGCCGGCCAGAAAAATGAGGGGATCAGCGATTCGCGGTGTCGAAGGACGCGCCGTACACCTCGACCGCCGCATCGCGCAGCGCGGCGAGCACGACGTTAGCCGCGGGCGAGAGCACTTGCGTTTGACGCGTGATGATACCGAATGCGTCCATCCGGCACGGTAATTCGATCGACAGACGCTTCAGCACGCCGAATTCCTCGTACTGCCGCGCGACTTCGGCGGGCATCACCGCGAGCATGTCGCTCTGAAGCAGTAAGCTCGAAATTGCCAGAAAATTGCCCGTATTGACGACGTTTTGCGGCGGATTAAGCCCAATTTGCGTAAACGTCATGTCGAAGCGATGCCGAAGCACGCTACCGGGCGGATGCAGCACCCAGCCCGCGTTCACAATAGCCCGCAAGGTCAGCCCGCTCGAATTTTCCAGCGGATGGCCGGTCCGCGCGACCACGCAAAGTGGTTCGTCGGCGAGCGGCTCGTAGCGCACCGCGTCCTTGAATTGCCCCTGCCGCTCCAGCACGCGCCCGACCATGATGTCGAGTTCGCCCTGAGCGACGCGTGGCAGCATCACGTCGGACGTCTCCACTTGCAACCAGATCTGAAGCTGCGGCGAGCGCGCCTTCACCTGCGCGATGGCGCGCGGCACCATCGTCGCGGCCGCCGCGGCAATCGCGCCGATGTGAACCTGACCGACCAGTCCCGAGCGCAACGCGGAAATCTCGTCCTGCGCCTGACTGAGATTCGACAGCACCATCCGCGCGTGGCGGATCATCACCTCGCCGTAGAGCGTCGCGCGCATGCCGTGCGGCGTGCGGTCGAAAAGCCGCACTTCGAGCACGTCCTCGAGCTCTTTCAGAAGCCGCGACGCGGCAGGCTGCGTCATGCCGAGCACGTCGGCGGCGCGCCGCACGTTGCCTTCTTCTTCCATCGCCGCCAGCAGCAGAAGCTGGCGCGTCTTGAGCCGCGCCCGCACGAACCAGTTCGAATAATTCTGTGCCATCGACGCCGCCGTTCACTGGAAAAACCCGATCATGCCATACCCGAATTGATATCGGCACAGCCGAAAATCTGATTGGAAAGTCATGGCAAGCCTCAATAAGATTCGAGCACTCGTCACCCGCAATTCGACCGGACGCTCGATGAAACGCGAATCCCACGTTCCCGCGTTGTTCAAGCACTACCTGAACGGTGGCTGGGAGACGGGCGCGACCGTCGGATTGTCGGAGAACCCGTCCGACCTCGACGAACCCATCGGCGAATACGTGCGCGCCGACGCGAGCCAGACCGACGCCGCGATCGAAGCCGCGAGCGCGGCGCATCGCGAATGGTCGATGGCGACGATCGTGCGGCGCGCGGAAGCACTCGATGCCATCGGCCTCGAACTCATCGCGCGCAAGGGCGAACTTGGGCGGCTGGTGGCGCGCGAGCAAGGCAAGACCTTGCCCGACGCGGTCGCGGAAGCCGCGCGGGCCGGACAGATTTTCAGGTTTTTCGCGGGCGAGGCGCTGCGCATTCCAGGCGAACACCGCAGTTCGGTGCGCGCCAATATCGATATCGATATCACGCGCGAGCCGGTCGGCGTGGTCGGGATCATCACGCCGTGGAATTACCCGCTGGCGATTCCGGCGTGGAAGATCGCGCCCGCGCTCGCCTACGGCAACTGCGTGGTGTTCAAGCCGGCCGAACTGGTGCCGGGCTGCGCGTGGGCGCTCGCCGACATCATCAGCCGCTCTGGCCTGCCGGCCGGCGTGTTCAATCTGGTGCTCGGCAGCGGGCGACAGGCGGGCGCGCGGATCGTCGCGAATCCGCTGGTCAAGGCCGTGAGTTTTACCGGGTCGGCGGCGACCGGGCACGCCGTGCTGCAAGCCGCGGCGGCGCGCGAGGCGCGCGTGCAACTGGAGATGGGCGGCAAGAATCCGCTGGTCGTGCTGAACGACGCGGATCTCGCGGTGGCGGTAGAGGCGGCGATCGACGGGTCGTATTTTTCGGCGGGACAGCGCTGCACGGCGTCGTCGCGATTGATCGTGGAGAAGGGGATTTACGAGCGTTTCGTGGACGCCATGACTGCGCGGCTCGCCTCGCTCACCGTCGATCACGCGCTGAAAAAGGGCGTCGATATCGGCCCCGTCGTCGACGCGAAGCAGTTGCGGCGGAATCTGGACTACGTCGCGTCGGGCGAACAGGAAGGCGCGCAGTTGCTGGCGGGCGGACGCGTGCTGGAGCGCGCGACGCGCGGCCATTTCATGGAACCGGCGTTGTTCGCGGGCACGCCCGACATGCGGATCGCGCGCGAGGAGATTTTCGGCCCGGTCGCGGTGGTCATGCCCGTCGACGACTACGCGCACGCGCTGCATCTCGCGAACGACACGCCGTTCGGCTTGTGCGCGGGCATCTGCACGCAGTCGCTGAAATACGCGCGCGATTTCCAGCGCCACAGCAAGACCGGCATGGTGATGGTGAATCTGCCGACGGCGGGCGTCGATTTTCACGTTCCGTTTGGCGGCACGAAAGCGTCGAGTTACGGCGCGCGCGAGCAGGGCGCCTACGCGGCGGATTTCTACACAACGATAAAAACCGCCTACGTGGCGAGCTAGAACTCGAGAGCGCTTAACCAGAAAACAAAGGGCGAACGGGCCGACAAGCCTGCGTCCTGCTGCCAGACGAACCACTGCAGCATTCATTCAACTCAGGAGACAACCATGAAATGCAACCTTCGCCGCTTGACCCTTTCGACGCTCGCCGCCGCCACGCTCGCCGTGTCGTTCGGCGGCCATATGACCGCGCATGCCGACGAGCCGCTCAAGGTCGGCTTTCTCGTGAAGATGCCGGAGCAGGCGTGGTTCATCAACGAGCAGAAGGCCGCGTCCGCGCTCGGGCAAAAGGAAAATTTCTCGGTGGTGAACATCGGCACGCCGGACGGCGAAAAAGTGCTCGCCGCCATCGATAATCTCGGCGCGCAAGGCGCGAAGGGTTTCGTGATCTGCGCGCCGGACGTCCGGCTCGGACCGGCCATCCAGGCGCGCGCGAAGCGTTACAACATGAAGTTCGTGACGGTCGACGACCAGCTGGTCGATTCGACCGGCAAGCCGCTCGGAAACGTGCCGCACCTCGGCATGTCGGCGTTCAAGATCGGCAATCAGGTCGGCACGGCCATCTCCGATGAAATGAAGAAGCGCGGGTGGAAGCCGGAAGAAGTCGGCGCGCTGCGCATCACGAACTACGAACTGCCGACCGCCAAGCTGCGCACCGACGGCGCGACGGAGTCGCTGCTGAAGGGCGGCTTCAAGAAGGAAAACATCTTCGACGCGCCGCAAAAGACCACCGACGACGAAGGCGGTTTCAACGCGGCATCGCCCGTGTTGTCGCAGCATCCGAACATCAAGAAGTGGGTGATCTACGCGATCAACGAGGAAACCGTCCTCGGCGCGGTGCGCGCGACCGAACAGCTTCACATTCCGGGCACGGACGTGATCGGCGTGGGCATCAACGGCGCGGGCGAAGCGTTCGCCGAGTTCCAGAAGAAGGAACAGACGGGCTTCTACGGCACGATCGCCGTGAGTTCGACGATGCACGGCAAGGACAGCACGCAAAACCTGGTCGACTGGATCAAGAACGGCAAGCAGCCGGCCGCCGATACGCAAACCACCGGCAAGCTGATGGTGCGCGGCAACTGGCAGGACGTGCGGAAAGAACTGGGGATCTAAGGTTCCATCCGCGGGCGTCGCGAGATTAGTTTCCGCGCGACGCCCGGCTCACGTCATTTGCATCCGAGGCTGTCCCATGATGGAAACCGCAGTGGCTACGGCCACGCCTTATCTCTCGCTCGACAACATCACCGTGCGCTTTCCGGGCGTGCTCGCGCTCGACGGCGTGTCGCTCGGCGTGCGCACGGGCGAAGTGCACGGCTTGATGGGCGAGAACGGCGCGGGCAAATCGACTTTGCTCAAAGTGCTGTCGGGCGTCAATTCGACGAGCGGCGGCAGCTTGTCGCTCGACGGCGTCGAACAGCAATTCACGACGACCAAGGCCGCGATCGCGGCGGGCATCGCGATCATCTATCAGGAACTGCATCTGGTGCCGGAACTGACGGTGGCCGAGAATCTGATGCTGGGCGCGATGCCGAACCGTTTCGGCATCCTCGACGAAAAAGGGCTGGTCAAACGCGCGATCAGCGAACTCGACCGGCTCGGCGAGAAGATCGACCCGAACATGCAGGTGAAGCATTTGTCGATCGGCCAGCGGCAGATGATCGAAATCGGCAAGGCGCTGATGCGTAACGCGCGCGTGATCGCCTTCGATGAACCGACGTCGTCGCTGTCGTCGCGTGAAACCGAGCAGTTGTTCAAGATCATCCGCACGTTGCGCGCGGAAGGCCGCGCGATCATCTACGTCACGCACCGGATGGACGAGGTTTATGCGCTCTGTGACCGCGTGACCGTGTTCCGCGACGGCCGGCGCATCGAGACTTTCGACGACGTCGACGGGCTCGAACGCGACCGGCTCATCAGTTGCATGGTCGGCCGCTCGATCCGCGACGTGTACGGCTACCGGACGCGCGATATCGGCGGCGTGCAACTCGACGTGCGCGCGATCATGGGACCGGGCTTGTCGGAACCGGCGTCGTTCAGCGCGAAGAAAGGCGAGATCGTCGGCTTCTTCGGGCTGGTCGGCGCGGGGCGCTCCGAACTGATGAAACTCGTCTATGGCGCGGTAAAGCCGGTCGCGGGCGATATCGTGCTCAAAGGCACGCCGCGCACGTTCCGGTCGCCGCGCGACGCGGTGCGCGCGGGCGTGGCGCTTTGTCCCGAGGACCGCAAGCAGGAAGGCATCGTGGCGATCGCGTCGGTGTCGGACAACCTGAACATGAGTTGCCGCCGCCATCACAGCGCGCTGCACATTCTGGACGGCCGCAAGGAAGCGGCGACCACGAGCGAATTCATCGGCAAGCTCGCCATCAAGACGCGCAACGGCGAAACGCCGATCGGCACGCTTTCCGGCGGCAATCAGCAAAAGGTGATTCTGTCGCGCTGGCTCGCGGAAGAAATCGACGTGTTCCTGATGGACGAGCCGACGCGCGGGATCGACGTCGGCGCGCGCAGTGAAATTTACGGGCTGCTTTACGGGCTGGCCGAAGCCGGGCGCACGGTGATCGTCGTGTCGAGCGATCTGGCCGAAGTGATCGGCGTGGCGGACCGCGTGATCGTGATGCGCGAGGGCAGGATCGTCGGCAATTTGCCGAAGGCCGAGGCGACGCCCGATCAACTCATCAAACTCGCCTTGCCGGGCTGAACGCGCTGAACGGGCTGAACAATCACGGCGCGTGAACGCCACGAACTACAGAGACATCATGCAGACAACCAACACGCCAGTCACCAATCGGCCGAATCAGCCAAACCCGAAACAAAGCGTCGGCGCGCGAGCGCGCGCGGCGCGAACGTGGGATCTCATCAACAAGTCGGGCATCGTGATGGTGTTCGTCATTTTGTTCGTCGCGCTGTCGCTCTCGGTGCCGGGTTTCTTAAGCTCGCGCAACATGCAGGGCTTGCTGCTGTCCGTCACGCTGATCGGCTCGATCTCCGTCACGATGATGTTCGTGCTCGCGCTCGGCGAGGTGGATTTATCGGTGGCGTCGATCGTCGCGTTCGCGGGCGTCACGGCGTCCACGCTGATCACGGCGACGCACAGCGTGACGCTCGGCATCGCGGGCGGCGTGCTGGCGGGCGGCGCGGTCGGACTGGTCAACGGCGTGCTGATCGCGCGCTACAAGATCAACTCGCTGATCGTCACGCTCGCGATGATGGAAGTGGTGCGCGGCCTCGCCTACATCACGTCGCACGGCGACGCGGTGATGATTTCCGAGGAATCGTTCTTCGAACTCGGCGGCGGATCGTTCCTCGGCATCTCGTATCCGATCTGGAGCAACATCGTCGGCTTCGTGCTGTTCGGCTTTCTGCTGAAAAAGACCGTGTTCGGCAAGAACGTGCTCGCGGTCGGCGGCAACAGCGAAGCCGCGCTGCTCGCCGGGCTGCCCGTTACGCGCATCAAGATCACCGTGTTCGTGCTGCAAGGGCTCGTGACCGGTTTCGCGGGCGTGATGCTCGCCTCGCGGATGAGCCTCGGCGACCCGAAAACATCGGTCGGACTCGAACTCGGCGTGATCTCGGCGTGCGTGCTCGGCGGCGTATCGCTGACGGGCGGCGTCGCGACGATTTCCGGCGTGCTGGTGGGCGTGCTGATCATGGGTTCGGTTCAGGACGCGATGAGCCTGATGAACGTGCCGACGTTTTACCAATATCTGATTCGCGGCGGCATTTTGCTGCTGGCGGTGTTATTCGACCAGTTCCGGCGGAGTAAGCGGGTGGTGTAAAGCGATTTAAGCGTTGACGACGGTGTTCAGCCGATGCGGTAAAACGCATCGGCTGTTTTTTCGTCTTTTGAAAATACCGAAAGTGCTATTGGCGGTATTTGCGTTATTGGCGAATGAAACGGTCTGCCGTCCACATGCCTTGCGTATCGCTATTCGACGCGTTCACGAATTCCACGTCGTGGCCGACCACGCGGACCACGCGAAAATGCGAATCTTCAGGAGTGGAAACGCACTGAAAACCCTCGAAGTATTCCTGCATTTTGGCGTGCTCGCCGGCTTGCGCGTGCTGGTCGGCGGAATCGAAATTATCTTTCGACATGCAGCCGTACGAATTGGGGCGGAACTTGAAGGTTTGCTGGGGCTGGATCACCGTGTCCTGGGCTTGAGCCGCCGTGACCGTGGCGAGAAAGCCGAGTGTCGAAATTAAAGCGGCGATAAAAGCGCTGGCGCGTTTCGTCATTTATTTGCCTCCGTTCGGATTTTGTCGCGCGAATTAGCTATGTATTTAATATTCTCAATTCGCAGCATTTATCTTAGACGAGAAAATCGCAATAACAAGCACATCTTATGTGCGCTTGCAACAGGACGGAATGTCGCAGGTGGAGCGTTTTGGCAGGTTATTTTGCGGTGAAAACCGGTGCGCCTTAATAGGCTTTAACGCAGCGCCGATATTCAACGCGTGAAAACCCTTTGACGCGCCGCAGTAAAAAAATTGCCCGGTCGATTAGACCGGGCATCAACCTCACGGCAATGAGGGAGGAGACACATCCAAACTGCTGGGCCAGATCGCTGGTCAAGCCCAATTAATCAAGAGCAGAAAGCGTGCCATTAGACAAAATCCGCGTCGTTTGCGATTCAAACAACAGACAAAAACAAATGCGTTCAAGGACTTGGGGTTTTCCAATGGTTTGATTGCGCATGATTCGCCCTGCGCTCGGCCGCCCCGAAGCGCGACGCCCGTGAAAGTTTTTCGCATCGATTAGAAGTTTGGGCGTGGGGCTTGTCAGCGCTGCGCGTTCGTGGATAAATCGAACAAACCTCTGGAGTTTCCAAGCATGACACTTGCCCAATGGCTGCCCTTCGCCATCGCCTCGGCCATCCTTGTCGCCATTCCCGGCCCGACCGTCCTGCTTGTCGTTTCCTATGCGCTCGGCCACGGCCGCAAGTTCGCGCTCGCGACCACGGCAGGCGTGGCGCTCGGCGATCTCACCGCGATGACCGCCTCGATGCTCGGCCTGGGCGTGCTGCTCGCGGCATCGGCGGAAATGTTCATGGTGCTGAAATGGGCGGGCGCGGCGTATCTCGTGTATCTCGGCGTGAAGCTGTGGCGCGCGCCGGTGATGGACGCCGATGCCGTCGCCGGGGCCGCGCCGGCTGAAGTGCGCACGAGCCGCATTTTCGCGCACGCGTATGCGGTCACGACGCTGAACCCGAAGAGCATCATTTTCTTCGTCGCGTTCGTGCCGCAATTCATCGATCCGCACGTCGCGAGCGTCTCGCAGATTGCCGCTTTCGAAGCGACGTTCGTCGGCCTCGCGACGGCCAATGCGTTCGCTTATGCGCTGCTGGCTTCGGCTGCGCGACGGGCGATCCGCAAACCTTCGGTGCAGCGCGCCGTGAACCGGACGGGCGGCGCGCTGTTGATGAGTGCAGGCGTATTCGCAGCAGCGTGGAAGAAGGCAACATGAGCGAAATAGACGATTGGACAGCGAGCGCGCGGCACGTGCATGCCGCGCTGATCGACGACTGGAACCGCAAGGACGCGGCGGCGCTGGCCTCGCGCTTTGCCGAGCGCGGCAATCTGGTGGGTTTCGACGGCAGCGTCGTAGATGGACGTTTGGCGATCGAAGCGCATCTCGCGCCGATCTTCGAGAAACACGCCACGCCGCTTTTTGTCGCGAAGGTTCGCGAGGTGCGACGACTGCCGGGCAACGCGCTGCTGCTGCGCGCGGCAGCGGGCATGTGGCCGCGCGACGGCGGCGATCTCAATCCCGACCTCAACGCAATCCAGACGATGGTGCTCGCGCTGTCGGACGGCGCGTACAAGATCGAGTTGTTTCAGAACACGCCGGCGATGTGCGAGGGAAAGGAAGCGTTGACGGCGGAGTTGAGGGCGCTGGAGCGGCCGGGCGTGGTGTAGCGGGCGCGTGATGCACCAGCCCTCACTTCCCAATACAAAACCGGCTGAAAATCACCCCCAGCAAGTCGTCCGATGTGAACTCGCCCGTGATCGCATTCAGCGATTCCTGCGCGAGCCGCAGTTCTTCCGCGAACAGATCTAGCGCCTGCGAGTTCTGATCCGCGTGCGCGGCGGCAACCGCGAGATGCTCGCGCGCCGCCCGCAGCGCGATCAAATGCCGCTCGCGCGCCAGATAGATGCTCTCCGCGCCCGCCTGCCATCCCGCGATCCGCAGCAATTCCGCGCGCAGCAATGCAATGCCGTCGCCGGTTTTCGCCGATAACCGCGCCTCCCGCAAATCGTCCGCGCCCGTCACCGACGCCGCCACGCCCGCCAGATCCGCCTTGTTGAGCACGCGCACGACCGGCACGCCCGCCGGAAAGCGCGCCGCGATCGCAACGTCCTCCGGCGTCACGCCGACGCGCGAATCGAGCAGATGCAGCACGACATCCGCGCGCTCGATCTCGCCCCACGTGCGCTCGATGCCGATCCGCTCCACCTCGTCCTCGGTATCGCGCAGACCGGCGGTGTCGATGACATGCAGCGGAATCCCCTCGATCTGAATAGTCTGCGTGACCTTGTCGCGCGTCGTGCCGGCAATCGGCGTGACGATCGCCAGTTCCGCGCCCGCGAGCGCGTTCAGGAGCGACGACTTCCCGACGTTCGGCTGCCCCGCGAGCACCACCGACAGCCCCTCGCGCAGCAACGCGCCCTGGCGTGCATCGGCGAGCACGGTCGCGAGACGCTCGCGGATCCGGCCGAGCTTGCCGCGCGCGTCGGCCGCTTCGAGAAAATCGATCTCTTCCTCGGGAAAATCAAGCGTCGCCTCGACGAGCATCCGCAACGTGATCACCTCGTCCACCAGCACGTGGATTTCGCGCGAGAACACGCCGTCGAGCGAGCGGCCCGCCGAGCGCGCGGCCGCTTCCGTGCTCGCCTCGATCAGGTCGGCCACCGCTTCGGCCTGCGCGAGATCGAGTTTGTCGTTGAGGAACGCGCGCCGCGTGAATTCGCCCGGCTCGGCGAGCCGCAGGCCGAAATCGCGGCCCACTTCGATCGCGCGCTGCAGCACAAGTTGCAACACGATCGGCCCGCCGTGACCCTGAAGTTCCAGCACGTGCTCGCCGGTGTAGGAGTGCGGCGCGGGAAAATACAGCGCGATACCGCGGTCGAGCGCAACGCCCGCGGCATCCGCGAACGGCACGTAGCTCGCGTGGCGCGGCGCGAGCGGCTGGCCGCACAGCGCTTGCATCGCGTGCAACGCCGCCGCCTCGCCGCCGCGACCAAACGAAAGCCGCACTACGCCGATCCCGCCGCGACCGGGCGCGGTGGCAATGGCGACGATCGGATCGGAGTCGGACTGGAACATGGCGGCGCGCCTTCGGTGTGGGCTGAAAGGGAAGACGGCATTGTATCGCGGTGCTTTTTGCACTCTGGAGCGACCGCGTTTAAACGCCAGTCATAAGACAATTCTTGGTTTATCCTATCCGGGATAGCGGGGAAAACCGGTAAGTATCCCGAGCGAAAAGCCGATGCAGCGCTTTGCGCTGTCGCGTCTGGCTCCGCGTCACAAGAAAGAATTTTTCAAATCCGGCCCGATTTTCGTGGGTGCGATAAAAGCGCGCCCGGCCGTGAGTGAAATCTAGTCGGGCTGGTTGACTGGCGTCCGACGCTTGCCTTGCACAATCGGGACCATGCCAACACCAAAAGAAAAGGCCGATTTCTCCGAGCGGCTCAAATTTTCCATGACGCGTGCGCCCGAAAAAATGCGCGGCGCCACCGATCTCGCTCTGCGTTTTAATTTGCGCTATCTCGGCGAACCGGTTTCGCCGCAGACCGCGCACAAGTGGCTGACCGCGCGTTCAATTCCAACCGTCGATAAATTGAAGACGCTGGCCGAATGGCTCAAGGTCGATCAACACTGGCTTCATTACGGCCCGCCGCCGTCCGGCAATGCGCAAGCCGCGCCAAAGCCGCTCGCGCATGACGCGAAGTATCCGGCGTCGGAGGAAACGCTCGAACTGGCATCGAAAATCGAAGCGCTGAGTCCGCATCACCGGTACTTGCTCGAAGAATTAATCGAGCAGTTTTATGGCGCGCCGCGTGGCTAACTCAATTCGTGAATCGAGTGATCGCCTGAAATACGAAATGTGACATCGAGCGAGCAATTCGACCGCTGAAATGCAAAACGCCCCGCATCGAGCCGGGCGTTTTTTTGCATCGAGCGGAACGTGAAGCGCGTTAAGCCGCTTTCTTCTTCGACGAACCCATCATGCGCGTGATGTAGTACTGCTGCGCGATCGACAGCACGTTGTTCACCACGTAATACAGCACGAGGCCGGACGGGAAGAAGAAGAACATGACCGAGAACGCGAGCGGCATGAACATCATCATCTTTGCCTGAACGGGGTCCGGCGGCGTCGGGTTCAGCTTCGTCTGCAGGAACATCGAGACGGCCATCAGCACCGGCAGGATGAAGTACGGGTCTTGCTGCGACAAATCGTGAATCCAGCCGATCCACGGCGCGCCGCGCATTTCCACCGACGACAGCAGCACCCAGTACAGCGAAATGAACACCGGAATCTGCACGACGACCGGCAGACAGCCGCCGAACGGATTGACCTTCTCGGTCTTGTACAGCTCCATCAGCGCCGCGTTCATCTTTTGCGGATCGCTCTTCAGGCGTTCGCGAATCTGCTGCATGCGCGGCGTGATGGTCTTCATGCGCGCCATCGACTTGTAGCTCGCCGCCGACAGCGGGAAGAACACGGCCTTGATGAGCAGCGTGAGCAGGATGATCGACCAGCCCCAGTTGCCGACATAGCTGTGGATCTTTTCGAGCAGCCAGAACAGCGGCTTGGCGATGATCGTCACCATGCCGTAGTCCTTCACCAGTTCCAGACCCGGCGCGATGCCTTCGAGCATGCGCTCTTCTTCGGGACCAGCGAACAGGCGCGCGGACACGTCGGCGCTCTGACCCGGCGCGATGGTCGGCACGGCTTGCTGCACGCCCACGCGATAAAGCTGCGGGTCGATCTTCTGCACGTAGATATCGCGCTTCACGCCTTGCTGCGGAATCCACGCCGACGCGAAGTAATGCTGCACCATCCCGATCCAGCCGTTATCCGCGGACGGCGCGAACGTCGCCTTGTCCTTGTCGATATCGCTGAAATCGATCTTCTGGAAGTGATGCTGGTCCGTGTAGACAGCCGGGCCGATGAACGTGTGCGAGAAACGCGGCGTTTCCACCGGCGTGTTGTCGCGCACGAGTTCCATGTAAAGCTTCGGCGTGACCGGCACGGTGCCGACGTTCTCGATTTTCGTATCGACGTTGATGACGTAGCTGCCGCGCGTGAACGTGTAGGTCTTGACGACCTTCACGCCACCCTTGACCGGCGATTCGAACGCGAGCGAAAGCGTTTTGGCGTCACCGGAAAGCGAGGTCTGTCCCGGAACCGGCGTGTACACGTCGTTGTGGTTCGGGAAATCGCCGCCGAGCAAACCGGTGCGCGCGAGATACGTGTGGCTCGGCGTGTGGTCGAACAGCGTGATGTACAGATCCGGCTGCTTGCCGTCGCCTTCCTTCACGAGCGACAGCTTGGAGAGCGTGCCGCCGCGCGTGTCGATTTCGCCCGAATACACGTCGGTCGTGAACTTGACGAGCTGCGCTGCGGTGGTGGCCGGCGGGGTGGCCGCGCCCGGAGCGACGGCGGCGCCGGTCGAAGGCAGGTCGGCGGGTTGCGTGCCCGGCGTCGTGGTTCCCGGTGCGGCGGAGCCGGCCGTCTTGGTCGGGACGGCGTTCGGGAAGAACATCGACGGGCGCCCGTGGTCACGTTGCCAGTTGTCGAACAGCATGACAGCCGACATGAAAAAGATGACCCATAGGACGGTACGTTTGATATCCATGCGTTGTCTCAGTGTCGATCGAAAAGCGCCTTAGCGGCGCCGTTGGGTAGTGAACTCGGGAGCGGATTCGGCCGCCGGCGTGTCGGCTGACGGCGAATCTGGGCTTGGAGCGGGTCCGGAGGCGGGCGGCGGCGGGACGAGGTCAATGCCGCCAGCCGAAAACGGATGGCATCGGCACAGGCGTTTTGCTGCGAGATATGTGCCGTGCGCGGCGCCATGATACTGGATTGCTTCGCGCGCGTAGTCGGAACAAGAGGGGTAAAAGCGGCACCGGTTGCCGAGCAGAGGGCTCACGGCAACCTTATAAAAGCGCAACAAAGCGATCAATGCCGTTTGCATAAGCTTCGCGTCTGGTGATCCGGCCGCGCCCGGTGGGCGCTGGCCGGACACCGTGTCCGCATCATGGGCCAGGTGACTTCGGTGGATCGGCGGCGGCGGGCGGCGCTGTGTCCGCCATGCGGCGCGCCGCTTCGCGCACCGCCCGGTCGAGCAGCATCACGATTTCTTCGCGGCAGAGCGTGCGCAGCGGCGGCGATTTCGCGCTCGGCATCGCCTTGCGGTCGATCTTGGCATGCAGGCGCAGCAGAATGTCCCAGCCGCTTAAGTCTTCGCGACGCAGCCGGAACGCATCGCGCGCCAGCCGTTTGATCAGATTGCGAGTGACGGCCCGCGGCGCCTGCTTCTTGCCGATCACCAGCCCGAGACGCGCCTCGTTGCCGGTGGGCTTGCCGTACATGACGAAGTGCGGCGAGCGTCGCCAGGGGCGCAAACGAAAAACGGATGAGAATTCATCCGTTTTCAGTAGCCTTGCGGCTTTGGGGAACGTGGCCTGCGTTCGCACTTGAATAGTGTCCTGTTCGGAGCCTTCGGTGCGATGCATACCCGCGTTCTCCCGGGCGTTCGCGCACATGCGGGCGTCAGCCTGCGCGTGCCGACCCGGCAACCTTAAACTGCCAGGCGCTTGCGGCCCTTCGCGCGGCGTGCGTTGATCACTTTACGACCGCCGGCCGTCTTCATACGGACACGGAAGCCATGAGTGCGCTTGCGGCGGGTCACGGAAGGTTGGTAAGTACGTTTCATGGTGCTCTCACTTGAGTGTTAATGACCGCGCGAGCATCGCAGAAAGTGCAATGGCCGGTGGTTCAACGGAATTCGGTTCGCGGAACCCGCTATTTAAACCGGTTTTCTATTGACCGTCAATAGCTTAGCGTCAATGTCAATCACTTTCGACGCCGCTCGCAGCCCTCGAAAGCGTTGATCGGACCCTGTGGATAACTCGCGTGCCGACAGGGTTTGGCGTTAGAATCTCGTCTTATTTCCAAGAATCCGACCGCTGCTTCGGCCCGCTGTTCGACCGCAAACCCTTGCGGCGTAAGCCTCCGAAGCGCGCTTGCTCGATCGGATCCAATTCTTGCCGCTTTGACGCGGCTGGCGCTGCTGCTTGCGGCGGCGCAACCAAAACGACTGCACCCGATGAACGAATTCTGGCAACACTGTTCCGCATTGCTGGAGCGCGAACTTACGCCGCAGCAGTACGTAACGTGGATCAAACCGCTGGCCCTGGTCGATTTCGACGCCGACGCGAGCACGCTTCGCATTGCCGCGCCCAATCGCTTCAAGCTCGACTGGGTGAAAAGCCAGTTTTCGGGCCGGATCGCCGATATGGCGCGCGAATTCTGGCAAATGCCGGTCGACGTCCAGTTCGTCCTCGATCCGAAAGCCACCGCGCGCAACGCCATGGGTGCGGGCGCGTCCAATGGTTCGTCCGTCGCCGCGCCGCGTCCGCCCGCGCCGGGATCGCGCGCGGCTGAGTCCGCGAACGGCGGCGGTAACGGCCACGGCAATGGCCACGCGAACGCCGCCGCGCACGTGAACGCGCTCGCCGCCGAGGCCGCTCAAAAAGCGCAATCGGCACAAGCGGCACACGACGACCGCGCCGATCTCGACCTCCCGAGCCTCGATGCCAACGAGGCCGCCGTCGCGCGGCGCACGTGGCGGCCGGGCGGCAACGCTTCGTCTAGTGGCGAAAACGACTCTGCCTACGAACGCTCGAAGCTGAATCCCGTGCTGACGTTCGACAACTTCGTGACCGGCAAGGCGAACCAGCTCGCGCGCGCGGCCGCGATTCAAGTCGCGGACAATCCGGGCATTTCGTACAACCCGCTCTTTCTGTACGGCGGCGTGGGGCTCGGCAAGACGCACTTGATCCACGCAATCGGCAATCAGTTGCTGATGGACAAGGCGGGCGCGCGCATCCGCTACATCCACGCAGAACAGTACGTGTCGGATGTGGTGAAAGCCTATCAGCGCAAGGCTTTCGACGAGTTCAAGCGGTATTACCACTCGCTCGACCTGCTGCTGATCGACGATATTCAGTTCTTTTCGGGCAAATCGCGCACGCAGGAAGAGTTTTTCTACGCGTTCGAGGCGCTGGTCGCGAACAAGGCGCAGGTCATCATCACGAGCGATACGTATCCGAAGGAGATTTCGGGTATCGACGACCGTCTGATTTCGCGCTTCGACTCCGGCCTGACGGTCGCGATCGAGCCGCCGGAACTCGAAATGCGTGTGGCCATTTTGATGCGCAAAGCGCAGTCGGAAGGCGTAAGCCTCTCGGAAGACGTGGCGTTTTTCGTCGCGAAGCATTTGCGGTCGAATGTCCGCGAGCTGGAAGGCGCGCTGCGCAAGATCCTCGCGTATTCGAAGTTCCACGGCAGGGAGATTTCGATCGAACTGACAAAGGAAGCGCTGAAGGATTTGCTGACGGTGCAAAACCGCCAGATTTCGGTGGAAAACATCCAGAAAACAGTCGCCGATTTTTACAACATCAAAGTCGCGGACATGTATTCGAAAAAGCGTCCGGCGAACATCGCGCGGCCGCGCCAGATCGCGATGTATCTGGCTAAGGAACTGACGCAGAAAAGCCTGCCGGAAATCGGCGAACTGTTCGGCGGACGCGACCACACGACCGTGCTCCACGCCGTGCGCAAGATCTCGGCCGAGCGCGGCACGGACGCGCAGCTGAACCACGAACTGCACGTGCTGGAACAGACGCTGAAAGGCTGATGCGGCACACCTGAAAACGGGTCGAAAAGCGCCTCTGTTTATTGACGAAAATGCCCCCATTTTTAGGGAGCGGTTCCGTTTTCAGGCACAATACGGGTTTGACCGCCTGGCGGCCTTGGGCGGGGTTTAGCGCAGTGCTTTGGCGCGTGACTGGCGGGGGGCCGGGAGCGCGTGTCACGAGGCTGTCCCGCCGCGGCAAAAAGCCGTGGCAAAAAGCGGCGGACAGGCCGTCACATCAACGAAGGAAATCTATGCAACTGGTCAAGACCGAACGAGATAATCTCCTAAGGCCGCTGCAAACCGTGAGCGGTATCGTAGAACGCCGCCATACGTTGCCGATTCTCGCCAATTTGCTGATCACCAAGAATGGCGCCGACGTGTCGTTCCTCTCGACCGACCTCGAACTCCAGATCACCACGCGCGCCGATTTCGGCGTGGGCAGCGATCAGGTCGCGACCACCGTCGCCGCGCGCAAGTTGCTCGATATTCTGCGCGCCATGCCGCCGGGCGAAGTCGCGCTCGATCTCTCGGACAAGCGTCTGACCGTGCGTTCTGGCAAGAGCCGCTTTGCGTTGCAAACGCTCGCCGCCGACGAATTTCCCACCGTCAATCAGGCTACAGACTTCGGCGCGAGCCTGTCGGTTCCGCAAAAGACCTTCCGCCAGCTGCTCGGCATGGTCCACTTCGCAATGGCGCAGCAGGACATCCGCTATTACCTGAACGGCATGCTGCTCGTGGTGGACGGCGACCAGTTGATGGCGGTCGCGACCGACGGTCACCGTCTCGCGTTCTCGTCGATGAAAATTGAAGGCGCTTTCCCGCGCCAGGAAGTCATCATTCCCCGCAAGACCATCCTGGAATTGCAGCGCCTGCTGGAAGATATCGACGACACGCTGAAAATCGATATCGCGGCGACGCAGGTCAAGTTCACGTTCGGCCAGGTCGAACTGGTGTCGAAGCTCGTGGAAGGCAAGTTCCCGGACTTCCAGCGCGTGATTCCGAAGTCGCACAAGAACACGTTCCTGATCGGCCGTGAAGAACTGCAGCGCTCGCTGCAACGCGCCGCCATCCTGACGTCCGACAAGTTCAAGGGTGTGCGTTGCCTGGTCGAACCGGGTCAGTTGAAGATCATGTCGACCAACGCCGACCAGGAAGAAGCGCAGGAAGAACTCGAAATCGCCTACCAGGGCGACAGCGTCGATATCGGCTTCAACGTCACGTATCTGCTCGACGTGCTCGCGAACCTGAAGATCGACAACCTGCAAGTGAGCCTCGGCGACGCGAATTCCAGCGCCCTGATCACGATTCCCGAGAACGAGGAATTCAAATACGTGGTGATGCCGATGCGCATCTGACGCGTCCAATACCGAAAACATTCCAAGGGGCGCTCCGCCCCTTTGGCGTTTTTAAGGTGTTTCGAAAAGTCTCGAAGCAGTATCCGAGTGGTAACCGAGCAGTAACGCAGAACCGGAAAATTCCATGACTGAAAATACAAATTCGCAACCCGACAACAGCTACGGCGCATCGTCCATTCAGATCCTCGAAGGTCTGGAGGCAGTCCGCAAGCGGCCGGGCATGTATATCGGCGATACGTCGGATGGCACGGGTCTGCATCACCTCGTATTCGAAGTGCTGGATAACTCCATCGACGAAGCGCTGGCCGGTTATTGCGACGACATTCACGTCACCATTCACGCCGACAACTCCATTTCCGTCACCGATAACGGCCGCGGCGTGCCGACCGGCCTCAAGCGCGACGACAAGCACGACCCGAAGCGCAGCGCCGCCGAAATCGTGATGACGGAACTGCACGCGGGCGGCAAGTTCGACCAGAACAGCTACAAGGTGTCCGGCGGCCTGCACGGCGTGGGCGTGTCGTGCGTGAACGGCCTGTCCGAGTGGCTGCGCCTCACCGTGCGCCGCGACGGCAAGAAGCACTTCATGGAGTTTCATCGCGGCGTCGTGCAGAACCGCGAGATCATCGAGGAAGACGGCGTGCAGTATTCGCCGATGCCGGTCGTCGGCGATACGGAAAATCGCGGCACGGAAGTGCATTTCATGGCCGACGTGACGATTTTCGGCAATGTCGAATTTCACTACGACATTCTCGCGAAGCGCATGCGCGAACTGTCGTTCCTGAATAACGGCGTGCGGATCCGCCTGACCGACTTGCGCAGCGGCAAGGAAGACGACTTCGCATTCGTCGGCGGCGTGAAGGGTTTTGTCGATTACATCAACAAGACCAAGCAAGTGCTTCACCCGACCGTGTTTCACGCGACCGGCGAGAAGGACAACGTCACGGTCGAAGTGGCGATGCAGTGGAACGACAGCTACAACGAGAACGTGCTGTGCTTCACGAACAACATTCCGCAGCGCGATGGCGGCACGCACCTGACCGGCCTGCGCGCGGCCATGACGCGCGTGATGAACAAGTACATCACCGATCACGATATCGCGAAGAAGGCGAAGGTCGAAACCACCGGCGACGACATGCGCGAAGGTTTGTCGTGCGTGCTTTCCGTGAAGGTGCCGGAGCCGAAATTCAGCTCGCAGACGAAGGACAAGCTCGTTTCGTCGGAGGTGCGCGCGCCGGTTGAGGACGTGGTCGCGAAGGCACTCGAAGATTACCTGCAGGAAACGCCGAACGACGCGAAAATCATTACCGGCAAGATCATCGACGCCGCGCGCGCGCGGGACGCTGCACGCAAGGCGCGTGAAATGACGCGGCGCAAGGGCGTGCTCGACGGCGTCGGCTTGCCGGGCAAGCTCGCGGATTGCCAGGAAAAGGATCCGGCGAAGTCGGAAATTTATATCGTCGAGGGTGACTCGGCGGGCGGTTCGGCCAAGCAGGGACGCGACCGGAAGTTCCAGGCCATTCTGCCGCTGCGCGGCAAGGTGCTGAACGTGGAGCGCGCGCGCTTCGACAAGCTGATTTCGTCGGAGCAGATCGTCACGCTGATCACCGCGCTCGGCACAGGTTTCGGCAAGGACGACTACAACCTGGACAAGCTGCGCTATCACCGCATTATCATCATGACCGACGCGGACGTGGACGGCGCGCACATCCGCACGCTGCTGCTGACGTTCTTCTACCGGCAGATGCCGGAGATCGTCGAGCGCGGGTATATCTATATCGCGCAGCCGCCGCTGTACAAGATCAAGGCGGGCAAGGACGAACGGTATTTGAAGGACACGCACGAGCTTAACCAGCACATGCTGAAGCTCGCGCTGCAGGGTTCCGAACTCGTGCCGAGCGAAGGTGCGGACGCGATTTCGGGCGATGCGCTCGGCGAACTCGCGCGCGCGTATCTGCTGGCGCAGGCGGTGGTGGATCGCGTGAGCCGTTTCTACGACGTGAACGCGCTCGGCGCCGTGATGGACGGCATCGTGCTCGACCTGAGCTCGACGGAAGCGACGGCGGCATCGGCGAAGGTGCTCGAAGCCGCGTTGCGCGCCGACCCGCTGAAGCCCGAAGTGACGGTCGAGCCGTACTACGACACGGTGCGCGAAGTGCGATCGCTGCATATCAAGCGGCGTCATCATGGCAACGTGAAGGTGTCGGTGATCGACGAGGAGTTCCAGTTGACCTCCGACTACAAGCAACTCGTGACGACCGCCGATACCTTCAAGGGCTTGATCGGCGCGGGCGCGCTCATCAAGCGCGGCGAGCGTTCGATGGCCGTGACGGACTTCAAGAGTGCGATGAAATGGCTGATCGCCGATGCGGAACGTAACGTGTCGAAGCAACGTTACAAGGGTCTCGGCGAGATGAATCCGTCGCAGTTGTGGGAGACGACGATGGATCCGGCCGTGCGGCGTTTGCTGCGCGTGCAGATCGAAGACGCGATCGCAGCGGACGGGATTTTCACGACGCTGATGGGCGACGATGTGGAGCCGCGTCGTGCGTTTATCGAGAGTAATGCGTTGCGGGCGGGGAATATTGATGTTTGAGTCGTGGTGGATTGTGCAGGGAAACGGAATTCGTGAGACTGGAGCCGAGTTCGTGAGACTGAAAAGACGGAATTGATTAGACTGCCGGGATTTACGTTCCGGCAGCGTCCGCGACAGTCCGCAAGTTTGGCTTCGAGGCATCAGGAAAATACGGGTCTACGACTATCAGTGTGGTGGGGTGTTGGCCCAGGGCGCGTCACGCCTGAGGGGCCGTTTCCGGACCCGTAGTTGTCAGTCGCGGCTGCGGCGCGGCAATGCCGCTGTCCAACTGTCAGCGGACGTTCGTTTAGTTGCCTCGTCGGGTGACTAACGGTACTACTGTCCCCTCTGCCCCCGCCCACGAATCAACGACGCCACCTGTTCGCGCGGTTTATTTTGGCCGACTGCATCATCGGCGCACCGGCTCAACATAGCTGTTGATCAACGGTCCGTGGCGACCACTAGATGAAGTGGAGCAGCAAGCGGCCGATCGAATTGATCATGTCTCTGGCGAAAGTTGCCAGCCATTTCTGTGCGTCGCCAGCGAAGTGAGATTCGCTGAAGCCGTTGCGGGAATTGGCAACGGCGTTCGTCAAGGTCGGAATCGCGTTCACGATTTGCTCAGGAAATGGCCCGTTCGCCCGTAACTTCGCGACGAGGTCGTCTTTCACGATCCGGCAAAGCGCTATCAAGTCTGTGACATCAGACCTCACTGGAACGTGCTTGTGTACGTATGCCTTATAGAGACCCTCTAGGCACGTGTAGGCCAGCGTGGTCGCCCGATTGTACTGCTGTGCATCAATCGCGTGGTCGACATCACGAAGACTATTGTTCAACTTCTCCGAGTTCCACAGGTCGGGTGGAACCACGCTCATGGGCACTGCATAGCCGCCACCAAAGACGGTCGCTCGTATCGCGTCGACTTCGTCTTTCGCGTAGGGTTCGGCCGCCTCAATGAACAAACGGAACAGCTGAAAGCGTTGCGGTTCTGGCAAAGCCATAACCGCGTCCCAATAGAACGATCTTCGCGAAGTGCTTTTGCCCTGACTGTTTCGGATGGAGATCAACTGTTCGTAATTTGGCGCCCCCGGATCGATCTGCTGGACGAATCTTAGGAAGCTCGGACCGCTTAGATACGTTGGCGAGTCCTTTCGGTCCCACAGAATGAAAAACCGGTTGTACGCGGCGATCCAGTTGACCGATGATTGGTTCATTCTCGGTTTTCCTCCGATGCGCGGCCACGGCGGTCGCGTATGGCGAGAGTCTACCTAATCCCGGATGTACAATCTTTTGGATATGCGACTCGCCTCGATACCTGCGATCACGCGCGCGTACTGCGTGCGATGTCGATGCCATGGGTGCGGACCCGACCATACCGCCGATCACACCTGTGAGGATGTAGTCGACTGCTCGAGGACCCTTGTCTGTTGATGGCCATGCAAAACTGACCCACTTGGGTTAAAAGTTTTCATCGAAAATTGACCCACATGTTCGAATGTCCGCTCGGTAGCCCGAGCGGAGAACCGGAGTGATTACGGTGAGCATGTTGGCCAAGATTCGGCGGATGCACTTCCGCGACGGCGTCTCTATCCGAGACATATCCCGGCGCACGGGCTTATCCAGAAATACTGTTCGGCAGTGGTTGAGAGAGCCGAAAGAGGATGTGCCGCGCTACCCCAAACGCGTGAACCGCAGTGTGGTAGACCCATGGTCCGAGCAATTGCGAATGTGGCTCGTCGCGGACACTCGGCGGCCTAAGCGCGACCGCCGCACCGGACGGCAGATGTATGAAGACCTCCGCGCTGCTGGTTACGACGGAAGCTATGGGCGTATCTGCGCTTTCATTCGGGCCTGGAGCGAGGCAAAGGAACAATCTCCGCGCGGTGCGTTTGTCCCGATGGCGTTTGAATATGGCGAAGCATTCCAGTTTGACTGGAGCTGCGAATACGTCTTCGTTGGGGGCTTGCGCAAGCGGCTTGAGGTCGCGCACTTAAAGTTGGCCGCCAGCCGCGCCTTCTGGCTTGTTGCCTATTACACGCAGAGTCATGAGATGTTGTTCGACGCGCACGCACGTTCGTTTCAGGCGTTGGGTGGCGTTCCGCGTCGAGGCATATACGACAACATGAAGACCGCCGTCGACAAGGTCGGCCCGGGCAAGGAGCGGGCAATCAATGCGCGTTTCCACACGATGTGCGGCCACTACCTGTTCGAGCCGGAGTTCTGTAATCGAGCAGCCGGTTGGGAGAAAGGCATCGTCGAAAAGAACGTCCAAGACCGACGACGGCAAATTTGGCATGAAGCAATTCGCCAGCGCTGGGAGTCACTCGACGTTCTGAACATCTGGCTTGGCGAACGCTGCAAAGCGGCTTGGCAGGAGCTGCGTCACCCCCAATGGCCGGAGCTGACTGTCGCCGACGTACTGCAAGAGGAACGGCCGCAACTCATGGCCAATCCGAAACCGTTCGATGGCTACATCGAGCAGCCCGTTCGTGTTTCCTCTACGAGCCTGATTCACTTCCAGCGCAACCGCTACAGCGTGCCCACGAAGCACGCTAATCAGGTTGCGAGTCTGCGCATCTATCCAACCTACCTGAGCGTCGTCGCAGACGGCGAGGAGGTCGCACGCCACCCGCGCAGTTTCGACCGTTACCAGACCTTCTACGACTGGCAGCACTACGTCGCGTTGGTCGCGATGAAACCGGGTGCACTGCGTAACGGCGCACCGTTCCTGACGATGCCGGAGCCTATGCAGAGACTACAGCGTCACCTGCTTCGGCAGGAAGGTGGGGACCGCGTGATGGTGCAGGTGTTGTCGGCGACGCCGGTTCATGGCCTCGAAGCAGTCCTGGTTGCTGTGGAATTAGCGTTGGAATCAGGTCGCCCAAGCGGCGACCATGTGCTCAACATTCTTGCGCGTCTAAAAAGCACCACTCGGTCGTCTGGCGGAGAAGTCGTTCAGACCGCATTGCGACTGAAGGTCGAGCCGCTCGCAGACGTTCACCGCTATGAGCAACTTCGTTACTTGCCGCCAGAGGAGAAAGGCCATGTCGATTGAAACCGCCACACAATTGAAAGCGCTGAAGCTGCACGGCATGGCACAAACCTGGCCTGAATTGTTGGCTCAGGCGCGTCACAACGAGTTTGACCCAGAGGACTTCATGCGCCAGCTTCTGAAGGCTGAGACGGCGGAGCGGGCAGTCCGGTCCATTGCGTATCAAATGACTGCGGCACGCTTCCCAGCGCATCGGGACTTGGCTGGCTTTGAGTTTGCGGAAGCCAGCGTCGATGAGAACCTTGTTCGGGAGCTTCACACACTAAAGTTCAGCGAGTCCGCTCAAAACATCGTCTTTATCGGCGGCCCGGGAACTGGCAAAACGCATCTCGCAACTGCTATTGGTATCGAGGCAGTCCAGCAGTACGGCAAGCGGGTCCGGTTCTACTCCACTGTCGAACTGGTGAACTTGTTAGAAGCGGAGAAGGTAGCGGGCAAACCGGGGCAACTCGCCAATCGGCTGATGTATGTGGATGCTGTAATTCTTGATGAGTTGGGCTACTTGCCCTTTACTCAGACAGGAGGCGCATTGCTGTTCCATCTGTTCAACAAGCTTTACGAGCGCACCAGCATCGTTCTGACGACCAACCTGAGCTTCACGGAGTGGTCGAACGTATTCGGTGATGCGAAGATGACAACAGCCCTGCTAGACCGCTTAACGCATCATTGCCATATTGTAGAAACAGGAAACAACTCGTGGCGCTTCCGGAACAGCAGCGCAGGGCAACCGGCGAAACGAGCCATCGCCCGTAAAGCCTCACCTAAACCCGCAGAAAAGACAGAAATCGACGCACCAGAGTAGCGCTTTGGCGCTTCAGGGGTGGGTCAATTTTAGATGAAAACAGTGGGTCAGTTTCCAGTGGAAATCAACACCTTGTCAGGCCGTCGGTCAACTCGACGACACGAGCGCACGGGATCAGGCGATCGCGCAAGCGCTGCCGCCAAAAGAGATCCACAGCAACACTGCCGGCAGCGGGTGCCCTGACCGGTCGACGACGCATCCGATGATAAATAGCTGTATCGACAGAACAACAGGAAAACTGCATGTTCCATTTCATTGTCAAGGGCGCTGGCTGGACCCCGAACCGTGACACGATCGACCAAACCCGTGTGCTGGAGTATACGGACCAGCACGTTCTGGAGATGTTCCAGCCCGATGGCGATCTTGATGTCGAGAAGGCCATCGATATCCCTGCGTTGTTCGTCAGTGAGACCGGTGGCCTCGGTGATGAAGTTGGCCGCGTCGGGACGATCAATCGCGTGCGGTCAGTCGGCCGGAATTTCCAGATCGACTACACGTTAGACCCCGACATACCAGGCATTCCAAACGCGAAGCTCGAAGCGATGGCTGCGGACCTCGACGTCACAACTTTCGAGTTCCAGCGGACGCACTGGGCAATCAAGGACATAGACCTATTCAAGGTCTTGCTCAAGCGCGGCGCTGGAGAGCGGCCACGGCCAAAGGTTTTTCAACTTGCCGATCAGACCGATGACGAATTAGTCTCGGTGATGATGCCGTTCGACGCTGCATATAATGGCGTTTATGAGGCGTTGCAGACGGTTGCGCATGAAGTGGGAATGCGGTGCCAGCGCGCGGACGATATCTGGGAAGCTGACGCGGTCATTCAAGACGTCGCGAGCTTGATCAGCCGCGCGCGGGTAGTGATCTGTGATTTGACTAGCCGGAATGCAAATGTGTTCTATGAGACGGGTATTGCCCACACGCTGGGCCGTGACGTGATTCTCATTGCGCAGAATGGCGGTGACGTACCGTTCGACGTAGGACACATTAGGCACCTCAGATACCTGAACAACGGCGAAGGACGCATCCGCCTACAACAAGAGGTCGCGCGCCGATTGCGGACGCTTACCGGTCGCGATTGAAGCCACCGGTGCCACACGGCTCCTGCGCTCGCCAATGATATCCAACATAGCGGGCCGCCATGTCCACATCAATTCAAGACGTTGGGCAGCGTCGACCAGCAGGTCGCCTGGAAGAACGCTGAAGAAGCCTTGGAAAAGTGGCGCGAAGTCTTTGCGACGAAGGTCGGCATCTACGCCTTCAAGGACGCCTTCCGGGCACCCAACTACTTCGGGTTCTGTCTCTACGACGATGAATTCCCTGTCATCTACATCAACAACAGCTCAGCGAAGTCGCGCCAGATTTTTACGCTCTTCCACGAGTTGGGGCACCTGCTCTTTCACACGAGCGGAGTCGACCTGCTCGATGACCCTTTCATTAAACACCTGGGCGACGCCGAGCAAAAGATCGAGATCATCTGCAACGGCTTGGCCGCACGCGTCCTCGTGCCCGATGACCTGCTCGACCAGATGCTCAAGGGTATGAAGATAGGCCGGCTTGCCGCAAGTCAACTCGGCGACCACTTCAACGTCAGCCGGGAAGTTATCTACCGCAAGTTCCTCGACCGCGGCCTGATCGCTGCGGACGAGTACGTGGCAGCCGCGAAGGAATGGACAGCACAGATGAAGAAGCCCGAGGGCGCAGAACCGTCCGGCAACTACTACAACAGCCAGCACGCCTATCTTGGGCAGCGTTACATAGACTTGGCTTTCACGCGGTATCACCAGCAGCGCTTTGACCAGCGGCAACTGGCGGAGTACCTGAACATGAAGCCGAAGAGTCTTCCTACCTTCGCAGAGAAATTTGCGGGGGGAGGACTCTGATGTACATCTTGGACACAGGCGTCATTTCGAACCTGCATAAGAACTACTACCGTAAGCGCTTTGTGTCGCTGTGGAAAGAGTTCGACCAGCTTGTGGCCGACGGAAAGATCACGTCGACCCGCGAGGTCTTTCACGAACTTGGCGAGGGTTCACCCGGCGCTGATCTTGAATGGGCCAAGGCCAACGCCAAGCTCTTCGGCACGCCTGACGCGAAGGAAGGTGCATTCGTGGCCAAAATCTATGCCGTCGCACACTTCCAGGCAAACATTGAGAAGCAAAAACTCTATAAGGGAGGCCGCAACGCTGACGCCTTCGTCGTGGCGCGGGCGCATGCGATCGGCGGAACCGTTGTGACAGCCGAACGACTGAAGCCCCATGCCGTGAAGGTTCCAAACATATGCGCTCATTTCAAGATCCCTTGCTTGGACCTTGAGGGATTCATGGAGAGCGAAGACTGGGAGTTTTGAGAGAGCTTGCGCTTCCCCGTATGCCGCACGGACGGCGGAAGCGCCGCCCGCCCGTGCCCGCCCCTCCCGCCGGACCGGCGTCCGACCGGCGACCTTACCCTTCAAGCGGCCGCTGCCAGGTCGTCCGTCTGTGCCACCAATGGTGCGGTGGACGCCGCCTGCTCGACCAGGGCCTCGGCGAAACGCGCCTGACATTTCTGGCGTGCGATCAGGCGTGCGCGCAGGGCGCCACACAGATTACGCAGCTCTTCCACTCGCGCGACGATTCGAAGCATCTCATTGCGCGGAGGTACCGGAATCAGAACGTTGTTCAGGATCTCGAGGTTTATATTCTTTTGCGCTGTTGACGGAGCAAAAGCGGTTAGATCGTCTTTCGCCGTTTCGATGAACGTCAACACATATCGGGCGTCCACCAACTCTCCTACTGGGACGAAGCCGACTACGCTATCGGGAAAGCACGCGTCAAACCCGAGAATGGCTGAGTCAGCAATATTCGCTGCGATTGTGATGCATAGCGTTCCGGCTGGCCAGAGCCTGCTCTGCGCTAAGCCAGACTCACTGTATTGAGCGTTAAATCTCTCGATCACGCGATCCGCGCGTGCGACGTCACCGGTTTGGATCAACGGATAAACGCCGGGGCTAAATAGCATGGGATCATTCCTCGGTCGATGTTTGGATTTTCCCCGCCCAAATTCGCCAAGTTCCGGAAAGCGCGCCCAAGCCCATCCGTCGGGCAATGCAAAAGGCGCCTCTTCGTCTCGTATTATCGGCAGATCCTTTTCCCGCTTAACTTTGCCCTCTGCAATCAGCTGAGCTTTCTTTGCTTGAATCTCGGCGAGAAGCGCTTTTGCCGGGACATCAGTAGGATCCTGAGCCACGAGCGATCCACGCACAGCCATGTGTCCAATGGCACGCTCAAGTGCATCAACCGCCTCCGGCCGGTCGAGCAGCAGGTCGAAGTGCGCGGCGACGCGGGACCAGTTTTCCGCGAGCGCGTGCGACGACTCGCTGGCGGCCAGCGCATCGAACAGTGTCGCGGTCAGCCGCGCATGCTGCTCCGCCTCGAGCCGGCCACGGACCTCAAGCTCGTCGCACAGGTGCATCAGTTCGTTGACTTTGGCGACGATGCGTTTTTGTTCGGCGAGGGGCGGGATCGCTACAGGCAGAACGTATGCTTCGGCGCGGCTCAGGCCAGGCTTGATTCCCTTACCAAGCGCATCCAAGCCCAACGTATGAAAAAGCTTGAAGCAAAAATTTAAGTCAAGCTCTTCTGGAGGAATGTAGTAATAGGCAACATCCGTAACCCAGCAACCAGAATTAGTGCATAAGTTCAGGGCGCCAGCGGACCCCTTACGGCCTACGACGATGCAAGGAGCGCTTACCGAACATTCCGAGTGACTTCCCACAACGCCATTGGATCCATAAACAGGAAACTCGCCGGAATTGCTTCTTTTTGGAGCAGGCAGGTTGGCCCCGTATTCGAGAGAAAAAACTGAGCCAAAGCGAGTCCAATACCAGCTTTCCGGAACATTGAAAGGACTTTCGCCGTCCTCAAGCGTGCGAGGCGGTTCGGAACTCGTCCCAGCTTTGCTCAAGGCAATCCGCTTCAGCAACTCACACGCTGGCTCGTCGTTTGGATCCTGCGGCACCAGCTTACCCTGCATAGCCAGCCGCAGAATCAGTCCGCGCAAGCGTGCGACGCTATCCGATGCCGTGGCCAGCACCTGAAATCCTTGACTGAGCTTCATGCCCGACCCTCCAGCGCGTCGGCAAGAATGCCCTTGAGCTGGTCGCGCAGCGCCTGAGCCTCGCGTGTCAGCTTTTGGTACTGGGCGAGCAGTTCGTCCGGATCATGGCTGATCTCGTCGCCCCGATGCGGATTTTTCTGGTCGAGGTTGTAGCCACTGACCTTCAGGCGGTCGATGCCGACCTTCCAGGCGAACTCGTTCTCGACGCGACTCGCGAAGCCATCGGCCTCGCTGCCCCACCACGCCTTTACGGCCGCGAACTCCTCGATGCGGATCGGCTTGGTTTTCGAGTAGCTCTTGTAACCCGCCGGGTACGGGTGCTCGTAGTACCAGACGTGCTGCGTCGGCGCGCCCTTGGTGAAGAACAGCAGGTTGGTCTTGATGCCCGTGTAGGGCGCAAAGACGCCGTTCGGCAGCCTCACGATCGTGTGCAGGTCGCACTCGGTCAGCAGCTTTTCCTTGATGCGGGTCTTCACGCCTTCGCCAAACAGCGTTCCATCCGGCAGTACCACTGCGGCGCGACCGTTGTGCTTCAGCAACTCGATGATCAGCACTAGGAACAGGTCGGCCGTTTCACGCGTGCGCACGTCCGCCGGAAAATTTCCTTCAATCCCCGGTTCTTCGGTGCCCCCGAACGGCGGATTGGTCAGGATCACGTCGACCATGTCGCGCGCGCCATAATCAGCGAGCGGTCGCGCCAGGGTGTTGTCATGGCGGATCAGCGATGGGACCTCAATGCCGTGCAGCATCATGTTCGTGACGCACAGCAGATGCGGCAACTGCTTCTTTTCGACACCGTTGATCGCGTTCTGCACCACGATGTCATCCTCGACGCTCCGACGCTGCGCTTTCAGGTGCTCGAGCGCGCAGGCCAGAAAACCGCCGGTGCCGCACGCCGGATCCAGGATGCGTTCGCCAAGCTGCGGGTTGACCTGGTCGACCATGAACTGCGTGACCGCGCGCGGCGTGTAGAACTCGCCGGCGTTACCGGCGCTCTGCAGGTCCTTGAGGATCCGCTCATACAGGTCGTTGAACAGGTGACGGTCGGCGCGGTTGTTGAAGTCGATCTCGTTGATTCGGTTGATCACCTGGCGCAGCAGCTGACCGGACTTCATGTAGTTGTACGCGTCGCTGAACACCTCGCGGGCCACGAAGCCGCGCGCATTGCGCTGCGGGTCCGCATTGAGCGTCTTGATCGACGGAAACAGGTCGGTGTTCACGAACGTCAGCAGTTCATCGCCGGTGATGCCCTCCGGATCAGCCGCCCAATTGCGCCAGCGCAGCCGCTCGGACAGCGGCGACCAGTAGGCATCGCGCATCAGTTCGAGCTCGGTTTCCTGGTCGTCGAAAATCTTGAGGAACAGCAGCCAGGTTAGCTGCGAGATCCGTTGCGCGTCGCCGTCGACACCGGCGTCCTGGCGCATGATGTCCTGGACCGACTTGATGAAGGTGGAGCTGATTGTCATGAATGAACCGGTGAAACCTTATTGATAGAGCGAGCGTTCGAGCTCGCGGATCGCCGCCTGATACTGGACCCGGCCGCCGAACGCCTGAACCAGTTCGACGGGCGAGCCGAGCTGGTCAAGCGGCGCGAGTCGCAGCACTTCGGGGCGCTCAATGTTCTCGACGCCGTCGTCAGCGTATTTCTCGAGCAGCGCCTGCAGCACCTGCCGCGCGGTGTCGCCGTACTTGCCGAAATAGTCGCGCTTCCTGACGTTCTCGGCACGTTCCCGCCGGGTCAGCGGCTTCTGGCCAAACGCGATATGGCAAACCAGGTCGAACGGATCGAGGTCCTTGCCTGCCTCTTTCGCGAGTTCGTCGAACAGGATGCCTTGGTCCTCGAGCTCGGTGACGATGGCCTGCTTCCTGTCGGCATCGTTCCAGGCCTGCAGGAACGCGTCGAGCGACACGAAGCGCTTGCCGATCTGGATCCGTGTGAAGTCGCGCAGCGACTCCGTGATCAGCTTGCCGTCGGGGCCCAGATACTGGACCCGCTCATTGACGACATACACGGGCACTTCGTCAATCACGTACCGGGTCCGGCCCGTACCGGGCACGTCAGGCCCACCGATAATATCTGGTATGCCGCCGGCCTCTCCGTCCAGACCGCCAGCGGGGTCGCCCGGCGCATCACCCTCCTCTTCCGGCGGAACGACAGGTCCGTCTGGCTCGGGCGCGAACACCACGACCGGATCGCCGTCAAAGGCGGGGTCGGCAAACAGTTCGGTCGCCTTCTTGAAGTCCAGAATGGTAAACCACAGCTTGCCGTACTCCTCGTCGATCCGCGTGCCGCGGCCGATGATCTGCTTGAACTCGGTCATCGACCTGATCGTGCGATCGAGCACGACAAGCCTGCAGGTCTTCGCATCGACGCCGGTCGTCATCAAGCGTGACGTGGTGGCAATCACCGGATAGTCCTTGCGCGGATTGATGAAGTTGTCGAGCTCGAGCTTGCCTTCCAGGTTGTCGCCGGTGATCTGCATCACGTACTTCGGATTGGCGCCCGCCAGGTCGGGGTTCGCGTTGATCAGCGCCTCGCGCATCCGGGCCGCGTGGTCGATGTCCTCGCAGAATACAATGGTCTTGGCCATCCGGTCAGTCGCATGCAGGAATTCGGTGATGCGCTTCGCGACCGCTTCGTCGCGGCGCGTCAGTACCAGCGACCGGTTCATGTCCGACTGGTTGTAGATCCGGTCTTCGACAACCTGCCCCAGCCTGTCGACCATGCCCGCGGTCGGTCGCCAGCCCAGGTCCTTGTCGAGATCGACCCGGATCACCTTGTACGGCGCCAGAAAGCCGTCCTCGATGCCTTGCCGCAACGAATACGAATAGACCGGCTCGCCGAAGTAGGTAATGTTCGACACCTCGGCGGTTTCCTTCGGGGTCGCGGTCAGTCCGAGATGGGTAGCCGAGCTGAAATAGTCGAGGATCTCGCGCCAGGCTGAATCCTCGGATGCACTGCCGCGATGGCATTCGTCGATCACCACGAGGTCGAAGAAGTCGCGGCTGAACTCACGGTAGATGTTCTGCGCCTCTTCCGTCCCAGTCACCGCCTGGTACAGCGACAGGTAGATTTCATAGGACTTGTCGACTGCACGACTCTCGATCTTGGTCATCGCGCCGGCGAACGGCTTGAAGTCGTTGGTTTTGGTCTGGTCCACCAGGATGTTGCGATCGGCGAGGAACAGGATGCGCTTCGCCGCCCGCGCCTTCCACAGCCGCCAGATAATCTGGAACGCCGTGTAGGTCTTGCCGGTACCCGTTGCCATCACCAGCAGGATCCGTGACTGTCCCTTCGTAACCGCTTCGATCGCGCGGTTCACCGCGTTCAGCTGGTAATAGCGGGCCGGCTTGCCGGGGTAGTAGTCCTGCGCATAGACCGGCTCCGCCTCCGGCCCGATCCCCTTCCACGCGAGGTAGCGTTGCCACAGCTCATTGGGCGACGGGAACTGGTCCATCGCGATCTCACGCTCGAGCACGCCGTCATGCAGGGTCCTGTCATGCCAGATGAAGCCATCCCCGTTGCTCGAAAAGGCGAACGGGACGTCGAGCATGTCGGCATACGCAAGCGCCTGCTGGATGCCGTCGCGCACCGTGTGGTTGTTGTCCTTCGCTTCCACGATCGCGAGCGGGATACCGGGCTTGAAGTACAGCACATAGTCCGCGCGCCGGATGGTCTTCGCGTCGCGCTTCGCCCGGTTGCCCCGCACGACCACGCGACCGCTGGTCAGCGCGACTTCTTCCAGCAACTGGGTATGCATGTCCCAGCCGGCTGTCGTTAGTGCCGGGGTGATGAACTTGCTGCAGACGTCGCGCTCAGATAGCGATTTTTTTTCCATTATCGATCATCCCCGATTCACTGGGCTGCCGCCCCAATGAAGGTTTCCGTTCCCGGCGCGCATGGGTTCCTCGCCTTGGGCAAAACCTTCGATTTGACTTCGCTTGGAAGAGGACACGTGCGGTCATGCCAATATCAGTATGGAATTATAAATGGCCGCAGCAAATAGCCGAGAAATGGCCGGAATCCACACACGGCACGATAAGTGCCCATCGTCGGGCCGTAGCATCTGTATTCCTCGATCACAAGATCCCGCACATTGCTCTCGACTTCCAACGTCAGAAAATCGAGCGTGGCATCATTGTGAGATAAAGAAATTAACCTTTAAAATCAAATACTTGTGTATTGACGGGATTTCGACTTTAGCCTATGGTTGGTACATCGTGTGACCATCTATCGCCATTCCTCTATGTCAACGCCCCTAGGAATTTTCCTCCGAGCCCTTCGATTGAGAGCTGGACTGAGGCAGCAGGAGCTTGCTGACAAGGTTGGATACGATGCTTCGCATGTGTCCGGCGTGGAACTAGGGCGCAAGAATCCGTCTCCGGAGTTCCTGGAGCGTTTTGCGGAATCGTTGCAGCTTGCGGCTGACGAAACAGCAGGCCTGAAGAGGGAGCTCGCGGACTCGCCGACGAGCATTCAGCTGATTCCGGATTTGCCTACCGATGAGTACCGGATGTATGCGGAGCTTGGCCGAAAGCTCGGAAGGCTGTCGCCCGGGCAAATTGCGACCATCCGCGCGATTGTCCGGCTCGACGAGGAGATACGTTCGCAACCGGCGTATCAGCCAAGTCGCATAAAACGACGATCGAAAGAGGAGGCGCCAATGTAAAAACGGGACAAGACCTTGCGGCTTGCCCCGTTGCGAGCTAGCGAACGACACTAACCCGGTTGACGCCTTTAGTATCGTCCGCCCCTCCGCGACAGTCAAGCCGCTTTTCCTCGATTCATGGGAAAACGCACGGGACAGATTTGCCCGTGTGGGGACACTTTTTCGTCCGGATTCGGGCAATTTCGTTAGCCGGGCAACGACCCACGCTGCTTGGTGGCTCGGCTCGTCCCCGACCGTGGATCGCTCAAGAAACCTGCTCGTAATACGCAACGAGCAGCAGTTCAGTCGTAGGAGCATCATGGACGTCCCATATGATAGCGCCGGCGCCAGCCGGGCAAACACTTCTCCGCCGCAAACTTCTAGGCATCCGGCGCGCAATCCTGTTACGCCGTCAGGCAGAGGGTTTCGCGCTAAGTTTTTTTCGCCAAAGAACAATCGGCTTGTCCGCTGCGAGAGTCTTCTTGAATTTGACTGCCTCCACTTGTTCGAATTTGCGCGGGGTGTCGTTCGATTTGTCGAGCAGCCGAAGACTATCAGGTACCGCCTCGGAGCAGGTTCGCGGACCTACACGCCGGACTTCGCCGTCGATTGGAGCGACGGTCGCCGTTGGCTCATAGAAGTGAAGCCGGCAGACGTACTTGCCGAGCAGCGAAACCGGGAAAAGTTCGACCGACTTTCGGAGGTGTTTAAAAGTCAAGGGGAGCAGTTCCTCATCCTGACCGATCAGGAGATTCGGAAGTCAATGAGATTGGCTCAGGTCAAAACGCTGCTTCAGGTGCGTTACGGAAAATGGTTGGACGGAGCAACGCAACCTGCCGTCCCTTCCAGTCTTTCAAATCGGACGATCGCCGAAGCACTTCGAATCGGGGCGTCGGGCAGCTCGATTGTTCATCGACTGGCCGTGCGCGAGTTGACCTGCTGTCTGGACACGGAGATCACTGGATCAACCCTTTTGTTGCCGTTTGAGGAGAGCCACGATGACGCGCTATTCGTTTAGGGCTGGGGAGTTCTTCTCACTGCACAGGGTTAACTATCTGATACACGACGTTATCAATCGATCCGTGCATGTGACGTCTCTCAGCGACGCAAGCAAATCAACACATAAAGTCGCGGAGCTTCTCTCGCGATATGAAAGCGGAGAATTGAAATTTCTTTCACGCGAAGAAGCTCGGATCGCGGCGGTCGATGTTCCTCCGGAACGGTGTATCGAGCGCGGCCTCTCGGATTTTTCGCATCGCATTCAGACGAACACCATAACAAAGTGGAAGTATCTGGATGCGATTTGCCCGGACGGACGGATAGGATACCCGCGCAACGTTGTGGCGAATCTTCTTCGCAAGGTGTGGGGCGAGCTTGACCCGAAATATCGCAGTGAACGCCCGCCGTCACTACCAAGCTTTTATCGTTGGAGAGCACGGTGGGTATGGGCGAACTTTGACATTCGCGCACTCATAGACAAATGGGAGCTTCGAGGACGCAGGCCGGCTGAACTTCCCGACAAGCTATCAGAACTAGTAAACGAGGGAATCGAAAAGGTCTATCTGACTCCGCAGCGCGAGTCTCTTCGAGAGGTGCTCGACTGGGTCCAGCACGAAGTCGAAATGGAGAACCGTCGCCGAGCGCCCGAAGATGCGTTGCCTCGCGTTACCCGCCGCATGCTTAATCGTGTGATTGCGCGGATCGACCGTTATGCAATTTTAAAGAGGCGGTATGGTGAAAAATATGCCCGGGAAGCAACACGGATATACGGGAAGGGACCTGTTTGCACACGGCCGCTCGAACGCGTAGAAGTTGATCACACACCACTCGATATTCTGGTGGTTGATTCTAGTACTGGACTTCAACTTGGCAGACCATGGATAACGGTCATGATTGATGCATATTCACGGATGATTGTCGGGGTCCACATCTCTTTCCGTAAGCCAAGCGTACGTTCTGTCTTGCGATGTCTGAAACATGCGATCTTGCCGAAGTCGTATGTCAAGGATCGATTCCCGAGGGTAACTGGCGACTGGCCCGTCTATGGACTCATTGACCAACTCGTATGTGACAACGGTCTCGAGTTTCATGCGCAGGATTTGGAGGCGGCGTGCGCGGAACTCGGAATCCACGTGATCTACTGCCCAACCCGGACACCGCAGATGAAGGGACGCATTGAACGCTCACTCAAGACGCTTAACTACGGGCTGGTTCATATCCAGCCGGGAACAACATTCGCCACCTATGGTGAGCGGCATGCATACGATTCTGAACGGACAGCGTTGCTAACTTTTGAGGCGCTACAGGAACTCGTTCATCGATGGATTGTGGACGTCTATTCCGTGAGCTTTCATCGAGGAATCCAGACCACGCCAAGGCAGAAATGGGACGAAGGCATTGCTAAATTCGCCCCCCGGTTGCCCCCGTCAACCGACGTTGTGAATGTCTATCTCGGTAACACTGCGATTCGCACTCTCAGCAAAAATGGTATCGAAGTGCACTCGCTGCAGTATGCGTCGCCCGCTCTTCAGGATCTCCGACGGCGAAGCGGCGATATTGAAGTCACGGTACGGACGGATCCCGATGACCTCGGAACCATTTTCGTATTTGATGAAGAGACCGCCCAGTACATAGAAGCCAAATGCACGATAGCAGGATACGCCGAAGGCATTACTGCCGAGCAGCACAAGTGGATGCTTTCGAAGGCAAAGAAAGACTACGAGACGTCGCCGCTCCGCCTTGCGCTACTCGCCGCCAAGTCTGCGTTACGTGACGACACCGACAGGCTTATCCAAGAGTGCTCGCCAACTAATTCGAAGTCGAAACGTGCGAAACCTACCAACTCGGACCGCGAGGCTCTTGTGCAACGGGAAGAAACGCGTCAGATCCCGTTGCCGCTTGAAACGATCGAAGAAGCGGATGAGCCAGATGGCATCGAGAATGATGAGGTCGAGACGCCCTTGTTCCCTGTCCGGCGCGGAACGTCTTCGCCTGGTCAAGTAAATCCAAAGCTTCGCGGCGCCTAGAGCATAACCTTGTGCGGCCGCGTTTTCGCGGCCGCGTGGAGAACATATCATGAACGACAACATGACGAATGATTCGGATTACAAAGGTATGTATAGTAATGAGGAACATCGAAACCAAGAGCATCTTGTCGACAAGAAGTATGAGTCGGTGGCCACGGTACGTGAGACGCTTATTGAACATCCAGCGTTTGCTTACGGTATCGGTGCTATCCGACGGTGCCATCGAATGGGGCAATTCGAACTTGAGGAGCCAGGCTGCCTACTCGTCACGGGAGTATCTGGAAGCGGCAAGTCTACCCTTCGCAAGGAATACGCCAAGCATCATCCACGTCGTGAAACTCAGGATGGGACAATTATTCCCGTTCTTCATCTTGAACTACCAGCGAAGCCGACGATAAAAAACGTCGCAGAACGCATCCTTTTAGCTTTGGGAGATCCACTGTTCGCCCACGGGACGGCCGTCGCGATGACAGAACGCATCATCGTGCTGTTCAGAAACTGCAGATTAGAGTTGGTTATTCTTGATGAGTTTCAACACTTCATCGATCACTCGAGTGAAAAGATCGAGGCGACAGTCGCTGATTGGTTGAAGAGCCTCGTCAACGCGACGAAGGTTCCGTTCGTTCTAATGGGCTTGCGCCGCTGTCGTCGAATTCTTCAAGGCAACGAACAGTTACGCCGGCGCTTTTCAAGGCAAATATCACTTGAGCCGTTTAGCATCGCTGACAAACGGTCGAGGCGCATTTTCGATGGTCTCTTGCGTACGATATACGGCAGCTTGCCGGTTCCGTGTGTTTCTGAACTGACCGGCGGCGGAGTCACGGTCGAGCAGATGCACTACGCGACCTTTGGCCTGATTGGCTACGTAATGACGCTCATTATCGCTGCCGTCGAGATCGTCATTGAGGAAGGACGCGCGGCGATCGATCGAGATGTCCTTGGCAAGGCGTTTTCCGACGCCATCTGGCCAGAAGGCCTGGACCGTCTAAATCCGTTTCACCCAAGGTTCATCAATAGACCGCTGACTAACGCCAGCGAACCATTCTTTGGCTACAAGGTCGATCTCGGCCACGTCGCTTGAGGCCGTTTCGGGCGACAACGGTAGCTTTATCCACTTAGGGATACGCGCCCATATCGTTGCGAGTCTCTGGCAGGATACGCTCGTATATATCGGTCCGAGTCAAAGTCGCTTCATCTAGGGGAGTACTGCGCAATGCCGGGACGCCGTTCTTTCGCTACGCACGCAGCCTCCAGGGGGCGGCGTTTTATCTGCCGTCCTCGACCAGCTGACGACGAACACGTACTGAGCTATTTGCTGCGCCTTGGGTTGATGAACGGGTACACCGGCCAACCAGCGATTGGACAGTTTGTACGGTCTATCAAGGGCAGCCTTTGCAAGGCAGACGAGGTGGCCGCGGTCGCTCGACTCGTGGATCTCGACATATGCGCGTTACACGAGCTGCTAGACCGGCACCGGCATATACCGGGCGTGCGTGCGAGGTCCCTGTACTGGGCAACGCACTACTTTTTTCGCGAGCCGTATACCGCATATTGTCCCACCTGCATTGGTGAGCGTGGACTTTTCAGGGCTATCTGGAATTTTCGCGCCATAGCCACATGCGAGCTGCATTGTTTATGGCTTGTCGAGCGCTGCCCGCAATGCACTGAGCTCGTAGGGTGGGACCGCCCCGGCCCCACATTGTGCAAATGCGGATTCGATCTGGGCCAAACGGAGACGACACCGGCTCCCATCGAGGCTGGTCTTATCAGTAAGCAGATCCTTGCAGCACTCCGCGAGGTGGCGGAACGTGATCTGATCGAGTACCCGGTTTTTTGTGCCGAGATACGCCGAATGAGCGCGCTGGAGTGGCTAGCAGTAGCGAACTTCCTGTCGACGATGGTTGCACAATCGCGTCACTTCCATCCAACCAGCAAGTGCGCCCTCGAGACAGAGAAACGCGCCACGGATCTTGCGGCCAGACTGTTCACGTCTTCGGCGTCAAGCGCTTTGCAGGAACTGAACAGGCTCTCGCAAGACGACGTGGCCGGATGGAAGCCGCTACTCATTTCGTTCGAAGAGCTTTTAGAGAGGGCGCCGACTCGTTACCTGGATTGCCGTCGCGGCGCTATGTCACTCCCGGCCTTCCTGACCGAGTTGCTGCATCGCTATGTCGACGGCATCACTATGTATCGGGAAGGACGGAGGCTTGCAGTCAACCCAGACAGGCTAGGAGCAGGCGCCGATGGATCCCTAGGCATATTAATACGGAGGGCGACGAGCACCGGTAGCTCCGATGCATCCAGCGAACTTGAATTTGTCCCCGTTCGAGATCTTATGGAGGCGATTCGGCAAACGGACATCGTCCTTCACAGCACGCGCGACGGCGAAGAGCTCATCGGTGCGACAAACCGGAGCCTTCATATTGCCGTCTGAAATTGATCGCTTTCTGCGTTGGCGGCGAGACAATAGTCCGTTGACTATGGAACTGAGCAGTCTGTTGCGACTCAGCGAACTTACGTCAGTGAGCTGTCTGGCATTTCAACGAGTGATCAGGGCCGTCAGGGCAAGGCATATAGTGCTTTTCCCACGGGGGAAGATAGCGTGACATTCGGCACGTGCTTTGTCGCAAAGGGTTTCCTTCCGACATTCGTGAGGTAGCAACATGACCAAGCTTCTGGTTCGCTTCGCGCCAATGCCTGGTGAGAGCACCACAGGCTACCTGCTCCGTTTATCAGAACGTAACGGCTTCTCATCGCTTCTTGATCTGGATCTTCTGGCCTCCGGCGAGCATGGTGTCGATGGTCTCGCGAGGGTGGGCTCGATGCTTCCTGGGCTATCACTGCAGCCGCTCCGTGGTCAGGTAAGTCACTTTCGTCATCTAAGAACCGCTGATCCGGGTGCCCTCGGCGCGAAGTACTGGAACGGACACAGACCCCGCTACTGCCCCGAATGTCTCGCGGAAAGGCCTGGATGGCGGGCAGCCTGGGATCTAACGCTGATGACGGCGTGCCCGGTCCATCGCACGCGACTGCGCGACTGCTGTCCAGCATGCAAGCAACCGCTGTCGTGGAAACGGCGCTCCATTTGTCTCTGCAGCTGCGGGCGGCGGTTGACACAAGCCGCGTCAGAAACGGCTACGATCGCAGAGATTGCTGTAGGCGCGTATCTGTCTTCAGCTTTGACCGGAGAAGCAATCCTAGATCCAGCCCTGCATCGAACAAATGTTGGGCTCCTCGCGCTTCCGGACTTGTTGGCAGCCTGCATCTTTCTCGGTGGGTATGCGTCCAACAAGGGAACGAAACCTACCAAGATCGCCAATCTGGATGAAGTATCGGTGGCAACCGTAATAGCAAACGCAGCGGGGCGGGCATTTCTCGATTGGCCGCTCGGGTATCAAGACCTACTGCGCATGGTTTGTCGTAACAGAGGAGCCGGCGATTCATGCGCCCGCCTGACCGCCCGCTTCGGTTACTTTTATACCGCCTTGTACAAGCGCTTCGCGGCTGATCAGTTTGATTTTCTGCGTCGAGAGTTCGACTCATATGTCAGCCGCGAATGGGTCGGCCAGTTGGCCCAGAGGAATCGGCGGCTGTCGCAGGCGACCCGCCGCCAGCATGCATGGATTCCGCTGACGTTGGCGGCCAAGCTACTGGGGACCAGGCGCGACACGATCTTGGTATTGATCGCGGACGGCACTCTGAAGGGGCAAACGCACAAGACGGCTGCCGGCCGAACGTCGGGTACCGTAAGCAGGTGCAGTGTCGAGGCCTTCCGCGACGAGAAATCGCAGTGGATGACACTTGCGGATGCGCGAGCAACCTTGCAGATTTCGCGCAAGCGTGCGTACGCTTTGCTTCGCTCACATGTGCTGAGGCCGGTCGGAGGGCCATCGGTGGATGGTTCACCGGTATGGAGATTTTCTACGCGGGACGTGATGGCAGTTGCGTCAACACTATCGGACGCGGAGGCGGCCGGCGGATAATTAGCGATTAACCTGAACGCATGTGGACAATGGAAGACAAGGCCCTCGAAAATCTGGACCCCTGCGATTTGCTAAGGACAATCGACTCACTCCATGAAGCCGATATCCGAAACAGCTTTTTTTCCAGGTGGGACGGTGCCGCTGGTGCGTTCGGACCGGTTGCTGTCTCCGAACATCTGGCGGACGTAGCATCATTTTCCCTCAACACAACAGTACCCCAGTCGATTCAAATCCACTTCGAGACGGCGAAGAATCTCGACGCCTACGCATGGTTCGTTTATCGCTTTTATCCTGTAGCAGAGCAGCAGGCGCTCACGTCGCTCGAGTTTGCGCTTCGTGAGCGGCTAGCTCAGGAAGTGGCGCGATCGACTCGAGTTGGAGCCAGGCTGCCGCGTGGTCTAAAAAATTTGCTGGAGGAAGCGCGGGACCGAGGACTAGTATCGAATGACGGGTTTCCGTGGATTCAGGAACGAGCGCTGCAACGCGCCAGACAACGTGCCGAGTTCCAACAGATCGAGGAGATGCAGCGCCTTGGACTGACGACGGTGGAAGTCGACTACTCGAATGTAGAGCCATTACCCGAGGATTTCGACCAGGACTGGATCGGCACATTCATTCACACTTTGCCTAGAATTCGAAACACGTACGCTCATGGCTCGGACGTCCTTCACAACTCGGTCTTGCGCACATTTGAAATCGTTGGTGAGCTGGTTGATCAGCTATTCGATCCGGCGAGGTAGCGCCTGTCCATTCCTAGCGATGCAACTTCAACCGTGCGCTTCGACAGAGTTGCCGAAGGCCGCCACACGACGACGTTCTGATGTTTTCGCCGGGAGGCCTTGATATGCTTGTCTTTCTAGACACCGAGTACACCGGACTCGGCCAACCGTCACCCAAGCTAATTAGCCTAGGGATCGTGACGGAGGACGGGCACAGGGAGTTCTACGTTGAGCTCGAAGACACATGGAAGCTTGAAGACTGCACCGATTTCGTTCGACAGGAGGTCCTGCCGTTGCTTAGCGGAGCGGCTATGTCTCTGCTGCAGGCGCGCGAAAGACTGCTTGAATGGTTCGCCGCATCTTCGCGTGAGGTGCGGGTCGCTTGCGATTCGATGACCGACTTCCGATTTCTGTTGGAGTTGTTTGGTGAATCGAAGCCATGTAATCTCGCGGCGACACCGTTAGACCTCCGACCATTGATCGACACGTCCGTATATCACAAGGCCGTATTGAAGCACTACCGGAACGATGACCGCGAGCATCACGCGTTGGTAGATGCGCGCGCGTATCGGAGAGGCTGGCTGGCATGGATGGATGAGCACAAGGCGAGGCAGCATCACGCGGGCCGTCGCTGAACTTACGAGTGCCGGTTACGTTTACCGCCGTGATTGTCTATTGTTGGTCGTCTATGGCATCCGGTCGACAGCCGTTCACCGCGTCGAAGCCGAGAATACGGCGTAAGCTCACGCTTCAGAAAACTTTAATAAGAATTGCGATTTGATTGCTTGGCTACGGTGGCACGTTTATGCATAACGAATTAGAAAGGCTCTTACGTGAAGAGCCGGGGATTAAAGCTCGCGTGATCGCAGGCAGGATCGGGCAGGAAAGGAGTGTGGTTAATGCATATCTGCACGGCAATCCAGAGTGCTTTGTCAAAGACGAAGCCCATTGCTGGTTCCTGGTAAAACCAGCGGAGCTTCGCATTGCGCTTCCCTCGGCAAAATGGGTCACAGCGGAACTCTTCGAAAATGCGCTCGAGTCGGTCGAGTCGCCACTCGCCTCTGCTTGCAGCGGCGTGGTGTTTGTCCTGGCAAAAAACAGCAAACTCCTGCTGGAAGCTACCGCTCGTCTGCTCGCAATTTGCAATCAGCTTGTGTTCGATCGAAAGGCTGTTCAGATCGATTTCAGTGATTGCTACCCCACGTTGGATTACTTCAACCGGATTGGCTTCTTTGACTTCCTCGACCCGACGGTTGCGGTGATCCCCTCTCGCCCAAAAGTATCGAAAGCTGGCCAGTACAAGGGGGCGAACGAAGGGGTAGTAGAAGTTGCAGCGATTGACCCGGTGGCGCCGGACGAAGAAATCCCTGGGCGGTTGCAAAAGAGCTTCATCATCTGCGCGGGGGCCCAATATACCGTGGGCGCCTTTACGGTATTGTCCGAGCTGTTCGGCAATGTACGGGATCACTCGAAATCACCTATTCCAGGCTTTGCCGCGCTGCAGTTCTATCCCAAAAGCCGCAGGCCGCACATTCAGGCGGTCATCTCGGACAGTGGACGGGGCATCCTGGGCACACTCGCGCCGGTGCTGGAATCAGAATACCCCGAACTCGCAAAGAGAATTAGTGCCTCGAGCGTCCATCCCGGTGTAGCGCTGGTTGAGGAAATTTTCCGGAATGGCGAAATCAGTAGCAATCGGGACGAGGCGCGCGGTCTGGGGCTCAAACGTTCAGGCGAAGTGGCTAATAAATTCAATGCCAACATTTCGGTGCGGCAGGAAACGTTCGAAGTGAAGGTGTTTTACGAAAACGGCGAGATCCGGTTCTCACATCGCCTGAACATGTCTTTGCTTAGAGGCACCCACATCTGTTTCGACTTCCTGCTTGACGCCAAGGCCTGATTCTCATTAAATTACCGACATGAACCAGACCTCCATGCGCATCAAGTTGCGCGATTTCACCGAGACGTCCCAGCCCTTCGGGAACGTTCAGGGAAAACAATCTTACGGAAAGCTTTCTGACTTTGTCGGCCGTCACGCCGATGTTTCTGTATTCGGCATATCACTGAAAGGCATCGAGGCTACGGACGCGTCTTTTCCGCGGGAAAGCGTGATCTCTGTCGCGAAACAATACAGAGGGGAAAGGGGTTTTTTCCTCGAGGATCTCGAGGATCGCGATCTGATCGACAATTGGAAGTACGCGGCCCAGGCAAAAGAGCAACCGCTGGTCATCTGGCGCAAGGAAGCGTTTGAAGTGATCGGACCGGAAATCAGTTCTTCCGGCAAAGACCTTCTGAACTACGTTTTGGCCAACCGCTCTGTTCTCGCCTCTCAGGTCGCCGCTGATCTCGGCCTGTCTGTGCAGAATGCCAGCACCCGCCTCAAACGACTGGTGGCTGACGGCTATATCCTGCGTGCCGAAGATATCGCCAGCAGCGGCGGCATCGAATACAAGTACGTGGCAATTCGGTAATTCTGATTAAACAGCTTGCATGAAGCAGAATTGTGGTGATATGCTTTGTCCATGTCCTCCCGGGCACTTTTACCTTCGATGTTAAACAGAATCATTTAACCAGATTGAGGGCGCCAAACGGGAGGGTTCCGAAACGTACTGCGGTCGGGCACTGAGTCTGACCAACCCGACAGGACATTGGACACATTTATGGAAAGCACGGAAAACATCGAAGACGTTGGGGGCGACAATCGTGGAGGCCAAGGCCTGCACGCAGCTCACGCATATCGCATCCTCTTCGCGCACGAGAGCCTCGACTTCCGTCCGATCGAGATCGACGATCCCGTACCGCTTGGCCGGCAGCTGTTGATTGCGGCGGGTCTGAGCGCCTCCGAAGACTACAGCCTCTTTGCCATTCTTGAGACCGGCGATTTCGAGGATGTCCGCCTGGATGAAACCTTTGATTTGCGAGGTCGCGGCGTCGAGCGGTTCGTCGCGTTTTTAACTGACCGCGATTTCAAGCTAACGGTCAATGACGCACAGATCACCTGGGGCAAATCGACGATCACAGGCGTCGTTTTGTATGAGCTCGCCAAACCCCGCGAAAACGAAGCGGTTTTTCTGAGCGTTCGCGGTGGCGCAGACCGCCAGATCCACCCTGATGAAACAGTGGACCTTTCGCAGCCCGGAGTCGAACACTTCATCACAGCGCTCAAGCAAAAACCGAAGATCGAGATTGTGGTCAACGGCCGCGAAGTCGAAGTCGCAGAGTCCCACGTGACATTCGAACAACTAGTTTCGATTGCGTATCCTGGTGAGCCGCCAACGCCGGACATCAAGTATTCGATCACTTATCGAGGAGCGGCATCCAAACCGCACAGCGGCGAGTTGGCCACCGGTGGTTCTGTCGAGGTTAAAAACGGGAGCATTTTCAATGTCGGCCGCACTATTCAATCTTAATCAGGACCTCAAGCGGCTTCGCGAAGAGGGTTACTTCGTGCGGATCACGGGAGGTTGTCTCGTGATGCACGAAGTGCCGTATGTCAATCTTCGGCGTGAAGTGAAGACGGGTACGATCGCCTCCACCCTCTGCTTGTCTGGCGACACGACGCAGAAACCCGAGCCGCATACGGTCCATTTCAAAGGTGAATATCCGTGTAATGCCGACGGAACGCCGATCCGTGGAATTACGCCGGGCGGCGCACTCCCTGCAGATCTAGGCGTGATTGGCGATCACATGCTCTCCAGCAAGCCGGGGCCGCAGGGCTACCAGGACTACTATCAGAAGATGTCCACCTACGCGACTATCATCGCGGGCGCGGCGGCCACAATAAGCCCGGGTGTCACTCCGCGCCTGTTCCGGCAACCGGATGTGGAGGATGAAAGCGTATTCAACTATCTCGAAACGGCGTCGGACCGCGCGGGAGTTGGAGCGCTGACAGCACGGCTGGAAAGCGAACGAATCGCGATAGTTGGCGTCGGCGGAACTGGCTCATACGTGCTCGACCAGGTGGCAAAGACGCCAGTCCGCGAAATCCGCCTGATTGATAGCGACGAATTCCTGCAGCACAACGCGTTTCGAGCACCTGGCGCGCCGTCGATAGATAACCTTCGCGACGTGCCGAAGAAGGTGGATTACTTCGCCAATATTTACTCACGGATGCATCGCGGCGTCGTGGCGCACGCGGTTCAACTGGACGCGAGCACCATCCACCTTCTGGACGGCGTCACCTTCGCTTTCCTTTGTATGGACGCGGGCGATTCCAAGCGAATTGCGGTACAGAAACTCGAAGCGCTTGGCTTGCCTTTCGTGGATGTTGGCATGGGCCTTGAGCTCGTCAATGGTTCGCTGGGGGGCATTTTGCGCGTCACCGCTAGCACGCCGCATAAACGTGATCACGTCAGGGCGCGCGTCGGGTTCGAGGGAGGAGGTGCCGAAGATGTCTACGCCTCGAACATTCAGGTTGCTGACCTCAACATGCTGAACGCAGCGCTCGCCGTGATCAAGTGGAAAAAGATCAGTGGCTTTTACCGCGACCTGGAAAATGAGCACCACTGCTCATACACAACCGACGGCAACATGCTGTTGAATGGAGACCAGGCATGATTCAGCATTTGCGGCTCGAACCTCGCTTCGTGAAGGGTGTACCACGGGAACTCGAATCAGGAGTGCTCTATGTATCAATGGAGTACGGCACCGCAGTTCACAGTTGCTGCTGCGGCTGTGGACAAGAGGTAGTTACGCCGCTGACGCCGACCGACTGGAAGCTCACCTTTGATGGTGAGTCCATTTCGCTTCACCCCTCCGTCGGAAGCTGGAATCTGCCATGCCGCTCACATTACGTGATTAGAAACAATAGCGTCATTGAGGCGGGGTCGTGGGATCAAGCGAAAATCAAGGCGGAGCAGAGGCGGGACAAATCAGCCAAGGCGGCGTTCTATGGACGACCTCCTGAGCTCCTCCCGCCGGCGCTGGCAAAAGCTGACGACGCGGCCCCGGCCCCGGCCGAAACACGCCATGTCGACAAGAGTCTTTGGGCAACATTGCGTCGATGGTTTTGGTAACAGGCCGGCCGCTGCGGTCGATTGTCCATCGGGTACGGCGTTGTGGCCGTCGCAGCGTTATCAACATTCGTAATCGGCAGCGGTGAGAGTCTGTTCTTGCAGATTCTGACCGCTCGATACGCTGATCATCAATGCTTGTGCTCCACGCCGAAACTTGGAGTGAAAATATCGGGGAATTAAATGCCATTTGGTTTTGTAAGTTTTTTGCCTCCCGTCGTAACCTTTGCGTTGGGTACCGGATACGCCCGCTGGAACGAGCGTCGTCGCATCAAATACTGCGCCGATGGTGAGACAGTAATTCACAAGCGCGACGCTTTGGAGGGGGTGGTGGTGTCCCACCACGGTGAACCGGTTGATCGGATCACTAGGTCCCTCGTGTCGATCTGGAACGCAGGAAAAGGGCCGGTCAAACCCGACGACATGGTTGCTGACAATCCTTTGCGACTGACGTTGGAGGACAACTCAAAAATCCTCTCCGTCAGAACAGTTCACTGTGATGATGACATGGTGAAAGTAGCGGCCGTTCCGTCGGATGATGGAAGCTGGCGGATCGAATTTACCCATTGGGAGCGTGATGCAAGCGTCATCTTTGAGGTGATTCATACTTCGCCGAAGCTGGTTCCGAAGCTAAGGGGAACGGTTAGCGGATTCCAGCCAGTCAAATCTCTTGGTCGGGTTACAACTGGCGCGTTCCTGCCCGTTCGACGACGGCGCATGTATCGACTGGCACCTGCGCTCGCCATTCCGTTGTTTGCTGCCGGAGTATGGGCCGTCACGAGATTGCAGCTTATGCCCGATCCGAAAACCATACTCGGACTGCTCTTGATTGCCCCAGGAGAATTTTTACTGATCGCTTATGGCATTGAATTCATCGTGAACCTTCGCGTACCACGCAGCGTTCGGCGATTTTCCATCGATAGCATTCGCAAACAATGACGAATCAGATGCGTCGTGGGCTGCACAGCAGGCCAATGAGCTAATGCCGAGAGAGACAGTCGTGCCAGCAATTTTCCGCCGGCGTCCCGACTACCGTGATCCCGCTGCGTTCGATGGAGATCAACAGAATTGGATTCGGGATTGTTGGGACCGCTTTGCTGTTCGCGCATGCCAGACTCCCTGTGCTTTGACCTGAAATACCAAGTCTAGGAGTGCACCACGCCAAACGCACGTCGCATGAATCAGATGGCAGAGGTGCGCTGTCCCGTGAGGGAACAAGTGAGGAGCTTGAGGGTCAGTCGCATGTGACGACTCACGCTTCTGGAATCGGCCCGGCGGATTTACTTGCTGTAGGCCCAGTTGTTCTCGGCACCAGACAGGCTTTGCGCCGTTAGCATGGGGGATATCGAACCAAGACGATGGCGGAAACCGCCATCCAAATGAAAAACCGGCCTAGGATGACCGGTTTTAGGAAAAGACTTTGGTGGAGCGGAGGAGGATCGAACTCCCGACCTTCGCATTGCGAACGTGACGCTCTCCCAGCTGAGCCCACGAGTTCCGACGCTATCCACTATATTCTTAAATCCGTCGTGCAGACGCCATCCTGCTGCCAGCAGCGACCAATCGATCGACGATTGCCAAATGCTAGCGTGAAGGTGTAGCTTTCACAAGCGAGGTAGCGATGACAGATGATATTGCGACTCTCGAAGGTAGAGGTTAGAGACATCGGACATTCTCCAATGCGTAATGCAAAGGATCGAGGCCGTCGAAGCGACTTGATGAACCGTTATGGGCGGATCATGAACTGGCACGCGGGTCTTTGGGTGCGTGCAGACCGGCCCCGTGGGCGCCCCCCGTGCCGGGAAAGCAGCACGTCGATCCACCTTACCGGCGAGCTCACGGAGCCGGTAAGGGGAGTCACAAAGTTCATGATCCAAATTGGGATCGTGAAAAACCCGAGCTTTGGAAATTCTGAAGTCCCAAGCGTTGGCTCATTTATTTCAATTAAGCCGGAGTTGCAAGGTGTAGTGGGTGTAAGCGAGGCGGAGTTTCAAAACCTGTTGATACTGACTACGTCAGGACGATTGGAATGGTGTTTCGTCTCGTTCACTTCGCCGTTTCGCCGTTCAGCTTTGATCTTGAGTATCGATTTCAGCACACGGCCACCAAGTGAGTAGCGTGTCATCAGATTGCAAACGAGTGCTGTCGGCCGTTGCCCAAGTGCCGACGAGTGGGAAATAGTCAGGGCACGTCGCCGTTGTCACTCGCGCTGGATAACCCAAGTGTCCAGCCATACGTCGTCGGCCAGCAGTAACTCAAGAAGAATCGATATTGTAGGATTGGCAAACGAAGACATGCGTTAAGCATTCTCTACCCTAACCGAATGAGATCGGAGGTCGTCGCCTATCGGTCCACTCGTGATCCGCTCCTGAAGCTCTTCAACGAATTCATCAACAAATGTCTTCACCATCGCCGAATATGGATGACCCGCGCCGTGAAGGCGTCTCATCGCTATAACGCGTTTGAGCGCGCGCTCAACATGCTTCGGGGAACCTGCTTCGGCCATGTCACGCTCAAGCTCTTCGACAATCTCTGCCGCTTGGAAGCGCAACTCCGTCAGGACTCGGGTCCGGCTTTCCACTAGGCGAGCACGGTTCAGCGCGAACACGTTTATCGTGCTCAGCGCGCGAATGATAGCTTGCGGATCACTTGGTTGAGGAACTACGACGCTATAGGCTCCGGACTTGGACCATTTCAAATACTGCGCGGGATCTTCCGCAGTAGGGTCGATTAAATGTGGAAGTTCGTCAGTCAGCAGCCCAAACCCATATCGAGCTCGAACGCCAGCGATGGGGAATTGATTTGCCTTCCCGTATGCAACCTTAGCTTTCGTTGCCAACAGCGCAGTAAGTTGCTCTACCGTCATCGCCTCAGTGACAAGGTGCTGGCGGCGCTTCTGATTGCAAGCAATGCACGATGGCAAGAGGTTTGCCCAGGTGTGTGCAAGCCACCAATAGCCGCTATGTGCTCGATCTTCAGTTACTCCTCCTTTCGGACGGAAGTGTTCGACTTCAAGATTGTCGCCTAAATCGGATTCGCAATAAGCGCATTTATTGTGAAACAGAGTTCGAAGCTGATGCTGAACGTCGTGGCCTTTGTACTCCTTAAAATTGAACGCCTTAGCTCCACTCGCTAGCGGGTCATATGTCTGATAATAAAGTTGCGCCGTGTTTTCTTCGGCCGTCACCGCCGCGCTCGGACCTGCAAGTGACCTCGGCTCATCTACGCCAGTGCGGTCGACAAATCGCATATTTATTCCTCGCTTGACCGGAGAGCCTTGATAACGGCCTCGACCGCCTCTGTGCGCAATGTTGGTCGAAGGTCTCCGTCTCGAGCTTCGCGCTCTTTGAGGTATCGAAGGAGCGCACTTTGAATAATCTGCTCAGTCGGACTGTCACCGATCGTCAGGCGAGTGATCAGTTCTGTCGTTGCCAACGCAGGCGCTAATTCGAAAGTCCCGTCACGTCCGCGGCGCGCAACATCTCCAGCAAGTCGTGCGAGTTCGATCTCCGTAGACGGGTCAGCAGTGCTCGCCAAGCCAAAATAGTCGGAGGTCAGGAGCTGCTCTGCGGACATGCCACTGACGCCGGGAAGATCGTGTAGCTGTCGAATATTGCTTTCGTTGTCGCGTTGAAGGACCACCACTTCGCCATCGTCCATTCCTCGAAGACAAAGTGGGTCATGGGTTGTCGCGATGAATTGAACCCGAGGCAAAACGCGTCTAAGTGACGTCATGACTTGCATCTTCCAGCGAGGGTGAAGATGGGTCTCCAGCTCATCAATCAACACAACGGCCTGAGCTTGTTCGAGGTTTTTCCAATGTTCAAGGAGCTCGCGAATGATGTCCACAGTCATCACGAACATCGATCGGTAGCCTTCGCTAAGCGAATCAATTGGCGTCGTCCGACCGTTCGCACGTACGGCCAGATGATCAGGTTCGACGACAAGCTCATCGTTATCGTCAAGAGCAAGAACGACACGAAGTGCACGTGCTACCGTGTCAAAACGTTCCCCGGTCTGCGCGCGAAGCCAATCGGCTGGGTACGGAATTGTGGCGAGCGGATCGAACAACGTACGTATCCGAGCCGCAGCGCCTTTAGCGTGCTGACGCTTTTTCTGCGTAAAAAACCGCCGGGGGCCATATCCAAGCACCACAGAGGACTGCTCTTCTGGCCCATCAAGAATACGATGAACCGGATCGTATATGAATGACGCAGTGTGCCCCGAGTAATGAAAGCCGACATCGACAGCAATGCGCTGCTCGTCGAGCTGATCTAAACGATCAATTGCTTTGCTTCGAACTAAACTAGGAAAATATTTTTTCAATTTCGATGCTTGCCGGCGACCAATCAAGGCAAGCCCAATCGCCGCTAGCACGCTCGACTTACCAGTAGAGTTTTCACCGAGAATCATTAATGCAGGGGCTCCTGCATTGCTCGATCGACTCGATTGAAGCTCAAATTTCATTTTCTCTATTGCCTTGAAATTTGATATCTCAATCCTTGATATTTCGCGATCACCAGCGACTAACTCAGCTTTCTCCCGGATGGACACATAGGCCAAGGGAATTTGAGCCAAGGACTCTCTTTCCTCATGCTGAATGCGTCGGTCGACTTCCTCCAGCTGCTGTAAAACGTCGGCAAACTTCGAGCGCTGCTTCTGGTCAGTTTGGCGCCAAACATCCAGGAAACGTCGGGCGAGGATATCCCCGCCGCCCTTTAAGGGAATTTCGCCCGCGCGCCAAACCGAGTCGATGCGCTTGAGCATTCCCTGAATAGCACCTGCATGTGGTGCTCGACTTTCTAAGATACCTGCAAGAGATTCTTCGGTATGACTGTCGGCATCGGACTGAAGGTTCGAAAAAAGACTTTCGATGATGTATCGTCGCCCGTCATTTAACTCGATTCGATTCAGGTCGAAGGCCTCAATTGTCTCTCGCCCTCGATTCGTATTAGGCATCAAACTACCATCACAGCGAAGACGAAAGTGCCGAGCCGGGTCTTCGGCTGTCGGATCTACAAGCAATGCGTCTTCGTGCTGAACCACGTCATCGAATGCGGCAAGGTACATGGCCCTATCGCCGATAACCGGAAACTTGTTACCTTTTGCCTTCAGGCAATAGGAGCACGCATAGAAAATGTTGCGCCACTCGAAGGCAAGCCAGAGATAGTAATCTCGGTCCGAGTTCGTATCACTCTCTGCGAAACGTAAAGGGCGCAGATGGAGAACTTGCCCATCGGCACCGATTTTCGACTCACAGAAGGCGCATTTTTCTTCAAAAACGTGCGAAAGGTCGCGCCGTAGCTCGGCATCAAAGAATATGTCGTCGTTTAGTCCATCTCGCCGGTGACGGCGCTCGTTCTTGTCACGCCGCAGATAGTCGAGCAATTTCCGCTTTTCATCCAACGCTCTTTGTGAGGTTAGCAGACGGGGCGGTTCAGTCGGACGCGAAATTCGACGCATTGTTTTCCTTTCATGCGACTTCGATACATCGGTCATCGTTACGGCAATATTTTAATACGAGACGCACTCAGCCCCCAATATACGACCGACGAGACAATAGACACGACCTTGAAAGACAGACTAGAAGCGCACACGCTAACGCCGAAGTCGAGCTGCTGGCGAGCATGCAGTGGCCACGGATGGCCGACACGTCTGCTGCGCCCTTGCCTGGTTGTCGCGGTAGTCGGAATCGCTGCGAAGTCGCTCGGGCTGCGGGCGTCGCCGGCGCTCGCGGTGACAGGCGGAGGCGGAGCAGTAGCGCTGATTGGAGATTTGAGAACGAGGGCTGAAGAGGACGCTGCAGGCGATGCAGTGGCCGGCGACATGCATCGCGAGCTCTACTCGCTGGGCAACTATCCGGATCGCCGCCGCAGAAGGTATATGGAGTTTTGGTAGCCGGGCCCGAACCGCCCATTAATGTCCGGAGATCGAGGCCAGCAATCTGGGAAGTGGCTGCTGAGCCCCTGTCTGCAAGGGCTTGAATCCCAGTCTAACGATTTCGCGTCACATATCTGGCCAGTCCAACTATTTCGGTTCAGGTCGTGCGCGCTGCGTGACCGAAATAGTCAGCAAGTCATTGATTAATAAGGATCTCCAGTCTAACTAACTCAGTCTCCCCACAATTGAGTGGGCGGCGTAGCGACACTTCGTCCCAATCAAAAACATAAAGGGTTACAAGCGATTCGCTTGTAACCCTTTATGCCTTGTGGACGTGCAGAGCGGGTTAGCAAAGGCCTTCACATAGGCCGAAATAGCCACCCGCGCGCTCGTCCCAGAACGTAACCCGCAGATCATCATGTTCAGGACAGCGTCGCGAGCAGCTTGATGAAACTACGTTTGGCGCGATGTGTCATGCGAATCTCTCCAAGTTCGACCGTGAACTCCGCTCGCTCGCCGAGCTTTGCCCGCAGCGCGCCAATAGCACGCACGATTTCAACTGCCTCGTCATAGCGCGCGCTATTGTTCGCACCGTTTGCAACGGCGATTGTCAGCAAGCGGTGATAGAGGGCGATGGCATCGTGTGGATGGGTTTCTCCGCGAATGGCCGCCATTTCCGGCCACAGTCTCGTCCCGACCAGACCGCCGACAAACACTTCCCACGCGGCGTCGTTCTCTTTGCCGTCGAGAAAAATCCTGACCAGTTCCGTCCGCGTCGACCGCTGCCAGACGCCGAGTTTCGGCTTTGCGACTCCCTCCTCCTTACAGACCATTGCCCAAAGGTACGCGAGCGCACGCTCTCGCGTTCCATCATGCCGCCCGGTAGCCGCTGCGACCTTCAGCAACACACAAAACGCCTCGGCCGACGGAGCCATCTCGAAACGGCGCCACGCCAAAGCGTCCGCCTTGTCTAATTCGCTGCGACGGAGAGCGCCCCACGCCCGTTCGACCAGTTCGCGATAGCGCTGCACTCCGGCTTCACCCAGTGGTTCGGTGTATGCCGGCAGGACACGGTAGAAGGTATCCCAAACACCGTCTTTCTGAAGGTTGAAGAGCCGCTCGGCTAGCGCCACCGGATCGGGGGCGGTCAGGTTGCAGGCTTCGAGATGGATGGACGCCAGTTCAAGGATGGCCGGCATCACGCCGCCGCCGGAATCGTCGATCTGGTCGAGACTCTTCTCCGCGCCCGCAATCGCCAGTTCGGATAGTTCGACCACCTGTGCCGCGTCCGGTCCCTCAAGCCTCTGGCGCAGCATCTCGGCCAGCGACATCAGGCCTTCGCTATAGGCGGCTGCGTCCCGCCAGTTCAGCATCCGGGTAATGCGTGTTGCCTGCCGCACGGCGGTTTTCATGCTGGGCAGATCGGGGGCGGTGGCCGCACGCGCGGCAAGCAAGAGTCTGTCGCGCAACGCCCGGTCGCGATCGACGGCGTCAAGCAACAACGCACGAAGCGTGTCTGGGTCAAGCGTAGCCACGTATTCGCGAACGACTTCTGCGTAGGTCTTGCGCTTCTTGCGAGGCTTTTCCGGGACCGTTTCCTCGCGATGGAACACCTCTTCACCCGTATTTTCGAGCCAGGAGAGTGCAACTGCGACTCCGTGCTTGCAGAAGACGCCGCCGTCGCCTACCGGACAACTGCACTCGTGCGAAAGTTTGCCGTTTTCCCGGACGGCAAGATTGACTCGGTAACGGTCCGTGCCACGCACGCTCGCGCGCACGCCGCCTTCATATTCCTCAAGCCGGGACACGGTGCCGTCATGGAAATAGGCCTTGCCGCGCGCGAATGTTTTTGCGTCGGCCATCGACTGGATTTTGGCAAGAGTAAGAACTTCGGCGAGCTTTGAGGGTTTTGACATGGGCGGAAAGGGCCGGCGAAGCAACGCGGCAGCGTAAGGCGGTCGGCCCCGATATTACCTGTTTGAAGGGGCTGACACTTGCTGGTCTGTCTTTAAACCCGTGCCACGCTAACCCCCCACCACCTCCACCTCCGAAAACCCCACTCCCACACCCTTACTCACCCGTATCTGCAGCGGAATCCGCTCCTTCAGCGCCTCGACGTGACTAATAACCCCAATCATCTTCCCGCTCGCATTCAGCGCGTCGAGTGCATTGAGCGCGATCTCCAGCGTTTCGCCGTCGAGCGTGCCGAACCCTTCGTCGAGAAACAGTGAATCGATGGACGTTTTATGGCTCACGAGATCGGACAGCGCCAGCGCGAGCGCTAAGCTCACGAGAAAGCTTTCGCCGCCCGAGAGCGTGCGTGTGTCGCGCGCGACGTCGCCTTGCCATGTATCGACCACTTCCATTTCCAGATCGCCACCCGCTTTCCGGTTCAGTTGATACCGGCCATGCAACTGCACCAGTTGCCGGTTCGCGAGATAAATCAGGTGGTCGAGCGTGAGACCCTGCGCGAACTTCCGGTATTTCGCGCCGTCGGCCGAACCGATCAGGCTGCTCAGCCGTTGCCACAAGTCATAGCGCTTCTGCTGCGCGTCGATGTCGGCGATCAACGCCTGACGATTCGCACGTTGCTGCGCGTCGTTGCGCAGTGTCTCGCGGATAGCGCCCTGCCGTTCGTTCGCGGCGCGCAACGCGGCGGCGAGTTCGTCGACTTGGGCTTGCAACACCTCGGCGGGTTGATCGGTTTGCGGCTCGGCCGACAACTCCGCGCGACGCTTTTCCGCCGCTTCGCGCAGCGCCCGCGCTTCCGTCGATAAACGATCGAGCGCGGCTTTGAGCGCCTGCAACCGGTCGCGTTCTTCATGAGCGAGCAGCGCGTCGATGAACGCCCGCTCGCTTTCGAAGCGGCTAAGCGCGAGCGCGTCGTCCCATTTTTTCGCGGTCTCATCGCGTCTCGACGCTTCTTCGCTCAATCGCACCGCGAGCGTTTTCTCTTTGCCTTCCAGCGCGTTGGCGCGGTCGCGCGCGGTGTCGTGGCGCGTGACCTCGTGTTCGAAATCGTCGTCGGGATTCTTGCAAAGATCGCGCGATTCCAGTTCGAGCGACGAATACGACGGCTCGCATGCGCGCCAGCGGGCGGTCCACTTTTCTTCCTCCGATGCCGCCGTATCGAGCGCCTGCCGCGCGGTATCGGCCTGACGCGCGAGCAGCGCGGCGCGTTGCGATGCCGCCTGCCACGTGCGCCACTCGTCGTCGCGTTGCGTGAGCCAATCGCGCCACGGCGTCCAGTCGTCGAGCGGCGTGTAGCCTGCTTCGATCACCGTCACGTTCATTGCCTGATCGCGTTGCACAAGCGATTCTCGACGCGCGATGGCAGCATCCGTCGTTTCCGCGAGCGCCTTTTCGCCAGCGGAATGCTTTTCCTCGACCAGCCGCAAATCGTGTTCGCGTTGCGCCGAGGTTTTCTCGGCCACATGCCGCGCCTGCACGCGCTGCTCGATCACCCGATTCCACGCGTCGATCGAATCAAGCGTGTCCTGCGCCTGTTTGAGCCCTGCGCCGTGCGATTCGATATGCGCATCGAGCGCCGCGCGATCCTGCAATTGCACGTCGATTTGCGCGCACAGCGAGCGCCAGTTTTCCGCGTGCGCCGCGTCGCTTTGCGTCCAGTCGCGGATCTGCTTTTGCAGTCGCACGATCTCCGCGCTCAACACATCCATCGCGGATTTCGCCGCGCCGCTTTTTTCGCGCACGGCATCCCGAGCGGCTTCTTTTGCTTTGAGCTCGCGCTCGGTGACGGACACGTCGAGCGCGTCATACGCCGCGATTGCCGGATGTTCGGTCGATCCACACAACGGACACGCCTCGCCCTCGCGCAACGCCGCGCGATGGTCGCTCAGTTGACGAATGCGTTGCTCCTGCTGAAGCAGTTTCGTCTTGTCGTCGATCTGATCGCCGAGGGTTTTGTAATCGGCGGCAAGCTGGCCGCGTTCGTCCGTTCGCGTCTTGAGCAGGACTTCCTTCGCGGACAATTCGTCGCGGTCGGTGCGTTGCTGCTTGGTGCCTTGAGCACGCAGTTCGGCGGTCTGCACGAGGCGGCTCAATACGATCTGCTGTTGTTGAAGTTGCTGACAGCGCGCCTTGAGTGCCGCTTCCTGTTCGCCGTCTAACGCAGCGGCCAGTTTCGCGCGCGATTCGGCTTCATCGATACGCGCTTGCTCGACGGCGCGCGCGGCGTTACTTTGCGCGACGCGCTGGGCTTCGATCGTCTTCGCTTGTTCGATGCTCGCAGCGGCGAGATCGTGGCGCTTTTTTTCCAGCGTGCGAATCTCGCTGTGCAACGCATCGCGCGAGTCGAACTGCGAGCGCCAGCCCGCGATCTGTTCGCCGAGACGGCTGCGTCCCGGATGCTGGTCGAGCGTATTCTGAACGACCTTCGATTCCGCGAGCAGCGCGTTCAACGCAGCTTGCCGGCGGCCGGTTATCAGCGTTCGCAGATGAAACGCGCGTCGCAAACTGCGCGCGGCATCGAGCGATGCAGCTTGCCGCTCGGCCTTTGCAGCTTCCAGCGAAAGCGTGGTTTTGAGCAGCGCATCGCGCGCATCGGTCATCGCGCTGTGAACGGCGCGCAGCTTTTCGGCGGGTTCGCTCGCCGCGAGCCGATCGAGTTCGGGCTTCGCGTCCGCGAACTTTTGCTGCGCGTCGCGTTCGCTAGCGAGCGCTTGCTGAACCTGTGTCTCGGCGGCGGTCAGCGCGCGTCGCCATTGCAGCTTGGCATCGGTTGCGCGCTGCTGCGTACTCACGCTGCGCTCATGTTCGACAAGTGTCGCCTGTTCCTCGGTCAGCACGCGCAGTTGTTCGTCGGTGAGTAGCTGGACGCCTTCCGCTTTGAGTTGAAGCTTGTCGAGCGCATCTTTTTCGGCGCGCATCCGTTCGAACACATCGCGCGAAATATGGCCGTAGATATCGGTGCCGGTCAGTTCTTCGAGCAGTTCGGCGCGCTCGTTCGCCTTCGCTTCGAGGAACGCCGCGAAGCCGCCTTGCGCGAGCATCATGGACTTCGTGAAGCGGCCGAAATCGAGACCCGTGATGGTTTCGATTAGACGCAGCTTGTCGTTGATCCGCTCCGTGACGATCGTGCCGTCGAGGCGCGCGAGTTCAACTTTCGGCGCTTGTAAATTGCCGCTCGCCTTGTCGCGTGCGCGCCGCTGGCTCCAGAACGCGCGATAGCCTTCGCCCTTTACTTCGAATTCCACTTCGGCCAGACATTCGAACGTGTGGCGCGTCATCAATTCATTCGATCCCGCCGACACCGTGTCCATGCGCGGCGTGCGGTGATAAAGCGCGAGACAGATCGCGTCGAGCAGCGTGGTTTTGCCCGCGCCGGTCGGTCCGGTGATCGCGAAAAGGCCGTTGTCCTTGAACGGCGGCCGGCTGAGATCGATCTTCCATTCGCCCTTGAGCGAGTTCAGGTTGCGCAGCCGCAGCGACAGAATTTTCATGCTGCGTCCGCCTCGCCGATACCGGCCACGACCGCGCGATACATCGCGGTCAACTGCGCGCGGAGGTCATCGTCGAGTGTCTCGCTTTGCAGGCGCCGCGCGAAGACATCGTCGGGCGTCAGTTCGTTCAGCGTTTCCTTCGCTTGCGCCTGAAGTGCGCTCATTTGCGTCGTGCGCTCGCGGCGGATCCGCAGCACTTCGACCGGCAAATGCTCGGTCATGCGCTCGATTCGCGCGTGCAGATCGCTCAGGTAATCGTCAGCGGCGACGACGATTTCCAGCCACGCGGTCTCGCCATCGATCAACAGCGCGACGGCTTCCCGAATCGCCGCTTCGAGTTCGTCGAGCGAGCCTTTCACGGAGAGCATCGGCTGGAACGCTGGCACGGGAATGGGCGTGACGCTGTCGAGTCCGCTCGCGGAAAGATCGACGAGCAGCATTTCTTTTTGCGTGCGCGCTTCGTCGAAACTGAGCGCGATTGGCGATCCGCAATAGCGGATATGGTCGAGGCCGCCCACCTTTTGCGGACGATGAATGTGACCGAGCGCGATGTAATCCGCCGCCGGAAAAGCCGAAGTCGGAAACGCTTCAAGCGCGCCGACGTAGATCTCCCGCACGGATTCGCTGGCGCTCGCGCCGACCGTCGTCAGATGCCCGGTCGCGACGATAGGCAGCGGCAGCCCGAGTTCCGCGCGCCGCTGTTGGGCGAGTGCGAACAGCGCCTGATAGTGCGCGTGAATCGCATCCTGCAGCGACGCCTGTTTATCGCGCGCGCTTTCGCCCGCGACGCTCAGGGTGACGTCGCGCGGCCGGATGAACGGGATCGCGCACACGATCGCGCCCGGCGTGCCGTCGCGCTGGTTGAGCACGCGAACCTGATCGTTTGGATCGTCCTGTACGGAGGGAATCACCACGGTATTCAGCGCGCGCAGTATCTCGCGCGATTCCTGCAGCGTCGCGACCGAATCGTGATTGCCCGCGAGCACGATCAGGCCAGTACCCGCATCGCGCAACGCGAGAATGAGCCGGTTATACAACTCGCGCGCATAGCTCGGCGGCGAGCCGGTATCGAAGATATCGCCTGCGATGAGCACGGCATCGACGTGATGAACGCGCGTCGCTTCGACCAGCCACGCGATCAGCTTCTGATGTTCGGTTTGTCTCGACTTGCCGAGGAAGAACTGGCCGAGATGCCAGTCGGAGGTGTGCAGAATTCGCATCGACGATTCGGGTGACTTGCTTTGTAAGTGACGCGCCGTGCGCTGGACGGATCGTGTCCATCGCGCGGCCGGGAGTCAAGTTTAGCCGATCGCGCCGTCCATTTAGCGCGCGTTCGCGGGTTTCAGCGGCAGCCAGATTTCGGTGACGAGTTCAGCCGCCGGCGTATCGCGCGGATCGTTCATGTATTCCTCGTGTACGGGCGCGTCGCCGGCTTCGCGGCCCGAGTTCGGCAGCCACTCGCCATAGAGCCATTGATACGCGAAGCACAGTTGCGCATACGGTCCGACATGCGTGAGCACGGCGAACTCGCCGCCCTTCAGTTCGATCCGCGATACACCGCCGTCGAAGCTCACGCCGTCCGGCTTCGCGATATCCACGCACGCCTGCGAGCGCAGTTTGTCTTCGTCGACGGCGGCGGGATCGTCGAAATAAATGCCGATGGTGCGCGTCGCGGGCGTCAGAAGATCGCGCGTTCCGGCCCAGCGGAACACGGCCTCGAACGCGCGGCCGATATTCATGTACGGGCCGGTGTGATCGACGGCCGCTAATGTCACGGATGCTTGTTCGCGAAAGTCCACTCGATGCATGTTGTCACCTCGTTGCAGGTTGAATGATGCGGCGCGTGGCCGCCACTGGCTCGCGCCGCCTTCCTGGCGAAACTGCGCGGGCGGGGTCCGGTAACTCGCGCTGAACGCACGCGAAAACGCCTGTACGCTGCTGTATCCGGCACGCTGCGCGATTTTCTCGATCGCCACGGTGCCTTGCACCAGTTCGTTGGCGGCGCGATGCAGACGAAGCCGCCGCACGGTGGCCGCGGCCGTCTCGCCGAAACACGCGTGATAAATGCGATGCCAGTGATACGGCGAGAGGCACGCGATCTCCGCGAGACGGTTGAGATCGAGATCGTCGTCGAGGTGATCGTGGATATAGTCGATCACGTGGCTCAGGCGCGATTCGTAAGAGCGCGGGTTCGGAACGGCGGTCATTTCGGCACCTCGGTTTGAATCGTTCAGGTCGGCCCGCTGATGAAAAACACGTTAGCACGCACGCGTTTAGCAAATCTTGCGGACTTTTCGGCGCGGCACAAAAACCGGCCAAAACAGGCCAATCGGCGGCAAACCGGCCCCGCCACGCGTACACTTCGGCTTCAAACCCCGCAAACCCGACGCGCCGGCCTCGCCCGAGCGCCTCTTCACGCACGCGAAAAACCATGTTTACCTGTCGAAACCAGCCTTGCGGCGCCGAATGGGAACTGTCCGACGTTCTCATCAAGAACGAAGGCCAGGGCCTGATGTTCCGCTGCCCCATGTGCGGCGCGCGCAACAAAGTGATCCGCCATGACGCCGCCGACGGCACCGTCACGTATGAGCAGGACCATTCGGTCCCGCCCAAGCCGGCCCAATGACATGACCGATACTTCATTCAGCAGCCTGCCGCTATCGCCCGCGATGCAGGCGAACTTGCAGCAACTCGGCTATCTCACGATGACGCCGATCCAGGCCGCGAGCCTGCCCGCCGCGCTGGAAGGCCGCGATCTGATCGCGCAGGCGAAGACCGGCAGCGGCAAGACGGCCGCCTTCGCGTTGCCGCTGCTCGCCAAGCTCGATCCGCGCCTCTTTTCCGTGCAGGCGCTCGTGCTGTGTCCGACGCGCGAACTCGCCGATCAGGTCACGCAGGAAATCCGCCGTATCGCGCGCGCGGAGGACAACATCAAGATTCTGACGCTGTGCGGCGGCACGCCGATGCGGCCGCAAATCGCGAGTCTGGAGCACGGCGCGCATATCGCGGTCGGGACGCCGGGGCGCATCATGGATCACCTCGAACGCGGCACGCTCGCGCTCGGCGCATTACGCACGCTGGTGCTCGACGAAGCGGACCGGATGCTCGACATGGGCTTCTTCGACGATATCGCTTCGGTCGCGCGTCAATGTCCGAAGGAACGGCAGACGCTGCTGTTTTCCGCCACGTATCCGGAAGGCATCGTGAAGCTGAGCCAGCAATTCCTGCGCAAGCCGCAGGAAATCAAGCTCACCGAACAGCACAAGAATTCGAAGATCAAGCAACGTTTCTACGAAGTCGCCGATACCGATCGTCTGCACGCCGTCGGCCAGTTGCTCGATCACTATCAGCCGGTCAGCACGCTCGCGTTCTGCAACACGAAACAGCAATGCCGCGATCTGCTCGACGTGCTGCGCGCGCAAGGTTACGAGGCGCTCGCGCTGCACGGCGAGCTCGAACAGCGCGAACGCGATCAGGTGCTGGTGCAGTTCGCCAACCGTAGCTGCTCGGTGCTGGTCGCAACCGATGTCGCCGCGCGCGGGCTGGATATCGCGCAACTCGAAGCGGTCATCAACGTCGACGTGACGCCGGACCCGGAAGTGCACGTGCACCGGATCGGCCGCACGGGCCGCGCCGATCAGGAAGGCTGGGCGCTCAGTCTCGCGAGCATGGACGAAATGGGGCGCGTCGCCGGTATCGAGCAGGCGCAGGGCAAGGAAGTGGAGTGGCATCCGCTGGCGGAACTCACGCCGGCCGCGCCCGGCCATTTGCAGCCGCCGATGGCGACGCTGCAGATTCTCGGCGGCCGCAAGGAAAAGATCCGTCCGGGCGACGTGCTCGGCGCGCTGACCGGCGACGCGGGCTATGCGGGCGCGCAGATCGGCAAGATCAACGTGACGGACATGGTCACGTATGTCGCCGTCGAGCGGAAAATCGCCGACGAAGCCGTGAGAAAGCTGATGGCCGGCAAGGTGAAGGGCAAGAAGGTCAAGGTGCGCCGCATCTGAGGCGGCGGGGTTTTTCGCGCGGTTCGCGGAGCGGCGGCGCGCGCGGGTTGATCGGAAGAATCTGATGGTCTCGGCGCGGTCGCGTCGTTAGCCTCGGCAGCTTTCCTTCGACGACGAGCCCACCATGCCGAACTCCTCCACGCCGCTTTCCGCCGCGCTCGACCATCATCACGCGGGACGGCTCGCCGAGGCGGAGACGGCGTATCGCCGGATGATCGCGGACGAACCCGCGCACAGCGATGCGCTGCATTTTCTCGGCGTGCTGCTGCATCAGCGTGGCGAGCACGATGAGGCTGCGTCGTTGCTCGACCGCGCGCTGGCGCTCGCGCCCGCCGATCCCGCGTGCTGGAGCAATCGCGGGCTGGCGGCAGCGGCGCTCGGCGATATCGCGTTCGGCGTGACGTGTCAGGAGCGCGCGCTGCAACTCGATCCGTCGTTTGCGAACGCGCGCAATAACCTGGGCGTCGCACTTCAGCGGCTCGGCCGCTTCGACGAAGCGGAGCGCCACTATCGCCAGCTACTCGCCGATCACCCCGATTTTCTCGACGCGCGCATCAACCTCGGTGCGTCGCTGCTCAAGATGAAGCGTCACGACGAAGCGTTAGCGCTGTATCGCGAAATGATCGCGCGGGACGTTTCCTGCGAACCCGCGCATTTCGGCGCGGGCAATGCGTTGCGCGAAATGGGCCGGCTGGATGAGGCGATCGAATCCCTCCTCAAGGCAATCGAACTCGCGCCCGATCACTTCGAGGCGCACGTCAATCTCGGCACCACGCTGGGCTTGGCGGGGCGCTTCGCCGAGGCCGAGGCGTGTTATCGCTGCGCACTCGAACTTCGCGACGACCCGCAGATCCACACGTGCGTCGGCGCGGCGCTTGGCTCGCAAGGGCAGTTTCATCGCGAGGAGGCGCACTATCGGCGCGCGCTCGCGCTCGCGCCCGATCACGCGGACGCGTTGCACAATCTCGCGCTGCTGCATCTGCGGCGGGGTGAATTCGTGCAGGGTTGGGCATTGCACGAAGTGCGCTGGCGCGCGAGCAAATACCGTCCGATGATTTTTCCCGGCGTGCCGGAATGGCGCGGCGAGCCGCTGGAAGGACGTCGGCTGCTGCTTGTCGGCGAGCAGGGCCACGGCGACCAGATCCAGTTCGTGCGTTACGCGTCCGTGCTCGCGCGGATGGGCGCCGAAGTCGATGCGCTCGTGCCCGACAATATCGCCGAGCTGGTGCGCAGCGTGCCGGGCGTCGCGCGGGTCGTGGAAGGCGAGGTGCGCGCCGATTACGACTTCTGGACGCCGATGATGAGCGTGCCGCATCGGCTCGCTGCACTCATGCCCGAACCGTTCGCCGAGGTGCCGTACATGAGCGTGAGCGCGGCGAAAGCGGGCGATTGGCCGCGTCGCGTGAGCAAACTGGCGGGCGGGAAGCGGCGGATCGGCGTGGTGTGGGCGGGCAGCCCGACCTTCAGCAACGACCGTTATCGCTCGATGCCCGCCGCGGCGTTGCGTCCGCTCGGCGAGATTCCCGGCATTGCGTGGTTTTCGCTGCAAAAGGGCGCGGCGCGTGCGCAGCTTGGGGGGATCGAGAGTGCGTTGAAGCCGCATGATCTGACCGGTCTGATCCACGATTTCGCCGATACCGCGGCGCTGATCCAGCAACTGGATCTCGTCATCACCGTGGATACGTCGGTTGCGCACTTGGCCGGCGCGCTCGGAAAGCCGGTGTGGGTTTTGCTGCCGGCTAATTGGGATTGGCGCTGGATGCTCGATCGCGACGACAGCCCTTGGTATCCCACTGCACGGGTTTTTCGCCAGACGGAGCTTGGCGATTGGTCGGCGGTGATTGGAGAGGTGGAGGTTGCTTTGCGTTAGGCCGGAGTGGATTGCTGGCCGCGCTTTGTTTTGGTTTCTTGGGCGCCCATTGGGAACTTGCACCGGTTTTGGCTTGCTGGCCGCGGGCTTTGCTTTTGTTTGCCTGCGCTTCTTGGGAACTTGCTTTCATGTAGGTTTATTAGCACGCCGCTATGCGCGGCAGCAGTCACTTTCTTTGCTGCTGCAAAGAAAGTAACCAAAGAAAGCAGCTAGTCCGCCTAAGTGTCCACCACACATAACCGCGCGGATAGGCGCGCAGGCTGATTCGGCTAATTCGCATTTATTCGGATTGGCACAGCACCTGTCAGTTCCATCCTCGCTGCGCTCGGACGTCGGGCACATCAAAAACAACGGGCGGCTTGGTTTGGTTTGTCGGTTATGCCGTTCCGGCAGGCACTTCGTGCCTGCCGGGATGAATGAGCGGTTCCACTCTGTTGTGTGGTGCGTTGGCCGAATCAGCTTGCGCGCCACTCCCGGATACGGGTCGTGGTGAACACTTAGACGGATAAGCTGCTTTCTTTGGTTACTTTCTTTGCAGCAGCAAAGAAAGTGACTGCTGCCGCGCACAGCGGCGTGCTAATAAACCTACACGAAAGCAAGTTCCTAAGAAGCGCCAAAGTGACCAAAGCAAACCCGGGCGCCAGCAAACAAGCGCAAGTTCCCAAGAAGCGCCAAAGTAACCAAAGTAAACCCGGGCGCCAGCAAACCTAAGAAGCGCAAGTTCCCGAGAAGCGCCAAAGTGACCAAAGTAAACCCGGGCGCCAGCAAACCTAAGAAGCGCAAGTTCCCAAGAAGCGCCAAAGTGACCAAAGCAAACCCGGGCGCCAGCAAACCTAAGAAGCGCGAGTTCCCAAGAAGCGCCAAAGTGACCAAAGCAAACCCGGGCGCCAGCAAACCTAAGAAGCGCGAGTTCCCGAGAAGCGCCAAAGTGACCAAAGCAAACCCGGGCGCCAGCAAACCTAAGAAACGCGAGTTCCCAGGAAGCGCCAAAGTGACCAAAGCAAACCCGGGCGCGAGGGTGTAATTAGTTTTGTGTAAACGGTCATTTGGCAGGAGACTGCCTGTAACAGGAGCGACGATGACCGTAGCCAAACGCAACAAACGTGCGAAACCCGATCCTGAACTCGTCAAGCTGGCGGACAGGTTGCTGGCGAATTACCAGAAACCCGAGGACCTGGTTGGCGAGAACGGCCTGCTCAAGCAGCTCACCAAGATGCTGGTTGAGCGGGCGCTGGAGACCGAGATGTCCGAGCATCTGGGGCACGGCAAGAGCGAGACCGTCACCAACGCCACGGGAAACACCCGTAACGGTCACAGCGCCAAGACGTTGCAGGGTGAGTTCGGCGAACTACCGCTCGATATCCCGCGTGATCGTCAAGGCGCGTTCGAGCCGAAGCTGGTAGAACGCCATCAGACCCGCTGGTCGGGCTTCGACGACAAGATCATCTCCCTGTACGCACGGGGCCTGAGCGTGCGTGAGATTCAGGGGCATCTGGAAGAGATGTACGGCACCGAAGTGTCGCCCACGCTGATCTCCGCGGTGACCGACGCGGTCAGCGAGGAGGTGAAGCTCTGGCAAGCTCGCCCACTCGACGCGCTGTACCCCATCATTTATCTCGACTGCATCCACGTCAAGGTGCGCGACAGCGGTGCGGTGCGGACTAAGGCGGTCTATCTGGCCATTGGTGTGAACATGGACGGCCACAAGGAAGTGCTGGGACTGTGGATCGCCCAGACCGAGGGGGCGAAGTTCTGGCTGCAGGTGGTCACCGAGTTAAAAACACGCGGCGTGCAGGACATTTTTATCGCCTGCGTCGATGGGCTCAAAGGCTTTCCCGAAGCCATTGAAGCGGTCTATCCGAAAGCAGCCGTGCAGCTTTGCATCGTGCACATGGTGCGCAACTGCCTGAACTTCGTGTCGTGGAAAGTGCAGCGCGAAGTTGCCGCCGATCTGAAGATGATCTACACATCAACGACAGTCGAACTGGCCATGCAAATGCTCGAAGCGTTCGAGGCCAAGTGGGACAAGGACTATCCGTCAATCGGGCAGAGTTGGCGGCGCAACTGGGCACGCGTCGTTCCATTCTTCGACTATCCGCCGGAAATCCGCAAAGTGATCTATACGACCAACGCCATTGAATCGATCAACATGAGCCTGCGCAAGGTGATCAAGACCCGCAGCTCGTTTCCGACCGACGACGCCGTGACCAAGCTGTTTTACCTGGCGCTGAACAACATCAGCAAGAACTGGACGATGCCAATCCGCGATTGGAAGGCAGCTTTGAACCGCTTTACTATCCAGTTCGAGGACAGGCTGATGCCCCGTTAAACCACAACCTGTTTACACAAAATTCGGGACACCCCCCCGGGCGCCAGCCAGCCAAAACCACCCCAAGTAGCAAAACCAAACGGCGCAAGCAAAACCCAACCCCGATCCAGGGCCCGCCCTAACCCTTTGGATCCCGCGCAATCAACCTCAACCCACTAGCAACACTCGCCGCACCCGCAAACCCGGCCCCGAGCGAGAGCGCCAACGCCGGCCCATGCCGCCCGGCGATACCAAAACAAAGCGCCACGAGCGCCGCGCCAATGGCCTGCCCGAGCAGCCGCGCCGTCGCGACCACGCCGCTCGCGCCACCACTGCGCTCGCGTGGCGCACTCGCCATAAACGCCTTCAAGTTCGGCGACTGGAAAAATCCGAAGCCCGCGCCGCAGATCGCCATGCGGATGCCGATATCGAGCGCGTGCGGATTCGCGGGCAGCATCGCGAGCGATACCATGCCCGCGCACAGGATCGCCAGGCCGACGCCGCCAAGTAAGCCCGGTGGATATCGGTCGGAAAGCCGTCCGGCAATCGGCGCCATCATCGCGACCAGTACCGACCACGGCGTCATCAGAAAACCCGTTTCCACCTGACTACGGCCGAGAAACCCCTCGAAATAGAACGGCAGCGACACGAACGCCAAACCTTGCGCCGCGAACGAACACACGGCGGTCAACGTAGACAGCGCGAACATCGGCCGCTTGAAAAGATCGACAGGCAGCATCGGCGCGGGATGGCCGTGCTCGCGGCGCAGCATCAAGCCGCCCGCGATCGCCGTCACTGCAAGCGACGCCAGCACGACCTGCGCCGGCGCGCGCTGCGCGGCTTCGCCAAGCGCGAAAATCAGCGATGCGAACGTCACCACGTTCAGCGCCGCCGCGACACGGTCGAATCCGTGCGTGCTGCGCGGCGTCTGCGGCAACGCGGGCCACGCGATAAACAACGCCACCGCGCCGACCGGCAGGTTCACCGCGAACAGCCACGGCCACGAACCGAGCGAGAGCACGATCGACGCGACCGTCGGCCCGACCGCGAACGACACGCCGACAATCAGCGCATTCAGCCCGACACCGCGCCCAAGCCGATGCAGCGGAAAAATCGCGCTGATGAGCGCGGTGTTGACGCTCATGATCGCGCTCGCGCCGAGACCCTGGAGCAGGCGCGCGGCGACGAGTGTCGGAAGTGACCACGAAAACGCGCAAACCGCCGACGCCACCAGAAACAGGATCAACCCGCCGAGATAAATCCGCCGGTGTCCGACGATCCCGCCGAGCGCCGCGAGCGGCAGCAACGTGGCGACCATCGCGAGCTGGTACGCGTTGATGATCCACACGGACGCGGCGGGCGCGGCGTGGAGGTCGGCGGCGATGGCCGGGAGCGCTGTGTTGGCGATGGCCGTGTCGAGCGTGGCGAGCGCCACCGCGAGCAGGATGGCGGCCATGCCGCGGCGCTGGAGCGACGTCAGCGGCGCGTCGGGATCGCGGGTCTCGGCGTTGGAATCGTTCGGGTTCGGCACGTTGTTTGAGCGTCTCGCAGCGGTGGAGTCCGACACGATACGGGAACCCGCGAATTTCCGCAGAGCCCCGTCGAATAAGCTTTCAAACAGGTGTCAGAACAGGCTGGCCGGCAAAATGCCGCTTTGCGTTATCGACGAAAAGCTCGACCGACGCGCGGAACGCTTCCGGCGACCAGCCGCCCACATGCGGCGTCAGCACCACGCGCGCCGAGCCGGTCAAAAGCGCGGGCGGCGCGGGCTCGCCTTCGTACACGTCCAGACCCGCGCCCGCGATCACGCCGCGTTCGAGCGCCTCCGCGAGCGCCGCCGTATCGACGACACTGCCGCGCGACACGTTCACCAGAAAGCCCGCCGGACCGAGCGCTTCCAGCACCTCGGCGTTGATGAGATGCCGCGTGCCCGTGCCGCCCGGCGTCGAAATCACGAGGTAATCGGCCCAACCGGCGAGCGCGAGCAGGGAATCGAAATAGGCGAACGGCGACTCCGCTTGCTGGCGGCGGCCGTGATAGCCAATCTCGATATCGAAGCCAACCGCGCGTTTCGCCACTTTCTTCCCGATATGCCCCAAACCGACAATTCCCAGCCGCTTATGCGAGAAATTCGGCTGCATCGGCAGGTCGTCGCGCCAGACGCCGGCACGGCACGCGTGGTCCAGCCCGGGAATCTGGCGGACGACGCCGAGCAGCAGCGCGAACGCGTGATCGGCGACGCAATCGTCGTTCGTGCCCGCGCCGTTCACCACGACGATCCCGCGCGCCGCCGCCGCATCGCGCGCGATGTTTTCATAGCCCGCGCCGAGCGCGCCGATCAGTTCGAGCTGCGGCATCTGCGCGATTTCGTCGGCGGTGAGGCCGGTCGTGCCGTTCGTCAGCACTGCGCGAATGTCCGCGCCGCGCTCGGCGACGGTCGGGCCGCGCAACGCGGGATCGGCGGCGTAGAGGAGATCGAAATTCGCCGCGACGATGGCGTGGCGTTCGGAATCAAGGGGAATCAGGACGAGAAGTGTGGGCAGCATAGTGTCAGAAGAAATGACCGTTAAAAAGCCAACAAGCGATAGACACAAACAGGACAAATCGAAAGCAAACGTAAAACGGGTAAAAACACGAAGAAAACCGTCCCCTGCACTCAAGTTGTTCGATATCCCGACGATAAACGAAAGCGCGCTCGTCCTTGGAAGGGCAAAAAGATCGCGCTTCGAGGGAGGGTTTCCAATGTTAGTCGGGAGTTACAACAGTCTGCTGGTGCTGTTCTCATTTTTGGTCGCCGTGCTCGCGTCCTACACGGCGCTCGACCTGGTCGGGCGCATCTCGAGCGCTGGCAAAGTCGCCGCGCGCTGGTGGCTGGGCGGCGGCGCGATCGCGATGGGGCTGGGCGTCTGGTCGATGCACTTCATCGGCATGCTCGCGTTCAGCCTGCCGATCCACCTCGGCTTCGACTTCGGGCTGACCGTCGTGTCGCTCGTTATCGCCATCGCGTCTTCCATGTTCGCGCTCTGGCTCGGCAGCCGCCGCGACCTCCCGTGGCGACAGCACATGGCCGGCGCGCTGTTGATGGGCGCGGGCATTTCCGCGATGCACTACACCGGCATGGGCGCCATGAAGATGACGCCGGGCATCGTGTATGTGCCGTCGCTCGTCGCCGCGTCGATTGGCGTTGCGGTCGTCGCGTCGGGCGCGGCGCTGTGGATCGCGTTTCATTTGCGCGCGTACAGCGCGCGCGTGCGGACGTACCGGATGGGCGCGGCCGTCGTGATGGGCATCGCGATCGTCGCGATGCATTACACCGGCATGGCCGCCGCCGAGTTCCCGGTCGGTTCGATCTGCGGCGCGGCGCGCGTCGGCTTGCGCACGGAATCGCTGGCTTTGCCGATTATCGTCGTGACGATTGCCGTGCTCGCGGTCGCGCTCGTGACTTCGGTGCTCGATTTGCGACTCGAAATCAGAACAAACGCGCTGTCGAATTCGCTTGCCGAGGCGAATCAGGAATTGTCTTACCTCGTGCTCCACGACAACCTGACCAAGCTGCCGAACCGGCTGTTGCTGGAAGACCGTCTCAAGCAGGCGATCGAACATGCCGACGAAGCGCACACGCAGTTCGCCGTGATGTTCATGGACCTCGACGGCTTCAAGAGCGTCAACGACACGTTCGGGCACAACATCGGCGACATGCTGCTCGTGCAGGCCGCCGAGCGGATCCGCGCGAACGTGCGCGCGCAGGACACGTGCGCGCGGGTCGGCGGCGACGAATTCGTGCTGCTCGCGAACGTGGGCGAGCCGGGCCACGCGGCGAGCATCGCCGACAAACTCGTCACCGCCATCGACGAACCGTTCCAGGTCGCGGGGCACGACTTGCGCGTTTCGGTGAGCGTCGGGATCGCGATTTATCCGGGTAACGGCGAGGATGAGCATGCGTTGCTCAAGAGCGCGGACGTCGCGATGTACCACGCGAAATCGCTGGGCCGCAATCAGGCGTGCTTCTTCGAAGGCTCGATGAACACCAACAGCGAGGACCATCTGACGCTGTTGCAGGACTTGCGGCTGGCGAGAAAACGCGCGCAGTTCGTCCTTTACTACCAGCCGAAGTTTCGCGCGCCGAGCGGGCCGATGATCGGCGTGGAGGCGCTCTTGCGCTGGAACCATCCGACGCGCGGGATGATCGCGCCGGACCAGTTCATCGGACTGGCCGAGCGGACCGGGCTGATCGTGCAGATCGGCGAATGGGTGATCGACGAAGCGTGCCGGCAGATTGCCGAGTGGCGCAGCACGGGCCGCGAAGCGCTGACGATGGCCGTGAATATTTCCGCGCTTCAGTTCAGCAATAGCCGGCTCGTGCCGATTGTCGAAGGGGCGCTCGCACGGCATCGGCTGGCGGGCGACGCGCTGACGCTGGAGATCACGGAATCGACCGCGATGCGCGATGTCGATGCCAGCCTGATCGTGCTCGAACAGTTGCGCGCGCTGGGCGTTCGTATTTCCATCGACGATTTCGGCACCGGCTATTCGAGCCTGCTTTATCTCAAGCGGCTGCCGGCAAGCGAGTTGAAGATCGACCGCGGGTTTATCAGCGAACTCGCGCAGGGTACGGAAGACGCGGCAATCGTCTCGGCGATCATCGCGCTCGGGCAGACGCTGAATCTGAGTATCGTCGCGGAAGGCGTGGAAACCGGCGCGCAGCAGGACATGCTGACGCGGCTCGGATGCGATTCGCTGCAGGGCTTTTTGCTCGGACGGCCGATGCCGGCGGGCGACTTCGAGATGGCGGCGGCGGCGGGCTGAGGCCGGCTAAAAATCGCAGAACTCAACGCGCCGCGCCGATTTAGAGATACTCGACGTTCCCGTCGATACTGATCGCCTGGCCCGAAATATTCCGGCCCGCCGGTGACGCGAGGAAGAGCGTCATGGCGGCGATGTCGTCGACGGTCACCATGCGCCGCAGCGAAATCTTCTCCAGATATTCGCCCTTCATTTGATCGAAACCGATGCCAAGCGCGTCCGCCCGCGCGGAAATCACGCGGTCCATGCGCTCGCCCTCGACCACACCCGGCAGGATCGCGTTGACGCGCACGTTATTGGGCCCGAGTTCGATCGCGAGCGATTTAACCAGTCCGACGATCGCCCATTTTGTGGCGGCGTAAGGCGTGCGATACGGGTAGCCAAGCCGCCCGGCCACCGACGCCATCGCGATAATGCACGGGTTCGTCGACGTCTCCTTCAGCAGCGGTACGGCCTTCCGCAGGAAATAGAACTGGCTGTTGAGATTCGTCGAAACCGTGCGTTCCCACGCGTCCGGTTCGAGCGCTTCGACCGCGCCCGTCGGGCCCGCGATTCCCGCGTTATTGATAAGAATATCCAGGCCGCCGAGCTTTTCCCGCGCATCGTCGATTATCCGGTCGACTTGTTCGCGATCCGCGACGTCGGCCACGCCGACATGAAGCCGAGGATCGGCGGTTTTCGCCCGGTCGATGGCAGCGGGATCGACGTCGCAAATGTAGACGTGCGCGCCGACGTCCAGAAACGCCTGCGCAATGGCGGCGCCGATGCCCGACGCCGCGCCGGAGATCAATACGCGCAGTCCGGGGACTGGCTTCAGAAGGTCGATGGTTTTCATGTTCGTTTCCTGATGGCTTACAGCGTCATCCCGCCCGACGCCTCGATCACGGCGCCGTTGATATAACTCGCTTCGTCGCTGGCGAGAAACGCGTAGATGTTGGCGACTTCCTCCGGCTTGCCGAGCCGGCGCAACGGAACCTGCTCGCGCATCTTCGCCAGCACGTCTTCGGGGACGGTCGAGAGAATCGGCGTATCGATAAAGCCCGGCGCGATCGCATTTACGCGAATGCCCTTCGGGCCCAACTCGCGGCTCCACGTTTTCGTAAAGCCGATCACGCCGAACTTCGCGGCCGCGTAGTTCGTCTGCCCGTAATTCCCGTAGATACCGACGACCGAGCTCGCATTGAGAATCACGCCCGAACCTTGCTCGATCATCCTGTCGACGACCGCCTGCGACGCGTGGAACACGCCGCGCAGGTTCACGTCGATCACGTCGTCGAACTGCTTGAGCGTCATCTTTTGAAGACGCGCGTCGCGTGTGATACCGGCGTTATTGACGAGAACGTCGATCCTGCCGTAACGCTCCAGCACGTTCGCCACCATGTCGTCCACGGCTTCGCGATTCGCGACGTCGAGCGTGAAGCCGACCGCTTCCGCGCCCGCTTCCCGACACGCGCCGACAACTTCGAGCACCGCGTCGTGCTTCATGTCGCACACCGCAACGACGGCGCCTTCGCGCGCGAATTTAAGCGCGGTTGCAGCGCCGATGCCCTGCGCCGCGCCCGTGATAATGGCGACCTTTCCGTTCAATCTCATTGTTTTCACTCGTTCTCAGAAAAGATGGGTTGCGTAGCCAGGCTCATCGCTCGGTAGTGAGCAGCGGCTCGTGCGCGCTCGCCGCGCGGCCTTCCGATTGCACGGCCTTGGCGAGCAGCGGAACCAGAATCAGGCCGAGCACCGACGCGCCGACGACCACGGAAAATCCCGATGCGCTTTTTCCCGACGCAGTCTCGGCCAGCCCGAAAAGATAAGGCCCGACGAATCCGCCGATCAACCCGATCGTGTTGATGAACGCGAGTCCGGCGGCGGCCCGGATTCCGTGCAGCCGCTTCATCGAGATGGCCCAGTAAAGCGGCAGCACGCCGCCCGCAAAGAACGCCGTCACGATGAACAACACGAGTTGCATCGCGACCCAACTGGACGAGATAAACAGGATCGCGCTCACGACCAGTCCCGCCGTCAGCACGCCGAGATAGACGAAGTCGTTCGTCACCCGGCGATGAATACGCGGCAGCACCAGCACGCCCAGCAAAAAGCCGATGCCGACGCTGCTCGACAGCACGCCGATCATCAACGGCGACTTGACCTGCATTTGCTGGATCATCGCCGGGGTGAAGAACACGAGTCCGACGAACGCGACCTGATTCAGAAAGTAGATCAGCCCGGTCAGCACGGTGGCGGGACTCTTCAGCGCGGCGACCCAGTCCTGCGAGAAATGACCCGCATGCGCGCCATCCGGCACGGCGCGGGTTTCGAGTGCGCGCGCTTCTTCGCTCGACAGCCAGCGCGCATCGGACGGTTTCTCCGGCAGCTTGAACCACAGAATGACGCCGACCACGATGGTCGGCAGGCCTTCGAGCAGAAACAGCCATTGCCAGCCGTGCAGGCCGCCGAGGCCGTCCATCTGCATGAACGCGCCGCCCAGCGGATTGCCGATCACCAGCGCAAGCGCGGGCGCGGTGTAGATCCAGCCGACCGCAACCGAGCGGTCTTTCGGCGCGAACCACATCGTCACCATGTACATCAGCGCGGGGAACAAACCTGCTTCCGCGATGCCGAGCAACACGCGGATCGTATAAAACGACGCTTCGCCCTGAACGAACATCATCGAAGCCGACAGCGCGCCCCACGTGACCGCGATCCGCGCGATCCAGCGACGCGGTCCCACTCGATGCGCGGCCAGGTTGCTCGGCACTTCGAGCAGCGCATAGCCGAGAAAGAAAATGCCCGCGCCGAGCCCGTACGCGGCCGCGCTGATGCCGAGGTCGGCGGCAAGCCGCGCCTTGGCAAGCGACACGTTCGTCCGGTCGAGATACGACATGAAATAGATTGCGCACATGAGCGGGATGAGCCGCAACATGGCCTTTTGCGTCGCGATGCGGTGTAGTTCGCGACCGCCGTCGCCATTGAACTGGGTTGTCATGCTGTCTCCACCAAAGGGTGCACTTTATTGTTTTGTTGGATTGGATCTAACCGGCGCGGTTGAAAAAAACCGGTATCGGTTGGTGTTCTTTAAGGTCGCGCCGCGAAGTTGACCTTGTCGGCGCCTTTGAGGCCGAGCATCTGCCGCGCTTCGGCCGGCGTTGCGATCTCGAACGAAAGTTCTTCGAGGATGTGCCGGATCTTCCGCACCTGTTGCGCGTTCGTCTCCGCCTTCACGCCCTTTCCGAGATACACGCTGTCTTCCAGCCCGACCCGGACATTGCCGCCCATGATTGCGCCCATCGTGACGAACGCCATCTGATGGCGGCCCGCGCCGAGAATAGAAAACTGATAGTTCTCGCGCCCGAAAAGTCGATCCGCCGTCGTGCGCATGACCGCCATGTTTTCCGGGTCCGCGCCGAGGCCGCCGAGAATTCCGAACACCGACTGGATAAAGAACGGCGGCTTGACCAGCCCCTGATCGACGAAATGCGCGAGGTTGTACAGGTGCCCGACGTCGTAGCACTCGAACTCGAAGCGCGTGCCGCTCTCGCCCAGATCGAGCATGATGTTTTTGATGTCCCTGAAGGTATTGCGGAAGATCGTGTCTTCCATGCCTTCGATGAAATCCTTCTCCCAGTCGTAACGCCACGACTGAATCCTGGCGGCAATCGGATGGATCGAGAAGTTCATCGACCCCATGTTCAGCGAACACATTTCGGGTCGCGCGAGACGCGGATAGGCCAGGCGGTCGGCGAGTGTCATGCGGGTGCTGCCGCCCGTCGTGATGTTAATGACCGCGTCGGTCGCCTCCACGATGGCCGGCACGAACTGCCTGAACACATCGGGTGAAGGCGTCGGCCGGCCGTCAGCCGGATCGCGCGCGTGCAGATGAAGGATTGCGGCGCCGGCCTGCGCGGCTTCGATCGATTGCGCCGCGATCTGCGACGGCGTCAGCGGCAGATATTCCGACATCGACGGCGTATGCGTCGCGCCGGTGATCGCGCACGAAATAATGACTTTGCGATTGGACAAGCGTGTCTCCTGAGTCCCGGGCGTGCCATAGACGGACCGCCCTGTTGTGATACCGATACTAGTGAGATACGATTTCGCCCGTAAGGTCATTTTCGGACAACGCGATGTTGTCCCGGGACATTCCGAGGTGAAGCGGTGCCATCGAAGTTGCCATTGCAAAACGAGCGCATTCACGCGCCCTACAAAATCGCGGCGCTTGTCGAGGTGCTCGGTGAGCAGGGCATCGCGCCGGAGGATTGCCTGAAAGGCAGCGGCGTCGATGCCGACAGGATTTACGACGCGTCCGCGTTGACCTCGGTCCGCCAGTACGCGGCGGTCTGCCGGAACGCGATTTCGTTGTCGTGCAGTCCGGCGACGCCGTTTATCGTCGGGTCGCGGCTGCATTTGTCGGCGTACGGGATGTACGGCTACGCGCTGATGTCGTGCCTGTCGCTGGGTGACTATTTCCGGCTCGGCGTCCGGTATCACCAGCTCGCGACGCCGACGCTCACCATCGAATGGACCGCGTATCCCGACGAGGGCATCTGGACGTTCCCCGACGCGTTGACCTTCGATCCATCGAAGGAACTGCGCGCGTTTCTGATCGAGCAGCAGTTCACGCAGCATGTGACGCATCTGCAGGACGTGGCCGGACGAAGCTGCCCGCCCACCAAGGCGTGCTTTTCGTACCCGGCGCCGGCGCACGCCGACATTTACGCTGAGTATCTGTGCTGTCCGTGTTACTTCGACCAGCCGCAATGCGAGCTTCATTACGACAGCGGGATTTTCGAGCAGCAGCCGCAACTCGCGCATCGCCTCACGGCCACGCTATTGCAGGAAACGTGCGACCGGCTTATCGGCCAGGCCAAGACATCGGCGGGCGTTTCGGGCGAGGTCTATCAGATGTTGATGCGCAAACCCGGCGAGTTTCCGGGCATGGAAGCCGTCGCGGATGCGCTCAAGATGACGAGCCGGACGTTGCGGCGGCGTCTTGAGGCCGAGGGCACGTCGTTTGTCGCGATTATCGACGACGTGCGCTGCGCGCTTGCCACCGAATATTTGAAGACCACGCGGCTGAGCACGGACGATATCGCGATGCTGCTCGGCTTCAGCGATCCGGCGAACTTTCGACGCGCGCTGAAACGCTGGACGGGGAAGGGGCCGGGGGAGTTACGGCGCTGAGGTTGGCGGTCGCGGGGCATTGTCCGGACAACGCAAGCGGCTTCCGGGCCGCGTTTTTTCCGAGATCGGACATTCGGCCGCGAGCTGTGAAAAATGGTCCACGCGCCCTTGTCTTCGTTGCGTGGATCGGCCAGCATTCCAGGCAGGTACAACCCGAAAGCAGGAGTAACGATCATGGCTCGACTATTTGTCAGCAACATCGAACCGGGAATTTCGGATAACGAAATTCGTGAGTTTTTTTAGCGATATGGGTTCCCGGCGTTCGACGCTATCGAGCGTATCTCGAACGACGGCCCGCAACCCGCGGTGACGCTGACGTTCCATGGCATCGCTCCCGTTTCCTTGCGCGATCTCCAGGGCCGCATGCACAACCTCTACTGGAAGGGTCGCACGATCGGCGTGCAGATTCTGCGAGACGCATTCACCTGACTTTCTGACGAAATAGTCCTTCGATTGATGAGTTATCCCGATGATTGGATGCGTGGCCGGCTGGGTTGATCGTGACGTATCCCGGCGAACGGACCCTCAAGGCGGGATCCATGCGGAGCAATGAGGCACACCGATGAATGTCGATATCAAGAAGAGTAAGAAGCCCGGCAAGTCCGAAGCGGACGAGCCGATGACGGCTAAAGCGTACGACAAATCGCTCGCACGTCTTCACGTGGAACTGGTCAAGCTGCAGGAATGGGTGGTCCAGAGCGGCGCGAAGGTGTGCGTGGTGTTCGAGGGACGCGACGGCGCGGGCAAGGGCGGCACGATCAAAGCGATCACCGAGCGCGTGAGTCCGCGCGTGTTCCGCGTCATCGCATTGCCTGCGCCGACGGAGCGCGAAAAGTCCCAGATGTATGTCCAGCGCTATCTGCCGCATCTTCCGGCGGCGGGCGAGGTCGTGATCTTCGACCGTAGCTGGTACAACCGCGCCGGCGTGGAGCGCGTCATGGGCTTTTGTACGGACGAGCAAGCGGATGTCTTTCTCAGATCCACTCCGGCCGTGGAGCGCGCAATGATCGCGTCGGGCATTATCCTGATCAAGTACTGGCTCGAAGTCGGCGAGGAAGAGCAGACGCGGAGGCTTGAAGCGCGTATTCACGATGCGCGGAAAACCTGGAAACTTTCCGGGATGGATCTGAAATCCTTTAGCCGCTGGTACGACTACTCCCGTGCGCGCGACGCGATGTTCGCCGCCACGGACACGGATTTCGCGCCGTGGTTCGTCGCCAATTCCGACAACAAGAAGCGCGCGCGGCTGAACATCATCAGCCACTTGCTGAGCCGCATTCCGTATGAAGAAGTAGTGAGGGAAAAAGTCACGCTGCCGAAACGCCAGAAGCCGGGCGGTTACCGCGAGCCGGATTATCCGTACAAGCTGATTCCTGCGGCGTTCTGACCTGAACGCGGCCCGGGTTGGGCCGCACCGGGACACATTGGTTCGATTCGCGGGCATCCTGGCGGCGCGCGCGAATTCGCATTTTCTTTGCCACCGCATTCACCGCACTTCGGCAGACGCCGAGCACGGCGGATCGGCATCATGATCGACCACCTTACGGAACGCACTTCTTCATGGCCGACGACTCACCAAAGCGCGCCGCCCGCCGCCTGTCCGTTCCCATTCCCGAGTGGTTGCGTCACTATCAGGCGGAGTGGCTCAAGCCGGATCTGGCTGCGGGGCTCACCTCCGCTGCCGTGGTCATACCGAACGCGCTCACCTACGCGACCATCGCGGGGTTGCCCGTTCAGGTCGGCCTGTACACGGCGTTCCTGCCGCTGTTGGTCTACGCTTTGCTCGGGACATCGCGGCCGCTGAGCGTCAGTACCACCACCACGCTTGCGATTCTGGTCGCGTCCGCGCTCGGCAATCTGGTGCCCGACGCGAACACGCACGGCTTGCTGACAGCGACGGCGACGCTCGCCGCCATGGTGGGCGGCATCCTTTTGCTGGCGTCGCTACTTCGACTGGGATTCGTCGCCGACTTTATCTCCGACCCGGTACTGACGGGCTTCAAGGCGGGCATCGCGATCGTGATTCTGGTCGATCAGTTTCCGAAGCTGCTCGGCATTCATTTCCAGAAGGGAACGTTTTTCCACAACCTGCTGGCGATCGGCCACGGCATTCCTCAGACATCCTTAGCCACCGCCGCCGTGAGCGCGGCGACGGTGGCTGTGCTGCTCGCATTCCGGCGCTCCATGCCGCGCGCGCCCGCGCCTCTCATCGCCGTGGCGTTCGGGATTGCCGCCGTGTTGCTGTTCGGCTTGCAAGACCACGGCGTCAGCACGGTGGGCTTCGTTCCGACCGGTCTGCCGTCCTTGACCCTTCCCGACGCCGCCTTGTTCGAGCAACTCTGGCCCGCGGCCGCGGGTATCGCGCTGATGAGCTTCACTGAGACCATCGCCGCGGGGCGCGCATTCGTCCAGGACGGCGAGCGGACACCGGTCGCAAACCGCGAACTGCTGGCGACGGGCATGGCGAATCTCGGTGCGGGATTGTTCGGCGCGATGCCTGCTGGCGGCGGCACGACCCAGACGGCGGTGAATCGTCGTGCGGGCGCGCGGACGCAAATGTCGGGCTTGGTCACGGCGGCCGTTTCGCTCGGCTCGATGCTGCTGCTCGCGCCGTTTATCCGGCTGATTCCCCACGCCACGCTGGCCGCCATAGTCATGGTGTATTCAGCCGGACTTTGCAAACCCGCGGAGTTCCGGGCGATCCTCCGGGTGCGTCGAATGGAACTACTGTGGGCGGTGGTCGCGATGATCGGCGTGGTGTTGCTCGGGACGCTGCAAGGGATTCTGGTGGCGATCGTCGTATCCCTCGTGGCGCTTGCGTATCAGGTCTCCAATCCGCCCGTCTACGTCATGGCGCGCAAGCGGGAAACCAATGTGTTCCGCCCGATATCCGCTGCGCATATCGACGACGAAACGTTCCCCGGCATGCTGCTGCTTCGCCCGGAAGGACGCATCTTTTTTGCCAATGTGGGCCATGTCGGCGAGAAGATGCGCGTGCTGATCGATCAGGCCAAGCCGAAGATCGTGGTGCTGGATCTGGGTGGCGTTTTCGATATCGAGTACACCGCGCTCAAGTTGCTCATCAAGGCCGAAAAGAGCTACCGCGAAACCGGCGTTTCACTTTGGCTGGCCGGGCTCAACCCGGGCGTGCTCGCCATGATACAACGCTCACCGCTCGCCGAAACGCTGGGCCACGAACGGATGTTTTTCAACCTGGAGCAAGCGGTCGCCAGCTATCTCCCGAGTCATTCCTGAGCGCCACGGCCTAAACGATGTTCTTCAGATTGCTCAAGCCCGGCGCGACGGCGGCACGCCTGCGTGCGTGCCGCAAACGCCTTTCCCCGACGCCTATCGGCAGCATGTCGGTGCTTCTCGTCCTGTTGTCGCTGAACGTTTTCGTTCTTCCATTTGCCGCCGATCAAAACAGCCTCCTCGCCCGGATCGGACGCGATCTGCTTCTCTCCTTGATCCTGCTGAGCGGCGTCTCGGCGGTTTCCGAGCGCCGGACGCAATTGATCGTAATGGCGATGGTCGGCGTTCTGACCACACTGGTCCGTTGGGGCGGCTGGCTATTTCCCGTCCGCGATATGCTCGGACTGCTCGACGGAACGGCGCTCGTCTCGCTCGGCGTTCTCGGCGCGGTAATCGGCTTCAAGGTATTCAGCGGCGGCGCCGCGACTCTCGAGCGGATTTTGGGCGCGGTCGCGCTCTACGTATTGATCGGCGTGATCTGGGCGGAGGCTTATCAACTGGTGAGCGGACACCTCGCGGGCGCCTACGCGGGCGCGGGAACCGCGAAGGTTTCAGCCGATAACTCGACGTGGGTCTACTTCAGCTTCGTGACGCTTACGACCGTGGGCTACGGCGACGTCACGCCGGTCGCGCCCGCCGCGAGATCGCTCGCGATAATCGAGGCGATGATCGGCCAGCTTTATCCCGCGATCATTCTCGCCCGGCTGGTTTCGCTGCACGCCGCGAAAGACGGAGCCGCTTCGAGCAAAGGTTGAAGGAATAAAGATTGAAGAAACAGTGAAAAAGCCCCGGTTCGCTTTCTAGCACCGCTGCCTAATCTATCCTTGCCGCCTCGCGCCGATGTCGGCGCAGGGTACGGCTTCTCGCGCGTTTAGATACCGTAGGCGCGCAGTGTTTCTTGTACGTAGTTTCGAAACCAATAGTGCTTAGCCGCGGCAGAAGGCAGGGTCGCCGGCGGCGGATTGTTCTGAAGTGTTTGTTTCTGACAAGCAAGCTGCTTTCGCCGTCAACATTTCTTGGAGGAAAAAGTCGTTCCACCACCCGCGTTGCTGGCCTTCTTTGGAGAGATCGGAGAGTGCGCCAGTGCTCGCTTGGCCGTTCCCTTGTGAAGTTAGCCCACAGGCGCTGCCGATTTTGTCGGTTGTTTTTTATACATGAACGGATATAATCCGGACAAATGCCGCTAGTGTCCTTCCCGAAACTCGGGAGCGCAAAATATCGTTGACGGCGGGGTATGACGAGGCGGGAGATCACGATGCAACGCAGAGAGACGCACGGCGGCAAAGACAATGTGCTAACTACCCTCGACTTTAACGATCCGGGGGATCTGTCGGCAAAGACCATCCTTGCTGTCAAGTTGAACGCGTTGATTGAACAACGCGGCCTTAGCCAGATGCAAGTTGCCGAAATTACTGGGATGACGCAACCGAAGATATCACTGGTTCGTCGTTATAAGCTGCAGAATATTTCGCTTGAACGCCTGATGCAGGCGCTGGTATCGCTCGGTCAGCATGTTGAGATCGTCGTCAGGCCTGCAAGGAAGACCAGCCGCGCTTCGATCACGGTCGCAGCTTAGACGGACCCGTAAGTACACACATGAAACTGATACTGGACAAGGTAAGCATATGTCGCGAGCGGACCTACTTGTAAGCCTAGTCAAGGCAGGAAGCCAGGGCGACCAGCAACTGCTGCGCACGACCGTCGAAGCCATGGCGGCTGAGGAGCGTGCCAAGCATCACCATCAACTAGCTGACAAGCTAGTCGAGAACTTGGGATCGGCCAAGTCGGGCCCGCGCTCGGTCGAGGTTGTGCGCTCTTTCGATGGCGGACACGGCGGCCTGCTGTATGAAGTTGAACCAAGGAGAAGCTTGGATTCGCTATTGCTCAATGAAGCCGTTCTTACTGCATGCCGCGAGCTTGTTGAGGAGCAGCATCGGAAGGACTTGCTGCGCTCTTACGGAGTGGAGCCTCGGCATCGAGTACTGTTGGCCGGCGCGCCGGGCAACGGCAAGACTTCGTTAGCTGAAGCGCTTGCCGCCGAACTGATGGTGCCATTGTTCGTGGTGCGTTACGAGGCGGTGATCGGCAGCTTCCTTGGCGAAACTAGCGGCCGCTTGAAGCGGCTCTTTGACTTCGTGCGCACGCACCAGTGCGTGCTGTTCTTCGACGAGTTCGATACCCTTGGCAAGGAGCGAGGGGATACGCACGAAACGGGCGAGATTAAGCGCGTGGTCAGCTCTCTGCTGCTGCAGATCGATGCACTGCCCAGCCATGTAGTCGTGGTGACCGCCACGAACCACGCAGAACTGCTGGATCGTGCCGTGTGGCGCCGTTTCCAGTTGCGCCTCACGCTCCCGGAGCCCACCGTTGCGCAAAGAGAAGAATGGTTCGTGCGTCTGCAAAAGCGACTGGACGCCCCGCTGGGTATAACGCCGAAGACCTTGGCCTCGAAGCTCGAGGCGTCAAGCTTCTCCGACCTGGAGCAGTTCTGCGAAGACATACAGCGCCGTTACGTTCTCGCGCTTCCTGCCGCCAATCTTAAACGCATCATTGTTGAACGCCTCAAACAGTGGCAGACGCGATTCACGATCGACCAATAACAAGAATGGGCAACGCTAACTAATGGCGAATGAAAACTATCCTCTTCTGTTTTTCTCCGTACCAACTGAAGCCGGTCGGAACTCGCTAGGAGGGGGTGGTCATTCGGTTCACGTCCCTGGAATCGGACGGCAGAGAGCGCGTATAGCGCCACAACTCGCAATACTGCAACAAGCCTTCGAGGCCAAACGCCTCAGGCTCCAGCAGGCCGCGCCCATGGAGAACCCCGAGCTGATCCTCGTGCTAGAAGTTGCAGGCACGGTACAGAATTTCGCCAATGCCGTCAGCAAGGTGCCTGGACTGGATTGGCTGCTCGAATGGGCCGAGGAGCAGATCGAACCCGATGAAGATTTCTATGCCGAAAGCGGGGAGCAACAACATAAGCCTTACGCCGGGCGTCTTTTCCTGCTCGGAACCAATCAGGAAGCGCTGACACAACTGTTGGCGCTGTGGAATCGCTTCCAACAGAATCCCAATGAGTCGTTCGCGCGAGGCTTGGCACCATTCAAGCACGTCTTTGAGCAGTTGCGCACCATTCGTCATTGGAGCATCGCCGATCGCGTCGATGCCGACATGCGCCGATATTGGCAGGATGGCATCGACAATGGCATGGTTGCCATACGGTTCGAGATTGAAGCCTGGTACTTCAGCGTACCGCAGAAAAATGAGATAGCGAGCGTCGAGGTGGACGCACTGGTCAAGCGGCTGAATGGTCGTGTTCTCAGCAGTGCGTTGATCCCCGAAATTGCCTACCACGGCTTTCTGGTAGAGCTGCCTATTGCAGCTCTTGCGACCATCCTGGCAGGAGACACGCCGGAACTTGTGCTATCGGACCGCATCATGTTCTTCCGGCCTAAGGCGCAGTCGGTCACCGACGGTGTGAGCGAGGCTCAACTCATCACACAGGCAGAGATACCCGCTGGGGCAGAGAAGGCTCCGGTTATCGCACTGTTGGATGGCTTGCCACTCAGCAATCATGCCTTGTTGGCAGGCCGTCTTGTGGTCGATGATCCGGATGGCTGGGAGGCCGGATACGAAGCCAAGGACCGCGTGCATGGCACGTCCATGGCATCACTGATCCTGCACGGTGAGTTGGATGGAGCTCCAGCGCCGCTGGACCGGAAGTTGTATGTCCGTCCTATTCTGCGGCCAGACCCTCTGGACACCTTCAATCCGCGCCGTCGTGAGCACACGCCGGACGATGAACTGCTGATCGATCTGATTCATCGTGCGGTAAGACGGATTTGCGAAGGGGACGCTGGCCAGGAAGCTGTAGCACCGACCGTCCGCATCATCAATCTTTCCGTCGGCGACGACTCTCGACTGTTTGTGCGCGAGATGTCGCCTTGGGCGCGCCTGCTCGATTGGCTCGCTTTTCGGTATTCCCTGCTGTTCATTGTCAGCGCAGGCAATGACCTGAGTCCACTCGCACTGCAGATCCCTAGCAACACATTGTCCGGCATGACGCCGAATGACCGTGCGGGCTTGGCCTTAACGACGCTGACCGCCGAGAGTATGTACCGCCGACTCATCGCGCCGGCGGAGGCCATGAACGTCCTGACTGTCGGGGCTCTACATACAGATCACGCGGAGCTTCCCGTGGTACCAGGCCGTTTCGACTTGTTCGCCATCGGAGGGATTAGCCCGCTCTCCCGTGTGGGTCACGGTTATCGACGTTCGGTCAAGCCCGACATCTTGATGCCCGGCGGCCGCGTGCTCCATCGCGAACGCATGTTGGCGGGTGCGCCGGTAAGCGTGCTCGATGCGATTACGGCTAGCGCCGCACCTGGCCATCGTGCAGCCGTGCCGCCGCTACCCGGGCGAACCCTCAATGAGACAGCCTACAGTCGCGGTACTAGCAACGCTGCGGCGCTGGCCAGCCGCGCTGCGGCGCACGCGTATGAAGTGATCGAATCGCTGCGTGTGCAAGTCGCCGACGCTCCAGCCGCCAAGTTCGATGCGGTCTTACTCAAGGCCTTGCTGGTACACGGTGCGCAATGGGGCGAATGGTCAGACAGGCTCCTAGCCCTACGCCCGGACTTCCAGCTTATTCCGAATGCAAATACGAGGCGGATAGCCGAGAAAGATTTCGTCACCCGTTGGCTTGGGTATGGTGTGGTTGATGTGGATCGAGCCGTGACCTGCACGGCTGAACGAGCGACGCTGCTTGGTGTCGGTGAATTGGGTGCCGACGAAGCGTTTGTCTTCTCTGCGCCGCTGCCGCCCAGTCTTGCTGGTACGAGGGCGTGGCGGCGCATGACGCTCACTCTGGCTTGGATGTCTCCGATCAACTTCGCGCATCAAAGTTATCGCCGTGCCAAGCTATGGGTAACACCGCCGCAGGACCAGTTGCGCATCAAACGCCTAAATAGCGCCCACGAAAAGGCAGTTATGCGCGGCACGGTACAGCACGAGATTCTGGAAGGTGAAGACGCCGTGGCGTTCGTGGATGGCGACCGGTTCGTGTGCAAGGTGAACTGTGCTGCAGACGCAGGAGAGCTGGTCGGGAAGGGGAAGTTCGCCCTATGCGTTTCGCTGGAGGTCGGCGTGGGCTCGGGAATCGCTGTCTACCAGGAAATACGCGCTCGCATAACGCCGGCTATTGGCATCCAGCCCGTGTAGCGGGAATTGCCTGTTGAACTGACACCAAGGAGACATTGCATGGCGTCTGTGACACTGTCCAAGTTGGGGGGCTTCGAGATTCGGAATTTTAAGCACGATAGGATAATTCAAGAAGTCACAGTCGGCGATGAAACCCCATGAAGTTGCACGATGCATCGGCTGTGCCACACCTGATGCAACAAGGCGCTTCAGCGCCGCTGGCGTGCGCAAAGTTCCGAATCCTGAAATCATTCCAAAACTATTTGTGGTTGCGCAACACACCCATGCTGTACGGCGTCGAGAGCGCCCTCATTGCACCGGGCTACGAGGTACAACAATGACAGCAAACACCTTCCAACTCGAAGCCATCCAGGCCACCGAAGGCCCGGTGCTCATCATCGCGGGCCCTGGATCGGGGAAAACGTTCACGCTGGTCGAGCGTATCGTGAACTTGGTCACGAACCACGGCGCAGCGCCCGAGAACCTCTTCGTGGTTACTTTCACGGATAAGGCCGCTCGAGAACTGACCACCCGCGTCTCTAACCGGCTCAACGAACTTGACATCCCGTTCAACCTGAACGAAATGTACTTAGGGACTTTCCACTCGATCTGCTTGCGACTGCTGGAAGACTACCGGGAGTTCACGCGGCTGCGGCGCAGCTTCACGCTAATGGACCAGTTCGACCAGCAGTTCTTTCTTTACAAGAACCTCACCGGCTTCCGCGCCGTGGAGAATAGCGACCTCGTTCTCGGCGTCGAGAATTCGAGTCGCTGGGGCCAGTCGGAAGTTCTGTTGAAGCGGTTGAACACAGTGGCGGAAGAGGCGCTAGACATCAACGCACTGCTCGGCGCTACCGATCTCGGGGTCACAGCCCTCGGCCATTGCTTTCAGCTTTACCAGCAACTGCTCACTGAAAACAACGCGCTCGACTTCTCCGGCATCCAGCTGGAAGCCCTGCGCTTGCTTGAAAGCCAGTCCACCGTGCTCACGGCCCTGCGCGCGCAACTGACCCATCTCATGGTCGACGAGTACCAGGACACGAACACGATTCAGGAGCGCATCCTCAAACTTCTGATGGGCGAGCGTTGCAACCTCTGCGTCGTCGGCGACGACGACCAGGGCCTATACCGTTTTCGCGGTGCGACGATCCGCAACATTCTGGAGTTTCCGGACCAGTTCCCGCCAGGTGTGTGCAAGCGCATCGCATTGACGACGAACTACCGGTCGCATCCTGGGATAATCAGCTTCTACAACGGGTGGATGGCGGATCAGATCTGGACCGATGGAACGCGCAAGTTCCGCTACGACAAGGTCGTTGAGGCGCAGGAGGGAACCTTTCCGGCGGTGCCCGCGGTCATTCGCGTTGGAGCAGCGGACGGCCTAAGCTGGCACGAGGAGGTATTGGCGTTTCTCCATCGCCTGCGCGACAGCGGGCGGCTCACGGACTGGAACCAGGTCGCCTTCCTGTTTCGTTCGGTGAAGAGCGACAAGGTGACGGCGCTGGCGTCGTACATTGAAAACGCTGGCATTCCCGTGTACTCGCCGCGCTCGAACATGTTTTTCGACCGCGAGGAAGTCCGGTTGGTGATCGGCGCGCTCATCTTTCTGTTCCCGCAGTTCCAGAAGGTACGGAAGTGGAACGCCGACGCGCACCTGGACATTTGGGACTTTTACGATCAGCGGTGCTTCTTCCCGTTCACGGAGGAACTGCGCAAGCCGGAGAACGCGCGGCTTCTTAGTTGGGCCCGCCCGCTTGCCAAGCGCCATCACACTCTGGCGCAGAACACTGACTACTCGTTCTCGGGCCTGTTTTACCAACTTCTTCAATTCCCGCTCTTCGCTCGATTCCTGGACGACACAGTGCTGAACGGGGTGGACAAGGGACGTGCGGCGCACAACTTGGCAACGCTCTCGAAACTGCTCGCGAAGTTCGAATACCTGCATTATGTCAGCGTGTTGAACACCGAGTTCCTGGACAAGAACCTGCGGGACCTGTTCAACCAGTTCTTTCGGTTCCTCGACGAGGGCGGCATCAACGAGTACGAGGACGACGCGGAGTACGCGCCGAGGGGGTGCGTCTCGTTCCTGACGATCCACCAGTCGAAGGGCCTAGAGTTCCCGGTGGTCGTGTGCGGATCGCTCGACGCGGTGCCGCGCAAGCAGCACACGCCGTTGGACGAGGTGCTGCAACAGGACTACTTTTCCAAGCCGCCGTTCGAGCCCCTCAGCCACACCAAGTTTTTCGACTTCCGGCGCCTTTTTTACACCGCGTTTTCCCGCGCGCAAAACCTGCTCGTCCTGGCAACGCAGGAGAAGGAGGGTCGCGGACGCTCGCCCTCGAAATACTTTGATGCGCACTACTACGCGCTGCCCCGGTGGCGCGACGCGTCCTTCCAGCCCGAAGCGATGACGTTCGAGAACGTCAAAGAGATCAACATCAAGAAACAATACTCATTCACGTCGCACATCACGTTGTTCGAGAACTGCGCCGAGCAGTACCGGTTTTTCAAAGAGCTTGAGTTCAACCCCATCCGCGCCGGCGCGCAACTGTTCGGAACCTTGGTTCATCAAACGATCGAGGACATCCACAAGGCCGCGCTCCGAGGCGAAGAACACTTGATTGAGCCGGTCCAAATCGAGCGGTGGATGAGCACCAACTACGCTTACCTGTCGAAGCGCGAGCGGCAATATCTGGCTCCGCAGACCTTGAAGGCGGTGCTGAAACATGTCATGCGCTATTACGAGCGCGAGAACGGGCATTGGGATCGCCTCAAGGAGGCAGAGGTCGACATCTCGCTGGTGAAGGACGAGTACATCCTCATGGGCAGCGTCGACCTGATTCGCGGTGAGCACGGGACGGTCGAAATCATCGATTTCAAGTCCGAAAAGAAACCGGACATGGAGAAGGACCGTGAGCGTTTGCGCCAGTATCAACGACAACTCGAGGTGTACGCCCACCTGGTCGAAAAGCGCACCGGACATTCGGTCAGCCGCATGCACTTGTACTATACGGGCGAAGAGGGCGGGAACCCGTATGTGACGTTCCCGAAGAACGACCGTACCATCGACAAAACCATCGCCGGCTTTGACAACGTTGTCGCTCGCATTGAGGCTAGGGACTACGCCATACCGGCGCGGCCCGCGAAACTTTGCTCGAACTGCGACATGCGGGCCTACTGCGATACTAAAAACTGGATTTTCAAAACGACGTGACCATGAATGATCAGCACAACCTTGACCTGAACAAACCAGCCGCCCCGGGCAACTCCGTTGGCGACTACGTCTTCGAGCCCATCAAGGGCTACCCGATGTTGAACTGGCGAGGCAAGCGTCCGTTCACCTCCACCCAGTATTACCCGGCGCAGTTGAAAGAGCAGTATGGGTCCGATGTCGACGGTTGGTTGAACAAGATTTTTTGGGGCGACAACCTGCAAGTGATGAGCCACTTGCTCAAACAGTTTCGCGGCAAGGTCGACTTGATCTACGTCGATCCACCCTTCGATTCAAAAGCGGACTATCGGCGGGAAGTGCTGATGCGCGGAAAGTCTGCGTTGGCGTCGAGGCTCACCTTCGAGGAAAAGCAATACACCGACATTTGGGCAAACGATGAGTACCTTCAGTTCATGTACGAGCGCATCACCCTGCTCCGAGAACTGTTAAGTGACAACGGCTCGATCTTCCTTCACTGCGACTACCACCGTAGCCATTACCTTCGGTGCATTCTCGACGAAATATTCGGCAAGGACAACTTCGTCAACGAGATCCTTTGGAAGAGAGCGAACACGGTTAAAGCGAACGGCGGCCAAGGTGGCGTGAACTTCGGTGAGAATACCGACACTATTTTCCTTTATCGCAAAGGGCCGGCGTGCACGTTCAACGTGCAGCACAAGCCATACACGCAGGACTACATCGACGCGTTCTACAAGTATTTCGAAGACGATACCAATCGCCAGTACCGCCTCATCAGCATGACGGCGCCAGGCGGTGATGGAAAGGGCAATCCGTACTACGATGTGATGGGCGTCAGCCGGCACTGGCGATACTCCAAAGAACGGATGGCCGACCTCATTGCCAGAGGGCAGGTCGTTCAGACAAAGCCCGGCAATGTTCCGCAACGCAAGCTTTATCTGGATCAGGGCCAGGGCGTTCCGCTGCAGACCCTGTGGGACGACATCCCTGGGTTGGCCGCGGTCGATGGGGAGCGGACCGGATACCCGACGCAAAAGCCCGAAATCCTCCTTGAGCGCGTCATCAAAACTGGCTCAAATCCAGGGGATCTTGTTCTCGATTGCTTCATGGGCTCAGGAACAACGCAAGCGGTGGCCGTGAAGCTGGGCCGACGTTTCATTGGAGCCGACATCAACCTGGGCGCCATTCATACAGCGTCGCAACGCTTGATCACGGTGGCGAGGGAGTGCGAGCGAAAGGTTCCTAGTGATCATGCCTGCTACGGCGGTTTTGAAGTCTACAACGTCAACCACTACGATCTTTTCAGAAACCCAGCGCAGGCCAAAGATCTGCTGATCGACGCGTTGGAGATTCAAAAGCTCGAGTTCAGTTCGATCTACGACGGCGAGAAGGACGGACGAATGGTGAAGATCATGCCGGTCAATCGGATCGCCACGCGGGCCGACTTAGGTGGTCTTGTGAACGGGTTCGACTACAAGGCTTTTGAACGGCGCCACGCCGAGAAGCCGAATCAGCCCGTCGAAAAGCTGTTGCTTGTTTGCATGGGGCACGAGCCGGACCTCGCGGCGTGCTTGCAAAAAGAGGTTCCGTTCAAGTTGGACATCAGCATCGTTGACATCCTCCGCGACAAATCCAATCTGGAGTTCAAACGCGACTCGGAAGCCCGGCTCGCCATCGTTGACGGTGACCTGGTGATCGAGCGCTTCTACCCCATGAACCTCCTGCAAAAGCTGTCCATGAGCAAGGAAACCGTGGAGGATTGGCGCGAGCTGGTGGAGACCGTGATGATCGATTGGAATTACGACGGAGCAGTGTTGCAGCCGATCGAGCTAGACAGCCCAGGTCGAACCGAGATGGTGCGCGGGCGCTACACCATTCCCGCCAATGCCGGGACCATTCGCGTGAAGATCACCGACTTGTTGTCGGAATCGTGGGAGGGGGAGATCCATGGCTAAGACCGTCGTTCGTCGTACCTCGACCGAGGCAAGCCTCGACTTTGGCTTTTTCCATTACCTGTGGCAGTTTTTTCGCGAGAACCGCGGCACCATCCGTTCCTACTATAAAGACTTAAGCAAGAAATACCTCGACTACAACAACCCGGAACGCAACCCGAAGGCATTCCTTCGCACGCCGCAGTACGAGGCGCTTGAAATCTACGTGTTCCTCAAAGAGTTCCTCGACAATGCACGGGTCGAGGAAATTTTCCAGCAGTGGTTCGAGAAATCGGGCCGTTTCGCTGGGCGTGGGGAGGGTGGTATCGTCGGCAACGCTCGGCAAGGCGACATCTTCGACGCGATGACGAAAGAACAGTACAAGAGCGTTTTTTCGTTGATGCGCAGGAACGCCCGTGTCTATCCCAACTACATTTTCGCCTTGACCATGGGGACCGGCAAAACCATCCTCATGGCCACGTGCATTTTTTACGAGTTCTTGCTCGCTAACAAGTTTCCCAAGGACAAGCGCTATTGCCACAACGCGCTGGTGTTCGCACCGGACAAGACGGTGCTGCAATCCCTGCGCGAAATCGAGAGCTTCGACAAGTCGTCGGTCATTCCACAGGAGTATGCGGACCTGTTCGAGACGCGTCTCAAGTTCCACTATCTGGAAGAGGCTGGCACCTCGCTGAACACGTTGGACGGGTCGATGTTCAACATCGTCGTGTCAAACACGCAAAAGATCATCTTGAAGCGTAGCCGTACGGAGAAGAAAGCGGCGGACCTCTTGTTCGCTGCATCAGAGGCGGTTTTCCCTTCAGGGTCGGTTTACGATGCTGCCGCGGATCTCTACGCGTTCGATCAGCCTGAGGAGGACGCCGAGTTAACGTTGAACCAGCGCTTTGAAAAACTGTGCCGCCTTAGGCAGTTGGGGATCTACGTTGACGAGGCGCACCATGCGTTCGGGAAAAACCTCGCAAAGGACATGGGCATCGGCGCGAAGCCTGAGGACACCAGCCTGCGTACCACGATCGACATGCTGGCAGGAAGCCTAGAGCGCGCTGGCACCCACGTCGTTGCTTGCTACAACTACACGGGTACGCCTTATGTCGGACGTGACGTACTACCAGAGGTGGTGTACGCCTACGGTCTGCGCGAAGCCATTGACAAGGGATACCTCAAAAAGGTGAAGTTGCACGGGTATAGCAACACCCGGAACGACGAGTTTGTGGATTTTGCGATCAAGGACTTTCTGGAGCAGACGGAAGGCCTTCGACCGGAGGGGATGACGCCGAAGTTGGCGTTCTTCGCCGCGACAGTCGAAGAACTCAACGATGAACTGCGACCGGCCGTGGAAGCGGCCCTGACCAGGCACGGCATCGACACGTCCTCGATCCTGGTCAACGTGGGGGACAGCAAACTCACGACCAACGACGACATCCGTGAGTTTAACCGGCTTGATACGGCTGAATCTAAGAAGCGGTTCATCCTGCTGGTCAACAAGGGCCGGGAAGGGTGGAACTGCCGTTCGCTCTTCGGCGTCGGCCTGTACCGCGAGCCAAAATCTAAGATCTTCGTGCTCCAGGCGTCCATGCGTTGCTTGCGTTCGATCGGCGGCGGCCAGCATACGGGGCAGGTCTATCTTGCTGAGCAAAACTTGGCCATTCTGAACGAGGAGCTTCAAGCCAACTTCCGAATTTCCACGGACGAGGTTCAGCAGATCGCGTCGGACAAGGAGACCTTGCATGTCCGTGTCATGAAGATGGAAAAGATCAAACTGAAACGCGTGCGTCGCAGCTTCGGCATTCGCGAGAAGGTCCTGACGCCAGGGGCGGTGTTGGGCCTAGCCCAAGACGATAAGCTCGCCTGGTTGGAGATGACGAAGGGCTACCACATCATCGAGACAACCCAGGAAGGGTTCGATCCGTCGAGCGCGGTCAGCGCCAAGGACACGCGTACGACCGACCTGAGCGATCAGCGAAGGAAGGTGACGTTCAGCACGTTGACGCTTGTGGCTGAGGTGGCCCGCTACCTGAACCGGAACCCGATTGAGATCGAGGGCATTCTTGAACAGACGCACGAGGGTTTGCCCGCTGTGCTGCGCGCGGTCAACGCGTTCAACGAACTCCTGTACGACGTGGTGATCCCGCGCTTGTTCTCGGAACTTTACGACCTCGATGAACGCATTGAGACCGAGGAGCACGAGGTCGAGTTGATCAAGCTCCCGCCCCCGGAGCGGGCTTATTACGAGGTCAGCGCGGACAAGAATAAGATCGCTCGCATGGCCGATGCGACTGCGGACGAGCAGGCCAAAAGTTTCCACCTCGACGCCTATGCGTTCGACTCGAAGCCCGAGCAGATCCTGTTCTGGGACCTGTTACGGGAGAAGCGGGTGACCAAGTTGTATTTCACTGGCATGCTGACTCACGGGCAATCGGAGTTTTACTTCCAGTACATCGACCCGGAATCGCACACCGTGCGCAGCTACTACCCCGACTTCCTCTTCCAGCGGGACGATGATTCCTACGTGATCGTGGAGGTGAAGGGCGACAACATGATCGACGACCCGGTCGTCTTGGCGAAGAAGGACTTCGCCCACCAGGTGGCAGTGGCCAGCGGCATGACCTATGAAGTAATCAAAGGGTCCCTCGCCGAGGCACGGGAGTTTCGCCACTTGATCTAGTGTAGGTGAAGCGCTAGGGGCGGCGCAGCACCGCCCCTAGCGCTATGCGTCCTGCCCCCTGATGAACGTCTGGTATGGCTACGCATTTGAGCGGGTCAACTAATGAGCGAGGGCTGCGAGTCGTCCACCGGTCACCCGACCGACCATTGTCTGCGGTTGAGCCGCAGAACGCGTCCGGACCTGAGAGCTCGAGGTACGGGCATGGCCGACCGGTGCTGGCGGTGTCGTCTCGCAGTCCCCCACTGATGCACGCGAAGCCGGTGAATATGGCCGACACGAACCCACCCCATTGGCAACGTGAACCTTGATGAGCTGGCACTGAGCGTCGACGTACGGCTGCGTTGGTGTGGGGCAAGAATGAATTGGGCAAAGCAAAGCGCCGGACTCGGGACGAGGACTGAGGCGGATTTACGTTGAACCCAAATGCCTACACAGCGCCTACACGGAAACCAGAAAGCAAAAAGCCCGGTCACGAGGACCGGGCTAAGTGCTTGATATCTTTGGTGGGGCGTGACAGATTCGAACTGTCGACCTACGGATTAAGAGTCCGCTGCTCTACCAGCTGAGCTAACGCCCCGAAAAACTGAATCCGAATTATAGCGACGTCTTTCCGGCGCGCGCAAGCCCATTTCCGCAAAATTCTCTCAAATCGACGCGTGAGTCAGGCGCGACAGGCCGCGCCGCGAGTCGATGCATCCTAAAAAAGACACGTGTGTTCTCCAATCCACCGCCGGTATCATGTCGTTTCGACGAACCTTCGTTCGTTTTTCGTCTACTTTTCACGCCAACATGTTCGACCAAGTCGTATTCGCGGGCGGCGGCAATCGCTGCTGGTGGCAAGCCGGTTTCTGGGACGTCGTTCAGCCGGAATTGAACGTGCGGCCGCGTGTCATCACGGGCATTTCGGCGGGCGCGGCCACGGCCTGCATGCTCTACACGAACCACGCTGCATGGGTGATGGACTATTACGCCCACGCGCTGCGCGATAACCGAAAGAACGCGTACTGGGGCAATCTGCTGCGCGGCGAATCCGTCTTTCCGCACTATCGGATCTACCGGCAGGCGCTGCTCGATATCTTCGGCGAGCGTTTTTCGACGCTGCAGGACGCGCCGGAAATTCGGATCGGCGTGTCGCATCTGCCGCGCTGGCTCGGCGCGCGAAGTGCGGTCGCGGCGGGGCTGATCGCCTATAACATCGAGAAATACGTGCGCAAGACCCTGCATCCGACACTCGGGCAGGCGCTCGGTTTTCATCCGGAATTCGTGACGGCGCAGGAATGCGCGAGTGTCGAGGATCTGGCCGATCTGATTCTGCAATCGTCCAGCACGCCGCCTTTTACGCCGGTCTTGCGGCGCAACGGCCGGCCCGTGCTCGATGGCGGCATGGTGGACAACGTGCCTGTCGGTGCGCTCGATCCCGCGCCGGGTCTCGTGCTCGTGATGGTGACGCGCATTTATCCGCGTCCGCAGATGTTCGTCGTGCCGCATGGCGAACAGCGTCGCGTGTATGTGCAACCGTCGCGCAAGGTGCCGATTTCGAGCTGGGACTACACGAGTCCGTCGCAGATGCAGCACGCCTACAACCTCGGGCGCGAAGACGGCGAGCAGTTCCTCAGTCGTGTCCCCGAATTGGTCGACGCGGCTTCTCACCTCTAAAGCGAGCTAAAAGTGGCGAAAACGCACCGATATTCCCTGTCCGTCGCGTGGACGGGCGATCAAGGCTCGGGCACCTCGCGCTACGACGCGTACTCGCGCGATCATCTGATTCGCGTGGGTGCGAAGCCGTCGATCGAAGCGTCGAGCGATCCAGCGTTTCGCGGCGATGCCACGCGGCACAATCCCGAGGAGCTATTTGTCTCGTCGATTTCGTCGTGTCACATGCTGTGGTATCTGCATTTGTGCTCGACGAACGGCGTCGTGGTGACCAGTTATGTGGATGAACCCATCGGCACGATGGAAGAGAGCGCCAAAGGCGATGGTCGCTTCACCGATGTGATCTTGCATCCGCGAGTGACGATCGGCGCTGGAAGCGATCCCGAACTGGCGAAGCGGCTGCACGAGGACGCACACCGCTTCTGTTTTATCGCCAATTCGGTGAATTTTCCGGTCCGTTGCGAACCGGTTATCGACATTTCGACGCCGTAGTCCTAGCGGCGGCGTCCGCCGACCAGTGCTTCCGGATTCGCGACGCTCGACGTGTCGCCGCCATCGAAGGCGAGAATGTTTTTAAACGCCGCGCTGAAATACAGTTCGTAGCTCTCGCGCTCCACATAGCCGATATGCGGCGTGCAAATCACGTTTTCCATGCGCAGCAAGCCGTAGCCTTGCAGAATCGGCTCGCTTTCATACACGTCGATAGCGACCATGCCCGGCCGGTTGTGATGCAGCGCGTTCAGCAGCGCATTTTCCTCGAGCAGTTCGGCGCGGCTCGTGTTCACGAAAAGCGCAGTGGACTTCATCCGCATCAAATCGTCCTGCTTCACGATGCCGCGCGTCTCGTCGTTCAGGCGCAGATGCAGCGAGAGAATATCGCTCTGCTCGAATAGCGCGTCGCGGCTTTCCGCCACCGCGTAACCATCCTCGCGCGCCGCGCTCTGCGAATGTTCGCGGCCCCAGATCATCACGTTCATCCCGAATGCTTTGCCGTATCCCGCCAGCAATTTGCCGATCTTGCCATAACCCCAGATTCCGAGCGTCTGTCCGCGCAATACCTGGCCCAGCCCGAAATTCGGCGGCAGCGCGGACGTCTTCAGACCGGACTGCTGCCACGCGCCCTGTTTGAGATTCGCGACGTACTGCGGAATGCGCCGCTGCGCCGCCATGATCAGCGCCCAGGTCAGCTCGGCGGGCGCGATCGGCGAACCCGTGCCTTCCAGCACGGCGATACCGCGCTCCGTACACGCGTCGATATCGATATGGCCGCCAGCCTTGCCGGTCTGGCTGATCATGCGCAATCGCGGCAGTTTATCGAGGAGTTGCAGGCTAATGCGGGTGCGTTCGCGGATCAACACTAGCGCGTCGACCTCCGCGAGTCTGCTTGCCAACTGTCCCAGACCACGCACCGTGTTGTTGAAGACTTTGACCTCGTGGTCGTCGAGCAGGTGGAAGCAGTCCAGCTTTCGAACGGCGTCTTGGTAGTCGTCGAGGATGGCAATTTTCATGGGCATTGGATGGCTTCTGTTGGGCATCAAACGTGCGGCTGGCGAGCTTGGGAAGAGAATAGAGGGGCTAACTTCGGGTAAATACGGAGAAAAAACATCGATCTCCCGTTATAGCGACGCATCGTGAGGTCCGGTCGACGGATGTTATGCTTGCCGTTCCTTAACCGCTCGCGTCCGTTCGCGTTGCAAGAAATGGTCCGGCTGGCGCGTGGCGTTCGTCTACGGGCGACGCCGAAACCTCAGACGGGAGGCCATTCAGTACCTCTTTTTAACAGTTTGTTCCGTGCCGACGCAAGCCGCGATTCCAGGCGCATTTCAGACGGCCGCGGCGGGCCAAGCTGTGAAGTCCATCACGCCATGCTCTGTTTTGCATGCTGCCGTCCGGTGGCGATCGACGAGATGCACCTCGCCGAGCGCCGATAAAGAGCCGGGTCCGCAGCCGCGAAATGCGCCTCTCGCGCGCAACGTGATGGGCTATTGACCGTTTTCACCCTTAAAAACGGAGATAGCTCGATGAACCAGTCCGCAGCAGTAGAACAGAACGTGCTCGATGCCCCGGCGTACGTCAAGAATCGGAAACTGATCGCCTGGGTCCAGCGCGTCGCGGCCTTGACCAAGCCGGAGCGCATCGAGTGGTGCGACGGCAGTCAGGCCGAATACGACCGTCTCTGCGAGCAAATGGTTGCAGCCGGAACCTTGACGCGGCTCAATCCGGCGAAACGGCCGAACTCCTTTTTAGCGTTATCCGATCCGTCCGACGTCGCGCGGGTCGAAGATCGCACCTTCATTTGTTCGGAACGCCCGGAAGACGCCGGGCCGACCAACAACTGGATCGATCCGCAGGAAATGCGCGGCACGCTCGACGGGCTGTTCGACGGTGCGATGCGCGGCCGCACGATGTACGTCGTGCCCTTTTCGATGGGGCCGCTCGGTTCGCCAATCGCGCATATCGGCGTGGAGTTGTCGGATAGTCCGTACGTGGTCACGAATATGCGGATCATGACCCGCATGGGCCGCGCAGTGTACGACGTGCTCGGCCGCGACGGCGAGTTCGTGCCGTGCGTGCATTCGGTCGGCGCGCCGCTCGCGGCGGGCGCGCGCGATGTCGCGTGGCCGTGCAACGAGACCAAGTACATCGTCCATTTCCCCACGACGCGCGAAATCTGGAGCTTCGGCTCGGGCTACGGCGGCAACGCGCTGCTCGGCAAGAAATGCTTCGCGCTGCGGATTGCATCGACGATGGGCCGCGACGAAGGCTGGCTCGCCGAGCACATGCTGATTCTCGGCGTGCGGTCGCCCGCCGGGCGCAAATATCACGTCGCGGCGGCGTTTCCGTCGGCGTGCGGAAAGACCAACTTCGCGATGCTGATTCCGCCCGCCGATCTCGACGGCTGGAAAGTGACCACCATCGGCGACGATATCGCGTGGATCAAGCCGGGCCGCGACGGCCGCCTTTACGCGATCAACCCCGAAGCGGGCTATTTCGGCGTCGCGCCGGGCACGAGCGAAAAGACCAACTTCAACGCAATGGCGACGCTCAAGGAAAACGTGATCTTCACGAACGTCGCATTGACCGACGACGGCGACGTCTGGTGGGAAGGCATGACAGACACGCCGCCCGCGCATCTGAAGGACTGGCAGGGGCGCGACTGGACGCCGGACATCTCGCGCGAAACCGGCGCGAAGGCGGCGCATCCGAACGCGCGGTTCACCGCGCCGGCGTCGCAATGTCCTTCCATCGACCCGGACTGGGAAGATCCGGCCGGCGTGCCGATCGACGCGTTCATCTTCGGCGGACGCCGTTCGGGCACCGTGCCGCTCGTCACCGAAGCGCGCGACTGGACCGAAGGCGTCTACATGGCCGCGACCATGGGCTCGGAAACGACGGCGGCCGCCGCTGGACAACAAGGCGTCGTGCGCCGCGATCCGTTCGCCATGCTGCCGTTTTGCGGCTACAACATGAGCGACTACTTCGCGCACTGGTTACAGATGGGCGAAAAACTCGATGGCCTGGGCGCTCGGCCGCCGAAGTTTTTCTGCGTCAACTGGTTCCGCAAGAACGACGACGGCAAGTTCGTCTGGCCGGGTTTCGGTGAAAACATGCGCGTGCTGAACTGGATGGTCGGCCGGATCGAAGGCGAGGCGGGCGGCGAAGAGCACGCGTTCGGTATTTCGCCGCGCTATGAGGATATCGACTGGCGCGGGCTCGATTTCACGCGCGAGCAGTTCGAGCAGGTGATTTCGTCCGACGACGCGGCCTGGCGCGAAGAACTCGCGCTCCATGACGAATTATTCGAACGTCTGAAGCAGAATTTGCCCGCCGATTTGCCTGCTGCGAAGGCTGAAATCGAGAAAAGACTGATTGTCTGAGCGATTTCGGTGACGCGAATTAGCTTCGTCTATTAGATCAATCCCTAATTCCGGTGCCTCGCCATGGCGAGCCCGGGATCTCCCGCATTACCGCGTCGAAATTGACACCGCCAGTTTTTCAGAATTTTCCCATCCACCCATCCCGCCGATCCAGCGTTGTGTCAGACGCAACAATGGACAATCTTGTAGCTTACCGCTGCGTAATCTCGCAATGAATCGTCGAAAAAAGGCGTTGTTGCGGCAACTTCTGCATGATTTCAGAAGTCCTAGGATAATTATGAATTGCTTCCTAAAGATTGCGAGGAGGCCGTTTTTCTCGCGGCAGGAGTTGTCTTATGGATCATTTGCAGTCGATGCGTGTTTTCGTCCGCGTGGCCGATCTGGGTAGTTTCGCCCGGGCCGCCAGCGCCATGGACATCTCGAATGCGGTGGCGACGCGCCATATCGCGGACCTTGAAGGCCGTCTTGGTGCCCGTCTGCTCAACCGCACGACCCGCAGCCTCTCGCTGACGGAGTCGGGTCAGGTTTATCTGGAACGGGCGCGGCAGATTCTCGATGAGCTCGAAGACGTCGAGCAGATGGTGGTCGCGCGCAACCACGAGCCGGTGGGCTCGCTGCGGATCGTCGCGCCGGTCGTGTTCGGTCTGCACAATCTCGCGCCCGTCTTGCAGACTTACGCGCAGCGCTTTCCGAAGGTCGTGCCGGATCTGACGCTGGTGGATCGTCAGGTCGATCTGGTCGAAGAAGGTTTCGATGTGGGGATCGTGATCGCGCGACAGGTTCGCAGTTCGAGCGTCGTGACTAGGCGGCTGACGACCGGTTGCATGACCGTCTGCGCCACGCCCGATTACCTCGCGAAGCACGGCACGCCGACGCGCCCTGAAGAATTGATGGAGCATCCGTGTCTGAGCTTGCCGTCCGAATACTGGGGCGACGAGCGCGTGTTCACGGGGCCGGACGGCGAGGTGCGCGTGCGGCCGACCAACGTGATCGTCGCGAACAATACTGAGATGCTGCGCCAGTTCGCGTTGCTAGGCATGGGCATCGCAATTTTGCCGAGCTACTTGATCGGTAACGACACCACGCACGGCAAGCTCGTGCGGCTGCTCGGCGATTTCCGTCTGCCGGAGGTGGAGATCAACATCGCGTATCCGAGCCGGCGGCATTTGCCGGCGAAAGTGCGTACGTTCATCGACCATCTGGTGGAGCATTTCAGCAAGACGCCGAATCATCAACTGGGCGAGCAGTGGATCAAGGACGGCATCGGCCAGCCAGCCGACGCATCGCTCGAGGCGACTTCCGCGCCACTGATGGCGCACGGCGCGTATGCGGAAGTGCCCGAGAACGCCCGTTCCATCGGCGATACCGCGGCCGCTCAGCCGCCGCGCTCGGGCGACGAAATCGCGCCGAAGCTGAGTAAGCCGTCACGTTCCCGTTCGCGGATGCAGGCGCCTTCGCCGTTCTAACGCGCCGCCTTTGAGCCAAATGTAAAAAAGCCCGCGAGCAACGCTCGCGGGCTTTTTTTATTGGCCTCGGCTGGGCGGAAAGCCTAGCTCGTCTTCTTGGCGGCTGCCTTTTTAGCCGGCGCTTTCTTCGCGACGACTTTCTTGGCTGCCGTCTTGGCCGGCGCTTTCTTAGCCGCGATCTTTTTGGCGGCAACCGCGACGTCGCCGTCGTTGTCGTCGTCGGTTTCCGGCGCGGCTGCTGCCGCCGCACCGCGCTTGGCCGCCGGCGTTTTCGCGCCCGGCTTCGGTTCCTTCTTCTCGAACTCGAAGCCGATCTTGCCGTCCGGCTGCTTGACGAGGAACGCCTTGAAGTTACGGCCCGTGCGCGACGACTTGAAGTTCGTCAGCAGGTCGGTGCGGCCTTCTTCCAGCAACTTCGTCATCTGCTCGCGCGACATTTCCTGCTGCAAGATCACCTTGCCCGAGCGGAAATCGCAGGTCTTCGGGTTCGCGACCGAGTTTTCGCAAACGTAGCTCATCCCGTGTTCGAACACGCGGCCCTGGCATTTCGGACAGGCGCCGACCGGCGTCTGTTCGGAGAAATCCGGCGGTTCGCCGTCTTCGCCGCCGCTGTCCTGGCCGAAATCGAATTCGAGCTTGAAGTTCTTGATTTCGTCGTCGAAGGACAGTTTCAGGATGGCCGAAAACGGCCGGCCCATCTTGCTGCGGAAACCCGAGAGCGGCCCGATCGTCTTGTCCGTCAGCAGCGTTTCGACCTCGGGAATTTCGAACTGACGTCCGCCCGGGATTTTCGAGATCGAGAACTCGCACTTGGTGCAGGCAAAGCGGCGATAGTTTTCCTTCACCTGTCCGGCGCAATTCGGACACGGCGTTTCGAGCGTCGCGTAGTCGCCGGGAATCGTGTCGGAGTCGTACTCCTTCGCGCGCTTGACGATGGTCTGCGTCATGCGGGCGATTTCCTGCATGAAAGCGTCGCGCGGAAGTTTGCCGCGCTCCATCTGCGACAGCTTGTGCTCCCACTCGCCGGTCAGTTCCGGCGCGGTCAGCTCTTCAACGCCGAGGCCGCGCAGGAGCGTCATCAACTGGAATGCCTTGGCGGTCGGAATGAGTTCCCGGCCTTCGCGAATCATGTACTTTTCGCCGAGCAGCCCTTCAATGATCGCCGCGCGCGTCGCCGGTGTGCCGAGACCCTTGGCCGCCATGGCTTCGCGCAGTTCTTCGTCTTCGACCAGTTTGCCCGCGCCTTCCATCGCCGACAGCAGCGACGCTTCGTTGTAGCGCGCGGGCGGCTTGGTCACGAGACCGTGCGCCGCGACCTTCTCGACATCGACCTTCTCGTCCTTTTGCACCGGCACGAGGTTCGCGTCTTCGCCGCTGACTTCCTTGCCGTACACCTGCAGCCAGCCCGGCTCGACCAGCACCTTCCCTTCGGTCTTGAAATGATGACCGGCGACTTCCGTGATACGCGTCGTGACAAGATATTCGGCGGGCGGGAAAAATACCGCGAGGAAGCGCTTCACGACCAGGTCGTAAAGCTTCTGTTCCGGCTCGGACAGCGCCTTGGGCGCCTGCAGCGTCGGGATGATGGCGAAGTGATCGCTGATCTTCGAGTTATCGAAGATGCGCTTGTTCGGCTTGACCCAACCCTTGTCCAGCACCTGCTTCGCGTGCGGAAGGTAGTTGTTGCTCTCCTTCAGCATGGTAAGCGTGTCCTTCACCGTATCGAGATAGTCCTCGGGCAGCGCGCGCGCGTCGGTACGCGGATAGGTCAAAACCTTGTGCTTTTCGTACAACGCCTGAGCCAGGCCGAGCGTGTTCTTGGCAGAAAAGCCGAAACGGCCGTTGGCCTCACGCTGCAGGCTCGTCAAATCGAACAGCAACGGCGACATCTGCGTGGACGGCTTCGATTCTTCCGTCACCGTGCCGGTCTTGCCCCGGCACGCGGCCACGACGCTTTCGGCGGCGGGCAGGCTCCACAGCCGCGAATCGCGCTGTTCCGGATCGCCTTCGACGCGCTTGAACTTCGGGTCGAACCAGCGGCCTTCGTACAGGCCCTTCGCCGCGATGAATTCAGCGCGCACTTCCCAATAATCGCGCGGCACGAAGCGGCGGATTTTTTCCTCGCGCTCGACCACGATGGAAAGAGTGGGTGTCTGCACGCGGCCGACGGTCGTCAGGAAGAAGCCGCCGCCCTTGCTGTTGAACGCGGTCATCGCGCGCGTGCCGTTGATGCCGACCAGCCAGTCGGCTTCCGAGCGGCATCGCGCGGCGTCCGCGAGCGGCTGCATGTCGGCGTCGCTGCGCAGATTGGCAAAACCGTCGCGGATCGAACCGGCGGTCATCGACTGGAGCCAGAGGCGCTGGACGGGTTGCTTCGCCTTCGCGTGCTGCGCGATCAGGCGAAAAATCAGCTCGCCCTCGCGCCCCGCGTCGCAGGCGTTGATCAGGCGGTCGATGTCCTTGCGCTTGAGCAGCTTGGTCAGCACCTTGAGGCGCGACTCGCTCTTCGCGATCGGATTCAGATCGAAATGGGGCGGAATGACGGGCAGGTTCGCGAAGCTCCACTTGCCGCGCTTGACGTCGTATTCTTCCGGCGCCGCGATTTCGAGCAGGTGGCCGACCGCCGACGAAAGCACGTAGTCGTCGCTCTCGTAGTATTCGTCATGCTTGGTGAAGCCGCCCAAAGCGCGCGCGATATCGTTCGCGACAGAAGGCTTTTCAGCGATGATCAGAGCTTTGGACATGACTCAATATATTAGAAGACTGGCTTGGGACCCGTCGCGAGTCCATTAACGCCGCTTTATAGCACACGGCGCGGCGGGCGAGCCCCGACGTCATATAAATACGGATGCCCCGGCCGGCCGCTGCGGGCTCTCAGGCCTCGGCCAGCGCGGGACGCAGTTTCGGCGCGCCGGCCATGCCCGGCAGCGCGGTAAGATCGGACAACATGCGCCCGACGATCGATGCTTGCGGCAGCACCGTGCCGAAAAAACGCGTGGTGATCGAATCTTCGATCAGGATGGTCGGAAAGTTCTCGACATCGAGATCGTCGAAACGATCCGCCTGATTTTCGATATCGATCCACGCGAAGCACATTTCGGGATGCGCGTCGGCCAGACGATCGAAGCCGTCCCGGTAATCGCGACACGTGCCGCACCATTCCGCACACAGGCAGGCCACGAAAAGCGTGCCCGGCTCGGCGATGCGCGCGGCGATTTGGTCGGCGTCGGTGTCGAGATTCAGCGCGGGCATGGCGTTCCTTGGGGCGGTTCCTTATGGTCGGGCGTGGCGGCCGTTGTCGGCGGATTTTTGGCGAATGTAGCACGGCGCCGCATTCCGCTGTCCATTCAGCACGTCAGACGAACAAAACGCCCGCCTGCCAGCACGCCGATCGCGCCTGCCATTTCGAGCTTCAGCAACAAGGACTGGAGCGCGGCACCGGGCAGATCGGTACGGTGACCGAGCATTTCAAGGGTCGCGGGCGCGTGGCCGAGCGCGTCGAGCACGCGTGTTTCGTCGGCAGTGTGTGTTTTCGGCGCCACGCTGGCGGACGCCCAGGACGCGGTTGCCGCCATCGGGCGGCACGGCGCGGCGGGTTGTGCCTCGTTCGCAGGCGCGGCGAGGCCGAATTCCTCCAGCACGTCGCCCGGCGTTTCGACGAGCTTCGCGCCCTGCTTGATCATCCGATGACAGCCGCGCGCGAGCGGCGCGTGGATCGACCCGGGAATCGCGAATACATCGCGCCCCATTTCGTTGGCGAGCCGCGCGGTGATGAGCGAGCCGGAGCGCATGGCGGCTTCCACCACCAGCACGCCTCCCGCAAGACCCGCGATCAGCCGGTTGCGCTGCGGAAAGTTCGCGGCCCGCGCGGGCGTACCGAGCGGCCATTCAGAGATGATCGCGCCGTCCCCCGCGATCTCATGCGCGAGCGCGCGGTTCGCCGACGGATAAACGAGATCCGCGCCCGTTCCGATCACGGCGATCGTGCTGCCCGCGCCGCCGAGCGCACCGCGATGCGCGGCCGTGTCGATCCCCAGCGCCATCCCCGACACGACCGCCAGCCCGGCGGCGGAAAACGCGTGAGCAAAGCGCTGCGCGTCCTCGATCCCTTGCGGCGTCGCGCTGCGGCTACCGACCATCGCGACCGCGCGTGATTGCAGCACCGCGAGCCGCCCCTTTACATATAGCAGCGGCGGCGGATCGGGCATGGTCAGGAGCGCCGGCGGATACGCGCTGTCGGCGAGCGTCACGATGTGGTTTCCCGGCTCGGCGGCCCATTCCGCCGAGCGCGCGAAGCAAGTTTCGAAATCGCCGAGTTCGGATGCCGCAGGCGGCGCGAGCGCGGCCCGTGCGGCGGCATCGCTGGAAACCCGGGCGAGCGCGGCGAACGATTCCGCAAGCACGGCTTGCGGGCTTCCGAACGTGCTCAGCAGCGAACGCAGCGCGGCGGGTGCAAGCCCGCGCGCCTGAGCGAGGCGAAGCCACGCGCGAAGTTCGTCGATATCCCGGGGAGCCAGTGGCGGCGCGGCGGAGACGGTCAGCAGGTCGGCGGTCGTCATGTTAAAATTTTCATATTCCGAAATACATAAGAGTCGTCGTCCGGCCGCGCTGGCGCCCGTTTCGACAAGGCGTCGCCGCTCACTCGCGGCGCTGAACCGAAACCGTTCAGTTGCCTATCTTCCGCACGCCGACACTCGTTCGCAACCTGGCCGAATGGCCGACTTTCGCGCGCTCCGGCGTGCGTCGATAATCTGAAACATGGCTCTTTTGCACATACTCAACTACCCGGACAAACGGCTGCACAAGGTCGCGAAACCGGTCGAAGTGGTCGATGACCGCATCCGCAAGCTCGTCGCCGACATGGCCGAGACGATGTACGCCGCGCCCGGCGTCGGGCTGGCGGCGACGCAGGTGGACGTGCATGAGCGCGTCATCACCATCGACGTCTCGGACACGCACGATCAGCTTCAGGTCTTCATCAACCCGGAAATCGTCTGGTCGAGCGACGAAAAAAAGGACTGGGAAGAAGGCTGCCTGTCCGTACCGGGAATCTACGATTTCGTCGAACGTCCCGAGAAAGTTCGCGTGCGAGCGCTGAACGAGAAGGGCGAAACGTTCGAGATCGATTGCGACGAGTTGCTGGCCGTTTGCATCCAGCATGAAATGGATCACCTGGCGGGGCATGTCTTCGTGGAATATCTGTCGCCGCTGAAGCAGACGCGTATTCGCGGCAAGATGAAAAAGCTCGAAAAGGCGCTGTAATTCCGTTGGCTTAATCCGTTTTTCGTCTTTTCAGCAGGTTGGCCGTTCACATGACACAAGCGCTGCGCGTCGTTTTCGCCGGAACGCCCGAATTTGCCGCGGCTGCGCTCGCGGCAATTCATCAAGCGGGTTTTACGGTTCCGCTGGTTCTCACGCAGCCGGACCGGCCGGCGGGGCGCGGCATGAAGCTGGCCGCGACTCCGGTCAAGCGTTTCGCGCTCGAACAGGGCTTGCAGGTGGCGCAGCCCACGTCGTTGCGGCGCAACGGCAAGTATCCGGAAGAAGCGGCGGCGGCGATCGATTTGCTGCGCACGACGCCGCACGACGTCATGGTGGTGGCGGCTTACGGGCTGATCCTGCCGCAGGAAGTGCTCGATATTGCGCCGAAGGGCGCCATCAACATCCACGGGTCGCTATTGCCGCGCTGGCGAGGCGCTGCGCCGATCCACCGCGCGATCGAAGCGGGCGACGTCGAAACCGGCATCACGCTCATGCAGATGGACGCGGGACTCGACACCGGGCCGATGATCCGTAAGGCGCGCATTCCCATTCTTCCCGCCGACACCACGGCCACGCTGCACGACCGGCTCGCACAACTCGGCGCGGATCTCGTCGTGGCGGGCCTGCGCGATCTCGAACGCGACGGCGCGCTGCCGTCCGTGCCGCAACCGGCAGAGGGCGCGACCTACGCTGAAAAGATCGCGAAACACGAAGCCGCGCTCGACTGGCGTCGTCCTGCCGATGTGCTCGCGCGTCAGGTTCGCGCCTTTGATCCGTTTCCCGGCGGTCTGGGAATGCTGGACGGCGTCGCCGTGAAAATTTGGGAAGCAGAGGCCGTCAGCACGGTTAAGCATGAAAAGGCGCCCGGAACGATCCTCGAAGCGTCGGCGGACGGCGTGGTGGTCGCGTGCGGCGAAGGCGCGCTGCGGATCACGCAACTCCAGAAGCCGGGCGGCAAGCGGCTCGGCGCGCGCGAATTCCTTGCTGGATCGCCGCTTCAGGCGGGGCAGCAGTTCGCGATACCGGCGGATTCCGGCGTCTAACGGGCTCAGACACTTATCTCACGCGGAGTTTTCGATGCTCGGCATTACCAGCTTTTCGCTCTTTCTCGTCGCGGTTTTCCTGCTGAACGTCACACCGGGGCCGGACACCGCGTACATCGTCGGACGTAGCGTGGCGCAGGGCCGGGGCGCGGGCGTCGTTTCGGCGCTGGGTATTTCGGCGGGTTGCGTCGTCCATACGCTCGCCTGCGCGTTCGGGCTGACGGCGTTGTTGGCGGCGTCGGCAACCGCGTTCACCATCGTCAAGTTCGCGGGCGCGATCTATTTGATTTATCTCGGCGTTCGGCTGATTTTTACTAAGCCCGATGCCGCCAAGACCGCCGATACACCGCAAGTCGTCGTCAAATCGGCGCCGAAATCCCTCCGGCAATTGTTCGCGCAAGGTTTCGTGACCAATGTGCTGAATCCGAAGGTGGTGCTGTTCTTCGTCTCCTTTTTCCCGCAATTCGTCACCGCCGACAGTCCGCACAAAGTGTTCGCGTTCCTTGCGCTCGGGCTGGTTTTCATCGCAATGAGCACGATCTGGAATACGTTCGTCGCGTGGATCGCGGGCAGCGTGACCGCGCGCTTCTCGGGCAAGCCGTCTGTGAAGATGTGGCTGGATCGTGTGGTCGGCAGCGCTTTCGTCGGACTGGGAATCAAGCTCGCGACTTCGCATCGGTGATTGAATTATTGCGAGATGCCCTTATCTAACATTTTGCTTACAATCGTGGTCCGCGAGCAATTGTTCGCGGACCATTCGCGCGAAATGCGCACTGATAAAGGGTGAGGAGTTCAGGACATGTTCAACTGGGTCAAAACGGCGATGCTGATGGCAGCGATCACGGCCCTTTTTGTCGTGATCGGCGGGATGATCGGCGGCTCGAAGGGCATGATGCTCGCGCTGCTGGTCGCTCTCGGCATGAATTTTTTCTCGTACTGGTTCTCGGACAAGATGGTTCTGCGCATGTACAACGCGCAGGAAGTCGACGAATCCAGCGCGCCGCAGTTTTATCGTATGGTGCGCGATCTGGCGGCGCGGGCCGAATTGCCGATGCCGCGCGTCTATCTCATCAACGAAGACGCGCCGAACGCGTTCGCGACCGGCCGTAATCCGGAGCACGCGGCGGTCGCGGCCACGACGGGTATTCTGCGTGTGTTGTCGGAGCGGGAAATGCGCGGTGTGATGGCGCACGAACTCGCGCACGTGAAGCATCGCGACATCCTCATTTCGACCGTTTCGGCCACGATGGCGGGCGCGATTTCCGCGCTGGCGAACTTCGCGATGTTTTTCGGCGGCCGCGATTCGGAAGGGCGTCCGTCGAATCCGATTGCGAGTATCGCGGTGGCGATTCTCGCGCCTATCGCCGGTGCGCTGATTCAAATGGCGATTTCGCGGGCGCGCGAATTCGAGGCGGATCGTGGCGGCGCGCAGATTTCGGGCGATCCGCAAGCGCTCGCGAGCGCGCTCGAAAAAATCCACGCGTACGCGCGCGGCGTGCCGTTTCCGACCGCCGAGCAGCATCCGGCGACCGCGCAGATGATGATCATGAATCCGCTGTCGGGCGGCGGGATCGCCAATCTGTTTTCGACGCACCCGGCAACCGAGGAACGCGTTGCGCGCCTGATGGAAATGGCGCGGACCGGCCGCATGGAGTGATTTAAGGGCGTCAGTGCCTAACCAGTCTCAAAAAATCGCCGCCTCGTGCGGCGATTTTTTTTGAGACTGCAACTGCGATAAAAACGCGGTCGAGCATCACCTCCGGCCGAATCTGGCTCGCACGTTACAATGCGTCGTTTAAGAGTCCGCGCTTTCGGCGGCTCCGCCGCTACCGCCCAGACATGACCGACAAGCCTTCCCGCCGACGCGCCGCTCAGCCCGCCGCGCAAGACCGGACGTCGTCCGACGGCCGTTTCACCCCGCTGCATCTCGCGCCCGATTCGCTCGCCTTCGCCCTCGACGGCGCGGCGCAGGCGATCGGCGCGGTGCGCGCGGGATCGGCGCTGCCCGCGGCGCTGCAGACCGTGATCGCGTCGGGCAACCCGGCCGCGCGCGGCGCGACACAGGATATCGCGTATCGCACCTTGCGCCGGCTCGCGCTCGCGGATGCGCTGCTCGCGAAACTCGTGAAAAAGGCGCCGCCGCCGCACGTCGCGAACGTGTTGTGCTGCGCTTTCGCGCTGGTCGCCGATAACGACGCCGACGCGGCGTACACGCCATTCACGGTCGTCGATCAGACGGTCAACGCGATCGCCGCGCGGCGCGAATTCGCATTTGCGAAGGGACTGGTCAACGCCGTGCTGCGCAGCTTCCTGCGCGAGCGCGAGACGCTGCTCGCCGAGGTCCGCCAGGATCCGGTCGTGCGCTGGAATTACCCCGCGTGGTGGATCGACGCGGTGAAGCGCGGCCAGCCGGACGCCTGGGAAAACATTCTCGACGCGGGCAACCGTCAAGGTCCGCTCACGCTGCGCGTGAACGCGCGGCGCACGAACGTGGCCGACTATCTCGAAACCTTGAAGGCCGAGGGAATCGGAGCGACGGCGGCGGGCCTTCACGCGGTGCGCCTCGACACGCCGATGCCGGTCGACAAGATTCCCGGTTTCGCGGAGGGCATCGTCTCCGTGCAGGACGCGGGCGCACAACTCGCCGCGCAATGGCTGGGCGCGTCGGACGGCATGCGCGTGCTCGATGCGTGCGCAGCGCCAGGCGGCAAGACCGGCCATATCCTCGAACTGGCGAAGGTGGAATTGATCGCGCTGGAAAGCGATCCGGCGCGCGCCGGGCGGATCGGCCAGAACCTCGAACGCCTGGGTCTCGCGGCTGAAGTGCGCGTGGGCGACGCCGGCGAGCCGTCGGAATGGTCGGACGGCGATGCGTTCGACCGCATTCTGGCCGACGTGCCGTGTTCGGCGTCGGGCATCGTGCGGCGTCATCCCGATATTCGCTGGCTGCGTCGTCCGTCGGATATCGCTGCGCTGGTGGCGGAGCAGCGGCGGATCGTGTCGGCGCTCTGGCCGCTGGTCGCAACCGGCGGCGAGTTGCTTTATGTGACCTGCTCGATCTTCCCGGAGGAAGGCGAGTTGCAGGCGCAGTGGTTTGGAGACGCGCACGAAGATGCGGTACGATTGGACGCGCCGGGGCAATTGTTGCCGACGGCGCTCCACACGAGCCCCAACGTTGCGCAAGACACGGCGGACGGCTCCAACGTTTCAGACGCCGCTGCGGGCGATGCGCATTCTGCCCGCATCACTTCGAACCGGAACGCGGAATCTTCCGCCGACCACGACGGATTCTTCTACGCGCGCTTTCAGAAACGGTGACGATCAAACGCCTTTTTCCGCTTCGGCTCGTTGCCGTCGTCTGGACTGCGCTGGCTTTTGCCTTGAGCCTCGTTGCAGCCACGCCCGCACTGGCCGACCCGATCGCCGTGCAGCGTGCGTCGCTGCAGTCCGACGCAAGCGGCTGGAGTCTCGACGCCCGCTTCGACTTCGAGCTGAACAGCAGTCTCGAAGACGCGGTGAACAAGGGCATTCCGCTTTATTTCACGACCGATTTCAGTCTCTCGCGACCGCGATGGTATTGGTTCGACGAGGAACCGGTGAATGTCTCGCAAAGCATTCGCCTTTCGTTTCAACCGCTTACCCGCGAATATCGCGTCTCGACGGGCGGGCTGCAGCTTGGTTTTACATCGCTCAACGAGGCGCTGGCGGTGATCAAGCATGTGACGTCGTGGCACGTGATCGACCGGACGCAGGTGAAGCCCGGCGATACCTACAACGCATCCGTGCGCATGCAACTGGATATCGCGCTGATGCCCAAACCGTTCCAGATCGACGCGGTCAATAACCGCGACTGGAGCCTTTCCTCCGACTGGAAGCGATTTACTTTCACGGCGGCCGAACGTGCCAAATAAATTCCGCCGCCGCACCGATATGAAAAGTTTCGTCGTCCGATTGCTGGTAACGACCGTCGCCGTCACGGCAGTGCTGCTGCTCGTGATGCTCGCGCTCGCCAGCGCGAACACGGAGTTCTTCGACCGCTACTATTCCTGGCTCTACGCGGCGAACGTCGCGGTGGCCGTCGTGTTTTTGCTGATCGTCACGGGGCTGATGCTCATCATCGTGACGCGGGTGCGGCAGGGCAAATTCGGCACGCGCCTGCTCGCCAAGCTCGCGTTTATCTTCGCGCTCGTCGGCGTGGTGCCGGGCGCGATCATCTACGTGGTGTCGTATCAGTTCGTGTCGCGCAGTATCGAGTCGTGGTTCGACGTCAACGTGGAAACCGCGCTGACGTCCGGGCTGAACCTCGGGCGCGGCATGCTCGACGCGTCGCTGTCGGACCTGCAGAACAAAGGCCGCCTGATGAGCGACCAGCTTTCCAGCGCCGATTCCACAAGCCTCACGCTCACCCTCCTGCGTCTGCGCGATCAGTTCAACGTGCAGGACGCGACCATCGTCGAGCCGATGCGAAGCGGTTCCGGCACGGCGCCCGATGTGCGCGTGATCGCGCAGGCATCGAGTAACTTCGCCGCGCTCGTGCCCGACAACCTGCCGACGCCGCTGATGCTGAATCAGGCGCGGCAGCGTCCGTACGGCGCGATCGAAGGGGAAGTGGACGGCGATGCCGGCGCGACCGGGCCGAAGGGCGCGTTGCGATTGCGCGTGATCGTGAAGATCGCCGATGCCAGCACGGCCGAACTGCAGCCGGCCGAACGTTTCCTGCAGATCGAGCAGCCGGTAAGTCCCGCACTTGCGCGCAACGCCGACGCCGTGCAGCGCGCGTATCGCGAATATCAGGAAAAGGCGCTGGGGCGCACCGGCCTGCGCAAGATGTACATCGGCACGCTGACGCTCGCGCTCTTCCTCGCCACTTTCATCGCGATGATCCTCGCGCTTGCGCTCGGCAATCAGCTCGCGCGCCCGCTGTTCCTGCTCGCGCAAGGCACGAAGGAAGTGGCGGAGGGCGATTACACGCCCAAACGCGAAGTCAAATCGCGTGACGAACTCGGCTTTCTCACGCAGTCGTTCAACGCGATGACGCGTCAGTTGTCCGAAGCGCGCGCGGCGGTCGAGAACAACCGGATCGCGCTGGAACATTCGAAGGCGTATCTCGAAAGCATTCTCGCGAATCTGACGGCGGGCGTGTTCGTGTTCGACCGGCAGTTCCGGCTCACCACCGCGAATCGCGGCGCCGCGCGGATTTTCCGGCAGCCGTTCAATGCGTCGCTGAACCTGCCGCTGGAGCAGATCGACGTGCTCGCCGAGTTCGGCGCGATGGTGCGCAAGGCGTTCGCGGATCGCGATGCGGCGGCGAGCGGCAGCGGCAAGCCGGTCGGCGATCGCGGGCACTGGCAGCAGCAACTGGCGGTCACCGTGCCGGGTGAAAACGATCCGCTGACGCTGCTCGTGCGCGGCACGCAATTGCTGAGCGCGACCGAGAGCGATGCCGAAGACGCGGAAACCACCGGCTACGTGGTCGTTTTCGACGATATCTCGGACGTGATCTCGGCGCAGCGTTCGGTCGCGTGGGGCGAAGTCGCGCGGCGGCTCGCGCACGAAATCAAGAATCCGTTGACGCCGATTCAGCTCTCCGCCGAGCGCCTTCAGATGAAACTCGCGGACAAGCTCGCGCCGCACGACGCGGACGTGCTCAAGCGCGGCGCGACGACCATCGTGAATCAGGTGCAGGCGATGAAGCAGATGGTCGACGATTTCCGCGAATACGCGCGGACGCCGCCCGCCGTGCTCGGCAATTTGCAACTCAACGAACTCGTGGGCGAAGTGCTGGCGCTGTACGGCATCGAGGAAGGCAAGAGCCCGATCACGATCGAGCTCGCGAAATTGCCGGTGATTCGCGGCGACGCGACTCAATTGCGGCAAGTGATCCACAACCTTTTGCAGAATGCGCAGGATGCCGTGGCCGATGTTGCGGAACCGCGCGTCCTGCTCGAAACCAAGACAGTAGAATATGGCGACCCCGATTCGTCCGGCCACGCGCGCGTCGCGGTGCGCCTGACCGTGTCGGACAACGGTCCCGGTTTCCCGGCGCGCATTCTCTCGCGCGCGTTCGAGCCTTACGTGACGACCAAGGCGAAGGGCACGGGGCTGGGATTGGCAACGGTGAAGAAGATCGTCGATGAGCACGGTGCGCGCATCGACATACGTAATCGTTCGAAAACCGCCGACGTGATCGAAGGCGCGCAGATCTCGATTCTGTTCCTGCAACTCGCGGACGACGCTGTTCAAACCGGCGCAACGCCGCCGGCAGCGAGCGCGAGTCACGGAACGACAAAAGCAACAGTGCAGACAAGGGCAGCGTAAATGGCAACCATCCTGGTGGTAGACGACGAAATGGGCATCCGGGAATTGCTCTCGGAAATCCTGAGCGACGAAGGGCATGTGGTGGAGGCGGCGGAAAATGCGCAGCAGGCGCGCGATTACCGCTTGCGTCAGGCGCCTGATCTGGTGCTGCTCGACATCTGGATGCCGGACACCGACGGCGTGACGTTGCTCAAGGAATGGGCGGCGCAAGGCAAGCTGACGATGCCGGTGATCATGATGTCGGGCCACGCGACCATCGACACCGCCGTCGAGGCGACGAAAATCGGCGCGCTGAATTTCCTCGAAAAACCGATCGCGCTGCAAAAACTGCTGAAGGCGGTCGAGCAGGGACTCGCGCGCGGCACGGCGGCGACGCCGGTGGCGTCGACGGCGGCGAAACCGCTGATGTCGGGTGGCTTGTCGAGCGTGCCGGCGGCGGCCGCGTTGCCGAGCGTATCGTCGATGAACGCGGGCGGCGATAGCAACTCGGGCATCGCGCACGGCCAGTCAGGCCCGACGGCGGCAATTTCCTTCGACATCCCGCTGCGCGACGCGCGCGACGCGTTCGAGCGCGCGTACTTCGAATATCACCTTGCGCGCGAGAACGGCAGCATGACGCGCGTCGCGGAAAAGACCGGGCTCGAACGCACGCACTTGTACCGCAAGCTGAAGCAACTCGGCGTGGACCTCGGCAAGAACAAGAGCGAGGTTTGACTGAAACAAATTGGGTGAAAAACGCTTGAGCGTCGGAAACCCCTTTGATATACTTTCGTTCTTCGTGGCCCGGTAGCTCAGTTGGTAGAGCAGCGGATTGAAAATCCGCGTGTCGTTGGTTCGATTCCGACCCAGGCCACCACAGTTGCAAGAAGGCCCGGAAACCGCAAGGTTTCCGGGCCTTTTCCATTGCGCGGGTTTTGGCCGAAAGGCTTCGAGGCGCGCTGGGTCCGGACCGCACCGGGCGGAAAACAGACTCCGCATGTTAAAATTCGTGGCGGTTCAAGGACTTATCGATTGCCGCTGTTTTGTTCGAGCGTTGAGAAACCGGGCGCGGTATCGGCGGTATAAAGACCGCGCGATCACGCCGGCAAGCCGCCCGCCTATACTTGGCCGCTTTATTCGGCCGCATGGCCGGACCGTTCCGGTCGACGGGCCGCAGGCCACACTTTCCGGCCCGATCTCGCTCAATCACGCTCGATCACGTTTATCGCGCGCTCATACACGGAGTTTCACGGTGACTCGGACAGACGCTAAGGACAGCGCCCTCGTGCTGTTTTCCGGCGGCCAGGACTCGGCCACATGCCTCGCGTGGGCACTCGAACGGTACAAGACGGTCGAAACGCTCGGCTTTGATTACGGTCAGCGGCATCGGGTCGAACTCGAATGCCGCGACGGTTTCCGCAACGGCGTCGCGCGCGCGTTCCCGCATTGGGCTGACCGGCTCGGCGAGGATCACATGATCGACTTGTCGATTCTCGGCGCGATCAGCGAAACCGCGATGACCCGCGAAATCGAGATCGAAGCCACGGCGAACGGCCTGCCGAACACCTTCGTGCCCGGCCGCAATCTGATGTTCATGACGATCGCGGCGGCGGTGGCGTATCGGCGGGGATTGAAGGTGCTGGTCGGCGGCATGTGCGAAACGGACTTTTCGGGCTATCCCGATTGCCGCGACGACACCATGAAAGCGCTGCAAGTCGCGCTGAACCTCGGCATGGAAACGCGCTATGCGCTCGAAACGCCGCTGATGTGGCTCGACAAGGCCGATACCTGGCGGCTCGCCGAACAACTCGGCGGCGAGACGCTCGTGGAACTCGTGCGGATCGAGACGCATACGTGCTATGTCGGCGAGCGGGCGGAACTGCACGCGTGGGGCTTCGGTTGCGGCCAGTGTCCGGCGTGCAAGCTGCGCAAGCGCGGCTATGAGGCGTATCGCGCGGGCGAGCAGGTCACCTTCGAACCGGTTTAATTTTTAAGAGACAAACGGCGGTTATGACTTACGCGGTAAAGGAAATCTTCTACACGTTGCAAGGCGAGGGCGCGAACGCCGGACGCCCGGCGGTGTTTTGCCGGTTCGCCGGCTGCAACCTGTGGTCGGGCCGCGAAGAAGATCGCGCAGAAGCGGTTTGCCAGTTCTGCGACACCGATTTCGTCGGCACGGATGGCGAAAACGGTGGCAAATACCGCACGCCCGCCGATCTGGTGGCGATGATCGCGTCGCAATGGCCGGACGGCGAAGCGCATAAGTTCGTCGTGTGTACGGGCGGCGAGCCGATGCTGCAGATCGACCAGCCGTTCGTTGATGCGCTGCACGAAGCTGGCTTCGAGATGGCGATCGAAACCAATGGTTCGCTGCCGGTGCTCGATACGATCGACTGGATTTGCGTCAGTCCGAAGGCCGATGCGCCGCTCGTCGTGACGAAGGGCAATGAACTGAAAGTGGTCGTGCCGCAAGACAACCAGCGTCTCGCCGATTACGCGAAGCTCGACTTCGAGTATTTTCTCGTGCAGCCGATGGACGGCCCGTCGCGCGATCTCAACACGAAGCTCGCGATCGACTGGTGCAAGCGGCATCCGAAGTGGCGTCTTTCGATGCAGACGCACAAGTACCTGAACATTCCCTGATAGCCGGTAGAACTACGTGCAGACCATCACCCGAAAGCTGGAATTCGACGCGGGCCACCGCATTCCCGATCACCGCAGCCAGTGCCGTAATTTGCACGGGCATCGCTACGTGCTGGAAATCACGCTGCAAGGCGATCTCGTCGATACCGAAGGCGCGCCGGATCGCGGCATGGTGATGGATTTCGCCGATGTGAAATCGCTCGCGATGGAGCATCTCGTCGGCAAGTGGGACCACGCGTTCATCGTGTACGAAGGCGATGCACAAGTGCGCGAGTTCCTCGACAGCATGCCCGGCCACAAGACCGTCGTGCTCGACCGCATTCCGACCGTCGAAAATCTGGCGTCGGTGGCATTCGGCATTCTCGCCGAAGTCTACGACGCCCATTACGGCGTCAATCTGAAGCTCGCGCGCGTGCGTCTTTACGAGACGCCGAACTGCTGGGCGGACGTCGAGCACGCATAGGCCGTATCGGCTAAGCGCCGGCATCGGCGTTATTGTCACGGTATGATCGTTCGATAAGCCGCGCAACACGCGCGGTACAACGGAGCGAGACATAACGGAGCACGCCATGCCGCGCAACTTCTTCCGCCAAGCGCGCGCCGCCTCCCAGCCCGGAGCGCCGCGATGAGCACCTTCACCAATCCCCTCAAGCAAAAACTCGCCGAGCCGGGCGCTCTGTTCGGCCTTTGGCTGTCGCTCGGCAGCGCGTGCGCCGCCGAAGCGCTCGCGCACGCGGGCTTCGACTGGTTGTGTATCGACATGGAGCACTCGGCTAACGACAGCCGCGACGTGATCGACCAGTTGCGCGCGATCGCCGCCGCGCATCTGCCGAGCGAGCCGGTCGTGCGCGTGCCCGCAAGCGTTGGCTGGCTCGTCAAGCGCGCGCTCGACGCAGGCGCGCGCACGCTGATGTTCCCGAACATCGAATCCGCCGACGACGCCGCGCGCGCCGTGCGGCTCACGCAATATCCAACGGCCGAAGCGCGCGACGGTCAGCGCGGCGTCGCGGGCGGCGTCCGCGCGGCGGCTTATGGCATGCGGCGCGACTATCTGAGCACGGCGAACGCGCAGATCGCGACGATCGTGCAGATCGAATCGGTCGCGGCGCTCGAAAACGTCGATGCGATCGCGGCGACTCCCGGCGTCGATTGCCTGTTTATCGGCCCGGCGGATCTCGCGGCGAGCCTCGGCCATCTGGCCGATCCGAAACACGCGGACGTCCAGGCGGCCATCGAACGGATCGCGGCGGCGGCGCGGCGCGCGGGTATCGCGTGCGGCATTTTCGCGATGGATGTGGCGAGTGCGCGCCAGTATGCTCAAGCGGGCATTCGGGTGATCGCGCTGGCCGCCGACGTCACCTGGCTCCTCAAGGCGACGCGCCAGGCGTTGCAGGAAGCACGCACATGACCACGACTTCAAGCAGGCGAATTTTGATGCTGGCCGCAGCGCTCGCCGCAGCACTGGCATTCAGCGGCGCGGCGAACGCGCAGACCACGCTCAAATCGACGGATCTCGCGACGCAAAGCGCGGTCGCCGATTACAACGCGGGCAACATGGCGGCGGCGCGCTCGGAGTTTCGCCGCGCGGCGCAAGGCGGCAGCCGGCTCGCGGAATTCAACTACGCGATGATGCTGCTGAACGGCGAAGGCGGCGCGCCGGATATCGACGAAGGCAAGAAGTGGCTGCGCCGCGCCGCCGACGCGAACATGACGCACGCGCAATATGTCTACGGCAAGATGTTCGACGACGGCGAGTTCGTCGCGAAGGATCCGGCCGAGGCGCATCGCTGGTTTCTGAAAGCGGCGAACCAGGGACACGTGCAGGCGGAACTCGCGCTCGCCAACCAGTTTCTGGATGGTCGCGGCACGCCCCGCGACAACACGCAGGCGTTCACCTGGTACAAGAAAGCGGCGCAGGGCGGCGACATGACCGCGCAGTACGTCGCCGGTTCGTTCTACGAGCGCGGCGGCGACGGCGTGGAGCGCAATCTGAACGTCGCGCGCGCGTATTACGCGGCGGCGGCAGCGCAAGGCGATCCGGCGGCGCGGCTCAAGTACCAGGAGTTGAGCGCGGAACTGGAGCGCAACCGTCCGCAATGAAAAAAGCCCGCGTTTATGCAACGCGGGCTTTTTTTATCGGCAAGGCTTGGGCGTGCAGCGCTAGCCCTGCATCAGCCGCTTCTGGCGCGCAACACTCATGATGAGGCCCGCCGCGACGCCGAGCGTCGTGAGCGCCGTGCCGCCATAGCTCATGAACGGCAGCGGCACGCCGACCACCGGCAAAATGCCGCTCACCATCCCGATATTGACGAATGCGTAGGTGAAATACGCGAGCGTCAGCGATCCCGCCAGCAAACGCCCGAACAAGGTCGCGCCGTTCGCCGCGATATAAAGCCCGCGCGCGATCAGCACCATGTAGAGAAAGAGCAGCACCAGCCCGCCCGCGAGTCCGAATTCCTCCGCGTAGACCGCGAAAATGAAGTCGGTATGCTTCTCGGGGATAAATTCGAGATGCGCCTGCGTGCCTTTCAGCCAGCCTTTGCCGAGCGTGCCGCCCGAGCCGATCGCGATCACCGCCTGAATGGTGTGGAAGCCCTTGCCGAGCGGATCGGAAGTGGGATCGAGCAAGGTGCAGATGCGATGCTTCTGGTAGTCGTGCATCAGCGGCCAGTTCACTTCCGGCTGGCAGATCCGGTCCTGGAACACCGCGACGCACGCCACCATCACCACGCCCGCCGCCAGCACCGGCACCAGCAGCTTGAAACTCAGTCCGGCGAAATAAATCACGAAGAATCCCGCGGCGAACACGAGCACCGCCGTGCCAAGGTCGGGCTGCTTGGCGATCAGCGCCACCGGCACGATCAGGATCAGGAAGCCGACCAGATAATCCCACCAGCGAATCCCGCCTTCGCGCCGCTGGAAATACCACGCGAGCATGAGCGGCATCGCGATTTTCATGATCTCGGATGGCTGGATCACGACGCCCACGTTCAGCCAGCGCTTCGCGCCCTTGCGCGTCAGCCCGAAACTCGCGACCGCAATCAGCAGCGCCACGCCGAGCGTGTAGAGCGGGACGGCGAAGCGCATCAGCATCGGCGGCGGAATGTTCGCGAGGATCCACATCAGCACGAACGTCAGCATGATGTTGCGCAACTGGTCTTCGACACGGCCCGGCACGTCGATACTCGCGCTATACAGCGTCACGATGCCGACGCACAGCAGCAGAAACACGATCAGCGCGAGCGGCCGGTCGAAGCCCGCGAACATGCGTTTGCTGCGGTCGAGCCAGGCGCGCTTGTCGAATTGCATCCTCTGCTCCTTTATTCGTCGATGCCGCCCGAAGGCGTCAGCGTCTTGATGGCGTTGCTGTTGCCCGGCTTGCTGCCTTTGCGTGGCTGCGGTTGCGGCTGTGGCTGCGGCTCGGCAGGTTGAGTCGGTTGGGCAGGCAACGCGGGCGCGCTCGCCGGCTCCGGCGCGCGGCGCTTCTTTCTCGACGGCGCGGAAGCAGAAGAAGCCGACGATGCAGCCGACGCCGAAGCCGCCGAAGCCGCCGAAGCTGCGCTCGCGGCCGATGCCGAGAACGCGGGCGATACCGCCGCGAGCGAAGCGGGCAGTGCGGCTTCAGCCGGCGTTTGCGGCCCGCCGATAATCGGGATACCCGCGTCTTCAGTCGCCGAAGCCGCCGCCGCGATCGCCGCTGCTTCCGCGCCGGGTTTCAGGCGATCGACGAGGTAGTAATCGAGCACTTTACGCGCGATCGGACCCGCCGCTTCCGCACCCCAGCCGCCGTTTTCCACGATCAGCGCGAGCGCGATCTTCGGCTGTTCCGCCGGCGCGAACGCGATGAACAGCGCGTGATCGCGCAGATGCTCGGCGGTCGCGTGGCCGCGATAGTTCGCGCCCTGCAACGAATAAACCTGCGCCGTGCCGGTCTTGCCGGCTGAGGTATAAGGCGCGCCCGCGAACACCTTCACCGCCGTGCCGTTGGTCATGACGCCTTCCATCGCACGCTTGATGACGTCGATATCCTGCTGGCGCACGTCGATCCGCGCGCTTTCGCCGCGCACGGTCGGACGCTCGGCCTTCGTCAGTGGATTCTCAATGTCCTTCACCAGGTGCGGCTTCATCACCACGCCGTCGTTCGCGAGCGTCGCGGTGGCGTGCGCCAGTTGCAGGATCGTGAACGAGTTGTAGCCCTGGCCGATGCCGAGGCTGATGGTTTCGCCCTCGTACCAGCGCTGCTGCTCCGGCTTGTGATACGCCTTCCGCTTCCATTCTGTTGAAGGCAGAATGCCGCGCGCCTCGCCCGAAATGTCGATGCCCGTGATCTGACCGAAACCCCACGGTTTCATGAATCCGGCCATCGCGTTCACGCCCAGATCGCGTGCCACCATGTAGAAATAGGTGTCGTTCGACACGACGATCGCCCGGTTCATGTCCACCCAGCCTTGCCCCGCGCGCACGTCGTTGCGGAACGTGTGGCCACCGAAGGTGAAGAAGCCCGGATCCTGAAAACCCCAGCCCGGCGTGCGCTTGTGCAGCGAGAGCGCGGCGAGCGCCAGGAACGGCTTGTAGGTCGAACCCGGCGGATAAGTGCCGTGGAGCGGGCGATTGAGCAGCGGATGGTCGGGCGAATTGTTGAGCGAATCCCAGGTCTGCTGGTCGATCCCGTCGACGAACGAATTCGGGTCGAAGCTCGGCGCGGACACGAACGCGAGCACGTCGCCGGTGGCGGGTTCGATCGCGACCAGCGCGCCGCGCCGGCCGGCGAACGCCTGCTCGGCCACCTGCTGCAGGCCGATATCCAGCGACAGCCGCAGATTATTGCCCGGCGTGGCCTGCGTGCGCGACATGGTGCGTACCGGACGGCCGCCCGCCGTGACTTCCACTTCCTCGAAACCGGTCAGTCCGTGCAGTTCCGTCTCGTAACTCTGCTCGACGCCGATCTTCCCGATGTAATCGGTGCCCTTGTAATTATTTGCGTCGAGACGCGGATCGTAGTGCTCGCCATCGGCGTCGTTCTGATCGCTCGCCTCGTCGATGCGCTCCTGGTCGCGCTGCGAAATCCGCCCGATATAGCCGATCACGTGCGCCGCCGTCGGCCCGAGCGGATATTGGCGGAACAGTCGCGCGCGCACTTCCACGCCGGGAAAACGGAAGCGCTGCGCGGTGAAACGCGCGACTTCGTCGTCGGTCAGGCGCGTGCGGATCGGCAGGCTTTCGAAATTCTTCGAATCTTCGAGCAGTTTCTTAAAGCGGCGGCGGTCGCGCGCGTCGACGGGAATGACCGTGCCGATACGGTCGATTTCATCGTCGAGCGTGCCGTCGATTTTCGACGGCGTGATTTCCAGCGTGTACGCCGAGTAGTTCTTGGCGAGCACGACGCCGTTGCGGTCGGTGATGATGCCGCGATTCGGCACGATGGGCGCGACCGAAATGCGGTTTTCGTCGGCTTGCAGGGAGTACTTGCTGAAGTGCCACACCTGCAAGTACAGGAACCGCAGGCCGATCAGCCCGAAGCAGACGAACACGAACAGGCCGGCCGCCGCGACGCGCAGGCGAAACTTCGACAACTGTTGTTCGGCGTTCTTGAATTCGGTCATGCAGTATTCGCGATTTTTCGCGATTCAACGAAAGGCTCGGCAAGCCACTTCAGTAAACCACTTCGTTAAGCATTAGTGCAGATCGTCAGATCGGGCGCGTGTCGTCGGGATCGGCGGCGCGCCGTTGCGGCATGAGCAGGAGGAAACTCGTCACCGGCCACAGCACCGCTTCGACAAACCCGTCGATCAGATAACCCCAGCCCGGAAACGCCGCGCCGGTCATCAGGCGAATCACGAACGGCACGAGTTGCGCGCCGACCAGAAGCGGCGCGACGACGAGCGTCTGCACCGGCAGCGACATCCACAGCACGCGCCGGTGAATCGTGATCGCGCCATACGACAACAGCGTATACGCAAGCGCGTGCTCGCCGAGCAGGCTCGCGTTGTGGACGTCCATCAAAAGACCGAGCAGAAACGCGATACCCATTCCGACCCGGCGCGGCTGGTGAACGTTCCAGAACAGCAGCACGACGGCGACGAAATCCGGCACGCCGATCTGGCGTCCCCAAGGCATCAGGTTGAGCAGGAAAGCGGCGGCCAGACTGAACGCGATGAAGTACGGATTGACCGGTTGCAGGATGTATTGCGGACGGCTCATCGCACGGCTCCCGAAGCGGGCCGGGCGGTGCTCGCCTTCGGCTGCGCGCGGCCTGGCGCGGATTTCGCCGCGGACGCGGGTCTCGCGGCCGACGCCACCACAGCGGGCGCGGCAGGCGCAGCCGATGCAGCCACGGCAGGCGCTGCCGCGCTGCCGGCAGCCGGTGCCGCCGCCTTGCTCGCGCCCTTGCCTTTTTTGCCCTTGTTTTCTTTCGCTTCCTTCGCGGCGGCGGCGGCTTCGACCTCGACCGGATTCGGCGGCAGATTGACGTTGTAATGCAGCACGAGCAACTGGCGCGCGCCGCGCACCGGCGCGATGGGCAAGCAGACGACACGCGCGAACGCGGTGTCGGCTTGTTTGTCGACGCGCACGACTTTCGCCACCGGCAATCCCGGCGGATAAATGCCGTCGAGGCCGCTCGTCACGAGTTCGTCGCCGGATTGCACGTCGGCGCTGATCGGCACGAAACGCAGATCGAGCGTATCGCCCTTCGGCGTCCCGTAGATCACGCTACGCAAACCCGTCCGCGCGATCTGCACGGGCACGGCCTGGTCTTTGTCGGACAGCAGCGTGACTTCGGATTGCAGCGGAAAGACGCGCGTAACCTGCCCGATCACACCGTCTTCGTTCACGACCGGCGCGCCGTCCTGAATGCCCTGCTGCGCGCCCTTGCCGATCACCACTTTCTGCGTGAACGGATCGCGCGTGTCGTATTGAATCTCGGCGGGCGTGGTTTGTGTGGTCGCGCGCGACTGCAACTCCAGGAGCGCCCGCAGATGCGCGTTTTCCGCGCTCAGTTGCGCCGCGTCGCCGGCCTTGACCGAGAGCTGGAGGTTTTTATCGATGAGCTTCTGGTTCGCGCTGCGCAGGTTCGCGCTGGTCACGGCGAGATCGGCCGCGCCCATGAACATGTCGCGCGGCACCAGCGCCGCGCGCTGCAGCGGGTACAAGCCCGCGCCGAGCAGGCCGCGAACGATCTCCAGCGTGTTGAAGCGAGCGTCGGAGATGAGCAGGGCGAGTGCGAGCACCACGAAGAAGATCAGCCGCGCGAGCGCTGACGGACCTTGCTTGAAAAGTGGCGGCGGACTGTATTCCATGGTCGGCGCCGAGGGCGTGAGCGGTTTGATGTGCTGCAGAACCGCGATTCGAACGGTCCTGCTCTACGCTGTCAAATACGGCCCGGACTGAGCCGGGCCGTGCTTGGCGCGCGATGCATTGCGCGGTGCGTTGCATGAGTCGGCATCGGGCGGCGCGGGTTTCGCAGTCACGCGAAAGTGCGCCACGGGATCCTCACTCGTAGGAGAAGATGCTGCCGAGTTTATCCATGCGTTCGAGCGCCATGCCCGAACCACGGACGACGCACGTCAGCGGGTCTTCCGCGACGAGCACCGGCAGACCGGTTTCTTCCGCGAGCAAGCGGTCGAGATCACGCAGCAGCGCGCCGCCGCCGGTCAGCATCATGCCGCGCTCGGCGATGTCGGCGCCCAGCTCCGGCGGCGTCTGTTCCAGCGCGATCTTCACCGACGACACGATCTGGTTCAGCGGATCGGTCAGCGCTTCGAGAATTTCGTTGCTCGAAATGGTGAAGCTGCGCGGAATGCCTTCCGAAAGATTGCGGCCCTTGACTTCCATCTCCTTGACTTCGGAGCCCGGGAAAGCCGAACCGATTTCCTTCTTGATGGCTTCGGCGGTTTGTTCGCCGATCAGCATGCCGTAGTTGCGGCGGATATAGTTGACGATGGCTTCGTCGAACTTGTCGCCGCCGACGCGGACCGAACCCTTGTACACGATCCCGCCGAGCGAGATCACGCCGACTTCGGTCGTGCCGCCGCCGATATCGACGACCATCGAGCCGGTCGCTTCCGAAACCGGCAAGCCCGCGCCGATGGCCGCAGCCATGGGTTCTTCGATCAGGTAGACCTGTGAGGCGCCCGCGCCGTGTGCCGCTTCCTTGATGGCGCGTCGTTCGACCTGGGTCGAACCGCACGGCACGCAGATGATGATGCGCGGCGAAGGCGAGAACATCCGCGATTCGTGTGCAGTCTTGATGAACTGCTTGATCATCTGCTCGGTGACGGTGAAATCGGCGATAACGCCGTCTTTCATCGGGCGGATGGCTTCGATGTTGCCCGGCACCTTGCCGAGCATCTGCTTTGCTTCCTTGCCGACAGCCTGAATGGTCTTCTTGCCGTTCGGGCCGCCTTCTTGGCGGATGGAAACAACGGAGGGCTCGTCGAGTACGATGCCTTTGCCGCGCATGTAGATCAGCGTGTTGGCGGTGCCGAGATCAATCGCCAGATCGTTGGAAAAGTAGCTGCGCAAAAAACCGAACATTCAAAATCCTGTCTCGCTGGGAGCCGTGCCTCGCTTCAAGCGCCTAGGACGGCAGCGGAAAAATTAACAGACTGCAGAGAGCGAGAGCGGTCGCCGCAAAATGCAGAACTGCGAGGAAATCTACCGGAGGATACGAACGCACCAAGCATTAGCTACGCGCGACACACGCTCGCGAAGGGTGAAACGCAGAGAAAGCTGCTGGTAAGTCGATCCGGATTTGGGTGGAACGCGTAATGATACCTTATAATTTTGGGGTATTCGAAGGAAAAGGACGGTAGTTTTTGCCATCGTCAGACTCGCTGTTTGTGGCTCCTTCCCTTGATGTAACTTCTTGTCGCATTTAATGTTTTCTTGATTGCGGCGGACTCAGTCTTTCCGGTGACCGAATGTCTTTGACCTTGACGGATGTAAAACGCATTGCGCATCTTGCGCGGCTCGAACTAGCCGACGACGAAGCCGAGCCCACGCTCGCCCGCCTGAACGATTTCTTCGGTCTCGTCGAGCAGATGCAGGCGGTGGACACCACCGGCATCGCGCCGCTCGCGCATCCGATCGAACAGATCGAGGAAGTCGCGCTGCGCCTGCGCGACGACGTAGTAACAGAGCATGTAACGCGCGAAGAGTTCCAGCAACCTGCGCCTGCGGTGCAGGACGGGCTGTATCTCGTGCCTAAAGTGATCGAATGAAGTGATCGAATGAAGTGATTGCGTGAAGTGATCGAATGAAGTGATCGCGTGAAGTGATTGAAAAAGTCGCCGGAACGGGCGCATAACGCCGTGCCTCGCGCACGGTGCGCGGCGATATGTCGCCGTGCTCATCAGGAAACCGCAATGCATCAAAAAAGTTTGACCGAATTGCGCGCGGCGCTCGACGCTAAGGAAATCTCCGCCGTCGAACTCGCGCAGTCGTATCTGACGCGCATCGAGGCCGCGAAGGATCTGAACGCGTTCCTGAGCGTCGATCGCGACCTGACGCTCGCGCAGGCAAAAGCCGCCGACGCTTCAATCGCGCAAGGCTCGGGCGGCCCGCTGACCGGCCTGCCGATCGCTCACAAGGACGTGTTCGTCACGCGCGGCTGGCGTTCGACGGCGGGCTCGAAGATGCTCGAAAACTACGCGAGCCCGTTCGATGCGACAGTCGTCGAGCGGCTGAATCGCGCCGGCATGGTGACGCTCGGCAAGACCAACATGGACGAGTTCGCGATGGGTTCGTCCAACGAGAACTCGTACTTCGGCGCCGTGAAGAATCCGTGGGATTTGTCGGCGGTGCCGGGCGGATCGTCGGGCGGATCGGCGGCGGCCGTTGCCGCGCGCCTCGCGCCCGCCGCGACCGGCACGGACACCGGCGGATCGATTCGCCAGCCGGCGTCGTTTACCGGCATCACCGGCATCAAGCCTACTTATGGCCGCGTGTCGCGCTACGGCATGATCGCGTTTGCTTCGTCGCTGGATCAGGGCGGTCCGATGGCGCAGACCGCCGCCGATTGCGCAACGTTGCTCAATGCAATGGCCTCGTTCGACGAACGCGATTCGACCAGCCTGCAACGCGCCGACGAAGACTACACGCGCTATCTCGGCCAGCCGTGGACGGCGGGCGATGCGGCCAAGCCGCTCGCGGGCTTGCGCATCGGCATGCCGAAAGAGTATTTCGGCCCGGGTCTCGCCGACGACGTGCGCGCCGCCATCGAAACCGCGCTGAGGCAGTACGAGGCGCTCGGCGCGACGCTCGTCGACGTGTCGCTGCCGAAGACCGAACTGTCGATTCCGGTGTACTACATCATCGCGCCGGCGGAAGCATCGTCGAATCTTTCGCGCTTCGACGGCGTGCGTTACGGCCATCGCGCGGCGAATTACACCGATCTGCTCGATATGTACAAGAAGTCGCGCGCGGAAGGCTTCGGTCCGGAAGTGAAGCGCCGGATTCTGGTGGGCGCGTACGTGCTGTCGCACGGTTACTACGACGCGTATTACCTGCAGGCGCAGAAAATCCGCCGCATCATCGCGAACGATTTTCAGGAAGCGTTCAAGCAGTGCGACGTCATCATGGGACCGGTCGCGCCGACGGTCGCGTGGAATCTCGGCGAGAAAGCCGACGATCCCGTCCAGATGTATCTCGCCGATATCTACACGCTCTCCACGAGCCTCGCGGGCCTGCCCGGCATGAGCGTGCCGTGCGGTTTCGGCGCGGGCGCGAACGCGAAGCGGCCGGTCGGCTTGCAGATCGTCGGCAACTATTTCAACGAAGCCCGGATGCTCCAGGTCGCCGACGCGTTCCAGCGCGCGACCGACTGGCATCGGACGGCACCGGCGGGAGTATGAGCATGCAGTGGGAAGTCGTTATCGGACTGGAGACGCACACGCAGTTGTCGACCGTCTCCAAGATTTTTTCAGGCGCGGCGACGCAGTTCGGCGCCGCTCCGAACACACAAGCGTGCCCCGTCGATCTGGCGTTGCCCGGCTCGTTGCCCGTGATGAACCGCGGCGCGGTCGAACGCGCGATCGTGTTCGGCCTCGCGATCGGCGCGACCATCGCGCCGCGCAGCATTTTCGCGCGCAAGAACTACTTTTATCCCGATCTGCCGAAGGGTTATCAGATCAGCCAGTTCGAGATTCCGGTCGTGCAGGGCGGCACGCTGACCATTCAGGTGCCGGCCAACGAAAAGACGGGCAAGGAAGCCTACGAAAAGACCGTCAACCTGACGCGCGCGCATCTGGAAGAAGACGCGGGCAAGTCGCTGCACGAAGACTTCGCGGGCATGACGGGCATCGACTTGAACCGCGCCGGCACGCCGCTGCTCGAAATCGTCACCGAGCCGGAAATGCGCAGCGCGGCCGAAGCCGTGGCCTACGCGAAGGCGTTGCACGGCCTCGTGATCTGGCTTGGCATCTGCGACGGCAACATGCAGGAAGGCTCGTTCCGCTGCGACGCTAATGTGTCCGTGCGCCCGGTCGGCCAGCAGGAATTCGGCACGCGCGCCGAGATCAAAAACCTGAACTCGTTCCGCTTTCTCGAAGAAGCCATTCAGTACGAAGTGCGCCGCCAGATCGAGTTGATCGAGGACGGCGGGACGGTCGTGCAGGAAACGCGTCTCTACGATCCGGACAAGCGCGAAACGCGCTCGATGCGCAGCAAGGAAGACGCGCACGATTACCGCTATTTCCCCGATCCCGACCTGATGCCGCTCGTGATCGGCGCGGATTGGGTGGAGCGCGTGCAGAGCGAAATGCCGGAACTGCCCGAGGCGATGCAGAACCGTTTCGTCGAGCAATACGGGTTGACGCGCTATGACGCGGCGGGCGTGACGTCGTCGAAGGCGATGGCGGCGTTCTACGAAACCGTGGTCGCGTCCGCCGGCGCAGCGCAGGCGAAGCTCGCGGCGAACTGGCTAATGGGCGATGTCTCGTCGCAACTGAACCGCGAGTCGCTGGAAATCGGCGAATCGCCGGTGTCCGCCGCGCAACTCGCGCTGCTGATCCAGCGCATTGCCGACGGCACCATTTCCAACAAGATCGGCAAGGACATTTTCCTTGCGATCTGGGAAGAAAAGGCCACGGATGACGCAGCGGTGGACCGGATCATCGAGTCGAAAGGGCTGAAGCAGATTTCGGACACGGGCGCGCTGGAAGCGATCATCGACGAAGTGCTGGCGGCCAACGCGAAGTCGGTCGAGGAATATCGCGCGGGCAAGGAAAAGGCGTTCAACGCGCTGATCGGCCAGGCGATGAAAGCGACCAAGGGCCGCGCGAATCCGCAGCAGGTCAACGAACTTTTGAAGAAGAAACTATCCTGACGGCTGAGTAGGCTGAATCGGCCGAAGGGATCAACGGGCTGTTGCCGTCTTGCTGGGCAGCAGCCCGTTTTTATTTGGGAGCGGGGCATGGCGAAGAAGCTTGAGCTGGACAGTCTGCGCGTACCGTTTTTCGATGGCGGCAAGAAGCTGAAATCGTTCGACCTGAGTTCGATCGACCCGAGCGACAAGCCGTTGTCGGCGGGATCGAAGGACGAGGACAAGGAACGTCTCGCTGCAATCGGCGTCCAGCTCGACGACCTTCAGGAGCGGCTCCACGCACAGCGTTTCCAGCGCGTGTTGCTCGTGCTTCAGGGCATGGACACGAGCGGCAAGGACGGCACGATCCGCGCCGTGTTTAGCCAGGTCGATCCGCTTGGGCTGCGGATCGTGCCGTTCAAGGCGCCGACCACGCAGGAACTCGCGCACGATTTCCTGTGGCGAATTCATTCGCAGGCGCCGATGGCAGGCGAATTCACCATTTTCAACCGAAGCCAGTACGAAGACGTGCTGGTGCCGCGCGTGCTGAAACAAATTGACGACGACGAATGCGAGCGGCGTTATCGGCATATCCGCGAATTCGAAGCGTTAATGGCCGACAGCGGCACGGCGATTATCAAATGTTTTCTGCATATTTCGAAGGACGAGCAGCGCACGCGCTTGCAGTCGCGTATCGACGATCCGAACAAGCACTGGAAATTTGATCCATCCGATCTCGAAGCGCGGAAGCAATGGGACGATTATCAGAAGGCGTATGAAGTGGCGCTTGGCGCGACCTCGACGGACTATGCGCCGTGGTATGTGATTCCCGCCGATTCGAAATCGCATCGCAACGTGGTGGTCGCGGAACTCGTATTGCGCCTGCTTAACGGCATGAAGCTGGAATACCCGCCCGCGAAGGAGTCGCTGAAAGGGCTGAAAGTCGAATAACGCATTATTAAAGGACAGATTTATGTTTCGTGTGATTACCGCCAATTTGAACGGCATCCGTTCCGCCGCTAAAAAGGGTTTTTTCGACTGGTTCGGCGAGCAGGATGCGGATGTCGTTTGCGTGCAGGAAATCAAATGCTCGCAGGATGACTTGACACCCGAGTTTCTCGCGCCGCACGGCTTCCAGGGCTATTTCCAGCACGCGGTAAAGAAAGGCTACAGCGGCGCGGGACTTTACACGCGGCACGAACCGGACGAAGTGATTATCGGTTTCGGCAGCGAGGAGTTCGATCCGGAAGGGCGTTATGTCGAAGCGCGATTCGGCAAGCTTTCGGTCATTTCGGTTTATGTGCCTTCCGGTTCGAGCGGTGAAGAACGTCAGCAGGCCAAATACCGTTTCATGGCCGAATTCATGCCGCATCTCGAAGCGCTTGCGGCGGAACGTGAAGTGATCGTGTGCGGCGACGTGAATATCGTCCACAAGGAAATCGATATCAAGAACTGGAAGAGCAACCAGAAGAATTCAGGTTGTCTGCCCAAAGAGCGCGCGTGGCTCACGCAACTATTCGACGAGAAGGGCTATGTGGACGTGTTCCGCACGATCGATACCCGTCCCGAGCAATATACGTGGTGGAGTAATCGCGGACAGGCGTATGCGAAGAATGTCGGGTGGCGGATCGATTATCAGATCGCAACCGGTGAAATAGCGGCGACGGCTAAAGCGACCTCGGTTTATCGCGAGATTAAATTCAGCGACCACGCGCCCCTTATCGTCGATTACGACTGGAAGGCTTAACGCGCTAATTAAGCCGCGCTTAACGCTCGCGCCGGTTCTTCTGGAACCGGCCCATGCCCGCGTAATTCGGCAATTGATCGACCGTTTTGCCGATGGCCTTCGCGTACAGCGGCATCATGTCGGGCAGCCGCTTCATCAGATCCTGCTGCCGGTCCGTTCCGTACGGATGCATCCAGATAAAGCCGTTGTCCGCGCGGCGCGTCGCGCCGTCGATCTTGTTCCACAGCGTCACGGCGGCGCGCGGATCGTAGCCCGCGCGCGATGCGATCTCGCTGCCGATCACGTCGGCTTCAGTTTCGTCGGCGGGCGAATATTTCATCGCGAGCAGTTGTTCGCCGACGCCGAGCGGCGTCGAGCCGATATCAGCGAGTCCGAATAGCTGCGGCATCGTTCCCGCGCTCAGTTGCGCCGCCTGCTGACGGCCGAGTCGGTCGCGCGCGTGCTCACGTAGCGCGTGGGCGATCTCATGGCCGATCATCATGCCGAGTTCGTTATCGTTCAGCCGCAACTTATCGATCAGCCCGCTATAAATCACGATCTTGCCGCCCGGCAGGCAATACATGCGGATTTCGTTCGAGCGCACGACGTTGATCGCCCACTTCCAGTTCTTCGCGCGGTCGTTCCACTTCAGCGCGAACGGAATTTCTTTATTCGCGATATCGCGCGCGCGTTTCACGAGCGGGTTGTCGTCGCCGAGCAATTGCTTCGCGTGGTCGGCTTCGCGCAGGATCTGCGCGTATTCGTCCGCGGCCTGTTGTTCGAGTGTCGCCGATGGAATCAGGTTGCGGAATATCGCCGCGTTGCCGTAACGGATCTGGCCGCTCGGCGCGGTGTACGGCGGCGGGACGCGCTGCGCTTCAGCCGTGGCCGCTGATGTGGCAGCCGAAGTCTCCGCGGGTTGCGCGAACGACACGCCGCACAGGGCCGAAAGCGCGAGCGCGCAAGCGGCCGTGCGGATCGAAAGAGGCACCTTCATGTGCGAACTCTCCAGGGCGCTATCTTCGGCAAAAGTAACATGCCTGGAATCGACAGCACCGTGCAGATCATGAAGTATTCGAACCATCCCGTTTGCGCGACGATAAATCCGCTCGACGCCGACGCCAGCGTGCGCGGTACCGACGCGAGGCTCGTGAAAAGCGCGAACTGCGTGGCGGTGTAACGCGGGTCGGTCGTGCTCGCGATATACGCGGTGAACGCGGCCATCGTCAGCCCGGTCGCGAAGGTTTCGAAGCCGTAGAGGGAGGCGAGCGCGAGCGGCGACGGCCCGATCTTCGCGAGCCACGCAAAGCCAAGCGTCGAGACGATCTGCAACAAGCCAAACATCCACAAGCCGCGCGAAATGCCGATCTTCACCAGCCACACGCCGCCGATAATCCCGCCCGCGAGACTCGCCCAGAACGCCACGGTCTTCGCGATCACGCCGATCTGCGTCTTGTTGAAGCCGATATCGAGGAAGAACGACGTCGAGAGCGTGGTCGCCATCGTATCGCCGAGTTTGTAGAGAAAGATGAAGCCGAGAATCAGCAACGCCGTGCGCCAGCCGTCGCGCGCGATGAACTCGCGGAACGGCTGAACGATCGCGTCGCGCAGGTTCTTCGGCGGCGTGCCGTGAACCTCGGGCTCCTTCACCACGAGCGTCATGATCATGCCGGGCACCATGAACGCCGCCGTCACGATAAACACCGTGGACCACGGCAGATGATCGGCCAGGATCAGCGCGAGCGAGCCGGGAATCAGCGCCGCGATCTTGTACGCGTTCACGTGAACCGCGTTGCCGAGACCTTGTTCGGTGTCGGCGAGCAGTTCGCGCCGATACGCGTCGATGGCAATGTCCTGGCTCGCGCCGAAGAACGCCACGAGCGCGGTGAGCGCGGCGACCGTCCAGATTTCCTTGCCCGGCGACGTGAAGCCAAGCGCGCCGATCGCGACCGCCACCAGTATTTGCGTGACGATCATCCAGCCTCGACGTCGGCCCGGACGCCAGCCGGGCAGGCGCGGCACGTAACGGTCCATGAGCGGCGCCCACACAAATTTCCACGTATAGGGAAACTGGATCAGCGCGAACAGGCCGATTTCCTTCAGATTGACGCCTTCGGTGCGCAGCCACGCCTGCACCAGATAGACGAGCGTGAAGAGCGGCAATCCCGATGTGAAGCCGAGAAAGACGCAGATCAGCATTCGCGCGTTGAGAAACGCGCGCCAGCCGGGGTGATCTTCGTGAGCGGTTAGAGCGGGCGCCTCGGGTGGCGTGTTGGGCATATCGATGGAGGCAATGCGGTTGTCGATGCGCGAAGAGGCCGGGCGGTGATCGCTCAGCTGCGCTTCACGCGATAGACCGCAAGACTACCACGCCAGTTCGCGCCCCAACGGACGACCTGCCCGCCATGCAGCACCACGCGATCCAGAATTTCGATCCCCACTTCGGGCGCGAGCGCCTCGAAATCCGTGATGGTCAGCACGCGCACGTTCGGCGTGTTGTGCCACTGATAAGGCAGCGATTTCGAGACCGGCATGCGCCCTTGAAGCACGGAAAGCCGATGCGCCCAGTAGCCGAAATTCGGGAACGAGACGATACATTCGCGCCCCACGCGCACGGTTTCGCGCAGGATCGCGGCGGTCTGGTGAATGGTTTGCAGCGTCTGCGAAAGGATCGCGAAGTCGAAGCTGTCGTCCTCGAAAAGGCGCAGGCCGTCTTCCAGATTCTGCTGGATCACGTTCACGCCTTTTTGCGCGCACGCGAGCACACCGGCGTCGTTGATTTCGATGCCGTAGCCGCTCACGTCGAGTTCCTCGCCGAGCAGCGAGAGCAGCGAGCCGTCGCCGCAACCGAGATCCAGCACGGTCGCGCGCGGTTCCACCCAGCGGGCGATCGCGCGGAAATCCGAGCGCAGCGCGAGGTAATCAAGCGTTTTCTGGTTCATGCGCCCACCTCGGCGGCAATACGTTCGTAATAGGCGCGCATCAGGTTGTGATAGCGCGCGTCGTCGAGCAGGAAAGCGTCGTGGCCGTGCGGCGCGTCGATTTCCGCATAACTCACCGGGCGTTTGTGATCGAGCAGCGCCTTCACCAGTTCGCGCGAACGCGCGGGCGCGAAACGCCAGTCGGTCGAGAAACTGGCGATCAGATATTTCGCCGTGGTCTGTGCGAGCGCTTTGGTGAGATCGCCGTCGAAGGCTTTCGCGGGATCGAAATAGTCGAGCGCGCGCGTGATCAGCAGATAGGTGTTCGCGTCGAAATATTCCGCGAATTTGTCGGCCTGATAGCGCAAATACGATTCCACTTCGAATTCGACGTCGAAATTGAAGTTGTAAGCGTCGAGCGCGCCTTCCGCGCGGCGCAGCGCGCGGCCGAACTTGACCGCCATGTCGTCGTCCGACAGATACGTGATGTGGCCGATCATCCGCGCGATGCGCAAGCCGCGGCGCGGTTTCACGCCGTGCGCGTAGTAATCGCCGCCGTGGAAGTCGGGGTCGGAGAGAATGGCCGAGCGCGCGGTTTCGTTGAACGCGATGTTCTGCGCCGAGAGCTTCGGCGTGGACGCGATTACGATGCAATGGCCGACGCGTTCCGGATACATCAGGCTCCACGCGAGCGCCTGCATGCCGCCGAGGCTGCCGCCCATGACCGCCGCGAAGCGCTCGATACCGAATTTATCGGCGACGCGCGCCTGCGCGTGCACCCAGTCTTCGACCGTGACCACCGGAAAACTCGCGCCGTAAGGCTTGCCCGTCGAGGGATCGAGGCTCATCGGCCCGGTCGAGCCGAAACACGAGCCGAGATTGTTCACGCCGATCACGAAAAAACGGTTGGTGTCCAGCGGCTTGCCGGGGCCGACCATGTTGTCCCACCAGCCGACGTTTCTGGGGTCGTCGGCGTAGACGCCCGCCACGTGATGCGACGCGTTGAGCGCATGGCAGACGAGCACGGCGTTCGAGCGCGCGGCGTTCAGTTCGCCATACGTTTCGACGACGAGATCGTAATTCCCGAGCAGGCTGCCGTTTTGCATACGGAGCGGCTCGGTGAAATGCAGGTTCTGGGGCGTGACGATACCGATTGATTCCATTCATTCCGCCTTGTAACTGAAGGCGGCTAAACGGGTGTCGGCGAGGCGCGAAAAGGGGCGAAGCGCGGGGCAGACGACCTCTTTAGCCGCATTTATAGTGAACCCCGCGAAGGGTTCGCGCGCCCGCAATCGAGTCCACAAATCGGCGCGTTCAAGCAAGTTAGCTGCGAAGTATATCGGAAAATTCGCAAAAGCAACGCCTCGGACGAGGCGCAAAACCTTAGGGCGCGGCCTGCAGCCGAAGCTGGTTCAGCGAGCGGACGCGCTGGTCCACGTAGTGCGGGCGGCCTGCGCCGGGACGTCTCGCCGACACCGCGCCGGACGCGTTGCGCACATGCGGCAGATGCCCGACGATCCACACCGTTCGAATGCCGAGCCGTTTGTAGCGCTTCAAATGCCCGTGCGAATCCTCGACCAGAACCGCGTCCTTCAGTGCGACATGTGCGCGGCGCATCGCGCGGCGCAGCATGACAGCGTCGGGTTTCGCGCGCCACGCGCGGCGGTCGCGCATATCCTCGATCGCGATCACGCGCTCGAACAGCCGCGCGATACCCAGTTCGGCGATCACGGCGTTCGCGTAAATCGTCGGCGCGTTGGTCAGCACGATCTTGCGTCCGGGCAGCGCGCGCAGCATCCGCGCGAGACCGCGTTCGGCGCGCACCATCGACGGCAGGTCGCTGAACGTATGGACCGCGCGCAGAAAATCGGCGGCGTCGATTTGATGATGCCGCACGAGTCCGAGCAGCGTCGCGCCGTAGCGCTGCGTGTAGCCGACGCGCAGCCGGTTCGCTTCGTCGAGATCGACGCCGAGTGTATCGATGATGTACTGCGTCATGCCTTGGTTGATTGCCGGGAAAATGGCGTGCGAAGCGTGATGCAGCGTGTTGTCGAGATCGAACAGCCAGACCGGTCCGTGTTGCTTGACCGGCCGGCGGCGTCTGGCGCGAGAGGAATTCATGGTGTCGTGCCGGCGCAGCGAGTGCCGCGCCGGACTTGAAGATGACGCGTGGCGCGCCGCGCTCAATGCGAGCGGATCATCGTGCCGAACGGCTGTTCGGTCAGGATTTCGAGCAGCACCGAATGTTCGATCCGCCCGTCGATAATGTGCACCGAGCGCACGCCGCTCTTCGCCGCATCGAGCGCCGACGAGATTTTCGGCAACATGCCGCCCGAAATCGTGCCGTCCGCGAACAAGGCGTCGATCTCGCGCGCCGACAGATCGGTCAGCAGGTTGCCTTCCTTGTCCATCACGCCGGGGATGTTGGTCATCATCACGAGCTTTTCGGCGTTCAGCACGACCGCCAGTTTGCCCGCCACGAGATCGGCGTTGATGTTGTACGAGAGACCGTCCTCGCCGAAACCGATCGGCGAAATGACCGGGATGAACGCGTCGTCCTGCAGCGCTTTCACGACCGCCGGATTGATGGCCTCGACCTCGCCGACCTGGCCGATATCGATGAACTCGCCCGGGTTATCGCGATCCGGCATTTGCAGCTTGCGCGCGTGGATCAGGCCGCCGTCCTTGCCCGTCAAGCCGACCGCCTGGCCGCCGAAATGATTGATGAGCGTGACGATGTCTTGCTGCACTTCGCCGCCCAGCACCCATTCGACGACTTCCATCGTCTCTTCGTCGGTGACGCGCATGCCTTGAATGAACGTGCCTTGCTTGCCGATCTTCTTGAGCGCCTGATCGATCTGTGGACCGCCGCCGTGGACGATCACCGGATTGATGCCGACCAGCTTCAGCAAAATGACGTCGCGCGCGAAACCTTGTTTCAGGCGCTCTTCGGTCATGGCGTTGCCGCCGTACTTGATCACGATCGTTTTGCCGTGATACTGGCGAATATAGGGCAGCGCCTCGGCCAGAATTTCGGCTTTCAGGGTTGGCGCGATCTGCGTAAGGTCGGGAAGCACGGACATGGCGGCAAATGAGGCGAAGAGCTGTTTAAACACGCGGAATTGTACAGGAGTGACGCGGCGCGGCAGCGGCGTTTTCCTTGGGCGTCGGACTGTTTTGCCGGTCGATTCGGCCGACCTGCGATGATCGTCGGTAATTTTTATGACGGCGGCGTGATGAACACTGAGATGGATCGCGAACGCGATGCCTGCGCGCAACGATGCGCGCATTGCGGCGCGGCGTTCGAATGCGGAACGCTCGCGGGCGCGGCGACGTGCTGGTGCATGGCAACGCCGATGGTGCCGGCGGCGCGGATCGATCCGAACGGCGGTTGCTTGTGTCCGCGATGCCTCGCGCGGCTCGCCAATGAAACGGGCGCGAAGCCGGCATAGCCTGCTTCGCGCCCGAGCGCCTTACGGAAGATGAGGATTAGGTGACGGCTTTCTTCGACACGCGCCGTTTAGGCGCACTGGCTTTGGGCTGACCGGCCTTCGGTTCGCCGCTACTCGCGTGCTTGGCGGCAAGGGCGCGCAAATCGGCCGAAACTTGCGCCATGACCGGATCCCACTGACCAAAATGCTTCTGCCGATACAGCGTCGCGCTCGGATACCACGGGCTGTCGGCGCGCTCCAGTTGCCACATCCAGTGCGGATTCACGTCGAGCAGCACCCACGTCGGTTTGCCGAGTGCGGCGGCCAGATGCGCGATGCTCGTGCAGACCGTCACCACGAGATCGAGCGATTCGATAAAGGCAGCAGTGTCGTCGAACGTTGCGAACTCGGCGGTGTGATCGGCGATATCCACGCCTTGCGCCCGCGCGGCCGCGACGTCTTCCTCGGCGCCTTTTTGCAGTGAAAAGAGCGCGACGTTATCGAGTGATCCAAGCGCCTTCGCCAGCCTGTCGATCCCGATCGCGCGGAACGCATTGCGCTGATGCGTCGCGCTGCCGGTCCAGACGACCCCGACGCGCAAGTGCTTGTCGGCAGGCGAGCGCCAGGCGTTGGCGCGTTCGGGGTCGGCTGCGAGATAGCCGCGTTGCGCGGGGATCGATGATTCGTCGATGGCGAAGAAGCGCGGCAGGCTCTGAAGCGGAAAATGAAAGTCGAAGAGAGGAAGCGCGGCGTCGTGGGCATAGCATGCGACGTTTTTCGGAGCCGTGCGCGCGAGCAGCGGATGCAGCGCGTTGAACACGGCCCAAACGAGCTTGCCGCCCGCTGCCTCGACCTGATTAGCGAGCATCGGCGCGAAACGGCAGAACTGCAATGCATCGCCGAAGCCCTGTTCGCCCCACAGCAGCACCGTCTTGCCTTCGAGCGATTCGCCGTTCCAGCGCGGCACGTTGAATTGCGGATGGCTATCAGCGAGCTCCGTCGAACCATCCCAGCGAGCCTCGAAACCTTCCCAGCCGCGTGAATAATTGCGCTGGAGCAAATCGAGGAGCGACAGATTAAACGAGAATCGCGCGGATTCCGGCGCGAGTTGCATGGCGGCGACGGACGCGGCGGTCGCCTCTTCCCAGCGCTGCGCTTCCTTCAGCGCGAGGCTGTAGTTCGATTGCGCGAGACTGTTCGACGGGTCGATCTGAACGGCGCGCTTGCCGGCGGCGAGCGCATGTTCGAGTTCCATGCGGCGCGGATACACGCGCGCCAGATTCGTCCACGCCTCGATGTCGTTAGGATCGGCGGCGACGGCTTCTTCCAGCAAGGGCATGGCTTCGTCCGGCTGACCGGACAGTTCGAGCGCGACGGCGAGGTTGTTGCGCAGCGTCGGCACGGACGGGTCGATGGCGTGCGCGCGACGATAGAACGGAATGGCCTCGGCGTGACGCGCGGCGAGTTGCAGCGCGTAACCGAGATGCCAGAGCGCCAGCGCGTTTTGCGGCTCGCGATCGACCAGTTCGGTAGACATTGCGATCGCCGGGTCCAGCGCGCCGCGGTTGATCAGAAGGTCGATGAGGTCGAGACGCGCGTCTGTCAGCGCGGGGTCGAGCATCAAAGCGGCTTGCAGCCAGACCGCCTGTTCGCCAAGCAATCCGGCGCCGGCCGCCTGCCGCGCGTTGCTCAAATAGGCCGGCAGCGCGCGCGCGATAATGGTGTCGTCAGGAGCGGCGCTCGGTGCGGACTCCATCGCGGACTCGACAGCAGATTCCGATGCGGATTCAACGAGCGGTTCGGCGCGGCTGGTTTTAGGCTTTCGGGACATGGGGATCGAAGGGAAGTCGAGTGCCGGAAGAACTGCCTCGGCGATCGAAAGTTAAAAGGAATGTAACTTTCGATGGTGCGCGATCCCCGCGCACGTAACTACTAGACTATTCCGAATCTGAAACCTAGGCGGGATCTAATCCAGATGCATCGCATAACGAATACCGGGCGCGTCAATCTCGGCCATCTTTTCTGGCTGCGCAGCCTCGCCATCATCGGTCAGTTGGTGACCATCGCCGTTGTGCAGATTTATTACGGCGCGCAGTTGCCGCTCGCCGCGATGCTCACGGTTATCGTGCTCGAAGTGCTGTTCAACGCGCTCACGTGGCTGCGGGTCGCGCGCGCGCAGCCGGAGACGAATCTCGAATTGTTCGGCCAGTTGTGGGTGGATCTCGGCGCGCTTTCGGCGTTGCTGTTCTTGTCCGGCGGCGCGACCAATCCATTCGTGACGCTGTATTTGCCGTCGCTCGCGATCGCCGCCGCCGTGCTGCCGTGGATGCTGACGGTGTGGCTCGCGCTGTTCGCCGTCGCCTGCTACGCGCTCTTGAGCTACAACTACGTGCCGCTGAATATCGAAAATCCTGCCAATCTGTTCGAATATTTCCGCATGGGCCTGTGGATCAACTTCATGGTGAGCGTGGGGTTGATCGGCTGGTTCGTCGCGCGTATGTCGCGGGCGCTGCGGGTGCGCGACGCGGCGCTCGGCGACGCGCACCAGCGCCTTCTGCGCGACGAACGCGCGGTCGCGCTCGGCGTGCAGGCTGCGACCGTTGCGCATGAAATGGGCACGCCGCTATCCACGATCGCCATGCTGAGCGAGGAACTGCGCGATTCGGCGCGCCAGGACGCGAATCTCGCGCCCTATGCCGCCGATTTCGAATTGCTCGAACAGCAGATGACCCTCTGCAAGTCGGCGCTGGCGCGCCTGCGCAGCCGCGCGACCGGCCCGGCGACGCGCCAGCCACTCGCCGAATGGCTCGACTCGTTCATCGAGCAATGGCGGCTGCGGCATCCGCACGTGCGTTTCGAGCAAATCGGCGCGGCGCTGGACGGCGTGTGGATCGGCGATACAGTGGCGGTTGGTCAGATCCTTACGATCCTGCTGGATAATGCTGCACGCGCGAGTCCCGATTCGGTGACGCTCGAAACGTCGGTGCCGCAGCACGCGGCCGACGCGTTCATCCAGTTCGATATTCGCGACAAAGGCCCCGGCATTCCGCCCGCGTTGCGCGGCTCCCTCGGCGCGATGCCGGTGGACAGCACGCAAGGTGGCCACGGCGTCGGCCTTTATCTGGCGTTCTCGGCGGCGTCGCGGCTCGGCGGGTCGATCGACCTGGCTTCCGCTTCGCCACGCGGCACGCGCGCCGTGCTGCGCTTGCCGAACGCGAGCGCGAATACACGATCAGCCAAGACGGAGCGCGGCCAGCCCGCGTCCGCTATCACGGAGAAAAAAGCATGAGCGACACGAACTTTCTGATCATCGACGACGACGAAGTGTTCGCCGGCATTCTCGCTCGCGGACTTTCGCGCCGCGGCTATTCGCCGCATCAGGCGCACAACGCCGAGGAAGCGATCAAGCTCGCGAACGTGCTCAAGTTCGACCAGATCACGGTCGATCTGCATCTCGGCCACGACTCGGGTTTGACGCTCGTCGCGCCGTTGCGCGATTTGCAGCCGGATGCGCGCATTCTGGTACTGACCGGCTACGCGAGTATCGCGACCGCCGTGCAGGCGGTGAAGGATGGCGCGGACAACTATCTCGCGAAGCCCGCGAACGTGGAGACGATCCTCTCGGCGCTGCAGGAAGAAGCCAGCGAGCAGACCGCCGAGGACGCGATCGAGCATCCGGCGCTGCTGTCCGTCGCACGGCTGGAGTGGGAGCACATTCAGCGCGTGCTGGCCGAGAACAGCGGCAACATTTCCGCGACGGCGCGCGCGCTGAACATGCATCGGCGGACTTTGCAGCGGAAGCTGGCGAAGAAGCCGGTGCGTCAGTAAGCCAAAAAGGGCGGCTCGAATGAGCCGCCCTTTTTTCTTTGCGCGCCGCTTTTTACAGCACGTAGCGCGAGAGATCCTCGTCGTCGGCCACTTCGTTCAACGCGCGATCGACATACGCCGCGTCGATTTTCACCGGCTCGCCCGCGTGATTGCCCGCCGCGAACGACACTTCCTCCAGCAGCTTTTCGATCACCGTGTACAACCGGCGCGCGCCGATGTTCTCGGTCTTCTCGTTCACCGAGAACGCGATTTCCGCGAGCCGGCGGATGCCGTCGTCGGCGAAATCCAGTTCGACGTCCTCGGTCGCGAGGAGCGCCTTGTACTGCTTCACGAGGCTCGCGTCGGTCGTGTTCAGAATGGCTTCGAAATCGCCGACCGACAGCGAATCGAGTTCTACGCGGATCGGAAAGCGCCCTTGCAGTTCGGGAATCAGGTCACTCGGTTTAGCGAGATGAAACGCACCGCTCGCGATGAACAGGATGTGATCGGTCTTGATCATCCCGTATTTGGTATTGATCGTGGTGCCTTCCACCAACGGCAACAAATCGCGCTGCACGCCCGCGCGCGAGACTTCGGCCCCGCCGGTTTCACTGCGCGACGCGATCTTGTCGATCTCGTCCAGGAACACGATGCCGTTCTGCTCGACGTTCTGCACGGCGCGCGTCTTGACCTCTTCCTCATTCAGCATCTTGCCGGCTTCTTCGTCGGTGAGCAGTTTAAGCGCTTCCTTCACCTTCACCTTGCGGCGCGTTTTCTTCCCGCCGCCGATATTCGCGAACATCGCGCGGATTTGCTCGGTCATGTCCTCCATGCCCGGCGGCCCCATGATGTCCATGCCGGTCTGCGGCATTTCCACGTCGAGTTCGACTTCCTTGTCGTCGAGCAGGCCTTCGCGCAGACGCTTGCGGAACGTCTGCCGCGTCGTGTTCGTGCTGTCGTCGGCCGGCGCCGTGCTCGTGTCGAAACCGACTGCGCGCCCGGACGGCAGCAAAATGTCCAGAATCCGGTCTTCCGCGCGATCCTCGGCGGTCGTGCGAACCTTTTTCATCTCCGTTTCGCGCGTTTGCTTGATCGAAATTTCGATCAGATCGCGCACGATGCTGTCCACGTCGCGCCCGACATAACCCACTTCGGTGAACTTGGTCGCCTCGATCTTGATGAACGGGGCGTCCGCGAGTTTCGCCAGACGCCGCGCGATTTCGGTCTTGCCGACGCCGGTCGGTCCGATCATCAGGATATTTTTCGGCGTGATTTCCTGACGCAGCGGTTCCGCGACCTGCTGGCGACGCCAGCGGTTGCGCAGCGCGACCGCGACCGCTTTCTTCGCCCGGCCCTGGCCGATGATGTGTTTATCGAGTTCCGAGACGATCTCGGCGGGAGTCATGGTGGTCATCGCTTGGAATCCTTTCGCTCGTTCGTTCATCAACCAATCGTTTCGATGACGCGGTTGTGGTTCGTGTAAATACACATGTCGCCCGCAATCGTCAGCGCTTTTTCGACGATTTCGCGCGGCGAGAGTTCGGTGTTTTCCGCAAGCGCCTGCGCGGCAGCCTGTGCATACGCGCCGCCGGAACCGATCGCGCAGATGCCGTTTTCCGGATCGAGCACGTCGCCGTTACCGGTGATGACGAGCGTGGTGTGTTCGTCGGCGGTGATCAGCATGGCTTCCAGTCGACGCAGCATGCGGTCGGTGCGCCAGTCTTTCGCGAGTTCGACAGCGGCGCGCGTCAGATTGCCCTGATGCTTTTCCAGCTTGGCTTCGAAACGGTCGAGGAGAGAAAACGCGTCGGCCGTGCCGCCCGCGAAGCCGACGAGAACCTTGCCGCCATAGATGCGGCGCACTTTTTTCGCGCCGCCTTTCATCACGATGTTGCCGAGTGTCACCTGACCGTCGCCGCCGAGGGCCACGCGGCCGTCTCGGCGCACGGAGACGATGGTGGTGCCGTGAAACTGTTCCATGTGCGTTCCTTTTAAGACGGGAGGACACGGGGCGGCTTTTGAACCGCCGCGCTGTCGAGAATTCGGTGAGAGCGGCCGACGCCGGATGGCTTATCGCCACGGTCGCTGGGCACGTCAGACGTACTTTAGGGCGGCAGGAAATTTATCAAGGGCGCGCGGCGCGTTGCCCGTCGGGCGTTTTGCGTGCACCAAAACAAAAAGGCACACGGATCAACCGTGTGCCTTTCATCGTGCGACTTTCGCGGCGGCGCGTTTCCCGCTGCGGACGCGGCCGCAGCGCGTGCCGTGCGCGGCGGGTTTAATCGCCGAACAGCTTCTGGCGCAATTCGCGGCGTTCCTGCGCTTCGAGCGACAGCGTGGCGGTCGGACGCGCGATCAGACGCGGAATGCCGATCGGCTCGCCCGTTTCCTCGCACCAGCCGTAATCGCCGGAGTCGATGCGCGCGAGCGATTGCTGCACTTTCTTGAGCAGCTTGCGTTCGCGATCGCGCGTGCGCAGTTCGAGGGCATGTTCTTCCTCGATGGTCGCGCGGTCCGCCGGATCCGGCACGATCACCGTTTCGCGCAGATTTTCAGTCGTCTGCCCGGCATTCTTCAGAATGTCGGCTTGCAACTGCTCAAGCCGGCCTCTGAAGAAAGCGAGCTGATCCTCGTTCATGTAATCCTTCTCGCCCATCTTCAGGATTTCGGCTTCGGTCAAGAGTCGTTTCGTCGTCATCTGCTTGCTTCTTCAATGTGAGGCGATGTCTTTCGCATTACCCGCACTTCTGCGTTGCCCGCAAACAGCGGCTCGGTTCAAATGCTTATCCCGGGCGGCGAACTGTTCTGACGCCGACGGCGTCGATGCGGGGCCGAACTCCTCTGGAAACCGATTTTCGGGTGCTTTTGTCAGCGTCCGCGCTCATTTCCCGGCGCGCTGACGTAAAGCGCCTTATGTCCCGACACACGCCGATTAATTCGTATCATTCATCTCATTAACGGCACGGCCGGCGGGTCCATCCAGTTTTATTGCACCGCGTGACAGGCATTTTGCGAATCTTTTGCGCATCGAGCGGTTATTACGCCTACCCAGCGGGGCTGTATTGTAACTGAATCGCAATTCGGCAAGGCAACCGAGGAAAACCCTGCCGACAATCAGTCGAATCTCAAAAATATAACGCGTGACCGGCGAAAAAGCGATGATTGTTCGTGCGAGCGATCACAGTTTGTCGCATCGCGTCGTTCCCAAAAACAATCGCCGCGCGATAAGCCGCGCGGCGATTGAGTGAAGCATGTTTCGAACGCTCGTGGCGTCAGGCGCGAAGGTCAGGCGAGGCAGGCGTTCAAGCCGTCGGTAATCAGGTCTTGCGGCAGTTCGATACCGATAAACACCATCTTGCTGTTCTTTTTCTCGATCGGCTGCCATTTGGCCGCGAGATCGCTGCCCATCATCTGATGCACGCCCTGAAACACAACCTTGCGATCGACGCCCTTCATATAGAGCACGCCCTTGTAGCGCAGCAGGCGTTCGCCGTAAATCTGCAGAATGCCGCCGAGGAAGTCTTCGAGCCGGTTCGGATCGAACGGGCGGTCGGCGCGGAACACGAACGACTTGATCTTGTCGTCGTGGTGCGCGTGGTGGTGGTGCGCGTGGCCGTGCTCGTGATCGTGATCGTGGCTGTGGTCGTGGCCGCAGGTCGCATGGTCGTGATCGTCGTGGGCATGCGCGTGCTCTTCATGCGCGTGATCGTCTTCGGCCAGGAAATCCGGATCGATTTCGAGCTTCGAATTCAGATTGAAGCCGCGCAGATCGAAGATTTCCTTGATGTCCGCTTCGCCGAAATTCACCACGCGAATGGCCGCGCGCGGATTCATATGCACGAGGCGATGCTTGAGCGCGTCGAGCGCGGCGGCGTCCACCAAGTCCGATTTCGTCACAAAGAGACGATCCGCAAAACCCACCTGACGCTGCACGACTTCGTGTTCGTCCAGTTGCTGATTCGCGTGCTTCGCGTCGACCAGCGTGATGATCGCGTCGAGCAGGAATTCGTCGGCGATGCTGTTGTCCATGAAGAACGTCTGCGCAACCGGGCCCGGATTCGCGAGACCGGTCGTCTCGATGACGACGCGGTCGAAGTTCAGCGTGCCCGCTTTCTTGCGTTCGACGAGATCTTCGAGCGCGCGCGCGAGATCGCCGCGAATCGTGCAGCAGATGCAGCCGTTGCTCATCTGGATAATCTGCTCGTTCGTGTCCTGGACAAGAATCTCGTTGTCGATGTTTTCTTCGCCGAACTCGTTTTCGATCACGGCGATTTTCATGCCGTGCTTCTCATTCAGGATGCGCTTGAGCAGGGTGGTTTTGCCGCTGCCCAGAAAGCCGGTCAGGATGGTAACGGGAATCATGGTGGTCGCCTGTGCTTTGAAGTCTAGGGTTTTCGGCGCGCCGTTTTATGTGGTTTTCGCCGTCGCGCGCGCCAGTCAATCAATTATTGAAACATATTTGCCAGGTGAGCGCTTTTCAACGCCCCTTTGCTTAATCTATCTGTAACAAAAGTCCCTTCAGGTACTCACCTTCTGGGAACGCCGTCAGCAGCGGGTGATCGACGCCCGCGCCGAGCCGCTTGATGATCCGCGCATCGACGCGCGCGTCGGCTGCCGCGCCCGCGACGATTTTTTGAAACAATTCAGCGTCGATCGCGCCCGAGCACGAGTACGTGAAAAGCAGCCCGCCGGGGCGCAGCAGCTTGAATCCGGTGAGGTTGATGTCCTTGTAGGCGCGCGCGGCGCGATCCACGTGTTCGCGCGACGGCGCGAATTTCGGCGGATCGAGCACGATCAGGTCGAAGCGCTCGCCTTCGTCGTGCAAGCGGCGCAGCGTCTTGAACGCGTCGGCGTCGAGCCATTCGGCGCGCTCGGGATCGAAACCGTTCGCCGTCACGTTCTGGCGCGCGAGCGCCAGCGCTTCCCCCGACGAATCGATCGACACCACGCGTTTCGCGCCGCCTTTCAACGCGGCAAGCGAAAAACCGCCCGTGTAGCAGAAGCAGTTGAGCACGTCGCGCCCGACTGCGGCCTGGCTGACCAGCACGCGGTTATCGCGTTGATCGACGTAGAAGCCGGTCTTGTGGCCGTTTTTTACGTCGACGTGATAGCGCACGCCGCATTCGTTCGAAATGAGGGTGTCGGGTGGCGGATCGCCTGCCAGCACGCCGGTGATCTGTTCCAGGCCTTCTTTCTGGCGAATCGAGACGTCCGAGCGCTCGTACACGTTCGGGCAACCGGTCGCGCCGGTGAGCGCGCTGACGATCGCGTCCTTCCACGCTTCGACGCCCGTCGCCATGAACTGGCAGACGAGCTGGCCGCGCTTTGTCTCGTCGTCGGCGATGTAGTAGTCGACGATCAGGCCCGGCAGGCCGTCCGCTTCGCCGAAGATCAGCCGCGTCGCGCCCGTGTCGCGCACCAGTGCCTGACGGTGCGCCAGCGCGCGCTGCACGCGGCGCTTGAAGAACGCGTGATCGATCGGCTCGGCTTCGTCGAAGCTCCAGACACGCGCGCGGATCTGCGAAACCGGGCTGTACGACGCACGCGCCAGAAAGCGGCCGTCGTGCGAACGGACGACGACCGTTGCGCCCGGCGCGGGCTTTCCGTCGACATGTTCGATCGCATTCGCGTAAATCCACGGATGGCGGCGCGCGAGCGATTTTTCCTTCGCCGGTTTGAGCGTGATGGTGTTCATTGAAATCCAGTGGTTGGGCGCCCGTTCAGCATGAGCGGACAACCGAAAAATGTCAGTCTCGCTTCTTGGCGCGCGGATGCGCCTGATCGTAGACCTTGGCGAGATGCTGAAAATCAAGCGACGTGTACACCTGCGTCGCCGTGATGCTCGCGTGGCCGAGCAATTCCTGCACGGCGCGCAGGTCGCCGCTCGACTGCAGCACATGCGTCGCGAACGAATGGCGCAACACGTGCGGATGCACATTCGACGGAATGCCGGCCACGAGCGCAAGGCGCTTCACCCGGTCGCGCACGACATTCGGCGACATCCGGTTGCCGCGCACCGAGAGAAACAGCGCGTGCGGATCGAGCTTAACGAACTGCCCGCGCACCTCGATCCACGCCCGCAATGCCGTCACGGCCTTCGCGCCGACCGGCACCGAACGCCGCCGGTTGCCCTTGCCGAGCACCGTGACTTCCGCGTTCGCCAGATCGAGCCAGCCAGCCGACCGATAGCCGTCGATTTCCGCGTAATGCGCGTCCAGCCCGACGAGTTCCGCGAGCCGCAAGCCCGACGAATAAAACAATTCCAGAATGGCGTGATCGCGCAGTCCTTCGGGCGTGTCGGCTTGCGGCGCCTCCATCAGCGCGTGGGCGTCGTCGACGGAAAGCGCTTTCGGCAGCGTTTTCGCCCGCTTCGGCGCGCGCACGGTCGCGACCGGATTCGCGTGCATCGGGTAACGCTCGGCGTACCAGCGATAAAACGCGCGCCACGCCGACAAGCGGTGCGCGATCGAACGCGCCGACAACCCGCCCGCATGAGCCCGCGACACCGCGCCGCGCATGTCGATGGCCGTCAGCGTGTCGAGCCCGCGGCCGTTTGCCAGCTTCTTCAGTTCGTCGAGTTCATGCGTGTATCCGCGCAGCGTGTGCTCCGACAGCCGCCGCTCGTGTTCGAGCATCGACAGGTAGGCGGCGACGGGATCGGCGGCGTTCACGTGGGCGATTAGTTGGGCAAAAGACGGCTCAGCGCAGCGCTCGCGAGCGAGGCGATCTGCGTGAGGAAGTCGGTCGCCATGCCTTCGTGGAAGCGGCGCGCGTCGGGCGAACCCAACACGAGCAGGCCGAATGCCGGCGCGTCCGGGCCGCCGAACGGATGGCGCAGCGCGAGAAGCACGATGGATTCCGTCGTGTTCGCCGTATCGACGACGCCGTCGGTAGTCGCCGATGCAACCGACACCGCGCTCGCGGACGTCAGCCACTGCGCCGCGTCGAAGCCGGTGTTCGCGCCGCAATAAGGCGCTGAAAGATTGTTCGCGAATAGCCGCAATTCCTCGCCGACATTGCGCGCGAACTCGGCCTGCGTGTACGGCTCGGCGACGTCCCAGACGCGCAGCGCGGCTTGCGGGACGTCGAAAATTTCGCACAATCCAGCCGCGATGGTTTTCGGCAGCGCATGCGGATCACGCTCGGCGATCACGCGATTCGTCCAGCGGCTGAATTTCGCAGCGATGCTGTCGTTCTCGTGACCGTAGCGCAGCAGTTCGGCCAGACGCCGCTCGAGTTGCTTGTTTTTATCGCGGAGCATTTCCATCTGGCGCTCTTGCAGCGATACCGCGGATTTTCCGTGCGGATTCGACAGCCGGATCGCGCCGAGCAGTTCGGCATGCTCCGCGAAAAAATCGGGGTTGGTGACCAGGTAATCGGCGACTTCGCGTTCGTTCATGGTGTCGGGCGGTTTCTGCAGTTCGTGCGGGTTCGGCTACTTGGCGCTCGAAAGAGCGGCGGGTGCTCAGGTCAGTCGGCGAGCGTGATGTCGCCTTCGAATACGGTGGTGGCAGGGCCGGCCATGAATAGCGCCGCGGCGGGGTCGGTCGCGCCGTCCCAGCGGATGGTCAGCTCGCCGCCGTGGGTCGCGACGCGCACCGGGGAATCGAGCAAGCCGCGCCGGATGCCCGCCGCCACCGCCGCGCACGCGCCCGTGCCGCATGCAAGCGTTTCGCCCGCGCCGCGCTCGAAGACCCGCAGTTTCACCGAGCCGCGATTGACGATTTCCATGAAACCGGCGTTCACCTTGTTCGGAAAGCGCGGATGCTTTTCGATTGCCGGGCCTTCCTCCAGCACCGGATAAGCCTCGACATTCGACACGACCTGCACCGCGTGCGGATTGCCCATCGACACCGCGGAAATCCAGCGCGTTTCGCCTTGAACGTCGAGCGGCCAGAGCGTATCCGCACCTTCGACGCGGCCCGCGAGGCCGTTGGCATCGAACGGAACGCGCGCTGGTTCGAACACGGGCGCGCCCATGTCCACGATCACGTCGCCGTTTTCCTGCATGGTCAGCGCGATCACGCCCTGCTGCACCTGCACGCGAACCGTCGTCAAGTCGGTCAGCTTGCGATCGCGGACGAATTTCACGAAGCAGCGCGCGCCATTTCCGCAATGTTCGACTTCGCCGCCATCGCAATTGAAGATGCGGTATTTGAAGTCCACGCCCTCGATTGTCGGCTTTTCGACGAGCAGCAACTGGTCCGCGCCGATGCCGAAGTGCCGGTCGGCTAGCGCGCGCACCTGCGCCGCGCTCAGCGAGAGTGCCTGGGAATAGCCGTCGAGCACCACGAAATCGTTGCCCGCGCCGTGCATCTTGGTGAATTTGAGTTTCATGCCGCTATTGTAAGTGACGCGGGCGACGCGAGCCGCCTGGCCGAAGGGCATAGGCGCATCGGCGGGCGGCGCGGGCTGCCGAGAGCGCAAAAAGGGTCAATAAAAGCCGGGTTCGCCGGGCGGTCGCGTCTTGAAGCGTTTATGGACCCAGTAGTACTGCTCCGGAATTCGCGGAATCTGCTCTTCCAGGAACGCGTTCATGCGCCGCGCGTCGGCCACGTCGTCGCCGGTCGGATAATTTTCCCAAGGTTTGAAGATTTTCAGCCGATAACCCTTGTAACCCGGCAGCACTTCGCCGATGAACGGCACGACCTGCGCATGGCCCGCCTTCGCCAGTCGGCCGACAGCGGTCAGGGTGCACGCCTCGATGCCGAAAAACGGCACAAAGGCCGAGTTGCGCATGCCGTAGTCCATGTCCGCGCCGAGCATGACCGGCTTGCGGTCGCGCAGCCAGCGCAGCACGACGCGGGCGCTGTCGGCGCGGCTTGCCATGTCGGCGCCGAAGCGTGCGCGCTGGGATTTGGCGATGTCGTCGAGGGTGGGATTGGAAAACGGCTGGTAAAGCGAGCCGCATCGGCGATGCAGCGAGTAGTTCAGGAAGATCGAGCCTGCTTCGATACCGACGAAATGCAGCCCGAGAAACAGCGTGGGCGGCAAGTCGGGATCGGAAAGATCGACGGCGCTGTCGATCTCGATCAGCTTTTCGAGCTTTTTCGCCGATCCGAACCATTGCACGCTGCGCTCGACGTAGCTGCGGATCGCGTGGCGGAAATGCTTTTGCGCGACGTTTTCGCGACGCTCGCGCGACCACTCCGGGAAGCACAGCCGGAGATTCGTATGAACGATGTGTTTGCGGCTGCTCGGAATTTGGTAGAGCAGCCAGCCGAGGCCGTCGCCGAAACGCGCGGTCAGTCCGTAAGGGAGGACGGCAAGGAGCTTGAGAAGGCCTACCGCCAGTGCAACGCCCGCGCGGCCTAACATGGTCGCCTCGCTACGATAGGTCTTAAATAAAGGGGGTTTTCGAAGCTCAGCAAGCGACGGCTCTGTGACAAAAGAGAGAAGTCGTTATAATAAAACCTTCGCCGAGTTAATGGACAACTTGCGGGGCGAAGCCGGACAGCGCGGAAACGTGCTCGATGGTGATGGAATTCCGCTAAAGCGTCGCCGCTTCAGACTCCAATCTAAGTCGGCTACGTGAACAATCAACCGTACTCAATTGGAGTCTGAAGCGTGTCAAACGATTATTTCTTTACCTCAGAATCAGTTTCCGAAGGCCACCCGGACAAGGTCGCCGATCAAATCTCCGACGCCATCCTCGACGCCATCCTGGCTCAGGACAAATACTCGCGCGTCGCGGCAGAAACCCTCTGTAACACCGGTCTCGTCGTCCTCGCGGGCGAAATCACGACCACCGCCAACGTCGACTACATCCAGATCGCGCGCGAAACCATCAAGCGCATCGGCTACGACAATACGGATTACGGTATCGACTATCGCGGCTGCGCCGTGCTGGTCGCCTATGACAAGCAATCGCCGGATATCGCGCAAGGCGTGAACACCGCGCACGACGACAATCTGGATCAAGGCGCTGGCGACCAAGGCCTGATGTTCGGCTACGCCTGCGACGAAACGCCCGAGCTGATGCCGCTGCCGATCCACCTTTCGCACCGCCTGGTCGAGCGTCAGGCGAACCTGCGCCGCGACGGCCGTCTGCCGTGGCTGCGTCCGGACGCGAAGTCGCAAGTCACCGTGCGTTATGTCGATGGCCGCGCGCATTCCATCGATACCGTCGTGCTTTCCACGCAACACGCGCCGGATATCGATCTGAAGGATCTGCGCGAAGCGGTGATCGAAGAAATCATCAAGCCGACGCTGCCGGCCGACCTTATCAAGGGCGACATCAAGTTCCTCGTGAACCCGACCGGCCGCTTCGTGATTGGCGGCCCGCAAGGCGATTGCGGTCTGACGGGCCGCAAGATCATCGTCGATACCTACGGCGGTGCAGCGCCTCACGGCGGCGGCGCGTTCTCGGGCAAGGATCCGTCGAAGGTCGACCGCTCGGCGGCTTACGCTGGGCGTTATGTCGCGAAGAACGTCGTCGCGGCCGGTCTGGCCTCGCGTTGCCTGATTCAGGTGTCGTACGCCATCGGCGTCGCGCGCCCGACTTCGGTCATGGTCAACACGTTCGGCACGGGCCGCGTGTCGGACGCGAAGATCACGGAACTCGTGCTCGAACACTTCGACCTGCGTCCGAAGGGCATCATCCAGATGCTCGACCTGCTGCGTCCGGTCTACGAAAAGACGGCTGCGTATGGTCACTTCGGCCGTGAAGAGCCGGAGTTCTCGTGGGAATTCACCGATCGCGCGCTGAAACTGGCGGAAGCCGCCGGCACCGAGCCGGTTGTCGAACTGGCGTAAGGCTTTAAGCAACCGTAGTCACGGAAAACCCCGGCAAGCGCACGCTTGCCGGGGTTTTCCGCTTTTTACGCGGCGTTTTTTGCGTGTGCGGATCGATTTTTGCGAGCGTCGAAATTTCACTCAATCGCAAAAAGGAGTTCCAACGATGCCGCTAGACAAGCTGCTGTCTCCGATTCAAGTGGGCAATCTCACCTGGCCCAATCGCGTCGTGATGGCGCCGCTCACGCGTAATCGCGCCGGGCAGCCGGGCGACGTTCCGGGCGAGATGAACGCGCGTTATTACGCGCAGCGCGCCGGCGCAGGGATGATCGTGTCCGAGGCGACACAGGTGTCGCGTCAGGGACAAGGCTACTGGGCCGCGCCCGGCATTTACACGGACGCGCAGGAGACGGGCTGGAAGAACGTGGTCGGCGCGGTGCACGCGAGTCAGGGGCGAATGGCGCTGCAGTTGTGGCACGTCGGGCGCGTGTCGCATCGGCTGGTGCAGGAAAACAATGCGCAGCCGGTCTCGCCGTCGGCAATTCGCGCCGAGAACACGCAGGTTTTCGTGAAGAAAGAGGACGGCTCGCTCGGTTTCGTCGCGACCGATACGCCGCGTGCGCTCGACACGAGCGAGTTGCCGGGCATCGTTTTGCAATACGTCGATGCCACGAAGCGCGCGCAACGCGCCGGTTTCGACATGGTGGAAGTCCATGCGGCAAACGGCTATTTGCTGCAGCAATTCATGTCAACCAACACGAATCATCGGACGGATGAATATGGTGGCAGCGTCGAAAATCGCGTGCGTCTGACGGTCGAGGTGCTGGAAGCGGTGGCAGGCGTGATGGGCGCGGATCGAGTTGGAATCCGGATCTCGCCAAACTTCGTTGGCTTTGATCTGAAGGATGCCGAAGCAGAGGCGTCGGCGCTTTATCTCGCCGCGCAGTTGAAGCGGATTGGGATCGCTTATTTGCATATCGCGGAACCCGACTGGGCGGGCGGCGAACCGCTTTCCGACGCATTTCGAGACGCGATCCGCGCGGCCTACGACGGCGCAATCATCGTCTGTGGGCAATACACGGCTGAGAAGGCGGAGGCGCGGATCGAGCGCGGACAGGCGGACGCGGTTGCTTTCGGCCGCGCGTTTCTCGCCAATCCGGATCTGGTGGAGCGTTTCAGGCAGGGCGCGCCGCTCAATGCACCGGATGAAAAAACCTTTTACGGCGGTGCAGACGAGGGCTACACCGACTATCCGACCCTCGAAGAAAGCCGTCAGGAAAGCTAAGAAGACTTACTGAGCCGGATTGCGCAGCCGGATTACGCAGCCGGATTACGCAGCCGGATTACGCAGCCGGATTACGCAGCCGCTCAACGGCTGGCGAACGCGAACCAGCCTTCTGCGCTCGTCGAAAGGCGGCGCGGTCGGCGGCTTGTGAGTGCGGCGGCCTTGGGCCGCGGCGTCGGCCCCCGAAGTTGCACGGGCCGGTGCAGCAGCGTGTTCAGCGACATTCGGCGCGCGGCGGCGCGCACACGCAGCGTCGCGAAAAAGCCGCGAAACCAGGTGCGGATGCCATCGACGGGATGCACGTTTTGAAGCTGTTGCGCGATCGCGTGCGTGCGCGCGGAGTGATGGCGCAGCGCGCGGACTACGCCGCGTCGCGCGGGACGTGCCGCGCGAACGGCAACGCGAGTAAGGCGAGTGGTGATTCGGTTGATCATGGCTTCCGTTGGCGCTGGTTTGCCGGGTGAGGCAAATTCGACGCTAGTGAATCAAGGGTTGCGAATTCCTAAGCGCTAAAACGATCCGATGCTTGTTAGTCGAACGAGAACCGAATAAGTGTCAAAAAAGTTGCACCAAATAGATGCGCGCAGGTTACAAGACATTTATTACTGCTGGAAGTCCGCACTTTCCCTGCCGCGTGGCCTGACGAACATTGCACGATGTGGCGAACGCTTAACAAATTCACGCATTTCGACGTCGCCAAGAGACCATTCGACGCATCATCAGCGCCCCAGTGCCCGCAAGATTTACAATCTAGGTTTTCGCCCGATTAGCGCCCTAATTTGCTGGCCCGCCGTCGTGTTCGAATAAGAAACGAGACGGCCATGCGTTGTTTGTGAGTGGATATGCCAGATCAATCGTCGCTGTTGTCCAAGAAAGACCAGGTTCGCGAGCTGCGCGAAACGGGCTACGTGATCGTGCCGGGACTCGTTTCCCCGGCGCAATGCGACGCGATGCGCCATGTCGCCCGCGCGCAGTTGTTGCTGGCGGAGGCGCCCGTCGAGTTCGAAGCCGATCTTCAATATCCCGGCGCGCCGAACTCGAAAGATGCGCCCGGCGGTCACACCGTGCGGCGTCTGCTCGACGCGTACGCGCGCGATCCGCTGTTTCGCGACTGGTCGGTGTCGCCGGAGGTGCGCGGCTGGATGGAAGTGTATTTCGGCGAGACGCCGTATCTTTCGCGCGCGCATCACAACTGCGTGATGACGAAGCATCCCGCTTACGGCAGCCTGACCGGCTGGCATCGCGATGTGCGTTATTGGGGTTTCGAGCGCGACGATCTCGTTTCCGCCTGGGTCGCGCTCGGAGACGAAACAGTCGAAAACGGCGCGCTCTGGTTCGTGCCGAAATCGCACACGCTGCCGTTCACGGCCGACCGTTTCGACGACGCCAAGTTCTTCCGCTCGGATATCCCGGAAAACGAGGCGCTCATCCGCACGGCGGTCTCGCCGAAGCTAAACGCCGGCGATGTCGTCTTCTTTCACTGCAATACGCTGCATTCGGCAGGCAAAAACCTGACGGATGCCGTGAAGTTTTCGCTGGTGTACACGTATCGCGGCGCCAGCAACGCGCCGTTGCCGGGAACGCGCTCGGCGTCGAAACCCGAGGTGCCGCTCGTCTGAGCTAGCGTCGCGAGGGGAGCGCGAGACCGGTGATCCCGGCGATTGTCGCGACTACACCGCCCGCGATCAGCCAGATAGTCTTGTTGGTCGGCGAGCCGGTGAAGAACCGCGACACTTCGTTGCCTAAAGAGTGAAACGACTGGCCGCCGAAATAAAGCAGCACCACGCCGCCCACGATCAGCGCGATGGATATTGCCTTGGTCATGCTTTTCCCCCGGTTTGCGGACGAGCATCTTAGAAGGCGGCGCGTGGCGCGTCCAGCGTCGGCATCATTGCGGCGCGGCGGATGTCGCAGGTGCGTCGGGCGTCGCCGGGGCGGCCAGCAGCGGTTTGATCTGGCGCAGCAACTCCGCCTGCACGCTCGCGTGATCGCTCGCGCGCGTCCACACGCCCACGTTCAGCTTTACGCCCGTATCCGTGTAATCCGATACGGCGATCCACGGTTTCGTCTTGTCGTCGGCGATGATGCGCGGGTCCTGCGCGACCAGCGAGCGCAGCGTGGCAAGCGCGCTGTCGATACTCCGCCCCTCCGGAATGACCACGTTCAGTACCACTCGACGCCGCTCGTTCGCGCTGTAATTCGTCACCGGATTCGCCCATAGCGTGCTGTTCGGCACGAACATCACGACGCCGTCGGATTTCGTCAGGCGTGTCGTAAAAAGCCCGATCTCGTTCACCGTGCCGGCCGTCGTTCCGCTGCCTTCGATGTAGTCGCCCACTTTGCAAGGCCGCAGCAGCAGAAGCATCAATCCCGCTGCGATATTCTGCAGCGTGCCCTGCAGCGCCAGTCCGATGGCGAGACCGGCCGCGCCGAGCACGGTCAGGATGCTCGCCGCCGCGACACCGAATTTGCCGAGCGCGGCGACGATCGCGATCACGCGAATCGCCCATTGCGCGAGGCTTGCGAGCACCGGGGCGAACGTGGCGTCGGCGTGCGTGCGGCCGAGCGCGCGGCGCAGCGCGCTCGCGGCGCGGTTCGAAATCCACCAGCCGATCACCAGAATGGCGATCGCCATGAGAACGTCGAAGCCGTACTTGACGCCTGCCGTCAGCATGAAATCGTAGACGGGACGAAGTTTGTCGATGGGGTCCATGAATGCGGCTCCTTGCGCAAAAAGTTCAGGGTTGGTCCGCATCCGCGCGTGATCGTTCCCTTTCTTCTGTCCCGCATTTCGGGAAGCCCGCACGCGGGCGAAGGTTGGCCCTGCGCGCGGCGTCGCGATTGGCTAACATGGCAGACCCGGCGCGCGACGAAGACCGTTTCGCGCCATCGTTCCCAACTGTTGATCGAGGATTCGTCATGGCTTACGAAGCAGCGTCCGAACGCTATTCGCAGATGGAGTACCGCACCTGCGGCAAGAGCGGCCTGAAGTTGCCGGCGCTGTCGCTGGGTCTCTGGCACAACTTCGGCGACACCACGCCGATTTCCACGCAACGCGACATCCTGCGCACTGCGTTCGATCTCGGCATCACGCATTTCGACCTCGCAAATAACTACGGCCCGCCATACGGCAGCGCGGAAACGAACTTCGGGCGGCTGTTCAAGGACGACTTCCGGCCGTATCGCGATGAACTGCTGATTTCGTCGAAGGCGGGCTGGGACATGTGGCCGGGCCCGTACGGACAGGGCGGCGGCTCGCGCAAGTATGTGCTGGCAAGCCTGGATCAGAGCCTGAAGCGCATGGGCCTGGATTACGTGGACATTTTCTACTCGCATCGTTTCGACGCCGATACGCCGCTGGAAGAAACTGCGGGCGCGCTCGCCACGGCCGTGCATTCGGGCAAGGCGCTGTACGTCGGGATTTCGTCGTATTCGCCGGCGAAGACGCGCGAAATGGCGAAGCTCCTGGCCGAGCACAAGGTGCCGATGCTGATCCATCAGCCGTCGTACAACATGCTGAACCGGTGGATCGAGGAAGAACTGCTCGATACGCTCGACGAGATCGGCGCGGGCAGCATTGCGTTCACGCCGCTCGCGCAGGGACTTCTCACGAGCAAATACCTGAACGGCGTGCCGCAGGACGCGCGGATCAACAAGCCGGGCGGCGGCTCGCTCAAGCAGGAACATCTGAGCGCGCAGAACATCGAGCACGTGCGCAAGCTGAACGACCTCGCCACGCGTCGCGGCCAAAGTCTTGCGCAGATGGCGCTCGCGTGGGCGTTGCGTGGCGGGCGCGTGACGTCGGTTTTGATCGGCGCGAGCCGTCCGGAGCAGGTCACGGAGAACGTCGGCGCGCTGAAGAATCTGGAATTCTCGGCGGCTGAAATCGCTGAAATCGACCAGCACGCGAAGGAAGGCGGCATCAATCTGTGGGAAAAGCCGTCCACGGACCAGCGCATCTAAGCGCGTTCTGTCGCGGGATCGGTCTGCATCGCGCCATTGAACCGATCCCGCGAATACGAAGCATTCCGACCTGTCGCCAGCAGGGACATTGGGCCTTTTCTGCCGATGCGGTTGCTATCATGCGCCTTCGGCGGGTTTCTCCCGATTGCGGCCATGCGCCGCGCCGAAGTGTCGCCGCGCGCTTTGCCGCGCCAAATTTCGTGTCGCGTTAAAATAGCGGATTGCGCCGGGCAGCGTCGTCTGTACGCGGAGCGCGCTAAATGGGAGCGTATTGCTTCCAGGTTGCGTCGAATCAGCCCGTAAGTGCAGCGCAAGCCTCAAATTCGCGCGCCCGGCCGGACCGTCGGCGCTATTGTTTCGCCTTATCCAAGAAGCCATGAGCAACCTTAATCCGCAAACCGTCCTGAGCGTCCATCACTGGACCGATTCGCTTTTCAGCTTCACCTGCACGCGCGACGCCGCGTTCCGCTTCGAAAACGGCCAGTTCACGATGGTCGGCCTTGAAGTCGATGGCAAGCCGCTCTTGCGCGCCTACAGCCTGGCGTCGGCGAACTACGAAGAGCATCTCGAATTCCTGAGCATCAAGGTGCAGGACGGTCCGCTGACGTCGCGCCTGCAGCATTTGAAGGTGGGCGATCCGGTGTTGATCGGCAAAAAGCCGACGGGAACGCTGGTCGCGGATAACCTGCTGCCGGGCAAGACGCTCTGGCTGCTCTCGACCGGCACAGGCCTCGCGCCGTTCATGTCGATCATCAAAGACCCGGATGTCTACGATCGTTTCGACAAGATCGTGCTCACGCACACCTGCCGTTTCGTCGATGAACTCGCGTACAAGGATTTCATCACCGAGCATTTGCCCGCGCATGAACATCTGGGCGAGCTGATCCAGGAAAAGCTTGTGTATTACCCGACCGTCACGCGCGAAGAATTCGCGAACCGTGGCCGGATAACCGATCTGATCGAGACGAAGAAGCTGTTCGCCGACCTCGACGTCGCGCCGTTCTCGGTCGAAAACGACCGCGTGATGCTCTGCGGCAGCCCGCACATGCTGCGCGACACGCGTCAGTTGCTCGACGAACTCGGCTTCCAGGAAGGCAGCAACAATCATCCCGGCCACTATGTCGTCGAGAAGGCGTTTGTCGGCTAAATCGGCCAGCAAGAAACACCGTTGGAAAGGACCGGAGATATTTCTCCGGTTTTTTTTCGTCTGCAGAACACAACAAATGAATTTGCGCGGTTACAAATCACGTTATAAATACGCATCTCGTTACAAGTTGGCGAGCAACATTTACCGTGTCATGTAGGGGTTTTTCCGACAAGAGAACGGGCGGCTATCTGTCAACCTTCTTTACGTACTCGCGTTAAGCCCTTGTGGCAACTCAATGTGCCCTATTTTTGAGATATCATTCGCAAACGTTTGGAAGGCACCGGTTCATCCCCGCATTCCGTGCTTCTTGTTACAGAGTGTAAATTTCGTTACGTTGTGCCGCCGGTCTCTGTGTCAGAAAACGCCCGGCTGCTTTCGCGAGAAAATGTGAGATGAAGACGTCGACTGCTTCGGTACTTAATCCCCTGCGCAATCCGAGCTTGAGCTGCCCGCAACTTGTCGGTTTGCAGCGCGAGCACTCGGGCGCGCAGAGCAATGTCAGCGCGCTGATCGACGCCAAAGTCGCCGCCGATACCGACATCGCGCGCCTGACGGCCCGCGTTCAGCAACTGTCCGCGCAACTCGCCGACGCCAACGAACGCGCGCGCCGCGCCGTCGCGCAGGATCTCCACGACGATTTCGGCGCGTCGCTGACCGCTGCGCGCCTGGCGCTAGCGCGCATCGAAACGTGGCTGCCCGCCGACGCGCCCGCGCAATGCGCCGAAGCGCTCGGCGTCACGAAGCACGCGCTCGACGCGGTGTGCGACGCGAGCCATCGCGTGATCGCGAATCTGCATCAGCCGGACCTCGAAGACGGTTTCGGGCCGTCGCTCGATCGCTGGATCGCGCGCTTTGCCGCCGCGACTTCGCTCGACGTCGACTTCACCTGCCCGGCGAATTTGCACGTTCCGGCCGACACCGCGCTGGCGATGTTCCGAATCGTCCAGGAGGCGCTGAACAACGTGGCGAAGCACGCAAAGGCAACGCACGCCGACGTGCATGTGGAAGCCAGCGCGCGCGCCATCACGCTGATCGTCCACGACGACGGCGTCGGCATGACAGCCGGATCGCGCCGCAAAGCCGGGCGTTTCGGCCTGTCCGGGATGCGCGCGCGCTGCGACGCGCTCGGCGGCATGTTGCGCATTTCGAGCGCGCCGGGCCGCACGGCGGTCCGCGCGGTTTTCCCGGTGGCGGGCGTGCGCCCGCGCGTCGTTGTTGCTTTGTCGACGTTGAGCGCGGTTGCCGCGCTCGATTCGTGAGGGCTCGCCCATGACACTGAAAATCCTGCTCGCGGACGACCACGCGATCGTGCGTCGCGGCGTCAGCCAGTTGCTGCTGGAACGCGGCGCGGCATCGCAGGTGTTCGAGGTGGAAACCGGCGCACAGGCAATGGCGGCGGCGTCGCAACAGACGTTCGACGTCGCGTTGCTCGATATCTCGCTGCCCGACATGAACGGCGTGGAAGTGCTGAAGCGGATGAAGCGCCAGACGCCGCGCTTGCCGGTGCTGATGTTCTCGATGTATCGCGAGGATCAATATGCGGTGCGCGCGCTGAAGGCGGGCGCGGCGGGTTATCTGTCGAAGACCGCCGATACGGCGCTGATGATCGGCGCGATTCAGCAGGTGGCGGCGGGCCGGAAATACGTCAGCCCGCAAATGGCGGAGGCGCTCGCGGACTACGTTTCGCACGATTCCGAGCAGTTGCCGCACGAAAAGCTGTCGGACCGGGAATATCAGACGCTTTGCATGCTCGCATCGGGCAAGCGCCTGACCGATATCGCGCTCACGCTGTCGCTGTCGGTCAAGACCGTCAGCGTCTATCGCTCGCGTCTGCTGGACAAGATGAAGCTCGCAAATAACGCGGAATTGACGTTTTATGTGATGAGCAATCGTCTCGTCGACATGAATCCGGCGATGGCAGGCTAGGCCTGCACTATTCGTGTGCATTAACGTAATCGCACTCAATGGTTAGCTTTCCTTAGACGTTTACGCTCGTATCCTGCGCCAGAGCGGTTGGCCTACTCAAACAGCATAACAATGCAGAACCAGCCACTCGCGGCAAATGCCCAACGCCGGTGCCGAATCAAGGGCCGGACGACTTCAAGAGGATAAAATCCCGGGTTTCCCCGTATTTCGGTGCGCCTCGCGCGCCGTGGAGACACCCGTATGTCCTTGTTCCGAAAGAAAAGCGTCGAGCATATGCTGGCCGGCGCGCAAAACGCTGGGCTGAAAAAGACGCTCGGCGCGCTCGATCTCACCTTTCTCGGCGTCGGCGCGATTATCGGCACCGGTATTTTCGTGCTGACCGGAACCGGCGCGGTGCAGGCGGGACCGGCGCTGATGGTCGCGTTCATCATCGCGGCGATCGCCTGTTGCTTCGCGGCGCTCGCCTACGCCGAGTTCGCGTCGACCATTCCGGTCGCCGGCTCGATCTACACCTATTCCTACGCGACGCTCGGCGAACTGGCCGCGTGGATCATCGGCTGGGATCTGATGCTGGAGTACGGACTCGCGACGTCGGCAGTGTCGGTCGGCTGGTCGGGTTATCTGCAGTCGCTGCTTTCCGGCTTCGGCGTCTCGCTGCCGACCGCCCTCACCGCCGCGCCCGGCGCGCTGCCCGGCCATTTCACCCTGTTCAACCTGCCCGCGTTCCTCGTGATGATGGCGATCACCGCGCTGCTGTCGGTCGGCGTGAAGGAATCGACGCGCGTGAACAACGTCATGGTGGGCATCAAGGTCGTGGTCGTGCTGCTGGTGATCGGCGTGGGCGTGTTCCACGTTACGCCGGCCAACTGGCATCCGTTCATGCCGAACGGCTGGTCCGGCGTGTTCGGCGCGGCGGCGGTGATGTTCTTCGCGTTTATCGGCTTCGATTCGGTGTCGTCGGCGGCGGAAGAGGTGAAGAACCCGAAACGCGATTTGCCGATCGGCATCATTTCCTCGCTTATCGTCTGCGCCGTGCTGTACGTGGCGGTGGCGGCGGTCGTGACCGGCATCGTGCCGTCGGCGCAGTTCGCGAACATCTCGCACCCGGTCTCCTACGCGCTGCAAGTGGCGGGGCAGCCGTGGGTGGCCGGTTTCATCGACCTCGGCGCGGTGCTCGGCATGCTGACCGTGATTCTCGTGATGAGCTACGGCCAGACGCGCATCATCTTCGCGATGTCGCGCGATGGTTTGTTGCCCGCGCGGCTCTCGAAAGTGCATCCGCGTTTCGCGACGCCGTTCTTCACGACCTGGCTCGTCGGCATTTTCTTCGGGCTGATCGGTGCGCTCGTGCCGCTCAACGTGCTGGCCGAACTGATCAACATCGGCACGCTCGCGGCGTTTTCGATGGTGTCGATCGCCGTGCTGATCCTGCGCCGCACGCATCCCGAACTGCCGCGCGCGTTCCGCTGCCCGGGCGTGCCGGTCGTGCCGGTGCTGGCGGTCGCGTCGTGTCTCTTTCTGATGGTGAATCTGCAGCCGCTGACGTGGATTGCGTTCGTCGTCTGGCTCGCGATCGGGCTTCTGATCTATTTCGGCTACTCGCGCCGTCATTCGAAACTGGGACGCGGCATTCAGTAACACACACGCTGCGCCAACATTCGCTCGACGCGCCGCCCAACCGGGCGGCGCGTTTGTTTTTGGCGCTGGACGAACGCGCGGCGGCGCTCGCGCCACCAGCATGGATGCACCATTCGCCCAATAGCGACTGTTGCAGTTTTGTGCTCTACTCAGCGTTACTAGAAAAGAACACGGATCCAGCCAGACCCTCACAGCGTCAGGAAGGCAGGTGTTTCAGTGTGGGTCGCGAGTGTGCATCGGCTGGTCTTTGCAGGTCCTTATCCCCAAGGAGACAAAGAAGCATGGCACTCAGCATCAGCCTGACGGTCAACGGCCGCGCCGTGACCGCTGAAATCGAACCGCACCTTCTGCTCGTCCAGTTTCTCCGCGAAGAACTCGGCCTGACCGGCACGCACGTCGGCTGCGACACCGCGCAGTGCGGCGCGTGCACCGTGCATCTGGACGGCCGCGGGATCAAGTCGTGCAACATCCTCGCCGCGCAGGCGGACGGCTCGGCGGTCACCACCATCGAAGGCATGGCAAAAGACGGCGAACTGCATCCGATGCAGGCCGCCTTCAAGGACTGCCACGGCCTGCAATGCGGCTACTGTACGCCGGGCATGGTGATGAGCGCGACTGCGCTCGTCGCCCAGAAGCCCGATCTCACCGAAGCCGACGTGCGCGAACAGCTCGACGGCAATCTGTGTCGATGTACGGGGTATCACAACATCGTGAAAGCGGTCGTGCAGGGCGCGCAGGCGATGAAAACCGCTGCCTGACGCCGTCTGATCTCACTTCCCTATTTCGATGAATCGCGCCCAACCCGGAGACACGCGATGAATGCCCCTGAACGCATGATCGGCGCTGCTGTCAAGCGCAAGGAAGACTATCGCTTTCTGACCGGCAACGGCCAGTACACCGACGACGTCGTCCTGCCCCGCCAGACTTACGCCGTCTTCCTTCGCTCGCCTTATGCGCACGCGAAGATCTGCAGTATCGACATTGCTGCCGCGAAAGCCGCGCCCGGCGTCGTCGCGATCTTCACCGGCGCGGATCTGGCCGGCGAGAACGTGGGCGGCCTCCCGTGCGGCTGGCTGATCCACAACATCGATGGCTCGCCGATGAAAGAGCCCCCGCATCCCGTGATCGTGCAGGACAAGGCGCGGCACGTGGGCGATCAGGTCGCGCTCGTGATCGCCGAGTCGGTGAAAGAGGCGAAGGACGCGCTCGAACTGATCGAAGTGGATTACGACGTCCTGCCGGCGGTGGTGAACACGGCGCGCGCGGCGGACGCGGGCCAGGCGCGCGTTCACGAGGATGTCGCCGACAACACCTGCTACACCTGGGGCCACGGCGACAAAGCCGCAACCGACGCCGCTTTCGCGAAAGCCGCGCACGTCACCACGCTCGATATCGTCAATCAGCGGCTCGTGCCGAACGCCATCGAGCCGCGCGCCGTGAACGCGAGCTACGCGAAATCCGACGAGAGCTACACCGTCTACGTCGCGAACCAGAATCCGCACGTCGAGCGCTTGTTGATGGCCGCGTTCGTGCTGGCGCTGCCGGAATCGAAGCTGCGGATCATCGCGCCGGACGTGGGCGGCGGCTTCGGCTCGAAGATTTTCCTGTACGCGGAGGATGTGGCGCTCACGTGGGCATCGCGGAAAGTTGGCCGTCCGGTGAAGTGGACCGCCGAGCGTTCCGAAGCGTTCGTCTCCGACGCCCACGGCCGCGATCACGTGACCCACGCCGAACTCGCGATGGACGCCGACGGCAAGTTCCTCGCGATGCGCGTCCACACCACCGCGAACATGGGCGCGTATCTGTCCACGTTCGCCTCCGCCGTGCCGACCATCCTGTACGCGACATTGCTCGCCGGGCAATACGCGACACCCGCGATCTACGCCGAAGTGAAAGCCGTGTTCACGAACACGGTGCCCGTCGATGCGTATCGCGGCGCGGGTCGTCCCGAAGCCACGTATGTGGTCGAGCGGCTGGTGGAAACGGCGGCGCGCGAGATGAAACTCGATCCCGCCGAAATCCGCCGCCGCAATTTCATCCGCGCGTGGCCGCACACGACGCCGGTCGGCCTGACCTACGATTCCGGCGACTACGAAGCGTTGCTCGACCGCGCGCTGGCACTCGCCGATGTCGCCGGTTTTCCCGCGCGCCGCGAACAGTCGAAGCAAAAGGGAAAGCTGCGCGGCCTCGGCTATTCCTGCTATATCGAAGCGTGCGGGCTCGCGCCGTCGAATCTCGCGGGCGCGTTGGGCGCGCGCGCCGGGCTGTTCGAAGCGGGCGAAATCCGCGTGCATCCGACCGGTTCGGTCACCGTGTTCACCGGCTCGCACAGTCACGGACAAGGCCACGAAACGACCTTCGCGCAGGTGGTCGCGGACCGGCTCGGCGTGCCGATCGAGAACGTGGATGTCGTGCACGGCGATACGGGCCGCATTCCGTTCGGCATGGGCACGTATGGATCGCGGTCGATTGCGGTTGGCGGCTCGGCCATCATGAAGGCGCTCGACAAGATCGAGGACAAGGCGAAGAAGATCGCCGCGCATTTGCTGGAGGCGTCGGCGGAAGATATCGAGTTTGAAGGCGGCGTGTTTCGCGTCGCGGGCACCGACCGCACCAAGGCCTTCGCCGAGGTATCGCTCGCGGCCTACGTGCCGCACAACTTCCCGCTCGACAAGCTCGAACCCGGCCTCAACGAAAACGCGTTCTACGATCCGAGCAACTTCACGTACCCATCGGGCGCGTATCTGTGCGAGGTCGAAGTCGATCAGGACACGGGCGAAACGCGCATCGAGAAATTCACCGCCGTGGACGATTTCGGCAATATCGTGAATCCGATGATCGTGGAGGGCCAGGTGCATGGCGGACTGGCGCAGGGCATCGGCCAGGCGATGCTGGAGCGCGCTGTCTACGACGACGAAAGCGGCCAGTTGCTGTCCGGGTCGTTCATGGATTACGCGATGCCGCACGCCTCCGACTTGCCGAACTTCACGGTCGAGACCTCGAAAGGCACGCCGTGCACGCACAATCCGCTCGGCGTGAAAGGCTGTGGCGAGGCGGGCGCGATCGGCTCGCCGCCGGCGGTCATCAACGCGATTCTCGATGCGCTCGCGCCGCTCGGCGTGACCGATCTGCAAATGCCCGCGACGCCGCACCGCGTTTGGGCGGCGATGCACGCAGCCCGCACGGCCTAACCAGGAGACTCGCCATGTACTCATTCGATTACCAACGTCCCGGTCAGTCCGACGCCGCTGTCGCCGTGCTCGCGGCGAACGGCGACGCCAAATATCTGGCGGGCGGCCAAAGCCTCTTGCCGACGATGCGTCTGCGGCTCGCGCAACCGTCCGCGCTCGTCGATGTGACGCGCATCGGCTCGATGAAGGAGATTCACGTCAGCGGCGACACCGTGACGATCGGCGGCGCGGTGTGCCATGCGCAGGTCGCGGCGAACGACGATATCCGCCGCGTGCTGCCCGGACTCGCCGATCTGGCGGGGCGGATCGGCGACCGGCAGGTGCGTGAGCGCGGCACGATCGGCGGTTCGCTCGCGAACGACGACCCGGCGGCGTGCTATCCATCGGCCGTGCTCGGGCTGAACGCGACCGTGATAACGGACCGTCGTCGTATCGCCGCGGACGACTTTTTCCTCGGCATGTACGAAACCGCGCTCGCGCCCGACGAACTGATCGTGGGCGTCGAATTTCCGCTGGCCGAGCGCGCGGGTTACGAGAAGTTTCGCAATCCGGCGTCGCACTTCGCGCTGGTCGGCGTGTTCGTCGCGAAGCGCGCGGACGGCGTGCGCGTGGCCGTGACGGGCGCGGCGCCGTGCGTGTTCCGGCCACATGAACTGGAAGCCGCGCTCACGCAGGATTTCTCGGTGCAGGCGGCGCGCGGCGTGACGATTTCGCCCGACACCCTGAACGACGACATGCACGCGAGCGCCGTGTATCGCGCGCATCTGATACCGATCCTCGCGGGACGTGCGATCGAGCGGGCGAACGCGTTCTGACGGGCGGTACGCAACCAGGAACGACATGGAGCCGGATTCGATCGACGAAACGCTCGCGCGACTGCGCGAGCAGCAGTATTTCGCCAGCCGCGAACTCGCGACGGCGCTCTTTCTCGCGCTGAAGATGCAGCGGCCGCTGTTTCTGGAAGGCGAGCCGGGCGTCGGCAAGACCGAACTTGCGAAGGCGGCGGCGGGTTTGCTCGGGACGTCGATGCTGCGGCTGCAGTGTTACGAAGGGCTCGACACCGCGAGCGCGCTGTACGAATGGGACTATCCGCGCCAGATCATGGCGCTGCGGCTCGCGGAAGCGGCGGGCGAGCCGCCTTCCGGCGATTCGCTCTACAAGAACGAATTCCTGCTCAAGCGGCCGCTGCTGCAGGCATTGCTGCCCGATCCGGCGAATCCGGCCGCGCGGCGCGTGCTGTTGATCGACGAAATCGATCGTGCCGATGAGCCGTTCGAAGCGTTCCTGCTCGAATTGCTCTCGGATTTTCAGGTGTCGATTCCGGAATTCGGCACGGTGCGCGCCGAGCGTCCGCCGCTGGTCGTGATGACGTCGAACCGCACGCGTGAAGTTCACGACGCGCTCAAACGGCGCTGTCTGTATCAGTGGATCGGCTATCCGGCGCGCGATGTCGAACTGGCGATCGTCGCGGCGCGCGCGCCGGAAGCCAGCGCGCTGCTGCAGGCGCGCGCGGTGGCGTTCGTGCATCGGCTGCGCACGCTCGATTTGTTCAAGGCGCCGGGCGTCGCGGAAACGATCGACTGGTGCCGCGCGCTCGCGGCGCTATCGGTCGCGGAACTCGATCCGCAATCGGTGCAGGACACGCTCGGCGTGCTGCTGAAATATCAGGACGACCTCGCGCGCGTCGATGCGAACGAGATCGCGCAATGCCTCGCCGCGCCCGGTTGACCGGCGATGCAGACGCTCGCGGCTAACGTCGTCCACTTTGTGCGTCTCCTGCGCGGCGCGGGGCTCGGCATGTCGCCCGCGCATGCCGTCGATGCGCTCGACGCGCTGCGGTGGATCGACGTGACGCGGCGCGACGATGTGCGCGCGACGCTCGGCGCGATTCTCGTCCACGCGCCCGACGAGCACGAAATTTTTCACGCCGCGTTCGATCTGTTCTGGCGCGATCCCGACTGGGAAGGCAAAATGCGCGCGCTTCTGCTGCCCAAAGTGACGAGCGGCGTGCCGCCGCCCAAGCGCAACAACCGTCTCGCCGATGCACTCGCGGCGCGCGCGGCGCCGACGCCGCAGTCCGGCGAACGCGACAATCCCGCGCCCGAACAACTGCACGCGCGCATCAGTTTCAGCGCGCAGGAACGGCTGAGTCATCGCGATTTCGACACGCTCACCGCCGACGAATGGCGCGCGTTGCGTCATCAGATCCGCTCGCATCGTTTGCCGCTCGCGACCGAACCGACGCGCCGGCTGAAGGCCGCGTCGCACGGCACGCACGCGGATTTGCGGGCGAGCGCGCGTCACGCGGTGCGCACGGGCGGCGAATGGACGGTGTGGAAGTTTCGCGCGGCGATCGAGCGCCGTCCGCCGCTTGTTCTGCTGCTCGACATTTCCGGCTCGATGAGCGCGTATTCCCGCGCCGTGCTCTACTTCTGTCATGCATTGCTGCAATCGCGGGAACGGTTGCAGGTATTCCTGATCGGCACGCGGCTGACGAATGCCACGCGGGCGTTGCGCGAGCGCGATCCCGACGTCGCGATCGCCGCGCTCGCGGCCCAGGTGGTGGACTGGTCGGGCGGCACGCGGATCGGCGCGGCGCTGGCCGAGTTCAACCGCCGCTGGGCGCGCCGCGTACTGAGCGGCCGCGCGACCGTGTTGCTCGCGACCGATGGACTGGATCACGACGCGATCGACCTGCTCGACGCCGAAATGCAGCGGCTGCGCCGCTTCGCGCATCGGCTCGTGTGGCTCAATCCGTTGTTGCGTTACCCGGAATTCACGCCGCGCGCCCGTGGTGTGCGCGCGATCCTGCCGCACGTCGATGCGATGCTCGCGGCGCATAACCTCGACAGCCTCGTGGCTGTCGGACGGTCGCTGGCGTCGATCGACGCGCACGGCCGGACTTCTGGAGACACGCGATGGAACTGACGGAAACGCACACTTTGCCCGTGCCGCAGCAACGCGCGTGGGAAGCGCTGAACGACACTGAGATCCTGCGCGCGTGCATTCCCGGCTGCGAGAGTATCGAGGCGGACGGCGAGAATGCGTATGCGGTGGCGATGACCGCGTCGGTCGGACCGGTCAAGGCGCGCTTCAAGGGCCGCATGAACCTCACGGAAATCGACGCCCCGAATACCTACACGATCGTGTTCGAGGGGCAGGGCGGCACGGCGGGGTTCGGCAAGGGCACGGCGAAGGTGAACCTCGAACCCGGCGACGACGCCGACAGCACGCGGCTCACCTACAGCGCGAACGCGCAGGTCGGCGGAAAGCTTGCGCAGATCGGCTCGCGGTTGGTCGATGGCGCGGCGCGGAAGATCGCCGGGGAATTTTTCAAGCGCTTTGGCGCGCAACTTGCGCCGCCTGCCGTCGAACCCGCCGAAGCGGATAAAGCGGATAACGCGACAGAAGAGAACAAAGGGAAGAAATCATGGACAGCGTGGATCTCGAAGTCCTGAGGAACAGCGCTCGGTGGCTCGACAGCGGGCATCGCGTGCTGCTCGTCACGGTGGTGAAAACGTGGGGATCGTCGCCGCGGCCGGAAGGCGCGATGCTCGCCGTGCGCGACGACGGTCTGGTGGTCGGCTCGGTGTCGGGCGGGTGTATCGAAGATGATTTGATCGAGCGCGTGCGGCAGCGCGGGATCGAGCAGACACGGCCCGAAAGCGTGAAATACGGGATCACGGCGGAAGAAGCGCATCGCTTCGGCTTGCCGTGCGGCGGCACGATCCAGCTTGTGCTGGAGCCGTTGTCGCGGGAAAGCCGGATCGCCGAATTGTGCGATGCGGTCGAATCCGGGCGGCTGCTCGCGCGTTCGCTCGACATGGCGAGCGGTGCGGTGCGCCTCGATCCGGCGCAGGCAACCGACGGCGTGCTGTACGACGACGCGCATCTGCTCACCATTCACGGGCCGCGGTACCGGATGCTCGTGATCGGCGCAGGGCAGTTGTCGCGCTATTTGTGCAACATCGCGGTCGGCCTGGATTATCAGGTGACGGTGTGCGACCCGCGCGAGGAATACACCGACGAGTGGAACGTGCCGGGCGCGCGGATCGTGCGGACCATGCCCGACGACACCGTCATGGAGATGAAACTCGACGAGCGATCGGCGGTGATCGCGCTCACGCACGATCCGAAACTCGACGACCTCGCGTTGATGGAAGCGCTCAAGACGCCCGCGTTTTACGTCGGCGCGCTGGGGTCTCGCCGGAACAATGCGGCGCGGCGCGAGCGGCTGAAGGAGTTCGATTTGTCGGAGATCGAGCTGGCGCGGCTGCACGGGCCGGTGGGGATTTATATCGGCAGCCGGACGCCGCCGGAGATCGCGGTGTCGATTCTGGCGGAGGTGACGGCGGCGAAGAACGGTGTATCGCTGCCGGAGTTGCTGCGCGTGGAAGGGGCGAAGGCGGCGCGGGAAGTGGCGGGGAATGGGGAGATTTGTGGGGTTTGAGGGGCTTGGGGTTGGAAAAAAGCCCCGTCGCCGGGGCCTCTCAACTTAGCTCACATCATCCCGCACACCACCGCCGCCACAATCGACGCACCCACCAGCACCACGCCCACGGTTCGGCGCTTGTTCAATTCGGTCCACAGCAGCACGCCCGTCAGCGACAGCAGAATAATGCTGCCCGCGAGCGTATCGATCAGCAGCACCCAGCCCACGCTCAAGCCGACGCCCTTGTGCAAGTTGCTCATCGTCGCGAGGAAGGTGTTCTCGGTGCGCTTCACCGAAACGAAGCCATTGCCGACCCAGTACTCCGCCATCACGCTGCCACCCGGCGACGCCACCATCGCGGTCCATTGCTCCGGCTGCATCGTGGTTTGATCGCCCCAGCCGACCGGATGCGCCGCCTCGCGTTTCGTGCGTCCCACCGGCCCTTCGAGCTTCAGTTCGCGCTTGAGCCACAGGCCGAGGTCTTTCGGCGACGTGAGACCTTCCTGCGGAACGGCCATCTGCACCTGAGAAACTTCCGGCTCACCCGTGGAAATTCTCAGCGGACCGCCCCGGTGATTGAGAAGAAACCCCGTCGTGCCGAACAAAAGCCCGAGCACCGCGCCCCACAGCCCAACCCAGCCATGCACCTTGCGCAACCACTTGATGAACGTCGAGCGGCGCGTACGCTGCTTGCGCGCGGCGTGTTCGGCTTCGTCGATGAGACGCGCCGGTTGGCTCTTGCTTCGAGTGTTGGCAGTACTCGCCTGCGAGTCGAGCGTATCGGGCGCGTTCACGCGTCTCTCCTGGTCCAGAGCGGTGTTGAAAAGGAAGAAGACGCTAAACGCACCGCGTTTAGCGTCTTCAAAAAGTCATCAAATGAGAATTGTTATCATTACATGTCCACGCAGATTTCTCAATAACTATGGACATGCTTAAAAAACGGGTCGTTACACGGGCCAGAGCGGACCTTCCTGCATGGCGCTGATCTGCTCGCGCAATTCGAGGATGCGGTCTTCCCAGTAGCGCTGCGTGTTGAACCACGGAAACGCGGCGGGAAACGCCGGGTCGTCCCAGCGTCGCGCGAGCCACGCCGAGTAATGAATCAGCCGCAACGTGCGCAATGCTTCCACCAAATGCAGTTCACGCGGCTCGAAATCGCAGAAATCTTCGTATCCGGCGAGCAGATCGCCCAGCGCGCGCGATGCCTCGGCGCGCTCGCCCGGCAGCAGCAGCCAGAGATCCTGAATGGCGGGACCCATGCGGCTATCGTCGAAATCGACGAAATGCGGGCCCGCGTCGGTCCAGAGTACGTTGCTCGGATGGCAATCGCCGTGCAGACGCAGCGCGTCGATCTCGCCCGCGCGCTCGAAACAGCGCTCGACGCCGTCCAGCGCCATATCGACGACGCTCACATACGCCTCGCGCACGTCGCGCGGCACGAAATTGTTCGCGAGCAGAAAATCGCGCGGTTCGAAGCCGAAAGATTGAATATCGAGCGTCGGTCGCTCGCGATACGTCTCGATCCGCCCGACCGCGTGAATCCGTCCGATAAACCGGCCAAGCCATTCGAGCGTTTCCGGTCGATCAATATCGGGCGCGCGTCCGCCGCGCCGCTCGAAAACGGAAAAGCGAAAGCCATCGAACGTATGCAGCGACGTGCCGTTCAGCACGCGCGCGGGCACGGCGGGAATTTCGCGCTCGTTGAGCGTCGCGACGAACGCGTGTTCTTCGAGGATCGCCGCGTCGCTCCATCGGTTCGGCCGATAAAACTTCGCGACCACGGGCGGGCCGTCTTCCATGCCCACCTGATACACGCGATTTTCGTAGCTGTTGAGCGGCAGCATCCGGCCGTCGGTACGTTCACCGAGCGGCAGCAGCACGCTGTCGAGCGCATCGAGGACGCACTCGGGATTGAGCCCGGCGAACGGCGGCGCGGGATGGGCGGCGTCGTCGGACGCGCCTCGGCTTTCGCCGGGATCTTGCGAGTGGTGTGAGTTCATCCCGGCATTGTGCCGCGCATTGGCGCGGCGGGCACGCCCGCCAAGCGCGGACATGCACGGCCGGTCGGATGAAAACTAGTGGATCAGCGCGTTCGCCGGACGCACGACTTCGCCGGTGTCGATCAGGTCTTCTAGAAAGAACGGTTCCGTATTCAGCAAGGTGGATACGCCGGGTTCGCCCTCGTACCAGGCGACCATCGCCATATCGCCAAGAATTCGCATCACGATGCCACGCGCGCCCTGAGGCACGGCGATATGCACGGAGCGGACAATCGAACCGATTTGCATAATGAACTCCCCGATAAAACCGCCGGCTGGTCAGTGCCGAGACCGGTCGTGTCTTTACAAAGCGCCAAGCACCGAAACCGCCCGCGCACCAGTGACAAACCCGGCGAAACCGCTCGCCGCATCGGTTTGCAGCCCTTTTTTAGGCGTCGTCCGATGTTCTACTGTAGCGCATAGTTCCGCCGGAAGTCGAAGCGAAGCGTAGGCATTTACCAACGATCGTTCGAGAATTTCGTCAAACAGCGCTGCTTTGGGACGAACGCCCCGCGCGCGGGATCAGGCAAAACCCTAAGCATCGGCGTAAGGTTATGGACTTTGCCCCCGGAGACTCAAGCCGTGACTACTTCGCCGGCGCCCGACCGGTCGTCCTCTGCCGCCCCCGCTTCTCCTTCCCTCGATCCCTCGATGTACCTCGAACGCGGCTCGCGCGCCTACTGGCACGCGGCGCTGGCGCTGCTGTTCGCCGGCTACGCCACGTTCTCGCTGCTGTATTGCGTGCAGCCGCTGCTGCCCGAGTTCTCGCGGACTTTCGGCGTCAGTCCGGCGCAAAGCGCGCTGTCGGTGTCGGTGACGACCGCGTCGCTCGCGTTCGCGATATTCGTGGCGGGGTTTGTTTCCGAAGGCTGGAGCCGGCATCGCTTGATGACGTTGTCGCTGACGGCTTCGTCACTGCTGACGATCATTGCAGCCTTTCTGCCGAGTTGGCATCAACTGCTGTTCGTGCGCGCGCTAGAAGGACTCGCGCTCGGCGGCGTGCCGGCTGTTGCGATGGCTTATCTCGCCGAGGAAGTGCACCCCGAAGGGCTCGGCCTCGCGATGGGACTGTATGTCGGCGGGACGGCCATCGGCGGCATGGCCGGGCGCGTAGTCAGCGGGATTCTCGCGGATTTCTTCTCCTGGCGCGTGGCGATCGGCGGGATCGGCGTGTTGGGTCTGCTCGCTACGTTCGCGTTCCGCACGCTTCTGCCGCCATCGCGACGCTTCGCGCCGCGCCGAGGCATGGGGTTCACGCATCATCGGCAGGCGCTTGCCGGACATTTGACGAATCGCGGGCTGCCGTTGCTGTTCCTGATGGGCTTCGTGCTGATGGGCAGTTTCGTCACGCTTTACAACTACGTCGGCTATCGGCTGCTCGCCGCGCCGTTCAGCCTCAGCCAGACGGAGATCGGCGGCATATTCGTGGTGTATCTGACCGGCGTGGTGGCGTCGCCGTGGTCGGGCAAGATGGCCGATGTCTTCGGGCGCGGCCGCGTATTGATCGCGAGCCTGTTGCTGATGATCGCTGGGGTCGCGCTGACGCTGTCCGGCTCGCTGCCGGTGATCGTCACGGGCATCGCCTGCATGACGTTCGGCTTTTTTGCCGGACATGCGGTGGCGAGCGGCTGGGTCGGACGTCTCGCGAAACACGCCAAAGGTCAGGCCGCGGCGCTTTATCTGCTCGCGTATTACCTGGGCTCCAGCCTGATCGGCTCGTATGGCGGACACTTCTGGACCGCATTCGGCTGGCACGGCGTGGTCGGACTGGTCCTCGCGCTGTTGCTGATCGGGCTGGCGGCGGCGGTTTATCTGCATCGCCGCGAGCGCCGCGCAACGTGATTCGAAAGACGAATGTAATCGGAGAAATCTAAGGGTTTTTCCGCGTCCGCTTAATAAAGCGGGCTTCAAACGCTTGTCTGGCAAGGCGCGGTGAGAAGTACGCCGCGCTTGCTCGCGCATTTCGCCCGACGCGGCAAATTGCGCGGCCTATACTCAAACCGACAGTGCAGTGTTTCTCTCTTCGAGATAAACGCGAAGCACGTTCGGATGGGAGACGAAGCATGAACACCTACTTCACAATCGGCGATTTCATTTTGATCATCCCGATGGCGCTTGCCGGCGCACTCTTCCTCGGCGCGATTCCCTGTGCCACCACGTTCCGCAAAAACACGCTCAAGGCGTTTGGGATGCTGGTCGGCGTGCTGGTCGCGTTTCTGCTGGTCGAGGGATTGCCTGCGCTAATCTAGCGCCGCTTCTTGGCTTTTGCGCGAGAAGTCCAAGCCGGACCAGCCGGCAGGCCGCGCGCGCGTAGGCGGCCCCAAATTTTCAGTGTTTTGAACCCCCCGGGAACGCGTCTTGCACGCATCCGCCGCGATGGGCCGTGCGTAAATACTAGTCGCCGATACCCGAGGGTTCCATGCCGCCGCTTGCTGTTGCCGCCATTGCGCTCGCTGCGCTCGTCGTCGTGTTCACGGCGGTATGGGCGTGGCAACTGCAATCCAAGAATGCCGGAATGATCGACCCGATCTGGGCGTTTTCGCTCGGCTGCGTCGCCGTGCTTTACGCGGTGCTCGGCCGGGGCGATCCGCAATTGCGCGCGGTGGTTGGCGTCGGCGGATTGGTGTGGGGCGCGCGGCTCGGCGTGCATCTGTGGCGGCGCAACGCCGGTCATGCCGAAGATCCGCGTTATCGAAAATTTCGCGAGGAATGGGGCGCGGGCGCGAACTGGAATATGTTTTTCTTTTTCCAGGTGCAGGTCGTCATCTCGATGCTGCTTTCGCTCGCGTTCATCGTGCCCGTGTATCGTAGCGATGCCCCGGGTACGGCCTGCGTCGCGCTGGCGGTGCTGATCTGGACAGTGTCCACAGGCGGCGAAGCGCTCGCGGATCAACAACTTCACGCGTTCAAAGCCGACGCCGCGAATCACGGCAAGGTTTGTCGCGTGGGACTCTGGCGGTATTCGCGGCATCCGAATTACTTTTTCGAATGCCTGCACTGGGTGGCTTATATCCCGCTCGCCGTCGGCACGGGCCCGTGGATTTTTGCGATGCTGCTGCCACCCGTGCTGATGGCTTGGCTGTTGATGCGCGTGTCCGGCTTGCCGTTGGTCGAGGCGGAGTCGGCCAAGAAACGCGATGGTTATAGCGATTACATGCGGACGACGAGCGCGCTGATTCCATGGCCGCCGCGCCCGTAGTCCAAAACACATAAAGACCACGTACCGAGGGGAGCAATTCGATGAGTGACCTGCCTACGCACGCGGCTGCGCCGCTATCCACGCCTGGGGACGGCCGGCTGATCGACTGGTGCGAGAGCGGCCGGATTCCGGACGCACTCGTGCGCTTCGGCATGCGCCAACTGCTGCGCCGCCGTCTCGCCGACGAAAATCTGAACGATGGCGAGGCGCGTTCGAAGCGCTTCAACCGGTTGCTCGACGAATTGCGCGCGAGTCCCATCGCGATCGAAACGCACGCCGCCAACACGCAGCATTACGAGTTACCGCCGGCGTTTTTCGAGCGCCATCTCGGGCCGCAACTCAAATATTCGTGCTGTTTGTACCGGACCGGCGAGGAAACGCTCGAACGCGCCGAGCGCGCGATGCTGGAGGATTACGCCGTGCGCGCGCAACTCGCGGACGGTCAGCGCGTGCTGGATCTCGGCTGCGGCTGGGGATCGCTGTCGTTGTGGCTCGCGGCGCGTTATCCGAATTCGACGGTGGTGGCGTTGTCGAATTCGAACGGGCAGCGCGAGTTCATCGAGAAACAAGCGGCACTGCGCGGCTTGAAAAACGTGCGCGTGGTGACCGGAAATATCGTCGATTTCACCTTCGATCCCGCGCTGCTCGGCGGCGGATTCGACCGCGTGCTGTCGGTCGAGATGTTTGAACACATGAAGAACTACGGGCTATTGCTGAAAAAAGTGGCAGGCTGGATGCGCGAGGACGCGAAACTCTTCGTGCATATCTTTGCGCACCGGACACTCGCGTATCACTTTCAGGTGAAGGACGGCAGCGACTGGATGTCGAAATACTTCTTCACCGGCGGCACGATGCCGTCCGAGTCTTTACTGCTGCATTTTCAGGAAGATCTGACCATCGACCGCCAATGGTGGATCAGCGGCACGCATTACGAGAAAACGGCGAACCATTGGCTCGCCGCACTTGACGCCGCGCGCGCCGATCTCATGCCTCTGTTCGTCGAAACCTATGGCGCGGCGGATGCGCCGGTCTGGTTCCAGCGCTGGCGCATGTTCTATATGGCGGTCGCGGAACTGTTCGGCTATGCCAACGGCAACGAATGGGGCGTCGCGCATTACCGCTTCACGCGACGCTGATCGCGAATAGATTACAGATGCTCGCCGAGGAACGTCAGCGTGCGGCCATGCGCGAGCGCGGACGCGTGCTGGTTGTACGACGCGCGTTCCGAGCAGTTGAAGCCGTGATCCGCGCCTTCGTATACATATAGTTCGGCGTCGTTGCGGCCCGTGAAGCGCTCGCGCACTTCGCCGACGGCGGACGGCGGAATGTGCGTGTCGAGGTCGCCGTAGTGGAACTGCATCGGAACTTTGATGCGGTCGGCCTGATCCAGTTGCGTCTGGATGCCGCCGCCGTAGTACGCGACGCCCAAGTCGATCGTGCTTTCGGCCGCCGCCAGATAAACCAGCCGCCCGCCGAAGCAGTAGCCGACCGCCGCGACCTTGCCTGATGCTTCCGGCAACGTGCGCAGCACTTTCGCCGCCGCGCCGATATCCGCGACGGCCAGTTTCACGTCCGTCTTTTGCAGGATTTCGACGCCCTTGTCGCGGTCCGCGCCGTCGTAGCCGAGTTCCACGCGCGGCTGCGTGCGCCAGAAAACATCGGGCGCGAGGGCGACGTAGCCGTCGGCGGCGTACTGGTCGGCGACGCTGCGGATGTGCGCGTTCACGCCGAAAATTTCCTGCACGATGATGATCGCCGGGGCCGGGCCTTTAGCGGCCTTCGGCAGCGCCAGATAACCCTGAAAACTGCCGCCATCGGCGGGAATGTCGATCCATTGTGAAGTCACGGTCACGGTGAAGCTCCTTGTCTAGCGTGATGGGTTGCGGCAAAAACCGGCGGGACAGTTTGCCATCAAACGATAGCGGCTGCTGGCGCGGTCGGGCGGTCGCATCGAAGTGAAATGATTTCGTCGTGCGGGCGTAAGTTCGGCCTGGCACGATGCTTGACGCCGCCGGATATTTAGAGTGCCGCGCCTATCGCGGCGAGTTTCAAAAGAACCGATTAACAAGACCCGTAAACGATTAACACAAGCGGCGCAAATCTATTGCAATGCTATGACAACGGGTGAAGCCCCTTACTCCGAAACCCTTGTGAACAGGGCGTTTCGGGCGCGCGAGCACATTTTCGAATGGCACTCAACAAGTCTTTAATCAGTAGTCGCACCAGTATCTCAAAAAAATTCCCTAATTTAATTTGACAACCCTACACTTGCGCGCAAGTACGGATGGCGGCTGCCACAAACGGTCGTCTGAAGGGCTTGCCAAGTGCATGACGATGCATCCGGCGTGGTCGTCCACGGGACTGAGCGATCGGTATGAGAACGGGGCACAGGGCGATTACGTTGTTTTTGGGACCGAAACTGGAGACTTACATGAACACCAAGCTTCACAAACTGTTGCCGATCAGCGCTGCAGCCATGCTGTTCGCCGCTTTGGCAACGTCCGCAGCAGCCGACGAAACCGTCAAGATCGGTCACGTAGCACCGCTGACCGGCGGCATTGCTCACCTGGGCAAGGACAACGAAAACGGCGCGCGTCTTGCAGTCGAGGAAATCAACGCGAAGGGCCTGACGATCGGCGGCCAGAAGATCACGCTGCAACTGGATCCGCAAGACGACGCGGCTGACCCGCGCACGGCAACCCAAGTGGCGCAGAAGCTGGTGGACGACAAGGTCGTCGCCGTGGTCGGTCACTTGAACTCGGGCACCACGATCCCGGCTTCGAAGATCTACAGCGACGCTGGCATTGTTCAGATTTCGCCGTCGGCAACGAACCCGACCTATACGCAGCAAGGCTTCAAGACGACGTATCGTGTCGTTGCGACGGACGCGCAGCAGGGTCCGGCGCTCGCGAACTACGCCGCGAAGCAAATGAAGATCAAGAGCGTTGCGATCGTCGACGACTCGACGGCTTATGGCCAGGGCCTCGCGAACGAATTCGAAAAGACCGCCAAGTCGCTCGGCCTGAAGGTCATTTCGCACGACGCGACCAACGACAAGGCAGTCGACTTCCGCGCGATTCTGACGAAGATCAAGGGCGAAAATCCTGACGCCGTGATGTTCGGCGGCATGGACGCAACCGGCGGCCCGTTCGCCAAGCAAGCCAAGCAGCTCGGCCTGCGCGCCAAGGTCTTCGCCGGCGACGGCGTGTGTACCGAAAAGCTGGCCGATCTGGCGGGCGACGCAGCCGACAACGTCGTCTGCTCGGAAGCCGGCATGGCGCTGGAAAAGATGGACGGCGGCGCGGCATTCGGCGCGAAGTATCAGAAGCGTTTCGGCCAGCCGATCCAGATTTACGCGCCGTTCACGTATGACGCGGTGTACATCATCGTCGACGCGATGAAGCGCGCCAACTCGACCGATCCGGCGAAGATTCTGGCTGTGATGCCGAACACGGACTACAAGGGCGTGATCGGCGAGACGACCTTCGATTCGAAGGGCGATCTGAAGCACGGCGTGATCTCGCTGTACAACTACAAGGCAGGCAAGAAGACGCTGCTGGACATGGTGAAGATGTAATCCAGCGACGCGGCCTTCGGGCCGTATCGTTCTTCACATAAAAAGCGCGCTGACGTGAGTCAGCGCGCTTTTTTCATGGCACACGGTTTTAGATTTTCAGCCAGCGCATGATTTTCGGCCCGACCGCCGCGATCAGTGCGCAGCATGCGGCCACCACCGAGAGACCGATCGGCAGCGAACTCACCTGCGCGACCCCGCCGATCAGCACCGGCCCGAACAGCAGCCCGAAATACGCGAGTCCCGCGACCTGCGCGAGTCCTTCCGCCGCGCTCACGCCTTTCACGCGCGCCGCCGCCGCGAACAGCACCGGCATCATGTTGGCGAGGCCGAGACCCATCAGCGTGAAGCCGAGCAACGTGGCGACCACGTTGGGCAGCACGAGCGCCATCAACATACCGATAAACGCCAGCGCCGCGCTGCCGAAAATGAGTTGCGGCGCGCCGAACCGCGCGCGCACGGCGTCGCCGCCGAAGCGGCCCGCCGCCATGCCGCCCGTGAACGCCGCGTAGGCCGCACTCGATACCGCCGGGGTCGCCGCGACGACGTCGCGCATGTAGACGGTCGCCCAGTCGTACATGGCGCCCTCGGCGATCAGCGCGATCAGCGCGACGCCGCCGAGCGACCACAGCGCGCCCGAGCGCCACCGGTTCGACGACGAAGCGCCCGCGTGCGCTTCCGGATGCGGCACGTGCGGCAAAACGGCGGGCATCGCGACCAGCAATACGACCACGCTCAACGCCGACGCCAGCGCCAGATGCAGCGCGGGCGCCATGCCGTGCGCGAGCAGCGCGCCACCGGCCGCCGCGCCCGCCATCCCGCCGACGCTGAACATGCCATGCAGCGACGACATGATCGGCCGGCCGAGCGCTTCTTCCACGGCGCTGGCTTCGGCGTTCATCGCGACGTCGAGCGTCGCCATGCCGAAGCCGAACAGCGCGAGCACGGCGACCAGCATCCAGAACTGCGGCACGACGAGAATCAGCGCGCCGCAAATGGTCATCGTGATGCCGCCCGCGAGACATGCCGCGCGTGTCCCGGCGCGGGCGATCCACGGTCCGTTGGTCAGCATGGCGACGATCGAGCCGCCCGCCACCGCGAGCAGCGCGAACGACAGCACGCCGGGACTGAGCGCGAACTTGTCGCGCACGGTCGGCACGTGCACGCCCCAGGATGCATAGAGCATCCCGGCGATGAAAAACACGGCCATGGTCGCGTAGCGGGCGCGCTCGCGGGCGGCGGAGGGTAACGCGCGATGCAGCGCGACCGGGTTGTGAGACTCGGCGGCGCGGGGCGGACAGGAAGATTCGGACACGGACGGACTCAACGAAAAGGGACGGGCGAGCAAAACGGCGCGCGAAGCTTACGATTCTATCCAAATGGACGAGGCGCTTGCTTGCCGCGTGTGCATTAAGATCGGCGGATAGCGTTCTCGACCATCGCCAGGAGCCGTCCGTGAAGATTCCGCCGCATGCGCCGCTGCATCTCCTGCACCGCGCGCCCGAGGGCACACTCGCGACCCAATCGCGCGAGCCGCGCGGTTTTCCTTATCCGACCGCGCTGCCGTTCGCGCCCACGGCGCAACACCTGCCGATGATTCTCATCAGTCATCTCGCCGAGCACACGCGCAATCTGCAGGCGGACGGGCGGGCTGGGTTTCTCGTCGCGCATTCGGCGGAAGGCGGCGTGCTCGAAGGGCAACACCTCACCATGCTCGGCACGTTCGCGCCCTCGCCGCCGGATCGTGCACCGGAACTTTCGCGCCGCTATTTGCGTTATCACCCGGACGCCGCGCGTTATCTCGAACTCGGCGACTTTACCTTTTGGACGCTTTCGCTCGATCGAATGCGGTTTATCGGCGGTTTCGGCGCAATGGGCTGGCTGGATTCCGGCGCGCTCGATTCGCTCGATCCTTTGAATGCGGATGAAGAATCCGAGCTTTGCGCATTCATCGACCATTTTGGGCCGCGGCCGGCAAATCTCGAATTATTGGGTGTCGACCGTTACGGATGCGATTTGCGAAGGAACCGGGAGCGCAATCGTTTTACATTCGATAACCCGAAAACGAATATTTCAGAGTTGAAAGCCGCGTTGATCGATTGTATCGAGCGGCATAGGTAAATTTACCAATCGGTATGAGCTACCGCACAAACCGGGGTATTCACACGCGCACTGGCTCGCTAAACTGCATAATCGCGAGCAACCTCGCATCGGATGAAAACTTCGCGGGTAAGTATTTACCTTAGTCGCATTGCGTGCCAGTTTTGAATCAATAATGGGAATCGAACGTGATATTTTGAATCGACAAAGGCTGGTCGAATCACACCAATTGTTACGACGGCAACGCATGAACCATTTATTCCCGAATATGACGACGCAGATTTAATTGGAATTGTGTTAATCTGCGTTCCATTCCGAGGCAACACCTATTAAGCCAGAGCGGGCACTACGACTCGCCAGTTATACAAACCACCACAGGAATTACCATCATGTCGTCCTACAAGGAACTTCTCGCACAGCGCGAGAATCTCGAGCGCCAGATCGAAGAAGCGAAGTCCCGCGAATATGCGGAAGTACTTAATGAAATCAAGCAGAAAATGGCCGATTACGGCATCACGCTCGCGGAGCTTTCGGGCGGCCGTGGCGCTAAAGCTGCGAAAGGTACGCGTGCTCGTGCGGGCGTAGCGCCGAAATATCGCGATCCGGATAGCGGAAGCACGTGGTCGGGCCGCGGAAAGCCGCCGAAGTGGATTGCTGGTCAGGATCGCGATGGTTTCCTGATTCAGAAGTAATCGCAGTAATTCCGAAAAAGCCGCGTCTGTATGGGGTTATGCAGGCGCGGCTTTTTTACGTCTGTACGTTTCGACGCGGCTTGCTGGCTCCGCTATAAACCGTCCGAAGGCCTTGGAATGCGAATGCGTCGCGTTATAAGTCAATGATTTATAAGGAAATTATTTCGATAGCCAACCCGTTGGGCGCAGGCCGTGAGTAAAATCGAAGTTCGTTAATCCCATTAAAAGAAATTTACATGACGCTTTCGGCCACGCGCTTGGCGGAGAAACAGCAGGTTGCCCGCCGCACGACGCTTACGAGCATCGTGCTCAACGCCATCTTGATGACGGCGCAGATTGTCGTCGGGATTTTCGCGCATTCGCAGGCGTTGATCGCGGACGGCGTCCATTCGCTTGCCGATTTAGTGTCTGATTTTGTCGTATTGATTGCGAATCGCCACAGCGCGGCGGCGCCGGATTTCGACCATAACTACGGACACAGCCGCTATGAAACCGTGGCGTCGTTATTTCTCGGCGGGCTGCTGATTGTAGTGGGCGCTGGAATGCTCTGGCGCAGCGGAGAAAGAATCGCGAATCTTCAGAATATTCCAACGATTCATTTAAGTGCGCTCGGCGTCGCAATCGTTGTCCTGATTTCAAAAGAGGTCTTGTTTCGCTATATGTTGCGCGCTGCCGAGCGCGTTCGCTCGGCGATGCTTATTGCCAATGCCTGGCACGCGCGTTCCGACGCCGCTTCTTCGCTTGTCGTGGCGCTGGGGATTATCGGCAGCATGGCCGGATTTCCTATTCTCGATCCGATCGCGGCGGCCATCGTGGGTTTTATGGTCGGTAAAATGGGCTGGACGTTCGGCTGGGATGCATTACAGGACCTTTCCGACCGCGCGCTCGATCAAACCACTACCGCTGATTTACACGCGCTCCTGCGCGCCACGCCGGGCGTTCGCGACGTTCACGAATTGCGGACGCGGAAAATGGGCGATCTCGCGCTGGTGGACGCCCATATACTCGTCGATCCGTTGATTTCGGTTTCAGAAGGCCATTACATCGCGGAGACAGCGCGCGTGCGTGTATTGAAAGACCCGCGCTTCGTCGATGCGCTGATTCACGTCGATCCCGAAAACGATGCGCTTCATCCGCCGCCCGGGCATCTGCCAATGCGGCCCGTCGTAATCGATGCGGTATGCGCGGCTTTCGATGCCGCCGGTTTATCGTTCGAGACGGTGAATCTGCATTATCTGAGCCGAGGGTTCGATATCGAGGTGGTATTGCCCGCGTTCGCCATCGACGAAGACCAGGCAGCAGCGAGCGCGCGACTCGCGGCCGTCGATTTCGAGGCGTTGAAGGAAAAACTGGGCGCGCGCGCGATCCGGCTCACGCGTTCCTTGCGTGCGCCGGTCTCGCGCGGACAGCCGCACTGATTACAGCGGCAATTGCGTATCGAACTTGATTTCGCGCAGCACCACGCTGGTTCTGACTTGGGCGACGGCCGGGATCTTGAAAATGCGGTCGTGAAGGAACGTGTCGTAGGACTTGATATCCGGCGCGACTATTTTCAGGATGTAGTCGGCCTCGCCCGTGGTGCTGTAGCACTCGGTCACTTCCGGGCAGGTGGCGATTTCCCGTTCGAACTGTTCGACGCCGCCCTCGGTGTGGCGCGTCAGATGGATATGCGCGAGCGCGCAGACGTGCAGGCCGAGTTTTTCACGATCGAGCAGCGCGGTGTAGCGCTGAATCACACCCGACTGTTCCATGTCCTTGATTCGCCGCCAGCAAGGCGTGCTGGACAGCCCGACTTGATCGGAAATTTCCTGCACTGAGCGGCGCGCGTCCAGTTGCAGGAGGCGCAGGATTTTTTGTGAGAACGTATCGAGAGTCAACTGCGCCTCCGTTTGGTCGCGACCTGACTCCCATGGTAGAGGCGGCGGAAAAGAAACGCAATGCGAACTGCCCGCTGTGAGGGAGTTTCCCTAACTCACTGCCCAGACTGCGCGTTTTGTCCTTCGTCGATATTCGGGTTTTCAGTTACCGGGCCGGCAGGCGCGATCTGGGCCGCCTGACGCGCGCGCAGCTCGGCCAGCATGTTGCAGAAGAGCGCGCCTTGCTCGATGGCGTCGTCGAGCGCGACGTGCGTGTGCGGGTGCTCGTCGAACCAGTGTTTCGGCAGCCGCGGCTTGATGGCCTTGCGATACGGCAGGTCGGTCATCGCGAAAGCGAGCGTCTTGATATCGAGCGCCGACCACGAATACGGGCAGCGCCCGGCGAATCGCATCATGTACCAGAACATATAAGTGAAGTCGAAGCCCGCCGGATACGCGACGAACACCGGCTTCCCCGGGAGCGCCTCGACCCACTCCACGTATTCGCGCAGCGCGGCTTCGGGCGCGCGCAGATCCGTGCGGCACGCGGCCCACGCCTCCGGCTGCGTTTTCCACCACGCGGCCTGCACCGGGTGCGCCGTCGCGCCTTCGAGCGTTTCGAGATTCACGGAGAACGTGCCGATCAGTTGTTTATCGGCGGTGTAGGCCGCCGACGCGAAACTCAGCATCGAATGCGGGCCAGGAATCGGACCATCGGCTTCGACGTCCGTGCTGACGTAAATTTCCTGAATCGGCTTGTTCATGCCGGCACCCCGTCGCGCACGTGCGGATTCGAGCGGCGTTCCTGGCCGAACGTCGAGGTCGGACCGTGGCCCGGCACGAACGTCACGTCGTCGCCGAGCGGCCAGAGCTTTTCGCGGATCGCGCGGATCAGGTCGCCGTGATTGCCGCGCGGAAAGTCGGTGCGCCCGATCGACCCGGCGAACAGCACATCGCCCACGAGCGCCAGCCGGTGCACGCGGCTGTAGAAGATCACGTGTCCCGGCGTGTGGCCCGGACAGTGATACACCTCCATGGTTTCCGCGCCGAACGTGACCGAATCGCCGTCCGCGAGCCAGCGTTCCGGCGTGAACGCCTCGCCGGCCTCGAAACCGAATCGTTTGCTCTGCTCGGGCAACTGGTCGATCCAGAACGCGTCGTCGGCGTGTGGGCCTTCGATTTCCACGCCGTAGTGCGTCGCAAGCGCCTTCGCGCCGCCGCAGTGATCGAGATGGCCGTGCGTCAGAAGGATTTTTTCGACGGTGACATCCTGCCGCTCGACCTCGCCGATGATCCGCGCAATATCGCCGCCCGGATCGACGACGACCGCGCGCCGCGTGGTCTCGCACACGACGATCGAACAGTTTTGCTGGAAGGGCGTCACAGGGACGAGAGTGACTTTCATGGTCGGTCAGCCGAACGCGTAAAAACGTCCATTGTACCGGCCCCTTGGGCGCCGCGTTTCGGGCTCGTGTTAGCGTCAAAAATCCGTAATTCTTACAGCCATAGCGAGAATCAATGACGGAAAACTCAGTCCGGGGGGTATGACTGCTATTTTTGGGTATAATGAGCTCAAGTGTGCATGGGTTCACCATGCCGTCAACCGATGATTCATACGACGCATAGCGCGTTTTTACAATCGTCATCAAATACGCGGTTGGAAGCCACAAGCTTCGCGACTGCGACTCAAAGCATCGTTTCATCGATGTACACGTCTTGTCCGGCCGGATGCGATGCATCTGCCTGCGGCCTAGCTGCCGCAACGCCGGATGGGGCCTACGCCGCTGTTCCTGCGCTGTGTTTGCGCGCAAGAACGTGATAGCCACGTTCGATGGCGGCATGTGGGGTCTGGTCAGGCTGCCAGGGACAGGTTGCGCCAGACGTGAAAATTAACCGGGCATGAGCGGCGACGTACGCCGCACCCGAGCATCGGCTTGCCGTTCGTTTTTACGAGCGGCGCTGTCCGTTGTCCGGAAACGCCCTGAGCCGCTTCAAGCGACCCGTGCGCCAGTTCTGCACGGAGCGCGGCGGCTCGACAACGAAGACCAAAAAATCTATGAATGCTCGACTTACTCGACATCTTGGGAGCCTTTTTGTCGTAGCAATCCTCACGGGTTGCGCGATGCCAGGCCCCGCCGATCAAGCCAGCAATTCGTCAGGCAATAACTTCTTGAGCACGAACAGTGCCCAGCCTGCTGCCCGCAGCCGCGCGCCGCTCGCCTACGACTCGAAGATCGCATCGCTGCCGGGATCGAGCCCGAAAGCCGCCGATACACCGTCGCTCGCCGACGCCGAGCCGATCACAGCGGGTCCGGATGTCGGCGATTTCGAGCAGCAAGGCCGCGCTTCCTGGTACGGCCGCGCGTTCCACGGCCGCAAGACGGCGAGCGGCGAGCGTTACGACATGCACGCGCTCACCGCCGCGCACCGCACGCTGCCGCTGGCGTCGTGGGTACGTGTGACGAACGAGTCGAACCAGAAGACGGTCGTCGTGAAGATCAACGATCGTGGTCCGTATGCACGTGGTCGCGTGATCGACTTGTCGTATGCGGCGGCTGCCGCGCTCGGCATGCGCGGCGCAGGCACCGGCAAGGTGAAGATCGAAGGGTTGACGCAGCAGGAAGCGCGCGTCGCACGCGAGCAGTACGCGTCGAATTCGTCGCTAAATTGATCCGCTGAATCAGCAACATGCAAAAACGGGCCGTTTCGACGGCCCGTTTTTTATTGCTCGCCCGCTTTGCTAATTTCCAGCGCGCGGGCGTAGAGCGTCTTCTTCGACGCCCCCGTCAGCGTTGCGGCGAGCCGCGCCGCGCTGCTCACCGATAGCTCTTCGAGAAGCGTCGCGAGCAGGGCGTCGTGCGCGTTTTCCGTGGCTTCGGTTTGCGGCGCGCCTTCCACAACTAGCACGAATTCGCCGCGTTGCCGGTTCGGATCGCCGGCGAGCCACGTTGGCGCTTCGGCCAGGGTGCATCGATGCAGGCTCTCGTGTAACTTCGTGAGTTCGCGGGCAATCAGAATTTGCCGGGCGCCGCCGAGATGGTCCGCGAGCGCTTGAACGGTCTCGACAATCCTGTGCGGCGCTTCGTAAAACACCAGCGCGGCGCTTTGCGTGGCGAGCGTCTGAAGTTGCGTCGCGCGCTGCTTCGGCTTGCTCGCGAGAAAGCCGATAAACGTGAAGTTTCGAACCCAGTCGCCCGCTGCACTCAGCGCGGTGGTGAGTGCGCTCGCGCCCGGCAGCGGGATGACCGGAAAACCCGCGTCGCGCACGGCATCGACGAGTTTTGCGCCTGGGTCCGAGATGCCGGGCGTGCCTGCATCGGAGACGCACGCGATCCGCTCGCCCAGCCGCAAATGCTCAATCACCCGTTCGGCCGCGCTGCGCTCGTTGTGCTCGTGCACGGCGATCGACGGTTTCGAAATGCCGTAGCGCGACAGCAATTGCGCGGTGTTGCGCGTGTCTTCGGCGGCGATGCGGTCGGCCAGGCCGAGCACGTGAAGCGCGCGCAGCGTGATATCGGCGACATTGCCGATCGGCGTCGCGACGATGTACAGCGCGCCCGCCGGATAGTGCTGGCCGTGCGCGAGTTCGGAGAGTGGAAGCATGAAGGCGGCCGTGTTGCTCGAGGCCGTCATTGTGCCACGCGGATCACCACAACTTTTGGGGGAGCGCCGTGTCCAAAACGGTCGGCGATGCGTTCGAAGCCCATGCGCTCGCATTCCTGCAGCGCCAGCGGATGCGTCTTGTCGCGCGCAACGTGATGTGTCGCGGCGGCGAAATCGACCTCGTGATGCGCGATCGCGACGGCGCGCTCGTTTTCGTCGAAGTGCGCGCGCGGCGCGGTGGAAAGTACGCCGACGCCGTGACGAGTATCGGCGCGAAGAAGCGCTCGCGGCTGATTCGCGCGGCGCAGCATTATTTGTCGGCGTGGCGCGGGGCGCTGCCGGCGTGCCGCTTCGATGTCGTTGCGTTCGACGCGGGGCGCATCGTCTGGCTGCCCGATGCTTTTCGCGCCGACGACGCGTGAGCGACGGCGCACGCGATTGCGCGTCATGAGTACGGTAAACTGCGCGGAGCCATGACACGCGACGGTTGAGCGTTCAACCAGTCGCATCGACACCGAAACACATCACCGCGCCGCGCGCGGCCCATAACCGAGACTCGATGTCAGTCGAACGTATCCAGCAGCATTTCCGCGACAACGCGGCCGTCACCTTCGAAGCCCTCGAAACGCTGACGATGCCGATCGCCGCCGCGATCGACACTTTGTTCGGCGCGCTCGCCAACGGCTCGCGCATTCTCGCGTGCGGCAACGGCGGGTCGGCGGCGGACGCGCAGCGCTTCGCCGCCGCACTGATCGGCCGCTTCGAGCGCGAGCGCCCGGGCTTGCCCGCGATCGCGCTGACCACCGACACGTCGATCCTCACCGCCATCGGCAACGACTACGCGTTCGAGCAGATTTTCGCGAAGCAGGTTCGCGCGCTCGGGCAGGCCGGCGACGTGTTGCTTGCACTCAGCACGTCCGGCAATTCGGTCAACGTGCTCGCCGCCATCCAGGAAGCGCACGAGCGCGAGATGAACGTGATTGCGCTGACGGGCAAGGGCGGCGGCGTGATCGCCGAAATGCTCGCCGATACCGACATTCATATTTGCGTGCCGTCCGAGCGAACGGCGCGCATTCAGGAAGTGCATCTGTTGACGCTGCATTGTCTCGCCGACGGCATCGACGCGATGCTGCTCGGCGACGATTGACTTTAACAAGTTGAATAGGGGAACGAGTTGATGAACAAGACACGCGTCAAGTCGACGCTCGTGCGCGCCACGCTGATGGTGAGCCTGTTGTCGGGCGTCGCGCTGACGCTGCAGGGATGTCCGCTGCTGGTGGTGGGCGGCGTGGCCGGCGGCACGCTCGTCGCGACGGATCGACGTACGCTCGGCGCGCAAACCGAGGACCGCGAGATTCAGGTGAAGGCGACATCGCGGATTAACGAGAACCTGGCCGATCAGGCGCACGTCAACGTGACCGTGTTCAATCGCCGCGTGCTGCTGACGGGCGAAGTGCCGGACGACGCATCCAAGCAGAAGGCCGAGGCCGCGGTTCGCACGATCAATAACGTGAACAGCATCGTGAATGAGCTGGTTGTGCAGGGCGCGAGTTCGATTTCGTCGCGCGCCAACGATTCGTATCTCGAAGGGCGCGTGAAGACGTCGATGGTCGGCGAGAAGGATTTGTCGGCGAACTACTACAAGGTCGTGTGCGAGCGCGGCATTGTGTATCTGATGGGCTTGGTCACCGTCGACGAAGGCAATCGCGGCGCAGATGTCGCGGCGCGCGTGCCGGGCGTGTCGCAAGTCGTGAAGGTGTTCCAGTACATCAAGCCGGAAGAAGCGCAGGCACTGGCGGCGTCGGGTGCGGCGGCTGCGAGCGCGCCGACGGCCTCGCCTGCGGTTAGCGAGCCGACGGTGGGCGCGGTGCCGGATTCGTCGGTGAGCTCCAAGCCGCTCGACCAGCAGGCGCCCGCGCCGGTGAAGAATTCGGACGTGCATCCGGGGCCGGCGTCGAAATGATCGGCGTGCGGTTGATGTCGGCGGCGTGCGTGGGTGGCGCGCTGATGATTTCTTCGGCGAGCGCGGCCACGGCCACCGCGGGGCAGGAGATCGCGCGCAGCAACGCTTGCATGGGTTGCCACGCGATCGACGGAAAGCGGATTGGACCGTCGTTCCATCAGATCGCCGATAAGTACAAAGGCGATGCGACGGCTCCGGCGAAGCTCGTGCTGAAGGTCAAGAACGGTGGGTCGGGTGTGTGGGGCGCGGTTCCCATGCTGTCGCATCCGACCATGAGTCAGGGCGATTTGCAGACTGTTGTGGGGTGGATTTTGGCTGGGGCGCCTGAGAAGTAGGCTGGGTTTTGTGTCGGCGCGGTAGGGTTTTTTAGGGGCTGGACCGCTTGTCAGCGGGTATTTGGCCTGTGCTAGAATCGAAACTCGTTTGGGGGGGTAGCTCAGCTGGGAGAGCGTCGCGTTCGCAATGCGAAGGTCGGGAGTTCGATCCTCCTCTCCTCCACCAGGAATTCTTTATCTCATTGATGGGCAAAGTAAATTTGCCTAACACATCGCCGGTTCTGGCTTGGTGTCACCTAACGGTGTCACGCAAGGCAAACCGGCGATGGCTTTTGCACTTCCCTCATATCTGCATCGAAATCGCTATCGCGTTTTTTGTATCGGCGGCTGCGTCTCTCCGACTTCACTCGTACTTTGTATTTGTAGGTCAGTTGGCCACACGTGATCAAAGAGGACGGCGAATCGGCGGGACCGTTGGAACAGACCGATTTCCGGAACGCTTAGTCCCCTTCCGGCAGTCTTCACAAAGGCAAAAATCCGAAGCCGCATGGATTTACACCAATAAAAACTAAAATAGCACTTCATTCGGATTCCAAATCAAACGCACCGGAGACAGCTAAAACGAAAATCCCAGCACCGCACCGAAAAGACTTTCGAAGAAGTGTCATTCAAGGACTTACTTTGTTGCATTCCCAACAGACCAGGCCATGTTAGATTCGCCGATTCTAAAAAAATAACGGATCGCTAATATGGCCACAATCGTCCCTTCGCTTTCCACTTGCGTGGGAAAAATGCAGGCCGGAGAGCGGCGATTTGCCGAGCGACTTGAACAGAAACTCGAGAGTGATTATCTGATCTGGTACGACGTGCCTTTAGCATCCATGCAGTCCTATCCAGATTTTGTGATTGTGCATCCTCAGCGCGGTTTGCTCGTCCTTGAGGTAAAGGATTGGAAGCAGTCCTCCATTCTGAAGATCGATCGAAGCGGGTGGGAAATCGTTGGCGACCACGGCCCGAAAACGGTATCGAATCCGCTTGAACAAGCCAAGCGCTACACGCTGGAAATCATCAATGAGTTGCAGCGGGATCCGCAACTCCTGAATCCGACGGGACATCCGCATCAAGGGAAGCTGCTGTTCCCATGGACGTTCGGTGTGGTATTGCCAAACTTGACTCGCAAGCAGTTCACGGACGGCGGGTTTCATCATGCGATCAAGCCGCATCGAGTGATCTGCTCCGATGAGATGACCGAAGCGGTGGATGCCGAACAATTTCAGCGGCGTCTAAGGCGGATGTTCGAATATGAGTTCTCCGAGAAGTTGACCCTTCCGCAAATCGATCGAATTCGATGGATCCTGTTTCCGGAAGTTCGAATCGTCCCCCAGCAGCAGACGTTGTTCGACCATGAACCGGAACTCCCGGACATCATGGCGGTAATGGATCTTCAGCAAGAGCAACTCGCGCGCAGCATGGGCGATGGACATAGAGTCATTCATGGCGTTGCGGGTTCGGGCAAGTCGATGATCCTTGGCTATCGGGCCCAATATCTGGCGAGCCGCTCGGAGAAGCCGATCCTCGTCCTCTGTTATAGCGAGGCGTTGTCCAGGCGGTTGAAGTGCGAGATAGACGCGAAGGGAAAGTCGGATCGCATCGTAGTCCGCCACCTCCACGGCTGGTGTTCTGACCAGTTGAATGAGTATCACCAGTCCCGGCCAACCGAAACGGGCGATGCTTTCTATCCGGCATTAATTCAACGTGTCATCGATTGCGTCGAGCGTGGTTTTATTCCCGCCGCTCGGTACGGCGCGGTTCTGATCGATGAAGCGCACGATTTCGAGCCATCCTGGCTGAAGCTCGTCGTGCAAATGGTTTCACCGGAAAGCAATAATCTGCTTGTGCTGTACGACGACACCCAGTCGATCTTCAATCGATCCGGCAATCGTGGATTGAGTTTCAAGAGCGTTGGTGTTCAAGCGCAAGGCCGGACGACGATCCTCAAAATCAACTACCGCAATACCCGGCAGATTCTTGAGCTGGCCGCGCTGATCGCGAAAGACATTCTCGACCCGAAGGCGAGCGAAGACGACGGGGTACCGCTGATCCGCCCGGTCAGTTGCGGGCGAGAAGGGCCGCCACCCGTTCTGATCAAGCTTCCGTCGCTTCGGGACGAGACGACCGAGATTGCCCGACGCCTGGCTCAGGCGCATCAGCACGGTGTTGCGTGGCAGGACATGGCGATTGTGTATCGCACGTGGTCGGTTGGCCAGGTTTGCGTGGACGCGCTCGAACGAGCAAAGATTCCCTACCAATGGCAGCAGCGGGACAAGAAGTCGTACTCGCCTACGGCGGATACGGTGACGGTCATCACCATGCACGCGAGCAAGGGCCTGGAATTTCCCTTCGTCGCCATTCCGGGCGTAGGAGGGCTCTCGGTGGAAGAGAACAAGGTGGAGGAGGAGGCCCGTCTGTTCTACATCGCCGCCACGCGCTCGACCGATCAGCTTTTGGTGACCGGAAGCGGGGACTCGCTGTTCATGCAGCGGCTGTTTCCCGAGGTAACGTTGCCCGTTGCATGACGCGCGTGGGTTGAGATATCGCGCCTCTCGATCGAGAGCGCGGAATCACTCGCGGACGCCCCCCAAAAAAAACCGCTCAAAGCCGGGGAGCCTCGAGCGGAGAAAGATCGGAGAGTTACAACGAAAACATGCATCGTCGCGGGACGGCGACGCATCGAGAGTAAGCATACGTCCCGTCCCCAATTATCCCAACCCGAAAACTCCTAAAGCTCAAAAGCGTCTTAATCGCGCGTTGAATCGTTTGCGTCATATATTGACTATTCTTTGCTCAAGATTTCTCCTCGGCGCGCCGTAAAGCGGCTGTGCGTGATTCAGATATCGCGCGAAAAAAACGCGGCGTCGCGCCGGACCGGCCGGTTCGGCGAACGCGAGGAGACCCCTAATGAAATGGTTTGACCGCCTTCCCGTATTGAGCAAGCTGCTGCTTGCATTTGCCATCGTGATCCTGTTCGCCGCGGGTGTCGGCGTGATGGGCGTCATGTCGCTCGCGAAAATGAACGCCATCGCCGAGGAAATCAGCGGCCGTCATATGGACGGCGTCTACTGGGTCGAGGAAGCGAACAAAAACAAGCTCGATACCGATCTGGCCGCCTCCAATCTGACCTTCTCCGACGATGCCATCAAGGACAAGCTCAAGCAGAGCATCGTCCAGTCGCTCGCGTCAATGCACCGCGCGCTCGACAACCTGAAGCCGACCATGCGCTCGCCCGAAGGCAACGCGCTCTACGCCGAAGTCATCAAGCGCTCGGCCGCGTGGGAAGACATCGTGCAGATGCAGATCGGCGCGAAACCGATGCCGATGAGCGTCGACCAGATGGGCCTCATCTCGCAGGCAATCGCGGCGAGCGAGCAAGTGCGCGACGCCATCGAAAAGCTCGTGAACTTCAAGCGTCAGCGCGCGATTTCGGCGAAAGAGGCGTCGGCGGCAGAATACGCGTCGATGCGTCTCGTGATGATTTCGCTCGTCCTCGCCTCGCTGATCGCGGGCGCGCTGCTCGCCGTGGTGATCGGCCGTCGGCTCGCGGCGCAGCTCGGTGGCGAACCGGCGTACGCGGCGGATATCGCGAATCTCATCGCGGACGGCGATCTTTCGACCCGCGTGGCGATCCGCGCCGGCGATGAATCCAGCATGCTCCACAGCCTCGCCAACATGAGCGCGAAGCTGGCGCAGATCGTCGGCGGGATTCGTCAGTCGAGCGAGTCGATCCTACTGGCATCGCGTGAAATCGCGCAGGGCAACACGGACCTCTCGCAACGCACCGAGGAGCAAGCGGCGTCGCTGCAGGAAACGGCGTCGAGCATGGAGCAACTCACGGCCACGGTACGCCAGAACGCGGAAAACGCGCAGCAGGCAAGCGGGCTCGCGCACGGGGCGTCGGAAGTGTCGGCGAAGGGCAGCGAACTCGTCGGCGATGTGGTCGACACCATGCGCGATCTGGCGAAAGGCTCGAAGCGGATGACGGACATCATCGCGGTGATCGAGGGCATCGCGTTCCAGACCAACATTCTCGCGCTGAACGCGGCCGTGGAAGCGGCGCGGGCGGGCGAGGAAGGGCGTGGCTTCGCGGTCGTCGCGGGCGAGGTGCGCAATCTTGCGCAGCGCAGCGCGATGTCGGCGAAGGAAATCAAGGAACTGATCGAGGCATCGACGGCGCGCGTCGACACCGGCGCGGAACTCGCCGAAAAGGCGGGCCGCACGATGGCCGAAGTCACGCAAGCGGTGCAGCGCGTGACGGATATCATGGGCGAGATTTCGGCGGCGTCGCACGAGCAAAGCACGGGCATCGAGCAGGTGAACCGCGCGGTCGCGCAGATGGATCAGGTGACGCAGCAAAACGCGGCGCTGGTCGAACAGGCGGCGGCTGCCGCGGGCGCAATGGCCGATCAGGCCGAGCACCTGAAAGGCGCGGTCGCGATTTTCGATCTCGGCGGCCGTCGAGTGACTGCTTGATCGCCTCCATCGGCGTCTAATGGCGGTTTCGGGGCATCGCGCGGGCCGTTCTTCACGAACGGCCCGCGCCCTTGTCAGCGCGAAGGGCACTCCGTACACTCGCGCCTGATCGAATTTTCGATCCCACGACACGCGCGCCGCACCGACGGCGCACCGAACGCCGAGAAGGAGAGCGCCTCATGTCCAATTCCTATTTTCCGCGCTGGCGGGTCCAGCCGAGCGCCGACGCGGGCCGCGTGGTCGCGCCGGACGAACGCCTGCCCTGGCCGCAGATGTTCGCGATGGGCATCCAGCACGTCGTCGCGATGTTCGGTTCGACCGTGCTTGCGCCGCTCCTGATGGGCTTCGACCCGAATCTCTGCATCTTCATGTCGGGTATCGGCACGCTGCTGTTCTTCGTGCTGGTCGGCGGCCGCGTGCCGAGTTATCTCGGATCGAGCTTTGCGTTCATCGGGCTGGTGATCTCGGTCACCGGTTACGCGGGCAGCGGGCCGAACCTGAATATCGGCGTGGCGCTCGGCGGGATCATCGCGTGCGGCGTGGCGTATGCGCTGATCGGATTGATCGTGCAGGCTATCGGCACGCAGTGGATCGAAACGCTGATGCCGCCGGTCGTGACCGGCGCGATCGTGGCGGTGATCGGGCTGAATCTCGCGCCGATCGCCGTTAAGGGCGTGAGCAGCAGCAGCTTCGATTCGTGGATGGCGCTCGTCACCGTGCTCTGCGTGGGCGGCGTGGCGGTGTTCGCGCGCGGCATGGCGCAGCGGCTTTTGATCCTGATCGGCCTCGCAATCGCCTACGCGATCTACGCGATCCTCACCAACGGCGCGGGTCTCGGCGGCAAGCCAATCGACTTTTCGGTCGTCGCGAACGCCGCGTGGTTCGGCATGCCGCACTTCACGGCGCCCGTGTTCAGCGCGCAGGCAATGACATTGCTCGCGCCCATCGCCATCATTCTCGTGGCGGAAAACCTCGGCCACGTGAAAGCGGTCGGCGCGATGACCGGCCAGAGCCTCGACCGCTACATGGGCCGCGCGTTTATCGGCGACGGCCTCGCGACCATTCTCTCCGGCTTTGCGGGCGGCACCGGCGTCACGACCTACGCGGAAAACATCGGCGTGATGGCGGTGACGAAAATCTATTCGACGCTTGTATTCGTGATCGCGGCGGTGATCGCCGTCGTGCTCGGCTTTTCGCCGAAGTTCGGCGCGGTCATCCATACGATTCCCGGTCCGGTGCTCGGCGGCGTGTCGATCGTGGTGTTCGGGCTGATCGCGGTGACTGGCGCGCGGATCTGGGTCGTGAACAAGGTGGATTTCTCCGATAACCGCAACTTGATCGTCGCGGCCGTCACGCTCGTGCTGGGCGCGGGCGACTTTACGCTGAAGCTCGGCGGCTTCGCGCTCGGCGGCATCGGCACCGCGACGTTCGGCGCGATCATCCTGTACGCGCTGCTCCGGCGGCGCGGATCGGACGTGGTTTAACGCGTCGCAGCAAAGTTGCAGAAAGGCGGATCGTCACGATCCGCCTTTCTGCGTTTACGCTCATCGTTCGGCCATCATGCTGAACGGCTTGCGGCTGACAATCGCGGTCTCCGACAAATCGATCTCGCGCATCAACTTGTTCAGCGTCTCGTCGTTGATGGTCTGGCGCGCGCGCAACTTGAGCAATTCCGCGCGCTCGGCGCGCAGCGCGGCCATTCGCAGCTTCGTCTCGACGACTTCGGAGTGGCGCGCGGCGGCGCTCGGCGCTTCATCGTCGCCAAGCGCTTCCAGACGCCGCCGGTAAAGGCTCATCACGCGCGCGGTGGTGTCCGCGCAGCGCGCCGACGCGGCTTCGTCCATTTCGCCCGTCAGCTTGTCGTGCGTTTGATCGAGCGCGCGGATCGCCGCCTGTGCCGTGTGACGCCGCGCGATCCGTTCCTCGACCGAGTGCGGCTCGCGATTGCTTTTGATCCCGCGCAGCAAAATCGGCAGCCCGACGACGCCTATCAGCAACGACCCCAGAATCGCGCCCGACGCGATAAAAATAGCGAGGTCGCGGCCCGGCAGCGGCGTGCCGTCGTTGAGCACGACCGGCAGCGACAGCACGCCCGCGAGCGTGATCGCGCCGCGCACGCCGCCGATCGTCGTGATCGCGACGGTGCGCAAACCGGGCACCGCGTTCGTCACGCCGTGTTTGGCCGCGCCGCGGCTCGCGAACCAGCGCAACAACCACACCCACACGAACCGCAGCGCGTACAGCGCGACCAGCACGGCGACCACATAGCCGAGCAGAAGTCCGACGCGTTCGTTGCCGTCGTGATGCGCTTCGATCAGCGCCTGCCCGAGAATGTGCGGAAACTGTAGCCCGAGCAGGATAAACACCATGCCGTTGAACACGAATTCGATCATCGTCCAGGTGCTCGTCATGCGAATCCGCACGGGCGTACTGGTGCCTTCGCGCAGGCTCTGGAAGTTCATCATCATGCCCGCTGACACCGCCGACAAAATGCCCGAGCAGCCCGCGTGCTCGGCGAAAAGATAGGCGGCGAACGGTATCAGTAGCGTGAGGATGACGCCGGCGGCGGGGTCGTCGTTATTCGAAAAGCGGATCAGCCGCGCCGGCAGCGTGGTCGCGACCCAACTAATCGCCGCGCCGATCGCAAGCCCGCCCGCCGCAATGACGACAAAACTCACCGACGCCTCGCGCAGCGAAAACACGCCGGTCAGCGCGGCGGCAATGGCGAATTTGAGGGCGACGAGGCCGGACGCGTCGTTCATCAGCGCTTCGCCTTCGAGAATGTGCATCAGTTGCGCCGGAATCTTGCCGCGCCCGGCGATGCCCGAAAGCGCGACGGCGTCGGTCGGCGAGAGCACGGCGGCGAGCGCGAAGGCGACCGGCAGCGGCATCGCCGGAATCAGCGCGTGCAGAAAGTAGCCGAGCGCGCCGACGGTCATGAACACCAGCCCGAGCGCGAGCATCAGGATCGCGCGGCGCTGCATGAAGAGTTCGCGTTTCGGGATGCGCCAGCCGTCCGCGAACAATAGCGGCGGGATGAACAGCATCATGAACAGGTCGGGATCGAAGGTGACGTGCAGCCGGAAGCCCGGCCACGCGAGCAGCGCGCCGATGCCGATCTGGATCAGCGGCAACGGCAGCTTGAACGGCAAGAGGCTCAGACCGAAGCCGGAAAGGGCCACGGCCAGCAACAGAATCAAAACGGTAAAGACGATTTCCATATTCTTGGAGACTGCGTGTGGCGTGCCTAAACTGGTTGGAGGCGCATGTGCTTTCCATCGCGCGGTGAAGCGAAGTTTAGCTTGAGGCGTTTGACACGTCTTTTTATCAGGACGGGAGCGCTGAAAACGGTTCCGCACTGCCGTGGTGCGTGCGCCGGTGCGCGGCCATCCAAGTCAGCCTTTCCGCGGTGCAAAGCCGTGGACAAACGCCCCGCAAAGCCGTGTAGTCGCGCGAGCACGGAGCTTGCTTTATCGAGTGCCACGGGACGCCTAGATTCCCGATGCAGATTAACGAGGGGCAGTTCTATGAATGCAGAATCGGTGAACTTGGGCGCGATGAAAAACGCAGCCCGGCCTGCCGGACGGCGCCTGCGCGCCATGCTGCGGAATGTGCGTTGGGCGCGTTGGTGCCTTAGTGGACTTTGGACCGTGCTGCATGCGCGGACGCAGGCGAGGACGCAGCAATGGTGATCGCGAATCCCGAAAAGGCGACGCTTTCCGCACGCAACTTCCAACTCAGTGTCAGCTCGGGCTTCGACCGCTATTCGGTCGAGCACGGCGAGCTGACCTTGTCGAGCGTATTCCAGCCGGTGTTCAGCCTGTCGCACATGCGCGCGGTCGGTTACGAGGGCCTCTTGCGCGCGCATGACACGCTCGACCGGCCCGTGTCGCCGCTCGACGTGTTCGGGCAGGCGGCGCGCGTGGGCGAGGCTTTGCAGGTGGATCGGCTGTCGCAGGCGCTGCATCTCGAAAACTTCAAAGTGCTCGGCGCACACGACGAATGGCTTTTCCTGAACGTGCATCCCGGCGCGCTGACCGAGCCGTATCACGCCGCCGCGCTGATGGCGAACTTGAAGCGCCTGAAGATCGAACCGCGCCGCGTCGTGCTGGAAGTGCTGGAGCAGCGCGCCGAGGACATCGAACGGCTCGCGGAAGCCGTGCAGCAATTCCGCGAGCAAGGTTTCCTGATCGCGCTCGACGACTTCGGCGCGGGCCATTCGAATATCGAACGGATCTGGCAACTCGATCCCGATATCGTGAAACTCGACCGCGTGATGCTCTCGCACGCCGGTCACAACGTACACAACGCGCGCGCGTCGAAGCATCGGCGGAATATGGAGGCGATTCTCTCCGGCATCGTCGCGCTGCTGCACGAGGCGGGCAAGCTCGTGTTGATCGAAGGCGTGGAGACGGAGCACGAAGCGCAACTCGCGCTCGCGAGCGGCGCGGATTTCGTGCAGGGCTTTTTCTTCGCGCGGCCGAATCCGGGTCTCGCGGACAGCGCGCACGCGCTCACGATCATCAGCGAACTGACCGAGCGCTACCGCTTGCAGACCGAGGCGCGCGAGCGGCGCGTGACGCAGCGGCTCCAGCCGTATATGCGCGCGTTCGAACGCGCCGCCGAGCGGTTGTCGGCGGGCGAGGCGCTCGAAGAAGTGTGCTGGAATTTCCTCGCGCTCGATCACGCGGCGCGCTGCTTCCTCCTCGACCAGAACGGCCGCCAGGCGGGCCGCAACGTCGTGCTGCGCGCGGACCGGGCGGCGCACGAAGCGCGCTTTTTGCCGCTCGTCGATGCGCAGGGCGCGAACTGGCTGCGCCGGCCGTATTTTCGCGCGGCACTCGGCGGGCCGGATCGCGTGCACGTGACGACGCCGTATCTGTCGATCAACGAAGCGCTGCCGTGCGTCACCTTGTCGGTCGAAACGCGGATCAACGGGCAGCGCTGCGTGCTATGCGGCGATATCGACTGGATTGCGGTCGACGACGAGAGCTGACCGCTACTTCATCACCACGACCGGAATGCCCTTCAGGCTCGACGCGCCTTTCAGGCCGTCGAGCGCCGCCTGAACCGCCGCGCCCGTCGATCCCTCGATCCCGATTTTCGACGCCAGTTCGCGTTCGCGGCGCTTCATCGCGGCGAGGTTGGCGAGCTTGACGTGCCCGTAACCGCGCACGCGTTCGGGCAGGAGCGCGAGCGCTTCGATGTCTTCGACGTTGTGCGGGTCAAGCGCCTCGAACGCGCGCGCCATCGTGCGTTCGTAGTCGTCGGCGAGTTGGCGCTCCATCCGGCGTTCCGTCGTCTTGCCGAACGGATCGAGTAATCCGCCGCGCAGACGCCGGAACTTCGCCAGCGTTTTGAGCACGGGCCAGAGCCACTGGCCGAACGTCGTCTTGACCGGCTTTCCGCCCGCGCCGTGTTTCGGCAAAACCGGCGGCGCGAGGTTGAACTTCACCCGGAAATCGACGCCCGCCGTGCCGTCGAACTGCGTTTCCAGCGCGGCGCGGAACGCGGGATCGGCGTAGAGGCGCGCGACTTCGTATTCGTCCTTCACCGCGAGCAATTTGTAGAAGGTCGTCGCGACCGCGCGCGTCAACGCCTCATTGCCGTGCGCGGCGGCAGTATCGACGAGCTTGCGGAAGCGCGCCGGATAACGCGCGCCGCCGTAAGCCAGCAGCCGCATTTCGCGATCCGCGATCAACGCCGCGAGCGGCATCGCGCGCATGTCGGCGCGCGTGGGCTGCGGTTTGCGCAAGATATCGAGCGCGGCCGGTTCCGCTGCGGCGAGACGGCCGATTGCGAACGCCAGCGTGTTCGTCGGCACGGCGACGTTGTTCAGTTCGATCGCGCGCATCAGCGCCGCGTGCGACACCGGCACGAGGCCGAGTTGCCACGCGTAGCCAAGCATCAGGATATTTGCGCCGATGGTGTCGCCGAGAAAGCGCGTGGCGAGCGCCTGCGCGTCGCACGTATTCATCCGGTCCGATCCCGCCGCGTGACGCATTTTGTCGAGGAGCGCGTCTTCGTGCAGGTTCGCGTCGGGATTCTGCACGAAGGTCGCGTTCGGAATGGCGTGCGTATTCACGACGATCCGCGTGCGGCCGTGGCGCACGGTCTGCAACGCGTCAGCGCTCGCGCCGACCACCATGTCGCAGGCAAGCAGCACGTCGGCCTGCTGCGTATCGATGCGAACCTGGTTCAGCAGTGCGTCGCGCGCCGCGAAGCGCACGAACGACAGCACCGCGCCACCTTTCTGTGCAAATCCCATGAAATCGAGCACGGACGCGCTTTTGCCTTCCAGATGCGCCGCCATGCTGATGAGCGCGCCGACCGTCACGACGCCCGTCCCGCCGACGCCGGTAATCAGGATGTCGAAAGGCGCATCGTCGAGATGCAGCGCGGGTTTTTGCAGCGCATCGACACGTTGCGCGAGGACTGCCGGATCGAACGCGACGCCCGCCGTTTTTTTCAGCTTCGCGCCTTCGAGCGTGACGAAGCTCGGGCAAAAGCCGTTCACGCACGAGTAATCCTTGTTGCACGACGACTGGTCGATCCGGCGCTTGCGGCCGAGTTGGGTTTCCACCGGTTCGACCGACAGGCAATTCGACTGCACGCCGCAATCGCCGCATCCTTCGCAGACGGCTTCGTTGATAAAGAGACGCTTGTCGGGATCGGGATACTCGCCTTTTTTGCGCCTGCGCCGCTTTTCCGCCGCGCAGGTCTGGTCGTAGATCAGGACGGTCACGCCCGGCGTGTCGCGCAGACGGCGCTGCACGGCGTCGAGTTCGTCACGGTGATGGAAGGTCGTGCCGCGCGGGAATTGATCGGCGTGGCCGTCGAATTTCTCGGGTTCGTCGCTCACGACCACGAGCAACGCAATGCCTTCCGCCTCGACTTGCCGCGCGATCTGCGGCACGGAAATGCTGCCGTCCACCGGCTGGCCGCCGGTCATCGCGACGGCGTCGTTGTAGAGGATCTTGTAGGTGAGGTTGGTCTTCGCCGCGACCGCTTGCCGGATTGCCAGAATGCCGGAGTGAAAATAGGTGCCGTCGCCGAGATTCTGGAAGACGTGGGGCGTTTTCGTGAACATCGAATGGGAGGCCCAATCGACGCCTTCGCCGCCCATCTGGATCAAACCGGTCGTGTCGCGCTCCATCCACGAGGCCATGAAATGGCAGCCGATTCCCGCCTGCGCAACCGATCCCTCCGGCACTTTCGTGGAGGTGTTGTGCGGGCATCCCGAGCAGAAGTAAGGCGTGCGCTTCACGGCGTCGGCGACGTTCGACAGAATCTCCGGCGCGACCAGATCGATCACGCGCGAGCGCCGGTCGAGCGCGGGTTTGTGACGCGCGAGCCAGTTCGCGAACACGGGCAGCACGCGCGACGGCCGCAACTCACCGAGCGCGGCGAGCAGCGGCGCGCCGTCTTGCGCGTGCTTGCCGATCACGATCGGCCGCGCGCCGACCGTCCGGTTATAGAGATGGTCCTTGATCTGCTGCTCGATCACCGGCCCCTTTTCCTCTATCACCAGCACTTCCGACAAGTCCGCGACGAACTCATCGAGCCGCGTGGTTTCGAGCGGAAACGACAGCCCGACCTTGTAGATGCGCACGCCCGCCGCGTCGAGATCCGCGACCGTCAAATCGAGGCGGCGCAGCGCTTCCATCAAATCGAGATGCGCCTTGCCGCACGTGACGATGCCGACATCGGCGCGCGGACTCGGCGCGATCCATTTATCGATGCTGTTGAGCTTCGCGAAATGGCGCACGGCGTCGAGCTTGGCGAAAAGCCGCGCTTCGATCGTGAGACTCGGCAGATCCGGCCAGCGGTTGTGCAGGCCGCCGGGCGGCGCGGTGAAGTTTTCCGGCGTGCGCCACGTTGTCCGGATGGCGTCGAGATCGACGGTCGAACCGGATTCCACGGTCTCCGAGATCGCCTTGAAGCCGACCCACGCGCCCGAGAACCGCGACAACGCCCAGCCGTACAGGCCGAATTCGAGCATATCGGCGAGATTCGACGGATTCACCACCGGCATATGCCACGCGATCATCGCCTGATCGCTCTGATGCGGCATCGAGGACGACACGCAGCCGTGATCGTCGCCCGCCACGACCAGCACGCCGCCACGCGGCGACGAGCCATACGCGTTGCCGTGCTTCAGCGCATCGCCCGCGCGATCCACGCCCGGACCCTTGCCGTACCACATCGCAAACACGCCATCGACGGTGCGCTCCGGGTCCGATTCCACCCGCTGCGTGCCGAGCACCGCCGTGCCGCCGAGTTCCTCGTTGATCGCCGGGAGAAAACGCACGTCATGCGACGCGAGCAGTTTCTTCGCCTTCCACAATTGCTGATCGACCATGCCGAGCGGCGAGCCGCGATACCCGCTGATAAAACCCGCCGTGTTGAGGCCCGCCGCGCGATCGAGGTCGCGCTGCATCAACGCGAGGCGCACCAGCGCTTGCGTGCCGGTCAGAAAAATCCGTCCGCCCGAAGCGGTGAGGTTGTCGGCGAGCTGGTAGTTCGACAAGCCGGCGAGAGGCACGCGAGCGTTCATGGAGTCTCCGTTTTGTTGTGTGGCGCGTGACTTCATTTTTCGCCGACGAAACCGGAGATTTTTTGCGAACTTCGTGCAAATGCCTGAATACGCGAAACGTTCTGGGCGAAACGCAGCGTGGTTTGAGTGGAATATCGCGCCGTTGTGGTTAACCCGCGCCTAGAAACGCGCCCGTTCGTACTACGCTGGGGGTTCGTCAACCCGCCGGGAAATAACCGATGAAGCTCTATTACTGGCCGAAAACCCGCGCCTTTCGTGCACTGTGGATGCTGGAAGAATTGCGCGCGCCGTACGAGTTCGCCTACGTGAACATCCGGGCGGGCGATCAGAATGCGCCGGAGTTTTGCCGCGTGAATCCGATGTCGAAGCTGCCCGCGCTCGACGATGACGGCGTGTGCGTCGCGGAATCGGGCGCGGTGCTGCTCTATCTCGCCGATAAATTTCCGGAAGCCGGGCTCGGCGTACCGCTCGACGATGCGCGGCGCGGCCGCTTCCTGCAATGGATGTTTTTCACCGGCGCGTGTCTCGAACCCGCGATGGCCGAGCGCATTACGGGCGCGCCGAGCAACACCGTGTCGTTCGGCTGGGGCGATCTCGGGCGCGTGGAGCACGCGATTGAAGCGGCGCTCTCCGACGGCCCGTGGCTGCTCGGCGACCAGTTCACCGCCGCCGATATTCTGGTCGCGAGCACGTTGCAGATCGCGTTCACGGCCAAGCTGGTGCCGGACGAGGGCGCGTTGTCAGCGTATGTCGCGCGTGCGGTGGCGCGCGAGGCGCATGAGCGTGCCGTGACCATCGACCAGCACGAAGCGCAGAAAGCCGCGCTCAAGACGCAGACCGGGACGGCCAGCATCAGACAATAAGCGTTTTGCTGGCTTACGGAAAAACGCGAGGTTTTGGAATTCCCGCGCCAGCTTCGATATCCCCGACCGCGCGCCGATGCGCTAGTTCGATGGCCTCGGCCGCGCTGGCGAGCCCGCCGTCGCCGCCGACGGTCGTCCAGGTCTGGACCGGCTTTTCAAGGTGACGGATTTCGTATTCCGCGTCCCAGCGCGCGCCCTGCAATTCGAGCGAGCGGACGTGGATCGAATAGACGCCGTAGAGAAAGATCTGTTCAGGCATGGTGCGCTCCGATCGATGCTGGCGGCGGCGCACGCTCGACAGCGGCGCCGGCGGGCTTTTACAGTTCGATTTCGCCGAGGATGCGATGCGCGAGCGCGCGCGCTTCTTCCATCGCTTCCTCTTCGCTTGCCGAAGTGGCTTCGACTTCGTAGAGCGTGGCGTCGGTGTCTTCGCCGTCGTTGCGATCGAGCGAAACGACGCCCTGGAACTGTCCTTCGCCGCTCGGGCGAATTCCGATAGTCGCGGTGTAGATGCCCTTCGTGTAGGTCGTGTCAGTCGTATCGGCCATGATTCCCCTCCGGCAAAGACAGAAAACCATGCTAGCACGCGTTAATCACATGCGTGTGACGAAGCGCCCAGGCCTGACGGCGTAAGGCTTTCGCCAGATGCGTTCGCGGTCGTTTCAGCGCAGCAGTTCCTCGACTTCCTCAAGCGACGGCGAATGCGCGCCGGAGAAACGGCAGGCCGCCGCGCCCGCCGCGAGCGCGAAGCGCAAGTGCGTGTCCCAGTCGCCTTCGCGCGTCATCAGGCTGTACAGCAATCCGCCGATCGACGCGTCGCCCGCGCCCACCGTATCCGCCACCTCGACACGCGGCGGCTTCGCGTTCCACACGCGTTCGCCGACATGCAGCGCCGCTTCGTCCGCGCCGCGCGTGACGAGCACCGTGGCCTCCGGATTCATTGCGCGGATGCGGGCGAGCGCGTCGGCTTCCTCGATGCCCGGAAAGAGCCGATGCAGATCTTCGTCGGACACCTTGATGAGATCGGCGAGCGCAGCCATCTTGCGCAGCGTCGGCTCGTAGCCGTGTTCCATCAGGTTGCGGTAGTTCGGGTCGAAGCTGATCTTGACGCCGTGCTCGCGCAGTTGCGCGGCGAGTGCGGCGAGCGTGTCGCCGAGCGGCTGGCGCACGAGGCTGATGCAGCCGAAATGCGCCCATTTCACTTCGTCCATCCAGCCGGTGGGCAGCCGCGTGGGATCGAAGGCGAGATCCGCGCCGTTTTCGCCCATGAAGTAATAGGTCGGCGGCTGCGTCTTGTGGACGATCGCGAGCAGCGGCGGACGCTCGACGCGCTGCATGAAACGCATGTCGAGACCGCCCGCGACGCTTGCGTCCCAGAGTTCATCGGAGAAATTGTCGGTGCCGAGCGAGCCCGCGCACGCCGTCGGCAGGCCGAGCCGGGCGACCGCGCGCGCGACGTTCCAGCCGGCGCCGCCCGGCCGCGACAGCCATTCGGACGCGCCGGTGCGGATCAGGTCGGTGAGGATGTCGCCAGCCGAGACGAATTGGGGAAACGCTGCCATGAGTGTCACCGTATGCTGTTTAGCGGGGCGGGCAGTGCGTTCAGCACTTCGTAGCACGCGCCCATCGTGTGGTAATCGGTCTTGCCGGCGGGACTTTTCTCGTCGCCATATTTGCGGTTGTCGCAGGTCAGAATGCGGAACCACGCGCCGTATCGGTGATCGACAAAGTGTTCCCAGCTATAGCGCCAGAGTTCGTCGTAGCAGTCCCAGAAGCGCTCGCGGCCCGTGCGCGCGCCGAGCAGCGCGGCGGCGGCGAAGCTCTCGGCCTGCACCCAGAAATATTTGTCGTGGTCGCAGATGGTGTCGTCGGGGCCGAAGCCGTAGTACAGGCCGCCGTGGCGGTTATCCCACGCGCGGTTGAACGCGGCGTCGAAGAGTTCGACGGCACGCGGCGCGAGCCACGGCAGCGCGCGATGACGTTCGAGAATCAAGAGGAGCTTGGCCCATTCCGTCTGATGGCCGGGCTGGAAACCCCACGGACGGAAGATGTTGGAACTATCGGATTCGTTGTAATGCCAGTCGATCGACCAATCCGGCGTGAAGTGCTCCCACACCAGCCCGTTCGACAATTTCGCCTGACGCAGCGTGATGTTCCCGGCGATCTTCTCCGCGCGATCCAGATAGATCACTTGGCCGGTGGCCTCGTAGGCGGCGAGGAGCGCCTCGGTCGCGTGCATGTTCGCGTTCTGGCCGCGATACGCGGACAACTGCCAGTCGGGCGTGGCTTCGTCGGCGTAGAGACCGGCGTCGGCGTCCCAGAAACGGCGTTCCAGCAACTGGAAGGTTTCGCCGATCATCGGCGTGGCTTCCTCGATCCCTGCCATCGACGCATGCGCGCACGCGAGCAAAACGAACGCGAGGCCATAGCAGTGACGCGTGCCGTCGAGCGTGCGTTTCGCGCCGTCGCGCCACTCGATTTCCCAGTCGTAGCCTTCGAGCGCGGCGTCCCAATGAGCGTCGCGGAGGAATTCGAACGCGTGGCGCGCGTCGTCCTGATACGACTGATCGCCAAAATGGCGGTAGGCCATCGCGTAGTTGAAGACGAAACGCGTGCTGCTGACGAGATGGCGGGTCGTGCGGTCGTAGACCTCGCCGTCGTCCTTGAAAAAGTGGAAAAAACCGCCGGACGAATCGCGTGCGACCGGCGCGTAGAACGCGAGCGTGTCGCGGACGTGCGCGAGCAGGAAGTCGCGGCTGCGGAAGTCGTTGTCCGCTTGCGCTTCTACGACGGCGGCTGGGGAGGCGAGTGAATTCATGTCGAAATCGGGCCTGAGCTTGCGCGTGGAATGAAATTGACGGGAACGAGCGTATCGGTCATCTCGGGTTCGTTTAGCGCTTCTTCCAGTAACAATTCGACCCCGCGCCGACCGAGCGCCTCTTTGTCCACGGTGACGGTGGACAACGGCGGCGTACTTTGCGCGGCGGCGGGGATGTCGTCGAAGCCGACGAACGCGATGTCTTCCGGCACCCGCAAGCCCTGCGCGGTGCAGACACGCATCGCGGCGAGGGCCGCTGCATCGTTATAGGCGAAAACGGCGTCGGGGAGCGGCAATGATTGCGCGCGAGCCTGCGAGATCAGGCGCGACATGGCGTCGGCGGCGGCGATATCGGCGGGGATGCCGGGCTGGATCGTGACTTCAAGTGTGGGATCGAAGAGCAGGCCCGCCTCGAAATACGCGTGCCGGTAGCCGAGCGCGCGCTGCGCGATGCTGTGATGCGCGAGCGATCCGCCGATAAACGCGATGCGCCGGCGTCCCTGCGCGAACAGATGCTGCATGGCGAGCGCGGCGCCGCGCCGGTTGTCGATATTCACCGACCGGAAACCGGGCGCGTGCAAGTCGATCAGCACGGTCGGCCGGTTCAGCGCGTGAAGATGCGCGAGCAATTCCGGCTCGATAAAGCCCGCGACCGCCACGGCGTCGGGCGCGTGAAGACGCATCTGCTGCGCGAGGTCGTGGGTCGGCCCGGCTGTCAGCACGGACGGCACGAGCCGGCGTTCGCGGCAGGCTTCCTCGAAACCGTTCAGGACGTGCGAGAAAAACGGGCTGACCGCGAAATTATTGTGCTGGCGATGCAGCAGGAACGTGACGCGCCTGATGCGCGTGCGCAACTGCGCGGAATCGTAGCCGAGCTGCCGCGCGACTTCGACGACGCGAACCCGCGTCGCTTCGGACAAGCCCGGCTGATTCTTGAGCGCCCGCGATACGGTGCCGATCGATACGCTTGCCGCACGAGCGACATCGCGAATGGTGGTAGCCATCGAGTGCTGTGTGTCTCCGCTTTTGTTTTTCGCCGGGAGCGCGCGTTTAGCGCGTGAAGGCGTTATCCGCAATGCGGCGATTGTATAGTAAAAATTTGACTCCCCGCTACCGACAGCGCTTGGAGAAAACCATTAAAGGCATGATGGATAAGGTTCATTTATGTTTAGTAAACTAGCTTAAACACTCCGACTACCGCACCTCCCTTTGATGCACCGATGCTCCATTCGACGACCACACGTCGAGCACCATGTCGTCGTCCTGATAGTGCGAGAGATGCGGCAGTTTCAATTGCTCGCGCAAGCGGGCGTGGACGTGATCGCCGGAATGCGGCCAGCCGTCGATCGGTCGCCGCCAGTGGCACGCAAGCACGCACCCGCCGGGCGCGAGCGAGGCCATGATCCGATCGGACATCCGCGCTAGCTGTACTTCGCTCAAATAATAGGCAAGTTCGCTGACCACCAACAAATCGAACGCGCCGTCCGGCCAGTCGTCAGGCACAGCGCGTTGTTCCACGCGGACGTTTTCAAGGTGCGCGACGCGTCGCGCCGTGAGGGCGACGGCGTCGGCGTTGAGATCCGCGGCGAGGACACGGTCGCAACGGGTTGCGAGTTCGACGGTCAGTTCGCCATTCGCGCAGCCCGGCTCGAAAGCGCTTTCGTAACGCTCGTCGGGAAGCGCGGCGAGCGTGAGCGCCCGTTTGCGCCTTTCGTACCAGCGGTCGCGCAAGAGCCACGGGTCGTCGCTCGCGCTGTAGAGGCCGTCGAAGTAGGCGTCGGCATTCGGCGGCGTGTTCATATCAGCACGACTTCATAAGGACGCGTCAGCCGCGCGATTACATGGGCCGGCAGGATCGCGTCGCGGCCCGTCGTGGCATCCGGTTCAAGCTGGCTGCGAAACGCGGCGACCGCGTGGAGCTTGCGGGCGAGCGTGGTTTCGTCGAGCGCGATCCGGCGGGCGCGGCTCCACGGTACGCGGACATCGTCGGGCGAGGCCCAGTGCCACGTCCAAACCGGTACTTCGATAAAGGTCAGATCGAGCGCATCGGTCGCCGACGCAGCCGCCCGGCCCACCGCTTCGTGATCCGGATGGCCGTCGCAGCGCCAGGTGCCGAACACCACGTCGCCGGGTTTGAGAACTGCACCGAGCCGTTCCACGAGCATCGCCTCGGACGCCGCGCCGCCGCCATCGGGCAATCCAAGCCGCGTGACTTCGACGTGGCGCATGTTGAGGCGCTGCAGCGCGTCGCGCGTTTCCCGCGGACGCACGTCGGCAAGCCGCGCGGCTGGCCAGTCCAGCGAATCGGGGTGACTCGCCGTCCCGTCCGTCACCGCAACGATCAATGCCTTGCGGCCGAGCGCCGAGAGCCGCGCGAGGATTCCGCCAGTGCCGAGAATCTCGTCATCGGGATGGGGAGCGACGACGACCACGCGGGAATGAGGCGGCACGAGGTCCGCTGGATCGACTTCGGGTAGCGCGGCAAGCCGCTCCCACGCCTGCCACGATGCTTCGGGCGTGCCGTCGCCTTGAATGGCGCGATCCGATGCGTTGGTGGTTACAGTTCCCATTGGCCACTTTCCTCGTTGGCGATGCGTTCAGCGAGCGCGGCTTCGTCCCGCTCGGCGTGGCTTTGCCGGATAAAGACCGGCAGGTCCGCCATCAGGCGGGCGAAATAGCGGTTGCGACAGAGCGGCGCGGCGCCGAGAGCGCGTCCGGCACGTTCGACGACGACGCCTGCCGCCTGCTCGGCGGCAAGCCGCGCGCGGAACGCGGGCAGCATGGCATCGGCGCGCGGTTCGCGATCGAACCGGTCCGCCGTTTCACGCAGCAAGGCGGCCGTGCCGGACAGCGCGGTGTCGATCGCGCCGAGGTGCGCGAGCTTGTACGGATCGGAGCGGCGATGCGTTTCCTGCCGCACGAACTCGCCGATAGCCGCCGCCGCGCCGAACCAGCATGCCGCTATGCCGCCCCCGCCGTGCCAGAAGCCCGCGCGTTCGATATAGGCTCGAGGGCCGCCCACTTGAACTGCGCGGGCGTGGTCGAAGTGGACGTCCACGCTTGCACTCGCGTTCATGCCGACTGCCATCCAGCCTTCGGTCGTGACGCGCACGCCTGATTGGCGCAGATCGACGGCGGCCAGGACCGGTTCATTGCGCGCGTTCCACGCCGTGACGAGCGCGTGAGTGACGGACGCCGCGCCGGAGCACCACGCCTTTACGCCGTCCAGGACGAGCCCGTCGCCGTTCGTCTCCGACGCCGCGAGCCTTGCGTTCGGCGGTTCCGCTGCCCAGACGCCCCACGCGCTCCCGGCTTCGGGCGATGGCCCGCTCAGTTCCGCGAGGATCGCGAGCGCATCGGTGTGGCCTTCGTAGAGTTTGACGAGCGCAAGATCGCGCGCGGCCACGGCAGCGAGTATTCGCCAGCGTTCACGCGTAGCGCCTTTTCCGCTCGCCGGCAGCGGTATTTGGTCGAGCCGAGCGTCAATCAGCACGCGCAGTGCGCGCGCCGTGTCTTCCGCCGATCCCTGTTCAAACCGTAGTTCCAGCAGCGTGGCCTTGAGTTCCGCCGTGCCGGGCGGTGCGCCATTGCTCATGGCGTCAGCCCTCGCGCAGCCGTGCCGATGTCGCTCTGCATGCTTTTCTCCCTGGTGCCGAAACGCTTAAGTGGTGCGTCAAGTGTGGCAAGCCACATGCCCGGGCGCCAGTCGGCCGAAAGTCATAGGCGAATCGGCGCAATGCGTTCGTCGGCGAAGGCTCAAGGGAAGTGCGGGAGGACGGCCAGGCATGCCGCAGCGCGATTCCCGACGGCGAAATCGTGCGTTTGGCTTATGCCGGATGGACGAATAGACGAGAGCTCGTAGCGCGGTTCAAATAGCAAAAAGGCCGCACCGGGCGGCCTGAATTGCAGGAAAACTAACGGGGAGGGCGGCTCGCTGTTTAGCGGGCCGCGCGGACTTCATGACGAAATCAATGACGCGCCGGAGCGGCGTTGGCGGGTTTGTGAGCGCGCTCGGCGCTCATGTCGCGCGCACCCCAGCGCTGGGCCAGGACCGCGCACACCATCAACTGGATCTGATGGAACAGCATCAGCGGCAACACGACCGCGCCCACCGCGTGCGACGCGAAGATTACTTTCGCCATCGGAATGCCGGAGGCGAGGCTTTTCTTCGACCCGCAGAAAATGATGGTGATCTGGTCGGCGCGGCTGAATCCGAGCCGCTTGGCGGCAAAGGCGGTCGCCGTGAGCGCCAGCGCGAGCAGCACGACATTGGCGAACACGAGGCCCGCGAACGTCGAGAGGGAGATCGAGTGCCAGATGCCTTCGTTCACGGCTTCGCTGAACGCGACGTAGACGACGAGCAGGATCGAGCCCTGATCGACGAAACGCAGGATGGCACGGTTGCGGTCCAGCCAGTTGCCGATCACCGGCCGCAGCACTTGACCCGCGATGAACGGTACAAGCAATTGCAGCACGATATTGCCGACCGTATGCCACGCCGACCCCGCCGTCGCGCCGTGATTGCTGACCACCAGGCCGACGAGTGCGGGGGTGATGAAGATGCCGAGCAGGCTCGACGCCGACGCGCTGCAGACGGCGGCAGGTACGTTGCCCTTTCCCATCGAAGTGAACGCGATCGACGATTGAACCGTGGACGGCAGCGTGCAGAGGAACAGAATGCCCATGTACAAAGCCGGCGTCACGAGCGGGGTGAGAATCGGCTTGAGCGCGAGGCCGAGCAGCGGAAACAGCGCAAACGTGCTCAACAACACGACTAGATGCAGCCGCCAGTGTGTCGCGCCCGACACTACGGCTTCACGCGAGAGCTTTGCGCCGTGCAGGAAGAACAGCAGCCCGACCGCGACATTGGTCAGCCAGTTGAACGCCACGGCTGTGACGCCACGGCAGGGCAGCAGGCTGGCGAGAATCACGGTGCCGACTAGGGCGAGCGTGAAGTTATCGGGTAGGAAACGGGGGCGAGCCATCGAAATCTCGTACTGATGAAAGCAGACGTTGCAGGGAGCCGGACGCACATAAGACGGCTAACTGCCGTCCGATCGCAAAAATCAACTCATGGAAAACCAGTATTTTCACAGGACACAATTGAATAGGCAAATTCATTTAAGTGATTGATTAATGCCTATTCGGCATGATTCTAGCGCTCGGGCATCGCTTCGCGCGCAGGCTGAATCGAGCGCGTTTGATGCAACATCCGGACCTATCCGCCAAACCCATTTCGTCGCACGAATCGGCCGCCTAAACAATCGCCAAAACAGCGAAAAAGCGTGACGTAACATGGTGTTACAACCGAAGGTCGGGCATAACACTTTTTGGCTCGACTGCCGGGGCCGCGCACAATAAATTGTCGAAAGACTGGTTGGCGGGCGACCGTGACCGACAGACATGTCGGTGCGAAGTACCCCGAATCATCCGACTGCAACCAGTCGCTTGTGGCAGGTACTGTCTGCCGATACAAGCCAAATTCGTCGGATCTTCGCAGTTTCGACATGGCGCGCACTGGCTCTTCCTTAATTGCTCGAGTGTTTATCGCCGCCGCGATCGCAACGATCACGGTGTCGACGACGTTCGCGTTCGCCGGACCGCCTACCGCTGTCTGGTTCTCGAACGGAACGGCGGAAAACGCGGGGAGTGCAGATTCGCCTATCGAATCCACGCGCCACGATGGCGTGGTTGGCACCGTTTCAGCGCGGGATGGCCTCACACCGGTGAGTGCGGAAGTTCGCGGCGTGCCGCATGGAGAGCAGGCTGCTCAGATGCGCAGTCCGGGTTCCATTCGTGCCGACATCGCGCGTTACAACGAAGAGCGTGGATTACCGCGACCGCCTGGCCGCCAATCCGACGAAGCGCGCGCACCCGCCAACACCGGCTTCCGCAACTGAAGCGAACGCGAACTTCACTTTCCGCAACTGAAGCGACCGCCGACTCCGCCTTTAGCAACAGAAGCCCCCGCAAACTCCGCCTTCCGTAACCGAAGCACCCGCCAGCCCCGCCTGCAGCACCCAAACCCACCGCCTCAACTAAAGCAACCCGCGCGGTTGAATCACGCCCAAAGCATTCCATCCGCAAATTGCAAAACTGCACCTGCACTGCCCGTCTCGCCGCCCCCGAGACAAAAAACAATTTCCACGTCTATACCTGCTGTCGCATTGACGCAATCGCGCCACAGTTTGCGCGATAGAGGCCCATAACAATTCCTCTCGTTATTACGCGCAACGACAATGCGTCCTGCGTTCGAATCCGTTGTCGCCCCCGATCGTTTCTCATTGTTATATCCGCCGCGCCCCGGCCCGCCGTGGCTTTGGACCCGACGGCATGTATCGGCCTTAGCGTGGAAGTGAAGACATAACGGTCGGTGAACATATCGGCGCATAAGCAAACTATTCAAATCGCTATACCCGCAATAACCAAATATATTTTTGACCGGAAAAATGATCCGTAAAGATGGTCCCGCTCCACACAAGCCCAACAACGCGGACGCACGATCAGCCGGTCCGACGAGGCAAGGTCACGCCCCTTGCCCGCAACGCTTTAACTTTGACAAACGAACAGGAGAGTTCATGAAGCCAACCGTCACCCGTGCGCTAAAAGCATCGGTCAAGGCCACCGCCATCGCCGGCATGTTCGGCTTGCTCACCGCTGGGGCGGCTCACGCGCAGTCGAGCGTTCAGCTCTACGGGCAGGTCGACGAATGGGTCGGCGCGACGAAATTCCCGGGCAGCGACCGCGCGTGGAACGTGGGCGGCGGCGGCATGTCGACGTCCTACTGGGGCATGAAGGGCGCCGAAGACCTCGGCGGCGGCTACAAGGCGATCTTCGCGCTCGAAGCGTTCTTCCGCGCGCAAAACGGCGCGGCCGGCCGCTTCACCGGCGACACGTTCTTCGCCCGTAACTCGTATGTCGGTATCCAGTCGCCCTACGGTACGTTCACGACCGGCCGTCTGACGACGCAACTGTTCGTCTCGACGATCCTGTTCAACCCGTTCGTCGATTCGTACACGTTCTCGCCGATGGTGTACCACGTGTTCCTCGGCCAGGGCACGTTCCCGACCTACACGACCGATCAGGGTATCGTCGGCGATTCGGGCTGGAACAACTCGGTGCAGTACACGACGCCTGACTTCAACGGCCTGACCGGCAGCGCGATGTACAGCTTCGGCAACCAGGCGGGCGACGGCCGCTCGAAGAAATACAGCGCGCAGTTCCTGTATTTCCACGGCCCGTTTGCGGCGACCGGCGTCTACCAGTACGTCAACTACAACAGCAACCCGGGCGATCTGAGCTCGCTCGTCGCGGGCTACAAGAGCCAGAGCGCGGCGCAGCTCGGCGTGTCCTACGACCTGAAGTACGTGAAGTTCTTCGGCCAGTACATGTACACGAACAACGACATCGAAGTCGGTTCGTTCCACGTGAACACGGCACAGGGCGGCGTGACGGTGCCGCTCGGCACGGGCACGGTGATGGCGTCGTACGCGTACTCGCGCAGCAACGGCGGCCTCGACCAGACGCATCAAAGCTGGGCGCTCGGCTACGACTACCCGCTCTCGAAGCGCACGGACGTCTACGCGGCCTACCTGAACGATCACTACACGGGCATGTCGACGGGCGATACGTTCGGCGTCGGTATCCGCGCGAAGTTCTAAGTTCGGCAGCGAGCCTTCATCGCGAAGGCTCATGCAAAAACACCGCATTCAGGCGACGCCGGAATGCGGTGTTTTTATTTGCGCGCACAAGTCGCGTGGCGGAAAACTCAGTGGCGGATACCGAGCCGCGTCTTCGCGTCGTCGTATTCGGTCTTGAGCCGCGCGACCAGTTCCGCGACGCTCGGCACGTCGTCCATCAGGCCGACGCCCTGGCCCGCGCCCCAGATATCCTTCCACGCTTTCGTCTTGCTCGATCCGTCGCCGAAGTTCATCTTCGTCTTGTCGGATTCGGGCAGCGCTTCGGGATCGAGGCCCGCGTTCACGATGCTCTGACGGATGTAATTGCCGTGCACACCCGTGAACAGGTTCGTATAGATGATGTCGGCCGCGTTCGCATCGACAATCGCGCTCTTGTAGCTTTCGAGCGCGTGCGCCTCGCGCGTCGCGATGAAGCGCGTGCCCATGTACGCGAGATCCGCGCCCATCGCCTGCGCCGCGAGAATCGAGCCGCCGTTGGCGATCGCGCCGGACAGCACGATCGGGCCGTCGAACATGCGCCGTACTTCGCCCACCAGCGCGAACGGCGAGAGCGTGCCCGCGTGGCCGCCCGCGCCCGACGCGACCAGAATCAGCCCGTCCACGCCCGCTTCCAGCGCTTTTTGCGCATGCCGGATATTGACGACGTCGTGCAGTACGATCCCGCCGTAGCTATGCACCGCGTCGATCATCTCCTTCACCGGCGCGCGCAAGCTCGTGATGAAAATCGGCACCTTGTGTTCGACGCAGACGCGCACGTCCGCTTCGAGCCGCGCATTCGACTGATGCACGATCTGGTTCACGGCAATCGGACCGATCACGGCATTGGGATTCGCCGCGCGATGCGCCGCCAGCGATTCCTGGATTTGCGTGAGCCATTCGTCGAGCAACTCGACCGGCCGCGCGTTAAGCGCCGGAAACGACCCGACGATGCCCGCCTTGCACTGCGCGAGAACCAGTTCGGGATAGCTGACGATGAACATCGGGGAAGCCACGACGGGCAGCGCAAGATGTTGCAGAGCGGCGGGAAGTGCCATGGCGCGGGTCTCCTGTTTATACGTTCAATGCGAGTCGGTTGAATTCTATGGCACGCGCACCGCGACATTTTTGAGAAATGCGGCGATGGCGGAATCGTGCGGGTTTTTTTAGCGAACGATCGTTCTATTATAGGGGAAAGCCGCGCGTCCGTGCCGCTTTGCCGATCTGAACAAGAGTTCAGTTTCTACGAAAGTCCCTTGATTCAAGCATCGAAACGTCGCAAACGCCGCCTACAATGATTCGCACCTGCCACGATCCAGACGACATCATGCCGTTCGAGGACTATCAGCCGTTTCACGTCGATGCCGATGGCGTCGATATTTTCGGGATAAAAGGCGGGAGCGGACCGCCGCTTTTGCTGCTCCATGGGCATCCTCAAACGCACCAGATCTGGCATCGTTGTGCGGCGACGCTCGCGGCACATTTCACCGTGATCGCGACGGATCTGCGCGGCTACGGCGCGTCGGCCAAGCCGTCGAGCGACGAGCAGCACGCGCCCTATTCGAAGCGCGCGATGGCAGCGGACCAGGTCGCGGTGATGCGCCACTTCGGTTTCGAGCGCTTTCTGGTCTGCGCGCACGATCGCGGCGCACGCGTCGCGCATCGGATGGCGCTCGATTTTCCGGCGGCTGTCGAGCGTTTGATGCTGCTCGATATCGCGCCGACGCTCGCCATGTACGAGGCGACCGATCGCGAGTTCGCCACCGCTTACTTTCACTGGTTTTTTCTGATTCAACCCGAGCCGCTGCCGGAGACGTTGATTGGCGCGCATCCGGATGTGTATATCGAGCGCGTGATGGGTTCGCGTCACGCGGGGCTCGCGCCGTTCGCGCCGCATGCAATGCAGGCGTATCGCGACGCGCTCGCGCAACCGGGCGCGATTCACGCGATGTGCGAGGACTATCGCGCGGCGGCGACGATCGACCTGGAGCACGATCGCGAAGATATCGAATGCGGCAACAAGGTGGCGTGTCCGCTGCGTGTGCTGTGGGGCCGAGAGGGCGTGATCGAGCGGTGTTTCGATGCGCTCGCCGAGTGGCGGCGCGTCGCGCGCGATGTCAGCGGCCGGGCGCTCGATTGCGGGCATTACATTCCAGAAGAGATGCCGGATGAGTTGCTCGCCGAAGCATTGTCGTTTTTCGAGGCCACGGAGCGGTGAACCCGAGCGCGCGCCGGCGTTCAGCGTGCGTTCAGCTAACCGTTAAAATTCTGTAGGGAAAGCACCGATGCGGGCGGAAAACTCGCGCGTTACGATGCACTCGACGCTTGATCACGTCGAGACAATTCCGCCGCCTGGCCCATCGGCCACGCGGCTTTCTTTTTTTTCAGAAATGGCTCGCGCGTTCGCTCATGACGCCGTCAGCATGTCGCCTTCGACCCGCAAAGCGCCGTTGCGCGCAAGATCGCCGACAATTCCGCGTAGCAGCGCTTCACGTCCGGCGTCGCCCACGAGCATGTCTACCGACGCGCGCATCGAGCGCGCCGCGTCCGCCATATCGAGCAGCGCGGCGAAGCTCATGCTGCGCGTTTCCATCAGCTTGAACACGATCAGCACCTTCAGCGCGTTGCGGGCGTTTCGCGCGGGATCGGCGCGCAGATAGTCGAGCCGCGACGACGCGACATCGAGCGCGCGATCGATATCGCTAAAAGGCGCGCCGTGTCCGGGAATCACGACGCGCACATCCAGCGTCGCGATCAGATCGAGCGCCGCGCGCTGTTCCGCAAAGCCGCTTTCGCCTTCAAGTTCCGGAAAAATCACGCCGAAGCCGTTCTCCCACAGTGCGTCGGCGGAAATCAGCACGCGCTCGCTGGCGCAATGGAGCATCAACGAGTGCGGGTCGTGGCCGGGCGCGCCGAGCACGCTCCAGTCGAGGCCGCCGAGCATGAGCGACGCGCCGGGCGCGATCGTGCCGGTGAACGTGAAGCGGTCGCAATGCTGGCCGGTCGCGCGGAAGGTGAGGGCGTCTTCGTCCCAGTTGCGCACGGCGTCGGCTTCGCTTGCCGGGATGAGCGTTTCGCACGCGTAGGCTTGCTGCAATGACGCGTTGCCGCCGCAGTGATCGGAGTGGAGGTGCGTATTCACGATGAGGTCGAGCGGCCGCGTTTTCAGCGCCTGTCGCACGAGCGCGAGCGTTTGCGGCGCGTGCGTCGCGTAGCCGGAATCGACCAGCGCGGCGCGTTCGTCGTCGATCATCAGCACGTTGTTCGACGACAGCCAGCCTCGTTCGAACACTCGAACGCTGTCAGGAAGACGGATCACGGCGGCTCCTTTCGGCTCGGCAGCGCGTCGAGCACCGCGCGCTTTTGGGTATCGTCGAGCGACGACCAGTTCGCGATTTCGTCGATCGTGCGCAGGCAGCCTTCGCAAAGTCCCGTGACCGGATTCATCCGGCACACGTCGATACACGGCGACGGCACGCTGGAATTCACACGACTTCGCGCAGCGCGACGTCCACAACCGGCGCGCCCGTCAGCGACACCAGTTCGTCCGGCGTCAGGTTGAACACCGCGTGCGGATGGCCGGCTGCGGCCCACAGGCTGGTCAACGCGAGCAGATCGGCGTCGATCAGCGTCACCGGTTCCGTGGCGTGACCGATCGGGCAAACGCCGCCAATGGCGTAACCCGTTTTCTCGCGCACGAACTTCGCGTCCGCGCGGGCGAGCGCGCCGACGCGCGCGGCCACTTTCGCTTCGTCCACGCGATTCACGCCGCTCGCGATCACGAGCACCGGCGCGTCGTCTTCACGACGGCGAAAGAGGATGGATTTGGCGATCTGCGCCACATCGCAGCCGAGACCCGCCGCCGCTTCCGCCGAGGTCTTGCCGGTTTCCGGCAGCATCACGACCGGTTTCGTATGGCCGCGATCCTGCAGCAAGCGTGCGACGCGGCGTGCCGATTCCGGCAGCGCGTCGATGTCATGCGTTTCGTTCATCGTCATTCCGTTCCAGGTTCAACAAGCCGCGCTTTCACGGCGTTTCGCAAGCAGCGCGCGTCCGGCGCGCGACGCATTCGGTTTGCCGATCGCACGCGAGATGAAATCGCCGGCATCGATCACCTGATCGATATTCACGCCGGTTTTCACGCCGAGCCCGTTCAGCAGATACAGCACGTCCTCGGTCGCCACGTTGCCGGTCGCGCCCTTCGCATACGGACAGCCGCCGAGTCCCGCCACGGACGCATGGAAAATTTCGATGCCTTCCAAAAGCGCCGCGTAGATGTTGGCGGTGGCCTGCCCGTAGGTATCGTGGAAATGGCCGGACAGCCGCTCGCGCGGAAAAACCTTGCTCGCGGCGGCCAGCACGGCGCGCGTTCTCGCGGGCGTGCCGACGCCGATGGTGTCCGCGATGTCGATTTCATCGCAGCCGAGCGCCTTCATCCGCTCGACCACATCGACGACCGCCGCGATCGCCACCTCGCCCTGATACGGGCAGCCGAGCGCGCAGGAGATGCTGCCGCGCAAGCGCAAGCCCGCTTGCTTCGCGGCTTTCGCGACCGGCTCGAAGCGCGCGATGCTCTCCGCGATGCTGCAATTGATGTTCTTCTGCGAGAACGCCTCGCTCGCCGCGCCGAAGATCACGATTTCATCGGCGTGCGCTTCGAGCGCGCCTTCGAAACCGCGCATGTTCGGCGTGAGCGCCGAGTAGATCGAGCCGGGTTCGCGCGCGATGCCCGCGAGCACGGCGGCGCCGTCGGCCATTTGGGGCACCCATTTCGGCGAGACGAACGAAGCGGACTCGACGTTGCGGATTCCCGCGCGTGCAAGCCGGTTGACCAGCTCGATCTTGATGTCCGTCGGCACGAAATCCTTCTCGTTCTGCAAGCCGTCGCGCGGTCCCACTTCGACGATCTTCACCTTTGCCGGAATCATGTCCGCCTCCTGTCTTTTGTATTAGTAGCCGCGCTTCAAATCGACCACGCCGCCGATTGTCTCGCCACGCGAAAGCGCGCGGATTTTCTCCGCGACCTGCACGACGCTTTCCTCGCGCAAGGTGATCGCTGAACTATGCGGCGTGATCGTCACGCGCGGCGCGGTCCAGAACGGATGATCGCGCGGCAGCGGCTCGGTGTGGAAAACGTCGAGCGTCGCGGCGGCGATTTGCCCGCTCGCCAGCGCGTCGAGCAGATCCTGGTCCACGAGATGCGGCCCGCGCGCCAGATTGATCACATAGGCGCCGCGCGCGAGTTTGTCGAAAGCGCGGCGATTCAGCACGCCTTCGGTGTCCGGCGTGTGCGGCAGCAGGTTGATGAGCACCTTCGTGCCGTCGAGAAATTCATCGAAATGCGCTTCGCCCGCGAAGGTCGTCACGCCGTCGATCCGCTTTTCCGTGCGGCTGAAACCGCGCACCGGCACGCCGAACCCGGTGAGCGCGCGCGCCACTTGCGAGCCGAGCACGCCCAGACCGAGCACGCCGACGGTGAAGTCGCCACGCCGATGCGCCTCGAGTGTGTGCCAGCGCCGCTCGCGTTGCTGAAGTTCGTATTCGTCCATCCGGCGTAAGTAGCGCAGCACGCAATAGACCGCATATTCGACCATCTGCTGGGCCATGCCGGAATCTTCCAGACGCACGAGCTTCGCGTTCGGCGGCAAAGTGCCGGGGTGCTGCCGTTCGAGTTCCAGAATTGCATCGACGCCCGCGCCCAGATTGAACACGGCTTTCAGATCGGGCCGGTTCGCGAACAGTTCGGGCGGCGCGCGCCAGACGAGCGCGTAATCGGCCGCGCCGGTGTCGCCCGGTTGCCACGTGCGCAGATCCGCTTCGGGCAGCGCGCGAGTCAGATCCTGCAACCACAGCGCCGCTTGGGAATCGGCGTTGTGTTCGTAGAAAATTATTTTCATGTCACTTCGCGAAAAGGCGGCCGATATCGGCAAATGCCTTGAATTCGAGCGCGTTTCCGCAAGGATCGAGGAAAAACAGCGTCGCTTGCTCGCCGACTTCGCCCTTGAAGCGGATATGCGGCTCGATGATGAAGCGCGTGTTCGCCGCTTTCAGGCGCTCCGCGAGCGTGTGCCAGTCGTCCATCGAGAGGACGACGCCGAAATGGCGGACCGGCACGTCGTCGCCGTCCACGTCGTTTTTGCTCGCCGGGCGTGCTTCGTCGGGCGCGAGATGCGCGACCAGTTGATGCCCGAAGAAATCGAAATCGACCCAATCGGGCGAACTGCGGCCTTCGGGGCAGCCGAGCAGCTCGCCGTAGAACGCGCGGGCGTTATCGAGGCTCGTGACGGGAAAGGCAAGGTGGAACGGTTGCAGCGCGCGGCGCGACACCGAGCCGGACGCGGACGAAGACGATTCGGACATGAGACCTCCGTGGATGAAGGCTTATTTTACGGTCTCGACCGCGTTTGAGGTGCGGCCGATCTTCAAGCCGCGTCGGCCCGAGGCATATCCAAAGCAGGATAAATTGGTTCGTTCGCCTCTCGCGCCGCCCGACAATGCGTTCTGAAAAGGCGTCGGCCCATGCCGGCAGCGAGGTCAACATGAGCGTATTCAGTAAAGTGGGCGGCCAGCCCTTGCTCGTGACCGTGCCGGGTCTGCACGGCAGCGAAGGCGCGCACTGGCAGACGTGGCTCGAACGGCAATACCGTCGCGCGCGGCGGGTCGAGCAGGCCGACTGGGACGCACCGCATCTCGAAACGTGGAGCCAGGCGGTGCGCGATGCCGTCGCGTCGGAGCGCTCCCCGGTCGTGATCGCCGCGCATAGTTTCGGCTGTCTCGCCACCGCGCACGCGCTCGCCGACAGCGCCACGCGCGCGAACGTCGCGGGCGTGCTGCTGGTCGCGCCGGCAAGTCCCGACAAGTTCCGTTTCGCGGGCGCGTTCGAGGCGCGGCGGCTCGGCGTGCCGTCGATATTGGTCGGCAGCGACACGGACCCGTGGATGCCCGCTGCCGAAGCCATGCAGCTCGCGCAACGCTTCGGCAGCGCGTTCGTGAGTCTCGGCGACGCCGGGCATATCAACACGGCGGCGGGTTTCGGCCCGTGGCCGCACGCAAAATATTTCGTCGATACGCTCGCGCACCACGCCGCGCCGCTATCGGTGAACGAGGCGCGTGAACGCGTCGCGCCGCTGGAGCGGCACGCCTACGGCTGAACGGCCGCGTAGCTTTTCGATAGAATCCCGCTGGTCGGCCGCCTTCGTGCGGCCTTTGTTTTGTAGCGAACTGCATCATCGACTGGGGGAGATATGGCGGGAATCAAGCAATGGGCGGCGGTCGCTGCTTTCGCGGCGCTCGGCTCGGCGGCGGGCGCGGCGCACGCCGAAGCGACACTGCTCAACGTCTCGTATGACGTGACGCGCGAGTTGTACAAGGACATCGACGCGGCGTTCGTCGCGGATTACAAGCAAAAGAGCGGCGAAACCGTATCGATCCGCCAGTCGCACGGCGCGTCGAGCGCGCAGGCGCTGTCGGTCATGCAGGGTTTGCAGGCCGACGTCGTCACGATGAATCAGCCGAACGACATCGATCTGCTCGCCGAGCGCGGCCAGCTTGTGCCCGCGAACTGGCGCACTCGGCTGCCGAACAACAGCGCGCCATACACGACGACGATGGTGTTCCTCGTGCGTCACGGCAACCCGAAGGGTATCAAGGACTGGAACGATCTCGCGCGCCCGGGCGTGCAGGTGGTGATCGCGAATCCGAAGACGTCGGGCAATGGCCGCTACACGTATCTGGCCGCGTGGGGCTACAAGAAGCAGCAAGGCGCGACCGATGCGCAGGCGCAGGACTTCGAGAGAGCGATCTTCAAGAACGTGCCGGTGCTCGACACGGGCGGACGGGGCGCGACGACGACGTTCACGCAGCGCGGGATCGGCGATGTGCTCGTGACGTTTGAGAACGAGGTGTCGCTGATCGATACGGGCGTCGGCGCGAAGGATTTCGATGCCGTGTATCCGTCGGTGAGTTTGCTGGCGGAGCCGCCGGTGAGCATCGTGGACAAGGTCGTCGACAAGCGCGGTACGCGCAAGGAAGCGCAGGCGTATCTGGATTTTCTGTACTCGCCGGCCGCGCAGGAGATCATCGCGCAGCATCATTTGCGGCCGCGTAACGCGCAGGTGCTCGCCAAGCACGCGAGCGAATTCAAGCCGATGAAGTTCTTCACTGTCGAGCAGTTGTTCGGTAGCTGGCAGAAGGCGCAGCAGACGCATTTCGCCGATGGCGGTACGTTCGATCAAGTGGTCGAGGACCGCAGGTAACGCGGGTTTGCTGGCGCCCGTGCTTTTGGTTGCCCGGTGCTTTTCTGGGAACTTGCACGGGTTTTGGTTTGCTGGCGCCTTTGCTTTTGTTTGCCTGGTGCTTTTCTGGGAACTTGCACGGGTTTTGGTTTGCTGGCGCCCTTGCTTTTGTTTGCCTGGGCTTCCTGGGAACTTGCTTTCGTGTAGGTTTATTAGCACGCCGCTGTGCGCGGCAGCACTTACTTTCTTTGCTGCTGCAAAGAAAGTAAGCAAAGAAAGCAGCGTGACCGTCTAAGTGTCCACCACGAACGGGTTCCGGGATTGGTGCGAAAAAACAGCCGCGGCGTCGCACCGCGAAACAGAGTGGAACCGCTCATCCATCCCCGCAGGCACGAAGTGCCTGCCGGTAAGGCATAACGAAACCAAAACTAAAACTAATACCAAAACCAAAACCAAAACCAAAACCAAAACCAAAACCAAAACCAAAACCAAAACCAAAACCAAAACCAAAACCAAAACCAAAACCAAAACCAAAACCAAAACCAAAACCAAAACCAAAACCAAAACCAAAACCAAAACCAAAACCAAAACCAAAACCAAAACCAAGTGGATGCCGAAGCCGAAGCAGACGGTTTTTAGATGTGCCCGTCGTCCTTGCGCAGCGAGGATGGAACTGACAGGTGCTGTGCCAATGCGAATGAATGCGCGCTAACCGAGTTAGCTTGCGCGCCTATCCCGGTTGTTATTCGAGGTGGACACTTAGGCGGATAAGCTGCTTTCTTTGGTTACTTTCTTTGCAGCAGCAAAGAAAGTGACTGCTGCCGCGCATAGCGGCGTGCTAATAAACCTACACGAAAGCAAGTTCACAAGAAGCGCAGGCAATCACAAGCACGGGCGCCAGCAAACCAACCCCGGTGCAAGTTCCCAAAAAGCGCCCAAGCGACCAAAGCAACCCCCAAGCGACCAACACAACCCCCAAGCGCCAGCAAAACCCCTAGTTCACCTGCGCGTGCCCGCACTTAACATCACATGCCTGCGCATCCTCACCCTGCTGCGAGGCTTGCGCACGAATCCCAAGTCGCTCCAGCAGCTTGCGGTCGGCTTCGGCCTGCGGATTGCTCGTAGTGAGCAACTGATCGCCGTAAAAAATCGAGTTCGCGCCAGCGTTAAAGCACAAGGCCTGCAGCGCTTCGTCCATTTGCTCGCGGCCAGCGGACAAGCGCACCATCGCCCGCGGCATCGTGATGCGCGCGACCGCGATGGTCCTCACGAATTCGAACGGATCGAGCGGCGCGGTGCCCGTGAGCGGCGTGCCTTCCACTTGCACGAGATTGTTGATCGGCACCGATTCCGGATACGGCTCCATGTTCGCAAGTTGCGTGATGAGGCCAGCGCGCTCGCGGCGCGATTCGCCCATGCCGACAATCCCGCCGCAGCACACGTTGATGCCCGCGTCGCGCACGTGTTCGAGCGTATCGAGTCGGTCCTGATACGTGCGCGTCGAGATGATCTGGCCGTAGAACTCCGGCGACGTATCGAGATTATGGTTGTAGTAATCGAGGCCCGCTTCGCGCAAGCCCGCTGCCTGATGCGACTCCAGCATGCCGAGCGTCACGCAGGTTTCGAGACCCATCGCCTTCACGCCGCGGATCATGTCCTTGATCGGTTCGAGATGGCGGTCCTTCGGATTGCGCCACGCCGCGCCCATGCAGAAACGCGTCGCGCCGTTCGACTTGGCGACTTCAGCCGCTTTCAGCACGGCGTCGACTTCCATCAGCTTGTCGGCTTTGAGGCCCGTATCGTGATGCACCGACTGCGGACAATACGCGCAGTCTTCCTCGCAGCCGCCGGTCTTGATCGAGAGCAGCGTGGAAAGCTGCACGACGTTCGGGTCAAAGTGTTCGCGATGCACGGTCTGCGCGCGGAACATCAAGTCGTTGAACGGCAGGTCGTAGAGGGCGACCACATCGGCGACACGCCAGCGCGCCTTCGCAGGGGTAAGCGCGGTCTGCGCGGTTTCCAGTTGAGCCGGGTCTTGTTGCACTTGGTTCATGAGCGAGTCCTTTTCGATAAAGCGTGATTCGGTGGCCTGCCGGTCAATGCACTTCGTTTGCGCGAAGTGCGTCGAGGAGCAGCGCCGTGTCCAGATGCGCCGCCGCGCGCGTGGCGTCGGGCGGCGCGAGATTCGGAATAGTGCCGATCAGCGGCGCGTTGTACTGGCTGTCGAGCCGCAGCCGGATTGCCTCGATATTCTCGGCGGGAAACAGCATGTCCGGATCGACCTGATTCGCGACCCAGCCCGCGAGCCGCAAGCCGCGCGAAGCAATGGCTTCGGCCGTGAGCAGCGCATGGCTGATGCAGCCGAGCCGCATGCCGACCACCAGCACCACCGGCAGGTTCAGCGCGAACGCGAGATCGGCGGTGTCGTGCACGTCGGTGAGCGGCACGCGAAAGCCGCCTACGCCTTCTACCACGACGATATCCGCCTGTGTCACGGCGAACTGGTGCGCGTCCACGATGCGCGCGATATCGAGCGTGACGTTCTCGCGCGCCGCCGCGATATGCGGCGCGGCGGGTTCCTTCAGCAGGAACGGCGTGCGGATCTCGGCGGGAAGCTGCACGTTCGCGGCGGCGTCGAGCTGATCGGCGTCGTCGTTGTGCCACGCGCCGTCACGCTCGAACGCGCCCGCCGCGATGGGTTTCATCGCGGCCGCGCGCAGTCCGAGTTGGGCGAAGCCGTGCAGCAGCGCGGCTGAAACGAGGGTCTTGCCGATCTCGGTATCGGTGCCGGAGACGAAGAACGAAAGCGCTGCGGTCATGCGCGTGCCTCGCTTAGATTGTTGAGGGCGGCGTCGAGGCGCGCGAGATCGTCGGCGCTGTGCGCGGCCGACAGCGAAATGCGCAGACGCGACGTGCCGGCGGGAACGGTCGGCGGTCGGATGGCCGGAACCCACAGGCCGTTTGCATCGAGCGCGGCGGCGAGCGCGAGCGTCTCGTCATTGCCGCCGATGACAAGCGGCTGCACGGCGGTATGCGAATCGACGGGCAGCCAGCGCGTGCGTTTGAGCATGGCGCGCGTCGTGTCGATCAGCGAAGCGAGATGCGCGCGGCGCGCGTCGCCCTCGTCGCCGCCGATCAGCGCGATGCTCGCCGACACCGCATGCGCGACGGCGGGCGGCGAAGCGGTCGTGAAAATATACGGACGCGCGCGCTGCACGAGCCATTCGATCACGGTTTCATCCGCGATCACGAACGCGCCCGCGACGCCCGCTGCCTTGCCGAGCGTGCCGATATAAACCAGATGCGGCGAACGCAGCGCGGCCTCGGCCAATGCGCCGCGGCCTTGCGGGCCGAGCACGCCGAAACCGTGCGCATCGTCGACCACCAGCCACGCGCCGTAACGTTCCGCGACTTCGAGAAGCCGCGCGAGCGGCGCGATATCGCCGTCCATGCTGAACACGCTGTCGGTTACGATCAGCTTGGTCGCTGCATCATCCGACGATGCGTCGAGCATCGCGTCGAGCGCGTCGGCGTCCGCGTGCGGATAGATCTGCACTTCGGCGCGCGAAAGCCGTGCACCGTCGATCAGCGACGCGTGGTTCAGCGCGTCGCAAAACATCAGCGTGCCGCGCCCGGCGAGCGTGGTGAGCGTGGCGAGGTTCGCCATGTAGCCGGTGCTGAAATAGAGCGCGCGCGGGGCATCGACGAAACCGCCCGAGAACGCCGCGAGGTCGTCTTCGAGTTGCGCGTGGGCGCGCGAATGGCCGCCCAGCAGATGCGAGCCGCCGCTGCCCGCGCCATAGAGCCGCGCGCCTTCGGCCATTGCCGCGCGGAGTTTTTCATGCGCGGCGAGGCCGAGATAGTCGTTGCTCGCGAAGCCCACCATCTCGCGGCCGTCGACAGTCATGTGCGCGGCGCACGCGGTGTCGGCGATACGTCGGCGGCGGCGCAGGCCGCGTGCGTCGATATCCGCGAGACCTTGTTTCAGCGCGTCGAAAAGTGCGTCCGATGTCGTGCTCATCGCGCCTCCGCAAGCGTCGCTTCGAAGGTCGCGCGCGTGCGCTCGGCGAGCAGCGCGAGTTCTTCGTCGGAGAGGATGTAGGGCGGCATGAGATACACCGCCGTGCCGATCGGGCGCAACAATAGCGCTTGTTTCAAGGCATTTTCGAAGAAACGCCGCGAGAACGTGCGCGCCTTTTCAGCATCTGCGATTACTGCGTCGAACGCGAAGATCGTGCCGCGCTCGCGCAAGTTGCGCACGTTCGGATGCGCCGCGAGCGGCTGCAGCGCAGCGCGCAATAGCGCCGATTTCCGACGGTTTTCGTTCAGCACGCCGGCGCGCTCGAACAGGTCAAGTGTGGCGAGCGCGGCGCGGCACGCAAGCGGGTTGCCGGTGTACGAATGCGAGTGGAGGAAACCGCGCGTCATGTCGTCGTCGTAGAAGGCGGCGTAGATTTCATCGCGCGTCATCACGATGGAAAGCGGCAGATAACCGCCGCTAATGCCCTTCGACAAACACACGAAATCCGGCCAGATTCCAGCCTGTTCGCATGCGAAGAACGTGCCGGTGCGGCCGCAGCCGACCGCGATTTCATCCGCAATCAGATGCACGCCGAACTCGTTGCAAAGCGCACGAAGTCCCTTCAAATACGAGGGATCGTGCATCGCCATGCCGGCTGCGCACTGCACGAGCGGCTCGACGATCACCGCCGCAAGATGTGCCGAACGCGCTTCGAACAGCGAGCGCATCGCGGCGAGCGCGGCGGCGGCGGCGTGGTCGCCCTGCCGCGAATCGGGCGAAGCGACGACATGCGCGTGGCGGATCAGCGGGTCGTAGGCGTCTTTGAACAAGGCGACGTCGGTGACGCCGAGCGCGCCGATCGTCTCGCCGTGATAGCTGTTCGCGAGGCAGACGAATTCGCTTTTCTGCGGCTGGCCGCTGTTGCGCCAGAAGTGAAAGCTCATCTTCAACGCGATTTCCACCGCCGATGCGCCGTCGGACGCGAAGAACGCGTGGCCGAGCGTGTGCTGCGTGAGCGCGGCGAGACGCTCCGCGAGCAGCACGGCCGGTTCGTGCGTGCAGCCCGCGAGCATCGCGTGTTCGAGCGTGTCGAGCTGGTCTTTCAGCGCGGCGTTGATGTCCGCGTTCGCGTGGCCGAACAGATTGACCCACCATGAACTGATGGCGTCGAGATAGCGACGGCCTTCATGGTCGTAGAGCCATGCGCCCTTGCCGCGCGCGATCGGTACGAGCGGCATGCGCTCGTGGTGTTTCATCTGGGTGCAGGGGTGCCACACGGCGGCGAGCGATCGCGCGACCCAGTTTTCGTTAGCTTCTGTATTCAAGACGACTCCATGGCATGCGCACGGGGCGCATGCCAGTTACTTCACGCAAGCCAGGACGGCTTGCGCTTTTCCAGAAAACTGCTCACGCCCTCGCGTCCCTGATCGGACGAGCGGATTCGCGCGATGCGTTCGGCGGTATCCGCGATCAGCGTTTCGTCGATGGCCTTGTCCGCGAGATCGAGCACCAGTTGCTTGCACTCGCCCACCGCGTTCGGGCTATTCGCGACGATCGCGGCGGTCAGCGCATCGACGCTCGCGTCCAGTTCGTCCGGGCCGCAAACGTGATGCACGAGGCCGATCCGCAAAGCCTCGGCGGCGTCGAAACGCTCGGCGGTCACGAAATAGCGATGCGCCGCGCGCGCGCCCATCGCGCGAATCACGTAGGGCGCGATGGTCGCGGGCATCAGGCCGATCTTGGCTTCCGAAAGACAGAAATGCGCGCCATCGACCGCCACCGCGATATCGCACGCGGCGACGAGTCCCATCCCGCCCGCGTACGCATCGCCCTGAATGCGCGCGACCACGGGCTTGCGGCACGTGTGGATCGTGCTCAGCATGGTGGCGAGCGAGAGGGCGTCGGCGCGGTTCTCGGCGTCCGAATAGCCCGCCATGCGCTTCATCCAGTTGAGGTCCGCGCCCGCGCAGAACGCGAGGCCGTTCGCCGCGAGCACGATGGCGCGCACCGAGGCGTCGTCGTCGAGCGCACGGAACGCGGCGGTCAGTTCCACGATCGTCGCTTCGTCGAATGCGTTGCGCACGTCCGGCCGGTCGAGCGTCACGCGCGCGACGTGGTTGTCGAGCGTGAGCGTGATGCGCTGGAGATTCATTGCGTCGGTCATGGAGGTTTTGCTCGAAGTAGGCGACGAGAAGCCGATTATCTCTAAATTCGAGGCGTTATTCGATTCCGGCGCGCCCTGAGCGCTTTCGCTGTCTTTCCAGCGGGAAGGGCGCAGCGTCGAACCGTGTCTAACTTCGTGCTATCGACGCGCTAAACACCCTTTCCGGACGACAAAAAGCAAAACGCCGGCATGGAAGCCGGCGTTCGAAGCGATGCTGAAAGGACTAGCGCGAGGCGGTTTGCGTCGTCGCGCTTCCGCCGTCGCGCCAGACCACGGCTTGATCGACTGCGTAGAGATGGCACGGGTCGTTGCTTTGTTTCTGGCAGCCTGCGATCGCGACCGACATCGGATCGTCGCCGCCTTCCGCCCACGACCACGCGCCGGAATCCGACACCGCGAACGCGCGGCTCGAATACTGGCTCAGGAAATTGCGATACCCGGCGCGCCCGTTTTCATCGACGAACGGCACGGCCTGCACAGCATCGAGGCTCGCGAAACCGCTCGGCTTCGGCGCTTGCGGGTCCGCGACCTGGTATTGCACGGCGGTGGGCATGCCCACGCGCGTGAGGAACGCCTTCACGCGCGGCCACCAGATCGGCACGCCGTCGCGATCGCCCACCAACCGGTGCGCGTCGTTCTTGTACGCGCCGAAATCGACCATTTGCGTTTGCGCGCCGTGGCTCTTGAAGGCGTCGAACATCTGCGTGGCGAGATCGCCTTCCCACACGGAATCGTTCGTGCCGTAGAGCCAGAGCGACGGCAGGCTCACGTGCTGGCCGTAATCGCCGAACGCATTCGTCAGGTTTTTCTGCCAGCCGGCGCACTCGTCCTGACGCAGGCCGCCAGAGAAATTGATGAGCCCGCGCACGCCCGGCTCGGTTCCCGCGTCACGCGCGCCATAGGCGATGGTCGTGAGGCCGCCGTGCGATGCGCCGCCGACGACGATATGCGTCTTGTCCACATACGACTGCTCGCGCGTCCACGCGACCGCCGCCGCGACGTCGTCCGCTTGCGCGAAGCCGTTCGCTTCGACATCGCAGCCGTGGCCCGCGTACTCGCCGCCCGATCCGGCGAAACCACGCCGGTTCGGCACGACGACCACATAACCGTGGCGCACGAATTCACGCGCAAGGGCGAGCGGCCGGTTGCGCGGTTGTTCGCGCGCGGGGCCGGGCAACTTGCCGTGATTGAAGACGATTGTCGGGAACGGACCCGCGCCATCGGGTTTGAACACCGTGGTTTCGAGCGTGATATCGCCAGCGGGAATTTGTACGACGGTTTCGTTCAGCGAATTGGCGACCGGCGGCAGCAAGTCATTCGATGAAGTGCGAACGGCGCCGAATGCCGGTGCGTCGAGGCTGGCGGAATGGTGTGCCCGATTCAGGGGATCCGCGTGCGCGACGGTTTGCAGCGTCGCGAGCGCGCACAGCAAATTAATTCCAACCAACCAGTGTTTAATCACCATCCCCGAACTCCACCTGCTCTCTGACTGAGTCGCTAAACGCGTTGGCCCGATCGGAAGTCACAAAAAGACACCCCTGCTCAACGTAAAAGCAGTATGACCGAGGCGTTCTTGGAGTCATGCCCTGAAAAGACATGACAAATGGCTTCATTACAGGCGTCTGAAATGTCATATTCCGACACTTCGCGTAGCCTGAGATTACCCGTTCAAAAAGAAGGTACGCAATTGGAAATCGCCCGGAAAATGACGTTTTTTAGCGTCGAAAGCTTTAGTTAAGGGAATTTGTACCGTTTCGAACGCATGACGGCGTTAATGATTATTCAGGGATTATTTACATCACCATCGAGATACTGCCAGCGGCCTTTTGCATCGCGCGAAAAGCGGCTGATTTCATGCAGGCGATGCGCGCGGCCGCCCACTTTATAACGTGCGACGAATTCCACTTCCGCACTGTTTTCGTCGATTAACGCATACCGTCTGATTTGAAGGCCGAGCCATTTCGTGGTGTCGGCGGAGACATCCAGATCTGGCGGACACGTCGATTCCGCCCAGGTCTCGCGCAGATAATCGGTCGCGCCGAGCACGTAGGCCGTGTAGCGCGAGCGCATCAGTTCCAGCGCGGTGTCGGGCGCCGCGCCGCTTTCGATAAAACGCCCGCAGCAGTCCGCGTAACGCGGTGCGCGCGGGTTCGCTCGTTGCTCGGGCGACGCGCCGCCGCAAGGGCAATCGAGCATCACCATTCCAGCTTCGTGCCGTCGTATTGCACGAAGGTGCCGTTGAACTGATCGCGCATCGCGCCCGCTTCCGCGATCACGGCGCGCATCCCCGCAACGCTTTTCGCCACGTCGATCGCCGCCGATGCGCCGCCCATGTCCGTCTGAACCCAGCCGGGATGCAACGCGACGCACGCCGAGCGCCGCGTCTCCAGCGACGCCGCCTTGAGCGCCGAGTTCAGCGCAGCCTTGCTCGCGCGATACAGCCAGCCCGTCGTGCCGCTCGCCCCGCCGATACTGCCCATCTTGCTCGACAGCACCGCGAGCACGCCGCCGGCTGCGTCGGTGAGCGGCAACAGCACGGGGATGAGCTGCATCGGGCCGCGCACGTTGGTCCGCATGACCGCGTCGAAATCTTCCGCGTCGACCGCTTCGATGCTCTCCGTGCGCGGACCGTACAGACCCGACACGATAATCGCGACATCGAGGTTTTCGCCTTCGAGTTGCCACGCGAGCGCGGCGATCTGCTCAGGCTGCGTGACGTCGAGCGAAAAGGTTTGTGCGCCCATGGCGTCGAGCGACGAGAGCGCGTCGCGATCGCGCGCGGTGGCGAGCACGCGCCAGCCGTCGCGACAATATTCGCGCGCGAACTCATGGCCGATACCGCGCGACGCCCCGACGATCAATGCCGTTTTCATGCGCTGCTCCTAGACTATTTCGATAGCCATCGCCGTCGCCTCGCCGCCGCCGATACACAAGCTCGCGATGCCGCGCCGAAGGCCGCGATGCCGCAGCGCGCCGATCAGCGTGACGAGAATGCGCGCGCCGGATGCGCCGATAGGATGGCCGAGCGCGCACGCGCCGCCGTTCACGTTGACCTTGTCGTGCGGCAGGTCGTGTTCGCGCATCGCGGCCATCGTCACGACGGCGAACGCCTCGTTGATCTCGTACAGATCGACTTCGTTCGCGCGCCAGCCGGTTTTGTCGAAGAGCTTGCGGATCGCGCCCACCGGCGCCGTCGTGAAGAGTGCGGGCTCCTGCGCGAACGTGCTGTGACCGGCGACGCGCGCAAGCGGCATGAGGCCGAGCCGCTTCGCCGTGGATTCGCGCATCATCACGAGCGCGGCGGCGCCGTCCGAAATCGACGATGCGTTCGCCGCCGTCACCGTGCCGTCCTTCGCGAAGGCGGGCTTGAGCGTCGAAATTTTTTCGATGTTCGCCTTGAACGGCTGCTCGTCGCGTTCGATCAGCGTGTCGCCCTTGCGGCCCGCCACCGTGACCGGCGCGATTTCCCACGCGAACGAACCGTCCTCGTTTGCGCGTTTCGCGCGGCGCAGCGATTCGATCGCGAAGGCGTCCTGCGACTCGCGCGAAAATTCATACGATGCCGCGCACTGCTCCGCGAACGTGCCCATCAGACGGCCCTTTTCGTAGGCATCTTCCAGTCCGTCGAGGAACATGTGGTCGAGCACCTGGCCGTGGCCCATGCGCATTCCGCCGCGCGCCTTCGGCAACAGGTACGGCGCGTTCGTCATGCTCTCCATGCCGCCCGCCACGACCACTTCCGCCGATCCCGCGAGCAGCATGTCGTGCGCGAACATCGCCGCGCGCATGCCCGAGCCGCACATCTTGTTGATCGTCGTGCTGCCGGTGGCGAGCGGCAGTCCCGCGCCGAGTGCCGCCTGCCGCGCGGGCGCTTGCCCGAGGCCGGCGGGCAGCACGCAGCCCATCACCACTTCGCCGATCTCTTCGGGCGCGACGCCCGAGCGTTCGCGCGCAGCCGCGATGGCGGCCGCGCCGAGTTGCGGCGCGGTGAGCGAGGCGAAGTCGCCCTGAAACGCGGCCATCGGCGTGCGCGCAGCCGAGACGATGACCACCGGGTCATGCGCTATTTCACTCATGTTTCAACTCCCTGATGACACCTTCGACCACCGCCGGCACATCGCCGAGGCGTGCGGCGTCCGACGCCAGCACGTCGTTCTCCGACGAATGCGCGCCGCTGCGTTCGAGCGCCGCGATGCCAGCGTGGTATCGCTCGTCCACTTCGTCCGGGCCACGGATGATCATGCCGAGATTGCGCACGCGGCCGTCGTGAACGCCGTAGGTCCAGCCGTGAACGGTCAGTTCCTGACCGCGCGCCCACGCGTCGTTGACGATGGTCGTGCGGCACACGTTGATGGTCTGTTCGATCGTGTTCAGTTCGACCAGGCGCCGGTGACGCGCTTCGCCCATCGGCCATTGATCGAGCAGCGTGCCGTGCTTTTCGCGCACGTCCTCGACGTGGCGCAGCCAGTTGTCCGCGAGTCCCACGCGGCGGCCGACCAGCGCCGCGCCGACGCCCGAGCAGCCGTAATGGCCGACCACCATGATGTGCTTGACCTTCAGCAGATCGACGGCGAACTGGATCACGGACAGACAGTTCAGGTCCGAGTGCACCACCACGTTGGCGATATTTCTGTGCACGAACACTTCGCCCGGCGGCAAGCCGATGATCTGGTTAGCCGGCACGCGCGAGTCCGAGCAGCCGATCCACAGATACTCCGGCGCCTGCTGATGCGCGAGGCGCGAGAAATACTCGGGGTCTTCGGAGAGCTTGCGCTCGACCCACGACAGGTTGTTCTCGAACAGATGCGAGAGCGGGTTTTGCTGGGCGTCGTGAGCGTTGTTGTCGATCGTGTTCATGGTCATATGTCAGTCAGTGCTGCCGCGTTCAAGCGGCGCGTGCGGCGGGTGAAACCGCCTCACTCGGCGCGGGTGCGAAGCGTTCTGGATACCGGACGCAAAAGCGCACGCTGCGGTCGTAGGGAAAGATGTCGGCGAGTTCGCCGCGCTGGATCTGGTCCTTGTGCCTTTGCCAGAGCGCCGGGTCGAAGAAGTCTGCGTGATGGCGCATGAAGGCTTCGCGAACGCGCGGGTCGCCGAGCAAAAAGGTGTCGTAGGTTTCCGGGAAGATATCGTGCGGTCCGACGGAATACCAGACTTCGCCCGACATCTCGTCTTCTTCGTTGCGCGCCGCGGGCACGCGGCGCACGATGCAATCGGTGAGATATTCGATCTCGTCGTAATCGTAGAACACCACGCGGCCGTGGCGGGTCACGCCGAAATTCTTGTACAGCATGTCGCCCGGAAAGATGTTCGCCTGAATCAGTTCCTTGATCGCGTCGCCGTACTCGCGGATGCCGTGATCGATATCCGATTCCGACCCGTTTTGCAGGAACAGATTGAGCGGCACCATGCGCCGCTCGATATACAGATGCTTGATGACGAGATTGTCGCCCTCGTATTCGAGCATCGACGGCACTTCCTTTTCGAGCTCACGGATCAGCGCGTCGTCGAGACGCGCGAGCGGCAGCGCGACGCTCGAATATTCGAGCGTATCGGCCATGCGCCCGAGCCGGTCGTGGCGCTTGACGAGCTGGTACTTGTCCTGAATCTTGCGCCGCGTGGTTTCCTTCGGCGGCGGAAAGTAATCCTTGATGAGCTTGAACACATACGGAAACGACGGCAGCGTGAACACGAGCATCACGAGACCCTTGATGCCGGGCGCGACGATGAACTGATCGCTCGAATGCGACAGATGGTGCAACAGGTCGCGATAGAACAGGTTCTTGCCCTGCTTCTGCAAACCGACCGACGTGTAGATTTCCGCCTTCGGCTTGCCGGGCATGATCGAGCGCAGGAACTGCACATACGCCGACGGCACTTCCATGTCCACGAGGAAGTACGAATGCGAGAAGCTGAAGATGATGAGCAATTGCTCGCGTTGTAGCAGCACGGTGTCGAGCGCGAGCAGGCCGTTTTGCGCGTGGCGCACGGGCACCGCGAAGGGCAGCACCATGTCGCCGTTGATGATCCGCCCGACGAGATACGCCGCCTTGTTGCGAAAGAACGGCGACGCGAGGACGTGAATCTGGAAGTTCGGCGCTTCCTTGAACTCGCCGAATGCTTCGGTGATCGCTTGCTTCAGGCACTGCACGTCGCGCGCGAGATCTTCGAAGGGCGGCTCGAACTGGAAGTTCGTCACGACGCGTTCGAGCGTCGCCTCGAGGCCGTCGCGGCCCGGGTAGTACGCGCGATACGTCGGTTTCGCGGCGGGCTCGTCGTTCTCGATGTATTCGGTCGAGATGGCGGGCCGCACGAAGATGAAGTCGTTGTTGAAGTACGAGCGGTGCAGGATTTTGCAGCAGACGGAGTTGAAGAAGGTTTCCGCGCATTCCGGTTGCCGGTGCGACGTGAGCAAGCCGATGTAGTGGAGCTTGATTTGTTGCCAGACGTCGTCGTCGATATTTTCGGCGTCGTATTCGTCTTCGAGCAGGGTCACGCATTCCTCGACGCGTTCGTCGTAGGACGTGATGCGTTCCCGCGCGAGTCGTTGCAGCGCGAGCCAGTCGGCGTTTTCGAACAGACGCTTCGCAGCGATCGCCGCGTCACGGAACACGCGATAGTGACGGTCGAACCCTTCGAGCATCGTCTGAGCGACGTCGAAGCCGATTTGCGACGAGAGCAATTTGGGGAAATGGTTCATGTCGACCCTGCACGTCCGTTGAGTGTCGCGTGATTTGTCCGCTCGGTATTGTATCGCTGGCGCTTGGTTTGGTGTCGTGGGGACCCTGGCGGGTTTGGTTTTGTTTGCGTGTGCTTCTTGTGAACTTGTACCGTTGGGGCTTGCTTGCGCTTTTGCTTTTGTTTGCCTGCGCTTCCTGGAAACTTGCTTTCGTGTGCGTTTATTAGCGATGCCCCTGTCCGGGGCGGGACTTACTTTCTTTGCTGCTGCAAAGAAAGTAAGCAAAGAAAGCAGCGTGACCGTCTAAGTGTCGCCCCCACATAACTACCCGGATAGGCGCGCAAGCTGATTCGGCCACCACGCGTTCATTCGGATTGGCACAGCGCCTGTCAGTTCCATCCTCGCTACGCGAGGACGACGGGTACATCAAAAACCGACTTTTTAACTACTGTCACTTGCATCTCGTGTCATGCATCTCGCGGTTCACGCTTGGCGGTCGGTTTGTTTCGTTCGGTTATGCCGTTCCGGCAGGCACTTCGTGCCTGTCGGGATGAATGAGCGGCTCCACTCTGGTTTGTGGTGCGATGGCCGAATCAGCTTGCGCACCACTCCGGGTTACGGTTCGAGGTGGACACTTAGACGGACTAGCTGCTTTCTTTGGTTACTTTCTTTGCAGCAGCAAAGAAAGTGACTGCTGCCGCGCACAGCGGCGTGCTAATGAACCTACACGAAAGCAAGTTTCCAGGAAGCGCGAGCCAACCAAGCGGTGTACCTAACCCACCCCCGCCCCCACCCCCGCCCCATCCCCAGCCGCCTACGCGGCCTTCCTCTTCCGCGTGCGCTTTTCAGCATTCGCCGACAACGCCGCGCGGCCCTGCCGCTCATAAACCTCAAGCTCCCCGAGCGTCGCGTCCAAGTCCTCCCGCTGCTGCAACAACACCGCACGATGCCTCGCGATCGTGTCGAGAAACGCGTGCAACTGCGCCTGCGTCCCGGTTGGGGAATCGTAGAGGTCAAGCAAATTGCCGATCTCCGACAGCGTGAAACCAAGCCGCTTTCCCCGCAGCGTCAGACGCAACCGCGTGCGGTCACGCGCCGAATACACGCGACGCAACCCGCTCGATCCCGCGCGCGTCGGGGCGAGCAGGCCCTGATCCTCGTAGAAACGGATCGCGCGCGGCGTCACTTCGAATTCCCGCGCCAGTTCGGTGATCGTGTACTGAGTCGGCTGATCCATCGTCTCGTGCGCGCGCAATGCGCTGACGTTAATATAGGTGGAATGTACGTTTACGTTATCGTCAACCTGGCGAATTTGCAACGGCCCCGCACGAGGCCGCCCACGGAGACCGCGCTTCATGAACGAACTGGAACATCAACTCGACTACGTATTCGGCGACACGCTGCCGCAACCCGGCGGCGTGATCGAAGCCGCGCCCGGCGTGTTCTGGGTGCGCATGCCGCTGCCGTTCGCGCTCGATCACATCAACCTCTGGCTGATGCGCGACGAAATCGACGGCGTCGCGGGCTGGACCGTCGTCGATTGCGGTATCGCGAGCGATACCGTGCGCGACAACTGGGAGCGCATTTTCGACACCGCGCTCGACGGCCTGCCGGTACTGCGCGTGATCGTTACGCACTGTCATCCGGATCATCTCGGGCTCGCGGGCTGGATCTGCGAAGGCGGGGCGCGTACTCGATGGAACGTTAGGCTCTGGATTTCGCACGGCGAGTACATGCTCGGCCGCGTGATGGCCGCGGGCGATGGATCGAATGCGGGCGGCGAGCGTGCCGCGAATCACTTCGCGCTGCACGGACTCAATGACGAAGCCTCGCTCGATGCGCTCAGGAAGCGCGACAGCTATTACCCGTCGCTCGTGCCGACCGTGCCGCCGCAGTTCCGCCGCATGCGCGAGGGCGATGTGCTGATTATCGGCGGAAGCGCGTGGAATGTCGTGACGGGTTTCGGTCATTCGCCGGAACATTGCGCGCTTTATTGCGCGGAATCGAAGGTGCTGATTTCCGGCGACATGGTGTTGCCGCGCATTTCCACGAACGTGTCCGTGTTCGATATCGAGCCGGAAGGCAATCCGCTCGCGCTGTATCTGGAGTCGCTCGGGCGCTATGAGCCGATGCCCGCCGATACGCTCGTGCTGCCGTCGCACGGAAAGCCGTTTCGCGGCATGCACGCGCGCATCGGCCAGTTACGTGACCACCACGCGGCGCGGCTCGCGGAAGTGCGCGAGGCGTGCGCGGAAAAGCCGCAAAGCGCCGCCGATATCGTGCCGATGATGTTCAAGCGCAAGCTCGACATTCATCAGATGACGTTTGCGCTCGGTGAAGCGCTCGCGCATCTGAACTTGCTGTGGCTCGACGGCGAACTGGTGCGCCATACGGGCGAGGACGGCGTGATCCGCTTCGAGACAAAGCGTTGAAATGGCCGCGCACGAAGGTGTCAGTGCGCGGCGTGAAGCATTACTGCACCGAGACGGTCGCGAAATTCTGGCGGCCGAACGGACTCACGCGATAGCCGCTCACGTTCGCGCGCGTGAGCGCGGCGGCGGTCGGATAGCCGAGCGGAATCCACAGCGCCTGATCGTGGATGATCTTTTGCGCATCAACGTAAGCTTTCGCGCGCTTGGCCTGATCGGGCGTGGATTTGCCATCGGCGATCAGCTTGTCGAGCGCCGGGTCGCAATAGCGCGCGAAATTGATGCCCGATTTCACCGCGTTGCAGCTAAAGAGCGGCGAAAGGTAGTTGTCCGGGTCGCCGTTGTCGCCCGCCCAGCCCATGAACAGCATGTCGTGCTGACCCTGCTTCGCTTCCTTGATCAACTCGCCCCATTCGATCACCTTGACCTGCGCCTTCACGCCGATCTTCGCCAGATCCGCCTGCAGCAATTCCGCGCCCGCCTTCGGATTCGGATTCAGCACGCTGCCGTTCGGACGCACCCAGATCGTGGTCTCGAAGCCGTCCGGGAAGCCCGCGTCGGCGAGCAGTTTCTTCGCCTTCTCCGGCGAGTACGCATAGGGCGTCACGGCCTTGTCGTAGCTCCAGGTGTTCGGCGGGAACGGATTCACCGCGGGCGTCGCCGTGTTCTCGAATACCGTTTTCAGGTAAGTCGTGCGGTCGAACGCCTCGTTGATGGCCTGACGCACCTTCGGGTTGTCGAGCGGCTTTTTCTGTGTGTTCAACGCGACGAACGCCGTCATGAACGCGGGCGTTTCGACCACTTTCAGTGCGTTGTCCTTCTTCGCGTCGATGACATCCTGCGGCTTCGGCGACAACGCGATCTGGCATTCGCCCGCCTTGATTTTCTGCGCGCGCACGGCGGCATCGGGCGTGATCGCGTAGATCAGCCGGTCGATCTTCGGCTTCGTGCCCCAGTAGGTCGGGTTCACTTCGTAGCGGATCACGGCGTCTTTCGTATAGCTCTTGAGCACGAACGGACCGGTGCCGATGGGCTTTGCATTGAGGTCGGTTTCCTTGCCGGCCCGGTGCAACTGATCGGCGTATTCGGCCGAATAGATCGACGCGAAACCCATGGTCAGGATCGGCGCGAAGGTCGCGTTCGGCTCGTTGAGTTCGAACTTGACGGTGTTGTCATCGACCTTGCTCACCGACTTGATGAGCTTCACGAGACCCATCGATTGCGCGTGCGGAAAGCCGCTCGCGCCCGCCACCTTGTGCCACGGATTGCTGTCCGAGAGCATGCGGTCGAACGAGAACACGACGTCGTCGGCGGTGAGCTTGCGGCTCGGCTTGAAGTAATCGGTGCTCTGGAACTGCACGTTCGGACGCAGATGGAACGTGTAGACGAGGCCGTCGCTCGAGACATCCCACTTCTCGGCGAGCGCGGGCGTGAGCTTCTTCGTGGCTTCGTCGTAGGTCACGAGCGTATTGAACACGACGTCGGCGGACGCGTTGGTCGTCACCAGCGAATTGAACTGAACGACGTCGAAGCCATCCGGGCTCGACTCCGTGCAAACGGTGAGCGGCTTCGCCATCGCGAGCGCCGGAGCGGCGAGCAGCACGGCGGCCGCGAACATGTTGAAACGCATAAGTTCTCCCATAACGATTACGGTCGTTCAGCTTCGGTTCTTGTTCTTGCCGATTCATTGTAAGGCGCGCGCCGCTACGTGCAAGGCGCGCCGGTGCGCCGATGCGCCGATGCGCCGATGCGCCGATGCGCCGATGCGCCGATGCGCCGATGCGCCGATGCGCCGATGCGCCGATGCGCCGATGCGCCGATGCGCCGATGCGCCGATGCGCCGATGCGCCGATGCGCCGATGCGCCGATGCGCCGATGCGCCGGTGCGCCGATGCGCCCGAAAGCTTATTCAACGCAAATTCACACGACAACGACGCAATCCGCATATTCATATGCGATGCGCGCCAATCTGCGCTTTCTTGCCGAATGGCCGTGCGCGCGCTAAAATCACGTCCGTCTTTGGGGAGTAGCCTTCCTTCCGCAATGGAAGGAGAACGCGTCAACATCCTCGGCCATCAGTTCGCTGATCCGCCGTGGCGCGTTCGACCAGTCCGGTTTGGCGAGACCATCGGTGCATCGTGTCGTTCCTGGTCGGACGTCGCCTGATCGCATCGTGGTTCGCTACGTCCGACCGTGGATTCATCGTGTTCCCCACTCAAATAAAAAAACGTATCGCTTGTCATGTCACGTCCGTTTCGACGCGAGGTGCCGCATGACCATGCTTTTCATCGAACTCGCGCTGATGCTGGCCGTCATATTGGCGGCGTCGGAACTCTTCACGAACGCGCTCGAACATCTCGGTGAAAGGCTCGGCATTTCCGAAGGCGTCACCGGCTCGCTGTTCGCCGCCATCGGCACGGCGTTGCCCGAAACCACCGTGCCGATCATCGCGCTGCTCGCCGGCACGTCGAGCCGCGCGGTCAACGAGGAAATCGGCGTCGGCGCGATTCTCGGTGCGCCGCTGATGCTCGCGACGCTATCGACCTGCCTGATGACGCTCGCCGTGATCAAATCGCGCGGCGTGAAGGGCTTCATGGCGCCTGAGCGGACCGGTTTCACGCGCGATCTCAACTTCTTCCTGTGCGCGTTCACGATCGCGGCCGGCGCGATGTTCGTGCCGCATCACGCGTGGGGCGTTCGCGCGATGTTCGCGGCGGGTTTGGTCTGCGTGTATATCGTGTACGTCATTTCGACGTTCCGGGCGTCGGCGGGACTGGTCGAGAGCGGCCACGGCACGGAAGCGCCCGAGCGGCTGATGGTCGCGCGGCTCGGGCTGCCCACCACGTTGCCGAGCATCGGACTTCAATTCGCGATCGGCATTGCGTTGCTGATCGGCGGCGCGAAAGGGTTCATCTACGGCGTCGAGGGCGTGTCTCATGTGCTCGGCGTGTCGGCGCTGTTGATTTCGCTGATCGTCATTCCAATCGCGACCGAACTACCAGAGAAGGTGAACAGCATTATCTGGGCGCGGCGCGGCAAGGACACGCTCGCGTTCGGCAACATCACGGGCGCGATGGTGTTTCAGGGCACGTTGCTGCCCGCGATCGGCATCATGCTGACGCCGTGGGAACCGCGTATCGAAGTGCTGACCGGCGTGCTGATTACGCTCGCGGCGGCCGCGTGGCTGCGGATCAACGCGCGGCCGAAAGGCGTGGTGTTGTGGGCGCTGCTCGGCAATGGCGTGCTTTACGGCGCGTATCTGGGGCTGACGCTGAGTCGCTGAGTTTTTATCGTGGACAAAAAAAGGCCGCTCGATGAGCGGCCTTTTTGCATGCGACGCGCGATGCGCAATGCTCTTAACGCGGCTGACGCGAGTTCGCGTCGAGCACCGACTGGATCTGCGCCGCCTGCTGATACTGACTCGCGGCGTTCGCCTGATCCATCGACTGGCGATGCCGCGACACCAGCGCATGCTGCGCGGCTTCGGCCTGCTGGCGCACGGCGTCCATGCTCGCCTGAATCTTGCGGATGGTCGCGAGCGCGTCCGCGGACTGCTCGCCGCCAAGCGCCATGAGCAACGGCGAGCGCGTTTCCGTGAGTTCCGCCGCGCGGGCCCAGTCGTTCGAGGCGGCGGCCGATTCGATGGCTTCCGTCAGATTCCACGCTTCGGAAATCAGGTCTTGCTGAGTCATCGCATTTTCGCTGGTTGGAGTGCGGGCGGTCTTGCGCGCATTGCTGACAAGACTATTACGGCGGCGGCCACACGCGTGAAAAATCGTAAGCCTCGATTATACGGCGCGTTCGGGCGGCGTCCGGCGAGCCGCGCGTATCGCGCGTATCCTTTTCTGTCCGTGATTTCATTCGATTCCACTCGACAGGAGCGCACATGCAACACCGGCAAATCGGCACATCGGAACTTCAGGTCGCGCCGCTCGTATTCGGCGGCAACGTGTTCGGCTGGACCGCCGACGAACGCACGTCGTTCTCGATCCTCGACGCATTCGTCGACCACGGCCTGAACTTCATCGATACTGCGGACGTCTACTCAGCCTGGGTCGACGGACATCAAGGCGGCGAATCGGAAAGCATCATCGGCAAGTGGTTCAAGGAGAGCGGCAAGCGCGACAAAATCGTACTCGCGACCAAGGTCGGCATGCTGAGCACGCGCCCCGGGCTGTCGGCGGCGAACATCGAAGCGGCCGTGAACGATTCGCTGCGCCGCCTGAAGACGGACTACATCGACGTGTATTTTTCGCACCTGGACGACGACAAAACCCCGTTCGACGAGACGCTCGGCGCGTATCAAAAGCTTGTCCAGGCGGGCAAGGTGCGGGTGATCGGCGCGTCGAACTACAGCGGCGAGCGGCTCGAAGCGGCGCTGAAAGTGTCCAAAGAAAGCGGTTTGCCCGCCTATCAGATTCTCCAACCGGAATACAACCTCTACGATCGCGAAGGCTACGAGTCCGACCAGGAACCGGTCGCGGCGGCCAACAAAATTGCGGTGGTCACGTATTTCAGCCTCGCGAGCGGGTTTTTGAGCGGCAAATACCGCTCGAAAGAAGATACGCAGCAGGGCGCGCGCGGCTCGCGGGTCGAGAAATACATGAACGAACGTGGAATGCGGATCGTCGATACGTTGGTCGAAGTGGCAAAGCGCCACGACACGGCGCCGGCGACCGTCGCGCTGGCGTGGCTGATCGCCCGGCCGAGCGTCACGGCGCCGATTGCGAGCGCGACATCGGTCGCGCAACTCGAAAGCCTGGCTGCCGCAACACGGCTTCGACTTGAGCCGGAAGACCTCCAGACACTCGACGAAGCCAGCGCCCCGGCGAAATAAGCGAGTTGCATCAGAGGGTTGGCGAGAAAGCTGCGATCTGGTAACATCGCGCCCGAATCGAGATTTTTGCCCGACGGCGTGGCGTTTCAGGCCGCGCCCGGCGGCCCAAAAGTGCGTCATTTCAGTTTTTGCTTGAGTGCGCATGCCGTTTTCGGCGGTGAATCCCAACTCTCTCTTTTCCGGCCTCCGTGGCCGCTTTGCTCGTGTCCGCCGTGTTGGGCGGACGATCGGAGTGCCGGCGTGAGGTGAAATGTTCTGCGTTTCGCCGCACAGTCAGAAAAACGTTTAGCGATTTAGGAATTCCATGACCACTATTGTTCTGAAAGAAAACGAGCCGTTCGACGTGGCGATTCGCCGTTTCCGTCGCACGATCGAAAAGAATGGCCTCATCGCCGAGTTGCGTGAGCGTCAGTCGTATGAAAAGCCGACCACCGCGCGCAAGCGGAAGAAGGCTGCAGCGGTGAGCCGTCTGCGCAAGCGTCTGCGTAGCCAGATGCTGCCGAAGAAGATGCACTAAATGTGTCTTCGGTCCGTTCTTAACGATCGGACATGACGGGCTGCAAAGCAAAACGGCGGTGCGACCTTTCGGGTCGCACCGCCGTTTTGCTTATGGCTAGTGACTTGAATTATCAGACAAAGGCGTAGCGTTTGCCGACTTGTTCCAGCAGATGCGGCCATTCGTCGACATTCGCGTCGTCGTGGACTTCTTCCAGATCCATCAGCAATTCGATGATGGTCGGGTCGTAGGCGTTCACATTCGATGCATACAGCGCGCGCAACAGCGTTCCATCTGCGGCGTGGCGGTAATACGAAATGCCGACGCCTTCGATTTCCGGCCGATACACGTCGTCGCTGACGAGTGAACCGATCGCGCATTTTCTGCCGTCGCCGCTACGCAGCCGGCAGGAGCCGTTTTCGTCTTCCGATACGGCTCGCTGGGTCAGCAAGTGAGTGCTGACCCGCTCGTAAATATCTCTGGCGCTCAACATCGCGACACTCACGCGGCAGATTTGAGTTGTTCGGCCGACAAGCCGAATTGACGCGCGATCGACGTGAAACGCTCGCGCCATTCCCATTTCCCAAACACATCGTGAACGTTCTGCAGGCAGCTCAGCAATTCGACGGTATTCGGATCGAACACGTTGATATGCGCTCGCAGCAGCGCGCGTTTGAGCGCCGCGACGCCGACATCCATATACGGCGGAATCGCTTCGGGCAGCTTGGCGAGGTAGCGGACCGGCACACCTTCCATCGCCGTCACGTAGTCACGTGGCTTGATGAAGCTCCCGACCGGGCAGCCGCCGCAATAACCGCGATACGCGCCGCCGCCGCGAGGCAGCAACGCCGCTTGTCCCTGGCCGAAAAGGTGGTGGACTGCGTTGTCGTAGATTTCCTGATGCGTCAGAAATTGGTGGCTTTTCATGTTGATCTCCCCTGCGTTTCGCCGCAGCGGCCATTCGTTGCAATCGTTGATTTTCGAGCGAAGCGCACTTGCAGTATCGGCCGGCATGGCTGTCGCGAAAGAGCGATCAGCAACACAAAAAGACGTCAATTCCCGGCGTTCGCTACTTTGAGCACTATCGTTTTCCCGACCCGTCGCGGTAACGCGTACGCCGCGTTCCGATACTCGCGCCGCACTTCACGCTCAATGAAGATTCGACGTTCATGAGAGTTATAACGGCTGAGCCCGGTAAAAACGTAGCAGGCACTACCCGAGTAGCCGCAATTTTGACACGCTCCGAACGATCGTGCAGCGCCGCAAAAGCGCCACCAAACGTGCTGCCACAAGCGATCGAGCATGACTCACTGCAAAAAAACCTTGGCGAGTCAGGATTTTCCCTAGGTGCGTCGAAAATGTGCCGAAATGTTGCGAAAAGACAATGCGCTCGGAAATTTCGGAAAAACTTTCTTGGATGTCAGGTCTGTCCCTTCGAGCCCTTGCGCGCCGCCGGTGCGTTTTTCCTGGCAGTGGTTTTTTTCAATGTGTTCGCGGAAAGAGTTGCTCGCGCCGGACAACTGGCCTCGTGGTCGTTGACCATGCCCGTCGCCTGCATGAACGCGTAACAAATGGTCGTACCAATGAATTTGCAGCCGTATTTCTTGAGCGCGCGGCTGAGCGCGTCGGATTGTTCGGTCGATGCGGGTGCGTTTTGATATTTCTCGCGCGGTGTGTCGACGGGCGCGTTGTCAACGAACGACCACACGAACGCCGCGAACGAGCCGTGTTCTAACTGGATTTGCTGCACGGCCCGGGCGTTCAGGATCGCCGACTGGATTTTGGCGCGATTGCGGACGATGCGCGCATCGCCCATCAGGCGTTCGACGTCCGCTTCGGTGAAGCGCGCGACCTTATCGACGTCGAAGCCCGCGAAAAGCTCCCGATAACCATCCCGCTTGTTAAGAATCGTCGACCACGACAACCCTGCCTGCGCGCCCTCCAGCACGAGGAACTCGAACAGGTGCTGGTCGTCGTGCGAGGGCACGCCCCATTCTGTGTCGTGATAGTGAATCATCGCTTCCGTGCTCGCCCAACTGCACCGTTTTGCCGCTGTTTCCATGGACCGCGTCCTCGCCTGATCGAATAGCCGCCAAGCTTAGCCGATGCGCGGCGCGCTGAGACCATCGTCCGTTCGGCTAGTTGGCGGCGCGCGGCGGGCCGGTTAAGCTCGCGGCATGACACTTCATTCCCCACATTCAGACGGCTATCTGCTCGGCGTAGATGGCGGCGGCACCGGCACCCGCGTCGTGCTGGCCGATTCAAACGGCGCGGAAATCGCGCGCGCGACGGGCGGCCCATCCGGCCTTGGATTAGGCGTCGAGCGCGCGTGGCGGGAGATCGAAGCGGCGTGCAGCCGCGCGTTCGAGGCGGCTCGCCTGCCGTTCGACTGGCAAACGTGTTCGCTCGGCTGCGGACTGGCGGGCGTGAACCACGCTGGCTGGCTCGCCGAATTCATCGCGCGCGCGCCGTCGGTGCGCGCGCTCGCGGTCGAAAGCGACGCTTACACGACCCTGCTCGGCGCGCACGGCGGCGCGGCCGGGGTGATCGTGGCGCTTGGCACGGGGAGCATCGCGGCCGTGCTGGACCCGGACGGCGGGAGCCGGATCGCGGGCGGCTACGGTTTTCCGAGCGGCGACGAAGCGGGCGGCGCTTGGCTCGGCCTGCGCGCCGCCGTCCATCTGCAGCAAGTGCTCGACGGCCGCGCGACGCCCGACGCGTGGTCGCACGCCTTGCTCGCGGCGACCGGCGCGACCGATCGCGACAGCTTGGTCGTGTGGCTTTGCGCGGCAAACCAGACCGGTTACGCGACGCTCGCGCCCACACTTTTCGCGCACGCCGATCACCCGGTCGCCGCCGCGCTGCTGGTCGCGGCGGGCCGCGAAATCGAAAAACTCGTGGCGGCGCTCGATCCGGCGAACGCGTTGCCGCTCGCGCTGTGCGGCGGTTTGGCCGGGCCGCTCGAACCGTTCGTGCCGGCGGCGTTGCGTCCGCGATTGCGCGCGCCGCTTGCCGATTCAGCGACGGGAGCGCTGCGTCTCGCGCGCACGGCGGGAGTGTCGTCGGCGCGGGCAGGCTAAAATGCCGGGCTGCCCGCCAACTTATCCGAAGCCCGCCATGTACTCAGTCATCGCCACCGATCTCGACGGCACGCTCCTCAACAGCAATCACCAGGTCGATCCGTTCACCATCGAAACGGTTCGCCGTCTGAACGCTCAAGGCGTGCAATTCGTGATTGCGACGGGACGGCATTATCGGGATGTCGCGGGAATTCGCGACGTGCTCGGCATCGACCCTTACCTGATTACGTCGAACGGCGCGCGGGTCCACGCGCCCGGCGATGAGCGCGTCTACGCGCGCAATCTCGATCCCGCCGCGGTCCGCCGGCTCGTCCAACCGGAACTGACGGGTGGCGAGGGGCGCGTGATCGTGAATTTGTTCGCCGACGACGCGTGGTTGATCGACCGTCACGCGCCCGAATTGCTCGTCTTCCACCAGGATTCGGGCTTCAAGTACGAAGTGATGGACTTGCGCGAGCACGACGGCCGGGACATCGCAAAGGTGCTCTATATCGGCGAACCGAAGGACCTCGCCGAAACCGCCGCGAACCTGGAGCGCGAATTCGGCGATGCGCTTTATGTGACGTATTCGCTGCCGGATTGCCTCGAAGTGATGACGTCGGATGTATCGAAGGGTCGTGCGCTGCGCTACGTGCTGGACCAGCTCGACGTCGATCCGTCGCATTGCGCCGCATTCGGCGACAACATGAACGATATCGACATGCTGGAAACCGCCGGCCATCCTTTCATGATGAACAACGCGAACCCGAATCTGATCACGCGGCTGCCGCAGGTGCCGCGTATCGGCAATAACTTCGAGGCAGGCGTCGCGCATCATCTGCGTAAGCTTTTCGGGATAGTCGACGAACTGGCTTCGCCCGGTCACGCGCCTTCCTGAACGGCGCAAAGATGTTGAAAAAGGCCGTTCCGCGATGCGCGGAACGGCCTTTTTCATGCAGCGGGCGCTTCGGATGTCGCGAACGAGCGCTTATCCGCGACGCCCCCAGTCGCGCCCGTGGTCCCAGCCTTGATGATAGCCACCGCGATCCCACGCGGCGCGGTCCCAGCGGGCGCGATCATGGTCGCCCCGGCGCGGCCCGTCGCGATGCCATTGCGGCGCGCGATACACCGGCGCGGGCTGCACGTAGACCGGCGCCGGGCGGTAAGCAGGCCCGTAGGCGGGCGCGCCGAGCGACACGCCGATATGCACATCCGCAGCCTGCGCCGCGCCTGCAGCGCCAAGTACGAGGCCGGTCGCAACGAGCAATTGGGTAACGATGCGCTTCATTTGTACTCTCCTTTAAAGCGACGACTGTCGCGTGAGTCCAGCGTATGAGTACCAATTTACGCAGCGTCCCTCTTACAAGCTTCGACGAGTTGTTACCGTATGCAAGTTCGAAGTAAGGGCCGGATTTGTCGGTCGCTCGGTCTCCGCGCCCGTCTGCCCGGGCTTTGCGCCTATCCAGCCTGGTCAGGCGCATCGCGGTTGTAAACACCCATTACATTTGTCGCGCATTTTTCATGATGGATCGCGCGCCCGACTGGCGCGCGGAAACGAAAAAGGGCGCTTTCGCGCCCGTTTTCCGGATGTTCGCCGGCGTTATCCACACCGGTGCTGCTTATTTTTCGCGCGACAGGCACGGATAAATCAACCCGGCCAAAATCGCCCCGACAATCGGCGCGGCCCAGAAAAGCCACAGTTGATCGATTGCCGCGCCGCCTGCGATTAGCGCCGGACCGGTCGAACGCGCCGGGTTCACCGACGTGTTCGTCACCGGAATCGAGATCAGATGGATGAGCGTCAGGCAAAGGCCGATCGCGATAGGCGCAAAACCGGACGGCGCGCGCTTGTCCGTGGCGCCGAGAATCACGAACACGAAGAAGAACGTCATTACGACTTCGCAGACGAACGCTGCGAGCATCGTGTAGTTGCCGGGCGAACGTGCGCCGAAACCGTTCGACGCGAAGCCGCTCGTCGCCAGATCGAAGTCGGGCGAGCCGCTCGCGATGCTCAGCAGCACGAGTGCGCCGAGCGACGCGCCGATCACCTGCGCGACGATGTACGGTCCGAGGTCGCGCGCCGGAAAGCGCCGCGCGACCGTCAGGCCGACGCTGACCGCCGGGTTCAGGTGGCAACCCGAAATATGGCCGATCGCATAAGCCATGGTGAGAACGGTCAATCCGAACGCGAGCGAAACGCCCACGAATCCGATGCCGAGTTCCGGGAATTTAGCCGCGAGCACCGCGCTGCCGCAGCCGCCCAGCACCAGCCAGAACGTTCCGAACGCTTCCGCGCCGAGGCGTTTTGCCAATTGCATGATTTGTAATCCTAAAAAAATTAATTAAAGCCAAACATCGAAGCCGACCAATATCGACACGAATCCCAAGCGCTTACTCGCGTCGAAGTTTAATCGCGCTCATGACGGTGGGTTGTCAAAAATGGTCGATCGGTTCGGATGTCAGAAGTCTTTTCAGTCGGCCTATCTCTTATCCGAATAGGCGTTCTTTTCGGATGAATCTATCTTGTGAAAGATCATCTGATGGACATTGCATCTTTTAATCGTGGCGACTACGCTTGGGTTTAATCGAGGAGTTCGCGCAATCCAATAAAAGGAGATAAATAAATTGTCACAGTACACAGACCTCAAGGCGCAAATTGCGCGTCTGCAGGCTCAGGCGGAGGAGGTGCGCCGCAATGAACTCGAAGCGGTCGTCGCGGATATCCGCAAAAAGATCGACGAGTACGGGCTGACCGCACAGGATCTCGGGCTTACGCTTGTCCGGCGCGGGCGACCGCCGAAGAAAGAACCGTTGCCGCCGATGTACCGCGACCCGAAAAGCGGCAATACATGGAGCGGCCGCGGTAAGCCGCCGAATTGGATCGCCGGAAAAAATCGCGAACGATTCCTAATTGCGCACGAATGATCCTTACTGTTTCCTATTTGTTCTTGATTTTGTCTTGGTTCTAGATCGTGCAATAAAAAAGCCGCCCCAAAAAGGGGCGGCTAATTCTTGTATGCGGGCTAAATAGTGCCGCCAAATTCGTATAGCATTGAGCGACACGCCGGTCCATCTGTCACCGTCCGGCGATTCGAACCTATTTCAAATCGCCGGCCAGCGCAATTAACCGACCGCGACCTGACGCAATACCGGACGCTTTTGCGCCTGCAGCAGCGCCGTATAGCTGTCGACGTAATTCTGCGCCATCGTCTTCGCGCTAAAGCGTCGTTCGAATTGCGCACGAATTTCCGTGCGCGACAGTTCGTCCAGGCGTTGCAGCGCGCCGACCGCGCCTTGCACGTCTTCGCAGATGAAACCCGTCACGCCGTGGTCGATCACTTCCGGCACCGAGCCGCGATTAAACGCGATCACCGGCGTGCCGCACGCCATCGCCTCGATCATCACGAGGCCAAACGGCTCCGACCAGTCGATCGGAAACAGCAGCGCCTTCGCGCCCGACAGGAACTCGGGCTTCTGCGCCTCGTTGATCTCGCCGACAAACTCGACGTGCGCCTGCGACAACAGCGGTTCGATGGTCGATTTGAAGTATTCCTGGTCGACCTTGTCCACCTTGGCGGCGATCTTCAACGGCAAACCGCTTTGAGCAGCGATCTTGATGGCGAGATCGGCGCGCTTTTCCGGACAGATACGACCGAGAAACGCGAGATATTCCGGCTTTTTGTGAGCTTGCGGCGTGAGCAACTGATCCGGCAAACCGTGGTAAATCGTGTTCAGCCAGTTTGCCTGCGGCAGCGGCAGGCGCTGCGAATCCGAGATCGAGACGACCGACGCCTTCGTGAACGTATCGAATACGGGTTGCAGTTCCGGCAGATCGAGACGGCCGTGCAGCGTCGTGACAAACGGCGTGTCGAGCGTCGAGAACAACGAAAACGGCATGTAGTCGAGGTGGAAGTGCAGCACGTCGAATTCATGCGCGCGACGGCGCACGTTTTCTAGCAGCAGCATGTGCGGCGCAAGCGCATCGCGAATCGACGGATCGAGGCGCAGCGCGCGCGGCCACGCCGCTTCGAGCGTTGCGCGAGTTTCCGAGTCGCCGCTCGCGAAGAGCGTCACGTCGTGTCCGAGATCGACGAGTGCGTCGGTCAGATAGGACACCACGCGCTCGGTGCCGCCGTAGAATTTCGGGGGGACGGCTTCGTGCAGCGGGGCAATTTGTGCGATACGCATAACGGTGACTCTCCTGTTCGTGAGGGCATCGCACAGTTGCGCTCCGGTCGAGCGCCAGCGAATGCCTGCGGGCGGACAGCGTTCTGATTGCCGCCCGAAGATGGACCCGGCGATATGGCCGGGTTATCCCTTACGTCTCATTATCGACATCGAGCCACGCATTTCGAGTGATTTTTCAAACGCTTAACCTTGTTACAGGCGGAAACACCGGCTGTAACCAAGGTCGTTTTATTCGCGAAACGCAATGCCCACGGCCGACTCCGGCTTTTCACCCGGATTAGGCGCGGCATCATTCAGCAGTTTTCGGGCCACGCCCGAAAGCGGGATTACGCGCCCTGAAACGGGGCGAATAAAAACAGCTAATCCGTACGGAAGGGTGCTTGCGTCAACACGCGGGCGGCGGCGCGCCAGACAAGGCGCTGCGGGAATTTGCATACAAATGCGCATTCAGCGTTCAGTTATCGGGATTCGTGCCGTTATTCACGGGACCGGCAAAAATAATTCAATATGACGTGTAGGAAATATTCCTACACGCTTTTACCTGCTCCTCCGGCGCGAGATCGGAACGTTTGTCCGATATTTGAGCACGCGCCATTCAGAGACAATCGCCTCGACGTTAATGCGGTAGTGAATTCGGATTTTGAACGCGCCGATTCCGGCAAACGTTTCCGCATGGCCTGACCAGCCAGATAATCGACTCGGGGCAAATGATGACTGACGGCAATACCACCACGCTCGCGGAGATCCGGGAAGTTAATCTGTCCTACCTCCTGCTCGCTCAGCGCCTTTTACAGGAAGACCGCGATTCCGCGATGTACCGGATGGGCGTTTCGTCCGAACTCGCCGACGTCCTCGTCACGCTGAGCCTGCCTCAGGTCGTGCGCGTGGCTTCGTCGAGCCATTTGCTGTGCCGGTTCCGCTTCGACGATCACGCGATCCTTTCGTCGCTCGCCGACAAAGGCAAGAGCGCTGCGCTCTCGCATACGCATTCGGCCATCCTGCTTGCCGGCCAGCCGGCCGAGCAGATCGGCTGAGAGGGTCTCGCCATGGCAACGAAAAGCGTCATCGCGGAAGTCCGCGAGATCACGCTGGCGATCGAGTTGATCGAACTCGGCGCCCGGCTTCAACTGCTGGAAGCCGAGACGAGCCTGTCGCGCGACCGCCTGATCAAGCTCTACAAGGAACTGAAGGGCGTTTCGCCGCCGAAGGGCATGCTGCCGTTTTCAACCGACTGGTTCATGACGTGGCAGCCGAATATTCACTCGTCGCTGTTCTACAACATCTACCGGTTCATGAACGAGCACAGCGGCGGCGTGCAGATCCAGTCGATCATCAAGAGCTATCGGCTCTATCTCGAACATGTCGAAATGCACGGCGACGAACCCACGCTGAGTCTCACGCGCGCGTGGACGCTGGTGCGTTTCTTCGATTCCGGCATGTTGCAGACCAATACCTGCACGCGCTGCAACGGCCATTTCGTGGCGCACGCCTACGATTTGCGCAACGGTTTCGTGTGCGGCCTGTGCCAGCCGCCGTCGCGCGCGGGCAAGACCCGAAAGGCGAGCGCCGCCGCCGCGCTGGACGAGGAACTCGCCGCTTAACGCCGGCTTCTTGCTGGCGTCCCGCGCCGGTCAGCGCGGCATTTGCGCGTCCTGTTCCAGCGCGTAAATCGCAATCTGCACGCGGCTCGTCATCTTCAGCTTGCGCAGCACGTTGCGCACGTGAATCTTCACGGTGCTTTCAGCGAGGTCGAGCGATCGTGCGATGTCCTTGTTGCTCGCGCCGCGCGACAGGCTGCGCACAATGTCGCGCTCGCGCGGCGTGAGCGCTGGCGTGTCGCCGGCGATGTCGGCATTGGCGCTGACGTCGTCGCTTCGTGCGGTGACTGCCCGCGATGGACCGCGCAGTTGCGCGACGAGCTTCGCCGTCATGTCGTCGGCGACTACGGCTTCGCCGTTCGTCGCGCGCCGGATTGCGGAGGAAAGCGTCTCCGCCTCGATATTTTTCAGCAGATACCCGCACGCGCCCTTGCCGAGCGCGGCCGTCAGTTCGTCCACGTCTTCGGAAACGGTCAGCATGATGACCGCCGCGTCGGGCACATCCTGTTGCAGCAATTCGAGCGTCTCGATCCCGGACAATCCCGGCATATTGAGATCGAGCAGCACGACATCCGGCCGATGCTGCTTCGCGCGCTTGATCCCCTCGATACCGTCAGCGGCGTCGTCCACCACTTCGAAATCGGGCTGACGCTGCAAGAGCGCGCGCACGCCGGAGCGGAACAGCGTGTGATCGTCGATTAGAAGAATGCGAATGGTCATGGCTTGAGATTTTCTCGATAACTCCGCGTCACGCTGGCGCTCGCTCGCTCGCGGGCAACAGCAGCACGACGCGCGCGCCGTGGCCCGCCTCGCCTTCGAGCCGAAGCTGCGCGTTGAGGCGCGCGGCGCGCTCGCGCATGATGTGAAAGCCGACGTGCGCCTCGCCGCGTTCGGCAATCCCGGCCGGATCGTAGCCTTGGCCGTCGTCTTCTATCCGCATGCGGAAATCGCGCGCATTTTCGATGACAACGGCGACCTTCGACGCCAGCGCGTGCTTGCGTATGTTCGAGAGCGCTTCCTGGAGAATGAACAGAACCTGCAGTTGTTGATCCGGCGGGAGCGGCGGACCGCCCGCCTCGTCGAAACGCCAATCGACGCTTGCGTCGGACTGGCGCTGGAAGCGCGTGATCGTGTCCTCGGCGGCGCGCTTCAGATCGCCGCGACCCAGCCGCGTACGGAAATTCACGAGCAACTCGCGGACGTCGTCGTAGCTTTCTTCCAGACCGCCGCGCAAGAGCGGCACGATTTCGCGAACGTCGGCGAGGTCGCCGGCGTTTGACGCTGTGTCGAGCATATGCACCTGAATTTTCAGAAAATTCAGACTTTGCGCGATGCTGTCGTGCAAGCCCTGCGCGACCAGATGCCGCTCTTCCGCCACTGCGAGCTGGCGCGCAGCCGTTGCGAGCCGATGATTTTGCAGCGCGGTTCCGAGATGCTTGCCGAGCGTTTCGAGCAATTGCACTTCAGACGCGGGGATTGCGCGTTCGCGCCGGAAGTGGAGCGAGAACGAGCCGAGCGAGATTTCCGGCGACACGATGCCGAACGCGGCGACGCCCGCGAAGCCGGCTCTTTCGCAGCGCGTGGCAAACGCGGCCTCGGAGACGCGTTCTTGAGCGTGGCCCGTAGTCCGCGTGTCGTGAATGACCGCCACGCGCTGGGCCGCCGCGCCGCCACAGAGACATTCGTGCGCGGACATGCAGCGCTCCGCATCGACCAGTTCTTCCGACAATCCTTCCGACGCGATCAGGTGCAGCGTGTCGTCGTTGTTGCCGAGCGCGCGAACGGAACCGGCGTCCGCGTCGAACTGACGGATCACGCGGGTGAGAAAGCCGCGGCATAGCGTCTCGACGTCGTGTGGTTCGTGCAGAAACGCCGTCATCTCGTAAAGCGCGGTCAACTCGCGATTTTGCGCTGCGAGTTGCGCGGTTTTGTCGATCACGCGTTGCTCGAGGTTGCGATAGATGTGCTGCAATTCGGCGGCCATTCGGTTGAAACCCTGCGCGAGATGGCCGAATTCGTCGCGCGTATCGACCGGCAGCCGCGCGCCGAAATCGCGCCGCTTGATGCGCGCGAGGCCGTCTTCCAGGCGGAGAACCGGAACGATGAACCACAGAAACATCAGATAGACGATAGCGACCGTCCCGACGCACGCCATCGCGGCGAGCGCCATTTGCGAGCGTCGCAGCCACGCGGTTTTGCTCGCGTTGTCCTGCTCGATCAAGCGCACGAGCGTATCGGCATCGTCGACGAAGCCAGGCAGATAATCGAGATAGATCGCGCGTTCGTTGGCGGGGCGTGACTGGTCGTAGGCGATTGTAGGTTCCAGCAGCGCGCGCCAGGTGAACGACACGAAATCGAATTGCGTGCGGATCGCGCTCGTATCGGGCAAAAAGAGCGGGCGGGCGGGGTCGCCGCGTTGCAGATTCGCAAGCGTCTGATCGAGCAGCGCGACTTGCGGCGCGATATCGGCCGGACGTCCCGCGCGCGCTTCGTCGAGCGCGATCGCGACATTGCTCGCGCGCATGCGCAGGCTGCCCGCGTCGTTGATGGCCGCCCCCGCGCCTTCGAGTTGCCACGATAGCCACAGCGTACCGACAATCATCGTCAGCACGAATGCCAGTGCAACGCCGGAGAGCGCGAGGATCCGCGTGGTCAGGCGTCGGTTGAAATAGTTGCCGCGCGCTTCGTGGGAGGACATGGACGGCTTGCGGCCGCTGGAATGCGGTCCGCCGATGAGTGAAACCACAATTATCCGGGGCGGCGTTCATCTTGAAATTAAACCCGACTGTTTAACGCTGAGACGCCGCACCGCACCGCACCGCACCGCACCGCACCGCACCGCACCTCGCCTCGCCGCACCGCGCCGCGCCGCGCCGACTGCCGATCAAGCACCGCCTCTTTTGAGGACTCGGACTTAGGCTCGGCTGACATCGCGCGCAGGTTGCTATTGCTTCGCCAGCCCGGAACGACGGCCCTCTCGCCGCGCTTCTTAGCGCGGCGAGTACGCCTGCGGACAGACCTGTTCGGGAATGCAGCGGGATGTCATGGCGGGCGGTGTCGATCGGGCGCGTTTATCCCGAGACTCACGCCAGCGCGGTCTCCTTCCACCCTTGAATATCCGATCGCGCAACGAGACCGATCAGATACTCTCGCCGGGCACGGTCGGCCGCTGCTCGCGACATGGCGCTCCGGATCTGCGCGTGCGCGCGTTCGAACGGCAAGATTTCGCCCGCGCTTTTTCCAAGAACGCGGATGACGTGAAACCCAAATCGCGTTTCGACGAGCGCCGGGCAGACGCTGTTCGCGGGCGCGGCGAACACGGCGTGCTCGAACTCGGGAACGGTATCGCCCCGGCCGACCTCGTCCAGATCGCCACCTTGCGCACCCGACGGACAGTTCGACAGCGTTCGTGCATCGAGCGCGAAGCGGGCGTCGGGATCGTCGGCGCGCAGGATTTCGTCGAGCGTCTTTTGTGCCTTCGCACGCAGGCGTTCGAGGTCGACGCGTTCGGTCACCTGAAACAGAATGTGGCGCACGCGGACCCGCTCGCCGATGCGCCAGCGCTCCGGATTCGCAAGATATTGACGCTCGCATTCCGCGTCGGTCGGCTCGGATGAAACGACCTCGCGCGCGAGCAACGCTTCGATCGCGGCGTCGGGTAGCGCTCCTGCGCCGATATCCAAACGCGCGGCTTCGTCGAGTAGCACGCGGCGCAGCACCGCTGCATCGAGCGCGAGTTGCGCGGTTTGTTCCGGCTCGTCCTGCCCGGACAATTCGCGCTCGACGTCGCCATCGGTCAGTTCTGTTCCGTTCACGATGACTGGCATGGGTTCGCTCCGTTGAGGGTTGATAGGCGTGCAATTCGCGAACGCTTGGTCAGCGCGGGCGCACGAGTTGCCAGGCGCGGCCGAGATAGGTCACCGAGGCGAAGCCGCTCCACACATGCACGAGACGTGTGAACGGGAAAATCACGAACAGGGTGAGACCCATGAAAAGGTGCAGCTTGAAGATCAGCGGCGCTTCGGCGATAAAGCCCGCCGCGTCGCCCTGGAACGTCACGATGTGCTGCGCCCACGTCATCAACTGCACCATCATGTGTCCGTCCAGATGTTCCGTGGATACGCCGATGGTCGTCAGGCCGAGCAGTAACGTGGTGAGAATCCAGACGAGCAGGAGCTTGTCGCCGCGACGGGTCACCGCGCTGATACGCGCGTTGGTCATGCGGCGATGGACCAGAATGAGCAGGCCTGCGAGGCAGACCGTACCCATCGCGCCGCCCGCGATCATCGCGGCCAGTTGCTTCGTGCGATGCGCGACCCCGAGGTAATCCCAAACGGCGACCGGCGTCAGCAAGCCGGCCAGATGCCCGAAGAAGAGCCCGAGAATGCCAATGTGAAACAGGATGTTGCCGACGCGCAATTCGCCCCGGTGGAGCATTTGCGAACTGTCGGTCTTCCAGGTGTACTGCTCGCGCTCGAAACGCGCGAGACTTCCGAACAGGAAGATCGCCGCCGCGATGTACGGGTAGATTCCGAAAACAAATTGATTGAGCATGACGACGCCTTTGTCCTTGTCAGTTGCCGGCCGACGACGCGGCGCGCGGATGGAAATGCACGGGTTGCACGAGCGGCTTCGCGACGGGTGTTGCAAGGAGCGGTTCGACACCATCCGAGCCCGGGCCGAACATTTCAAGCGCTTCGTCCATGTCGCGGATTGGCGCTTCGACAGGCGCTTGCGGCACCACGTCGGTCATCGTGCGCAGCACCGTGAATATCGACGCATAAGGGCTCTTGCCGCGAGCGAGCCGCTCGCCGAGCGCCGCAAGCACGTGAATCGCTTCGTCGAGCAGCGCGCGGGCATGCTCGGGATCGATCATGCCGAGTACTTCCAGAAAGAGCGGTACGTAATCCGGTAATTCGTTGGTCGCCATTTCGAGGCCGTGGCTGCGATATTCTTCGAGCAGATCGACCATTGCCTGCCCACGGTCACGGCTCTCGCCATGCACGTGCTCGAACAGATGCAGCGAGTGCGACGGATTACGGTCGAATGTCGCGACGTAACGCTCTTGCAACTCGATAAGCGAGAGGCAATTCAACGTGGCGACGAGCGGCTTCAGCGCCTTTTCGGCGTCGGGAAACGCATGCAGCGCGTCCTCGATTTCCGGCATCGCGTGGAGCAACTCGGCTTCCGGATAGTTGAGCAGCGCGGCGAGGATCGGATAAATCGTCATCGGAACGGTCTGGGTCATGATTGCGTGCCTGCTTTTTTGCGTGACTTCGGCATGTCGGCGAAGACCGCGCTGCCTTGTGGCTTCTTGCCGAACAACGAGCCTTCTGACGTGCCGCCCGAGCAGCCGTTGCCGAACGTGAACCCGCAACTGGCCTTGTCGTTGAAGCTGTCCTCCACCAGTTCCTTATGCGAGGAGGGCACTACGAAGCGGTCTTCGTAGTTGGCGATGGCGAGCGTCTGGTACATGTCCTCGATTTGCGCGGGGTCGAGGCCGGTGCCTTCGAGCACCTCCGGTTCGGCGCGCCCGTGAACGACTTCCGCGCGCTTGAACGCGCGCATCGCGAGCATGCGTTCGAGCGCCGACACGACCGGCTGTTCATCGCCCGCGGTCAGCAGGTTCGCGAGATAACGCACCGGAATGCGTAGACTCTTCACGTCCGGAATGATGCCGTCCATGCCGATATGTCCCGCGTCGGCGGCGGATTGAATCGGTGAAAGCGGCGGGATATACCAGACCATCGGCAGCGTCCGGTATTCCGGATGCAGCGGAAACGCGATCTTCCATTCAACCGCCATCCTGTAGACCGGAGACTTGCGCGCGGCGTCGAGCCAGCTTTGCGGGATGCCCTGTCGAAGCGCTTCGGCCTGAACGTTCGGGTCGTGCGGATCGAGGAAAACATCGAGTTGCGACTGGTACAGATCCTGTTCGCGTTCGACCGACGCTGCCTCGCCGATCCTGTCGGCGTCGTACAGCATCACGCCGAGATAGCGAATCCGGCCGACGCACGTTTCCGAGCACACGGTTGGCTGTCCGGCTTCGATGCGTGGATAGCAGAAGATGCACTTTTCGGCCTTGCCGCTTTTCCAGTTGATGTAGATTTTCTTGTACGGGCAGCCGGAAATGCACATGCGCCAGCCGCGGCATTTATCCTGATCGACGAGCACGACGCCGTCGTCCTCGCGTTTGTAGATCGAGCCGGAAGGGCACGATGCCACGCACGCCGGATTCAGGCAGTGCTCGCAAAGACGCGGCAAATACATCATGAAAGTGTTCTCGAACGTCGAGTACATCTCTTTTTGCACGTTGTCGAAAAGCTTGTCGCGGCCCCGCGATGAAAACTCGCCGCCGAGATCGTCTTCCCAGTTCGGGCCCCAGTGGATCTTCTCCATCTTCTTGCCCGTCAGTACGGAAACGGGCCGTGCGGTCGGCGGCGTCTGCGACAACGGCGCCTTCTGAAGATGCTCGTAATCGAATGTGAACGGTTCGTAGTATTCGTCGATACTCGGCAGGTTCGGGTTCGCGAACAGGTTCGCGAGCACCTTCAGCTTGCCGCCCTGACGCGGTTCGATCTTGCCGTTCGCGTTACGCTTCCAGCCGCCATTCCACTTGTCCTGGTTCTGCCATTCCTTCGGATAGCCGATGCCGGGCTTCGTTTCGACGTTGTTGAACCACGCGTACTCGACGCCGTCGCGCGATGTCCACACGTTCTTGCAAGTGACCGAGCACGTATGGCACCCGATGCACTTGTCGAGGTTCAGGACCATCGCAACCTGTGCGCGGATCTTCATGCTGTTGCTCCTTCTTTCAACGGGCCTTCCAGCCAGTCGATCTTCTTCATCTTGCGAACAATGACGTACTCGTCGCGATTCGATCCGACCGTGCCGTAGTAATTGAATCCGTACGCCTGCTGCGCATAGCCGCCGATCATGTGGGTCGGCTTGAGGACGGTGCGCGTAACGGAGTTATGGATGCCACCGCGCATGCCGCTCGTCTCCGCCCCCGGCACGTTCACGATCTTTTCCTGCGCGTGATACATCAGGCACATGCCGCGCGGCACGCGCTGACTGACGACGACGCGCGCCGTCAGCGTGCCATTCACGTTGAACACTTCCACCCAGTCGTTATCGACAAGGCCGGCTTCCTTGGCCTCCGCTTCCGACACCCACACGTGCGGCCCGCCGCGCGACAGCGTGAGCATGCGCAAGTTGTCCGTGTAGGTTGAGTGAATGCCCCATTTCTGGTGCGGCGTGATCCAGTTCAGTACGAGTTCGTGTTCGCCGTTGGGCATGGCGCCAAGCATCGGCGCGACGGTTTTCGTGTTGATCGCCGGGCGATAGACGCAGGAGCCTTCGCCGAAATCGAGCATCCAGCGGTGATCCTGATAGAACTGCTGGCGGCCGGTGAGCGTGCGCCATGGAATCAGTTCGTGCACGTTGGTATAACCGGCGTTGTAGCTGACCTCTTCCGATTCCAGCCCCGACCAGGTCGGTGCGGAAATGATCTTGCGCGGTTGCGCCTGCACATCGCGGAAGCGGATCTTGTCGTGTTCGCGGCCGATGGCGAGGTGCGTGTGCTCGCGCCCGGTGATCTTCGACAACGCGTCCCAAGCCTTGACCGCGACATGGCCGTTTGTTTCGGGCGCAAAGGTGAGGATCATTTCGGCGGCGTCGATGGCCGTATCCAGGCGCGGCCGTCCGTGGCTTACACCCGGCTCGGTCACCGTGCGCGTGAGTTGCGCCAGTTCGCCGACTTCATGCTCGGTATTCCAGTTGATGCCCTTTCCGCCGTTGCCGAGTTTGTCGAGTAGCGGTCCGACCGAGGTGAACTTCTTGTAGATATCGTTGTAGTTGCGCTCGACGACGGTCATCGACGGCGCGGTCTTGCCGGGAATCAGTTCGCATTCGCCCGCGCGCCAGTCTTTCGGTTCGAACGGCTGGCCGAGTTCGCCGGGGGTGTCGTGCATGAGCGGCGTGCAGACGATGTCCTGCCGCGTGCCGAGCGCCGGGCCGCCGATCTCGGTGAACTTCTTCGCGATCGCCTTGTAGATTTCCCAGTCGCTCTTGCTTTCCCATAAAGGCTGCACGGCTTCCGACAACGGATGGATGAACGGGTGCATGTCGGACGTGTTGAGGTCGTCCTTTTCGTACCACGTTGCCGTCGGCAACACGATATCGCCATACAGACATGTCGTGCTCATGCGGAAGTCGAGCACCGTCAGCAAGTCGAGCTTGCCTTCGGCCGCTTCTCGCACATTCACTTCGGCTGGCTTGATGGCATCGTTTTCGTCGGCGAAAAGTGCGTTCTGCGTGCCGAGCAGGTACTTCAGGAAATACTCGTGACCCTTGCCGGAACTGCCCAGGATATTCGAGCGCCAGACAAACATGTTGCGGGGGAAATTCACGGGGTTGTCGGGATCGTCGCAGGAGAAGTCGAGCTCGCCCGACTTCAACTGTTCGACCACGTAGTCCACCGGCTTCTTGCCCGCAAGCGTGGCGGCGTCGGCGAGATCGAGCGGATTGCGGCCCAGTTGAGGCGCGCTCGGCAGCCAGCCCATGCGTTCGGAGCGGGCGTTCAGGTCGAGCATGGACAGCTTGTCGTAGCTCGCCTTGTTGGCGGTAGGCGCGAGCACTTCGTCCAGGCCGACCTTCTCGTGGCGCCACTGGCTCGTGTGGTTGTAGAAGAACGAGGTGCCGTTCATCTGACGGGCCGGGCGGGTCCAGTCGGACGCGAACGCGAGCGGCGCCCAGCCGAACTGCGGCCTGAGCTTTTCCTGGCCGACATAGTGCGCCCAGCCGCCGCCGCTTTGTCCGACGCAGCCGCACATCATCAGCAGGTTGATGATGCCGCGATAGATCATGTCGTTGTGATACCAGTGGTTCAGCGCGGCGCCGACGATCACCATGCTCTTGCCGTGCGTCTTTTCCGCGTTGTCCGCGAATTCGCGCGCGACCTGAATCACGAGATGGCGCGGCACGGTCGTGTGCTTTTCCTGCCACGCGGGCGTGTAGGGCACGTCGTCGTCGTAGGAGGTCGCGACGTTCGGGCCGCCGAACCCCTGGTCCACGCCGTAGTTCGCCATCTGCAAGTCGAATACCGTAGCGACCAGCGCGCTCGTGCCGTCCGCCAGCGTGATGCGCCGGGCAGGAACGCGACGCCTGAGCAGATCGTCATGTTCGCCGCCGAAGTACGGGAAGCCGACTTCGACCACTTCATCGTGCGCGCCCGCCGGAACCAGCGACAGGCGCGGGTCGATCGCGGCGCCGTTGCCGCCGTCTTTCAGTTCGAGATTCCAGCGGCCGACTTTCTCGCCGTTGTTGTGCGCGGCCTCGTTCCAGCGAAAGCCGATAGTGCCGTTCGGCGCGACGATTGCGCCGCTGGCTTCGTCGATCTGAAGCGTTTTCCACTGCGGATTGTTCGCTTCGCCAAGGTTGTCGGCAAGATGCGAGGCGCGCAGGAAGTGATCGGGAACGAGCGTGCCTTCGTTGTCGCGCAGCAGCACGAGCATCGGCATGTCGGTGTATTGCTTGATGTAATCGCGGAAATATGAGGACGTGCGCGGCGCTTGAACCGCATGGAATTCCTTCAGCACCACGTGGCCCATCGCCATGGCGAGCGCGGCGTCGGTGCCTTGCTTCGGCGCGAGCCAGATATCCCCGAACTTCACCATCTCGCCGAAATCCGACGAGACCGCGACGGTTTTCGTGCCCTTGTAACGTACTTCCGTGTAGAAGTGCGCGTCGGGTGTGCGGGTTTGCGGAACGTTGGAGCCCCACACCATGAGGTAGGTGGAGTTGTACCAGTCGGCCGATTCGGGCACGTCGGTCTGTTCGCCCCACACTTGCGGCGAAGCGGGCGGCAGGTCGCAATACCAGTCGTAGAACGACAGACAAGCGCCGCCAATCAAACTCAGATAGCGCGCGCCCGCCGCGTAGGAGACCATCGACATGGCCGGGATGGGCGAAAAGCCCACCACGCGGTCCGGGCCGAACTTCTTGATGGTGAACGCGTTAGCCGCGGCGATCATTTCGGTTGCGGTGTCCCAGTCGGCGCGCACGAAGCCGCCGAGACCACGCACGCTCTTGTAGCGCGCCGCCTTCACCGGGTCCTGGCTGATGGATTCCCATGCGTCGATGGGCGCGAGCTTCTTGCGCGCCTCGCGCCACATTTCCATCAAGCGCCCGCGGATCAGCGGATATTTGACGCGCTGCGCCGAATATACGTACCAGCTATACGACGCGCCGCGCGGACATCCGCGCGGCTCATGGTTCGGCAAATCCGCGCGCGTGCGCGGGTAGTCGGTCTGCTGCGTTTCCCAGGTAATCAAGCCGTTCTTGACGTACACCTTCCACGAGCAAGAGCCCGTGCAGTTCACGCCGTGCGTGGACCGCACGATCTTGTCGTGCTGCCAGCGGTTGCGGTAGCCGTTCTCCCACTGCCGGTCTTCTTCGACCACGGCGCCGCGACCGTCCGAAAACGTTGACCGGGTCCGCGTGACGAACTTCAGCCGGTCCAGAAAGTGACTCATCTTTAAATCTCCGTGCGGGGTTCTCGCAGTTCGTCCCACGGCGCGAAGCGGCCATGTGGAGAGCGAAAACTAACCGGTCGAGAATAGGCGCGCGTGGCGCGCGCGCCTATTCATCATTGGGTGGAGGCGGGTTACGCCTTTGGACGTAATCCGTCGGTATCAGCAGGGCATGCCGGCGTTGCGGCGGGCATAGAAAAACCACGTAATGGCGACGCAACTCACGTAGAACGCGACGAACACGTACAGCGCCGGGACCGCCGATCCGGTCAGGTCGATTGCCGAGCCGAATGTTTTCGGGATGAAGAAGCCGCCATAGGCGCCGAGCGCGCCTGCGAAACCGAGGACGGCGGCGGACTCCTTGCCCGCTTCCTGTTGCGCGCGCAGTTGGGCCGCGCCGTCAAGACCCGCGACCTTGCGCTGGTGATCGGTCAGGAAAATCACCGGGATCATGCGGAACGTCGCGCCGTTGCCGATGCCGGTCAGGGCGAAGAGCACGATGAACATCGCGAGGAAGCCATCGAAGCTGCCGCCCGCGCCGGTGCCCACGCCGGTGCCCGGCAGGAAATGGATGACGGCGAACACGGCGGCGATCATCGCGACGAAGGTCCACAGCGTCACGCGCGCGCCACCCAGTTTGTCGGAGATCCAGCCGCCGACCGGGCGCAGCAGCGCGCCCGCCAGCGGGCCGAGGAACGCGTAGGCGGTTGGGTTGACGGCGGGAAACTGCGACTTCGTGAGCAGCGCGAAGCCGGCCGAAAAGCCAATGAACGAGCCGAACGTGCCGACATACAGCCAGCACATCAGCCAGTTGTGCTTGCGGCGGAAAATGACCGCTTGCTCGGCAAACGAGGCTTTTGCATCGGCGATGTCGTTCATGCCGAACCACGCGGCGAGCGTCGCGATCACGATGAACGGCACCCAGATGAAGCCCGCGTTCTGCAACCAGATGCCGTGCTCGACGCCGTCCTTGACGAAGGTCGTGCCCTCGCCAGCGAGCGCGCCGAACACGGCTGTCGTCACCACGAGCGGCGCGACGAACTGCACGAGCGACACGCCGAGATTGCCGATACCCGCGTTCAGTCCGGTCGCTAGGCCTTTTTTGGCCTTGGGGAAGAAGAAGCTGATATTCGCCATCGACGAACTGAAGTTCGCGCCGCCAAAGCCGCAGAGCAGGGCGAGCATGAGCAGGGTCGGATAGCCGGTGGACGGATCGCGGAGTGCGAAGCCAATGCCGAGCGCGGGAATCAGCAGCGTCGCCGTGGAGAGCGCCGTGAAGCGCCGGCCGCCGAAAATCGGTACGAGAAACGAATAAAAGATGCGCAGCGTCGCGCCGGACAGCGCGGGCAGGGCCGTCAGCCAGAACAACTGATTCTTGCTGAAGTGGAAGCCGCCTTTGTCGAGATTCACGACGACGACGCTCCACAGCGACCACACGGCGAACGCGAGCATCAGCGCTGGGATCGAGATCCAGAGATTGCGGCTGGCAACCGATGCGCCGGTGGACTTCCAGAAAGCCGGATCTTCCGGCTGCCAGTGAGTGAGGATCGAGTTGGACATGGATTTTTTCTTTTTGAAAAGCGGGCGATCAAACGGCGCGGCGGCCGGGCGTTGGGCCGGAACCGGCCGGGCGGAAGGAGAAATGCATCCAGACGAGACTGATGGCGGTCGCGCCGAACAGCAGCATGAAACAGGTGCTATGCACGCCGGTGAGGTCGACGAGCGCGCCGAACAGGATGGGCAGCGCGAAGCCGGCGAGGCCGCCCGCGAGGCCCACGACGCCTGAGACCGCGCCGATGTTGTCGGTGTAATCGTCGGAGATGAACTTGAAGACCGAGGCCTTGCCGATCGCCATCGCAATGCCGACGACGAACATCAGCACGGTGAAGACCGCTGGCGACAGCGCGATGCCGAAATCGAGCGGCCCGTTAGCCGATTCGACCACCAGGCGCGTTTCCGGATAGCTCAGCACGAAGAAGCACGCGAACACGATCCACATGACCGCCCAGGTCGTGCGGTAAGCGCCGTAACGGTCCGATAACCAGCCGCCGAAGGCGCGCAGCACGCCGCCGGGCAGCGAAAAACATGCGGCGAGCAGCGCGGCCTGCTCGATATGAAAGCCGTAATGGGTCACGTAGTAGTGCGGCATCCACAGCGCCAGTCCGACGTAGCCGCCGAACACCACCGAGTAATACTGCGAGTAGCGCCACGCGCGCCGGTCGGCCAGCACGCGCGCGTTGTTCGTGCTTTGCGCCGCTTTCGGGACGCGATGCCGCGGGTCGCTCGCGGAGGTCAGCCAGAACACCAGCGCGGTCAGGAGCATGGCAACGGCGTAGACCTTCGGCACGATCGTCCACGTTCCGGCCGCGATGATGAGCATGGGCGCCACGAACTTGGTCAGCGCCGCGCCGGAGTTGCCCGCGCCGAAAATCCCCATCGCGAATCCTTGGCGCGATTTGGGGAACCAGCGCGCCACATACGGCGTGCCGATCGAAAAGCAGGCCCCCGCGAGACCGACCAGCAGCCCGAGCGCGATGAACTGCCAGAACGCGCTCGCATAGGCGATGAGCCAGAGCGGGACGGCGGTGGACAGCATCGTGAGGAGAAAAACGATGCGGCCGCCGAAGCGGTCGGTGCAGATGCCGAGCGGCACCCGGGCGAGCGCGCCCGAGAGCACCGGCGCGGCCGCGATCATGCCGAACTGGGTGTCGGAGAGGCCGAGCTGCTGTTTGAGCGGGATGCCGAGAATCGCGAACATCATCCAGATGGCAAAGCACATGGTGAAGGCGAATGTGCTCGATCCGAGAACGCGCCAGGCGCGTGGATCGAGCGCAGGCTGGCCTGGAATCTGGAGGGACGACTTGCGCGGGGCGGTCATGGCGGCATTGCCCGTCAGCCGGGCCGGTGGAGTGAGATTGGCCTCCAGCTTGGCGCGCGCGCAACCGGTTGAATATCGCCCAGGCGGACGACGCGACCTTGTGTCGCTCGTTCCGACGAGCTAGTCCGAAAGAAGTAGCGCCGCCAAGGGCCGTCCGCGCAGCGAGTCCAAAAACACCTTCGGAAGCCCGTCCCACGAAGCCTCGACGCCTCTGCAGCACACGCCGCTCAGCCGTAAGCCAACCGTTTGCCCGGCAATTTTTTCCTCAAAGTTTTCGAACGACCTGCCGTAAACCAATAAACGGCGGTGTTACCGCAACAAACCTTGAGGATTCAAAAGTGCTGATTTTCGTGGGAACACTAGTGACTTTGCTGTCCGTTTTCGGCGGTTATGCGCTGGAAGGCGGTCATCTGGGGGCGCTCGTGCAACCGGTGGAAATCCTGATGATCGCGGGCGCCGGAGTCGGCGCGTTCATCCTCGGCAACGGGATGAAGACGATCAAGGCGACGTTGCGCGTGATCCCCACCCTCTTCAAAGGGTCCAAGTACGACAAGGCGGTCTACATGGAGCTGATGGGCCTGCTCTACGTCCTGCTCGCGAAGGCGCGCAAGGAAGGCACGCTCACGCTCGAAGCGGATATCGACGATCCCGAAAAAAGCCCGATCTTCACGCAGTACCCGATGATTCTCGCGGACAAGCATATCGTCGAGTTCACGACCGATTACCTGCGGCTGATGGTCGGCGGCAACATGAACGCGTTCGAGATCGAAAGCCTGATGGACGAGGAAATCGAGACGCATCACAGCGAAGGCGAAGCCCCTGCGCAGGCGCTCCACAAGGTCGGCGACGCAATGCCGGCGTTCGGTATCGTCGCGGCCGTGATGGGCGTGGTCCACACGATGGCGTCCGCCGATCAGCCGCCCGCCATTCTCGGCGAGATGATCGCGCAGGCGCTGGTCGGCACGTTCCTCGGCATTTTGATGTCCTACGGCCTGATCGGTCCGCTCGCGAGCGTCGCGGAACAGCGGCTCGCCGAATCCACCAAGATGTTCCAGTGCATCAAGGTCACCATTCTCGCGAGCCTGAACGGTTACGCGCCCGCCATCGCGGTGGAGTTCGGCCGCAAGGTGCTGTTCTCGACCGAGCGCCCGTCGTTCACCGAACTGGAAGAACACGTGCGCCGGGTCAAGGCCAAATAAGCGCGCCGCAAGGCCGCGCGTGACCTCACAGGCATCGAGATGAGCAACGACAAATCCCGCCCGATTTACATCAAGCGCATTATTTCGTCCAGGAAGGCGCATCACGGCGGCGCGTGGAAGCTCGCCTACGCCGACTTCATGACCGCGATGATGGCGTTCTTCCTGCTGATGTGGCTGCTCAGTTCGGTGTCGCAAGTGCAACGGCGCGGGATCGCGGAATATTTCAACATGCCGCTCAAGGCCGCGATTCTCGGCGGCGAAGGCAGCGGCATGGATTCGAGCATCCTGAATGGCGGCGGCAACGACATCTCGAACCCCGAGCACGGCACGGTGCGTCTTAACGACCCCGCGTCAACGCTCGATTCCAAGCTCGGCAAGCGCACGTCGGCCAAGCCCGACGAACAGGCGCTGAAAGACGCCACCGGCGAACTGGAGCGGCGCGAACAGGCGCGGCTGCACGACCTTCAGGTGAAGCTGATGGCCGCCATCGAAGCCAATCCGATGCTGCGCCAGTTCAAGCAGCAGATCCGTATCGACTCCACGCTGACCGGGCTGCGCATCGAAATTGTCGATACGCAGAAGCGGCCGATGTTCGCGCTCTCCAGCGACAACGTGCAGCCGTACATGCGCGACATCCTGCGCGAGATCGGCAAGACGCTCAACGACGTGCCGAACCGGATTGTCGTGCAGGGCCACACGGACGCCGTGCGCTACGCGGGCGGCGAAAAGGGCTACAGCAACTGGGAATTGTCGGCGGATCGCGCGAACGCGTCGCGGCGCGAACTCATTTCGGGCGGCATGGACGAGGCGAAGGTGTTGCGCGTGCTCGGCCTTGCATCGACGCAGAACCTGAACAAGAAAGATGCAATGGACCCGGAAAACCGGCGGATCAGCATCATCGTGCTGAACCGGAAGTCCGAGGAAGCCATGACGCGCGACGATTCGAGCGCGACCACGGTGTCGGACAACGCAGCCGGCGCGGGTATCGATACCAAACTGCCTAAATCCGGCAATAAACCGCTGTTCGACCGGCTGATTCCGGGCATTCCGGCTCATTCCGCAACGTCTGGAGCAATCCGTCCGGCCGCCGCGACGGTGCCTGCCGCGCTCGACCCGGCGCATCGCGCCCCGACGCCCGTGCAAATTTCGTCGATTTTGCCTATTTCGCAAGCAACTTCGACGCATTAACCCTCAAGTCCTGCGCTGCGGCGACGTTAAGACAGCTTAGTGACCGGCGCGACGCTGCCCGAGAAGACAGCGACCGACCGGCCATCACCAGCAGAGAATTCCATGATCAAGAACATTCTGGCAATCGACGACTCCGCCGCCATGCGGCAAATCCTCGCGGCGACGCTCACGGCGTCCGGCTACAGCGTCACCGTGGCCGCCGACGGCGTGGAAGGACTGGAGTCGGCGCTCGCCGAGCCGTTCGATCTCGTGCTGACCGATCACCACATGCCGGGTAAAAGCGGCCTCGACCTGATCGCGGAGCTGCGCGCGAACCACGCCTACAAGGCCACTCCGATCCTCGTCCTCACGACGGAGTCCGGCGAGCCCTTCAAGGATGCGGCGCGGGCGGCCGGCGCGACGGGCTGGATCGAAAAACCGCTGGACCCGGACCTGCTCACGGAAGTCGTGGCGGCGATCTCGGAAGCGGCGGAACAGGACTAGAACGGCGTCCTGGCGGCCAGGGCCGCAAGGAAGCCGGACCTACTTAAAACGCGAATAGCGGCGACGACTGACCCAGCCTTTTGGCGGTGAGAAAAGCATGACACTCGATATTACCCAGTTCTATCAAACCTTCTTCGACGAGGCCGACGAGCTGCTCGCGCAGATGGAGCAGTTGCTGCTCGTTCTCGATATCGCCAACCCGGATCCCGAGGATCTCGCGGCGATCTTCCGCGCGGCGCACTCGATCAAGGGCGGCGCGGCCACGTTCGGCTTTACCGCGCTGACCGAGACGACCCACATCCTGGAGTCGCTGCTCGACCGCGCCCGCAACAACGAACTCGTTCTGCGCCGCGACATGATCGACACGTTTCTTGCAACCAAGGACGTGCTCTCGGACCAGCTCGCCGCGTATCGCGCGAGCGCCGAGCCGGACGCGGCGGCGGCCGCCGCGATCTGCGCGAAGCTCGAACGTCTGAAGAGCGAAGACGGCGGAGCGCCGGCGGCGGTTGCTGCAACTTCAGCTCCCGCAGCGGCACCGGCAGCAACACCGGCCGCGCCGGTCGCGGCAGTCGTCCCCGACTACGTGCCGGACGGCCCGAACGCGCCGCCGCTGCACGTGCTCACGCAAGCCGAGCAGGCCATCGTCGACGACGGCAACTGGGACGGCGCATTCGAAATTACGGATTCAACGCATGCAGGGTCCGCAGCCAGCACGACGCCGGGACACACCGGCGCGGCAGGCGCGGAAGCAGGACCCCACCTGAAAATTACGCTACGGGGGGTGGGCGCGAAGGACCAGGAAACCTTGACTGAAGAGTTGGGCAACCTGGGCAGTATCGTCGGTGAAGCGAAATCGGGTAACGACCTCGTGTTGTGGCTCGATTCCGATGTTTCGTCCGACGACATCATTGCCGTGTGCTGCTTCGTGATCGATGAAGCGCAGATCACGGTCGGTCGCGGCAACGCGGCCGACGCAGCCGGTTCGGTGGAAGCGGCTCCGGCCGAACTTCCGCCGGCAGTGGCGGCACCGGTCGTGGCAGCAGCAGTCGTACCGGCAGAACCGGTCGCGGAAGCACCGGCCCCGGCGCAAGCCGTGGCCGCCGCGCCCAAGGCGGCGCCTGCCGCCGGCGAAGGCGACAAGAAGCGTCCGGCCGCGGCGGCATCGGCGGAAGGCAGCTCGATTCGCGTGGGCGTGGAAAAGGTCGATCAATTGATCAACCTGGTCGGCGAACTGGTGATTACGCAGGCGATGCTCGCGGAGACCACCAGCACGTTCGATCCGGCGCTGCACGACCGCCTGTTCAACGGCATGGGCCAGCTCGAACGCAATGCGCGCGATCTGCAGGAAGCGGTCATGTCCATCCGCATGATGCCGATGGATTACGTGTTCAGCCGCTTCCCGCGTCTCGTTCGCGATATCGCGGGCAAGCTCGGCAAGGAAGTGGAACTCGTCACGTTCGGTCAGGCGACCGAACTGGACAAGAGCCTGATCGAACGCATCATCGATCCGCTCACGCACCTCGTGCGCAACTCGCTCGACCACGGTATCGAAACCGTGGAAGCGCGCCGCGCGGCGGGCAAGCCTTCGACGGGTCAGCTGGTGCTGTCGGCGGCGCATCACGGCGGCAACATCGTGATCGAAGTGAGCGACGACGGTGCGGGCCTGCGCCGCGACAAGATTCTCGCGAAGGCGAAGAAGCAGGGCATGCAGATCAACGATTCGATGCCCGACGAAGAAGTCTGGCAACTGATCTTCATGGCCGGCTTCTCGACTGCCGAACAGGTCACGGATATCTCCGGGCGCGGCGTCGGCATGGACGTGGTGAAGCGGAACATCCAGGCGATGGGCGGCCATGTCGAAATTTCGTCGCGCGAAGGGCGCGGCACGACCACCAAGATCGTGCTGCCGCTCACGCTGGCGATTCTCGACGGCATGTCGGTGAAAGTGGGCGACGAGATTTTCATCCTGCCGCTGAACTTCGTGATGGAGTCGCTGCAGCCGGTCGCCGACGACATCTACACGGTCGCGAACGGCGAGCGCGTGGTGCGCGTGCGCGGTGAATATCTGCCGCTCGTGGCGCTCCACAACGTGTTCTCGGTGGAAGGCGCACGCACCGAGCCGACGCAGGGCATCGTCACGATCATGCAGACCGAGGGCCGCCGCTTCGCCATGCTGATCGACGAACTGGTCGGCCAGCAGCAAGTGGTCGTGAAGAACCTGGAAACGAACTACCGCAAGGTACACGGCATTTCCGCCGCGACCATCCTGGGCGACGGCCGTGTCGCGCTGATCGTCGACGTCGCAGCATTGAACCGCGAAAACCGTGCACAGCACGGCTCGCACACCCTTTCGTAACACCCGACCGATTTTGGGGGCTCCCGTGGCAGACATTCAATCCATCAACTCAGCAGCAACGCAACGTCGCGACGCACACGCCGAAGCGGCGGGACAGGAATTCCTGGTCTTCACGCTCGGCGCCGAGGAATACGGCATCGACATCCTGAAGGTTCAGGAAATTCGCGGCTACGACAACGTGACGCGCATTGCGAACGCACCGACGTTCATCAAGGGCGTGATCAATCTGCGCGGCATCATCGTGCCGATCGTGGACATGCGCATCAAGTTCAACCTGGGCCGCGTCGAGTACGACAACCAGACGGTCGTCATCATCCTGAACGTCGCGCATCGCGTGGTCGGCATGGTGGTGGACGGCGTCTCGGACGTGCTCACGCTCACGCAGGAACAAGTGATGCCCGCGCCGGAATTCGGCGCGACGCTCACGACCGAATACCTGACGGGTCTCGGCACGGTCGATGGCCGCATGCTGATCCTGATGGATATCGAAAAGCTGATGACGAGCAAGGAAATGGAGTTGATCGACTCCGTGGCAGTGTGATTTGAAATTGATGAGCGTAAGGAAACTGGCATGACGAAGAAGTGGTCGATTCGTACAACACTCACGCTGCTGGGTGTTTTGTTCGCGGGCTTTTCAGCCGTGGTCGGCGCGCTTGCGCTTATCGGACTCAACTCGGCGAGCACGTCGATTTCGACGCTCGCGCAGAACGACATGGTGTCGATCCGCGCGCTCGGCGAGGCGTCGTCGTATTTGCTGCGCTCGCGCGTGACGCTCGACCGCGTGCGTTCGCTGACGGAAGCGGGCAACGCCGACGACGCGAAGAAGGCACTCGATCGCGGCCAGTTCCTGCTCGACAAGTCGAACGAAAACTGGAAGCTGTATCTCGCGACGCCGAAGCCCGCGCTCGCACAATCCACGCTCGACGAAGTCACGGCGCAGCACGACGCGCTCCTGCATAACGGCGTAGAGCCGGAGTTCGCGGCCATCCGCGCGGGCGACATGACGGCGTATCACGCGATTGCCGACACCAGGATCAGCCCGATGTTCGTCTCCTTCGACACGGCGGCCTCGGCGGCGGTCGCGTCCCAGCAGACGCACGCGGAAACGTTGCGCGCCGATACCGCCGCGCAGATCTCGTTCCTCGAAACGGTGATCGGCAGCGTGCTCGTGCTGGCAGTCGCGGCGCTGGTGGTCACGCGCTTCGCGTTGCGCGGGTTGATCGTGCAGCCGCTCAACGAAGCGGTCGATCACTTCGAGCGCATCGCGCGCGGCGATCTGTCGAAGTCGGCTTACACCGACCGCACCAACGAGATCGGCCGTCTTTTCAGCGGCATCGAACTGATGCGCACGAACCTCACCGCGATGGTGAGCTCGGTGCATCGCAATGCGGAATCGATCGATGTCGGCGCGCGGGAAATCGCGAGCGGCAATACCGATCTCTCGCAGCGCACGGAAGAACAGGCGGCGTCGCTGCAGGAAACGGCGTCGAGCATGGAAGAGCTGACCGGCACGGTCAAGCAGAACGCGGAAAACGCCCGTCAGGCGAGCCAGTTGGCCGTGAACGCGTCGGATATCGCGTCGCGCGGCGGCAAGGTGGTCGAGCAGGTCGTGGACACCATGAACGCGATCGCGTCGAGTTCCGGCAAGGTCGTGGACATCATCGGCGTGATCGAGGGCATTGCGTTCCAGACCAACATTCTTGCGCTGAACGCAGCCGTGGAAGCGGCGCGCGCGGGTGAGGAAGGGCGCGGTTTCGCGGTGGTCGCGGGCGAGGTGCGAAGTCTCGCGCAGCGCAGCGCGGCGGCGGCGAAGGAAATCAAGGCCCTGATCGGCGACTCCGCCGACAAGGTGCAAAGCGGCAACGTGCTCGTCGTGCAGGCGGGCGAAACGATGGACGAGATCGTGCAGGCGGTGCGCCGCGTGACCGACATCATGGGCGAGATCAGCGCGGCGTCGGAGGAGCAATCCGACGGCATCGAGCAGGTGAATCGCGCCGTCACGCAGATGGACAGCGTCACGCAGCAGAACGCCGCGCTCGTCGAGCAGGCGGCGGCGGCCGCTGCCTCGCTCGAAGACCAGACGCGCCAGATGAAGGACGTCGTGGGCAAGTGGCATATCGAAGGCGGCGCGCAGGCGCGTCCGGCGAGCGCCACGGTCGCGGCGAAGCGTCTCGGCACGACCGCGCGCGTCGTGGCGCCGGCACGCCGCGAACCTGCGCCGCTCGCGAGCGCACCGGTTGCCGTCGTGCAGGATGAAATCGCCGCGCCGGCCACAAAAGTTTCGCCGGGGGCTAACGTCGCGGCCAATCGCGCCGTTAATAAGTTCAAGAGCCCGGTAGCGGGCGCGGCGGCAGCAAAGCCCCGCGCTGCCAGCCAGGCGCAGACCACCACCGCCGGCGACGGCGACTGGGAAACTTTCTAAAGCAGTGTGAACGACCATGCAGGTTTTCGGCATCTCGCCTCGTAACGGGCGATTCATCGGAGCGCGCAGACGCAGCGCGCATCGGGCCGCAGGGTCGTTTGAAATTGTCATCGCGATGCGCGTTCGCGATGCAGCGCCAGGCAGGCAAGAGGCATCATGATGGCAACGCGTCAAACCCGCATCGATACGAACGAGCGTCCCCGGACCTCGGATGTCGAACGCGATTTCGAATTTACCTCGGCGGATTTCGCCCGCATTCGTGAACTGATTCATCGTCGCGCGGGCATTTCGCTGTCGGACCACAAGCGCGACATGGCATACAGCCGTCTCGCGCGACGCCTGCGGGCCTGCGGTATCGACACGTTCAAGCAGTATCTCGACCGTCTGGAAACGCAGCAGGAAAGCGCCGAATGGGAAGCCTTCGTGAATGCGCTGACCACCAACCTGACGGCGTTTTTCCGCGAATCGCATCACTTTCCGATCCTCGCCGATTTCGTCAAGCATCGTCAGGCGCCGGTTTCGGTGTGGTGCTCGGCGGCATCGACGGGCGAAGAGCCGTACTCGATCGCGATGACGCTGATCGAAGCGCTCGGCGAGCACGGCGCGCGCCAGTGCGCCGTGCTCTCGACCGATATCGACAGCCAGGTGCTGGCGAAGGCAGACGCGGGCGTGTACTCGCTCGATCAGGTCAAGCAGCTGAGCCCGGAGCGCCTGAAGCGCTTCTTCCTGAAAGGAACCGGCGGGCACGCGGGCATGGTCAAGGTGCGCCCGGAAGTGCGTTCGCTCGTGAAATTCGAAAAGCTGAACCTGACCGACGCGAACTACAACCTGCGCACGCAGTTCGACGCGATCTTCTGCCGCAACGTGATGATCTACTTCGACAAGCCGACGCAGGCGCAAGTGCTCACGCGCTTCGAGCCGCTGATGAAGTCGGGCGGTCTGCTGTTCGCCGGTCACTCGGAGAACTTCACCTACGTCACGCAATCGTTCAAATTGCGCGGCCAGACGGTGTACGAGCTGACCCGCGATATCGCCGCGAACAAAGCGTCCGCGAAGGCAGGCGCTCGCGTGCTGGCAGGAGAACTCGCATGAGCGGACTGCCGATTGCATCGAACCTGTATTTCGACACGCATTTCCAGAAGCCGGGCGTGAAGCTGCTGCCAAACGAGTTCTACATGACGAGCGAAGACATGGTGCTCGTCACCGTGCTCGGTTCGTGCGTGGCGGCGTGCATCAACGACCGCACGGCGGGTATCGGTGGCATGAATCACTTCATGCTGCCGGACGACGGCTCGGACGCATCGCACGCGTCGTCCGACTCGATGCGCTACGGCGCGTATGCGATGGAAGTGCTGATCAACGAACTGATCAAGCGCGGCGGCAAACGCGAACGTTTCGAAGCGAAGGTCTTCGGCGGCGGCGCGGTGCTCGCCGGCATGACGACGATCAACATCGGCGACCGCAATTCCGAATTCGTGCGCCGTTATCTGGCGCTGGAAAAGATTCGCATCGTGGCCGAGGACTTGCAGGGCATGCATCCGCGCAAGGTCGCGTTCATGCCGCGCAACGGCCAGGTGATGGTGAAGAAGCTGAAGACGCAGCAGGATCCGAGCGTCGTCGAGCGTGAAACCGCGCTGGTGCGCCCGACGCCGGAACAGCGCGCCGAGCGGCTCGCGAAGGCGCGCGCTCGCGTGGAGTTGTTTAATCAGACGGGCACGGTAAGCCGTTCGCGCGTCGAGCTGTTCACGACGCCGGCAAGAACCGCCGTCACGTCGGCGGCCGCCTCGGCGACCACGGCGTCGAAGGCGCGCGTCGAACTGTTCGGCGCAAAAACAAGCCTGCGCACAACCGGCCTGGGCGGATCGCGCGCCAGAGCCGCGGAGGAAGTATGACAACGCCCCAGCAAGCAGGGCCGAAGATCAAGGTGCTGTGCGTCGACGATTCGGCGCTCGTGCGTAGCCTGATGACGGAAATCATCAATTCGCAGCCCGACATGCATGTCTGCGCCACCGCGCCGGACCCGCTCGTCGCCCGCGACTTGATCAAGCAGCACAATCCGGACGTGTTGACGCTGGATGTCGAAATGCCGCGCATGGATGGCCTCGATTTTCTCGAAAAGCTGATGCGTCTGCGGCCGATGCCGGTGGTGATGGTGTCGTCCCTGACCGAGCGCGGCAACGAAATCACGCTGCGCGCGCTGGAACTCGGCGCAGTCGATTTCGTGACGAAGCCGAAAGTGGGCATTCGCGACGGCATGCTGGACTACGCCGAAAAGCTTGCCGACAAGATTCGCGCGGCGTCGCGCGCCCGCGTGCGGCAGATGCCTCACGCGGCGCATGCCGCAAACGGTGCGCCGGGCGCGCACGGCACGGCGAATGCTGCCGCGAAGCCTGCGCCGATGTTCAATAATCCGCTCGTCAGTACGGAGAAGCTGATTATCGTCGGGGCATCGACGGGTGGCACGGAAGCGATCCGCGAAGTGCTCGTGCCGCTGCCGCCGGACGCGCCCGCCGTAATGATCGCGCAGCATATGCCGCCGGGTTTCACGAAGTCGTTCGCGCAACGGTTGAACGGTTTGTGCCGGATCGCGGTGAAGGAAGCGGAGCACGGCGAGCGCGTCTTGCCGGGTCACGCGTACATCGCGCCCGGCCACGCTCACCTCGTGCTCGCACGGAGCGGGGCGAACTACGTCGCGCATCTGTCGGACGCGCCGCCGGTCAACCGGCACCGTCCTTCCGTGGACGTGCTGTTCCGCTCGGCCGCGCAGCACGCGGGCAAGAATGCGCTCGGCGTGATCCTGACCGGCATGGGCCGCGACGGCGCCGCCGGATTGCTGGAAATGCAGCAGGCGGGTGCCTACACTTTTGCGCAGGACGAAGCGAGTTGCGTGGTGTTCGGCATGCCGCGCGAAGCGATTGCAGCAGGCGGCGCGAGCGAGATCGCGCCGTTGTCGGAAATGAGCCGCCGCGTGATGGCGCGGCTGGCCTCGATGGGCGAACGTGCGCAGCGCGTCTGACCCGCGTCGTGACGATTTTGAATTGAACACGCGGCGTGATGCGCCGCACTGAGAACACACTGGAGTGAGTGAAGATGGACAAGAACATGAAGATCCTCGTCGTCGATGACTTTCCGACGATGCGCCGTATCGTGCGTAACCTGCTGAAAGAGCTGGGCTACGGCAACGTCGACGAAGCGGAAGACGGCGCAGCCGGTCTCGCGCGCCTGCGCGGCGGCGGTTTCGATTTCGTGATTTCTGACTGGAACATGCCGAACCTCGACGGTCTCGCGATGCTCCAGCAGATCCGCGCCGACGCCACCCTGTCGCACCTGCCGGTGCTGATGGTGACGGCTGAATCGAAGAAGGAAAACATCATCGCGGCGGCGCAGGCCGGCGCGAACGGTTATGTCGTGAAGCCGTTCACGGCCGCCACGCTGGACGAGAAACTCAGCAAGATTCTCGAAAAGATGGCAAAAACCGGGAGCTGAACTTGAACGATTCCACCAAACAAAGCGATGTCGCCCTGGCGGACAGCGAGACGGATGCGTCGAGCGACCGCATTCTGGCGAGGATCGGTCAACTGACGCGAACCCTGCGCGACTCGATGCGCGAACTCGGCCTGGACAAACAGGTCGAGGCCGCCGCCGAAATGGTGCCGGATGCGCGCGACCGCCTGAAGTACGTCGCGACCATGACGGAACAGGCCGCCGACCGCGCGCTCAACGCCATCGAACTCGCGAAGCCGATGCAGGAGGCCATGCAGGCCGAGGCGCAATCGCTTGATGCGCGCTGGGAACAGTGGTACGGCGCGCCGCTCGAACGCGCGGAAGTCGCGACCTTGCTGGCTGAAACGCGCGGCTTTCTCCAGCAAGTGCCGGCCAAGACGCAGGCGACCAACGCGCAATTGCTCGAAATCATGCTCGCGCAGGATTTCCAGGATCTGACCGGCCAGGTGATCAAGAAGATCACCGACGTCGTGGCGCTGATCGAGCAGCAGTTGCTCGGCGTGCTGCTGGAGAACATCGCACCCGAGCGGCGCGAGCAGTTCGCGGCGTCGGCGGCGCTCCTGGTTTCGACGAGCGGCAGCCCGGAAGCACTCCTCAACGGCCCGCAGATCAACCCGGAAGGCCGCACGGACGTGGTTCAGGATCAGTCGCAAGTGGACGATCTGCTGGCCAGCCTCGGGTTCTGAGCGTTAGCACATTTCCGCTGACCGAAACAGGTATCCAGACGGGGCGCACGACAGTGCGCCCCGTTTTTACTTTCACACACAATTTTTCGATTCCTCTCACGCTTCGCTTTACTTATTGTTCTTTCGAATCCTCACGGTTTTCGGAACCGTCACCGTCGGCTGGCATACTAAGGGTCTCCCGCGTGCCCGCCGGACGCCCCGAAATGGGGCAAACCGGAAGAAATCCGGCCGGATGCATCGGTCCCCGAATTTTTCGACCGACGAATCAACGATAACGAAGGAGGCGATGTGATGCCCATGAATACATTTCGCGGCGGCCAGAAGCTGGCCCTGCTTGGCTGCCTGCTGGCGGCATTTGGCGCGGCGCCCGCCTACGCCGCGTTGGGCGGCGCGCCCATGACCACGCCGTCCGGCGCGAGCCTCAATCGCTCGGATGCGGTCGCAAACGTTGCCACGTCGAGCGCCTCCGGCGCGGCGGCGACGACCTCATCGGTCGCGTACACGGTACGCAGCACGACGCTGTCGAACGGCACCGTGGTCAACGAATACGTGACGACCGCGGGTGTCGTGTTCGGCGTCGCGTGGAAAGGTCCGCGCATTCCCAACCTGCCGAACCTGCTCGGCAGCTACTTCCCCCAATATGTAGACGAATTGAAGACCGCGCGCGCGCAAGGCGGCGCAACGGGTCCGGCCAATATCGTCACGTCCGGTCTGGTCGTGCATTCGGGCGGCCACATGGGATCGTTCGCGGGGCAGGCGTATTTGCCGCAAGCGCTGCCGGCCGGCGTCAATAGCACCGACATTCAATGACGGACGGGAGAACAAACATGCGTCCGAACGCTTTCAGCCTTTTTTCCGGCATCCGCCGTCTGCCGACCCTGTGCGCCCTCGCGCTGGTATCCGTCGCGCTTGCTGCGTGCAGCGGCGACGACTCTAACGGCGGCAGCGGCAATTCGTCGTCGAACGGTCCGAACATGCAGCCGATCGCCGCGACCGCGGCCAATACCGTGCCGATCACCGTGAATGCGGGCGTGGCGCAAGTGCGCAACATTCCGAACGTTTCCGTCACCGTCTGCCAGCCGGGCACGAGCAATTGCCAGACTATCGACAACATTCAGCTCGATACTGCGTCGGTCGGCTTGAGGCTTGCCAGTTCGGCCGCGAGTCAGGTGCTCGGCAGCTTGCCGAACGCCACGGCCTCCGACGGCAATCCGCTCGCCGAATGCACGCAGTTCGCCATCGGCAATACGCTTGGCACCGTGCGCACCGCCGATATCAAGATGGGCGGCGAGCAGGCGAGCAGCGTGCCGATCCAGATCATCGGCGACCTGACGGCGTCGAACGTGCTGAACGTCGCGAGTGACGACTGCGCGGGCGGCAGCCTTCAGAGCACGCCGCAGGACCTCGGCGCAAACGGCATTCTGGGCGTAGGAACGGCGCAGTTCGACTGCGGCACGGGCTGTCTCCTGCCGGCCGACAGCCTGTATTACTCGTGTACGGCCGGGACGAGCTGCAGCCCGACCGGCTTGTCGACGGCGAAACAGGTCGTCAATCCGGTCACGCGTTTCGCGGCCGACAACAATGGCGTGATCGTCCAGATGCCGCCTGTCGGCGACGGCGGCGCGGCGTCGGCGACAGGCACGCTCGTGTTCGGCATCGGCACGCAGAGCAACAACGCGCTGACCGGCGCGACGAAGTATTCGAGCGATGCGAACGCAAATGTCGATGCAACTTTCCTCGGTTCGACGCAAACCGCGTTCTTCGACACGGGATCGAACGGCATCTTTTTCGAGGATAGTTCGCTGACGCAATGCCCGAGCGGTTCGAGCTTCTTCTGCCCGAGTTCGACGCAGCAACGCACGGCCACGATCCGCGGTACAGATGGCGCGACGTCGGGCAATGTCACGTTCAACGTCGCGAACGCGCAGACGCTCACGCGCAGCGGCAACTACGCGTTCAACAATCTGGCGGGCAATATCAACTTCGCGGGCAACGTCGATTTCGGTCTGCCGTTCTTCTATGGCCGGCACATCTATTTCGGCTACGACCTGACCGGCAGCACGCCTTACGTCGCGTTCTAGTCGTCTCAGGCGTTTGCTTAGCCAAAAGAAAAACCCGGCTCGCAAAACGAGCCGGGTTTTTTTATTCCGTGGTTTTATTCCGCGCCGCGCGGTTTGCGTGGCGCTTTCTCGAACAGCCGGTCGTATAGCCAGCGCGGCATGACGTGCAGGACCGCCCCGGCGACGCGCATCTGCCACGGAAACGTCGCGAAACGCACGCGGCGCGCGATGGCATCGGCGGATTTCGCGGCGAACTTGTCGGCGTCCATGATGAACGGCATCGGGTAGGGATTGTGTTCGGTCATCGCGGTGCGGACGTAGCCGGGCGCGATGGTCACGACCGAGACGCCGAACGGGCGCATTTCCACGCGCAGCGCTTCGAGATACTTCAGCGCGGCGGATTTCGACGCGCTATACGCCGCCGATCCCGGCAATCCGCGCACGCCCGCGACGCTCGCAATGCCGACGAGCGTGCCGCATCGCGCGGCGGTCATCGCGCGGACGAACGGCTCGAAGGTCGCGGCCATGCCGTAATAGTTGACCGCCATGACGTCGCGGAATGTTTCCAGATCGCCGTGGCCGGTCAGCACGCCGCGGCTCACGCCCGCATTGGCGATCACGATATCCGCCGGACCGTGCGCTTCGACGAACCGGGACGCCGCGCGCGCGAGCGCGTCGGCGTCGCGGACATCGGCGGGATAGATCGAGATAGAGGCGGAGGGAAAGCGGGCAGCGAATGCCGCGAGCGCGTCGCCGCGCCGGGCGACGAGGCCGAGCACGGCCCCGCGGCGGATGTATTCCTCGGCGAGCGCGAGGCCGAGGCCACTCGACGCGCCGGTAATGAAGACTTTCTGCGGTGCTGCGTTCATTCCGGCGCGTGCGCTCACAGGATCACATCTTCTTCGCGCGAACCTGGGCGATCAGGAAGTCGAGCACCTGAATCGTGCCCGCCAGGTCGTTGGTCTGCGACGGGCTGGTTTCGTACTTGCCCTGCACGGCGAGCGTCGGCACGCCCTTCAGGTCGTAAGCGGTCGCGAGCTTGGTGTCGCGCTGGATCGCGCTCTGGGTCGAGAACGAGTTGTACGCGTCCATGAACTTCTTCTTGTCGACGCCTTGCGTGGCGAGGAACGTAGCCTGCGCTTCCGGCGTCATCAGATAGTTCTTCTTCACGTGGATCTCGTTGAACACGGCGGGCGTGAGTTTCTGCGCGAGACCGAGCGCGTCGAGTGCGTGGTAGAGCTTCGAGTGCGGAATGAACTCGTCGCGGAACGCAACCGGCACGCGCTTGAACACCACGTCCGGACCTTGCTTCTTGATCCACGCTTCCAGGTACGGGTCGAATTCGTTGCAATGCGGGCAGCCGTACCAGAAGAACTCGGTCACTTCGATCTTGCCGGCGGGGGCATCGACGGGCTGCGCTGTCGGCAGCACGTTGTAATCGGTGCCTGAGACCGGTGCGGCCGGCGTCGCGTGCGCCACGTTCATCGCGCCGAAGGCGAAACCCAGAGAGACGAGAAGCGTGCTAAGCAGTTTTTTCATAGTGACCGAAAAGAGTCGAAAGAGAAATCTGGATGAGCCGGAAGGTGAGCGATACGTCGAGCTGCACGTGAGCTGCACGTTAGGCAATTAGATCGGCGATAAGTTGGGCCAACACACTTAAGCCACACTTAAGTCACACTTCTGCCTAAGGTCAAGCTAGCAGCCGGACCCGCGGCGCGGGTCGGCGCATAGGCATTATTGCTTCGAGAAACGGATCACGGCGGTATCGACGCCGGCATCGGAAAGACGTTGACGCACGTTGTTCATGTCCTCGAACTTCGTGAACGGACCGATCCGCACGCGGTAGTACGTGACGCCGCCTGCATCGCGCTGCGTCACCTTCGACTCGAAGCCTTGGAAGCCGAGGCGCGCGCGCTGCTGCTCGGCGTCGCCTTGCGTCTTGTACGCGCCCACTTGCAGGAAATAGCCCGTGTTGGCGTCGCCCGGCGCGGGCGGCGTGGCCTTGGCGCTGCTCGTGGCAGGCGAGCCGCTGGTCGCCTTCGGCGTGGACGCCGTCGCGGTGGTGTCAGTCGGCTTCTTCGCGGCGGCCGCGCTATTCGCTTGCGACGGCGCGGCGGACTTCGGCGCGACGGCCGTCCCCGGCACTTCGACAATCTGCGGTTCGTCGAGGATGCCGGACGACTGCGTCTGGTTGTTCGTCTGACCGGGCGCGGTGTTCGGCGGCGCGGGCTGCGCGGCTTGCGGCACGGCCTGGCCCGGCGCCTTGCCTTGGAGCGGACGGTTCGGGTCGTAGGGCTGCGTGCTGGCGGGCGCGGAGCCGACATCCGGCGCGCTTGGCGCAACCTTCGCGACGAACGGCGTGGGCGCGCGCGTGATGTACAGCGCCACGATCACCGCGATGGCGAGGCCGACTATCAAGCCCAGCACGATACCGAGGAAGGTGCCACCGGTTTGCTTCGACTGCTTCGACGTGCGACGGGGTTTTGCCATCGTATGAATCACCTGCAAAAAGACTTCTGAACGGCCGACGATTATAACGGCGGCCCGAAGCGTGGCTTGACGCACGGCCGCGCGTGCCGCCCGCGCCGGAAGGTTCCGGCGTCGCGGGCGGCACGCGGCCGCGGCGAATTACATCTTGACGGGAGCGGAAACGCCGATGGTCGCGAGGCCGTTTTCCAGCACCTGGCGCGTCGCGGCAAGCAAGGCAATACGTGCATTGCGCGGCGCGTCTTCATCGACGAGAACGCGCTCCGCATTGTAGAACGAGTGGAATTCACCGGCGAGGTCGCGCAGATAGAACGCGACCGCGTGCGGCGCGAGTTCGTCGGCGGCGTGCGAGAGCATGTCCGGATATTCCGCGAGCTTGTTCAGGAGCGCCATCGCGCGTTCGCTTGCGAGCGGCGCGAGATCGGCGTTCGGCACGGCCTTCAGATCGCCCGCATAACGCGTCTGCCAGTCGCCGAGAATCGTGCAGATGCGCGCGTGCGCGTACTGCACGTAATACACCGGGTTCTCGTCGCTTTGCTTCAACGCCAGATCGATATCGAACACGAATTCCGTGTCCGCCTTGCGCGAGATCAGGAAGAAGCGCACGGCATCGCGGCCGCGGCGGACGGTGGCTTCGTCGAGTTGCTCCGGGGAAATCTCGCTGCCCGGCGTCATGCCGCCCGACCATTCGATCAAGTCGCGCACCGTCACGTAACTGCCCGCGCGCTTGGAGATTTTCACTTCCTGGCCGTCGCGCATCACCGTGACCATCTTGTGCAGCACGTAGTCGGGATAGCCCTTCGGAATGCCGACGCCGAGACCCTGCAAACCGGCGCGCACCCGCGCGATCGTGCCGTGGTGATCCGAACCCTGCACGTTGATGACCTTCGTAAAGCCGCGCTCCCACTTCGCGATGTGGTACGCCACGTCCGGCACGAAATACGTGTACGTGCCGTCGGTCTTGCGCATCACGCGGTCTTTGTCGTCGCCGTCGTCGGTCGTGCGCAGCCACAGCGCGCCGTCCTGTTCGTAGGTCTTGCCCGCGGCCACCAGCGCGTTCACCGTCGATTCGACGCGGCCTTCCTTGTACAGCGACGACTCCAGATAGAACTGGTCGAACTTCACGCCGAACGCGGTCAGGTCCATGTCCTGTTCGTGACGCAGATACGCGACGGCGAACGTGCGGATCGCGTCGAGATTTTCCACATCGCCCGCGCCCTTGACCGGCGCGCCGTCCTTCGCGGCGACCGTCGCGCCCGCGAGATAGTCGCGCGCGATATCGGCGATGTATTCGCCGTTGTAGGCCGACTCCGGCCAGAGCGCATCGCCCGGCTTGAGGCCGCGCGCGCGCGCTTGCGTCGAAATGGCGAGGTTGCCGATCTGCACGCCCGCGTCGTTGTAATAGAACTCGCGATGGACCGCGTAGCCTTGCGTGGCGAGCAGGTTCGAGAGCGCGTCGCCGAGCGCCGCCTGACGGCCGTGGCCGACGTGCAGCGGTCCGGTCGGGTTCGCCGAGACGAATTCGATCAGCACCTGCTTGCCGTGCTCGCGGGTCGAATTGCCATAAGTCGCGCCCTCGGCCAGCACGGCCGGGACCACGGCTTGCTTCGCCGTTGCCGCGAGACGCAGGTTGATGAAACCCGGACCGGCCACTTCGGCGGCTTCGACGAGCCCTTTGGCTGCGGGATTGCCGAGCAGCGCATCGACGATCTGCTGCGCCAGTTGCCGCGGATTCGCGCGCAAGGGTTTGGCAAGCTGCATCGCGACGTTCGAGGCGATATCGCCATGCGCCGCAACCTTCGGGCGTTCGAGGACGATGGCCGGCGCGACGAAGGCGGCTTCCGACGCGCCCTGAGTCGCGACCGCGACCTGGCTGACCGCGTCGGTAAGCAACGTTTCTAGAGTGTGTTTTTGTGCGGGCAGCATGCTGAGTGTGATCCAGTAGAGCGGGTCCGTGGCGGCGTGACTGGCCGTGCCGAACGCACGCGGAGCGTTAAGCCGCGCGCCGTCCGGCGGCGCTTCTTTCGCGACGTACTTTCGATAAAACAGGATTTTAGCAGGTGCTAATATGTCGAATCAGGGTCGTTGTCAGGGAGATCGTTGCGCGCCGGCGTTTTCAGCCGGAGCGTTTTGCTGACAACGCAACATAACGAAAAGGACCGTGCCATGCTGATCACATTTAAAACCAGCGCTGCACCCGACGTGCAGATGCTCCAGAACCTCGCCGATTATTTGCTCGGCATCATCGGCAAGCGGGTGGGTGAACGCGGTGTCATCACGCACGAGGAACTGCCTGTCGCGATTCAAAAGCTGGAATCGGCGGTCGCCGTCGACAAGCAGGAACGCGCCGAACACGACGGCCATTTCCACGAAGGCGAGGAAGGCCACGAACATCACGAAATCCCGATCGGTCTCGCGCAGCGCGCGTTTCCGTTCCTCGACATGTTGCGGCTCGCGCAGAAAGCGAACACGGACATCATCTGGGGCGTGTGAAGGGGCGTCTGAACGCCGATCGTTTTTCAGCGGTCATTTCAAAATCATAAAAGAACCCGCATCGTCGCCGATGCGGGTTTTTTTCTTCCGATGAAACGACGGCCCGCGCTTACTGACCTTGGCCGTTCAAAGTCGATTCGGCTGCCGGCGGGACCGACGGCTTCTTCTTCGATGCTTTCGGCGCCTTCGGCTTCTTCGGCTTCTTCTGGTGCTCCGTCACCGGCGGCGAGTACGACGACGCGCTGCTGGCCGTCGTTCCCGGCGCTGCGGGCTGCGCGAACGCAACCGGACTGGCAGAGGTGAACAGCACAGCGGCGGCAATGGCTACAGCGGGCATCAGTTTCTTCATTCGACTTTCTCCGGGACGATAATTGGATGCGTGACCGTCGTTTTGACGGTCATTCGCATCCTTGAGTCTACGGAATCAAAAAATATCCTGACATGGCGTTTGATGCTTTTACGCATCACGCCCGCCGTATATCGGCTATAACAACGGCGCGAGGGCACGTTCGGCGTCGTTCTGCGAGAGCGACATGCGCGACGCGAAACTCTCCACCTGATCCGCGCCGATCTTGCCGACCGAGAAGTACGTGCTGTCCGGATGCGCGATATAGAAGCCCGAAACGCTCGCGGCGGGCAGCATCGCGAGCGATTCGGTCACGCTCATGCCGATATCGCCAGCCTGAAGCACCTCGAACATGTCCTTTTTCACGAGGTGATCCGGGCACGCCGGATAACCCGGCGCGGGACGAATGCCGCGATATTTCTCCGCGATCAGCGATTCGTTGTTGAGCGTTTCGTCCGCCGCGTAACCCCACAGTTCGCGACGCACCCGCGCGTGCAGCGCTTCGGCGAAGGCTTCGGCGAAGCGGTCCGCGAGCGCCTTCAGCATGATCGCGCTGTAGTCGTCGTGATCGGCTTCGAACCGCTTTTCCTTCTTGTCCACGCCGAGGCCCGCCGTCACCGCGAACATGCCGATGTAGTCGGCCACGCCTGAATCCTTCGGCGCGATGAAGTCGGCAAGCGAGCGGTTCGGCCGCTTCACGCCGTCCACGATAGGACGCACGCTCTGCTGGCGCAGATTGCGCCAGGTCATCGCAACCTGGCTGCGCGTTTCGTCCGTGTAGATTTCGACGTCGTCGTCGTTCACGGTGTTCGCGGGCAGCAGCATCAGCACGCCGTTCGCCTGCAGCCAGCGGCCCTGGATGATGCGCGACAGCATCGCACGGCCGTCCGAAAACACGCGGCGCGCCGACTCGCCGACGATCTCGTCGTTGAGAATCGCCGGATACGGACCCGCGAGATCCCACGTCTGGAAGAACGGCGCCCAGTCGATATAGTTCGCGAGATCGGCGAGATCGTAGTTCTTGAACACGCGCCGCCCGATGAACGTGGGCTTTTTCGGCTGATACGAAGACCAGTCGATCTTGGCGCGGTTCGCGCGCGCCTCGGCGTAGGTCACCATCGGCTGCGCCTTCTTGTTCGCGTGCTGCTTGCGGATTCGGTCGTAGTCGGTCTTGAGATCGTCGAGATACTTCGCCGCGCCTTCATCGGACAGCAGGCTCGACGCCACCGACACCGAGCGCGAGGCGTCCGGCACATACACCACCGGGCCGTCATAATGCGGCGCGATTTTCACGGCCGTGTGAACGCGCGAAGTGGTTGCGCCGCCGATCAGCAACGGCGTCTGCTTGCCGCGGAAATAGTCGTCGCGCTGCATTTCGGACGCTACGTAGGCCATTTCTTCGAGGCTCGGCGTAATCAGCCCCGACAGTCCGATGATGTCCGCGCCTTCGTCCTTGGCCTTTTGCAGGATGGTCGCGCACGGCACCATGACGCCCATGTTGACCACTTCGAAGTTGTTGCACTGGAGCACGACGGAGACGATGTTCTTGCCGATATCGTGCACGTCGCCCTTCACGGTCGCGATCACGATCTTGCCCTTCGGCCGCACGTCTTCGCCGGCATCGGCCATGCGCTTCTTTTCTTCCTCGATGAACGGGATCAGATGCGCGACCGCCTGCTTCATCACGCGCGCCGACTTCACCACTTGCGGCAGGAACATCTTGCCCGCGCCAAACAGATCGCCGACCACGTTCATGCCGTCCATCAGCGGACCTTCGATCACGTTGATCGGCCGGCCGCCCGCTTGCTCGATCTTCGCGCGCACTTCCTCGGTGTCTTCCACGATGAAGTTCGTGATGCCGTGGACGAGCGCATGCGACAGACGCGCCTCGACCGGCTGGTTGCGCCATTCGAGGTTTTCTTCCTTTTTCGCCGCGCCGGTCTTGAACTTGTCGGCGATCTCGAGCAGCCGGTCGGTGCCGTCGTCGCGACGGTTCAGCACGACGTCTTCCACGCGCTCGCGCAATTCGGGATCGAGATCCTGATAGACGCCCAGTTGCCCCGCATTCACGATGCCCAAGTCCATGCCCGCCTGAATCGCGTGATAGAGGAACACGGTGTGAATGGCCTCGCGCACGGGATCGTTGCCGCGAAACGAGAACGACACGTTCGACACGCCGCCGCTGATCTTGGCGTAAGGCAGGTTCTGCTTGATCCAGCGCGTCGCGTTGATGAAATCGACGGCGTAGTTGTTGTGCTCCTCGATCCCGGTCGCGATGGCGAAGATGTTCGGGTCGAAGATGATGTCTTCGGGCGGGAAGCCCACTTCGTTCACAAGGAAGTCGTAGGAGCGCTTGCAGATCTGCGTCTTGCGCTCGTAGGTGTCCGCCTGGCCTTGTTCGTCGAAGGCCATCACGACGGCCGCCGCGCCGTATCGGCGGATCAGCGTGGCGTGATGGCGGAACGCGTCCTCGCCTTCCTTCAGCGAGATCGAGTTCACGATGGCCTTGCCCTGCACGCACTTCAGCCCCGCCTCGATCACCTCCCACTTCGACGAGTCGATCATCACCGGCACGCGCGCGATATCCGGCTCCGAGGCGATCAGATTCATGAAGCGGACCATGGCCGCTTTCGAATCGAGCATGGCCTCGTCCATGTTCACGTCGATCACCTGCGCGCCGTTTTCAACCTGCTGGCGCGCGACCGCGAGCGCTTCGTCGAACTGATTGTTCAGGATCATGCGCGCGAAGGCTTTCGAGCCTGTCACGTTGGTGCGCTCGCCGACGTTGATAAAAAGCGAACCTTCGCTGACGTTGAAGGGTTCAAGGCCGGAGAGGCGCATCGAGTGATCGGTCATGGTGTGCGGTGGTAAGCGTTGAAGGGCGTTCAGGCGGCGTGGCGGTCGTCACCGTCGCGGTCGTCGCCGTCGCGACCGTGGTCTCGATAGGCCGCGGGCCATGCGCGCGGCTTCACGTCCGCCAGCGCCTTCGCGATTTCCGCGATGTGTTCGGGCGTCGTGCCGCAGCATCCGCCCGCGAGGTTCACGAGACCCGCCTGCGCGAATTCGAGCAGCAGGCGCGATGTGACGTCCGGCGTTTCGTCGAAGCCGGTGTCGCTCATCGGATTCGGCAGGCCGGCGTTCGGATAGCAGGACACGTAGGTATCGCAGAGCTTGGCGAGTTCCGCGATGTACGGGCGCATCAGCGCTGCGCCCAGCGCGCAGTTCAGGCCGAAGGTCAGCGGACGCGCGTGGCGCAGCGAGTTCCAGAACGCCTCGACGGTCTGGCCCGACAGAATGCGGCCCGACGCGTCGGTCACGGTGCCGGAAATCATCACCGGCAGCAGTTCGCCGGTGTCCTCGAAAAGCTCGTCGAGTGCGAACAGCGCGGCCTTCGCGTTCAGCGTGTCGAAGATGGTTTCGACGAGAAAAAGATCGCAGCCCGCGTCGAGCAGCGCTTTGGCCTGCTCGTAGTACGCGTCGCGCAGTTCGTCGAAGGTCACGTTGCGCGCGCCCGGATCGTTCACATCGGGCGAAATGCTCGCGGTTTTTGGCGTCGGACCGATCGCGCCCGCGACGAAGCGCGGCTTGTCCGGCGTCGAGTATTTATCGCAGGCTTCGCGCGCGAGTCTCACCGATTCGCGGTTCATTTCCGCCGCGAGCGCTTCCATGCCGTAATCGGCTTGCGCCACGCTGGTCGCGCCGAACGTGTTCGTTTCGAGAATATCCGCGCCGGCCGCGAGGTACTGGTCGTGAATTTCTCGGATCACATGCGGCTGTGTAATGGACAGCAGTTCGTTGTTGCCCTTGATGTCCCGGTCGAGATCCTTGAAACGCTCGCCACGATACGCGGCTTCATCGAGCTTGTAGCGCTGGATCATCGTGCCCATCGCGCCGTCGAGAATCAGAATGCGCTCGCGCAGGAGCGCGGGCAGCGCGGCGCCGCGCGTATACACGCGCTCGGGCGGGCGGCCGGCCGGAGCCGGAGTGTTCGGAGTGGCGGTCTGGTTCATGTCGGGCAAGGCTCGCACCAGGTTGGAATAACCCGTCATTGTAATCGTTGCCGAATCGCGTCGCTTTGGCTTGAGCGCGATTGCGGCCCGCTGGGGCGAAACGCGCGGAGACCGGCAACGGGTAAGCATCAAATAAAAAACCCCGCCGGAGCGCGGCGGGGTTTTCGGATGTGTCACCGTTTTACGCGGAAGGCGCTTTATCAGTGAAGAATGACCGGTTGGTTCATCAAGATATCGAACTGGCCTAGAAATTCATCGACGTCTTCAAGCGATTGCTCTTCTTCCATCAACTTCTGCACATGCTCTCGGAACCGCGCCGCTAGCGCGCCTTCGATAAATATTTCACGCTGCATGTTTTTGTCGACGATCTCGTAGCCGCCCGCCTTCATGGCGAGATGGTTGTCCTGCGGCGGAAATTCGACAACGCAATAGTTGGGGCTGTTGTAGATCATTTGCATGGCGACACTCCTTATTCCTGTTTGCTCTGAGGCAGTCATGCACCTTATGTGAGAGCGTTTAGGTTGGAATTCAAGGGGTGGCCTCGACGTGAAGCCGAGAAGCCCATCGAGGCTTTTGATTAGACAGCTTGACGCAAAAACGTTTCCAGCACAGCGGTGAAACGTTGCGATTGTTCTACCGGGGACAGATGCGCCGCATCGAGTATTTCGAATTGCGCACCTGCAACCGACTCGGCAATCACCCGAACAGCAGCAGTTGGCGTGCCCGTATCGCGCTCACCGGCGACAACCAGCGTCGGACAGCGGATGGACCCGAGCTTCCCGCGCGCGTCGAAGTCCCGCACCGCCTCGGCCGCGCGAGCGAAACTCTCCGGTTGCGTACGTGCAATTGTTTCCCCGACTTGCTCGACGACTTCGGGATGCGCCTTTCTGAAATCTGCGGAAAGCCACCGTTCGAGCGTCGCATCCACAATACTCTGTGCACCGTTTTTGCGCACGGACGCCGCGCGCTCGTCGAAAGCGGTGCGCGCGCTTTCGGGGGTGAACGCGGGCGCGCTGACCACCGTGAGCGAATCCGCGCGGTCGGGGAAGTCCGCCGCGAAATGCTGCGCGACCATTCCGCCAATCGATAACCCCACGACATGCGTGCTCGGCGCGCCGAGCTGATCGAGGAGCGACGCGAGATCGGCTGCGAGATCTTCGATCGCGAACGCGCCCGGCGATTCCTTCGTTTCGCCGTGGCCGCGCAGGTCGTACCGCAGCACGGTGAAATCCTTGCTGAAATAGCCGGCCATCTGGTCCCACACGGACAAATCGCCGCCGAGTTGATGGATGAACGTGAGCCATGGGCCGCCGCTCTCGTTGCTCAGGACATAACGCGTTTCGATACCGTTGTTCGTCACCTGCATATCGGCTCCGGAAATAGGACGGGTTCGAAAAATGCCTGCCTTGCGCCGGAAAGCTTGGGCGTCAGGGCTTTTCGGGTTGCGGCGAGGCGCTTGCGCTTTCTTCTGACGCATCGCGCGTGCCCGGCTCCGACGGGTTGTCGGCTGCGGGCGGCTGGAGCTTGCCGCGCCAAAGTAACTCGATCTGCATGCCGTTCGGCTCGGTCTGGAGAATGCGGACCGGCAACCAGCCGAGCGCGGGCGCGAGCCAGATATCGAGCCGTCGCCGGTCGCCGTTGCGGCGCGGGAGACGGGTGAAATGGCGCGCCTGGGTGGAACCATCACGTGTCTGCACGGATTCGTCGCCGACCGTTTCGATCGGCCAGATTTCGCTGCTGTCGTTATCGGCGACGCTGAACTGGCGCGTCACGCCGGGCCGGTAAGCGTCGGGCGAGCCGCGCACGAGGCTTGCGAGTTGCATCACGACGCTGAACCGGTCCTGCCCGCCGTCGGCGAGTGGCTTGCTGTCGGGCGTGCGCGTGTAGACGAGTTGTTTCGTTTCGCGATTGAACACGGTCACGTCGGCGGCGTGGCGTCCGCGCTGCTCGGAATATTGCTCGGGCGCGATGCCGAAGCGGTCGATATGACCCTTGCTCGAATACACGTATGGCCCGACGAACGGCAGCGGGATCGAGACGACCATCTCGTAGTGCTGGCCGTCGTTGATCCAGTGGATCGTGCCGATCTGGTTGGTGACACCGTTTACAAGCGTGTCGTAGCGCAGTTCGCCGCTGGGCGGGACGCTGAATTTGTCGCCCGGGGCGGGCTGGGCGGCTTGGGCGGCTTGGGCAGCCGCAGCCGCAGCCGCCTGAGCCGCCTGAGCCGCCGAAGCTGCGCTGGCGGCGGCTTGTGCTGCGGCCTGTGCTGCGGCGGGATCGACTTGGGCGATGGTCGGCGCGGGCGCGGGCGCGCGGCTCGGTGGCGTTGGTGATTTCAGCGGCGCGGCGTTTCTCTGTGGCTCGACCGGTTTGGACGCGGGCGGCGGCGCTTGCTCCACCGGCTTGGGCGTGAGCAGCGCGACCTGAACAGGCGGCCGCTCGGGCGGCGTCGTGATCGACTTGCCGTCGTTCCCGCCGACCCAGCGCGCCGCGCTCCAGTGCAGCGCGAGCACGGCGGCGAGCACCGCCATCCAGCGCCACAAGCGCCGCGGCGGCGGCGTCAGGTCGTCGGCGGAAATTTCGTCGCGACTGGAACGGCGTGAGGGAAAAAACGGCATGAAGAAGCTCGGCGCGCGCACGCGGTTAAGAGTAAAAAATCAGATAAGCCAAGCGCGTAGGACCGTCCGCCGTTCGTTGATGTTCCGCGCATGCTTACGCCGCACGCGCGAAAGGCGCTAGCGAACGCCCGCTTTATACCCGAGCTGGTAGGAAAGTTCGCTCGCGCAAGCGCGCAAAGCAGCGCCGATCGCGCCATCCCAGCGGATATCGAAAGACTGCTCGTGACCCAGCGCGATCAGGCCGAGCGCGAGATCGCCGGTCGAATCGAAGACGGGCATGCAGAACGCTTGAATGCCCGGCAGCAAGAGCCCCTCGACGCGCGCTGCGCCGTTTCGCCGGACCTCGGCGAGAAGCGGTTCTATTTCGTCCAGCGAGCGCCCCGTCTGTTCGAGTTCGCGCGCGAGAATCGCCCGCGTCTTGCTGCGCGGCAGATACGCGGCGAAGAGCAATCCAGTCGCCGACGAGAGCAGCGGCATCACATCGCCGAGCCTGAGCGACGCCTTTGCCGGATGGCTCGATTCCATCCAGTGGACGACCGTTGGCCCCTGATTGCCCCATACCGCGATACCAACCGTCTGGTCTAGCCGGTCGCGCAAATCGGCGAGCGCGATCCGCGCGAGGCTCACGCCGTCCACGCGCGCGAGTCGCGCGAGACCCATCTGGAGCGCGAAGCCGCCGAGTTCGTAGCGCCCCGACACCGGGTCCTGCGACGCCAGCCCGAGCCGCTGAAAACTCACGAGATAGCGATGCGCCTTCGCCGGGCTCATGCCTGCGAGCCGCGCGAGATCGCGCAGCATCATCGCGTGCGGCTCGTTTGTCAGCACGTCGAGCAGCCGGAAACCGACTTCGATCGACTGGATGCCGGAGCGCGCCTTTTCCTCGACGGCGTCGTCGGAATCCGTGCCGGCGTGAGCGGCGTCGAGGCTGGAAGGCGTGGACATAGGCGAAAAATGCGTTGAAGGGCGCGCGAAACCAGCCGGCCTGGGATTCACCATCGTAAAATAGATTTCTTCCATCGTCACTAAACGCCAAACGCTTTATGAAACTTGCCACGCTGAAGGACGGGACGCGCGACGGTCAGCTCGTCGTCGTGTCGCGCGATCTGCGCACCGCCGCGATCGCGGACACGATCGTGGGCACGCTGCAACGCGCGCTCGACGACTGGGCCTTCTACGCGCCGCAATTGCAGGAGCTCTCCGACGCGCTTAACCAGGGCCGCGCGCGCAACACGTTCTCCTTCGATCAAAAAGCCTGCATGGCGCCGCTGCCGCGCGCATTCCAGTGGGCCGACGGCTCGGCCTACGTGAATCACGTCGAACTCGTGCGGCGCGCGCGCGGCGCCGAAATGCCGCCCGAATTCTGGACCGACCCGCTGATGTACCAGGGCGGCAGCGACGACTTCATCGGACCGGCCGACGACATCGTGTGCGCGTCGGAAGCATTCGGTATCGACTTCGAGGCGGAAGTCGCGGCGATCACGAGCGACGTCCCGATGACCGCGATGCCCGACGAAGCGCTCCGCCACGTGCGCCTTTTGATGCTCGTGAACGACGTTTCGCTGCGCAACCTGATACCAGCCGAACTCGCGAAAGGTTTCGGCTTTTTCCAGAGCAAACCCGCAAGTTCGTTCTCGCCGGTCGCCGTCACGCCCGACGAACTAGGCGAAGCGTGGCGCGAAGGCCGCGTCCACCGTCCGATGATCGTGCACTGGAACGGCAAGAAAGTCGGCCAGCCGGATTGCGGCACGGACATGGTGTTCCACTTCGGCCAGTTGATCGCGCACGCCGCGAAGACGCGCAATCTGCGCGCGGGCGCGATTGTCGGATCGGGCACGATCTCGAACAAGGACGCGCGGCGCGGCTACTGCTGTATCGCCGAAAAGCGCTGTCTGGAGACGATCGAGCACGGCGCGCCGCAGACCGAATTCATGAAGTTCGGCGACAGCGTGAAGATCGAGATGTTCGACGAAGCAGGCCGGTCGATCTTCGGCGCAATCGATCAGGCGGTCGTCGCCCCGGAACACTGACGCAGGCCGCGCCCGCCCGCGCCCGCCGGCTATGCAACGGGTTTTGCCCGATGCGCCGTGCGGGCGGCGCGCTCTACACTTGGGCGCCGGACGCCGCACATCCGGACCACGACCGGACCCTTGCTTTCCTCCGCCAAACCGACATCGACCGACATGAGCGATCTCTCTTTCTACGCGCACTATTCGTCGCTGAAATTGCGGCGTCATCCGCATGGCGTGCTCGAAATCGTGATGAGCGGCGCGGGCGCGAACAAGAGCGGACTCGCGACCGCCGACGCCGGCATGCACCGCGAACTCGCCGAAATCTGGCGCGACGTGGACCGCGATCCGGACACGCGCGTCGCGTTGATCCGTGGCGAGGGCAAGGGCTTCTCGGCGGGCGGCGATCTCGAACTGGTCGAGCAGATGGCGTCGGATTTCGATGTACGCACGCGCGTCTGGCGCGAGGCGCGCGATCTCGTCTACAACGTTATCAATTGCAGCAAGCCGATCGTCTCCGCGATGCACGGCCCGGCGGTCGGCGCGGGGCTCGTCGCGGGCTTGCTCGCGGACATTTCGATCGCATCGAAGACGGCGCGGATTATCGATGGTCATACGCGTCTCGGCGTGGCCGCCGGCGATCACGCGGCGATCGTGTGGCCGCTTTTGTGCGGCATGGCGAAGGCGAAGTATTACCTGCTGCTTTGCGAGCCGGTGAGCGGCGAGGAGGCGGAGCGGATCGGCCTCGTGTCGCTTGCCGTCGACGAAACCGAACTCATGCCGAAGGCGATCGAAGTGGCGAACCGGTTAGCGCTCGGCTCGCAGACGGCGATCCGCTGGACCAAATACGCGTTGAACAACTGGTTGCGCTCGGCGGGTCCCACTTTCGATGCATCGCTCGCGCTCGAATTTATGGGGTTTTCCGGGCCGGACGTGCAGGAAGGTGTGCGCTCGTTGAGGGAGCGGCGTGCGCCGGATTTTTCTGGCGGGGCGCCGGTCTGAGCGCTTGCGCGCGGAGGGGTGTTTGGCGGGCCGTTGATTTGGGAGTTTTGGGCTAAAGTTCGCAGGAGTGGCCGGGGTTGGCCGGGGTTGGGTTGGGTTCAGTTGGGTTGGGTTGGGTACGCCGCGTGGCTGTGTTGCGCTTTCTGGGAGCTTGCCTTCGTGTAGGTTTATTAGCACGCCGCTATGCGCGGCAGCAGTCACTTTCTTTGCTGCTGCAAAGAAAGTAACCAAAGAAAGCAGCTTATCCACCTAAGTGTCCACCACGAATAACCGTGCGGATAGGCGCGCAAGCTGATTCGGCCATCGCACCACACAACAGAGTGGAGCCGCTCATCCATCCCGTCAGGCACAAAGTGCCTGCCGGCAAGGCATAACCGAACGAACAACCAAACAACCGACCGAACAACCGAACCGAACCGAACCGAACGAACGAACGAACGAACGAACGAACGAACGAACGAACGAACGAACGAACGAACGAACGAACGAACGAACGCCGCCCGCCGCCCGCTGGTTTTTGATGTGCCTGTCGTCCTCGCGTAGCGAGGATGGAACTGACAGGCGCTGTGCCAATCCGAACGAACGCGCGATGGCCGAATCAGCTTGCGGGCCTATCCGGGTGGATATGAGAAGTGGACACTTAGACGGTCACGCTGCTTTCTTTGCTTACTTTCTTTGCAGCAGCAAAGAAAGTGAGTCCCGCCCCGGACAGGGGCAGAGCTAATAGACGTACACGAAAGCAAGTTTCCAGGAAGCACGGGCAAACAAAAGCAAGGGCGCCAGCAAACCAAAACCGTCCGCCCCGGACAGGGGCAGAGCTAATAGACGTACACGAAAGCAAGTTTCCAGGAAGCACGGGCAAACAAAAGCAAGGGCGCCAGCAAACCAAAACCGTCCGCCCCGGACAGGGGCAGAGCTGATAGACGAACACGAAAGCAAGTTTCCAGGAAGCACGGGAAAACAAAAGCAAGGGCGCCAGCAAACCAAAACCGTCCGCCCCGGACAGGGGCAGAGCTAATAGACGTACACGAAAGCAAGTTTCCAGGAAGCGCAGGCAAACAAAAGCGACGCGCCAGCAACCCAAAACCTCGGCAAGGAGAATCGCATGACCGACACCCCCGGCGGCAACTCGCCCTTCGGCAACTTCGCCGGCTTCCCCGGCTTCAACCAGTCCGACATGATGGAAAAAATGTGGGAGATGATGCGCATGAACCCGTTCGCTGCCGCGATGCCCGGCGGCAGTTCCAGCATGGGTCCGTCGCTTTCGATGATGTCCGACATGCTCGCGCCGCTCACCAACGTCGAGGAACTCGACAAGCGGATCAAGGACATGCGCGCAGTCGAGCAGTGGCTTAAGCTGAACCTCAACATGCTGCAATCGGCGATTCAGGCGCTCGAAGTGCAGCGCGCCACGCTCGCGACGTTGCGCGCATTCGGCGCTTACGCGCAGTCGTCGATGGAAAAGGCGCCGAGCACGCCAGGCTGGCCTTCGAGCAGCGCGCCGGAGACGCCGAAAGCGTCGGACACTGCCCGCGACGATCGCGCCGATACGAATGCGCCGGAGGCGGGCGCGAACGACGCTGCATTCGATCCTTCGGGATGGTGGAACATGTTGCAGTCGCAATTCAACCAGTTGGCGAGTCTCGCGATGACTCAGACCGGCGCTGCAGCAGCACCTCAGGACAGTAGCGAAGAAGACCAACAAGCGTCGCCGAGTGCGGAGGACGCTTCCGCAACGAAGAAAACATCGTCGGCCGCGAAGAAAGCACCGGCGAAGAAGAAGCCCGCTTGAGCCCGTAAGCGCAATTTTCAACGACGGCTTCGGGTCCGTGCGCCAGTCGCGTGGACCCGATACCGGCTGCGATTTACTGCTTCATCTGCGTGTCGCTGTGCTGCATGCCCATCGAGTCGTGCTTCGGCTTGGCCGATTTCTTCATCGTGTCCTTGGACATCGAATCCTTCGACATCCCGTCCTTCGACATCGAATCCTTGGACATCGAATCCTTCGACATCGAATCCTTCGCCATCGAATCCTTCGCCATCGAATCTTGCGCGAAAGCCATCGAACCCGACAGGGCCAGCGTGGCGGCGAGTGCTGCGGTCACAAAGAATTTCATATCAACCTCATGGTCTGTTTTTAATGCTGTCCGGTCCAGCCGGGGTGAATCGAAAGTCTGCCGCGGCGCTTGAAGTCTCGCCGCGTCAGGATCCTCCGAACCAGTTGTATCCCTGATCGACCCAGTAGCCGCCAGGGAATGCATTCGTGACGAAAATCTCCATGACGTGCTTCGGATTCTTGTAGCCGAGCTTGGTCGGCATCCGGAGCTTCATCGGGTATCCGTATTTGGGCGGCAAGGTCTTGCCGTCATAAGTGAAGGTGAGCAGCGTCTGCGGATGCAGCGCGGTCGCCATGTCGATACTCTCGAAATAGTCATCGGCGCATTTGAAGCCAACGTACTTCGCGGTCGTGTCCGCGCCCACGTGTTTCAGGAAGGTCGAAAACGGCGTGCCGCCCCAGCGCCCGATCGCGCTCCAGCCTTCGACGCAAATATGCCGCGTGATCTGCTCGGCCTGCGGCAGCGCATAAAGTTCGGGCAGCGTCATTGCGCGCTTGTTCGCGACCAGCCCGCTCACCTGCAGGCGGTAATCCGAGCCGTCCACAACCGGCACATCGTCGATGCCGTAGAACGCGTTGAACGGAAACGGCCGCGTTATTTCAGCTTCCGTGTAGGTCGGCGCGAGCCGGTTTGGATCGAACAGCCAGCCTTGCACGCCGTCGTTCAGGCGCGACACGCGAGTCAGGAACGTTTCGACGGACTGGTTGCTGGACAAGCCGCAGCCGGTCAGCATCGCGAGTCCGCCAAGCGAGATGAGTTGCTTGCCGAACAGCCGGCGCGCGGGCATTTTCAGTTCGCGCCGCGCGTCGATGAGCAACGACTCGCGATCCAACTCCGGCGCGATCAGCAGATTCTTTTTCGGTTTCATGGTGGCGTTCCTCGGGTTTCAGCGGCCGCGAATCATCGTGAGGAATGAGCGCGGCACGAGCGCGACCATCGCCACGTGAACGACCGTGTACGCCACCAGCAGCGACATCGCGACGAAATGCACGATGCGCGCGTTGTCGTAGCCGCCGAGAAGTCCGCGCAGCGTCGGGAATTGCACGGATTTCCAGATCACGAGCCCGGACAGCACGAGCACAATCAGATCGACCATCGCGAACAGGTACGCGAACTTTTGCACCGCGTTGTAGCGGCTGAGATCGTCGTGCGAGAGATGGCCGGTGAGCGCGAGCTTCAGGTCGCGGAAAATCGCAATGGGCGACAGCGGGAAAAACTTGCGCGCGATGCGGCCGGTGACGAGATTCATCGCGAGATAGAACAGGCCGTTGAAAAACAGCAGCCACATTGCGGCGAAATGCCATTGCAGCGCACCGCCGAGCCAGCCGCCCAACGTGATGCCCGGCGGGATCACAAAGCCTTTAAAAACCGGCGACGCGTCATAGATTCGCCATCCCGACAACACCATCAACACGACCGCCAGCGCGTTGAGCCAGTGCGATATGCGAACCCATACCGGCTGGAACGCGCGGATGCGTGCGGGAGCGCCGCCGGGCACGGCGGCCTGAGTAGGTTGCGCGGTCATCTGATGTTCCTCTAAGCTGATGGAGCTGTTTTCGTGCGTTGTTGTCGATTTAGTCGCACGGCGGGGTGCGGCATTACACCGGCCGCGAAAAAAAGTTGAGCGAGCGATTTGTCGGCGGCGCGTAAGGCTTAAGAAAGTCGCGTCGTTTTAATATGAGTTATGCGTTTTTCTAACTGATTGAGCCAGCGTCCCCGTCCATGAGCGATGTCACCTCCCCGCGATTTCAGCCCAACCTCGGCCGCCTGCGTGAAATGCTGTTGCGTTTCGCGTTGCTGCAGTTACGCGACCGAACCGAGGCGGAAGACGCAGTGCAGGAAGCGATGCTTGCGTCGATGGCGCGGATCGAGGAATTTCGCGGGCAAGCGCAATTCAGTACGTGGGTATTCGCGATCCTTAAGAACAAGATAGTCGATACGTTTCGCTCTCGCGCGCGAAACGCGCCGGTGCGCGTGTACGAAGATGAGATTCCCGCCGACGCATTCGACGCGCTCTTCAACGAGCACGATCACTGGAAGAAGGAAGAGCGGCCGTCGGCGTGGGGCGACCCCGAGGCCACGTTCGCGCAGACGCAGTTCTGGACGGTTTTCCAGCTTTGCCTGGATAACCTGCCGCCCGCGACGGCTCGCGTTTTCATGATGCGCGAATTCCTCGACGTCGCCGTGGACGACGTGTGCATCGAACTGTCGATCACGAAAACCAACTGCGGCGTGATCCTTCATCGCGCGAAGATGGCGCTGCGCGTGTGCCTTGAAGACAAATGGTTCGACGGGAAGGACAAGCCATGCTGACGTGCAAGGAAGCGACGCTTTTGATGTCGAATGAAATGAACGAGCGTCTGGCGCTCGGCGAGCGCATCCGGTTGCGCCTGCATCTGTTCGCCTGCACCGGATGCACGAATTATCGTCACGACATGACGGTGTTGAGAAACGCGTGCCGCGATGTCGTCACGCAAACACTCGACGACACCGCCGATTGATCAGTTCGCCGAGCCGCCCGAGAGCAGCGCTTGCCGCAAGCCGGGCGCGCCGGTGCGGGGATCGAACCAGATCGAGAAGAACGCGCGCGCGAATGCTTCGCCGGGAATGCTGCCGAGCTTCTTTTCGTTGGAATAGAACGTCGTGCCGCTCTCAGGCATGAACACGCCGACGATATGGTCGCCCGCCTGCACGTCCGGGAACATGCCTTCCATGTCCTTTTGCCATTGTGCCGTCTGCGCGCGGCTCGCGAGCGCGAGATCGTCCATTTGCTCGCGGCCCTTCTTGGCGATCGACGCGCCCTTGAACGCGCGCGCATATTCGATATCGAGCGCGAACGGCCGCACCGTCATTTCATTGCTCGCAAGATTCGTCGGCCCGACATAAAGGCGGGCATCGTAGATACGCAAGCCGTAAAGACGCAGCGTGCCTTCGCCCTGCACATGCGCTTGTGGAATGACTTCGCGCACGAGCGGCGCGGCATCGAAGGCGAACGCGGCTTGCGCGGCGAGCGTCAGGAACGCGGCGAACGCGAGCCGTACCGCGCGCATCACGCGTGTTCCAGCGTGAACTGGATGACGTCGGTGTTCGCGTGCGCGAACGCGGCCTCGCAATAACATAGATAAAAATCCCAGAGACGAATGAAGCGCGCGTCGAAATCCTGCGCGCGTACCTCGTCCAGATTTGCAAGAAACGCGCCGCGCCACAGGCGCAGCGTGCGCGCGTAATCTTTCCCGAACGCAAGCTGGTTGACGACTTTCAGTCCGTGGCGCTGCGCGCTGCGCGCGAATGCGCTCGCCGAGGGCAGCATACCGCCAGGGAAAATATATTGCTGAATGAAGTCGCTGCTTTTGCGGTACCGCTCGAACAGCGCATCGTCGATGGTGATGGTCTGCACGCAAGCCCGCCCGCCGCGCTTCAGGTTACGTTTGATGCACTCGAAATATCCCGGCCAGTAAGCCTCGCCCACCGCCTCGAACATTTCGACGGAAACGATCGCGTCGTACTGGCCGTGCGCATCGCGATAATCCTGCAGGCGCAAATCGGCGTGGTCCGTGAGGCCGGCGTCGTCCATGCGCTGCTGCGCGTAGGCGAGTTGCTCGGTCGAAAGCGTGAGTCCCGTCACGTGCGCCGCCGTTTCGCGCGCGGCCAGTTCCGCGAAACCGCCCCAGCCGCAGCCGATTTCCAGTATCCGCGCCGACTCTGCGCAACCGACTTCGCCAAGCAATCGCCGATACTTCGCGCGTTGCGCATCGGCGAGCGTCTGGTCCGGCGTGCCGTCGAAAAGCGCGGCGGAATACGTCATGGTTTCATCGAGCCACAGCCGATAAAACGCGTTGCCGAGATCGTAATGCGCCTGGATATTCCGGCGGCTGCCTTCGCGCGTGTTCGCGTGGCGCAGATGCCGCACGCGATGCACGAGCCGGCCGATCCGCGAACCGTATACCGCCGCCTCGATGGCCGCGCGATTGCGCACCACGATGTCGAGGAGCGCGGCGAGATCGTCGGTATGCCAGTCGCCCGCGAGGTACGTTTCGGCGAATCCGATATCGCCGCTTTTCAGCGACGCAGCGAACACGTTCCAGTTATGCAGGATCACGCGCGCGTGCGGTGCGCCATCGGCGGCGTGGCCGATACAGCGCGTCGTGCCGTCGGGCAACTGCACGTCGAGCATGCCGTAGTTCAGCTTGCCGAGCAGTTTCAGCAGCATCCGGGCGGCGGCAGGCGGCCGTGCGCCGCGCCGCGTGCGCAGCCACGGCTCAAGCCATGCGAGCGGATTGAGGAACGAGGTCGAAGAAGACGGCTGTGCTGGCATTGCGCCTCACCGGGTCGGAAACTCGCCGCGCGCGCGCGAGCGTTTCGCGCTCGACGGCGTGGGTTTGTGCAGGAACGGCACGCGCTTCGCGAACAGCTTGAGCGCCTGCCAGTGAATTCTCGCGACGACGCCGAACGTCATCAGCGGATAGCCGAAAAATGCGCGAAGGACGTGCGCGGTATCGGCGGGACGCGCCTCGCCCGCGATACTCGTGATGAGGAGCGGCCCCGCGCCGTCGTCGTAGTCGATGCGCGCGACCGAGCGCATCGGCTTGCCGTGTTTGGGCGGCGCGAACAGAAAGCGGAACGTATAGCTGCCGGTCACCGCGCAAAACGGCGATACCTCGAACACCTTGCGCGCGGTGAGCGGCACGCCGTTCGGGATGACGTCGCCGGTGTCGAGCAGATAGCAATGGCGCTCGCCGAACGTGTTGTTCACCTCGCACAGCACGGCGCGCAACGCGCCGTCCGCGCGTTCGCAAAACCAGAAGCTCACCGGATTGAACACGTAGCCGAGCACGCGCGGGAAGGTGTGCAGGAAGATCTCGCCGTCGGCGTCTTCGATCCCGTTCGTCCGCAGCAATTGCTCGATCCACGCGAGCGGAGTTTGCGTGCTGTCGCCGTGATCGCGGTCGTAGAAACTCAGCAAGCCGAAGCGGTTGTTCGCAAACAGCCGCGATCCGCCGGACGCTGCTCGCGCGGCGCGGGCGCGCAGTGGCAGCCGCAGCGCGTACACGCCGTAGGAAAACGCATTGCGCGCCGGACGCAGCCGCCGATGCCGCACCGGGCCGATCATCAACAGATCGGGCGAATCGAAGGTTCGGGGCGTCATCATGCGGCGAGCACCAGATTGTCGCGACGGTCTTTACTCGCAGCGATCAGCGCCGATGCCGCCGCCAGTCCGGATTTCAGGCCGTCCTCGTGAAAGCCGTAGCCGGTCCACGCACCGCAAAACCAGGTGTTTCGCACGCCTTGCAGCGCGGGCAGACGCTGCTGCGCGGCGACGGCGGCTTGATCGAAGATGGGATGGCTGTACGCGAATTCGCGGATCACGCAGTCCGCGCGCGGCTCGCGCACCGGATTCAGCGAGACGATCACGGGCGTCTTGAACGGCAACGGCTGCAGACGGTTGATGAGGTAATGCACGCAAAGCGCCGGATCGCGGCCGAGCTCGCCGCTGCGGCTCTCGTAATTCCACGCCGACCACGCGCGCGGCGACGGCAGCAGCGACGCATCCGTGTGAAGCACTGCGCGATTCGGCGCGTAGCCGATCGCGCCGAGCGTCGCGCGTTCGTCGGGCGATGCGTCGTCGAGGAGGCGCAGCGTCTGGTCGCTATGGCAGGCGAGCACGGCGTGATCGAAATGTTCGACGCCACGCGCGCTCCGAATTTCGACCTGACCCGCCACGCGCCGCACCGCGTGAACCGGCTGACCGACGCGCGCATCGGCGATATGCGGCAGCATCCGCCGCACGTATTCGCGCGCGCCGCCGTCGACGGTGCGCCACTGCGGCCGGTCGTTGATCTGCAGCAAGCCGTGATTGTGGCAAAAGCGGATCAGCGTGCCGACCGGAAACGCCATCATCCGATCGAGCGGACACGACCAGATCGCGCCGATCATCGGCAGCAGATACCAGTCGCGAAACGCCGTGGAAAAGCGCTCGCGTTCGAGAAAGCGGCTCACCGGTTCGGCCAGCGTTTCCGGCGCCGAGGTTTCGCCCGCGAGCGCCAGCGCGGTTGCCGTGCGGTTAAAGCGCAGGATATCCGCGAGCATCCGCAGGAAAGCCGGGCGCAGCACGTTGCGCCGCTGGGCGAACACCGTGTTGAGATCGCTGCCCGCCCACTCGAACTTGCGGTCGGTGAGCGCCACGGAAAACGACATGTCGGTCGCGGTAGTCGCCACGCCGAGATCGTCGAATAGCCGGACCAGATTCGGGTACGTGCGATGGTTGAACACGAGAAAGCCGGTATCCACGCCGTGCGTCATGCCGTCGAGCGTGACGTCGACCGTATTGGTGTGGCCGCCGACGTAGCCGTTTGCCTCGAACAACGTGACCTCGACCGCCGCGCCGCTTCGCGCGAGCGTGTAGGCGCAAGCCAGCCCCGATATCCCCCCGCCGATAACCGCAACCTTCATGGCGTTGCTCCGCGTGTCGTGTGCAACTTGTTTTCGATGGCCGCCGGTCCCGGGCCGCCTTGTCTTTTGAGCCTTGTCTTTCGAATTACGCAGCGCGCGGCGCGCTGGATGCAGTTTGTCTACGGTTTAAGCACTTACTGATGACCATTTTTTGTCTATGCACGATTACAAATTCGTCTATGATGATCGCGTTGGCAAAGCGGCTAATGGCATGAATATAAGCCGATTATCCTTATTAGGCTCTGTTTGAATATCCATTTTGTCCATGACAAATTCAACTGATTTAGGTTCCAAGTCCGGCACCGGTGTCGATTCGCCCGTAGACACGCCGGCGGCCTTCGTGACGGATCCGGGCGCGGGAGGGATCGGGATCGGCGCGATTGCGCATGAGATCGGCCTGACGAAGGACACGCTGCGGGTTTGGGAGCGGCGCTACGGTTTTCCGCAGCCGCTGCGTTCCTCGGGTGGCGAGCGGCTTTATCCGCAGGAGCAGGTGACCAAGCTGCGGCTGGTCAAACGCTTGCTGGACGCGGGACACCGGCCGAGCAAGGTGCTCGCGCAGTCGATCGACATGCTGCAGGAACTGGCATCAGCCTCGGGCGTCGGACAAGATGCGCCGGACGTGGAACTGGATCACTACGTCGAGTTGCTGCGCCGCGGCGCTTTCGACGATTTCCGCTTCGACCTGTTGCGGCGGGCGACGCGCGATGGCCTCGAACGCTTCGTACTGGATGTGGCCGCGCCGCTGGCGGCACGCGTGGGCAACGCGTGGGCGGCGGGCACGCTGCAGGTTTATCACGAGCATCTGTTCAGCGAAGCGATGCAGGTGACCTTGCGCGCATTGCTGCGCCCGCTTTCCGACGCACTGCGCGGCCGTGGCGGCCATCCGCGAATCCTGCTGACGACCTTGCCGGGCGAGGCGCACGGGCTCGGCATTCTGATGGCCGAGGCGCTCTTTTCCCTGTGCGATTGCGAGTGCCTGGCCCTGGGCACGCAAACGCCGCTGCACGATATTGCGCATGCGGTGAACGCGCAGGGCGTGGAGATCGTGGCGCTGTCGTTCTCGGCGGCGATGCCCACCCAAGTCGTGACGAACGGGCTGGCGGAGTTGCGCGGCATGTTGCCGCTGAACGTGCCGATCTGGGTTGGCGGCAGCAGTCCCGCGTTGCGCCGCAAGCTGCATGAGGGCGTCGTGCAGGTGCCGGGACTTGCGCAGATCGAAGAAGTTATCGCAGAGTGGCGGCAGGGCGCCATGCTATGATCAGCACGCCTTCCGCGTGATTTTGCGGCGTGGTTTTGCGGTGTTGTCTTGCGGCATTATTCATTAAGCGCTGCGGCACATGGCAAACGCATCAGAATGTCACGTGCGGCATGCATGCTGCGCATCGTCGGCGCAAACAGGCCTCGGACTTTGGGCTTCGCGCCGATTCAGGCCTCGTTATACCCCAGGCACAGGTTTCGCTCCTCACCCACGGTAGACAGACGCATCGCTCGCTTGATAACGCGACGTGCTCGGAACGGGCAGATACACGTCGCATGAAACGGACGGGCGGGCCGCGGCAGACGCCTCTTTGCGGTTTATCGCATCTGAGCGTCCGATCCCGCGTAAAATTGAAAGCTTGGTTGTCCGGCGCGCGTTCCACTCGCGGCGGGCCGAGAGTAACTACAGACAGAATGTCGCACTACGTGGCAGATCAGGGGTGGACTATGAACACGATGCTTTATCCGGAACTTTATAAATCGCTGGAATCGGTTCGTTGGGACATGGAGAAAGACATTCCCTGGGACACATTTGATGCCTCGCTGCTCACCGACGAGCAAGCGAAAACCATCAAGATGAACGCGATCACCGAATGGTCCGCGCTTCCCGCAACGGAAATGTTCCTGCGCGACAACCATCACGACAGCGACTTTTCCGCGTTCATGAGCGTGTGGTTCTTCGAAGAACAGAAGCATTCGCTCGTGCTGATGGAGTATCTGCGCCGCTTCAAGCCGGAAATGGTCCCGACCGAAGAAGAACTGCACGCGGTGCGTTTCGAATTCGATCCGGCGCCGCCGCTCGAAACGCTGATGCTCCACTTCTGCGGCGAAATCCGCTTGAACCACTGGTATCGCCGTGCGGCCGAGTGGCATACCGAGCCGGTCATCAAGCATATCTACGAAACCATTTCGCGCGACGAAGCGCGTCATGGCGGCGCGTATCTGCGCTACATGAAGAAAGCGATGTCGCAGGCGGGCGATACGGCGCGCGCGGCGTTCGCGAAGATCGGCGTGCTGATGGCGTCGGCGCGACGCACGGAAAAGCCGCTGCATCCGACCAACCTGCACGTCAATCAGGCGCTGTTCCCGCGCGACACCATCCAGTCGCGTCTGCCGGACCCGGAATGGCTCGAACACTGGCTCGACGAACAAATCCGTTTCGACGACAGCTGGGAAAAGAAGGTGGTCGAGCGAATTCTGCATAACCTGTCCATTCTCTTCGAGCGTTCGTTCGCGACCGCGCAGGAATTGAACCGTTATCGCAAGGAAGTCGTGCTGCGTCTTCAAGCCGCGCAAGGAACGACGCAACAGCCTGCCTGACGCGTTCTTTCCTCAACGTCGTAAAAGCATAGAAACAGCCCGCCGGGTGCGCCCGGCGGGCTGTTTCGTTTTATCGGCGCGGCGCGGGAACGCGTGCGCGGCGCAGCGTGGCAAAATGCGCGCTAATCAAATTTCCTAGCGAGCACCGCAATGCCAGCCATTTTCGAACGCAAGATCGTCACGCGCGATGCGCTCGCCGCCCGTCGCGCGACGCTCGACGGCCCGGTCGTCTTCACGAACGGCGTGTTCGATATCCTGCATCGCGGGCATGTGAGCTATCTCGCGGACGCGAAGGCGCTCGGCGCGACGCTGATTGTCGGTGTGAATAGCGACGCGTCGGTGCGCACGCTCGGCAAGGGCGACGACCGCCCGATCAATCGCGAGGACGATCGCATGGCGCTGCTCGCCGCGCTCGAAAGCGTGGACTGGGTGGTGAGATTCGAGGAGACGACGCCGCTCGAACTGATCGGCGCGGTGCATCCGGACGTGCTCGTGAAGGGCGGCGATTACGACATGGACACGCTGGCGGAATCGGCGCTCGTGCGCGGCTGGGGCGGCACGGCGCTCGCGATTGCCTTCGAGCACGACCGCTCGACCACCGCGCTACTCAAAAAAGTCCGCGCACAGCAGGACTGACGCCGGCGATCACTGCGCGAGCGGCGCGGCCTTTACCGGCGCGGCGGGCGCGGGACCGCCGACCACGGCTTGATCGGCGGCGTCCTCGGCGCGCATCGCACGCGTGCGGAGGGCTTCGGGGCGCACTTGCTGATCGAGGTGATACGCCTCGCGCGCGCCCGCCGACGGCAACGGTCCGAACACGCCTTTCGCGACGACGAACATCAGCAGGTTGGCGAGGAAGAGTCCAGCGAGTAGCCAGCGCAGCATGAGCGCTCCGTCAGGAAAGGTTGCGGGTCGAGGCGTCGCGCGCGATCAGCGACAACCCCGAAAGGACGAGTGAATCGTGGCGAGCGTGCGGCACCGTCAGCACGCTCGCGATCTCATTGGCTGCGCCGCCGCCGAGCACGAGGCGCACATCCGTCTTGCGTTCATCTTTGAGTTCGCGCCACGCACGTTCGATCAACCCCGCTTGCGCGAGCAGGCATCCCGATGAAAGCGCGGCGCGCGTGCCGGTCGCGAACACGCTCGGCTTGGCGTCCGAGGCGAGCGAGGCGTCCGAGGCGTCCGAGGCGAGCGCGCGGCGGGCCGAGTCGGCGTCGAGGGTCGGCAAGTTCGCGGTGCTCGTGCCGAGCGACTGCATCATCAGCGACCAGCCCGGCGCGATCAGTCCGCCCGTGAACACGCCGTCGGCGCGCAGGGCTTCGAGCGTCGTCGCCGTGCCGAACGTGGCGATCAGCAAATGTTCGCCCGGAAACGCGGCCCGCGCGCCGATCAATCCCGACCAGCGGTCGCTGCCCAGTTTCGCCGGTTCGTCGTAACCGTTGATCACGCCGCATTGCCGCGCCTGAGCGCGCACGTTCGCACGCGCGAGTCCCGGCCAGTGCGCGTCGATCAGCGCGTCGATCCGTGCGCCGACCGCATCGCCCGCCACATTCGATACCCACGCGCCCGACGGACGCGGCAAGCCGGTCCAGTCGGGGTCGGAGGTGTCGTCGGCGTGCGTGTGGCCGTGCGTGTGCCCGTGCGTGTGGCCGTGCGTGTGGCCGAATACGCCGCCGCCGAGCATCGCCCCGTCCGGCGCGGCCAGCGACCACTTGATCCGGCTGTTTCCCGCGTCGATCAAGAGGAACGGCGCGGTGCTCATGGACGCTGCTCCGCGAGACGCAACGAAACGTCGCCGGTCGCCGCGGTGCGCAGGCCATCGGGCGTGTCGATCTGCAACTGACCGCGATCGTCGACGCCCGCCGCCGTGCCGCGCGCCACTTCCACGCCCTGTTCGAGCAGCACGACTTCGCGGCCCGCATACGCATGCGCCGCGAGCCACGGCTGGCGGAACGGCCGGAAGCCATCGGCGGCAAAGCGCGTCAGCGCGTTTTCCAGCGCGCCGAGCATCGCGGCAAGCGTTTCGGTGAGATTCGCGTTCGGCCACGCCCGCGCGAGCGCCGCCGGCACGTTGCCGGGCGCGGGCGTTTCGCCGCGCCGCGCGGCTTCGTCGACATCGGCGGCCAGTTGCGCCGCGCCGTGCAGATTGATGCCGATCCCGATCACCACCGCTGTCGAGTGCGGCGTATTCCACGCCGTCTCGATCAAAATGCCCGCGAGCTTGCCATCGTCGATCAACACGTCGTTCGGCCATTTCAGCGCGAGCCGCGCGGATGCCGACAGCGGCAGGCTGTTAAGCGCATCGAGCACGGCCGTGCCGACCGCGAGACTCAGGCCCGCCAGCCCTTCGATGGAACGCGGCAGCACGCACGCCGTGGAAAAGAGCAGCGCGTTGCCCGGCTGCGCGACCCACGCGCGGCCGCGCCGCCCGCGTCCGGCGGTCTGCGAATAGGCCACACGCACCAGCGGCGCGAGCGCGGCGGAAGCGGCGGAAGGCGAGCCGTCGCGCGGCATCGACTTCATCTGGGCCATCAGGTCCGCGTTGGTCGAGCCGGTTTCGTCGACGATCTCGACTGGCCAGTCGCGCGCCGGGCCAGCGGTGAGCGCGGCGAGGCGGTCGCGGTCGATGCGCCAGGCGGCGTCGAGCGGGAAGGACGAGTTAGAGGAGTTCATGCGCTTATTGTAGCGGCCCAAAGCTGCAGCGGCCCGAAGCCGGCGCGAACCGTGGGGCGGCGTTCCGGCGCCCCTTGACCGTAATTCCCGCGATCCTTCGTTACAATGAGTGCTCCCATTTTCTCGCGCGACCTCGATCCTTGAACTTCGACACTCCGCCACGCCTGCAAGTGGAAGCCGGGCAGCAGGGCAAGGTCGTCCGGCTCTCAGGCCAGTGGACGGCGCTTGCGCTCGCACGCGACCGGGCGAAAAGCGGCGTGACGCGGCGCTTGCGCGCGATCGGCCGGGAGACGTACGGCAACTGGGATCTGCTCGGTATCGAACGGCTGGATCACGTCGGCGGGCAGGCGCTCTGGCGCGTGTGGGGCCGCAAGATGCCGGTGGATATCGCGCTGTCGGACACGCAGCGCGAGATTTTCGAACGGATCGCGCTGCTCGATTCCGAGCGCGAGGAGCCGGAAGAAGTCGATCGCTACAATTTCGTCACGCGCTTCGGCCTGATGCTATTCGCGTTCTTCGAGCATCTGTACGGCGGTCTCGCGATGTTCGGCCGTTTCGTGCTCGATCTGCTGTTGATCGTCCGGCAGCCGAAGCGCACGCCGTGGACCGAGATATCCGCGAATATCTATAGCGCGGGCACGCAGGCGCTGGCGATCACGGCGCTCGTCGCGTTTTTGATCGGGATCGTGCTGAGTTACCTGTCCGCGCAGCAGTTGCGCATGTTCGGCGCGAACCAGTACATCGTGAACATTCTCGGGCTTTCCGTGATTCGCGAACTCGGACCGGTGCTGTCGGCCATTCTGGTCGCGGGGCGTTCGGGGTCGGCGATCACCGCGCAGATCGGCGTGATGCGCGTGACCGAGGAACTCGACGCCATGCGCGTGATGGGCATTCCGCACGGCTTGCGGCTCGTCTTGCCGCGCGTGCTGGCGCTCGGTGTCGCGATGCCGCTGCTCGTCATGTGGACCAACGTGATCGCGCTGCTCGGCGGCGCGCTGGCGGCGAAACTGGTGCTTGCCATCGACGTGTCGTATTTCATGCGCTCGCTGCCAAGCGTCGTGCCGATCGCGAACCTGTGGATCGGCCTCGGCAAGGGCGTCGTGTTCGGCATGCTGATCGCGCTGGCCGCGTGCCACTTCGGCTTTCGGATCAAGGCGAATTCGCAGAGTCTAGGCGAAGGCACGACGACCTCGGTCGTCACGTCGATCACCATCGTGATTCTCGCGGACGCCGTGTTCGCGATCCTTTTCCAGAACGTGGGGCTTTGATGTCGACGACGCTCGCCACTTCCGTGCGCGACCAGCCGCCGCCCGTGATCGCGGAGCCGGTGATCGAGGTGCGCGACGTCACGAAGCGTTATGGCCGCACCGTGATCCACGAGCATCTGAATCTCGACGTGCGGCGCGGCGAGATCGTCGCGCTGCTCGGCGGTTCGGGTTCCGGCAAGACGACGCTCGTGCGGCAGATTCTCGGGCTGGAGTCGCCCACTTCCGGGACGATTCGCGTGCTGGGCGAGGAATGGGCCAACATGGACGACGAAACCGCGCGGATGCTGCGCACGCGCTCCGGCATGATGTTCCAGCAGGGCGCGCTCTTTTCGTCGCTGTCGGTGTACGACAACATCGCGCAGCCGTTTCGCGAACTCGGCAAGATTCCCGAGGATCTGATCAGCGAGTTCGTCATGCTGAAGCTCGAAATGGTCGGGCTGTCGTGCAAGCACGCGAGCAAGATGCCGTCGGCGCTGTCGGGCGGGATGGTGAAACGCGTGGGGATCGCGCGGGCGATCGCGCTGGAGCCGGAACTGCTGTTCCTCGACGAACCCACGGCCGGGCTCGATCCGAAGGCGTCGGACGAGTTCGTCGATCTGATCGCGACGCTGCATCGCGCGCTCGGGCTGACGGTGATCATGGTCACGCACGATCTCGACACGATGGTCGCGCTGTCCACGCGCGTGGCCGTGCTCGCCGATCGCCGCGTGCTGGTGGCCGCGCCCGTGGAAGAAGCGGTCGCCGTCGATCACCCGTTTATCCGCGAATACTTTCTGGGGCGGCGCGGCAGGCGCGCGTTGCAGGCGCTGCCGCCCGAGCGGCGCGCGAAATTGCCGGCCGTAGCGCTCGAAGACGCGCCGCTCGGCCCGAAGCTGTGATCTCACGCGTAGAACCTGAGGAACCTGTCGATGGAAAATAAATCCCACGCGTTCTGGGCCGGGTTGTTCACGATCGGCCTGGTTGCCGCGATCGCGGTGACCGCGTTCTTTTTCAACGTCGACCGCACGGTGCGCGTGCCGTACGACCTGCTCGCCCGCACCAACGTGACCGGACTGTTCACCGATGCCGCCGTGCGGTATCGCGGGCTGGGCGTCGGCAAGGTGGAGTCGATCCGCTTCGACCACGATCATCCGGGGCAGATCCGCATCCGCATCATGGTCGACAAGAACGCGCCGATGACGCATTCCACCTTCGCCACGCTCGGCTTTCAGGGCGTGACGGGCATCGCGTTCGTGCAACTGGACGACACGGGCAAGGACACGGAGGCGCTGGTTTCATCGACGACCAGCGTGGCGGAAGTGCCGATGCGCCCCGGTCTTTTCGATCAGTTGCAGCAGCGCGGCGACGTCATTCTGAAAAGATTCGAACGTCTTTCGGACGACGCGGACAAATTCCTGTCCGACGACGTGCGCACGCAACTCCTCGACACCACGAAAAGCCTGCAAAACGCGGCGGACAGCATCTCGTCGCTCGCCAATCAGGTCGGACCGGTCGCCGGGAAACTGCCGAACACGCTCAACCAACTGGACAAGACGCTCATCTCGACCAACGCGCTGATCCAGAACCTGAACCGCGAGGACGGCCCTTTCGTCGCGAATCTGAACAAGGCGGGCGACGCGGCGCAGCAGGCGGGCACGGCGCTGACCGATATCAACGATTCGTTGCGCGAACTGACGGCGCGCGTGAACTACGAAACGCTGCCGCGCGTGAACAATTTCGCCGACGATGTCAGCAGCGCCGCGCGCTCGGTCGATCGCGCCGCCGACATGTTCAGCAACAATCCGCGCGCGGTGCTGTTCGGCGTGACGCCGCCTGCACCGGGGCCGGGCGAGCCGGGTTTTAGCTGGCCTGCTGCGCCTGCGCGTTGAGATGCAGTGCTGAAACCCGACTGAAATTTGCCTGAAAATTTGGCGGATTAGAGTCTGGAGTTTCGATGGTTCGATTGAAGTTTTGAAGTTTGAAGTTTTAAGCAAAAGGAACAGTGATGCCACACACGATCTTGCAGGCGCGCGCCGCAGTGCGCGACACGCGCCCGCTCGCGCGAGCGCGCTCCGCTGTCTTTGCGACGGCGCTTGCCGCTTCGGCGCGTGCCGCATCGGCGCTTGCCGCATCGGCGCTTATTCTCGCCGGATGCGCTTCCGGGCCGCCGGCGGCGGTATCGAATATCCGTTACGACCTCGGCGCGCCCCTCGGCGCGGCCGATGCCATGAACATGCCGGCGGTCAAGGTGCTGTCGGTCAGCGCGTCGCGCGATCTGGATTCCGACGCGTTCGTCTACCGTCTGCAATACGCCGATGCGCAACGCACCGGCAATTACTCGAACGCTCACTGGACCATGCCGCCCGCGCAGTTGCTCACGCGGCGTCTGCGCGACGCGATGTCGGCGCACGGCACCGTGCTGACCGGCGCGGAAGCGGTCAAGGCGCCCGTGCTGCAAGTCGAACTGAACGATTTCGAGCAGATCTTCGACGCCCCGGGCGAAAGCCACGGCGTGGTCGCCGTGCGCGCAACGCTCACGCAGCAGGGCAAGATCATCGGACAGCGCACGTTCGTGTCGCGCGCGCCGTCGAGCACGGCGGACGCGGCGGGCGGCGCGCGGGCGCTGTCGGCGGCATCCGACGAACTGATCGCGCAAATGACCGCCTGGCTCGGCGTGCAGCCGCTCGTCGCGTCGCAATGACGCGCGCGAAGGGCGCGGCACTTGAGCGCGCTTCACGGCGGCGAGGTGTGAGTCTGTGAAGCGCGCGCCGGTCAAGCAGTGGCAGCGCCGGCCATCCACGCTGTCGCGGCAGGCGCTCGCGGCGTATGCGGCGCTGGTCGTGTACGGCTCGCTGTATCCGTTTTCGGGCTGGCGCTCGCTCGGGCTCGGTCCTTTCGCGTTTCTCGCCGATCCCCTTCCGCAATACCTCACGGCCTTCGATGTCGTGACGAACGTGCTCGGCTATATCCCGCTCGGCGCGCTGTTCGTGCTCGCGCTCTATCCGCGCTGGCGCGGCGCGGCGGCGGTGGGCGCGGCGTTTATCGGCGGCGCGCTGCTGTCGGGCGCGATGGAGTCGATCCAGACCTATCTGCCGACGCGCGTCGCCTCGAATCTCGATCTCGCCGCGAACGCGCTCGGCGCGCTGATCGGCGGCGTGCTGACCGCGCCCGCCACGAGCGCCGTGCTGGATCGCGGTTTGCTGCGTCGCATGCGTTTTATCTGGTTCGAGCGCGACGCGGCGTTCATGCTCGGCCTGACCGCGCTCTGGCCGTTCGCGATCATGTTTCCCGCGCCGTTCCTGTTCGCGGTGGGCGATCTGCCGCGCATGCTCTGGGACGCGCTCGATTCCGGCATGCAGGACGCGTTGCTCGCGTGGACCCCGGCGGCGTGGGATGTCGCGAGCTGGCCGGATCGGTTCGACGATCTGTTGCCCGACGATGCCTGGGAGGCGCTGATCACCGCGCTCAACCTGTTCGCCGCGCTCGGCCTGGCCGCGCTGCCGATGCGCGAGCGCGCGCCGCGCGTGCGGCTTCTGCTGTGGCTCGTCGCGGCGACGCTCGGCGCGAAGGCGGGCGCGTCGTTTCTGCAATCGCGCGCGGGCCTCACCTTCGACTGGGCGACCGACGGCGCGCTGGAAGGCATCGTGGCGGGCGCGGCGGCGGGGCTGATGGCGCTCGCGCTGCCGCGCGTCTGGCGGGCGGCGCTCGCGGGCGGCGCGCTGATCGTCGCGCTCGTGCTCGTCAATTTGCTGCCTGTGAACCCGTATTTCGATATCGTGCTCGCCGACTGGCGGCAGGGCCGCTATCTGCATTTCAACGGTCTCGCGCACTGGCTCGCGTGGGTCTGGCCGTACGCCGCGCTCGGCTGGCTCGCGTCCACTGCGGAGCGCGCATGGCTCGCCCGGCGGCGCGGCGGCGATGGGCGGCGCTCGTTATAATCGGGCGCACAGCTCGACCGCATACCTCGGTTGCACCTCTCAACCTACGGGAACGCAATGGACTCCTTTTACAAATATCACGTCTTCTTCTGCCTGAATCAGCGCGAGCCGGACGCGTCGCGCCCGAGCTGCGCAAACTGCAATGCCCAGGCGATGCAGGAATACGCGAAAAAGCGCGTGAAGAAACTCGGGCTCGCGGGCGACGGCCAGGTGCGGATCAACAAGGCGGGGTGTCTCGACCGCTGCGAACTCGGGCCGGTGCTGGTGGTGTATCCGGAAGGCATCTGGTACACCTACGTGGACGAAGCCGATATCGACGAGATCGTCGAGTCGCATCTCGGGCAGGGAAAAATCGTCGAGCGTTTGCTGATCGACCAGCCTGCCGTCTGAAACCACGTCTGGATCCCCCTCATACGCGATGAACGCTCAGACCGAAAAATTCCTGATCGACGGCCCGGTGGGCAAGATCGAAGTCGCGCTCGACCGTCCCGACGGCGAGACGCGCGGCATTGCGCTCGTTGCGCACCCGCATCCGCTCTTCGGCGGCACGATGGACAACAAGGTCGCGCAGACGCTCGCGCGCACGATGGTGCAGCTTGGCTACGTGACGTATCGCTCGAATTTTCGCGGTGTCGGCGAGACGCAAGGCGAGCACGATAACGGCACCGGCGAATGCGAAGACCTGCTGGCCGTGCTCGATCACATGCGCGCCGAGCCGGGTCAGGCCGATGTGCCGCTCGTGCTCGCCGGGTTCTCGTTCGGCACGTTCGTCCTCTCGCACGCCGCGAAACGGCTACGCGACGCGGGCGCGCAAATCGAGCGGATGGTGTTCGTCGGCACGGCGGCGAGCCGCTGGGAAGTGGCCGAGGTGCCGGAAAACACGCTCGTGATTCACGGCGAAGTGGACGACACCGTGCCGATCCAGTCCGTCTACGACTGGGCGCGGCCGCAGGAATTGCCGGTGGTCGTGATTCCGGGCGGCGAGCACTTCTTTCACCGCAAGCTGCATATTCTGAAGCGCGTGATCGTCGATGCGTGGCGTTGAAGCGCGACGCCGTATAAGACGTTCGTAGGGTTCGAAGGCTTGAGCGGGGCGAGGGTTTTCATCGCACCGTTTGCTTACTCGTTTCTCCCGCGCATTCACATTCCGTTACGCAAAAGAGCCGCTTTTCAAGCCGGTTCCGAGATAAATCGCGTTCGGCTGACGCGTATAATGGCGCAGACTTTTTGCGCTGAAACTGGCGTTCAGCCGCCGTTTTTGCCCGGCAGGAATGTAAGGCCGAACGCGAGCACGAACGCAAGCACGAACGCATGAACGCAGCAGCGCAAAACGCAAGATCGCACCACTGCAAGATTGCCCGACCGGTCCGACGGTCACCCTGTTCAACCCGCGCTTCGCCGCCCGCAAGGGCAAGCCGCGAAGCGCCGATGCTTTTTCTGCCGACCCGATCCTATGCGCTTTTCCCCTTCCGGCCTGTCCCGTCCCGCTCATTCCGCTTCTTCTGCGTTTCATCGCGTAGTCACCGCCGCTGTCGTCATGCCCGCCGCGCTCGTGGCCGCCAGCGCGTTCGCGCAAGTGCCGCCGCCGGATGTGACGGCGCGCTCGTGGGTGCTCGTCGATGCCACCAGCAATCAGGTGCTCGCGTCCGGCAATCCCGATGAACGCTCGGAACCGGCGTCGCTCACCAAGCTGATGACCGCGTACCTCGTCTTCGACGCGCTGAAGACGAAGAAGATCAACATGGACCAGACCGTGATGCCGAGCGAAGCCGTGCGCCGCGTGGGCACGGACGAGTCGCGCATGTTCATCGAGGCGAACAAGCCGGTGACCGTGCATGACCTCGTGTACGGCATGATCATCCAGTCGGGTAACGACGCGGCCATCGCGCTCGCGGAACTGGTCGGCGGCAGCGAGTCGAACTTCGTCACGCTGATGAACGGCGCGGCGCAGAAGCTCGGCATGAAGAACACCCATTTCGCCGATGTGAACGGCATGCCGGATCCGCAGCACTACACCACGGCGGGCGATCTGGCCGTGCTGTCGGCGCGGCTGATCCGCGATTTCCCCGAGTACTACAGCATTTTCTCGGTGAAGGATTTCACCTACAACAAGATCAAGCAGCCGAACCGCAACCGGTTGTTGTGGCTCGATCCGACTGTCGATGGCCTGAAGACCGGCCACACGAAGGCGGCCGGTTACTGCCTGATCGCTACGTCGAAGCGACCGCTTCCCGGCGTGCCGGACGCGAGCCGCCGTTTGGTCGCCGTGATGATGGGCGAGCCGAAAGAGCACAACCGCGTGCAGGACAGCCTGAAGATGCTGAACTACGGCTACACCGCCTATGACGCGGTGCGCCTGTTCAAGGCGGGCCAGACCGTCGCCACGCCGCGCGTCTACAAGGGCGCGGAAAACAACGTGAAGGCGGGCGTCGATACCGATCAGTACATCACCGTGCCGAAGGGTCTCGGCGACAAGGTGAAGCCGGCTATTGTCGAAAACGCCACCATCGTCGCGCCGCTGAAAAAGGGCCAGGCGATCGGCACCGTCAAGATGATGGCCGACGGCAAGGAAGTCGCGCAGTTCCCGCTGGTGGCGCTGCAGGATGTGCCGGAGGCGGGCATCGTCGGGCGCTTGTGGGATTCCGCGCTGATGATGTGGCAAAAGCGCAAGTGAAGGTGACGCCGGACTGCGGTTCGGTGTGTGGTCTATGCTGGACTGCATGGGGCCTGGTAGCAGGCCCAAGGCGCGTGAGTTGGGCGGGATCGTTTGGCGAATCGTCCGGTGAAGCGCGCTGCGAGGCGTGGTGTGGAGCGTGCTGCAAAAGCGTGATGTGAAGCGTGATGTGAAGCGCCGCGTGCCTGAACGAAGGAGATGATCATGAGCACACCCAGCAATCCCGATATCGACGCATTATTCAATTTTCCCTGCGATTTTCCGATCAAGGTGATGGGTAAGTCGCATCCTGAATTTCAGGACGCCATCGTCACGGTGATCCGCGAGTTCGATAACGAATTCGATATCGCCAGGATTGAGACGCGGCCTTCGTCGGGCGGCACGTACACGGGGCTTACGCTCACGGTGCGGGCCCAGAGCCGCGCGCATCTCGATGATATTTATCGGGCGCTTACGGGGCATCCGATGGTGAAGGTCGTGCTTTAGGTTTTGCTGGCGCCCGTTGGTTTTGTTTGCTCGGGTCGCGCTTGCTGGGAGCTTGCTTTCGTGTAGGTTTATTAGCACTCCGCTATGCGCGGCAGCAGTCACTTTCTTTTGGGTAGCTGCGGAGAAAGTAACCAGAAAGCATCACGGGATTCGGCGCCGTGGGGCGGCTTGGTGTGGGTGGGTTACACCGTTTGATGTTCGGCCGCTTTTCCGGGAACTTGCTTTCGTGTAGGTCTATTAGCACGCCGCTATGCGCGGCAGCAGTCACTTTCTTTGCTGCTGCAAAGAAAGTAACCAAAGAAAGCAGCTTATCCGTCTAAGTGTCCACCACGACCCGTAACCGGGAGTGGCGCGCAAGCTGATTCGGCCATCGCACCACACAACAAAGTGGAGCCGCTCATCCATCCCGACAGGCACGAAGTGCCTGCCGGTTGGGCATAACCGAACAACCAAACCAAACCGACCGCCGGTTGCGAGATATGCCCGTCGTCCGAGCGTAGCGAGGATGGAACTGACAGGCGCTGTGCCAAAAGGAATAACTGCGCGCTAACCGGGTCAGCTTGCGGGCCTATCCGCGAAATTATGTGTGGTGGACACTTAGGCGGACTAGCTGCTTTCTTTGGTTACTTTCTTTGCAGCAGCAAAGAAAGTGACTGCTGCCGCGCATAGCGGCGTGCTAATAAACCTACGCGAAAGCAAGTTCCCAGAAGCGTGTGGTTAAGCCGCTACGTTTCCCGTCCGACGCGAAAGCAAGTTCCCAGAATCGTGTGGTTAAGCCCGCTACGTCTACCGTCCGACGCGAAAGCAAGTTCCCAGAAAGCGTGTGGTTAAGCCCGCTACGTTTCCCGTCCGACGCGAAAGCAAGTTCCCCGAAGCGTGTGGTTAAGCCCGCTACGTTTCCCGTCCGACGCGAAAGCAAGTTCCCAGAAGCTGCAGACCTTCAAACCCCGTCGTCCGTGGGCCCTCGTCCAAACCCCAGTCGCACCTCACGTGCGACCACACGGCATATCGCACATCGCCGGCGTCTGCGCGAACCACTCGCGAAACGTCTCGACCTCATCGAACAGCCAGTCGCGAAATTCCCGTACGCGCTTCGCTTTCATCGATTCCGGCGTGCAAACGAAGTAGTAAGTCCACGGACTCGGGCCGTCGATATTGAACAGCCGCACGATCCGCCCCGCCAGAAGGTCGTGCATCGCGAGCGAGCGGCGCACGAGTGCGATGCCCTGCCCATCGGCGGCGGCTTGCAGCAAATTCGACGAATCCTCATACAAGACGCCGCGTTTCGGCTCGGGCAACTCGGTCAGTCCGGCGGCGTCGAAGAACGGCCGCCAAAGTTCGTCGTTCGAGCGCAGAAGCGGCAGGTTCGCCAACTCGGCGGGCGTGCGCGGCAACTTGCCGCCATTGAAACTCGGCGAACATGCCGGGAAAAACACTTCTTCCAGCAGCATCTCGACGTGAAGTCCCGGATACTTACCGCGTCCGAAGCGAATCGCGACATCGACATCATCGCGCGCGAAGTCGGTGAGCGCGTTCGTCGACAGCATTTCCAGATCGATTTCCGGATGCTTTTCGATAAACCCGCCGATCCGCGGCGTGACGAAGCGCGCCGAGAACGACGACAGCATCGACACCACGAGCCGCCGGTCGCGATCGCCCGAACGCGCGCGCTTCGTGGCCTCGGCAAGCGCAAGCAGCGCGGAGCGGACATCGGCGGCGTACTGGCGGCCGAGTTCGGTCAGCCGCACGCGTTTGCCGTCGCGTGCGAAGAGCGTCACGCCGAGTTCGGCTTCGAGCGCGCGGATCTGATGGCTCACCGCGCCGTGCGTGACGAACAGTTCGTCGGCGGCGCGCGAGAAGCTTTCGTGGCGCGCCGCGGCCTCGAAGGCTTTCAGTGCGTTGAGCGCGGGAAGTTGTCGAAGATCCATGATTTCCGTGATGTCGTGCCCGTTGTCGAGGCGTCGTTGCTAATCCGGCTCACATAGCCGCGAAAATTGCTCGTTTTGCCCAAAGCCATACGCCGCCTACGATTGTAGCCATCAAGACGAATTTTGGCGGAGGCAATCATGCGAGAAATTTCCACAAGCGTCACGTTCGAAATCAATCCCGGCGAGACGGTTCCGATGCGCATCGCCCGAGGCACCCGGCTAACCGTGCACGGCGGGCCGGTCTGGGCGACCCGCAGCAACGACATCGAAGACTACTGGATTTCGCCCGGCGGCCATCTGCGCTTGAAGGAGCGCGAGCGGCTCTGGCTGAGCGTGGAAGGCGCGCGCCCTGCGAAAGTCGTGTTCACGATCGTGCCGCGCTGCGATCAACGCGCGGTCGGCTGGCTCGCGCGGCGGCTGGAATCGGCGATCAACCGTTTTCGTTCGGGCTGGAGAACGGTCTGAGCGCACGTTTCTCGCTGCCTGAGCGCTGTCTGGGCGCCGCCTAAGCGCGCACTTCCGACTATTCAGAAAAGCGCGCAAATTCAGCCCCGTCCTACGGCGTTCGCAAGATTTCGGTAAACTAGCGCAATCATGTGCGCCACGCCGGTTTCTTCTCTCCCCCACGCCACGGACGCAGGCGCGCCCGCCACCACGCTGACTGGCCCCGCCGGTCATGCCGTCGTGCTGCGCTGGCGCGGTCTCGAACCCTATTCCGTCAGTTTCGACGCGATGCGCGCGTTCACCGACGCGCGCACGCCCGACACGCTCGACGAAATCTGGCTCGTCGAGCATCCCCAGGTGTTCACGCTCGGCCTCGCGGGCGATCCGTCGCATCTGCTCAACGCCGATAGCGGGATTCCGCTCGTCAAGGTGGATCGCGGCGGGCAGATCACGTTTCACGGGCCGGGGCAGGTGGTCGCGTATCTGCTGCTCGATCTGCGGCGCCGGAAACTGATGGTCCGCGAGCTGGTGCGGCGGATCGAGGAGGGCGTGCTGGATACGCTCGCAGCGTATAATCTGGCGTCCGATCGCCGCGCCGGCGCGCCGGGAATCTACGTGACGAAACCGTCTGAAACCCAGCGCGCGCAAGGCTTCGACGTCGATGCCCACGCCTTGCACGAGGGCGCGAAAATCGCGGCGCTCGGCCTGAAAATCCGTAACGGCTGCAGTTATCACGGTGTGAGCCTGAACGTGAAAATGGATCTGCGGCCGTTTCTGGCGATCAATCCATGCGGCTACGCCGGGCTCGAAACAACCGACATGGCGACGCTCGGCGTCGCGGCAAGCTGGCAGGACGTGGCGCGCTCGCTTGCGACACGCCTTACTTACCACCTCGACGGCTCCCCCGCGGCCGCCGCCCAACCGCAGGACGGCCTGACCGTCTGAATGGATCGACCGAATGACTGACGTAACCGGAAATCTGGCTGGCGAAAGCGCTTCGAACGCACCGGCCACTCCGCCCGCCGCCTACGACGCGACGGCGAAACAGAAGGCGCAGGCCAAGACGGCGCGCATTCCGATCAAGATCATCCCGATCGAAAAATTGAAGAAGCCGGACTGGATCCGCGTGAAGGCCGCGACCGGCAGTTCGCGTTTCTACGAAATCAAGCAGATTCTTCGCGAGCACAACCTGCACACGGTGTGCGAGGAAGCGAGCTGCCCGAATATCGGTGAATGTTTCGGCAAGGGCACAGCCACGTTCATGATCATGGGCGACAAATGCACGCGCCGCTGCCCGTTCTGCGACGTCGGCCACGGACGCCCGGACCCGCTCGACGCGGACGAGCCGCTCAATCTCGCCCGCACGATCGGCGCGCTGAAGCTGAAATACGTGGTGATTACGAGCGTCGATCGCGACGATTTGCGCGACGGCGGGGCGGCGCATTTCGTCGAATGTATCCGGCAAGTGCGCGAACATTCGCCGCAAACGCGGATCGAAATTTTGACGCCGGACTTCCGCGGGCGTCTCGACCGCGCGATCGGCATTCTGACCGCCGCGCCGCCCGACGTGATGAACCACAATCTCGAAACGGTGCCGCGGCTGTACAAGGAAGCGCGTCCGGGCTCGGATTATCACCATTCGCTGAAGCTGCTGAAGGACTTCAAGGCGCTGCATCCGGAAGTCGCGACGAAGTCGGGGCTGATGGTCGGACTGGGCGAAACCGAGGAAGAAATTCTGCAGGTGATGCGGGATCTGCGCGCGCACGACGTGGACATGCTGACGATCGGCCAGTATTTGCAGCCGTCCGAGCATCACTTGCCGGTGCGCTCCTACGTGCATCCCGACACGTTCAAGATGTACGAGGAAGAAGCGTACAAAATGGGCTTCACGCACGCGGCCGTTGGCGCGATGGTGCGGTCGAGCTATCACGCGGATCAGCAGGCGCACGACGCGGGAGTGGTTTAAAACTCACCGTTTTGTGACCGCTGACAGAACCCACGCCTTTCGCGTGGGTTTTTTTTCGCCTGTCTCGTTGCCCGGACATCACGCCACGGAAAACGCACGGAAAACCTCGCGTAAACCCTCGTGAACCCCCGTAAACAAAGGCTCCTAGGGAAAACCCGAATCTCGTCCGGTTCGTCAGACGCGTGAATTCCGGAATTCCGGAAAGCCGGATTCGGCACGCATCGGCAGGCCAAAAAAGCCTTATAAATCAACCTTCTGACCGCGATAAAAACTGGCATCGACCTTGCAATACTAGAAGCGTGGCCGAGAGGCCGCCATAAAAAGCAAGGAGACAAGCCGATGCCCACATTTCACCCTAGGTGTACCTGAACGCGTCGTCGTTTTGCGGCCTCTGCTGCTCGCGGCGCGTTCCCGCGCGTTTCCAAACGCGCATGACGCACCTCGCGCTCGATCGCTCTGGCTCCTTATTTGCCCACTGCTGAAAAACTGTCCGGAACCATCGTGAAGAAACCTATCCATAAAGTCCTGTACGTCCAGGTGCTGGTGGCGATCGCCATCGGCATTGCGCTGGGGCATTTCTATCCCTCGCTTGCCGTGGATATGAAGCCGCTCGGCGACGGCTTCATCAAGCTCATCAAGATGGTGATCGGGCCGATCATTTTCTGTACGGTCGTGACCGGGATCGCGGGCATGGAGGACATGAAGAAGGTCGGGCGCGTGGGCGGCAAGGCGCTGCTCTATTTCGAGGTGGTATCGAGTTTCGCGCTGGTGCTCGGCCTGATCGCGACGCACGTGCTGAAGCCGGGCGTCGGCTTCAACATCGACCCGGCGACGCTCGACGGCAAGGCGGTCGCGTCGTACGCGGCAAAGGCGCACGGCCAGTCCACGGTCGATTTCCTGCTGCACATCATTCCGGACACGCTTTCGTCGGCGTTCGCGCAGGGTGAAATACTCCAGATCCTGCTGATCGCGCTGCTGTTCGGCGCGGTGCTCGCCACCGCGGGCGAGAAGGGCCGGGCGGTGACGAGCTTCATCGAAAGCCTGTCGCACATCCTGTTCGGCGTCGTGCGCATCATCACGAAGCTGGCCCCGATCGGCGCGTTCGGCGCGATGGCGTTCACCATCGGCAAGTACGGCATCGGCTCGCTCGTGCCGATGCTCAAGCTGATCGGCACGTTCTATCTCACGTCGATCGTGTTCGTGGTCGTGGTGCTCGGCATCATCGCGAAGATCGTGGGCTTCAACATCCTGCGTTTCGTCGCCTATATCAAGGAAGAAATGCTGATCGTGCTCGGCACGAGTTCGTCGGAAGCGGCGCTCCCGCAACTCATGCTCAAGCTCGAAAAGCTCGGCTGCTCGCGCTCGGTCGTGGGTCTCGTCGTGCCGACCGGCTATTCGTTCAACCTCGACGGCACCAACATCTACATGACGATGGCCGTGCTGTTCATCGCGCAGGCCACCAACACGGACCTCACGTGGATGCAGCAATTGACCCTGCTCGGCGTCACGATGCTGACCTCGAAGGGCGCGAGCGGCGTGACCGGCGCGGGCTTCATCACGCTGGCGGCAACGCTTGCCGTCGTGCCGACCATTCCGCTGTCGGGCATGGTGCTGATTCTCGGCATCGACCGTTTCATGAGCGAATGCCGCGCGCTGACGAACATCGTCGGCAACGGCGTGGCGACGGTCGTGGTGTCGGCGTGGGAAAACGAACTGGACCGCGACAAGCTGCGCGATCAACTGCGTCACGGCTCGGTCGATACCGAAGCCGAAACCGTCTGAACGTCTGAACGCCAGGACGGGCGGCGCACCATGAAAGCGGCGGAGCATCGGGCGACGGATGCGCCGCCGCAGTCGTCTGGCGCGCGGCCATTCGCTGCGGCCTATGCCACAATCGTGGATTCCCATCGGCTGGAATCTGCCCACGTGACGCGCCGCCTGCTTGTCTTCATCGCGCTCGCCGCCGCCCTCGCGGCCGCGTGCGCGCTGACGTGGACCGTGACGTGGCAGCGCGGTATCGACGAATTGCGGCACAACGCCGCCGCGCGCGTCGACCGCACGACGAGCACGCTGAAAAGCACGCTCGAACGCTACGAATATCTGCCGTATCTGCTGTCGCGCCATCCGTTCGTGCAGGACGTGCTGGCCGCGCCCAATCCGCAGTTCGCCGACCGCGCGAACCGCTATCTAGAAGACCTCAACAAGCACGCCCGCGCGAGCGCGACCTACATCATCCGGTCGAACGGACTGTGCGTCGCGGCGAGCAACTGGCGCGCGCCGGATAGTTTCGTCGGCGCGGAATACCTGTTCCGCCCGTATTTCGTCGATGCGGCGAAAGGCGGTGTCGGGCGCTTTTTCGGCGTCGGCACGATTTCGCGCGAACCGGGCTATTTCATCTCGCAGCCGGTGTTTCGCGAAGGCTCGCGTGACATTGTCGGCGTGGCGGTGGTGAAGCTGAATCTGGAATGGCTGCAGGGCGCGGATGCGTCCGAGCCGCTTCTCGTCACCGACGATCACGGCGTGATCTTCCTGTCGTCCGTGCCCGCGTGGAAATACCACACCGTGCGGCCGTTGCCGCAGAACATCGAGGCGTCGGTGTTCGCCACGCGCCAGTACGCGCAGCAGGCGATCGCGCCGCTGCCGATGACCGTCGTGAAGACGCTGCCGGGCGACGCGCAGATCGTGCGCGTCGGCGGCGGGCGCAACGCGCCGAGTTATCTGGCGACGCGCCGCTCGCTCGGCGAGCCGGACTGGCAACTCATCACGATGGCGCCGCTCGATCCCGTCGAGGAAGCCGCGGCCACCGCGACGATCGTGACCGCGCTCGTGTTCGTCTCGCTATGTCTGCTCGCGTTCTACTGGCGCATGCGCCGCGTGCGTATGCGTGAACTGATGCGTGGCCGAGCGCTGCTGCAGACGGCGTATGCCGAACTGAACCAGCGCGTCGCCGAGCGCACGGCCGATCTCTCGGAAGCGAACGCGCTGCTGACAAAGGAAGTCAGCGAGCGCACGCGCGCCGAGCAGGACTTGCGCGCCGCGCACGACGAGCTGATCCAGGCGAGCAAGCTCGCCGCGCTCGGCCAGATGGCGGCCGGCATCACGCACGAACTCAATCAGCCGCTCGCCGCGCTGCGAAGCTTTTCGGACAACACGCGCGTGCTGATCGAACGCGGCGATCAGGCGGCGGCGCGGGAAAATCTCGAAGCCATCGCGTCGCTGACCGAGCGCATGGGCAAGATCACGAATCAGTTGAAGCTGTTCGTGGCGAAGGCGCGGCCGCGCAACGCCCGGACCGACGTGGCGCGCGCCTGGCGCAACGTGCTCGCGATGCTGCGCCCGCGCATGCAGAACGTAGCGCTCGAATTGCCGCCGTGTCTCGACGAAGGGCGCGAGCCGGTTTACGCGCGATGCGAGGATCTGCGGCTGGAGCAGGTGCTGATCAACCTGCTCGGCAACGCGCTCGACGCGGTGAGCGCGTGCGACGCGCCGCGTATCGTCGTGACGATTACCGAACTCGACGGCGCGCTGGAAATGATCGTGCGCGACAATGGGCCGGGCATTCCGGAAGACGTGTTGCCGCGCCTGTTCGAGCCGTTTTTTACAACCAAGGAAATGGGACACGGCCTCGGGCTGGGTCTCGCGATTTCGTCGGCGATCGCGCGCGATTACGGCGGCACGCTGATCGCGCGGAATCTGCCGGCGCTGGTCGTGGTGGATGGTCCGGAAGGCGGCACGCAAGCCGACGCCGACCGCTCGCACGGCGCAGAATTCGTGCTGACGCTGCGGCGCGCGTGATATCCCCGAGAATTTTGAGAATGCCGACATGACGACTGGCCTGCAGGTCATTTTTATCGAAGACGACGAACTCGTGCGGCGCGCGAGCGTCCAGAGTCTGCAACTCGCGGGCTTCGACGTGACCGGCCACGGCAGCGTGGAAACGGCGGCGCGGTTCATCGACGCGAGTTTTCCGGGCGTGATCGTGAGCGATATCCGGCTGCCGGGCGCGAGCGGGCTGGATTTGCTCGCGCAGTGCCGCGAACGCGCGCCCGAGGTTCCGGTGATTCTCGTCACCGGTCACGGCGATATTTCGATGGCCGTGCAGGCGATGCGCGACGGCGCGTATGACTTTATCGAGAAGCCGTTCGCAACCGAGCGGTTGATCGACACCGTGCGGCGCGCGCTCGACCGCCGCAAGCTCGTGCTCGAAAACCAGGCGCTGCGGCGCGAACTCGCGGGCCAGAACAGCGTCGCGCCGCGCATCATCGGGCGTAGTCCGGCGATCGAGCAGGTGCGCAGATTGATCGCGAATGTCGCGCCGACCGACGCGTCCGTGCTCATCAACGGCGACACCGGCGCGGGCAAGGAACTGATCGCGCGCAGTCTCCACGACCTTTCGCCGCGCCGCGACAAGCCGTTTATCGCGGTGAATTGCGGCGCGTTGCCCGAGCAGATGTTCGAATCGGAGATGTTCGGATACGAGGCTGGCGCGTTCACCGGCGCGCAGAAGCGGCGAATCGGCAAGCTCGAACATGCGTCGGGCGGCACGCTTTTCCTCGATGAAATCGAGAGCATGCCGCTCTCGCTCCAGGTCAAATTGCTGCGCGTGCTGCAGGACGGCGTGCTGGAACGGCTCGGCTCGAACCAGCCGATCCGCGCGAATTGCCGCGTGGTCGCCGCCGCGAAAGGTGAAATGGCGGATCACGTCGCGGCGGGCACGTTCCGGCGCGATTTGCTGTACCGCCTGAACGTCGTAACCATCACGTTGCCGCCGCTGTCGGAGCGGCGCGAAGATATCGTGCCGCTCTTCGAGCATTTTCTGCTGGACGCTGCCGTGCGTTACGCGCGGCCCGCGCCGCTTCTCACCGACCGGCAGCGCGCCGAACTGATGCAGCGCGACTGGCCGGGCAACGTGCGCGAATTGCGCAACGCGGCGGACCGGATGGTGCTCGGCGTGATCGACGATGGCGCGGTGCCGCTCGATGCCGCGCTGCAGTCGCTCAAGGAACGCACCGAGCAGTTCGAGCGCGCGGTGATTGCGGAGGCGCTCGAACAGTGCGGCGGCGTGGTGGCGGCGGCTGCGGACCGGCTGCAACTCGGCAAGGCGACGCTTTACGAGAAGATCAAACGTTATGGGCTCGCGGCGAAGGGCGAAGCGGAGCGGTGAACGGCCTTCTATGTTGAGGGACGGCTGGAAATAAAAAAACGCCCTCGCGGGCGTTTTTTTGGGGGGGCTGGCGGGATCAGGCCGCGTTCAGCGCCTTGTCGAGCAGCGCGTCGAGTTCGGCAAACGTCGGCTCGCCGACATAGCGCTTGAGAATCTTCCCGTTCTTATCGACGACAAACGTGGTCGGCGTGAGCTGCACATTGCCGAATTGCTTGGCCGCGCTGCCGTCGTCCATCGCCACCTTGAACGGCAGATTGCGCGTTTGCGCGTAGTTGTTCACGTACATGGGCGCGTCGTAGTTCATCGCGACCGCCACGAATTCCAGGCCGCGGCCCTTGAAGCGGTTGTACGTGTTGATCATTTCCGGCATTTCCTTCATGCAGGTTTCGCAGCTCGTCGCCCAGAAGTTGATCAGGTAGACCTTGCCCTTGAGATCGGTCGAGGTCGAAACCTTCTGGCCCGACAGCAGCGTAAACGTAGCGTCGGGGACGCGTTGCTGGCCGCCGAACGCGAAATAGCCGGTGCAGGCGATCACGCCCGCGACGATCGCCATCGCGATATAGCGCAGCGGGCTTTTACCGCGCGCGGCTGAATTCTGGCTGGTTTCGGACATGTTGCACCTTTGGGTCACGCGTTGGATCGTGTGGCGAAGCGGTTCTGGACTGGCGATTCGGAAGTGCGTGACATTTTAGCGCTAATCGGAAATCACCGTTGCCGGGGCGCACGTCCGATTTGCTCGGCAGGCGATAATGACGCTTTCGATGCCGAATAGAGCCATGAACCGCGCGTTTTCGCTTGTTTTTAACTGTCTCCCGTCTGGAACGGCTCGACGTTTATCGTTTCGCGCGACGTTGTGCGCATTTGTCGCAGGCGGCGCGCTCCTCGCCTGCACGCCGGCTTACGACTGGCGCACGATCATGAACAACGACGACGCGTACGAAGTCACGCTGCCCGCCAAGCCGCGTCACGACGAACGCGAAGTGCGGATCGACGGGCAGCCGATGAAAATGAAAATGGAAATGGCGGAAGCCGGCGACGCTGTATTCGCGGTTGGCACGGTACTTCTGCCGAGCGCCGATCCCGCGCTCCAGCAGGCCGCGCTTCAGTTTCTCCAGCAAGGACTGGCGAAAAACGTCAGCGCCGCGGCCGCCGCAAGCGACGTTTCGATTGACCTGGCGGCGGGCGGCAAGGTCGCGGGTTCCGAGATCGAGGTAAAGGGCGATAGCGGCGGGAAGTCGGAAAGCCGGACGATCCATGCACGTTTCGTAGCGCGCGGACAGCACGTTTATCAAGTGGCGATCGTCGCTGGCAAGACGCCGCCCGCCGAGCAAATCGACCAGTTTTTCTCGTCGTTCAAACTTTATTAGTGGGTCAGCTCTAGAATTTATGGGGCTACTTAAGGAACCTCAGGACGCTTCCAAAATTGATCGATCACGCAAGCTTTGTGCGCTAATCCACGGATTTACAAAGGCTTTTTCATCTATCCACAGAGGTTGTGGATAACTTTGTGGAAAACAGTGTGCGGTACCGCTCAAAAGCCCGGCCGACGCGGCTTCTCTTAGATTGCCCGCAAACTTGGCATTCGGAAAAACCTCATGAAATCAACGCGGTGCGGTGCATTGTAAAAACGCGAGTTTGATATGAGGAAAACGGGGTCAAGTTTGGCTTCGTGTGCATAAGTCAAGTCTTGACAAGAATCTTTCGACGCTTACCTCAGGCCGCCGGAAGCGCGCGGCGGTACTGAATGGCTTCCGCGATGTGGCCGACGCCCGGCGCGTCTTCGCCCGAGAGATCGGCGATCGTGCGCGCCACTTTCAGCACGCGGTAGTACGCCCGCGCCGACCACCCGAAACGCTCGCTGGCTTCGCTCAGCAATCCTTCACCCGCCGCATCCGTGCGGCACACGGCATCGACTTCCCGGCCATCGAGTTCGCGATTGGTCTTGCCTTGCCGACGCAACTGCGCGTCACGGGCGCGTGCCACCCGAGCGGCGACGATCGCGGTCGTCTCGCCCGGCCGCGCCCCACGCGCCGACAATTCAGCCGCCGACAGCGCCGGCAGTTCGATCTGGATATCGATCCGGTCGAGGAGCGGTCCAGACAACTTTCGCAGATACCGCGCCGCCACATCCGGCGAGCATCGGCAGCGGCCGTTCGGATCGCCGCGCCAGCCGCACGGACAAGGATTCATCGCGGCGACCAGTTGGCAGGCCGCCGGGAAATCTGCTTGCTGAGCTGCGCGCGAAATGGTGATCCGGCCGGCTTCCAGCGGCTCGCGCAGCGTTTCGAGCACTTTGCGGTCGAATTCGGGCAATTCGTCGAGGAACAGGACGCCCAGATGCGCGAGCGTGATTTCACCTGGCTGCGGCGGATTGCGCCCGCCGACCAGCGCGACCGAACTCGACGAATGATGCGGCGCGCGAAACGGCCGCTGCCGCCACTGTGCAGGGGTAAAACCCAGCGAACTGGCCGACAGGATCGCGGCGGAGGTGAGCGCTTCGTCGTCGGTCATGGGCGGAAGAAGGCCCGCCAGGCGCGCGGCCAGCATGGATTTGCCCGCGCCCGGCGGCCCCACCATCAACAGATGATGACCGCCCGCCGCCGCCACTTCGAGCGCGCGGCGCGCCCCCGGATGACCGATCACATCCGCGAGATCGGGACGCGGCGGCCCTTGCGGTTCGACGGCGGAAAGCGTCGCGGCGCGCACCGGCCAGAGCCGTCCATCGACGGAACCGGCGAGATGCGCGCACAGCGCGGGAAGATCGGCCGCGCCGAATACCTCGACGCCCGGCACGAGCGCCGCCTCGGCTGCGCTCGCGAGCGGCAGGTAGATTTCCGGCATCGTTTCGGCTGAATCGGCGGCTTCCAGTTCAGCACCTTTAAGCGCCGCCGCATATTGCCGCGCTGCGCCGCAGACCATCGCGAAAGCGCCGCGCATCGGGCGGAGCGCCCCGGTCAGCGAGAGTTCGCCGGCGAATTCTCGCCGGGCAAGCGATTCGGCCGGAATCTGGCCGCTCGCGGCGAGAATGCCGAGCGCAATGGGGAGATCGAAGCGGCCCGATTCCTTCGGGAGATCGGCGGGCGCGAGATTGACGGTAATCCGCCGGACCGGAAAGTCGAAGCCGCAATTCTGAAGCGCGGCGCGCACGCGCTCGCGGCTCTCGCGCACTTCGACGTCCGGCAATCCGACGATGGAAAACGACGGCAGCCCATTGGCGAGATGCACCTCGACCACCACCTCCGGCGCGCGCCCAGGCGCGGGCGCGCGGCTGCGAACCACGGCAAGCGACATGATTTCCCCTGTTGCCCGTGCCGGATCAAAGCCCGGCGTGGGCGCAATGCATTAAGACGTCACGGCTCGCTCGAGTCCGGGTTCGCGTGAGGCGGGTTTCAGTCCTGCGGCGCTGTGCCGCCCGCGATCCGCTGTTCCAGTTCCGCGACGCGCTGCTCCAGTTCCTCCAGGCGCGCGCGCGTACGCACGAGCACCTGCGTCTGGGTATCGAATTCTTCGCGCGTGACGAGATCGAGCTTTGAGAAGCCCTGAGTCAGCATGGCCTTCACATTGCGTTCGACGTCCTTTGCCGGCGAATTGCGCAGCAGTTCGCTCATGCGATTCTGGAAATCGTTGAATACGTCGTTGGGCTGCTTCATGGTTTTTTCCTTGATGCACAAAAATAGTGCATTCGTTGTTAGGTCAGTGCTCCAGCATGTCGAATGATCGAACTTGGTGCGCGAGTTCTGCGCGCGCGGAACGGGTCTTTTACCGCTCGCGCCGCGCGATGGTGCGCCCCTTTTTGCCGGACCTTGGGCGAACTCTAGCAACGAACTTCGGTCCGCGCCAGCGCATCGCAGCAGCGTTAGCCATTCGGACAAGTCACGCTTTGCGGTATCGGAAAACGGACCCGGCGAACCCGCCCGGAGCGGCGTGCCGACTGGGTGGACGCGCGCATGGCATACGAGTTGCATAAGAGGCGCGGGCCTGTCCTGAACGCGGATTTTCGCGGCGCGGCAGGGCGGGGCGGCGCGGCGCGGTCGAAAAGACGCCGCCCGCGATGGCAACGAGGGATCGGGCAACCACAGCGAGGGATACATGAAGCTCATTACCGCAATCATCAAGCCGTTCAAGCTCGACGAAGCGCGCGAAGCGCTGTCGGCTATCGGCGTCTCGGGCATTACCGTGACCGAGGTAAAAGGCTTCGGCCGTCAGAAGGGACACACGGAGTTGTACCGCGGGGCGGAATACGTGGTCGATTTTCTGCCCAAGGTGAAGATCGAAGCCGCCGTGTCCGACGACATCGTCGACCAGGCGATCGAAGCCGTGGAACGCGCGGCCCGCACGGGCAAGATCGGTGACGGCAAGATTTTCGTCACCCCCATTGAACAAGTCATTCGCATTCGTACCGGCGAAACCGGCGCGGACGCTCTCTAAGAAGAAGTTGGCGATAAGAGGAAATAGAAGAATGCGCAAATTATTGATGTCCTTGTTGATGGCGGGGTCGCTGATCGGAGTCAGTGTCGGCGCCGCGATGGCCCAGGATGCATCGGCCCCGGCCGCAGCGTCGGCACCCGCATCCGATGCCGCCGCAGCACCCGCAAGCGCACCGGAGACCGCATCGCCCGTAAGCGCGAATACGGCAATGGCTTCGTCGGCTGAAGCTGCATCGGGCGCGGCTGCCGCATCCGACGCCGCGCCGGCCGCACCGACCGAGCCGTTCTCGGTCGATTCGTCGAAGATCAGCTCGGGCGACACCGCCTGGATGCTCACCTCGACGGCACTCGTGCTGTTCATGACGGTTCCTGGCCTCGCGCTGTTCTACGCGGGCATGGTCCGCAAGAAGAACGTGCTCGCGACCGTGATGCAGAGCTTCGCGATCTGCTGTCTCGTCACGATCATCTGGACCGTGGTGGGCTACAGCATCGCGTTCACGCCGGGCAACTCGTTCATGGGCGGGTTCTCGCGTGTGTTCCTGCACGGCATGAACTACATCAAGGGCGACAAGGCGACGACGCTGACGGTGAGCCACCTGGCATCGACGATTCCGGAATCGGTCTACTTCGTCTACCAGATGACGTTCGCGATCATCACCCCGGCGCTCATCACCGGCGCGTTCGCCGACCGGATGAAGTTCTCCGCGATGCTCGTGTTCATGACGCTGTGGTCGATCATCGTCTACTCGCCGATCGCGCACATGGTCTGGGAACCGACCGGCTGGCTGGCTGGCGCGGGCGTGCTTGACTTCGCGGGCGGCACGGTGGTTCACATCAACGCCGGTATTGCCGGTCTGGTGTGCTGTCTCGTGCTCGGCAAGCGTGTCGGTTACGGCCGCGAAGTGATGGCGCCGCACAACCTGGTGCTCTCGCTGATCGGTGCATCGATGCTGTGGGTGGGCTGGTTCGGCTTCAACGCGGGTTCGGCAGTGGCGGCTGACGGCCGTGCCGGTTTCGCGATGTTGACGACGCAGATCGCCACCGCATTCGCCGCTTTTGGCTGGATGTTCGCGGAATGGATCACGAAGGGTAAGCCTTCGGTGCTCGGCATCATCTCCGGCGCGGTTGCCGGCTTGGTGGCGGTGACGCCGGCTTCGGGCTTCGTCGGTGTGACGGGCGCGATCGTGATCGGCATCGTGGCGGGCGTGGTCTGCTTCTGGTCGGCAACGTGGCTCAAGCACAAGTTCGGCTACGACGATTCGCTCGACGCGTTCGGCGTTCACGGTATCGGCGGGATTATCGGTGCGCTTCTGACTGGCGTGTTCGCGGTCAAGGACATCGGCGGCTTCGACGGCAGCGTGCTGGTTCAGGCAAAGGGCGTGCTCGTGACGCTGGTGTACAGCGGCGTGGTGAGCTTCATCCTGCTGAAGGTGATCGATATGGTGATGGGCTTGCGTGTTACCGAAGAAGAGGAACGCGAGGGTCTCGACGTCACGTTGCATGGGGAACACGTCGAATAACGGTTCTGGGTATTTTTTGGTGGTTTGGCTGGGCTTGGGGTTTCTCGGCTCAGCGCCGCTTGCGGTTGCGATTTTTCGCATACGTGGGATTAACTGCCGTTCAGCTATAGCAGCAGCTCCGATACGAGCGCAGCGACTTGGCCCGCCTTCATGGCGGGCCTTTTTTTTCGCTGGCGCTTGGGGTGGGGTTGGGGTTGGGGTTGGGGTTGGGGTTGGGGTTGAGAGTTGTTTACCCCGTCTGATCTTGTTCCGCTTTTCTGGGAACTTGCTTTCATGTAGGTCCATTAGCACGCCGCTATGCGCGGCAGCAGTCACTTTCTTTGCTGCTGCAAAGAAAGTAACCAAAGAAAGCAGCTAGTCCGCATAAGTGTCCACCACGAACCGTTACCGGGAGTGGTCCGATAGAACAGCCGTGGCATCGCGCCGCTAAACAGAGTGGAGCCGCTCATTCATCCCGGCAGGCACAAAGTGCCTTCCGGTAAGGCATAACCGAACAACCAAACCAACCGCCAACCGCCAACCGCCAACGGCCAACGGCCAACGGCCAACGGCCAACGGCCAACGGCCAACGGCCAACGGCCAACGGCCAACGGCCAACGGCCAACCGCAACGGCCAACCGCCAACCGCCAACCGCAACGGCCAACCGCAACGGCCGACCGCCAACCGCCAACCGCCAACCGCCAACCGCCAACCGCCAACCGCCGACTGCCGACTGCCGACTGCCGACTGCCGGTTGTGAGATATGCCCGTCGTCCTTGCGTAGCGAGGATGGAACTGACAGGCGCTGTGCCAATCCGAATGAATGCGCGGTGGCCGAGTTAGCTTGCGCGCCTATCCGTCTGGTTATGTGTGGTGGACACTTAGGCGGACAAGCTGCTTTCTTTGGTTACTTTCTTTGCAGCAGCAAAGAAAGTGACTGCTGCCGCGCATAGCGGCGTGCTAATAAACCGACACGAAAGCAAGTTCCCAGAAAAGCGGAACAAGATCAGACGGCGTGAACAACACCAGCGCGCGCCCGCGCATTAAATTCCGAGAGAAGCGCGAGCGCCATCAGAAGGCATAAACAACGCTTACCCGCGCCCAATTCTGAACAAAACCCGAACAACGCCGCCAGGCCCGCCAGAGGCATTGCTTATCGGTAGTTCATCCCCAAATACGTCGTGCATTTGCTCTACAATCTTTTTTCTAAAGTCAGCGAGTCATCAATGGTTCCGCACCTAGTCACGGCGTTAAACGGCCCGTTGCTCGATCTCGAGCGGAAGATCCTCGACGCCACGCCGGCCATCGAACGCTGGTTCCGCCTCGAATGGCAAGAACACACGCCGCCGTTCTATTGCTCGGTCGATCTGCGCAACGCGGGCTTCAAACTCGCGCCCGTCGATACCAATCTCTTCCCCGGCGGCTTCAACAACCTGCCGCAGGAAGTGCTGCCGCTCGCCGTTCAGGCCGCGATGGCGTCGATCGAAAAGATCTGCCCCGACGCGAAAAACCTGCTCGTCATTCCCGAGCGCCACACGCGCAACGCGTTCTATCTGGAAAACGTTGCGCGCCTCGCCACGATCATGCGTCAAGCCGGGCTCAATATCCGCTTCGGCACACTGGATGAAAACATCCACGGTCCCGTGACGATCGCGCTCGCCGACGGCCAGAAAATCGTGCTCGAACCGCTCGAACGCACGCCGCGTCGTCTCGGCCTGAAGAATTTCGATCCCTGCTCGATCCTGCTCAACAACGATCTTTCGGCCGGCATTCCGCCCGTGCTGGAAAATCTGCACGAGCAATATCTGCTGCCGCCGCTGCACGCGGGCTGGGCCGTGCGCCGGAAATCGACGCATTTTTCCTGCTACGACGACGTCGCGAAAAAGTTCTCGAAAATGGTCGAAATCGACCCGTGGATGATCAATCCGTACTTCGCGCACGTTGCAGGCGTGGACTACGAGGCGCGCACGGGCGAGGAAGCGCTCGCGGACGCCATCGACGGCGTGCTGAAGAAAACCGCCAAGAAGTATCGCGAGTACGGGATCAGCGAGAAGCCGTATGTCGTCATCAAGGCGGACGCCGGCACCTACGGCAAGGGCGTGATGACCGTGCACGACGCGGCGGAAGTGGCGGCGCTCACGAAGCGCGAGCGTGTGAAAATGAACGACGCGAAAGACGGGCTCGAAGTCCACGACGTGATCGTGCAGGAAGGCGTGCCCACGTTCGAGCGCGTGGACAACGCGGTCGCGGAACCGGTCGTGTACATGATCGATCGTTACGTGGTGGGCGGTTTTTATCGCGTACACGATTCGCGTCAGCGCGACCAGAACCTGAACGCGCCCGGCATGCACTTCAAGCCGCTCGGTTTCGAGCATTCGGCGCTGCCGGATAGCCACGCGAAACCGGGCGCCGCGCCGCCGAACCGTTTCTACATGTACGGCGTGGTCGCGCGGCTCGGGCTGCTGGCGGCGTCGGTGGAACTGGAAAAGACCGATCCCGAAGCGATTCAGGTCTGACACTCTCTGCATCGGCGCGCCTCCGACAAGCGCGCCTTCGCACTGATCAACGAAGGCCGCACGGCCACTCTGGACCCTTATGGACATCCTTTTTATCGCCGATCCGCTGGACCAGTTCAAGATCTACAAGGACACGACCTACGCGATGATGGCCGAGGCCGCGCGGCGCGGCCACGTGCTTTATCACTGCGAGCCGCAGCATCTCGCGTGGATCGGCGGCACGGTCGAGGCGACGGCGCGGCGCGTGGCGATCGTCGGCGACGAAGCGAACAGCGACCGCTCGCCGTGGTACGCGGCCGAACAGGCCGAGCATCTGTCGCTCACGCATTTCGACGCCGTTCTGATGCGCAAAGATCCGCCGTTCGACATGGAATACGTGACGTCGACGTGGCTCCTGGAAATGGCGGAGCGCGCGGGCGCACGCATTTTCAACAAGCCGCAGGCAATCCGCGATCACTCCGAAAAGCTCGCGATCGGCGAATGGCCGGAATATGTCGTGCCGACGCTCGTCACGCGCGATCCGGCGCGTCTGCGGTCCTTCCACGCCGAGCATGGCGACGTGATCCTGAAGCCGCTCGACGGCATGGGCGGCATGGGCGTGTTTCGCGTGAAGGCGGATGGCATGAATCTCGGCACGATCGTCGAGATGCTGAGCGACAACGGCGCGCGCTCGGTGATGGCGCAGAAGTTCATCCCGCAAATCTCGGACGGCGACAAACGTATTCTGCTGATCGGCGGGCAGCCCGTGCCGTATTCGCTCGCGCGCATCCCGCAAGGCAACGAGGTACGCGGCAATCTGGCGGCGGGCGGACTTGGCCGCGCGCAGCCGCTGTCGGCGCGCGATCGCGAAATTGCGGAAAAGCTCGGCCCGGTGCTGGCCGCGCGCGGGCTGCTGCTCGTCGGGCTGGACGCCATCGGCGAATACCTGACCGAGGTGAACGTGACGAGCCCGACGTGCTTCCGCGAAATCATGGATCAGACCGGCTTCGATGTCGCCGGCATGTTCATCGACGCGCTGGAGCGTGCGGCTTCCTGAGCGAGTCCTCCGGACGGTTGAAATGAACCGAACTGTTACAATCTTCCTGTTTTGGGATGCCGTTTTCCTGTCGCGAATCGCCCGGAATTATTCGATTCGTCTGCGGAAACGGTGAAGTGGCGGTGAGCGCTTGCGACGGCACGAGGCTTGCAAGCACTTCATCAGAATCGCGACTAAGCTAGGTACAGGGCGTTTTTCGCATTCTAGACGCCACTTTTTGGCGCATTTCGACGTTCATCGGCGGTTTTCGCCGTTTTGGGGCAGTAACTCTGACATGGCTGGCATTCTGATCATCGCGCACGCTCCGTTCGCTTCCGCGTTGCGGGAGTGTATTTCGCACATTTACGGCGGCTTGCCCGCGCGCATCGGCGTAATCGACGTCATGCCGGATTGCGATCCCGTAGAAGTCCGCGCGTTCGCACGGTCCGAGATCGACCGTCTGCGCGAGGACAACGGCGCCATCGTGCTGACCGATGTGTTCGGCGCGACGCCCGCGAATATCGCGGGCAGTCTCGCGAGCGACTCCGTGCGCGTCCTGGCGGGCGTCAATTTGCCGATGCTCGTGCGCGCCGTCTGCTACCGCACCACGCCGCTCGACACGCTGACGGAAAAAACCTTGCAGGGTGGATCGAAGGGCATTCAGGAACTCGACGCCTCGACGCCCGCGAATCATTGCGCACTGGGCGGCGCGCCCGTCGCGAGCGATGCCGCGAAAGCCGTTGCCGCGTGTCTGCCCGCGAAGGCCGTCAGTCATTAGATTAAAGCCGTACCGACCTTTCCTTCACCGCGCTTCGGAGCATCATGCTGCAACAAGAAACAACTATCGTGAACAAGCTTGGGCTCCACGCACGCGCATCCGCGAAGCTCACGCAACTGGCGGGCAGTTTTCAGTGCGAAATCTGGATGAGCCGCAACGGCCGCCGGATCAACGCGAAAAGCATCATGGGCGTGATGATGCTGGCAGCCGGTATCGGCAGCACGGTCGTGATCGAGACGGAAGGCGCCGACGAAGCCGAGGCGATGACCGCCATTCTCGCGCTGATCGCCGATAAATTCGGTGAAGGGCAGTAACAGCCGGAACAGCTCACTGTTGGACCCATGAAAAGCCGCGTACGACGCGGCTTTTTTTCGTCTTGCGACGGCATCCGTGTAAACGCTTGAAAAGCTTGCGTGTTGCGCTGCGTCGGGCTTCTGACACCATTCGAATTTATAATGGCGGCGGTCGTATCGCCTGCCGCGGGCCCAGAGAGACCGCGAGTCATCACAACTAGAGGAGGTGCGCGTGTCCTTCACGCTGCATGGAATTCCCGTCTCACGCGGTATCGCCATCGGGCGCGCCTATCTGATCGCGCCCGCCGCGCTCGACGTCGATCATTACCTGATCGAACCGGACCAGATCGACGCGGAAATCGCGCGCTTTCGCACGGCGCAAGAAGCGGTTCACGTAGAACTCGACGCACTGCGCGAAGACCTCGCCGCCGACGCGCCGAGCGAAATGGGCGCGTTCATCAGCGTCCATACGATGATCCTGAACGACGCCATGCTCGTGCAGGAAACCATCGACCTGATCCGCACGCGCCGTTACAACGCGGAATGGGCGCTGACCGAGCAGCTCGAAATCCTCTCGCGCCATTTCGACGATATCGAGGACGAATACCTGCGCGAGCGCAAGGCCGACATCCAGCAAGTCGTTGAACGGATTCTGAAGGCGCTCGCGGGCGCGCCGTCGGCGGCATCGCTCGTGGTTCACGTCGCTGCCACGAACGGCCATAACGACATGATCGTGGTCGCGCATGACATCGCGCCCGCCGACATGCTCCAGTTCAAGACGCAGGCGTTCAAGGGTTTCGTCACGGATCTCGGCGGGCGCACGTCGCACACGGCCATCGTCGCGCGCAGCCTGGGCATCCCGGCGTCGGTCGGCGTGCAGCAGGCGAGCGTGCTGATCCGCCAGAACGATCTGATCATCGTGGATGGCGATCACGGCATCGTAATCGTCGATCCCGCGCCGATCGTGCTCGAAGAATATTCGTACCGGCAAAGCGAGAAGGTGCTCGAACAGCGCAAGTTGCAGCGCCTCAAATTCTCGCCGACGCAAACGCTCGACGGCACGAAGATCGACCTGTGCGCGAACATTGAACTGCCGGACGACGCGCAAACGGCGATGGACGCGGGCGCGATGGGCGTCGGCCTGTTCCGCACCGAGTTCCTCTTCATGAATCACAAGCATCAGCTGCCCGAGGAAGAGGAGCAATTCGCCGCGTACCGGCGCGCGCTCGAACTGATGAACGGGCGGCCGGTGACGATCCGCACGATCGACGTCGGCGCGGACAAGCCGCTCGAATCGATGAGTGGCGGCGACGGATACGAAACCGCGCCGAATCCGGCGCTGGGTTTGCGCGCAATCCGCTGGAGCTTGTCCGAGCCGCAAATGTTCATGACGCAATTGCGCGCGATTTTGCGCGCATCGGCGTTTGGGCGCGCGAAAATCCTGATCCCGATGCTCGCGCACGCGCAGGAAATCGACCAGACGCTCGACCTGATCCAGGAAGCGAAGCGTCAACTCGACGACGCGGGAATCGCGTATGACCCGAACATTCAGGTCGGCGCGATGATCGAGATTCCGGCGGCGGCGATCGCCGTGCGGCTGTTCCTGAAGCGTCTGGATTTTCTGTCGATCGGCACGAACGATCTGATTCAGTACACGCTCGCGATCGACCGCGCGGACAACGCCGTCGCGCATCTCTATGATCCGCTGCATCCCGCCGTGCTGAATTTGATCGCGTTCACATTGCGCGAAGCGACGAAAGCGGGCGTGCCGGTGTCGGTCTGCGGTGAAATGGCGGGCGACCCGGCCATCACGCGTTTGCTGCTGGGCCTCGGACTCACCGAATTTTCGATGCATCCGAGCCAGTTGCTGGTGGTCAAGCAGGAAATTCTGCGCTCGAACTTGAAGGCGTTCGAGAAACCTGTCGCCGATATTCTGGCCGCTTACGAGCCCGCGGAACTGCTCGCGGCGCTCGCGCATTTGCAGAAGGTTTAACGCGCGGCGCGGGGTTGTTCCGCGAGCCCGTGCTCGTCGATCAGCCGCGCGACCGTCGCGATCACGTGTTCCGGCGTGATCGCGAACGTGCACTGAAACGGCTGAGGTTTGTCGTGGCGGCGCGGGCACCAGAGGAAATCGGTGGCATCGAAATGCGACGTGGTGTCGTTGAAGCAGCTATTGCACGCGTGAAAGTTGATCACGCGATACGGCGTCACGAATTCGGTCTGCGGGTGCGAAAACCCGCTGATCATCACGACCGGCGTGCCGGTTGCCCACGCGAGCCACGACAGTCCGCTGCCCAGCCCGATGAAGAAATCGGCGTGCAACAGCAGGTTCGCGCGCGCCTGCAGTGGATGATCGCCGGTGAAATCCTCCGCGCCGTCCGGCATCGAATTGATGTAATCGCCGAGGCCGTATTCGCGCTCCCGGTCGATACAAATCACGCGATATCCCAGCGCCTTCAGATACGCGATCAACGTCGGCCAGCCGCGGGGATTGTTCCAGTACTTGCACTGCGCGGTCGCCTGCGTCGCGATGCACACATAGCGTTCGGCAATCCGTCGCGCCGTGTCCTGCACGATCAGATTCGGCCGGCGTTCGGCGCACGGCACGCCGAGCAGATACCCAATCGCGTCCTGCATCCGGCTCGTGCGCGGGTCGGTCGGCTGGTGATCGCGGTCGGTGTACGGCGAAAACAGGCCGACGTAGTAGGTTGCGTAGAAAGTGAGATCGGCGGCGTCGAGCTGCGCTTGTGTCATCAGCCGCAGATCAGGATATCCGGCGTTGAAAAGCGGCTGCAAATGCCCGGCGAGATACACGACCATCTCGCAACCGTGCTGCGCCCGCATCGCTTCGATGATCGGCAGCCACGCGATCGAATCGCCGAGCGCCATGGTGGAAAGCCGCACCAGAATCCGGCGATTCGACGCGTCGTAGCGATGTTCGAACACGAGCCGGTCGCCGTCGAAAACCTGCAGCAGAAAGCGCACGAAGTACTTCCGGCGGCTCGTCACCACGATGCCCGCTTCCACCGGCTCGTTGAACAGCACGCTGCCCACGTCGAGATCGGTCATGCGCACATGCCAGCCGTCGACCGGCACGCTCACGCGGCAACCATAGTTGAAATCGAACGCGATGCCTTCGGGGCCGCTGAAACACGGCGCGCCGGGATTCGCGAAACTGCTTTGCGTCAGGCCGCGCTGGGAGCTGGCGACGTTAGGGAGGGCGGTGCCGCTCATGGTTTTCCAGGTTCGAGGATGCAGCGCGATACCTTATGCGGATGCGCGCTTTATCGAAACTGGAGAACTCTTAAATTTGAGATGGCGGTGGGAGACGACCGGCAAGGGTCAGCGATGCCGTCCGCCGCACACTGGACAATCGGCCTGCCGCGCGATCCGCATCGTGTTCCACTCCATGCGGAGCGAGTCGAGCATCATCAGCCGGCCCGCGAGCGTTTCGCCGAACCCGCCGATCACCCGCAGCGCTTCCGCCGCCTGCATCGCACCGATGATGCCGACGGTCGGCGCGAACACGCCCATGGTCGAGCACGCCACTTCCTCGAAGGCTTGATCGGGCGGGAACACGCACGCGTAACACGGCGATTCTGCTCTGCGGAAGTCGAACGTGCTGATCTGGCCGTCGAAGCGCAGCGCCGCGCCCGACACGAGCGGCACGCCGTGCGCGACACACGCCGCGTTGATCGCGTGGCGCGTGGCGAAGTTGTCGGTGCAGTCGAGCACGACCGTCGCGCGCGGGACGTTCGCGTCGAGCCACGCGGCGTCCGCGCGCTCGCCGACCGCGTTGATCTTGACGCCCGGATTCAGCGCGGTGAGCGCTTCACGGCCGGACTCCACCTTGGACTGGCCGACCGAGCGCGTGACGTGCAGGATCTGGCGCTGGAGATTGGTGAGATCGACGGTATCGGCGTCCACCAGCGTGATCTCGCCAACGCCGGCGGCCGCCAGATACATCGCCGCCGGCGACCCGAGACCGCCCGCGCCGATCACGACGGCATGCGCGTCGAGAAAGCGCTGCTGCGCCTCGATGCCGATTTCATCGACGAGGATATGGCGGGAATAGCGAAGGAGTTGGTCGTCGTTCATGGCGGCAGTCGGTGGAGCGACGCCTGACTCATGCGGTTCGGCATGCGGCGCGCTTTTCGCTGACATTCTAAACGCGCGATGCGGGTGAAAAAGGTTTGACGCGGGTTTTGAAGCGGACTTCGCGGCGCGGTGCCGCGAAGTCCGACGCGGATTACTTGCTTTCCGCCGCCGGCGCGGAGGCCGGTGCGGCGGCGGACGCCGGATCCGAACCCGGCGTAGCGGGCAACGCCGGCGTGACCGCAACCGGCGCCGATGCCGAGCGCGGCGGCTTGGCCTGAGCCAGCTTGCGCTCGCTGATCGATTTCGACTCGACCACCGGCTTGCCTTCCAGCTTGTTCAGCGCCTGTTGCAGCATGAAGTCGTCCGCGCTGCCGAATTCGACCGGCTTGCGTTCGCGATCCTTGCGGCGCTGTTCCGGCGTCTTCTTGTCGTTCTGCTCTTCGAGCAGGCGCAATTGTTCCAGACGGTCGGATTCGCGGGCTTCCTGTTCCTTCTTCTCATTCGGATCCTGCGTGTTCGCCAGGTGATTCGAGTAATCGACCTCGCGCGTGACGAGCGCGTCGTCCGGGTCGCCTTCCGCGTACTGGTCGACCGGAACGTCCGGGCGCACGCCCTGGTTCTGGATCGACTTGCCGCTCGGCGTGTAGTAATAGGCCGTGGTGAGACGCAGCGCGGTGTCGGCGGTCATCGGCCGAACGGTTTGAACCGAACCCTTGCCGAATGTGGTCTTGCCGACGATCAGCGCGCGGTGATGATCCTGCAGCGCGCCCGCGACGATTTCCGAGGCCGACGCCGAATACGCGTTGGTCAGCACGACCATCGGCACTTTCTTGAAGATTTCCGGCAGATTCTTCAGCGGATCCGTGTCGAAAGACGGCAGGCGATAGTTGTCATAGGTATCGCGGAAGGTTTGCTTCGCATCCGCGATCTGGCCGTTGGTCGATACCACCACCGAATCCGGCGGCAGGAACGCGCCCGCGACGCCGACCGCGCTCTGCAGCAAACCGCCGCCGTTATTGCGCAAATCGATCACGAGGCCCTTCAGATCAGGCTGCTGGCGCGCGAGATCCTGCAGCTTCGCGGCGAGATCCGGCACCGTGCGTTCCTGGAAGCTCGTGATCCGGATGTAGCCGTAGCCCGGCGCCGGAATCTTCATCTTCACGCTCTGGACGCGGATCAGCGCGCGCGTCACCGTGATCGGAAACGTGCGGTCGTCGGTCTTGCGGAAAATGGTGAGCGTGACCTTCGTGCCCGGGTCGCCGCGCATTTGCTTCACGGCTTTGTCGAGCGTCATGCCGCGCACGGGTTTGTCGTTGATGCGTGTGATCAGGTCGCCCGGACGGATGCCCGCGCGGAACGCCGGCGTGTCTTCGATCGGCGAAATCACCTTGATCAGCCCGTCTTCCGACGAAATTTCGATCCCGAGACCCGCGAAACGACCTTTGGTCTGTTCCTGGAGCTCTTCGTAATCGGTCTTGTCGAGATACGACGAGTGCGGATCGAGGCTCGATACCATGCCTTTGATCGCGGCGGTCAGCAGCTTTTTGTCGTCGACCGGTTCCACGTATTCATGCTTGATTTGCCCGAAGACTTCGGCAAACAACCGCAATTGGTCTAGCGGGAGGGGCGCGGAGGCTGCTTGCTGCGCCGAGGCGGACAGTTGCAGGGTTGCAAATACGCCGGTAGCAAGGCCCGCGGCGATCAGGCCGATATTTTTCAGGTTCTTTCGCATGGAGTCTGTTGCGGTCGGAAGCGGATTAGGCTGCGTCGTGGTTGACTGGGCAGTATAACTGCTCCCCTCAAGCGCGGACTTAAACGCAGCTTAAACGGCTGTGTAACCGGTTGTGAAGCAATTGGATTGGCGATGCCCGCGAAATGACCGCAAATTGCGGACCCGGAACGGGCTAGCTCTGAATGCCCCCGACCGGACGTCGGTAAGACGCGTTGCGGCGGCGAAGAAACTCGCGCGCCGGACGCGATGCGCCCGGCGCCCGTGATTGCCGAGGTCAGTGCAGCCCGGACGCTCAGCCCGCCTTGCCTTGCTTGGCGACCGCCGCCTGAGCCGCCGCGATGGCTTCCTGGTCGCCGAGATAGTAGTGCTTGATCGGCTTCAGGTTTTCGTCGAGTTCGTAGACGAGCGGGATGCCGTTCGGAATGTTCAGCCCGACGATATCGTCGTCCGAAATGCCGTCCAGATACTTGATGAGCGCGCGCAGCGAGTTGCCGTGCGCCGCGATCACCACGCGCTTGCCCGACTTGATGGCGGGCGCGATGGATTCGTTCCAGATCGGCAGCACGCGGGCCACGGTGTCTTTCAGGCACTCGGTGAGCGGAAGCTCTTCGCGCGGCACGCGAGCGTAGCGCGGATCGTCGAAGGACGCGCGTTCGTCGTTCGCTTCGAGCGCGGGCGGCGGCGTATCGTAGCTGCGGCGCCAGACGAGGACTTGCTCGTCGCCGTATTTCTTGGCCGTTTCCGCCTTGTTCAGCCCGGCGAGCGCGCCGTAGTGACGCTCGTTCAGACGCCACGAATGCACGACCGGCAGGTACATTTCGTCCATCTGGTCCTGCACGTGCCAGAGCGTGCGGATAGCGCGCTTGAGCACCGAGGTATAGGCGATATCGAAGCTGAAACCGGCTTCCTTCAGCAGCGCGCCGGCTTGCTGCGCCTCGCGATTGCCCTGTTCGGTCAGGTCGACGTCGACCCAGCCGGTGAACCGGTTTTCCTTATTCCACGTCGATTCGCCGTGGCGGATGAGCACTAGCTTGTACATGATGGTCTGTAGGTCGGTTAGTTGGGAAGCGGGAAAAAGCAGGAAAAAGCGAGAAACGATTCTTCGGCCAGCACGCGGGTCCGTGCGCTTCGGCACCTGGCCGAACGGCCATCGCCACAGGACCCGAGCCTCGCGGCAAACGGTTATTTTATAATGGCTGGATTGCCCTGATTTTTCTTTCTTCCTTTTCTCCACTTTTGGCGGCCTCTGACGTGAAGTTTTTCACCGATTACACGAACCTTGTACTCATCGCGATCGCCCTCATCTCCGGTGGGTTGCTGCTCTGGCCGACGATCGGCCGCCGTGGCCGTGGCGGCCTGTCCGCGCCCGAAGCCACCACGCTGATCAACCGCCGAAACGCGGTCGTCGTCGATTTGCGCCCCGCCGCGGAATTCGCGAAGGGTCATTTGCCCGCGGCGCGCAATGTCGAATTTGGCGAGCTCCAAGCAAAGATCGGCCAAATCGCGAAGAATAAGAGCAATCCGGTCTTGCTCGTATGCCAGACCGGCCAGCAATCGCAGAAGGCGAGCCGCACCGTGTCCGACGCCGGCTACGCCGAAGTTCATGTTCTGCAGGGCGGCGTGGACGCCTGGCAGAAAGCCGGCATGCCGGTCGTGAAACAAGGAGCACTCAAGTGAATAAAGTCGTGATGTACAGCACGCAAGTCTGTCCGTATTGCCAGATGGCCGAACGTCTTTTAAAGTCGCGCGGGGTCGAGCACATCGAAAAGGTGCTGATCGACCGCGATCCGGCGAGACGCGAGGAAATGATGACCCGTACCGGCCGCCGTACCGTGCCGCAGGTGTATATCGGCGAGACGCATGTCGGCGGTTATGACGATCTTTCCGCGCTCGATCGCAAGGGCGGCCTCGCGCCGCTGCTCGAATCGGCCTGAAAGCCGTCCGGAACACGAAAGCGCCAGGCACTAAGGCGGACGGTGCCGCGACCTTCGGAAAGAAGGCGCGGCGCCGTTTGCTCGTTAAATAATCTAGGGAATCAACCATGTCTGACGACAACACCCAGCCGTTCTTCAACATCCAGCGCATCTACCTGAAGGACATGTCGCTCGAACAGCCCAATTCGCCGGGCATTTTCCTCGAACAGGAAATGCCGTCGGTCGAAGTGGAAGTGGACGTGAAGGCCGAACGCCTGGCCGAGACCGTGTTCGAAGTGCTGGTGACGGGCACCGTGACCGCCAAGGTCAGCGACAAGGTTGCGTTTCTAATCGAAGCGAAGCAGGCCGGCATTTTCGATATCCGCAACATCCCGGTCGATCAGATCGACCCGCTTGTCGGCATCGCCTGCCCGACCATTCTGTTCCCGTACCTGCGCTCGAATATCGCCGACGCGATCACCCGCGCCGGTTTCCCGCCGATCCACCTCGCGGAAATCAACTTCCAGGCGCTCTACGAGCAGCGTCTCGCGCAGTTGGCGCCGGGGCAGGAAGGCGCGGCGAACGGCGCAACGCACTAAACACGCGGCGTTTATCGCCCAAGTCAAACCGCCGGACCCGGAGCCGAGCATGAAAGTAGCCGTTCTCGGCGCCGGTGCCTGGGGCACCGCACTCGCGGGCCATCTGGCTACGCGGCACGACACCGTTCTCTGGGCGCGCGACCGCGCGCTCGTCGAATCTCTTTCCGATACCCACGAAAACGCCCGCTATCTGCGCGGCGTGGCGCTGCCCGACACGCTGCGCTACGACGCCGATCTCGCCGCTGCGCTCGCACACGCCGCGAACGACGCGGCGCTGTGTGTCGTCGCGACGCCCGTGGCCGGCTTGCGCGCGCTCTGCCGGACGATGCGCGAGTTGGGCGCGGTGCCGGCGCATATCGTCTGGTTGTGCAAGGGTTTCGAAGCCGAGACGCAATGCCTGCCGAACGAAGTGGTCGCGGCCGAACTGCCCGAGCATGCGAGCAACGGCACGTTGTCCGGACCGAGTTTCGCGCGCGAAGTCGGGCAAGGACTGCCGGTTGCGCTGACGGTGGCGAGCGCGTCGGCTGTGCTGGCCGAACGCACCGTCGTCGCCTTTCACCACGGCGCAATGCGCATCTACACCGGCGACGACGTGATCGGCGTGGAAGTGGGCGGCGCGGTGAAAAACGTGCTGGCGATCGCGACCGGTATCGCCGATGGTCTGGGCCTCGGCCTCAACGCCCGCGCCGCGCTCATCACGCGCGGGCTGGCGGAAATGTCGCGGCTCGGCGTGGCGCTAGGCGGCCACGCTGAAACGTTCACCGGTCTGACCGGTCTCGGCGATCTGATCCTGACCGCGACGGGCGATCTTTCCCGCAATCGCACGGTCGGGATGCAGCTTGCCACCGGACTGTCGCTGACCGAGATTCTCGCAGCGCTCGGCCACGTGGCGGAAGGCGTGCGATGCGCGCGCGCCGTGCTGACGCTCGCGCAGACACGCGGCATCGACATGCCGATCACGCAAGCCGTTTGCCGCGTGCTGTTCGACGGCGTCGCGCCGCGCGACGCGGTGCAGGCGCTACTCAGCCGCGACGCGAAAGCCGAATAGGCGCTTCGGGTTTCACGCATTCGAAAAGCCGTCCCGATTCGTCGGGACGGCTTTTTTTCGACGGATCGCGTTATTCGCCGCCGTCGAAACCGGCCTGCCGCCACGCTTCGAACGTCACGACCGCCACCGTATTCGACAAATTCAGGCTGCGGTTGCCGGGCCGCATCGGCAGGCGCACGCGCTGGGTGGCTGCGAACGTGTCGAGCACGGCGGCCGGTAATCCGCGCGTTTCCGCGCCGAACACGAACCAGTCGCCGGGCAGGAACCCGTGGTCGAAGAAGGGCGTCGAGCCGCGCGTCGTGAAGGCGAACATGCGCGCCGCGTCGGGCGATTCCTTCGCGATGAACGCGTCCCAGTTTGCGTGGACGTGCATCTGCGCGTACTCGTGATAATCCAGGCCCGCGCGACGCATCTTGGCGTCGTCGAGTGGAAAGCCGAGCGGTTCGATCAGGTGCAAACGCGCGCCGGTATTGGCGCACAGCCGGATCACGTTGCCGGTGTTCGGCGGAATTTCGGGTTCGACAAGGACGACGTTGAACATGGGATTGAGCAAAAGTTAGTCTTTCGGCGTGCGCAACGCGACGAAATTCGTCACGCGGCGCGCGCCCGCTGTCTTGAGTGCGCGCGCGACGGCATCGAGGGTCGCGCCGGACGTCATCACGTCATCGACGATACCGACATGCCGCCCGCGCACGTCTTTTTCCACCGAAAACGCGCGGCCCACGTTGCGGCGCCGCGCATCGAGATCGAGCTTCGACTGCTGCGCGGTGTCATGCACGCGCCGCAGCAGCACGGCGTCGGCGCGTGTGCCGAGCCGCGCCGCGAGCGGCCGCGCGATCGTCCACGCCTGATTGTGGCCGCGCGCGCCGAGCCGCTCGCGCGACAACGGCACCGGCGCGATCACGTCGGGCGCAGGCCAGTCGCTGTCGTCGAACGCGCGATGAAGCTGGCGCGCGAACGCATCGCCCGTGGCGAGCCGTGCTCGGAATTTCAGATCGACAGCGAGCGTGTCGAGCGGCGCGCGGTAATCGGCGAGCGCGAGGGTCGCGTCGAAGTGTGGCGGCGCGATCTCGCACGCCGCGCAGCGCGGCTTCGGACCGTTTCCGGCGCGCCGTGAAACGGGCAGCGGCATCGCGCAAGTCGCGCATCGCACGCGCGGCTCGTTCCAGTACGCGGCGTCGCACCCGGTACACAACATCTGCTGCGACAAATTGCCACACAACGCGCACTGATTGGGCAGCGCCGCCGCGCAGAAGCGCCGGACGACGCGCGTTGCGTTCAGCAACGCGGACCGGCCGGACAGCCGGGTAAGGATCTGCAAAGTCATCGGCGGCCCGGACATTTTCAGGACAAAGTCGCGTGGCGCCCGACGCCGCCGCTTGCTCGCGAAGGCTGACGCAGCGCGTATCCGCAACAGTTTCAGGACGGTTTTCAAGACGACCGAGTATACTTCGCCGTCTCCGCAAGCAGGCCGACATGTCCCCAACTTCCGCACAATCTAGCCGACCGGTCTATGACCCGCGCCGTCTGCGCCGGATCTTCGATCGTCGCGCCGCGACCTTCGACGACACCGCGTTTCTCCTGCGCGAAATCGCCCAGCGGATGCGCGAGCGTCTCGATTACATCAAGGTCGCGCCGGTTCGCGCGCTCGACGCGGCTTGCGGCCCGGGCGCCGATCTGGCCGGATTGCGCGAGCGCTTTCCCGAAGCGTCGGTGGTCGGCGTGGATTTGTCGGCGGCGATGGTGGCGCGCGCGCGCCAAGCGGAGTCGGCGGATTCCGATGCCAGCGCCGGAGCCGGCTGGCGGCGCTTCTTGCCCGCGTCGCTCCACAAAGCGTTTGGCGCACGCGGCCCGCAACTCGCGCAAGCCGACTTCTCCGAATTGCCGTTCGCGCCGGGCGCGTTCGAGCTGCTCTGGTCCAATCTCGCGCTCCACTGGCATCCGCGTCCCGATCTCGTTTTCCCTGAATGGCAACGTGTTCTCAAGGTCAACGGCCTCTTGATGTTCAGCACGTTCGGCCCGGACACGCTGCGCGAACTGGCTGGCGCGTTCCGTCAAGCGGAGAAGTCGATCGGCGTCGCGCCGCGTCCGCACACCATCGATTTCGTCGATATGCACGATCTTGGCGACATGCTCGTCGAGAGTGGATTCGAGATTCCGGTCATGGACCAGGAAGTGCTGACGATCACCTACAAATCGCCCACTTCGCTGCTCGACGACGTGCGCCGGCTCGGCGCCTATCCCGCCGCCCTGACGCCGGATCCAGACGGTGCAACCGACGGCCGCGCCTTGCGCCGCGCGCTTCACGAGGCGCTGGAGGCGCGCCGGGGCGCGGACGGAACCATCCCGCTCACGTTCGAGGTGATCTACGGTCATGCGTGGAAAGCGGTGCCGCGCACGACTGCGGAAGGGCATGGAATCGTTCGGCTCGAAGATATCGGACGAGGCCCAAAACGGAATCGGTGACGCGGTAAAGAGGGCTTTCGTTATGTCAGAAATTTGCGGCTGAAAACGGTGCTTTTGTGTGCGTCGATTGGGCGCAGAAGCTTGTGGCGCTTGGCTTTGCGCTGTTCTGCCCCTTGCTTGTGGATGCAAGGCAACACGCCTATAATGCGTCAGTTTGTCGCCCGGCCGACACGATTTTAAGCAGTTTCCTAGTGGTCGGACGCAGGTTCCGCAAGCAGGCTGGCGCAGGACAGACAGCAAAGCAGGCAGGAGGCGGCGATGGAAGCAAGCGATTTGCTGACGGAGACCGAGCCAGTCATCAGAGACTGGCTGATGAAGCGCAACTGCTCTGTTTCGCCGCGGCAATTCGTGGCTTTTTATGTGTCGCTTGCGCTGGTTTCATTGGGTATCGCGGTATTGCTGGTCCTGAACGGTGCCTGGCTGGTGTTGCCGTTCACCGGGATCGAGTTGATCGTGGTCGGTATCGCGTTTGCCATTTACGCGCGCCACGCGGTCGATTACGAACGAATCCGGCTGTTTGAAAACCGGCTGTTGATCGAGCAGATGAACGCCGAAGAATTGACGCAGTTCGAGTTCAATCCGCGCTGGGTGCGGGTCGAAACGGGCGCGACACCGAGGGAACCGCTGCGGCTGGTGTCGCGCGGGGAGTCGGTGGAGATCGGGCAGCACCTGGCGCAGCATCGTCGCAAACAGTTTGCCGCCGAATTGCGTATCTCTCTCAGGCGCTGCGCCTGAAGCGAATCGCACGGACTGACTGGCAAGACGGCGCGCCCCGCGAGACGTTCGCATTTGAGGCGGCGCGCACGCGGACAAGCGGTGCGGACGGGGTCGAAGGTTTGAATGGAAATTTTGGGTAAGGATGCTATGAAAACAATCAAGCGAGCCCTCACGGGCGTGCTGGCGGCAGGCGGAATGCTCGCTGCCGGCGCGGCCCTGGCGGTCAACGACGCTCCTGGCGGTCCTCGTGTGAACGAGCTGAACTTCCAGCAGCCTGTGACGAAGATCGCCGAGGAGCTCTTTGGCCTCCATACGTTCATGCTGATCATCTGCCTGGTGATTTTCCTGGGCGTGTTCGGCGTGATGTTCTATTCGTGCATCGTTCACCGCAAGTCGAAGGGCCATAAGGCCGCCAACTTCCACGAAAGCACCACCGTCGAAATCATCTGGACGATCGTGCCGTTCGTGATCGTCGTGCTGATGGCGCTGCCGGCTACCAAGGCCGTCGTCGCGATGAAGGACACGACCAACGCCGACCTGACCGTCAAGGTCACCGGCTATCAGTGGAAGTGGGGCTACGACTACGTGAAGGGACCGGGCGAGGGCATCAACTTCCTCTCCACGCTGTCCACGCCGCGTAGCGAGACGAACGGCCAGCAGCCTATTTCCAATCTGTATCTGCAGGAAGTCGACAACCCGCTCGTGGTGCCGGTCGACAAGAAAATCCGCATCATCACGACCGCCAACGACGTCGTCCACTCCTGGTACGTCCCGGCGTTCGGCGTGAAGCAGGACGCGATTCCGGGCTTTGTCCGCGATACGTGGTTCAAGGCGGAAAAGGTCGGCACGTTCCGCGGTTTCTGCACGGAACTCTGCGGCAAGGAACACGCTTACATGCCGGTCGTGGTGGAGGTGCTCTCCGCCGACGACTACGCGAAATGGGTCGACGACCAGAAGAAAAAGATGTCGGCGAGCGCTGACGATCCCAACAAGACCTACACGATGGACGAGCTGAAGGCGCGCGGCGAAAAAGTCTACGCGTCGAACTGCGCGGTTTGCCACCAGCCGACCGGCAAGGGCGCGGGCCTGTTCCCGGCGCTCGACGGCAGCAAGGTCGCGAACGGTCCGATCGCCGGGCACGTCGGTATCGTGCTGCACGGCAAGGGCGCGATGCCGCCGTGGGGCACGGCGCTGAACGACGTCGAAATCGCGTCGGTCATCACGTTCGAACGCAATAGCTGGGGCAACAAGACGGGCGACCTTCTGCAGCCGAAGCAGGTTGCGGACGCACGCAACGGCAAGATGCCGGCAGGCGGCGATCACACGGCAGCAGCAGCCGCGCCGGAAGCGGCGTCGGCTGCGGCCAGCACGGCGGACACCGCTTCGGCTCCGGCCGCTGCAGCCGCCGCCGCGTTGCCCGCGAGCGTCTACTTCGAGACGGGCAAGAGCACGCTGCCCGCCGATGCCGCCGCCGCGATCGATGCCGCCGCCGCTTACGCGAAGGCGCATCCGGACGCGAAGCTGGCGCTGTCGGGTTTCACCGACGCCACCGGCTCCGCCGACAAGAACGCCGAACTCGCCAAGACGCGCGCGCAAGCCGTGCGCGACGCGCTGAAATCGGCGGGTGTCGCGGAAGACCGTATCGTTTTGAAGAAGCCGGAAACCATCACGGGCGGTGCGGATACGAAAGAAGCCCGCCGTGTAGAGATCAATCCGGCCGCCTGACGTGCCTCGTGCCGCCGTCGAAGGTGGCACGTGTACCGGCTAAGTGCCGCAGTATTCGCTTTAGGAGATTGTCATGTCTAGCATCGGACACGATGTAGCCGCGGGTCACGACCACGCGCACGACGACCACGCGCACGCGTTGCCGACCGGTTGGCGCAGGTGGCTGTTCGCCACCAACCACAAGGACATCGGTACGCTGTACCTGTTGTTCTCGTTCATCATGTTCCTCTCCGGGGGCGTGATGGCGCTGATGATCCGCGCCGAGCTCTTCGAGCCCGGCCTGCAGATCATGCGGCCCGAGTTCTTCAACCAGTTGACCACCATGCACGGCCTGATCATGGTGTTCGGCGCGATCATGCCGGCGTTCGTCGGCTTCGCGAACTGGATGATTCCGCTGCAGATCGGCGCATCGGACATGGCCTTCGCGCGGATGAACAACTTCAGCTTCTGGCTGCTGCCGGTCGCCGCGGTTCTGCTCATCACGTCGTTCTTCGTACCGGGCGGCGCAACCGCTGCCGGCTGGACGCTGTACGCGCCGCTGTCCACGCAGATGGGCCCGGGCATGGACTTCGCCATTTTCGCGGTCCACTTGATGGGCGCGTCGTCGATCATGGGCGGCATCAACATCGTCGTCACGATTCTGAACATGCGCGCGCCCGGCATGACGCTCATGAAGATGCCGATGTTCGCGTGGACATGGCTCATCACGGCGTACCTGCTGATCGCGGTGATGCCGGTGCTGGCGGGCGCGATCACGATGGTGCTGTTCGACCGCCACTTCGGCACGTCGTTCTTCAACGCGGCGGGCGGCGGCGATCCGGTGATGTACCAGCATATCTTCTGGTTCTTCGGGCACCCCGAGGTGTACATCATGATCTTGCCGGCGTTCGGGATCGTCTCGCAGGTGATTCCGGCGTTCGCGCGCAAGCCGCTGTTCGGCTATAGCTCGATGGTCTACGCGACGGCTTCCATCGCGATCCTGTCGTTCATGGTCTGGGCGCACCACATGTTCGCGACCGGCATGCCGGTGACCGGCCAGTTGTTCTTCATGTACGCGACCATGCTGATCGCGGTCCCGACGGGCGTGAAGGTGTTCAACTGGGTCGCCACGATGTGGCGCGGCGCGCTGTCCTTCGAAACCCCGATGATGTTCGCGATCGGCTTCCTGTTCGTGTTCACGATGGGCGGCTTCACGGGCCTGATCCTTTCGATGGCCCCGCTCGATATCCAGATGCACGGCACTTACTACGTGGTGGCGCACTTCCACTACGTGCTGGTGGCGGGATCGTTGTTCGCGCTGTTCGCAGGCTGGTACTACTGGGCGCCGAAGTGGACCGGCTGGATGTACAACGAGACGCGCGGCCAGATTCACTTCTGGGCGTCGATGATCTTCTTCAACATCACGTTCTTCCCGATGCACTTCCTGGGCCTCGCGGGCATGCCGCGTCGCTATGCGGACTACCCGGCGCAGTTCACGGACTTCAACCAGATCGCGACGATCGGCGCGTTCGGTTTCGGTCTGGCGCAGGTGTACTTCCTGTTCGCGGTCGCGCTGCCGACCTATCGTGGCGGCGGCGAGCTTGAAAAAGCGAGCGACAAGCCGTGGGATGGCGCGGAAGGCCTCGAATGGACCGTGCCGAGCCCGGCGCCGTTCCATACGTTCGAAACGCCGCCGACGGTCGAATAAATACTGTTGGCCGGGCGGTCCGCGGATTGTTCCGCGGACCGCCTCAAAAGGAAATTGAAGCAGAACGCATGTCACGGAATTCACAAAAAAGACGAACGCCCGAGGAAATCCGCGCGGGCAACAAGCGGCTCGGTTTGATCTTGCTGGTTATCGTCGCCGTCTTTTTTATGGGTGCCGTCATCCAGCAATTCATGCTCTCCCGAGGTTGAGTAATCAAGTGTCCAGTCCAGAAGAAGCGCGAATCGACCGTTCCTTCAACCGGTCGATGCTGGTCAAGCTGTTCGTCGTGGCGCTGCTGATGTTCGGTTTTGGATTTGCACTGGTGCCGATGTACCGCGCGATCTGCTCGATCACCGGCATCAACAATCTCGTGCAGCGCGACGCGACCGAGCGCGAGGCGAAGAATACGCAGGTCGACGCGAGCCGCTCGGTGTCGATCGAATTCGACGCGAACGCGCGTGGACCGTTGCAGTTCAAGCCGGAGCAGAACACGCTCGACGTGCATCCGGGCCAGGTGATGACGATCATGTATCAGGTCACCAACGAACAGGACCGCACGGTGCAGGCGCAGGCGATTCCGAGTTACGCGCCGAAGCAGGCCACCGAGTATTTCAAGAAGATCGAGTGTTTCTGTTTTACCCAGCAGACGCTGGCGCCGAAGGAAACGAAGCGGTTGCCGGTGGTGTTCGTCGTGGATACGAAGCTGCCGAAGGACATCAAGACGATCACGCTGTCCTACACGTTCTTCGAACTGACGGCGCCGCAGACGGTCACGAAGGGCGGCAGCGGCGCCTGAGTTTCGATGGCGACACACAAGCAGGGGACGCAAGATGGTCGAAACAGGCAGGCCGGCTCGAAAATCGAGCTTTTTGCGGCTGATGAAAGCGGTGTTCTGGTCGTTTTTCGGCGTCCGGCGGCGCAGCGATCTCGAAAGCGACGCGGCTCAGTTGAAGCCGCTGCATTTGATCGCAGCGGCGGTGATCGGCGCGGTGCTGTTTATCGGCTTGCTGCTGGTGGTGGTGCGGGCCGTGGTGGGATAAGAGATTAAGCGGAATCAGGCGGAATCAGGCGGAACAAGCGGTCGGGCCGGCGCGTTTTTTTGAGACAAGCGCGCGGTCGCGGATTGAAGCAAATCAAGAAACTGGATCGAAGTGGAGAGTCAATAATGAGCGGTCAAAACGAGAGCCCGTACTATTTCGTGCCGCATCCGTCACGGCATCCGATCATGGCGGCGTCCGGCCTTCTGGTCACGCTCGGATCGGCGGCTGCGTGGGTGAACGGTGAAGTCTGGGCGCCGTACACGGCGCTGCTCGGCCTGTTGTTCCTGCTGTTCACGCTGTGGCACTGGTTCGGCGACGCCATCTCGGAATCCGAGGGCGGGATGTACGGCAAGAACGTCGACAAGTCGTACCGCTGGAGCATGAGCTGGTTCATCTTCTCCGAAGTCATGTTCTTCGCGGCTTTCTTCGGCGCGTTGTTCTACGCTCGCCAGATCGCGCTGCACGAACTCGGCAGCCTCGACTACAAGCTGATCTGGCCGGATTTCACCGCCGTATGGCCGAACAACGGCCCCGCCGCGCTCGTGCCGCATTTCCGCTCGATGACCCCGTGGCCGTTGCCGACCATCAACACCGCGCTGCTGCTCACGTCAGGCGCGACGCTGACGGTCGCTCACCACGCGCTGCGCGAGGATCATCGCAAGAAGGCGATCATCTGGATGGCGGCGACCGTGCTGCTCGGCGTGACGTTCCTGTTCTGCCAGGGCTACGAGTATTTCCACGCATACAACGAGCTGAATCTCACGCTGGCGTCGGGTGTCTACGGTTCGACGTTCTTCTTGCTCACTGGCTTCCACGGTTTCCACGTGTTTCTCGGCGGCACGATGCTGACGGTGGTGATGGTGCGGCTGATTCGCGGGCACTTCACGGCCGAACACCATTTCGCGTTCGAAGGCGCGGCCTGGTACTGGCACTTCGTGGACGTCGTGTGGCTCGGGCTGTACGTCGTCGTGTACTGGCTGTAAGAACCGGGAGAAGGGCGGCCGACTTTTCGCCGCCCGTGATGCAGATGCAGCACCGCTGGAAACAAGCACGCGATAGCGCCGCCCTCGACGTTTTTCGGGCGGCGTTTTGCTTTTCAGGCTATTTGCGCGACTTGAGGCCGGGACATATCGCCGCAGCCGCGCAGCCAAAAATCAGCGTCCGAGCGGAATGCCGGACGACTGAATCCAGCCCATCCAGTGTGCGAACAGGATGAACAGGAATAGCGAGATCGACAGCCCGACGCGCGCGGCGAGCGACCAGACCATCCGCTTGGTCTTGCCCTTGTCGGTCATCATAAAATACAGCGCTGAACCCAGGCTGCCGATGATGAGGATGAAAGCGATGGCGACGAAAATGTGCATGAAACCTGCCGCGACACGGCGCATTGATTCGAATCGTTCGATTATCGCACCGCGTCGCGTGAACTGCGTGCGGCGGGACGGATGGCCGGTATGAAGATCCGCTTCTGGCCCGCGCTCATCATCCTGATCGTGATGGCGATTACCGTGCGCCTCGGCTTCTGGCAGCGCGACCGCGCGCATCAGAAAGAGGCGCTGAACGCGCAGATCGTCGCGTTCGAAAACGCGCCGGTGCAGCGCGTCGGCGCGGCGCCGTTGCCGCTGAAGGACATCGAGTTTCATCGGGTCAGCGCGCGGGGTGAGTTTTTGCCGGATCGCGTCGTTTATCTCGATAATCGTCCGTATAACGACCAGCCCGGCTTTTACGTCGTGATGCCGTTTAAACTCGCCAATGGCGGCTACGTGCTCGTCAATCGTGGCTGGCTGCCGCGCAATCTCGCCGATCGAACCGGGATCGAGCCCTACGACACGCCGAAAGGCCAGATCGAATTGCAGGGTGTGGCGCGCGCGAATGCGTCGCAGGCGTTCGAACTCGGGCACGGCGGATCGGCCGCGAACCAGCCGATCCGGCAGAATCTCGATATCGCGGCTTACGCGCGCGAAACCGGTCTGCCGCTCCAGCCGTTCGTGATCCAGCAACAAAGCGCCACCGCCGACAAACTCGTGCGCGACTGGCCCACGCCGACGCTCGGCGTCGAGCGCAATTACGGCTACATGCTCCAGTGGTGGGGCATGGCGGCGGCGGCACTCGCCTTCGGCCTGTATGCCGCGCGGCGCGCCGCCAAAAAAGAGACGGTGCAGGACGACGCCGAACCCGTCCACCGCGCCTGAAATATCTCGCGGATCGTTCATCAGGAACGCGCCGCGCTTAAATTCGTAGAGGTTTCCGTTTTGTCGATGCAAACGCCACGCCCTTCGCCGTCCGCCATCAACAAGGCGCGCGCCGAGCAATCCCAGCCGCGCCCGGGTTCCTGGACGCGCGGCCGCTGGATGCTCATCCTGCTCGCGCTGGTCTGCGCGGCGCCCGTCATCGCCTCGTATTTGACGTACTACGTGTTCAAACCGGCTGGCGGCACGTCGGGCTACGGCCAGTTGATCGACCCGCAGCGCCCGATTCCCGAGCAATTCGTCGTCACCGACGAAGCCGGCAAGCCCATGCCGCTCACCGCGCTGCGCGGCAAATGGCTGATGATCACGGTCAATAGCGGCAATTGCGACGAGCAATGCGTGAAACGGCTCTTTTTCATGCGCCAGGTGCGCGTGCTGCAATCGGCGGAACGCGAGCGCGTGGTCAACGTGTGGCTGCGGACCGACGACCGTCCGGTGTCCGATGTCATCAAGGCCGCGTATCCGCAGCCGGACACGCGCATGTTGGTCGCGAATCCGGCGCAGGTGGCCGCGTGGTTGCCCGCGGGCGAGGATTCGCAACTCACCGACCACATCTTTCTCGTCGATCCGAACGGCAATCTGATGATGCGTTTCCCGAAGAATCCCGATCCCGCCAAGATCAAGGCGGATCTGGCGAAATTGCTGAAATGGTCGCGGATCGGCTGAGGATTTAGACGAATGTTCGTATTGCAACTGGGCTTGATCGGCGTGTGCATTGCGCTGCTGCCGCTTTCCTACGTCTGGGTCAAAGCCGACGACAACAAATTCCGCAAGCTCGTCTGGCTCACCACCTTCCTCACGCTCGATCTCATCATGTTCGGCGGCTTCACGCGGCTCACCGATTCCGGCCTCGGCTGCCCGGACTGGCCCGGCTGCTACGGCACGGCGTCGCCGTTCGTCGCGCACGCGGCGATCACGGCCGCGCACCAGGCGATGCCGACCGGCCCGGTGAGCATGGCGAAGGCGTGGATCGAGATGCTGCACCGCTATTTCGCAATGGCGATCGGCGTGCTGATCGTCGCGCAGGTTCTGATTGCGTGGACCGCGCGCGTCAAGCGCCGTCCGCTGCACGTTTCGCCGTGGTGGCCGACCGGCATTTTGCTGCTGATCTGCGTGCAGGGCGCGTTCGGCGCATGGACCGTCACGATGAAACTCCAGCCGGTCATCGTCTCGCTGCATCTGTTGCTCGGGCTTGCGTTGCTCGGCGCGCTCGGCTGGCTCGCCGCGCGCCAGACGCCGATTCCGGTCTACGAACCCGCCGCCGCGCGCTGGCTTCCGGCCGCCGCGCTCGGACTGGTTTTGCTGATCGTACAGATCGCGCTGGGCGGCTGGGTGAGCACCAATTACGCGGTGCTCGCCTGCACGGACTTCCCGCTGTGCAACGGCCAATGGGTCCCGCCGATGAACTTCGCCGACGGCTTTCACCTCTGGCGCGCGCTCGGCATGACGGGCGACGGCGGCTTTATCACGCAGGACGCGCTGGTCGCGATTCACTGGACGCACCGCACGTTCGCGGTGGTCGTCGTGCTTTACATGCTCTGGCTCGCGCTGAAGCTGCGCCGTTTCGAATCGCTCCGAAAGCCGGCGAACGGCGTGCTTTTGCTGATCGTCGTGCAGTTCCTGACGGGGCTGTCGAACATCGTTCTGGAGTGGCCGCTGCCGGTTGCCGTGGCCCACAACGGCGGGGCGGCGATCCTGCTGTTGCTGCTCGTCATGCTAAACTTCCGCCTCTCTTCCAGCCGACCCGGCCGCGCCGTTTTACCCGTGCGCGATGCCGCTTCAGCGTGACTTACAGCCCGTTCCGTCTGCACCTGACACCGGCGAATCCCTCATGGAAAGCACCACACTGACCTCTCCCTCCGGCAACCGCCTCTCGCAATATCTTGCGTTGACGAAACCCCGCGTGACGCAACTCGCGGTGTTTTGCGCGGTGATCGGCATGTTCCTTTCGACGCCCGGCATGGTGCCGTGGACCGTGCTGATCGGCGGTACGGTCGGTATCTGGCTGCTCGCGGGCGCGGCATTCGCCATCAATTGTCTCGTCGAGCAGAAAGTCGACGCGTTGATGCGGCGCACCGCGTGGCGTCCGTCGGCGCGCGGCGAGATCACGCCCGTCCAGATTCTGCTGTTCTCGGCGGTGCTCGGCGGGCTCGGCATGTGGACGCTCTACACGTTCACCAACGCGCTCACGATGTGGCTGACGGTCGCCACGTTCGTCGGTTATGCGGTGATTTACACGCTGCTGCTCAAACCCTATACGCCGCAGAACATCGTGATCGGCGGCGCGTCGGGCGCGATGCCGCCCGCGCTCGGCTGGGCGGCGGTGACGGGCGCGTTGCCCGGCGACGCGTGGATTCTCGTGCTGATCATCTTCGTGTGGACGCCGCCGCATTTCTGGGCGCTCGCGCTGTATCGGCGGAAAGACTACGAAAACGCCGGCTTGCCGATGCTGCCGAACACGCACGGCGAGCAGTACACGCGCCTGCATATCCTGCTGTACACGGTGGTTTTGTTCGCCGTGACGATGATGCCGTTCATCTCCGGCATGAGCGGCGTGGTGTACCTCGCGTCCGCCGTGGTACTCGGCGCGATATTTCTCGCCTACGCGTGGAAGATTTATCGCGCGTATTCCGACGATCTCGCGCGCCGCACCTTCCGCTACTCGATCCTTTACCTTTCGCTGCTGTTCGGCGCGCTGCTCGTCGACCATTACGTGCGCGTGGTGATCGGCGTATGACGGGTTCCGTGCTGAAGTTCGCACGCTGGCTCGCGCTGGCGTTCACGTGTGCCGCGCTGCTCGCCGCGTGCGACAAATCGCCGTCGTTCAAGAATCTCGATATCACCGGCAACACGCAGTTCGGCAGCGATTTCGCGTTGCCGGATACGAACGGCAAGACGCGCACATTGGCCGACTTCAAGGGCCGCGCCGTCGTGCTGTTCTTCGGCTATACGCATTGCCCGGACGTCTGCCCGACCACGCTCGCGGAATTGTCGCAGGCCATCCAGCAACTCGGCGAAGACGGCAAACGCGTGCAGGTCCTGATGGTGACCGTCGATCCCGAACGCGATACTGCGCCGCTGCTCGCGCAGTATGTGTCGGCGTTCAATCCTACCTATGTCGGCTTGCGTCCGGACGACGCGCAGCTCGCTAAAGTCGCGAAGGATTTCCGCGTGTATTACGCGAAGGCCACGAGCAAGACGCCCGGCGACTACACGATGGACCACACGGCCGCGAGCTATGTCTTCGATCCGAACGGCAAGCTGCGCTTGTTCGCGCGCGACGGGCAGGGCGTCGAAACGTGGGTTCACGACCTGAAACTGTTGCTCGACTGACGCGCGGCGGGTTCAATAAAGCCCGATAAAAAGCGGCCGGAAGGCCGCTTTTGCATTGCCGTCACGCGTCTTAGTCGTCGAGCGCGGGCGGAAGATTGAGCCCCGGCGCATGACGCGTCGCCTTGAACTCGGTCACTTCGTGATGCGCCAGCTTTTGCTGCGCGAACGGATCTTCCGCGAGAATCGCGTCGAGCCGCTCACGATGCATCGACGACGCCAGAATGATCCCGCCGTCGCGCGGCATTTTCGGACCGGCGAGGACGAATGCGCCCGCCGCGAAATAGCGCTCCAGAAAGGCGCGATGCGCGTCGAGCGCGTCGTCGATTTCAGCGAGCGCGCCGGTGTAGCGCAGATTGATGAGATACATGGCGGCCTCGGCGAAAAAATGAGCAGGATCAGCCGATTCTAACGGGCGCGTCCGCGTCGCGTCTGCCCGCATATCGCCATGAGAAATGTGTATTTCTATTTGCACCAACGCTGTGCGAACATCGCCCGACTTTTTCCGTTCTACCCGTCATCCGTAACAAGTGAGAAATTCAATGCAGCGCAGAACTTTGCTTCAAACCCTTTCCGTCGCGGTTGCATCGGCGGCGCTCGTCACCAGTTTCGGCGCGCACGCCGACGATAAAGTCATCAAGGTCGGCACCGTCGGCGGCCCGGATGCGCAAGTCTGGCAAGTGGTGCAGAAAGTCGCGAAGCGCAACGGTCTCAACGTGAAGGTCGTCGAATTCAACGATTATGTGCAGCCGAACGCCGCGCTCGACGCAGGCGATCTGGACGCGAACAGCTTCCAGCACCAGCCGTATCTCGACAGCCAGGTGCAGCAGCGCGGCTACAAGATCGTCAACGCGGGACTGACGTACATTTCGCCGCTCGGCGTGTACTCGAAGAAATTCAAGTCGATCAAGGACTTGCCGCAAGGCGCGAAGATCGCGGTGCCGAACGATCCGTCGAACGAGAATCGCGCGTTGCTGCTGCTGCAGGCGCAAGGCGTGATCAAGCTGAAGGCCGGCGCGGGCACGAACGGCAACAACGCGACGCCGCTGGATGTCGCCGATAACCCGAAGAAGGTGAAGCTGCTCGAACTCGACGCCGCGCAATTGCCGCGCACGCTCACCGACGTGGACGCCGCCGCGATCAACACGAACTTCGCGCTGGCCGCCGGTTTGCAGCCGACCCGCGACGCGATCGCGCTCGAGGATGTCCACAGCCCGTACGCGAACCTGATCGCTGTGCGCGCGAAGGACAAGGACCAGCCGTGGGTGAAGAAACTGGTTGCCGCGTATCAGTCGCCCGACGTGCGCGAATTCATGAAGACGGAGTTCAAGGGATCGATGGTTCCGTCGTTCTGAGTTTCAGCGTTCGGCGTTTTGAACGCCGTGAAGAAAACCGCGCGATGCGAATCGGCGCGGTTTTTTTTCGTCCGAGAAGCCAATGAAAAACGTGCGGCGCGGTGCATTCAAGCTGACGAAAGACGGGCTGAAAGGAGAGCCCAAGGTTCAGCCCAACTGGCATGGTTTGGGCTGCGAATCCGGGTAAATACCAATCTAAAATCACCTTGGCGCGGAGCCTTAAATGTACTGGTAAGTGTTTGATAAACAAGAGTTAAATGAGCGATCCGCAGACAATAAATCTCAAATTGACTGGTATTATTTTGGTTATATAATGGGCTCGCCGATCACCTCAGAAATAAGACTGCTCTTATGGATCAACGCTGGCGCGACCTGACGCCGAACGCGAGTAACGACACGCCGCTTTATCTGCAGCTTGCCGCGAAACTGGCAGCCGCGATTCATGCGGGCGCGTGGTCGGCGGGCGAGGCGTTGCCGTCGGAGCGCAGCTTGTCGGAGGGTGTCGGCGTGTCGCGGATCACCGCGCGCAACGCGATCGCGCTCTTGGTCGAGCAGGGCTTGATCCGGCGCGTGCGAGGCGCGGGCAGTTTCATCACGCCGCGCGTCGAAGATCCGCTGTCGAGACTCACGGGTTTCACGAAGAAGATGGAACAGCGCGGTTTCACGCCCGATTCCGTGTGGCTCGCCCGCGAAATCCGCGTGGCGGATCGCGATGAAACGGTGCAACTGGGTTTGTCGCCGGGCGCGGGCGTCACGAGCTTGCGGCGGTTGCGCCGCGCGGACGGCATCGTGATGGCGGTCGAGCATTCCACGCTGCCCGCGTCGATCGTGCCGGACCCGGCGAGTGTCGGCGCTTCGCTGTACCGGTATCTGGAAGAACGCGGAATGGCCGTCGTGCGCGCGCTGCAGCACTTCAAGGCCGTCAACGCGGGCGACGAAATTGCCCGGCTGATGGGACTTGCGCCGCGCGCGGCGTTGCTGGTGATTACGCGGATCGGCTATGGGTCGGATCAGCGCGCGATCGAATTGACGCACACGTATTGCCGCGACGATTACTACGATTTCGTCGCGGAGCTGCACCGGTAGCGCCGAAAGAGACGCACTGGAAAAACAAAGAGGACACGCGGTTCCGGCCGCATGGCAAGCGCGATTGCTTGCCGCCTGCTCGCAGCAGCGCAGCCGGTATCAAGCCTCATCAACGCTCCACCAGAGAGAGTTCATGCTGAAAGGAAACATACTCACGACCGACGGCTGGATTCACGGCACGGTTCGTTTCGAGAACGGCCGCGTGACGGCGCTCGAAGGCGAACGCGTCGATCCGTCGTCGAACGACGCGCCGTATATTCTCCCCGGCTTCATCGACCTGCACGTGCACGGCGGCGGCGGCCGCGACATCATGGAAGGCGGCGACGCCGCACAGACGGTGGCACGCCTGCACGCTCAACACGGCACGACGAGCCTGCTCGCCACCACGATGACCGCCCCGCGCGACGAACTCATGGCGGTCGTCACCGGTCTCGGCGAACAGGCGAAGCACCGGATTTCGGGCGGCGCGCGCATGCTCGGCGTGCATCTGGAAGGTCCGTACATCAATCCCGGCAAGCTCGGCGCGCAACCCGACGCCGCCGCCGTCGCCGTGCGCGACGAAGTGCTCAAATACCTGTCGCTCGCGCCGATCCGCGTCGTGACGATCGCACCGGAAATCTCCGGCCATATGGATGTCATCACGGAAATGGCAGCGCGCGGCGTGCGCGTGCAGCTCGGCCACTCGCTCGGCACTTACGACGACGCCGTCAACGCGCTCAAGCACGGCGCGCGTGGTTTCACGCACTTGTTCAACGCGATGTCGCCGCTGCATCACCGCGATCCGGGCATGGTTGGCGCTGCGCTCGCGCACGCCGAGTACGCGGAACTCATCCCCGATTTGCTGCACGTCCATCCCGGCGCGATCCGCGCGGCGATGCGCGCGATTCCGCGCCTGTATGTCGTGACCGATAGCACGTCGGCGTCCGGCATGCCCGACGGCGAATACCGACTCGGCAGCCAGCACGTCACCAAATGCATGGGCGGCGTCCGTCTCGCGGACGGCACGCTCGCCGGCAGCACGCTCACCATGGATCAGGCGCTGCGCAATCTCGTCTCCATCGGCTTGCCGATGGCGGACGTCTCGAACCGCTTGTCGCGCTTCGCCGCCGATTACCTCGGTCTCGAAGACCGCGGCCGTATCGCGCGCGGCGCGTGGGCCGACATGGTCGTGTTCGATCGCGAACTCGCGCTGACCGCCACTTACGTCGAAGGGGAATCAATTGTCGAATATGCTTAAAGAGGCGCTGGCGTCCGCCGATGTCGTGGCCGCCCAGCTCGCCGATACCTCGCAGATCGAGGCGCTCGCCGCCAAGCTCGCCGAGAAGCCGCGCCATGTGGCGCTGACCGTCGCGCGCGGCAGTTCGGACCACGCGGCGAGCTATTTCGCCAGTCTCACGATGAGCCGGATCGGCGTGCCGGTCGCGTCGCTGCCGATGTCGGTCGCGACGCTCCAGCAAGCACCGCTGCGCGTGGACGGGCAACTCGCCGTCGCGTTTTCGCAGTCGGGCAAAAGCCCGGATCTCGTCGGCACGATGCAGGCATTGCGCGACGCCGGCGCGTTCACCGTCGCCGCCGTCAACGTGCCGGATTCGCCGCTCGCCGACGCTTGCGAATGGCATCTGCCGCTGCTTGCCGGCGCCGAACTCAGCGTCGCCGCCACCAAGAGCTATATCGCGATGCTGTCGCTGTCGGCCATCGTGATTGCCCATGTCCAGCAGGACGCCGATCTTCTCGCCGCGCTCAAGACGCTGCCGGACGCGCTGCGCGTCGCGGGCACGCTCGACTGGTCGCGGGCGGTCGAAGAATTGCGCGGCGTGGACCGGATGATCGTGATCGGGCGCGGGCTCGGCCTCGCCATCGCGCAGGAAGCGGCGCTCAAATTCAAGGAAACCTCGGGCATTCAGGCCGAAGCGTTTTCGAGCGCGGAAGTGCGTCACGGTCCGATGGAACTCATCGGTCCCGACTACCCGCTGCTGGTCTTCGCACCGCGCGGGCCGGAGCAGGCCGGGTTGATCCAGTTGGCGCGCGACATGCGCGCGCGGGGGGCGCGCGTGCTGCTCGCCGCGCCGGACGATATCGCCGAAGCCGATCTGCCGCTCGCGACGACCGACCATCCGGCGCTCGATCCGATCGCCGCAATCCTTTCTTTCTATGTGATGGCAGCGGGTCTCGCCGCCGCGCGCGGGCGCAATCCCGACGCGCCGCAGCACCTGAACAAAGTCACCGAAACCCACTGATACCGAGAAATCCGATGCGCCGTGCCGAGGAGTCCCTGTTGAACCATTCCACCGATAACCCGACCGATTTCGTTCTGCTCGCGCCGCTGACCGGCCCCGTCGTGCCGCTCGCCGATATCCCCGATCCGGTGTTCGCGGAAGGCATGTTCGGCGACGGCATCGGCATCGATCCGCTCGGCGGCGTGCTCGTCGCGCCGTGCGACGGCTCGATCACGCATCTCGCCCGCACCGGTCACGCCGTCACGCTGCGCACGGCGCAGGGCGCGGAAATCCTGCTGCACATTGGTATCGATACGGTCGAACTCGGCGGCAAGGGCTTCACGCCGAAGGTCGAGCAGGGCGCAACCGTGCGCGCGGGCCAGGTGCTGATCGAATTCGACGCCGATTACGTCGCGCAAAACGCGCCGAGCCTCGTCTCCGTCGTCGCGGTGGCGAACAGCGACGCGTTCGAGGTCGTGCGGCGCGCGGGCCGTGGCGTCGTCAAGGCGGGCGAAGACACGCTGCTGGTGCTGCGCTCGAAAGACGGCGCGAAAGCGGACGCGGCGCGCAGCGATTCGAATTTCACCGACGAAGCCCGCCGCAACGTGACGCTCTCTCACGCGGGCGGTCTGCACGCCCGCCCGGCGGCGCGCGCGCGGGAAGCGGCGCGCGGTTTCGACGCGAAGGTCGAAGTGCGTTACGAAGGCCGTAAAGCGCCGATCGAAAGCGTGGTCGGTCTGCTCGGACTCGGCGCGAGCGAAGGCGCGACCATCGAGATTCTGGGCGTCGGCGCGCAGGCGGCGGCGGCTGTCGAAGCGGTCGCGGCGGAATTGCTGCGCGAGGCGCACGGCGAAGTGGAAGAAGCGCCGGCGCGCGAGCGCTCGCCCGCGCCGCGCACCGTCGCGCGCGCGGCCGGCCAGCCGCTCGATCCGAACACGCTGGCGGGCGTCTGCGCCGCGCCGGGGATCGCGGTGGGCACGCTCGTGCGCTGGGACGACAACGACATCGCGCCGCCCGAACAGGCAAGCGGGACGTCGGCGGCGGAAAGCCGTCTGCTGGATCGCGCGATTGCCGCGATCGACGCGGAACTGGATGAAACCGTGCGCACGGCGTCGCAGCGCGGGGCGATCGGCGAGGCGGGCATTTTCGCGGTGCATCGCGTGCTGCTCGAAGATCCGACTTTGCTCGACGCAGCCCGCGACCTCATCAGCCTCGGCAAGAGCGCCGGTTTTGCGTGGCGCGAGGCGATTCGCGCGCAGATCGTGTTGCTGTCGAATATTCAGGACGCGCTGCTGGCCGAGCGCGCCGCCGATCTGCGCGATATCGAAAAGCGCGTGTTGCGCGCGCTCGGCTACACGAACACGGTCGCGCGCGAATTGCCGCAAGAGGCCGTGCTCGCCGCCGACGAATTCACGCCGTCCGATTTGTCGTCGCTCGACCGCACGCGCGTGACGGCGCTCGTCATGGCCCGCGGCGGCGCGACCTCGCACGCGGCGATCATCGCGCGGCAGGCCGGCATTCCGGCGCTGGTCGCCGTGGGCGATGCGCTTCACGCCATTCCGGACGGCACGCAAGTGGTGGTGGACGCGAGCGCCGGGCGGATCGAACATGCGCCGACCGCGCTCGATGTCGAACGCGCGCGCACCGAACGCGACCGTCTTGCCGGCGTGCGCGAAGCGAATCGGCGGACGTCGCAGGAAGCTGCATCGACGCGCGATGGCCGCGCCGTGGAAATCGCCGCGAACATCGCGACGCGTGAAGACGCGCAGACCGCCGTCGAAAATGGCGCGGATGCGGTGGGTTTGCTGCGCACCGAATTGCTGTTCATCCATCGCCAGGAAGCGCCGACGGTCGATCAGCATCGCGAAAGCTACCAGAGCATCGTCGATGCGCTGAACGGGCGGACAGCCATCATCCGCACGCTCGACGTGGGCGCGGACAAGGAAGTGGATTACCTGACGCTGCCGCCGGAAACCAATCCGGCGCTGGGTTTGCGCGGCATCCGGCTCGCGCAGGTGCGCCCGGATCTGCTCGACGATCAATTGCGCGGCCTCCTCGCCGTGCGTCCGGTCGGCGCGGTGCGGATTCTCCTGCCGATGGTCACGGATTCGGGCGAACTCGTGCGCTTGCGCGCGCGTATCGACGAACTGGCGCGCGAAGCGGGCCGCACCGAGCAAATCGAAGTGGGCGTGATGATCGAAGTGCCGTCGGCGGCGTTGCTCGCCGACCAGCTCGCGAAGTACGCGGATTTCCTGTCGATCGGCACAAACGATCTCACGCAATACACGCTCGCGATGGACCGCTGCCAGCCCGATCTCGCCGCTCAGTCGGACGGCCTGCATCCGGCCGTGCTGCGGCTCATCAAGGCCACGGTGGAAGGCGCCGAGAAGCACGGCAAGTGGGTCGGCGTGTGCGGCGCGCTCGGTGGCGATCCGGTGGCGGTGCCGCTGCTCGTCGGCCTCGGCGTGACCGAACTGTCGGTCGATCCGGTCTCCGTGCCGGGCATCAAGGCCCGCGTGCGCAATCTCGATTACCAACTTTGCCGCCAACGCGCCAAGGATGTTCTCGCGCTGGAATCGGCACAGGCAGTAAGAGCAGCAAGCCGCGAAATCTGGCCGCTGGACTAAACGTCCGTTCAGCGTTCAGGACTCGCGTCCCGGAAACACATCCGATCAACGACAAGACCTATATTTTTTGGAGAACTCGATGGACGCCAACCCGTTTGCAAAAATGCAGCGCCTCGGCCGCGCGCTGATGCTGCCGATTGCCGTACTACCCGTGGCCGGGTTGCTGTTGCGACTCGGCCAGCCCGATGTATTCAACATCAAGATGATCGCCGACGCGGGCGACGCGATCTTCACGAATCTGCCGCTCCTGTTTGCGATCGGCGTGGCAGTGGGCTTTGCGAAGGACAACAACGGCACGGCGGGTCTGGCCGGCGCCATCGGGTATCTGATCGAAATCGCGGTAATGAAGGACATCAACGACAAGCTCAACATGGGCGTGCTGTCGGGGATCGTCGCGGGTATGGTCGCGGGCTATCTGTATAACAAGTACAAGGACATCAAGCTGCCCGAGTACCTCGCGTTCTTCGGAGGGAAACGCTTCGTGCCGATTGTCACGGGGGTGGCCTGTCTGGTACTCGGCATCGTGTTCGGGTACATCTGGCAACCGGTGCAGCACGCGATCGACGCGGCGGGCCTGTGGCTCACCACGGCAGGCGCGATCGGCACGTTCGTGTTCGGCGTACTGAACCGTCTCTTGCTCGTGACCGGTCTGCATCACATCATCAACTCGCTCGCCTGGTTCGTGTTCGGTTCGTACACGCCGGCTGGCGGCGGCGCGGCGGTGACGGGCGACCTGCACCGTTTCTTCGCGGGCGACCCGACCGCGGGCGGCTTCATGACCGGCTTCTTCCCGATCATGATGTTCGGCTTGCCGGCTGCGTGTCTCGCGATGTTCCATGAAGCACCGAAGGAACGCCGCGCGATCGTCGGCGGTCTGCTGTTCTCGATGGCTCTGACCTCATTCCTCACGGGCGTGACCGAGCCGATCGAGTACACGTTCATGTTCCTCGCGCCGGTTCTCTACGCGATCCACGCGCTGCTGACGGGCCTCGCGCTCGCCATCTGCTCGGCGCTCGGCATTCACCTGGGCTTCACGTTCTCCGCCGGTGCGATCGACTACGTGCTGAACTACGGCTTGTCGCAGCGCGGCTGGCTCGCGATCCCGATTGGTATCGTCTACGGCTTCGTGTACTACGGCCTGTTCCGCTTCTTCATCCGCAAGTTCAACATGGCGACGCCGGGCCGCGAACCCGCGACGACCGATGCGCAAGTCGAGTCGTTCAACACGGGCGGCTATGTTTCGCCGGTCGCGGGTGCCGCCGTTCCGCGTGCCGTGCAGTACATCGCCGCACTGGGCGGCGCGTCGAACCTGACGCTCGTCGATGCCTGCACGACGCGTCTGCGTTTGTCGGTGGTGAATACGGAGAACGTGTCGGAACCGCAGTTGAAGACGATCGGCGCACGCGGCGTGCTCAAGCGCGGCGCGACCAACGTGCAGGTCATCATCGGACCGGAAGCAGATTTGATCGCCGATGAAATCCGCACGGAACTCGAACGTTCCTCGACGCGTGGCGCCACGCCCGCTTCGTCCACGCCCGCAGCGGCCGAGGTCGCTCCGGCGGCAGTGGCGGCCGGCGAGCAAGGTCCGCTCGATCCGGACCCGCTGCGCTGGCTCGCGGTGTTCGGCGGCGCGACGAACGTCGCTTCGCTCGACGCGATTGCCGCGACGCGCCTGCGCGTGGTGGTGCGCGATCCGTCGTCGGTGGATCGTCAGCGTCTGGCTTCGCTCGACGTCGCGTGGGTGTCGGCTGACACGTTCCATATCGTCGTCGGCGCGGCGGCTGATCGCTATGCGCGTCAGTTCGCGACGCGCTTGTCGGCGAACGGCGGCGGTGCTGCGCCGTTGCCCGCCTGACGCGGTTGGCGTGATTCGCCGGAAGTAAAAAAGCGGCGCCCTCGGGCGCCGCTTTTGCATGGTGCAATTAGAAGACTACTTCTTCGCGCGTTGCTGCGATTCATCCAGTTCATGCCGCGATTCGAGCCACATCGCATTGATGATGCCGAACGCCAGCGCCACGCCGACACCGAGAACCCAGCTGAAATACCACATGTTCGTGCTCCTTTAATACAGGGAATGGGTGTTGTCGCCGATGGTCTTGAGCGTGACCTTGCCGCGCATCACGCGATACACCCAGCCGGTATAGATCAGGATCAGCGGCATGAAGACCACGACCGCGATCAGCATGATCTGCAAGGTCGAGCGGCTGGAGGTGGAATCCCACACGGTGAGGCTGCTACGCGGATCGAGCGAGGACGGCATGATGAACGGGAACATCGAGAAACCCGCTGTCAGAATCACGCCGGTCACCATCAAGCCGGTCGAGATGAACGCGCTTTTCTCGAATCGCGACGACGCCAGCAGCGCGGCGACCCCGCCGCCCAGAATGCCGATAACGGGCGCGGCCATCATCCACGGATAGCGGCCGTAGTTCGAGAGCCACAAGCCCGGCGCGGCTTCGACCGTCTTCAACAGCGGATTCGCGACCGAATCCAGCGCGGGCGCGCTGGTAATCATGAAGCCGCCGATCATCGTCGAAACCACTACGCCGCCGATCGCGAACAGCACGACCGCGAAGAGCGCCGCGATCCGCAACGCCACCGACGCGCGGCGCGCCACCGCGCCGTCCGTCTTCATCTTGACGAACGCCGCGCCGTGCGCCGCCAGCATCGACACGCTGACCAGCCCGCACAGCAGCGCGAACGGATTCAGCAGCGCGAAAAAGCCGCCGAAATAGGTGACGCGCAAGTCGCTGTCGAACTGGAACGGCACGCCTTGCAGCAGGTTGCCGAACGCGACGCCGAACACCAGCGCCGGCACGAAGCCGCCGATGAACAGACCCCAATCCCATGCGCTGCGCCAGCGCGGGTCGTCGCGTTTGCTGCGGTAATCGAAGCCGACGGGCCGGAAAAACAGCGCGAACAGCACGAGCAGCATCGCGAAGTAGAAGCCGGAAAACGACGCCGCGTAGACGAGCGGCCACGCGGCGAACATCGCGCCGCCCGCCGTGACGAACCAAACCTGGTTGCCTTCCCAGGTCGCGCCGACCGTATTGATGACGACGCGCCGTTCTTCGTCGTTGCGGCCGATGAACGGCAGCAGCGTGGCCGCGCCCATGTCGAAGCCGTCGGTGAGCGCGAAACCGATAATCAGCACGCCGATCAGCACCCACCAGATCAGCTTTAAGGTGACGTAATCCATGATTGAGGTTTCCGTGTTGTTTTAAGCGTGCCGCAAAGCGCGTTCGGACTTCGCTTCCGCGACTTCGTGGTGATAGCGCCCGGTATGCAGCGAGGACGGGCCGCGTCGCGCGTACTTGAACATCAGCATGATTTCCACGATGAACAGCACGGTATAGAACAGCACGAAGCCGCCGATGCTCAGATACAGATCGCTGGGTGCCAAATTCGAGGCGGAAAGGTGGGTCGGCAGGATGCCGGCGATGGTCCACGGCTGACGGCCGACTTCCGCTACGATCCAGCCCATTTCACACGCGATCCACGGCAGCGGAATCGCGATCACCGCCCAGCGCAGGAACCAGCGGCGGTTACGGCTCAACAACGTGCGCCGCGCCGAGAACCAGAACGCGAGCACGAAGGTGGCGAGCATCGCCGTGCCGAGCGCGACCATCGCGCGGAACGACCAGAACACGGGCGCGACCGGCGGAACGGTTTTCTTCGCGGCGGCCTTGATCTGCTCGGGCGTCGCATCGACGACATTCGGCGTGAACTGCTTCAGCATCAGGCCGTAGCCGAGGTCGCTCACGTGCGCGTCGAAGGCGGCGTGGGTTTGCGCGCTCGTATCGCCCTGCTTGAGCTGCTGGAGCGCGGCGTACGCGAGCATGCCGTTGCGGATGCGCGTCTCGTTTTGCAGCATCAAATCTTTCAGGCCGACCACCGGTTCGTCGATAGAGCGCGTCGCGATCAGGCCGAGCGCGTAGGGAATGCGGATCGCGTAATCGGTGCGCTCGTCCTTCTGGTTCGGGATGCCGAACAGCGTGAACGGCGCCGGCGCGGGCGCGGTGTCCCACTCGGATTCGATCGCCGCGAGCTTCATCTGCTGGACTTCGCCGGTGCGATAGCCGGATTCGTCGCCGAGCACGATCACGCACAGCGTCGATGCCAGCCCGAAGCCCGCCGCGATTGCGATCGAACGCAGTGCGAAGTCCGTGTCGCGCTTTTTCAGCAGATACCACGCCGAGACGCCGAGCACGAACATCGCCGCCGTCACGTAGCCCGCCGAAACGGTGTGCACGAACTTCACCTGCGCGACGGGATTCGTGATGACGTCGTAGAGGCTCGACAATTCCATCCGCATGGTTTCGTAGTTGAAATGCGCGCCGACCGGATTGTTCATCCAGCCGTTCGCCACGAGAATCCACAGCGCCGAAAGGTTCGAGCCGACCGCGACGAGGAACGTGACGATCAGATGCTGCACGCGCGTGAGGCGATTCCAGCCAAAGAAAAACAGCCCGACAAACGTCGATTCCAGGAAGAACGCCATCAGTCCTTCGACGGCGAGCGGCACGCCGAAAATATCGCCCACGTAATGCGAGTAGTACGACCAGTTCGTGCCGAACTGGAATTCGAGCGTGAGGCCGGTGGTCACGCCCATCGCAAAGTTGATCCCGAAGAGCTTGCCCCAGAACTGGGCATGTCCTTGTAGACCTGTTTGCCGGTCATGACATAGACCGATTCCATAATGACGAGCAGCCACGACAGGCCGAGCGTGAGCGGGACGAACAGGAAGTGGTACAGCGCCGTAATGCCGAACTGGAGCCGCGACAGATCGGCGACTTCGCTACTGATCATGATGATTACCTTCTGATTCCGGCGACGGATTTTGGATGGAGAGGAGTTGCTGCGCGACCGCGGCGGGCGGCATCTTCATGTGTTCCGCCTGCGGATGTCCGAAGAACGCGTGTTTGAGCGTCATCAGGACGGCTAACTTGATCAGGACGATGAGAATCAGGTCGCGCGTGAGCGTCGGCCCGTGGAACCACGCCGAAAGGCGTTGCCTAAAGCGGCCGCGCGGCGTGGCGGCGCTGCTGGTCGGGCTTCTGGGATGAAGAGTCGTTGTCATGGTTTGTCTCGCTGGAACGAGCAATGTCCGGATGCGCCGCCTTTATTCCCGAGCGGCGCGGGACGCCTTCTCCGGCGCATTTTTAGCGCGCGCCGGATACAAACCATTCTAAGAGGAGGGTTTTATCGTGAAGACGATGAGGACATGCGCGGACGTGCGGCACGCTGTCGCGCGGAAGGCCGTCACGCGCTGTAATAGGCCCCGATGCGGCGTTACGCCACAGCGAGGGAACCAAGCACGGGGACGCATCGGACAAAAAAAAGCCCGCAGTCTTTCGACTGCGGGCCTGTCCAAACTTGATGCGCGCCGAAGCGCCAAACGTTATGCGTAGTCGTGCAGCGCCGTGCGCATTTTCTTCATCGCGCTCGCTTCGATCTGGCGAATCCGCTCCGCCGATACGCCGAACTCGGCCGCCAGTTCATGCAGCGTCTTGCCGCCCGAGCCGTCGTCCTGCACTTCGAGCCAGCGCGCCTGGATGATCCGGCGGCTGCGTTCGTCGAGCGACTCCAGCGCGGTGGAAAGGCCATCGCTTTGCAGCTTGTCGAACTGGCGCGCGGCGATCACGTTGGTCGGCTCGTTGTGCGAGTCGGCCAGATACGCGATAGGCGCATACGCTTCCTCGCCGTCCTCGACCTGACCTTCGAGCGCGATATCGCCGCCCGACAACCGCGTTTCCATCTCCGCGACTTCCTCGCGCTTCACGTTCAGTTCCTTCGCGAGACCTTCGATCTCGTCGGGCGTGAACGCGGCAAGGCCGGTCTTGTGGCTGCGCAGGTTGAAGAACAGCTTGCGCTGCGCCTTCGTGGTCGCGACCTTCACCGTGCGCCAGTTGCGCAGGATGTACTCGTGAATCTCGGCCTTGATCCAGTGCATTGCATAGGACACAAGACGCACGTTTTGCTGCGGATCGAAACGCTTCACGGCCTTCATCAGACCGATATTGCCTTCCTGGATCAAATCCGCGTGCGGCAGGCCGTAGCCCAGATAATTACGGGCGATCGACACCACCAGCCGCAGGTGCGACAGCACCAGCTGGCGCGCGGCGGTCAGGTTGTCGTTTTCGCGGTATTCGGTGGCGTATTGGCGCTCTTCTGACGGCGTCAGCATCGGAATGCGGTTCACTGCCTGGATGTACGCGTCGATATTGCCAATCTGGCCCGTCAGCATCGACGACTGCGCGAACGTCAGCGCGCCTGCCGAAGCGGCCTTGGCCGACGCCGAGCTCACAGTATTCGGAAGGGTCATCGCATGGGTCACGCTCATAAGCTCCTTTATCAACAAAAACTCGCGCGAACAATCGAGCGAGTCACCACGATATTAGCACTCCCGTCTACTGAGTGCTAAGGATTAGAGCGGCCAGTTATGTGGGAGTTCCCACAAAGACTATCAAGATGTTAGAGCTAATAGTCGATTTTGCACGAAGAAACTTTTATGTCAGTTTTACCGAAAAGCTTGCGGGGCTGATCGCATCATTTACCGCGATTCTGACGATTTCAGAAAGATAATTCTACATTCGACGCGAATCAAAATACTTATCTGAGCAGGATTTCGCGACCGTCTCTAAAATGTCGCGTCGCCCGCAATAGCGGGACACCGTCATCAGAGAACCGGTCAGGGGAGTTCATGCAAAAGAACAATGGCGCTTGGCGGAAGCTCATTCTTCATATCGCTGTTCTCGCGTCCGCGGCGGCGGCGTCCGTGGCGCATGCCGATACGTTCGGCGTGCAGGTGGCCGGCGGCGTCGCCGATCACGACATCAAGAAAGCCGATGTCGGCGTCGTGTGGGATCCGAACTGGACGTGGTGGGAAATTGGCGGTTTCCACTTCACGGCGGTGCTCGAAGGCCACGCGGGCGTCTGGCATTCCACGGGCGACCACCCGGTCAATCCGAATCTGCTCGAATTCGGCATCACGCCGATGATTCGCTTCATCCGGAGTTCGGGTTCCATCCGGCCGTTCATCGAGGCGGGCGCGGGCGTGCGCCTCCTGTCCCACGCGCGCGTGACCGAAACCTACACGCTTTCGACCGCCTTCCAGTTCGCCGATGTCGTGGGCGTCGGCGCGGTCTTCGGCGATCGCCAGAACTATCAGGCCGGGTTCCGCCTGCAGCATTTATCGAACGCCGGTATCAAACATCCGAATCCTGGTATAAATTTCAGCCAGCTATATCTGCAATACAACTTCTGACGAGGACCGTCCGCACCGGTTTCTCGACGCGAGGGGAACCGACAGATGCCGGCAAAAACGATTGAAGCGATCCGCGAGATGGAACGCGACCGCTTTCGCGCGATGGTGGACGGCGACGGCGGCGTGCTGGACGTGCTGCTCGCCGAAAACGTGTGTTACGTGCACACGAACGGCAAGCGCGAAACGAAGCGCCAGTTCATCGACGCGATCACGGCCGGCCGGCGCCGCTATCGTCAGATCGAAATCCAGTCGCAGGATGTGATTCCGGCCGGGCGGGAAACGTGCCTCGTGTCGGGGCGCGCGCTGATCGAGATGGAATCGAAGAACGGCGCGCTGCTGTTTCCGATCGCTTACACCGCCGTTCACGTGCAGACGGACGGTCAGTGGCAACTGCTCGCGCTGCAGGCAACGCGCGTGGCGCTGGACTGATCCGGCGCCAAACCGCGCGTTCAGAACCTCACGCCGCCACGCGTTCCTCGTTCCGTTCCGCCGCCCGCGCCCACGCCGAGCGGTTCACCGCGCTGATAATCGCATCCGCCACGGCCCGCGCGCCGTCCGCGTGCACGCCGACCCCGAACCGCAGCGGCTCGCCATCCACACGACAGCCGATAAACACCGCCGTTTCGCCGCTGCGCGTGCTCGCGGTATCGAATGAGGCGACGTCCACCGTGACGCCCGCCGCCGATACCGCGCGCGCCACCGCCTGCGCGTGCGCTTCGCTGGCGTCGGGCGCGTGCGGTGTTTTCACCTCGCGTCCGCCGATATTCAATCTGGCCGCGTCCACGCGCGCCACCGGTCCCTGAACGTCGAAGTATTCGCGACGGAACAGCGCGCAGACGGCGTCGCCCGACACTTCTTCGCCCGACGCATCCGCGACCTGCTGCACCGCGTGGCTGAATTCGATCTGCACGCGGCGCGGCGGCGTGAAGCCGAGCCCGCGTTCGAGCAGGAACGTCGCGCCGCCTTTGCCCGACTGGCTGTTCACGCGAATCACGGCGTCGTAACTGCGGCCGAGATCGGCGGGATCGACGGGCAGATACGGCACTTCCCACACCGCGTCCGGCTTTTGCTGCGCGAGACCCTTGCGGATCGCGTCCTGATGCGAGCCGGAAAACGCCGTGAAAACGAGATCGCCCGCGTACGGATGGCGCGGATGTACCGGAATCTGGTTGCAGCGCTCGACCACGCGCCGCACGCCGTCGATGTCCGAAAAGTCGAGGCCCGGGTCGATCCCTTGCGTGTAGAGATTCATCGCGAGCGTGACGAGATCGACATTGCCGGTGCGCTCGCCATTGCCGAACAAGCAGCCTTCGATCCGCTCCGCGCCCGCGAGCAACGCGAGTTCGGCGGCGGCGACTGCCGTGCCGCGGTCGTTATGCGGATGCACGGACAACACGATGCTGTCGCGATAGCCGAGATTGCGGTGCATCCACTCGATCTGGTCGGCGTAGACGTTCGGCGTCGCCGCTTCGACGGTGGCCGGAAGATTCACGATCATCTTGTGATCGCGGGTCGGACGCCAGGTTTGCGCGACCGCATCGCAGACTTCGCGCGCGAAGCTCAACTCGGTCATGCTGAAGGTTTCGGGCGAATACTGGTAGGTCCAGTGCGTCGCGGGCCGCGCATCCGCGTGTTCCTTGATGATGCGCGTGCCGTCCACCGCCAGCGCCTTCACCTCGTCCTTCGACTGGCCGAACACGATGCGCCGGAACGACGGGCAGATCGCGTTGTACAGGTGAACGATCACTTTCGATGCCCCTTCCACCGCCTCGAAAGTGCGCTCGATCAGGTCGCGCCGCGATTGCACGAGCACTTCGATGGTCACGTCGTCCGGCACGCGCTTTTCGTCGATCAATTTGCGCACGAAGTCGAAGTCCGTCTGCGAGGCCGACGGAAAACCCACTTCGATTTCCTTGAAACCCGTCGCCACCAGCATTTCGAAGAACTCGAGCTTGGCCGCGATCGACATCGGCTCGATCAGCGCCTGATTGCCGTCGCGCAGGTCGGTGCTCATCCAGATGGGCGCGCGCTCGATCGTGCGCGTGGGCCAGCGGCGGCCGTTCAACTGAACTTGCGGAAACGGGCGGTATTTCTCGGAAGGGTTGCGCATCGTCATCGTGGACCTCGTAAGTCTCGATAGGCGTAGCGTCTGCGAGGGCGCGCGCGGCGGGCGATGGTGACGCCCGGCGCTGACATGAACGATGCGTATGCAACGTCCATGTGACCCTCGCGTTTCGAATCCGCGCAAATACGCGAACGAAAGCTGACAGCTACAGGTTTAAAAGCAGGTTTTTTTAAAGGGGTACAGCGAAAAACGGAGAACTGCTGGCAGGACCGCGCAGACAACGCGCAGCGCTACGTTTAGCGATTTACGCTAGACGTAGCGATAGGGGCCGCGCTAGGCGGCCCGAAATAATTCGGAGGGAAGAGAATTGGGTGAAGCGCATTTCTTCACTTTAGCCAGCGCTGGCTGAAGTGTCAACACAGATGTCAATCGGAATGTTCCGATTTATGGCGCGCGTCGCACGACATCCGAGATAGTCTCGACCTGACGCGCAACGGCGGGGGGCACCGGAATCTCGCCGCGCAGCACGCCTTCGATCCACCGCGCGGTCGTCGCTGCGTCGAGCGATTCGGGAATCTCGGCGGGCGGGGCGTCGGCGGCGGAGCGTTCCGGCGCGATCAGCGTTTCGGCGTGTCCCGCGTGAAACCAGTCCACCTGGACCTGCCGGCGCGTATCGGCGACCGCTTCGCCTTCCGTACCGCGCGCGAGCAGCGCTCCGCCGGCAGCGGCATCGGGATGACGCGTGAAAAGCCCGGTCAGGCTCTCCCGATACTCCGGATGCGTGTAGTTCACGAGCCGCAGACCCGACTCCGCGAACGGCTGCAGGATCTTGACCAGCGTATGCGTGGAATTGCGCACGCCCATGATGCGTCGCAGGCGCAGAAGCCGCGCGAGCTTCGGCGCGAGCACGTCGACCGGCGCGAACGCGAGACGGCGTGACGCGAGGTTGTCCTCGATCTCATCGTGCGATTGCGCCGCTTCGATCCCCAGTTCGGCGAAAATCGCCGCGCTCGTCACGCGGCCCGGGTCGTCGGTGACGCCGTGCACGAGCACCGGCACGCCGTCGCGCGCGAGCAGCAGCGACAAAAGCGGCGTCAGATTCGGCTGCTTGCGCGCGCCGTTATAGCTCGGAATCGACACCGGACGCGCGTTCTCGCGGCCTCGCTGGATATGCAGCGGCTCGAACGACGCGTGCGCGGCGGCCAGCATCGCGGCGAGTTCATCGGCGGTTTCGCCCTTCACGCGATACGCGAGCAGCACCGCGCCGAGTTCGAGGTCGGACACGCGGTTGTCGAGCATCGCTTCGTAGAGCGCGTAGGTGTCGTCGCGGGTCAGCGCGCGGGCGCCGTTCGGTCCGCGGCCGATTTCCTTGATGAAACGGGCGCACGGGAAGGCGGGTAGATCGGAATCTGTCATTAAATTGGGGCGGGCCAGTGTGCATCGCGATCCGGCCGATGCATTTCTGAGATACGGGAACTCCTTGAGTACCGCATTTACGCGACGCTTGCAAGTCGATGCAACCGCTCGCGCGCTCGGCACGCGCCGCGCCGCCGAGCCGCCATGAGAACGGCGCGCACGTTAAACTTATTGTTTGAGGCATTCGTCGCGCGCGGATGCTTGAGGAAACGAACAAGGAGAGCGGGATGGGTTACGTATTCAATCCGGCGCCGGTGGTAGCGGTGCCTGTCGATGGTTCGAGCGATCAATTTGCCGTGCGCCGCATTTATTGCGTCGGCCGTAATTACGAGGCGCACGCGCGCGAAATGGGCCACGATCCGGATCGCGAGCCGCCGTTTTTCTTCAGCAAGCCCGCCGACGCCGTGCTCTGCGTCGCGCCCGGCGCGACCGGTGAATTCGCGTATCCGTCGCAGTCGAAGAACGTTCATTTCGAGATGGAACTCGTGGCCGCGATCGGCAAGCAGGGTAAGGACATTCCTGCCGATCAGGCGCTCGACTATGTTTATGGTTACGCGCTCGGTCTCGACATGACGCGCCGCGATTTGCAAGGCGAAGCGAAGAAACTCGGCCGTCCGTGGGATACCGCCAAAGGTTTCGATCACTCGGCGCCGCTAGGGCCGATCCATCCGGTGTCGAAAGTCGGGCATCTTGAAAAGAGCGCGATCTGGCTTACCGTCAACGGTGAGGAAAAGCAGCGTTCGGATATTTCGCAGCTCATTTGGTCGGTCGGCGAGACGGTCGCGTACCTTTCGACGCTGTTCGAGCTGTTCCCCGGCGACCTGATTTTTACGGGTACCCCGGAAGGGGTTGGCGCGGTCGTCAAGGGTGACTTGATGAAGGGCGGGGTGGACGGGATTGGGGAATTCGCTGTTCGCGTGGTTTAGGCTGGATTGCTGGCGCGCGTTGTTGTTGTTTTGGTTACTCGGACGCTTGTGGGGAACCTGCACGGTTTTTTGGTTTGCTGGCGCTTTTGCTTTTGTTTGCCTGCGGTTTCTGGGAACTTGCTTTCGTGTAGGTTTATTAGCACGCCGCTATGCGCGGCAGCAGTCACTTTCTTTGCTGCTGCAAAGAAAGTAACCAAAGAAAGCAGCGTGACCGTCTAAGTGTCCACCACGAACCGTTTCTGGGAGTGGTGCGCAAGCTGATTCGACCATCGCACCACAAAACAGAGTGGAGCCGCTCATTCATCCCGGCAGGCACGAAGTGCCTGTCGGAACGGCATAACCGGAAAAACCAAACCAACCGACGGTTTCAAATATGCCCGGCGTCCGAGCGCAGCGAGGACGGACCTGACAGGCGCTGTGCCAATACTAACGACTGCGAGTTAGCCGAATCAGCCTGCGCGCCTATCCGCGGGGTTATTCGTGGTGGACACTTAGACGGATAAGCTGCTTTCTTTGGTTACTTTCTTTGCAGCAGCAAAGAAAGTGACTGCTGCCGCGCATAGCGGCGTGCTAATAGACCTACACGAAAGCAGGTTTCCAGGAAGGACTGGCAAACAAAACAACAGCGCCAGCAATACCAAAGGAGCAACCGTGAAGCTGTACAGCTATTTCCGCAGTTCGGCGGCATATCGCGTGCGGATCGCGTTGAATTTGAAGGGGCTTTCCAGCGATTACGCGCCCATCCACCTGCTGCGCAACGGCGGCGAGCAACTCAGCGCGGCGTATCGCGCGGTCAATCCGGATGGCATCGTGCCGACGCTCGTGACCGACGATGGCGCCGCGCTCAACCAGTCGCTCGCGATTATCGAGTATCTCGACGAAACGTATCCCGAGCCGCCGCTGCTGCCGCGCGCGCCCGCCGACCGCGCCTACGTTCGGGCGATCGCGCTGCAGATCGCGTGCGAGATTCATCCGCTGAACAACACGCGCGTTCTGAAGTATCTGAAGGATGAACTCAAACTCGACGATCCCGCGAAAGACGCGTGGTACGCGCATTGGGTCGAAGGCGGTCTGGCGACGCTCGAAACCCGGCTCGCGGGCGATTCGCGGGTCGGCGCGCTATGTTTCGGCGACTCGCCGACGCTGGCCGATTGCTGCCTCGTGCCGCAAGTGTTCAACGCGCGGCGCTTCCATGTCGACGTAAGCCGCTATCCGACCATCGAGCGTATCGCCGATCACGCCGCGACGCTCGAAGCCTTCCACCGCGCCGCGCCAGCGCAACAACCGGATGCTGAATGACGCTGCCTTATCTGTCGAGTTTTCTGTCGGGCGCCGGGCTCGGCGCGAGTCTGATCATCGCGATCGGCGCGCAAAACGCTTATGTATTGCGGCAAGGGCTGAAACGGCGGCACGTCGGGCTGGTCGTCGCGATTTGCGCGGCGATCGACGTATTGCTGATCGGTCTGGGTATCGGCGGCATGGGCGCGCTGATTGCCCGCGCACCGTTCCTGCTCGAAGTGATCCGCTGGGCGGGCGCGATTTTCGTGTTTCTGTACGGCGTGCGCGCGTTTCTCGCGGCGTGGAAAGGGCCGGGGCATCTGAACGCGTCGGACGCCGAGACGCAGACGGCGCTCGGCGCGGCCACGACCGTGCTCGCACTGTCGCTGCTCAATCCGCACGTCTACCTCGATACCGTCGTGCTGCTCGGCGGGATCGGCGCGCGCTATGGATGGCCGATGAACGCGTGGTTTGCGGCGGGCGCGATGTGCGCGTCGATCATCTGGTTCACGACGCTCGGCTACGGCGCGCGGTTTCTCAAGCCGTGGTTCGAGAAGGATGTCGCGTGGCGCGTGCTGGATGTGATCGTCGGTTGCGTGATGTGGTGGATCGCGGCGACGCTCGTGTTCTCGCACTGAACGCGCGCGCCGGATGCAAAAAAGGCGCTCGAGCTCGAGCGCCTTTTTATGCCGTGTCGAGGCGGCGGTCTAGCCGAGCAACGCGTCCGCGAATTCTTCGGCGCTGAACGGCTGCAAATCTTCCACCTTCTCGCCGACGCCGATGAAATACACCGGCACCGGCCGCTGCCGCGCGATCGCGGCGAGAATTCCGCCCTTCGCCGTGCCGTCGAGCTTCGTCACGATCAGGCCGGTCAGCCCGAGCGCGTCGTCGAACGCCTTCACCTGCGCGAGCGCGTTCTGCCCGGTATTCGCGTCGATCACGAGCAGCACTTCGTGCGGCGCATCCGGCATCGCCTTCGCGATCACGCGCTTCACCTTGCGCAGTTCTTCCATCAGATGAAGCTGGGTCGGCAAGCGGCCGGCGGTATCGGCCATCATCACGTCGATCTTGCGCGCGCGCGCCGCGCCGACCGCGTCGTAGATCACCGCGGCCGCGTCGCCGCTTTCCTGCGACACGACCGTGACATTGTTGCGCTCGCCCCAGACGGCGAGCTGTTCGCGCGCGGCGGCGCGGAAGGTGTCGCCGGCGGCGAGCAGCACGGATTGGTCGAAGCGTTGCAGATGCTTCGCCAGCTTGCCGATGCTCGTGGTTTTGCCCGCGCCGTTCACGCCCGCGATCATCATCACGAGCGGCTGCGCGCGGCCGAGCATCAGCGATTGTTCGAGCGGCTTCAGCAAATCGATCAACAGCGTGCGCAGCGCGGCTTTCACCTGCGCGGCGTCGGTCAGACGCTCGCTGCGCACCTTTTCGCGCAACGATTCGAGCAGGAATACGGTTGCATCGACGCCCGCGTCCGACATCAGCAGTGCGGTTTCGAGTTCCTCGTACAGATCCTCGTCGATCTTCGCGCCGACGAAAATGCCTGTCAGGCTCGAACTCGTCTTCGACAACCCGGTTTTTAGCCGCGTAAGCCACGATCTCCGCGCGTTTTCATCGGCGGCGGGCGGCGGCACGATCTCGACGATTTCTTCGCTCGGCGCGGGCGATTTGCGCAGCGGTTGCGTGCGGCCTTGCCAATACGGCACCTCGGCTGCGGGCGCGGCTTCGTCGACGGGCTGCGCGGGTGTGACCGGCGTGGTCGCGTGACGCAGCGGCTCGGCGGCGGGCGTGCTCGGCTCTTCGACCGGCTGCGCAGGCGTAACTGGCGTGGTGGCGTGACGCAGCGGCTCGGGCGCCTCAGGCTCGTCGAGTTCGGACTCGACCTGCGCCTCAAGCTCCGTCTCGGCCGGCTTTTTGAATCGTTTGAAGAAGCTGAACATGGTCGGCAGTGGTGAGGTGGCGCGCGCATTCCTTCGATAAAACGACGCCGCATGCCCGAAAAACCGGCGCGGCGAACGCGAAAGCGCGGAAGGCGCGTATTTTATCAGGCAGCGCGGCTTGCAGGGCGCGGCTCGGCGCGGCTTGGCGTCCTAGGCTGTGGTAACGTTGGTTTTCAACGCACGCGCCCCGATCCAACGCGCTTTTTTAGCCGTTGCATCGCGAGAAAGCCGCTTATTCCTCTGATTTCCTGCACATGTCCCGTTCGTCCATTACCCGTAATCCCTCGTCCCGCTCCCCTGAACGCGCCGCGCCCAAGGTTCGCGAACCGTCGCCGTCGCGAGGTGGAAAGCCGAACGCCATTCGGATCATCGGCGGCGAGTGGAAGCGCACGCCGTTGCCCGTGCTCGATCTCGAAGGCCTCCGTCCGACGCCCGACCGCGTGCGCGAGACGCTTTTCAACTGGCTCGGCCAGGATCTCGACGGTTTGCGCTGCCTCGATCTCTTCGCCGGCAGCGGCGCGCTCGGCTTCGAAGCCGCGTCGCGCGGCGCGGCACGTGTGCTGATGATCGAAAGGAGCGGCCGGGCCGCCGCGCAATTGAAGGCGAACCAGACGCGGCTTGCCGCGCGCAACATCGAAATCGCCGAGGCTGATGCGTTGCGCCTCGCCGCGAGCCTACCGCCGAACTCGTTCGATATCGTTTTCCTCGATCCGCCGTTCGGCGAAAAATCCCTGTTCGATCGCGCGCTCGACCTCGCGGTGACGCTCGTCGCGCCCGGCGGCGCGCTGTATGTGGAATGCGGCGATCCGCTCGACACCGCCGCGATCCCCGCGCTCGCCGGCTGGGGAATTACCCGCGAAGGCAAGGCGGGCGCGGTCCGCTATCATTTGCTGCGACGCGAAAATGAGGAATAATGCGCGTGCCAAAATAACGCGCCGGGCGACGACCTGGCGGCGCCCGCGGGTTGCCAATGCGGCTAGGCGGCCCAATGTATATGGAAGAGGAGAAGCTTCATGGTAGTCGCTGTGTACCCGGGAACGTTCGACCCGCTCACGCGCGGTCACGAGGACCTCGTTCGGCGCGCATCGAGCATTTTCGATACGCTGGTCGTGGGCGTGGCCGACAGCCGAAACAAGAAGCCCTTTTTCACGCTCGAAGAGCGGCTCGACATTGCACACGACGTGCTCGGCCACTATCCGAACGTGCAGGTCATGAGTTTCACCGGTCTATTAAAGGACTTCGTGCGCAAGAACAACGCGCGCGTGATCGTGCGCGGTTTGCGGGCCGTCTCCGATTTCGAGTATGAGTTCCAGATGGCGGGCATGAACCGCTATCTTTTGCCCGACGTCGAAACCATGTTCATGACGCCGTCCGACCAATACCAGTTTATTTCGGGCACCATCGTGCGCGAAATCGCGCAGCTGGGCGGCGATGTGAGCAAGTTTGTGTTTCCTTCCGTCGAAAAGCGGCTGAAGGACAAGGTCGGTCCGATACCGTCGGACCCGGCGCCCTGAGGCGCTGCGCCCGCGTTGGCTCGATGATCTATCGGGCTTGCGCGGGCTCAATGCCGGTTACGAACCGGCGCTAAGAGAGTGAAGTATGTCTTTGATCATTACCGACGAGTGCATCAACTGCGACGTGTGCGAGCCCGAGTGCCCGAACGACGCGATCTCGATGGGCACGGATATCTACGTGATCGACCCGAACAAGTGCACCGAATGTGTCGGCCATTTCGATGAACCGCAGTGCCAGCAAGTCTGTCCGGTCGAATGCATTCCGCGCGACCCGGCGCACGTCGAGAGCGCCGAGCAGTTGATGTCCAAATATCACGCGTTGATGGCGGCTAAATCGAAGTAAGGCTGTTCAGCGCGTCGAGCAACGCGTCGCATTCGGCATCCGTGCCGACCGAGATGCGCAAATGCTGGTCGATCCGCGGTAGCTTGAAGTGCCGCACGAAAATCTCCCGTTCCTTGAGCTTCGCCGCGAGCGTCGCCGCGTCGTGCGCCGGATGCCGCGCGAACACGAAATTGGCCGCCGACGGCACGACTTCGAACCCCAGCATTTCCAATCCGGCGCGTAGCCGCTCGCGGCTCGTCACCACTTTCGCGCAGGTCGCACGGAACCACGCGTCGTCTTCGTAAGCTGCAATGCCCGCCGCCTGCGCCAGCCGGTCGAGCGGATAAGAGTTAAAACTGTCCTTCACGCGCGTCAACGCGTCGATTAGCGCGGCGTCGCCGAAAGCGAAACCCAACCGCATGCCGGCCAGCGAACGCGCCTTCGACACCGTCTGCACGACCAGCAAATTCGGATATTCGCCGATCAACCCAATCGCCGATTCCGCGCCGAAATCCACATAAGCCTCGTCGATCACCACCGGCGAATCCGGATTCGCTTTCAGTACCGCTTCGATCTCGGCGCGCGTAAGCGCACGGCCCGTCGGCGCGTTCGGATTCGGCAGAAGCACGCCGCCATTGGGCGCACGGTAATCGTCGATGCGAATGGCGAAGGTATCGTCCAGCGGAATCGTGTCGTATTGCACGCCGTACAACTGCGCGTACACCGGATAAAAGCTGTACGTGATATCCGGGAAACGGATCGGCCGCTCGTGCTTCAACAGCGCCTGAAACGCGTGCGCGAGCACTTCATCCGAGCCATTGCCGACAAACACCTGCTCCGGCGAAATTCCGTGATGCTGGGCGACCGCCGCCCGGAGCGCGCGCGCCGTCGGGTCCGGATATTTGCGCAACGACTCGCCGTCGTCGCCCAACTCGCGGCGGATCGCCTCGACCACGCGCGGCGAGGGCGGATACGGATTCTCGTTGGTATTGAGTTTGACGGGATGCGCGAGCACGGGCTGTTCGCCCGGCACATACGGCGTCAGGCGATGAACGATGTCACTCCAGAAACGGCTCAAGTGCGGCTCCAGCGTTGATGTCAGGGATTGCGATGCAGGTTCATCATCGCGCGGTCGGTCTCGCCCGCGACCACGAAGGGCATGACGGCGAGCGCGCGCTCGATCGACGCGTCGATCACGTCCTGTTCCTCGCGGCGCGGCGGCTTCAGCACGAAATTCGCCACATCGGGCTTGGCGCCCGCGCGCGAGCCTTCGGGAATCAGATCGCGCGGATGCCCGATACCGATCCGCAGCCGCCAGTACTGCTGCGACGACAGATGCGCGGAAATGTCCTTCAGACCGTTATGACCGCCGCTTCCGCCGCCCAGTTTCATCTTGACCGTGCCGGGCGGCAGATCGAGCTCGTCGTGCGCGACGAGAATCTCGTCGGGCAGAATCTTGAAAAACTGTGCAAGCGCGACCACCGATTGCCCCGAGCGGTTCATGAACGTCTGCGGTTCGAGCAGATGAATCTCCTGGCCGTTCAGGCGGCCTTTGCCGTAGTGACCGTGAAAGCGGCGCTCGTCGCGCAGGCTCGCGCCAGCGTCGCGGGCCAACTGGTCGATGAACCAGAAGCCGGCGTTATGCCGTGTCGCGGTGTATTCGGCGCCCGGATTTCCGAGTCCGACGATCAGTTTGATCATGTTTGCATCGCGGCCAGCGCGAGCGTTCCGCGTCCGGCCGTATCGAAAATGAGCGAAAAAAAACCCGCCGGAGCATTGCACCGGCGGGTCACGTCGACCGTTCTTGCGAACGGATCGAGAGGATCGGCTCGCAGCGTGATTACGCTGCCGGCTTGTCGCCTGCAGCCGCTTCGGTGCCGCCCGTTGCTTCGTCCGAGACGACAGCAGCCGGAATGGTCGCCGAAGCAACAACCGCGTTTTCCGCTTCGACGTGCGCGACCAGCGTCACGCCCTTCGGCAGAACGATGTCCTTCACGTGAAGCGATTGACCGGCGACGATGTTCGCCAGATCGACTTCGACGAATTCCGGCAGGTCAGCCGGCAGACATTCGATTTCCAGTTCCGTTACGACGTGCGAGATCACGGCGCCCGATTGCTTCACAGCCGGGTTCGTTTCCTGGTTCATGAAGTGAACCGGAACCTTGGTGTGCAGCTTCTTCGACGAATCGACGCGCTGGAAGTCAACGTGCAGAACGATCTGCTTGAACGGGTGGTATTGCACGTCGCGCAGCAGAACCTGTTGCGACTTGCCGGCCACTTCCAGGTCGAGAATCGACGAATGGAAAACTTCTTTCTTCAGGGCGTGCCACAGGGCGTTGTGGTCCAGTTCGACCAGTTGAACGTCCTTGTCCGCGCCATATACGATGCCCGGGGTCTTGCCCGAGTTACGCAGGCGGCGGCTCGCACCCGTACCTTGCAAATTACGCTCGAAAGCGACTACTTTCATGATTCAACTCCATAATCTGCCCGCGACCAGGCAGTGAAAACGGGGCGTCTCGCCGTTCGGCGTCAACCCCAAGAGCAACGATACAAACCTTCGTTCGCTTGTACCGATCACGCAAAAACGCGAAGCATCGAGCTTCGCGTGTCTGCCAATTCGTGTTTCTTACTCGGCGAAGAGCGACATCACCGAGTCGCCGCGCCGGATTCGCGAGAATGTTTCCGCGAGCAGTCCCGCGCTCGAAAGCAGGCGGATCTTCGCGCAGGCGCGCGATTCGGCGGACAGCGGAATGGTGTCGGTGACGACGAGTTCGTCGAGTTCCGACGCCGCGATCCGTTCGCCCGCGCCACCCGAAAGCACCGGGTGCGTGGCATACGCGAAAACTTGCTTCGCGCCGCGCTGCTTCAAAACCTGTGCTGCCTTGCAGAGCGTGCCGGCGGTATCGACCATGTCGTCCATGATCACGCAGGTCCGGCCTTCCACTTCACCGATGATGTTCATCACTTCGGCGACATTCGCCTTCGGGCGGCGTTTGTCGATGATCGCGAGATCGGTGTTCAACTGTTTTGCCAGTGCGCGGGCGCGAATGACGCCGCCGACGTCCGGCGACACGACCAGCAGATGCTCATAATTCTGCTTGCGCAGATCGCCGAGCAAAACCGGCGTTGCATAGATATTGTCGACCGGAATGTCGAAGAAGCCTTGAATCTGGTCCGCGTGCAGGTCCATCGTGATGACACGATCGACGCCCGCGATCTCCAGCATATTCGCGACAACTTTCGCCGAAATGGCGACACGCGCGGAACGCGGACGGCGATCCTGACGTGCATAACCGAAATAGGGAATGGCGGCGGTGATCCGGCCAGCGGATGCGCGCTTGAGCGCATCGACCATGATCATCAGTTCCATCAGGGTGTCGTTCGTCGGCGCGCAGGTGGACTGCAGAACGAACACGTCCTTGCCACGAACGTTTTCCTGGATCTCGACGAGGATTTCGCCATCGGAAAAGCGGCTGACCGTCGCCTTGCCGAGAGGAATTCCAAGGATCTTGACGACTTCCTGGGCAAGCGCGGGATTGGCGTTGCCAGTAAATACCATCAGGCCGTCACTGCTCATCGTGCACCTGTTTCCGGCTGGAGGCGGGAGGAAAAACGCGAGAAATTATGGCAGGGGAGGAAGGACTCGAACCCTCGCATGCCGGAATCAAAATCCGGTGCCTTGACCAACTTGGCGACTCCCCTACACTAACTTTGAGTCTTGCCGGGTAGTGTAGGACAAACCCGACAAAACAAAACCTTATGACGCGAAAGCGAAGAGAGGATGAGAATCCAGGCTGCTAGTCACAACGCTTTTCCAGCTTGCCGGAAGCTTGGCTTGCGCCAACTCTGCTTCAGTCTTGCTGCGAAACGCGGCAAACACGCTCGCTCCAGATCCAGTCATTCGCGCAGGTGCAAGATTCGATAACCACTCAAGCACCAGAGCAACTTCCGCGTACTTCTCTGCGACAACCGCCTGCATGTCATTTCGACCAAAGCTATCCGGCCAATTTGCGTCAGAACTATGTTGTGCAAGGAAGTCCGTAATTGTGAGGACTTTCGAGTCCCTTGTCAACGCTTTCTCGGAAAAAATCGCGGCGGTGGGCACGTGCGCCGCAGGAGTCACCACAAGGAAAAAACGTTTCGGCAATGTCACCGCCTCCAACGCCTCTCCGACTCCTTCCGCAAACGCATTTTGCCCGAAGACAAAAAATGGCACATCCGCGCCGAGTTGCAGGGCGAGATTTTGCAGCGTTGCGCGCGGCAGGTCAACGCCCCAAAGGCGATTTAACGCTAAAAGTGTGGTTGCCGCGTCAGAACTACCGCCGCCGAGTCCCGCGCCCATCGGTAAATGCTTGTCGATTTCGATTTCCACGCCGAATCCGCTGCCCGTGTGCTTTTGCAGCAGACGCGCGGCGCGCACGACGAGATCGTCGGCCTCGGGAACGCCCGCAACCTCGGTCTTGCGCGTGATGACGCCGTCGTCGCGCCGCGTGAAGTGCAGGACGTCACCCCAGTCGAGCAACTGAAACACGGTTTGCAGCGCGTGGTAGCCGTCCGGACGACGCCCGGTGATATGCAGGAACAGGTTCAGTTTCGCGGGCGCGAGACAGTCGCGCATCGACGCAGGCGGCAGTGATATCGGTTCGGACATGCTTGGAGCGGTTCTTGGTGCGAGCAACAAGTTACTGGTCGATCACGAGCTTGATGTCGAGCGGCGGTTCGTCGCGCGACAGGTTCAGGCGCTTTACGCCGGCTGCGGGCGCGTCGGCGTAGGCGAGATAGTCGATCGTCCAGCCATCCTGCTTGATTTCCTTCAGCCGGCCGTTTTCCGACGACGAATCCATCGTGGTTCGCGCGCGCGACGTGGGCGCGGGTGACGGCTGCAGCCAGTAGCGCAATCCTTCGACAGGCAGCGGGAAACCGAGCGCGCTACGCATCAGTTCGGACACGTTGTCGGCGGTTTGCGGCGCGCGGTTGGGCAATTCGAGCGTCGCGGACGAAGGCGACGACGTCACGATGGCGAGCGTCTGGCCGAGCGGATTGCGCAACTGCAAAGTCACGGTATCGCCGTTTTCCTGCCAGTCGAAGTTGCCGTAAGCGTTGCGCTGCTGGCTGTTCTGGTCGTTGTATTGCACGGCGAAACGTCCGTGATACGCGCGGCTCGTCTGGGCCGTGATGGACGTCGCCGCGTTCGACGTGCTCGGCACGCGCGGCTTGACCGCGCAACCCGACAACATCACGACGGCCGCCGCGGCGAACGTCAGCGCGCCGCGGCGGAGCGGCGCGCGTTCAAAAAAAATCGATGCCATCAAAGGTCGTTCACCTGGAGTCGTTTGAGCGTCTTGACGAGCGTGTCGTTGTCCGGTTCGAGCTTCAGCGCCTGACGCCATGTGTCGCGCGCCTGGTCTTGCTGCCCGGATTTCCACTGCACCTCGCCGAGATGCGCGCCAATTTCAGCGTTCGGCTGCAAGTCGTAAGCCTGTTTGAGAATTTTCGCTGCCTCGATGGAATTGCCTTGCCGGTACTTCGCCCAGCCCAGGCTATCCATGATGAACGCGTCGTTCGGCGCGAGCGAAACCGCTTTCTCGATGAGCTTCACGGCTTCGTCGATACGCTGGCCGCGATCGACGAGCGAATAACCGAGCGCGTTATAAGCCTGTGGATTGTCCGGCTGCGTGCGCATCAGCTTGCGCAACTGCGCTTCCATCGTGTCGTAGTGGCCGTTCTTTTCGGCGGCCATCGCGTAGTCGTAGGTCAGATCGGGATCGTCGGGGAAAACGGCGACCGCCTTCGCCAATGCCGCTTCCGCCTCGGGATAACGCTTCGCCTCGAACAGCAGCCCGGCGTCCGTGCGGGCGAGCAAGGCGAGATCGCGCGGGTCGGAGCTTTGCAGATTGCCGAGCAACTGCCGCGCTTCGTCGGTCTTGCCCTGCCGCGCAAGCAGCTGCGCGCGCGTGATCTGCGCGGGCAGATATTGCTGGCTCGTGTGCGGAATCTTGTCGAGCCACTGAACGGCGGCAGCCTCGTTTTTCTGCTCCAGCGCCAACTGCGCGAGATAAATGTACGCCTGGCCCGGATCGGCGCCCGGCGTGGTGTCGGCGATTTTCGCGTACTGGACCAGATAATCCTGCGCGCGATCCAGCTGCTTCTTCTGCACGCTGATGAGCGCGAGCGCCATCAACGCGGTCAGGTCTTTCGGATCGTTCTTGCGCATGATGTCGAACTGCTTCTGCGCGTCGTCGATCCGGTCCGCCGACAAATACAGTTGCGCCAGCGCGAGCCGGGCATCGTGCGATTTCGGGTTCTTCTCAAGATACTTTTCGAACGACGCGATCCCTTCCTTGCGCTCCTCCGGGCCCATTCGAGCGAGCGTCAGCGCGGCGGGCAGATAATCCGGACGCAGTTCCAATGCCTTTTCGAGCGATGCCTTCGCGCCCGGTTGATCGTCGGCGGCGAGTTGCTGACGGGCAAGCGCGAGATGCGTCTCGGGCCGCTGCAGGTCATTTTTCGTGAGATCTTTCAGCACATTCAGCGCGCCCACGCGATTCGGGCCGCGCGAAAGCAGTGTCTGCAGCGAAAGAATCGCCTCGCCGCGTTGCTGTTCGGGTACTTTCGCGAGTTCGCTGGCGAGAATGGGGCTGGCGTCGTCGGGCTTGCCGGCCACGATCAAGAGCGAGGCGCTCAACTGCGCGGCGCGCTCGGAGTGGGGCGCGGACTGCTGCCACAGTTGGGCGGCGGTGAGCGCGTCGTTCGGGCTTTGCGCGGCGATCGCGATTTCGGTCGCGCGCTGGGCGAAACGCGGATCGTGCGTGTCGCGCGCCATCGAAAGGTAAGTCTGGTAAGCCGGCGCGGCCTGGCCACGCTGCAACGCGACTTCGGCGGCGAGGACCTGGAACACGAGCTGGCTCGTCACCGGAATGTTCGGCAAATCCTGCTCTTCCTTGCCCGACGGCGGAGCGGTCAGGAGATCGGCGGCGGTTTGGTCGTCGCTGGCGGGCGCGGGAATCTGTTCGGGGTTTTGCGCGTACGCGGGCGCAAATGCAAACGCGGCGGCCGTCAGCGCAATGGCGCCCGCTACTGCGCGTGCGATGCGCGTGACCGGCGTGCGGCAAGCCTGAGCGGACTTAACAGGCTGCTTCGAAAACAGCTTTACGAAGGACAAGTTCATGGAAATCCGATCGATGTTTCGGTCGATTGTAACGCGCTCGCTACAATACGGGCACATCACCCAGCAAGTTGCAGACCAGTAAAACATGCCAGAGTTGCCGGAAGTCGAAGTCACGCGACGCGGAATCGAACCGTATGTCGCTGGACGGCGCGTCGAACGCGTCGATGTGCGCACGCCCGCGCTGCGCTGGCCCATTCCCGCGCATCTCGCGAAGACGCTGAAAGACCTGAATATCGATACGGTCGAGCGGCGTGGAAAGTATCTGCTGTTCGGCACGGCCGCCGGGTGGCTGATCGTGCATCTTGGCATGACCGGCACGCTGCGCGTCCTGCGCAACGTGCCGCGTCCGCCCGAGGCCGCTAAGCACGATCACGTCGATCTGATCTTCGATGACTTCATCCTGCGGTTCCGCGATCCGCGGCGTTTCGGCGCGATCCTGTGGCATCCGCGCGAGGACGGCGACGTGCTCGCGCATCCGCTGCTCGCCAATCTCGGCGTCGAGCCGTTCACGCCGGGATTTTCCGGCGCGCTGATGTTCCAGAAGACGCGCGGCCGCAAAGTGGCCGTGAAGCAGGCGCTGCTCGCGGGCGATATCGTGGTCGGCGTGGGCAACATTTATGCGTCGGAAAGTTTGTTTCGCGCGGGCATCCGGCCGACGACGGCCGCCGGGCGCATCTCGCTCGTGCGATACGACCTGCTCGCGGATGCCGTGCGCACGACGCTCGCCGCCGCGATCGAAAAGGGCGGCAGCACGTTGCGCGATTTCGTCGGCAGCGACGGCGAATCCGGCTATTTTCAGCTCGATTATTTCGTCTATGATCGCGCGGGCCTGCCGTGCCACGTCTGCGGCACGGCTATCCGACAAATCGTGCAAGGTCAGCGATCGACGTATTTCTGTCCGCGCTGCCAACGCTAATTCCTTCGATGCTCGCACTTACCGATTTCTCCACGCGCCTGATCGCGTGGCAACGCGTTCACGGCCGTCACGACCTGCCCTGGCAAAACACGCGCGATGCTTATCGCGTATGGCTTTCGGAGATCATGCTGCAGCAGACGCAAGTGTCCACGGTGATTCCGTATTACACGCGTTTTCTTGCCCGTTTCCCCGACGTGAAAACGCTCGCCAACGCGCCCGCCGACGACGTCATGGCGCATTGGGCCGGACTCGGCTACTACTCGCGCGCGCGAAATCTGCACAAATGCGCGCAGATCGTGGCGTCGTCGCATGGCAGACATTTCCCCCGCACGGTTGAAGAACTGGCCGAATTGCCGGGCATCGGACGTTCCACGGCGGCGGCCATCGCGTCGTTCGCATTCGGCGCGCGCGCGACGATTCTCGACGGCAACGTGAAGCGCGTGTTGGCCCGCGTGTTCGGCGTGGAAGGTTTTCCGGGCGAAAAGCGCGTCGAAAACGCGATGTGGACGCTGGCGGAATCGTTATTACCCGACGCCGCACACGCCGACGAAGTCACCGCTTATACGCAAGGTCTGATGGATCTCGGCGCGACGCTTTGCGTGCGCGGCAAGCCCGATTGCGCGCGCTGTCCGTTCGCGCCGGATTGCGTCGCGAATGTCGAAGGGCGGCAAAAGGCGCTGCCCACGGCGCGTCCCAAAAAGGTCGTGCCGACGCGCAAGACGTGGATGCTCGTGCTCAAGGATGGCGACGCCGTGCTGCTGGAAAAGCGTCCGCCGTCCGGGATTTGGGGCGGTTTGTGGAGCCTGCCGCAAGCGCCCGACGAAGCCTCGCTCGAAGCGCTCGCGATGACGCTCGGCGGCGCGGACGCGGACGAAGTCGAGCGTCTCGCGCCGCTCACGCACGTATTCACGCATTTCAGGCTGGATATCGAGCCGCGTCTCGCGCGCGCACGGCCGGTCGCGCACGATGCGTCGGCGCGGCCGGTGACGGTCTGGGCGCCGCTCGCGGAGATCGGCGCGTACGGTTTGCCCGCGCCGGTGAAGAAGCTGCTCGACGGACTTCAGGGCACGCTGATCTAGAGCAGTTGATGATGCTGCATGTAGTGATGCACGACGTCGATACGCGCGGCGGCGTCGTCCAGCTCCATCAGCTTCTGGCGCGCGCGCATGGGGATCGGCAGGATTTCGGACAGCCGGTTCGACACCCAGGTCGGATCGTCGAATAGAAAAGGTTCGGCGAACGGCAGGTTTTGCGGATCGCGCGCCTTGATGGTCTCGATAATCCGCTCCAGCACTTCCGCGCACGCGCCGAACTTGGCGAGTGCGTCGCTACCCTGCAGCGGCTCGTCGTCGCCGATCGTCTCGGCCATGCCCACCAGCAAATTGCTCGGCTCGACGCGGTGCGAAAGCAGCCGGAAACGTTTCGTGCCGCGCGATTGCACGATCAACATGCCGAACGTGTCGACGTCGCATTGCGTGATTTCGGCGAGACAGCCGATCGGCTCAGGCACGGATGGATCGCCGGGCGACGCGATTTCACTTCCGCTTTTCAGCAGACACACGCCGAACGGCGTGTTTTCGCGCAGGCAGGCACGCGCCATATCGAGATAGCGCGCCTCGAAAATCTTCAGAGGAAGCAGACCGCCCGGGAACAGCACGGTGTGCAGGGGAAAGAGCGGCAGATCGGCGAGTACGGGATTGGCTGACATCGCGCGCCTCCAGGTTGGACCGCCCGCGGCGATCAGATTGGCGTCGGCGCGGCGAAGCCATCGTGCGAGATGGGTGCGTCGCGATGCCGCACGATCACATTGGCTTTGTCTCCGAAGCGCGCGGCGAGCGCCTGGGAAATGAACACCGAACGGTGCTGGCCGCCGGTGCAACCGATCGCGACAGTGAGATAGCTGCGGTTATCGTCGCGGAAATGCGGGAGCCATTTTGCGATGAACGTGCCGATGTCGTCGATCATCTGATGGACCATCGGCTGCGCCGACAAATAGTCGATCACCGGCTGATCGAGTCCGGTCAGCGGGCGCAGTTCGCGGTCGTAGTACGGATTCGGCAGCGTGCGCACGTCGAACACGAAATCGGCGTCGAGCGGCACGCCGCGCTTGAAGCCGAACGATTCGAACATCAGCGTGAGACCGGCCGGTTCCTGCTCGATGAACTGCTTGACCCACGCCCGCAGCACGTTTGCGCGCAGGTTGCTGGTATCGATCTGATGGCCGAACTGGGCGAGGCCCGAGACCAGTTCGCGTTCGCTTTCGATCGCTTCGGCGAGCGACGTGAGCACGCCGACATCGGCGTCGTGCGCGGGCGACCCGGACAGCGGATGGCGGCGGCGCGTTTCGGAAAAACGCTGGATGAGCGCCTGCGTGCTGGCGTTGAGGAACAGAACGCGCGTGTCGAACGCGCTCGAAAGAACCTTGACGATGGCCGGCACTTCGTCGAGCGAGCGGCTCGAACGAGCGTCGATGGCGATCGCGAGGCGCGTCTGGCCTTCTTTCGCGAGATAGTCGGCGAGTTCGGGCAAAAAGCGCGGCGGGAGATTGTCGACGCAAAAGTAGCCGGCGTCCTCCAGCGCGTTCAGGGCGACCGATTTGCCGGAGCCGGAGATGCCCGTGATCAGAATGATGCGCATGAGTTTCGACTCGTTCGCTTGTGTTTTCAACGTCCTGGCGCCCGCCGCGCGGTTAAATCAGCTTTCCGGGGAACTGGCTGTCGGGGTCTTGCATCGCCAGCCGCTGACGGTCCATGAAGTCACGCAAGGTATCAATACCACGCAGTTGCAGGATCGTGTTGCGCACGGCCGCTTCCACCAGCACGGCGAGATTTCGCCCGGCGGCGACCTGAATAGTCACCTTGCTGATCGGCAGGCCGAGCACGTCGACGGTCTGGCTTTCGAGCGGCAGCCGCTGGAATTCGCCGTCCGGACGACGCACGAGTTGGACGATCAGCTTGAGTTTCATTTTCCGCCGCACGGCGGTTTCGCCGAAGATCGTCTTGATGTCGAGCAAGCCGAGTCCGCGTACTTCCAGCAGGTTTTGCAGGAGCGGCGGGCAGCGTCCTTCGACGAAATCCGGACCGAGCCGCACGAAGTCTACGGCGTCATCGGCGACAAGTCCGTGACCGCGGCTGATCAGTTCCAGCCCGAGTTCGCTCTTGCCGAGGCCGGAGTCGCCGGTGAGCAGCACGCCCATGCCGAGGATGTCGAGGAACACGCCGTGCAACGTGGCGCGCGGCGCGAGAATGCGCGACATATAAAGCCGCAGACTATCGATCACCGCCGCCGCCGACATCCGCGTGGTGAAGAGCGGCGTGGACGAGCGCGTGCAGCGCAGAACCAGTTCCGGCGGCGCGCCGACTTCGCCCGCGACCACGAGAAACGGCGGTTCGAGCGCGATCAACTCGGCCATGTTGCGCGAGCGGTCTTCGTCGGATTGACGCTGGTAATAATTGATCTCGGCGTCGCCGAGCACCTGAATGCGGTTCGGATGAATCAGATTCAAGTGGCCGACGAGATCGGCACTCGACGTCGCGTTGGCGACGGTTTCGGTGGAAAAACCGCGTTCCCAGCCTTCGTGACCCGTGAGCCAGCTCAGTTTGAGCGCGGCTGCGTTGTCGTCGAAAATGCTCTGGGCGTTGATGCTGGACGTATCCATGTGGCCGAAACTCCGAAGGAAGCCGGGAGCGGACGGCACGCGGTCAGGCCGCGCGTTCGACTTGCCGGAAACCGCTCCATTTCACCGATTGTGCGCCAGAAGCCGCGCCGGCGCGAGCGCACGGGCCGTCGGGCAACTGCGCGTTTCGCTTGGGCACTACGGTTGCCACTGCGTGAGCACTTTGTGCAGTGCCTCACGATCCTCTTCCGTATTCAGGCGTTCGCGCGCCTGAGCATCGGACAGTAACTGAGCAATTTCGGACAGGATTTCCAGATGCTGCTGGGTAGCCTGTTCAGGTACGAGCAGGAAGATCAGCAGCGAGACGGGCTGGCCGTCCGGCGACTCGAACGCGATAGGTTCGGCCAGCCGCACGAACGCGGCGAGCGGTTGTTTCAGACCTTTGACGCGGCCGTGCGGAATCGCGACGCCTTCGCCGAGCCCGGTCGAACCGAGGCGTTCACGCGCGAAAAGGTTGTCGGTGACAGTGCTGCGGGCGATGCCGTTCTGATTCTCGAAGATCAGTCCCGCTTGCTCGAACACGCGCTTCTTGCTGGTGACGGTCAGTCCGAGGACGACATTTTCGAGGGGAAGAAATTTGGCTAAACGATTCATGTTGGCAGGCTGATGCGTGGCCTGAATTCTCCTCATCGTGGCGACTGGCGGATTAGCGCACACGGCGATGTTGGAATGGAGCGCGCCTTAAGGCGCATTCCGATTGACGACCCCGATATTAACCGGTTCATTATAGAACAGTGCAACCTGCGATGGTGCAGCGCGCCATCGCTTTTTAACTGAATGGTTCCATTTTAAAGCGCCGGAAATCAACGACTTGTGTGATGTTTCAACGAAAAAGCCGCCTGCTTGCAGGCGGCTCGTGGCCGAGGTTGCACCTCGACATGCACATTGTCGCGACCGGGAATAAATTCGAGTATTTCCTCGAATCATCTGCATGCGGACTTGCCGCATGAGCACCGTCCGGTGAGGAGCATGAGCCGGCTCATGGCCGGGCGGCTCGACTCACGGTAGCGGCGCTTCGATCTCCGTAGTCTGGTACTTCATCGCGTCATGGGCGTGGCCCTGAATCTTGTCTTTGTGGCGTATGACCTGCCGATCCAGCTTGTCCACCATCAAGTCGATCGCCGCGTACATATCAACGTCACAACTCTCGATGAAAATGTCCTTGCCCTTCAGATGCAAGTTGATTTCCACCTTTTGCCGCTTGTCCTTTTCCCTATGATTGTCGACCGAGAGGACCACATTGCCATCGATCACTTGATCGAAATGACGGAGCACCCTGTCCAGTTTGGTGATCACGTACTCGCGCAACGCAGGCGTCAATTCGAGGTGGTGTCCACTGATCTGCAGATTCATAGTTGCTCTCCAAGCTAATGGCCGCTTGGGCGCTTCGACGCGGCTGACACGGACCGGTGGGAATCTCGCGGCGTTCGCTGGTGGGCTGACGCTGGCGCGGGTTCCACCGGCCGGCTGGTCCGCGCGTGTTCGCGTTGCGGCCGGTAAAGGCTCGCCGCAACATGCAGCGAGCTACAGAGACGATTCGGCTTTGATGCTCGACTGTCCTCGTTTAAGTGGCGCGGTGTGAGGTGTCAGAGGGACTTTCGCAGATTTACCGCCGGGATTTTCAACGCTTCGCGATACTTCGCAACGGTACGCCGCGCGACCACGAAACCTTGCTCCGCCAGCAGTTCGGCGATGCGGCTGTCTGAAAGAGGAGATTTTGAATCTTCCGCTCCTATCAGTTGCTTGATGAGAGCGCGGATCGCCGTGGACGATGCCGCGCCTCCTGTGTCAGTCGAAACGTGCGATCCAAAGAAGTACTTAAACTCAAGCGTCCCAAATGGGGTCAGCATGTATTTCCCGGTCGTCACACGCGAAACCGTCGACTCGTGTAAACCCAGCGTATCAGCAATTTCCCGCAAAACCAAGGGCCGCATGGCAATTTCGCCATGCGCGAAAAAGTTCTTTTGCCGCTCGACGATAGCCTGCGCGACACGCAGAATTGTCTCGAATCGCTGCTGGATATTCTTGATGAGCCAGCGCGCTTCCTGAAGCTGCTGGCGCAGCGAACCGCTGCCCGGATCGCCGCGATTGTTGCGCAAAATATTCGCGTACAAGTGGTTGATCCTGAGACGCGGCACGATCTCTGGGTTCAGTTCAGCCGCCCATCCGGTCGTGGTTTTGCGCACCAGAATGTCGGGTACGACGTAATCGGCCTCGCTCTTTCCGTAGGCCGCGCCGGGAAACGGCTCAAGCGAACGGATGAGCGCGTGGGCGTCGCGCAGCGAGTCGTCGCTGGCTTTGAGTTGCTTGCGCAGGCGCGTGAAATCGCGCGCGGCGAGCAGTTCGAGATGATGCGAAACGATGTCGATGGCGAGCGTTCGCGTGGCCGATCCGTCGAGTCGCAGCAACTGCAGCTTGAGACATTCCGATGCCGATCGTCCGCCGACGCCGGGCGGATCGAAGCTCTGCAGCAGCGCGAGCGCCGCGCTGAGTTCGTCGAGATCGACTTCGAGTTCTTCCGGCAGATCAGCCTGCACTTCGTCGAGCGACGCGGTGAGATAGCCGTCTTCATCGAGCGATTCGATCAGGAAAGTGATCAGCGCGCGATCCCGCGGATTCGCGGCCGTCATGCGCAACTGCGCGCTCAGATGGTCGCGCAGCGTGGTCGTGGATTCGTGGATTTGCAGCGGCGGCAGGTCGTCGTCGTCCGAGCCGGTGTTCGAGCGGCCGTAGTCTTCGAGGTTCCACGAATCGGACCCGGAACCGTTGTCCGAGCCCATGCCGTTGTATTCGTCGACGCCCTGCGGATCGCCGTTTTCGGAGCGTTCGGAACTCGACGTGCTGCTGGTCGAGCCGTTGTTCATCAGCGGCTCGGGTGGCGCGCTCGACGTGTTCGCGGACGTGATGAGCGAGCCGTCGGCGGCAACGCGCAGCGGGCTCGCGATCCAGTCGTCCTCGTTTTCCAGCAGCGGATTTTGCGCGACCGCCATCGCGACCTCTTGCTGCAGTTCGAGCGTCGACAACTGCAGCAGCCGGATGGACTGCTGCAGTTGCGGGGTCAGCGCAAGATGCTGCGATAGGCGAAGTTGGAGGCTAGCTTTCATGGCAAAGTTTTATTCATTGTAGAGAGTTTGCCACGCGCGCGAAACCTCGCGGGGATTCGTCAAAACGAACGTGCCGCCCAAGAGGGGCGGCACGTAAGAATTGCTGATGAAGGAAAGCCGCCGAAGCGCTGCATCACATGCGGAAATGTTCGCCCAGATAAACGCGCCGCACGTTCTCGTTTTCGATGATCTCGCTCGGTGCGCCCGCCGCGAGCACGCTGCCGTCGCTGATGATGTACGCGTGGTCGCAGATGCCGAGCGTCTCGCGCACGTTGTGGTCGGTGATCAGCACGCCGATATTGCGCTGCTTCAGGAACTTCACGATCTTCTGGATTTCGAGCACGGCGATCGGATCGACGCCCGCGAACGGCTCGTCGAGCAGGATGAACGCCGGGTTCGTCGCAAGCGCCCGCGCGATTTCCACGCGCCGGCGCTCGCCGCCCGACAACGATAACGCCGGGTTATCGCGTAAATGCGCGATCTGCAGTTCGTCGAGCAGCGCCTCGGCGCGCTCGGTGATGGCTTCCTTCGAAAGACGCTTGTCCGATTCGTCGGTTTGCAGTTCCAGCACGGCGCGGATGTTCTGCTCGACCGTGAGCTTGCGGAACACGGACGCTTCCTGCGGCAGATACGACAGGCCGAGGCGCGCGCGCTTGTGGATCGGCAAAAGGCTGATGGACGTGCCATCGAGCGCGATTTCACCGGCATCCAGCGGAACGAGACCCACGATCATGTAGAACGACGTGGTCTTGCCCGCGCCGTTCGGACCGAGCAGGCCGACCACTTCGCCGCTTTTCACGTCGAGCGATACGTCCTTCACGACCGTGCGCGAGCCGTAGCGTTTTTTCAGGTTGCGGACGGAGAGCGAGCTGCTCTCGCCGAGAGGCTTCCGATGTAGCATGGCGGACGCGTTCACTCTTGCGGCGCTCCCTGGATCGAGTTCGACGGTGCGAGCGTCGCGGGCGCGCCGGTCAGCGGCGCAGCGCCGCCGTTGCGCGGCGCCAGCATGGCGCGCACGCGGCCAGTCGGATTGCCCGGGCCCGCAACGTCCTTGCCCGCCTTCGCGGTGTAGAAGTCTTTCTGGCCGTCGTAGGTGATGACGCTGCCGCGCACTTCGTCCTGAATCTTCGTCAGTCCTTGCAGGCGGCGCACGACCGCGCGGGTCGTGAGCGTGGTGAGATCCTGCTTGCCGTCGTAATCGATACGAACCGCGTTGCCTTCGATGTATTCGTCCAGGCCGTCGCGCTTCTGGCGGAAGTACGACAGGGTGTTGCCCGTCGACGTGCCGGTTGCGTACTGATAACCCTGCGGGTCCTGCGTGACTTCAACGCGGTCCGCGCGAATGATGATCGTGCCTTTCGTGGCGACCACGTGACCCGTGAAGATGTTCATCTGCTTCAGGTCGTCGTAGGTCATGTTGTCCGCTTCGATATTGAGCGGCTTGTCGTTGTCGGCGCGTTCGGCGTGCGCGCCGGGGGCGAAGCCCGCGAGCGGCAGCGCGACCAGTGCGGCCACGAGCCCGAACGTGCGGACGCGGCGCGACAGCGCGGCGCGAGCGCGGACGGAATCGGGACGGAGGAACGGTTCGTTCATGCAGTCACACTTGGAATGGGAAAAGCGGATCACTGGGAGGGGCCGCCCTTGATGTCGGACGCGGCGATCGCGCCGCGAACGTTGCCAAAGAGCTTCATTTCCCGGGTCACGTTGTTGTAGTTCATGCCGTTGGCGGTCATCACGGATGGACCGCGCTGCAGTTTAACCGGCTTTTCCGTTTCGATGACATCGTCGTTCACGTGGATCCGGAAGTGCTCCGAATCGGCCTGCATCTGCGGATCGCCCGCGCCGGCCACACGCAAAATGCGCGCGTGATCGTACAGATCGACAATCGATACGTCGCCGTTCACCGTGCCGCGCTGCGACGTGGCGGTCACCGTTGGCTTGCCCGGCTGGAACATGCGCATTGCGGGCAAGGTGAGATCGCTGTCTTCGTCGTCTTCGTAATGCACCATCGACGTCGCCGTCAGACGGTATTGCGTCGTGCCGGTCGTGTCGAGTTCGGAGACGGAAAAGTTGTCGGCGAAATAGTCGGCCGTGTGAGTTTTCGCGCGCGCGGGCTCTTCGCTCGCGGGCGGCAGTGTCGCCTGCAGAAGCCAGTATGTGATGCCGGCGAGCGCCGCCACCGCGACGAGCGGCACGAGCGAAGTCAGGCGAGCTGGACGTTTCATCGCGCTCCCGTCGCGGCAGCGAGCAAGCCGTCGTAAGTCTGCTGCGCGCGCAGGATGACTTCGCACACGTCGCGCACCGCGCCGTGGCCGCCGCGCGCCTCGGACACGTAATGGACGCGCTCGATTACTTCCTGATGCGCGTTCGCCGGCGCGGCCGCGAAGCCGCAAAGGCGCATCACGGCGAGGTCCGGCCAGTCGTCGCCCATGTAACCGCAATCCGTGGCGGCGATGCCGGTTTCGCGCAGCAATTCGGCGAGGGCGACGGTTTTATCGGCGACGCCTTGATAAAGATGCGCGATGCCGAGTTCGCGCGCGCGCGCCGCGACGATGCCCGATTGGCGGCCGGTGATGATGGCCGTAAGAACGCCGGTCGAGGCGAGCATTTTCACGCCGTGGCCGTCGAGCGAATTGAACGATTTCATGGTGTCGCCGTGTTCGGTGAAGAACAGGCTGCCATCGGTGAAGACGCCGTCGACGTCGAAAATCATCAGCTTGACGCGGCTCGCGCGTTCTTGCGCCAGGCTCGCGGCGGCGGGCGTTTGCGCCATCAGATCACCTTCTTGGAAAAGAGGTCGTGCATGTTCAGCGCGCCGATCAGCGTCGCGTTTTCATCGACAACCAGCATCTGGTTGATGCGAAACCGCTCCATCAGTTCGACCGCTTCGACGGCGAGCTGGTCCGGACCGATCGTGCGCGGGTTGCGCGTCATCACGTCGGCGAGCGGCAGGGCGCGGAAATCGCCTTCGCGCTGAAGGATCCGGCGCAAGTCGCCGTCGGTGAAAATGCCTTGCACGCGCCGTTCGCCGTCGATCACCGCCGTCATGCCCATGCGTTTGTCGGTGATCTGGAACAGCGCGTCGGCCACACTCGCCGTCAGCGCCACGACCGGCACTTCGTCGCCCACGCGCATCACGTCGCGCACGTAGGTGAGCAGGCGCCGGCCGAGCGCGCCGCCCGGATGCGAGCGCGCGAAATCGTCGGGGCCGAAGCCGCGCGCGTCGAGCACGGCGACCGCGAGCGCATCGCCGAGCGCGAGCGCGGCCGTCGTGCTCGCGGTGGGCGCGAGGTTCATCGGACAGGCTTCTTTCTCGACACGCGCGTTCAGATGAACGTCCGCGAGTTGCGCGAGACTCGATTCCGGCCGGCCGGTCATCGCGATAAGCTTGGCGCCGAGGCGCTTGATGAGCGGCAGGATAGCAACGAGTTCTTCGGTTTCCCCGGAATTCGACATCGCGATGAAGATGTCCTCGGCGGTCACCATGCCGAGATCGCCGTGACTGGCTTCGGCGGGATGCACGAAGAACGCGGGCGTTCCCGTGCTGGCCAGCGTCGCGGCGAATTTGCGCGCGACGTGACCCGACTTGCCGATGCCCGACACGACCACGCGGCCGCGGCAGCCGAGCAGCAGTTCGACCGCACCGACGAAGCTGTCGTCGAGCAGATCGCAGAGGCCGCGCACTGCGTCGGCTTCGGTCTCGAGAACGGAGCGACCCAATGCTAGCGCACGGTCGCCATTGATTTTCGCTATCATGCGCGGAGTATAGCAAAGGCGTTACTTCGCCGCGCCGGACCAACAGCGGTCTCGCACCGCTCATCCGCCCCCCGCAGGCTTGTACGACGGGCCTGTCCACGAGAACGAACGTGCTCGCCGCGCGCTCCTTCCGCCGACAAACGAGGACGCTAGACGGATGACTTCTCCGCTCGAAATGACGCTGTTATTGCTGCTGTGTTCAGTGGCGGGCGTCGTCGTATTCCGGTTTTTCAACCTGCCGCCGATGCTGGGCTATCTGACGGTGGGCATCATCGTCGGGCCGCATGCGTTGGGGATCGCGCCGGACAGCGAGCGCGCGCAGCATCTGGCCGAGTTCGGCGTCGTATTCCTGATGTTCTCCATCGGGCTCGAATTCTCGCTATCCAAATTGCGTTCGATGCGCCGCATCGTGTTCGGGCTCGGCGCGAGCCAGGTCGGCGGAACGATCGCGATTGCGCTGCTGTTCGGCTGGATCGCCAATGTGTGGGTGCATATGTCGTGGGAGGCGAGCATCGCGCTCGGCGGCGCGCTCTCCATGTCGTCCACGGCGATTGTGAGCAAACTGCTTGCCGAGCGCCTCGAACTCGAATCCGAGCACGGCCGCAATATCTTCGGCGTGCTGCTGTTCCAGGATCTGGCGGTGGTGCCGCTTCTCATCATCATCGCCGCGTTCGGCAACGGCAATTCGTCGCAGCTCGCGATGTGGCTCGGCATCGCCGCGATCAAGATCGTGGTCGCGCTGACCGTGCTGCTGTTCATCGGCCAGAAGTTCATGACGCGCTGGTTCGATCTCGTCGCGCGCCGCCGCTCGCAAGAGCTGTTCATGCTGAACCTGCTGCTGGTTACGCTGGGCGCCGCGTTCATCACCGATAAATTCGGCCTGTCGCTCGCGCTCGGCGCGTTCATCGCGGGGATGCTGATCGCGGAAACGCCGTACCGGCATCAGGTGGAAGAAGACATCAAGCCGTTCCGCGACGTGCTCCTCGGGCTCTTTTTCGTCACGACCGGCATGCTGCTCAATCCGCGCGTGATCTGGGAGCATCCGCTTCTCGTGCTCGCGTTCTTCCTCGTGCCGATCCTGCTGAAAGCCGTGATGATCACCGGCCTCGCGCGGCTGTTCGGCGCGCCGGCGGGCGTCGCGATGCGCACCGGGCTTTATCTCGCGCAGGCGGGCGAGTTCGGTTTCGTGCTGCTGAACCTGATCCTCGACAAGCATCTCGTCGATCCCGTTCTGCTCCAGGCCATTCTCTCCGCGATGCTGCTCTCAATGCTCGCCGCGCCGTTCATCATCCAGAATGCGGACCGAATCGTGCTGCGGCTTTCCTCGACGGAATGGCTGCGGCAATCGCTGCAAATGACGAAGATCGCGACGCAGAGCCTGAAACAGAGCGGCCACGTGATCATTTGCGGCTATGGCCGCGCCGGGCAGAATCTCGCGCGGATGCTGGAGCACGAAGGGTTGTCGTATGTCGCGCTCGATCTGGATCCCGACCGCGTGGCGGCGGCCGCGGCGGCGGGGGAATCGGTCGTGTTCGGCGACGCCGGGCGCCGCGAGGCGCTGCTCGCCGCCGGCCTGCACCGCGCCGCGACGGTCGCGATCACCTACGCGAACACGCCGTCCGCGTTGCGCGTGCTGCATAACATCCACGAGTTGCAGCCCACGTTGCCGGTCATCGTGCGGACAGTGGACGACGCCGATCTCGAAAAGCTGATCGCGTCGGGCGCGACGGAAGTGATTCCGGAGATCGTCGAAGGCAGCCTGATGCTCGCGTCGCACACGCTCGTGCTGATGGGCGTGCCGATGCGGCGCGTGGTGCGGCGCGTCGAAGAAATGCGCGACGAGCGCTACAGCCTTTTGCGCGGCTATTTCCACGGCGCGGACGACGCCGACGACGAAGATGGTCACGAACAGGTCCGGCTACAATCTGTGGCTGTCGATGCGAACGCGGAAGCGGTCGGCCGGACGCTCGACGAGCTCGGGCTGGTCGGCCGCGGCGTGGAAGTCACGGCGATCCGCCGCCACGGTATTCGCGGCGTCGAGCCGGCGCCGGACACGAAACTGCGCGCGAGCGATATCGTCGTGTTGCGCGGCTTGCCCGAAGCGCTCGCGCTCGCTGAAGAACATCTGTCGCGCAATCGCCGCGCGGGCTGAACATTTTTTACCCGGAAAGCGCCTGGCCGCGCCGATTCCCTGGAGACGTCATGTCCAAGATTCCGTCGAACACACCGCTCGATCCCGTCGGCTTTATCCGCGAGCGGATTCGCACCATCGAGGACTGGCCGCAGCCCGGCGTGCAGTTTCGCGACATCACGCCCGTGCTGCAGGACCGGCGGGCGCTGCGCACGCTGATCGACGTGTTCGTGCAGCGCTATATAGATTGCGGGATCGACACGATCGCCGGGCTGGACGCGCGCGGTTTCATCATCGGGCCGATTCTCGCGTATGAACTGAGCCTCGGTTTCGTGCCGATCCGCAAAAAAGGCAAGCTGCCGTACAAGACGCTTTCGCAATCGTACGAGCTGGAATACGGCAGCGCGACGGTCGAGATTCACGAAGACGCGTGCCAGCCGGGCGAGCGCGTGGTGATCGTGGACGACCTGATCGCGACCGGCGGCACGATGATGGCCGGCAAGCTGCTGCTGGAACGCCTCGGCGCGGAAGTGGTGGAGGGCGCGGCGATTATCGACTTGCCGGAACTCGGCGGCTCGAAGCGTCTGCGCGACAGCGGCCTCGACCTTTTCACCGTCTGCGAGTTCTGACGATGCCCAATTTCCTCCTGTTCCTCGCCGCCTCGCTCGCGATCACCATCGCGCCCGGCCCCGACAATCTGCAAGTGCTCGCGCGCGGCATCTCGCAAGGCCGCGCGGCCGGCCTCGTCGCCGCGCTCGGATTCGCCGCCGGCGTCAGCTTCCACACGACGCTCGCCGCGCTCGGGGTGGCCGCGCTTTTGCGCTCGTCGCCGATGGCGTTCGAAGCCGTCAAGCTCGCGGGCGCGGCGTATCTCGTGTGGATCGGCATCAAGGCGCTGCGGAGCCAGGGTCTCGCGACCGCGCATGAACGGCCGAGCCAGCCGCTCTGGACCGTGTTCCGCCAGAGCGTGATCGGCAATATTCTCAATCCGAAGGTCACGCTGTTTTTTATCGTGTTCCTGCCGCAGTTCGTGAATCCGTCGAGCGGACACAGCGTGATGCTGCAGATGTTCGCGCTCGGCGCGGTATTCATGGCGCAGACAGTGGTGGTGTTCTCGGTGTTCGGCCTCGCGGCGGGAATGATCGGCGCGTGGCTCAAGCGCCGGCCGCGCGCGGGCGTGTGGCTCGACCGGCTGGCGGGCGCGACGTTCATCGGGCTGGGCATCCGGGTCGCGCTGAAGGACTGACCCCGAAGGTACAATTCGCGGCTCGTTCATCGCGCCACAGTTACCGCTTGATCGCGCTTCAGCGCCCTCGCGCGCAGCCGGAGTTTTTCCATGAGTTTGCCTTCGATCGTCGCCGCCCGCCGCTTCGATCCCGCCGCGCACCGGCCGTTTTTCATCGGCGCCGAGCGGGTCGGCTGGATTCGTTCGAGCGACCTTGCATTGCTCGAACCGTGGCGCGACGTGTTCGATATCGACGCCAATTCGGTCACGCTCGCGCCCGCTTTCGCCGATGTGACGAGCCGCAGCGCCGCGCTCGGCGCGGTGATCGGCATGCTCGCGGCGGACGGCCGGATTCCCGGCTGGCGCAATGAAACCTACGCGGTGCGCAATCATTTCGACGCCGAGCCGCTCGCGTTCATCGAGCGCGCGGCGTCGCGATTCTTCGGCACGCAGACCTACGCGGTGCATCTGAACGGCGTCGTAGAATATGAGAAGGGCGCGCCGAACCTGTGGATCGCGCGGCGCAGCGAGACGAAGGCGACCGATCCCGGCGTGCTCGACAACGTGGTGGCGGGCGGGATCGGCTGGGGCATGGATATCGAGGCGACGCTCGCGAAGGAATGCTGGGAAGAAGCCGGCATGAGCGCGGAACTCGCCGCGAACGCCGTGCGCGGCGGCACGTTTCATGTGCTCCAGTCGCTGCCCGAAGGCACGCAGGCCGAGCAGATTTTCGTCTACGATCTCGCGCTGCCCGCCGATTTCGCGCCGCGCAACCAGGACGGCGAAGTGGGCGAACACCGGCTCGCGCGTATCGACGAAGTCGCGCGCTGGATCGAGGAAGGCGCGCTCACCGTCGATGCGACGCTCGCCACGCTCGATTGCCTCGTGCGCCGCAACTGGATCGACGCCGGTGCGTGCGAAGGTCTCGCCGCGCTGTATTTGCCACCCGCGTTGCCGCCTGCGCTTTAATTCTCAAGTATCGAAAGAAGGAGTAACCGGTTCATGTCGACCGACCATAGTTTCATTCTGAAGTTGTCCTGCCCGGACCGGCCCGGCATCGTCCACGCGGTGTCGGGGTTTCTGTTCGATCTCGGCAGCAACATTCTCGACTCCGCGCAATTCGGCGACAGCCACACTGGCGAGTTCTTCATGCGCGTGCATTTTCAGCAGGTCGGCGGCGATCCGGGGCTGGAAGCGCTGCGCACGTCGTTCGCCACGCTCGCCGACGAGTTCGGCATGAGCTGGGAATTGCACGATGCATCGGCGAAACCGCGCGTGGTCATCATGGTGTCGAAGATCGGCCATTGCCTGAACGATCTGCTGTTCCGCTATCGCACCGGCCAGTTGCAGATCGAGATTGCCGCGATCGTGTCGAATCACAAGGATTTTTATCAGCTCGCGGCGAGCTACGACATTCCGTTCCATCATCTGCCGCTCGCCGCCTCGACCGCGCACGCGAAGGCCGCGCAAGAAGCGCGCGTGATGGAAATCGTCGATCAGCACAACGTCGATCTCGTCGTGCTCGCGCGCTACATGCAGATTTTGTCGCCCGAAATGTGCGCGAAACTCGCGGGCCGCGCGATCAACATTCATCACTCGTTCCTGCCGAGTTTCAAGGGCGCGAAGCCGTACTATCAGGCGTTCGACCGCGGCGTCAAGCTGATCGGCGCGACCGCGCATTATGTGACCACCGACCTCGACGAAGGTCCGATCATCGAGCAGGAAGTGGAGCGGGTCGATCACAGCATGACGCCGGACCAGTTGACCGCGATCGGGCGCGACGTGGAGTGCGTGACGCTCGCGCGCGCGGTGAAATGGCATGTCGAGCACCGGATCGTGCTGAACGGCAGCAAGACGGTGGTGTTCCGCTGATTCTTGCGTCGTGCAGGACGTGAAAAAGCCGCCGGATCGCGAGATCCGGCGGCTTTTTTCTTTTGATCGACCTTAAACCAGCCGCAGATAAATCAGTTCGCGCTTCACATACGCGTAGAAAATCGGCGCGGCGATCACGCCCGGCAAGCCGAACGCGGCTTCCATCGCGAGCATCGCCAGCAGCAGTTCCCACGCGCGCGCCTCGATCTGTCCGCCGATAATGCGCGCGTTCAGGAAGTATTCGAGCTTGTGGATCAGGATCAGAAACGCGAGCGACGCGACCGCCGTGCCGAACGAAACCGACAGCGAAATCGCGACGATGATCGCGTTGGAAATGAGGTTCCCGATCACCGGCAGCAAGCCGACGATGAACGTCACCAGCACGAGCGTCTTGGAGAGCGGCAGGCGTTCGTGAAAGACCGGCAACGCGATCAGCAAGTACAGCGCGGTGAAAATGGCGTTGATCGCCGAGATCTTGACCTGCGCGAACACGATGCGCCGGAACGCTTCGGAAAAGCGCGTGACGCGCGTGACGAGCGCGGTGGAGAGCGGCAGACGATGCGAGCTTTTCGGCACGCCCACCGCGATGATCGCGCCGATGATCATGCCGATCAGCACATGCCCGAACCCGCGCGCCGCCTCCTTGCCGCCGGCCTGCAACTGCGCGGCGTGCTTCTGCATGAGTTCGGCGGCTTTGTCTTTCATCTGCTCGGCGTCGACGGGCAGGTAGTTGCCAACCCAGTCCGGCACCCGCAGACGCGCGTGCGAGGTGAGCGTCATCAACTGGTCGAGCAGCTTTTGCAGGCTCGGCACGTCGCGCTGAAAGTGTTCGATGGTGGCGATGGTCGCGCCCGTCAGCCCGCCGACGATCACGACCGCCAGCAGCACCACCGCGAGCCAGCGGGCGCGGCCGCCGGTCATCCGCTTTTCGATCAGCGGCGCGATCATATGGACGAGTTGATAGACGAGCATGCCCGCGAGCATCGCGCCTAGCAGGTTCAGATAAAGCACGAGAAACATCGTGGCGAAGGCCACGAGATAACTGCCGATTTCCACCGCCGACAGCTTCGGCATGCTCATGTCGCTCGTCAGCCGCACCGGCCGCGCAGGCATTTCCCGCACCGGCCTGTCTTCGGCCGCCTGGTTGCGTTTTGCCATGACTGCTTCCCGTCTCCTACCGCTGACCACGTTCATCACTGCCGCGCCCGGCGGGCGCGGCTCATCTTTGCGGCGTGTTGCGCTTGTCCTGCTGGCCTCGAACGCGACCTGACCGGACGGCCGAGGCTCAGGCGGCGGATTTCGGCCGTTGCAAGAGCGGCGCGAGATACCGGCCCGTGAAGCTGGCCTTGGTCTTCGCGACCTGCTCGGGCGTGCCCTGGGCGATGATCTGCCCGCCGCCCGCGCCGCCTTCCGGACCGAGATCGATGACCCAGTCGGCGGTTTTGATTACATCGAGATTATGCTCGATGATCACGACCGTGTTGCCCTGATCGCGCAGCCGATGAATCACTTCCAGCAACAGCGCGATGTCATGGAAGTGCAGGCCCGTCGTCGGTTCGTCGAGGATATATAACGTCCGACCGGTATCGCGCTTGCTCAGTTCCAGCGAAAGCTTGACGCGTTGCGCTTCGCCGCCCGAAAGCGTCGTGGCCGACTGGCCCAGGCGGATATAGCCGAGACCGACATCGAGCAGCGTTTTCAGCTTGCGCGCGACCACCGGCACCGGTTTGAAGAACTCGTGCGCCGCTTCCACGGTCAGGTCCAGCACTTCGCTGATGTTCTTGCCCTTGTACTGCACGTCAAGCGTTTCGCGGTTGTAGCGCTTGCCGTGGCAGACGTCGCACGGGACGTAGACGTCGGGCAAGAAGTGCATTTCCACCTTCAGCACGCCGTCGCCCTGACACGCTTCACAGCGCCCGCCTTTCACGTTGAACGAGAAGCGGCCCGGGTCGTAGCCGCGTTCCTTCGCCGCCGGAACGCCCGCGAACAGTTCGCGGATCGGCGTGAAAAGGCCCGTGTAGGTGGCGGGATTAGAACGCGGGGTGCGGCCGATCGGGGATTGATCGACGTTGATAACCTTGTCGAAATGTTCCAGCCCTTCGATCGATTCATAGGGCGCGGGTTCGGTCGCCGAACCGTAGAGATGCTGGGCGACCGCGTGATACAGCGTGTCGTTGATGAGCGTGGACTTGCCCGATCCGGAAACGCCCGTCACGCAGGTCAGCAGCCCGACCGGCAGATCGAGCGACACATTCTTCAGATTATTTCCGTACGCTTCGATGATCCGCAGATAGCGCTCGCCCGGCGCGGTCCGGTCGGACGAAAACGCGATGCTGCGCTTGCCGGCCAGATACTGGCCGGTCATGGAGTTCGGGTCGTTCTGAACCTGCTTCGGCGTGCCTTGCGCGACGATCACGCCGCCATGCACGCCCGCGCCCGGCCCCATGTCGACGACGTAATCCGCCATGCGGATCATGTCCTCGTCATGTTCGACGACGATCACCGAATTGCCGATATCGCGCAGATGCTTGAGCGTCCCGATGAGCCGGTCGTTGTCGCGCTGATGCAGGCCGATCGACGGTTCGTCGAGCACGTACATCACGCCGGTCAAGCCCGAGCCGATCTGCGAGGCGAGGCGAATCCGTTGCGCCTCGCCGCCCGACAGCGTTTCGGCGCTGCGTTCGAGCGACAGATAATCGAGCCCGACGTTATTCAGGAACGACAGCCGCGCGACGATTTCCTTCACCACTTTATCGGCGATCTCGCCCTTCGCGCCTTCCAGATGCAGCGACTCGAAGTAGCCAAGCGTATCGCGCAACGGCCAGCCGCTGACCTCGAAAATGCCGCGCGCCTGCTCGCCCGAGCCGACTTTCACGTTGCGCGCTTCGCGCCGGAGACGCGTGCCTTCGCACGCCGGACACGCCTGATTGTTCTGGTACTTCGCGAGTTCTTCGCGCACGGCGGTCGAATCGGTTTCCCGATAACGACGTTCCAGATTCGGAATGATGCCCTCGAACGCGTGCTCGCGAACCGAGGTGCGGCCACGCTCGTTGATGTACGAAAACGGAATGGCTTGCTTGCCGGAACCGAACAACAGGGTCTTGCGGGTTTTCTCCGGCAGATCCTCGAATGCCTGGTCGATGTCGAATTCGAAGAATGCCGCGAGGCTCTGCAGCATCTGGAAATAGAACTGATTGCGCCGGTCCCAGCCTTTCACCGCGCCCGCCGCGAGCGACAGCGACGGATGCGCGACCACGCGTTTCGGGTCGAAGAACGTGATCTGGCCGAGGCCGTCGCATTCCGGACACGCGCCCATCGGGTTATTGAACGAGAAGAGGCGCGGCTCGAGTTCCTGCAGCGAGTACGAGCACACCGGACACGCGAACTTCGAGCTGAACAGCTTTTCGTTCTCGGTATCCATTTCGAGCGCGATGGCGCGGCCGTCCGCCAGACGCAGCGCGGTTTCGAACGATTCCGCGAGCCGCTGCTTCATGTCGGCGCGCACCTTCAGGCGGTCGATCACCACGTCGATCGTGTGCTTGTCGTTCTTCTTCAGCTTCGGCAGCGAATCGACTTCGTAGATCTTCGCGACGCCTTCGTTCGCCGTGCCGCCGCCCGAACGAATCCGGAAGCGGATGAAACCCTGCGCCTGCATCGCCTCGAACAATTCGACATGCTCGCCCTTGCGATCGGCGACGACCGGCGCGAGGATCATCAGCCGCGTTTCCTCGGGCAGCGCGAGCGCGGCATCCACCATTTGGGACACGCTTTGTGCTTCGAGAGGAATGTGGTGATCGGGGCAATAGGGCGTGCCGACGCGCGCGAACAGCAGCCGCAGATAGTCGTGGATCTCGGTGACCGTGCCGACCGTGGAACGCGGATTGTGCGAGGTCGCCTTCTGTTCGATGGAGATGGCGGGCGACAGACCCTCGATCAAATCGACGTCTGGCTTCTCCATGAGCTGCAAAAATTGCCGCGCATAAGCCGACAGACTTTCGACGTAACGCCGCTGACCTTCCGCGTAAAGCGTATCGAAGGCGAGGGACGACTTGCCCGACCCGGACAGGCCCGTAATCACGATCAGCTTGTGACGAGGCAAGTCGAGACTGACGTTTTTCAGGTTGTGGGTGCGAGCCCCACGAATACGGATTTCTTCCATGAACCGGGCGGAAAGTGAGGGGGCTAAACCTGCTACTATAACGACTTTTCAAGGGCGCCGTACCCGCGTTGGTACTCGCGTCCGGGCGCATCGGAGAGCGCGTCGACCGGGTGCCGGGAGGCTCCGTCCGAAAGCGCGGTTCGGCTCGACAGGCTCGGTTTGGCGCGTCGAGCGCTATGCCGAACATGGCGCCGGTTCCTGAAACTACAAGGTGAGCACGCCGGGCTTCGCGCCGTGGCGCGCCGCACACGCATCTCACACATTCCCGCTTCTGATGTCCAATCCGTCTGCTACGTCCACACGCCTGAGCGCGCCCGAAATGCGCGCGATCGTGTCGCTCGCCGCGATCTTCGCGCTGCGCATGCTCGGCCTCTTCATGATCATGCCGGTTTTTTCGATCTACGCGAAGACGATCCCGGGCGGCGATAACGTGCTGCTTGTCGGCATTGCGCTGGGTGCATACGGCGTGACCCAGTCGATGCTCTATATCTTCTACGGCTGGATCTCCGACAAACTCGGTCGCAAGCCGGTCATCGCGTTCGGGCTCGTCGTGTTCGCCATCGGCAGCTTCGTCGCGGCCGTCGGCCATTCGATGACCTGGATCATCGCCGGGCGCGTGATTCAGGGCATGGGCGCGGTGTCGTCGGCGGTGATCGCGTTTATCGCCGACCTGACGACCGAAGAAAATCGCACGAAGGCCATGGCGATGGTCGGCGGAAGTATCGGCGTGTCGTTCGCGGTGGCGATCGTCGGCGCGCCGATCGTGTTCCAGTGGGTCGGCATGAGCGGGCTGTTCACGCTGATCGGCTTCCTGTCGCTGCTTGCGGTCGCCGTCGTGGTGTGGGTCGTGCCCGACGCGCCGAAGCCGCCGGTGCACGTCAAGGCGCCGTTCGCCGAGGTGCTGCACAACGTCGAATTGCTGCGCCTGAACTTCGGCGTGCTCGTGCTCCACGCGACGCAAACCGCGCTGTTTCTGGTCGTGCCCCGCATTTTGGAAGCGGGTGGATTGCCCGTCGCCGCGCACTGGAAGGTCTATCTCCCGGTGATGGGTCTGGCCTTCGTGATGATGGTTCCGGCGATTATCGCGGCTGAAAAGCGCGGAAAAATGAAGGCCGTTCTGCTCGGCGCGATCGGGCTTATCCTGATCGGACAGTTGTTATTGGGTGCGGCTCCTCATACGCTATGGTCAGTGGCCGCCATCCTGTTCGTGTACTTTCTTGGCTTCAATGTGCTGGAGGCGTCGCAGCCGTCGCTCGTCTCGAAACTTGCGCCGGGCACGCGCAAGGGCGCGGCGGCGGGCGTATACAACACCACGCAATCCATCGGCCTCGCGATGGGCGGGGTGATCGGCGGATGGTTGCTGAAAGTGGACGGGCAGAGCGCCGTTTTCTTCGCGTGCTCGGCGCTGGTGTTCGTGTGGCTGATCGTGGCCGCGAGCATGAAAGCGCCTCCGAGCAAGACGCGGCGCACCGTTTAGTCGTTTTCGTTATTTTTATTGGCTTTAACCGAATCTGGCCGGAGCGGCCGAACCGTGTTCACGTCGCCGGCATCGGCTGGCGCGCTGAGCGCGTTTCACGCCGACGGCGACAAGCATCGAATCAACAGGAGAAATCATGGCATCCGTCAACAAGGTCATTCTCGTCGGGAACCTGGGCGCCGACCCGGAAACCCGCTATCTGCCGAGCGGCGACGCCGTGGCGAACATCCGTCTCGCGACGACCGACCGCTTCAAGGACAAGACGTCCGGCGAAATGAAGGAACTCACGGAATGGCACCGCGTGTCGTTCTTCGGGCGTCTCGCGGAAATCGTCAACGAGTATCTGAAGAAGGGCTCGTCGGTGTATATCGAAGGCCGCATCCGCACGCGCAAGTGGACCGATCAGGCCGGCCAAGAAAAATATTCGACGGAAATCGTCGCCGAACAGATGCAGATGCTCGGCGGCCGTAGCGGCGGCGGTGGCGGCGGCGATGAAGGCGGCTACAGCCGCGCGCCGGCTGAACGCAGCGGCGGCAGCAGCCGCGCACCGGCGGCCGGCGGTCGTCCGGCGGGCGGCGCGGGTGGCGGGAGCGGTGGTGCGAGCCGCCCGAGCGCGCCGGCTGGCGGCGGCTTCGACGAAATGGACGACGATATTCCGTTCTAATTTCTCGTCAGACGCACCACGCCTCAAAGCGAAGCGGCGGAATGTCCGGATGCGAATCCGGTCATTCCGCCGCTTTTTTTGCGTCAGTGAAACGCAGTCAGCTCAGGTTTTAGCTAGGTTGTCAGCTCGCGTGTCGCTCGCGTGTCGCTCGGGTGTCAGCTCGAAAAACTATGCTTCCGGCAGATCTCTTCTTTATGGCCGAGTTGCGCGGCATCGGCGAGTTCGTCCATGGCGCGCACCGAGTTCTTGAGCACCGCCTGATGCAGATCCCGCGCGCCTTCCCTGACCGCCGCGCGATCCTCGGACAGCGCCGCTTCATCGCCGCGGGCGTGAAAGTCCGCGGCCGAACCGTGCGGGGGCACCAGCACCGCGAAGCGTCCGAAGCTTTCCCGGAACGCACCGCGATTCGGCACCATCGGCTTGCAGCCGCGCAAGGCCGCTTCGAGAACCGGCATGCAGAAGCCTTCGAGCCGCGAGGTCGAGAGAACGAAGTCGGACTGCGCATAGAGATCCGACAGCGCCTGTTCGGACAAATTTGAGAAGACGCTCACGCGCTCGGACAATCCGCGAGCGACGACTTCCGCTTTCAATTCGTCGCTCTGCGAGGCGGGCACGACCATCGCCAAACGCAGGCCGGCGCCTTCCGCGCCTTCCATATAGCCGAGCGCCTGCTGATACTGCTTGTGTGTCGCGAGTGTGCCAACCCACACATAGCGATATCGCTCGCCTTCAGGATTCGCTTCAGAAGGAAAGCTAAAGGCTTTTTCAATCGGCACGCCACAAACGCTATAACTCACTTGTCCAATCAATCGCTGAATCATTCGTCCTGTTGCATGGGTAACGCAATAAACGAACTTTAGCTTGCGTGTAACCCACGGAAGATAATAGCGATAAAAAAGCGCCGACTTTTTATTTCGCGGAACGAAGTACTGAATCATGTCGTGATAAATCGGAATCTGCTTGTCGAATCCGAAAGGCACAACGTATTCCTGTGAAATAACCGCAATCACCGGACGCCCGGCGCGAATCCACATCTGGAACGCGAGCACCCAGTAGGTGACGAGCCACGGCACGCGGGCGCGCTCCAGGAAGCGGATAGTCCGGTTGCTTTCCTTGGCCTGCGCGAGTTCGCGGGCGCCGAGGATCAACGGCGTGCAGCCACGCTCGCTCATCGATTCAGCGACTTGTTTGAGAAAACGTCCCATGCTGCCGGAATCGCCGATATCCGATCCGGGCGCGCAAATTAAAACTGGTTTCACTGGACCCCCGTTAAAACGGCGGCACACCGCATTCGGTGAGCAGCTTGCGCATCATGGAAGGACGAGTAGGCGCGTACATACAATGCTGATTGCCGTGAAAGAATGGGTACGGCACTGGAAAGGGGCGCGGCCTGAATCGTATTCCTCATCTTGTAATAAAATTGACTGCGCATATCAATGCGATCATGCGTCGCACAACTGCATTCTCGCTTAAATTCCGCGCTTTAATTTATTGCGGCCCTGCTTATCTCCGCCAATCGTTAGTCATATCGGGCTATCGCACACGAGCGGGCGTTCGCGAACCTGCGCCGGCCGCGCAAATTCGCAAAAAGTCCACGCTCGGTCTCAGTGCGCTTCGCCGCCACGGCCCTTCGCGACCGTGGGCACGCCGAATCCGAAGATCGTCAACGCGCCGGGCGCGCTGCTGCTCGCCGGCGTCCAGGCGCTGACACCGGCCGTGCGCTCGACGTCCGGCGAAGCGGGCGCCGCATGGTTCGCCGTTTTGGTCGTGTGGGCGGCGTGTCTGGTGCGCGGCGTTTGCGCGGCCTCCAGCGTGCGCGTCGATCGACGATGCGAATTCGCGCGCTGCAGAAGCGTCCCGGCCTCGCTGCTGCTCACGTCGATGGCCTGCGCCGCATTCGCGTGGCGCCGCATGCAACCCCACGAACGCGTGCGCTCGCATGACTCGGCACGTTGTAGCGCGATGTCGCGCTTGCGTTCCTGCCGCACGAGATCGAGCCTCGCGCGCTGCAGTTCGGCGTCGATGTCGCTTCCCGGCGGCAACGCGGTGATCTGGTCGCGAGCGGCGGCGAGATCGCGGCGGGCCAGCGCGGCGCGCACGGCGGACGCTTCGTCGGCGGCGAGCGGGACAGACGCCGCAATCGGCGCCTGGGCCAGCGCGGGCGCGGCGAGCGATTCGATAGGCGGCGCGATGGGTGTCATTGGCGGGATCGGCGCGATTGACGGGATCTGGAGCATGGGTCCCGTCGGCATCGCGAGTACGGCGGGCGGCGCGACGGATGCGCCCACCAGCGGCGCGGCCGCGATGCTGCCGGCTGCGCTCTTGACGTCGGATTCCGGTGTTGCCGTGCGCGCGGGCGCTCGCGGCACCTGCAGCGCCATCATCCCGACCAGTGCAAGTGCGGCCACGCCCGCCACCGCGAGCGCGATCGCCAGCGGACGCACGACGCCGATCCCCGGTTGCCGCATCGCCTGGCTTTCACTGAGGCTCGGATACGCGATATCCCCCCGTACCCGGCGCGAGAGCACGCGTGCCACCGCGCCCTTCGGCTTGCTATCGAAGCTGGTTCCGAGCGTCCCGCCAACCTGGCCCGAATAGTTCTGGCGCGGTGCCGCATCGGCGCTGACGAGCACATCGGCCGCGTCGCGCGAAGCGGCTGGATCGGCGGTGCCGCAATGCGGGCAATGGTCGGTCTGGTCGGCGAGCGAGCCGCCGCAGCGCCGGCAAATCAGGCCATATGTCGATGCAAACAAATGAGTTCGAACCATCTTTTCAAGCTCCCACGGCGGAGGTGGCCGCGATTGGCCGTTATCTCGATCGACCTCGTTACGCGCACCGGCCACGCGAACTAATCCGGTTTCTGACAATAAGACATATCGTATGGAGTAACCCCCACGATGGGAATTACCCTGTTACACATCGCGAAACGTCCGATACCACGAATAGCGCGGGCCACCGTCAGGCTTGTTAGTTGACCGACACGAGCATGGTCGTGGTGACTAGCCTCCGTCGTGGCGTACCGCACAAAAGGAGTCCAAAACCTCCGCACGGAATCGTGAGCGGGTCTTGCCGGACGCGTTTGGTTGACGCGTTCGAGAAGCGGCCGTCGCACTTCGCAGAAGAAATGCGCTTACGACGGCTGCAGTTTCACTGTAGTTGCAAACAAAAACAACCGAGAGTGCTCCTTGAAACTAAAGATTATCCTGGCAGACGACCATCCGTTCGTTCTGCTAGGCATCCGCGCGACGTTCAACATGGACGAAAGCCTGGAAGTCGTGGGTGAAGCGACCAGTGCAACGGCGCTTCTCGCGTTGCTCGCCACCACGTGTTGTGACGTGCTCGTTACCGATTTCGCCATGCCCGAGCACGGCTGCCGCGCCGACGACGGCCTGCGCCTCATCCGGCGTGTGCGCCGCGACTGGCCGGACGTCCGCATTGTCGTGCTCACCAGCATGAGCAATGTCGCGATCCTTCGCTCCATCCTCACGGCCGGTGCGATGAGCCTGTTGAACAAGGTGGAATCGATGGAAGAACTGGCGTCCGCCGTTCGGTCCGCCGGGCTCAACCGCCGCTATCTTAGTACGTCGATCGTCGAAGCGCTGGCCGTGGCCGGCGCGGAAACCGACGCGCTCGCCGCGAGCCCGCGCCTTTCGCCGCGCGAAGTCGAGGTCGTCCGCATGTTCGCGAGCGGACTCTCCATCACGGAAATCGCCCGGTCGCTCGATCGCGACGTGCGCACCATCAGCCGCCAGAAGCGCGACGCGATGAGCAAACTTGGCGTTCAGAACGACCCCGGCCTTTTCGCGTTCGCACGAGCGCACGGACTGACGTGATGGCGCCCGCATCCGTCCCGCTTCTCTCTTTCCCGCGACGCCGCATGCCGCTTTTCGTCCATCCCGGTCGTGCAGGTCGTTCGATTTCAACGCAAGCCAAGATCCAGCGTAGCGCGCCGGCCTGCCGCGCCTCCACGCAAGCGGAACCAGGAGCAGGGACATGAACGCGCTCACACAGAGAATCCGCCTGGCAATCGCCGACGACCACCCCTTGGTCCTCCTCGCCGTCGAGCGGTTGATCGCCAATTTCCCGAACATCGAGATCGTCTGCCGCGCGTCCGACTCGACCCGCCTCGGCGAGATGCTCGAGTCGCTCAAGTGCGACGTGGTCGTCATGGACTTCTTCATGCCGGGCGGCCGCTACGGCGACGGCGTCGCGCTGATCCGTCATCTGGCCGAGCGCTACCCGAAAATGGCGATCGTCGTCCTTTCAATGATGACCGACACCGATCTGATCGCGCAGGCGCTCGAGGCGGGCGCGAACGCGATGGTGAGCAAGCAGGACCGGCTCGAACTGATCTACCTGGCGATCATTTCGGTGCTCGCGCACGAAGACTATCTCGGGCCGTCGGTGCGCTCGCTGCTCGCTGACGCCAACGTTGCCAGCCGCGTCGACCTCATCCGCCAGAAACTCACTCGCCGCGAACTCGACGTGCTCGCGCGTTATGCCAAAGGCGGCAACGTCACCGAGATCGCGAAGGAACTCGGGCGCAGCGTGAAGACGATCAGCGCGCAGAAGTGCGCCGCGATGCGCAAGCTCGAACTCGCAACCGATGCGGACCTTTATCGCTTCGCGTTCGACAGCGGCCTTCTGCAAACACAGCGAAGCGCGGCCTGAGTCGGGGACATCCATGGACACAAAAATAAAAATAATCGTCGCGGACGACCATGTCGTCGTGCGCGAGGGCATGCGGATCTGGCTCACGCGCGACCCGCGCTTCGACGTCGTCGAGACCGCCGCGGACGCCGTGACGCTCGCCGACGCGCTCGATCGCGTGCCATGCGATTTCGTCATTTCCGACGTCGGAATGCGGGGCATGAACGGCGAAAACAACGCCATCGCCCTGTTGCGCCGCGTGTTGCGCCACAAGCCGCGGCCTCATGTGATCGTCGTGACGATGATCGCCCAGGCGCAAATGCTGGCCGGGTTGTTGCAAGCGGGCGTGGAAGGCATCGTCGACAAACGCGACGGCATGCATGCGCTCAACGAGGCGATCGACGCCATTCTTCGCGGCGAATGTTTCGCGTCGGCGCACGCGAGCGCGCTGCTCGGCGACGACCCGTTCGCCATGCCGGCGCGCGCCGGCGTGCTGAGCGCGCGCGAGTGGGAAGTTTTCCAGCTCTACGCCAGCGGCCTTCCGGTGGCGAGCATCGCCCAACGGCTCGGGCGCAGCAGCAAGACCATCGGCACGCAAAAGCGCAACGGAATGCGCAAACTCGGCCTCGAAACCGAACACGATCTGGTGGGATATCTGAGACAGATCGGTCTCGCGTGAAGGAGTAGAGAAAATGCTTAGGATCATTTAAGACTGATCCTATTCGAATCCATTCGCACCGGCCGCAAACTCAGATTCCAAAAAAATCCGAAACGACGCCGACCTGAGCGACGTTGCGGCATGGCCAGCGATTGCTGGAAGGGGCGCTAAATTGATCAAACGACTCACGGCCGAATGTTCGGGAACCTTCTGGCTCGTGTTCATCGGCTGCGGCTTTGGCGCTTTCAACGTCGGGCATTTCGCTGGCGGACGCGCGTCGTTCGCGCAGCCGGTCGCGTTTGGTCTGGCATTGACGACGGCTTCCTACCTTTTTCGCCCCATTTCGGGCGCGCACTTCAATCCTGCCGTCACGGTCGCCTTGGCCGTCGCCGACCGCTTTCCGGTTCGCGATCTCGTTCCGTACATGCTCGCGCAAATTGCCGGATCGATCGCGGCGGCGGTACTGCTGTTTTATCTCGCCGACTTCCAGCCGGCGCGCGAAATCGTCGAATCGAGCTTTGCCGCGAACGGTTACGAAGCGCACTCGCCGGCTCACTTCCGCCTCAGCGCCGCGCTCGTGATCGAAATGCTTGGAACCTTCGCGTTTGTCACCGGACACATGGCGGCGTTCGCCCGGCGCTCGACGGGCCTTGCCGCGTCGACGATCGTCGGCTTGATGCTGATGCTGGTGTATTTCGTCGCGAGCCCGATCACCGGCGGCTCGATGAATCCGGCGCGCTCGACCGGCCCGGCGATCGTGATCGGCGCATGGGCGCTCGACGAACTCTGGCTGTTCTGGGCCGCGCCGCTCGGCGCTGGTGTGCTCGCCGGTCTCTGCTATCCCATTCTTTTCGAATCGCGCGCTGGGAACCCATCGCTAACGCCGCACGACACTCCGTTTTGAACGCCTGGATCCGCGCCCGGCGAACCCCTGCTTACTTGTTCCGCATGATGAACCTGTTGTCCCGAATTCTCCTCGTCGTGCTGATGCTGTGCGGACAACACGCATTCGCCGATCCGCTTCGCGCCAATCTGTCGCGACGCTCGCTCGACGAGTACGCCGTGCTGACCGTCGGCGTGCTCGCGGGATCTACGTCGCCTAAGCCCGACGCCGCCGATCCCCTCAGCAAAGGTGAAGAAGCACTGCGCGAAATAAGCGGATCGAAAGCGCGGTTCGAAATCCGGCGCTATCCGAACATGGCCGCATTGGTCCGCGCGGCGTGCGCGGGCGAAGTCGACGTAGCCGTGAGCGTGCCGCGCGCCGCCGATTCGTCGCGCTGCCTGACATTCACGGTGCCGTTCGCGTTCGACAACGCGGTGGTGATCGCGCGCCCGGACGAGGTCGACGCGGTCGCCTCGGGCGCCATGCGTGGCGCGGTGGTCGCCGTCGAGGCGGGCCTGGCGCTTGAACGAAGCGTCCAAGAACGTTTCCCCGACGCACGCATCTTCTCGTTCGAAAATCAGGCTGCGGCGTTGCGCGCGGTCGAAAACCGTACGGCGGATATCTATCTTGGTGCCGACGCCAGCCAGTTCGCCGACACGCAGATATCAGCCTCGCTCGTTGTCGTGCCCGCTCAAAAGGGCGAGTTGAACGAAGCGCGCTTCGCCGTTCCGCGTGGCCGCGTCGCACTTCGCGACGATCTCGACGAGCGGCTCTTGACGATGCACACGGCCCGGCTGAATGATTTGCGCACGAGCGCGCTCGCCGGATCGCATCGCGGCGCGAGCGGTTCGGGGTCGCTCGTGCTGAGTCCCGAGGAGCGGCGCTACCTCGCGTCGCTGCCGGCTTTGTCGGTCGGGTTCGACGCGAGTTGGGCACCTTTCACCTATGTCGGCGCCGATGGCAACCCGAGCGGTATCGTAGAGGCGTATCTCGTCTATTTGTCCAGGACGCTCGGCGTCAATTTCGAGCATCGCGTCCTGCCGGATTCAGCCGCGACGACGTCCGCGTTTCAACAAGGCGCGATCGACGTGCTGGTTACATCGCAACTCAACCGCGCACGGCTCGCGGGCGGAATTCCGACCGAATCGTACGACAGTTATCCACTCGTGCTGGTCGGGCGTAATGCGCCGGGCACGCGGCGCACGCTGACCGACAAAACGATCAAGCGGGTCGCCGCGACCGAGCGGCTCGTGTCGAACGGTCGCATCGGCAACCTCGCGCCGCAAGCCGAAATCGTCGTGGTGCCGAATCTGTCCGCCGGTTTAGGGCTAGTCGCCGCGGGCGGCGCGGATGTGTTGATCGGCGATCTTGCGGCGGTCGATCTGGCGCTGTCCTCGCATTACGGCGATCAGTTGAAAATTCTCGGTCCGGCGGGCGAATTCGAGCGGCTCGGGTTCGCGCTGCGTCCGCGATACAGCGCGCTCGTTCCGCTGATCGACCGCGCGCTGCGCGCGATTCCCGAGGCCGATCGCGATCGCATCACCGCCGCGCGCCAGGAGGCGTTCGCGAAGCCGCAGGGCGGCTGGAGCGTGAACGCGCTGCGGCTGCTGCCCGCGCTGATCGCCATCGCCGTTGCGCTCGCGGTCACGTTGCGCGCATTCGTGTTGCTGCAGCGCGAAGTCGCGCGCCGTATCGCCACTGAGCAGCGGCTCGCAATGCAACTCAGCTTCCAGCAGACGATGATGGAAGTCGTTCCATATCCGCTGGTCGCGAAGGATCTGGATAACCGGTATATCGCGGTGAATCGCGCGTTCGAGGAAACGCTCGGCGTGAAGCGGGAGGATATCGTCGGGAAAACGACGCTCGAGGTGCAGACGTGGGGGCCGGAATATGGCGAGCAAATGCATGCGCTGGTGGCGTCGAGCATCGAGAACGGCCGGCGCGAACAGGCGGAAATCGAGTTCCGCGACCGCCATGGCGCGCGCCGCCACGGACTTTTCTGGACCGGGGCGTTTGCCGCTTCCGACGGCGAGATGGCCGGCATCGTCGGCACGATGATCGACATTACCGATATTCGCGACGTGGAGATGCGCGCCCGCGAAACCGAGCGCCGGCTGCACGACGTCACGCGCACGCTGCCGGCTGTCGTGTTCCAGTTGCGGCGCGCGCCGGATGGCTCGTACTGCTTCCCCTACATAGGCGGCGACACGCGGCAATTGTTCGGCGTCGATCTCACCACGCTCAGCCCCGAGCAACTGGCGACGCTGCCACAGATTCATCGCGACGACAAACGCGCGCTGCGCGAGCTGATCGAGCGCTCGGCCGTGACGCTCGAACCCATCCATACCGAGTTCCGCTCCACCGCGGTCGATGGCGGCCGCTGGGTGCGCTCCGACCTCGTGGCGCGCCGCGAAGCCGATGGCTCGGTGGTGTGGAGCGGCTACTGGGTGGACGCGAGCGTGGAACGGGCGCGGGCCGACGAACTTGCTGGCGCGCGTGACGCCGCCGAAGCCGCATCGCGCGCGAAGGACGATTTCCTCGCGATGATGAGCCACGAAATCCGGACGCCGATGAATGGCGTGCTCGGGTTGGTCGAAGTGTTCGAGAACACGCCGCTCAATTCCGATCAATCGCACATGCTCGGCATGATTCAGGAATCCGCGAGCGCGCTGCTGCAGATCCTCGACGACCTGCTCGACTATTCGAAAATAGAAGCGGGGCGGCTCACTATCGAATCGACGCCGATCGACCTGCGCGAGCTGGTTGACAACGCTGTCGGCCTGCTCGCCGGCCGCGCCCATGAAAAGGGCTTGCGCGTGCGCGTGGACGTGGCGCCCGAGGTGGCGGCGAGCGTGCGCGGCGACAGTGTGCGCTTGCGCCAGGTGCTCTTCAATCTGCTGAGCAACGCGATCAAGTTCACGATGAAAGGCGAAGTGGGCGTGAGCATCCGGCTCGCCGGAAGCGCGGAAGGCGTGCAGAGAATCCAAATGTCGGTCGAAGACACCGGAATCGGTATTGCGAAGGAGGCGCAGGCGAGCCTTTTCGAGCCGTTCGTACAAGCCGAATCGTCGACCACGCGGCGCTTTGGCGGCACCGGTCTCGGCCTCACGATTTGCCGTAAACTGGTCGAGTTGATGGGCGGCTCGCTTGCGCTCGAAAGCGAACTCGGCGTCGGCACGCGCATGGTCGTCGGACTCGCGATGCCGGTCGATACGATGCACTATCAAATCGACGGATCGCGCGGGAAGAAAGGCGTGATTGCCATCGACGACAAGAAAGTCGCCCGCGCGCTTCTGGATTTCGGTCAGGTGCTGGGACTCGTGTTGAACATCGTGCCACGGCTCGATGCCAACGCACTCGAAGGCGTCGATCTCGTCTTTCTGAGCGACGGCCATACGATCGATGTGCCGTCCAATTGCCGCGTGATCCACGTCACGGAGAAGCCGAAGCCGACCGGCTACCGCATTCTCGAAAACGATATTCGCGTCAGCGTGAATCCGATTTCCTGGCGTGGCCTGGGTGCTGCTTGCGTCGCCGCGCTGACCGGGTTGCCGCAGATCGTATCGCGGGCCGGCGCGGTCGAAACGCGCACCGTGCCGCCGGACCGTGACCTCGCGCTGAGGACCGGGCGCCTCGTGTTGGTCGCGGAAGACCATTCAGTCAATCAGGAACTCATCCGGCAGCAATTGGCGCTGCTCGGTTTTGCGTGCGATGTCGCGCACGACGGCGTCGAGGCGCTTGCCGCGCTCGGCAATACGCGATACGGCTTTCTCATCACCGATTGTCACATGCCGAACATGACGGGCTACGAACTCGCGCGCCGGATCCGCGCGAGCGAGATCGGCAGCGGCAGGCGCTTGCCGATCCTCGGAATTACGGCGAGCACCGCGCCGGAAGAGCTGACGATGTGCCGCAAAGCCGGCATGGACGATTGCCTCATCAAGCCGACCCGGCTCGCGACGCTGCGCGATCACCTGAACCGCTGGCGCACGGAGGATCCGGTCGCGCCCGCGATGGTCGAGATCGTGCCGACCGCGGTCGAGCCGTCCGCGTCCATCGCCGATGGCGAAGTCGATCTCACCCACATGACTCAGTTGTGGGGCAGCGAAGCCACGGTGAAGGCGCTGCTTGACGCCTTCGTTTCGTCCTTCCGCGACGACCTCGCAGCGCTTCGTCCGCTGCTCGATCGCGGGACGGTGGAGGCGCTTCGGGAGTGGCATCATCGTGTGGTCGGGGCGGCGAACGTGCTGCAATACCGGCCGCTGTTGGAACAGCTCGAAGCATTTCGGAGCGGGTTGCGCGAGAAGACGGTGGCGCAGCGGCGCGAGGACGGCCACAAAGTAATTGCGCGTTGCGAGGCGCTGCTGGACCGTATCGAAAATCAGTGTGCCGCGATGGCTTGACCGCGCGCAAATGCAAATAGGCGGCTTTGGGCTAAAGCCGTTCAGTCGCTTAACTGAACGGCATCAGGCTTTGAAGCCGCCTTTTTTGCGTCGGAGCCTGTCAGCCGGCTGCGACCGTTTCGTCCTGCAGCGGAACCTGTGAAATCGATCGGCCACGGAAATGCGCGATCGTGAAATCGACGAAAGAACGCGTCTTTGCCGACACATACCGCCGCCCGGGATAAACCAGCGATATCTGTTTGTCGGCGTCCTTGACTGCATAGCCGGTGAGAATCGGCACGAGCGCGCCCGCTTCGATGTCTTGTGTCACGTGGCTCTCCGGCAGCACCGCGATCCCCATGCCGGCAAGCGCCGCCTGACGCAACATCTGCACGTTGTTCACCGTGTAGCCGGGGTCGATGAGAACTTGCTCGTCGCGGCCCTCCGGCGACGTGAAGGTCCACGTCGTGCCATGAATATCCGAGGACGGCGCGAGGAAAACGTGCCTGACGAGGCTCGCCGGACGATTCGGCGTGCCGAACTCGGCGAGATAGCCGGGCGCGGCGACGACGACCGGGGTGATCGTTACCAGCGGCCGGTTGATCAGCGTGCCGCTCGTCACGAGCCGCGGCACGACGATGCCGACATCGAACCCCTCGTCGACGAGATCCACCGGGCGATGCAGCAGCGTCAGACGCAGTTTCACCTCGGGATATTTGCTCTGATAGGCGCGCAGGAGCGGAGTGAGCCCGAAGAGCGAAAACGACGCCGATGCCACGAGCTTCAACGTGCCCGAAGGTTCGACGGCGCTTTGCGAGATCATCGATTCGATCGCTTCCACCTGTTCGAGCACGGTTTTACAGCCCTCCGCGTAGGACTGGCCTGCCTCGGTCAGCGAAACGCTGCGCGTGGTGCGGTTCAGCAGCCTCGTATTGAGATGGGCTTCGAGCAGCGCGACGTAGCGCGTGACGACGGCATTCGACATTTCAAGCACTGCAGCGGCGCGCCCGAACGATCCGGTCTCGGCCACTTTGAGAAAGACCCGCATCGCTTGAAGTTGATTCATGGTTCTGCCTAATCGGAGGCGGCCGGACGGCCAAGCTGCGGTCCGGTCCACGCGGGCGCGATCTTATCGAGCGACTTGTGCACTTCCTATCCGAATAATCCTATCTTTTGATGTTCAAAATTGAATGGCACTGTCGCATGCTTGCAACGTTGAAAAGTATTTAGTAATCCGTAGATAATTTTAGGATAAGAAGAAACCTAGATCGGATAAGCGTTGTGCTCATTGCCTCGTGCATATTTCGATTAATTCGAAATGATTTTTGTGTGTGCTGGTGTGGTTTGACGAAAAGCCGCCGCCCTAAACTTTGGCCTGCCGAATAACGGTGACCGGCGAGTCCGGAAACGAAGCGCCTCGCTCAGGCGGCCCGGCGCTGGGTTATGCAACCAATCGAGTCATCAGACTCATCCAAAGGATCACACATGAAAAAGACTCTGATTGTCGCGGCCGTAACCGCTTCGTTCGCGACCGCCGCGAGCGCGCAAAGCAGCGTGACGCTCTACGGTCTCGTTGACGCAGGTTTCACCTATGTGAACAACGAACTCAGCATGGCGTCGAGCCAGGCAAACCACGGTTCGCGCTTCAGCGTGAACGGCGGCAACATGCAGCAAAGCTTCTGGGGCATGCGTGGTCGCGAAAGCCTCGGCGGCGGTACGTCGGCGGTGTTCACGTTGGAAAACGGCTTCGACGTCGCCAATGGTCAATCGACCAATGGCCGCGCGTTCGGCCGTCAGGCATTCGTCGGCCTGTCGAACAATCAGTACGGCACGCTTACGCTCGGTCGCCAGAACAATCTGGTCGCGGATTATCTCGGGCCGCTGACGGCAACGGGCAGCTTCGGCGGCACGTACTTCGCGCATCCGTTCAACAACGATCAAGCCAACGCCGATCAAGCGGCGCATCTGAACAACTCGGTCAAGTATCAAAGCGCGAATTATGCGGGCTTGACGTTCGGCGGCGAATACGGTTTCTCGAACGCAGCCGGCGCTTTTGCTGCTAACCGTGCTTATAGCTTCGGCGCGGGTTATGCGAACGGCCCGTTCAAGGTCGCTGCAGCCTACTTGCAAACGCAGGCAACGAATTCGCGCAATGCGAACGGCGCCATTCAGGACCCGGCCCTGAGCGTGACGCTCAACGGCGGTACGCAGCAGCAATTGTCGCTGACGTCGGAATCGAATCGCACGTATGGCGTGGGTGGCAGCTACGACATCGGCGCGGCGACCATCGGCCTGGACTGGACCCAATCCCGCCTGCAGTTCGGCTATGCGGACAGCTCGCTGCGTTTCAACAACTACGAAATCAACGGCAAGTATGCGTTGACGCCGGCCCTGTTGATCGGCGCTGCGTACACGTACACGGAATCGAAGCTGGGCGCACCGGGCGAGCGTAACGAGCGTCACGGCCGCTGGCATCAGTTCGGCCTGACGTCGGATTACTCGCTGTCGAAGCGCACGGACATCTACGCCGCAGCGGTCTACCAGAAGTCGAACAACGAGACGGCTTCGGAAATCTCCGGCACGAACGCACCGTCGGCGAGCACGAACCAGGTTGTAGTGACGACGGGTATTCGTCACCGCTTCTAAAGTGGTTGAAGGTTAGCCACGAAGAAGGCGCCGCGAGGCGCCTTTTTTGCATTCGAAGCTCGCGTTCGCTTCGCCGCGCCGATCCTGACGCAAATGCACTAACATGGAACGGGCGACGCGGGAGGAGACCTGTGTCGGACGCCTTCGCAAACCGGAGAACCACCATGAGTTCAAGAACGAAGCTTCGCAATGTCGCGCTCGCCGTGATGTTGAGCGCCATTGCGCCGGCCGCGGCTTTTGCGGATACCGTCGCGTTGCACGCCAATTTGCAACCGTCGAGCGAAGTGCCGCCGCGGGTAAGCAAGGGTCACGGCGAGTTGAAAGCGAGTTTCGATACCGAAACGCGGATGTTGACCTGGACCGCGACTTACGACGCGCTGACCGGTCCCGCGACGATGGCGCATTTTCACGGTCCCGCGCCGGTCGGGCAGAACGCGAAAGTTCAGGTGCCGATCGCGAAGAGCGCGCTGGAAAGTCCGATCAAAGGTCAAGCCACACTGACCGACAGCCAGGTCACCGATCTGATGGCCGGGCAGTGGTACTTCAATGTTCATACCGAGCAGAATCCGGCGGGCGAAATCCGCGGCCAGTTGTTGCCGCCGAACTAGCCGGCCGCGCTGGCTTTTAGAACCGCGCTTCAGGTTTCCCCGACGACAACCGCACGTACCATAAAAGGTCCGTCGTTTGAGTCGGCATTTACTGGAGCGGTTTTCGATGAGTTGGCAAAGCGCGTTGGCTTGCTGGTTTCTCCGTCGGCGGTTTCGTCCCGAAACGGCGAAGCCAGGGATTGATGTCGAGCGGGCGCGTGCCTACACCTCGAAGCGCGCGTGGTCGCCGAAGGTGCCGGCGGGCTGGCGGCTGACGGAGCACTACAGCGCGACCGACGCACCGTTGCGCGGCGAATGGCTCGCCGCCGACATACCGCAGCGCACGACCATCTTCTATCTTCACGGCGGCGGCTATTATTTCTGCTCGCCGCGCAGTCATCGCGCGCTCGTGTTCGCCCTGGCAAAACGCGCCGATGCGCGCGCTTTTTCACTCGATTACCGTCTCGCGCCGGAGCATCGCTTCCCGGGCGCGCTCGATGACGCCATCGCCGCGTATCGCGCCGTGCTCGCCAATGGCGTCGATCCGCGATCCATCGTGATCGCGGGCGATTCGGCGGGAGGCGGTCTCGCGCTCGCCACCATGTTCGCATTGCGCGATGCCGGCGATCCCTTGCCAGCCGGCGCTCTGCTGTTTTCGCCGTGGACGGATCTCGCGGCGGCCGGAGCGTCGATCACGACGAACGACCGCCAAGATCCGATGTTCCACGGCGCGGCGATCGTGCGCGCGGCGCAGGTTTATCTGGGCGACGCTAACGCTACAAATCCGCTGGCGTCGCCGGTTTATGGCAATTTCGACGGTTTGCCGCCGCTTTTCATCCAGGCGGGTAGCACGGAAGTGCTGCTCGACGATTCCACGCGCGTCGCCGAACGCGCGCGTGCGGCGGGCGTCGAGGTGGATCTGGAAATCTGGCCCAAGATGCCGCACGTCTTTCAAATGTTCGCGCCGTTCATGCCCGAGGCAAACCGCGCGCTCGATCACGCTGCGCAGTTCGTCCGGCGCGTCGTCATGGTCGATGCAACTCATCGCGCGGCCGAAACGTCCACGGTTTGATAGGCGCGCTCGACGGCGAGCTGGCCGTATTGGCGCTCCAGCCGCCGCACGGTGAAGTGGCCGTGCGCCATCTGCTGAAAATGATCGATGAACACGGTGTTCACCATCGCGCCGAGCACCGCGCCGATCGCCGGGATCGACTTGGCCGCGACCTGTTCGGTCACCTGCACCGAAAAGCGTGAGGCCACGGTGTGCAGGAATTTGAGCAGCGCGGTCGAGCCGTGGCTGCTCAACCCCTTCGCGGCGATCTCGCTCGTCGCCTTGGATACCGACTGCGCCAGCGCGCCGCGCACGATGAAATAGCCGAGATCGGCGTTGTCGTCGGCGCTCGACGGGCCGCCCATGCCCAAGACGGTCAGACACTGCAATTGCGTTTCGATCAGCCGGATGTCTTCGCCTTCGCTGCGCGCGATGTCGCAGATCGAGCGGAACATCAGCGTGGTCGTGACCGGCAACTCCACCGGCAGCGCGAACAAGCCGAACGCGCCGCCCGCCGCGCCGGTCGTGGCGACCGCCAGCTTGTGCATCAGGTTGTGCGGCCGGTCGGGCGGCGGCGCCATCAGCGAATCGGCGGGACCGCTTTTGCCTAACGTGCGCAGCGCGAGTTGCAGGCATTTTTTCAGCGCGGCCTGCGTGGCATCGTCGATTTTCTCCTGCGCCACATTTGGCATTTTCGCCATGAGTTTCTCGATCGGCGCGCCGACGACGCTCGCCAATTTCATCGTGAGAGACGGGCTTTCCAGTTCTTCGCGGGCGCGGCGCAACGCGGCGAGATCGCCGGCGGTCAACGGGGAAGAGGCGATCGGCGTCGGTTCCATGTTCATTTTTCTAGAAGAAGTTAGCGGGGTTCCACGAACAGCTTAGAGCGTTTCACCATGCTATGATTCAACTTCAATTGACAAGTCAATCATTGCGGTATCAAAAAATGGCCGTTCACACCGCCGCGCATCATTCCAGTGGTCAGGTTTTGCCGTTCCGGGCGTCCTTGATGGCGATGCTCGGCGTCTCTTTCGTCACCATGCTCGTCGCGCTCGATCAGACCGTGGTCGGCACCGCGCTGCCGACCATCGTCGCCGAGTTGCGCGGTTTCGATCTCTACGCGTGGGTCGCGACCTCGTATTTGCTGACCTCGGTGATCACCGTGCCGATTTTCGGCCGTCTCGGCGATTACTACGGTCGCAAGCCCTTCGTGATCGCGTCGATTGTCGTGTTCACCGTGGCTTCGGTGCTCTGCGGACTCGCGAACAACATGCTGTTCCTGGTGCTCGCGCGCGGTTTGCAAGGCGTGGGCGGCGGCATGCTGGTCGGCACGGCGTTCGCGTGTATCGCCGATCTTTTCCCCGATTCGGTTGTCCGGCTCCGCTGGCAAGTGCTGATGAGTTCGGCGTTCGGCATCGCAAATGCGATCGGGCCGTCGCTCGGCGGCTTGCTCACGGAATATTACGGCTGGCGTTCGGTGTTTTACGTGAATCTGCCGGTCGGGGCGTTGTCGCTCTTTTTCGTGTGGCGTTTCCTGCCGCATCTGCGTCATGTCGCGCACGAAGGCAAGATGCGGCTTGACTGGCCGGGCGCGGCGTTGATCGCCATTGCGCTCGGATCGCTGCAGATGTTCGTCGAAATGCTGCCGAAGCACGGCGTGAATGCCGAAACCGTCGGGCTGCTGGCCGTGGCCGTGGTGAGCGCCGTGGCGCTGTGGAAGTGGGAGCGCCGCTGCGATTACGCCATCCTGCCGATCGACATGTTCCGTAACAAGAGTCTCGCGGCGCTATTCACGCTCGCGATTCTCGGCGGTTTCACGATGTTTTCGCTGCTGTTCTACGCGCCGTTGCTGTTTCAGGGCGGTTTCGGCATGTCGCCGAAGGACGCCGGCCTGATGATTACGCCCCTCGTCGTGTTCATCACGATCGGCAGTATCGCGAATGGGCGGATCGTGACGCGCGTGAAAAATCCGAACGCGATGCTGTATATCGGCTTCGCGCTCTTGGTGGTCTCGTGTCTCGGCGTCGTGATCGCCACGCGCGCAATGCCGCGTTCGCTCCTGATGACCTTCATGCTGGTCGGCGGTCTCGGGCTTGGTTTCGTGATGCCGAACCTCACCGTGTTCGCGCAGCAGACCGCGGGCCGCGCGCATCTCGGCATCGCGACCGCGCTCTTGCAGTCGCTGCGGATGATCGGCGGGATGATCGGCACGGCGCTGACCGGTACACTCATTACGCATCTGTACGCGAGCGGCGTGCAACTCGCGCTGGAGAAGGATCACGCGGCGCACTGGTTCGGCGAGTTGAGCGATCCGCAAATCCTGATCAACCGCGAAGCGCAAAACACGCTTCTCACGCAATTGTCCGCGGCCGGTCACAACGGCGCGATGCTGCTGGAGTCCGCGCGCGAGGCGCTGGTCGCCGCGATCCATATCGGGCTTGCGCTGGCGGCGTTGGTCGCGGTGATTTCCGTGTGGCAATCGCGCCGCGTGCCGCCGATCCGCCTGAAAGGCCCCGTCGATCCGACGATCCTCGCCGAATAACCCAGGTCTAAAGTGATGAGCATGGAAGAACAGGACCGCATCGCCGTCGTGCAGCAATTCGGGCGGACTTATCGGGCGTTCATGTCGGCGTTCGAGACGCAGGTCGGCCAGCCGATGCCGCGCTGGCGCATTTTGCTCGCGCTGCACGAGCACGCGGGCGAGTTGTCGCAGAAGAAACTGGTGGAGCGGCTGCGCGTCGATCCGGGCGCGCTGACGCGGCAATTGAAAGCGCTGGAAGCGCTCGGCTGGATCGCGCGCAGTGTGGACGCGCGCGACAACCGCATTTCGAATGTCGTGCTGACGCCGGAAGGCCGCGCGGCGGCCGAAGCCGGTTTGCCGCGCCGCAACGCGTTCCTGCACGACACGATGGCGTCGCTTCCCGACGACTCCATCGCCGCGCTTTCGGATGCGCTGCGCATGCTCGAACAGCGCATCCAGCAGGTGGTCCAGACGGTTGCGGCGTCAAGCGCCGGCGACGCCTAAAAGAACGTTTCGATCACTTCCGTCACGCGGTATTTCGGATCGACGAGAAGAATCTGGCGCCACTTGTCGAAGGTCAGGCACGGATGCGAAATGTCGAACGCGATCATGTCGCCGACCTTCAGATCGTCGCCCGGCTTGATCCGCAAGTACGCGTGCTGATCCATCATCCCGAAGATTTCCCACGCTTCATCGGCGCGCACGTCGCGCGGCAGATTCGTGCCCGGACGGAAATGGCGCGCGGGTTCGGGATAGCCCGCGTCGAACGCTGAATCGCGTTTGCCGAGACCGATAATCGCCCGGTCCGGCTCGGGAATCGACTGCACGTAAGCCCACAATTGCAGCGCCGGTTTCAGTCCCTGACCCATCTTCCTCGCGATCGGATTGCGCGCGAAAATCTCGTTTTGCGCCTTTTTGTAGATGCCGACGTCGTGCGTCAGATAGCAGCCCGGGCGCAATACTACTTCGACCACATCGCGGTTCGCCTTCGCGAATTCGTCCGCGACCACGTCGTACCACGCCGACCCCGCGCCCGACAGAAGCGCCGGCTTTCGCGTGATCGTGCCCGCTTCGACCAGCGAGCGCGTCAGATTCACCGCGCTTTGCAGGAATTCGCGCACCTTCGCTTCGTCCTGCAAGACGCCTTCGTACAACTCGACGCCCGCGAGATGGATCGTGTCCGGCCAGCGCGCGATGGCCGCGAGCACGGCTTCGCGCTGCGCGTCGTCGCGCACGCCGGTGCGTCCGCCCGGCACGCCGAGTTCGATCAGCACGTTCAACTGTTTCTTCACGCTGCTGAAGAACTCGCCGAGTTGATCGACGCCATCGGCGGAATCGACGAGGCAATAGAACTCGAAATTCGGATCCGTCAGCAATTCGGCGATCAGACCCATGTTGCGCTTGCCGACCAGCTGGTTCGCCATCAGCACGCGATACACGCCGCCGCGATACGCCGCGCGCACCTGATGCGCGGTGGCGAGCGAAATGCCCCACGCGCCGTGATCGAGCTGGCGGCGGAAAAGCTGCGGCGCCATGGTCGTTTTGCCGTGCGGCGCGAGCTTCACGCCATATTCCGCGACGAACGCCTGCATCCACTTCAGATTGTGTTCGACGCGATCCGTGTAGAGAACAGCGGCGGGCAGGCTCACGTCTTCGTCGAGCAGATTCCACTCCAGACGCGCGGCGTCGACGAGCGGAATACTCACGCCGGGCACCATCCCGAGACCCTTGCCGAACGGGTCGATTGTCGCGTTTTGATAGTTTGTAACTTTCATCACCTGATCTCCATCGTCCGTTTTAATCACGTTCTGTTCATATGTTGCTTCAACGCTGACGGGCATTTTGCCGAACGCCGAGGTTGACGTTCACATGGTACCGAAAGTACGATTGGCGATAAATTGTTATTTAGTACCACGTCTTCTTTCCTCGCATCGGCCGGCTTGCCATGAACGTTTCCTCCGAACCGCTCGCTTTCGATATCGTCGCCCGGATTGCCGAGCGCGCGCCGGAACTGCGGCTGGCCGAGCGCAAAGTCGCGGCACTCATTCTCGACGATCTGACCGGCGCGTCGCGCGCGAGCATTGGCGCGCTCGCGGAAAAAGCGGAGGTGAGCATCGCGACCGTCACGCGTTTCGCTAAGGCGGTCGGCTGTCAGGACGTGCGCGAACTCAAGCTGCGCCTGGCGCAAGCGGCGGCGGTCGGACAACGCTTCCTGCGCCGCGAACCGGACGAGGTGCCCGATTCGCTTGCTGCGCGTATCTTCGAGGAAATCCAGACGACGCTCGCCCACAATCAGGGGGCGCTCGCCGCTGCGCCGGTCGCGGCGGCGGCAGAAGCGCTGGCTGAAGCGTCGATGATCTACGTATTCGGCATGGGCGGCGGCTCGACCGCGCTCGCCGATGAAATGCGTTTCCGGCTGGTGCGGCTCGGCCGTCCGGCGGCATCGTATCAGGACGGATTGCTGCAACGGATGGTCGCCGCGACGCTTTCCAAAGATCATGTCGTGGTGGCGCTTTCTGTTACCGGACAGACGCCGGAAATGGTTGAAAGCTGCCGGATCGCGCGTGAATACGGCGCGTGCGTGATTGCGCTGACTGCGCCCGCTTCGCCGCTCGGGGCGCTGGCCGACTGGCTGATCCCGATCATCGCGATCGAGACCGATTTCATCTACAAGCCGTCGTCCTCGCGTTACGCGATGATGATGGCGCTCGATCTGCTCGTTACCGAACTGGCCGTCAGGCAGGCCGGACAAAGCCGCGAATTGTTGCGGCGCATGAAGCACGCGCTCGATACGCACCGTGGCGGCGGCGAGCGTCAACCCCTTGGAGACTGACATGGATTCGGATTCGCAAAGCGCCGACACGCTGATCCTCGGCGCGCGGCTGATCGATGGCACGGGCGCGCCGGCGGTGCTGCGCGATGTGGCCGTGCGCGACGGGCGCATCGTCGCGATCGAGCCGGGTGGCGCGCTGGCGGGCTGGCAGGCGGAGGAGACGATCGATGCGGCGGGGCGCGTGCTCGCACCGGGTTTTATCGACGTTCACACGCACGACGATTCGCACGTCATCCGCTCGCCGCAGATGCTGCCGAAACTGTCGCAAGGCATCACGACGGTCGTGGTGGGCAATTGCGGCATCAGCTTGTCGCCGGTCACGCTCAACGGCGAACCGCCCGATCCGATGAACCTGCTCGGCGGCGCGGGCGCGTTCCTCTATCCGACCTTCGCCGATTACGTCGATGCCGTGAACGAAGCGCGTCCGGCGGTGAATGTCGGCGCGCTGATCGGGCATACGGCGCTGCGCAACAATCACATGGACCGGCTGGATCGGGCGGCGTCGGCGGAAGAAATCCAGGGAATGCGCGCGCAGCTCGAAGAAGCGCTCGCTAACGGCGCGCTTGGGCTTTCCAGCGGCCTCGCGTATGGATCGGCGTTCAGCGCGCCGCCCGAGGAAGTGAAGGCGCTCGCCGAGCCGCTGGCGCAGGCCGGCGCGCTTTACACCACGCACATGCGGACCGAATTCGACGCGATTCTCGACGCGATGGACGAGGCGTATCAAGTCGGCCGGCACGCGCGCGTGCCGGTCGTCATCTCGCATTTGAAGTGCGCGGGGCCGTCGAACTGGGGACGCAGCGTGGAAGTGCTCGCATCGATCGAACGCGTGCGCGACGGCCAGCCGGTCGGTTGCGACTGCTATCCGTACAACCGGAGTTCGTCGACGCTCGATCTGAAGCAGGTCACCGGCGATATCGACATCACGATCACCTGGTCGGAGCCGCATCCCGAAATGGCGGGCAAGCTGATCAAGGAAATCGCGGCCGAGTGGGGCGTGAGCCAGCAGGACGCCGGACGCCGTCTGCAGCCGGCGGGCGCGGTGTATCACAACATGTCGGAAGACGACGTGCGGCGCATTTTGTCCCATCCGGCGACGATGGTCGGTTCGGACGGCTTGCCGAACGATCCGCTGCCGCATCCGCGTCTGTGGGGCGCTTTTCCGCGCGTGCTCGGCCATTACGCGCGCGACACCGCGCTTTTGCCGCTGGAAGAGGCCGTGCGAAAGATGACGAGTTTGTCGGCGCGGCGCTTCGGGCTGGCGGAGCGCGGCGAGGTGAAGGTGGGCTATCACGCCGATCTCGTGCTGTTCGACGCCGAGACAGTGCGCGACGCCGCGACGTTCACCGAGCCGCAGCAGCCGGCGGACGGGATCGACGCAGTGTGGGTGAACGGAGTCTTGTCGTATCGCGAGCGCGCCGTGACGGGCGAGCGCGCGGGACGATTTATCGCCCGGGGCGCGGGATCGAAACTCGACGCCCAGGGCGCTTTTTAAGTTTAAAAGGAGTTAAAGATGAAACGATATGGTGTTGAAGGCGGCAAAGGACAGGGCGGCGCGCATATGCCGTTCGCACGCGCGGTCGAAGCGAATGGCTGGCTGTTCGTGTCGGGCCAGACGCCGATGGAAAATGGAGAAGTGATTAACGGCGGGATCGTCGATCAATCGCATAAGTGCATTCAGAATGTATTCGCGATTCTGAAAGAAGCGGGTTATGGCCCGGAACATGTGGTGCGTTGCGGCGTGTGGCTGGACGATCCGCGCGACTTCGCGTCGTTTAACAAGGTATTCAAGGAATATTTCGGCGAGAACCCGCCGGCGCGCGCTTGCGTGGTTTCGTCGATGGTGATCGATTGCAAGGTGGAAGTGGATTGCGTCGCTTATAAGGCGCCGGAAGCGTAAATGCTTGGTGGCGTTTAATCTAAAAAAATCCCCGCGTTTAGCGGGGATTTTTATTTGGAATGCGTTTGCTTACTGCCGCGCCAACCGCGCATTATCCGGCATCGGCAAATTAAAATTCGTGCGGAACGGATTAATATCCAGCCCGCCGCGTCGCGTATATCGCGCATAAACCGCTAAACGTTCCGGCCGGCATTCGCGCATGATATCCATGAATATCCGTTCGACACATTGCTCGTGAAAGCCCGTGTGCTCGCGAAACGAAATGATGTAGCGCAGTAACCCCGCGTGATCGATCGGCGCGCCGAGATACCGAATCTGCACGCTGCCCCAGTCCGGCTGTCCGGTCACCGGGCAATTCGATTTCAGCAAATTCGAGAACAACGTTTCATCGACCGGCGTCTCGCCGTGCGCCGCCGTCAGGAGCGAAGGCGTCGGCGTATAGATATCCGTATCCAGATCGAGCCGGTCGAGCGACAAACCGTCGAATTCTTCCATCGACAATTTGCCGAATTCGTACGGCGCGACCAGTTTGACCGACACGCTTACGCCGCAAATCGCGGAGACATCGCGTTTGATCGCGGCGCGCACGTCGTCGATGGAATCGAACGCCGTCTGCGCAAACGAGCCGAGATAAAGCTTGAACGACTTCGATTCCACGATATTCGGCGACTCAGCCGGCACGTAAAACGTGGCGACGGCGAGTTGCGGCTTGCCGCGCGTGTTCAGCCACGAGAGTTCATACGCGTTCCAGATATCCGTGCCGAAGAACGGCAGCCGCGCGCCGACGCCGATCGCGTCGCGCGCGGTCTTGCGGTCGATCGGAAACAGCAGCGACGCGTCGTACTGTTCGGTATAGGAAACGGCTTTGCCGAGCGGTGATTGTTCGGGTGTCATGTTGCGGTCACGATGCGTTTGAGATGCCGCTCAAAACGTGCCCCGTCGCTGTCACGACGCGAGCCGATTCGCAGTGGCGAATTTGGTCGTCGAAGAAAAAGTCGGGCTCGAACGCGCGCAGGAACGCGCCCTTGTCCAGGCCGCCCAGAAACATCGCTTCGTCGATTTCGATGTTCCAGGCCATCAGCGTCCGGATCGCGCGCTCGTGCGCGGGAGCGGAACGCGCGGTGACGAGCGCGGTGCGGATGTGCATCGGCGCGGCGTCGCCGGCGATTTTTTGCAGCTTGTGCAGCGTTTCCAGTAGCGGTTTTAACGGCCCGCCCGCGAGCGGCGAGTTCCGTTTGGTGATTTCATGCGCCACGAAAGCGGGCAATCCCTGTTCCTGAAACACGCGTTCGGCTTCGTCGGAAAACAGCACGGCGTCGCCATCGAACGCAATGCGGATTTCGTCAGGATACTGGCTCGCGGCGCGCGGCGTCTCGGGCAACACGCGCGCGGCGGGAAAACCGGCTTCGAGCGCGCCGCGCACGTCGTCTGGATTCGCCGATAAAAACAGCGACGCGCGCAGCGGCTTCAAATAGCCGAACGGCGCGCGGCCACGCGTGAAAACACCGCGTTCGATCGCGAGTCCGTGTTCGCGGCACGAACTGAACGCGCGCAAACCGCTGATCGGATCGCTGCGCGACAGGATCACGACTTCGACGTGCTGCGCGCCGGCATTCAACGCCAGCAACTTGCGGATCAGCCCGAAAGCCACGCCCGGCTTGGCCGCGACGTTCAGCCGCGAGCGTTGCAGCGCTTCGTAATCGGCGAGATCGCCCGATTCGTACACTTCGTTTTCTTCTTCGAAATCGAACAGCGCCCGCGACGAAATCGCGACGACCAGTTTGTCTTCGAGCGTGAATGCCATGGCGGCGTTAAGCCAGGAACAGCTTGTACACGGGGTTCGCGCCTTCGTCCCACCACGGATAGCCGAGCGTCGCGAGAAAGCGTTCGAACTCGGCGTTTTCGGCCGGGGGAACCTGAATGCCGACCAGAATCGAGCTGTAGTCCGCGCCTTGATTCCGGTAGTGGAACAGGCTGATATTCCAGTTCGGCGCCATCGACGACAGGAATTTCATCAGCGCGCCCGGCCGTTCGGGAAACTCGAAGCGCAGCAGGCGTTCTTCCTGCGCGAGTGGCGAACGGCCGCCCACCATGTAGCGGATATGTTGCTTCGACAGTTCATCGTGCGAAAGATCGACGGTGGCGAAGCCGTGCTCGACGAACGCGCCGAGCATCTGCGCCGCTTCGCCGCGCGCCTTGATCTGCACGCCGACGAAGATATGCGCGGCGTGCGCGTCGGCAATCCGGTAGTTGAATTCGGTGACGCTGCGGCTGCCGACCAGTTCGCAAAAGCGCCGGAAACTGCCGCGCTCTTCGGGAATCGTGACGGCGAACACGGCTTCGCGCGCTTCGCCCACTTCGGCGCGCTCGGCGACGAAACGCATGCGGTCGAAGTTCATGTTCGCGCCCGACGTGACCGCAATCAACGTCTTACCCTCGATGCCTTCCCGTTCCGCATACACCTTCGCGCCCGCGACGGCCAGCGATCCCGCCGGTTCGAGCACGCTGCGCGTGTCCTGGAACACGTCCTTGATCGCGGCGCAAAGTGCGTCGGTGTCGACCGTGATGACGTCGTCGAGCAGTTCGCGGCACAGCCGGAACGTTTCCTCGCCGACCAGTTTCACCGCCGTGCCGTCCGAGAACAGGCCGACTTCCGGCAGCGTAACGCGCTCGCCCGCCTTGATGGATTGCGCCATCGCGCAGGAATCCTCGGTCTGCACGCCGATCACCTTGATCTCCGGCCGCACCGCCTTCACATACGCCGCGACGCCCGCCGCCAGACCGCCGCCGCCGATCGGCACGAAGATCGCGTGGATCGGGCCCTGATGCTGACGCAGAATTTCCATCGCGACGGTGCCTTGTCCGGCGATCACGTCGGGGTCGTCGAAAGGATGCACGAACGTGAGACCGCGCTCGGCTTGCAACTGCAGCGCGTGCGCGTAGGCGTCGCTATACGATTCGCCCGCCAGCACCACTTCGACGGTCGGCCCGCCGTGCGCGCGCACCGCGTCGATCTTGACCTGCGGCGTGGTGGTCGGAATCGTGATGACGGCGCGGCAGCCGAGCCGCGCGGCCGAATACGCGACACCTTGCGCGTGGTTTCCAGCCGAGGCGGTAATCACGCCGCGCGCGAGAACGTCGGCGGGAAGTTGCGCCATCTTGTTGTACGCGCCGCGAATCTTGAACGAGAACACCGGCTGGTTGTCCTCGCGCTTCAGATAAACCGCGTTGGAAAGCCGCGCCGACAGGTTGCGCGCCGGTTCGAGTTCGCTTTCGCGCGCGACGTCGTAGACGCGGGCGGTCAGTACTTTTTTGAGGTAATCAGGGTGTGCCATGCGGGCCTGGAGGCGCGAACCTTTCCGCGTGAGCGGCGGCGCGCTTTTTTGAGAGCGAAAACGTCAATGATAGCGCCAACCGGCCAAAATCCAGCCGTTGGGTCGTTTTTACCGGCCGTTCGGCCTATTCCGCGCGCGGCGAGCGCCGCCCCGGCCGGCCGCCCGAAAGCCCCTCCGGCGCGCTGGCGAGCGCGAACGGGCTTGTTCGCGATGGGTTAGAATTCCTTTTTCGAATCAGAAACCACCGGGATCATTCGGGTTCAACCGAGATCAATCGAGATCAATCAGGATCGGAAGATGCACTGCCAGCCCCGGATCGACTTTTTGACGCATGTCCCCCGCGAGTCTCATCCCGCGGCAGAGCGGCACGCGCGTCATGCGCGATCGTGGCGCTGATTCCGGCGACCTCGAAGGCGTCGCGCCGCATGCCGAGGCATGCCCGGCGGCCTCTCACAAGACAAGTCTCACTCGAAAAATTGCGCCCCCACGCGCACCGTCGGCCATCGTGCTTCTAGAACAGCGCGTGCCCGGCTTACCGAACCGTCGAACATGAACGCACCCCAAGCCTTCGATCCGAACGGCGCTGCCGCCGCCGTCGCCCTCGATATCGAGCCGCGCCTGCGCGAAATTCCCTATAACTACACGTCGTTTTCCGATCGCGAAATCGTGATGCGTCTGCTCGGCGACGAAGCCTGGGCCGCGCTCGCCGAACTGCGCAACGAACGCCGGACCGGCCGCTCGGCGCGCATGCTGTACGAGGTGCTCGGCGATATCTGGGTCGTGCGGCGCAATCCGTATCTGCAGGACGACCTGCTCGACAATCCGAAGCGCCGCGCTTTGCTGATCGAGGCGCTGAACCATCGGCTGAAGGAAATCGAGAAGCGCCGTAAGGCCGACCTGTCGGAACACGGCGACGTCACCGGCCGCGACCGGGCGGCGCGCGTTGAGATTCTCGTGTCGGCGGCGTGCCGTGCGGTCGAAGCGTTCGCGCAGGAATTCGAGCGGATGGCGGAGTTGCGGCGGCGGGCGTCGAAGGTGCTCGGGCGCTGCACGCAGAAGGACAACATCAAGTTCGACGGGTTATCGCGCGTCTCGCACGTCACCGACGCCACCGACTGGCGCGTCGAATATCCGTTCGTCGTGTTGACGCCGGATACCGAAGCCGAGATCGCCGCGCTCATCAAGGCGTGCTTCGAACTCGGCCTGACCGTGATTCCGCGCGGCGGCGGCACCGGCTACACGGGCGGCGCGATTCCGCTCACGCCGTTCTCGGCCGTCATCAACACTGAAAAACTCGAACATCTCGGGCCGGTCGAAATGACCGACCTGCCGGGCGTCGATCGAAAGGTCGCGACCATTTTCTCGGGCGCGGGCGTCGTCACGCGCCGCGTGACCGAAGCGGCGGAGCAGGCGGGCTTCGTATTCGCCGTCGATCCGACCTCGCTCGATGCATCGTGTGTCGGCGGCAATGTCGCGATGAACGCGGGCGGCAAGAAGGCCGTGCTGTGGGGCACGGCGCTGGATAACCTCGCCTGGTGGCGCATGGTCGACCCCGAAGGCAACTGGCTTGAAGTCACGCGACTGGACCACAACTGCGGGAAGATTCACGACATCGAAGTGGCGCGTTTCCGGCTCGACTGGTTCGACGGCGCGTTCGGTCCGGGCGAGAAACTGCTGCGCACGGAAGCGCTCGATATCGCGGGGCGCACGTTCCGCAAGGAGGGGCTCGGCAAGGATGTGACGGATAAATTCCTGGCGGGTCTGCCGGGCGTGCAGAAGGAAGGTTGCGACGGGCTGATCACGTCCGCGCGCTGGATTCTGCACAAGATGCCGGCGCACACGCGCACCGTTTGCCTCGAATTCTTCGGCCAGGCGCGCGACGCGATTCCGAGCATCGTGGAGATCAAGGACTATCTGTTCGAGACGTCGAAGCAGGGCGGCGCGATCCTCGCGGGCCTCGAACATCTCGACGAACGCTATCTGCGCGCGGTCGGCTACGCGACCAAGAGCAAGCGCAACGCTTTTCCGAAGATGGTGCTGATCGGCGATATCGTCGGCGACGACGCCGATGCGGTCGCGCATGCCACGTCGGAAGTCGTGCGGATGGCGAACGGCAAGAGCGGCGAAGGTTTCGTCGCGGTGAACGCCGAGGCGCGCAAGCGCTTCTGGCTCGACCGTTCGCGCACGGCCGCCATCGCGAAGCACACGAACGCGTTCAAGATCAACGAAGATGTCGTGATTCCGCTCAATCGCATGGGCGAGTACACGGACGGCATCGAGCGCATCAATATCGAACTGTCGATCAAGAACAAGCTGCAACTGGTCGATGCGCTGGAAGCGTTTTTCAAGACGGGCAAGCTGCCGCTCGGAAAAAGCGACGACGCGAACGAGATTCCGAGCGCGGAACTGCTCGAAGACCGCGTACAGCAAGCGCTCGACTTGCTGCAGAAGGTGCGCGCGCGCTGGACGTTCGTCGGCGAGAAGCTCGACATGCCGTTGCGCGAGGCGCAGCACTATATGGTCGGGCTCGGCTACGAAGCGCTTGCGGAAAAGCTCGCCGACCGTTCCGACGCGCAACCGGGCGCGACCGTGTTCCACGTGGCGCAAGACCGCACGGTGCGCGTGTCGTGGAAGGCCGAAATCCGCGCCGAACTGCGCCAGATTTTCAACGGCGGCGAGTTCAAGCCGATCCTCGACGAAGCGCAGGCCATCCACAAGAAAGTGCTGCGTGGCCGCGTGTTCGTCGCGCTGCACATGCACGCAGGCGACGGCAACGTCCACACGAATCTGCCGGTCAACTCCGACAACTACGAGATGCTCCAGGACGCGCACCACGCGGTCGCACGGATCATGAAGCTCGCGCGTTCGCTCGACGGCGTGATTTCGGGCGAGCACGGCATCGGCATCACGAAGCTGGAATTCCTGACCGAAGAGGAAATCGGCGAATTCCGCGCCTACAAGAAACGCGTCGATCCGAACGGCCGCTTCAACGCGGGCAAGCTGCTCGAAGGCGCGGACTTGCGCAACGCGTACACGCCGAGCTTCGGCCTGATGGGCTACGAATCGCTCATCATGCAGCAGAGCGATATCGGCGCGATCGCCGATTCGATCAAGGACTGCCTGCGCTGCGGCAAGTGCAAGCCGGTGTGCGCGACCCACGTGCCGCGCGCGAACCTGCTCTACAGCCCGCGCAACAAGATTCTCGCCACGTCGCTCCTGATCGAGGCGTTCCTGTACGAAGAGCAGACGCGCCGCGGCGTGTCGATCAAGCACTGGGACGAGTTCAACGACGTCGCCGATCACTGCACGGTATGTCACAAATGCGTGACGCCGTGCCCGGTGAAGATCGACTTCGGCGACGTGACGATGAACATGCGCAACCTGCTGCGCAAGATGGGCAAGAAGAAGTTCAACGCGGGCAACGCGGCGGGCATGTTCTTCCTGAACGCGACCAATCCGCAGACCATCAACCTCGCTCGCACGGCGATGATGGGCGTGGGTTACAAGGCGCAGCGCCTCGGCAACGACGTGCTGAAGAAGTTCACGAAGAAGCAGACGGCGAAGCCGCCCGCGACGGTCGGCAAGCCGCCGGTGGTCACGCAGGTGATCCACTTCATGAACAAGAAGATGCCGGGCAACCTGCCGAAAAAGACGGCGCGGGCGCTGCTCGATATCGAAGACAACAAGATCGTGCCGATCATCCGCAATCCGAAAACGACCACCGCCGATACGGAAGCGGTGTTCTATTTCCCCGGCTGCGGTTCGGAGCGTCTGTTCTCGCAAGTGGGCCTCGCCACTCAGGCGATGTTGTGGGAAGCGGGCGTCCAGACCGTGCTGCCGCCGGGTTATCTGTGCTGTGGCTATCCGCAGCGCGGCTCCGGCCAGTTCGACAAGGCCGAGAAAATCGTGACGGACAACCGCGTGCTGTTCCACCGCGTCGCGAACACGCTCAACTATCTCGATATCAAGACGGTCGTGGTGTCGTGCGGGACGTGCTACGACCAACTTGCAGGCTATGAATTCGAGAAGATTTTCCCGGGCTGCCGGATCATCGACATTCACGAGTTCCTGCTCGAAAAGAACATCAAGCTCGACGGCGTGACGGGCACGCGCTACATGTATCACGACCCGTGCCACTCGCCGATCAAGACGATGGATCCGGTCAAGCTCGTGAACGATCTGATGGGCTCGAAGAACGACGGCTACAAGATCGAGAAGAACGATCGATGTTGCGGCGAATCGGGCACGCTCGCCGTCACGCGTCCGGACATTTCGACGCAGGTGCGCTTCCGCAAGGAAGAGGAAATTCGCAAGGGCGCGGCAAAGTTGCGCGACATTCCGCTGGTCGGGGAAGCCGTCGATTCACCCGGTTCGCTGCTGTCGGCCGGCGACGGTCCGCAGCCCAATGGCGGCAACCATGCCGACGTCAAGATCCTGACGAGCTGCCCGTCGTGCCTGCAGGGTTTGTCGCGTTACAACGAGGACGCGGACATCGAGGCGGATTACATCGTCGTGGAAATGGCGCGCAAGGTGCTCGGCGAAAACTGGATGGTGGAGTACGTGGCGCGCGCGAACGATGGCGGGATCGAGCGCGTACTGGTGTAATAGCGGAATCGAGGCAATTGTTTCGCTAGAGGAAAACGATGGACTGTGTGTTTTGCCGTGAAGACGGCGGCGAAGTGCTGTGGGCGGACGACACGCTGCGTGTCGTCCTCGCCGACGAGCCCGATTGGCCGGGCTTTTGCCGCGTGATCTGGAATGCGCATGTCGCGGAGTTCTCCGATCTGGAAGACGCCGAGCGCGCGCACGTCATGAACGCCGTGAATGGTGTCGAGCGCGCGATTCGTCGGGTGATTTCGCCGGCGAAGATCAATCTCGCGAGCCTCGGCAATCAGGTGCCGCACGTTCACTGGCACGTCATTCCGCGTCATTCCAACGACTCGCGCTTTCCGCTGCCGATCTGGGCGCCGCGCCAACGCACGGTGTCCGAGGCGCTGCTGTCGTCGCGCCGCGCGCAGGCCACGCTGCTGCGCGAGGCGGTGCGGATCGAGATGGCGAAGGCGTTCGGCTAATTATTCTGACAAAAGGCTCAACGTGAGCGGACTCACTCCCCAAACGCCGATTCCGACCGGAGTCGTCGTGCATTCCAAATCCCGCGCGCTGGAACTCCAGTACGCCAACGACGAAAGCTTTCGCATCCCGTTCGAACTGCTGCGCGTGTATTCGCCATCGGCGGAAGTGCAGGGCCACGGGCCGGGGCAGGAAACGCTGCAGACCGGCAAGCGCGACGTGACGATCATCGCGGTCGAAGCAGTCGGTCATTACGCGCTGCAACTGACTTTTTCCGACGGCCACAACACCGGCATTTATTCGTGGGACATCCTGCACGACCTCGCGGTGCGTCAGGATGAACGCTGGCAGACGTATCTCGCCAAGCTGGAAGCGGCGGGCGTCGATCGTGACGCGCCGATGGCGGCGAAAGCATCGGGCGGCCATTGCCACTAAATAATGCATCTCACGCTGCGGCAAATTGCCGCAGCAGCGGGCGTGATCGGCATGTCGACGCAACCGCACGCGGGCACACAACAAAGAACAGGCGAGGACGAGCGCGATGAGCAAGACCCACTTCGGTTTCGAAACGGTCGACGAGCAGGACAAAGCGAAGAAAGTGGCAGGCGTTTTCCACTCGGTCGCGAGCAATTACGACTTGATGAACGACCTGATGTCGGGCGGTCTGCATCGCGCATGGAAGTTCTTCACGATTGGTCAGGCGCGCGTGCGGCCGGGCAGCAAAGTGCTCGATATCGCAGGCGGGACGGGCGATCTGGCGATGGCGTTCGCGAAACAGGCCGGCGAGAAAGGCGAAGTCTGGCACACGGATATCAACGAATCGATGCTGCGCGTCGGGCGTGACCGGCTGATCAATAAAGGTGTGATAACGCCCGCCTTGCTGTGCGACGCGGAGAAGATTCCCTTTCCGAACAATTATTTCGATGTGGTTACAGTTGCCTTTGGACTTCGTAATATGACGCACAAAGATGGTGCGTTGGCTGAGATGCAGCGTGTTTTGAAGCCGGGCGGACGTTTGCTGGTGCTGGAGTTTTCGAAGGTGTGGGATCCGCTCAAGAAAATGTACGATATCTACAGTTTCAAGGTGTTGCCGTGGCTTGGCGACAAGTTCGCGAAAGATGCCGAAAGTTATCGCTATCTGGCCGAGTCCATCCGGATGCATCCGGACCAGGAAACATTAAAAACGATGATGGAACAAGCCGGACTGGATCGAGTCGAATATTACAATTTGTCAGGTGGCGTGGTAGCGTTACACGTCGGGACCAAATTTTAGTGTTCCACTTTTCATAAAGGATTCGAAATGTCCGATTCACGCTTACCCCAATCTCGGGGTTTCCTGAAGTCGCTGGTCAGGAAAGCCGGGCTCTTGGCACTGGCTGGCGTAATCATGGCCGGCGCAGTGATCTCCGACGACGCAGAAGCGCGCCGCATGGGCGGCGGGCGCAGCATGGGCCGTCAGTCGGCCACCGCCGCGCAGCAACATCAGGCCACGCCGCCATCGCAGTCGATGCAACAAGGCCAGGCCGCGCCCGCTCAACGCGCGCAGCCGGCACCGGCCGCGGCCGCGGCGCAACCGGCCCGCAACCGCTGGCTCGGACCGATCGCCGGCCTCGCGGCGGGACTCGGTATCGCCGCGCTCTTGTCGCATTTCGGCCTGGGCGGCGCGTTCGCCGGCGCGATGGCGAACATCATCATGATTGCGCTGATCGTCGGCGCGGCTGTGCTGCTGTTCCGCTTCATCATGAGGAAGCGCAATGGCGGCAACACGCCGGCTTATGCGAACGCGGGTGCTAATGCCGGTTCGCCGTTCGGCGGCACGGCGCGCACCGACTTGAACCAGGAACCGTCGATCAACGCGCCGTCGGCCGGTGGTTACGGCGCGCCGCAAGCGGGCGCGATGGCCGCGACGGACGCCGCATCGCAAGTCGCGCTGCCGGCGGGTTTCGACGCCGACGCCTTCGTGCGTAACGCCAAGGTCTATTTCGTGCGGCTTCAGGACGCATGGGATCGCGGCAATACGAACGATATCCGCGAGTTCACGACGCCGGAGATGTTCGCCGAAGTGAAGCTGGATATCGACGCGCGCGCCGGTCAGCCGAACCGCACGGATGTCGTGCAACTCAACGCCGATATCCTCGGCGTCGAGGATCGCGGCACGGAAAGCCTGGCGAGCGTGCGCTTCCACGGCTTGATTCGTGAAAGCGAGGGCGCGGCGGCGGAACCGTTCGTCGAAGTGTGGAACCTGTCGAAGCAGAAGTACGGCAACGAAGGCTGGCTGCTGGCCGGGATTCAGCAGGTCAGCTAGCTGACGCCCCGGACGCGCCGTGCCATCGGCTAAATGGCTAACCGCCGAGTCGGGCGGACGGCGCGGCCGGTTGCGAAGGTAGAATAGAAACCCGCGCGAGCCACCGCTTGCGCGGGTTTTTTCATCTCACAGCCGATGACGAACGCAGACGAAACCGCCCGCACCGCAGCAATTTCCACCGTCAAGACCGCGTCCCGTGCGTTCGCGGCCGCCGTCAATCATCTGCTCGCCCGCGAGTCCTGGGCTCGCGAGCGTCTCACGCCTTACGCGGGCAAGACCGCGAGGCTGTCGTGCCCGCCGGTCGTCCTGTCGCTCGTGGTTCAGCCCGACGGCCTGATTGCCGCCGTCGATGAAGCCGCCGCACAGCATGTCGACGTCACGCTTTCCGTTCCCGCCGACGCATTGCCCGCGTTCATTGCGGGCGGTCAGGCGGGCGTGATGAAGCACGTCAAGATAGAAGGCGACGCGGAGTTCGCGACGACCATCGCGAAACTGGCCGAGCATCTGCGCTGGGAGCCGGAAGAAGATCTGGCGCGGGTGATCGGCGATGCACCGGCGCACAGGATCGGCGGCGTCGCGCGCTCGATCCACGAACACGCGCGGCGCACCGGCCGCAATCTGCTCGACAGCGTGGCCGAATATTTCCTCGACGAACAACCTCAACTCGTCCGCCGCAGCGCGCTCGACACGTTCAACCACGAACTGTCACAGGCGCGCGACGCGCTAGCCCGCGTCGAAAAACGGATCGAGCGAATCGAACAAAAAGCCGAAGCCCGTGGCGCGTCAGCGTCCGGCGCCGCCGCCACCGCGCGCGGCTCGCGCAAGTAATGGGCTGAACCATGCGTTTTCTGCGTTTTCTCAAGATTTTCTTCACGATTGTTCGCTTTGGGCTGGATGAACTGGTGCTTTCCGGCATCAAGGACCGGCGCGTGCGCGTTCTCATGCGCATCACCACGTTTGGGCGCAATTTCGATATGGAGCGCGGCGTGCGTCTGCGTCTCGCGCTCGAAAGTCTCGGTCCGATCTTCGTGAAATTCGGGCAGGTGCTTTCTACGCGGCGCGATTTGCTGCCCGTCGATATCGCCAATGAGCTCGCGAAATTGCAGGATCAGGTGCCTCCGTTCGATTCGACGGTCGCGATCAATATCGTGGAAAAGGCGCTCGGCGCGCCGATCGACGTGCTGTTCGACGATTTCGAGCGCGTGCCGGTGGCGAGCGCGTCGATCGCGCAGGTTCACTTCGCGAAGATCAAGCGCGGCGTGCATGAAGGCAAGGCGGTCGCGGTCAAAGTGCTGCGGCCGGGCATGCTGCCGGTGATCGACTCGGATCTCGCGTTGCTGCGCGACATCGCGATCTGGGCGGAGCGTTTGTGGGCGGACGGCCGGCGCCTGAAGCCGCGCGAAGTCGTGGCCGAATTCGATAAATATCTGCACGACGAACTCGACCTGATGCGCGAGGCGGCGAACGGCAGTCAGTTGCGGCGCAATTTCGCCGGGCTGAATTTGCTGCTCGTGCCGGAAATGTACTGGGATTATTCCGCGCCGACCGTGCTGGTCATGGAACGGATGGTCGGCGTGCCGATCAGCCAGGTCGAAACGCTGCGGGCGGCGGGCGTCGATATTCCGAAGCTGGCGCGCGAAGGCGTCGAAATTTTCTTTACGCAAGTGTTTCGCGACGGCTTTTTTCACGCCGACATGCATCCGGGCAATATTCAGGTAAGCCTCGATCCGGCGCATTTCGGGCGTTATATCGCGCTGGATTTCGGGATCGTCGGCGCGCTGTCGGACTTCGATAAAAACTATCTTGCGCAGAACTTTCTCGCCTTTTTCAAGCGCGATTACCACCGCGTCGCGACGCTCCACCTGGAATCGGGCTGGGTGCCGCCGAACACGCGCGTCGAGGAGTTGGAAAGCGCGATCCGCGCAGTCTGCGAGCCGTATTTCGATCGCGCGCTGAAGGATATTTCGCTCGGACAAGTGCTGATGCGGCTCTTTTCAACCTCGCGCCGCTTCAATGTCGAAATTCAGCCGCAACTCGTGCTGCTGCAAAAGACGATGCTAAACGTCGAGGGGCTGGGCCGTTCGCTCGATCCGGACCTCGATCTGTGGAAGACCGCGAAACCGTACCTCGAACGCTGGATGAACGAGCAGATCGGCTGGCGCGGCTGGTACGAGCGCCTCAAGATGGAAGCGCCGCAGTGGAGCAAGACGCTGCCGCAACTGCCGCGGCTGATTCATCACGTGCTGGCGGAACGGCACGACCTGCCGCGCTCGTCGAGCGACGACGCGATGCGAATGCTCCTCGCCGAGCAAAAACGCACGAACCGGCTGCTCCAGGCACTGCTGATCTTCGGTCTGGCGGTCGGCGCGGGTGTCGTCATCACGCAATTTTGGCTCGCCTACGCTTACGGACAATGAGCGACGAACCGAAACCCGCCGCGCCGGCATTCGCCACGCGCGATCCGAATTCCCCCGGCTTTTGGGACGAACGCTTCGATCAGCGTTTCACGCCGTGGGATCAGGCCGGCGTGCCGCAGGCGTTTCTCGATTTCGCCGCGAGCCGAGCGCCGCAGAACGTGTTGATTCCGGGCTGCGGCAGCGCGTACGAAGCGCAGTGGCTAGTCGCACGCGGCTGGCCGGTCCGCGCGATCGATTTCTCGGCGAGCGCGGTCGCGGCGGCGCGGGCGCAACTCGGAACCTCGAGCGATGTGGTCGAACAGGCGGATTTTTTCGGCTATGCGCCGCCGTTCGAGATCGACTGGATTTATGAGCGCGCGTTTCTCTGCGCGTTGCCGCGCGATCGCTGGAACGATTACGCGGCGCGGATGGCGGCGTTGTTGCGACCGGGTGCGCTGCTTGCGGGATTTTATTTTCTCGGCACGACGCCGAAAGGGCCGCCGTTCGGGATCGAGCGGGACGCGCTGGACGCGTTGCTGTCGCCGTATTTCGAGCTTATCGACGAGCATGAGGTCAGCGGATCGATTCCGGTTTTCGCGGGGCGCGAGCGCTGGCTGACGTGGGGTCGTCGAGGGTAAGGGTGTACGCCGATTGAAATAGCGCCGGATTGGCCGCATTTGATGTTGCCGCGCGGGGGTCCGATTTGAGCCTCGGATCAGCCCGCCTCCCCCCTCCGCGCCCTCGAAACTCGCGGGTCAAAAACCGTTTGCGGCTATAATTCAAGGCTTTGCAAGCGTCGACAGATTATTGTAGGAAGAGTGCCATGCCGATCTACGCGTACCGCTGCGAGTCCTGCGGCTTCGGAAAAGACGTGCTCCAGAAGCTCAGTGACGCGCCGCTCAAACAATGTCCCGAGTGCGGGAAAGAAACCTTCGCCAAGCAGGTGACGGCCGCCGGATTCCAGCTGAAAGGCTCCGGCTGGTACGTGACCGACTTCCGCGGCGGCAATGGCGCCAAGCCTGGCAGCGCGGCGCCGGCGGCGGGCGCGGCCACGGGCGACGCCGCGAAATCCGATGCACCGGCTTCTGGCGCATCGGAAAGCAGCACGAAAAGCGAATCGTCGGGTGCATCGGCGGAATCGTCGAAATCGGGCGGCGCCGCGTCCACGCCTAGTTCCACGCCCGCGTCTTCGTCGGGCGCGGCCTGAGGCGCGAGACCGCGAGCCGCTCGATCTGTCCGATCGCACGCACGAAGATGACCGTCCGCGGGTTGGCGGACGGCGAACCAGCCAAACCGCGGCGACGCGGGGCGGCCTTCCGGCTGTGTAAATGACGACCAAAAAGACTACGTTGAAATCCGTGTTTCTGACCGGCCTGCTGGTGCTGGTGCCGCTCGCCATCACGTTGTGGGTGCTCGGCCTCGTGATCGGAACCATGGACCAAACGCTGTTGCTGCTTCCCGAATCCTGGCAGCCCGAGCGCGCGTTCGGCTTCCGGCTGCCGGGTCTCGGCGCGCTGCTCACGCTCGCGTTCATTTTTGTCGTCGGTTTGTTGACGCAGAATTTCGTCGGACAAAAGCTGGTGGAATGGTGGGACTGGGTCGTGCGGCACATTCCCGTCGTCGGTCCGCTGTACACCAGCGTGAAACAGGTGTCCGACACGCTGCTTTCGAGCAGTGGCAACGCGTTCCGCAAGGCGCTTCTGATCCGCTATCCGCACTCGGGCTCCTACACGATCGGTTTTCTGACAGGCGTACCCGGCGGCGACGTCGTGAATCACCTGACCGAAGACCACGTGAGCGTCTATGTGCCGACAACGCCGAATCCCACCTCGGGCTTTTTCCTGATGGTGCCGAAGAGCGAAGTCATCGAGCTCGACATGACCGTCGATGCTGCCCTGAAGTACATCGTCTCGATGGGCGTCGTCGCCCCGGCCGCGCCTGCCGCGCCGCTGGCCCCGCGCCGTCCCGTCGAGCCGCCGCTGTAATGCCGGAGCGCGGCGCGAACCACGCGCCGCGCTCCGTTGATCAATGAATAACGAAAGAAACAACATCATGTCGATGCGATCTGAATACTGCGGTCTCGTGACCGAAGCCCTGCTGGGCCAATCCGTTTCGCTGTGCGGGTGGGTCCATCGCCGCCGCGATCACGGCGGCGTTATCTTCGTCGACCTGCGCGATCGCGAAGGTCTGGTTCAGGTCGTCTGCGATCCGGACCGCGCCGACATGTTCAAGGTTGCCGAGGGCGTGCGCAACGAATTCTGCGTGCAGGTGAAGGGCGTCGTGCGCAGCCGCCCGGAAGGCACGGCGAACGCCGGCCTGACGAGCGGCAAGATCGAAGTGCTGTGTCACGAACTGACCGTGCTGAACGCATCGGTCACGCCGCCGTTCCAGCTCGACGACGACAACCTCTCGGAAACCACGCGCCTCACGCATCGCGTGCTCGACCTGCGCCGTCCGCAGATGCAGCAGAACCTGCGTCTGCGTTATCGCGTGGCGATCGAAGTGCGTAAGTACCTGGACGCGCAGGGTTTTATCGATATCGAAACGCCGATGCTCACGAAGAGCACGCCGGAAGGCGCGCGCGACTATCTCGTGCCGTCGCGCACGAACCCGGGCCAGTTCTTCGCGCTGCCGCAGTCGCCGCAACTGTTCAAGCAGTTGCTGATGGTCGCGAATTTCGACCGTTACTACCAGATTGTGAAGTGCTTCCGCGACGAAGATCTGCGCGCCGACCGTCAGCCGGAATTCACGCAGATCGACTGCGAAACGTCGTTCATGACCGAGCAGGAAATCCGCGATCTGTTCGAAGCGATGATCCGCCACGTGTTCAGCGTGACGATCGGCGTGTCGCTGGATGAAAAATTCCCGGTCATGCTGTATTCGGAAGCGATGCGCCGTTTCGGTTCGGACAAGCCGGACTTGCGCGTGAAGCTCGAATTCACCGACCTGACCGACGCCGTTCGCGATGTCGATTTCAAGGTGTTCAGCACGCCGGCCAACTCGAAGGACGGCCGTGTCGCGGCGCTGCGCGTGCCGAAGGGCGGCGAACTGTCGCGTGGCGATATCGACGGTTACACGGAATTCGTGCGCATTTACGGCGCGAAGGGTCTCGCGTGGATCAAGGTGAACGACATCGCGAAGGGCCGCGACGGCCTGCAGAGTCCGATCGTGAAGAACCTGCACGACGCGTCCATCACGGCGATCATCGAGCGCACCGGCGCTCAGAACGGCGACATCATTTTCTTCGCGGCGGATCGCGCGAAGGTGGTGAACGATAGCCTCGGCGCGCTGCGTCTGAAGATCGGCCATTCGGAATTCGGCCGCAACAACGGGCTGTTCGAGAAGGGCTGGAAGCCGCTGTGGGTGACGGATTTCCCGATGTTCGAATACGACGAGGAAGACAACCGCTACGTGGCCGCGCACCATCCGTTCACGAGCCCGAAGGACGAGCATCTCGAATATCTCGAAACCGATCCGGCCCGTTGCCTCGCGAAAGCGTACGACATGGTGCTGAACGGCTGGGAAATCGGCGGTGGATCGGTGCGGATTTATCAGGAAGACGTGCAGAGCAAGGTGTTCCGCGCGCTCAAGATCAACGCGGAAGAAGCGCGTCTCAAGTTCGGCTTCCTGCTCGACGCGCTGCAGTACGGCGCGCCGCCGCACGGCGGTATCGCGTTTGGTCTGGACCGCATCGTCACGATGATGGCCGGCGCCGATTCGATCCGCGACGTGATCGCGTTCCCGAAGACGCAGCGCGCGCAGGATCTGCTCACGCAAGCGCCGAGCGAAGTGGACGAGCGCCAGTTGAAGGAACTGCACATTCGTCTGCGTCAGCCGGAGCAGAAACCGCAGTAATGCTGTCCGAGTAACAAAACGAAAAGGCGCCGTGTGCGCCTTTTTCGTTTTTTGAGTTACATTCGTCGGCCAGTCTCGAAAAAGTTGCGCGCCGTGCCGACCATGATCAAGCCGTCGAAAATTCCCGAATCCGTTCTCGTCGTCATCCACACGCCGGAACTGGACGTGCTCGTAATCGAGCGCGCCGATTACCCCGGCTTCTGGCAATCGGTGACGGGCTCGAAGGACCGGCTCGACGAACCGCTCGCGCTCACGGCCGCGCGCGAGGTGGCCGAGGAAACCGGCATTGTCGTGGGCGAGGGTCTCGTGCCGGAGAACGCGTTGCTCGACTGGCATCATCGGATCGAATACGAAATCTATCCGCAGTGGCGGCATCGTTATGCCGAGGGCGTGACGCGCAATGTCGAACATCAGTTCAGTCTGCTCGTGCCGCACTGTCTCGAAGTCACGCTCGCACCGCGCGAACACACCGCGCATTTGTGGCTGCCGTTGCGCGAGGCGGCCAACCGGTGCTTTTCGTCGTCCAATCGCGAGGCTATTTTGCAGTTGCCCGAGCGCCTCGCCGCGCATAGCCGATGATCGGGTTCACGCAGAAACGCCGTTTCGCACGCCTGAAACATCTGTTCTTTTCCGGACGCCGCCCATTGCGGCTCTGTTTCACGGTCGGCAACGAGGTTCGGCTGTTCAAATGCGGCGTCGAATTTTTCCCGGCGCTGATCGAGCGGATCGACGAGGCGCTGCGCGACGTCACGCTGGAAACCTACATTTTCGCCAATGACGATATCGGCCGCGCGGTCTCGGCGGCCCTGACGCGCGCGGCGGAGCGCGGCGTGCGCGTGCGCGTAATTACCGACGGCATCGGGACCGATCGCAAGCTGCCGCTCTTTGCGCAGTGGGAAGAGGCGCGCGTCGAGCATCGCATTTACAACCCGCATTTGTTCGGCGCGCTGGGGTTTTCGCGCACGCATCGCAAGCTCGCGGTGATCGACGACACCTACGCGTTTTGCGGCGGCGTGAATATCGTCGACGATTTCGAGCAGGAAGGCGTTCATCTCGACCACGCGCGCTGGGACTTCGCGCTGGAAGTGAAAGGCCCGGTGGTCGCCGACGTGCGCGAGGCGTTCGATCTGCAGTGGCAGCGCATCCGGCTCGGCGTGAAGCCGCACACGCCGCGTCCGCCGAACTGCGAGCCGGGCGACGCATCCGCGCCTCAGTCGATGCCCGAACCGATGCGCGAGGCGACGCGCCGTTCGGCGCGTGCGCGTCGGCGCGCGCGCGCGGGCGATATCCACGCGGTCGATCGTCCGTGTGTCGCGTTCGTCGCGCGCGACAATCTGCTGAACCGGCGCGCGATCGAAAAGGCGTATCTCGCCGCCATCGCTCACGCCGAGCGCGAGGTGCTGCTCGCGAATCCGTACTTCATGCCGGGTCGAAAGTTGCGGCGCGCGCTCGTGCATGCCGCGCGGCGCGGTGTGCGCGTGAGTCTCGTGATTGGCCGCAAGGAATTCGTCGCGCTCGACTACGCGACGCCGTTTCTGTATCGCAACTTGCTGAAATACGGCGTGCGGATCGCGGAGTACGAAAAGACGATGCTGCACGGAAAGGTCGCCGTGGTCGATTCCAACTGGGCGACCGTCGGTTCGTCGAACCTCGATGCGCTGAGCCTCGTGCTGAACAACGAGGCGAACCTCGTGCTCGTCAATCACCAGGAAATCGGCGCGCTACACGACGCGATCCTGAAAGCATTCGACGAAGCGCGCGCCATCGACGAAAAACGCTACGCCGCGCGTCCGCTCGGTGAGCGTTTGCTTAATTGGCTCGCCTACAACACGTACCGCACGATGATGAAAATGCTGACCATCGGTCGGTACGACTAACGGGCTGCTCGTCTGCACGTACCGCCGACAAAAAGTGAACCCGGGCAGGCACTAACAGGCAGGCCGGACACAAACAGCCACAATGAACGCCGAACTCGGATTTGTCTTATCGACTAGCGCGTTTATTAGAAACTCGTTTCTAATAAAGCGCTTGTCTCAATAACGGCTGGCACCAATAATAGTACGGCCGTTCGATTTTATGCGGTCACACAAGAACGGTAGAAGATCATGCGAAAAGGCGAGCAGACGCGCGTTGCAATTCTCGATGCGGCACTGGACCTGGCAAGCCGCGACGGAATGGAAGGGCTGACAATCGGCTTGCTGGCCGAGCGGATGCAGATGAGCAAGAGCGGCGTTTTCGCGCATTTCGGTTCGCGCGAAGATTTGCAGGTGGAAGTGGTGCGGGAATATCACCGTCGTTTCGAAGACGAAGTGTTTTTCCCGAGCCTGCGCGAAGCGCGCGGCTTGCCGCGGTTGCGCTCGATGATGGCGCGCTGGATGGAAAAGCGGATTCAGGAAGTGACGACGGGCTGCATCTACATCAGCGGCGCGGTCGAGTACGACGATCGCGCGGCGAGCCCGGTGCGCGAGCAGCTCGTGCACAGCGTGACGGTCTGGCGCGCGGCGCTGACCCGCGCGATCAATCAGGCGAAGGATGAGGGGCATCTGCGCCCGGATACCGATCCCGCGCTGATGTTGTTTGAACTGTATAGCTTCACGCTCGGTCTGCATCACGATGCGCGCTTCCTGCACTTGCCGGAGGCCGTGCAACTGACGCGGGACGCGCTGGAAAAAACGATAGTTTCGTATCAAACCGATAACCGGTAGCGCGACGCACGAAAATCGACGAATTTCGGCGGCGCTCCCGGATTGATTTCCTGAACACTTGGAGAGACACATGGGACAGTACGCCGCGCCGCTGCGTGACATGCAATTCGTTTTGCACGAAGTGCTTAATGTCGAAGCGGAACTGAAGAACATGCCGAAGCATGCCGACCTCGACGCCGAGACCATCAATCAGGTGCTCGAAGAAGCGGGCAAGTTCTGTTCCGAAGTCATCTTCCCGCTGAACCAGAGCGGCGACCAGGAAGGCTGCACCTACGAGGGCGACGGCGTCGTTCGCACGCCGAAGGGCTTCAAGGAGGCGTATCGGCAATACGTCGAGGCGGGCTGGCCCGCGCTCGGCTGCGATCCCGAATTCGGCGGCCAGGGTCTGCCCGCGTTCGTGAACAACGCGCTCTACGAAATGCTCAACTCGTCGAATCAGGCGTGGACGATGTATCCCGGTCTCTCGCACGGCGCGTACGAATGCCTGCACGCGCACGGCACGCCCGAGCAGCAGAAGGTGTTTTTGTCGAAGCTGGTCTCGGGCGTCTGGACCGGCACGATGTGCCTGACCGAGCCGCATTGCGGCACCGACCTCGGCATGCTGCGCAGCAAGGCCGAACCGAACAGCGACGGTTCCTACTCCATCAGCGGCACGAAGATCTTCATCTCCAGCGGCGAACACGACATGGCCGAGAACATCGTCCATCTGGTGCTCGCGCGTCTGCCGGGCGCACCGAACGGCACGAAGGGCATCTCGCTCTTCATCGTGCCGAAGTTCGTGCCGACCGAAGCCGGCGAACCGGGCGAGCGCAACGGCGTGAAGTGCGGCTCGATCGAGCACAAGATGGGCATTCACGGCAATTCGACCTGCGTCATCAATCTCGACGACGCCCGAGGCTGGCTCGTCGGTGAAGCGAACAAGGGCTTGAACGCCATGTTCGTGATGATGAACGCGGCGCGTCTTGGCGTCGGCATGCAGGGTCTCGGCCTGACGGAAGTGGCTTATCAGAATTCGCTGCAGTACGCGAAGGATCGCCTGCAGATGCGCTCGCTGACCGGCCCGAAAGCGCCGGAAAAGGCGGCCGATCCGATCATCGTGCATCCGGACGTGCGCCGCATGCTGCTCACGCAAAAAGCCTACGCCGAAGGTGGCCGCGCGTTCGCATACTGGGCGGCGCTCAATATCGACCGCGAACTGTCGCACGCGGATGAAACCGTGCGCCGCGATTCCGCCGATTTCGTCGCGCTGCTCACGCCGGTCATCAAGGCGTTCCTCACGGACAACGCGTTCGAAGGCACGAACATGGGCATGCAGATCTACGGCGGCCACGGGTTTATCGCCGAGTGGGGCATGGAGCAGTACGTGCGCGACGCGCGCATCAACATGATCTACGAAGGCACGAACTCCATTCAGGCGCTCGATCTGCTCGGCCGCAAGATTCTCGGCGACATGGGCGCGAAGCTGAAGAAGTTCGGCAAGCTGGTGTCGGATTTCGTCGAAGCGGAAGGCGTGAAGCCGGAAATGCAGGAGTTCATCAACCCGCTCGCGGATATCGGCGACAAGGTGCAGAAGCTCACGATGGAAATCGGCATGAAGGCGATGGCGAATCCCGATGAAGTCGGCGCGGCCGCTGTACCTTATCTGCGTACCGTCGGGCATCTGGTGTTCTCGTACTTCTGGGCGCGCATGGCGCGTATCGCGTTGGACAAAGAAGCCGAAGGCGACCCGTTCTACAAGGCGAAGCTCGCCACCGCGCGCTTCTACTTCGCGAAGCTGCTGCCTGAAACGGCATCGACGATCCGCGCCGCGCGCGCTGGATCGAAGACGCTGATGGAATACGACGAAGCTTTGTTCTAAGCCTCAACTACCGCGCGCTGTGTATCCCTGCAAATTCCGCGGATACGCAGCGCGTCGTCATCTCAAGCCGCTTCGTGCGAAGCGCACCGAATACCACACTCCCGGAGGCAAAACGTGAGCAATCTGAAAATCGCCAAGGTGGCCGTACTCGGCGCCGGCGTGATGGGCGCGCAGATCGCGGCGCACCTGATCAACGCCCGCGTGCCGGTCCTGCTGTTCGACCTGCCCGCGAAGGAAGGCCCGAAAAACGGCATCGCGCTGAAGGCGATCGAGAACCTCAAAAAGCTGTCGCCCGCGCCCTTCGGCGTGAAGGAAGACGCGCAGTACATCACGCCCGCGAATTACGAAGACGACATCGAGAAGCTCAAGGAATGCGATCTCGTGATCGAAGCGATCGCCGAGCGGATGGACTGGAAGCACGACTTGTACAAGAAGGTCTCGCCGTTTATCGCGGAAAACGCGATTTTCGCGACCAACACGTCGGGTCTGTCGATCACGGAACTGTCGAACGGTTTCTCCGATGAACTGAAAGCGCGCTTTTGCGGCGTTCACTTCTTCAACCCGCCGCGCTACATGCATCTGGTCGAGTTGATCCCGACCGTGTCCACGCGTCCCGAAATTCTCGATCAGCTCGAAACGTTCTTGACGAGCGTGGTCGGCAAGGGCGTCGTGCGCGCGAAGGACACGCCGAACTTCATCGCGAATCGTGTCGGCGTTTTCTCGATTCTCGCGGTGATCGCGGAAGCGCAGAAATTCGGCCTGCGTTTCGACGAAGTGGACGACCTGACCGGCGCGCGCCTCGGCCGCGCGAAGTCGGCGACCTTCCGTACGGCGGACGTGGTCGGCCTCGACACGATGGCGCACGTCATCAAAACAATGCAGGACAACCTCGTCGACGACCCGTTCTTCTCCGTGTACGAAACGCCCGCCGTGCTCGCCGGACTGGTGAAGCAGGGCGCGCTGGGTCAAAAGACCGGCGCCGGTTTCTACAAGAAGGAAGGCAAAGCCATCAAGGTGCTCGATCCGAAAACGGGCGGCTACGTGGATGGCGGCGCGAAAGCCGACGAACTGATCGGCCGGATTCTGAAGCGTCCGCCAGCGGAGCGTCTCAAGCTGCTGCGCGAATCGGAACATCCTCAGGCGCAGTTCCTGTGGGCGATCTTCCGCGACGTGTTCCATTACATCGGCGTGCATCTGGAATCCATCGCCGACAACGCTCGCGACGTCGATCTGGCGATCCGCTGGGGTTTCGGCTGGAACGAAGGCCCGTTCGAAGGCTGGCAGAACGCTGGCTGGAAGCAGATTGCGACGTGGGTGCAGGAAGACATCGACGCTGGCAAAGCGCTCGCGAACGCGCCGCTGCCGGCGTGGGTGTTCGAAGGCGCGGTCGCCGAAAAGGGCGGCGTGCACACGGCGGAAGGCTCGTGGTCGCCGCAGGCGCAAAAGTTCGCGCCGCGCTCGGACCTGGCCGTCTATGGCAAGCAGGTGTTCCGTGCGCCGCTCGCGGGCGAAACCGTCGATCCGAAAACCTACGGCAAGACGCTGTTCGAGACGGAAGCGGTGCGCGCGTGGGTCGATGATCGCGCGGGCGAGGACGACGTGGTGATCGTGTCGTTCAAGAGCAAGATGAACACGATCGGACCGTCGGTGATCGACGGTCTGACGCAAGCCATCGAACTCGCCGAGAAGGATTACAAGGGCGTGGTGATCTGGCAGCCGACGTCGCTGAAACTCGGCAATCCGGGCGGCGCGTTCTCGGCCGGCGCAAATCTCGAAGAAGCGATGCCCGCGTTCATGATGGGCGGCGCGAAGGGCATCGAGCCGTTCGTCAAGAAATTCCAGCAGGGCATGCTGCGCGTGAAATACGCGAGCGTGCCGGTCGTCGCGGCTGTGTCGGGCATCGCGCTCGGCGGCGGATGCGAACTCGTGCTGCATTCGGCCAAGCGCGTCGCGCATATCGAAAGCTATATCGGGCTGGTGGAAGTGGGCGTCGGTCTCGTGCCGGCGGGCGGCGGCCTGAAGGAAGCGGCATTGCGCGCGGCGGAAGCGGCGAGCGCGGTGAACGCAACCAGCGACCTGCTGAAATTCCTGCAGAAATCGTTCGAAAACGCGGCCATGGCGAAGGTTTCCGCCTCCGCGCTCGACGCCCGCGCGATGGGCTATTTGAAAGCGTCCGACACGATCGTGTTCAACGTGCATGAACTGCTCGACATCGCGAAGAAGGAAGCGCGCGCGTTGTCGGCGGCGGGTTACCGTGCGCCGTTGCGCGTGACGCAAGTGCCGGTCGCGGGCCGCTCGGCCATCGCGACGATCAAGGCGTCGCTCGTCAACATGCGCGACGGCCGCTTTATCAGCGAGCACGATTTCCTGATCGCGAGCCGGATCGCGGAAGCGGTGTGCGGCGGCGATGTGGAAGCGGGCAGCCTCGTGGATGAAGAGTGGCTGCTGAAGCTCGAACGTCAGGCATTCGTCGATCTGCTCGGCACGCCGAAGACGCAGGAACGGATCATGGGCATGTTGCAGACCGGCAAGCCGGTTCGTAACTAACGCGCGCGCAAAACAGGAGTTAAGCATGAGCAAGCAATTGCAGGACGCATACATCGTCGCCGCGAGCCGCACGCCGATCGGCCGGGCGCCGCGTGGCATGTTCAAGAACACGCGGCCGGACGAACTGCTCGTCCACGCTATTCGTTCCGCCGTGGCGCAGGTGCCGGGGCTGGACACGGGGTTGATCGAGGACGCGATCATCGGATGCGCGATTCCCGAAGCCGAACAAGGGCTGAACGTCGCGCGCATGGGCGCGCTGCTCGCCGGCTTGCCGAATACGGTCGGCGGCGTGACGGTGAACCGCTTCTGCGCGTCGGGCGTCACGGCGCTCGCGATGGCGGCGGACCGCATTCGCGTCGGCGAATCGGACGTGATGATCGCGGGCGGCTGCGAATCGATGAGCATGGTGCCGATGATGGGCAACAAGCCGTCGTTGTCGCCGCATATTTTCGACCGCAATGAAGACGTCGGCATTGCCTACGGCATGGGCCTGACCGCCGAGAAGGTGGCCGAGCGCTGGAAGATCAGCCGTGAGGCGCAGGACGCGTTCGCGGTGGAATCGCACCGCCGCGCGCTCGCCGCCCAGCAAGCGGGCGAGTTCAACGACGAAATCGCGCCGTTCATGTTGAACGAGCGTTTCCCCGATCTCGCGACCGGCGAAGTGCGCGTGAACTCGCGCGAAATCCGGCTGGACGAAGGCCCGCGCGCCGATACGTCGATGGAAGGGCTCGCGAAACTGCGCGCCGTATTCGCGGCGAAAGGCTCGGTCACGGCGGGCAATAGCTCGCAGACGTCCGATGGCGCGGGCGCGCTGATCGTCGTGAGCGAGAAGATCCTTAAGCAGTTCAACCTGACGCCGCTCGCGCGTTTCGTGAGCTTCGCGGTGCGCGGCGTGCCGCCGGAAATCATGGGCATCGGTCCGAAGGAAGCGATTCCCGCTGCGCTGAAGGCGGCTGGGCTGAAGCAGGACGATATCGACTGGATCGAACTGAACGAAGCGTTCGCCGCGCAATCGCTGGCGGTGATTCAGGATCTGGGCCTCGATCCGTCGAAGATCAACCCGCTCGGCGGCGCAATTGCACTGGGCCATCCGCTCGGCGCGACCGGCGCGATCCGCGCGGCGACGGTGGTGCACGGCCTGCGCCGCCGTAACCTGAAGTACGGCATGGTGACGATGTGCGTCGGCACCGGCATGGGCGCGGCGGGCATTATCGAGCGGATGTAAGCGTCGGCGCGTGGATTGAAATTGAACGACGGTTCGCGGGCTTTGACTTGCGGACCGTTTTTTACTTTAGGAGACAAGATGGACATTCTCATCGAACGTGCCGACGGCGTGTTGACTATGACGCTCAACCGGCCTGAGAAGAAGAACGCGATCACGGCCGCGATGTATCAGGAGATGGCCGACGCCTTCTTCGAAGCCGAGAAGGACGCGAGCGTGCGCGCGGTGCTGATCCGGGGCGCGGGCGGCGTGTTCAGCGCGGGCAACGATCTCGAGGATTTCGCGAAGTCGCCGCCGTCGTCGCAGGACGCGCCGGTGTTTCAGTTTTTGCGGCGGATCAGCGGCGCGCAGAAGCCGGTGGTGGCGTCGGTTGCGGGCGTCGCGGTGGGGATCGGTACGACGATGCTTTTGCATTGCGATTTGGTCTACGCGTCGCGGAGCGCGAAGTTTTCGCTGCCGTTCGTGCAGTTGGGGTTGTGTCCGGAAGCGGCGTCGAGTCTTTTGTTGCCGCGGATCGCGGGGTATCAGCGGGCGGCCGAGAAGCTGCTCCTCGGCGAGGCGTTCGATGCCGACGAGGCGGCCGGGATGGGCTTCGTGAATCGCGTGATGGATGCGGACGAGGTGGACGCGTTTGCGTTCGCGCAGGCCAGGAAGCTGGCTTCGTTACCGGCGTCGTCGTTGCGGGTCAGCAAGGCGCTGATGAAACACGCCGATGCTGGCGAGGTTGGGCGTCGGATGGACGAGGAGGCCGGGCACTTTTCGCAGATGCTCACTTCGCCCGAGGCTCGGGAGGCTTTTAAGGCGTTTTTTGAGAAGCGAAAGCCGGACTTTCGTCGGTTTGAATGAGGGCGCTGGCGCTGGCGCCGGGGGCGGCTTTAGGGTGGGCGGAGTAAACCGTCTGATGCTCCGGCGCTTTCTGGGAACTTGCTTTCGTGTAGGTTTATTAGCACGCCGCTATGCGCGGCAGCAGTCACTTTCTTTGCTGCTGCAAAGAAAGTAACCAAAGAAAGCAGCTTATCCGGCTAAGTGTCCACCACGAATAACGTTGGGGATAGGCGCGCAAGCTGATTCGGTTAGCGCGCGTTCATTGGTATTGGCACAGCATGTCAGTTCCATCCTCGCTGCGCTCGGAAGACGGGCACAGCTCACAACCAGCGGTCGGTTTCGTTTTGCGGTTATGCCGTTCCGGCAGGCACTTCGTGCCTGCCGGGATGAATGACCGGTTCCACTCTGTTGTGTGGTGCGATGGCCGAATCAGCTTGCGCACCACTCCGGGAAACCGTTCGTGGTGGACACTTAGACGGACTAGCTGCTTTCTTTGGTTACTTTCTTTGCAGCAGCAAAGAAAGTGACTGCTGCCGCGCACAGCGGCGTGCTTATAAACCTACACGAAAGCAAGTTCTCAAAAAGCACAGGCAAACAAAAGCAAAAGCGCCAGCAAAACCAACACCGCCGTCCCAGCCGCGTGCATCGCTAATGAACGCACACGAAAGCGCGTTCCCAGCTAGCACAGGCAAACGAAATCCAAAGCGCCAGCAAACCAACTAGTCCACTTCATACTCCACAAACCCATTCTCCCGAGCAAAACTAACAAGCCGCAAATGGGCAGCCCGAGCGATAGAAATAGCCAGCGACGTAGGAGCGGAAATCGTCACGAGCATCGGCACGCCGACTCGCGCCGCCTTCCGTACAAGTTCATAACTCGCGCGGCTGGATAAAAACACAAACCCCTGCGTGGTATCGACGCGTTGCAGGACCAAATGTCCAATCAGCTTGTCGAGCGCGTTATGCCGCCCGACATCCTCGAACGCGTAGCGAACCGCGCCGCTCGCATCGCACCACGCCGCGGCGTGCAGCCCGCCCGTCAGCTTCGTCAACTGCTGATGCGCGGGCAATTCGCGCGATGCCCGCGCAATCGCGTCCGGCGCGAGGGACGCCAAAAAGCCCGTATCGGGTACGCGTTCCGGCTGCAAATCCAGCAACTCGATACTCTCGATACCGCACACGCCGCATCCCGTCCGCCCGGCCAATGCGCGCCGCTTATCCTTCAACGCGACAAAAGCCTGCTGCACGACCTCCAGATGCACCTCCGCGTGCGGCAGCGCGCCGTCGCGGAAAAACACCTCGATATCATGAATGTCGCTGCCACGTTCCACGATGCCTTCGGTGAGCGAAAAGCCCACCGCGAAGTCTTCGAGGTCGCGCGGCGTGCACATCATCACCGCATGCGAAATGCCGTTGTAGACGAGCGCGACCGGCCATTCCTGGCCGACGCTGTCGTCAGTCACGGTGCTCGCGCCCTCGCGATGGCGTCGTACCGGCCGCGCAAGATAACCCGGCTGGTCGTCGGTTTCGAGTTGGTCCACGTTTCGTTCCTGAAAACTAATCACACGATGAATCGGGCATAAGGTTTGCTGCTTTCTGGTGCAACACGTATATTTTGCCGTTCCAGGCCCCTACAATAACCGAAGCTGCCGACGCACGCGCGCCACGTCCAACGCCCGCCGCGTGCTCGCTTTCACCGCTAACGAGGCTACCGTCATGGGACTTTACGACGCTGCGCGTCTGTTCGAATTCGAAGTGGAATCGTCCGAAAACCTGCGTTTCATCCCGCTCGCCGTGCGCTATAACCTCGACCGCTTCGGCATGCGCATCTCGCTCGAACAATGGCAGATGCTGCCGCACGACGACCGCGTTCTGCTCGCGCGTTTTCCGGTCGAAAACGATCGCGAGATCGAGCCGAACTTCGATCGCGCGCTGATCGAAATGCTGAAAACGCATCTGAATACCGAACCCGAACAGTTTCCCGCCGATACCGACCCGATCTGGGCGCACACGGACGCCGTCCCCGAAAGCGTGATCCGCCAGAGCAGCTTGCAGGGACTCGGCGCGCCGAGTCTCTCGCGCTGGGGCGAGCTCGATTCGTTCAAACGCTACGCGCTTGCCAAACTGTCGCGCAAGAACGAGGTCAATCACGACTTCCTGCCCGCGATGCGCGAATTCGGCCTGGCCGACTAGTTAGGAGGCGAAGGCGGTAACGTTAGGCGGCAACTTGGGCGGCATCCTAGGCGGCAACTTCGGCGGCAGATTAGGCGGCAAATTTGGGCATCAGTTTAGGCGGCAACCCAGGCGACGACCTAGGCCATAACCCAGGCGGCAACCAAGCCACCCACCAAGCCACCCACCAAGCCACCCACCAAGCCACCCACCAAGCCCGCTCGCCGAGCGGGCCTGCCTGCATCAACCGATCCGCGCATCTCCCGGTGCAAATCCCAAGCGCCGGAAAAAATACCCCCGCGCATGGCTAAAGTTCGCCCGCTCGCTGCCGTTATCCGGTTGTCGGCGCGTGGACGCTCAATCCGCGCGCCGTCTGCCTCGCCTCTGATTCGAGCGGCGAGCGTCTAGCCGTCTTTCGCTCCCGCCTTTCGGATCACGCTCGCATACATGATTTATTTCATCTCCCGGCGGCTGCTCGTTCATATCGCCGTCGTTCTCGTCGCGATCGGCGCGAACGCGTTCGTGGCCTACGGACAAATCACCGATCAGCGCGCCGCCGACGGGCGCACGCTGCGCTCGATGAGCCAGATGCGCGATCTCGACGCTTATCGCGGATCGCTCGGCGAAGCGCTGACGGCGCTCAGCCGCTATGAGGCCGCCGGTACCGTCGAAGCGGCGTCCGCGCGCGCTGCACGAACCGCCCATGTCGACGCGCTGGAAAGCCGCCTGCGCGCGCAGTTCGCGCCCGAAGCCGGCATGACGGCCGCGTTCGAGCGCGTGGCACAACGCGGCCGTCAGATGCAGGCCGCCGCCGCGCGCGCCTTCGCCCGCGTGGGCGCGGCAGCGCCGGACGCGCCGCGCGATTGGGTCGATGCGGCGTTCGTCGAGTTGGGCGAAGATCAGCAGGCGCTCGATGCCGAAATCGCCGAGGTCCGCGCGCGCAGCGACCGCGGCTTAAGCGAATCGCTCGCGCAATCCGCGCAGGCGTCGGGCCGCGCGATGCTCATGCTGATCGCGACGATGCTGCTCGGCAGCGCCGTGCTGATCTACACGTTCGCCACGCACGAACGCTCGGCGCGCGGCAAGCTGCGCATCGCGCGCGCGAAGCACCTCAGCAACGAGCGCTTTCGCGGTCTCTTCGACGCGCATCCGGTGCCGATGTGGATCGTCGATGGCGTGACGCTGCGGTTTATCGCGGTGAATCCGGCGGCGATCGAGCATTACGGCTTCAGCGAGCCGGAATTCCTCGATTTGACTTTGCACGACCTGCACGCCGCCGACGACTTCGACCGGCTGGCGGCGCGGCTCGCGCGGGGCGTCGGCGAGACACAAGGTGCGCAACGCTCGGCGGGCGTGTGGCGGCAGCGCTGCAAGGACGGCGCGCAGATCAGCGTGGATATGTCGTATCACGGGCTCGATTATTCGGGACGTCCGGGCATCTTCATGCTCGCGAACGACGTCACCGACCGGATCAACGCCGAAGCCGAAGCGCGGCGCTCGAACCAGATGCTGGAATCGGTCATCGACAATATTCCGCAGCGCGTGTTCTGGAAGGATCGCGAGTCGCGTTATCTCGGCTGCAACACGGCGTTCGCCCGCGACGCCGGTCTTGCCTACAACGAACAGGTGGTCGGCAAGACCGACCATGATCTGCCGTGGCGGCGTTCGGCCGAAATGCTGCGCGCCGACGACGAAGACGTGATCGTGTCGAGCGTGCCGAAAATGAACTGCGAGCACGATGTCATGGTGAACGAAGACCTGCGCACGGTCGTCACCAGCAAGCTGCCGCTGATGGACGGCGAAGGGCAGATTATCGGCGTGCTCGGCTCGTATCACGACGTGACCGAGCGCAAGCGCGCCGAACTCGCGCTGCTGCTCCAGAGCCGCGCGCTCGACGCCAGCGTGAACGCCATTCTGATCACCGGCGCGACCGGCGGCGGCAACGTGATCGAGTATGCGAATCCGGCGTTCAAGCGCATTACGGGCTACGAGCCGAGCGAGGTGATCGGCCGCGATTGCCGCTTCCTGCAAGGCGACGACCGCGAGCAGGACGGACTTGAGTCGATCCGCCGCGGCCTCGCGGCGAATACCGAAGTGAGCGCCGTGCTGCGCAATTATCGCAAGGACGGCGCGCTGTTCTGGAATCAGCTTTTCGTCGCGCCCGTACCGAACGTGCAGGGCCAGACGACGCACCATATCGGCGTGATCAACGATGTAACGGACCTGATCCGCTATCAGGAGCAGCTCGAATATCAGGCGAATTACGACGGATTGACGCGTCTGCCGAACCGCAATCTGCTGCGCGACCGACTTCAGCATGCGATCGAAACGGCGCGGCGGCGCGAGACGCGGCTGGCGGTGGTGTTCATCGACCTCGACGGGTTCAAGAATGTGAACGACAGTCTCGGCCACAGCGTCGGCGACCGCTTGCTCGCGGTCGTCGCGGAACGGCTGTTGCGCTGCGCGCGGGCAAGCGATACGGTCGCGCGCCATGGCGGCGACGAATTCGTGATCGTGCTGCCCGACATGGCCGACGAGCAACCGTTGATCGCGTGGATGGAGCGCGTGCGCGCGGCGATTTCCGAGCCGGTACTGCTCGACGGCACGGAGCTTTACGTGGGTTGCAGCATGGGCGCGAGCCTGTTTCCGCAAGACGGCGACGACGCGGAAACCGTGATGAAGAAGGCCGATCTCGCGATGTATCGGGCGAAGGACATGGGCCGCAACACGTTCCAGTTCTTCCAGCCGGAGATGAACGCGAGCGTCGGCGCGCGGATGAACGTCGAGCGGCGTCTCAGGCGCGCGCTGCGCGACAGCGAATTCCTGCTGCATTACCAGCCGCAGGTGGACCTGGCGACGGGCAGGATCGTCGGCGTGGAAGCGCTCGTCCGCTGGCTCGATCCCGAGCACGGGCTCGTTTCGCCGGACGCGTTCATTCCGGTCGCGGAAGAGTGCGGCCTGATCGGACCGATTTCGGAGTGGGTGCTGCGCGAGGCGTGCCGTCAGAACAAGGCATGGCAGGACGCCGGGCTGCCGCCTGCGCGTGTCTCGGTGAATCTTTCGGCGCGGCAGTTCCAGCAGCGCGATATCGCGTCGCTCGTGATGTCGGTGCTGGCGGAAACCGGCCTCGCGCCGGAGTTTCTGGAACTCGAACTGACGGAAAGCGCGATCATGCGCAACGCCGAGGAAGCCGCGACGATGCTCGCGGAACTGGCGGCGCTCGGGATCGGCATCGCGATCGACGACTTCGGCACCGGTTATTCGAGCCTCAGCTATCTGAAGCGGTTTCCGGTGCACCGGCTGAAGATCGACCGCTCGTTCGTCGCGGATATCGGCGCGTCGGGCGACGACGAAACCATTACGTCGGCCATCATCGCGCTCGCGCATTCACTGGAATTGCAGGTGATTGCGGAGGGCGTGGAAACGTCGGCGCAACTGGATTTCCTGCGCGCCCGCGACTGCGACGAAATGCAGGGCTTCTTCTTCTCGCGTCCGATGCCGCGCGACGCGATCCCCGGGCTGCTCGAGCACGGGATTCTGCTCAACTAAGGCTTGGGACGGCGTTCAGTCGAGCGAGGGCAACGCGCGCGGACGGCGGTCGCTGTCGGTTGCCACGTAGGTCAGCGTGGCTTCCGTCACCTTCACCACGTCTTCGCTCAGGCTCATGCGCTGCGCCCAGACTTCGACGGCAACCGTTACCGACGTGTTGCCCGTCTTCACGATATCCGTATAAAAACTCAGCAGATCGCCGACAAACACCGGCTGCTTGAAGATGAACGAATTCACTGCGATGGTCGCGACGCGGCCGTTCGCGCGCCGGCTCGCCGGGATCGAACCGGCGATATCGACTTGCGCCATGATCCAGCCGCCGAAGACGTCGCCGTGGACGTTGGCATCGGAAGGCTGCGGGACGACGCGCAGCGCGACCGGCTTCTGGGGAAGTTGCAAGTGTTCGTTCATGGGGATTCCAGTTAATGAGGCGGGCGACCGCTGCGGGCGACCGGCTCCCGGCGGCGCGGTCAGCGGCGCGCCGGGCCTTCTGCGACAATGCACGGATAACGATGTCCCGCGCTCGCGGCATTGATTCCGCCGCGCGCGAAGGAAGCCGCGTGGGAACATCGAATTGTACGGGAAAGCACGCATTTTCGATGTGCGCCCGCCCCGCGATACCACGCCGCCGCGCGCCGTTCATGCCCGCGCGCGGACCTATGCAGAACACGAATTCATGCGCCGCAATTCCAATGCCGAACCGGCTCCCGTAGCTCAAGGACCGCGCAACGACTGGCAGACCATCCGCTCGCTGCTGCCTTATCTCACGACCTACAAATGGCGCGTGACCTTCGCGCTGACGTGCCTGATCGGCGCGAAGGTGGCGAACCTGGGCGTGCCGATCGTGATGAAGAAGATCGTCGACAGCCTTTCCTCCGTGCAGCATCTGACCGCGCTCGGACGCGCGCAGGATTCGGCGGCGCTCGTCTTGATCGGCGGCGTGGGGCTGCTCGTGGTCGCCTACGCGGTCGTGCGTCTTTCCACTTCGCTTTTCACCGAACTGCGCGAAATCCTCTTCGCCAAGGTGACGGAAAGCGCCGTGCGCCAGCTCGCGCTCAAGGTGTTCCGCCATCTGCACGCGCTTTCGCTGCGGTTTCATCTGGAACGGCAGACGGGCGGCATGTCGCGCGATATCGAACGGGGCACGCGCGGCATCCAGCAACTCGTTTCGTATTCGCTCTACAGCATCCTGCCGACGCTCGTCGAAGTCGGGCTCGTGCTCGGCTTTCTCGTGACGAAGTACGAGGCGTATTACGCGGTCGTCACGCTGATCGCGCTCGTCACTTATATCGTGTTCACGGTGAAGGTGACGGAGTGGCGCACGCACTATCGCCGCACGATGAACGAGCTGGATTCGAAGGCGAATTCGCGCGCGATCGACTCGCTGCTGAACTACGAGACGGTCAAGTATTTCGGCAATGAGGAGTGGGAAGCGCAGCGCTACGACGAAAACCTGCGGCGCTACCGGGCGGCGGCGATCACGTCGCAACGCTCGCTTTCGATGCTCAATTTCGGCCAGCAGGCGATTATCGGCACCGGGCTCGTGTTCATTCTCTGGCGCGCGACGCACGGCGTGATGGCCGGGCGTCTTACACTCGGCGATCTCGTGCTCATCAACACGTTCATGTTGCAGCTCTACATCCCGCTCAATTTTCTCGGCGTGGTGTATCGCGAACTGAAGCAGAGCCTCACCGACATGGACCGCATGTTCACGCTGCTCGGCGCGGGGCGCGAAGTGCCGGACGCGCCCGATGCGCCGGCGCTCGTCGTGCGCGGCGCGGCGGTGCGCTTCGAGAACGTCAGCTTTTCCTACGAAGCCGCGCGCTCGATCCTGCATCGCGTCGATTTCACGATTCCCGCGGGGACGACGACGGCGGTGGTCGGCCATAGTGGTTCGGGCAAATCGACGCTCGGCCGGCTGCTTTTCCGCTTCTACGATCTCGACCGGGCGAACGGCGGGCGCATCTCGATCGACGGGCAGGATATTCGCGACGTCACGCAGGATTCGCTGCGGGCGGCGATCGGCATCGTGCCGCAGGACACGGTGCTCTTCAACGATTCGATCTACTACAACATCGCGTATGGCCGGCCGACGGCCACGCGCGATGAAGTGATCGCAGCGGCGCGCGCCGCGCATATTCATACGTTTATCGAAGGGCTTCCGGCGGGTTACGACACGCCGGTCGGCGAGCGCGGGCTGAAGCTCTCGGGCGGCGAGAAGCAGCGCGTCGCGATCGCGCGGACGCTTTTGAAGGATCCGCCGCTCCTGATCTTCGACGAAGCCACGTCCGCGCTCGATTCGAAGTCCGAGCGCGCGATCCAGCACGAACTCGATCTCATCGCACGGGAGCGGACGACGCTTATCATCGCGCACCGGTTGTCGACGGTCGTGCACGCGCAGCAGATTATCGTGATGGATCATGGGCGGATTGTCGAGCGTGGTACGCACGCTGAATTGCTGCGGGCGGGGGGACTCTTTTCGCAGATGTGGGCGTTGCAGCAGGAACGCGCCGCTGAGCCGGAGGCGGTCGGTGGGCCTGGCGGCTGAGTAAGCCGACGGGTTTGGTTTTGCTGGCGCTTTTGCTTGGGTTTCTTGGGCGCTTGTTGCGAACTTGTTTTCGTCTACGTTCACTAGCTCTGGCCCTGTCCAGAGCGGCCGTTGTGGATCTGCTGGCGCTTTTTGCTTTTGTTTGCATGCGCTTCTCGAGAACTTGCTTTCGTGTAGGTCCATTAGCTCGCCGCTGTGCGCGGCAGCAGTCACTTTCTTTGCTGCTGCAAAGAAAGTAACCAAAGAAAGCAGCTTATCCGCCTAAGTGTCCACCACGAATAACCGCACGGATAGGCGCGCAAGCTGATTCGGCTAACTCGCAGTTATTGGTATTGGCACAGCGCCTGTCAGTTCCATCCTCGCTGCGCGAGGACGACGGGCATAACAAAAAACCGGCGGTTTGGTTTGCTTTGGTTTTCTTCGGTTATGCCTTACCGGCAGGCACTTTGTGCCTGCGGGGATGAATGAGCGGCTCCACTCTGTGGTGTGGTGCGATGGCCGAATCAGCTTGCGCACCACTCCCGGAAACCGTTCGTGGTGGACACTTAGACGGACTAGCTGCTTTCTTTGGTTACTTTCTTTGCAGCAGCAAAGAAAGTGACTGCTGCCGCGCATAGCGGCGTGCTAATAGACCTACATGAAGGCAAGTTTCCAAGAAGCGCAAGCCGACAAAAGCAGAGAGCGCCAGCGAATCCAAACCGGAGCTCCCCGAAACCACAGGCGCACAAAAGCAAAAAGCGCCAGCAAACCAAAGCCCGTCCGCCCTGCACAGGGCAGAGCTAAGAGACCGACACGAACGCACGTTCCCAGAAACCGCAAGGCAACCCCGTCCCGGACACCCAACCCCGCGCCATCGCGCCCAGCTAAAATACGACCTCCCGCGACGCTCGCCCACGTCCGCCGCGCCAATGCAAGCACGAGGTCCGCATGGAACTGAAATGGCTCGAAGACTTCGTCTCGCTGGCTGAGACTCGCAGCTTCAGCCGGTCCGCCGAACTGCGGCACATCACCCAGCCCGCGTTTTCGCGGCGCATCCAGGCGCTGGAAGCGTGGCTCGGCACCGAGCTCATCGACCGTTCGGTCTATCCGACGCGGCTCACGCAAGCGGGACAAGTGTTCTACGAACAGGCGCTCGCGATGCTCTCGCAATTCCACGAAGCCCGCACGCTCTTGCGCGGACAAGGCGGCGCGCCCGCCGCGACGATCGAATTCGCGGTGCCGCACACGCTTTCGCTCACCTATTTCCCGCGCTGGCTGCAGCATATCGAGGCGCGGCTCGGGCGGATTCATACCCGCCTGCGCGCGCTGAACGTGCACGACGCGGTGTTGTCGCTGGTGGAAGGCGGCTGCGATCTCGTGATGGGCTATCACCATCCAAGCCATCCGGTCGCGCTCGATCCCGCGCGCTACGACATGCTCACGCTCGGCACCGAGCCGATCAGCCCGTTCTCAGCGCCTGGCAAAGGCGGACGTCCGCGCTATACGTTGCCCGCCAGCGCCGATGCCCCCGCGCCGTATCTGTCTTACACGCCGAACGCGTATCTCGGACGCATGACCGAGGTGATCATCGCGACCGCGCCGACGCGCCTTCATCTCGACAAAGTGTACGAAACCGACATGGCCGAAGGCCTGAAAGCGATGACGCTCGCGGGCCACGGCGTCGCCTTCCTGCCCCACAGCGCGGTCGAGGATGCCGTCGAGCAAGGCCAGTTGATCCGGCTCGATCGCGCGACCCGTGGCACGCCCGCCGGCCAGTTCACGCTCACCATGGAAATTCGACTGTATCGCGACAAACTTGCGTCGCAGGGCGACGACCCGCGCCAGGCGCTGATGCGCGCATTATGGGAAGCCGTCGGCGAGGAACTGGCGCGCGAACGGGCGATTGAGTAAATGTTTTGATGGTTATGCGCGAAACGCATAACGGGATAGCGAAACGGCATTGGATTTCGCGATGCGGTTTTTCGACAATGTTTATACCGACCAACCGCTGGAGCGTAGATGTCATCCCCGAAGCAGGAAACGCCGTCTTCCCCGTCGCAATCCGCCCTCGTCAAGCACGCCATTCCCTCGTATCTCGACGCCAACGATCTCGGACCGTGGGGCAACTATCTCCAGCAGGTCGATCGCGTCGCGCCGTATCTTGGCCCGCTGTCGCGCTGGATCGAGACGCTCAAACGCCCGAAACGGATTTTGATCGTCGATTGCCCGATCGAACTCGATAATGGCACGGTCGCGCACTTCGAAGGCTATCGCGTGCAGCACAACACGTCGCGCGGACCGGGCAAGGGCGGCGTGCGTTATCACCAGGATGTGACGCTCTCGGAAGTGATGGCGCTGTCGGCGTGGATGTCGGTGAAGAACGCGGCGGTCAACGTTCCGTACGGCGGCGCGAAAGGCGGTATCCGCGTCGATCCGCGCACGTTGTCGCGCGGCGAACTCGAACGGCTCACGCGCCGCTACACGAGCGAAATCGGCATCATCATCGGACCGAACACCGACATTCCCGCGCCGGACGTGAACACGAACGAGCAGATCATGGCGTGGATGATGGACACGTACTCCATGAATCAGGGCCAGACGGCCACCGGCGTCGTGACCGGCAAGCCGATCTCGCTCGGCGGATCGCTCGGACGCAAGGAAGCGACGGGACGCGGTGTGTTCGTCGTGGGCACGGAAGCGGCGCGGCGCACGGGCTTCGAGATCGAAGGCGCGCGGATCGCGGTGCAGGGCTTCGGCAACGTCGGCGGGATCGCGGCGCGGCTCTTTCAGGAAGCGGGCGCGAAGGTCGTCGCCGTGCAGGATCACAGCGGCTCGCTGCATAAATCGTCGGGTATCGACGCGGTCGCGCTGCTCGAACACGTCGCCCAGCATGGCGGCGTGGGCGGTTTCCCCGGCGCGGAACCTATCGCGACCGATGAATTCTGGACCGTCGAAAGCGACATCCTGATTCCCGCCGCGCTGGAAGGGCAGATTACCGAGAAAAACGCGCACAAGATCCGCACGAAAATCGTCGTGGAAGGCGCGAACGGCCCGACCACGACCGCCGCCGACGACATTCTCCACGACAAGGGCATTCTCGTGATTCCCGACGTGGTGGCGAACGCGGGCGGCGTGACCGTGTCGTATTTCGAGTGGGTGCAGGACTTCTCCAGCTTCTTCTGGACCGAGGACGAGATCAACCAGCGTCTGGAACGCGTGATGCGCGAGGCATTCGCCGCCGTCTGGCAGGTGGCGAGCGAGCACAAGGTGTCGGTGCGAACGGCTGCGTTTATCGTCGCGTGTTCGCGGATTCTGATGGCGCGTGAAATGCGCGGGCTGTATCCGTGACCGGACCGGCAGCCGTCTGAAACGCGGGCGTCATCCTTTGGGGTGACGCCCGCGTTTTTGTATGAAAACACCGTTAGAATGCACGCCGTGCGGGGTTCGCGCGGGGGGCGTCTCAAAAAAGCCAAAGTGTGGTTAACAATCATTCTTTCAAATTAATTACCCTGCTAAACTTGCCCCGTTTTCGCCAAGGAGATCCAACAATGATGGTTAAAAAAGCTGCGCTGCTGCTGGCCGCACTGGGTGTTTTCGCCACCGCCGCTCAAGCACAAGACGCCGGTACGCTGAAGAAGATCAAGGACACGGGCGTGATTTCGCTGGGGCATCGCGAATCGTCCATCCCGTTTTCGTACTACGACGATAAACAGCAGGTTATCGGCTACTCGCACGAATTCGCGCTGAAGGTGGTGGAAGCCGTCAAGCAGAAGCTCGCGCTGTCGGACCTGAAGGTCAAGCTCACGCCGGTGACGTCGCAAAACCGCATTCCGCTCGTGCAGAACGGCACGGTCGATCTCGAATGCGGCTCGACCACGAATAACGCCGAGCGTCAGCAACAAGTGGCGTTCTCGAACACGATTTTCGTGATCGGCACGCGCCTGATGACCAAAAAGGATTCGGGCGTGAAGGACTGGGCGGATCTGAAAGGCAAGACCGTCGTGACGACGGCCGGCACGACGTCCGAGCGCCTGCTTCGCAAGATGAATCAGGACAAGAGCATGGGCATGAACATCATCAGCGCGAAGGATCACGGCGAGTCGTTCCTGACGCTGTCGACCGGCCGCGCGGTCGCGTTCATGATGGACGACGCGTTGCTCGCCGGCGAGCGTGCGAAGTCGAACAATCCGAACGACTTCGTGATTGTCGGCGCGCCGCAATCGCATGAGGCTTACGGCTGCATGCTGCGCAAGAACGATCCGGAATTCAAGAAGGTCGTGGACGACGCCATCGCCAAGGTCGAAACCTCGGGCGACGCGGACAAGATCTACAAGAAGTGGTTCGAAAGCGCGATTCCGCCGAAGGGTTTGAACCTCAACTTCCCGGAAAGCGACGACATCAAGGCGCTCTACAAGAGCCCGAATGACAAGGCAATCGACTAATCTGGTTCGGGTTTGAGTGAACGAAACGGAAGGAGCATTGCGCTTCTTCCGTTTTTCTTTGGAGTGAGTCCATGTCATACCACTGGAACTGGGGCATCTTGCTGAGTCCGGTCTCGACCGGCGAGCCCACGACGTACCTCGGCTGGCTGATATCCGGCTTCTGGGTGACGATCACCGTGTCGCTCGCGGCGTGGGTCATCGCACTCGTAGTCGGCTCGCTGTTCGGCATTCTGCGCACGGTCCCGAACGGCAAGCTCGCGGCAATCGGCACGGTCTACGTGGCGATTTTCCGCAACATTCCGCTGATCGTGCAGTTTTTCATCTGGTATCTCGTGATACCCGAACTGCTGCCCGTATCCATAGGAAACTGGTTCAAGCAATTGCCGCCGGGCGCGCAGTTCTTTTCGTCGTCGATCATCTGCCTCGGGCTTTTCACCGGCGCGCGCGTGTGCGAGCAAGTGCGCTCGGGCATCAACGCGCTGCCGCACGGACAGCGTGCGGCCGGTCTCGCGATGGGCCTCACGCAATGGCAGACGTACCGCTATATCCTGATGCCGGTCGCGTACCGCATCATCGTGCCGCCGCTCACGTCCGAATTCCTGAACGTGTTCAAGAACTCGGCGGTGGCGTCGACCATCGGCTTGCTCGATCTGTCGGCGCAGGCGCGTCAGCTCGTGGATTACACCGCGCAGACGTATGAATCGTTCATCGCGGTGACGCTCGCGTACATGCTGATCAACCTCGTCGTCATGCAACTGATGCGCTGGGTCGAAGCGAAAACCCGGCTGCCCGGCTACATCGGAGGCAAGTGATGCATCAATTCAACTGGAGTGGGATTGTCGGCGCATGGCCGACGCTCTGGACGGGCGCGATCATCACGCTGCAGATCACGGTGCTGGCGATCGTGGTCGGTATCGTGTGGGGCACGGTGATCGCGCTGTTCCGCCTGTCCGGCATCAAGCCGCTCGAATGGTTCGCGAAGCTCTACGTCACGCTGTTTCGCTCGATCCCGCTCGTGATGGTGCTGCTGTGGTTCTTCCTGATCGTGCCGCAGTTGCTGCAAAACGTGCTCGGGCTGTCGGCGGATATCGACATTCGCCTGGCTTCCGCGATGGTCGCGTTCTCGCTTTTTGAAGCCGCGTACTATTCGGAAATCATCCGCGCGGGCATTCAGGCCGTGGCGCGCGGGCAGGTGAACGCGGCGTTCGCGCTCGGCATGACGTACCCGCAAGCCATGCGGCTGATCGTGCTGCCGCAGGCGTTTCGCGCGATGGTGCCGCTCTTGCTCACGCAGGCGATCGTCCTGTTTCAGGATACGTCGCTCGTGTACGTCATCAGTCTCGCGGACTTTTTCCGCACGGCGACCAACGTCGGCGATCGCGACGGTACGACCGTCGAAATGGTTCTGTTCGCAGGCGCGTGTTATTTCGTGGTTTGCGTGTTGGCATCGGCCCTCGTCAAAAGTCTTCAGAAAAAGGTCGCAAGATGATCTCTATCAAGAATGTTTCCAAGTGGTACGGCCAATTCCAGGTTCTGACCGATTGCTCGACCGAAGTGAAAAAGGGCGAAGTGGTGGTGGTCTGCGGCCCGTCGGGCTCGGGCAAATCCACGCTCATCAAGACCGTGAACGGCCTGGAGCCGTTCCAGCAGGGCGAAATCACCATCGACGGCAAGTCGGTCGGCGACAAGAAGACCAACCTCTCGAAGCTGCGCGCGAAAGTCGGCATGGTGTTCCAGCATTTCGAACTGTTCCCGCATCTGACGATCGTGCAGAACCTGACGCTCGCGCAGATCAAGGTGCTCGGCCGGACCGGCGATGAAGCCACGGCGAAGGGTTTGAAGCTGCTGGATCGCGTGGGACTGCGCGCGCACGCCGACAAATACCCGGGTCAGCTTTCGGGCGGCCAGCAGCAGCGCGTGGCGATTGCGCGGGCGTTGTCGATGGATCCGATCGCGATGCTGTTCGACGAACCCACGTCCGCGCTCGATCCCGAGATGATCAACGAAGTGCTCGATGTGATGGTCGAACTCGCGCAGGAAGGCATGACCATGATGTGCGTCACGCACGAAATGGGTTTCGCCAAGAAGGTCGCGCACCGCGTGGTCTTCATGGACCGCGGGTTGATCGTGGAAGACGACAAGAAGGACGAATTCTTCGCGAATCCGAAGTCGGATCGCGCGAAGGATTTCCTGGCGAAGATCCTGCACTGAGATTCACCGTGCAGTTCGCATGAAAAACGCGGCCTGGGTTAAACCGGGCCGCGTTTTTATTTGGTGTTGTCCTGAATCGTGGCGTCCGGTGCGTTCTTCTTCACCGATTCGATCCCGTGATCGCGCGCCGACGCGCTGCTATAAGCCTCGCTCGTGCCGATCACTTCATGGTTGCCCGCTTTCAGGTTGAAGTACGGCGCGCCCGCCTTGTTGTCCTTCTTCTCGTAGCGTTCGTCTTGACCGAGGCAATGCCGTGCTCGGCGGACGCGCGCGTCACGTACATCTCGCTTTTGAGGATCGGCTCGCCGTTGCCGGCCCTGAGATTGAAGTAGAACTGCCCGTTGCTGGCTTTATCGATGACGAACTTCCCTGACATGGCCTTTCCTCTCGTTCGCGGTGAATGAAAGTGCAGTCTTGCGTCTATTCGATCCCGAGTTCCGTTTCGACCGCCGCCGTCGTCTCGATCTTCAGCACCGATTCAACGCAGACCTTGCAAAGCGGCTCGGCGGCTTTTCGCGCGACTTCGTCGGGCACAGGAATGTTCGCCGTCTTGAGCAGCGCGCCGTGCTGGAACATCGCGAGATCGCCGGGTTCGAAGCGCGTCCAGATTTCGTCGTCGGTGAGCGGCGAGGTGGCGATCACGGCCACGCGGTCTTCCGGCGTCGTGTATTTCGCGAAGTCGATCGACATGTCAGCGTCGATCAGATGCGCCGTCGAAAACGGCCAGCTCCGCACGAGATAGTAGAGATGCGTCGAGCAGTGCGAGAACAGCGCCTGCCCGTTCGACATCAGGAAATTGAAGACGCCGTGCTGCGTGATGTCGGCGGTGAGTCGTTTGAGCGTGGCGAAAAGTTCGTCGAGCGGCGGCTGCGAGCCGGGAAATTCGCGACGCAAGCCTTGCAGCAAGGCGCAGAACGCAAGTTCGCTGTCGGTCGTGCCGACCGGCTGATACACGCCGGTCAGTTCCGGCGCGTAGTTCTTCAAGTCGCCGTTATGCGCGAAAATCCAGTGACGGCCCCACAGTTCGCGCATGAACGGATGGCAGTTTTCCAGCAGGATATGACCCTGCGTGGCTTTGCGGATATGCGCGATGGTGTTCTTCGATTTGATCGGATAACGCTTCACCGTTTCAGCCAGCGGGGAACTCGCCGACGATTGATGGTCGATGAACAGCCGGCACGCCTTGTCCTCGAAGAAGGCGATGCCCCAGCCGTCGGCGTGGTGGTCGGTCACGCCGCCGCGCGCCGCGAAGCCGGTGAACGAGAACGTCACGTCCGTCGGCTCGGCGCAGTTCATTCCAAGAAGTTGGCACATGTTGCTGGGACTTGCAGTCTTGTGGATGGAGCGAATTGTTACAATACTGGCTTCCCAAGCATATCACCGAGCGAATCGGCAAAAAAAATGGAATCGTCCGCTGACGCGGCCGCACCGTTGTTGAATTTCCACGGTCCGGCGCGCCGGTATGCGATCCTTTTACCCGACGCCGAGCCGATTGCCAGCGAACGCGCCGGCCGCTTGAGTCCGTTTATGCTTGTCCGTCCCGCCAACGCTTTCGCCGTCATCACGCCATGTCCGCTCCTTCGTCCGCTGCCGTTGAATCTCCGGTTAAATCCGACTCCATCACGCTCGCCCGTCCCGACGACTGGCATCTGCACGTGCGCGATGGCGAAATGCTCGCGGCTGTCCTGCCGCATACCGCGCGCCAGTTCGGCCGCGCGATCATCATGCCGAACCTGCGCCCGCCGGTGACGACGACCGCGATGGCCGCCGCGTATCGCGAGCGGATTCTCGCCGCGTTGCCGAAGGACGGTCCGGGTGCGCGCTTCGAGCCGCTGATGACGCTCTATCTCACCGACAACACGCCGCCCGACGAAATCCGCCGCGCCCGCGAAAGCGGTTTCGTGCATGGCGTGAAGCTTTATCCGGCGGGCGCGACCACGAATTCCGACGCGGGCGTGACGAGCCTTGCGAAGTGCGCCGCGACGCTCGAAGCGATGCAGGAAACCGGCATGCCGCTCCTTATCCACGGTGAAGTGACCGATTCGGCGATCGACTTGTTCGACCGCGAGAAGGCATTTATCGACCGCGTGATGATTCCGTTGCGCCGCGATTTCCCGGCACTGAAAGTGGTGTTCGAACACATCACCACTAAAGATGCGGCCGATTACGTGCGCGACGCCGAAGGCCCGATCGGCGCGACGATCACCGCGCATCATCTGCTGTACAACCGGAATGCGCTGTTTGTCGGCGGGATCCGGCCGCATTACTACTGCTTGCCGGTGCTTAAGCGCGAGACGCATCGCGTGGCGCTCGTCGAGGCGGCGACTTCGGGCAGCGCGCGCTTTTTCCTCGGCACGGACAGCGCGCCGCACGCGAAGGGGCTGAAGGAGCACGCGTGCGGCTGCGCGGGTTGTTACACGGCGCTGCACGCGCTGGAGCTGTACACCGAAGCCTTCGATCAAGCCGGCGCGCTCGACAAACTGGAAGGCTTCGCGAGCTTTTACGGCGCGGATTTCTACGGCCTGCCGCGCGCCGCCGACACCGTGACGTTGAATCGCGAAACCTGGACCTTGCCGGCGGAATTTTCGGTCGGCGATGCGGAGGTCGTGCCTTTGCGCGGTGGCGAGACGATCGGCTGGCGGATGGTTTGACGCTGCTGCGGCACGCTTCGTGACTTCAGAATTCGAGGCGATCGACTGGCTGCGGCCGTGGCTCGCGCCGCTCCGACGCCGTGGCGAGCGCTGGCAGGCGGCAGCGCTCGCGAGCTACAGCGATTACCTTTCGATCCTCAACGTCGATGCCCGCGCGGCGTTTCAATTAACCGGACGCGGAAAGCCGCTCGCCTTCATCGCGCAGGACGACCTGCCAGCGGGTGCGTCGTACGAGGGCCATATCGCCGCGACCGGATGTGTACCGACGCGCCATAACCTGCACGATTTTTTCAACGGCGCGATGTGGTTCCAGTATCCACGCGTGAAAGCGGCGCTGAACGCGCGGCAGGCGGCGGAGATCGACGCGCGGGGCATTGGGCCGACGCGCGGGCGCACGCGCGACGCGCTGACGCTGATCGACGAAAACGCGGTGTTTTTCGCGAGCGCCGATCCCGCGCTGTCCGGCGCGCTGCGTGAGTTCGACTGGCGAGCGCTGTTTATCGACGGCCGCGCCGCGTGGGGACATCGCTGCGAGGCGCGCATTTTCGGCCACGCGCTGTTGGAAAAGCTCGTCTCGCCGTACAAAGCGTGCACGGGACACGCGCTGATCGTGGACGTTCCGGCGTCGTATTTCTCCGCTTCCGAAGAAGAACGCCGCGCCACGCTCGATTCCGCCATCGCCCAGCGGCTCCTCGATCACCCGCTTACAAGCCGCGACTTCGCCCCGTTGCCCGTGCTCGGCATACCGGGATGGTGGGCGGCGAACGAATCGCCCACTTTCTACGAGGACCCTACGGTTTTCCGCGCCGGCCGCGTCGTTCGCGCGTGAGCCGCCAGGCGTCGGCTCCGACCGGCGCGCATGTTAAACTCGCGTCCGCAAAGCAGGCCAGGCAATCGCGGCTTTTCCGGTTTCGGCCGGCGAGGGCGAGGAAAGTCCGGACTCCACAGGGCAGGGTGATGGCTAACGGCCATCCGTGGCGACACGCGGAACAGGGCAACAGAAAGCAAACCGCCGATGGCCCGATGCAAATCGGGATCAGGTAAGGGTGAAACGGTGCGGTAAGAGCGCACCGCGGCTGTCGCGAGACAGACCGGCACGGTAACCTCCACCCGGAGCAATTCCAAATAGGCAGGCGCGCATCTTCGGATGCAGGACGGGGCCCCCGTCTCGTTTGCGGGTAGGAAGCTTGAGCGCGTCAGCAATGGCGCGCCTAGAGGAATGATTGCCACGCGCACCGGTTTTCGGACCGGCGCGTGCACAGAATCCGGCTTATCGGCCTCGCTTTGTGAAATACGCAAAAAGCCGGCGTCAGTGATGACGCCGGCTTTTTCTTTTAGTTTTTCTTTTGGTTTTCTTTTGGCTTGTCGTTGGACTGCGCGCGCTCGGAAGCGCCGCGTTCAAACCGCCACGATCTCGAACGAGTGCGTCAGTTCGGCGGTCTTCGCGAGCATGATCGACGCCGAGCAGTATTTATCGTGCGAGAGGTTGATCGCGCGTTCGACGGTCGTCGGATTCAGGTTCTTGCCGGTCACGGTGAAGTGAAAGTGGATCTTTGTGAACACTTTCGGATCTTCGCTCGCGCGATCGGCCTTGAGCGCGACCGAGCAGCCCGACACTTCCTGACGGCTCTTTTTCAGGATCATCACGACGTCATAGGCCGTGCAGCCGCCGGTGCCGAGCAGCACCATTTCCATCGGACGCGGCGACAGATTGCGCCCGCCGCCTTCCGGCGCGCCGTCCATCGTGACGAGGTGGCCGCTGCCCGTTTCGGCGGCGAACGCCATGCCGTCCTGTCCCATCCAGCTCACTTTGCATTCCATGCTCGACTCCGGCGCGTTCAAAACGTTATTTTACAAAACGTTATTGTAGCGTTACCGACGAGCGCGGGCGCGGGACGCATAGAGGCATGTCCCGGTTGATATTTAACTCAGACACGTTCGGCTCAAAACATCTTGTCACGCGAATTCCCCGCTTGCAGGAAGGGTTTTTACTCACTTTGAATGAACTTTTGACGTTTGAAATTAATGCTAATGCGCTGAATAGAAAGGGAAATTCGAGGGTTCATCGCTCTATTGCTGAATTTTACATAGTGAGATTCGATTTCACGATGCAAATATTCTTGCTTTGCAATAAGTGCCTGCCTATACTCGCTTCATTGGTTGTCGCAGTTCGACAAATCTACCGTGTCTCCTCCACCTCCTCCTTTGGTGGATTAAACCCGAGCCTCTAGGCGCTCGGGTTTTTTTTTCGTCGGCTGATTTCGGAAAAGCGGGCGGCACGTCGCAGCACGGGCCGGAAGACATGCAGGTTTTGACGCGGAACCGAAAAAGCCCTTATAATTCAAAGTTCTCTTCGCACCATGCCCGCGAGGGGGAACCAGGGAGAGCCTGCACGCGCCTCGATGCGCACTAATACAAGCGGGACAAGTCAGGGCACAGTTATTTTTTTGGATCGATCATGAAGACGTTTTCCGCAAAAGCCCATGAGGTTACGCGTGAATGGTACGTGATTGACGCGACGGATAAGATTCTCGGACGTGTCGCCAGTGAAGTGGCACGCCGACTTCGCGGCAAGCACAAACCCGAGTTCACCCCGCACGTCGACACTGGTGATTTCATCATCATCATCAACGCCGGCAAGCTGAAGGTCACGGGTAACAAGACCACGGACAAGAAGTACTATCGTCACTCGGGTTACCCGGGCGGCATCTACGAAACGACGTTTGGCAAGATGCAAGAACGCTTCCCGGGCCGCGCGCTCGAGAAGGCGGTCAAGGGCATGCTGCCGAAGGGTCCGCTCGGCTACGCGATGATCAAGAAGCTGAAGGTCTACGCCGACGCAACGCATCCGCATACGGCTCAACAGCCTAAAGCGCTCGAGATCTAAGGGGAGCCCATATGATCGGTAATTGGAATTACGGTACGGGCCGCCGCAAGAGCGCCGTTGCACGCGTCTTCATCAAGGCAGGCAAGGGCGACATCATCGTCAATGGCAAGCCTATCGCTGACTACTTCTCGCGCGAAACCTCGCTGATGATCGTGCGCCAGCCGCTCGAACTCACGAGCCACGCCACCACGTTCGACATCAAGGTCAACGTGACGGGCGGCGGCGAAACGGGTCAAGCCGGTGCGGTTCGCCACGGCATCACCCGCGCGCTGATGGACTACGACGCAACGCTCAAGCCGACGCTGTCGAGCGCTGGCTTCGTGACTCGCGATGCACGTGAAGTGGAACGTAAGAAGGTTGGTTTCCACAAGGCACGTCGTCGGAAACAATTCTCGAAGCGTTAAGCCGTATCGGTTGTCTTGCCTTTTGGCGAGACCGCTGCAAAAGCCGCCTGCGTCATGCGCCGGCGGCTTTTTTCATGGGCGGCGAGTTCGCGGAATTTACACAGTGCCGAGATAGCCTATTGATTTCATGGACTTCCAGCACGATATTGAGATCAGCCCTACAATAGCGGTTAGAAGCTTTTTTGGAGAGTTCGAATGAACGCTGTCACCGACACCCCCACGACCGAAATGCCGTTGCCGTTCGTCTTCACCGACGCAGCCGCTGACAAGGTCAAGCAGTTGATCGACGAAGAAGGCAATCCGGAATTGAAGCTGCGCGTGTTCGTGCAAGGCGGCGGATGCTCGGGCTTTCAATACGGTTTTACGTTCGACGAAGCCGTGAACGAAGACGACACCGTGATGGACAAGAGCGGCGTCCAGTTGTTGGTGGACTCGATGAGCTACCAGTACCTCGTCGGCGCGGAGATCGACTATAAAGACGATCTCAACGGCGCGCAGTTCGTGATCAAGAATCCGAACGCCTCGACCACATGCGGTTGTGGATCGTCGTTCTCGGTGTGATTGCCTGCTAGATGCAGCAAAAGAAACGGAGCCTCGCGGCTCCGTTTTTTATTGCCCGCGCGTTTGCCGAAAAATCTATCGCGGATAAATCGCCCCCAGCACGCGCTCGCCCGCCGCGCCCGTCACCGCCGCCACGTTGCCCGGTTCGCGCGCGACACAACGCATCGCGAGCCACGCGAACGCGAGCGCCTCGACTTGCTGCGGCGGCACGCCGAGCGCTTCGGTCGTCATGACCGGCACGCCCGACACGCCGCTTTGTTCGAGCGCCTTCTGAATCGCGTCCATCAACACCGGATTGCGCGCGCCGCCACCGCAGACGTACACCGCGCGGCAATCGGAGGCGTGCCGCTCGATCTCGCGCGTCACGCTCACCGCGGTCAACGCGACCAGCGTCGCTTGAACGTCGGCGGCGGGAACGGTCGCGAATGCCGCGAGTTTCGCGTCGAGCCACGCCGGATTGAACAAGTCGCGGCCGGTGCTTTTGGGCGGCTGCTGCTCGAAAAACGGTTCGTCGAGGAGCGCATGCAGCAAGGGCCGATTCACCTCGCCTTGCGCTGCAAAGTGGCCACCTTCGTCGAAGGGCTTGTTCAGATGACGCTGCGCCCATTCGTCGAGCAGCGCGTTCGCCGGGCCGCAATCGAAGCCGCGCACCGAGCCGTTGGCCGACAGGATCGTGATATTGCTGATCCCGCCCAAATTGCAGACCACGCGCGTCTCGTTCTTTGCGCCGAAGACGGTCGCGTGAAACGCCGGCACGAGCGGCGCGCCTTGGCCGCCGGCGGCGACGTCGCGGCTGCGGAAATCGGCGACGACGTCGATATTCGTCATTTCCGCGAGCAGCGCCGGGTTGTTGATCTGCAGCGTGTAGCCCTTTTCAGGCCGATGGCGCACGGTCTGCCCGTGGACGCCGATCGCGCGGACTTTCGCCGCCGAATGGTTGCTCATGCTCTGCAGTTCGTGACAGCACACGGCGTAGCGCGTGGCGAGCGCATGGGCCGCGAGCGCCGCGCGTTCGAGTTCGTTCTCGCCGGGCGCCTGCAATGCGAACAGCGCGTCGCGCAGACCCTTCGAGAAACTCACGTGCGCCTCGCCGATCACGACCGGCGGCTTGCCCGCCGCGAATTGCACGGCGACGCCGTCCACGCCGTCCATGCTCGTGCCGGACATCAAACCGAAGTACACGCCGTCCGCCGCGCCGGGTTCGATTGCTTCGGATTTTCGTCCCACGTCGTTCTCCTGTTCCTACTGCGTTTTTCCGTGAAGGAAGCCGATCAAGCGGGATTATCCGCGTATCGGCGGAAATGGTTAAGCCGTCAGAAAGCGCCACGCACGTCGCGACGGGCGAACTCGACGGCAAAAGCGGGGCAGACGGCGGCGGCATCGCGTAAAATCCGTTGTCTGAACAAGGGATTGCGCGCGTTTTCCGTCTGTCGAAAATGTCGCAAATCACCCTTCGGCCCCCGTGCCGCGCCAACTCATTCCGGCGCCGCGCACCCGGCCAGCCATCGAATCGATTTCACTCCAAGAAGCCGCAAAGCATGAGCACTGATTCCACCGCCGTCGCCCCGAAATCCCTGCCGATCACCGATGAAGTCCGCGCCGCGCTCGCCATTGCGAAGCGCGGTTGCGACGAGCTGCTGATCGAAGATGAATTCGCGCAGAAACTCGCCCGCAGCGCCGCGTCGGGCAAGCCGCTGCGGATCAAGCTCGGCCTCGATCCGACCGCGCCGGACATCCACATCGGCCACACGGTCGTGCTGAACAAAATGCGTCAGTTGCAGGACCTTGGGCACACGGTTATTTTTCTGATCGGCGATTTCACGTCGCTGATCGGCGATCCGTCGGGCCGCAACGCCACGCGTCCGCCGCTCACGCGCGAGCAGATCGAGTCGAACGCGAAGACGTATTTCGATCAGGCCGCGCTCGTGCTCGACCGCGAAAAGACCGAGATCCGCTACAACAGCGAGTGGTCCACGCCGCTCGGCGCCGAAGGCATGATCAAACTGGCGTCGCGCTACACGGTCGCGCGCATCCTGGAACGCGAAGATTTCACCAAGCGTTTCCAGGGCGGCGTACCGATTTCGATCCACGAATTCCTCTACCCGCTGATGCAGGGCTACGACTCGGTCGCGCTCAACGCCGATCTCGAACTCGGCGGCACCGACCAGAAATTCAATCTGCTGGTCGGCCGTGAACTGCAGAAACAGTACGGTCAGGAACAGCAATGCATCTTGACGATGCCGCTGCTCGAAGGCTTGGACGGCGTCGAGAAGATGTCGAAGTCGAAGCACAACTACATCGGTATCAGCGAAAAGCCGACGGATATGTTCGGCAAGCTGATGAGCATCTCCGACACGCTGATGTGGCGCTATTTCGAGCTGCTGTCGTTTCGGAGTATCGAGGAGATTGCGCAGTTCAAGAAGGAAGCCGAAGGCGGGCGTAATCCGCGCGATTTCAAGGTGCTGCTCGGGCAGGAAATCGTCGCGCGGTTTCACTCGGCGGCGGATGCGGAGCGCGCGCTCGACGATTTCAACCATCGCGCGAAGGGCGGCGTGCCGGACGATATTCCGGCTGTCACTTTGAGCGGTGCGCCGCTTGCCATCGGCCAGTTGCTGAAGCAAGCCGGACTGGTGCCGTCGACGAGCGAAGCGCTGCGCAATATCGAACAGGGCGGCGTGAAGATCGACGGCGCGACGGTGTCGGACAAGGGTTTGAAGATCGATGCGGGCGAGTTCGTCGTGCAGGTCGGCAAGCGCCGCTTTGCGCGCGTGACGCTCGCGGCCTGATGATCGCGCTGATCCAGCGCGTGCTGCGCGCCGAAGTGCGCGTGGGCGAGCGCGTGACCGGCGCGATCGACGCCGGATTGCTCGCGCTGGTCTGCGCGGAGCGCGGCGACAACGAGGCCGCCGCCGCGAAACTGCTCGCGAAGATGCTCGCGTATCGCGTGTTCAGCGACGCTGCGGGCAAGATGAACTTGCCGGTGCAGAACATCGACGGCAACGGGCGCGCGGGCGGCGTGTTGCTGGTCTCGCAATTCACGCTCGCCGCCGATACATCGAGCGGCCTGCGCCCCAGCTTCACCCCCGCCGCGCCGCCGGACGAAGGCCGTCGTCTGTTCGACTACTTCGTCGCCGAGGCGCGCGCGAAACATCCCATCGTCGAAACAGGCGAATTCGGCGCCGACATGCAGGTATCGCTCGTGAACGACGGTCCTGTCACCTTCTGGTTGCAAGTGAATCCATGACGACGCAAGTGCTGTTTATCCGCCACGGCGAAACCGACTGGAACCGGATCAAGCGGATTCAGGGGCATATCGACATTCCGCTCGCCACAACCGGGCTCGTGCAAGCCGAGCAGCTGGCGCGGCGGCTCGTGCGCGAAACGCAGGAAGGCGCGGCGCTTGACGCGGTGTATTCGAGCGATCTGGAGCGCGCACAGCAGACGGCGCGCCCGTTTGCCGATGCGCTCGGTTTGCCGCTGCAATTGTGCGAAGGCTTGCGTGAGCGCTGGTACGGCGCGTTTCAGGGTTACGACAGCGCGGAGATCAGCCGGAAATATCCGGACGATTACACCGTGTGGCAAAGCCGCGATCCGGACTTCGCGCCGCCGGGCGGCGAGTCGCAGCGTGTGTTTTTCGAGCGCGTGCGGGCGGCGGTCGCGCCGATCGTCGCGGCGCATCCGGGCGGGCGGATCGCGTGCGTCGCGCATGGCGGCGTGCTCGACTGCGTTTATCGGATGGCGACCGGTACGCCGCTCGCGGTGCCGCGCAACTGGCATCTGCTGAATTCGAGCGTCAACGTGGTGAATTTCGACGGCGAGACGGCGAGCGTGGTGTCGTGGGGCGACATCGCGCATCTGGCGTCGGGCAGCAGCGACGACGACGTCAAGGCGCCCGCGTAGGCTGTTTTTTTAGCTCTTAGCGTCCCACAATTCCTGGACCGGGCCCGCGTCCGGCGCGGCCAATCCGAAATGGCGGTAGGTGAGCAACGTGGCGACGCGTCCGCGCGGCGTACGTTGCAGGAAGCCTTGCTGGATCAGATACGGTTCGAGCACGTCTTCGATCGTATCGCGCTCCTCGCCGATCGCGGCCGCCAGGTTGTCCACGCCGACGGGGCCGCCGTCGAACTTATGCAGGATCGCTTCCAACAGTTTGCGGTCCATCAGGTCGAAGCCGACGGGATCGACATCGAGCATTTTCAGCGCGGCGTCCGCCACGTCGGCCGTGATGTTGCCGTCCGCTTTCACCTCGGCGAAGTCGCGCACGCGCCGCAGCAAGCGGTTCGCGATACGCGGGGTGCCACGCGAGCGTTTCGCGATTTCAAGCGCGCCTTCGGGCACGATTTCCGCCTTCAGCAACGCAGCCGAGCGCGTCACGATGCGCGCCAGTTCGCTCGCGTTATAAAACTCCAGTCTCGACACGATGCCGAAACGGTCGCGCAGCGGATTCGTCAGCATGCCCGCGCGCGTGGTGGCGCCGACGAGCGTGAACGGCTGCAGATCGAGCTTCACGCTGCGCGCGGCCGGCCCTTCGCCGATCATGATGTCGATTTGATAGTCTTCCAGCGCCGGGTACAGAATTTCCTCGACGACCGGCGAGAGCCGGTGAATTTCGTCGATGAACAGCACGTCGTTCGCTTCGAGATTCGTGAGAAGCGCGGCGAGATCGCCTGCGCGTTCGAGCACGGGGCCGGACGTCTGCCGCAAATTGACGCCCATTTCGCGCGCGATGATGTGCGCGAGTGTGGTCTTGCCGAGGCCTGGCGGGCCGAACAACAGGACGTGGTCGAGCGCCTCGGAACGGCGCTTGGCCGCCTCGATGAAGATTTCAAGCTGACCGCGGATTTTCTCCTGACCGACGTATTCGTCGAGTTGGCGCGGACGGAGAGCGCGTTCGAAGGCTTCCTCGTTCCGCGAGACCGGCGTGGCGGAGATGATGCGCTCGGCGGCGAGTTTGTCGGTTTCGATCATTGGTGGATTGTACAGCGCCGGGTTTTGGTTTTGCTGGCGCTGGGGGGCGGGGTCGGTTTGGCGGTCTCTTGAAACTTGGTTGGGTTTTGGTTTGCTGACGCCTCGATGCTCTTGTTTGCGTGCGCTTCTTGGGAACTTGCTTTCGTGTACGTTTATCAGCACTGCCCCTGTCCGGGGCGGGACTTACTTTCTTTGCTGCTGCAAAGAAAGTAAGCAAAGAAAGCAGCGTGACCGTCTAAGTGTCCACCACGAACCGTAACCGGGAGTGGTGCGAAAAAACAGCCGTGGCATCGCACCACCAAACAGAGTGGAGCCTGTCATTCATCCCGACAGGCACGAAGTGCCTGTCGGGAAGGCACAGCTAAAAAACCGAACCAAACCGCCGGTTTTCAGATATGCCCATCGTCCGCGCGCAGCGAGGATGGAGCTAAGAGGCGCTGTGCCAGTCCGAACGAACGCGCGGTGGCCGAGTCAGCTTGCGCGCCTATCCGCAACGTTATTCGTGGCGGACACTTAGGCGGATAAGCTGCTTTCTTTGGTTACTTTCTTTGCAGCAGCAAAGAAAGTGACTGCTGCCCCGCATAGGGGCGAGCTAATAGACCTACACGAAAGCAAGTTCTCAAGAAGCGCACGCAAACAAAACGCATAGGGGCGTCAGCAAACCAAACCCAATTCAAGTTTGCAGAAACCGCGAAAAGTCCAACCCGCAAACCCGAAGCTCTATCCCTTAGATAGAGCCTTAAGCGCGAGCTTGATCCCCTCGGAAACGCCCGTCCCAGCGGGCACATTCTTGACCGCAGCGACCGCTTCCTTCTCTGAATACCCCAGCGCCAACAGTGCATTCAGAATATCGCTCGCGTGATCCGGCGCGGAAACCGTCCCGGCGGCAACGCCCAGGTCCGCCCCGAGCTTGCCCTTCAACTCAAGCAGCAACCGCTCGGCGGTCTTCTTGCCGATCCCCGGCGTGCGCGTCAACCGCGCAGCATCCTGCAAAGTGACGGCCTGCGCGAGTTCCTGCACGCTCATCCCCGACAGCACCGCAAGCGCCATCCGCGCGCCGATCCCGCTGATCTTGAGCAATTCGCGAAACGTCGTGCGCTCCTGCTGCGTGCCGAAGCCATACAGCAGATGCGCATCTTCACGCACGATCAATTGCGTCAGCAGCACGACCTTCTCGCCGTTCTGCGGCAAGTTGTAGAACGTGCTCATCGGTACGGAAATTTCATAGCCGACGCCGCCGCAATCGACGAGCAAATGAGGCGGATTTTTTTCCAGCAGAACGCCGGCGATACGACCGATCATGGTGTGTGCTTTTTATAAAGTTAATCGAGGACCGATTCAGCCGATCAGCCGCCCGCGCCGCACGCGCAAGCCCTTTTTGGCGAGCGACGGCGCAATGCCGCCGAGCATGGCGAGCGCGCCGCCGCCGTGCGCGTGGCAGATCGCCATGCCGAGGGCGTCGGCGGCGTCGGTGCTCGGCACGCCCGACAGCGCGAGCAATCGCACCACCATCTGCTGCATTTGCTCCTTGGTCGCGCGCCCGTAGCCGACCACCGCCTGTTTCAACTGCAGCGCCGTGTATTCCGCGACCGGCACGCCGTTCGCGACGAGTCCGCAAATGGCCGCGCCGCGCGCCTGACCTAGTAGCAGCGTCGATTGCGGATTCACGTTGACGAACACTTTTTCGATCGCCGACTGGTCGGGATTGTGCTGTTTGACCAGCGTCGAAATGCCTTCGAAGATGGTGTTGAGGCGTGACGGAAGATCCGCATCGGCGGTTTTGATGACGCCGCTCGTGACATACGTCAGCGTGTGTCCGGTCTTCTCGATCACGCCGAAACCGGTCACGCGCAGGCCGGGGTCGATGCCTAGGATTCTCATTGGATTCGGTTCGTAACGGACGCTCGGGGGATTCGGCCGCGCGTCATTACGCGACCATGGCGCGCGCTAACGGCGCTGACCAACGGCGCGGCCTTTGCATCTTACTTCGGATCGGCGGGGAAACGCGTGTTGCGCGAAAGCGCGGAGGAGGAGAGTGCTGCCGGTGCGCGTTCGGGGTTTTCACGCCGAACGCGCACCGAGATTGAATCTTAGTGCCGGAAATGGCGCGTGCCGGTGAGGACCATCGCGACGTTGTGCTCGTCGGCGGCGGCGACCACTTCGTCGTCGCGCATCGAGCCGCCCGGCTGGATCACGCAGGTCGCGCCCGCGTTCACGACGACATCGAGGCCGTCGCGGAACGGGAAGAACGCGTCCGATGCCACCGCCGATCCGGCAAGCGTCAAGCCCGCGTTCTGCGCCTTGATGCTCGCGATGCGCGCGGAATCGACGCGGCTCATCTGGCCCGCGCCCACGCCGAGCGTCATGCCGCCCGCGCAGAACACGATGGCGTTCGACTTCACGAATTTGGCGACGCGCCACGCGAACAGGAGATCCTCCATTTCCTTCGGCGTCGGATGACGTTTCGTCACGACGCGCAATTCGTCCGGCTGAACGTTCTTCGAATCGAGCGATTGCACGAGCAGGCCGCCGCCGACGCGCTTGATATCGAACGCGTTATGACCGTCGCCGAGCGCGATTTGCAAGAGGCGCACGTTCTGCTTCGCGGCGAAAACCTGCTTCGCGGCGTCGCTGAACGAAGGGGCGATCAGCACTTCGACGAATTGCTTCGCCACCGCCTGCGCCGCCGCTTCGTCCACTTCGCCGTTGAACGCGATGATGCCGCCGAACGCCGAGGTCGGATCGGTCTGGAACGCCTTCGAGTACGCTTCGAGCGCGTTCGCGCCGATCGCGACGCCGCACGGATTCGCGTGCTTGATGATGACGCAGGCCGGCACGTCGAAGGTCTTCACGCATTCCCACGCCGCGTCGGAATCGGCGATGTTGTTGTACGACAGCTCCTTCCCTTGCAACTGCGTGTAGTTCGCGAGCGCGCCGGCGGGCGAGCTCAGATCGCGATAAAACGCGGCGCTCTGGTGCGGATTTTCGCCGTAGCGCAGGTCCTGAACCTTCGTGAACGCGAGGTTGAAGGTGGACGGATACGTATTGCGACTCGCGTGCTTGAGTTCGTCGGTGAGGCTCGTCAGGTAGTTCGTGATCGCGCCGTCGTATTGCGCGGTGTGCGCGAACACTTTGGTCGCGAGGCGGAAGTTGGTCGGATAGCCGACCGCGTTGCCGTTCGCGCGCATTTCATCCAGCACGGTCGCGTAATCGGCGGGATCGACGATCACGGTCACGTCGCGATGATTCTTCGCCGCCGAACGCAGCATCGTCGGGCCGCCGATATCGATATTCTCGATCGCGTCTTCCAGCGAGCATTCTTCCTTCGCGACGGTTTCGACGAACGGGTAGAGATTCACGACCAGGAGATCGATGGTCGGAATGTCGTGTTCGGCGAGCGCGCTCATGTGCGCCGGCAGATCGCGGCGCGCGAGAATGCCGCCGTGAACCTTCGGATGCAGCGTTTTCACGCGGCCATCGAGCATTTCCGGGAAGCCGGTGTAATCGGCGACTTCGGTGACGGCGAGGCCCGCGTCGGCGAGCAGTTTCGCCGTGCCGCCGGTCGAGAGAATCTTGACGCCGAGTTCAGACAGCGATTTCGCGAAGTCGACGATGCCCGACTTGTCGGAAACGGAGATGAGCGCTTGCTTGATCATGGTGAAGACGAAGGAGCCGAAGTAAGAATGCGGTTGACCGTCGCGACGGTCCGGAGAATCAAATCAATCCGTGCTGTTGCAGCTTCTTGCGCAGCGTGTTGCGGTTGATGCCGAGGTATTCGGCGGCCAGCGACTGATTGCCGCCCGCCCGTTCGAGCACCACTTCGAGCATCGGCTTTTCGACACACGAAATAACCATGTCGTACACGTCGTGCGGATTGGATCCGTCCAGGTCCTGGAAATAGCTGTCCAAGCTCTGGCGGACACATTGTTCAATGTTATGTCTGCTCATGCGGCTAGTCGGTCTGTGTTGTTTTGCCCGTCGCAGGATTCTTCGGCCGTGCTGTCCGACTCCCCGGTTTCGTCTACATAGACGAGACGGTCGGACAGCGCCTTTTGTGCGTCGAAAAATTCGTTGACGGCGAGCAGTTGCTCTCGTGTGGTATCCAGCGTGTTCATCCGATGTCTGAACGTATTGGCGCCAGAAAGGCCGCGAGTGTACCAGCCGATGTGCTTGCGCGCAGTACGCACGCCGGTGAATTCGCCATAAAAATCATAGTGATCTTCGAGGTGGTGATTCATCACCTGCTGGATTTCGTCGATTCGCGGCGCTTCCATCCGCTCGCCCGTCAGAAGGAAGTGCTCGATCTCGCGAAACAGCCACGGACGGCCCTGCGCGGCCCGGCCGATCATGATCGCGTCCGCGCCCGTGACGGCCAGCACATGACGCGCTTTCTCGGGCGTGGCGATGTCGCCGTTCGCCACCACGGGAATGCGCACGGCGGCCTTCACCGCCGCGATGGTTTCGTATTCCGCGTCGCCTTTGTACAAGTCGGCGCGCGTGCGGCCATGCACGGTCAGCATGGAAATGCCCGCTTCCTCGGCGATCCGCGCAATGTTCAGCGCATTCTTGTTCTCGCGATCCCAGCCCGTGCGGATCTTGAGCGTGACCGGCACCGCGTCCGGTCCGACGCCGACCGCCTGCACCACGGCTTCGACGATGCGCTGCACCAGCGCTTCGTTCTGCAGCAGCGCGGAACCCGCCGCGACATTGCAGACCTTTTTCGCCGGACAACCCATGTTGATATCGATGATCTGCGCGCCGTTCGCGACGTTGTGTCGGGCAGCTTCGGCGAGCATCTGCGGATCCGCGCCCGCGATCTGCACGGAAATCGGCTCGACCTCGCCTGCGTGGTTCGCGCGGCGCAGGGTCTTCTCGCTTTTCCAGAGTTGCGCGTTCGACGCCACCATTTCGGAGACGGCGTAACCCGCGCCCATCCGTTTGCACAACTGGCGGAACGGACGGTCGGTCACGCCTGCCATCGGAGCGACGAACAGGTTGTTGCGCAGAACATGAGGCCCGATGACGGGCGTGGCGATGGACATGGAAAGAAGGGCGGCAACCCGCGCGGCAGATTCGGCGCGGCTCGCGAAAACGCTGGAGGAAAACGCGTATTTTACCGCGAAGCGCGTGCTGAAATTAAGTGCAATCTGATGCCAAGTCTTTAAATCTTCTATGAAACCCGGCGCGGTCATAGAGGATAAGTCGGCATCTTTCGCCACTTATCCCGCTGCGAGCGCGACGGGGAAAGCTGTTTAGCGACGCTGACCAAACATCATCTGGCGCGCGAGCGCCGTCTTCACCGGCGGCACGAATTCGAGCGCGGTCAGCGCCAGCCCGCGCAACGCGGCGAGCGGCGGAAAATCGACCGTGAACGCGCGCGCGAGCGTATCGGTCGCGGTGATCGTCAGACGCCGGTCGAGCGCGCGCCGCTCGGCGAAACGGGCGAGCGCGAGCGGGTTGGCGCCGTACTGCGAGAGCGCGTCGACCAGCGCGTGCGCGTCGCGCAGGCCAAGGTTCAGCCCTTGCCCCGCCACCGGATGCAGCGTCTGCGCGGCATTGCCAATAGCGACCGTCCGCCCGTCGACCAGCGCATGCAGCGCGTTCAGGCCGAGCGGAAAGGCGGCGCGTCCGCGGATCGCGGTGAAGCGGCCCATGCGTTCGCCGAACGCCGCGCCGAGTTCGGCGAGGAAGGCGGCGTCGTCGAGTTGATTGCGTCGCGTGGCTTCCTCGGGCGTGCAGCACCACACCAGCGAAAGATCGGCATGACGCGGACCGCCGCACGGCAAAAGTGCGATCGGTCCTTCGCGCGTGAAGCGCTCCCACGCAACGTTCGGCTGCGGCGCGCTCGCGCTCACCGTGCCGATCAGCGCGGTCTGGCCGTAATCGCGCGTGTTCTTGGCGGGATCGGTCTCCGTGTACAGGCCGCCTTCCGCGTTCACGAGCAGACGCACGCGGATCGTGCGCTCGCCGGCGGCCGAGCGCAGTGGCAGTGTCACGCCGTCGCCATCTTTGAGCGGCGCGAGCGCGGTCGTGCCGGTGAGCCATTCGATCCGCCGCGCCCGCACCGCGTCCGCGAGCGCGCTGACCAGCGAACCGTAGCGCACCACGTAACCGAGCGCGGGCAAGTTGTGCTCGTCGTGATCGATCAGCGTCCGGCCAAAGCGGCCGCGTTGCGAAACGTGAATGCGCTTGATCGGCGTGGCGTCGGCGGGAAAGGCGAGCGATTCCAGCAGCACGCGGCTGCCGTGCGACAACGCGAGCGAGCGCGGATCGGCGGACGCGGCTTCCGGCGTGCGCGCGTCGATCAGCGCGACCGACAGCCGCTGCGTCACGCTCCGGCTCGCGAGCCAGCCCGCGAGCGCGAGCCCGACCGGCCCCGCGCCGACGATGGCGATATCGAAATCGAAATGGGATGGGGCTGCGATGGCTTCGGTCGTCATAGTCGGTTCGTGTCGCGCATCAGCGCTTCGATTTCGTCGGCGTCGACGGGCACGTCGCGCGTCATCAGCTCGCAGCCGGTCGCGGTGACGATGGCGTCGTCCTCGATCCGGATGCCGATATTCCAGTAGCGCTCCGGCACGTCGTCGGCGGCGCGGATGTACAGTCCCGGCTCGATGGTGAGCGTCATGCCGGCGACGAGCGTGCGCCACGGACGCGCGCCTTGATCGTCGAGCGCGCCCGCGTGGTCGCGATAATCGCCTGCGTCGTGGACATCCATGCCGAGCCAGTGGCCCGTCCGGTGCATGTAGAAACGCTGATACGCGCGTTCGGCGATCACATCGTCGACGCTCGCGAATTGGGTCCGGTCGAGGATGCCGGTGTCGAGGAGGCCTTGCGACAGCACGCGCACGGCGGCCTGATGCGGCGCGTCGAAACTCACGCCGGCGCAGGTCGCGTCGACGGCTGCGTATTGCGCGGCGAGCACGATGTCGTAAATCTCGCGCTGCGCCGCCGTGAACCGGCCGCTCGCCGGATACGTGCGCGTGATGTCGGACGCGTAGCCGTCCAGTTCGCACGCCGCGTCGATCAGGATCAGGTCGCCTTCCTGCGCGATCGCGTTGCCCGCCGGATAGTGCAGCACGCAGGCGTTCGCGCCCGCCGCCACGATCGATCCATACGCGGGCGCCTGCGCGCCGCGCCGGCGGAGGGTGTAGAGCAATTCCGCTTCGATTTCGTATTCGCGCATGCCGGGCCGCGTTGCGCGCATCGCGCGGCGGTGCGCTTCGGCGGAAATCGATCCCGCGCGCCGCATGACGGCGAGTTCGTGTTCGTCCTTCACGAGCCGCATTTCGTCGAGGAGCGGCGTGATGTCGTGCATCGACGCGGGCGCTGCAATGCCGCTGCGGCTTTGCGCGCGCACCGCGTCGATCCAGCCGCGCACTTTTTCGTCGAGTTCGGCGCTACTGGCGAGCGCGTAATGCAGCGCGGGCGAATCCGCGATCATGCGCGGCAGTTCGGTATCGATCACGTCGATTGCGAACGCGGCGTCGAAGTCGAACGCGGCGCGCGCGCCTTCCGGGCCGAAGCGGAAACCTTCCCACGTTTCGCGTTCGACGTTTTTCTCGCGGCAAAAGAGCGTCGATGCCGGCTCGCCATGCGCGATATCGGCGCTGGCGTCGAGCACGAGCGTGGCTTCGGGTTCGGTGAAACCGGTGAGGTAATAGAAGTAGCTGTCGTGGCGGAACGGATAGTCGGCGTCGCGATTGCGGGCGACTTCACGCGCGGTCTGCACGATGGCGACGCCGCCGCCCGTCGCGCGCAACGCCGCGAGGACACGTTCGCGGCGGGCACGGAAGGGGCAAGCGTCGACGGAATGGGCGAGTTCGTTGGAGGCGTTCATGAAGCGATTGTAGCGCCCGCCTACGAATCGCGATGCCTTGTCGAATGCCGCGGCGAATGCCTCGGCAGACGCGCCGCGCCGCGTTATTCCGGCGCGCTTTCCTGCGGTGCCGGACGATTGCGCACGCTGCCCGCGATCAGGTCGAAGCGGAACAGGCGGCATTCGAGCGCGCCGTTAAAGAGCGGCGTTTTCGTCGATTCGCGCAGCCGCATCATGCCGGGCAGTTTGCGGTCGGAGGTCAGCACGTAGGCGCTCCAGCCGGGAAAGCGCTGCTTGAGCGCATTGCCGAACGAGATGAAGAATTCCTGATCGGCCGGATCGGGCTGGGCGCGCAGGAACGCTTCTTCGTCCTCGTCGCGGCCGCGCGTGCGGCTCGTTTCGCGAATTTCGCCGCGCGGACCACGCCCGCGCACTTCGATCCGCTCGCCATACGGCGGATTCGCGACCAGGATGCCGGGCGCGTCGGTGGGCGGGACCATGTTGCGGGCATCGACCTGTTTAAGCGCTTGGGGCGGCAGCCCGGCGCGCGACATGTTGGCGCGCGCTTTATCGAGCATGTCGCCGGAGATGTCGCTGCCGAAAATCTGCAAGTCGGCGCGCGATGCCGCGGCGGCGCGTTTTGCATCGACGGCCGCGACTTTCAGCTTTTGCCACGCGTTGACGTCGTATTGCTTCAGCTTTTCGAAGCCGAACCGGCGCTCGACGCCCGGCGCGACGTTCAGCGCGACCTGCGCCGCTTCGGCTAAAAACGTGCCGCTGCCGCACATCGGATCGTAAAGCGGCGTGCCGGGCGTCCAGCCGGTCAGGCGCAGAATGCCCGCCGCGAGATTTTCGCGCAGCGGGGCCGCGCCTTTATCGAGACGCCAGCCGCGCTTGAAGAGCGGATCGCCGGAGGTATCGAGATAGAGCGTGCATTCGTTGATGGTCAGGAACGCGAAGACGCGCACGTCGGGTTGCGCGGTATCGATGCTCGGCCGCGAGCCGCTCAGTTCGCGCAGACGGTCGCAGACCGCGTCCTTCACGCGTAGGGTCGCGAATTCGAGGCTGCGCAGCGGCGATTTGATCGCGGTGATATCGACGCGCATCGTCTGGTTCGACGTGAACCACTGTTCCCATTGCTGCTGGTAGGCGAGTTCGTAGATGTCGGTTTCATTGCGATACGCGCCTTGCGCGATCTTCAGCAGCACGCGGCTCGCGATACGCGAATGCAGGTTCGCCGCCATGCCGGCCGCCCAGCCGCCGCGAAAATGCACACCGCCGGGGACTTGCGCGCCCGGTTTGAACGCGGCGCCGTTGAGATGGCGCTGCCCGATTTCGGCGAGTTCAGCCGCAAGCGGCGCCTCGAGACCGCGCGGGCAGGGGACAAACCAGTCGAAGAGGGAAGGGGCCATGGGTGGGTGCGGGGAGAGGTTCTGTGAAGGCGACATTGTACGCGGGGGGCGGGTGTGGCGATTCTCGCGATGCGCCCGCGACGGGATTCCGGTTACGCAAAATGCCAGCGGCCCGCTTCCGGCGGGCCGCTGGCACTGGTCAAATCATGGCGGTTTCACTCCACCGCCTTCACCATATCCTCCACCACCTTCTTCGCGTCCCCGAAAACCATCATCGTCTTATCCATATAAAACAGCTCGTTATCCAGCCCGGCATAACCCGCCGCCATCGAGCGTTTATTCACGATAATCGTCCGCGCCTTATAAGCTTCCAGAATCGGCATCCCCGCGATCACCGATTTCGGATCGGTTTTCGCCGCCGGATTCACCACGTCGTTCGCGCCCAGCACCAGCACCACGTCGGTCTGTCCGAACTCGCCGTTGATATCCTCCATCTCGTGGACGAGTTCATACGGCACCTCCGCTTCGGCCAGCAGCACGTTCATGTGCCCCGGCATCCGCCCGGCCACCGGGTGGATCGCGTAACGCACGTCGATGCCCTTTTCCACCAGCTTGTCGGTGAGTTCCTTCAGCGCGTGCTGCGCGCGGGCGACCGCCAGCCCGTATCCCGGCACGATCACAACGGTTTCCGCGTTGCCGAGCATGAACGCGGCGTCGTCGGCGGAACCGGACTTCACCGGACGCTGCTCCGTCGCGCCGCCCGCCGCCGCCGATCCGCCTTCGTTGCCGAAGCCGCCGAGCAGCACGTTGAAGAACGACCGGTTCATCGCGCGGCACATGATGTACGACAGGATCGCGCCCGACGAACCGACCAGCGACCCGGCGATGATCAGCATCGGATTGTTCAGCGAGAAGCCGATGCCCGCCGCCGCCCAGCCCGAGTACGAGTTGAGCATCGACACGACCACCGGCATGTCCGCGCCGCCGATCGGGATGATGATCAGCACGCCGAGCGCGAACGCGATCAGCGTCATCGCGACGAACGGCAGCCACGACTGCGTCAGCATGAAGATCACGCCGAAGCCGACCATCGCGATGGCGAGCAGCAGGTTGATCATGTGCTGGCCCGGATACACGACCGGCGCGCCCTTGAACAGGCGGAACTTGTACTTGCCCGAGAGCTTGCCGAACGCGATCACGGAACCGGAGAACGTGATCGCCCCGACGAACGTGCCGATGAACAACTCGACGCGGTTGCCGTACGGAATCGGTTCGCCGAGCGCGGCGAGGCCGAACGCGGACGGCTCGGCGACCACCGCATACGCGATGCAGACCGCCGCCAGACCGATCAGCGAGTGCATCGCGGCGACGAGTTCCGGCATCTTGGTCATCTCGACCTTCGCCGCGACATACGCGCCGATCCCGCCGCCGATAATCAGCGCGGCGAACAAAAGCCCGAGCCCAAGGCCGAGATTCGAGCCGAGATACGACGCCTGCTTCACGATCAGCGCGATGGTCGTGAGGATGGCGATCGCCATGCCGGTCATGCCGAACGTGTTGCCGATGCGCGCGGTTTTAGGATTGGACAAGCCTTTCAGTGCCTGAATGAAGCACACCGAGGCGACGAGGTACAGCAGCGTGACGACATTGAGGCTCATCGCGTTGCCTCCTTGTCCACGGCAATTTTCTTCGGCTCTTTCTTCTTGAACATTTCGAGCATGCGCCGCGTGACGAGAAAGCCGCCGAACACGTTCACCGCCGCGAGCGCGACTGCGACCGTGCCGAAGAACTTGCCCGCGCCGCCGACCGTCAGGCCCGCTGCAAGCATCGCGCCGACGATGACGATCGCCGAAATCGCGTTGGTCACGGCCATCAGCGGCGTGTGCAGCGCGGGCGTGACGTTCCAGACGACGTGATAGCCCACGTAGATCGCGAGCACGAAAATGATCAGGTTAATGACCGTGTGATTGACGAGTTCCATGATGTCTCCTCAGGCGGCCCGCGTGACCTGACCGTCGCGGCACAGAAGCGTGGCCGCGACGATGTCGTCCGCGAGATCGATATTGAGCGTGCCTTCGTTCGTGACGATCAGCTTCACGAAGTCGAGCAGGTTGCGTGCATAGAGCGCGGACGCGTCGGCAGCGACCATCGAGGCGAGATTCGTGTAGCCGACCAGATGCACGCCGTGTTTGGTCACGACCTGATCGGTCTCGGTCAGCGGGCAATTGCCGCCGCGCCGGCCTTCGAATTCCGCGCCGCGTCCGGCGGCCAGATCGACGATCACCGAGCCGGGCTTCATCTGCTGCACGGTTTCGACCGAAATCAGCGTGGGCGCGGGACGGCCGGGAATCAGCGCGGTCGCGATCACGATATCGGCGAGTTTCGCGCGCTCGTGAACCTGCGCCGATTGCCGCGCGAGCCAGCTCGGCGGCATCGGCCGGGCGTAACCGCCCACGCCCACCGCCGCTTCGCGTTCCTCGTCCGTCTCGAACGGCACATCGACGAACTTGCCGCCGAGCGATTCGATCTGCTCTTTCACGGCGGGCCGCACGTCCGACGCCTCGATCACCGCGCCGAGCCGCTTGGCCGTGGCGATCGCCTGCAGCCCCGCGACGCCCGCGCCGAGAATCAGCACGCGCGCGGCTTTCACGGTGCCGGCGGCGGTCATCAGCATCGGCATGAAGCGCTGATACAGGTTCGCGGCGACCAGCACGGCCTTGTAGCCGGCGATGTTCGCCTGCGACGACAACACGTCGAGGCTCTGCGCGCGCGTCGTGCGCGGTGCGGCTTCGAGTGCGAACGCGGTGACGCCCGCGGCGGCGAGCCGCGCGGTGTTCTCCGTATTGAAGGGATCGAGCATTCCCGCGATCACCGCGCCGCGCTTGATCTGCGCGAGTTCGGTGTCGTTCGGTGAATGCACCTTGAGAATCAGATCGGCGGCGAACGCAGTGCCCGCATCGACGAGTTCCGCGCCGGAAGCGGCGAAGGCGTCGTCTATATAGCTTGCGGGACCGCCCGCGCCGCGCTGCACCGTAACCCGGTGACCTTGCGACACGAGCTTCTTGACCGTTTCCGGTGTGGCGGCGACGCGCGCCTCGTTCGCCCGCGTCTCGGCGGGCACTCCGATGTGCATTTCCATCCTCCTGACGTTTTTAATTCTTTGCCAAAAGTCGGAGGAATACGCACCGACTTCCGAGATATATCAGATGCAAGAAACCGCGTTTCGCCACTGTAACCGAAGAAGGTGCGCAATTTGCTGCGATCCCACCCGTACTCAGTGAAACTACGGAGTCACGCGTGGAAACCCGCAAAACGGTAAAATAACGATCCATGAAACCAGACCATTGGGCACCGCACGTCACGGTGGCGGCCATCGTCGAGCGCGAAGGGCGCTTTCTCGTGATAGAAGAACACACGTCGGCCGGGTTGCGCATCAACCAGCCAGCGGGGCATCTGGAGGCGGGCGAGACGCTCGTCGAGGCGGTGATCCGCGAGACGCTGGAAGAAACGGCGCACCGTTTCGAGCCAGAGGCGCTGGTCGGCACGTACATGACGCATTTCGAACGGCCGGGCCGCGACGTCACGTATTTGCGCTTCACGTTTTGCGGCGTGGCGGGCGAGGCGCTGGACCGGCCGCTCGATCACGGCATCGTCCGCGCCATGTGGCTCACCGCCGACGAACTGCGCGCCTGCGCGCACCGGCATCGTACGGCGCTCGTCCAGCAATGCGTGGACGATTATCTCGCCGGGCGGCGCGTGCCACTCGATTTCATTCATACACATTCCGTCGCGCCCGCGCGAGCCTAGATCTTCGTCAGGGCGCGCCGCGACTTAAGCAAACGGTAGCAACATGAGCAAGCAAAAAGTCGTGGTGGGCATGTCGGGCGGCGTGGATTCGTCGGTGACGGCGTGGCTGCTCAAGGAGCAGGGCTACGACGTGGTCGGCCTTTTCATGAAGAACTGGGAAGACGACGACGACGGCGAATACTGCTCGACGCGGCAGGACTGGATCGACGTGGTGTCGGTGGCGGATCTGATCGGCATCGACGTGGAAGCGGTCAACTTCGCCTCGGAATACAAGGACCGCGTGTTCGCGGAGTTCCTGCGCGAGTATTCGGCCGGCCGCACGCCGAATCCGGACGTGCTCTGCAACGCGGAAATCAAGTTCAAGGCGTTCCTCGACCACGCCATGTCGCTCGGCGCCCAAACCATTGCCACAGGCCATTACGCGCGCGTGCGCGAGCAGGACGGCCTGTTCCAGTTGCTCAAAGCGACCGATCACACGAAGGATCAATCGTATTTTCTGCATCGGCTCAATCAGCAGCAGTTGTCGAAGACGCTTTTTCCGCTCGGTGAAATGCCGAAGACGAAAGTGCGCGAGATCGCCGCGCAGATCGGTTTGCCGAACGCGAAGAAAAAGGATTCGACGGGAATCTGTTTTATCGGCGAGCGGCCGTTCCGCGAATTCCTGAACCGTTACCTGCCGACCCAGCCCGGTCCGATGAAGACGCCGGACGGGAAGATCGTCGGCGAGCATATCGGGCTTGCGTTCTATACGTTCGGCCAGAGGAAGGGCATCGGGCTGGGCGGCGCGAAGGAAGGCAGCGGCGAGCCGTGGTTCGTCGCGGGAAAGGATATGGCGAGCAATACGCTCTTCGTCGTGCAGGGACACGACCATCCGTGGCTTTTGGCGCCCGTGCTGGAAGCGGGGAATACGAGCTGGGTGGCGGGCGCGACGCCTTCGGAAGGCGCGCTGTGCGGGGCGAAGACGCGGTATCGACAGGCGGATGCGGCGTGTGCATTCGCCGCTTCGGCCACGCAGGAAGGGCATTTCGAACTGCGCTTCGACGAAGCGCAATGGGCGGTGACGCCGGGCCAGTCGGCGGTGCTGTACCAGGGCGATGTGTGTCTCGGTGGCGGAATTATCGAGCGCGCTTTCACGGCGCGGGAGCCGGAGTCCGAGTCGCAATCGCGCGCCGTGGCGTGATCGGCGTCGGGCGTGTTGTGCAAAAACGGGCTTCGGCCCGTTTTTTTTCGATATCCGCGGCGCGCCGGGTTCTTTCCGGACGGCGAATTCCTATTTTGATACAACGATTTAGACGAATCCGCAGACAAACCTTGACTGTCTACCTATGAGTAGGTAAATATCGGGACGGAGCTTCGTTAAGTTAAGTTAAGTTGTGGCTAGAAATTTACTGCGGGTCATCGCTCATGGATAAAAACACAGTACGCGACCAACTGCTGGAACACGCTCAGGCACTCCTCATGACGCGCGGCTATAACGGCTTCAGCTATCGCGATCTGGCGACGCTCGTGGGCGTCAAGACGTCGAGCATCCACTACTACTTTCCCGCCAAGGACGATCTCGTGCTGGAAGCGGTCAACACGTACAGCGCGGAAATGCTGTCGTCGGTGTACGCAATCGATAGCTCCGCCACCGCCGATAAAAAGCTCGACCGTTATGCGCGGCAGCTTGGCCGGATTGCGGATAGCGGCGAGCGGATCTGCCTGTGCGGCATGCTTTCAGCCGATCTCGATTCGCTGTCCGAACCGGTCCGCCAGGCGGTCCAGGCCTATTTCCGGGCGAATGAGTCGTGGCTCGCGAAGGTTCTGGCCGAGGGCGAGGCGCAGCAAACGCTGATCGCCAACGGGCAGCCCGATAGCGCGGCCCGCGCGCTGTTCGCCGCGTTGCAAGGCGCGTTGTTATCGGTACGGCTGTTTGGCGCGCGTACCCGATTCGATGAAATCACGCTGGGAGTGAAACGGACGCAGTGAACCGTATCAGCCGTCTCTGAACACCAGTTTGACAAAGGCAAGCAAAGGTGAAATTCGAATTTTTCACCCGTCTCAAAATCTACCTCTAGGTAGATAGATTTTGTCCGATTTTCGCGGAATTTCTAGATCGGGATGCACTGAATTTGGGCGACAGCCGGAGGCCGCATGATTTCAGTGCCTCTCAAGGCCAAAAACGCCGATGATTTGAGTGTGATCCCGGAAGCCAATTATCTATCTACGAGTAGATTAACTGGGGAGCTGTCTCAAGCCGGCATCGTATCGATAAACGATTGCCGCTGCGACAAACGCTGGAAATGCTTCGCGAGATTCGGATGCGCATCACGCCAGTCGAGTTCCGGCATGCGGAAATCGAGATAGCCAAGCGTGCAACCGCACGCAATATCCGCGAGCGTGAAGTGATTCGCCGAGCACCACGGCTTGGCCGCAAGCCCTTTCGCCATCGCCTTCAAACCGTCGTCGATCTTCAGTTGCTGGCGCGCGACCCACGCGGCATTGCGCTGCGGCTCTTCGCGCAATACGGTTTCCAGGCGCATCAGCACGGCGGCGTCGAGCATGCCGTCCGCGAGCGCTTCCCAGCAACGCACTTCCGTGCGCTCGCGCCGTTCCTGCGGCAACAGTTTGCCGACCGGCGTCAGCGTATCGACGAATTCGCAGATCACGCGCGAATCGAACACCGCTTCGCCGTCGTCGAGCACGAGGCATGGCACCTTGCCGAGCGGGTTGAAGGCGTGGATTTTCGAATCGGGCGCCCAGACGTTTTCGAGCACCAGTTCGCAGTCGATCTTCTTTTCCGCCATCACGATCCGCGTTTTGCGGACAAACGGGCTGCTGAGCGAACCGATCAGTTTCATCATCTTGGTTTTGCGGCTGGAGAGCGGAAGTGGTCTTGGAGATTGATCTTAACCGCCCCGAACCTTGCGACGAAGATTTCGAGATAGCGGCGTTGTCGCCCGGCGACAACGCCGCGCGAACGCGGCGGCGCGGCGAAATACGCGCCGATGCCGTGTTAGGCAAGCGCGCCGCATCGGCGTAACGGGGAACGCGCCCGGAAGCGTTCCGGATGCGTTCCGCCGTTATTGACCGGTCGAGCCGGTTTGCGCGGTAACGGCGCTCGGGCAAGGGAGCACGGTGGCCGCGACCGGTTTCGTTCCCGGTGTCTTCGAAGCAGCCGGCGGCGCGGCCGGCATGGGCGCCGCGCTCACCGTTCGCACGCCTGCAGAAATCTCGGCGGCGAGTTGATCGACGGCGCGCCGGTGGCCCGCCACCAGATCGTCGAAACTCGCGCCGACCGGCTGCTGCGCGAGCGTCCGGCACGTCAGCACCGCCTGATTGGCGACGCCGCGCACGCTCCACACGGCGTCGATCAACGCCTGCTTCGCCGGCCACGATTCGAACCGCTGCACGTTCACCTTCACGCGATACACCGGCACGCTGTCGGGATGCGGCGTGCCGTACACGTCGATCGTGCCGAGTTGCTGCGTGAGATCCGACGACAGCGCGCGCCGCACTTCATCGGCGGGAAGCGAGGCCCAGCGGTCGTCTTCGAGCACGTTGACCTGCGCGGGGCCGGTCTGCACGACGATCTGGGTCCGCGCGTTCTGCTGCGGCATATCGACGGGCGCGACTTCCAGATAAAACGGCGAAGGCGTCGCCGACGACGAATGGATCTCGCCGCCGAGCGTATAAAAGCGGGCGCTCGGCGAGGAACTGCACGCGGCGAGCGCGAGGACGGCGCCGGTTGCGACGGCGGCGGCCGCCAGCGATGAACGAGCCTGGACGGACGTCATGGTTTATCTCCTGGTTTGCCGCGCAACAACGATTCCGGATGACGCTCCAGATAATCGGAGAGCGCATTGAGCGACTGCAGCGTGCGTGTGAGTTCCTGCAACGCCTGATGAACATCGGATTGCAGCGGCGAGTCTTGCTGCAGCGTCGCCTGCGCCTCACCGAACGTCTTCTTCGCGGCGTTCAACGTGTCGCGCGCTTCCGGCGCGACCTGCGTGTCGAGTTGCTTGAACAGGCTGTTCGCGTTCATCAGCGTGCTGTTCAGGTTCGTGCCGATCTCGTCGAACGGAATCTTGTCGAGCTTCCGGGCGATATCCGCGACCTGCAGTTGCAGTTCATCCAGCGTGTTCGGCACGGTCGGCAATTCCACCGGGTCGGCGTTCACGTTGACCTTGACAGGCGCGGCCTTCGGGAAGAAATCGAGCGCGATGTACAACTGGCTCGTCAGCAAGTTGCCGGTTCGCAACTGGCCGCGCAGACCGTGTTGGACAAGCCTTTCGAGCAATTGCTGGCCGAGCGCCGTGCCCGGTTCCGGCACCGACTGCCGGAAGCGCTTGCCGAGCCGCTCGGGATAGACGTTCAGCGTGACGGGCATCTGGAAACTGCGCGATTTCGGATCGTATTCGATCGCGATATTCGTCACCTGACCCAGCACGATGCCGCGGAAATCGACCGGCGCGCCGACCGACAGCCCGCGCAGCGACTGATTGAAATTCATCACGACGCGCAGCGGCTGGCCGTCCGGATCGCGCATGGCGTCGGTTTCGTCCGAACCCAGGCGGAACGTCATGTTGTCCGGCGCCTGCGGCCCCGGCTGCTGGTTGGGCGGCGTCTGGAACGCGATCCCGCCGAGCACGACCGTCGCGAGCGACTGCGTATTAAGCGTGAAACCGTTCGAATCGAGCCGCAGATCCACGCCGCTCGCGTGCCACCAGCGCGAATTCGTGCCGATGTACTGGTCGTAGGGCGCATTCACGAACACGTCCATGGTCACCCCGGTGCCGTCCTTGTCCAGTTTGAACGCGACCACTTGCCCGACCTGAACGCGACGATAGTAAATGGGCGAGCCGATATCGATCGAGCCGAGCGACTCGCCGCGCAGCGTGAAGCGGCGGCCTTTCTGGTCGGCGGTCACGGCGGGCGGGTTTTCCAGCCCGACGAATTGAGTCTCGTCGTCGTCTGATTTCCCCGCGTCCACGCCGATATACGCGCCCGACAACAACGTGCTCAGGCCCGATACTCCGCTCGCGGCCACGCGCGGACGCACCACCCAGAAGCGCGTGTCCTTCACGGCGAAGTCCGACGCTTCCTTCGTCAACTGCACGTCCACGAGCACGCGCGAATGATCTTTCGAGAGGTTGATGGTCTTGACCGTGCCGACATCGACATCCTTGTACTTCAGCTTGGTCTTGCCCGGTTCGAGCCCTTCCGCGCTGACGAAACTGATGGTGATCGTCGGCCCGCGTCCCGCCACCGATTTCACCACGAGCGCAATGCCGATCAGCGCGGCAATCAGCGGAATCACCCACACGAGCGACGGCAGCCAGCGGCTGCGCGGTTCGATCACGGGTTCGGGCAAGTTCGCCGGCAGGCCGCCGATGGGTTCGTCAGGTTGCTTTGGCTCGTTCGGCCCTTGCGGACTAGTCATATTTTTTACCTGAGGGTTCGATGTTGTCCCACATCAGTCGCGGGTCGAATTGCATGGAGGCGAGCATGGTCAGCACCACCACGCCGCCGAACGCGAGCGCGCCCGGCCCGGCGGTGATGACCGCGATCGACTGGAAGCGCACGAGCGCGACGGTCAGCGTGACGACGAAGACATCGAGCATCGACCAGCGCCCGATCCGCTCGACCGCGCGGTACAGCGTCGTGCGCTGGCGGGGCCGCCAGACCGAACGTCGCTGCACGTTCCACGTGAGGAATGCGAGCGTGCCGAGCTTGAGCATCGGCACGAGAATGCTCGCGATGAAAATGATGGCGGCAAGCGGATAGTCGCCGTCGTTCCAGAACAGCGCGACGCCGCTCATGATGGTGTCGTCTTCCGAGCCGACGATCGACGACGTGTGCATGACCGGATAAAGATTCGCCGGAATGTACAGGATCGCGGCGGTGATGAGCAGCGCCCAGGTGCGCGCGATGCTGTCCGGATTGCGCCGGTGCACGGTTGCGCCGCAGCGTGCGCAGCGCTGGCGCTCGACGGTGATCGCGCGCGGCTGCACGAGCCCGCATGCGTGGCAGGACACCAGGTTCGAGCGCGACGCGGTCGTGTAGAAAACCGGTGCGGCGGCTTCGGCGTTTGTGTCTGGCGGAGCGGCGGGCGCCGTGTCCGGCGTGTCGGGCTGATTCACACTGCTCATGTTCGCGGACTCTGGCTGGTTTGGGCCGCGTCGGCGTTCTGGTGCGACGGCTCGGTCGGGCGCAGCATATCGAGCGGCGAATCGGGCGGCGAACGGCGTTTCGGCAGATCGGCGGCGATATCCCAGAGGGCGCGCGGATCGAACATGACGACGACGGCGAACATCAGCGTGAGTGCGCCGAACGCGAACAGCGCGGCTTCCGGGATCACGCGCGCGAGGCTCACCATTTTCACCAGCGTGACGACCACGCCGAGCATGAACACTTCGATCATTCCCCACGGCCGCACGAACTGGATCGCCCGCAGCACATGGTTGAAGCCGACCGGCACGAAGCCCGCGCGCAACGGCACGAGCACGTAGAGCAGCGCGAGCAGTTCGGTCATCGGAAAAAGGATCGTTGAGCAGAACACCATCACCGCGACGATTTCCATGTTTTCGCTGCCGAGCGCCATGATCGCGCCGATCAGCGTGGTTTGCGTGGTGAGCCCGTTCGCGTCGAGTTCGACGATAGGAAACGCCTGCGCGATCAGGAACGTGATGAGCGCGGCGAGCGTCACCGCGCAGATCTTGTCCAGATTCGACGAGACGCTCGCGTACAGCGTCGCGCCGCAACGCGGGCATTTCGCGGTAGTGCGGCGCGGCAACGCGCGCTTCGAGAAAAGCGCGTCGCATTCGTGGCACGCGATGAGATCGTGATGGTCTTCCATAGGTCGAGATGCCGAGGCTCGCGGGGGCGTTCGTGGTGGGCGCCGTGATTCGACGGCGGCGGCCGCTACGAGCTGCGCGCCGGACCAGCCGGCATAGTATCAAACGGTTTGACGCGGCACAGCACGAAGCCTGCCAGCCCACTTGGATACAGCCGCTGCGCGCGCCGCTGACACGCTACCAATACTGCATTTTCGGACCGTTGCACCGGTGGAATAGTTCGTTGCAACAGCGAGAAGATGCCTTCCAGAGTCTTGCTGCGTGCCGCTGGGACTCAATGCCGGCGGGCATCGTGCATGAACGGCGGTACTTTTTGCCCGCTCTCACGCAATGTTTCCCGTTCGGGTACGATGGCGGCCTCAAACACCGATCAGCACGCGCTGGCCGGCCCCGAATATTTTCATCAGGTCCGCCATGGAAAGCCGTCCCAACTTTTCGACCGCTCAATATAGCGGCATCGCCATTGGCCTTCACTGGCTGATCGCCTTGTTGATCGTGTGCGGCTTCTATCTCGGCTGGATCATGACGGACATTCCGGGGTTCACGCCGACCAAGCTCAAATACTTCTCGTGGCACAAGTGGATCGGCGTGACGGTGTTCGCGCTCGCGCTCATCCGGACGATCTGGCGCGCGACCCACGCCGCGCCCGCCATGCCGCGCCAGATGCCCGCCTGGCAGAAGGGCGCCGCGCATGTCACGCACTTCCTGCTCTACGCGCTGATGCTGGTGATTCCCATCTCCGGCTATTTCTACAGTTCGGCCGCGGGCATTCAGGTGGTGTATCTCGGCGTGGTGCCGCTGCCGACCATCATCGGACCGGACAAGGTCCTGAAGGGCACGCTGCGGCTCGTCCATATCGTGCTGAATTACGGCTTGCTCGCGCTCGTCGTCATGCATGTGCTCGCGGCGCTCAAGCATCATTTTGTGGATCGCGATGGTTTGCTCGGCCGCATGCTGCCGTTCCTGAAATAAGGCTTATGCAGTCGATTGTTTCCCGGCTGTTCGCAAGCCATTTCGCGACGGCTGATTGTTTCCGGATGGTTTTGATTTCCAATAACGCGTTACGCGAATTTCGCCGAGCGGGAATGTTAGGCGCGCCGAAATCGTTTCAATGAGTTTAAAGGGCAGACATGAAAGCGAATTTTTCCCGTTGGATGCTGACAGGCGTTGCCGCTGCTGCGATCGTCGTGGCGGTATCGGCGAACGCGCAGGTCGATGTGTCGAAGAGCACGGTCACGGCGACCTCGAAGCAGATGAACGTGCCGGTCGACGGCACGTTCAAGAAGTTCACGGCGCAAATTGCCTTCGATCCCGCGAAACCAGCGGGCGGCTCGGCGAATCTGTCCATCGACACGGGCAGCTACGATCTCGGCGACGACGAATACAACAAGCAGGTTCGCGGCAAGGACTGGTTCGACAGCGCGGCGTTTCCGGCTGCGACCTTCGTCTCGACCGGCATCACGCCGGCCGGCGCGAACCAGTTCAAGGTCGCGGGCAAGCTCACCATCAAGGGCAAGTCGCAGAATGTGACCGTGCCGGTCACCGTGACGCAGCAAGGCGCGACGCAGACCTTCGACGGCACGCTGCCGATCAAGCGCACGCAATTCGACGTCGGCGCGGGCGAGTGGAAAGACACCTCGGTGGTGGCCGATGACGTGGTCATCAAGTTTCATATCGTCGCCGCGAAGAAGTGAGCGGCACGCGGCAATTGGCGCAACTTTGCGCAACAACCAGTTAGGAGAATCACTTGAAAAAGAACATTCTGATCGCAGCGGGCGCGCTCGCAGTCGCCATGTCGGCCAGCGCCATGGCAGCCGAAACGACCTATCAACTCGATCCGTCGCATACGTATCCGAGCTTCGAGGCTGACCACTTCGGCGGCGTTTCGGTGTGGCGCGGCAAGTTCAAGAAGAGCAGTGGCACGGTCACGATCGACCGCGCGGCGAAGACGGGCACGGTGAACGTGACCATCGACGCATCGTCGATCGACACCGGCAACGCCAAGCTCGACGAGCATCTGCAAAAGGCCGAGTTCTTCGACGTCGCGAAATTCCCGACCGCCGAATACAAGGGCACGTCGATCAAGTTCGACGGCGATACGCCGGTCGAAGTGGTCGGCACGCTGACGATGCACGGCGTGACGAAGCCGCTGAACCTGAAGATCGACTCGTTCAAATGCTTCCAGAACCCGATGCTGAAGAAGGAAGTGTGCGGCACGGAATCGACGGCGACCTTCGATCGCGGCGATTTCGGCATGGACTACGGCAAGGCCTATGGCTTTAACCTCAAGACGACGCTGCATATCCAGGCCGAAGGCATCAAGCAGTAAGCTTCGCTGGTTTCCCGGCTGGACGAAAGCCCGCTTCGATTTTCGAAGCGGGCTTTTTTTGGCTTTTTGTTTTTGCCGTCTTCGGCTTTTACGTGCGACGAGCCGATAAAAAACCGCCTGTCGAAAAGACAAAAGGCCGGTTCGCGAGAACCGGCCTTTGTTGTTGCTTGCGCTACTGAGCGACGATAACGCTCAGACTTCCGCGCCCGCGTTCGGATCGTTCGGATCGTATTTCGGCTTCTTGTCCGACACGAGGTCTTCGCGTTTCACGCCGAGCCACATCGCGATCGCGGCGGCGACGAACACCGACGAATAGATACCGAACAGAATGCCGACTGTCAGCGCCAGCGCGAAGTAATGCAGCGTCGGGCCGCCGAACAGGAACATCGAGAGGACCATCATTTCCGTACAGCCGTGGGTGATGATGGTTCGCGACATCGTGCTCGTGATTGCATGGTTGATGACTTCGATCACGCTCATCTTGCGTTGCTTCCGGAACGTCTCGCGGATCCGGTCGAAAATCACGACCGATTCGTTCACCGAGTAGCCGAGCACGGCGAGAATCGCCGCGAGCACGGACAGCGAGAACTCCCACTGAAAGAACGCGAAAAAGCCAAGGATGATCACCACGTCATGCAAGTTCGCGATCACGCCGGCGACCGCGTACTTCCACTCGAAGCGGAACGACAGGTAGATCACGATGCCGATCACCACGCACGCGAGCGCGAGCAAACCGTTGGTCACCAGTTCCTTGCCGACCTGCGGACCGACGAACTCGACGCGCTGCAACTGCGCTTGCGGGTCGGCGGTTTTCAGCGCGGTCATTACCTGATCGCTCTGCTGGGCGGAGGTGAGGCCGGTCTTCAGCGGCAAGCGGATCAGCACGTCGCGGGACGTGCCGAAATTCTGCACTTGTGCGTCGGCGTAACCTAATGACCCAAGCGTGCCGCGCACGGGTTCGAGCGGCACGGCTTGCGGATACTGCACCTCGATCACCGTGCCGCCGGTGAATTCCACCGACAGATGCAGCCCGCGATGCACGAGGAAAAACACGGCCGCGAGGAACGTGATGAGCGAAATGGCGTTGAACAGCAGCGCACGCTGCATCAACGGCAAGTCACGACGAATACGGAAAAATTCCATGATCTATTCTCCGGGGCTCAGTTTGAAGAGCCCGGTTTCTTCGGGGCATCGACGCCCGGCCCGGAGCGGCGGCGCACCGTCGGCTTGCCGGTGCGGGCGGGAGCGGATTGTTTCGGCGCGCGCGCTTGCGCCGGGACCGGCGCCTTGACGCGCGGCGCGGCCTGCACGATTTCATCGACGGCGGAATCGTCGCCGCGCTGGTTCGCGAGATACGCGGCCGTGGCGCTGGCGGCATCGCCTTCCGGACGCCACACCTGGCCGATCGCGAGCGACTGCAGTTTCTTCTTGCCGCCGTACCAGAGGTTCACGAGACCGCGCGAGAAGAACACGGCCGAGAACATCGAGGTCAGGATGCCGATACAGTGGACGACCGCGAAGCCGCGCACCGGGCCGGAACCGAACGCGAGCAGCGCGAGGCCGGCGATCAGCGTGGTCACGTTCGAGTCGAGAATCGTGGCCCAGGCGTGCGAGAAGCCGTTCTGGATAGCCAGTTGCGGCGGCGCGCCGTTACGCAGTTCCTCGCGGATCCGCTCGTTGATCAGCACGTTCGCGTCGATCGCCATACCGAGCGCGAGCGCGATTGCGGCGATACCCGGCAAGGTGAGCGTGGCCTGCAGCATCGAGAGAATCGCGACCAGCAGCAGCAAGTTGACCGACAGCGACAGCATGGAGATCAGGCCGAACAGCATGTAGTACGCGATCATGAAGACGGCGATCGCGGCGAACCCGTAGGTCACCGAGTGAAAGCCTTTCTTGATGTTGTCCGCGCCGAGGCTCGGACCGATCGTGCGTTCTTCGATGATGTCCATCGGCGCCGCGAGCGAACCGGCGCGCAGGAGCAGCGCGAGGTCGGTGGCGGCTTGCGGCGTCGGCTGGCCGGTAATCTGGAAGCGGTCGCCGAGTTCCGACTGGATGGTCGCGACCGTCAGCACTTCGCCCTTGCCCTTTTCGAACAGCACCATCGCCATCGGCTTGCCGATATTGTCGCGCGACACGCTGCTCACCGCGCGGCCGCCGGCGGCGTCGAGACGGATGTTTACCGACGGGCGCTGATGTTCGTCGAAACCCGCCGACGCGTCGATGATGCGGTCACCGGTGAAGATCACCTGCTTGCGCAAGAGAACCGGCGCGGAGTTGCCCTGCGTGAAGAGTTCGTCGCCCGGCGGGACCGGATCGTTCGGGCCCGGATGCGTGTTGGTCGGATCGGCGAGACGCGATTCGAGCGTCGCCGTGCGGCCGATGATGTCCTTCGCCTTCGCCGTGTCCTGTACGCCCGGCAGTTCGACCACGATGCGGTCGGAGCCTTGCTGCTGGATGACCGGTTCGGCCACGCCGAGTTCGTTCACGCGGTTATGCAGCGTCGTGATGTTCTGCTTGAGCGCGCCGTCTTCCACCAGCTTTTGCGCGGCCGGCGTGAACGTGCCGACGACCTGATAGCCGTCGCTTGCCTGACGCGTCGCCCACTGGAGTTCGGGCACGCCCGTCACGAGTTGCGTGCGCGCGGCGTCGGCGACGGACTGGTCGGCGAAATTCACGACCACCGACTGATCCACGCGATTCACGCCGCCATCGCGGATATTCTTGTCGCGCAGGAGCGCGCGGGCATCGGCGGCGTCGGAATCGAGTTTCTTGTTCAGCGCGCCCGCCATGTCCACTTGCAGCAGGAAGTGGACGCCGCCGCGCAAGTCGAGGCCGAGGTACATCGGCAGCGCGTGCAGTGCGGTCAGCCAGCGCGGCGACGCAGCCTGCAAATTCAGCGCGACGACGAATTGCGGATCGGTGGGATCGGCGTTCAGCGATTTCGTCAGCAGATCCTTCACGCGCAATTGCGTGTCGGTGTCTTTCAGGCGCACGCGGATATTCGCGTTGGCCGACGTGTTGTCGAACGTGACTTCGTCGGCGTTGACCTGGTTCGCTGCGAGCGCACTCTCGACTTTATCGAGCGTGGACGAATCGAGCTTGACCGTTGCCTTGCCGCTCGACACCTGCACCGCCGGCGCTTCGCCGAAAAAATTGGGCAGCGTGTAGACGAGGCCGATGACGAGCGCCACCAGCATCACGGCATATTTCCAAAGAGGGTAACGATTCATGGGGATGGCCGAACGGGAAAGTTGGCGTGGGAGAGAGCGATGCGTCCGGCGATGAACGAGGGGCCGCGAGGCCGCGCCGGACGCGAAGAACGGGTCTTACAGCGACTTGATCGTGCCCTTCGGAAGAATCGTCGTGACAGCAGCCTTCTGGATGGTGATTTCCGTGCCTTCGGCGATTTCGACGCCGACATACGCTTCCGTCACCTTCGTGACCTTGCCGACGATCCCGCCGTTGGTCACGACTTCATCGCCCTTCGCCATCGCGCCGAGCATGTTGCGGTGTTCTTTCTGGCGCTTCATTTGCGGGCGGATCATGATGAAGTACAGCACGGCGAACATCAGGATCAGCGGCAGGAAACTCATGATGCTGGATTCGGCGCCACCTGTGCCTTGTGCAAAGGCATTGGAAATAAACGACACGTTGGTCTCTCCGTTATAACAATCGATCAAAATTAGCCGGCTATTCTACCACCGGCCCACGTCGCGGCAGCGCTGGAATGCGCTTTGCGATCAAGCTGTTAAAGTGCGACGTAGGGATATTGTAAGGCTTTCGTTGCGAAGGCTAGTCGATCCCGCGCGCCCGGTTCTCGTGAAACAGCTTCCGGAACGCATCGAAAGTGTGGTTTTCGATGGATTCACGCACTTCGCTCATCAACTGCAGGTAGTAGTGCAGGTTGTGAATCGTGTTCAGTTGCGCGCCCAGAATTTCGCCCACGCGATGCAAATGGTGCAGATAACCGCGTGAGAAATTACGGCAGGTGTAGCAACCGCAGCTTTCGTCGAGTGGCTTCAGCGAGTTCTTGTGCGCGGCGTTGCGAATTTTGACGTCGCCGAAACGCGTGAACAGCCAGCCGTTGCGCGCGTTGCGCGTCGGCATCACGCAGTCGAACATGTCCACGCCCGACGCCACGCCCGCCACCAGATCTTCCGGCGTGCCGACGCCCATCAGGTAGTGCGGTTTGTCGGCGGGAAGCTTCGGGCCAATGTGTTCGAGCACGCGCATCATGTCTTCCTTCGGCTCGCCGACCGACAGCCCGCCGATCGCGAAGCCGTGAAAGCCGATATCCGCGAGACCGGCGAGCGATTCGTCGCGCAGATCCTCGAACATGCCGCCCTGCACGATGCCGAACAGCGCATTCGGATTCCCGAGTCCGTTAAATTCGTCGATGGAGCGCTTCGCCCAGCGCATCGACATGCGCATGGAATCGGCCGCGTCCTGATGCGACGTCGGCACGCCTTTGGTGGCGTACGGCGTGCATTCGTCGAATTGCATTACGACGTCGGAATTCAGAATCTTCTGAATCTGCATTGAGATTTCCGGCGAGAGGAACAGTTTGTCGCCGTTGATCGGCGATGCAAACGTGACGCCTTCTTCGGTGATCTTGCGCAGATCGCCCAGCGAAAACACCTGAAAACCGCCGGAGTCGGTGAGGATCGGACGATTCCAGTTCATGAAGCGATGCAGGCCGCCGTGCGCGCCGATCGTTTCCAGTCCCGGCCGCAGCCACAAATGGAACGTGTTGCCCAGAATGATCTGCGCGTTGATTTCCTCCAGCTCGCGCGGCTGCATCGCTTTCACGGTGCCGTACGTGCCGACCGGCATGAAGATCGGCGTCTCCACGACGCCATGATTCAGCGTGAGGCGGCCGCGTCGCGCCTGACCGTCGGTCGTGATGAGATCGAATTTGAGGCCGTTATCGGGCTTCGGCGGGGTTTGACCGTCGGTCATTCGTGACTCCTGTGCCACCGGAATACAGTCCGGCGCAAATGTTGAGCGGGCCTCGACGGCCCGCGCTAGCGATGGGTAAATGCAAAAACGGCCCGCATTTTACTGCGCGCGCGTGAGGAGCATGGCGTCGCCGTAGCTGAAAAAGCGGTAGCGCTCCTGGATTGCGTGGCGATAAGCCTCGCGGATCGTCTCGACGCCCGCGAACGCGGATACGAGCATCATCAGCGTCGATTTCGGCAAGTGAAAATTCGTCACCAGCCGGTCGACCACGCGAAACTCGTAGCCTGGCGTGATGAAGATATCCGTTTCGGCGGTCGCCGCCGCGAGCGGCACGCCCGCATTCGCGGCGTCGCGCGCGGCGGCTTCGAGCGCGCGCATCGACGTGGTGCCGACCGCGATCACCTTGTTGCCGCGCGCTTTCGTGGCGGCGATCTTGTCGGCGAGCGATTGCGGCAGGTGGTACCACTCGCTGTGCATCTTGTGATCGGCGAGATTTTCTACGCGCACCGGCTGGAACGTGCCCGCGCCCACGTGCAGCGTGAGCGTCGCGCGTTCCACACCGCGCGCGTCGAGCTGGGCGAACAGCGCGTCGTCGAAATGCAGGCCCGCCGTCGGCGCGGCCACCGCGCCCGGATTGGCGGCGTAGACGGTCTGGTAACGCGTTTCGTCGAAGGCGTCGGGATCGTGCTCGATGTACGGCGGCAGCGGCAGACGGCCGTGTGCCTCGATCAGCGTCAGGCAATCGGCTGGGAAATGCAGCGTGTAAAACGGTTCGACACGCTCGCCGACGGTCACGTCGAAGGCATCGGCGAGACGCAGCGTGGTGCCGGGCGCGGGACTTTTGCTCGCGCGGATCTGGGCGAGCGCGGTTGTCGCGCCGGTCAGCCGCTCGACCAGCACTTCGATCCGCCCGCCGCTGGCCTTCTGGCCGAGGAAACGCGCCTTGAGAACCTTGGTATCGTTGAACACGAGCAGATCGCCCGGCGCGATCAGGCCGGGCAGTTCCGCGAACTGGCGGTCGGTGAGCCGCGCGGGCGACCGGCCGTTGTCCACGTCGAGCAGACGGCTTGCGCTGCGCTCCGCGAGCGCCGTTTGCGCGATCAACTCGGGCGGCAGATTAAAATCGAAATCGGAAAGCGTGAGCATGGGAAATGTATCGGTGCGCGGTGTCGATGCGCGGTTTTTGATGCTGATTCGGGGCGTGTTCGCGTGGGCGGCGGGCCATGAAAGTCGTTTTCACGGCGGCGGCGCGGGCATTTATGATGACGAACCACGCCGCCCGAGCCGCGCACGAAGCCGATATTGTACTTGCGAAGAGAGTAGATGCCCTTGCCCGACCGACGCCCGCTTTTGACCACCGACGCCGACGCGAACGCCGACGCGAACGCCGACGCGAATGCCGCCGACGCCGACGCGCCCGAGCGGCTGCCGGCGCGCAAGCGGACGAAAAGCGGCGGCCTCGCGCCGGCCGAACCGCTCAAGGGCGCGAAAGCCGTCGCGAAGAAGGCCGTCGCGCTGCCCAAAACCGTCGATAAGCTCGCGAAGCTCGGCCTTCACTCCGATATCGACCTCGTGCTGCATCTGCCGATGCGCTACGAGGACGAAACCAGCCTCACGCCCATCGGCGAACTGATTCCCGGCGACAACGCGCAGGTCGAAGGCGTCGTGTTCGACAACGAAATCGCGTACCGGCCGCGCCGCCAGTTGCTCGTCAAACTGCACGACGACGCCGGCGAGGAACTCACGCTGCGCTTTCTCAATTTCTACGGCTCGCAAGTCACGCAAATGGCGATCGGCAAGCGCCTGCGCGTGCGCGGCGACGCGCGCGGCGGCTTTTTCGGGATGGAGATGGTGCATCCCGCGGTGCGTCCGGTCGACGAGGACACGCCGCTGCCGCAGGCGCTCACGCCCGTGTATCCGAGCACGGCGGGCGTGTCGCAGGCGTATTTGCGCAAGGCCATCGACAGCGCGCTCGCGCGGGTGACGCTTCCGGAATTGCTGCCCGAGAAGATCGACCGCGCGCATTTGCGGCCGCTCGATGTGCCGGGTCTGCTGGATGCCGTGCGCACGCTCCATCATCCGCATGCGGATTCGGACGAGCACGCGCTGATCGACGGTTCGCATCCGGCGTGGACGCGCATCAAGTTCGAGGAATTGCTCGCGCAGCAGTTGTCGCTCAAGCGCGCGCACGAGGAGCGCCGCACGCGCGCCGCGCCCGCCATGCCGCGGCGGACGAGCGAGCCGCAGTCGCTCGTCGCGCGCTTTCTGGCGGCGCTGCCGTTCAAGCTGACGGGCGCGCAGGAGCGTGTTTGCGCGGAAATCGCGGGCGAACTCACGTTGCCGCATCCGATGCAGCGCTTGTTGCAGGGCGATGTCGGCAGCGGCAAGACGATCGTCGCGGCGCTCGCGGCGGCGCAGGCCATCGACGCCGGTTATCAGGCCGCGCTGATGGCGCCGACCGAGATTCTCGCGGAGCAGCACGCGCGCAAATTGCGCGGCTGGCTGGAACCGCTCGGCGTGACGGTCGCGTGGCTGGCCGGCAGTCTGAAGGCCAAGGACAAGCGCGCGGCGCTCGAAGCGGCGGCGTCGGGCGGCGCGCAACTCGTGATCGGCACGCACGCGATCATTCAGGACGCGGTGGAATTCGCGCGGCTCGGCCTCGTGATCGTGGATGAGCAGCACCGGTTCGGCGTCGCTCAACGGCTCGCGCTGCGGGCGAAGGCGAAGAACGCGGCGGACGGCGCGCGCGATTTCCAGCCGCATCAGTTGATGATGTCGGCGACGCCGATTCCGCGCACGCTCGCCATGACGTACTACGCCGATCTCGACGTGTCGACCATCGACGAACTCCCGCCCGGCCGCACGCCGATCCTGACCAAGCTCGTCTCCGATTCGCGCCGCGACGAAGTGATCGGCCGCGTGCGCGAGGCGGCGCTGACGGGACGGCAAGTGTACTGGGTGTGTCCGCTGATCGAGGAAAGCGAGACCTTGCAGTTGCAAACGGCGGTCGAAACCTACGAGACGCTCGTCGCAACGCTGCCGGAACTGAATGTCGGACTCGTTCACGGCCGGCTCGCGCCCGCCGAAAAAGCCGCCGTGATGGACGCGTTCACGAAGAACGACGTGCAGTTGCTCGTCGCGACGACGGTGATCGAAGTGGGCGTGGATGTGCCGAACGCGTCGCTGATGGTGATCGAGCATGCCGAGCGTTTCGGGCTCGCGCAGTTGCACCAGTTGCGCGGGCGCGTCGGGCGCGGCAGCGCGGCTTCCGTGTGCGTGCTGATGTACGCCGGGCCGCTCTCGCAAACGGCGCGCGCGCGTCTCCAGACGATGCGCGAAACCACCGACGGCTTCGAGATCGCACGGCGCGATCTCGACATTCGCGGACCCGGCGAATTTCTCGGCGCGCGGCAATCGGGCGCGGCGATGCTGCGTTTCGCGAGTCTCGAAAACGACGGCTGGCTGATCGAGCCGGCGCGGGCGGCGGCGGATCAGATGCTCGCGGAGTTTCCCGATGCCGTCACGCAGCACTTGACCCGCTGGCTTGGCGCGCGCGAGCATTTTTTGAAGGCTTGAGCCGCGTCTTGACGTCGGTAACGTGGAAAAGTGATGAGCCTGTGAACTCGCGGCTGCGTCGTCGGTCCCTATTTCACCCGGCGTGAAACGCGGGCGGATACAGCGTACCGGCGGCAAGTTGGCGAATCGCCGCGCCGGGTGTATAAGTCAAACCTATCGAACTAACGTCGCTGATTGGTCCCAAATGACGCTTACTGAATTGAAGTACATCGTCGCGGTGGCACGCGAGCGGCATTTTGGCCGCGCCGCCGAGGCCTGTTTCGTCAGCCAGCCGACTTTGTCGGTGGCCATCAAGAAGCTCGAGGACGAGCTCACCGTGCAGATTTTCGAGCGCGGCACGAGCGAAGTCAGCGTCACGCCGGTCGGCGAGCAGATCGTCACGCAGGCGCAGCGCGTGCTCGAACAAACGCTTGCCATCAAGGAAATCGCCAAGCAGGGGAAGGACCCGCTGGTCGGGCCGCTGCGGCTCGGCGTGATCTATACGATCGGGCCGTATCTGCTGCCGACGCTCGTCAAGCAGATGATCAAGGCCGTCCCGCAGATGCCGCTGATGCTGCAGGAAAATTACACGTTGAAGTTGATCGAGTTGCTGAAGCAGGGCGAGATCGACGTCGCGATCATGGCGCTGCCGTTTCCCGAAACCGGTTTGATGGTGCGCGCGCTCTATGACGAACCGTTTGTCGTCGCGATGCCGGCGGGTCACGCATGGGAAAACCGCGCGAAGATCGATCCGGACGATCTGAAGCAGGAAACCATGCTGCTGCTTGGCAGCGGCCATTGTTTCCGCGATCACGTGCTGGGCGTATGTCCCGAATTGATGCGTTTCTCGCAGAACGCGGATGGTATTCAGAAGACTTTCGAGGGATCGTCGCTGGAAACGATTCGGCATATGGTCGCGAGCGGGGTCGGGATTACGGTGCTGCCGCGGATGTCGGTCATGGAAGTGAAGCCGCACGCGGCCGGCGTCGATGCGGGATTGCTCAGCTACGTTGCGTTCGATGATCCGGTGCCGGATCGCCGCGTTGTGCTCGCTTGGCGGAAGAGCTTTACGCGGATGCCCGCCATCGATGCGATCTGCGATGCGATCGCCGCTTGTGATCTGCCTGGCGTCAGTAAGCTCGATATGCCTATCGCGGTGAATTGAGTGGGTTTTGCCTAGCGGCTGTGGACTGGTTTGCTTTGCTGGCGCCCTTTGCTTTTGTTTGCCTGTGCTTATTGGGAACTTGCTTTCGTGTAGGTTTATTAGCACGCCGCTATGCGCGGCAGCAGTCACTTTCTTTGCTGCTGCAAAGAAAGTAACCAAAGAAAGCAGCTTATCCGGCTAAGTGTCCACCACGAATAACCTCGCGGATAGGCGCGCAAGCTGATTCGGCTAACTCGCAGTCGTTCGGATTGGCACAGCGCCCGTCAGTTCCATCCTCGCTGCGCTCGGACGACGGGCACGTCAAAGACCAACGGTCGGTTTGGCTTCCTGGGTTATGCCCAACTGACAGGCACTTCGTGCCTGTCAGGATGGATGAGCGGCTCCACTTTGTTGTGTGGTGCGATGGCCGAATCAGCTTGCGCACCACTCCCAGAAACGGTTCGTGGTGGACACTTAGACGGACTAGCTGCTTTCTTTGGTTACTTTCTTTGCAGCAGCAAAGAAAGTGACTGCTGCCGCGCATAGCGGCGTGCTAATAGACCTACACGAAAGCAAGTTCCCAAGAAGCGCGTGCAAACAAAAGCAAACAGCGCCAGCAAAACCCAACCGTGCAAGTTCCCAAGAAGCGCGTGCAAACAAAAGCACACAGCGCCAGCAAAACCCAACCGTGCAAGTTCCCAGAGGTACGGGCATCGGAGCGGTGTACCCAACCAACCCCGCTCCCCAAAAGCGGCCCCACCCTGGGCCGCTTTATTTTTACCTATCGCATAGATTAATTTAATCGAATTAGAAATATCGATAGCGTTTGCTATGCTCGTCGCAACAAACCAGAGACAACGGACATGACGGACTCGGCCAAAACATACCGCGATGTGCTCATCGACCTGCTGGCGAATTTCGCTCGCGTTTGCTGAACCTGAACCCACTCGAATTCGACCAAAAAGAGGAACACCCCATGACCCAGCGCACGCTCACGACGGCTTCCGGCGCACCTGTTGGCGATAACCAGAACTCGCAGACCGCCGGCCCTCGCGGTCCCGTCACGTTGCAGGATTTCTGGCTGATCGAAAAGCTGGCTCATTTCGACCGTGAAGTGATTCCGGAACGCCGCGTTCACGCAAAAGGTTCGGGCGCGTTCGGGACGTTCACCGTCACACACGACATTTCGCGTTTCACGAAGGCGAACATTTTCTCGGAAATCGGCAAGCAAACGCCGCTGTTCATGCGCTTTTCGACGGTCGCCGGCGAGCGGGGCGCCGCCGACGCCGAGCGCGACGTGCGCGGCTTTTCGGTGAAGTTCTACACCGAGGAGGGCAACTGGGACGTCGTCGGCAACAACACGCCGGTGTTCTTTATCCGCGATCCGCTGAAGTTTCCCGACTTCATCCACACGCAAAAGCGCGATCCGTACACGAATCTGCGCAGCAACGTAGCGGCGTGGGATTTCTGGTCGCGTCATCCGGAATCGCTGCAGCAGGTCACCATTTTGATGAGCGATCGCGGCATTCCCCGGAATTATCGGCAGATGCACGGCTTCGGCTCGCACACGTTCTCGTTCATCAACGCAAGCAACGAGCGGCATTACGTGAAGTTCCACTTCAAGTCGCAGCAGCCGCTCGAAAATTACACGGATCAGGAAGCGGCCGCCGTCGTGGCGCAAGATCGGGAAAGTGCGCAGCGCGATCTCGTCGACAACATCGATCGCGGCAATTTCCCTCGCTGGAATCTGCGCGTTCAGGTGATGACGGAAGCGGAAGCGGCCGCGTATCGGATCAATCCGTTCGACGTCACGAAGGTGTGGCCGCACAAGGATTACCCGTTGATCGACGTTGGGGTCCTGGAGTTGAACCGTAACGCGGCGAATTATTTCGCGGATGTCGAGCAGTCGGCGTTCACGCCGGCGAACGTGGTGCCGGGTATCGGCTTCTCGCCGGACCGGATGTTGCAAGGGCGGCTCTTTTCTTACGGCGATACGCAGCGTTACCGGCTCGGCATCAACCATCATCAGATTCCGGTGAATGCGCCGCGCGCGCCGGTGCAGAACGCGTTTCATCGCGATGGCGCGATGCGGACGGACGGCAATCAGGGCGGCCGCGTGAACTACGAGCCGAATCGCTTTGGCGATTTCGCGCAGGACGCGAGCGTGAACGAGCCGCCGCTCGCGGCAGGCGACGTGGCGCGCTACGACCATCGCGAAGACGGCGACTATTTCAGCCAGGCGGGCGCATTGTTCCGGCTGTTCGACGCGGCGCAGCGCGAGCGCTTTTTCGGCAACATCGCGCGGCACATTTTCGGCGTGCCGAACGAGATCGTCGAGCGGCAGATCGAGCATTTCCGGCGCGCCGATCCGGCATACGCGGACGGCGTGATCCAGGCGCTCGCCACGTTGGGGCAACACGTCGGCGTGGCGCAGGAACTCGCCGTGAAGTAACGGCAACTCAGGCATTCACGGGGAACGACCATGACACAAGCTTTGATGGCGATCGAAAAAGCCGCGCGCGCAATCGATGAGAAAGGGCTGCGCGCGTCGCGCGGGACGCGGATTGCGCTCGGTTTCGGAATCGTCGCGGCGGGTTACGGCGCGATCGTCGTCGAAGCGTTGCGCGGCAGCGGTGTCGTGTGAAGGTGCGTCGCCACGCCGCGCCGCAAAAGGCCGCGAGCCGTATCGCGTACCAAGCCGCGTAGCGGGCCGCGCCTTGTTTCTAAGATAAACTGTCGAACGCTCGAACGGCCGTGCCCGGTGCATTCACATCCCGTCGCGCGGCGTTCGCACCGTTCGTATCACTCTCTCAAGGAGTCATCATGGCGAAGAAGGACACTGCACCGTCAGTCAATATCGGTATCAGCGACAAAGACCGCAAGAAGATTGCCGACGGTCTGTCGCGTTTGCTGGCCGACACGTACACGCTATATCTGAAGACGCACAATTTTCACTGGAACGTCACGGGGCCGATGTTCAACACGCTCCACCTGATGTTCGAAACGCAATACAACGAGCTGGCGCTCGCGGTGGATTCGATTGCCGAACGGATTCGCGCGCTCGGCGTGCATGCGCCGGGCAGCTATCGCGAGTTCGCGAAGCTCTCGTCGATTCCGGAAGCGGACGGCGTGCCGGCGGCGGAAGAAATGATTCGCCAGTTGGTGGAAGGTCAGGAAGCGGTCGTGCGCACGGCGCGCGAGATTTTCCCGTACACCGACAGCGCGAACGACGAGCCGACCGCCGACCTGCTGACGCAACGCATGCAGACGCACGAGAAGACCGCGTGGATGCTGCGCTCGATGCTCGCGTAAGGTCGATTGCGTCGATGTTTCACGAAACCCCGCGCTCGAAAGAGCGCGGGGTTTTTTATATGGGCGGCGGCATCGGATGTGTGGGTCGCGCTGCCTTAAAATGATGGCTGTCGCATTAATCGGCCACGTCCATGTTCGCCCGTCTACCGCTTTATTTCCGACTCGTTCGCCTCGATAAACCCATCGGCAGCCTGTTGTTGCTGTGGCCGACGCTCAATGCGCTGTGGATTGCCTCCGACGGTCATCCGCAGCCGATGCTGCTGGTGATTTTCGTGATCGGCACGATTCTGATGCGTTCGGCGGGCTGCGCGATCAACGATTACGCCGATCGCGATTTCGATCGGTACGTGAAGCGCACCGAGAACCGGCCGCTCACGTCGGGGAAGATTCGTGCGTGGGAGGCGGTGGCGCTGGCGGCGGCGCTGTCGCTCGTCGCGTTTTTGCTGATATGGCCGCTCAACGCATTGACGAAGGAACTGTCGGTGTTCGCGTTGTTCGTCGCGGGGAGTTATCCGTTCACCAAGCGATTTTTCGCGATTCCGCAGGCTTATCTGGGCATTGCGTTCGGCTTCGGCATTCCGATGGCGTTCGCGGCGGTTCAGGATCACGTGCCGATGCTCGCGTGGATCATGCTGGCGGCGAATGTGTTCTGGTCGGTGGCCTACGACACCGAGTACGCGATGGTCGATCGCGACGATGACGTTCGCATCGGCATTCGCACTTCCGCGTTGACCTTCGGCCGATTCGATGTGCTGGCCGTGATGCTTTGCTATGGGGCGACGTTGGCGGTGTACTTGTGGATCGGCGTAACGCTCGCGTTTGGGTGGATTTACTGGATCGGCTGGGCCGCCGCTTTGGGATGCGCCGTTTACCACTACACGTTGATTCGCGGACGCGACAGGATGGCCTGCTTTGCCGCCTTTAAGCATAACAACTGGTTGGGCGGCGTCTTGTTTGCGGGGATCGCACTGCACTATGCGGTTTTGAAGTGAACTGGGTTGGTTTGCTGGCGCCCTTTGCTTTTGTTTGCCTGCGCTTTTTGTGAACTTGCGTTCGTGTCGGTTTATTAGCACGCCGCTATGCGCGGCAGCAGTCACTTTCTTTGCTGCTGCAAAGAAAGTAACCAAAGAAAGCAGCTAGTCCGTCGAAGTGTCCACCACGAACCGTATCCGGGAGTGGTGCGCAAGCTGATTCGGCCATCGCACCACAAGACGGAGTGGAGCCGCTCATCCATCCCCGCAGGCACAAAGTGCCTGCCGGTACGGCATAACCGAACAACCGAACCGAACAACCAAACCGACCGCTCACCGATGGTTTTTGATGTGCCCGTCGTCCTCGCGTAGCGAGGACGGAACTGACCGGCGCTGTGCCAATCCGAGTGAATGCGCAGCAACCGAATCAGCTTGCGCGCCTATCGGTGTGGCTATGTGTGGTGGACACTTTTAGGCGGTCACGCTACTTTCTTTGCTTACTTCTTTGCAGCTAGCCAAAGGAAGTGATTGCTGCCCCGCACAGGGGCGAGCTAATAGACCGACGCGAGAGCAAATTCCCAAGAAGCGCGTTGCTAGGCTGGGTATGCCCGTCGTCCGAGCGCAGCGAGGAGGGTCCTGACAGGCGCTGTGCCAATCCGAACGAATGCGAGTTAGCCGAATCAGCCTGCGCGCCTATCCGTCTGGTTATTCGAGGTGGACACTTAGCCGGATAAGCTGCTTTCTTTGGTTACTTTCTTTGCAGCAGCAAAGAAAGTGACTGCCGCCGCGCATAGCGGCGTGCTAATAAACCTACACGAGATCAAGTTCCCAGAAAGCACAGGCACACAAAACAAGGGCGCCAGCAAACCAAATCCTGCCGAGCAGCACACCAAACCCCAACCCCAAAAAACGCCCAGCGGGTTCGTTCAACCCCGCCCCATCTCCTCGCCCATCTCCCGCGCCCGAGCATCGGCCGCCAACACGCCCCGCACGATCGCATCCTTAACCCCTTGAGCATCGAAAGACGCCAACGCGGCGGCCGTCGTCCCCCCCTTCGACGTCACACGCTCGCGCAGCACGCCCGCCGGCTCTCCCGACTGCGCGGCAAGCTGGGCCGCGCCCGTGAACGTGGCAACCGCAAGCGCGCGGCCTTGTGCATCGTCGAGACCTAGCTGCCGGGCCGCTTCCTGCATCGCTTCGAGGAAATAGAACACGTAAGCCGGACCGCTGCCGGAGATCGCGGTGACGGCGTCGATCTTGGCTTCGTCGTCGAACCAGACCGTCTCGCCCACCGCACCCAAAACCTCGGAAGCCAGCGTGCGCGCGTCATCGTCCACGCCATCGAGCGCCGCCAGTCCCGTCACGCCCATGCCGATCAAAGCCGGCGTGTTCGGCATGGTCCGGACGATACGTCCATACCCGCCGAGCCAGCGCGACAAATCGGCCGCGCGAATCCCGGCCGCGATGCTGATCACCAGTTGCGATCCAAGATGTGGACGCAACGCGGCGCTGACGTCCTTCAAAACCTGCGGCTTTACGGCGAGCAGGACGGCGTCGTAGTTCCCGAGCGTGGCGTCGATGGCCGCGCCCGTCGCGATGCCGAAATCTTTCTCGGTGCGCGCGCGGGCTTCGTCGTTGATATCGACGGCGTAGAGATCCGCGGGCGCGACGCCGCGCTTGATCAGGCCGCCGATCAACGCCGCAGCCATGTTGCCGCCGCCGATGAATGCAATTTTCATAATGGTTTCAGTCATTTAGTGGTTGTAGCTGCGCGCGCCGAAAATGGCGCTGCCAATCCGCACGATGGTCGCGCCTTCCAGAATGGCCGCCTCCAGATCCGCCGACATGCCGATCGACAACGTGTCGAGCGGCAAACCGTCGGCGCGCAACGTATCCATCAGTTCGCGCAAACGCGCATGCGGCGCGCGCTGCTGGTCGAGCGTGCCGCTGGCTTCGGGAATCGCCATCAGGCCGCGCAGCCGCAAGCCGGGCAACGCGGCGATCCGATGCGCGAGCGCGGCGGCCTCCGCCGGTTCGACGCCGCTCTTCGACGCCTCGCCGCTCACGTTCACCTGCAGGCACACGTTGAGCGCGGCCGCGCCTTCAGGCCGCTGTTCGGAGAGACGCTCGGCAATTTTCAGCCGATCCACCGAATGCACCCAGTCGAATTGCTCGGCGACGAGCTTCGTCTTGTTCGACTGCAGCGGTCCGATGAAATGCCACTCGATCTGCGCGCGAAGATCGGCGAGCGCGGCGATCTTCGCGACCGCTTCCTGCACGTAGTTTTCGCCGAACGCGCGCTGGCCGGCGTCGAACGCGGCGCGCACGTCGTCGGCGGGGAAAGTTTTCGTGACCGCGAGCAGTTCGACGGACGCGGCATCGCGTCCTGCGGACGCGGCGGTATCGGCGATACGTTGCCGGACTTCTTCGAGATGCTGCGCGATGGCGGAAGCGGACATGGCAAGTTCAGGCGGCGCGTGGCGAAGCGTGAATTATACGGACGGCACCTTGGAAACGTGCCGTCCGCGCTTAGCCGTAAAGCAGATGTTCGAGCAGTTGAATCCAGTGCGTGACGGGCGTCGCCGTGCCGCTCTGCAAATGCGCGATACAGCCGACATTGGCCGACACGATCAATTGCGGCTCCAGCTTGTCGAGCTTGCTGAGCTTCTGATCGCGCAGGGTGTAGGAGAGCTTCGGCTGGAGCACGGAGTACGTTCCAGCGGATCCGCAGCACAGGTGGCTATCCGCCGGGAGCCGAACTTCGATACCCAACGCCGTCAGCAACGCCTCGATCCGGCCGCGAATCTGCTGTCCGTGCTGAAGCGTGCAGGGCGGATGGAACGCCACCGTATGTACGCCGCGCCGCCGCGCGAGCGTGACGAGTTCCTCCTCGTAAAGCGGCAGGATTTCGGCCAGATCGCGCGTCATTTCCACGATCCGCGCCGCCTTCTGCGCATAAGCCGGATCGTCGCGGAGCAGGTGCGCATATTCCTTCACCGTCGCGCCGCAGCCCGACGCGTTCATCACGATCGCCTCGACGCCTTGCTCGACATACGGCCACCACGCGTCGATGTTGTTGCGCACGTCGTCCAGCGCGTCCTCGTTATAGCCGAGATGCAGCCGGATCGCGCCGCAGCAACCCGCGCCGGGCGCGCTCACGGTCTCGATGCCGAGCGCGTCGAACACGCGAGAGGTTGCCGTGTTCACGTTCGGCATCATCGCGGGTTGCACGCAGCCGTCGAGCATCAGCACCTTGCGCGCGTGCGTGCGCGTGGGCGGCGCGAGCAGCTTTTGCGGCAGCGGAATCTTGGCGCGCAGGCTGCGCGGCAGGAGCGGCCGGAACTGCTGGCCGAGTTTCATCGCGGGAGTGAAGAGCGCGGCGTTCGGCAGGAAATTCGCGAGCAGTTTGCGCTGGATACGCTGGCGCAGCGGCCGCTCGACCTTCTCTTCCACGACCTTGCGGCCAATTTCGACAAGCCGCCCGTATTGCACGCCCGACGGGCACGTCGTCTCGCAGTTGCGGCAGGTGAGACAGCGGTCCAGATGCAGTTGCGTGCTGCGCGTGACCGGCGCGCCCTCGAACATCTGCTTCATCAGGTAGATGCGGCCGCGCGGGCCGTCCAGTTCGTCGCCGAGCAACTGGTAGGTCGGGCAGGTAGCCGTGCAGAATCCGCAATGCACGCACTTGCGCAGGATGGAATCGGCTTCGTCGCCGTCGGGCGTGCCGCGAATGAAATCGGCGAGGTTGGTTTGCATCGCGTGGGGCTTCGCTCCGGGACTCAGAAATCGGGATACAGACGGCCGCGATTAAAAATGCGGGCGGGATCGAAGGCCGCTTTCAAGCCACGATGAATTTTCATCAGCGGCGCGGGCAGCGGCGTGAACACGCCGGCGTTACGGTCGTAGGCGAGCCCCGCGCGAAAGATCGTGGCGTGGCCGCCCGCCTGCTTTGCGCTGATCCGGACGGTTTGCGGATCGGTATCGGTGATCCACCAGCGCTGCGAGCCGCCCCATTCCATCAGTTGCTCGCCGGGCAGTTGCAGCGGCTCGGCAATCGACGGCAACGCGAGGCGCCAGAGCGCGGCCTTCGGCTGGATCACGGCGAAAAACGGGTCGGTCTGCTCGCGCATGCCGCCCCAGAACCGGCCCGCTTCGACCGCATCGACGACTTCGCCGCCGAGCGACAGACGCGCCGATTTCACCGCCGCTTCCGCGCCCGCGAGCCGCAATGCGAGCGTGCCGTCGCGCCACGCGCTCGCCGACAGCGGCAGCGCGTGGCCGCCCCATTCGTTGAGCTTCCTCACGGCGTCGGTCGCGTGCATGTCGAATTTGAGCGTGGCTTCAGCCACCGGTTTCGGCAAGACCTTGATGGACAGTTCGAGTATCAGGCCGAGCGTCCCGAGCGACCCCGCGATCAGCCGTGACACGTCGTATCCGGCGACGTTCTTCACGACCTGGCCGCCGAAGTGCAGCACCTGGCCCTGGCCGTTCATCACCACCGCGCCGAGCACGAAATCGCGCGGCGCGCCCGTCCACGCGCGGCGCGGGCCGGCCAGACCCGCCGCAATACATCCGCCGATGGTGGCGTCGCGGCCGAAATGCGGCGGCTCGAAAGGCAACATCTGGCCGCATTCGTTGAGCGCGGTTTCCACTTCGCGCAGCGGCGTGCCGCTTTTGACCGTGATCACGAGCTCGGCGGGATCGTAGGCGACGATGCCCCGATGCATGCGCGTGTCGAGGATATCGCCGTCCAGCGTTTGTCCGTACCAGTCCTTGGTGCCGCCGCCGCGAATGCGCAGTGGCCGCGCCTCGCCGGTCGCGCGGCGAACCCGCTCCGACCAGCCCGCGACGATGTCGTCCTCTTCCATGGTGTCCTGCTTTTTATCTGCGGTTCTTATGGCTCTGCAACCGATTGTAATGGCCCCATCGGGCCGCCACACTCGGATGAAACGTGGATGCCGCCCGCGGTTAAAAGCGCGGGATATCCGGATGCGGCAGCAAGCCGCCGCGAATATGCATCTTTCCGTACTCGGCGCAGCGCGCGCGGGTCGGGATGCCTTTATCGGGATTGAGGAGGCCTGGCGGGTCGAAGGCGCGCTTGACCGCATGGAACGCGTCGCGCTCCTCGGGCGAAAACTGCACGCACATCGAATTGATTTTCTCGATGCCTACGCCATGCTCGCCCGTCACCGTTCCGCCCAGTTCCACGCAGGTTTCGAGGATGTCCGAGCCGAACGCCTCCGCGCGGTGCCATTCGTCGAGATCGTTGCCATTGAACAGAATGAGCGGATGCATGTTGCCGTCGCCGGCGTGGAACACGTTGATGCAGCGCAGCCGGTATTTGCGCTCCATGCCTTCGATACGCGCAAGCAGTGGCCCGATCGCCCGGCGCGGCACCGTGCCGTCCATGCAGTAGTAATCGGGCGAGATGCGGCCCGCCGCCGGGAACGCGTTCTTGCGGCCCGACCAGAACTTGAGCCGTTCGGCCTCGGACCGCGAAATCTGGATGCGCGTCGCGCCGTTCTCGCGCAACACGGCCGTCATGCGGACGATTTCCTCGGCCACTTCCTCCATCGTGCCGTCCGATTCGCACAAGAGAATCGCCGCGGCGTCGAGGTCGTAGCCCGCCTTGACGAATTCCTCGACCGCGCGTGTCGCGGGTTTGTCCATCATTTCGAGCCCGGCCGGAATGATGCCCGCCGCGATGATTTCGGCCACCGCGTTGCCGCCTTTCACCACGTCGTCGAAGCTTGCCATGATGACCTGCGCGGTCTGCGGCTTCGGAATCAGCTTGACGGTGATTTCCGTGACGATGGCGAACATGCCTTCGCTGCCGATCAGCACTGCGAGCAGGTCGAGGCCCGGCGCGTCGGGCGCGAGCGAGCCGAATTCGACCACGTCGCCTTCCATCGTGATCGCCCGCACGCGCAATACGTTGTGGCAGGTGAGGCCGTATTTCAGGCAATGGACGCCGCCCGAATTCTCCGAGACATTGCCGCCGATCGTGCACGCGATCTGCGATGAAGGATCGGGCGCGTAGTACAGCCCGTAAGGCGCGGCGGCTTCCGAGATGGCGAGATTGCGCACGCCCGGCTGAACGGTCGCGGTGCGCGCGTATGGATCGACTTCGACGATCTTGCGGAACCGCGCGAGCGACAGCACGATGCCGTGGCGGATCGGCATTGCACCGCCCGACAGGCCCGTGCCCGCGCCGCGCGGGACGATCGGCACGTCGAGCCGCAGGCAGATCTGCACGACGCGTTGAACCTGCGCCTCGGTTTCCGGCAGCGCGACGGCGAGCGGCAGGCGCCGGTAGGCGGCGAGTCCGTCGCATTCATACGCGGCGGTGTCTTCGTCGCGATACAGCAGGCAATGGGTCGGTAATACCGCCATCAGCGCCTGCACGACTTCGCGCTGGCGCTGCGCCAGCACGTCCGGCGTGAGTTCGGCGGATGCGTTCATGTCTCCTCCCGGCAAATGTGCTTCGCGATTGCACGGTTCGGCCCTGTTTTCAGCCGTTCGCGCTATCTTGCGCGATTGTCGTGCGCGCGTCGATCCGGAGGTTTACCGCCGGATCGACCCGAATGATGAATGCGCCCGGGTTCCGGGCGCTGCTTGGGGCGTTGGCGCGGTTCGGCGTTTCGGCGTTTCGGCTATACGCTGCGGCAGCGGCAGCACGCCGGGCCGCGTCAAACCGGACCACTTCAGGCCGCGTAGCTGAAAATCTTGCCCGGGTTCATCAGGTTTTGCGGATCGAGCGCGTGTTTGATCGAACGCATCACGTCGATTGCGTCCTCGCCGTGCTCTTCAACCATAAAGCCCATCTTGTGCAGCCCGACGCCGTGTTCGCCCGTGCAGGTGCCGTTCATCGCAAGCGCGCGCTGGACGATCCGGCGATTGATCCGCTCCGCTTCCTCCATTTCCTCGGGCTTGTCCGGGTCGAGCAGCATCGCGACGTGGAAGTTGCCATCGCCGACATGGCCGACGATCGGGCACGGCAAGCTCGATTCCTTCAGATCGCGCTCCGTCTCGATCACGCATTCCGCGAGCCGCGAGATCGGCACGCAGACGTCGGTCGTGACCGCGCGGCAGCCCGGTTTCAGTTGCAGCATCGCGAAATAGGCCGAATGGCGCGCGTTCCAGAGCCGCGTGCGGTCTTCCGGACGCGTCGCCCATTCGAAATCCGCGCCGCCGTTGTCCGCGACGATTGCCTGAACCGTTTCCGCCTGTTCCTTGACGCCCGCCTCGGTGCCGTGGAATTCGAAGAACAGCATCGGCGACTCGCGCAGCGTGAGGTTCGAATGGCGGTTGATCGCGCGCACGGCCAGCGCGTCGAGGAATTCGACCCGTGCGATCGGCACGCCCATCTGGATGGTTTCGATCACGGCGCGCACGGCGTCGCCCATCGACGAAAACGCGCACACCGCCGCCGACACCGCTTCCGGCTGCGGATAAAGCCGCACGGTGATTTCCGTGATCACGCCGAGCGTGCCTTCCGAGCCGACGAAAAGCCGCGTCAGGTCGTAGCCCGCCGACGATTTGCGCGCGCGCGTGCCGGTCTTGATGACGCGGCCGTCCGCCAGCACGACGGTGAGCGCGAGGACGTTTTCGCGCATCGTGCCGTAGCGCACGGCGTTCGTGCCGGACGCGCGCGTGGCCGACATGCCGCCGATGCTCGCATCCGCGCCCGGATCGATCGGGAAGAAGAGGCCGGTGTCGCGCAGCGCCTCGTTCAACTGTTTGCGCGAAATGCCCGGCTCGACAGTCACGGTGAGGTCTTCGGCGTTGATCGAGACGACCTTGTTCATCTCCGACAAGTCGATCGACACGCCGCCCTGCACCGCGAGCAGATGCCCTTCCAGCGACGAACCGTTGCCGTAGGGAATGATCGGCACGCCGTGTTGCGCGCACAGTTTCACGATCGTCTGAACTTCTTCCGTGCTGCGCGCGAACACGACGGCGTCGGGCAGTTGCGGATCGAACGGCGATTCGTCGCGGCCGTGATGCTCGCGCACCGCCTGCGCGGTCGAGACGCGCTCGGCGAACGCGGCTTTGAGCGCGTCGAGGAGGCCGGACGGGAAGGGGCGGCGCACGGCGAGAGGGGGAACGGGATGATTCACGTGATGTCTCCAGACTTCGGGCTTTAGCGGTTCCCTTTTCCGTGCGTTATCGCGATTCACCGGAATTAGGACTCGGCTTATGGACGTCTATCGGGTTATTTTACGCCGGAAGGCCGTCGCGCCGGGCCGCCTATAATCGGCGGGATGCTGGCCGGATTAACAGGGAGAGATGATGGGCAACCGTTTGAGCAAGATTGCAACGCGCACCGGCGACGACGGCACGACCGGTCTCGGCGATGGCCGACGCGTGCAGAAAGACGACGCGCGTATCGCGGCTATCGGGGATGTCGATGAACTGAACTCGACGCTCGGCGTGCTGTTGTGCGAGCCGCTCCCCGACGATGTGCGCGCTGCGCTGGTCGAAATCCAGCACGATCTTTTCGACCTCGGCGGCGAGTTGTGCATTCCGGGCCACACGATGATCGAAGATGGGCATCTCGCTCAACTCGATATGTGGATCGCCGAGTACAACGCGACGTTGCCGCCGCTTGCCGAGTTTATTTTGCCAGGGGGCGCGCGCGCGGCGGCGCTCGCGCATGTTGGGCGCACGGTTTGCCGGCGTGCGGAGCGGGCGATTGTCGCGCTCGGACGCGTCGATGCCGTCAATGGGGCGGCGCGGCAGTATGTGAACCGTTTGTCGGACTTGTTGTTCGTGCTGGCGCGGGTGTTGAATCGCGCGGCGGGTGGGGCGGATGTGCTTTGGAATAATGAGCGGAGGAGGTGACCGGTTTGGTTTGCTGGCGCACTTGCTTTGGTTTGCGTGCGCTTTTTGTGAACTTGCGTTCGTGTCGGTTTATTAGCACGCCGCTATGCGCGGCAGCAGTCACTTTCTTTGCTGCTGCAAAGAAAGTAACCAAAGAAAGCAGCGTGACCTACTAAGTGTCCACCACGAACCGTAACCGGGAGTGGCGCGCAAGCTGATTCGGCCATCGCACCACACTACAGAGTGGAGCCGCTCATTCATCCCGACAGGCACGAAGTGCCTGTCGGAACGGCATAACCAAACCAAACCAAACCAAACCAAACCAAACCGACCGCCGCCTGCCGCCTGCCGCCTGCCGCCTGCCGATTTTTGATATGCCCGACGTCCTCGCGCAGCGAGGATGGAACTGACAGGCGCTGTGCCAAAAGGAATAACTGCGCGCTAACCGGGTCAGCTTGCGGGCCTATCCGCGAAATTATGTGTGGTGGACACTTAGGCGGACTAGCTGCTTTCTTTGGTTACTTTCTTTGCAGCAGCAAAGAAAGTGACTGCTGCCGCGCATAGCGGCGTGCTAATAAACCTACACGAAAGCAAGTTCCCAAGGAGCGCCAGCAAACAAAGCAAGTGCGCCAGCAAACAAACCAAGTGCGCCAGCAAACAAAACCAAGTGCGCTCCAAGGCAAACCGCTCAGTTGCCGCTCCCCCGAACCACGCGCCGCGCCTTAACGCTATCGGCGAGTCCTTCGAGCACTTTCACGCTCTCTTCCCACCCGATACAAGCATCCGTGACGCTCTGCCCATAAGTCAACGCGCAGCCTTCCTTCAAGTCCTGCCGCCCGGCAACCAGATTCGACTCCACCATCACGCCGACAATCCGCTCATCGCCGCCGGCAACCTGGCGGCCGATATCCGCGCACACCGGAATCTGGTTCTCGTGCTTCTTGGAACTGTTCGCGTGGCTCGCGTCGATCATCAACCGCGCGGCAAGCCCGGCCTTGCCGATATCGCTGCACGCCGCATCGACGCTCTCGGCGTTGTAGTTCGGCGCCTTGCCGCCGCGCAGGATGATGTGGCAATCCTCGTTGCCCGCCGTCGACACGATGGCCGAGTGGCCGCCTTTCGTCACCGAGAGGAAATGGTGCGGCTGCGACGCGGCCTTGATGGCATCGACGGCAATCTTCACGTTGCCGTCCGTGCCGTTCTTGAAACCGACCGGGCACGACAACCCCGACGCCAGCTCGCGATGCACCTGCGACTCCGTCGTGCGCGCGCCAATCGCGCCCCACGAGATCAAATCCGCGATGTACTGCGGGCTGATCATGTCCAGATATTCTGTCCCCGCCGGCAAACCGAGTTCGTTAATGCGCAACAGCAGTTCGCGCGCGGTGCGCAGGCCATCGTTGATCTTGAAACTGCCGTCCATGAACGGATCGTTGATCAAGCCCTTCCAGCCCACCGTCGTGCGCGGTTTCTCGAAATACACACGCATCACGATCTCCAGTTCGCCCGCGAACCGCTTGCGCTCTTCGACGAGCCGCCCGGCATATTCCATCGCCGCTTTGGTATCGTGGATCGAGCACGGCCCGACGATCACGATCAACCGGTCGTCCATGCCGTGCAAGATGCGGTGCATCGCGCGGCGCGAGTTGTAGATCAGCGTCGAAACCGGCTCGGCACAGGCGAATTCGCGGATCAGGTGAGCGGGCGGCGTGAGTTCTTTCAATTCGTGGATACGGACATCGTCGGTGTTATGGGGGGGCATTTCGGTTCTCCGGGAACTCGGTTAGGCGTTGTTCTGATCAAAACGTTGGGCATAAAAAAACCGCCAGATTCGCTGGCGGTTTTTCGAAGATTCCGGGTTTTTTACGACTACGACTCACCCTCTCGATCCGCCAGCGGCTTGAGATGCCAAAAGAAATAAAAATAAAACTTGGCGGACATGGCGGTTTTCGGTCGTTCGTCGAAAAAGAGTGAGTGCCTTTATAACCGCAATGATGCGCGATTGACAAGCAGGGAGTCTGCAAAATGCGGATTATCCGCATGGTTAAGCGCAAACTCGCTCGAAATGTGTGTTTTCGATGCGGGGAATCCGCACGGGAACGGGCGCTCCCGTGCGGAAAACAGGCGTTTAAACCGTCCCGCCGACCGTCATCTTCTCGATGCGCAGCGTAGGTTGCCCCACGCCCACCGGCACGCTCTGGCCTTCCTTGCCGCAGACGCCCACGCCCGTATCGAGCGACATGTCGTTGCCGATCATCGTCACGTACTTGAGCGATTCCGGCCCGCTGCCGATCAGCGTCGCGCCCTTGACCGGATACGTGATCTTGCCGTTCTCGATCATGTACGCCTCGGACGCCGAAAACACGAACTTGCCGTTGGTGATATCGACCTGACCGCCGCCGAAATTCACCGCGTACAGCCCGTTTTTCACCGATGCGAGGATTTCGCCCGGGTCTTTGTCGCCGTTCAGCATGTACGTGTTGGTCATGCGCGGCATCGGCAGCGCAGCGTAGGATTCGCGGCGCGCATTGCCGGTCACCGGCATTTTCATGAGCCGCGCGTTCAGCGAATCCTGAATGTAGCCGGTCAGAATGCCGTCCTCGATGAGCGTCGTGCACTGCGTGGGGTTGCCTTCGTCGTCGATATTGAGCGAGCCGCGGCGGTTCGGCAGCGTGCCGTCGTCCACCACGGTCACGCCCTTCGCCGCGACCTGTTCGCCCATCCGCCCCGCGAACGCCGACGATCCCTTGCGGTTGAAATCGCCCTCCAGACCGTGGCCGATCGCCTCGTGCAGCAGCACGCCCGGCCAGCCCGGCCCGAGCACGACGGTCATCGCGCCGGCCGGAGCAGGGCGCGCGTCCAGGTTGACGAGCGCGGCGTGGACCGCGTGATCGACGTAGGACTCAAGGATCGCGTCGGTGAAATAGCCGTAGTCGAAGCGGCCGCCGCCGCCGCCGCTGCCGATCTCGCGGCGGCCGTCTTTTTCGGCGATCACCGTGACGGATACGCGCACGAGCGGGCGGATGTCGGCGGCGAGCGCGCCGTCGCTGCGGGCGACCAGCACGACGTCGTATTCGCCCGCGAGGCCTGCCATGACCTGCACGACGCGCGGATCGCGGCTGCGCGCCATTTGTTCGACGCGTTCGAGCAGCTTGACCTTGGCGGCGGCGTCGAGGGAATGCAGCGGATCGGACGGCAGATAGAGATCGCGGCCGGCCACGCCCGTCAGCGCACTGGCCGAGCGGATTTTGTGTTTGCCGCCGCCCGCCTTTGCGATCGAGCGCGTGGCGATGGCGGCCTGGCGGATGGCGTCCGGCGAGAGGTCGTCGGAGTAGGCGAACGCCGTGCGGTCGCCCGCGACGGCGCGCACGCCGACGCCCTGGTCGATGCTGAAACTGCCCGATTTGACGATGCCTTCTTCGAGGCTCCACGCCTCGCTGCGGGTCGCCTGAAAATAGAGGTCCGCGTAGTCGATCTTGTGCGTGAAGATCTCGGCGAGCGTGCGCGTGATGAGCGCCTCGTCGAGTCCGTAGGGCGTGAGCAGAACGTCCTTCGCGGTTGCGAGATTTCGGATGCCGGGTTCGATGATGTTCATGCGGTGCCTGTCGGTGCCTGTTACGAGTTCGGTGAGGTATCTGACTATTCTAACGTCGCCGCCCGGGTGCGGCTTGAGGGGCGGCGCGGTCCGAAAGTGCGTTTTAGGACCTATGCATTCAGCCTAGCACGCGATGACGATACGCCGGCAGGCTCTGCCGCACGGCCGCGATGCGCGCCGGGTCGAGATTGCCTGCGACCACGCCCGCGCTTTCGTCCCGCACGGCGACGATTTCGCCCCACGGGTCGATCAGCATGCTGTGGCCCCAGGTCCGCCGGCCGTTTTCGTGCTTGCCGCCCTGCGCCGCCGCGAGCACGTAGCACTGGTTTTCGACGGCGCGCGCCTTGAGCAGCGTTTCCCAGTGCGCCTCGCCGGTCGTGTAAGTGAACGCCGATGGCACGACCATCAGCGCGCAGTCGCCCATTTTCCGGTAAAGCTCGGGGAACCGGAGGTCGTAGCAAACCGACAATCCGACGCGCCCGAACGGCGCGTCGAACGTGACGACGCCGCTGCCGGGCCGGATCGTGCGGGCTTCGTCGAAGGATTCCGCGCCTTTTTCGAAATTGAACAGATGAATCTTGTCGTAGCGCGCCGCCTGCACGCCGTCCGGATTGAAGACGAGCGTGGTGTTGAGCACGCGCGACGGTTCCTCGGAAGCGAGCGGCAGCGTTCCGCCGATCACCCAGACACGATGCTCGCGCGCGGTATCGGCGAGAAATTGCTGGATTGGACCGTCGCCCGGCGTTTCGCGGATGGCCAGTTTGTCCGTGTCCTTCGCGCCCATGAAGCAGAAATACTCGGGCAAGAGGACGAGTTGCGCGCCGTCGCGGGCCGCTTCCGCGATCAGCCGCCCGGCGTCCGCGAGATTGCGGTCGCGATCCGGCGTGCTGACCATCTGCAACGCGGCGACCCTGAAAAGCGCGTTGCGCTCGCTCGATGTCTCGTTCATGTCTGCTGCCGTAGCCGGTGAATGTTGCGCGCTGGAAAATGCCCGGAGATGCTGCCCAAACCAGGCCCGGCGGGCGTCCTGGCACTTTAATCGACGGTGGCCGCAGCGGGTTTTTCGATCTTACCCTGATCGTGATCGACTCGCTGGACCACTGGTTTCGTCCACGTTCCCTTGATGGAATAGTCGCGCGCGAATGCCTTGCCGATCGATTTCGAGAGCAGCAAGTCGGCGGCAAGCGTGCCCAGTCCGAGCAGCGGATTGATGACGGCCGCGCCGATCGCGACCGCGCCCGCGCTGATGGTCGGCACGACGCGCGCGTGCAGATCCTGCGTCTTGTCGGGCAAATCCACCGCGCCGGTCATCTCGACGCGCGCCGGGGATGTGACCATCGTGAAGTCGTTCGTCCGCGCGATGCCGTTGTCGATTTTGGCCGATCCGGTGATCCGGTCGAACGGCAAACCATGACCGACGACATCCTCGAAATGCAGCGTCAGAAAATGCGCGAGGCTCTGCAGGCTCAGGATTCCGAGCAGTTTGGCCGCGCCGGGATCGACTTTCAGGATGCGTCCGTGACGCAGATCGACGGCCAGGTCGCCATTGAGCGTCGGCAGGTCGGGACTCGTCGGACCGCCGTCCCAGACGGCTTTCCCCGACATCGAGCCCGCGCCCGCTTCCATCGTGCGCGGCAGGCCGAGCCGGTCGAGCAGCAGCCCGGCGTCCTTCACGTCCAGCTTGAAATTTGCCGCCGTGCGGCGCGGCGCGGCTTCGTCGCCGGATTCCGGACCCGCCGCCGAGCGCCAGTTCGCGCTGGCCGTCAGTTGCGCGTCCGGGTTGACGAGTTCCAGCCGGTCGAGATACCAGACCGGCGCGCCGCTTTCCACGTCGTTGCGCGCTTCCACCTGAAGCCGGCCGAGCGATCGTTCCCGCACGACCAGTTCATTGACGATCAAATCGATCGACGGCATGTTGCGGCTCGGCCGCTGGATCACGCGTCCGACCAGATCGTTTTCCGCTTTCTCCGGGATCACGACGCGCGCAAAACGGGCGGACAGCGCGCCGGGGCTGTCGCGCGTTGCGCCCGGCGTCCACGCCACGTAGCCGGAAACCTGATTCGACGCGATGTTGGCCTGCCACTTCCGGTCGTGCTCGCTCGCGCCGATCACGACGTTTTCCCAATGGCGGTTGAGCAGTTTGAGCGTGGTGAAATGCAACGCGACGCGCGTCGGCAGAAACTGCTTCACGTTTTGCGCGAGCGGCGGCTTGGGCGCGGCGCTCGGCGGCGGCGGCGGGTTGATCTCGGCGGCGAGCTTTTGCCAGGCGTCGGCGTCGAGTTCGTCGATATCGACGGTGGCCGCCACGCCTTCCGTGGGCAAATCGGCCGGCTTGTTCACGCCGATCGCCCCGCGCACGACGGTGATCGACTTTCCGCTGCCCGCCAACAAGTAATGCGCGTTGAGCGCGCCGAGCTTGAGTTGCGCGTCGTGGATGTCTGCGGAGTCAGCGGTGTCGGCGCTCGACGGCTCGAACGTGAACGAGAAGGGCATCGGCGTGCCTTGCGACTTCGTGAACGGCGCGGGGAAATCGAGCGCGAGGCCGGTCAAGTCCGAACTCGCCTCGATGCTCGGCAGCGCTTTCTTGATGCCGCGCACCCGCAGTCGATACGGCGCCGTGCCGTTCAAATGCCGCAGAACCTGCTGAGTCTGCGGGTTGATCCGCACGTTCAGGGCCTGCGCTGCGTCCGCGCCGATCCGTCCATCGACGCTGAAAGCATAGCGGCCATCGGGCGCGACGCCGCCGTTCGCGCGAATGTCGCCGCCGAGAAACCGGCCGGTCAGTCCGTCGAGCGAAACGGTTTTTTCCGCGAATTCCGCCCGTCCGCGCAGGCGCGTTAGCGGCGGGAAATCCGCGTAGGCGAGATCGTTGCCGCCGAACGTGAGCGAGCCCTTGTAGCCGACTTTCAGCCGCTTCGGCTTCGTGACCGGCGCGCCGGGAATGGGCGGCGGCGCGCGCGGAATGGCGAGTTCGAGCGCCAGCGCGGCGTCGCCGGTTGCGCGGATCTTCGTGCCGACGTGCTGCGACAGCGGCCCGAGCGAACTGTTTTCGACGTAATCGAGCATGTCGGTGAGCGGACCGTGCGCGTGGCCGTCGATCATCAGTTTCGACTCGCGATTGCCCAGATCGTCGATCCGTCCCGTCACTTTCGAAACCGCGACGCCACGGTAATGGCCGCGATCGACGTCGAAACTCAGTTTGTTTTGCGCCAGCTCGAAACGCCCGTCGATGCCGTCGAACGCGGGCCACACGTTCGGCGTGCCGTTCAGCATTTTTCTCGGCGGATACGGCGACGGTTCGAAACGCCCGCCCGAAAACGGCGCGACGATCTGAAACTTGCCGGCGTCCGGAAAGCGGTTATAGGGGAAACGCGTCAGGTCGCCGTGTACTTCGATCGTGCCATGGCGCGAAATGCCGGCCTGCAGCGCGTGACCGAGATACAGCCGGATCTTTTCGCTCAGGCTCGTCGGCAGATAAAGCGGCAGGCTCGTCACCTTCAGGTAATCGACATTGGCCTTCAAATCGAGCGAGCCGCGCCCGTGGCCCGGATTCGAGTAATCCGCCGTGACGCTCGCCGCCGCGTGCTCATTCTTGACCCGCAGCGAGTCGATATGCGCGGTGATCGCGGGGCGCGGCTCGCCCGGCGCGTCGGCGAGGGTCCAACTTGCGCGCCCGGTCATTTCGTCGAAAGTCAGACGCGGATTGTCGAATACGCCCGGCAGCGTGATCGCGACATTTTGCGTCTTGATGACGATACTGCCGTGCGACTGATCCGCATCGATGCTGCCCCACAGGTTCTCGACGCCCGGAATGCCGGCGCGCGGATGATAGGTCGGCGTGAGGCCCGGTCCCGGTTCCTGCGCCTGCACGCTGATGCCTTCCAGGCTGCCCTTGAGCGCGTAGTGAACGAACGGTCCGCTGCCTTGCATGCGCTGCTCGCGCGCGGCCTGTTCGGTGGGCGGCGCGGCGCGCTCGACGAAGATCGAGTAATCGGAAACCAGCCCGCGCGGGTTATAGCGCACGAGTTCGTTGAGCACGCGCTGCGGCAGCGGCAGCGCGCGGGCGAATTCCGCGACCAGCCCGAGATCGACGCGGTCGCCGGCGAGACTGAACAACTGCCCGCGATTGACGGCGGCCGGCCGGAACCGCGCGGTCAGAGTGTTGAAGGCGAGCAGGCGCGTCAGCGGCGTGCCGTCGGCAAGCGCCGCCTGACCCAGTTCCGCGTGGACGTCGGCGAGACGCAGCGTGTAGTCGTTGTCGTGCTGGTCGAGCGTCCAGTTGAAATCGGCGACCGGCATGTCCAGGCGCGGCTGCGTCGGCCGAACGCGCAACGCGACTTCGGTGCTCGTCAGGTCGCCGCTCGCCGATTGCAGATTACCGCCCGCGAAATTCGCCCAGATGCGGTTATTAAAGCGGCCGCTGTAGGTCTGAAACGGCATCTTCAGATACCGCGAAAGCGTCGGAAGATCGACCGGGCCGGTGGACAGATAGGCGCGTCCGCTCCAGTTCTGCGGACGGCCGACCGGCTGGAACGGCTGATGGCGGAAGTCGGCGCGGAAATCGAGCGGACCGTGCAGTACTTCGCCGTCGGCGGGCGCGGAGAGGGCCATCTGGTGCCGCACGCCACCGCTCACGATATCGAGCCGGATGCGCTTCAGCACGAGTTCCGGCGCCTGACGTTCGGCGTCGCGCCAGCGCAGCGTCGCGTCGCGCAAGGTGATGGACTGCTGGTTCAGCAGCCACGTCATGAATGCGTTGTTGCCGGTGCGCTGGCTCGGAATGGGCACGCCCGCGACGCTCAGGTTGCCGTCGGCCGAGCGCGCGATGATCACGTCGGGTCCATCGACGCTCAGGTCCGACAACACCGGCGCGAGCCGGACGAGCGAGCGCCATGAGACCGTCGCGCTCGCGTGCGGAACGGCGAGGCCGGGCGCGCCGTCGGCGGTATCGATACGAAGATTGTCGATATCGACCGAAGGCTGAAGGCCGGACCAGCGTCCGGTAAGCCTTCCGATATGCAGTTGCGCGTGCAGCTTGTCCGAGACCATCTGCTCGATCCGCGGCCGGAACGAGTCGATTTGCGGCAGAACGGCGTAGCGCAGCGCCAGATAGATGCCCGCGACGCCGAAATACAGCACGGCGGCCAGCGCGAAAACGACTTTGAATACACGCGACAACGCACGCTCCGCGCGGGGGCGGGGCTGAGCTTGTCCAACTTCGGGCGGGTCGACGGATTCCTTTCGGTCGGACATGCGGCTACGTTTCGGCGATATGGTAGTTTTGTGTGTTTGACGCTGAAATGTAACACAGCGCAGCGCCGCTCACGCGCCTCGACGGATACAGGATGTAACCGTGAAAGCCACGCCCACACTGCGTTTGCGGCTGTCGTTCCGGTCTCGTCACAACGCGCCAAGACCGCATTCAGACCTGCCTCTTTCCCAAAGCAACTAGCGAGCCCGACCTCTTCATGACCGACGTTTCTCCGCACAGTTCCGAGCGCAGCGCCCACTTCTCGAATTACGCCGCGCGCATGTATGCGGCGCGGCCGGACCTCGCCGCGAAAGTGGCCGACTGGGCGGGCGTGCCGGTCACGCGGGCCTGGGTGGAAGCGCGGTTCGCCGCGCTTTATCAGGCGGGTCCGGCGGGCGAGGCGACGCTTCGCACCGCGCTGCGGCGCTTGCGGGCCGAGGTGTTCTGCACGGTGATGGAGCGCGATCTTGCCGGCCACGCGGACGTCGCGGAAGTGACGAGCGCGATGACCGATCTCGCCGAAGTGGCGATTCGGAACGCGCTCGCCGTTTTGTCGGCGGAACTCGAAACGCTGTTCGGCGAGCCGCGCGGTCCTGAGGGCGAACGGCTGACGCTGGGCGTCGTGGGAATGGGCAAGCTCGGCGGGCGCGAGCTCAACGTGTCGTCGGATATCGATCTGATCTTCGTCTACGAGGACGACGGCGAAACGGCCGGAGGCCAGCGCGCGGCGCTCACCACGCAGGAATATTTCACGCGGCTCGGGCGGCGGCTGATCGGCGCGCTGGCGGAAGTGACCGAGGACGGTTACGTGTTTCGCGTCGATATGCGGCTGCGGCCGAACGGCGATTCCGGCCCGCTCGTGTGCAGTCTCGGCATGCTGGAGGAATATTTCTACGTGCAGGGCCGCGAGTGGGAGCGGTATGCGTGGATCAAGGGACGGCTTGTGTCGGAGGGCGAAAGCGAGGCCGCGCGCCGCCTCCAAACGCAACTGGACGCGCTTGCAACGCCGTTTATCTATCGCCGCTATCTCGATTTCGGTGTGATCTCGGCAATCCGCTCGCTGCATCTGCAGATTCGGCAGGAAGCGCAGCGCCGCGCGTCCATGCGTCCCGACAAGGCCGACGACATCAAGCTCGGACGCGGCGGCATCCGCGAAATCGAGTTCAGCGCGCAGGTTTTTCAGTTGATCCGAGGCGGCCAATCGGCCGAATTCCGCATTCGTCCGACCTTGGCCGTGCTCGAACGCGCCGCCGCGAACGGGTTGATCGCGCCGTCCGTCTGCGACGATTTAAGCGTCGCCTACCGGTTCCTGCGCGAACTCGAACACCGGCTGCAATACCGCAACGACGCGCAAACGCACGCGATGCCCGTCGCGGAAGACGAGCGCGCGTTGCTCGCCGCGTCGCTCGGTTTCGCCGATTACGCTGCGCTGATGACCGTGCTGAACGGTCATCGCACGCGCGTCGAGGAACAGTTCGACCAGATTTTCGCGGACAAGGTGAACGGCGACGGCGGCTGCGGCGTGGCGGACGATTCGGCGGCGTCGTGGATATGGAGCAGCGCGCTCGCCGACGACGGCGCGGAGGAAGAACTCACCGAACGTCTCGCCGGTTTGGGCTTCACCGCGCCCGCCGAAACGCTCGCGCGGCTGCACAGCGTGTGGAACTCGTCGCGTTACGCGGGCTTGCCCGAGCGCAGCCGCGAGCGTTTCGACACGATCGCGCAGCGCGCGCTCGAAGCCGCGCCATCCATCGATCCGCCCGCGCGGCGTGGCGACACCATCGCGCGTCTCTTTGACCTGCTCGAAGCCGTGAGCCGGCGCGGCGCGTATCTCGCGCTGCTCACCGAATATCCAGCGGCGCTCGACCGCGTGCTTTCGGTGCTCGGCGGATCGCGCTGGGCGGCGGGTTATCTGATCCGCCATCCGCAATTGCTCGACGAACTGCTCGACGATGAAGCCATCGCGAGCCCGTTCGACTGGCCGGCGTTCAAGCTCGGCTTGCGCGCGCAACTTGCCGCCGCCGACGGCGCCGAGCAGCAGATGGATTTGCTGCGGCACGCACATCAGGCCGAAGTCTTCCGCATTTTGCTGATCGACCTCGCGGGCAAGCTGACGGTCGAACATGTCAGCGACCGGCTCTCCGAACTGGCCGACGCCGTGCTCGACGTCACTATCGAAACGGTGTGGAAGCAGTTTCCGAAGCGGCATCGCGAGACGCCGCTTTTCAGCGTGATCGCTTACGGCAAGCTCGGCGGCAAGGAACTGGGCTACGCGTCCGATCTCGATCTGATCTTCCTCTACGACGACCCGGACGACGCCGCCGACGTCTACGCGATGTTCGCGCGCCGTCTCGTCACCTGGCTCACCACCGCGACCGGCGCGGGCACGCTTTTCGACGTCGATTTGCGGCTGCGTCCGAACGGCGAATCCGGCATGCTGGTGACGAGCCTCGAATCGTTTCGCCGCTATCAGATTCGCGAGGGCGATGCGGCGAATACCGCGTGGGTCTGGGAACATCAGGCTTTATCGCGAGCGCGCTGGTGCGCGGGCGATGTCGCCATCGGCGAGCGTTTCGAGCAGATCCGCGCCGAAGTCCTCACGATGCCGCGCGATCACGCGCCGCTTGCCCGGGAGATTGTCGCGATGCGCGAGCGCGTGTCGGCGGGGCATCCGAACCGGACGCCGTTGTTCGACCTGAAGCACGATCGCGGCGGCATGGTCGATATCGAGTTCATCGTGCAATTCTGGGTGCTGCTGCACGCGCGCGAGCATCGTGAATTCGTGCGCAACGCGGGCAATATCTCGCTGCTGCGGATCGCGTCCGAATGCAACCTGATTACCGCCGACGAAGCCGAGATCGTGGGTGCGGCTTATCGGCTGTATCGGAAGTTGCAGCACAAGCTGCGGCTCGACGGGATGGAGAAGGCGCGCGTCGAACCGGCGCACGTCGAAGTGGAGCGGGCCGTCGTCACGCAGTTGTGGGAACGGGTTTTCGGCGACGTGCCGGCGTGAAAAAGCCCGGAATCGTGAGATTCCGGGCTTTTTTTACGGCCTTGTTCCCGTTCAAGCGGCCAGCATTTCCTTCGCGTGCTTGCGCGTGGTCGCGGTAATTTCGATCCCGCCCAGCATGCGCGCCACTTCTTCCACGCGCTTTGCCCGGTCGAGCGGCGTCACGGTGCTGACCGTGCCGCCCGCCGAGTCGCCCGCTTTCGCGACCTGAAAATGATGATCGCCGCGCGCCGCCACTTGTGGCAAGTGCGTGACGCAAAGCACCTGACGATCGCGTCCAAGCTGATGCAGCAAACGTCCGACCACTTCCGCGACGCCGCCGCCGATGCCCGTGTCCACTTCGTCGAAAATGAGCGTGGGCGTCGGACTGGCCGTGCTCGCGATCACCGCGAGCGCGAGGCTGATGCGCGCGAGTTCGCCGCCCGACGCGACCTTCGCGAGCGGCCGGAGCGTGACGCCGGCATGGCCGGCCACGCGAAATTCGACTTGCTCAAGTCCATGCGCGCCGCCTTCGTTAAGCGGCACGAGGGCGACCTCGAAGCTGCCGCCCGTCATCGATAACTCCTGCATCCCGCCCGTGACTGCCGCGCCGAGCGACTTGGCGGCTTTGCCGCGCGCCTTCGACAGCGCCTTCGCCACGGTGAGATACGTGTCCTTCGCCTTCTCCACGGCGGCACGCAAGCCTTCGAGATCGGCGGCGGCGTCGAGTTGTGCAAGCTGTTGGCGGCGCGCTTCGTGTTCCTCGGGCAGCGTTTCCGGCGGCAAGCGGAACTTGCGCGCGGTGGAATGCAACTGATCCATCCGGCGCTCGACCTGCGCGAGCCGCTCCGGATCGAGTTCGAGCCGCTGCGCGTAGTGCGAGAGCGAATAGGCCGCTTCCTGCAACTGGATCTCGGCGGGTTCGAGCGACGCGAGCACATCCGACAGCGCCGGGTCGATATCCGTGAGACCGCGCAATTTCGAGACGATCGCAGCAAGTTGCGTAATCATGGCGTCGTCGGATTCGGAGAGCGCGGACAGCGCGCCCTGCACACCTTCGATCAAACTCGCCGAGTGCGAAAGCCGATGATGCTCGGCGCTCACGTCTTCCCATTCGCCCGGCTGCGGCGAGAGCTTGTCGAATTCGCTCAGTTGCCACGCGAGCCGCTCGCGTTCCAGTTGCAACTCGCGGTCGCGGCTTTGCGCCGTTTCGACCGCCTGCGTCGCGTCGCGCCAGGCGCGATAGGCGCGCGTCACGTTCGCGGCGGTGTCGGTCAGACCCGCGTGCGTGTCGAAAAGCTCGCGCTGCGCGTCCGGGCGCATTAACAACTGGTGCGCATGCTGGCCGTGAATATCGACGAGCATTTCGCCCACTTCGCGCAATTGCGCCAGCGTCGCGGGCGTGCCGTTGATGAACGCCCGCGAGCGGCCGTTCGCGTCGATCACCCGTCGCAACATCACGGTATCCGCTTCGGAACCGGCAGACGCGAGCGCATGTTCGTCGAGCCAGCGCGCGACCGCTGCGTGCGTCGCGAACTCGGCGGTAATGTCGGCGCGCGTTTCGCCCGTGCGGATCACGCTTGCATCGGCGCGCGCGCCGAGCGTGAGCGCCAGCGCGTCGATCAGGATCGACTTGCCCGCGCCGGTTTCTCCGGAAAATACAGTGAAGCCGCGATCGAATTCGAGGTCGAGCGCGGCGACGATCACGAAGTCGCGAATCGAGAGGTGACGGAGCATGGAGGCGGTGGCTTCAGGTCTTGGGATCGTCTTCGTGCGACGGATGTTCGTTCCAGTGCAGCTTTTTGCGCAGCGTGGCGAAATAGCTGTAGCCGACCGGATGCAGCACCGGCACCGTATGCCGCGAGCGCCGCACTTCGATGGTGTCGTTCAGCTCGACGGCGGTGAACGACTGCATGTCGAAATTCACGTTCACGTCGCGGCCGGAAATGATCTGGATGCCCACTTTCGAGTCGTCGGGCAGCACGATCGGACGATTGGAAAGCGAATGCGGCGCGATCGGCACGAGCACGAAACCTTCCAGTTGCGGATGGAGGATCGGCCCGGCGGAGGAGAGCGCGTACGCCGTGGAACCCGTGGGCGTTGCGACGATCAACCCGTCCGAGCGCTGGTTGTACATGAAGCGGCCATCCACCGACACGCGCAGTTCCGCCATGCCCGACACGCCGCTGCGGTTCACCACGACGTCGTTGAACGCGAGCGCGTGGTAGATCGGCACGCCGTTACGCACGATCCGCGCTTCGAGCAGCGTGCGCTCTTCGCGCTCGTAACTGCCGGCGAGCATCTGCGGCACGATTTCCTGCCATTCGGCGAGCGAGATGTCGGTGATAAAACCGAGCCGCCCGTGATTGATGCCGATCAGCGGCGTCTTGTACGGCGCGAGTTGCCGGCCGATGCCGAGCATAGTGCCGTCGCCGCCAAGCACGACCGCGACGTCCGCGCGCGCGCCGATTTCCGCCGGCGACAGCGCCGGGTATTCGCTCACGCCGGTCTCTCCGGCGGTGCCCGCTTCGAACACGACCTCGAAGCCGCGTTTGGCGATGCACGAGGCGAGCGACGTCAGCGGCTCCCTGATGCCGGGCGTATTGTTGCGCCCCACGAGCGCGACGGTCTTGAACTGGGTGCCAATTTCCATGCCGGCATTACACCATAGGTGAGAGTCGAAAAGAACCGTGGGCGAACCCGGCGTTCCGGCGTTCCGGCGTTCGGGCGTTCCACGTCCCCACGTCCCGACCCGCGCGCGAGAGCGACGGGCTTTATCGACAATAGCCGTTAGAATGGAGCACGTCCTGAAATGAGGCCGCGCCCAGATGTCCGACCGGCGCGTTGCCGCTCGCCGTTCCCTAACACGTTGAGCTAAAATTTCCCCATGCTAGATCCACGTGCACAAACCCTCCTCAAAACGCTGATCGAGCGCTATATCGCCGAAGGTCAGCCGGTCGGTTCGCGCACGTTGTCACGCTACTCCGGCCTCGAACTCAGCCCCGCCACCATCCGCAACGTGATGTCGGATCTGGAGGAGCTCGGGCTGGTCGTGAGTCCGCATACCTCGGCCGGGCGCATTCCGACGCCGCGCGGCTACCGGCTTTTCGTCGATACCATGCTGACCGTCGCCACGCCCGACGACGAAGCCATGACCACGGCCGTCAAGACGCGTCTGCAAGGCGGCGAGCCGCAGAAGATCGTCGCGGCGGCGGCGAGCGTGCTGTCCAACCTGTCGTCTTTCGCGGGCGTGATTCTCACGCCACGGCGCAGTCACATGTTCAAGCAGATCGAGTTCATGCGCCTGTCGGACAAGCGCATCCTGCTCATCATCGTGACGCCGGAAGGCGACGTGCAGAACCGCATCATGGCGACCCAGCGCGACTATTCGCCGTCGCAACTCACCGAGGCGTCGAACTATATCAACGCGCACTTCGCCGGTTTGTCGTTCGACGAAGTGCGCCGCCGACTGCGCGAGGAAATCGATCAGTTGCGCGGCGACATGACCACGCTGATGCATGCAGCGGTGGCCGCCAGCACGGACGAAACCGATCCCGGCGACACACTGCTCATTTCCGGCGAGCGCAACTTGCTGGAAGTGGCGGATCTGTCGTCCGATATGGCGCGATTGCGCAAGCTTTTCGACGTTTTCGATCAAAAGACGAGCCTCCTTCAATTACTCGACGTATCGAGCCACGCCCAAGGCGTGCAGATATTTATCGGCGGCGAGTCGAATCTCGTACCGATCGAAGAAATGAGCGTGGTGACCGCGCCGTATGAAGTGAACGGCAAGATCGTCGGCACGCTCGGCGTGATCGGGCCGACGCGCATGGCGTACAACCGCGTGATCCCGATCGTGGATATCACCGCGCGGCTGCTGTCCATGTCGCTCAGCCAGCAATAGCGCATCCATCAGTGCGTCCGGAAACTCTGCGCCTTCCGAGCGTCACGCGCCACTAGGCCGAATGGCCGATGCCGCGCGGCGAACCCGCGCCGCTATAATGTTTTTCACTCCACGACGCCATTCGCCCGGCCGCTCCCTCCATGCGTTTCGACCTTGAGTTGCCCTCGCAGCCTTCCGCATCGCATCGCGTAGGCGTGTTGCTGATCAACCTCGGCACGCCCGACGCGCCGACGCCGCGCGCCGTGCGCAAATATCTGGCGCAGTTTCTATCGGATCCGCGGGTCGTCGAGATTCCGGCTTTCCTCTGGCAGATCATCCTGCGCCTCGCGATCCTGCCGTTCAGAAGCCGCGCGTCGGCCCGGAAATACGCGCAGGTCTGGATGCCGGAAGGCTCGCCGCTGCGCGTGTACACCGAGCGTCAGGTGGACGCGCTCCGGCGCCTCTTCGCGGCGAACGATTACAGCGTGATCGTCGATTACGCGATGCGTTACGGCACGCCAGGCATTCCGGCCATGCTGAATCAACTGAAGCTCGAAGGCGCCGAGCGCGTGCTCATCGTGCCGATGTATCCGCAATATTCGTCGTCCACTACCGCAACCGCCTTCGACGATGCCTTCACCGCGCTCAAGCACGTGCGCAACCAACCCGAAATCCGCACGATCCGCCATTACGCCGATCACCCGGCCTATATCGGCGCGCTGGCCGAGCAGGTGCGCGAGTACTGGCGGCAGCACGGCGCGCCGGATTTCGCCGCCGGCGACAAGCTCGTGCTGAGTTTTCACGGCGTCCCGAAGCGCACGATGAATCTCGGCGATCCATACCACGATCAATGCCAGCAAACCGGATCGCTGCTCGCTGCCGCGCTCGGCCTGACGCCGGTGGAATGTCGCGTGACGTTCCAGTCGCGCTTCGGACGCGCCGAATGGCTGCAGCCGTACACCGCGCCGACGCTCGCCGAACTCGGCGCGGCGGGCGTGAGCCGGGTGGACGTGTTCTGCCCGGGCTTCACGGCGGATTGTCTGGAAACGATCGAGGAAATCGGGATCGAAGTGCGCGACGAGTTTCTGCGCGCGGGCGGCAAGCATTTTCACCGTATCGCATGCCTGAACGCTTCGCCCGCGTGGATCAAGGCGCTGGGCGAGATCGTCGCGCAGAACCTGCAGGGCTGGCCGGTTCATGTGCGCGAAACGCTGAGCGCGGCGGCCTGAGTAATCGAATCGTCACCGATGAACTACAAAATATCGACTGAACCCGGCGCGCGTCTGCGTATCGACAAATGGCTCTGGGCGGCGCGCTTCTTCAAGACGCGGTCGCTCGCGAGCGATGCGGTCGAAAAAGGGCGCGTGAGAATCGGCGGGGCCAACGTGAAGCCGTCGAAGGACGTGCGGGTCGGCGATCTCGTGGAAATCGATGTCGACCGGCTGATCTGGCAGGTGGAAGTGCTCGGAATCTGCGAAGTGCGCGGCCCGGCGCCAGTGGCGCAGTCGCTTTATGCGGAAACGTCCGAAGGGCGCGAGAAGCGGGTCGCCGAGAGCGAGCGTCGCAAGAACTTCCGCGAGCCCGCAGCAAATCTGCAAGGCCGCCCGACCAAGCGCGACCGCCGCATTATCGACAAGCTTTCGGGTCCGGATTGAAAAACTGCTCGACGGTCGCGTGGATGCCGCCGTACTCGGAGGTGCGCGCCGTGACCGCGCCGGACATGCAGATCGTGGTGGTTCCCGCGACGAGTACCAGCGCGACCACCGCAATAACCAAGGTCAGTTTCATTGGTACCCCCAGGACGAGAGGCGAACGGAAAACAGCGGGATTTGGCAGTTCGGAAAGCCATGCAGGGACTAGGGGTTAACCTGCGCTCACGAAAGCCTGATCGAAGTGTAGGTGACCAATGGGGGCGGCTCAATGTGAATCTGATCCCGTCTGCAAAATGGTTGTAACGGCGCGTTTCGGTTGCCTCGAAACCATCCGAAAAATGATTCGCAAGCCCTTGAAAACGCTCGGCCACAACCCAACGTGAGCCGCTAGAGCCCAAAGCGCCACGCAGCCCGACTCCCGGTTGTCGCGTATTTGCAACGAGGAGGATCCTTGAATCCATTGGCTTCGTTGTGGCGGTTTGCTTCCGACTTCACTCACAGCAAGACAATCAGCGACATGGAAAACACGCAAGAGAATTCAGCGAGCCAGCAACCCACGCCCGCCGACGACGCAGCGCGCCAAGCCGCCGAGGCCCAGGCGCAACAGGCCGCAACCCAGACGGCGCAAGGCGCGGACGCAACGCCCGCCGTCGATGCGAACGAAACCGAGGCGCAACTCGCCGAGGCGCAGCTCAAAATCGCCGCGCTCCAGGAGGAGTTTCTCCGCGCTAAGGCCGAAACCGAAAACGTGCGCCGCCGCGCACAGGAAGACGTGACGAAGGCGCATAAATTCGCCATCGAAAACTTCGCCGAGAACCTGCTGCCGGTGCTCGACAGCCTGGAAGCGGCGCTGGCCGACGGTTCGTCGGATCTCGCGAAGGTCCGCGAAGGCGTCGAACTGACGCTGCGCCAGTTGACTGGCGCGCTCGAAAAAGGTCGCGTCGTCGCGTTGAATCCGGTCGGCGAGAAATTCGATCCGCACCGCCATCAGGCCATTTCGATGATTCCGGCCGAGCAGGAACCGAACACGGTCGTGAACGTGCTGCAAAAAGGCTACGTGATCGCCGACCGCGTGCTGCGTCCGGCGCTCGTGACCGTCGCGGCACCCAAGTAAGCATCCGGCCGGACACGCGTGATGGCGCACGTTCCGGTCGATGCCACCGCGTTTTCCGTCTTCGACATGCAGGAACTCGGCGCGGACGACTTCGACGCCGGGCTTGCATCGGCCGGCGACGCGCTCGCGGTGGTGTTTTTCTGGGGCGTCGACTGCTTCAACTGCGAAATTGCGAAGAAGGCGATGCTCGCCCAGCCCGACGCCATCCGCGCGCTCGGGCTGAAATGGTTCCATAGCAACGTCTACGAGCATCGCGAACTCGGCCGCCGCTTCGTGCTGCACGGCGTGCCGACGTGGTTCTTCTTCTACCGCGGCAAGCGGCTCGGCCGGGCGACCGGCTGGCATGGCCTCGGGCAGTTCGAAGCGGCGGTCGCGGCGGCGCGCGAGAAAATCCGCGCGCTCGGCGGCGCGGTCTGACGCGGTTTACCGCGTGGGCTGAAAAAAAGAAAAGACTGCATCGTATTTAGGGTCTTGAAAACGATGCGAACGCACTTATGTTGCGTACAGGTATGAATTTTGGGCGTCCGGCCCGGTTAAATCGGCGAAAAACGGCCCTTTTCCAGGTTCCGGACCCGCTGCGATCAAAGTTAGGAGAAACCAAAAATGGGCAAGATTATCGGTATCGACCTCGGCACGACCAACTCGTGCGTGGCGATCATGGAAGGCAATACGGTCAAGGTCATCGAGAATTCGGAAGGCGCGCGCACCACGCCGTCGATCATCGCTTATGTCGATGAAAACGAAATTCTCGTCGGCGCGCCGGCCAAGCGTCAGTCGGTCACGAACCCGCGCAACACGCTGTACGCGGTGAAGCGCCTGATCGGCCGCCGCTTCGAAGAGAAAGAAGTGCAGAAGGACATCGCATTGATGCCCTACAAGATCATCAAGGCCGACAACGGCGACGCCTGGGTGGAAGCGCGTGATCAGAAGCTCGCGCCGCCCCAGATTTCGGCCGAAGTGCTGCGCAAGATGAAGAAAACCGCTGAAGACTACCTCGGCGAGCCGGTCACGGAAGCCGTGATCACGGTTCCCGCGTACTTCAACGACAGTCAGCGCCAAGCCACGAAAGACGCAGGCCGTATCGCCGGTCTGGAAGTGAAACGGATCATCAACGAACCGACCGCAGCCGCGCTCGCGTTCGGTCTCGACAAAGCCGAAAAGGGCGACCGCAAGATCGCCGTGTATGACCTGGGCGGCGGCACGTTCGACGTCTCGATCATCGAAATCGCGGATGTCGACGGTGAAATGCAGTTCGAGGTGCTCTCGACCAACGGCGACACGTTCCTTGGCGGCGAAGATTTCGACCAGCGCATCATCGATTACATCATCGGCGAGTTCAAGAAGGAACAAGGCGTCGATCTGTCGAAAGACGTGCTCGCGCTGCAACGCCTGAAGGAAGCGGCGGAAAAGGCGAAGATCGAACTGTCGTCCACGGCGCAAACCGACATCAACCTGCCGTACATCACGGCCGACGCGTCGGGTCCGAAGCACTTGAACCTGAAATTTACGCGTGCGAAGCTCGAAGCGCTGGTCGAGGAACTGATCGAGCGCACGATCGAGCCGTGCCGCACTGCCATCAAGGATGCAGGCGTGAAGGTCGGTGAGATCGACGACGTGATTCTGGTCGGCGGTATGACGCGTATGCCGAAAGTGCAGGAAAAGGTTAAGGAATTCTTCGGCAAGGATCCGCGCCGCGACGTGAACCCGGACGAAGCCGTGGCCGTGGGCGCCGCGATTCAGGGTCAGGTTCTGTCGGGCGACCGCAAGGACGTTCTGCTGCTCGACGTAACGCCGTTGTCGCTCGGCATTGAAACGCTCGGCGGCGTGATGACGAAGATGATCAACAAGAACACGACGATCCCGACGAAGCACGCTCAAACGTACTCGACGGCCGACGACAACCAGGGCGCCGTGACGATCAAGGTATTCCAGGGCGAACGCGAAATGGCGGCGGGCAACAAGCTGCTGGGCGAGTTCAACCTTGAAGGCATTCCGCCGGCACCGCGCGGCACGCCGCAGATCGAAGTGACCTTCGACATCGACGCGAACGGCATCCTGCACGTCGGCGCGAAGGACAAGGCGACCGGCAAGGAAAACAAGATCACCATCAAGGCGAATTCGGGCCTGTCGGACGCTGAAATCGACCAGATGGTGAAGGACGCCGAAGCGAACGCTGAAGAAGATCACAAGCTTCGCGAGCTGGCCGATTCGCGCAATCAGGGCGACGCGCTGGTCCACAGCACGAAGAAAGCGGTGGCCGAGTACGGCGACAAGGTCGATGCAGCCGAGAAGGAAAAGATCGAAGCAGCGCTGAAGGACCTCGAAGACACGCTGAAGAGCGGTTCGAGCGACAAGGCGGCGATCGACGCGAAGATCGAAACGCTGGCAACGGCCTCGCAAAAGCTCGGCGAAAAGATGTACGCCGACATGCAGGCAGCGCAAGGTGCGGCGGGTGCCGCAGCGGGCGCGGCGGGTGGTGCCGAAGCCGGTGCGGGCGCGAGCCAGCCGCACGACGATGTCGTCGATGCGGATTTCAAGGAAGTGAAGAAGGACTAAGTCATTGAACCGCGCAAGCGTTTCATCGGCTAGACCGGGTCCGAGATGTCGCGTGGTTACGCGCGGTATCGCGCGAAACCGGCAGGTCGAGCGAGAGCGAAGATAAAGAACGCGCCTGGCGAGCCTTTTGGCTCCCCGGGCACGTTGTTTTTTTAGAGGGCGCGCGTGTTTGCTGCGATTGCGGCATCGGGCGTCCAGAGAGTCACACGGGTCGCGAGACCCCCAAGCATCTAAGAGGCAGCCGCTTGGCCGACACGGCCGGTGGCGTTGAACCGATATGGCGAAACGGGATTACTACGAGGTTCTGGGCGTCGCGAAGAATGCGGGCGACGACGAAATCAAGAAGGCGTATCGCAAGCTCGCGATGAAATATCACCCCGACCGCAATCCGGACAACAAGGATGCGGAAGAGCATTTCAAGGAGGCGAAAGAAGCCTATGAAATGCTGTCGGACTCGCAAAAGCGCGCGGCTTACGACCAGTACGGCCACGCAGGCGTCGATCCGAACATGGCCGGCGCGGGCGCGCAGGGCTTCGGCGGTTTCGCCGACGCGTTCGGCGATATCTTCGGCGACATCTTCGGTCAGGCGGCGGGCGGTGCAGCCGGCGGACGCGGTGGCCGTGGCGGTCCGCAGGTGTATCGCGGCGCGGATTTGCGCTACAGCATGGAAATCACGCTGGAGCAGGCGGCGCATGGCTACGACACGCAGATCCGCGTGCCGAGCTGGGCCAATTGCGACATCTGCAAGGGCTCGGGCGCGAAGCCCGGCACCAAGCCGGAAACCTGCCCGACGTGTAACGGGCAAGGCACCGTGCGCATGTCGCAGGGCTTTTTCAGCATCCAGCAGACGTGCCCGAAGTGTCACGGCAGCGGCACCTACATTCCTGAACCGTGCGCGCACTGCCACGGCGCGGGCAAGGTGAAGGAAACGAAGACGCTGGAAGTGAAAATCCCGGCGGGTATCGACGACGGCATGCGCATCCGCTCCGCCGGCAACGGCGAGCCGGGCATCAACGGCGGTCCGAGCGGCGACTTGTATGTGGAAATCCACATCAAGCAGCACTCGGTGTTCGAGCGCGACGGCGACGATCTCCATTGCCAGATGCCGATCCCGTTCACGACGGCGGCGCTCGGTGGCGAGATCGAAGTGCCGACGCTCGCGGGCCGCGCGAGCTTCACGGTGCCGGAAGGCACGCAGTCGGGCAAGACGTTCCGTCTGCGGGGCAAGGGCATCAAGGGTTTGCGTTCGAGCATCGCGGGCGATCTTTACGTGCACGTTCAGGTGGAAACGCCGGTGAAGCTGACCGAGCAGCAGCGCGATATTCTCAAGCAGTTCGAGAAATCGCTGGTCGAGGGTGGTTCGCGGCATAGTCCGCAAAGCAAAAGCTGGTTCGATCGGGTGAAGAGTTTCTTCGATTGATGCAATGACACAAGTTCAGCGCAACGCCACGTTCGCGCTGCTCGACGATTGCGACGCGACCGCCGAAAGGCGGTCGAGTCGTTTATACACGGGCTTCGCGCACGAACACGCATGCACGGACGGCGCGCAACTCGACGCCGTGTGCGCCGCCGTGCAGCGCGATCTGGACGCAGGCTTGCACGCGGTCGTCCTCGCGGCTTACGAATTCGGCCGCAACCTTCAATTGGCGCAACCCGGCGATGCCGCGTTGCGCTTTTTGTTGTTCCGCGATTGCGCGTTTTTGTCGGCGGAGGAAGCGGGCGCGTGGCTCGCGAAGCACGACGACGGCGCGGTGGCCGGCGTGGCGGGGATCGAACCGAGCGTGACGCGCGAGGCGTTCAACCAGGCGATCGACGCGATTCACGACGCATTGCGCGCCGGCGATTCGTATCAGGTCAATTTCACGATGCGCCTCGCGTTCGACGTGTTCGGCACGCCGCTCGCGCTTTACCGGCGCTTGCGGGCGCGCCAGCCGGTGCGCTACGGCGCACTGATCGCGTTGCCGGAAGCCTCGGGACGCGCTGTTCTCTCGTGCTCGCCCGAGCTTTTCATCGAAAAGCAGGGCGACACCTTGCGCGCGCGTCCGATGAAAGGCACCGCGCCGCGCGATGTCGCGCCCGAGTTTCTCTCCGGCGATCCAAAAAACCGCGCGGAAAACGTGATGATCGTGGATTTGCTGCGCAACGACATGTCGCGCGTGGCGGTGACCGGCTCGGTCCGCGTGCCGGCGCTCTTCTCAGTCGAACCGTACAACGCCGTGTGGCAGATGACGTCGACCATCGAAGCGCGCGTGCGGCCGGGAACCGGTTTCGCCGATCTCCTGCGCGCGCTGTTTCCGTGCGGATCGATCACGGGCGCGCCGAAATACAAGACGATGCAGCTGATCGACGCGATCGAAAGTACGCCGCGCGGGCTTTATACGGGCGCGATCGGCTGGCTGGATCGGCACGGCGATTTGTGTCTGTCGGTCGCGATCCGGACGCTGCTGGTGAACGGCGCGCGCGGCGAGATGGGCGTCGGCGCGGGCATCGTGCTGGATAGCGTCGCCGGCGATGAATTCGAGGAGTGTCGATTGAAGGCGAGCTTTCTGACCGGCGCCGTTCCCGGCTTCGCGTTGTTCGAGACCACGTTCGCGACGCGCGAAGGCGTGCGGCATCTCGAACGCCATCTGGCGCGGCTCGATGCGAGCGCGCGCTACTTCGGTTTTCCGTGCGACTTCGCTGCGCTGCGAGCGGCAATCGAGCACGAGTGCGCGGATTTCGACGCGGCGCAGTCGTATCGGCTGCGCGTCGAACTCGATAAAAGCGGCGCATTCGCGTTGACGCACGCGCCGCTCGCGCCATTGGCGCACGACACGGTGGACGTGCTGCTCGCACCGGACCACGGCTTCGCCCCGCAATGTTCCGACGATCCGCTGCTGCGCCACAAAACCACGCGTCGCGAGCAATACGACCGCGCGTGGCGCGCGGCGGAATCGGCGGGCGCGTTCGATATGCTGTTTTTCAACGAGCGCGGGGAGGTGACCGAAGGTGGCCGCACGAATGTGTTCGTGCAACTCGATGGCGTCTGGGGGACGCCGCCGCTCGCGGCTGGACTGCTGCCCGGCGTGATGCGCGGCGTGTTGATCGAAGAACTCGGCGCTGTCGAGCGGCCGGTCAGTCGCGCGGATCTCGAACGCGCCGGATCGATAGTGCTGTGCAACGCATTGCGCGGCGCGGTGAATGCGCGGCTGCGCTGACCGCGAAAATCAGAACGTGTGTTCCGGGCCGGGGAAACTGCCGTCTTTCACTGCCCGGACGAACGCCTCGACGGCCGCGAAAATGCTCGGCTGTCCCTGCATGAAATCCCTTACGAAACGCGGACGCTTGCCAGGGAAAATGCCGAGCATGTCGTGCAGCACGAGCACCTGACCCGAGCAGTCGATTCCCGCGCCGATCCCGATCGTCGGAATGGCGATCTGCTCGGTCACTTCGCGTGCGAGCAGTGTCGGTACGGCTTCGATCACGAGCAGCTGCGCGCCCGCGTCCTGCAGCGCGAGCGCGTCGCGGCGCATCTGGGCGGCCGCGGCGTCGGTTTTGCCCTGCACCTTGAAACCGCCGAAAGCGTGGACCGATTGCGGCGTGAGGCCAAGATGCGCGCAGACCGGAATCGACCGTTCGACCAGAAAGCGTACGGTATCGGCGAGCCATTCGCCGCCCTCGATCTTCACCATTTGTGCGCCCGCGCGCATCAGTTGCACGGCGTTCGCGTAGGCTTCCTCGCGCGAACCGAGCGTGCCGAACGGCATGTCGGCGACAATGAGCGCGCTCTTGTTGCCGCGCGCGACCGACGCCGTGTGATACGCGATATCGGCCAGCGTGACCGGCAACGTCGTGCTGTGACCTTGAAGCACGTTGCCGAGCGAATCGCCGATCAACATGACATCGACGCCCGCGCGATCCAGCAGCGCGGAAAAGCTCGCGTCGTAACACGTCAGCATCACGATTTTTTCGCCTGCGCTGCGCATCGTCTGAAGTTTCGGGACGGTGATCGCGCTGCGGCTGGTTTCCTGCAAGTACGTCATGGAAGTTTCCGGTGATACGGCGCGTCGCTTCGGCTCAACCGGGCGGGGAGCCAAAGCGGCCAGAGCGGCTCAGAGCGACATGCCTTTGACAAAGAATTCCTTGCGCCCGCGCATGGTTTCGATGCGTTCGACGAGCAGCGCAAGATCGGCTTCGGAATCGAGCGGATTCAGATGTTCTGCGTTCACCGTGAGCAGCGGCGTCGCGTCGTAGTGATAGAAGAAATCGTTATAAGCGTCGCACAATGCGCGCAGGTACGCATCGGGAATCTGCAGTTCCATCGGCATCGCGCGTTTCTGAATGCGCGCGAACAGCACTTCCGGACTCGCCTGCAGATAAACCACCAGATCCGGGGCGGGCGCGCTCGACTCGATGCGCGCGGCGAGTTCGCGATACAGCGCGAATTCGTCGTCGGGGAGCGTGAGACGCGCGAACAGCGCGCTTTTTTCGGTGATGAAATCCGCGATCAGCGGCGCGTGGCTGTTCAGCGCCGACGCCACGTCCCGCGTCTGCTTCATGCGTTGCAGCGCGAAGTGGAGCTGGGTCGGCAGCGCGAAACGCGTGGTGTCGTGGTAAAAGCGTTCGAGAAACGGGTTGTCCTGTGGACGCTCGAACAAGGTACGCATCGACCAGCGTTCGGCGAGCAGCGTCGCGAGCGTCGTCTTGCCGACGCCGATCGGTCCCTCGATGGCGATATAACGATGCGGCGGCGCGAGTTGCGGCGCGGTGACGGTCAGCGGCGGCGCAGCGCTCATCGAATGTTGTCCTCGGGTTTTGTTGCGGCTGGCGCCCGCGCGCCCAGCAGCGGACATTGGCAGGTCGCGACCTTTTCGATGCGCTGCGCGTGAACGCCGGCGAGAAAGGTATCGGCGCGGCCTTGCTGCGGAATGATCGCGTCGACGTCGAGTTCGACGAGCGGCACCAGAGCGAACGCGCGCTCGGTCAGACGCGGATGCGGCACGATCAGATCGGCTTCGTCGATGATCGTGTCGCCATATAAAAGAATGTCGAGATCGAGCGTGCGCGGTGCGTTGCGATACGGCCGCTCGCGCCCGAAATGCTCTTCGATGGTGTGGCAAAGACGCAGCAACTGCCGCGCGGGCAGCGTGGTTTCGATCCGCACGACGCAATTGAAATAGTCGTCGCCACCGGCGTCGATGGGCGCGGTGCGATAAAGGCTCGATTTTGCGAGCACGGTGATCGTGTGTTGCTGGGCAAGACACACGACCGCGTCTTTCAGGGTCTGGCGCGCGTCGCCGAGATTCGCGCCGAGGCCCAGATAAGCTACCGTCATGGCATAAGTCCTACGACTGTCGTTCGGCGGACAGCGAGCGTGGAACGTGGCTCAGTGCGTCAATCGTCGTGGCCGCCGTCGTACTGGCCGCCTTCGCGATCGCCGCGATCTTCACGATCCCCGGCGCTCGCGCCGCCCTCCATTCCGTCGCCCGGTGTGCGGCTCTTGGCGTTACTGCTGCGCCGCCGTCGTTTTTTGGGCGCCCGGTCCTTCCCGCCTTGCGAGAGCAGTGCTTCCCGCGCGGCCATGTCCCCGCTGATGAAATCCGTCCACCACTGTCCAACTGCGCTATCCAGTTCGCCGGATTCGCAACGGAGCAGGAGGAAATCATAACCTGCTCTAAATCTTTGGTGTTCCAGCAGCTTAAGCGCACTTCTTCCCGAGCGTTTTTCGAGGCGGTGCTGAAGGCCCCAGATTTCGCGCATATCGGATGAAAAGCGCTTGTGGATGGCGAGCTTCTCGGTCTGCATGTCGAGCACGTCGTCCATCGCGCGATGCAGCGCGGGCACGGGGAATTCGCCCTCGGCCGTGTACTGGTTCCAGCGCGTCTGCATGTCGTTCCACAGCAGCGTGGCGAAGAGAAAGCCGGGGGAAACCGTCTTGCCCGCGCGCACGCGCTCGTCCGTATTGGTGAGCGCAAGCGTGATGAATTTCTCGCCGTGCGGCTGTTCCAGCACGACGTCGAGCAACGGCAGCACGCCGTGATGCAGCCCTTCGGCGCGCAGCCGCGTGAGACACGCGAGCGCGTGGCCCGAGAGCAGCAGCTTGAGCATTTCGTCGAAGAGACGCGCGGCTGGCACGTTGTTGATGAGTTCCGCGAGTTGCTTGATCGGCGCGCGCGTCGATTCCTCGATTTCGAAGCCGAGCTTCGCCGCGAAACGCACCACGCGCAGCATCCGCACGGGGTCTTCGCGATAACGCGTCGCCGGGTCGCCGATCATGCGCAGCAGGCGCGCGCGGATGTCGGCCATGCCGTCGTGGTAGTCCAGCACGGTTTGCGTGGCCGGATCGTAGTACATCGCGTTGATCGTGAAGTCGCGGCGCGTGGCGTCTTCGTGCTGCTCGCCCCACACGTTGTCGCGCAGCACGCGCCCGCTCGCGTCCACCGCGTGCGTGCGCGAATCCAGCTCGCCTCGGCGCAGGCGCGGCGGCGGCGGCGAGGGCGGCGCGTCGGCGGGGGTATCGACGAGCGCGCGGAACGTGGAAGTCTCGATGATGTCCTGCCCGAACTGCACATGAACGATCTGAAAGCGCCGGCCGATGATGCGCGCACGGCGAAACAGCTTCTGCACCTGATCCGGCGTGGCGTCGGTTGCGACGTCGAAGTCCTTCGGCGCGACGCCGAGCAGCAGATCGCGCACCGCGCCGCCGACGATAAACGCCCGGTGGCCCGCCTGCTGCAGTCCGTCGGTCACGCGCACGGCGTTCTTCGAGATGAGCGCCGGGTCGATGCCGTGAATGTCCGACGACAGAATGACCGGCACGTTCGGATCGCGCTTCGCCGGCGCGGCGGTTTTCTTCGCGCGGGTCTTGCGGGCGGCGTCGGTGGCGCGGGCGGGAGCGGCGGTTTCCGTCGATACGTCGGCGGGCGGCGTGCTTTCCTGACCGAACAGCTTGCGGATGAGTTTTTTGATCACGAGTTTTGAAAGAGGTCCAGGATGCGCCAGCCTTTTGCCTGCGCGTGCGCGCGAAGGGTGTCGTCGGGGTTGGTCGCGATCGGGTCGGTGACTTTTTCCAGCAACGGAATGTCGTTGTGGGAGTCGCTGTAGAAGTAGCTGTGCTCGAAGTCGCCGAGCTTTTTGCCAAGCGAGGCGAGCCACGCTTCGGTGCGCACGATCTTGCCTTCGCGATAGCTCGGCGTGCCGGTCGGACGGCCGGTGAACGCGCCGGCCGGGTCGTTATCGACGGTTTCGACTTCGCACGCGATCAGCGTCTCGATGCCGAACGCATCGGCGATCGGCGCGGTAATGAAGGCGTTGGTCGCGGTGACGAGGCAGCACAGGTCGCCGTTGTCCTGGTGCTCGCGCACGAGTTCGAGCGCGGCGGGCACGATGCGCGGACTGATGACTTCGCGCATGAACTGCGCGTGCCAGTTGTCGAGCTGCGCGCGCGAATACTGCGCGAGCGGCCCGAGCATGGCGCGCAGATAAGCCTGAATGTCGAGCACGCCTGCCTTGTAATCGGCATAGAAGGCATCGTTCTGACGCGCGAATTTTTCCGCATCGACGATACCGAGCTTCACCATGAAGCGGCCCCATTCGTGGTCGCTGTCGGTCGGGATGAGCGTGTGGTCGAGATCAAAGAGGGCGAGGTTCATGGGAGCGCATTTTACTTGAAGCGGGTTGAAGCGTTCTCGGCTTCGTCGGCCGGAAGGCGGGCGCCGAACAGGTCGGCTGGCGCGGCGGGATCGCGGGAGGGCGTTTCGGCCGCGATTTCGCTTTCGGCCGCGTCGGAATTTGCTTCGGTCTCGCGCGCGCGTGCGGCCGCGACCCGTGCGATCACGATGCGCAGAAACGGCAAGGTCACCGCGCGTTTCTGTTCGAGCGAAAAGCGGTCGAGTTCGTCGAGGAGCGCCATCAGGCTCGGCATGTCGCGGCGAAAATGCGTGAGCAGATAAGCGGGCACATCGTCGGCGAGCGCGATGCCGCGTTCGCGCGCGGCGTGTTTGAGCACCGAGGCCTTGCCTTCGTCGGTGAGCGGGCTCAGGTGAAATACCAGACCCCAGCCGAGCCGTGTGCGCAAGTCCTCGCGCACCGACAAACCCATCGGCGCGGCGCTGCCGGTCGCGACCAGCGCGCTCGTCGGATGCGCGCGCACCTCGTTGAACAAGTTGAAGAGCGCGATTTGCTGGGCGCCGGACAAGCCGTCGCAATCGTCGATGGCGTAGAGCGTCACGCGTGGATCGAACGTGAACGCGGCGAGCGCGCTCTGCGGCCCGAGAAAGCGCGCGCGCCCGGTCGCCTCGTGGACGAGCGCCTGCAGCAGATGGCTGCGGCCGCTGCCCGGCTCGCCCCAGATATAGAAGGAGCGATCGGCGACCGGACCGGCCGCGAGCGCGCTTTCGAGTTCGCGCAGCCGCGTCACGAGTTCGTGATTGCTGGCGGCGAAAAAATTGTCGAAAGTGGCAGGCGGCGGCGTGCCGAGATCGAGCGTCAGTTGGCGTTGCACGGGAAGTCGGTTCCGTCAGGGCTTATCTTGAAAAACGAGGTGCGGGTACTGCTGGTCTGCCAAAAGTCCGCCAAACGCCGCGCCAGTTCTGGGCGCGCGGTCTTTATACGAATTAATCGGTCGCGCCGGTCAATCTCGAAAAGGCTGCGCGCGGAGTTCGCCCACGCGCGGACTGGATAGAACGGCCAAGCTTCGGACCCAGGTGTCGTCGGAACGGGAGAATTCCAGCCAACCGGCCGGCATCGGGTAAAATCGCATTTTACCGACCTTCTCGCTTATCCCCCATGAATCAGCCGAAATCCGCCCCCGACGCACAAGGTTTGTCCTACCGCGACGCGGGCGTGGACATCGATGCCGGCGACGCGCTCGTCGACCGCATCAAGCCCTTTGCCAAAAAAACCCTGCGCGACGGCGTGCTGGGCGGCATCGGCGGTTTCGGCGCGTTGTTCGAAGTGCCGAAAAAGTACAAGGAACCGGTGCTCGTGTCGGGCACGGACGGCGTCGGCACGAAGCTGCGCCTCGCGTTTCAGCTGAACAAACACGACACGGTCGGCCAGGATCTCGTCGCGATGAGCGTCAACGATATTCTCGTGCAGGGCGCGGAACCGCTCTTTTTCCTCGATTATTTCGCGTGCGGCAAGCTGGATGTGGACACGGCGGCGACTGTCGTGCAGGGCATCGCGCAGGGTTGCGAGCTGTCGGGTTGCGCGCTGATCGGCGGTGAAACGGCTGAAATGCCGGGCATGTATCCCGATGGCGAATACGATCTGGCGGGCTTTGCGGTCGGCGCGGTCGAGAAAAGCAAGATTATCGACGGCAGCACGATCGTGCCGGGCGATGTAGTGCTCGGGCTGGCGTCGAGCGGCATCCACTCGAACGGGTATTCGCTGGTGCGCAAGATCATCGAGCGCGCGCAGCCGGACCTGAACGCCGATTTCGACGGGCGCTCGCTTGCCGACGCGCTGATGGCGCCGACGCATATCTACGTGAAGCCGTTGCTCGCGCTGATGCAGCAGATCGCGGTGAAAGGCATGGCGCACATCACCGGCGGCGGCCTCGTGGAAAACATTCCGCGCGTGCTGCGCGACGGTCTGACCGCCGAACTGGATCACGCCGCATGGCCGCTGCCGCCGCTGTTTGCGTGGCTGCAGAAGCACGGCGGCGTCGCCGATGCGGAAATGCACCGCGTGTTCAATTGCGGAATCGGGATGGTGGTGATCGTGTCCGCCGCCGATGCGGAAGCGGCCACGGGCTTGTTGTCGGCCGCGGGCGAGCAGGTCTGGAAGATCGGCACGATCCGCGCGAGCGCTGAAGGCGAAGCGCAGACCGTGGTGGTTTGAACGGCCGTTGACGTTGCAGGATTGGAAAAGCCGCTCTCGAAGAGCGGCTTTTTTGCGTTTCGGGGCCGTTAAAACTGGGGCGTTAGCGCTATGAAAGCCCGAGCACGCGTTCCAGTACGGTCAGCACTTGCGCGCTCGCGTCCAGTGCGCAGCAATCCACGCCGATCCGCTCCGGCATCGCGCGTAGCCACGTCAACTGGCGCTTACAGAGTTGCCGCGTCGCGAAGACGCCACGATCGCGCATGGTGTCGTAATCCGTTTCGCCGTCGAGATATTCCCACGCCTGGCGATAGCCGACGCAACGCATCGACGGCAGTCCCGGATTCAGATCGCCGCGAGCGCGCAGCGCTTCCACCTCGCCGATAAACCCCGCCGCGAGCATTGCATCGAAGCGCGCAGCGATCCGCGCATGCAGCACGGCGCGGTCCGACGGTTCGAGCGCGACCGGTACGAACTGGCGACGCGCGCTGTCCTCGGGAAGGCGCGGCTTGGCGAGCAGCGTCGACATCGCTTCGCCCGTCAGCATGAACACTTCCAGCGCGCGCTGGACGCGCTGCGAGTCGTTCGGCGCGAGCCGCGCGGCCGTGGCGGGATCGACGGTGGCGAGACGCGCGTGGAGCGCGGGCCAGCCATCGCGAGCGGCATCGGCTTCGAGCGTCGCGCGCAATTCCGGGTTCGCCGCCGGCAGATCGTTCAAGCCCTCGGTGAGCGCCTTGTAGTACATCATCGTGCCGCCGACCAGCAGCGGAATGTTCCCGCGTGCCTCGATCTCGCCGATCAACCTCAGCGCGTCGGCACGAAATTCGGCGGCGGAATAGGCCTCGGCGGGATCGACGATATCGATCAGATGATGCGGCGCGGCCGCCCGCTCAGCGGCGCTGGGCTTGGCTGTGCCGATATCCATCTCGCGGTAGACGAGCGCCGAATCGACACTCACGATTTCCACCGGATGACGCGCCGCGAACGCCAGTGCGGCGGCGGTCTTGCCCGACGCGGTCGGGCCGAGCAGGCACGCGATGGATTGTGTCGAGGAGGCGCCGCTCATTGGCCGCGCATGAAGAGGCGGTCGAGGTCGCCGAGCGTCAACTGGAACCAGGTCGGACGGCCGTGGTTGCATTGATCGGCGCGGTCGGTGGCTTCCATCTGGCGCAGCAGTCCGTTCATTTCGTCGAGCGTGAGGCGCCGGTTCGCGCGCACCGCGTGATGGCACGCGAGCGTGCCGAGCAATTCGTGCTGGCGTTCGGTGAGCACGCGCGAGCCGCCGTAGGCTTGCAGATCGGCGAGCACGGCGCGGGCGAGCGACTGGAGATCGGCGTCCTTCAGGAGCGCGGGCACGGCGCGAATGGCGATGGAAGTGGGCGACAGCACGGCCAGATCGAAGCCGAGTGCATCCAGCGTCGCGCGTTCTTCCTCCACGACGCCGATCTCGACAGCATCCGCGTTCATCGAAACGGGAATGAGCAGCGGCTGCACGGCAATCGCACGGTCCGCGAGCGCGTTCTTGAACTGCTCGTAGAGAATGCGCTCGTGCGCTGCGTGCATATCGACGATCACCAGCCCCTGCGCGTTCTGCGCCAGCACGTAAATACCGTGGATCTGCCCGAGCGCGAAGCCGAGCGGCTGCTCGGCGGTTTCCGCGCGGTAGCTCGCGAACGGCGACGCGGCTTGCGGCGCGTCGCTCGCGTTATCTTCAGCATGCTCGCCGATTGTCGCGCCTTGCGGCGTGCCCGCGTTCACGTCGCGACGGCCGAACAGCGCGTCGTAGAGCGCGAGCGGCTGGGCGACCGGCAGCGTGCCTTGCGCCATGCGCGACTGGCGCAGCCACGTCGTGCCATTCTCGCTCGCGCCGGCGTGATTGCGCGTCAGTGCATCGCCGATGGTGTTCAGCACGCCCGCGCCCGTGAGCGGCCGCGCGCTGAACGACGCCGGCCCGGTCGGCTCCAGTTGCGCGGCGTGCCCGCCTGCGGTCGTTTCCGGCGATGCCCCTGCCTGCCGCGCGAGCGCGCGCTGCACGGCGTGGAACACGAACTGGTGGATCGAGCGGGAATCGCGGAACCGTACCTCGATTTTCGACGGATGCACGTTCACATCCACCGCTTCGGGCGGCAAATCGAGAAACAGCACATACGACGGATAACGGTTGCCGTGCAGCACGTCCTCGTAAGCCGCGCGCACCGCGTGCGTCAGCAGCTTGTCGCGCACGAAACGTCCGTTGACGAAGAAATACTGCTGATCGGCGCGGCCTCGGCTTGCGGTCGGCAAACCCGCGCAACCGTAGACGGCGAGCGGCCCGGCGCGTTCGTCGAGCGGCAGATGCGCGGTTGCAAACACCTCGCCGAGAATTTTAGCGACACGCGTCTGCGGATCGCTCGCGTTCCAGTGCTCGACAGCCTTGCCGTTATGCAGCACGGAAATCGCGACATCGGGACGGGCGAGCGCCGTGCGCCGGATCATTTCGAGACAGTGGCCAAGTTCGGTCTGTTCGCTTTTGAGGAACTTTCGGCGCGCTGGCGTGTTGAAGTAAAGCTCGCGCACTTCCATCGTCGTGCCGACGGTGCCGGCGGCGGGCGTGATCGCGCCGGTCTGTCCGTCGATTCGCGTGGCGTGCGCGCAGGTGTCGGTTCGGCTCGTGATGAAAAGCTCGGCCACCGAGGCTATCGACGCCAGCGCTTCGCCGCGAAAACCGAGCGTCGCGACGGCTTCGAGTTCGGCGAGCGAGCGGATTTTGCTGGTGGCGTGGCGCAGAAGCGCGAGCGGCAACTCGGCGGGCGGAATGCCGCAGCCGTCATCGGCGATCACGATGCGCTTCACGCCGCCTTCGTCGAGTGTGATGCGCAGACTTTGTGCGCCGGCATCGAGGGCGTTTTCGAGCAGTTCCTTCACCACCGAGGCCGGCCGTTCCACCACTTCGCCCGCCGCGATCTGGCTGATCAACTGGTCGGGAAGCGGCTGGATGGCGCGCGCGCGGGGCATGGCGGCGGGCGCGGACGGCGCGGCGGCGGCGTCGGAGATTTCGGTGGTATCGGGCATGCCCAAATTATAACGATTCGCGCACGGCGGGCTTCGGCCAGCACTTTCCCACGGGGTTTTGGCGGGATCGGCTTAGGGTTTGCTGGTTTTTGGCGCGGCAAGTTTCGGTATCATGGCGCGTCTTGGTCGTCTGGCGACGTGGCCTTTCGGGCCGCGCGGTTTATCGCCCGTGACGTCTGTTCACCGCCGGAGCGATCGGCTCACTTTACTTTTTCGTCGGGGAATTCATTTGGACACGCTGCTACAGTTTCTGAGCCTCATCCTTCACATCGACAAATCGCTCGGGTTTTTCATCGAGAATTACGGCGGCTGGGTGTACGCAGTGCTGTTCCTGATCGTGTTCTGCGAGACGGGGCTGGTCGTGTTCCCGTTCTTGCCGGGCGATTCGCTGCTGTTTATCGGCGGCGCGTTTGCGGCGACCGGCTCGATGGATCTCGGCGCGCTGATCGTGCTGCTGCTGGTCGCGGCGGTCGGCGGCAATACGCTGAATTACTGGATCGGCCGCAAGATCGGCCCGAAGGTTTTCGATACGAACCTGCCGGTGATCGAACGATTCCTCGACCGCGCAGCCCTGCAAAAAACCCACGATTTCTACGAGCGGCACGGCGGTAAAACCATCGTGATCGCGCGTTTCGTGCCGGTCGTGCGGACCTTTGCGCCTTTCGTGGCGGGCGCTTCCTCGATGAATCACGGACGCTTCCAGCTTTTCAACGTGCTCGGCGCGCTGATCTGGGTGCTGCTGCTCGTGTTGCTGGGCTACTTCTTCGGCAATATTCCGTTCATCCGGCAATATCTGAACGTGATCGTGCTGGTCGGGATTGGCGCCGCCGTGATTCCGATCGCGCTCGGCGCGCTGTGGAAAGTGCTGCGGCGCGCGCCTAAGGCTTGAGGTACTGAGGGTCCGAGCGACGCACGCGAGACGCGATGCAAAAAACAGCGAGGCCGCCATCGGGCGGCCTCGCTGTTTTATTTACGTGAGCGCTAGAAAGCGATCAACCGCGCCGGAACAGCCGGATGATGAAGAGCAGCACCACGGCGCCGATCACCGCTGTCGCGATCGAGCCGATCCAGCCGCCGCCGAGCGTGATGCCGAGCATGCCGAACAGCCAGCCGCCGATCACCGCGCCGACGATACCCACCAGAATATCGACGATCAGGCCAAACCCGCCGCCCTTGACCAGCAAGCCGGCGAGCCAGCCCGCCACCGCGCCGATGATGAGCCACGCGACCAAACCGTGTTCTATGAATGCCATGTAGAAGCCTCTGTTAAAAGTTGAATGTTCGATGCACCCGCATCGGGCGTGCAGAATTTAGCCGACGCGCGGTGTCGCGTGGACGTTTCAGAAGGTCAAAGTTTGTCTGCGTGAGAGCGGTGCAAGGTGCGCATGGACCCCGTGTCAGCACCGGATGACGGGCTTCCCGGAGGATTTCGATGGAGCTTTCCTCTGGTCCGGCCACGCGTCGCGCTGTGATACTTTCGCGGGTTGCGGGATGAATGAGCACGTCGAAGCGTCGCGACTTGAGCGGCGGTGGCGGCCGTGAGTTGCCGCCAAATGTTTTATGCTCGCGAAGGTGTCGAAAGTGATTGACGAAAAAACAGGTGTGTCGAGTGGGTCGGGGTGGCGTTCGGTCCGGATGGCGTTGGCGATCGCCAGCGCGGTCCTGGCGATGTCGGGCTGTGGCATATTCGGCTGCGGCGGCGCGGCATCGAATGGCGGTGGATTCGGCGGATGCGTCGCCGGGACGCGGTTCTGATGGGCGGAGCGTTTGCCGGATGGCCGGAAACGTTGAAAAAACAAACAGGGCAGGGATTGGAAGTATGGCGGTAGCACGTTCAGTTAAGTTTTTCGCGACGACGGCATGGGCCGTCGTGATTGGAACCGGGTTGGCGGCGTGCTCTTCGGAGCCGCGTATTCCGGCGCCCGTGGTCGACCGTTCCAGCGGCAGCGCGCCGCCGGTCGCGCAGAGTGAGCCGCCCGTTGCGCCGGCGCCCGCGCCGGCCGCGCTCGCGCCGCTCCCGCTTGCGGGACCGGGTTTTTATCGCGTGAAGCCCGGCGATACGTTGTACGGCATCGCCCGGGCGCAGAAGCAAAAGCCCGCCGATCTCATCCGGTGGAACAACTTGCCGCCGAGCATGCAGGTGAATATCGACCAGTTGTTGCGCGTCGCGCCGCCAGGAGCGGCCTCGGCATCGGCGGACGACTGGAATAAGTCGTCGTCCCAGCCGCCTTTGCTGGGCGTCGCGCCGGGAGCGGCTGAGCCCAAGGCTGCGCCGCCGGCAGCGCATGAAGAGGCACCCGCGGTGTCGAAGGGCGACATTGCGCTTGCATGGCCCGCTCAGGGCGACGTCGTGACGAAGTTCGGCGGAGGCAGCAAAGGCATCGACATCGAGGGCAAGGTCGGCGCGCCGGTGAAAGCGGCCGCACCGGGCAAGGTCGTGTATGCGGGCTCGGGCTTGCGCGCTTACGGCCAGATGATCATCGTGAAACATAGCGGCGACTACCTCACCGCCTATGCGCACAACAGCAAGCTGCTCGTGCGCGAAGGCGATACGGTCAAGCAGGGCGCGACCATCGCCGAAATGGGCGTCGGCACGAACAACAAGCCGCTGCTGCACTTCGAATTGCGCAAGTCGGGGCAGGCGGTCGATCCGCTGGCGTCGCTCGGCAAGGGTGGCTGAGATGACTGTGCGCATTGAACGAGGAGCAGGTTGGTGAGAAAAGTTGCGATCATCGCGTGGCTCGCGGCCGGACTTCTGGCAGGCTGCGACAACCAGCAGGGCGACGACGCCATGAACAAGCTCAAGGCGTTTTTCAACGCCGTGAAACCGGACACGCTGCTTCTCAAGAACCTCACGCCCGGCGTGACGACGGAGGCGGAAATCCGCAACCAGATGGGCGAGCCCGACTCCACGCGTACCTTCACCGACGGTTCGAAGCGTCTCGAATATCCGCGCGGCCCGGCGGGCACGACGACCTACATGGTCGATATCGATGCAGCCGGCAAGTTCGTCGCCGTGACGCAAGCGTTGACGGCGGCGAACATCGCGAAGATTCGTCCCGGCATGACGATGGACGAAGTGCGCCGGATCCTCGGCAAGCCGACGACCATCGCCGAATATCCGCTGAAGAAGGAGCGCGTGTGGAGCTGGCACTGGCTCGAAGACGGCGTGAATCGCGATGCGATGTTTAACGCGCATTTCGGGCCGGACGGCATCGTCACGACCACGTCGCGGTCCGAATCGGTAGGTGGCGGCAGCCGCTAACACGACGATGGCATACAGGAAAAGTAATTCGAGTGCGGACGCACGCCGCGCGTTGATGACGTTGGCGTCGGCGTTTCGGGACGCACGGGCGGCGCGCCCGGCGGACGTTCTGCCTGCATGGGAATGCGCGGGCGGCCATGAGTGGGACGATACCGTGAGCGCGTCGCGAAACGTGCGCTGCATGAGTTGCGCGGCCCAGCGGCGCGAAGCGCATCTCGCGCGGTTTGGCGACTTTGCGCGGGCTCGTGGCGGTGAGTTGCTGAGCGAGCGTTACGTCGATGCTTCGACGCCTTTGCGTTGGCAATGCGCGCATGGGCACACGTGGGATGCGACGGCGGGCGAGGTGGAGCAGCGCTGGTGCGTGGAGTGTGTGCGGCAGAAGCGGTATGAGGATGCAGTGATCGCAACGGTCGACGAGGACTGAGATTTTCGGCGCCTGGCTTACGGCGCATAGCGGAATTCCCACTGCTGATAAGTTCGCGCGGCGCCAAATTCTGCCTGCTCGGCGCGAAATCGGGCTGTTTTGATGGGTCTTCGCGACGACGCGCTGCGCACGCCCATCACGCCTCCTTCCGCAGACACAATGGGTACGAACGGCCTGCCGGTAAGCGGATCGGGATAGAGCCTGCGCAAATAGCGGCGCATCCCCGGATAGCGTGGATCGCGCAATAGATCACCGAGTTTCGCCGGATACGGCCGCGCGCCCGTTGGCGTGCTTTGAACATATTGGCGAATGGCATCGCGATACAGATTGCCCGTGTAGATCAAGTCCGCCTCGGCTGCGCGCTGGTTCGACCGGGCGAGATTCTCAAGCAGCTTGCCGAGTCCCAGCGTAATGAACAGGACCATGAGCAACGCCCAGAAATAGGCGACGCCCCGCTCGCGTCGCCGTCCCGGCCATTTTCTTACCACGCGTCGTACTCCGTGCCGTCAAGCGCTTTCCCGCGCGCGCCGCTTTTTACGTCGACGACGCGTTTGTTGTCATCATCCATACCGGGAATGGGCACCCAACTGTCATTGCGGTTCGTCACCGGGTCCAGCGGCAAGGCCCGCAGATAATGGCGCTCCGTCAGCGCGGCGAGCTTTTCCGGATATCTGCCCGTGTCGCTGTAGTACTCGTCGAGCGCCCGGCGCAGGACCGCGAGATTCGCCTTCAACGCGGCTTCTTTCGCGCGGTCGGTCTGATGAACATAGCGCGGCGCGACGATCGAAAGGAGCGTCGCCACGATAGCCAGCACGACCAGCAGTTCGATCAAGGTAAAACCCCGTCTGCGCGCTTTCAGAGGCATTTTTTGGTCACCATTTTCGATACGGGACGCCGTTGGTCCCTTCGCGTTCACTCAGCGAAAACACGTCGTACACGTCGGTGCCTTCCTGCGGGTCGTCGGCGTCGCTTGCGTAGCTGCGCTTACCCCAGGTATCTGCGGAGGGCGCAGATCCTGCCGGATTCATCGGATCGCGCGGCACGCGGCGCAGAAAGTAGATTTTCCGGCCCTTCGGATCGCGCTGGTTCACTGTGCCGGTCACCAGATCGTCCAGCGACTTCGGGTAACCGGTCGAATCCAGCGAACGTGCGATGCGGCCTTCGTCGCCGGCTTGCTTGTAGGCGTCGATCGCGGTCCGGACTTCGCGCAATGCGTCTTTCAGTTCGCGCTCCTTTTCGTGCTGTTCGTGCATTTTCGCGAAAGGCGTCGCGACCGACGCAACGATCGCGACCAGCGCGACGGTGACGATCATTTCGATCAGCGTAAAGCCGGTATTGAACCGGCTCGGCTCGGCTTCACGGCGACACGACGATTTGCCTGGGCAATGCGACCGTGCTGGGAATCTGCACATGGCTCTCTTTCTCCACTTTTACGTTCTGCAATGACAAGTTGAGCGGGCTGCCTGCAGGACGATCAGCCTGGAACGAAATCATCGCGAGCGAGCCGTCGGCCGTGGCCTTGCCGATCGAAATATGGACGTTGTCTCCGTTCCGCTTTGCATTCAGCACGACCCCTGTGCGCGGTTCGACCTTGAGCATCTGGATATCCGGCCGGTCCAGAACAAGATCGAGTTCCGCTTGTTCGAAAGCCGGTCCCTGGGCGAGCAGATTGACCGTGAAACTGCTGTTCGCCGCAGTCTGCGAAGGCGCGGCCAAGTCGAAACGAATCGCGTCAGTCCGCACCTCGGGATTAGCCGGTGCGCTCAGCGCCCGCAGGGCCGGTGACGGCGCGACGACGGCGCCGGTGTCGGCGGGTGCGGCGGGAGGCGGCAAGCTATCGGAATCGCTGTACTGCGCGGCGGGCGTGAGACGCAACGGCCGCGATGACACTTGCTCGGCCGTGCCGCTCGGGAACGTCTGAGCGTAGGAATTTGGCATCGCCAGCGAGCGCACCACGTGCGGCGTGATCAGCAAGACGATTTCCGACCGACTGCCGCTATCGGTCGTGTTGGAAAACAGTCGCCCGAGCAGCGGGATTTTCCCCAAACCAGGAAGATGCGTGCCGGATTCCTGGCTGTCGCTCTTGATCAAACCCGCCAATGCCTGGGTTTCACCTTCGTGCAGGCGCAGCACGGTCGTCGCGTTGCGTGTGCCGATCTGGTAAGCAAGCAGGCCGGTGGACGAGGAGCGGACTTCCTTCACGATATTGCTAACCTCCAGCGCCACTCGCATTGTCACGTCGTTGTCGATGTGAATCTCGGGTTCCACGTCCAGCTTCAGGCCGACGTCGAGGTAGCTGACGGATTCCGTGATGGCGCTCGAAGTCTGGTTGACCGTCGAGGTGATGACGGGCACCTTGTCGCCGATCAGCACGCTGGCCTTTTCGCGGTTCAGCACGCGGATGCGCGGATTGGCGAGCAACCGCGTGCTGCCGCTGGTCTGGCGCAGGTTGAGGACCGCGAGCGGATCGGGAAACGTCAGAGGGAAACTGTTCTTGTTCAGGCCTCTCAGTTGATCGATGGTCAAGCTGGCGGGTAAGCCGGCCGGTCCGACCATGCTGGCGCTCACGCTGGTGGGAAACTGAATGCCCACGTTGAGCAGATCGTTGGAATTGACCTCGAGGACTTCAACGTCGAGCATGACCTCGGGGCTGGCGATATCGTAAAGGTCCAGCAACCGGAGAATCGTGTCCTGAACCGTTTCGGTATCGCGCACCACCAGCATCTTCAGCCGCTCGTCCACGTACATCGACTTCGGCGCCACGACCGTGCGCAGCATTTCCTGCACTTTCTTCGGATCGGCGCTGTTCAGGTAATAGGAGCGCACGACCAGATCGTCATAGCGCTTGCGCTTTTCTTCGGTGGCCGGATAGATGAAAACCGTGCTGTCGTTGAGGATCTTTTTGTCGAGTTGCGACGTTTGCAGGATCAGATTCAGCGCGTCCATGACCGTCGTATTGCGCGCGTAGATCGTGGCGCGCAGATCGGGACTGACGTCCTTGTCGAGTACGAAGCCGATGCCCGATGTCTGGGTCAGGATCGCGAGGACGGAGCGGATATCGACGTCCTTCAGTTCGAGCGTGACCGGCGTCTGCAATGACTGGTTCAGCGCGGGCAGCATCATCGCCGCGCGGGTGTATTTCGCGTCGATTTGCTGCAAGAGCTGGCGCGCCATCACGTGAGCGGCGTTCTCCGACAGAATCGCGTTCAGCAATTGCCTGGCGGTTGCGGCATCGCCTTTCGCGAGCGCGGCCCGAGCTTCGTCCAGTTCCGTCTTTTCGCGCTGTTCACGCGCGATCAATGCGATTCCGCGCAACGCCTCCGTGTTCTGCGAGTCATACCGCAGGACGTCCTGATAGGCCGTGAGCGCATCGTCGACATGGCCGTTCGCGCGCGCTGTCGCCGCCTTTTCCATCGACGTCTGCATTTGACGGTCGCGCTGCGCGATGTACTTCATCCGGTATTGCTCCGGATTTTCCAGCGACGCCAGGCGCATCTGGTCCAGACCTTCGACCGCCTTTCCTTCCTGGAGCAACGTGTTGCCGCTGTGCCAGTTGCCATAGCCGGCACATCCGCCGACGCCCGCCATCAGGACGCTCACGACCAATCCCCGTGCCAGCCGCCGGGTATCGCGGGTATCGCGGGGCGCGCGGGGCGCGCGCGCGTGCGCCGATAACGCGCGATACCAGAATTGCCGGTGACTCATCTGTTTACCTGTTCGATCAATTGCTGTTGCAACGGGTGACTCGCGATAAAGTTTTGGCCGACCTGTCCGGCCGCGACGCCACCGGGACGCGGCGGCGCGTTTCCGCCTGTCGCGATCAGTCGTGTTTCGTTGGTTTGCAGGTGACGGAGCGTGACGCTTTCGGTTGAGATCGACTGGACACGCCAGGTGCCGTTCAAGACTTCTCCCGTGCGGAGCACGGCGGGGTCGCCGCTCGACGCGAAGAAAACCTGCACGATGCCGTCCTTCACGATGCGGCCCAGATAAACCACGTCCGGCTGATTCGGCGTGACGGGTAGCGGCGGCAAGGGCGGCGTGACGTTTGCATCCGCGTCCGCCTTCGCGTGTGGCGCGGGTAGCGGCGGTGTACTTGAAGCAACCCTTGCGGATGATGTCGGCGGCCCGGGTAGCCGAAGCCGCGCCCACGGCTTGTCTTCCACATAAGCGACGCGCGCCGCGGGGGTTTGCGTCGCGGGCGTCGGCGCGGGGAACGGCAGCGGCGATTCGACGGGTTCGGCGCGGAGCAACAACGCGATGGCGCCCACGACGGTCGCGACCAATACCAGTTGCACGGAGGGAGAAATGGTCATCCTCACTCAACGGCCTTTGGACGCGCCCGGTAGTAAAGATCGACCTGAAGTTTCTGTTCGACCTTCAGGGTGCCGTCGGCGCCTTTTGCGTAGGCCAGTCGCGCAATCGCCAGATTCGCAAATGCGTCGAGGGCGGCTTGCAAGAATTTTCGTTGTTGCACTTCCTCGCCGCGCAGGTCGATCTGCAGGGAGAGAGCGATGATCGGCAACGCCGGCAGGGGTTCGTAACGGTAATCGACGCGCACGAGTGCGACGCCAGCCCGGTCCGCGAGTGCGTTCAACGCACGAAGCTGCTCCGGATATTTCTCGAACTCAGGCAGCGCGGCTGCAAATTCAGTGCTGACATCGCGTCGCGTTATCGGCTTCATGGCTGAAGCCGGCTTCGAAGATTGCAAGGCAAGGTACGGAGCGAGCTGCAATGTCGCGCGCTGGATTTCCGCATGCAGCGGGAGATCGACCGTGCCGATCAAAAGGATCCACAAGCCCAAAAGGCCCGCCCCCGCGCTATGCCGCCACTCGACTCGGTTTAATCGACATGTGAGATGCCAGGAAATCAACCGCCGCCAATTTTTGCCGGTCACGGCCGGCCCCATTCGGCGACAAGCGAAAACGAGACACCAGCCGGAGCCGAGACGGGTAGTGGCGGAGGGCTTGCGTCGGCGGCCGGCAGGGCGCTTGTGTCTTCGTTTTTCGCCTGGCTGACCAAACGCACGGACGCCCACGAGCGGTCGCCCTGCAGCGCCACAACGAAATCGAACACGTCCTGTACCCGGCTCGCGACGCCACTGATATTTACGCGTCGGATCGCGCCCGCATCCGGCTCCAGTGTGAGCAACTGGAGTCCAGGCTTCGCTGCCCGCTGAAGGCTGTCCAGCACGTCGAGCCACGGGTATCGCATTTGCGCGAATACCTGGTCGAGCGCAGGCGGCGGCGCGGCCATCCGATATTGGCGCGCCGTGACGTGCCGGGCTGTAGCGTCCACGCGTTCGATCGCGTCTTCACGCTGCGCGAGCAGATGCTGCCGCCACCACAGCGCGTGGACGCAGCCCGAGAACGCGATCACGCAAACGGCGATCCACGGTCGATTCCACCATCGCCGTTCGGCGAAGTTCCAGCGAAGACGGCTCATTCAAAACACTCCGCAGAGCGCGTAGGCGAGACGCGGATCGTCGGCGGGCACGAGACCCTCAGGCGCGAGACCCTTGGGCATTCGTTCGCCGTCCAGCGGTGCCGGCGCGCGACCGATCGGAAACACCCAGGTCGCGTTACAAGGCAGCGGCGGCGAACGGTCCTCGGAAAACGGCTGTACCGTCAGCGAGAGAAGATGCCCGCGCTCATAAGCAATACGCATCAGGCGCGGGCCTTCAATGAGGGCAAGTTCGCCATTTTCGTTCTTCGTATGGACGAGCAAGCGGTTCCAGACGACGCTCAGAGCCGTCTCAATTCGACGCGTGCGGCACTTGTGATGAACCGAAAAGGCTGTAAGCGCGCGGATTTTTTCGTCGGAAATCAGCGCGACGAGGCGCGGCCGGCCGAAGACAAGCGCGGCAAAGCGCAATCGGTGCGCGGAAAAGGGGAGATCGCCGCTCGCGCACTGTTGCGCGAACAACGCCGCCGCCAGCGTGCAGCAAAACGAGGGGTCGGAAAGACGCTCATCCCACGGCAGAACGATATAGCGCACGTGATCGATGCCGACGATCCATTCGATCCCGCCTCGGTGCGGATGCGCTTGAAGCCAGCTCGCAAGCGCTGCGAGCGCGGGCGCGACGTCGTGCATGCCGGACCGGCCGGTCGCGACGAACGGAAGAATGATCTTCGACGTCAATGCCGGTCTTAACCGGCCGCGCACCGTGCAGACGGCCAACGCATCGTGTCCGAGATAGACGCGCAATCGTTCGGACCGGCCGAGTCCGGCAACCGTGCTGCTTATCCGTCTCGCGAATCGAAGCAGACTAGCCCGCATACGTGACACGATTTATCTCCTCCAGGGTCGTCTGGCCGAGCCGCACCGCATCGACCGCCTGCTCGCGCATCTGCCGCATCCCGCGCTCGCGCGCCATCTCCTTCAGCTTGCTCGCCGGCGTCTGCTGCAGGATCGCTTCGCGCAGGTCGTCGTCGAGTGTCAGCACTTCGGCGAGTGCGCGCCGGCCCCGATAACCGCTCCCACGGCATTGCGCGCAACCGCTGCCCTTTCGTAACAGGCCGCCCGCGAGCTGCTCGCGCGTGACGCGCGAATCGTGCAGAAGCGAATCGTCTGGAACGAACGGTGCGGCGCAATGGGTGCAGACGAGCCGGACGAGCCGCTGGGCCACCACGCCGTTGAGCGCCGTGACGAAGCTATACGGGTCGATCTGCATATGCCGAAAGCGGCTCAGTACGTCGAAGACGTTGTTTGCGTGGACGGTGGTGTAGACCACATGACCCGTCAGCGCAGCCTGAATCGCGATCTCCGCTGTTTCGCGATCGCGAATCTCGCCGACCAGGATCCGGTCGGGGTCGTGGCGCAGGATGGAGCGCAGCCCGCGCGCGAATGTCAGCCCCTTCTTTTCGTTCACCGGAATCTGCAGGACGTCGTCGAGCTGGTATTCGACCGGGTCTTCGATCGTGATGATCTTGTCGTCGCCTCGCTTGATTTCGGACAGCGTCGCGTAGAGCGTGGTGGTCTTGCCCGAGCCCGTCGGGCCGGTAACGAGGAGCATGCCGTAGGGCTGGTTCGCGAGCCTGCGTATCACCTGGCGCGTCGTCGGGTCGATGCCCAGCGTGTCCAGATTCAGTTGCGCCATGTCGGTCGTGAGCGACTGACGGTCGAGGATCCGCAGCACGGCGTCTTCGCCGAACAATCCCGGCATGATCGAGACACGGAAATCGACTTCACGTGCCTGGATCGATACCGAAAATCGGCCATCCTGCGGAATGCGTTTTTCGCCGATATCCAGTTCCGCCATCACCTTCAAACGCGACACGACCTGTTCGGACAGGCTTGGGTCGGCAAGCGCGCGCGCCGTGGAAATCACACCGTCGATCCGATACTTGATGGTCAGTCCGCGCAGCGAGTTTTCGAAATGGATATCGGAGACGCGGTTACGGTGGGCATCGTAAAGCGTCGAATTCACGAGGCGCACGACCTGGCTTTCATTGCTGGCGATCGATGTCAGCGAGATCTCTTCGGCCTCTGGCGCGCTTGTGTCCGTCCGGTCGAGCCGGATCAGTTGAGCGAGGGCGTCCTGATCGTTGCCAGAGCGGGCAAGCAACGCCTTCAGTTCGAGCGGATGGGCGAACGCGACATCGAAGTAGCCGTCCAGCCGGTAGCTCGCGAGTGACATCAGCGAATCGTTCCACGGATCGTCGCAGACAAAGGTCCGGGCCCGTTCGCCTTCCGCCTCGTGGAGAACCACGCAGGTGTGCTGCAGACACTCCGCGTAACTAAACGCGGAAAAATCGGGCGTCATGGCTTCCATGCCGGACAGCCGCAGCAATGCCAAGCCGCTTTCGCTCGCTGCAAACAACAGCGTTTCGTCGGGCGTGAATCCTCCGAGCTTTTCCAGCACGGCCAAAACCGGCTCGCCGTCGTTGCGCGCGAGCTCGGTCGCCTTCGCGAGCAGCGCCGCCTGAGTTGCCTCCCCGGTCTGCCGATCGGTCATTGCAGGCTCCCGGCCAGATCGAAAATCGGCAGGTACAACAGCACCACAATCGCACCGATGCCGATTCCCATGAAGAGCATCAACACGGGCTCGACGAGGCGGGCAAACCGTTCGACCCACTGCATGATCTCGCGCTCATGGAACATGGCCGCCTGCTCCAGCATGCCGGCGATCTGGCCGTTGCGCTCGCCGGCGTGCAACAGGCGCCACGCGATCGTCGTCATCAGACCTTCGTTCTGCAGGCTCTCGCTCATTTTCCTGCCTTGAGAAATGCTCGACATCGCGCGGGTCAGGCCCGCCTGAAGCGGAAGCGGCAATAGATCGCGCGTCATTGCGAGCGACGGCAACAGCGCGACGCCGCCTTGCAGCAACATGCCGAGGGATCGATAAAAGCGCGCCAGTTGCATCAGCTTCAAGGTGCCGCCGATCCACCGGATGCGTCCGAGCCACGCCAGACATCGTTGCTGGACGGCCGGGCGCGAGGGCAGCGCGACGGCGGCGATAAGTGTCACAGCGAGACCGCTCAGCGACACGATCGAATGATCACTGACAAACAATCCAAAGCCGATCAGCCATTGCGACAGAAGCGGCAAGTCGGCATGCACCATTCCTTCGTATACGTGTCCGAAGCGGGGCGCGAGGAACCACAACAGAAAGAACGCAACGACAACGCCCGTGAGCAGCAACATGGCCGGATACAGCGAAGCCGAAATCAGTTTCTGACGCACGACGCTGACCTGTCCGTGATATTGCAAAAAGCGGTCGAGCGCCTGCGTCATGCCTCCTGTCTGCTCGCTTGCCGCCACCATGGCGACGAATAACGGCGAGAAACAATCCGGATGCGCGGCCAGCGCGATCGAGAACGCTTTGCCTTGTTGCATGAGGCGATTCAGTTCGGACAGGACATGGTGACCTTTCGATTCAACGCGGGCGTCCGAGCGGTTTTGCCGCCAGCGCTCATCGAGCGTATCGAGCGCCTCTGTGAGCGCAAGTCCGGCGCGCAACAGTGTGAGTAATTCATAGACGAACAGCGATAAGTCGAATCGGTCGCGCCGGAAATAGCGGGCAAGAGAAAAGTGGCGGGACGCGCCCGATCCGCGCGCATTGGCAGCGCAGACCTCCACGATTTGCACTCCCGCTTGCCTTGCGCACCGTACCGCTTCCTGTTGAGCGTCGTCGCGGTTCCCCGCGAACAGTTCGAATTGCTGCAATTGCCCGCGTGCATTCAGCGAGAGCAGCACAAATTTCGTCACGATGCTGGATCACTTTCCGGTTAAAGCCGACTCTCTGACGTCAAGGCTCAGTTATGGATCTCGGGATTTGTATTGGCGCTGGCCGAACTCTTGGCTGCGCCACCCGACGTGATGTCGAAGTCCGTATTGTGCGTACCGGGGTAGATGTACAGATACGGCTTGCCCCACGGATCCGGCGGCACAGGCTTGCTCAGATAGGGACCGCTCCAGCCAGATGCGCCGCCGGCGGGCGCCGTCATGAGCAGCGTCAATCCTTCTTGCGAAGTGGGATAACGGCCGATATCCAGTCGCAATTGATCGACCGCCTTGCTCAAAACATTAATCTGCGCCTTCGCCGTAGTCACTTTTGATTTATCGACGTTGGCAAATAATCGCGGTCCCACGATGCCGGCCAGCAGCCCGATAATCACGAGAACAACCAGCAACTCGAGCAAGGTAAAGCCTTGCCGGCATTTAATCATTCTATTGCTCGCGAGGATGACGGCTTTCCCGTGAGTTGCATTGGACTGATTTTTCTCTTTAATCATCGTCTCACGTTCTTTACTTGAAATAACACTTAGTCATACAGAGTATCCGATACTGAGTTGCGCTCTTGCGGCGGCTTGTCGGCGACCCGGCACGTTCAAGTGCGCGGCCCACGCGGGTCTGAAGCATCGCACATCCGAATTGTGAATTGCAATGTCCATCTCGGATATTTTCGTTTCCGATAGCGCGGGTTCGATAATTTGGCGTTTTTTGTAGGGATCGATAATTAGGGTTGAAAGCTGGGTGGGCATTTCATACCATGAGTCCACGAGTTTCCAGTTCGAAAAAGTTAGGCAGGCTAACAATATTGTTTTAGCCGGCTTAGTTTAAAAAGGCCGATTAACTCGAACAAAAATAATGCAAAAAAGGGGTGAGACAGATGCTTAAGAACGAAGCAGGAGTGGCGCGTGGAATGGGCGATTCGGTCGCCGTTTCTCGCGGCTGGGCGGCGCGACTCGGACTGCGCCGGACGCTCGGGTTTGCGGCTGGTATTGCGCTACTCACGTTATCCGCCGGCGCGTACCCGGCCAGCAGCATCAACTACACGTACGACACGCTGGGCAGGCTTAACAAAGTCTCATATAGCGACGGCGTCAAGACCACCACCATCACCTACAGCTACGACGCCGCGGGCAACCGCACGAGCGTCGTCAGCGCATCGCCGTAAGCGTCGCGGGCCGTCGACGCTACGGCGGCTAGCGGGATACATCGGCGGGTCCCACCGGACTTTTCCGCGCCCAAGACTGGGCGTGAAAGGGATGGTCGTGTCCGATGCCGTCTCGCGAATCCTGAATCAAGCCTTTATCTCTTGAGCACAAGGGAGGGGCCGCTGCGCGCGCAGGTTGGAGACATTCGATGCGATCGCGGCGAGAAGCGCCTAACTACAGAACCACTTCCAAGGAAACGATCGATGTCCGAAGCTGCATCCGTAGGCATCCGCGCGCGCAGTCGCCGTGTTGTCCGCGCACGAAGATGGATTCGCCCTGCCGTGCTTCCCGCACTCGCAGGTCTGCTCGCCTCGTTTCTGAATGTCGCTCACGCCGGCAATCTCCAGTTCTCCAGCGCCACGCCGGCGATTGTCGATATCACCAACACGGCGAACGCGCAGCAAGGTTCGCCGGAGCCAGTCATTCGTCGCGGTCGCGAGACGGCGGCGGCAAGCTCGCGCTCGGCATTGATCCAGCCGGGGCGAGAATTCGCGCCGCAGCCGAACACCCTCAGAGCGGTCATGGCGCCCGTCAGCGACGCGGATGCGGCCGCGCACGATCAGCAGGCAGCCCGCGACGTGCCTGCGGGCGTCAACGCGAATGGCGCGATCGAAACCATCGCGAAGCTCGATGCCAAACGCAAGCATGGCAAAGTCGAGCAAATCAATTTGCAGAACTTCGCGCCGCCGAAGGCGCAAATGTCGCGCAGCCTCGGCATTACCGATTCCAGCGGTATCGTCCATAACGATGCGCCACCGGGGCCGGCGTCGATCGCGGAACTCGCCCGGGCACTGCGCTATCACCCCGACCTGATCTATCAGTTCGTGCGCAACAACATCGAAATCGACCCGGTGCGCGGCATCCACAAAGGGGCGCTCGGCGCGGTGCTGGACAATCAGGGGAGCCCGTTCGACCAGGCGCAGTTGATGGTGTCGCTGCTGAGAACGTCGGGCTACGACGCGAAGTTCGTGCGCGGGGTCGTCAAGCTCAGCGCGCAGCAGTTCGGTGACTGGTACGGCGTGTCCACGGACAACGCCTGCGCCGTGCTGAACCTGATGGGACAGTCGCAGATTCCGGTCTACAGCATCAACGCGACGCAGGCGGGCAGTTGCCCGGGAACGAGCGCGCAACTGACCGATATCTCGATTGAGCACGTTTGGGTCAAGGTCAATATCGACGGCACCTGGTACACGTTCGATCCGAGCTACAAGCCGCATACGGTGAAGCCTGGCATCGACCTGAGCGCGGCCGAGGGTTATAACGCGGCGGCATTCTTGAGGAATGCAACCTCGGGTACGACCGTCACGCCGGATCTCGTGCGCGGCGTGAACCGTACCGGCATTCGCGCAGACCTGCAAACGTCCTCGATGAATCTCGCGAGCTGGATCCGCAAAAACAAGCCGACGGCTACACTCGGCGACATTATCGGCGGCAAGGCGATTGTTCCGTTCTTCGGCGGCGCCGTGCGGCAGACGCAGAATCCCTTGCTGGATACGCGGTGGGCACCCGAAGAGTGGACCGACATTCCCGCCGTCTACAAGCCCACGGTGCGCGTGGTCTATCAGGGTATCGACCAGACCTTCACGTCCGATGCCATCTATGGCAAGCGGCTGACCATCACGTACAACACGTCGAACCAGCCTGTGCTGAAACTCGACGGCGTGGCGATCGGCGCGCCGGGCAGCGCGGTCGCGCCGGGCGCGGACAGCGTGGTGAGTTTCGTCGTATGGCACAACGCCTACACCAGCGCGGCGTCCGACCATGCGTTCGACCAGCACATCAAGGGCGGTGGCACCTATCTGATCGTCAATGGCTGGGGGCCGACAGGTCGCGGCTTGTCGCAAAACTATCTCAGTTATCTGGAGACCATCCGCGCGGCGGGCAACGCAGATAACAGCGAACCCGTGCTCGGCGCGAGCCTCGGCGTCATGGGCGCGCAATGGGTGTCGCAAACGACCGCCAGCGCCGCCATTACCGACCGTCTCGCGAACGCGTACACGGTCCAGCAGCACCAGGTCGGCCTCGCTGGATTCGACAACGGTCCCTATGTCGATTTGCCGAGCAACATGAGTTCCACGGTCCAGATGGCCGGCGACACGAACCTGGAAAGAGCGGTCTTCGACAGCAGCGCAATGCATCTGTCGATTCTAGAATCGACTGCTGTCAATCAGACTTCGGGCGTGTCGGCGGTGTCGACGGTCAAGCTGCTCGACCTGGCGATGAATCAGGGCCAAACGATCTACAACACGGGTGGCGGCCACTACGCGACGGCAATCCAGCCTTCGCTGGTCAATTGCAATGCCCAAGTCGACAACTTCAAGAGTTATATCAACCAGGGCTACCGGTTGCTGATCCCGGGCAACTGCCAGATTGTGGAGAACAACTGGAAAGGCGTTGGTTACTTCGTGCGCGGAGTTGGCAATACGCGCCTGCTTGGTTCGACTATCAGCGGCGGACTGTCGGGCGGCTACTACTCGACGCCCCAAGTGGCGCCTGCCTACAACGTCAACACGATCAACGGCTCGCAGTCGCCGTTCGGCCTCGACAAATCCCCGGGCAACGTTGCCACTGGGGGCGACCCCATCGACATGCTGCACGGCAATTTCCTCTACGAGCATCAGGACGTGAAGACCGGGCTCGGCGATTCGCCCGACAGCCTGAACTTCCAGCGTCTTTACAGCAGCGGAATGAAGAGCCAGTCGGGCCCGGTCGGCCGGGGATGGACGCACAACTATGACATTCGTCTGCGCACGGCATCGGATGGCTTCCTTGGAATGGGCGAGCGCTCGGCGCTGGATGCGGTCGCGACGATCGTCGAACACAAGGCGTCGCTCGACCTGCTGAACGATCCGCTGGCGCCAGCCGAAAAATTCCTGAGCGCAGTCGTGGCCCAGCGCTGGTTTGGCGACCAGCTCATCGATAACACCCGCATCGCGACGTTCGGCTTGAACGGCGAAGTGTTCGTGCGCTTGCCCGATGGCAATTTCAACGCCCCGCCCGGCAAGGCCGTCGCGCTGACGCCGTATGGCGCAACGACGATTTACTCGACGCTTAACGGTGGCCGATATTCGTTCGTCGACGGCAAGGCCGCGCGCTACGATCAGCCGGAAGGCAAGGCAATCGACTTTACCTGGAGCGGAGACTTGCTGACGAAGGTGAGCAACCACGCCGGCCGCAGCTTGACGTTGACGTACTCGAACAACCGCTTGCAAAGCGTCGCGAGTCCGCAGCAGACCGTAGGCTATGCCTACGACTCAGCCGGCAATCTGAGCAGCGTAACCGATCAGGACGGCAACGCGACACGATTCGAGTACGACCAGCCCGGGCGGATCACGAAGTTCTATCAGCAGAGTTTCGCCGGCACGCCGGTGGTGACGAACGTTTATGACACGCTCGGCCGTGTGCAGACGCAGACGAGCGCCGCGGGCAACTTGTTCAATTACTACTTCGCCGGTTACCGCACCGAGGAAGTGGGCCCGGGCGGGTCGAGCCGGACGAACTATATCGACGGCGAAGGGAATTTGCTGCAGGTCGGGGACCCGGTGGGTAACTGGACGTTGAAAGACTTTGACGGCCAGAACCGGCTGGTGCGCGAGACGCGTCCTGAAGGCAATCACACGGACTACGCTTACGACGACGCGACCTGCGCGCTGACTTCGACCGGCTATGTGCGCGGTTGCACGCACAATGTGGCGACCGTGTCACGCTATCCCCGTCCGGGCACGAGCGACCCGGTACTGGTCGATCGGTTCACCTATAACCAGACTTTCGGCAAGGTCGTCACCGCCACGGACGCGCGCGGCCAGCTTACACGGACCTCGTACAACACTGTGGGACAAGCCACGAACATCACGCGGCCGGCGGTAAATGGTGTGTCGCCTGTTACGACATTCACCTACGAAGCGGTCGAGGTCGCGGGCGGCGGCAGCGTCCCGCCGTTCTACCGCCCGGTGCGCGTGACCGAGACGCTGGACGCGACGCGAAGCACTGCGACGGCGATCAGCTACGCAGCCGACTACACCCCGTCGACCACCACCCAGGATGCGGACGGCCAGGCGATCAAAACGGTCACCACGTTCGACACGGAAGGACGGTTGTCGACGAGCAAGCGCGACGGCATCGCGCTGGTCACGAACGCCTACGACAAACGCGGCAACGTGACCCGAACGAACGCGAACCTGCTCGCGGGCGATGAAGTGATCGCTTACGACGCCGACAGCCGCGAGACCATCCGAGGCGTGGCGATCACGGGCGGCGCGATGGTGACGTGCCGTCGTTACAACGCGATGGGCGACATCGTGCGCGTGTGGGGTCCGACGAAGACCGCAAGCGTCGCGACCTGCCCAGCCGAATCCGCACCGACGCCGATCACCGACACGACCTACGACGACCATCATCGCCCGTTGCGAGTGACTCAGTCCTTGGCCGCGGCCGACGGCGGCCCGCGCGTCACCGAGACGCAGTACTACGCCGACGACACCGTGAAGAGCATCCGCCGCGCGCTCGGCACGGGTCTGGAGCAAAGCTACGCGAGCTACACCTACAACCCGAACGGAACGGTCGCGCTCACGAGCGACGCAAAGGGCAACACGACGGTGAATCTGTACGACGGCCACGACCGTCTGTACCGCACGCACTATCCGCTGAACGGACAGCCGGGTATGGGCGATGCGAACAACTTCGAGCAGTACACGTGGGACGCAAAGAGCAACCTGATCGCGTTGAGAAAGCGCGACGGCCAGACCGTCACGCAGACCTTCGACGCACTCGACCGGCTCACGACGCGCACGTTCCCGGGCGGCATCGGCAACGTGCAGTACAGCTACGACTTGCGCGGTTTGAAGACGGCGTCGCAGTACGTCGACGGCAGCCACACGGTGACGAACAGCTACGACGGCATCGGCCAGTTGACGCAGACGAACGCAGGCGGCAGAACGCTGCGCTACACCTACGACGCAGCGGGCAACGTGACCGATGTGGCGTGGCCGGACGGCTTTCACGTCGCGACGACCTACGACACCTACCGCCGGCCATCGCAGATGCTGGAGAACGGCACGCTGAGTCTGGCGAAATACAGCTACGACGTACTGAACCGACGCACGCAGGTGGATCTGGGTAACGGCACGCGCACGGAACTCACCTACGACACCCAGGGCTGGCTGTCGAACCTGAACCACCGCTTCACGAGCAGCACGGAGGATTGGGTCGGGAGCTTCACGCGTAACCAGCTTGGGGACATCAAGCAGGCGAGCGTATCGAACAATCGATACGGCTGGACGCCTGCTGTTTCGACGAGCGCGTACACGTCGAACGCGTTGAACCAGTACACCGGCGTCGCGGGCAAGGCGGTGACGTATGACCTCAACGGCAATCTGACGAGCGATGGGGTGTGGACCTACGGCTACGATCTGGATAACCGTCTGAAGACGGCGAGCCGCGCGGGCACGAACGCGACGCTCAAGTACGACGCGCAAGGCCGGCTGATGCTGAGCACGGTGAACGGCGTCGATACGGGGCTGATGTACGACGGTCAGAAGCTCGCGGCCGAGTACGACGGGGCGGGGACGCTGACGCGTCGGTATGTGTTCGGTCCGGGTGTCGATGCGCCGTTGGTGCAGTACGAAGGCGCGGGCACGAGCGCGAAGAGCTGGTTGTACGCGAATCAGCAGGGCAGCGTCGTGGCGCTGGCGAACGGGACGGGGGCGACGACGGCGAGTCCGGCCTATGGGCCGTTTGGGGAGACGGACGGGACGTTTGCTTCGAGGTTTGGGTATACGGGGCAGCAGTATTTGGCGGGGTTGGGGCTGTACTATTACAAGGCCCGGATGTATTCGCCGGGGCTTGGAAGGTTCTTGCAGACGGATCCGGTGGGATCGAAGGATGATCTGAATCTGTATGCGTATGTGAAGAATAATCCGGTGAATTTGACGGATCCGACGGGGTTGATTGCGTCGCTGTCGGGGAACTTTGGAATCAACGCGACGGCGGCTCCGGCCACTGCGCCCAAGCTTAATGCGCCAGCGATCAGCATGCCGGCAACAGCCGCGGGAACTCAGGCGGGGGTTCAGGTTGCTGTCACTGGAAACTGGTTTGTCGATAAGATTGTGGTGCCGATAGTCTGTCTATATTGCCAACTTCAAGGACAAGAGACTCTACCTGAAGTCCAGTCGGCACCATTGTCTCCTCCGACACCATTCATACAGAAGCCGCCGAAGCGAGATTAATAAACACAGATAGTCCCGGCTTTGCCGTGGGATGCTTACTTAGACGGAACGAGAAAAGTGACGAATCCGATCGATTGGGATCAAGAACCTGATTTGGCAGCGCTCCTGCACGCGATTGATGTGACACGAGTCAACCCTTCGGAGGGAGAGGTGCTGCTGCGCGGGCTTATCGAAAAAGGCTCTGTCCACGCCATGGTGCATCTAGGCTATCTATATGCTCATCGCATCGAAGACGCTGGCGGCTCCGATCTTTGTGAGGCTGAACATTGGTATCGGATGGCATGTGAGGCGGGATCGCCGGAGGCGGGATTTCATTTGGGACGTCTTTATCTAAAGAATCAGAGTAGTGATCAGGCTCGGGAGGCTTTTGAGATTGGCGCGGGTCGTGGTTACGCACCATGCCTTTTCCATTTGGGACGGATTTATCGGGATGGTTTGGGTGTCGAGTCACAGTTTGACCGGGCGCGCGAAATGTTCGAGCGTGCCGCCAGCCTCGATCATATATACGCAAAGCGAGCACTTGGAAGACTGCTACTTTCTGGTCGTTTTGGATTCGCGGGGCGACTCAAAGGGTTGAGGTTAGTTCTTGTCGCAGCAATTGATGCCACCAAAGAGATTCAAAGAAATCCGGATAGCGAGCGGTTGAAGATATGAATTGCCGCCTCAACGGATAAGCCGAAATACGCCGTTGGGGCTGTACTATTACAAGGCGCGGATGTATTCGCCTACGCTTGGAAGGTTCTTGCAAACGGATCCGATCGGTACGAAGGATGATCTGAATCTGTATGCGTATGTGAAGATTAATCCGGTGAATTCGACGGATCCGACGGGGTTGATCGCGAAGACCCAAACTGGGAGTAACTTTAATACCAATGTAGCGGCGGCTCCGGCCACGAATCTGAATGCACCGGCGATCAGCATGCCGGCGAGTCAGATGGGCGATGCGACTCAGGTCGCTGGCGTGAAGAACGGCGACACTATGGGGAACAATGCCCGTGAAAATAGGCAGGCTCAAGACGTTGCCGTGCAGCTTCGATTAAGCGTTCCACAAGCCGATGAATTGCACCGTGCGATTACTAAGCAGGGATATGACTATCAAGAAATCCTTAGGATTGGAAGGGAAATAGCTGGTAAATAATGGAGTGAATAGGGTGCTAAACATAGAAGATATCTTTGCTCCGGTAAGTGGGGAAATCGCTTTCTCAATTACGCAAACTCACGGAAGTTGTTTTTTTATCGAGTTCGGAAGCCCTCACTTGAAAATTCGTGAGCCCAGTGATCCGAGGCCCGACGCAACCGACAGAGTGGCAATCAGCCTACGAAGGCGTCGAGTGTATGTTGTTGGGACGTGGTCGCTTCTTGTCCAGGATTGCAATTGGACGCTGACAAACGAGCAAAAATCTGTCTGTCAGGCGGATACGCCAGAGGATATGGAGAAGCTGTTTCGAGGCGTCGAAGGACAATATCTCGTATCTGTGAGCGTTGTTCAGGCGACGAAAACATGCACGCTGGAGTTCGATCTTGGCGGAAGTTTGAAATTATGGCCACGAAGCGACAGGGATCCGGACCTCGATCCCGAAGAAGATCAATGGCACCTTAGTTATAAGGATGGGTCGTCGGTCGGTTATACAAACGACGGCTCAATCGTGGCTGAGGCAAAGAGCGAACCGGACAAAACCTAAGCGATTGCTAAGCGATACTGTTGCATAACCGAAGGGCCGCGTCAGCGGCCCTTTGCTGTTTTAAGCGGCGGTAAAAACAAGTTTGCGCCGCTCGACGGTGATACGTACGTGCTGGCCGGGAGGAATCCGGCGTGTTCGATCCATCGAGCGGAGAGCTCGATCAGGCGACGATCACCTACGGATCGCTCAACGTCTCAGGCGGCAGCGTCCCGCCGTTCTACCGCCCGGTGCGCGTGACCGAGACGCTGGACGCGACGCGAAGCACCGCGACGGCGATCAGCTACGCAGCCGACTACACCCCGTCGACCACCACCCAGGATGCGGACGGCCAGGCGATCAAAACGGTTACCACGTTCGACACGGAAGGACGGTTGTCGACGAGCAAGCGCGACGCCATCGCGCTGGTCACGAACGCCTACGACAAACGCGGCAACGTGACCCGAACGAACGCGAACCTGCTCGCGGGCGATGAAGTGATCGCTTACGACGCCGACAGCCGCGAGACCATCCGAGGCGTGGCGATCACGGGCGGTGCGATGGTGACGTGCCGTCGTTACAACGCGATGGGCGACATCGTGCGCGTGTGGGGTCCGACGAAGACCCCGAGCGTCGCGACCTGCCCAGCCGAAGCCACCCCGACGCCGATCACCGACACGACCTACGACGACCATCATCGCCCGTTGCGAGTGACTCAATCCTTGGCCGCGGCCGACGGCGGCCCGCGCGTCACCGAGACTCAGTACTACGCCGACGACACCGTGAAGAGCATCCGCCGCGCGCTCGGCACGAGTCTGGAGCAAAGCTACGCGAGCTACACCTACAACCCGAACGGAACGGTCGCGCTCACGAGCGACGCAAAGGGCAACACGACGGTGAATCTGTACGACGGCCACGATCGCCTGTACCGCACGCACTATCCGCTGAACGGACAGCCGGGTATGGGCGATGCGAACAACTTCGAGCAGTACACGTGGGACGCAAAGAGCAACCTGATCGCGTTGAGAAAGCGCGACGGCCAGACCGTGACGCAGACCTTCGACGCACTCGACCGGCTCGCGACGCGCACGTTCCCGGGCGGCATCGGCAACGTGCAGTACAGCTACGACTTGCGCGGCTTGAAGACGGCGTCGCAGTACGTCGACGGCAGCCACACGGTGACGAACAGCTACGACGGCATCGGCCAGTTGACGCAGACGAACGCAGGCGGCCGGACGCTGCGCTACACCTACGACGCAGCGGGCAACGTGACCGATGTGGCGTGGCCGGACGGCTTTCACGTCGCGACGACCTACGACACCTACCGCCGGCCATCGCAGATGCTGGAGAACGGCACGCTGAGTCTGGCGAAATACAGCTACGACGTACTGAACCGACGCACGCAGGTGGATCTGGGTAACGGCACGCGCACGGAACTCACTTACGACACCCAGGGCTGGCTGTCGAACCTGAACCACCGCTTCACGAGCAGCACGGAGGATTGGGTCGGGAGCTTCACGCGTAACCAGCTTGGCGAGATCAAGCAGGCGAGCGTATCGAACAATCGATACGGCTGGACGCCTGCTGTTGCGACGAGCGCGTACACGTCGAACGCGTTGAACCAGTACACCGGCGTGGCGGGCAAGGCGGTGACGTATGACCTCAACGGCAATCTGACGAGCGATGGGGTGTGGACCTACGGCTACGATCTGGATAACCGTCTGAAGACGGCGAGCCGCGCGGGCACGAACGCGACGCTCAAATATGACCCGCAAGGCCGGCTGATGCTGAGCACGGTGAACGGCGTCGATACGGGGCTGATGTACGACGGTCAGAAGCTCGCGGCCGAGTACGACGGGGCAGGGACGCTGACGCGTCGGTATGTGTTCGGTCCGGGTGTCGATGCGCCGCTGGTGCAGTACGAAGGCGTGGGCACAAGCGCGAAGAGCTGGTTGTACGCGAATCAGCAGGGCAGCGTCGTGGCGTTGGCGAACGGGACGGGGGCGACGACGGCGAGTCAGGCCTATGGGAGTTTGGAAGACGGATGGGACGGTGCGTCACCTTACGCTTCTCGACGCGCGGCCCGGCCCCCTCTGATGCCACTTACCCCAAACGACAAAGGGCTGCGCGAAGCGCAGCCCTTTGATTTGTCTTTGGTAGGCCGTACGGGATTCGAACCTGTGACCAACGGATTAAAAGTCCGCTGCTCTACCAGCTGAGCTAACGACCCAAAGAGCCGAAATTATAGTCACCGGCGTTACGGTTTGTCAATCCCTGTGCCATCGCGAATCAAAAATCCGCGCATCGAAACATAATAAAGAACTCGATGCAAAAAGAAAAAGCCCGCAGCACAGCGCTGCGGGCTTTCTCATCGAGAGGCGCGAATTTACACTGCTTCGCTTACTTCACCTGCGACATCTTGCTCTGTGCCGACTGCACGACCTCGGTGCCGGCGTACTGCGAGACGATCTGTTCCAGCGTCTTCTTCGCAGCGGCTTTCTGACCCTGCTCGATCTGGTTGTTCGCGATCGCGAGCAGCGCTTCGGGCGCTCGCGGATGCGTCGGATAGGCCTTCACCAGATTCTGCCAGACTGCCGTCGATCCCTTGTAGTCGCGCTGTGCGTACAGCGCATTGCCGAGCCAATACTGCGCGGTCGGCTGATACGGGCTTTCAGGATACTTCGCTACGAACGCCTTGAACGATGCAGCGGCGTTCTTGAAATCACCGTTACGGAACTGCGTCGACGCAGCGTTGAACGATTCCGTCTCGCCCGGCTGCACGGAGCCCTGCACGCCATCCACCGTCTGTTGCTGGGGCTCGAATTTCTTCACCCGTGCATCGAGATCGGCGTAGTAGTCCTTCTGCTGTTTCTGCAGCGTGGTCAACTCGTTGGACATGTCCTCATTCTGACCTCGAAGCGTCGCGACCTGCTGATTCAACTGGTCGATACGGTTCGATTGATCGAGGATCGTGCGTTGGGCGGCGGACAACTGGTTCGACAGACTGTCCGTCTTCGTGCGCAGGTCGAGCACGGCCTTGCGCGCTTCGTTGTCGTCGAACACGCCGGCATGCGCGGACGTGCCGACGAACGCCGCGCCAATGAGGCAGGCGGCGGCGAGAGTGCGCAACGAGTTCGTGCGCGAGGGGAAGCGTTGCAACATACGGCGACTCACCCGTGACTGGTTACGTTACTGTTGATAAGCGAGATCGGCGCGGCGGTTTTGCGCCCACGACGATTCGTCATGACCCGTCGTTTGCGGCTTTTCCTTGCCGAGACTGACGGCTTCCATCTGCGAATCGGCAACGCCCAGCAGCGACATTGCGCGACGCACTGCTTCAGCACGCTTCTGGCCGAGCGCCAGGTTGTACTCGCTCGTACCGCGTTCGTCGGTGTTGCCCTGGATCAGGACGTGACGCTCCGGATGACCCTTCAGATATTGCGCGTGTTGCGACAGCAGCGGCTGGTAGTCGTCGCGAACGGCGTAGCTGTCGAAGTCGAAGTAGATGCTGCGCTTTGCCAGCGGGCTGTTCGGGTCGTTCAGCGGATCGACGTTCACTTGCTGAACCGCGTTCGGATCGGTTTGCGTGCCGATTGCGCCTTTGTTAGCGTTCGCGCCGTCGTCGAGCTTGACGCCCGAATGACACGCGGCCAAAGCACCGACCATAGCGACTGCAAAGCCGATACGAAGTTTGGACATCATGGTAACTCTCCTAGTGTTATTGCCTGACAACTGCATAAGTTATTGCACGAGTTATCGCACAGGTTATTGCATGAACGGACCCCAGGTCGGCTCGCGAACGCTGCCGCCCTGTACGGACAAGACTTGCCGGGTGCGACCATCGGTCGACACGGCTGCCAACACGCCACGTCCGTTCACCTGGGTGGCGTAGAGGATGTACTGACCATTCGCCGCGAAGCTGGGCGATTCGTCATGCGTCGTGTCGGTCAGTCCCGTCGCCGTGCCGGACCCAAGGTCCTGCAAATACAGCTTGAAACCGCCGCCAGTGCGCGAAATGTACGCGACTTGCTTGCCGTCCGGACTCACGCGCGGGCTCGTATTGTAGTTGCCCGTAAACGTGACGCGCTGTGCCGCGCCGGCGTTTTCGCCGTTCGCGGACATCTTGTAGATCTGGGGCGCGCCACCGCGGTCGCTCGTGAAATAAATGGAATTGCCATCGGGAGAATAGGCCGGCTCGGTATCGATCGAGCTGCCTTGGGTCAGGCGGCGCAAACCGCTGCCATCCGCGTTGACCTGGAAAATCTGCGTGTTGCCGGTGCTCGACAGCGCCACCGCCAACCGGCGGCCGTCCGGCGACCACGCCGGCGCGCTGTTATTGCCCTTCTGGTTCGACACCACGACGCGCTTGCCCGTCGGCAGGTCGTGGATATACACCACCGGCTTTTTCTTCTCGAACGAAACGTAGGCGACCTTGGTGCCATCAGGCGACCACGCCGGCGAGATGATCGGCTCCGGGCTCGACAGGGCGATATGCGCGTCCTGGCCGTCGGAATCCGAAATTTGAAGCTGATAACGCCCGCCCGTCTGAATGACGTACGACAGCCGCGTCGCGAACACGCCACGCCCGCCGAGCAGCTTCGCGTAGATGTAATCCGCGACCTTGTGCGCGCTCATGCGCAGCCCGCTCTCCGGGCTTACCAGCGAGAGGCCGCCGAGGCTCTGCTGCTTGACCGTATCGTAGAGACGGAAGCGCACTTCGAATTGACCGTTCGCGAGACGCGTCACGCTGCCCGAAACGAACGCGTCCGCGCCTTTCGCCTTCCAACTGCCGAGATCGACGGAATCGGTTTCCGACACGGCGGTGCCGCCCGCGTCGATATTCGTGAACTTGCCGCTGCGCTGCAAATCCTGACGGATGATCGCGCTCACTTGTTGCGGCGAATTCCCCTCGTTCGCGAAATTCGCGGTGGCGATCGGAAACTGGGTCGAACCGACGCCCGTCACGAGGACATTCAACTGCGCGTGCGCTGCACCGCCGACCGCGATCAGGCACGATGCCACCAGCGTTTTCAGGCCAAGCTTCGTCATCAAACTCATGCTGTATAGGTTCCAGAAAAAGCGTTTTTAACTATCCGCGACTGCAAGACAGACCGGCGTCCGCACAAATCGTTCCCGATCACGCGTCGCGCCGATCAGCCTCCAGCGGGCCGCAGCGTGATTGTGAACGTCGCGGGCGCCTGGCCGTTGGTGTCGGTCGGCATCGGATCGGAACGCTGCACGGCGCGTAGCGCGGCCTCGTCCCATTGATCGTTGCCGCTCGAACGGCGGATCGTTGCCGAGAGCAGCGTGCCGGTTGGCGAACACCGCACTGCAACAACCGTTTCGAGTCCCGCCGTTTCACCCGCCCAGACGATATTCGGCCGCACGCGGCGCTGCACCTTCTCAGCGTATCCCGCCGACGTCGCCGTACCGCCCGCGCCGGTTCCCGTGCCACTCTTCGCCAGCCCTTCGCCGCTCGAACTCGTGCCGCCGCCTGCCTGTCCCTGCAACTGCGCCAAGCGCGCGCGGCGTTCCGCATCGACCTTGGCTTTCGCCTGGGCATCGGCCTTCGCCTTCGCCTGGGCGTCGGCTTTCGCCTTCGCCTGGGCGTCCGCCTTGGCTTTCGCCTGCTCATCGGCCTTCGCCTTGGCTTCCTGCTGATCCTTCAGTTGCTCAGCTTTCTTGTCTTCGGCCTGCTTGTCCTGCTGCGCCTTCAACTGTTGCTGCTTTTGTTGTTCGAGCTGCTTTTGCTTGTCGGCCTGCTTCTGCTTTTCCTGCGCGGCCTTCTGCGCGGCGGCCATCGCAGCCTGCTGCGCGGCGAGTTGCTGCTGGCGCTTGGCCTCGGCTTCCTGCTGCGCCTGTTGTTGCTGGCGACGTTGCTCGTCTAGTTGCGCTTCACGCGCCGCCGCTTCCTGCTTGCGTTTCTTTTCCTGCAGCGCGATGTCCGCCTCGTCGTCCTTCGCGGGCGGCGGCGCGGGCTGCACTTTCACAGGCGCGGGCGGCGGCGGGAGAGGGCGGGGCGTGAGCGTGTTGAGATCGGGGATCTCGGTCCAGATTTCCGCTTCGGCGCCGGCCGGCGTGTTGTTCTGCCAGTTGACGCCGTGATACAGAAACCAGCCGAGCAGCACATGCATCAGCGCGGCGAGCGCGAATGCTTTCCACGTGCCGCGCTCGCGCGGCGGCCGGATCGGCCTCAGGGATCGGGCGCGGGTCTGCCTGGCGGTCATTGCGATTTGACTAGCAACCCGACGCGTTTCACCCCGCGCGCCTTCATGTCGGACATCACGTTCATGACGACTTCGTATTTGACGGTTTTGTCGGCGGCGATCACGACCGGCTGATCAGGATGCAATTCCTGACGATTCAGCACGAACGAGTTGAGTTCGTCCTTCGTCATATTCTGTTGCTGCGCGGCCGCGCCTTCTTCCTTGTAGCGCACGTTCATGCTGCCGTCGGCCTTGATATTGACGACGACCGGCGGCGTCTGCTCTTGCGGCTGCGCATTGCCGACCGTCGGCAGATTGATGATGGACGGCGAAACGAGCGGTGCCGTCACCATGAAAATGACGAGCAAAACGAGCATCACGTCGATATACGGCACGACATTGATGTCGGCCATCGCGCGGCGCGAACTGCCGCGCATGCTGGAACGCATTGGGCCTCCTGCCATCGTTGCTCCTTAGTGCGCCTGGCGCTGCAAGATGTTCGAGAACTCTTCGATAAACGTTTCGAAGCGGATCGCGAGACGGTCGATGTCGTGCGCGTAACGGTTGTACGCGACCACGGCGGGAATTGCGGCGAACAGGCCGATCGCGGTGGCGACGAGCGCTTCGGCAATGCCCGGCGCCACGTTCGCAAGCGTCGCCTGCTGCACGTTGGCGAGCCCGCGGAACGAATTCATGATCCCCCAGACCGTGCCGAACAGACCGATATACGGACTGACCGAGCCGACCGACGCGAGGAACGCCAGATTCGCTTCGAGGACGTCCATTTCACGCTGGAAGGCCGCGCGCATCGCGCGGCGCGAACCGTCGAGGATCGCGCTCGGATCGGTCATGCGGCGTTCCTTCGCTTTCAGAAACTCGCGCATGCCGGATTCGAAAATGCGTTCGAGCGCGCCGATCGTGTGGCGATTGTTCGCCGCGCTCTGATACAGCGCCTGCAGGTCGCCGCCCGACCAGAAATCGCGTTCGAAACGCTCCGTTTGCGCGCGGGCGCGGCGGATCGCGAACCACTTCCGGAAAATGAAAGTCCACGAGAGCAGCGACAGCAGCAGCAGCAGCGCCATCACGGCCTGCGCCAGCAGGCTCGCGTGGATTACGAGAGAAATGATCGACAGGTCTTGTGTAGTGTTCATAAAGGTCCGCTGTTACGTCCCGAAAGGGGCGTCCGGTCGACACACGCCCGTTCGCCGCCCGGTTGGGCGGCAAGCGCGGGCTGGACGCCGGCTCATGCTGGGTGCTGCATCCCGTAACGGACGCGCAGTGCTCTGCTTAGTGCGCTTCACGCCGATACGAGTTCATTGGCTGTGTTCAAACGAAACGGACGAGCTCCGGGTTGACAACGCATGCTCACCCGCCGCGATCCCGCCAACTCCGACGGGACCAACGCGCAGCGCCTCGAGAACGTGCGCGGGAATGGCGGTGGGGCGGATCGACGCGTGATCGACCGAGGCTACCCGGATGTCGCCGGTTGCCAGCAGAACCTCGCCGCGCCACGCTTCCTGATGGAAATCGACCGAAGCCCGTCCCAGCCGCGCGATCCGGCTTACGATCCGCACGAGATCGTCGAGTCGCGCAGGCGCGCTGTAATCCAGCGTTGTGCGCTTCACGACGAACACCACGCCATGCGATTCGACGAGCTTGCGCTGGTCGACGCCGCACGCACGCAGCCATTCGGTGCGCGCCCGTTCGAAAAACTTCAGATAGTTGGCGTAAAAGACGATGCCGCCCGCGTCCGTGTCCTCGTAATACACGCGAACCGGCCATTCGAAGTTCAAAGGGCCGTTCGCCTGCGGAGGCTCGCTGCTAGACATATTCATCCATACATTTTACCGGAAGCCGCGCGGGGCACGCCAAACTGTCGTGCCCCGCGTGCCATTGCGCCGCGTCAGCCGCGGTGAATTTGCAACGGACCGAAGGTTTGCGCGACCGGCATGAGTTCGATCGTGTTGATGTTGACGTGCGCCGGACGGGTCGCGATCCAGTAGATGGCGTCCGCGATGTCCTCGGCGGTGAGCGGCTGAACGTCCTTGTAGACGCCGGCCGCTTTCTCGTCGTCGCCCTTGAACCGTACGTTCGAGAATTCCGTGCCGCCGCACAGTCCCGGCTCGATGTCGGTGACGCGCAACGCCGTGCCCGCGAGATCGGCGCGCAGGTTGAGGCTGAACTGGCGCACGAACGCCTTGGTTGCGCCGTACACGTTGCCGCCCGGATACGGGTAACTCGCCGCGACCGAGCCGAGATTGAAGACGTGCCCGCGATTACGCTCGACCATGCCCGGCAGCAGCGCGCGAGTCACGGAGACGAGGCCCTTGCAGTTCGTGTCGATCATGTTGGTCCAGTCGTCGAGGTTCGCGCGATGCGCCGGTTCGAGCCCGAGCGCGAGGCCCGCGTTGTTCACCAGCACATCCACTTGCGCGAACGGTTCCGGCAGCGACGCGATGGCCGCATCGATCCCGGCGGCGTCGCGCACGTCGAGTTCGACCGGCAACAGCGCGTCACCGAGTTCCTTCGACAGCGCGAGCAGTCGATCCTTGCGGCGCGCCGTCGCGATCACACGATGGCCGCCCTTAACGAAAGTACGGGCGATGGCGGCGCCGAATCCGGCGGATGCGCCTGTGACGAAAACGATCATGTTCGGAATCCGTTTGGTTGAGACAAGAACGGCCGGCGCGGCGCAAAACCCGGCGAGCCGCGCCGGCAAAGGCGAACAGCGTACTTCCAATGGTGCGGCGCGGCAAGCCGCGTAGCCGGCTAGTGTATTTCGCTCAGTGCAAAGATTAACGTTCAAACCCTATTTTTAACATACCGGGAAATGCGATCCCGGAACGCACGCGCGGCCCGGTTGCCTATTCGGATGCAGCCCATTAAACTACACCGCTCTAACCCTGCGTGACTGGCGATAGAATCTTCGGATTCAAGGTGGAAAAACCCACCGGGAAGCGCAGGGTGTCGTTTTGCCGTTCGCCTGGGCAGCTGAGATCCGCGCGCCGTCGTTGCGTTGCCGGAGGCTGTCCGTCTTGCGCGAGTGAATTCTTCGCTCCGCCGCGCCCGGACTTCTCCCGCTTCCCTCGCTTTGCGCCGTCGAGTATCACTGCATCGGCGGTGTGCGTGCACGCGCGATCCGGTCAACCTGTACCTATCCAACGGAAAACGTATGTTTGACAGAGCCCAAAGCACCATCGCCCAAGTCGATCCCGAGTTGTTCAAGGCGATCGAGCAAGAAAACCGCCGCCAGGAAGATCACATCGAACTGATCGCCTCGGAAAACTACACGAGCCCGGCCGTCATGGCCGCGCAAGGCTCGCAACTGACGAACAAATACGCCGAAGGTTATCCCGGCAAGCGCTACTACGGTGGCTGCGAATACGTGGATATCGTCGAGCAATTGGCTATCGACCGTGTGAAGGAACTGTTCGGCGCGGAAGCCGCGAACGTGCAGCCCAACTCGGGTTCGCAAGCGAACCAGGGCGTGTTCTTCGCGATGCTCAAGCCGGGCGACACGATCATGGGCATGAGCCTCGCCGAGGGCGGCCATCTGACGCACGGCTCGCCCGTGAACATGTCGGGAAAGTGGTTCAAGGTGGTGAGCTACGGCCTGAACGAAGCCGAAGACATCGACTACGACAAGACCGAAGAACTCGCGAAGGAACACAAGCCGAAGCTGATCGTGGCCGGCGCATCGGCGTTCGCGCTGAAGATCGACTTCGAACGTCTCTCGAAAATCGCGAAGAGCGTGGGCGCTTACTTCATGGTCGATATGGCGCATTACGCGGGTCTGATTGCTGCAGGCGTCTATCCGAACCCGGTTCCGTTCGCCGATTTCGTCACGACCACCACGCACAAGAGCCTGCGCGGCCCGCGCGGCGGCGTCATCCTGATGAAGGCGGAGTTCGAGAAGCAGATCAACTCGGCCATTTTCCCGGGCATTCAGGGCGGCCCGCTCATGCACGTGATCGCCGGCAAGGCGGTGGCGTTCAAGGAAGCGCTCGCGCCGGAGTTCAAGGAATATCAGCAACGCGTGGTCGACAATGCGCGCGTGCTGGCTGAAACGCTGGTGAAACGCGGTCTGCGCATCGTGTCGGGCCGCACCGAAAGCCACGTCATGCTCGTCGATTTGCGCGCGAAAAAGATCACCGGCAAGGCTGCGGAAGCCGCGCTCGGCGCCGCGCACATCACGGTGAACAAGAACGCGATCCCGAACGATCCGGAAAAGCCGTTCGTCACGAGCGGCGTGCGACTCGGTTCGCCCGCGATGACCACGCGCGGCTTCGGCACGGCGGAAGCCGAAGCGGTCGGCAACCTGATCGCCGATGTGCTGGACGCGCCGGAAGACGCGGCGAACCTGGAACGTGTCCGCGCGAAGGTGGCCGAGCTGACCAAGCGTTTCCCGGTCTACGGCTAAGCAATGCACTGCCCTTTCTGCCGTCACGACGACACGCAAGTGGTGGATTCGCGCGTGTCCGAGGACGGCGCGGCGATCCGGCGGCGACGCCGCTGCCCGGCCTGCGACAAGCGTTTCACGACGTATGAGCGGGTCGAGCTGGCGTTGCCGTCGGTCGTCAAGAAAGACGGCAGCCGCACGGAGTTCGATCGGCGGAAGATTGTCGCGAGCATGCAACTGGCGCTTAGAAAGCGCCCGGTTGCGGCCGATGCGGTCGACGCGGCGGTCGCCCGCGTCGAATATCAGTTGCTCGGCAGCGGCGAGCGCGAAGTTCGCAGCGAACGACTCGGTGAGCTCGTGATGAACGAGCTGCGCCAGTTGGACACTATCGCCTACGTGCGTTTTGCGTCCGTGTACAAACGTTTCGAAGACGTCTCGGAATTCGAGGACGTGCTCGAAGAGTTTCGTCGCGCGGCACCTCGCAAACCTGCTTCCCGCAAGCGCTAGACCTCGTTTCATCGCTTTTCTCCCGTGATCGCTTCGACAGTGTGTCGGAGTTTTTGCGCGTCCGATACTCGTCCGAACGGCTAATGGCGGCGCCCTGAATTTCTGTCTAGATTGAGCGCTGGTCTCACTCTTTCGTCAGGAATGCCAATGATCCGCCGCGCTCGTCCGGGCTTCACGCTCGTGGAACTTTCCGTCGTCCTTGCCGTGATGGCCGTGCTCGCGACCTTCGCGACGCCTTCGTTCATGGCGTGGCGCGTGCGCGATCAGGTCGATGCGCGGGCGCGAGCATTGATCTCCACGCTCGTGCTCGCCAGATCCGAAGCCGTAAGACGCGGCGCGCGCGTGACGCTGTGCCGGATCGACGCGGCGCGGCATTGTCTGGCGGCGGGCAAGCCTTGCGAGAGCGGCTTGATCGACTGGTCGTGCGGCTGGGGATTGTTTGTCGACCGCAACGGCGATGCGCCCGCCATGCTGCGGATGCAGGCCCGCGCGTCGGCGATCGCTATCGCCGGCGCGGCGACCGAACTGTCTTTCACGCCGCCGGCGGGGCAAGTGATCGGCGGCTTCCGAAGTTTCGATTTCAGTTCGCGCGGCGGTGTGTCGCGTGTCGGACGCTGCGTGCGTCTCGCGGCGGGCGGGCGTGCGCGAATGACGGCGACGGCTTGCGGAGCAGGATCGTGAGGCGCGCTTCGAGGTGGGCCCGCGGGAATTCGCTGCTCGAAGTGCTGATCGCGCTGTCGATCACCGCTGTCGCGTCGCTGTCCGTGATCGCCGCGCAGACCGGTCTCGCGCGCAATGAGCGCGGGCAACTCGAACGTGCGCGCGCGACGTTGATCGCGGATTCCGTCGCGGAAGGGATTCAGCGCGACGCGGACAGTGCGCCGGTCGTGGCGCTCTGGACGAAGCGGGCGGCGTCGATGTTGCCCGAGGGCGAAGCGAGCGTGGTCGAGCGCGGCGACGGCATGCACGTGGCGCTCGTCAGTTGGCGCGCCGCGGAAACCGGTCCGCGTTCGGCATGCGCCGAGCCGGGCGGTCGTCCGGGCACGGCATGCATCGCCGTGACGTTCGCGCGATGAGCCGCCGCCTCGCATGGTCCGCGCCGCGCGGTCACACGCTGCTCGAACTCATGATCGCGCTCGCGCTGGGGATGCTGGTAATCGTCGGTTCGCTCACGCTTTATCGTGGGCAACGCGCCGCATTCGAGCGCGCCGCCGATCTCGCGCGTATCCACGATGCGGGCGTGGCCGCGCTCGACCTAGTCGGCCAACAAGTGCAGATGGCTGGGTTCGCGTCGTCCGGAAACGTCGCGTCGAACCTGCCCGCGCTGTTCGGCTGCGTGCAGGGACGCACGATCGGTACGGACGACGCGCCGGCTTGCGAGACACTCGCGAGCCATTCCGATGGCCTGCTCGTGCGCTACGCCGCCGACGCGGTGGCGACCTGGCCGTCCGCGTCCGGCACGCCTACCGATTGCCTCGGCCAGAGCACGGGCGCGCAGATCGTCAACCGCTATTACGCGAAAGCCAGCAGTTCGACCGGCGAGCCGGAGTTGTACTGCGAGGGGGCGGCCAAGCAGGCGCAGCCGCTGGTCGAGGGCGTCGAGCGCTTGCGTGCAGCGTACTGGATGCCGGGGGCGGCGGCCGCGGTCGATGCTGCCGGCGTGGGACGCGACGGCTGGCGGGCAGTGAACGCGGTCGAGCTGTGCGTGCTGGTCCGAGGTGAGCCGACGGGCGCGGCGCGTCCTGCGGTTTATACGGATTGCGACGGTTCGCGCGTCACGGCGACCGACACGCGAACACATCGGGCGTTTTGGCGGCGTGTCGCGGTGCGCAACGCGGCTGCGCCGGGATCGCTCAACGGGAGCTCATCTTGAAGTCAGCATCTGTATCGGAATCGCGCGGCGTCGCCTTGCCAATCGTCCTCCTGCTTCTCTCGATGACGCTCGTCACGATGGCTGCGTGGCTCGAAACCAGTATCGCGGCGGGACGCGCCAGCGCGAACATGCGCGACCGGGTGCAGGCATTTCACGCCGCCGACAGCGCGTTGCTGCGTTGCGTCAAGCTGATCGGCGGGCCGTCGGCGCGAACGGCCGCTGGTCCGGAACCCGCTGGCTGGCGCAGCAAGGCGTCGTTCGATGGCGCGGGCGCATCGGCCATTCAGCCTTTCGCAGTCTGGCCTTACTCCGTGCGCGTGCCGCAATGTTTGATCGAGGCTTGGCCGGGCAGCGGGAGTGCCTATTTACTGACGGCGCGAGGCTTCGGCTCGGGCGTCGAGACGCAAGCGTGGCTGCAGATGTTTATCGACACCGGGGATACAAGCGAAGGCGGCGCGGTCCGTCGATGGCGACGGGTCGTCGCGCGGCCATTTTAGGAGGTGCCATGCCTGTTTCACTCACGCGATCACGCGGATTCAGCCTGCTCGAACTGATGATCGCGCTCGGCGTCGCGGCGATCATCGCGACTTTCGCACTGCCGGCTTATCGCACGCATGTGGCAAAGGCGCATCGCGTGGACGCGGCGACGGCGCTATTGCGCGCGGCACAGTTTATCGAGACGGCGCGGATGGCACAGACCGCGGATGCCGCGATCACGCCCACTTTGGCCGCTGGCTATGATCAGGCGCCCGCGAGCGGCGCGCCGACGTATCGATTGAAGGTTCTGGCGGAAAACGTCGCGAATGGCGGTTATACGATCGAGGCGGCGCCGCTCGCGAACGGCGCAATGCGCGGCGATCCATGTGGCGTGTACTTTCTCGATGCGACGGGCGCGCGCGGAAACCGCAGCGACGGCGATTCAACCGAAGGCGGAGGCGCCGAAATCTCGGCCGACCAGTCGGCCAACTGCTGGGCCAGCCGATGAAGCGGCTAGAAAATGGTCGGATCGACGGCGTCGTTCGAGGTTTCGGTCGTCGTCGTTTTCATCTGCTGCCAGACGCGGAACGCTTCCCACCCGGCCAGCCCGAGCCCGCCCCATTTGAGCAGCGGCTTCGCGCCGCGCAGCAGTTTCGTGCGGACCGGCTTGGTCAGGACGACCGACGCGAGCGACCCGACGAACGGATATTGCCTCAGCAAACCAGCAATCCCGTTCATCCCGCCCGCGCCGTTCATCAGGCCGCCCAGCAGGCCGAAGAGGCCGTTGGCCGAACTCGCGCCCGCGCCGCTGCCGGACTTGCCCCAGCGTTTTCCCTGCGAGCGCCCCGGAAACAGGAGCTTGAGAAAGCTGAAATGCTTGACCGAATAGCGCAGATCCGACGCGGCCTGCGAAATTTCCATGCGCTCGACATCCGCGCGCGCGATGAGCAGTTCCTTGCGGAGTGCGCGCATATGCGGCGTGCTCAGCTTACGCGCCACGCGTTTTTGCGCCTTGAAGGTTTCGTCGAATTGGCTCATGGGGCTCACGGTCGCTGGTTGGGAAACGGCTCGGTTGATCGGATGGCGCGAAATGGTCGTCGCTGGTGGCGGATCGCAACGCGCTCAGCGGAACATGTCGCGATCCTTCTGGAACTCGGCGAGCGTGCCGTCGAACATGTTGGGTGCATCGCGCAATCCGTTCCGTGCACGCAAACCGCACGCAATCGCGACCAGCGCATAGACCAGCGTAATGCCCGCGAGCGACTGCCATCGGTACGTGTCCCAAAACGCAATCGCGACCAGCACGGTGAGCGTGATGAGCGCCATCATCGTCAGCATCATGGCGGCGAGACCCAGGAACAGCACGCCGATCAAGCGTTCCTTTTCTTCCTGCAGTTCGATGCCGACGAGTTCGAGACGAGTCTCGAAAATGGCGAATGCCGAACTCAGAATCCGGCTCAACGGTCCGGGTGCCGATTGCTGCGGTTGCCTTTCAGTCGTCATGGCGAGGGCGCGAGGAGCGTGTTTGGGTGACGCGGTGGATGACCATGCCAAGCGGCGTCAACCGCGAGGGTCCGGTGTGAAACTGGCCGCCAGGTCTCGACCCGGCTGGGTGCGCGACCTGGCATGCAACTCAGCGGCGGTTGATCAGCAAGCCGATCACGACACCCACGCCTGCGGCGATGCCGATCGACGCCCACGGATGTTCGTGCACGTAGTCGTCGGTCGCGCGCGCAGCCTTCTTGCCTTTTTCGACCACGACGACCTGTGCGTCAGCGGCTCTTTCCTTCGCTTGCTTCAAGCGGCTCAGAGCGGTCTCGCGCAGCTCGGACGCACGCTCGCCGGTGGCGCTTGCAGCCTGCTTGAGCAGGTCTTCAGCATCCGCGAGAACGGTTTTGATATCCGACATGAATCGCTCCTTGTTAATTTCTGACATTGATGGCTCCAATCGGTGAGGCTACGCGAATCGTAACCAAAGATGTGGTCGCTGACGAGCGCCCATCCGGCCTCTTGGAAAGCACTGTGTGCACGATTTGTTCCTGCCGCCGAAAGTACGCGTGACAGGCGTTTCGAACGGCATAACGACGCCGTGACCATTATGGATACGATCTGTCCCGTAAAAGTTTCCGTCGGTGGTCTGAAAATTACAATTCGATCTGTGCATCTGACGGAATGTTCGTTCGTTGTGCAGCAGCGCTCCCGTATGCTCTAATTTTGAGCGCGCTTCGCATGACTGTCGCGCGCGTCCGTGCCCGATGTTTGGTTACGCCCAATTCAACGTATCGGTCGCGCAATCTGCATGCAGCGCGGCCGGATTGAAATTTAAGGAGATGCACCATGAGCTTACGTCTTGGCGATACCGCGCCTGATTTCGAGCAGGAATCGAGCGTCGGACCGATCAAGTTCCACGAGTGGCTGGGCGATAGCTGGGGCGTGCTGTTTTCCCATCCGGCGGATTTCACGCCGGTCTGCACGACGGAACTCGGCCTGACGGCGAAGCTCGCGGGCGAGTTCGAGAAGCGCAATGTGAAGGCGATCGCGCTGTCGGTGGATACCGCCGAGTCGCACAAGGAGTGGATCAAGGACATCAACGAGACGCAGGCGGCGAATGTCGGCTTTCCGATTCTGGCCGACGGCAATCGCAAGGTGTCCGAGCTGTACGACATGATTCATCCGAACGCGAATGCCACGTTGACCGTGCGCTCGCTTTTCGTGATCGATCCGCAGAAGAAAGTGCGGCTAACCATCACGTATCCGGCGAGTACGGGACGTAACTTCGACGAAATCCTGCGCGTGATCGATTCGTTGCAGCTCACCGACAGCCATCAGGTCGCGACGCCCGGCAACTGGAAGCAGGGCGACGATGTGGTGATCGTGCCGTCGCTGAAGGACGAGGAAGAGATCAAACGCAAGTTTCCGAAGGGCTACAAGGCCGTGCGTCCGTATCTGCGTTTGACGCCGCAGCCGAACAAGTAAGCAGCCGGCCGGCACGCAATAAAGCCAACGCGAATGCGTTGGCTTTTTTATTGGCCGCCGCAGCGTTGCGCCGGTCAGAAAAACGCCTGAATCCCGGTTTGCGCGCGGCCGAGAATCAGCGCGTGGATGTCGTGCGTGCCTTCGTAGGTGTTCACGACTTCCAGATTCACCAGATGGCGCGCCACGCCGAACTCGTCCGAAATGCCGTTGCCGCCGAGCATGTCGCGCGCGAGCCGCGCAATATCGAGCGCCTTGCCGCACGAATTGCGCTTCATGATCGAGGTGATTTCAACCGCCGCCGTGCCCTCGTCCTTCATGCGCCCGAGCCGCAGAACGCCTTGCAGACCGAGCGTGATTTCCGTCTGCATGTCGGCGAGTTTTTTCTGCACCAGTTGGTTGGCGGCGAGCGGCCGGCCGAACTGCTTGCGATCGAGCGTGTATTGCCGCGCCATGTGCCAGCACGCCTCCGCCGCGCCGAGCGCGCCCCACGCGATACCGTAGCGCGCCGAATTCAGACAGGTGAACGGTCCTTTCAGGCCGCTCACGTCCGGCAGCATGTTTTCCGCCGGCACGAAGACTTCGTCCATCACGATTTCGCCCGTGATCGACGCGCGCAGCCCGACCTTGCCGTGAATCGCGGGCGCGCTCAGACCTTTCCAGCCCTTTTCGAGGATGAATCCACGAATCGCATCGCGGCCGTCTTCTTCGAGCTTCGCCCAGACGACGAACACATCCGCGATCGGCGAGTTCGAGATCCACATTTTCTGGCCCGACATGCTGAAGCCGCCATCCACCTTTTTCGCGCGCGTTGTCATGCTGGCAGGATCGGAACCGGCGTTCGGCTCGGTCAGCCCGAAGCAGCCGATCCATTCGCCCGTCGCGAGTTTCGGCAGATACTTTTCCTTCTGCGCGGCGCTGCCGAACGTGTTGATCGGCACCATCACGAGCGACGACTGCACCGACATCATCGAGCGATAACCGGAATCCACGCGCTCCACCTCGCGCGCGATCAGGCCGTAACTCACGTAATTCAGGCCGGGACCGCCGTACTGCTCGGGAATCGTTGGCCCGAGCAGGCCGAGTTCGCCCATTTCACGGAAGATCGCCACGTCGGTTTTCTCGTTCCGAAACGCGTCCAGCACGCGCGGCGCGAGCTTGTCCTGCGCGTAAGCGTGCGCGGCGTCGCGAATCATCCGCTCTTCGTCGTTGAGCTGCTGATCGAGCAGCAGCGGGTCTTCCCAGTTGAAACGAGCCTCGGCCATCTACGTTCTCCTGAATCCGTCCTTGACGGTAGTTCCGCTATGCGGAACAATGTTTTGCAAATCAAAGATGAGTGTAGCATCCGATGCCGACCGACTCCATCCGTAGAGCCGACCCGCTTTCGAGCAGCGAACCGGTCGACGAACGCCGCTTCGTCGTGGCGCTCGCACGCGGGCTGGAATTGCTGCGCGCCTTCCGGCCGGGCGAAACATTGCTCGGCAACCGCGACTTCGTCGAGCGGACCGGGTTGCCGAAAGCGACCGTCAACCGGCTCGCCTACACGCTCGCGACGCTCGGCTATCTTCGCTTCGACGAACCCGCCGGCAAATACGCGCTCGACACAGGCGTGCTTGCGCTCGGTTTTTCGCTGCTGGCGGGCGCCGATACGCTCGAACTCGCGCGGCCGCACATGCGCACGCTCGCGCGCGAGATCGGCGCAGCGGTGTCGCTCGGCTGCCGTGACGGGTTGGACATGATTTATCTGGAGACGATCCGCAGCGAGACCGCGCTTACGCTCGGACTCGCGCCCGGCTCACGGCTGTCGATGCTGACGAGTTCGATGGGCCGCGCGTTCCTCGCCGTGCAGGAACCGGACACGCGCGAGGCGTTGCTCGCGGAGTTGTCGGCGAAGGAGAGCCCAGCGTTGCTCGCGGCCACGCGCGCATCGTTCGTGGATTTCGAGCGCGACGGCTGCTGCTATTCATTTCGCGACTGGCATGACGACGTCAACGCGATCGCCGTGCCGTTTCGCGATGTCCGCAACGGCCGCTGGCTGGTGTTGAGCAGCAGCGGACCGGCGTCGTCGATGGATGAGGCCTATTTTCGGGAGACGATCGGCCCGAGGCTGCGCGCGCTCGCCGCGCGCCTCGCCTAAAGTTTCGTGCGAACTTGCCAGAGTTCGGGAAAGAGCACGACATCGAGCATCTTGCGCAAATACGACGCGCCGCTCGTGCCGCCCGTGCCCTGTTTCATACCGATAATCCGCTCGACGGTCGTAACGTGCCGAAAGCGCCACTGACGAAACGCGTCCTCCAAATCGACGAGTTCCTCGGCCATCTCGTAAAGCTCCCAATGTTCGCGCGGCGCGCGATATACCTCAAGCCACGCCGCTTCCACCGATTCATCGTGCTGTGTCGGCTCGCTCCAGTCGCGATCCAGCCGCGCGGGCGGGATCGGGAAGCCGCGCCGCGCGAGCAGGCGAATCACTTCGTCGTAGAAGGAAGGCGCGGCGAGCGTCGCCTGAACTTCAGCCAGAATCTCGGGACGATGCGTGTGCGGTTTAAGCATCTGCACGTTCTTGTTGCCCAGCAAAAATTCGATCTGCCGGTACTGATGCGACTGAAAGCCCGACGATGCGCCCAGATACGGACGGATCGCCGAATATTCGGACGGTGTCATCGTGGCGAGCACGCTCCACGATTGCACCAGCTGCTCGAAAATCCGCGAGACGCGCGCGAGCATCTTGAACGCGGGCGGCAAGTCGTCGCGATGCACCGCGCCGAGCGCCTCGCGCAACTCGCTGAGCGCGAGCTTCATCCAGAGTTCGCTCGTTTGATGCTGCACGATAAACAGCATTTCGTTGTGATCGGGCGAACGCGGATGCTGCGCCGTCAGAATCGCGTCGAGCGACAGGTAATCGCCGTAGCTCATCGAATCCGAGAAATCGAGCTTGGCGTCGTGCCAGCCTTCTTCCGAGGATGCGTTCCCATAGCCCATCGGACAGCCGGAAGTAGGTTGCGTCATGGCCTGCTCCTTACGTTACCGCGCCGCGTTCGGCGAATTCCGGCGCGCGCCAGGCTTCAGTCTGAAGCACGTCGCGCATTGTTTCCACGGCGTCCCAGACGTCGGCGAAACGCGTGTAGAGCGGCGTGAAACCGAAGCGCAGAATGCGCGGCTCGCGATAATCGCCGATCACCCCGCGCGCAATCAGCGCCTGCATCACCTCGTAGCCGTGCGGATGCTCGAAGCTCGCCTGCGAGCCGCGCTCGGCGTGGTCGAGCGGCGTCACGAGCGCGAGCGGAAACTCGCCGCATCGCGTTCGCACGAGTTCGATGAACAGATCGCTCAACGCGAGCGATTTGCGGCGGAGCGCCGCCATATCGGTTTGCAGGAACACGTCGAGCCCGCATTCGACGAGCGCCATCGAGATGATCGGCTGCGTGCCGCACAGGAACCGGCCGATACCGTCGTCCGGGCGATACGCCGGGTTCATCTCGAACGGTTTTTTGTGGCCCCACCAGCCGGAAAGCGGCTGCGAAAAAGCGTTCTGATGCCGCTTCGGCACCCACACGAACGCGGGCGAACCCGGGCCGCCGTTCAGATATTTATATGTGCAGCCGACCGCGTAGTCCGCGCCCGCGCCGTTCAAATCGACCGGCACCGCGCCCGCCGAGTGCGCCAGATCCCACACCGCGAGCGCGCCCGCGCGATGAATCTGCGCGGTCAGCGCCGCCATGTCGTGCATGTAGCCGGTGCGGTAATTGACGTGCGTGATCATCGCGGTCGCCGTGTCGGCGTCGATCGCTTGCGCGAGTTCGGCGGGGCTATCGACGAGACGCAGCGTGTAGCCGCGATCCAGCTGCTCGATCAGACCTTGCGCAATATAGAGATCGGTCGGGAAATTGGCGCGTTCGGACACGATCACGCGGCGATTCGGATCGCGCGCGTTCGCCAAGCGCACGGCCGCCGACAGCACCTTGAACAGGTTGGTCGAGATGGAATCGGTCACGACCACTTCGTCTTCGGCGGCGCCGATCAGCGTGGCGAGCTTGTTGCCGAGGCGCTTCGGCAGCGCGAACCAGCCCGCCGTGTTCCAGCTCCGGATGAGGCCTTCGCCCCATTCCGCGGCGATCACCTCGGCGGCCCGTGCGGCCGCGGCTTTCGGCGGGACGCCGAGCGAATTGCCGTCGAGGTAGATCACGTCGTCGGCCAGTTTGAATTGCTCGCGCAGCGCGCCGAGCGGGTCGTCGCGGTCGAGTGCGACGGCATCGTTACGATGATTCATGGAAATGTCCGGTTCTTCGAGTATAAAAATTCAGGGAAGCGGGCGCAGGACCGCGCGCACCGGACTGGCGTCGAGCGTCGTCAGTTTCAGCGGCAGCGCGATCAGTTCGTAGTCGCCGGCCGGAACGGCGTCGAGCACGAGACCTTCGAGTATCGCCATGCGGTTCGCGCGGATCCGGCGATGCGCGTCCATGGTTTTCGAGTCCTGCGGATCGAGCGAAGGCGTATCGATGCCGATCAGCTTGACGCCGCGCGAGGCCAGCAAGTCGATCGTCTCCGGCGCGATCGCGCAAAACGCGCTGTCCCACGCGTCGAGCGGCGCGCGCGCGTAGGTGCGCAGCAGGACGCGCGGCGGCGGGTTGTCGAGCACGGCGAGAATTTGCTGCGGCGTGACGACCGGCGAAGCGCCGATGCAATGAATGACGCGGCACGAGCCGAGGTACGTATCGAGCGCGACATCGCCGATCGGCGCGCCGTCGGCGTCGTAGTGGAGCGGGGCGTCGGCGTGCGCGCCCGTATGCGGCGACAGCGTGATCCGCGCGACGTTGACGGGCGAACCGGCTTCCATGCGCCAGACGCGCTCGATGCCGACCGGCGTATCGCCTGGCCACACGGGCGTTTGCGGGTGGATCGGCGGGGAAATGTCCCAGAGAGAGGTCATAACGGAGGTTTTGGCGCGTTTAGGATATGGCTCAAATCATAGTCGCGACGTGCTGGAAAGTGATTGCGAAATAACCACCCAAAAGATCGCGGCTTAGAACATAATTCGATGAAACAGCGCCAGGGAGACTAAAAATGACCGGGTTCACGCTCGATGCAACGGATTGCCGTATTTTGGCCGTACTGCAGGAAGACGGAAGGATCAGCAATTTGGACCTTGCGGAACGCATCGCGCTGTCGCCGTCGGCGTGTTTGCGCCGGATGCGGCTGCTGGAAGAAGAAGGGGTGATCGCGAGTTATCGCGCGTGTCTGGATCGTGAGCGGCTGGGTGTCGAACTGGAGGCGTTCGTGCATGTGTCGATGCGCAACGACCAGGAAAACTGGCACGAGAAGTTTGCTGCGGCGGTGCGCGAGTGGCCGGAGGTGGTCGGCGCTTTTGTCGTCACTGGCGATACGCACTACGTGCTGCGCGTGCTTGCCCACAATCTCAAGCATTACTCGGATTTCATTCTTAGCAAGCTTTATAAGGCGCCGGGGGTAATCGACATTCGGTCGAATATCGTGCTGCAGACGATGAAGGATGAGGCTGGCGTGCCGGTGGCGTTGATCGACCGGAGTTAGCCGTTGGCACTTGGGTGGGCTTTTGCACCGCTCGGGCTGTTCGCGCTTTCGCGGAACTTGCTTTCGCGTAGGTTTATTAGCTCGCCGCTGTGCGCGGCAGCAGTCACTTTCTTTAGCTAGCTGCAAAGAAAGTAACCAAAGAAAACAGCACGGAATTCGCGCCGTGGGGGCGGCTTCAGGGTGGGTTACACCGTCTGATGTTCGGGCGGTTTCTGTGAACTTGCTTTCGTGTCGGTTTATTAGCACGCCGCTATGCGCGGCAGCAGTCACTTTCTTTGCTGCTGTGTACAGACCGGAGACATAGCTGACAGGTGTACGGAGACATGGTTGACACTTTCGGGTAATCGAACGCCCGAAATCCTCCCATGCCCTGGAACGTAAAAGACACCATGAGTCTCCGACAGGAATTCGTTCAACTCGCCACCCAACGGAGCGTGCCGTTCAGCGAGTTGTGCCGACGTTTCAACGTCAGCCGCCAGACCGGCTACAAGTGGCTTGCCCGCCACTCGACGCAAGGCCTTGAAGGTCTCGTCGATCGCTCGCGTCGTCCGCACGACAGTCCCGCGCGCTCATCCGATGAGATCGTCGCCGTCGTGCTCGACCTGCGCCGCGAGTACGGCTGGGGCGGACGCAAGATCGAGCGTCGTCTGCAAGATCTCGGCCACGCCAATGTGCCCGCACCCTCCACGATCACCGAGATCCTGCGCCGTCACGACCTGCTCCACGCGCCTGAGGACAGACCGCAGCGGCCCTGGCAGCGCTTCGAGCACGAGCATCCGAATGCGCTGTGGCAGATGGATTTCAAGGGCGATTTCCCGACCCTGGAGGGTGGCCGCTGTGCGCCGCTGACGGTGCTCGACGATCACTCGCGCTTTAACATCGTGCTCGCCGCCTGCGGCCGGACAACCACGGAAGTCGTGCAGACCGAGCTCGAGCGGGCGTTTCGCTGCTATGGGCTACCGTCACGCATCAATACCGATAACGGTGCGCCGTGGGGTTCCCCGAGCGCGCCGGGCCAGTTGACCGAGCTCGCGGTGTGGCTGATCAGACTGGGTATTCACGTGAGCTACAGCCGACCGTATCATCCTCAGACGAATGGCAAGGATGAGCGATTCCATCGGTCGCTGAAAGCTGAAGTGCTGGCGCGGCACGTGTTCACGACCCACGCCCACGTGCAGCAGGAGTTGGAACGCTGGCGACAGGTGTACAACACGCAACGCCCGCATGAGGCGCTGGACCTGGCGACGCCGGTGAGCCGCTACCAACCCAGCCCGCGAGCGATGCCCGAGCATCTGCCAGAACCGCAATACGGGCCTGCCGATGAAGTGCTGCGGGTCAATTCAAATGGCCTGGTGCGTTTCAGAGGCGAGGCGCTGCGTCTGTCGACTGCGCTCAAAGGGCTGTACGTGGCCGCACGTCCAAAGCACGACGAAGACGGCGTAATTGAGTTCTGGTTTGCCCATCAACGCATTGCAAAACTTGACCTGAAAGCAGCAAAACCCTGAACATCAGGTGTCAACGATGTCCTCGTACATGTGTCAACTATGTCTCCGGTCCGTACACTGCTGCAAAGAAAGTAACCAAAGAAAGCAGCTTATCCGCCTAGGTGTCCACCTCGAATAACCACGCGGATAGGCGCGCAGGCTGACTCGGTTAGTGCGCAGTTATTCGTTTTGGCACAGCACCTGTCAGTTCCATCCTCGCTGCGCTAGGACGATGGGCATAACTCGCTTATGCAACACGCTTTCTGAGAACCTGTATTCGTGTAGGTTTATTAGCACGCCGCTATGCGCGGCAGCAGTCACTTTCATTGGCTAGCTGCAAAGAAAGTAACCAAAGAAAGCAGCACGGAATTCGGCGCCGTGGGGGCGGCTTCAGGGTGGGTTACACCGTCTGATGTTCGGGCGGTTTCTGTGAACTTGCTTTCGTGTAGGTCTATTAGCACGCCGCTATGCGCGGCGGCAGTCACTTTCTTTGCTGCTGCAAAGAAAGTAACCAAAGAAAGCAGCTATTCCGCCTAGGTGTCCACCTCGAATAACCACGCGGATAGGCGCGCAGGCTGATTCGGTCGTCACGCAGTCGTTCGAATTGGCACAGCGCCTGTCAGGTCCATCCTCGCTGCGCGTGGACGACGGGCATACCTGAAAACCGTTGGTTGGTTTGGTTTTTCCGGTTATGCCTTACCGGCAGGCACTTCGTGCCTGTCGGGATGAATGAGCGGCTCCACTCTGGTTTGTGGTGCGATGGCCGAATCAGCTTGCGCACCACTCCGGGTTACGGTTCGTGGTGGACACTTAGACGGACTAGCTGCTTTCTTTGGTTACTTTCTTTGCAGCAGCAAAGAAAGTGACTGCTGCCGCGCACAGCGGCGAGCTTATAGACCTACACGAAAGCAAGTTTCCAGAAAGCGCAGGCAACAAAACCAAAAGGCGCCAGCAAAACCCAACCGCGCCAGCAAAACCCCAACCGCGCCAGCAAAAACCTCAGACCGGTCCGAGCGTATGAAACTGCCCCGCCTGAAACACGAGCGGCGCAGTCCCCTGCGCATTCTCATGCACGCCACACCGCTCCACCTCGCCGACAAAAATAACGTGGTCGCCTTCCTGATAGCGGCTCCGGTTGTGGCACTCGAACCACGCCAGTGCGCCGTCCAGCACCGGCATGCCCGTATCGCCCGCCGCGTGCGAAACGCCGGCGAACCGGTCGCCCTTGACGGTCGCGAAGCGCTTGCACAACTCCATCTGCGATGCCGCCAGCACATTCACCACGTAATGGCTGTTCGCCTGGAACACGGGCATCGAAGCCGATTTGGTCGCGAGGCTCCAGAGCACGAGCGGTGGATCGAGGGAAACCGAGTTGAACGAACTGGCAGTAATGCCGATCAACTGCCCGGTCGGCGCTCGCGTCGTGATGACGGTCACGCCGGTGGCGAACTGGCTGAGTGCGCCGCGGAAGGCGTCGACATCGAAATTCGGGGATTTAGCGCGTTTCATCGGGCAAAGGTGTCGTGTGCAACCGGACCGGCCGCGCGTCGCGCATGAGTCGGAAGGACTTCTCGGAAGTCATGTACAAAATAGGCGAATTGTTCGGATTCTAGCGGAATCGCGGCGCGGGCGGCTCCCGAAGCCCGCATCGATGGCGGATCTTTTCAAGGCGCGCCGCGCGCGAAACCTTGAGAAAACATACGCCGCACCCATCTTTTCTGTCCGTGTGAACCCGAACCAAGGAGCGGCAGCCATGACGCAACACTCAAGCCACACAGGACGCGAGACCGCGACACTCGGCGGCGGTTGTTTCTGGTGTACCGAGGCGGTGTTTCTCGGCGTGGAAGGCGTGCTGGCGGTCGAATCCGGCTACGCGGGCGGCCAGGTGCAGAATCCATCCTACGAGCAGATTTGCGACGGTGAAACCGGTCACGCCGAAGTCGTGAACGTGGATTTCGATCCGTCGGTGATCGGCTATCGCGAGATTCTCGACATCTTTTTCGCGACGCACGATGCCACGCAGTTGAACCGTCAGGGCAACGACGTCGGCTCGCAATATCGCTCGGCGATCTTCACGCATTCCAACGCCCAGCGCGAGACGGCGCTCGACGCGATCGCGCAGCTTCAGCGCGACGACCTCTACGGCGGCGAGATCGTGACGCAGGTGACGCCGCTCGACGGCAACTATTTCCCCGCCGAGGCGTATCACCAGAATTACTTCGCGCGGCATCCGGATCAGGGCTACTGCGCGTTTATCGTCGCGCCGAAGGTGGCGAAGTTCCGGCAGAAATTCGCGCATCGTGTGAAAGGTTAAGCCTTCTTTTGCAGCACAAAAAGCCGCTCCGAATTTTCCCGAGCGGCTTTTTTTCGCCCTTGCTATGCCGGTTTTCCCGTCGCCCGCACGATCTCCTGCGCCAGCGCGATGCACGAAAGCGGCGCGGAGCCTTCCGCCTTGTTGTTCGCCGCGATCATCACCGGCTGGCCGGCCAGCGCGTAACGCGTGGCGAGTTCGGCGAGCGCGCGGCGCGTGTCCGGGTCTTCGTCGATGAGTTGGTCGAAGGGCTCGTATTTCGCCTTCGCCTGCTCGTACTTGAAGCCGCTGTGCAAACTCCAGCGCACGACGAGCGGCCCGAGCCGCGCTTCGTCGAGCAATTCGAGCGCCTTTGCCTGACGCCAGAGCGGCGGCATCCGTGCATGAACGCCGAGGCAATATCGAACGTTGGCATCGCGCAGCACGCGGATAAAGCGCGGCGTCAGCATCACCGCGTCGCGCAACTCGACGGCGTAGCACGCGCCGCCGTCGAGCGGCGGCAGGGCGTCAAGGAACGCGGCCAGCCGGTCGAGGAACAGCGCCGGATCGACGATCATCGCGTCCGGCAGCGGCGAAATCTGGAACACGAGCGCGCCCGCTTTCGCGCGCAGACCGTCGATACACGGCCGCACGAACTCGTCGATGGCGATGCGCGCGTTCAGGAACGCCGTGTTCTCGCCGGCGGGCGCGCCGCGCTCGCCGCGCAGCACGGCGTCGGTCACCGAGGCGGGCGCCTTCACGATAAAGCGGAAGTGCGCGGGCACCTGCCCGGCGTAGCGCGCGTAGTCGGCGATGGAAAGCGGCGCGTAGAACGACCGGTCAATCGATACCGAACGTAGCAGCGGATGCGCGCCGTAGGCACTCAGGCCGTCGCGGGAAAGCTTGGCGCTGCTGTAGGCGTCGCCGTAGACGATATCGCGCCAGCCCGGAAACGACCACGTGGACGTGCCGAGATGAACGCCCGGCGGAAGTTGCTTCGCGAGCGCATCGAGTTCGGGGGCGAGGGTCGCGGGCAACACGCCGCGCGATTTGGGCGGTCGGGCGGCAGAGACGGACGGCGGCGCGTCGGCTTCCGTCGCCGCGCCGAACAGGTCCGCTTGATCCGCGCCGCTCAGAGCGCCTTCTCGTACATGTAGCGGCGCGACCACGGAAGCGTCGTCGCGCTGCGGCCCGCTTTGCGGCAGACGATCTGGTAAATCGAGACGTCGTCGTTGACGAACGCGTAGGCGCAGCCTGCCAGATACACGCGCCAGATGCGGAATTTTTCATCGTCGACGAGCTTCCTCGCCTCGTCCGCGCGACTCTCGAAATTTTCCGCCCACAGGTCGAGCGTGCGCGCGTAGTGCCGGCGCAGGCTTTCGACATCGGTCGCCTCCAGCCCGCCGCGTTGCAGCGCTTCCAGCGCGAGGCTGATATGCGGCAGTTCGCCGTCCGGGAACACATAACGGTCGATGAATTCGCCCGCGCCGAGCGCCGTTTCGCCGCTGTCGGCGTCGGTGGACGTGATGCCGTGGTTCATCGCGATGCCGTCGTCGGCGAGCAGTTCGCTCACCTTGCCGAAGTACTCCGGCAGGTTCTTGCGACCGACGTGCTCGAACATGCCGACGCTCGTGATCCGGTCGAACTGGCCGGTGACGTCGCGGTAATCCTGCAGACGGATTTCGATTTTGTCTTCGAGTCCGGCGTCGCGCACGCGCTGCGTCGCGAGGTCGAACTGGTTCTGCGAAAGCGTCACGCCGACACACCGCGCGCCGAACTTCTGCGCCGCGCGCAGCACGAGCGCGCCCCAGCCGCAGCCGATATCGAGCAGGCGCTGCCCCGGCTGCAACTGGATCTTGGTGAGGATGTGATCGATTTTCTTGAGTTGCGCGGTGTCGAGATCTTCGTCGCCATTCTCGAAATACGCGCACGAATACACCATGTTCCGGTCGAGCCAGAGCTGGTAGAACTCGTTCGACACATCGTAGTGGTACTGGATCGCCTTGCGGTCCGAGATCTTGGTGTGCGTGAAGTAGCGGCGCACGCGCGCCAGCTTGCCCGCATGCGTGACCGTGCTTTTCGCGAGCGAATAACCAATATCGATAATGTCCGACAGCTTGCCTTCGATATCGATCTTGCCCTTGACGTAAGCCTCGCCGAGATTGTCGAGGCTGGGTTCGAGCAAGTAGGGCAACGCCGTCGCGCTTTTAACGTGCAGCGTGACCTGCGGCGCGGCGAAACTGCCGAAGTCGTGCTGCTGCCCGTCCCACAAGACCAGACGCGCGGGCAGATTCGCCCGGTTCCGAACGTCCTGCACCCACTGCGTCAGCTTCTTCTCCCAGAACATGCTTGTTTCTCCGCGCTTGGATGAAATTAAAGCAAGGCTTGCATCTTCATGTTCATGCCGCTTGGGATCATGCCGTGGTGTCGCGGGACTCGGGACGGCTCCGTCACACCGCGCCCGATTTCACGCGCGGTGGCGAAAAAGCCGATGTGGTCCGCGAGGAACCGTCCAAGCGAGGCGCCGTCAGGGCGAAAGTCTCGACGTGCGCCAGTTGCCGTCCGTGGTTTCACGTGTGTACACGAGACGGTCATGCAGCCGCGAAGGGCGGCCTTGCCAGAATTCGATGTGGTCGGGTACGAGCCGGTAGCCGCCCCAGTGCGGCGGGCGCGGCGGGTGATCGCCGTATTGCGCGATGATGTCGCGCTCGCGGGCTTCGAGCACCGCACGGCTTTCGATCACCTGACTCTGCTCCGACGCCCAGGCGCCGATGCGCGATCCGAGCGGGCGCGACGCGAAATAGGTGTCGCTTTCCTCGGCGCTCGTCCTGACGACAAACCCCTCGATCCGCACCTGGCGTTCGAGTTCGATCCAGTGAAACAGCAGGCTCGCGGCGCCGTTCGCGGCGAGTTCGCGGCCCTTGCGGCTTTCGTAATTCGTGAAAAACGTGAAGCCGCGCTCATCGACGCCCTTGATCAGGACGATGCGCGCCGACGGCCGGCCACGCTCGTCGACTGTCGCGAGCGTCATTGCATTCGGTTCGGGTAATTTGGCGTCGAGTGCTTGCGCGAACCACGTTTCGAATTGACGAATGGGATTCGTATCGACATCGGACGCGTCTAGCGATCCGATCGAATAGTTTTTGCGAAGGTCGGCAAGTGTGGTCATTTTTATGCAAACGCTACAATCGCGTCAGTATAGTCAAGGTCACGAATTCTTGCGTCGGAGTGCAACGAACGCAATGACCTGCATCACGGCTCTGCCCGTTGTTTTAAACCTTTCAACCTGATTCTGTGCGAAACGCGTGAAGCGTGCCCTTCACGTCGATTAAGGCAGAATACGCAATTCGGCGAAAGCTTGCTGATATCGTTGCTATCGGCGCGATTGAAAAAAACCAGCGCACTTTCGTGCTGGCCGCGCGCCCGTATTTCTCTGTCGGATCACATGAACGCTTCTACCGTTTCAAATTCTAGCGCCGGCCAGACCGGCGATGAAACCGCCGACCGCGCGCGGCGCTTCGGCGGCGTCTCGCGGCTGTACGGCCCGGCTGCGGCCGCCGCATTCGAGCGCGCGCACGTCGCGGTGATCGGCATTGGCGGCGTGGGGTCGTGGGTGGCGGAGGCGCTGGCGCGCAGCGCGATCGGCCGGCTCACGCTGATCGATCTCGACAACGTGGCCGAAAGCAATACGAACCGCCAGATCCACGCGCTCGACGGCAACTATGGCAAGGCCAAAGTAAGCGCGATGGCCGAGCGTATCCGGCTGATCGACCCGGCGTGCGACGTGCGCGAGATCGAGGACTTCGCGGAGCCGGACAATTTCGACACGATGCTGGGCGGCGGTTTCGACTATATCGTCGATGCGATCGACAGCGTGCGGACCAAGACCGCGCTGATCGCGTGGTGCGTCGAGCATCGCCAGCCGCTTATCACGGTGGGCGGCGCGGGTGGCCAGTTCGATCCGACGCGTATCCGTATCGACGATCTTGCGCTCACCATTCAGGACCCGCTGCTCTCCAAGGTACGCGGCCAGTTGCGCAAGCAGCACGGTTTTCCGCGCGGCCCGAAATCGAAATTCAAGGTGAGCGCGGTCTATTCCGACGAACCGCTGGTCTACCCGGACGCGCCAAGTTGCGATATCGGCGAGCCTGCGCCGGGTCCCGCCGGTCTGAATTGCGCCGGGTTCGGATCGAGCGTGTGCGTGACGGCGAGTTTCGGCTTCGCCGCCGCCGCGCACGTTCTGCGCGATCTGGCGTTGAAAGCGCGACGATAAAAGAAAATGGCCAGCTAATTAGCCGGCCATTTTCTTTTTAAAGCCTTTCAAAATTCGACGAATCAAATTATTGAAAGGTATTTCAAAGAATTCAAACCCACCGCGCGATTAATTCATCGCCGCGCTGAGTTTGCGCCGCCATCGCGAGACGATTTCCGGCTGATGCGCGGCGAGATCGAAAACCGATAGCATCGTCTTGCGGCCGACGTCGTCCATGAACGCGCGGTCGCGCACGACGATCGCCAGCAGATGTTCCAGCGCGCCGTTGTAGTCGCGGCCCGCGATCAGCCGGTTCGCCAGCGCGAAACGCGCTTCGAGGTCGTCGGGATTGGCGTTCACGGCGGCGATCAGCGCGTCGGCGGGTGGCAACTCGGCGGCGGCATCGGCGGCGTCCAGTTCCGTTTTCAGCGCGTTATAGCGCGCGTCGATCCCTTGCGTCGTCTTCGGCGAAAGCAGCGCGTCTTCCGCGCGCGCATCGTCGATCCGGTTCGCCGCGAGCAGCCACTCGATCAGGTCGAGCCGGGCGTCGTCGTAACCGGGGTCCATCGCGAGCGCGGCCTTGATGAGGTCGATTGCCTGCTCCATATCGCCCGCCGCGTAAGCCGCGTGCGCCGCCCGACGCTCGGCGTCCGCGCCGTCCGGCACGAGCTTGTCGAGGAACGCGCGCAACTGGCTTTCCGGCAGCACGCCGATGAACTGATCGACCGCGCGGCCATCCGCGAACGCGATCACGTGCGGAATGCTGCGCACCTGGAAGTGCTGCGCAAGTTCCTGATTCTCATCGACATTCACCTTCACGAGCTTCCATGCGCCCGCCGCCTCGGTTTCGAGCCGTTCGAGCATCGGCCCAAGCGTCTTGCATGGGCCGCACCACGGCGCCCAGAAATCGACCAGAACGGGCGTGAGTGTGGAAGCCGTAATCACATCGTTTTCGAACGTGGCGAGTGTTGTTTCCATGGTGTTCCTCCTGATTCAAAAGCGCGTGGGCATCACCGGACATTGGGGCGCGAGCCACGGAAATCAAGCCTGACGGGCGATTGCCGCCACGTCACGCGCCGTGCGTCACGCTTCGGGCGCATTGTTTTCGCGGCGTGGCGGCGGCAGCGGAATGAACTCGGTTTCGCCGGGCACGTGGCCCATGCGCTGCTCGCTCCACGCAATCTTCGCGGCCTCGATTTTTTCCCGCGCGCTCGACACGAAATTCCATTCGATCAAGCGCTTGCCATCGAGCGGCGCGCCGCCGAGCAACATCGCAATCGCGCCGCGCTCGCTCTTCAGCTGCGCGTTGCCGCCGGGCGCGAGCACCGCCATCTGACAAAGCGGCACCGCTTCGCCGTCGATACTCAGGTCGCCTTCGACCAGATACACGCCGCGCTCGGCGTGCTCGGCGTCGAGCGTGAGTTCGCTCCCCGCCGCGAATTGCGCGGCGACATAGAGCGTCGGCGAAAACGTGCGCGTGGGCGCGGTCGCGCCGAACGCGCTGCCCGCGATCACCCGCAGCGTTACGCCGTCGCGCTCGATCTGCGGTAGCGTCGCGGCGGGATGGTGTTCGAACGACGGCTCGACTTCTTCGTCGGCTGTGGGCAGGCCGACCCAGGTCTGGATGCCGTGCATCGTCTGGCCGGCGGCGCGTTCCTCGTCGGGCGTGCGCTCCGAATGGACGATGCCGCGGCCGGCTGTCATCCAGTTGACATCGCCGGGGACGATCTTCTGCACCGAGCCGACGCTGTCGCGATGCATGATCGCGCCTTCGAAGAGGTAAGTGACGGTGGCGAGGCCAATATGCGGATGCGGCCGCACGTCGAGTCCCGCGCCGGGCACGAGCGTTGCGGGTCCGATGTGGTCGAAAAAGATGAACGGACCGACTGTTCGCACGGCCAGCGCGGGCAGAACGCGCCGTACCGTGAGTCCGCCGACATCGTGCTGATGCGGCTTGAGAAGCGCTTCGATCGAAGAAGACATGGAATCCGCCGGAGTATGCGTTCGAGGTTCGGAATTTTGAGACGTGTACTGACCCGATTCTAACTGCCAGTTTCGACGAACGTCCTGGCTGCCACCAAGTTGACGCCTGGCTGCTGGATCCAGGCATGCATCACTATTTCACGCAACCTCAAAAAGGAGTTGAACATGACCAGGAATCGACTTTTGACCGCTTTGACCGCCGGCCTGATGGCGACGGCTATGTCTACGGCCGCTTTTGCGCAATCGGATGCAGCCTCCATGCCGATGCAGGATTCGACCGCCAACGGCGCGGCGTCGGGTACGACCACGCATCACAAGGCCAAGAAGCACCACCGCAACAATGGATCTTCGACGGGCGCTGCGGCTGCCAAGGAAAAGACGCCTGACGTGACGACCGGCGCGAGCGCGGCGGTGACGAACGGTCAGGGCAAGTAAGACGACCGATAGCATCCCGAGAGCGGCCTGAGAGAAAAGCCAGAGAGCGAAGCGCCCGCACCGGTCACGGTGCGGGCGCTTTTTTTCGTCTGCAGGAAACGCCGGTTTGTACAAGCGAGTTGCAAAATCGTCCGTTAAACTGCCCGACTCACTCAGATAACGTATTCGGAGACGGCGATGTCGCCCAAGGATCTCGCGCTTGCATCCGTGGTCATTCTGGCCTGGGGCGTCAATTTCGTCGTTATCAAGGTCGGCTTGCACGGTGTTCCGCCGATGCTGCTCGGCGCGCTGCGCTTCACGCTCGCCGCGTTCCCGGCCGTGTTCTTCGTGAAGCGTCCCGCGATTCCGCTCAAATGGCTGTTCGCCTACGGCCTCTCCATTTCGCTCGGCCAGTTCGCGCTGCTGTTCTACGGGATGTATGTCGGCATGCCGGCCGGTCTCGCGTCGCTCGTGTTGCAGGCACAGGCGTTTTTCACGCTCGGTTTCGCCGCGCTGTTTCTCGGCGAGCGTTTTCGCGCGGCGAATCTCGCGGGTTTGCTGATCGCGGCGTGCGGACTGCTGTTGATCGGCGTACACGGCGGCCAGGCGATGACCGTCGCGGGCTTTCTCTTCACGATCGCGGCATCCGCGATGTGGGCGCTCGGCAACGTCGTGACGAAACTGATGGGACCGGTCGATCTGCTTTCGCTCGTCGTTTGGGGCAGCCTGATTCCGCCGCTGCCGTTCCTCGCGTTGTCGCTGATTTTCGAAGGCCCGGCGCGCATCGAGACGAGTCTCGCGAACATTCCGCTGCAGTCGGTGCTGGCTATCGCGTATTTGTCGTTCGTGGCGACGCTGCTCGGCTACAGCCTGTGGGGCAAGCTGCTCACGCGTTATCCGGCGGGGCAGGTTGCGCCGTTTTCGCTGCTGGTGCCGATTATCGGGCTGGCGTCGGCGGCGCTTCTGCTCGGCGAAAGCTTAAGCGCAATGGAAATCGCGGGCGCGGCGCTGGTGATGGCGGGACTCGCGGTGAACGTGTTCGGCGGGCGGCTCTTCGCGCGCTTTAGCAGCGCGTCACGATAAAGCCGCCCTTCATTACGTCATGCGGTTTTTCGCGAGCGGCGGATTGGCCGCGAAATAGCGCTTGATGCCTTTCATGATCGCGTTCGCCATCTTGTCGCGATAGGCGTCGTCGTTCAGGCGCGCCTCTTCGTCCGGGTTGCTGATGAACGCGGTTTCCACGAGGATCGACGGAATGTCCGGCGCCTTCAGCACGGCGAAACCGGCCTGTTCCACCGATCCCTTGTGCAGCTTGTTGATATCGCCGATCTCGTTCAGCACGAAGTTGCCGTAGCGCATCGAATCGCGGATCTGCGCGGTCGTCGACATATCGAAAAGCGCGCGGTTCACGCTCGCGTCCTGCGTCTTCACGTTGATCCCGCCGATCGAATCCGACGCGTTCTCCTTGTTCGCCATCCAGCGCGCCGCCGCGCTCGTCGCGCCGTGATCGGACAGCGCGAATACCGACGACCCGCGCGCCGACGGCGTCGTGAACGCGTCCGCGTGGATCGAGACGAACAGGTCCGCACCGACGCGCCGCGCCTTTTGCACGCGCACGTTGAGCGGCACGAAGAAGTCGGCGTCGCGGGTCATCATGGCGCGCATGTTCGGTTGCGCGTCGATTTTCGAGCGCAGCTTCTTGCCGATATCGAGCGCGATATGCTTTTCGTAAGTCCCGTTCCCGCCAATCGCGCCAGGGTCTTCGCCGCCGTGTCCCGGGTCGATGGCGACCGTCAACAGGCGCGTCGTGCCGGACTTTTTCGGTGTGGAGAAACCGTAGTTGTCGTCGTCCGCGTCGGTTGAATCGTCTTGCTTGGCGATGGCCACGGGCGGCGGCTTGATCGCGGGCTTCGGTCTTGCGAGCGGCGGCAACGGCGCGGGCGCCTCGTTGCCTTGCGCGTACTTCTGGAAAAATTCGTCGGTGTTGTCGGGCAGATTCGGCTTCGCCGGCGTGGCCGGACCCGCGAGGGTGGAAGGCGGCGGATTCGGATTCGCGTCGTTGAGCGTCTGCTGCTTTTTCTCGGACTGCGCGAGCAGTTCCATCAGCGGATCGGGCGCGACGGCGGGGTACAGGTCGAACACGAGCCGGTACTTGTAGCTACCGATGGGCGTCAGCGTGAACACCTGCGGCTTCACCGATCCTTTCAGATCGAACACCATCCGCACGACATGCGGCTGATACTGACCGATCCGCACCGACTGAATCTGCGGATCGTTCGGCGTGATTTTCGACACCAGATCCTTCAGTTCCTGATCGAGATCGAGGCCGCTCAGATCCACGACAAGCCGGTCCGGACCTTGCAACAACTGTTGTGTGTTCTGCAGCGGCTGATCGCTTTCGATCGTCACGCGCGTGTAGTCGCGCGCGGGCCAGACGCGCACGCCGAGCACGGAACTCGCGTGTGCGAGGCGCGGGCCGAGCAGCGCGAGCGCGATGGTCGACGCACTCGCGCGCAGCACCTGGCGGCGACGCCAGTTATGCGCGGCGCTCGCCGTCGATTCGATCGAATGGAACGGCTTGATCAACATCTTTCGAGACATGTCTTTCCTGTTTCGCTATACGCCCGCGCGACCAGCACGCGGCCTTCGCCTTCGATTTCCAGCGCGAACTCCAGATCCGGCACGCCGAGCAGCCCGCCCGCCTGCTGCGGCCATTCGACGAGACACAGCGCGCCCGCATCGAAATATTCGCGAAAGCCCGCGTCGGCCCATTCCGCGGGATCGGCGAAACGGTAGAGATCGAAGTGATACACGTCGAGCGCGCCCGCCGCCGTTTCGAGCGAATACGGCTCGACCAGCGTGTAAGTCGGGCTGCGCACGCGCCCCGCGTGACCGAGCGCGCGCAAGGTCGCGCGCACGAGCGTGGTCTTGCCCGCGCCGAGGTCTCCGATCAACTGGACCTGCAAGCCGGCAAATCGTTCGTTTTGCGGTTCGTTCTGCGGTTCGATGCTGGGCGCGCGAACGGCGTCGATGGCGGAGGCGAAGCGCTCGCCGAACGCGAGCGTCGCGGCTTCGTCGGGAAATTCGAAGCGGCGTTCGAGACGGCATTCGACACGCGCGCGGTGCGCGGTGCCGGGTGCTTCATTTGATGGGTCGGAGCTTTCGGGCATGCGTAAAATGTCGTGATGAACCGATTGCCGGAACACTCCGCAGCAACCACGGCGGCGTCCGATGAGACCGCCGGGGACGCGCACAGCCTCGATATCCACGACGAAGCCGCGTTGGCGGCGCTCGCGGTGCGCATCAAGGCGTGGGGGCGCGAGCTGGGGTTCGGTGCAGTCGGCATCAGCGATACCGACCTGACGGATGCCGAGGCGGGACTCGCGTCCTGGCTTGAAGCGGGCTGCCACGGCGAGATGGATTATATGGCGAAACATGGGATGAAACGCGCGCGCCCGGCCGAGCTTGTGGCCGGTACGCGACGTGTCATCACCGCGCGGATCGCCTATTTGCCGGCATCGACGCTCGGTACGGACGCGGAAAATCAACACGGCGAACGGCGCGACTGGCGCGCGGTGGAATGGTCGCGTCTCGCCGATCCCGCTGCGGGCGTCGTGTCGATTTACGCGCGCGGCCGCGATTATCACAAGGTCATGCGCCAGCGCCTGCAGCATCTCGCCGAGCGTATCGAAGCCGAGATCGGGCGCTTCGGCTATCGCGCGTTCACCGATTCCGCGCCCGTGCTCGAAGTCGCGCTCGCGCAAAAGGCAGGCGTCGGCTGGCGCGGCAAGCATACGTTGCTGCTGCAACGCGACGCGGGGTCGCTGTTCTTTCTCGGCGAAATCTACGTGGACATTCCGCTGCCGCCCGACGCGCTCACCGATCCCGCGCGCGCGCCCGAGCACGAAGGCGCGCACTGCGGCCAATGCACGCGCTGCATCGCCGCGTGTCCGACCGGCGCGATCGTCGCGCCGTATCGCGTGGATGCGCGGCGCTGCATCTCGTATCTGACGATCGAACTGAAAGGCAGCATCCCGGCCGAACTGCGTCCGTTGATCGGCAACCGTGTGTACGGTTGCGACGATTGCCAACTTGTCTGTCCGTGGAACAAGTTCGCGCAGGCCGCGCCGGTCGCGGATTTCGATGTGCGTCATGGGCTCGACCGCGCGTCGCTCGTCGAACTGTTTGCGTGGAGCGCGGACGATTTCGACGCGCGTCTGCAAGGCAGCGCGATTCGCCGGATCGGCCATGAGCGGTGGCTGCGCAATATCGCGGTCGCGATGGGCAACGCGCTGCGTTCGCCATTGACGGGCGACGCGCGATCCGCTGTAGTCGATGCATTGCGCGCACGGGCCGACGATCCGTCGGAACTTGTGCGCGAGCATGTGCAATGGGCGCTGGAGGCCGCATGACGAACCGCGAAACCACTCAATTCGACGCCGTGATCGACGCGCCTTTCGGCCGCGTCGGCATTCGCACGACGCCGCAGGCGGTGCGCGAGATCGTGTATTTGCCGGATAGCGTCGAAACCGTCGAGCCGCGCACGCCGCTCGCGGCCGAAGCGGCGGCGCAGATTCGCCGCTATTTCGATCACCCCGCGATGCACTTCGATTTGCCGCTCGCCGCTGCGGGAACTGCGTTCCAGCAGCGCGTTTGGAACGGCATCTGCGCGATCCCGCCGGGCGAAACGTGGACCTACGGGCAACTCGCCGCGCAAATCGGCAGCGTGCCGCGCGCGGTCGGGCAGGCGTGCGGCTCGAACCCGCTGCCGATCGTCGTGCCGTGTCATCGCGTGGTCGGCGCGGCGGATATCGGCGGATTCGCGCATCATTCGGGCGATGGTTTTTTCAGAGACGTAAAACGCTGGCTGCTGGCACATGAACGCGTAAAAGAGACCATGAAAGAAACCCATGAGCACTGAACTCGCCGAACCCGTTAGGTTGCCCGGACTGAGCGCGAGCGCGGCCTCGATCGACCAGTTTTGCGACGCCCTCTGGCTCGAACACGGACTGGCGAAGAACTCGCTCGATGCGTATCGCCGCGATCTGCGCCTCTTCGCCGAATGGCTTTCGAAAGCGCGCGGCGCGTCGATCGACGCCGCCCGCGAAGCGGACGTGAACGCGTACATGGCGGCGCGTCGCGGCGACAAGGCCACGTCCGCGAACCGCCGTCTCTCCGTGTTCCGGCGTTATTACGCGTGGTGCCTGCGCGAACACATCGCAACCGACGACCCCACGCTCAAGCTGCGTTCGGCCCGCCAAGCGCCGCGTTTTCCGAAGACGCTCAACGAGGCGCAGGTCGAAGCGCTGCTCAACGCGCCCGACGTCGAGACGCCGCTCGGTCTGCGCGACCGCACGATGCTCGAACTGATGTACGCGAGCGGTTTGCGCGTCACCGAACTCGTGACGCTGAAAACCGTGGAAGTGGGACTGAACGAGGCGGTCGTGCGCGTGATGGGCAAGGGTTCGAAAGAGCGCCTGATACCGTTCGGGCAAGTCGCGCACGACTGGATCGAACGGTATTTGCGCGAGTCGCGGCCCGCGCTGCTTGGCGCGCGCGCCGCCGACGCGCTGTTCGTCACCGCGCGCGGCGAGGGCATGACGCGCCAGCAGTTCTGGAACATCATCAAGCGCCAGGCGCTGGTTGGCGGCGTGAACGCGCCGCTCTCGCCGCACACGCTGCGTCACGCTTTCGCCACCCACTTGCTCAATCACGGCGCGGACTTGCGCGTCGTGCAAATGCTGCTCGGCCACTCCGACATCTCGACCACGCAAATCTATACGCACGTCGCCCGCGAACGTTTGAAGATCCTGCATCGAGAGCATCATCCGCGCGGATAGTTTTACTGCCGGATCAAAGCCCCTCGCGCAGCTTGTGCTTGAGAATCTTCCCCGTCGATGCCGCCGGCAACGCGGCCAGCACGCGGATTTCTGCCGGGCGCTTGTAGGGCGCGAGCCGCGCGGCGCACCAGTCGGTCAGATCGGCGGGCAGCATGTGTACCGACGGCACGAGTTCCACGAACGCCACCACTTCCTCGTTGCCTTCGACCGCGCGGCCGACCACCGCCGATTGCACCACGTCGGGATGCGCGTTCAGCACGTTCTCGACCTCCGCCGGATACACGTTAAAGCCCGAGCGGATGATCAGCTCCTTGCTGCGTCCGACGACATGCAGCGCGCCGTCCGCGTCCTGCCGCGCGAGATCGCCGGTTTTCAGCCAGCCATCGGCGGTCACGGTCGCGTGCGTTTGCGCTTCGTTGCGGTAGTAGCCGAGCATCACGTTCGGTCCGCGCACCCACAATTCACCGACTTCGCCCGCCGCCACGTCCGCGCCGTCCAGTCCGACGAACCGCAACTCGACGCCCGGAATCGGATGACCGGCGGATAGATCGGCGCGCGGCGCATCGAGCCGGGTCTGCGCGACGGTCGGACTGCTTTCGGTCATGCCGTAGCCGTTGTGCAATGTCATGCCAAACACCGATTCGACCCGCGCTTTCAACGCGGCATCGAGCGGCGATCCGCCCGAATACGCAAAGCGCAGCGCGGGCGCCCGCCACTTCTCGCCGTGCGTGTGCAAGTGTTCGAGCAGCTTCGCGTGCATCGCGGGGACGCCCTGGAAGATCGACACGTTCTCTTGCGCGAGCGCTTGCCGCACGGCGTCCGGCGCAAAACGCGGCGCGAGCCTGAGCGCCGCGCCCGCGAACAGGCTGCCGAGACAGACCGACGCCAGCCCGTACACATGCGAAATGGGCAGCACGGCGTAGACCACATCGCCCGGCGCCACGCGACGCAGCGCGCTCGACACCGCCGCGATGTACAGCAAATTGCGATGCGACAGCATCACGCCTTTCGGCGCACCGGTCGTGCCCGTGGTGTAGATCAGCGCCGCGCACTGGCTGGCGGAATCGGCTTCGACCGGCTCGGCCTCGGCGGTCGTATCCAGCGTGTATTGCCACGCGCCGAAGCTCGAACTTGCCTCGACGGCTTGCAGACGCGCGGCGTGCGCGGCGGCATCCGTCGACGATTCCACGGCAAACGCCGTGACACGCGGCCGGGCGTGCTGGCGGATCGTATCGAGTTCGCCAGCCGACAAACGCGCGTTCGCGACCAGCGCCCACGCGTCGAGCCGTGCCGCCGCGAACATCAGCACGATCTGCGCGATGCTGTTCTCCGCGACGATCATCACGCGGTCGCCGCCGCGCACGCCGAGTTTGTCGAGGGCATCGGCGGTCGTGTCGACGGCGGCGAGGAGCGCGGCGGCGTCGAGCGAGCGCGTGTCTTCGATCAACACGCGATGCGCCGGATCGCGGCGGGCGAGCAGCGCGGGAATGTCGGAAATACGATGGGGCAGGCGGGCGAGGTCGAATTCTTCTGTCATCTCAGATCTCCGCGCCGCGCGTGAGACCGCGCGCGATAATCACCTGCTGGATTTGCGACGTGCCTTCGTAAAGCCGGAACAGGCGCACGTCGCGATAGAAGCGCTCGACGCCGTATTCCGCGATATAGCCCGCGCCGCCGTGAATCTGCACCGCGCGATCCGCGACGCGCCCGCACATTTCGGTAGCGAAATACTTGGCGCACGACGCCTCGATCGACCCATTGCGGCCTTCGTCGCGACGCCGCGCGGCATCGAGAATCATGCATTCGGCCGCGTAGATGTCGGTTTTGCTGTCGGCGAGCATGCCTTGAATCAGCTGAAACTCGACGATCGGCTGGCCGAACTGACGCCGTTCAGTGGCGTAGGCAAGCGCGTCGCGCAGCATGCGTTTGGCCGCGCCGGTCGCGATCGCCGCGATGTGGATGCGGCCCTTGTCGAGCACTTTCATCGCCGTCTTGAAACCGACGCCTTCCACGCCGCCAATCAGTTGCGCTGCCGGAACGCGGCAATCCTCGAAGATCACGTCGCTCGTATGTGCGCCGCGCTGACCCATTTTCCGGTCGGGCTTGCCGACGGAAAGCCCCGGCGTCTCGCGCTCGACGATAAACGCCGAGATGCCGCTCGCGCCTTTTGCGTCGCTCGTGCGCGCCATCACCGTGTAGATGCCCGCTTCCGGCGCATTCGTGATGTAGCGCTTGGTGCCGTTGAGCACGTATTCGTCACCGTCGCGGCGGGCCGTTGTCTTGAGCGACGCCGCGTCCGAGCCTGAATCCGGCTCGGTCAGGCAAAACGAGCCGATCAGGTCGCCCGCCGCAAGCCTTGGCAGATAGCGCGCCTTCTGTTGCTCGCTGCCGTCGAGCAAAATCCCGATCGACCCGATGCCGTTATTCGTGCCGATCACCGAGCGAAACGCGGGCGAAGTCTGGCCGAGTTCGAACGCGATCCGCACTTCCTCCTCCATCGTCAGACCGAGGCCGCCGAATTCCTCGGGAATCGTCAGCCCGAAAAGGCCGATCTCGCGCATCGCGGCGAGGACGTCGGCGGGAATCTGGTCGGTTTCGTCCACTTCGGCCTCGCGCGGCACGAGCGCCTCACGCACGAAGCGTCGAATCGTGTCTTCCAGCAAAGTCTGCGTTTCGAGATCCCGAATCATGTGTGTCTCCTGATTTTGTTGCGGCCGCTGCGTATCGTCAAAGCGCTGCGAAGATCATTTTCGAACGATCGTGCCACACGAAGTTCCCCCGCACAATTGGCCGTTCGGCCGAATGGTGGACGCGCCGCGCCGCCGTTACAATGCGCGCATGTCGAAAACAAAACACGTCTCCGAGACGCCCGCTACGCAGTTTTTGCGCCGCAACAAAATCGCGTTCGGCGAGCATCCTTACGATTACGTCGAGCACGGTGGCACGGCGGAATCCGCGCGCCAACTGGGTGTGGATGAGCATTGCGTCGTGAAAACGCTGGTGATGGAGGACGAGCACGCGAAACCGCTCATCGTGTTGATGCACGGCGACCGCACCGTTTCCACCAAGAATCTCGCGCGGCAGACCGGCGCGAAACGTATCGAACCGTGCAAACCGGAGGTCGCGAACCGGCACTCGGGCTATCTCGTCGGCGGCACGTCGCCGTTCGGCACGAAAAAAGCGATGCCGGTTTTTGTCGAATCGAGCATTCTCGATCTCGACACGATCTATCTGAACGGCGGCCGGCGCGGCTATCTGCTGAGCATCGCGCCGTCCGTGCTGACCGGCGTGCTCGGCGCGAAACCCGTGCAGTGCGCGAGCGTCGATTAAAATGCGCGCCATCCCCGATACGTTGAAAGAGTTGAATCCATGAACAATCTGATCGTCGCGATCGCGGCCTACCTGATCGGCTCGATTTCGTTTGCCGTCGTGGTGAGCGCGGCCATGGGCCTCGACGACCCGCGCTCCTACGGCTCCGGCAACCCGGGCGCGACCAACGTGCTGCGCACTGGCAACAAACTCGCCGCCGTGCTCACGCTGCTCGGCGACGCGTTCAAGGGCTGGCTCGCCGTCTGGCTCGTCGTACATTTCGGCGCGCGCTTCGGTCTCGACTCGACGGCCATCGCGCTCGCCGCGATCGCCGTGTTCCTCGGCCATCTCTATCCGATATTCTTCCGCTTTCAGGGCGGCAAGGGCGTCGCGACGGCGGCGGGCGTGCTGCTCGCGATCCATCCGGCGCTCGGTCTCGCGACGCTGCTGACGTGGCTCATCATCGCGTTCTTCTTCCGGTATTCGTCGCTCGCGGCGCTCGTGGCGGCAGTTTTTGCGCCGTTCTTCCAGGTCTTTCTGTTCGGGCCGAGCCGCATCTCGATCGCCGTCGCCGCGATGAGCGCGCTGCTCATCTGGCGTCATCGGGGTAATATTTCGAAGCTGCTGAACGGGCAGGAGAGCCGGATCGGGCAGAAGAAAAAGACTGCGTAAAAGTGCGTCGTTTCAAACGAAAAAGCCGCCCGAGGGCGGCTTTTCGCGTATTCCGGCGGATCAGTCGCGGAAGTTGTTGAAGTCGAGCGGCGTGTCGGTCACGTCCTTCTTCAGCATCGCGATGGCGCTCTGCAGGTCGTCGCGCTTCGTGCCGGACACGCGCACCGCGTCGCCCTGAATGCTCGCCTGCACCTTGATCTTGCTGTCCTTGACCAGCTTGACGATCTTCTTCGCCAGGTCGCCCGAGACGCCTTTCTTGATCTCGACGATCTGCTTCAGCTTGTCGCCACCGATCTTCTCGATCTTCTTGTAATCGAGGAAACGCACGTCCACGCCGCGTTTCGCGAGTTTCGAGAGCAGCACGTCCTTCACCTGGCCGAGTTTGAAGTCGTCGTCTGCAAAGAGCGTCAGTTCGCGCTCTTTCTGCTCGACGCGCGCATCCGAACCCTTGAAGTCGAAGCGCGTGGAAATTTCCTTGTTCGACTGCTCGATCGAGTTTTTCACTTCGATCATGTTTGCTTCGCTGACGACGTCAAACGATGGCATCTCTATTCCCCTTCGTTGAGGCAAGCGCGCGGCGTAACGCACGCGCGCACTCGCTATAATCACGGACCGAACGTCATTCTACCGACGCCGTCCTGTTTTGCCCAAGCGCGCCGCTTGTTGCTCCTTGCCTGGTTTTGCCGTTTCCATGTCCGAACTCCCGCTGATTCCCGACTTTTCCCTGCACGCCCACAACACGTTCGGCTTCGACGTTCGCGCGCGTCTCGGCGGCACGCTGGAAAGCGAGCAGCAGGTCGCCGCGCTCACGAACGATCAGCGCCTGCGCGATTCTGCGCGGCTCGTGCTCGGCGGCGGCAGCAACGTCGTGCTGACGCGCAATTTCGACGGCGTCGCGTTGCTGGTCCGGATCGCGGGGAAGCGCGTGGTGGACGAGAGCGCCGACGCGTATTTCGTCGAAGCCGGCGCGGGCGAAAACTGGCACGATTTCGTCGCCTGGACGCTGGCGCAAGGCATGCCCGGACTGGAGAATCTCGCGCTGATTCCCGGCACGGTCGGCGCCGCGCCGATCCAGAATATCGGCGCTTACGGGCTCGAAATGGGCGAGCGCTTCGAGCGCTTGCGGGCGGTGGATATCGCGAGCGGTGAAACGGTGGAAATGGATCGCGATACCTGCGCGTTCGGCTACCGCGATAGTTTCTTCAAGCGGGCGGGGCGTGGGCGCTTCGTCATTACGTCGGTGGTGTTTCGTCTACCGAAAGCGTGGACGCCGCGCGCGGATTACGCCGATATCGCCCGCGCGCTGGGCGAGTCGCAAAGCGAGGGACCGAAAGCCATTTTCGACGCCGTGGTCGCCGTGCGCCGCGCGAAGTTGCCGGACTGGACGGTGCTCGGCAACGCGGGCAGTTTCTTCAAGAATCCGGTGGTGAGCGCGTCCGCCTTCGAGATGTTGAGCGCGCGCGAGCCGGAGATCGTGTCGTATCGCCAGCCGGATGGGCAGGTAAAGCTCGCGGCGGGCTGGCTGATCGACCGATGCGGCTGGAAAGGGCGCGCGATCGGCGCGGCGGCGGTCCACGACCGGCAAGCGCTCGTGCTCGTGAACCGCGGCGGCGCGACGGGCGCGCAAGTGCTCGAACTCGCCGAAGCCATCAAACGCGACGTACTCGCGCGCTTCGAAGTGGAGTTAGAGGCCGAACCTGTATGTTTGTAGGGTTGGCTTAGCGCGTAAAAAAACCCGCCATCGGCGGGTTTTCTCTGACGCGAAGAAAAATCAATCGCCGCGCTGACGGCGCGCGTTTTCCGCGATCCGCATCCGCAACGCGTTCAGCTTGATGAAGCCGCCGGCGTCGGCCTGGTTATACGCGCCGCCGTCGTCGTCGAAGGTCGCGATGTTCTTGTCGAACAGCGTGTTCTTCGAATCGCGCGCCACTACCGACACGCTGCCCTTATACAGCTTCACGCGCGTCCAGCCGTTCACCTTGGCCTGCGTATGGTCGATCAGCACCTGCAGCGCCGCGCGCTCCGGGCTCCACCAGTAGCCGTTGTAAATCAGCGAGGCGTAACGCGGCATCAGGTCGTCCTTCAGATGCGCGACTTCGCGGTCGAGCGTGATCGACTCGATACCACGGTGCGCCTTCAGCATGATCGTGCCGCCCGGCGTTTCATAGCAGCCGCGCGACTTCATGCCGACATAGCGATTTTCGACCAGATCCAGACGTCCGATGCCGTGCTTGCCGCCCAGACGGTTCAGTTCGGTGAGCATGTCGGCGGGCGACAGGCGCTTGCCGTTGAGTGCGACCGGGTCGCCGTGCTCGAATTCGATATCGAGATATTCCGGCTGATCCGGCGCATCTTCCGGCGCGACGGTCCAGCGCCACATATCGGCTTCCGCTTCCGCCTTCGGGTCTTCCAGATGGCGGCCTTCGAACGAAATGTGCAGCAGGTTCGCGTCCATCGAGTACGGCGCGCCGCCCTGCTTATGCTTCATTTCGATCGGAATGCCCGCTTTTTCCGCGTAAGCCAGCAGCTTTTCGCGCGACAGCAGATCCCACTCGCGCCACGGCGCGATCACTTTGATACCCGGCTCCAGACCGTAATAGCCGAGCTCGAAACGGACCTGATCGTTACCCTTGCCGGTCGCGCCGTGCGACACGGCTTGCGCGCCAGAAGCACGCGCGATCTCGATCTGACGCTTCGCAATCAACGGACGCGCGATCGACGTGCCCAGCAGATATTCGCCCTCGTACACGGTATTCGCGCGGAACATCGGGAACACGTAGTCGCGCACGAACTCTTCGCGCAGATCTTCGATGAAGATGTTTTCCTGCTTGATGCCCAGTTGCAGCGCCTTCTTGCGCGCCGGTTCGAGTTCTTCGCCCTGGCCGATGTCGGCCGTGAACGTGACGACTTCGGCGTCGTAGTTGTCCTGCAACCATTTCAGGATGACGGAGGTGTCGAGGCCGCCCGAATAGGCGAGCACGACTTTCTTGATATCGCTCATGGTGAACTCGTGTGGCTCGTGACAATGCGCGCCGCAATGTGCATCTGGACGCGGGGAAAACGCTATTTTGACATTAAATCGCCGCGTTTCCGCAATTTCGGCCGCAATTTCGGGATAGTGCGGCGCTTAAATCGTGTGCTGCCACAAGCGCTGTGGCCTAGTGGTTGAGCTTGCCGAGCAGCAGATATTCCATCAGCGCTTTCTGAACGTGCAGCCGGTTTTCGGCCTCGTCCCAAACGACGCTCTGCGGCCCGTCGATCACTTCCGCGCTCACTTCCTCGCCGCGATGCGCGGGCAGGCAGTGCATGAAAAGCGCGTCCGGATTGGCGCGCGCCATCATTTCCGCGTCGACGCAATACTCGGCGAACGCCTTCTTGCGCGCCTCGTTCTCCGCCTCGAAACCCATGCTGGTCCACACATCCGTGGTGACGAGATCGGCGCCCGCGCACGCTTCGTTCGGGTCGTCGAATTCCTCGTAGAACGGCGCGCTGTCCTCCGACACCAGCGCGCGGTCGAGCTTGTAGCCCGCGGGCGTCGAGAGCCGCAACTTGAAGCCGAGAATCTGCGCCGCCTCGATCCACGTGTAGAGCATGTTGTTCGCGTCGCCGACCCACGCGACGGTCTTGCCCGCGATCGGCCCGCGCAGTTCGTAGAACGTGAAGATATCGGCCAGAACCTGACACGGATGGTATTCGTTCGTCAGGCCGTTGATGACCGGCACGCGCGAGTTATCCGCGAAACGCTGGATGATTTCCTGGCCAAACGTGCGGATCATGATGATATCGACCATGCGCGAGACCACCTGCGCCGCGTCTTCGATGGGTTCGCCGCGGCCGAGCTGCGTGTCCCGCGTGGAAAGGAACACCGCGTGACCGCCGAGCTGGAAAATGCCAGCTTCGAACGAGAGACGCGTGCGCGTCGAGTTCTTCTCGAAGATCATCGCAAGCGTGCGGTCGTGCAGCGGATGATACGTCTCGTAGCTCTTGAACTTGCGCTTCAGGATGCGCGCGCGTTCGAGTACGTATTCGTAATCGTCGAGCGAGAAATCCTTGAACTGAAGGTAGTGGCGAATTTTTTTGGCGGTCATGAAACGCAGACGGCGGCTCGGGCCCGGTGGGAATTTAGCCGGACTTCGCCGCCGAAAAGGGTGGTATCACAAACGAGCATAAAGGAATTTCCCGCGTTTGACGAGTCGGCCAAAAGGCATAGGCGCGATTGCAGGGGCGCGCCGCGAAGGCCGGTCGCAAGGCGTTTGCAGGCTTGTGTGCAGTGCGGAAAAAGGGCTGCTGCTGTATAATCGTTGAGGTTTCAGCGCGGCTTCAAACCAGCGAATTCAGTGAGTTAGAACGGTTTGAAAAGCGTGGTGACGAGCGTGGTGAGTGGCGGATTTGACCGGCAGCGCGGCTTGCCGGAGGGACGCCAGGCAGGCTTGCAAACCCCGCGCCGTTCCGTCTCCGTTGCCTGAAACCAAATCCGATGCCGATCGCTGCATCGTCGTGGTTGCGGTGGTCGCCCGTCTAAAGTTCCGTGCTCGGCGCCCACGCGTTGCCGCTCATGCATGCGCGTTCGCCGGCCTTCTGCGCCGGCCGTCAAATAGGTATTCCTACATGGCCGAAACAACCCCGACCGAGTTCTTCATTCAAGGCGTTACAAAAAGCGGCAAGACGTTTCGGCCGAGCGACTGGTCCGAGCGACTTTGCGGTGTGATGTCCGCGTATGGCCCGGCGCGACGGGGACCCAACGCCCGGCTGCAATATTCGGTCTACGTCCGGCCGACCATGTTGGGCAACGTGAAAACAGTCATTCTCGACTCGCGGTTGCGCGACATCGAACCCATGGCTTTCGACTTCGTGATGAACTTCGCGAAGGACAACGATCTGCTCGTTACCGAGGCGTGTGAACTTCCGCCGCATCACGGCACGCAGCAGCGTTAAACCAGAAATTGGTGTCTGGCAGACAGCAGGCCAGACAACAAAAAAGCCCGCGAAAGCGGGCTTTTTTGTTGCTGAAGCAGCTGAAACAGGGCAGCTCAACAGGAGGCGGCGGCCGGAGTGGGAGCCATCGCGCCGAACTGATATCGAGTTATTCGACTCGGTCGGACACAGACTCCAACGTTTCCGGCGGCGAGCCGGAATTACTGTGCTGCTGCCGGAGCTTGCAGACCCTTGATGGCTGCAGCCAGGCGGCTCTTATGGCGAGCGGCCTTGTTCTTGTGAACGATGCGCTTGTCGGCGATGATGTCGATCGTCTTGACCGAGTTCTGGAAAATTTCAGCAGCCTTGGCCTTGTCGCCGGCGTCGATCGCCTTGCGGACAGCCTTGATGGCGGTGCGGAACTTCGAGCGCAGTGCCGAGTTGTGCGAGTTTGCTTTTGCGGCTTGACGGGCGCGCTTGCGTGCTTGTGCGGTGTTTGCCATGACGGTTCCTTATCCTGTTCCAGCTATATGTTTCAGCGCTTCCCTCATCGCTTCCGGCAATAGGCCGCACAAGAGAAATCGTATGCGCTGCTTTGATCTAAACCCTTGGGAACGATTGCCCGAGAGCGCAAAAAACGTCGAAAAAAGACGCGAAGGCACCGTATAGACACCTTTACGGAGCTTCGAAACCGGAGATTATAGCAACGAAATACGAGATGTGACAAGCCTGACCTGCGTGGCCGACGCCCGGCGGCTAGCCGAAAGAGCTAAAAAGGGAACCACATCGGCTCACGGCGGACCAATCGCGGTCCTTCATTGCGTTCCCCGCTCACTCCCACGGCGAATTCTGATCTATGCGGTCCATCCCTCGAAGGCCGCACTGCGCCGCCCGTATAATAAGCGCCCCATGAATCTATTCCGAGCCCTCCTTACCGTCAGCGGCTTCACGCTGCTGTCGCGCGTGACCGGTCTGGTCCGCGAAACGCTGATCGCGCGAGCCTTCGGTGCGAGCCAATACACCGACGCGTTCTACGTCGCCTTCCGGATTCCGAACCTGCTGCGCCGTCTCTCGGCGGAAGGCGCGTTCTCGCAGGCCTTCGTCCCGATCCTCGCCGAGTTCAAGAACAGCCAGGGTCACGACCCAACCAAGGCGCTCGTCGATGCGATGTCCACCGTGCTCGCCTGGGCGCTCGCCGTGCTGTCGGTGGCGGGCGTGGCGGGGGCGTCGTGGGTCGTGTTCGCCGTGGCGTCCGGTCTGAAGCAGGACGGCCAGGCCTACACGCTCGCTGTCACGATGACGCGGATCATGTTCCCGTACATCATCTTCATCTCGCTCACGACGCTCGCGTCAGGCGTGCTCAACACCTACAAGCAATTCTCGCTGCCCGCGTTCGCGCCCGTGTTGCTGAACGTGTCGTTTATCGGCGCGGCTATTTTCGTCGCGCCCCACATGAAAATGCCGGTCTACGCGCTGGCTTACGCGGTGATTGTCGGCGGGATTTTGCAGTTTCTCGTGCAGTTGCCTGGCTTAAAGAAAATCGCCATGGTGCCGCGGATCGGCCTGAATTTTTTCCGCGCGCTGCGGCATCCGGGCGTGAAACGCGTGCTCTGGAAGATGGTGCCCGCGATGTTCGCCGTGTCGGTCGGACAATTGAGCTTGATCATCAATACGAATATTGCGTCGCGGCTCGGGCCCGGCGCGGTGTCGTGGATCAACTACTCCGATCGTCTGATGGAATTTCCGACCGCGCTGCTCGGCGCGGCGCTCGGCACGATCCTTCTGCCAAGTTTGTCGAAAGCGCACCTCGACGGCGACGCCACCGAATATTCCGCGCTGCTCGACTGGGGCCTGCGCATTACGTTCCTGCTCGCCGCTCCAAGCGCGGTCGCGCTCTTATTTTTCGCCGAGCCGCTGACAGCGACGCTCTTTCACTACGGAAAATTCGATGCGAATTCCGTCGTGATGGTCGCGCGCGCGCTCGCGGCGTACGGCATCGGGCTGACCGGCCTGATCCTGATCAAGATTCTCGCGCCCGGCTTCTACGCGAAGCAGGACATCAAGACGCCGGTGAAAATCGGGGTCGGCGTGCTGATCGTCACGCAACTGAGCAATTACGTTTTCGTGCCGATTTTCGCGCACGCCGGCCTGACGCTGTCGATCGGGCTCGGCGCATGCGTGAATGCGTTGCTGCTGTTTATCGGATTGCGAAAGCGCGGCATTTATCAGCCGTCGGCGGGCTGGCTGCGCTTTTTCGTTCAGTTGATCGGCGCGTGCCTCGTGCTGGCCGGCGTGATGCACTGGGTGTCGGGCAATTTCGACTGGATCGGCATGCGCGCGGACCCGCTGGAGCGAATCGTGCTGCTCGGTGCGTGCCTCACGGTCTTTGCCGCGCTATATTTCGGTATGCTCTCGGCGATGGGCTTCAAGTACGCGTATTTCAAAAGGCGAACGCTTTGACGACAAGCACGCGCATCCTCGATTATTTTTCGACGCTGGTGGCGGAAGACGAAAGTCTGCCGCTGACGGAGGCGGCGCTGTCGATTGCGCAGGACGCTTATCCTGATCTCGATATTCAGGGCGTGCTGGCCGAAATCGACGAACTCGTGCTGCGCGTGCGCCGCCGTATGCCCGATAACGCCGACATCAAGCAGAAAGTCGGCGTGCTCAACCGGTTCTTTTTTCGCGAACTCGGCTTTTCGAGCAACCTCAACGATTACTACGATCCGGACAACAGCCACCTGAATGTCGTGCTGCGGCGTCGGCGCGGCATCCCTATTTCGCTGTCCGTGATTTATCTGGAAATGAGCGAGCAACTGGGTATTCCGGTGCGCGGCGTCTCGTTTCCCGGCCATTTTTTGCTGCGCGTAACGACGCCCGACGGCGACGTGATGCTCGATCCGACGACCGGGCATTCGTTGTCGGAAGCGCAGATGGTGGATTTGCTGGAACCGTTTGTGCAGCGCGTCGGCGAGTCGATCGGCAGCGCGCTGCGCATGTTGCTGCAACCCGCGACGCGGCGCGAAATCGTCACGCGGATGCTGCGCAATCTCAAGAGCGTCTATCTTCAGACGGAACGGTGGCAGCGTTTGCTCGCCGTTCAGCAGCGGCTCGTGATCGTGTTGCCGGGAAGTATCGAGGAAGTGCGCGACCGTGGATTCGCGTATTCGCGGCTCGATTATCTTCGGCCCGCGCTCGAAGACCTCCAGCATTATCTCGATGACCGGCCGGACGCCGAGGACGCGACCGTCGTGGAAACGGAGCTACACGATTTGCGGCAGCGCACGCAGCACGACGGCGATTGAGCCGTTCGCGCAAAAGAAAACGGCGGCCCACGGGCCGCCGTTTTTTGTTTTCGCCAGCTTATTTCGGCTGCATCCGGATCGCGCCGTCGAGGCGGATCACTTCGCCGTTCAGCATCGGATTGTCGAAAATCTGCTTCACGAGCATCGCGTATTCCGCCGGTTTGCCGAGTCGCGACGGGAACGGCACCATTGCGCCGAGCGCGTCCTGCACTTCCTGCGGCATGCCGAGCAGCATCGGCGTCTCGAAGATGCCGGGCGCGACGGTCATGACGCGGATCGCGTTGCGCGAGAGGTCGCGCGCGATCGGCAGCGTCATGCCGACGACTCCGCCCTTCGACGCGGCATACGCCGCCTGTCCCATCTGCCCGTCGTAGGCGGCGACCGACGCCGTGTTCACGATCACGCCGCGCTCGCCCGCCCCGTTCGGCTCGTTTTTCGACATCGCGGCGGCCGCGAGCCGGATCATGTTGAACGTGCCGATCAGGTTCACGCCGATGGTTTTCGCGAACAGATCGAGCGGGTGAGGGCCGTCGCGTCCGACCGTTTTCGACGCCGGCGCGATGCCCGCGCAGTTCACGAGACCGCGCAGCGAGCCGAGTTGCGTCGCCGCTTCCACCGCGCGCGCGCCGTCCGCTTCCTGACTCACGTCGCATTTCACGAAAACGCCGCCGAGTTCCTGCGCTAGCGCTTCGCCGTCGGCCTGATTCATGTCGGCGATGACCGGCTTGCCACCGTGCTCCGCGACAAGCCGCGCGGTCGCCGCGCCGAGGCCCGATGCGCCGCCCGTGATCAGGAATACGTTATCTCGAATCTCCATGCTGATGGCTCCTTGGTTAAATCTGCGTCGTTCGGGCGATTGTAGCCGGTGGCTTTTTTTGCAACGTTCGAGCGTCGGGCGCGCCAGCGCCAAGCGTAAAAAAACCCGCGGGTAAGCGGGTTTCGTGCAGTGCTGCGTGTGTCAGGCGTTACTTCAACGCATCGACCACGCGGGCGCGGATTTCATCGACCGTGCCGAGGCCCGAAATACGACGATATTCCGGCGCCTTCAGGCCGTTCGTTTCGCCGTGCTGCGACCAGTTGTTGTAGTAATCGATCAGCGGCTTGGTTTGCGCGACATACACGTCGAGACGCTTCTTCACCGTCTCTTCCTTGTCGTCGTCGCGCTGGATCAGCGGCTCGCCCGTCACGTCGTCCGTCATGTCGTTCTTCGGCGGATTGAACTTGACGTGATACGTCCGTCCCGACGCCGCGTGCACGCGACGCCCGCTCATGCGCACGATGATTTCGTCGAACGGAACGTCGATTTCAAGCACGTAATCGATCGCGACGCCCGCGTTCTTCATGGCATCGGCTTGCGGCAGCGTACGCGGAAAACCGTCGAACAAATAACCATTCGCGCAGTCCGGTGCCTGGAGGCGTTCCTTCACGAGATTGATGATGAGCGTATCCGGCACGAGTTCGCCGGCGTCCATGAAACGCTTTGCTTCGACGCCGAGCGGCGAACCCGCCTTCACAGCCGCGCGCAACATGTCGCCGGTCGAGATTTGCGGAATGCCGAACTGTTCCTTGATGAAGTTTGCCTGAGTGCCCTTGCCCGCGCCGGGGGCGCCCAACAGGATCAAACGCATGGTGATATCTCCGAATCGTATGAAAACCGCAGCGGCGCGAGGCTTAATCTGGCATCCGGGAATCACGCGGGCGCGCACGGCGGCGTCGGAAAGACATACGGGCAGAGCCGTTTCGGAAAGAGACGGCGCGACCCAGTCGACAGCGGCGCAACGTGAGCGATGGCGCTGACCGGATGGCTCGCGCAAACGCCCGATTATGCCACGCCTTGCAACGGTCGCGGCCGTAAAAAACGGCTGAGATGCCCGTTATACGGGGCGGAGCGGGGTTTACGATGAGCGCGCGAGAACTTGCGGGCGACCCGACCGCGACCCGACCGCGACCCGACCGCGACCCGCGTGCGACCCGCGTGCGACCCGCGTGCGACCTTAGGTCGCGCCAGGAAACAGCGAGCGGACGCGCGCGAGATCGGCGGGTGTATCGACGCCCGGCGGCGGTGCGTCGTTCGTCACCAGCACGGCGATGCGCTCGCCATGCCACATCGCGCGCAGTTGTTCGAGCGCCTCGGCTTCCTCGATGGGCGCCACCGCGAGCGTCGGATAAACGCGCAGAAATTTCGCGCGATACGCATACAGCCCGATATGGCGCAGCACGTTCGTCGGCAATGGCGAGCGCGCCGCGATCTCGCCGACGTTCGGCCAGTGCTGCTGCCACGCATCGCGCGACCACGGAATCGGCGCGCGCGAAAAATACAGCGCGACGCTGTTTGCGTCGAGCACGACCTTGACGACGTTCGGGCTGAACACGTCGGCGGGATCGTGGATGGGATGCGCGGCGGTCGCGATCGCGCACGACGCGTGCGTCGCCAGATGCGCGGCCACGTTGCGCACCAGCGCGGGGTCGATGAGCGGCTCGTCGCCCTGCACGTTCACGACGATGGTGTCGTCGCTCCAGCCGAAATGGGTCGCGACTTCCGCGAGCCGGTCCGTGCCGTTCGGATGATCGGCGCGCGTGAGCAGCACTTCGATGCCGTGCGCGTTCGCCACCTCGACCACGCGCTCCGAATCGGTCGCGATGAGCACTTGCTGCGCGCCCGACAGTCGCGCGCGCTCAGCGACACGCACGACCATCGGCTTGCCGCCGATGTCCGCAAGCGGCTTGTCCGGCAGGCGCGTGGACGCGAGACGAGCGGGAACAACGGCGATGAAGGGCGGCGTGGCAGCGGGGGTTTTCGACATGGCGGACTGGGCGGGAAAATCAGTTGCCGGCCGGCTTGATCGGCTCGACGGGCGTGCCTTCGACGGTCTGGCGCGCTTCTTCGGTCAGCATGACGGGAATGCCGTCGCGGATCGGGTAGGCGAGTTTGTCGACGCTGCAGATGAGTTCCTGCGCGGCGCGGTCATACGTGAGCTGGGTCTTGCAGATCGGGCAAACGAGAATTTCAAGCAGGCGTGCGTCCACGGAGTTTCTCCACAACTAGAGCGATGAGGCGGGGGCTTAGGACGGCTTCGACTGGTACGACCCAGATGCGCGCGTCGCGCCAGGCCCCGAATTTTACTGCATCCTTCTCGGTGATCAGGATCGAATCCGCGTCCACTGCGCCGAACGGATTGTCGCGATACGTGTAGTGGTCGGGGAACGCGCGGGTCGTCGGCGCGATGCCCGCTGCGCGCAGGGTGGCGAAGAAGCGCTCGGGCGAGCCGATGCCCGCCGCCGCCGTCACCTTCTCGCCCGCGAACTGCGCGAGCGGACGGCGCACGGCGGGGTCGTCGAGAAGCCAGGCGTCTCCCGATTGCAGGTCGAGCGGGAACGTGTTCGGCCACGGCGGCAGCGCGCGCTCGTAAGGGCTGTTGATGAGCGTGGCATCGCGATGGCGCGACATCGGCTCGCGCAACGGACCGGCGGGCAGCAGAAAGTTGTTGCCGCCGAGCCGGTCGTCGAACACCACGAGTTCGAACGCGCGGGCGAGCCGGTAATGCTGCAGGCCGTCGTCGCTCACGATCACGTCCACCGACGGATTCGCCTTCAGCAACGCTTGCGCGGCGGCCACGCGATCCGGCGCCACCACGACCGGCGCATGCGTGCGCCGAGCGATCAGGAGCGGCTCGTCGCCGACTTCGTCGGGCGCGCTCGTCGACGTGACGGCGGTGGCTTCGGCGATCTTCGCGCCGTATCCGCGCGACACCACGCCCGGCGTGTAACCCGCCGCGCGCAACGCCGCGACCAGCGCGATCACGGTCGGCGTCTTGCCGGTCCCGCCGACCGTCACGTTGCCAACCACCACCACCGGCACGCCGACGTCGATCTGCTTGATCCAGCCGAGCGCGAAGCACGCGCGCCGAACCGCCGCGACCGCGCCGAACACGCACGCGAACGGCGTCAATGCCCACGCGACGTAACCGCGCTTGCGCCACTCGCGGGCGAGGAAATTTTCGATCGGCGGTTTGAAGTCAGACATGGCAGGCTCGGGCGGCTTGGCGGATAACGCGCGTCGTCGGGACGCGTAACGGATGTCGCCTTTGCATCGGCACGGATTCTCCAAAGGATGGACGGCGCGGCGCGTAGCCCGCGTCGCCTCGGACCCGGCACTCTAGCGCGGCGCACGCGCGGACGCCAGTCGCGCCCGGCGCGAGATAGCGCTCGCGATGGCTTTGCCAGCCTGTGGATAACTCTGTGAGCAACTTGGCGACCAAATGCCTGGGATCCGCGTCAGGCAAGACTTGCTTCGAGAAAACGCCTGATCTTTCATGGAAAACCGTTATAAAACAACGATATAGAACGAGCCGATGCGGGTTCCCGGTCGGCCTTTTCCGCCAATCGGTAATTCCTGCCATGTGGACACTTGCTACACTTCGCGACGTTTTCAACGCCGCTTGTCCGATTCGCGTATCGTCCGTCTGGCCGACTTCTCTGCCTGCCCAAACATGAATTCCGAAGCCCTCACGCCCGCCGCCGGCGACGCCGTCATTCCCGTTTCCGCGCTTAACCGAGCGATCGGCTCGATGCTGGAACGCTCGTTTCCGCTCGTCTGGGTCGGCGGCGAAGTGTCGAATTTCACGCGTGCGGCGAGCGGCCACTGGTATTTTTCGATCAAGGACGCGCAGGCGCAGATGCGCTGCGTCATGTTTCGCGGACGCGCCCAGCACGCCGATTTCACGCCGCGCGAAGGCGACAAGATCGAGGTGCGCGCGCTCGTCACGATGTACGAACCGCGCGGCGAACTGCAACTGAACGTGGAAGCCGTGCGACGCACCGGTCAGGGGCGTCTCTTCGAAGCGTTCCTGCGGATGAAGGCGCAACTCGAAGCCGAGGGCTTGTTCGCCGCCGAGCGCAAACGCGCGCTGCCGGCGCATCCGCGGGCGATCGGCGTGGTGACGTCCTTACAGGCTGCCGCTTTGCGCGACGTGCTGACGACGCTCGCGCGTCGCGCGCCGCACGTGCCGGTTATCGTGTATCCCGCGCCGGTGCAGGGCGCGGGCGTGTCCGCGAAGCTCGCCGCGATGGTCGATAGCGCGAGCCGCCGCCGTGAGGTGGACGTGCTGATCGTGTGTCGCGGTGGCGGTTCGATCGAGGATTTGTGGGCGTTCAACGAGGAAGTGCTCGCCCGCGCGATCGCCGAGAGCGCGGTGCCGGTGGTGTCGGGTGTCGGGCACGAGACGGATTTCACCATCGCCGATTTCGCCGCCGATGTCCGCGCGCCGACGCCGACCGCCGCCGCCGAACTCGTCAGCCCGCAGCGCGTGTTGCTGCTGCGCGATCTCGATCAACGGCACGCCACGCTCGCACGCGGTTTCGGCCGGATGATGGAGCGCCGCGAGCAACAACTAGACTGGCTCGCGCGCAGGCTCGTGAGCCCGGCCGAACGGCTCGAACGTCAGCGGACGCATCTGCGACAACTTGCGACGCGCCTCGTTTCCGCTGGCGCGCGCCCCGTTCGCGACGCGCGCGGGCGTTTCGCGCTGGTGCAGTTGCGCTGGCAGCGCTGGCGTCCCGATCTCGATGCCGCGCGCGAAGATCTGATGCGCGTCGCGACAAGGCTCGACAGCGCACAGACGCGCCGTCATGAACGCTCGGCCGCGCGGGTCTCCGAACTCGCCGCGCGTCTCGCCGTGCTGAGTCCGCAGCGCACATTGGAACGCGGTTACGCAGCGCTCATCGACACGCAGACGGGCCGCGCCGTACGCACGCCGGGCGCGCTCAAGCCGAAGCGGGCGCTGACCGTTCATCTGGCGGAAGGATCGGCGGATGTGCTGCTCGCGGATGTCCAGCCGCGTCTCTCCGACGAATTCTGATCGCCGTTTCCACCGATGAATCGGCGCGCGGAAAAGCACCTCGCGGACCTGTAGTTTTGACGCTCGCGAGCCGTGCGCCGAGCATTTTTTACGCCGCGAAAACGCACCGGAAACCGATCCTGCTCATAAAGGCCCGTGGTTTGCGGGGTTATCCCAAGTCGCCTACAATCGAGTGCTCCACTGCCTCACTCCTCAGATCCCCACAATCAACATAGAAGGAAGCTCGCAAAATGGAACATACGCTCCCGCCGCTGCCGTTCGACAAGAACGCGCTCGCTCCGAACATGTCGGAAGAAACGCTTGAGTACCACTATGGCAAGCATCACCAGACCTATGTGACGAATCTGAACAAGCTGATTCCGGGCACCGAATTCGAAAATCTGTCGCTCGAAGAAATCGTCAAGAAGGCGTCGGGCGGTGTGTTCAACAATGCAGCACAAGTCTGGAATCACACGTTCTTCTGGAACAGCCTGTCGCCCAAGGGTGGCGGCGCTCCGTCGGGCGCGCTCGGCGACGCGATCAACGCGAAGTGGGGCTCCTACGACAAGTTCAAGGAAGAGTTCGCGAAGGTCGCGATCGGCACGTTCGGCTCGGGCTGGGCGTGGCTCGTGAAGAAGACGGACGGTTCGCTCGATATCGTTTCGACGAGCAACGCGGCCACGCCGCTGACCACGGATTCGAAGGCGCTCCTGACCATCGACGTGTGGGAACACGCTTATTACATCGACTATCGCAATGCGCGTCCGAAGTTCATCGATGCTTACTGGAACATCGTGAACTGGGAATTTGCCGCGTCGAATTTCGCTGCATAAAGCTGAAGGTAGCGCGAACGTTGGGGTCTACAGTCGAACGTGTCGCGCTTAGAAAAGAAAAGCCCTCTGACGAGGGCTTTTTCTTTTTGCGCAGCCAAATACGTTTACCGTCGATTCGTCGCCGCATCCCAGTTGATATCCACGCACAGCACCTGCAATCCGCGCGGCGTTTGCGCGGCGATCGACGCCGTTACGCACAAATGCGCCTCGTTGATCGACAAATACGGGGCCGTCAAATGTACGCGGCCCGGCGAACGCAGCGCCTCGATGAAATACGGACGCCGTTCCCAACTCGCGCCTTCCGAATGCAGCAGCGGCCGGAAACGCTTGGCGCGCTGCGATGCGCGCGCGGCCGGCAGCACGTTATCGCCGATCTGACGTCCGGCACCGTCGAGCAGGAAACAGCGCGCCGTTTCGTGAAGCTGCAGCAAGTCGTGCGTCGCGAGCACAAGCGCCTCGCCTCCGATCAACCGCGTCGCCGCGTTCTCCAGCCCGGTGACATAAGGCGCGAGCCGCGTGGCTTGGGCACGTTCGCGGGCCCACACGCGTTCGCGCGAGGCCGCCGACAACGCGTCCATCACGCCCTGCGCGGCCTGCGGCTTCACCGCTTCGACGCTCGGCCCCGCGAAGTACGCGCCCTGCACGAAATCGACGTTGCATTCGAGCGCGATCAGCGCGTCGCGTTCGGTCGATAAACCGCCCATCAGCACTAGCTGTCCCGATTCGTGCAGCAGCGAAACCAGCCCCGGCAGCACGCGCTCGATATGCGAATGCTCGCTCGCCTGCTGCAAAATGCAGCGGTCGAGCGTGACGATATCGGGCCGCAGATGCCACACGCGGTCGATGTTGGAATGCTTCACGCCGAACCCGTCGAGCGCGATCAGGAACCCCGACTTGCGCAGCGAATCGATGATTTCCGCGAAGCGCGTGGTCTCGCCGCCCGCTTGCTCGGGCACTTCGAGCACGACGCGCTGTGGCGGCAAGCCGATCACCTTCAACGCGGCGAGCAGCGCGTCGCCGTAGCTCGTGTCCATCAGCGCGGCGGGGTGCAGGCTTAAGAAGAGCCATTCGTCGTCGCTGTCGAAGGCGAAGAAGTTGCCCAGATGCAGCGATTCCGCGAGCCGCCCGAGTTCGAGCAGGTCGCCGCGCCGCGCGGCCTGCGTGAATACTTCATGCGACGGCACATGCCGCTCGGAATCGTCGCGGGCGCGCAGCGACGCGTGATAGCCGACCGCGCGCCGATGCGACACCGAAAAGACCGGCTGAAACACGCTGAACACGGTGTATTCGCCGTACAGAACGGTGCGCCGCGAGCCGTCGTCGCCCGCCACGGGACGTGGCGGCTGGAAGCGGGGAGGGTCGATATCAACCATGCTCATGGTAGGTGGCAATGCCGGATGCGAAAACACACGAGTTTACAGGATAGGCGAAGGAAGCCACGAGCAAGAAGCATGCGCATGTGCAACGTTTTCGGGATGGCCGCGCGGCCTGGCGGTGCGTTGCATTGGCTGGCTTGGCGCGAAATCGGACGTGCGTTTCGGCGCTTTCGCCGCACCTCGCAGGTGCATCACGCACGCTGCGATGGCGGAATAATGCTGCCCGCTCCGTCCGTTTCGGCTAGATCGTTCGGACTAGTGCGATTCAGATGGATCGGTCTTGTTCGGCGCGACCGCGCGGATTTCCGGCGCCAGTTGCGCGAAGATCCACGCGGAAGCTGCCGTTATCACGCCGACGCAGAGAAACGTCGCGTGGAACGCAGGCAGCGAGTTGGTCGCGGTGACGCGCGGCAGGAGATCCGTGAAGGTCGCGAGGATCGCGCCCGCGACGGTCACACCGAGGCTCATCGAGAGCATCTGGACGAGCGAGAACAGGCTGTTGCCGCTGCTCGCGCCGCCGGTGCCCAAGTCTTTCAGCGTGAGCGTGTTCATCGCGGTGAACTGCATGGAATTGACGCTACCGAAGATCGCGAGTTGGACAAGCCGCAGCCACATCGGCTGGTGCGCGCTCGCCAGCGAAAAGCTCGCCATCATCAGGCCGACCAGCACGGTGTTCACCACGAGCACCTGCCGGTAACCGTAATTCTCGATCAGCCGCGTCACGACGCGCTTCGCCGCCATGCCCGCGGCGGCGACCGGCAGCATCATCAACCCCGCCTCGAACGCGGAAAAGCCGAGGCTCACCTGGAGCAGAAGCGGGATAAGGTAAGGCATTGCGCCGCTGCCGATCCGCGCGAACAGGTTGCCGAGCAAGCCGACGCTGAACGTGTGGATCTTGAACAGATCGAGCGGGAAAAGCGGTTGCGCCGCGCGCGTGGCGTGCAGGCCGTAAGCGACGAAGCAGCCGAAACTCAGGATCAGCAGCACGAGCACGATGGCGTGCTGAAGGCCGAGATCGGCGAGACCGTCGAGCGACACCGTGAGCGCGACCATCCCGGCCGCGAGCAGCAGGTAGCCTGGCAGGTCGAAGCGGGCGGTCGCCGGGTTGCGGCTGTCGGGCATGTAGAGACGCGTCGCGATACAGCCGGCGATCCCGACCGGCACGTTGATCAAAAAGATCCAGTGCCACGACGCAATCTGCACGAGCCAGCCGCCGAGCGTCGGGCCGATCAGCGGTCCGATCAGCCCCGGAATCGCGACGAACGACAACGCCGACAAATACCGCTCGGCCGGAAACACGCGCAGCACGGCGAGCCGCCCGACCGGCAGCAGCATCGCGCCGCCGACACCTTGCACCACCCGGAACGCGACGAGTTGCGTGAGCGTCTGCGCGTTGGCACAGAGCAGCGAGCCGACCGTGAACACCAGAATCGCGCTGAAAAAGACGTGCCGCGTGCCGAGTTTGTCGGCGAGCCAGCCCGAGACGGGAATCATCATCGCCATCGTGAGCGAATACGCGATCACCACGCCCTGCATGCGCAGCGGCGCTTCGCCGAGACTGCGCGCCATCGCGGGCAGCGCGGTATTGACGATGGTCGAATCCAGCGTCTGCATGAAAAAGCCAGTGGCGACGAGCCACAGCATGATCGTGAGCGAGCGACCCGACGGCGGCGGCGCGGCGGTCGAGGTGAGGGTGTCGGGCATGGTCTGCGCAGCGGGTCCGGGAAAGCGGTGCGGTGATTTTAAGCGCTTACGGCGTTGATCCGCTGTCGCCTTCGACCGTAGACTGGGCTTCGTCTCAAAATTTCCGCGAGGCCGACATGACGCCGCTCGAACAGATTTGGCACGCCGCCGCTTGCGATCCCGCCGCGCTCGACAACGTATCGATCGATGGCGACGATCCGCAATTGCCGTCCGTTTACCGCATCGGCGCGCTGGCAGGCGCGACGATCGCCGCGTCCGCGCTCGCCGCCGCAGAGTGTTTCCGCGAGCGCACCGGCCGCGCGCAGACGGTCGAGGTGGATCTGCGGCGCGCGTGCGTCGCGTTTCGCAGCGAGCGGTATTTGCGGATCGACGCGGGCGCCGCGCCCGAATTGCGCGACCCGCTGATGGGTTTTTTCGAAACGCGCGACGGCCGCTGGATCCAGTTGCACACGAACTTCGCGCATCACCGGGCGGGCGTCGTGCGCGTGCTCGGCTGCGCGGACGACCACGCGTCGGTCACGCAGGCGATTCGCGGCTGGGACGGCGCGACGCTCGATCAGACGCTCGCAGACGCGGGTCTGTGCGCTGCGCTGATCCGCTCGCCCGATGAATGGGGCGCGTTGCCGCAGGCGCAAGCGGTCGCGTCGTTGCCGCTGCTGGAGGTGCTGCGGATCGGCGACGCGCCGCCCGAGCCGATTGGCGCGACCGAGGCCGCGTGTCCGCTGTCCGGCGTGCGGGTGCTCGATCTGAGCCGGATCATCGCCGGGCCGGTTGCTGGGCGCACGCTCGCGCAGCACGGCGCGGACGTGTTGCTCGTCAACGGGCCGCATCTGCCGAATATTGCGCCGCTCGTGATCGACAACGGGCGCGGCAAGCGTTCGGCCGCGCTCGATCTGCGCGAGCCGTCCGCGCGCGACACGATGCAGCGCCTCGTCGCCGATGCCGATGTCTTTCTTCAGTCGTATCGACCGGGCGCGCTGGCCGCGCTTGGTTTTGGTCCCGAGGAGGCGGCGCGCTTGCGGCCGGGGATCGTCTATACGACGGTTTCGGCTTATGGGCACGAAGGTCCGTGGGCGCAAAGGCGCGGCTTCGACAGCCTGGTTCAGTCCGCGAGCGGGATTGCATGGACCGAGGCGCAAGCGGCGGGGCAGGCCGCGCCGCGTCATCTGCCGTGTCAGGCGCTCGATCACGCGACGGGTTACCTCGCCGCGGTCGGCGCGATGGTCGCGCTGCGGCGGCGGGCGATAGAAGGCGGAAGCTGGCTCGTGCGCGTGTCGCTCGCGCAGACGGGCCGTTGGTTACAGTCGATGGGAACGCTGGAAAACGGTCAGCGCGCGGCCGACCCGACTATCGACGATGTGCGCGACGCGCTGCAAACCGTCGACTCGCCGTTCGGCGGCCTCACCTGCACGCAACCGGCGGAGCGCATGTCCGCGACGCCGCCGGGCTGGTCGCGCCCGCCGGCGCCGATCGGCACGGACGAAGCGCGCTGGTGAGTGGCTTTACTTGCGCAATTCCGCGACGAAATCGTAGTAGTCGTTGCGGCAGTAGGTGTCGGTGAGTTCGATCGCGCGTTGATCGGCGGTATAGCCGACGCGCGTAATCAGCAGCAGCGCGTCGTGCGGCGCGATGCCCATTTGCCCGGCGATCTCCGCGCTCGCGTTGACCGCGCGGAAATGTTGCAGGGCGCGAACGATCGACAGACCGCGTTGTTCGAGAAAGCTGTAGAGCGAATCGCCGATCGCTTGCGGATCGGGGATCAGCGCGGCCGGGAAGGTGGAGTTTTCGACAGCCATCACGATGCCATCCGCGAGCCGCAGACGGCGCAGGCGCGTGACGGCGGCGGCGGGCGAGAGCCCGAGCTGGATGACTTCGTCGCGATTGGCCGGTTCGATCACGCGCGAGATCCACTTTGAACTGGGCGTGAAGCCGCGTCGGCGGAGCATTTCGCTGAAGCTCGACAGCCGCGACAGCGGGTCTTCGTAGCGCGGCGTGATGAAACTGCCCGCGCCTTGCGTGCGGCGGATGAGCCCTTGCTCGACGAGGAGCGCGATGGCTTTTCTCGACGTGATGCGCGAGACCCCGAGCGCCTCCGACAGAACCCGTTCCGACGGCAGCGCCTCACCGGCGTTCCAGCGATTATCGTGGATCGCGTTGGCGAGTTTGCGGGCGAGTTGCAGGTAGAGCGGAGTGTCGCTGTCCGGGTCCGGGCGCAGGTCCCGCCAGCGGTCTTCCGTGATCGAGTTCATAAAGCGGACGCATGAGGGCCAAGGGGGCGATTTTAACGCGCCCATGGGGGTTGCTTTTGTTATTTTGGGGCTTTCACGGACGGGGGTCGGCTGGCGCCGGGGTTTGGTTTTGCTCGCGCCCTTGCTTTTGTTTGCTGGCGCTTCTTGGGAACTTGCTTTCGTGTAGGTCTATTAGCACGCCGCTATGCGCGGCAGCAGTCACTTTCTTTGCTGCTGCAAAGAAAGTAACCAAAGAAAGCAGCTTATCCGCCTAAGTGTCCACCTCGAATAACCCCGCGGATAGGCGCGCAGGCTGATTCGGCTAACTCGCAGTTATCGGTATTGGCACAGCGCCTGTCAGTTCCGTCCTTGCTGCGCTCGGACGTCGGGCATATCTCACAACCGGCGGTCGATTTGGTTTGGGTTGTACTGTTATGCCGTTCCGGCAGGCACTTTGTGCCTGTCGGGATGGATGAGCGGCTCCACTCTGTAGTGTGGTGCGATGGCCGAATCAGCTTGCGCGCCACTCCCGGTTACGGTTCGTGGTGGACACTTAGACGGACAAGCTGCTTTCTTTGGTTACTTTCTTTGCAGCAGCAAAGAAAGTGACTGCTGCCGCGCATAGCGGCGTGCTAATAAACCTACACGAAAGCAGGTTCCCAAGGAGCGCCAGCAAACAAAAGCAAGGGCGCGAGCAAAACCAAACCGGAGCAAGTTCCCCGAAACCGCAGGCAAACAAAAGCAAAGGAGCGCCAGCAAAACCAACCCCCGACCATCTCAGGCCGTGGCCGCCCCCCCAACCCCGCGCACCGTGCGCATATAAAGCGCGACCGACAGCGCCACAGCCATCGCAGAAGCGACAGCGGCAAACAAGAACACGGACCCATAGCCGAACTCACCGGCGATATACCCCGCGAGCGGCCCGGTCAACCCGAGCGACAAGTCGAGGAACACCGAATACGCCGACAGCGCCGCGCCCCGGCTCGCGGGCGGCACGAGCCCAACGGCTTCGACGCCAAGCGCCGGAAACACGAGCGCAAACCCGAACCCGGTCAGCCCCGCGCCCACGAGCGCGATCACCGGATCGGCGGCCAGCCACAACAGCAAAAGCCCCGCGCATTCAAACGAAAACGAGACGATCGCGACGCGAAACCCGCCGAACGCCTTGATCGTGTTCGCGAACAACAACCGCGACCCGACGAACAACGTGCCGAACACGGTCAGCGAGAGCGCGGCATTCGGCCAATGATGCGCGGCATAAAACAGCGTGATGAACGTGGCGATCGACCCGAATCCCGCCGATCCCAATGCCAGCCCAAGCCCATGCGGCAACACGCGGAAAAACACGCTGCGATACGACATGCGCTCGCCGTGGACAATCGGCACCGGCGCCATGCGCGTTGCGCTCCAGTATCCGATACCGCCGAGCGCAATCACAATCACCCCAAGCGCCGCGAAGCCGAGCGTATGTTCGATCGCCACGCCAAGCGGCGCGCCGATCGCCAGCGCGCCATACGTGGCGATGCCGTTCCACGAAATCACCTTGGCGTTCTGCGTCACGCCGACCCGCCCAATGCCCCAGGTGATCGCGCCCGTGCCGACCCAGCTTTCGCCGAACCCAAGCACGAGACGCCCAAGAATCAGCAGCGTGAGGCTCACCGCGTGCCATTGTTCCGCGAGCGCGGCGGCGAGCAGCAGCACTCCGCTGATCGCGCACGCCGTCAGGCCGTACAGCACGGTCTGCTTCGGGCCGATGGTGTCGGCGGTGCGGCCCGCGAGCGGACGGGAAGCGAGCGTCGCGAGGTATTGCACGCTGATCGCCGCGCCCGCCATCACCGAGCCGTAGCCCAGATCCGTATGCACGAAGCCCGGCAGCACCGCGAGCGGAATGCCGATGGTCAGGTAGCACAGGAACGTAAAGGAGACGACAGCGACGATCCGCCCGGTAATGGCGAGGTCGCGACGGCGCTGGGACGTGGAGTCGGTGGACATAGGGGTAACTGCGGGGTTGAAAACGGCGGAAAGACGTGATTGTCACATATGTTGCGCTGCAGTGTCGGCCGTTTTCCCCGCCGGGATCGGCTGGCGGCGCGCATTTTCGATTCGCGCGGGCATCCGCTCAGGCCTGCTGGATAAGGCTCAGCGGCGATATCGGGATGGGAGTATGGCGTACATGCAATGCCGCCTATGGGATGTGGTTTTTGTCGATGTTAGCTTTCGAACCGTCAATCAAAGCGATTGAAGCGGTTTTCACGCGGCGGCGCGTCATCAATAGTCCGGCCGCATGAAATTCGCCGAAAACCATCGCCACAGGCTGCGCGGCACGCCGCGTAACCAGCACAAGAGCCGCAAAACCCAGTTCCCGCGAGACCCGAACATGAGCCAGCCGATCCGCTTTTACCACCGCAACGCGATCCGAGAAGTGAGCGACGCCGACACCACCCGCACGGTGCTGCAGTATCTGCGCGAGGACGCGCGCTGCACCGGCACCAAGGAAGGCTGCGCCGAAGGCGATTGCGGCGCGTGCACGGTCGTCGTCGGCGAGCGGGATACGAAGGGCGGCATGTCGTTCAAGGCGGTCAACGCGTGCATCCAGTTCCTGCCGACGCTCGACGGCAAAGCGCTTTTCACCGTCGAAGATTTGCGCCAGCCGGACGGCTCGCTGCATCCGGTGCAGCAGTCGCTGGTGGATTGCCACGGCTCGCAGTGCGGTTTCTGCACGCCGGGTTTCGTGATGTCGATGTGGTCGATCTACGAAAAGCACGGTCATGCGACCACGCAATGCGCGAAGAAAACGGTGCCGACGCGCGATGAAATCGGCAATGCGCTGACCGGCAATCTGTGCCGCTGCACGGGCTACAAGCCCATTCTCGACGCCGCGGAGCAAATGTTCGACGCGCCCGCGCCGCTCGCGCCGGTCGATGTCGTCAAGTTGTCGGCGACGCTCGCCACGCTCGAACGCGATGACACCTTCCACTACGAACGCGCGAATCGTCGCTACGACGCGCCGCGCACGCTGGACGCGCTCGCGCAGATCAAGGCCGAGCGCCCGGCCACGCGCATTCTGGCGGGCAGCACGGACGTCGGCCTGTGGGTGACGAAGCAGCTTCGCGATATCGGCGACATCGTGTATGTCGGGCAGATCGAGGCGCTGCGGCGCTGCGAGACGACCGACGACTGGATCGAACTCGGCGCGGGCGTGACGGTCGAGCGCGCTTATGCGGAACTGGCTAAGCAATATCCCGAGCTCACCGAAATGTGGCAGCGCTTCGCCTCGCTGCCGATCCGCAACGCGGGCACGATCGGCGGCAATGTGGCAAACGGCTCGCCGATCGGCGATTCCATGCCCGGCCTGATCGCGCTGGGCGCGCGGGTGATCGTGCAGAGCGTGGACGGCACGCGCGAAATGCCGCTCGAAGATTTGTACCTCGCGTATCAGAAGAAGGACATGACGGAGCAGGAATTCGTCGCCGGGCTGAAGGTGCCGACGCGTCGCGGGGCGCGCGAAAAGCTGCAATTCCGCACCTACAAGCTCTCGAAACGCTTCGATTCCGACATTTCCGCCGTGTGCGCGGCGTTCTCCTTCATCGCGGATGGCGAGACGATTCGCGAGCCGCGTATCGCGTTCGGCGGGATGGCCGCCACGCCGAAGCGCGCGTCGCATGCGGAAGCCGTGCTCACCGGCGCGCTCTGGCACGAAGCCACGGCGCAAGCGGCGATGGCCGCGCTCGGGAAGGACTACGCGCCGCTCTCCGACATGCGCGCGACCAGCAACTATCGTCTCGACACCGCGAAAAGCGTGCTTTACCGCTTCTGGCTCGAAACGCGTCCGCACAATCCGCTGCCGAAACAGGCACTCGACGTCCGGGCCATCGCGCTCGTCGAAGTACAGTAAAAAGAAGGAACCGAGATCATGAATCAGCAAGCAGAAGCATTCCTCGCCGACGCAGAGACGCTCGCGAACGAGGCGGACACCTTCCAGCAAGTCCACGTTTCGCGTCCGCACGAATCGGCGCATCTGCACGTGAGCGGCCGCGCGACCTACACCGACGACATTCCGGTCGTCGCGGGCACGCTGCACGCCGCGCTCGGCCTTTCGGCGAAACCGCACGCCAAGATCCGTTCGATGGCGTTCGAAGCCGTGCACGCCACGCCCGGCGTGGTCGCCGTGTTCACGGCGGACGACATTCCCGGCACGAACGAATGCGGCCCGATCATCCACGACGACCCCGTGCTCGCGGACGGCGTGGTGCAGTTCGTCGGCCAGCCGATGTTTATCGTGGTCGCGACCTCGCACGACATCGCGCGGCGCGCGGCGCGTCTCGCGAAGGTCGAATACGAAGAATTGCCCGCGCTGCTGACCGCGCAGGAAGCGCGGCGCGAGGCGTCGTATGTGATTCCGCCGCTGAATCTGGCGCGTGGCGATGCAGCCGGCAAGATGGCACAGGCGGCGCACCATGCACGCGGCGAAATGCTGCTCGGCGGGCAGGAACAGTTTTATCTGGAAGGGCAGATCGCCTACGCGGTGCCGAAAGACGACGACGGCATGCACGTCTACTGCTCGACGCAGCATCCGACCGAAATGCAGCATCACGTCGCGCATCTGCTCGGCGTGGCGTCGCATAACGTGCTGGTGGAATGCCGCCGGATGGGCGGCGGTTTCGGCGGGAAGGAATCGCAGTCGGCCATTTTCGCGTGCTGCGCGGCGCTCGCCGCGTGGAAGCTGCTGTGCCCGGTCAAGCTGCGCCCGGACCGCGACGACGACATGATGATCACCGGCAAGCGCCACGATTTCCACTACCGGTTCGAGGCGGGCTACGACGATCGCGGCGTGATCGACGGGGTGTCGGTGGATATGACATCGCGTTGCGGCTTTTCGGCGGATTTGTCGGGCCCCGTGATGACGCGCGCCGTCTGCCACTTCGACAACGCGTACTGGCTGCCGAACGTGCAGATCGCGGGCCATTGCGGCAAGACCAACACGCAGTCGAACACCGCGTTTCGCGGTTTCGGCGGGCCGCAGGGCGCGTTCGGTATCGAGTACATCATGGACGACGTCGCGCGTTCGCTCGGCATGGATTCGCTCGATGTGCGGCTGAACAATCTCTACGGCAAGACCGAGAACAACCAGACGCCTTACGGCCAGATGGTCGAAGACAACGTTCTGCAGGAACTGCTCGGCGAGCTCGAAACCACGAGCGAATACCGGCGTCGCCGTGAAGCGGTGAAGGCGTTCAACGCGCAGAACGAAGTGCTGAAGAAGGGGCTGGCGCTGACGCCGGTCAAGTTCGGCATCGCGTTCAACGTGACGCACTTCAACCAGGCGGGCGCGCTGGTCCACGTCTATACCGATGGCTCCGTGCTCGTGAATCACGGCGGCACGGAAATGGGCCAGGGCCTGAACACCAAGGTGGCGCAGGTGGTCGCGCACGAACTGGGTATCGGCTTCGAGCGCGTGCGCGTGACGGCGACCGACACCAGCAAGGTCGCGAATACCTCGGCGACGGCGGCCTCCACCGGAACCGATCTGAACGGCAAGGCCGCGCAGGACGCGGCGCGGCAGATTCGCGAGCGGCTCGCGGCGTTCGCCGCCGAAAAGTTCGGCGGCGGCGCGGTGGAGGCGAGCGCGGTGCGCTTCGCGGCGGATCGCGTGATGGTCGGCAACGATGCCATTCCGTTCGGCGAAGTGGTCGCGAACGCGTACCGGGCGCGCGTGCAACTGTGGTCGGACGGTTTCTACCGCACGCCCAAGCTCTACTGGGATCAGGCGACGTTGCAGGGCCGGCCGTTCTACTACTACTCGTATGGCGCGGCCGTGTCGGAAGTGGTGATCGATACGCTGACGGGCGAAATGCGCGTGCTGCGCGCCGACGCGCTGCACGACGTGGGCGCATCGCTCAATCCGGCGCTGGATGTCGGGCAGGTCGAAGGCGCGTTTATCCAGGGCATGGGCTGGCTCACGACCGAAGAATTGTGGTGGAACGCGGGCGGCAAGCTGATGACGCACGCGCCGTCCACCTACAAGATCCCGACGGTGAACGACTGTCCGCCCGATTTCCGCGTCAAGCTGTTCAAGAACCGTAGCGTGGAAGACAGCATCCACCGCTCGAAGGCGGTCGGCGAGCCGCCGCTCTTGCTGCCGTTCTCGGTATTTTTCGCGATCCGCGATGCAGTCGCGGCAGTCGGCGATCACAAGGTGAACCCGCCGCTCAACGCGCCCGCCACCGCCGAGGAAATTTTGAAAGCGGTGAACGCGGTGCGCTCCGTCACGGCGGGAGCGGCGCGATGAACGCTGCGCCTCTGCACATCGTGCTGTTCGGCGCGGGGCACGTCGGCCACGCGCTGGTGCGCGTGCTCGGCGCGTTGCCTTGCGTGGTGCAGTGGGTGGACGCCCGCGACGAACTGTTTCCCGACGAAGTGCCGGCCAACGTTCAGATCGAGCCGACCGACACGCCGGACGTGATCGTCGATGAAGCGCCGCCCGGCGCGTATTTCCTCGTGATGACGCACGACCATTCGCTCGACTTTTCGCTCGCAACGCGCATCATGCGGCGCGACGACTTCCGCTATTTCGGCATGATCGGTTCGAAGACCAAGCGCGTGAAGTTCGAGCGCCGTCTCGCGGATCGCGGCGTCCCGCTCCAGCGGATGAGCGAAATGACTTGTCCGATCGGCGTGGAAGGCATCGTCGATAAAGCGCCTGCCGCGATTGCCCTCGCGGTCGCCGCGCAATTGCTGCGCGTGCGCGACGACACATCGTGCATCGGCGCCGCTTGGGCGCAACACCGCGCGGTCGTCTAAACCGGCGCGCGGGTTCCGGCGCCGGCGTCCACGACGCTGACCGGACCCGCCTTCTTCCCCGTCAATTTCTCCGTCACGCCCGCGACGAGTTCGCGCAGCCACGTCACGTCCGTCGGCTGATCGGGCTGCGGCGTCCAGAGCTGATAGCACTTGATCCGCGGAAACGGCACCGGCGAGTCGAGCACCGCGAGCGGCAGCATCGCCGCGTAATGCTGCGCGAATCGGCGCGGCGCGGTGAAGATCAGATCCGATTGCAGCAGCACTTGCGGCACGAGGCCGAAGTACGGAATCGTCGCGACGATACGCCGGCGGATGCCCGCGCGCTCCAGCCCGATATCGATCGGATGGCGCTTCACGCCGCTGTAAGGCGTCGGTGCGAGATGCGCGGCGAGCGCGTAGCGTTCCGCGCTGAGCGGCTCGCGGGCGAGCGGGTGGTTCGCGCGCATCAGGCAGACGAAGACGTCGCTGAACAGATCCTGGCGGGCAAAACGCGTTTCCGGCTTCGCCCAGTTCGCGATCACGAGATCCAGTTCGCCCGAGTCGAGCGCCTTTTCATGGTCGCGGGTCGGGCTGAGCGACTCGATTTCCAGATGCGCGTTCGGCGCGGCGTCGCGGAACGCGGCGATCAGCGTCGGCATCAGGAAGTCGTTCAAATAATCCGGCGCGGCGATGCGGAACGACCGGCGCGAGGTGGCGGCATCGAAATCGCCGTGCGGCGTCGCGACGAATTCCACCTCGCGCAGCGCGCGCTGCGCAGGCGCGAGCAGCGACTCGCCGTATTCGGTCGGCACCATGCCCTGCTTGCCGCGCACGAGGATTGGGTCGTTCAGGATTTCGCGCAGACGCCGCAGCGCCGTGCTGATCGCGGGCTGCGTCTGGTTCAGCCGCAGCGCGGCCTGCGTCACGCTGCGCTCGATCAAAAGCGTGCGAAGCACGCGAATCAGCCAGATGTCGAGGGAATCGGCGAAATCGTTCATGTTGGGTTGCTGGCGCCCTGCTTTTGTTTGCCTGTGTGTGTCTGGGAACTTGTTTTCGTGTAGGTCTATTAGCTCTGCCCCTGTCCGGGGCGGGACTCACTTTCTTTGCTGCTGCAAAGAAAGTAAGCAAAGAAAGCAGCTTATCCATCTAAGTGTCCACCACTCATAACAACCCGGATAGGCTCGCAAGCTGATTCGGCCATCGCGCACTTGCTCGAATTGGCACAGCACCTGTCAGATCCATCCTCGCTGCGCTCGGACGACGGGAACACTAAAAACCGACGGTTGGTTTGGCTCTTTGTGGTTATGCCGTGCTGGCAGGCACTTTGTGCCTGCCGGGATGAATGAGCGGTTCCACTCTGTTGGGTGCAGCGATGCCCGAATCAGCTTGCGCACCACTCCCATGAAACGCCAGTGGTGGACACTTAGAAGGTCACGCTGCTTTCTTTGGTTACTTTCTTTGCAGCAGCAAAGAAAGTGACTGCTGCCGCGCACAGCGGCGTGCTAATAAACGTACACGAAAGCAAGTTCCCAAAGAGCGCAGGCAAACAAAAGCAAGAGCGCCAGCAAACCAGAAGCCGTGCAAGTTCCCAAGAAGCGCAGGCAAACAAAAGCAAGAGCGCCAGCAAGCTAGTACCTGTGGAAAGTTTCCCAAGAACCGCCCGCAAACAAAACAAAACCCAACCGCGCCAGCAAACCACCCCGTCCATCAGGTTAAGCCGTTTCGCTACCACCGCGCCATAGCGGGCGCGCTATGCACGGGATAGCGCGCGTTCTTATTCGTCCGATGCCGGCGCGTTTTTCAGGTCGCCTAAGTCCCGCGTGCCCGGCGGCTGCATCGGCAGTTCGCTGATGCGGCGCACTTCGCGTCCGTCGAGCCAGTTCGGCGAACGCGCGACGTAAAGCAGCATCGGCAGTGTGTCCTCGCCCCAGAAAAGCTGATCGTTCATGATGAAACTCGGCGTACCGAACACGCCGAGCGAAATCGCGCGGTCCGTGTTGGCCTTGAGCGTCGCCTTCGTTTCTTCGAGTTCGATCATCTTTTCGCCGTCCGGCAGGCCGACGTGCTGGCACAGATCGCGAAAGCCTTCCGGCGTGGACGGATCGCGTCCCTCGCGCCAGATGAACCGGAAAATCTCGCGGATACACGCCATCTCGCTGCCCGCCGCGACCGCGAGACGAAGCGGTTTGCTGGAATCGAACGGATGCGACGGCGGCATCTTGAACGGAATGCCGAGCTGCTCGGCGCGAAAGAGCGCGTGCCGGTACGTGAACACGCGCTTGGACGGAATCTGCGCGGCGTACGGCTGGCCCCAGTGTTCGAGGAGCGTCATCAGCCGGACGGGCGTAATTTCGAACGGCATCGCGGGCCATTTGTCATGCTGTTCGAGCAGCAGATACGAAAACGGCGAGATGAAGTCGAAGAAGAAATACGGCTGGCCGGGACTGGCCGAAGACGGGGCGCTCATGACTCTCTCCGTGACGGGTGCGGCTCTGCGGGCGCGCAGGCTTCGTGTGCGGTTCTTAGGTGTCTGGTTGTTATCTTACGTGCTGCATCAAACGGTGTCCGTCGCCGGACTCGCCTCGGCGACGCCCGCCGCGTGCGCGAGCGCCAGGCGCTGGCGCACGAAGCCGATGTGCTCGCGCAGCACGTAGAACTGGTCGGCGTAGGCGAGCGGCACTTTCATCCGGTTCACGGCGTTCTCGATCGCGTCGATCCGCTCGATCAGCGCCTCACGCTGAACGTGGTCCGGGTCGCTCATCGCTTCGCGTTCTATTGCAATCAGCGCGCCATAACAGCGGTAGAGCCGCGAGCGCACGCGCCACCGGTACAGCCCCGGCACGAGCCGCAAGCCCGGAATCAGCACCACGATGATCGGCACCAGCAGCACGATCACCCGGTCCGCGAGGCTCGCGACCCAGAACGGCAACGTCCGGTACAGGAAGCTTTTGCCTGATTTGTAATAACGTTCGGCGTCGTCGCTGATGCGGAATTCGTGGACCAGCGGCGCCGGAAATTCGTTCGCCTGCTGCAAGAGTGTCGCGCGGCCATGCACTTCGCGCGCCGCTTCGATCAGCAAATCCGACAACGCCGGATGCAGTCCGTCGCGGGCGATCAATTCGGCGGTCGGCGCGATCAGGTGAACCGGACGCGGCGGCAGGTTCTTCGCGAAATCGAACGCGCCCATCGGCATGTCGATCACTTTCAGATACGGAAAGCGCCGCGCGTAGGCGTCGGCTTGCGTGAAATCGAACAGCCGAATGCCGGGCGTGCGCAGCAATTTCCCCATCGTGGGCGGCTGCGCGGAGTCGCCCGTGAGAAACGCAGCGTCGATCGTGCCGGCGGTCAGCGCGGCGGCGGCGTCGTCGCCCGCGAGCGGCAGCAATTCGGTGTCGCCGCCCGGCTCGATCCCGTTCGCCTTCAGCAGCGCGAGCGCCAGCGCGTGCGTGCCGCTGCCTTCGGCGCTGATGGCGAGCCGCCGGCCCTTGAGTTCGGAGAGCCGCGTTTCGAGCGGACCGCGATAAAAAACCGCGAGCGGAACATAGGCGACGCTGCCGAGCGACATCAGATTGTCGTGCGTTGCGCCGGGTTTGCTCACGCCGCCCTGCACGAAGCCGACATCGACGTTCGATTTGGGATCGTCGAGGCGCTGGAGGTTTTCGAGCGAACCTTGCGACTCCAGCACGTTGAGCGTGATGCCGTTGCGCGCGAGGATCGCCTTGTATTTTTCGGCGTCGTTCCAGAACGAACTGCCGCGCGTGCCGGCGGAAATGGTCAGCGTATTCGGCGGCGCGGGCTGGATCAGGCGCACGGCAAGGTAGATGGCCGCCGCGCTCACGACGAGGATCGGCCCGAAGGTGAGCGCGAGATCGCGCCAGGAAATCGCGACGAAGCGCGCGACGATGCGCGGCGGGGTTCGGCGTCCGGAAGGCTCGGTCATGTCTGTTTCGAATACGGAAAAGGCGCTCGGGCGGCCTGTTCGAGAGGATTTCGTAAAAAATATGGGCGGCTGCGGGGCCGCTTACCTTCAGTGGAGTATCGCCGGGCCGTCGCCGAAATTGCTGCGATCGCGTCCTGGCCGCAGCGATGGCGTCGCCGGATCCGGTGTCGCCGATGGTACATGAGAACGGCTAGCCGCCGCGCTCAAGTAAAGCCCGAGGTCCGGTTCGCGGCGGCTTTATCGGCGCGGATGCCCGGGCACGGCGTCAGCTCGGTTGGCGCCCGCGCGACGCACCTTCTTAAATGCTTTGCGCTTCTTGCTGCGCTGGATTAAATTGACGTTCGCCGCTGCAATAAGCTGCGCCCGCCACGTCTACCCGGCATTTGGAACACACCAGAGCAGAACCGGGCGCGTCGCGCGATTGGGTGCAGGTTAGGCAGCAGGCCACGTTCGATCGGAACGGTTTCTGGAGGAACCGGCAGACCGGCCGAACGTTCGTTTTTTTGCGCGCCTCTCGCAACACCGTGTCATCACATCAGCCGGTTCGCCGGCGCATAGTGCATGTCGGCGGGCATGAGCCAGTCAGGTCACGCCGCTTTTCGCCGGGTGCAGCGCGTCTGTGAGCCGCTAGATGTCGTAGCCAAGCCGCTGGGTTGATGCGGTCCAAATAGAAGTAACAACTGTGCGAAGTCAAAGCGAAGCAAAAGGAGAAACTATGAAAGCAGTCGATATGTTGAAGGCACTGGGCGTGGTCGTATGCGTGACGGTGGCGTCGAGCGCGTTTGCGCAGGCAAGCGATGCAATGGCCCCGGCCGCGGATTCCGCCGCAACAACGAAGGCAGCGAAGTCGGCGACCAAGAAGACCGATCGCAAGCTCGGTCTGGACGTCCGCCGCGCGCTGTCGAAGGCACAGGGTTTTGACGTGTCGAACGTGTTCGTGCGAGCACGTGGCGGCGCGGTCACGCTGACCGGCACGGTGCCGGAAGGCGCACAGATCGCCCAGGCTGAAGAAGTGGCCAAGGGCGTGGCTGGCGTGACGTCGGTATCGAACAAGATATCGATCGGCACGCAAGGCGGTCAGTAAGTCATCGCGGCATAGCGCCACCTGCGTTTCGCGCAGGCGGCGTGGCTCCGACTGATTATTTAGAAAGGCTCCGGCGCTTGCGCCGGAGCCTTTTTTCGTCTTGGCTTCCGTGGCGGAAGTGCTTATCGGCCAACTGGGCCGACAAGCCGCGATAAACCAAGCCGCTAGCTCGCGCTGGAAAGCCACGGCTTCCAGCCGCCGAATTCGCTGATATCGACCGCGCCGTCGAGCCCGTAAGGCTCGCAGATGAACCCGGTTTCGAACGTGCCGTCGTCGAGTTCGACCTGCCCGAGTCCTAACGGCGCGGGAATCCCGGTCAGGAACGAGCCGAGTTCGCTGCTCGGCATCTCCCACACTTCCACGTCGATCGCGACGCCGCCATCGCTCACTCGCACCATGCCTGGCCGACGCACCGCGCCGTCCTCGCCTTTGAGCGCGTAAAGCCGATACGCCGCCGCGCTCTTGCCCGCGCGCACGAGCCGCGCGCCGCGACGCGTCAACTGGCCGTTGAGCGGCAATCCGTCGAGATGCGCGCCGCACACGACCACGCGCGCCCGATCCGAGCGTGCAGCGCGGGCGGGCGCGGCGGTATCGAGCGACGCGCCGCCGACGAGCGGAAGCGGGAACGTGCGCTGAAGCGTATCGGCGACACTCAGCAGATATTGATCGGTGAAGGCGCGCCCGAACACCGTGACGCCCCACGGCAAGCCGTTCTGCATGAACGCCGTGGGCGCGGCGACTGCGGCGTAATCGAGCAGGTTCATGAAGTTCGTGTAGTAGCCGAGCAGCGAATTCGGGCCGATCGGATCGGCTTCGAGTTCGGCCAGCGTCACCGGACGCGGAAAACTCGGCGTGAGCACGAAGTCGAGACCGCCAAGCGTGGCATCGCAGGTTTGCTTCAACGCCTGCAGCCGATACTGCGCGCGGAACGCATCGACGGCCGTCGTCCCCGGCGCTTTCGCGAGCACGTCGCGGATCACGGGCAGCACGGCCTCGGGCTGGGTTTCCAGCAATGCGCCCGCGACGCTGTAACGCTCCGCGACCCACGGACCTTCGTACAGCAGCTTCGCGGCGTCGGTGAACGGCGTGAAATCGATTTCGACCGCCGTGCCGCCCGCCGCTTCCAGCCCGGCGAGCACTTGCGCGAACAGCGCGGGGCTTTCGACGCAGCCCGCGAATTCCAGCTTCGAGGGCACGCCGAAGCGGAATGGCCGCAAGCGCCCGAACGCGCTGGCGTCGTTAAATTGCGGGTTGGCGCGGCTGTATGCGTCGCGGCTATCGTGCGCGGCGGTCAGCGCGAGCAGTTCGCTCGCCTCGCGCGCACTCGACGTGAAATAGGTCACGCAGTCGAGCGTGCGGCACGCGGGCACGACGCCCGCCGTCGAGAGCAAGCCTTTCGTGCCTTTCAGGCCGACGAGGTTGTTCAGCGCGGCGGGCACGCGGCCCGAGCCGGCGGTATCGGTGCCGAGCGCGAAACTCGCGACGCCGAGCGCCACCGCGAGCGACGATCCCGCGCTCGATCCGCCCGACGGATAATCGGGTAGCACGCTGTTGCGGCACTTGCCGTAAGGCGAGCGCGTGCCGTTGAGGCCGGTCGCGAACTGGTCGAGATTCGCCTTGCCGACCGGCACCGCGCCGAGCGCGATCAACTGCGCGACGAGCGTGGCCGATTCGTCCGGCGTGTAGGCGAACGCGGGGCACGCGGCGGTGGTCGGAATGCCCGCGAGGTCGATGTTGTCCTTGATCGCGAACGGAATGCCATAGAGCGGCAGCGTTTCGATGTCGCGTGCTTCGAGTGCGTCGAAATACGGCGCGAGTTCCGCTTCGCTCAGTACGTGGATGAACAGATGATAGTCATCGTTCAGCGCGACGGCGCGCGCGCGAAGCTCGCCGATCAGCGCGCGTGGCGTCGTCTTTTTGGCGCGATAGGCGGCGCGCAGCGTGGAAAGGCGCAAATCGAATGAGGTCATACGTTAGGTCCCGTTGATGTGCCTAGCCGCGGGCAATGACCGCGACGCGTTGTCCCGCGCGCACCGGCGAACCCGGCGCGACATACACGTCGCCGACCGTGCCCGCGCAGGGCGCGCAAACCGAAATCTCCATCTTCATCGACTCGATCACGAGCAGTACGTCGCCCGCCGCAACCGTCTCGCCCGTCGCGACGCGCACCTGCCACAAATTCCCCGCGATCTCGCTTTCCACGGCCACTTCGTCGTCCGCGAGCGGCGCGTCTTCGGTGGCGGCGGCGGGCGGCGGCTCGATGCTGTCCTCGTTCGCGCCCGCTTCGCGCCAGCGCTCGCGTTCGGCCTGAAACGCCGCTTGCTGACGACCTCGAAACTGCGCGATGCCGGCGGCTTCGCGCGTCAGAAAGTCTTCGTAATCCGCGAGAGACAGGGTTGTCTCCTCGATCCTGAGCGGATAGCGGCCGAGCGGAAAATCGGCGCGGATCCGCAGCAATTCGTCAGCCTCGACTTCGTAGAAGCGGATTTGATCGAAGAAGCGCAGCAGGTACGGACGGCCCGCGAAGTCCGCGATCGCACGATAGCGGTTCCACATCTGCAGCGTGCGTCCGACGAACTGATAACCGCCCGGACCTTCCATACCGTACACGCAAAGATACGCGCCGCCGATGCCGACAGAGTTTTCCGCCGTCCACGTGCGCGCCGGGTTGTACTTGGTCGTGACGAGCCGATGACGCGGATCGAGCGGCGTCGCGACCGGCGCGCCGAGATAGACATCGCCGAGACCCATGACCAGATAGTTCGCATCGAACACGATGCGTTTTACGTCGTCGATGGAAGCGAGGTCGTTGATCCGGCGAATGAACTCCAGATTGCTCGGGCACCACGGCGCGTCCGGGCGCACTGTGGTCATGTATTTGTCGATGGCGAGACGGCACGCCGGGTCGTCCCACGAGAGCGGCAGATGCACGATGCGCGACGGCGCGCGCAAATCCTTTTTCAACAGCACGGCCTGCCATTCGCGCTCGACTTCTTCGAGCAGTCGTGCGAGCGGCAGGCTTTCCGGCCGATAGTGAATCTGCAGCGAACGAATGCCCGGCGTCAGGTCGATCACGCCCGGCAACGCGCGCGCTTCGAGCGCTTGCATCAGCGCGTGGCCGCGAAAACGCAGCACGAGATCGAGTTCGGCGGGACCGATTTCGAGCAGCAGATGCGTGTCGCCGGAAAGCCGTGCGACGAGCCGCTCGTGATCCGAACCGGTGTCGAGCACGATGGGCGACGCGAGCGCCGGTGAGATTTCAAGCGCGGGTAGCGTGAGCGGTTGCAGCGTGGCAAGTTCATGAAGGCGCGCGGCCATCGCGTGCCGGGCGGCGCCGATGGAAACCGGCGTGAAGCGCACCTTGTCGCCCGCTTTCAACTGGCCGATCTGCCAGAGATCGGCTTCGATGATCGTCACTGGACACACGAAGCCGCCGAGGCTGGGACCGTCCGGTCCGAGAATGACCGGCATGTCGCCGGTGAAATCGACTGCACCGACGGCGTACGGATTGTCGTGAATATTCGACGGATGCAGCCCCGCCTCGCCGCCGTCCTCGCGCGTCCATTCCGGCTTCGGTCCGATCAGACGCACGCCGGTGCGGCTCGAATTGAAGTGAATCTCCCACTCGGTCGCGAGGAACTGCGCGATATACCGCTCGCTGAAATATTCCGGCGCGCCGTGCGGTCCGTAGATCACCCGCAAGGTCCGTAACGTTTCGGCGGCGGGCGAGGGCGGCAACGCCGCGCCCGACGTTGGATCGTGAAGCGCGTTCAGATGCAGCACGTCGCCCGCGCGCAACGCGCGTCCGCCGTGACCGCCGAACTGGCCGAGCGTGAACGTGCTGCGGCTGCCGAGATAGAGCGCGACATCCAGACCGCCGCGCACGCAGAGATACGCGCGCGCGCCCGCGCCGCGAATCGTGCCGAGCGCGAGCGTCTGTCCGGCCGCGACGAAAAAGCTCGTGCCGAGCGGCCGCTCCGAATCGTCGAGCAACACGGGCAGCGTCGCGCCGGTGACGGCCACCACAGCGTCGGTGTTGAAGCGCAAGGTCGGACCGCTCATCGTGATTTCGAGCGCGGCGGCGCTTTCGTCGTTGCCGAGCAGACGGTTTCCCAGTCTCAACGCGCGGTCGTCCATTGGACCGGACGGCGGAATACCGACGGCCCAATAGCCGAGCCGTCCCGGAAAATCCTGCACGGTAGTTTGCGTGCCGCCGCTCACGATTTCCACCGTATTCGCGCGATACCGTAATCCTTCGAGACAGCGCGTCCACGGTTCACCGGAGGCGAACGGCGTGTCGTCGATGATCTGGCGCAGATAGTCGCGGTTCGTCTCCACGCCGTAGAGGCGCGTGGCCGCCAGCGCACGTTCGAGCGCGCGGCGTGCGTCGTCGCGCGTCGGCGACCACGCGATCACCTTCGCGAGCATCGGATCGAAATAGGGCGGCACTTCGCAGCCCGCTTCGATCCACGTGTCGATGCGCAGCGCGCGGCCATCGGCGGCCGGGAACGAGACGTCCGTGAGCAAGCCGGGACTAGGCTTGAAATCGCGGCCCGGATCTTCGGCATAAAGACGCGCCTGGATCGCATGGCCTTGCGGCTTGAGCGACGCTGCAAGCTCGGCGAGCGGCGCGAGCGTGCCCGCCGCGAGTTCGATCATCCAGCGCACGAGATCGACGCCCCATACCTGCTCGGTCACGCCATGCTCGACCTGGAGGCGCGTGTTCACTTCCAGAAAATAGAACTGCTCGGCCGCGCTGTCGTAGACGAATTCGACCGTCCCCGCCGAGCGGTAACCGACCGCGCGGGCGAGCCGGATCGCGGCTTCGCACAGCGCGTCCGCCATGCCGTCCGGCAGCGACGGCGCGGGCGTTTCCTCCAGCACTTTCTGGTTGCGCCGCTGTACCGAACAATCACGAACGCCGAGCGCGATGGCATCGCCCCGGCCATCGCCGAATACCTGCACTTCCAGATGGCGCGCACGCTCGATGTACTTCTCGATAAACACGCCCGCGTCACTGAAATTGTTCTGGCCGAGCCGCTTCACCACGTCGAAATGCGCGTTCAGATCGGCGGCGTTCCAGCACACGCGCATGCCGATCCCGCCGCCGCCCGCCGTGCTTTTCAGCATCACCGGGTAGCCAATTTTTTCGGCGGCTTGCAGCGCGGCGTCGATGCCTTCGAGCAGTCCCGTGCCTTCGAGCATCGGCACCCCCTCGCGCGCGGCGATCGCGCGGGCCGTGTGCTTGAGACCGAACGCACGCAATTGCGCGGGCGTCGGGCCGATAAACGCGATCCCCGCTGCTTCGCACGCTTCGCCGAATTCGGCGTTCTCGGAGAGAAAGCCATAGCCGGGATGAATGGCCTGCACGCCGTCGCGGCGCGCGATATCGAGAATCTTCGCGACGTCGAGATAGGTGGACGCGGCCGGGCCGTCGCCGAGCGCGTGGGCGGCATCGGCTTCGCTCACATGCAGGCTCGCGCGGTCGGCTTCCGCATAGACCGCGACGCCCGCGACCTGAAGCTCGCGCAGCGTTCGGAGGATACGGCGCGCGATGGCGCCGCGATTGGCGATCAGGACTTTCTCGAACATGAGATGAGCGCAATGCGTGGGCGGGCCGTCCCGCCACGTGAGAATTGCATGCCGCGGTCGTCCGCGGCAGCGCGCGCTTTTAGCGCTGCTTTAGTTCGTCGCGCGTACGCGTGCAGCTTCGTCCCGCGCGCACGAGCAGCACGAAATACAGCCAGTCGCGCACGCGCTTCAGTTCCATATCAGCAACTCGGCGGGCGTCGGGTTATACGCATTGCACGGGTTGTTCAATTGCGGACAGTTCGAAATCAGCACGATCACGTCCATCTCCGCGCGCAGTTCCACGTACTTGCCCGGCGCGGAAATGCCGTCTTCGAACGTGAGGCCGCCATCGGGCGTGACCGGCACGTTCATGAAGAAGTTGATGTTCGCGCCGATGTCGGTTTTCGACAGACGTCCGTCGTGCGCGCACGCACGCAAATAGTTGTCCCTGCAACTATGCATATAGCGCTTTTCCAGCGCGTAACGCACGGTGTTGCTTTCCTGGGCGCATGCGCCACCGAGCGTGTCGTGACGCCCGCACGTATCCGCGACGATGGTGAGCATCGGATTGCCGAGGTTCGAATACAGCACGGTGCCGGTAGTCAGGTACAGACGCTTCTGGCGGCGCAGCGTGCGCTGCGGGTCGAAGCGTTCACGCGGATCGGCGAGGCTGTAGAAGAGCGTATCGACGGCCTGGTTGCCTTCGAGATCGAGGATGCGCAAGGTCTGGCCCGCTTTCAGTTCCTTGAGCCACGGTTCGCCCGCGGCGAGCGTCTCGCGGAACACGGCGGCTTCGGGTTGCAGGCGGCTTTCGGTCAGCACGCTGGTCATATCAGTTCTCCGCTCAGAGGAAAAAGCGATCGGTGTTGATAAAGCCGCGCACGTTTTCATCGCACGAGGTGCGGCACAGTTCGGCCACTTCGCGCTCGGCGGTGCTCAGTTCCAGCTTCACGGGTTTCGGTGCGTATTCCGGGTTCGTATCGAGTGGATGCTGGATCGCGGTGAGCACGACGAGCGTGTTCATCGGCGCGTAGAGTTCCACCGTGTCGCCCGGCTTGGAATTACCCGCGACGAACTGCAGCGCGCCGTCGTCGGATACGTCCACGCGGCTGAACAGGTTGAGCGTCATCAGCAGGTCGGACACGTTGAGTCCCCACTTGCCGAGTTCGACCAGCAGGTTGTCCGTGCCGTTGCGATAAAACGCGTTACGCAGCGACTGATAATTGCCGTCGCCATATTTCTCGTGCACTTCGTCCGCATTCGATACCCCGCCGATCGCGTCGTGCCAACCGCACGTATCGGCGACGATCGCGGCGAGCACGCGTCCCATGTCGGAGTAAAGGCAGTGTCCGGCGGTGAGCTTCGCGGTGTGCTGGCACTTGAGCGAATCGGGCAGATTCAGGCGTTCGCTTTTTTCAGTGGCGTTCACCATCATGACGCTCACGTTCGCGCCGCCGCGCAGGTCGGTCAGGCGCAACGACTGGCCGCGCTTCACGATCAGCGAAGCATGTCCGCCGCCGGGAACGGTTTCTTCGAGCAGCAAAGTCATGTGTCGGGTTCCTCAGACCGCGACCGCATCCGCGCGCGCCGCGCCTTCCACGGCGGCTTGCGCCACGTGAAGGGACGACGCCGAATCGCGGCTGTGGTCGAGTGGAATGTTGTAGGTGATGCGCGCGCCGTAAGCGCCGGGCGCTTGCGGGTCCACGCGCACCTTGTCGAATACGAGCACGCGGCTGCCGAGCGTGAAGCCTTCCTTCAGATCGTGCGTGACCATGAAAACCGTCACGCCTGTTTCGCGCCACAAACTCAGCAGCAATTCGTGCATGTCTTTACGGATGCCCGGATCGAGCGCGCCGAACGGTTCGTCGAGCAGCAGCACGCGCGGCTTCATTACGAGCGCCTGGGCGATCGCGAGACGTTGCTGCATGCCCCCCGACAACTGATGCGGAAACTTGTCGAGCGACGCGCCGAGACCCACGCGTTCGAGCATCGCGACCGCTTCGCTCACGGCGTTGCGGCGACGCGCGCCGAAGAGCCGCCCGGTGAATTTTGCGTGCGGCAGTTCGAGCCCGAGCAGCACGTTGCGCATCACGCTCAGGTGTTCGAACACGGAATAGCGCTGGAACACGACGCCGCGATGCGCGTCCGGTTCAGGCGGCAACGGCTTGCCGTCGAGCAAAATCTCGCCGCGCGTCGCGCGTTCCTGGCCGAGCAAGAGGCGCAGAAAGGTGGATTTTCCGCAGCCCGACGCGCCGACCATCGAGCAGAATTCGCCTTCCTTGATGGTCAGGTTCAGCCGCTCCAGCACGACCTGTTCGCCGTATTCCTTCCAGACGTTGCGGACTTCGATCATCGCGCGCCTCCGCCGTACCACGGGAACGCGGCTTTGGTGAGACGGCGCAGCGCTTCGTCCATGAGCCACGCGAGCAGCGTGATCCACATGACGTAGGGCAGGATCACGTCCATCGCGAGATAGCGGCGCACGAGGAAGATGCGATAGCCGAGGCCGTCCGTCGATGCAATCGCTTCCGCCGCGATCAGAAAGAGCCACGCGGAACAGAGCGAGAGCCGTAACGCGACGAGCAGGCGCGGCAACAGTTGCGGCACGATCACGCGCAGCATCAGCGTCCAGCTCGATGCGCCGAGCGTCTGCGCTTTCACCCACAGCTCGTTCGGAATTTCGCGGGCGCGCTGCTGAAGATCGCGGATCATCATCGGCGTGATGCCGATCACGATCAGCACGACCTTCGACAGTTCATCGAGTCCGAACACGATGAACAGAATCGGCAGCACCGCGAGCGGCGGGATCATCGAGATCACCGTGATGAACGGCGACAACGTGGCCGTCACGAGCGGAATGCTGCCCGTCAGGATGCCCGCGACCAATGCGATCGACGCGCTCACCACTAGCCCGATGGCGAGCCGGCGCAGGCTCGACGTCGTATCGGCCCACAGTAGATGCTCGCCGGTGCGCTTGTCCTCGGTGAACGCGTATTGCTGGATCGCGTCGCGCATCTGCGTGGCGCTCGGCAGGAGCTTGTCGTCCGCGTTGGCCGCGAGGCGCATCGACGAACTGGTGAAGTACACCGCCACCAGCACGATGAACGGCATGAGAAGCAGCATCAGCGCGCCGCCTCGGCTGGGATGTCGGTTGATGAGTCGCATCGGAACGCCCTTGGCTGTTGCGGATTTAGAGCTTGCCTTCGGCCGCCATGCGCACATAGCTCGGATCGAAACGCAGCTTCACGTTGCTCTTGCTGCCGACGATCACGCCCTTGTCGAATGCCATGCCGACCGCATCCGGATTCGGCGCGCCCTGGCCGAGCAGACCGTGATCGAACGAGAACTTGGCGACGCGCGTCATGGTTTGCGGCAGCGTCGGGCTGGTCGCGAAGTCGAGCGCGGCCTTGGGCGTGTAGAAGAGCGCGGTGGTCGAGAGTTGACCCTTGAAGCCTGCGAGATCGGTGCCGGACGCCTTCGCCATCGACGTCAGCGCCGCCGTGCTGGTGCTGCTCTGCGCGTGCATCAGCGCGACCATTTCGAACCAGGCGCCGGTGAGCGCCTTGCCAAGCGCCGGGTTGTCCTGGAGCGTCTTGGTGTTGACCACCATCATGTCCATGATTTCGCCGGGCACCTTGCTCGAATCGAACACTTCGGTCACGTTCGGCTGCGCCTTCAGATCGGCGAGCATCGGGTTCCAGGTCACGGCCTGCTTGACGGCGGGCGTCGCGAACGCAGCGGAGATATCGGCATCCGACGTATTGACGACCTTGATGTCGCGCTCGCTCATGCCCGCGGATTCCAGCGCGCGGGCCAGCAGATAGTGCGAGACGGAGAGCTCGACGAGGTTGATCGACTGGCCTTTGAGGTCGGCGACCTTTTTGCCCTTGCCCTTGATGAGCACGCCGTCGTTGCCGTTCGAGTAGTCGCTCACGATCAGCGCGGTCGAATCGACGCCGCCGGTCGCGGGAATGGTGAGCGCGTCCATGTTGGTCATGGCGCATCCGTCGAACTTGCCGGCCGTGTACTGATTGATGGATTCGACGTAGTCGTTCAGTTGCACGACGTCCACGTTGATGCCGTACTTCTTGGCCCATTTGGACACGATGCCTTGTGTCTTGGCTTCGCCCCAGGGCATCCAGCCGGCGTAGATGGTCCAGCAGACCTTGAAGTCCGTGCGGGCGGCGAATGAGCTTGAGGCGTAAAGCGAGGCGAGCGAGAACGCGGCAATGCCGATAAGACGGGAGAACTTGGGCATGGATGACCTCGGAAGGCGGTTGATGACGGCAGGAGCGGCGCGACGTTTCGATCGCGTTCTCTCCCGGGCTTTTATCCCGCCGTGTAACCTCGCCTGAGGTCGACAACTCTCGGACCAGCATCCGCGCGAAGCGGACCGGAACCCTAGTCGTCCATTGACAAATTGTGCGTGCTAAACCGGTGAAGCGCCGGCTCCTTGAATTGTTTCAAGCGATAAGCATGCCAGGCGCGTCGGCCTTACGTGGTAAGGATGGACGCGAAGCTGACGGTATGGGATGCACGACAATGAAGCGCGCCACGCGATACGAAAGCGCGCGTCGCACGAATCGGGTGCGCGGTTTTTCGAGGCTAGGGCGCGGATGCGGCTGAGGCCGGCACGACTGGCGCCGGTAACGCCGGAAGTGGCGCCGGCGCGATCGCAGTGGCCGCAGCAGCGGGCGCCTGCACGACGATCGGCGTCGGCGTCAGGTCCGGCGAATTGAGTATTAGCGAGGGCGCGAGCGTGCGGGACTGCACGGTATCGCCGGGAACGGGCGAACTCGTCGGCACCGTTCGCAAGTAAAAGCCGACCAGGCTGAAAAAGCGATCGTAGAACTTGCCCGCCGGGACGGTTTCGCTGGAAATCTTCACCATCGCGTCGCTGTTCGAGCGGATCGGCAGCGAGAGCGAGCCGAGCACGCTCAGGCCCACGCTCGCCGATGTATCGCTTTTCTTCAGCGCGTAGCCGTCCTGCACGGCGTTCACATACGCAATGCTCGTGTTGCTGGCGTTCTCGCCCGGCGTACACACCACGTGAAACGACACCACGACGTGCGTTTCGGCCGCCGGCTGGAAATTCTTGGTGGCATCGACGGTGTCGGGTTGTGTCATCGTCGTCATGTAGCCTTGGGAGAGCAACGCGCGCCGGGAGGCTTCGCAGGTCTGCGCGGTGGTGGCGTCGAAGTTGTGCGCGTAGGGGGTCGAGCCGGTGTTGAACAACTCCTGCTGGTAGCTCGGCGTGGGAGCTTCCTTGCCGCCGCACGCGGCGAGGAAGGCGAGCGGGACGCAAACGAGAAGGGTGCGGAGAAACGGGCTTTGCATGACGGCGACGGGTCGGAACACGGCGGAGGGCCGGTATCGAGTTTGGATCAGCGGGGCTAGATTGTAGTGCGCCCGGCGCGCGGACGTAAAAAAGCAATTGAATCCGTTGGTTACATGAAAGCGGGGCGGCGCTGCGGCGGGTTTGAGACAACTGGAAACTCCTTCTGCACCTATTTCGCGCCGAAAGGGGACAACCCTTCTTGAAATTGTCAAACGGCGTGCCATATAATTGGCACTCGTCGCACTAGAGTGCTAACAAGATTTCCGTCCGGTGGCATGGGCTCGGCTCAACAGCATGCCGGATGGGTTTTCCCGCGTTTCTTCAGTCTCAATCAAGAGAGGAGTGTGTATGAATCTTCGTCCTTTGCACGATCGCGTCATCGTTAAACGTCTGGATCAGGAAACCAAGACTGCGTCGGGCCTCATCATCCCCGAAGCTGCAGCCGAAAAGCCGGATCAAGGCGAAATCCTGGCCGTCGGCCCGGGCAAGCGCGATGACAAGGGTACGCAGAACGCCCTCGACGTCAAAGTGGGCGACCGCGTGCTGTTCGGCAAGTATGCCGGCCAGACCGTCAAGGTCGACGGGCAAGAACTGCTCGTGATGCGCGAAGAAGACATCATGGCCGTTCTGGTCAAGTAAAACCCTTCCAAGTACGTTCGGCTTCGTGCGCGCTTAGCGATTGATCCACGATCTCGCGGCGGCGGCGCAAAGCCTGAAAAAACTGAAACGAATCAAGGAGTTTGGATATGGCAGCTAAAGACGTCGTGTTTGGCGATTCCGCACGCGCAAAGATGGTCGAAGGCGTGAACATCCTGGCCAATGCAGTCAAGGTCACGCTGGGTCCGAAGGGTCGCAATGTCGTGCTCGAGCGCAGCTTCGGCGGCCCGACGATCACGAAGGACGGTGTTTCGGTCGCGAAAGAAATCGAACTGAAAGACAAGCTCCAGAACATGGGCGCGCAGATGGTCAAGGAAGTGGCTTCCCGGACCAGCGACAACGCCGGCGACGGCACGACGACGGCTACGGTTCTGGCCCAGTCGATCGTCCGCGAAGGCATGAAGTACGTTGCATCGGGCATGAACCCGATGGACCTGAAGCGCGGCATCGACAAGGCCGTGACGGCTGCCGTCGAAGAACTGCGCAAGATCAGCAAGCCGTGCACGACCAACAAGGAAATCGCTCAAGTCGGCGCGATTTCGGCGAACAGCGACACGTCGATCGGCGATCGCATCGCTGAAGCGATGGACAAGGTCGGCAAGGAAGGCGTGATCACGGTGGAAGACGGCAAGTCGCTGGAAGACGAGCTGGACGTCGTGGAAGGCATGCAGTTCGACCGTGGCTACCTGTCGCCGTACTTCATCAACAACCCGGACAAGCAAGTCGCGCTGCTCGAAAACCCGTTCGTGCTGCTGCACGACAAGAAGGTTTCGAACATCCGTGACCTCCTGCCGGTACTGGAACAAGTCGCCAAGGCTGGCCGTCCGCTGCTGATCATCGCTGAAGATGTCGAAGGCGAAGCGCTGGCTACGCTGGTGGTGAACAACATCCGCGGCATCCTGAAGACCGTTGCTGTCAAGGCTCCGGGCTTCGGCGACCGTCGCAAGGCGATGCTCGAAGACATCGCCATCCTGACGGGCGGCCAAGTGATCGCCGAAGAAACCGGCCTCACGCTCGAAAAGGCAACGCTGGCTGAACTGGGCCAGGCGAAGCGTATCGAAGTGGGCAAGGAAAACACGACGATCATCGACGGCGCAGGCGAAGCCACGACCATCGAAGCGCGCGTGAAGCAAGTTCGCACGCAAATCGAAGAAGCGACGTCGGACTACGACCGTGAAAAGCTGCAAGAACGCGTGGCCAAGCTGGCAGGCGGCGTTGCAGTGATCAAGGTCGGTGCTGCGACCGAAGTCGAAATGAAGGAAAAGAAGGCACGTGTCGAAGACGCACTGCACGCAACGCGCGCAGCGGTGGAAGAAGGCATCGTGGCAGGCGGCGGCGTTGCGCTGATCCGCGCTCGCAAGGCGATCGAAGGTCTGAAGGGCACTAACGCCGATCAGGACGCAGGTATCAAGATCGTGCTGCGCGCGATGGAAGAGCCGCTGCGCCAGATCGTCACGAACGGTGGCGAAGAAGCCAGCGTCGTGGTGGCAGCCGTTGCAGCCGGTCAAGGCAACTACGGCTACAACGCGGCAACCGGCGAGTACGTCGATCTGGTCGATGCAGGCGTGGTCGATCCGACGAAGGTGACGCGCACGGCACTGCAAAACGCGGCGTCGGTGGCGGGTCTGCTGCTGACGACGGATTGCGCTGTGTCGGAACTGCCGAAGGAAGATGCTCCGATGGGCGGCGGTATGCCCGGCGGTATGGGCGGCATGGGCATGGACATGTAATTTCGGCTTAAACCGGAATGGCATGACGGTGCGGGATTCTTCGGAATCGCGCACTGGACAAGCGAAAAACCCGCGAGACACTCGCGGGTTTTTTTATGCGTGCGCGGTTCTCAACAGCCATGTGAACCGTCAAGCTCGCGCTATTTCGCGTTTTGCACGCGCATCTGCTCGGCGACGGCTTTGTAGTCGTAGGTCGGGTAGAACTCGGTCCGGTAACCGCCCAACGCGGTGGTTTCAATCGCGCGGTTCACGTCGCGCAATTTATCGGCGGGGACGCGCAGCGTCACGACCTGGCCAATTCCCATCATCACGTACCACGACACCACCTGCACGCCGGGCGGCGGGAATGCTTTGAAAAAGCCCTGATCCTTCAGTTGCTCGTTGATCTTGCCGAGCGTCTTCGATTGATCGTGCTTGAGGAAAATGGTCAGCAGGAAAGTGCCGTCGCCTGCCGGTACGGCGTTCTGCGGTGCGTTCTGCGGTGCATCTTGCGCGAAGGCCGATCCCGAAAAGAGCAGGGCAGCCGCCAGACCGAACGTGGCGATCCATTTGCGTCGTGTACGCATCGAGTGTCTCCATCGGATAAAAACGGGTGAGTTCAGCCCGGCGCGACCGGACTCGCCAGATGCAGCCGGCTCGTCAGGCGCAGCGCGTTGGGCTGCGCGCAACCTTCGGCGGTGTTGTCGAAGATGCACCAGACCTCGCGCGCCTTCTTCGCGCGCGCCTGCATGCTGTGCGCGAGCGCGTCGAGATACGGATAGTCGTAGGACGAACGGTATAGATCCGGCGAGCCGTGCAGCCGGAAATACGCCAACGACGGGTCCGCGCGATGGCGTATTTCGCAGCCGTCCGGCTGCGGATCGGCATCGACATACGCGATGCCGTGCGATTTCAGCGCTTCCGCCGAACTCTTCTGGAACCAGCTTTCGTGACGCGCCTCGCACGCGACCGGCAGCGCCGTTCGCGCGCGCAGCGCCTCGAAGAACGGCACAGCGACGGCGGCATCGAAGACGAGCGTGGGCGGCAGTTGAACGAGCCAGCAGCCGAGTTTGTCGCCGAGACCGGTCGCATTGGCGAGGAATTCGTCGAGCAGCGTGTCACAGCCGACGAGCCGCGCGTCGTGCGTGATCGCCTTTGGCACCTTGACCGAGAACCGGAACGACGCCGGCACGCTGTCGCGCCAGCGCACATAGGTTTCGGCGCGATGCGGTTTGTAAAAACTGGAGTTGATTTCGACGCAGGTGAGCACCTGCGCGTAGCGTTCGAGGTGCGAGCCTTCCGATGGAAAGCTCGCGGCGACGGCGTTCGACAATCCCCAACCGGCGCAGCCGACACGCATCGCGCCGTGCGGCGCGGGCTTATGCAGATGAAGCGATCGATTTGGCATCGGTCGTTGGCAACGCAATGGACGGCGGTTTAGGGAAGGCCAGCGCTTCGGTGACGCATTTTCAGTGCCGGGCTTCCCCCGGCGCGGCAGGCGGCAAATCGACGACGGCGGGCGGCGTTTCGTCGTCGGCGTCGTTCGAGCGCGCCCAGAAGAAACGGTCCGGCAAATACGCGCCCATGCCCGGCCGGAACGCGGCCCGAGTGGCCTGGAACAGATATTCCTGCGCCTCGCGTGCGGCTTCGGCCGGTTCCTGGCCGTTCGCGAGCAGCGCGGCGATGGCCGAGCCGAGCGTATCGGTCAGGCCCATGATGCGATTCGGCCCGCGATCCCAGATGTCCTGGCGGATCTGGCCTTCCTCGCTGTAAAGCGTGTTCACATGCCGATGCGTGCCGGTTTCCGTCGCGAGAATGTATTCGCAGCCCTGCGCCAGAAGGTGGGAAATGGCGGCGTCGAGGCTGGGCGCTTCGGCGTCGCCGTCCGGCTGCGCGAGTTGCAGCAGCGTGGCGTGATCGGCGACCAGCATGGTGGTCTGCGGCACGAGGAGATCGGCGAGCGACTCGCGGAGTTCGTCGGCGGCGAGCACGTGTTCGTCGTCGAGCGTGAAATCGGGCGCGAGGATGAGCGGGACGTCGTCGTAGTCGGCCACCACTTCGGCGATCGCGCTGACCACTTCCGCGCGCGTCGCCGCGCCGATCTTGAACGCGGCGACCGGCATGTCTTCCAGCAGCATGCGCGCCTGCGTCGCGACGGTGTCGGGGTCGAGGCCGGTCACTTCGTCGCAGGTCGCGGAGTCGCGCACCGTGTAGCCGGTCAGCACGGACACGCCGTGGCAGCCCATGCTCGCGAGCGTGAGCAGGTCGGCTTGCAAGCCGGACCCGCCCGTGGGATCGGAGAGGGCGAAGGTGAGGACGATCGGAGGGGTGTCGCTGGGCATGACAAAAGCGGACATGTATTTGGGTCTGGCAAGATTGCGGCAGCCGCCGAGGAGTAAAGCCGAAACGGCGCAAACGTCCCGATTATGCGGCCTAACGCTACGGCGGGGCGCGCTTTCCAGACAAATTTCCGACGAAATCGCTCGTATTTCGCCACTTTGTGGGAACGTCTGCCATTCCCGGTCAACGACGGCGCGCGAGTTGTCCGGACAGCGACCTGAGGCCGCGGCCAGCGCCGGGTCGCTAGGCATCGCGACGGCTTCACGGTACCATCATGACCTTAATTTCAACCGATGTTTCGACGCGTATAAGTATGGAATATAGAAGCTGGATGTGCCTGATCTGCGGCTGGATCTACGACGAAGAAGCGGGTTTGCCCGAGGAAGGCATTGCGCCGGGTACGCGCTGGGAAGACGTTCCGATCAACTGGACGTGCCCTGAGTGCGGCGCGCGCAAGGAAGACTTCGAGATGATCCAGATCTAACCGAGGCCGATGCCCCGCGCCGCATGCATGTCCGTCGATCCGGCCGTCATGCGGCGCGCGTATTTTTGCCGGATTCCGTCTGCGCTGGATCGCGTGGACGAGTCACGACCGAACGCACCGTGCGTCTCAGCAAGATGCCGGGCGATTGACAGAGAGGTCTTGCCCATTTTCGGGCCTGACGGCGGCAACGGCGCGCGGAGTCGAACCCAGCGCCGTCTCGCCGTGATGCAGTTCAACCTGCGCGGCGGTTGCTCGCGGCGCAGCTCGTGAGCGCTTCCATGACATCTCCAACCGGTATTGCCGATTCATTCGAAGCGTTGCCCAATCCGCGCGGCGGTGCCGTGCGTCTGGCCGAACGCGCGCTCGCCGATGCCCAGCATGCGTTCCAGCGGCAGGGCGACACACTCGGCGCACTGCGTCGGGCGATCAACGCGTTGCACGCGGCCGGCTGGCAGACCGCGCAGCAATTTGCCGAGACGCTCGCGCTGGTCGCGCCGCTCGGCGAGGTATCGAATGGCAGCCGGGCGCGTTTTGCCGATGCCCTGCGCGATTTCGGCGCGGCAGTCGAGCGGCGCAACCTGCGCGAACTGGCGTGCTCGACCACGCTCTTCGGCCACTATCGCGCGCTCAACGCGCTGATTGCCGCCCACACGCGCGCCGCGCCGGTCGCTTTCGACGATCTCGCGCTCGGCGGCCGCGCCATCGCGCCCGCGACGCTGCGGCCGATCGCGTCGGAACGTCTCGCCCGCGTGCGCGCCCACTACGAGCGCGCGCTGCTCGTTTTGCTGCGCAGCCCATCGAACACCACCCCCGGCACGGCTGATAACGACGCTGAATCGTTTGGTCGGCTCGACGAATGTCTGCAGGAACTGGCCGGTCAGGATCCGTATGACTTTTGGCGGCTCGCAGCAAGCACTGTGCGTTCGCTGCGCACGCGCGCCGCGAACGAACCGGTCGAGAGCGTCGCGGAGAATAGCGCGAATGCGAACGCGAATGCGTCCGCCGACGCCAAGCGTCTCTACGCCCGTTTCAACTTGGTACTCGCCGATCAGGCGCACGCGTCGTCGTATGCGCCGAAATCGCTGGTCCGCGCGACGCTCGCGCTGCTGTGGCGCGATCTGGCGCTTGGCGGGGCATCGGCGGACGACGCTGCGCACGTCGATGTTCTGCGCGATTACGGCCTGACCGTTGACTGGCACGTTGCGGCAACGGAGGCATCCGACGCAGCATGGAAGGCGGGCGCGAGCGAAGCGGGCGCGCCTGGCGATACCGCAACCGAAATCGCGACGCGCGATCTCGGCGTGCTGCGCGTGAACGCCGCCGCCTACGAAGATTTCTTGCAGGGCGCGGAAACGTCGATCGACGTGCTGCTTGCGCGCGGCAACGAGGCGCGGGAAGGCGCGGCCGTGGACGAACACGCCGCGCTGCATGCCGCGGACGCGTCGTATCGGCTGGGCGCGGCGGCGTGCGCGCTCGGGCTCGGCCATGTCGCGCTGCTCGCCGATACGCTCGGCCTCGCGTGGCGGCGGATCGCCTATGAAGGCGCGAACGGCCAGAACCTGCACACACTCGACCCCGCCGTGCCCGAGCGCGCCGCGCAGACGCTCGGCGCGATGCTGCATCAGGCGGCAGCGGGCATTGCGCCGTCGGAAGCCGGCGCGTCGGTCGCGGCCCTGACCGTGATGATCGAGCGTCCCGCGCCGATCCGCTGAACGCGTTTTACTCGCGCGGCGCGGCGGATTTCACGACGTCGTAGCGCAGGAGCGTGCGCTTGCGGGCGACGTCGTGATCGACGATGGGCAGCGGGTAATCCGCACCCAGCGAGAGTTTCGCGGCCTTCAGCGCATCAGGTTTCGAGCGCCACGGCGCGTGGATATCGCGATCGCCGAGCGTCGCGATTTCCGGCACGTAATGGCGGATGAACTTACCTTTGGCGTCGAATTTCTCCGACTGCGTGATCGGATTGAAGATGCGGAAATACGGCTGCGCATCGCAGCCGCTCGACGCCGCCCACTGCCAGCCGCCGTTATTCGACGACAGCTCGAAGTCGTTCAGCAGCGCCTCGAAATACGCTTCGCCACGCCGCCAGTCGATCCCCAGATCCTTGGTCAGAAAACTCGCTACCACCATGCGCAGCCGGTTGTGCATATAGCCGGACTGGTTGATCTGGCGCATCGCCGCATCCACCAGCGGATAACCGGTCTGTCCCGCGCACCACGCGGCGAAATGGGCGTCGGCGGCGTCGCCTTGTTCCCACTTGATGCGGTCATATTCCGGCTTGAACGCGCGATGATCGCCCGGCACGCCGACATGTGGAAAATGGTGCAGCACCGAAAAATAGAAGTCGCGCCAGACCAGTTCCGACAACCACGTTTCCGCGCCTCGATTGCCATGGCGCTGCGCGTCGTGGGCGCTGCGCACGAGGGCGCGGATCGAAATGGTGCCGTGCCGCAAATGCACGCTGAGATAGCTCGGCCCTTTCACCGCCGGGAAATCGCGGGTGCGGTCGTAATCGGCCATGCGGTCGAGGAAGTCGTCGAAAAGCGTGAACGCACCCGATGAACCCGCTGGCAATGCTGGCGCGTGGCGCGCATCGAAACCGAGCGCGGCAAGCGTCGGAATCGCGTGCTTTACGTGGCCGGGCGGCCGGCCGAGCGCATTCAGATGATCCTCCGACGCATACGGCTTAAGCGAATCGGGCGTAAGCGACGCGAGCCAGTTACGCTTGTAGGGCGTGAACACGGTGTACGGCTTGCCCGCGCCCGTCAGGATCTCGTCGCCATCGAAGATGGTCTGGTCCTTGAAGGTGAAAAACGCGACATCCGCGCTCGCGAGCTTTTGCCCGACCGCTTCGTCGCGGGCTTTCGCGGACGGTTCGTAGTCGCGATTCGCGAACACCGCGCTCGCGCCGCACTCGCGGGCGAGCGCGGGAACCTCGTCGAGCGGCACGCCGTGGCGCACCATCAACGCGCCGCCCGCGTCGCGCAACACCTGATCCAGTTCAACCAGGCTCGCGTGAATGAACGGGACGCGCCGATCGTTTTCCGGCAACGAACCGATGATTTCGCGGTCGAAAACGAAGGCGCACAGGACCCGGCGGCAGCGTGTAAGCGCGTGATAGAGTGCAGCATGGTCTGCCACGCGAAGGTCTCGTCGAAACCAGACAAGCCCCAGGTCAAAGTCGGCCATCTCGTATCGCCTTTGCTAAAATCCGAATTATGTCCAAGACTTCCGATCGCATCAATTTGACGAATCAGTTCCTGATCGCCATGCCAAGCATGGCCGATCCGACGTTCTCGGGAACCGTAGTCTACCTTTGCGATCACAGCGAGCGCGGTGCGCTCGGCCTGGTGATCAACCGGCCGACCGATATCGACCTCCAATCGCTTTTCAATCGTATTGACCTCAAGCTGGAAATCGAGCCACTTGTGCATCTGCCAGTCTATTTCGGCGGCCCGGTGCAGACCGAGCGCGGCTTTGTGCTGCACGAACCGGCGGAAGGCGACGCGTACACGTCGTCGATGAGCGTGCCCGGCGGCCTCGCGATGACCACGTCGAAGGACGTGCTCGAAGCGGTCGCGAGCGGCAAGGGTCCCGAGCGTTTCCTGCTCACGCTCGGCCACGCCGGCTGGGGCGCGGGGCAACTCGAAGAGGAAATCTCGAAGAACGGCTGGCTGACGGTGGAAGCCGATCCGCGCATCGTTTTCGACGTTCCCGCCGAGGAAAAGCTCGAAGCCGCGCTGTCGCTGCTCGGCGTGTCGCTCTCCATGCTCTCGGGCGAGGCCGGCCACGCATGACGGGTGACGCATGAACGCGGCCACGTTGCTCGCGTTCGATTACGGTGAAAAGCGCATCGGCGTCGCGGTTGGCAATACGCTCACGCGCCACGCGCGCGCGCTCGTCGTGCTCGAAAACCGCAATCGCGAATACCGTTTCGAAGCGCTCGGCAAGCTGATCGAGGAATGGAAGCCCGATGCGATCGTCGTCGGCATGCCGCTGCATCCGGACGGCGCGCCGCACGAAATGAGCGCGCAGGCGAAGCGCTTCGGCAATCAGGTGAACGGCCGCTTCAATCTGCCGGTGAGCTGGGTCGATGAACGCTATTCGTCGGTCGAGGCGAAAGCGGAGTTGAAGCGCAGCGGCGCGAAGCCCAACGCGCGCGGCCGTTTCGATGAAATCGACGCCGAAGCCGCCCGCATCATCCTTCAACAATTCCTAGACGGACTAGCCGACGACCATGAGTTCCATTGACGCCGAGGCGTTGTATCGCGTGCTGCTCGACCAGATTCGCTTGGCGCGCGGCGAGTCGCTGGCGAGTCCTGGCGGCGCGGTGCTGGTCGGCATTTACAGTGGCGGCGCGTGGCTCGCCGAGCGGCTGGCGAAGGATCTCGGCGCGGCGGAATTCGGCGTGGTGAACGTCTCGCTGCATCGCGACGACTACGCCAAAAAAGGTCTGCACAGCCAGGCCAGCCCGACTTCCTTGCCGTTCGCGGTGGATGGCCGCGAAATCGTGCTGATCGACGATGTGCTCGCAACCGGGCGCTCCGTGCGCGCGGCGCTCAACGAACTCTACGATTACGGCCGCCCGGCCTCCGTCGAACTCGGCGTGCTGGTCGATCGCGGCGGCCGCGAACTGCCGATGGCGGCGCGCTACGTCGGCTCGACGGCCGACGTCCCGGCCGACGCCAATCTCGTGCTCGCCCGCAACGCCGACGGCGCGTTCGCGTTCGAAACCGAAGTCCGCGCCGGCTGAACGCGCGGCGCGCGGTTAAAAATCTTCAAGCGATATTCAGGACCGACATGAACACCGTCACTCAGGGTTCTGCCGAGAGCCGCGCGCCGGACCCGTTCCGCTACGGCTTTCTCAAGGGCAACCCGCAACTCACGAAAAATGGCGAACTGAAGCATCTGCTGACCATCGAAGGTCTGCCGCGCGCTATCGTCACGCATATTCTCGATACCGCCGAACAGTTCGTGAGCGTCACCGACCGCGAAGTGAAAAAGGTGCCGCTCCTGCGCGGCAAGTCCGTCTTCAACCTCTTTTTTGAGAATTCGACGCGCACGCGGACCACGTTCGAGATCGCCGCGAAACGGCTTTCGGCGGACGTGCTGAATCTCAACATCAACGCGTCGTCGACGAGCAAGGGCGAGTCGCTGCTCGACACCATCAACAATTTATCCGCGATGCACGCCGACATGTTCGTCGTGCGCCATGCGTCGAGCGGCGCGCCGTATCTGATCGCCGAGCATTGCGCGCCGCATGTGCATGTGATCAACGCGGGCGACGGCCGTCATGCACACCCGACGCAAGGGCTGCTCGACATGTACACGATCCGTCACTACAAGCGCGATTTCACGAATCTGCGCGTGGCGATCGTCGGCGATATCCTGCATTCGCGCGTTGCGCGCTCGGATATCCACGCGCTGACCACGCTCGGCGTGCCGGAAGTGCGCGCGATCGGGCCGCGCACGCTGCTGCCGAGCAATCTCGACCAATTGGGCGTGCACGTTTATCACAATCTCGACGAAGGCCTAAAGGGCGTCGACGTGATCATCATGCTGCGGCTGCAGAACGAGCGCATGAGCGGCGCGCTGCTGCCGTCCGCGCAGGAATATTTCAAGAGCTGGGGCCTAACGCCCGAGCGGCTCGCGCTCGCCGCGCCGGACGCGATCGTGATGCATCCGGGACCGATGAATCGCGGCGTCGAAATCGACTCGCAAGTGGCCGACGGGCCGCAATCGGTGATTCTGAATCAGGTGACGTTCGGCATTGCCGTGCGGATGGCGGTGATGGGCATCGTGGCCGGGAATAGCGACTAACAATGAAGATCCATATTCAGGGCGGCACGCTCATCGACCCGGTGGCCGGCACGTCGGCCAAGACGGACGTTTTTATCTCGGGCGGTGAAATAGCGGCTATCGGCGCGGCGCCCGCCGGATTTCAGGCGGACAAAGTGATCGACGCGGCGGGGCTGACGGTTGCGCCCGGTTTCGTCGATTTGAGCGCAAGGCTTCGCGAGCCGGGCAACGAACACCGCGCGACGCTCGAATCCGAGATGGCGGCGGCGCTCGCGGGCGGCGTGACGAGCCTCGTGTGTCCGCCGGACACGGACCCCGTGCTCGACGAGCCGGGTCTCGTCGAAATGCTCAAGTTCCGCGCGCAAAAACTCGATCAGGCGCATGTCTATCCGCTCGGCGCGCTGACCGTCGGTCTCAAGGGCCAGGCGATCACCGAAATGGTGGAACTGACCGAGGCGGGCTGTATCGGCTTTTCGCAGGCGGATTCGCCCATTCTCGACACGCGCACCTTGCTGCGCGCGCTGCAATACGCGACCACCTATGGTTACACCGTGTGGCTGCGGCCGCAGGACGCTTATCTGGCGGACGGCGGCGTGGCGGCGAGCGGCGCGGTCGCGTCGCGGCTGGGGTTGTCGGGCGTGCCGGTGTCGGCGGAAACCATCGCCCTGCACACCATTTTCGAACTCATGCGCGTGACGGGCGCGCGCGTTCACCTGTCGCATCTGTCGTCGGCGGCGGGCGTCGCGCTCGTGCGCGCGGCCAAGGCCGAAGGGCTGCCGGTGAGCTGCGATGTGACGATCAACCATGTGCATCTGATCGACGTGGATATCGGCTATTTCGATTCGCAATACCGGCTCGATCCGCCGCTGCGTTCGCAGCGCGATCGCGAAGCGATCCGCGCGGGTCTCGCGGACGGCACGATCGACGCGATCTGTTCCGACCACACGCCGCTCGACGACGACGAAAAGCTGCTGCCGTTCGGCGAGGCGACACCGGGTTCGACCGGGCTGGAACTGCTGCTGTCGCTGACGGTGAAATGGGCGCGCGAAGCCAATGTGCCGCTTGGAAAAGCGCTGTCGCGCATCACGACGGCACCCGCCGACGTGCTGAAACTGCCGGCGGGGCGGCTCGCGGCGGGTTCCGCAGCGGATGTGTGTCTTTTCGATGCCGACGCCGAATGGCGCGTCGATCCACGCAAGCTGAAAAGCCAGGGCCACAACTCGCCGTTCCTCGGCTACGAACTACCGGCTTGCGTGCATACGACGATCGTGTCGGGCCGTATCGCGTTCGAGGCGCGCTGACGATGGCGTTCGGCTGGCGCAAGACGCGGCTCGCTGCTCATCTGCTCGCGGGCATGTGGACTGTCGCGACGCGCTTTCCGGGTGCGACTGCCGCCACGCGGCTCGAACTGAACCGCGCGTGGTCGCGCAAGATGCTCGCGCTGTGCGGAATGAAACTGGTGGTCCATAACGACGCCGCGCGGCTGGATGCGGGCGTGCTGGTGGTCGGCAACCACATTTCTTGGATCGATATTTACGTGATCAACGCGTGGCGGCCGACGCCGTTCGTGTCGAAGGCGGAGATCCGCAATTGGCCGCTGGTCGGCTGGCTGGCGCAGCAACTCGGCACGGTGTTTATTCAGCGCGAAAAGCGCAGCGACGCAAAGCGGATCATGCACGAGCTCGCCAACCGGCTGTCGAGCGGTGAAATCATGTGCGTGTTTCCAGAGGGCACGACGTCGAGCGGCGCCGCGCTCCTGCCGTTCCACGCGAATCTGTTTCAGGCGGCGGTGTCGGCGTCGTCGCCGGTGCAGCCGATCTGTCTGATGTACGAAGATGCGAACGGCCGGCAGTCGCTCGCCCCCGCCTATATCGACGATCTGACGCTCGCCGATTCACTCCACGCGATGCTGCGCGCCGCGCCGCTGACCGCGCATCTTTACGTGTGCGATGCGCTGGCGCCGGGTGCGGATCGGCGGCTCCTGGCGAGCGAGGCGCAAGCGGCGATCGAAACCGCGTTGCGTTCGATGCGCGGCGAACCGGCGCTGCGACCGGCTGCGGTTGCCGTCGAGCCGCTTGCGCCGTAGCGGTCGGCCTGACCGTTCAGGTTTTCGCGCCGCAGTTCACCTGGAAGACGGTGCGCGCGGCGGGATCGGCGGTGAGGCGCACGGCGGTGAGCTTGTTGCCCCACACGCAGCCCGAGTCGAGACAAATTACGTTATCGCGCATCAGGAGGCCGAGCGCCGCCCAGTGGCCGAACACGACCGTCACGTCTTCCGTGCGCCGGCCCGGCACGTCGTACCACGGCAGATATCCGGGCGGCGCCGATTCCGGCCCGCCGTTCGCCGCGAACTCCATCTCGCCTTCCGGCGTGCAAAAACGCAGCCGCGTGAGGGCGTTGTAGGTCACGCGCAGACGCTCGATACGCGTCAGTTTGCCGCTCCAGCTATTCGGCTCGTTGCCGAACAAGGCGGCCAGCGTCTCGATCCAGTCCGGCGCGCGCAATGCCCGTTCGAGTTCACTGGCGAGTTCGAGCGTCAGTGCCACATCCCATTGCGGCAAAACGCCCGCGTGAACCATCAGCATGCCGTGCTCGAAGTGAGCGAGCGGCTTGTGGCGCACCCATTCGATGAGATCGGCGGCGTCCTTCGCGGCCAGGATTTCGTCGATGGTGTCGCCTTTCTTCGGTTTGCGCAGTCCCGCCGCGACCGACAGCAGATTCAGGTCGTGATTGCCCAGCACGACCGTCGCCCGACGCCCAAGCGCGATCACGTCGCGCAGGGCGTTCAGCGATTCCGGGCCGCGATTGATGAGGTCGCCCGCGAACCAGAGCGGCGTCTCGGGGGTGGGCGCGGCTTTGCGCAGGAGGCGTTCGAATGGCTGGCGGCATCCCTGGAGGTCGCCGAAGGCGAGGGGGGCAACGGTCGCGGATACTTCGTTCATCGGAATGGGCAGGATCCAGGAAAGAGTGCGGAACGACGGCTTGCAACATTATGCGTCACGGAAAACGCCGACGCCGGGGCGGAACGGTTCGCGAGGTCGGCGCCATCGGGCGGTCGAAAACAAAGGCGCGCCGCGGTATCCAAATGTTAGCGGTGTCGTATTTGCACGCGTGGCGCTTATAATTAGTGCCTATTCGACGGAAGTCGGCAGCGTGTATTCCGAGTCAGAACTGCCATAACTTCCGCATGAGCGTGCTTGGAAACGCAATTATTTCCACATTCAGAGGGCCGTGTTGCGGCGCGCAACCGGTTCGAAAAAGAGGGCTTCTATGATTCTCGTGACGGGCGGCGCCGGGTTTATCGGTGCCAACTTTGTGCTTGACTGGCTGCAAGGGTCGGAGGAAGCGGTTCTCAACCTCGACAAGCTGACCTACGCCGGCAACCTCGGGACATTGAAATCGCTGCAAGGCAATCCGAAGCACGTTTTCGCGCGCGCGGATATCTGCGATCGTGCTGCGCTCGATGCCTTGCTCGCCGAGCACAAGCCGCGCGCCATTCTGCATTTCGCCGCCGAGAGTCATGTCGATCGTTCGATTCACGGTCCGGCCGATTTCGTGCAGACGAATGTTGTCGGTACGTTCACGCTGCTCGAAGCCACGCGTTCGTACTGGAACGCGTTGCCCGCAGCCGAGAAGGCGGCGTTCCGCTTCCTCCATGTGTCTACCGACGAAGTGTTCGGCTCCCTCTCCGCGACCGATCCGCAATTCTCCGAAACCACGCCGTATGCGCCGAATAGCCCGTATTCGGCGACCAAAGCCGGCTCCGACCATCTGGTGCGCGCGTATCACCACACTTACGGCCTCCCGGTCCTCACGACCAACTGCTCGAACAATTACGGTCCGTACCAGTTCCCGGAAAAGCTGATCCCGCTGATGATCGCGAACGCGCTTGGCGGCAAGCCGCTGCCCGTTTACGGCGATGGCCAGAACGTGCGTGACTGGCTGTATGTCAACGACCATTGCAGCGCGATCCGCGAAGTGCTCGCGCGCGGCACGCCGGGCGAGACGTACAACGTCGGCGGCTGGAACGAGAAGAAAAATCTCGAAGTCGTGCACACGCTGTGTGATTTGCTCGACCGCATGAAGCCCAAGGCCGAAGGCTCGTATCGCGATCAGATCGCCTACGTGACCGACCGTCCGGGCCACGATCGCCGTTACGCGATCGACGCGCGCAAGCTCGAGCGCGAACTCGGCTGGAAACCCGCCGAAACGTTCGAGACCGGTCTCGCGAAGACCGTCCAGTGGTATCTCGACAATCAGGCATGGGCGGACGAAGTCGCTTCCGGCGAGTATCGGAAGTGGGTCGAAACCAACTACGCCACGCGCGCTTGAGGAACTGAACATGGCGCGCAAAGGCATTATTCTCGCGGGCGGTTCGGGCACGCGTCTCTATCCGATCACGCATGTCGTCTCGAAGCAGCTGCTTCCGGTGTACGACAAGCCGATGATCTATTACCCGCTCTCCACGCTGATGATCGCCGGCATCCGCGACGTGCTGATCATCTCCACGCCCGCCGATACGCCGCGCTTCGAAACCATGCTCGGCGACGGCAGCCAGTGGGGCATGAACATCCAGTACGCGGTGCAGCCGTCACCGGATGGTCTCGCGCAGGCGTTTATCATCGGGCGCGATTTCATCGGCAACGATCCTTCCGCGCTGATCCTCGGCGACAACATTTTTTACGGACACGACCTCGCGAAGCAACTGGAAAGCGCCGACGCGCGGACCGACGGCGCGACCGTGTTCGCGTATCACGTGCATGATCCCGAGCGTTACGGCGTGGTCGAATTCGACAAGTCGTTCCGGGCGCTGTCGATCGAGGAAAAGCCGCTGAAGCCGCGCTCGAACTATGCGGTGACGGGCCTGTATTTTTACGACAACGCGGTGTGCGACATTGCTGCGGGCATCGTGCCGTCGCCTCGTGGCGAACTCGAGATTACCGATGTCAACTCGCGCTATCTTGAGCAAAAGAAGCTCGACGTCGAAATCATGGGGCGCGGCTATGCGTGGCTCGATACCGGCACGCACGATTCCTTGATCGAGGCCGCGACGTTTATCGCGACGCTGCAAAAGCGGCAGGGGCTCGTGGTGGCGTGTCCGGAAGAGATTGCTTACCGCCGTCAGTGGATCGGCGACGAGCAATTGCTCGCGCTTGCGAAACCGCTCGCGAAAAACGCCTACGGACAATATTTGCTCAATCTTCCCAAGGACCTAGTTGCATGGCCATCCAAGTAACCGCCACGGCAATCCCCGACGTCAAGATCATCGAACCGAAGGTTTTCGGCGATGCACGCGGCTACTTTTACGAAAGCTTCAACGCGCGTGAATTTGCCGAACAGGTCGCGCCGGGCGTCGAATTCGTCCAGGACAATCACTCGCGCTCGGGGCGCGGCGTGTTGCGCGGGCTGCACTATCAGATCGAACATGCGCAGGGCAAGCTTGTGCGCGTGGTGGAAGGCGAGGTGTTCGATGTCGCCGTCGATATCCGCAAGAGTTCGCCGACGTTCGGGAAATGGGTTGGCGTGACGCTTTCGCAAGACAATCATCGCCAGCTTTGGGTGCCGCCCGGTTTTGCGCACGGTTTTGTCGTGGTGTCCGAATCGGCGCAGTTCCTCTACAAGACCACGGACTTCTGGTATCAGGAACACGAGCGCAGCATCGTGTGGAGCGATCCGGACATTGGCATCGACTGGCCGATCGACGGCGAGCCGCTGGTGGCGGCGAAAGACGCGGCGGGCAAGCGATTGTCCGAAGCCGAGGTGTTCGCATGAGCACGCTTTCTTCTGAGCGCAAGATCCTCGTCACCGGCGTGAATGGACAGGTCGGTTTCGAACTGGTGCGCTCGCTTCAGGGTCTGGGCCAGGTCGTTGCGATGACGCGCGAACAAGCCGATCTGTCGAATCTCGACCAGCTTCGTAGCATCGTCCAGACGATTCGTCCCGCGCTGATCGTCAACCCGGCAGCCTACACGGCGGTCGATCGCGCCGAGGGCGAGCCCGAACTGGCGATGCGCGTGAATGGCGAAGCGCCCGGCGTGCTGGCTGAAGAAGCGAAGAAGATCGGCGCGGCGTTGATCCACTATTCGACCGATTACGTGTTCAATGGCGACAAAGAAGGCGCGTACGTCGAAGACGATCCGACCGATCCGCAAAACGTCTACGGCCGCAGCAAGCTGGCGGGCGAGCAGGCAATCGCGGCGAGCGGCGTGAATCACCTGATTTTTCGCACGAGTTGGGTGTACGGTGCGCGGGGGAAGAACTTTCTGTTGACGATGTTGCGGCTGGGGGCGGAGCGACCGGAGCTGAAGATCGTCGCCGATCAGTTCGGCGCGCCCACCTGGAGCAACACTATCGCGACGCTCACATCGCATGCCGTCGCGCAGGCGTTCGCCGCGTCCGACTCCGGCGAATGGTGGAGCGAGCGCTCGGGCGTGTATCACCTGACGGCATCGGGCTCGACGTCGTGGCAAGGTTTCGCCGAGGCCATCTTCGACACGGCGGCGCTCGAAAAGCGCCCGCAGGTCACGGGCATTCCCGCGGCGGATTACCCGACGCCGGCACGCCGGCCGTCGAATTCGCGCATGTCGAACGACAAGTTCGCGCGCGTGTTCGGTTTGCGCTCGCCCGACTGGAAGGACGCGCTCGGGTTGTGTCTGGAAGCGCGTTGACGGGCTCGGCGGCGCGTGTGCGCACCGGGTGCGTCGTCGTGTTCTACCGGCCGGATCGCGCATGCGTCGAGCGGGCGAACCGGCTGGCTTCGGTTCATCGTGTGGTCGTGGTGGACAATTCCGAAGAGCGCGTGACGGCTGAAGCGCTCGGGTTGTCGGCTGACATCGCTTATCTTCCGAACGGTGAAAATCTTGGCATTGCGACCGCGTTGAATCAGGGCGTCGGGCGGCTGATCGACGAGGATTTCGACTCCGCACTGCTCTTCGATCAGGACAGTTCGCCCTCGATCGAATTGCTCCAGCAGTTGCCGCTAGTCCTCGCGGACCACGTAGCGCGCGGCGAGCGAATCGCTCTGGTCGGCCCAGCATACGACGACGCCCGCCTTGGCGGAGTGGCCCCATTCGTCCAGTTCCGCTATTTCAAGCTGCGGCGCATTGCGCCGGTCGGCAATACGCCGATCGACGTGGATTTCCTGATTACATCGGGGTCGTGCGTCAATCTGCGGTGCTGGCACGAGATCGGCCCGATGGACGACGACCTGTTCATCGATTTCGTCGATCTCGAATGGTGCGCCCGCGCCCGCCACAAAGGGTTTCGTGTACTCGGCGTGCCGTGGCTCACGCTGACTCACGAACTCGGCGACGAGCCGGTTCAGGTGCTGGGTCGAACTTATCCGATGCACAGCGCCGTGCGGCATTACTACCTCTTTCGCAACGCCGTGGCGCTGATGGCCCGCGGTTACATGCCGTGCACCTGGAAATCGACCGAACTGGTGAAGATGCCGCCGCGGCTACTGATCTACGCGTTGCTTCCGCCGCGCAATGGCGTGCATCTGAAGATGGCATTCAAGGGAATCTGGCACGCGCTGCGCGGCCGCGCAGGTCGGCTGTAACGCGTAACCCGCGAGAAGCGGCAAGGGCGCGCCGCGAAGTTATTCGAACTGCCCGATCCGCGGAGGATCCGAGAGGGCGAACGGTGAAACGTCCGTTTTGACCGTGAGGTTGCGGTTGTACGCGGGATCGTTCGCGATCAAATCCGGCCAGCGCGCTTCCATCCAGCGGACTTCACGCACGAACCGCTGGTATTTGTCGGCGTCCATGTCCGAGCCGCGCGTGGCCGACTCGTAGTGGTACAACTCCGCGTGCGGCGTCCAGACGTTCCGGTAACCGGCCGTGAGCACCTTCAGACAGAAATCGACGTCGTTGAACGCGACCGCCAGTTCTTCGTCGAGTCCACCGACTTCCTCGTAGATCGATTTGCGGATCACGAGGCACGCCGCCGTCACAGCCGAAAGATTCTGCGTAACGACCGCGCGGCCGAAATACCCGAGTTGCCAGCGTCGCAACTGGTGGTGCATATGCCCCGCGACCCCGCCGAGGCCGAGCAGAACGCCGCCGTGCTGGAGCGTATCGTTCGGATACCAGAGGCGAGCGCCGACCGCGCCCGCGCCAGGTTGCGCGGCGAGGCTCACCATTTCGCCGAGCCAGTCGGGCGTAATCACTTCGATGTCGTTATTCAGCAGGCACAGGTATTCGCCGGTCGCTTTCGATGCCGCGCGGTTGTTGAGCGCAGAGAAGTTGAACGGAGAATCGTCGCGCAGCACGCGGATCTTGCTGTTGGCGGCCAGCGCGCCGAAGTAGTCGAGCGTTTCCTGCTTCACGCTGCCGTTATCCACGATCAGGATTTCGTAATCCGGATACTGTGTTTTTTCCAGCACACTGTCGATGCACTGGCGCAGCAACTGGACGCCATCGCGCGTTGGAATGATGATCGACACGCGCGGCGCCGGCGTCGGCACCGCATATCGAACACGCAGTTGTCCGGCTTTGCCGAACGGTTCCTCGACGCTCGCTTCGATGCCGCTGCGCTGCAAATGTTCTTCGATCGCCCGGATTCGCGCCGTGTGCGCATAAGGTTTTTCGCTGCCGCTCTGCGCCGTGCTGCCCGGCATGATGCGCCAGTGGTACAGCACGTGCGGAATATGGACCACGCTGCCGTGACCCGCGATCTCGATGCAGCGCAGCGTCAGATCGTGGTCTTGGCTGCCTTCGAGACCCTTGCGAAATCCGCCCGCTTGCCGCACTAGCGCCGTTTCGTACACGCCCAGGTGCGAGAAGAAGTTCTGCGACAGCACGAGGTGCGGATTCCAGTCCGGCTTGAAGTAGGGCGCGGTGCGCACGCCGTCGACCGTGAGTTTGTCTTCGTCGCTGTAGAAGAGGCGGCCGGCCGGGAACCGGTGCGCGTATTGCGCGACCATGAAGAGCGCGTGTTCGGGGAGGATGTCGTCGTGATCGAGCAGCGCGACGAATTTGCCCTGCGCCAGTTCCAGCGCGCTGTTGCTCGCCTCGGAAATGTGGCCGTTGACCGGACGGACCGTGTAGCGGATGCGCGGATCGGCGGCGGCCTCGGCGAGCACGCGGGCGACTTCGGGGTTCGGCGAGGCGTCGTCGGCGATGCACAGTTCCCATTGCTCGTACAACTGCGCGCGCACGGAGCCGATCATCTCGCGCAGCAGTTTTTCGTCGCTGTTATAGGTCGGCACGACGATCGAGATGAGCGGCTTGTCGGGCAGTGCGGCGATAAGGCGGCGAACCTCGGCGCGCTTTGCGTCGTCGAAGGAATCGAAACGTTCGATCCATGCGTGGTAGCGCTCGTCGGATGGCGGACCGTCCGCGAAACCCATGCCGCTGTTCAATCGCTCCAGCCGGCCGAAGATGCCGCGCGGACCTTCGCGCTTGACGATGGTCCAGTAGTAGCCGAGCGCGCTTGCGAGCCCACCCCGAACCTCCGCCTGACGACGGATGGTGTGCGCCACGCGCGGCGCCATTCGTGCGCACTGGATGGCGAGGCGCAATGGCGCGGTGATGCGCCAGGAAATCGATACGTGCCGATTTTTCGGCTCTTTCTCAAGCCCGGCTGTTCCGGCGAGTTCGTCCCGAACAGGAGCCGCGTCGTTTCCGGATGCTTTGATTTGCTCCTTCGTGTCGTCCGACGCGGTGCCGGGGACCGAATCGCGCTGCGGTTCGTCGGGGTGTTGGCCTGGCGTCATAGGTTAGGCGCGGAGATGTTCGCGTTATTCAGAGCAACGATGATTCGAACGGAGGCCAAGCTTTAAGCTTCTTCCACAGCGTCGCGAACGAACAGAGCAATATTGCTCATCGGCTGGCCGATGAGGCCGGTCGTCACGCTCGGCGATTCCGATTTGACGATCAGTACGTCGTGCACGCAGTCCAGGACCGTGGGAGCGGCGCCGTCGCCGCGGACCTCGGCAATCAATACGGTGAATGCGTAGTCGCCGGGGGGCAGGATGGGCATGTCGAACAAGAATTCTGCGTCCAGTGCTTTCGCGGATTTGGACGTCTGACCCTCGTGCGTTTTGGCAAGCGAAGTGTCATCCCCGAACAGCGTCTGTCCGAGCCGGTCTTTTACAAAGAAGGCTATCACCGGTGTTGTACCGTGTTCCGGTCGCTCGGCGCGAATACTGAGAAGCACCCGTTCACCGCCGACGACCCAATTGACCGGCGAACCTTGCGCGTTGGTCAGACGCGCGGTGGTGATGAGCGGCGTGTCCCGCTGCGTCGGAAGGGCGTGCGGATCGACGTTCAGAGCCGGGGCCGATAGTTCTTCGCGCCTCGGTCCGCCGAAGCGTTGCCGCTGGTCCGCCATTTGTATGGTGGCGTTCAAGCGGGCCGCGGGCGGGCTTGCTTTGCCGTCGCCCGCGCCAAGATCGGCCGGGCTGGCCCACGAGGGTCCGTCGCCCTGTTGCTGCCGATAGAACGCCTCGAAATAGCGGGTGCAGACGTCGTTTGCGTCGCCGGACGCCTGGATCACGCCCCGGTCCAGCCAGATGACCCGTTTGCACAGTCCGCGGACGGCCGACGAGTCGTGGCTCACGAAAAGTACCGTTCCGGTCCGCTGGAAGCGGCGCAGAAAGCGCATGCATTTTTGGGTAAAGAACGCGTCCCCGACCGAAAGCGCTTCGTCGATAACGAGCACGTCGGCATCGACGTGAGCAATAACCGCGAACGCCAATCGGACGAACATCCCGCTCGAATATGTTTTGACGGGCTGATCGATGAATTGACCGATATCGGCGAACGCAATGATTTGCTCGAGCCGCGCGTCGATCTGCTCGCGGGACAGGCCGTGCAGTTGCCCGTTCATATAGATGTTTTCGCGTCCGGTGTACTCGACGTCGAATCCGGAGCCTAGTTCGAGCAGCGCGGCAATGCGTCCATTTGTCTGCACTTCGCCGCCGCTTGGCGCAAGCGTGCCGCAGATGATCTGCAGCAAGGTGCTTTTACCCGAGCCGTTGCGCCCAATGATGCCGACGGTTTCTCCGCGCGCAATCTCGAAGTCGACGCCCTTGATGGCCCAGAACGTCCGCACGCATTGTCCGGCGTGCCGGAAGAGCGCTTGTCGAAACGACGGCACGGGTGCGATCGTTCCCAACAATCCGTAGAGGCTGCGCTTTAGCCGATCAGCGGGTTTTTCATAGGACTCGAATCCCTTGGTCAGCCCGATCGCGCGGATTGCAATGTCAGATGACATCGGCGAATCCCCGGCGAGTCTTTTGAAACCACGCAAATCCCATCCACGCGACGAAGACGGCGATCGCTGTGTATACGCCCCAGCGGCTCCAGTCGATCGGATGACCCCAGACGAGCACATCCCGGCTTTGCTCGATCGGATAGGTCATTGGATTCAGATAAACGAAGGTGCGAAACCGCTCCGGAAGCGATGACACGGGGAAAAATACGGGCGACAGGAACATTAACGCGGTGATCAAGACCCCGATGGTCTGGCCGATGTCACGCAAATATACGCCGGTCGCCGCGAGTGTCCAACTCACGCCCAGAATGAATACGCACAGCGGAGCGAGCACGATGGGCAAAAGAAATGCGGTGGGCGGCACGTTGCCAGCGATGCACCATTCAGCGACGAGCAGGATGAAGACGCTTACGCAAAGATGGAAAAGGGCCGACAGCAAGGTCACGCAAGGAAGGATTTCGAGCGGAAACACGATCTTCTTCACGAAGTTCGCGTGCGAAAGGATGAGTGTCGGCGCGCGGCCGATACACTCCGAAAACAGGTTGAACATGATCATCCCGGCAAACAGGACGACGGCAAACTCACCCTTCGAAGCCGTTTCGGCGCCGCCGCCACCCCAGCGCGACTTGAACACCGAACTGAATACGAACGTGTAGATGCATAGCATTAGCAGGGGGGTCAACAAGGACCAGAGAATGCCGAGGAACGACCCTTTGTAGCGGCCGACCGCGTCGCGCTTGGCAAGATCCAACATGAGGCGCCGGTTTTTCACCAGCGATGCTGCGAGGTATCGCGGCGAAACGCTAAATATATCCATAAGCCGGTCGTCGATTCTCAGTGATATTTTGTCGCGCATCGGGTTCATGGAACCTTCTAAAGACGCGCCGGATGCCTTTTGCCGTGCAGGACGATGACCTGCGTGGAGCTAGCCGACAATTATCTCATACGCGTATCGCGCGAAGCGTTGCGAAGCCGAATCACGACGCGGCGAAATGTAAATGCTGCAACGAAGTCTGAGTCGCGGGATCGGCCTTGCGCCACCCGTGGCCGTGGCGAAAAACGCCAGAACGCCCGTCCCGTCTCGATGACTCCGCCGACTGCGAGGCCAAAGCGGCTGAGCTTTACCCAGTCCATCTCATATTGTGAAATGCATGAAACGAGGTAAAATCGCATTCCCAGTTGGGACTGTGCGCGTGGGGAATCTATGTAGGTCGGCGATTCATCTTCGGCGCGTGCGCTAAATCAATCCTAGGGTTGTTGAGGGCCAAACTTTACATGTCGGAAATTTCAGTGATCAAAGCTTCTGGCATCAGCAAAGGCTTTGCGTCCTACGAGCGCCCAGCCGACCGTCTTAAACGAAGCATGCTCGGCGTTGCGGCTCGATTTTCGCCGCATGCCGCCGGCCGGCGCGCGGCGTTTGCTCGCGCCGATGCGTTGTCCAAGGTTTTTTGGGCTTTGCACGACGTCAGTTTTTCGGTGGCCGCCGGCGAAACGGTTGGCATCATCGGGCGGAACGGGTCCGGCAAGAGTACGCTGCTGCAGATCGTCTGCGGTACATTGGCCCCGACAGCCGGCGACATCCGCGTGCAGGGCAGAGTGGCCGCGCTCCTTGAGTTGGGTTCGGGTTTCGACGTGGAGTACACGGGGCGGGAAAACATCTACCTGAACGCTCAACTTTATGGCCTGTCGCGCCAACAGATCGATCAACGCTACAACGATATCGTGGCATTCGCGGACATCGGCGAGTTCATCGATCAACCCGTCAAGACTTACTCGAGCGGCATGTTCGTGCGTCTGGCGTTCGCGGTAATCGCCCATGTCGATGCCGACATTCTCGTGATCGACGAGGCGCTCGCGGTCGGGGATGCGTTCTTCAATCAAAAGTGCTTCCGTTTTCTTGACGAATTCAGGAAAACCGGCACGATACTTTTCGTGAGCCACGACACCTCGACGATCAAGAAGCTCTGCTCTAAGGTCATCTGGATCGACCACGGCCGCGTCATGAGACAGGGCGACCCCGAGGAGGTATGCACAGCCTATCTCGAAGCACGTTACATTTCGTCGTCCGCCGCAGTGGCGACCCCGGGGATGCATGCAATCGGGAGCACGATTCCAGTCGTCGACGAACGGCGCGACGTCATCAATGCGTCCGCGTTGCGCAACGACATACAGGTTTCGAGTTTCAATCAGCAGTCGCAATCGTTTGGTTCGGGCGGTGCCCGCATCGTGGACGTCGCCCTCGTCGACGAAGCAGGCCGGCGCCTTGAATGGATCGTCGGCGGCGAAAATATAACCTTGCAGGTTTCAGTGGTTGCCGGAGAGTCGCTCGTCTCGCCGATTATCGGATTCTTCCTGAAAAACGAACGCGGTCAGGATCTGTTCGGCGACAACACATTCGCAACTTTTGCGGACAGGCCGGTGTCGTGTGGCGTGAACGACCTGCTGTGCGCCGAATTTTCGTTCGTTATGCCGATATTGCCTGTAGGCAGTTTCACGATCAGCGTTGCAGTGGCCGAAGGGACCCAGTACAACCATATTCAGCTTCATTGGATCCACGATGCGGTTCCGCTTCGGGTGCACAGCTCGCTCGTCCAGCACGCGCTGATCGGTATTGCGATGCTCCGCCTGGGAGTGTCCGAGGCAGCCTGACCTCCGCACCCGAGTCCGGGCGCAGCCGGTGTTGTGTTGCTGACAACTCGCAACTTTGTGTCTTTCACCCTATTCGACAGTTTCATCGAGAGCTACGTCAAGCAAGTAGCGCAGGATTTCAAAACATGACAAAGCAAGTCCGAACGTTTCGGTTCAAAGGCGCAGAGGACGGCCACGAATTCACCGGGGAACGCTATCTTCCCGGCGTGGCTGGGCCGATCCAGTACGAGCATTACCATCGGTATCTGTTTTCGGCGCCGCTGTGCGAAGGCAAGGAGGTTCTTGATATCGCATCCGGAGAAGGTTACGGGTCTGCCGTGCTTGCTCAGGCCGCCCGGTCAGTGGTCGGCGTCGATATCGATGAGCAGGCCGTCGTGAACGCTCGCTCACGTTATGGCGATCAACCGAATCTGCGCTACGAGCACGGCAGCGCGACGGCAATCCCGCTGCCGGACGCGTCAGTCGATATCCTCAACTCGTTTGAGACGCTAGAGCACTTTCACGAGCACGAGGCGTTCATGCTGGAAGCGCGTCGCGTCTTGCGGCCGAACGGCCTGATGATCATCTCGACTCCCAACCGCCCGGTTTATTCGCCGCCCGGCTCGCCGCCCAACGAGTATCACGTGCGCGAGCTCGATCGCGAAGAGTTTGTCCGGTGGCTGAAGACTGGCTTCAAGAATTTCGTGCTCTACGAACAGAAGCCGACCGCCGGCTCACTGCTGTTCCGCGAAGGTCGGGAAGGCGCGCGCGAGACAACTTATTGGTCCGAGACCGAGGTGGGCGAATACAGGTCGACGCAAGGGCTCGTCGCTCCGGTCTATTTTATCGCCATCGCATCCGACGGGCCGATTCCCGAGCCGGATGACAACGTTCTCGAAGGCAGCTTCTCGTTCGCTCGCTACGACCATGCGCGCAACGGTCGCATTGGCCAGCAGGCCGTCGAAATTGCCCGACTGACTGGCGAAACGCTTGAACGGGGCGACGAGATCGGACGCTTGACCGCAGAAACGGTCCGTCTCACCGAAGCCACGTTAGCGCGTGATGATGAGATTGGCCGTCTGACGGTAGAGGCCGTTCGGCTGAATAATGAGGTAATCACTCGCGAAAACGAAATTGCGCGGCTCAGCGCAGCGCTGGACGAGCTTCGTGCCCAGCAAAGCATGCCCGAGAAAGTCTCCGCGCAACTTGCCGAACTGACTACGCAGGTCAAAAACTCGAATGTCCTCCTGCGGGCATTGCAGAGCAAGTCGGTCGCTGGCCCCGCGCCGGCTCCGTTGGACAGTGGGCTCAGAAGCGAGAACGATGCACTGCGCGCCCAAGTGAATGCCCTCATGCATTCCACGTCCTGGCGTGTGACGCAGCCGCTGCGGTACGTCTCGCGACGCCTGGGCCCGGCCACGCGAACGCTGAGCTCGACAGCCGGCAAGGTCGCTGCCCTGTCCGGGCTCGACACGGAACAGAAGTTTTCTGCCGACGGCATGCGGCCCCTCCCGGAGCCGCCGGTCCCGTTCGTACAGGCGGTACAGCCGCGGGCGACTATCGTCGTCGTTCAGTCTCCCGGGGGCGGGGCAGCGCTCGACAAGTGCCTGAAGGCGCTGAGCGCACACACCAGCGCTGTCCCGTATTCAGTGTCAGTCGTGGGGAATGGCGATGCCGATTCCCTGCAGGCACGATTCGGTGCGCAATTAGTCCATAGCACGGAAGCCGCTGATTCGTTGTCCGCGTTGCGAGACAGCATCGGCCGGGTCGACGGTGAGTTCCTCGTGATGGTATCGGACCAACTGAGCGCTCACCCAGGATGGCTCGGTGCCGTGGACGAAGCGTTCGCGCGGTTTCCCGACGCGGCGGCGATCTCCTCGCTGATCCTGAGCGAGGACGGGACCGTGGACGCTGCGGGGGCCGCGATCGAAGCAGATGCGCGGCTGCGCCCTAACGGCGCAGGCCTTGCGCCGGCCGACCCTGCCGTCAACGCCGTCATGCGCGTAACGTGCGCGGGGTCCGGGTTCATTGCGATCCGACGCGAAGACTGGGAGCAGATATCGAGCGAATTCGGCGCAGAAGCTCCATTTCGAGCCGGACTGGTGTCGATCGGGCTGCTGCTGTCCGCGCGCGAGAAGAATACCTATCTGCAACCGTTCGCCCGCTTCACACGGTTTCAGCAGCCGGCAATCGCGGAAGATGCCGGCGATGACGACAAATGGAACGACGCACATCAGCGCTGGACCCTCCGCCAGCGTTTCGACAAAATTTTTGCTGCTTCCGGCGCTGACGGCGACGTGCTGGCGCTTGCCGCGCGTCCGAAGATCGTCATGGTGGATGCGTTCGTGCCGAAGCCGGATCAGGATTCCGGTTCCGCCGACGTGTTCTGGTACATGCGAATTTTCCACGCATTCGGCTACCAGGTGAGCTTTATCGCGGCTTTCGAAGAAACGCCGCTCGAGACCTATGCCGACGCGTTGCGCCGCTGGGGGGTACGAGTTCAGTACGCGACCGGTCTGGAGTCTCTGAATCGGCTTGTCATCAATGAGGCTAGTGACGCGCAGGCCGTGCTCGTCCAGCGTGTCATCGTGGCCCGTCACGTGATCGAATCGCTTCGAAGCGGCGCGCCGGATGCGAAAGTGATCTTCGGCACTGTCGACCTCCATTACCTGCGCGAGGAGCGCGCGGCCATTCACGAGCGCTCGGCGCAGGCTCTCGATTACGCGCTGTCGTTGCGCCGCGAGGAAATTCGCGCGATCAGCCTGTCGGACGCGACGATTGTTGTGAGCCGTTTGGAGAAAGACATCGTGACTGGCGTTTTGCCCGGCGCGAACGTTCATCGCATTCCGATTCCCCGCATGCCGACTCGCTCGGCGAACTCGTTCGCTGAGCGGTCCGGCGTAGTGTTCGTTGGCGGATTCGCGCACCGTCCGAACATCGACGCGGTTATGTTCCTCGTCAAGGAAATCTGGCCGATCGTGCGGCAGCGCCTGCCGGACGCCATGCTCCGCGTGGTCGGCAGCAACGTGACGCCTGTTGTCCAGGCACTGGACGATCCCGCAGCTGGCGTGAAGATAGTCGGCTTCGTCGAGGATCTCAGCGACATTCTGGATACCGCTCGGCTCTCTGTCGCGCCGTTGCGGTTTGGCGCGGGGATCAAGGGCAAGGTGGTCTCCAGTCTGTTGCACGGGCTGCCGTGTGTTCTGAGCAAGGTGGCGAGCGAGGGAATGGGGCTCGTCGATGGGGAAGAAGTGCTGGAAGGCGAGACTGCCGCGGAGATCGCCGCTGCGATCGTTCGTCTGCACGAAGATCCCGCGTTGTGGACGCGTATTGCCGACGCTGGTTTCGCCGCGGCGCTCGGCGAATACTCGGTGGAAAGCGTGGCTGCGAAGCTATCGGAGCTGCTCGATTCCATCGGTTTGATCGATGACTCCCGCGAGGTTCGGGCGACTGTGTTCAACATCAAATAACCGATAAATATCAGACGGCCTGTTCCGGAAATTTCATGCTTCAGTCTCTACTTTCGTTGTTTCGAAAATCCCCGCCGCGCCGTGTCGACGGCAAACTTGGCGTCTTGATCGAACTCGCTTCGTTCGACAAGGGCGGCCTCGAAAAAGTCGTCCTGGATTCGGCGATCGCGTTCGACCGTCAGCGGTTCGATGTGACGATCGTCACGCCGGGCAAGGTCGGGCATCTCGGCACGGTGGCGAAGGACGCCGGTTTGCGCGTCGTCGGCTTGCCCGCTAACGACATTGCTGGAAGTTACGACCGCCTTCTAAGGTCGCTGGGCGTCGATGTCGCGATGTCACATTTCTCCGACGTGGGCTATGCGTTGTTCGCGAAGCACAAGATCCCGAATATCACGTTCATCCATAACGTCTATGCGTTTTTTTCTACGGCGCAGGCGGAGTCCTTCTCGCGCAACGATCAATATGTCGATTGCTACGTGTCGGTCTCGAAAAACGCGACACGCTACGCGGTCCAGAATCTCGGGGTGACCGCCAGCAAAGTGATCACGGTTCCGAACGGCTTGATCATCGCGGAGCACGAAGCACGCGACCGGAAGCCGATCAAACTGACTCGCGCCGAGCTGGGACTCGCCGACGACGACTACGTATTCGCAAACATTGCGTCTTACAACCTGCACAAAGGCCACTACGTCATGGCGGATGCCATGCGACATTTGCTTCAGCAGCGTCGCGACGTGAAAATCCTGTGCGTGGGGAACGTGATCTATCCGCCGCATGTCGAGGCCTTGAGACAGTATCTTAAAGATCATGGCCTCGAAGAACACATTCTGATGCCGGGATATTTCCCGGATGTGGAAGATGTGCACCGTGTGACCGATGCGTTCTTGCTGCCTTCGTTTATCGAAGGGTGGAGCATTGCGATGAACGAGGCGATGTTCTATCAAAAGCCTATGATTCTGACTGATACGGGGGCGTCGGCGGAAGTAATCGAGTCTAATGACATTGGGATTCTGGTGCCGAACGAATACGGCGACACGCCCAATTTGACCTCGACGATACTAGATGAGCTGGCTTACGCGCCACGCAGCTACAAGATTGCCCCGATACTCGCCGATGCCATGAATCATATGGCAACGAATCGCGACGAGTGGAAGGCGAAAGCGGCTGACGGCCGTCGGAAAATTTACGAACGTTTCGATTTCTCAAGTATCGTGAAGCGATACGAAGAGATCATCGAGAATGTGGTTAGGACCAAGAGCCGTTAAGGCGCGGGTGAGAGGACGGCATGCTTGAGCCGGTAAAAAGAATATATCGCTTTATCAGGTGGCGGTTCAAACCTGCAGTGTGCTTCTATCTGGGCAATCATCTCTTCATGAACTACATGCCCTATCGGGTGCGGCACGGGTTCCTGCGGCGTTTTTGTCAGGTCCGGATCGGGCACGATTCCAGCATTGCCATGGGTTGCTTCGTCACCGGTTATCACATTTCGATCGGCAATAACACTGTGATCAACCGCTATACATATCTTGACGGCCGGGTGCCATTGACGATCGGCAACAACGTCAATATCTCCCATTACACGTTGATCCAGACGCTGACACATGATCCGCAGAATCCGGATTTCGTATGCTTGAGCAAGCCCGTAGTGATCGAGGATCACGTCTGGATAGGGGCGCGTGCGATCATAAGCCCGGGCGTGCGAATCGGCGAGGGTGCTGTCATCGGCGCGGGTTCAGTGGTCACGCGAGACGTGCAGCCTTACACGATCGTGGCCGGTAATCCAGCCCGTTTCATCAAGGAACGCTCGCGTGATTTGCGGTACATATCACGTTATTTCCCGTTCTTCGATACGGACATTCAATAGCTGGCGCCGGTTTTCGCGTCAGGCTCGCTACTACTTCTCTCTTCGCTATGTCGATTTTTAAACCGCGCCGTACGGCAGCTCGACTCACGACACCCGCTATTTCAGTGGTGGTGCCGCTGTATAACCACGCGCGCTATATCGAAGCTGCGCTCGAAAGCGTTTTGTCCCAGACGTCGCCCGCCGACGAGATTGTCCTGATCGACGACGGTTCTTCCGACCACGGGTTCGAGCTCGCCGAACGCGTGCTGAAGAAGGCGCCGCATGCGAAGCTCTACAAACAAGACAATGCGGGCGCGCACAACACGCTCAATCGTGCCATTGGAATTAGTCGCGGCGACTATATCGCGGTACTGAACTCGGACGACATTTTCACGTCGACCAAACTGGAACGTTGCAGAGAGATTATTCACGAGCGTCCGGGCGTTGGTCTTCTTGCAGGAAAGCCCGGCATCATGGACGACAACAGTGTCAGACAGGACAATGGGACAGCTATTGACTGGCTAGGCCGCGCGGCCCTTTTCCTCGAAGAAACGGCGCTTCCACAACTCGCGCTGCTGAACGAGAACTTCGTTGCCACGACGTCGAATATGGTTTTTTCTCGCGCCCTATGGGGCGCGGCGGGTGGGTTCCAACCGCTTCGTTACTGTCACGACCTCGATTTCCTGATGTTTGCCTACGCGAACAGTTCGGTGTTTCTGGATCACGAAAACGAGCACATCGTCTATCGCGTTCACGAAAACAACACGATCAAAGAGGATCTCAGCAAGGTGCGGGTGGAGATTGCAGCAGTCATTGCGCAGGCTCTGTTCTCATCGGGTCCGCAACTTTTTACCGCGGGACTGGGGGAGGGCGACCTCACAGCATTCGTGCGGTTCCTCCGAAACAAGCAGCTTACCGAAATGCTCTGCTTCTTTCAGACGGTCCTTCCCGGTTTTCCGAGCCGCGCTGCGTTCTACGAATATGCCGCGGACGTCCGTAATGCTGCCGCATTCCGCGCGGCCGTCACAGGTTGACGCGCCCCGAGCGTTGCCGGCCTTTCTTCGCTAATCAGTTAGCTTCTACTTAATGACGATACCGACAGCATCTCCTCTTGAAAGCACGTCCTTGCCGATGCCGTCGCCGGTTCCACTCCAGGCAGTGATTCTGGCGGGCGGATCGGGCACACGGTTGTGGCCGCTGTCGCGCGAGCATTTTCCGAAACAACTTATCGGACTTCTCGGCGAGGAGTCGCTGCTCCAGGCGACGGCACGGCGCCTCGACGCGCTTCAGGGAATACAGCCCATCGCCGAGGAAGTGCTCGTGGTGTGCGGTGAGGATCACCGGTTCACGACAGCCGAGCAGTTGCGAAGCATTGGTCGAACGGGACGGATCATCCTTGAGCCGGCTGGCCGCAACACGGCTCCTGCGCTGACCCTGGCGGCGCTCGCATTGGTAGAAAGCGGCAAGGACGCCGTGATGGTCGTGATGCCCGCCGATCACGCGATGATCGATCTCGCGGCCTTCGCTGAAACGGTCGCTGTTGCCGCCGACTATGCCGCCAACGGGCACGTCGTGACCATGGGAATCGTTCCGACGCGCGCCGACACCGGTTACGGCTATATCAAGGTCGGGGAGAGCCTTGCCGGCAGCGGGGGTTATCGTCTTGAACGGTTTGTGGAGAAGCCCGGCAAGGATCTAGCCGAGCGTTACGTGATGTCGGGGGAGTTCTGGTGGAACAGCGGGATATTCGTTCTGCGCGCTTCGGTATGGCTGAAGCTGATCGCGCACTTCCGGTCCGATATAGACCAGGCGTGCCGACGCGCGTTCGCCGCGTTGGAAGCCGACCGTGATTTTGTTCGTATCGGCAAAGCCGAGTTTGTCGCATGCCCATCCGAGTCGATCGATTTCGCGGTCATGGAGCATCTCGGGGATGCGTCGTCGCCGGCTACGGGCGTCGTTGTCCCATTGCGCGCCGGATGGTCTGATGTCGGATCATGGGATGCCATTTGGGAATTGCTCCCCAAGGACGAAGCCGGAAACGTCGCGCGCGGTCGCGCGATGTTCGATGGCGCGGTGAATACGTACGCGCACTCCGAAGGGCGGCTGATCGCATGTGTGGGCACCGAGGACTTGGTGGTCGTCGAGACGCCCGATGCGATTCTCGTCGCGAAGACTTCCGAGGTGCAGCGGGTAAAGAACATCGTCGCGCGCATCAAGGCCGAAAAGGGTTCGGAGGCGGAAAATCATCGCAAGGTTTATCGGCCGTGGGGATATTACGATTCGATCGACAGCGATCGGGGCTTCCAGGTAAAGCGAATCGTCGTGAACCCGGGGGCGCGTCTGTCGCTGCAGATGCATCATCACCGCGCGGAACATTGGATCATCGTAAGCGGAACGGCGCTTGTCACGCGCGGGGAAGAAACCTTGTTACTCTCGGAGAACGAGTCCACCTACATTCCGCTCGGTCAGAAACACCGGTTGGAGAATCCGGGCAAGGTGCCGCTCGCGATGATCGAAGTGCAGTCCGGTAGTTATCTGGGCGAAGACGACATTGTTCGATTCGACGACAAATACGGCCGATCTTGAACCTATGTTGCCGCGGAAACCAATCGCCGCCGCTGCGACTCGCCCTCCGCAAACCCTGTTCAGGATGAGTAGCCGAATACGCGCAGCGCTTCGGCGGCGGTGGTTTCGCAATGCTGGACGATAGCGGGGTCCAGTTCGTTTTTCCACGACGTCGCGCGTTGGGTCAGAAACGGCTGCGAAAGGTTCCGGTGACTCTGGTCATGGCGCAGCGCCGGCGCGCGGCTTGCGTTATCCAGCATGGCATCCTCGAAAGGCAGGCGCAGGAAAGATGTCGTTTGTGACAATACGTCTCTCGGATTGCCGACGAGGTCTTCATAGCGGGCGAACATATAATTTGGCCGCCCGGACATGGTGTTATGCACGTGCAAGTTTGTGTAGTTCCATAGGCGCGGAAAATATTCTTCGATTCCGGAAGGTGCCCACGAGACGTTCTTTAGCGAAGACATCACGCCGCGTACGTCCCGCACAATGTGAACAAACTTGACTTCTGAATTGAGTAAGCCCACTTGTTCAAGTTTTCGGATCGAGAGCAGGTCGTCGGGCGTTTTGTCGCCGCCGACGATCTTGCCGGCATTACGTGCAATACGGCCATAAACTGCCTCAAGAACACCCGCGAGTGACGGCTCAGCATTTTCCAGCACTTCGCCAACCTCGATAACGCTAATATAAGGTGCCAGGACTTCGGCATAGTCGTCGGTCGATGTAATGATCGTCTTGATTAATTCGCGAGACTTATTCCAGTCGCTGATGCTTCCGATGACATGCGCGATCGGACTGATGAACGTCGTCTGATTTGGGATAAAGATACCGCTGTGCAAATTGAGCGATTCTTTGTAAAGCGTCGTGCCTGAGCGCGGGGAACCGAGCAGAATGAACATTGATGATGAAATCCGGGTTGAGAACCGTTAAATGCGATGCGCGCTGCAGTTGCGCCGCGGAGCAATCGCGGCGTCTGGTAGAACCAGGGTAGCTTAATGCCAACGATAATCGTCGGCAACCTTCGCCTATTACGATCGAAATAATTCTTTTGAAGTAGACGCGTTCTCAATAGTCTTCGTTGAGGAAGGACAGGGCGTTCGCGGAAAGTTAATGTCAGAGAAGTCGCATATCAGGACCAAGTGTTGGTAGCAGCGCAGACCCGCACGCTTCAAATGTCGTGCAAATTTGCAGCGCATATTGCAGCGCATATCTCAGCGCATATCTCAGCGCATATCTCAGCGTGAACGGAATCCTTTGGAAGGTGTGGGAAATAGACCGCCCCAAACAGAGCAATGCTCGTGAATATTGCCTGACCTCCTTCGGATCTTTTGCTGGATATATTCCGCAATCTGCTTTCGTGAAAAGTCCGCGAGTTATCGTCTCCTCAATGCGTTGAGCCTACACCTGCCGAAGTCATCACTCCATCGCCCCGGACCCCGGCGGCCTTTGGTTTTTGGGACGGAAGTGGGCAAGATCGGTCTTATTGACGCGACGCATCCGCGCGCTAGGGATTGGCGGCGCTTCGCTGGCAGCGCTTGAGGGGTGGGATGCACGCGAGGCGCGGTCGTATAATTCGTCGCAAATACATCGTGGAGTGTGCTTTTGAAACAGTTTGCCAAAAATTCGGCCTCACCGTTCGAACGGATGTTCGACGTAAAGTCGATGATCCGATTTGCAGCGGTATTAGGCTTGGGCATGTTCGTATTGTCGGCATGGCTGGCCGTCGAGTATCGAAACACGCCGATCCTGGGTTTTCACGCCTTTCGGCAGACACAGACTGCGCTGACGTCCTACTGGGCATGCCACGGAGGGCTGCACAGTGCCTATTGGACGCCGGTAGGCGGATATCCCTGGTCAATTCCTTTCGAATTTCCAATCTATCAATGGGTCGTTTCGCTGATAGCGTGCCCGCTGAGCTTGGCCCTCGATCCGGTCGGACGTCTCGTAAGCTACGCTTTTTGGATCGGTTCGCTAGCCCCTGCGCTTAAAATCGCAAGACGGTTGTTTGGAGCGCGAGCACCGCTGTATTTTTGGATTTTCTCGGCACTGTTCCTGTCGGCGCCGCTTTATCTCTTCTGGGGGCGCGCGTTTCTTATGGAAAGCGCGGCCCTTTTCTTCGCGCTGTACTTCATCGCTTACGCGCTGGAGTTGATCCGAGGCGACGACCGCTGGCTCGATGCTGCGCTTGCCGGCGTGTTTCTCACGCTTGCCATCCTGCAAAAATCGACGACTGTCCTGCCATTGTTGATCTTCGCCTTGCTTTATTTGCATCGCGTATGGCCGGATATACGGACCCGATGGTTGCGGTCGGGCGGCCTATGGAAAGGTATCGTAGGTTTCGTCATTCCCCTGTTGATCGGCGTGGCCTGGGTCAAATATTCGGACCACGTCAAGATGGCGAATCCGTTTGGTCAGTTTCTGACCTCGAGCGCCTTGAGTGCGTGGAATTTTGGCACTTTGGAAGGCCGTATCGGCAGCGGATTGTGGGTCAACGTCATCTGGCATCGCATTATCGAAGCGAATATCGCCGGGCATCTAGGCGTGTTCGTCATCATCGCCGGGTTGGTATTCGCACGGGCAAAGCGTGGCTTGATCCTGTGGGGCGTCGGCTTGTTCCTGCTGTTTTTCATGGTGTTCGAGAATCTACTGTTTGTGCACGACTATTATCCGGTCTCGAACACCGTCTATCTGATATTCGCGCTCGCCGTCGCGATCGGCGCATTGGTCGAGGAAAAACCAAAGTTCGCAGCGCTGTCGGCGCTCGCGATGGCCGGCGTAATTGCGTTCAACCTTTACGGATATTTCGAAGGACATCTCTTCGACGAGGAACGCCAGGCCTATAACGATAGCTACCCCATCCTCGCAGTTGCGAAATTCCTGCGCGAGCATACGTCGCCCAACGATCCGCTTCTGGTGTACGGCGATGACTGGAGCAGCCAGGTGCCTTATTACGGCCAGCGACGAGCGTTCGTCGTACCGCATTTCTTCTCGCCGTATTTGGCTCCGCTCGATATGCCGGAGAAATATCTCGACCGTGGACCGGGTGCGGTGCTGGTTTGCGGAGCAGCTCGCCAGGAAACGGAAGTCACGCAAAAGATCGCGGCTAACTTCTCGTCCTGGCCCAAGGCCGCTTTTGAGATGTGCGACATTTATCTGCGCGGAAAATAGTTTTTGAAGGGTGATACGTCAGAGCCCGGGCTCGGCGACGCAGCCGTCGAGAGGGCCCTTTCGGCATGAATTGCTTGCCTTGTTGCATCGAAGACTAGCGCATCATTTTTCGTCCAACACAATCGTGCGGTTGGGCGGAAAATTCATACGGATGGCGGTTCCTTCACGCGAGATCACTGTTGCGTCGCCGGTGACCGACGCGTGGGGAAACGGTTTCAGCAACATTCCGATCAACAAGAGCGCAGCGCATAAACGGCCCGCTGTGTAGCGGCCGCGGTAGATCGCGAACAGCAATGCGATCATCATCGCCACTTCCGGCAGCAATACGTAGCGCGCGCCGTAACCAGACCAGTGAATGAGCGTGCCAGGCGTCGCTTGACGAACCACACCGAGGCACCACAGTCCGGCGGCGACCGCAAACAGCGGCGCGGCAACCAGCGTCGGTCGGCGTCCGTTGAAGATCGCAACCGCAACCAATGCGACGATCAAGGCGATCCGCACAAGCGGGGCAGGCAGATTGCTTTGCAGAATGTGCGGATAGAAAACTTCGTACAGCGCGCCGCGCGCGTAATCCGCGATCCACGGATAACCGGCAAACGTCGGTCCCGGCATGTGCGCAGAGAACAATACGAAAGCACCGAGCTGCAGGACACACGCCGCGAAGTACGGCAGGAGTGCCTTCCAGCGGCCGCGCTTGCCGGCCACGAGAATAGCGATAGCCGGAGGCAACATCACCACGCCGAAAGGTCCAGTCAGACCAAGGATGAAACTGCCCGCGCGCCGGCCTAAGGTATCGTGGCCCGTGCACAAATCGACTAGCAGAAACGCGAGGACCGGCGCGAACAGCCATTGCAAGTTTGTCAGCGTGACGTAGACTTCCGGCGATTGAGGCACGATGAACGGCAGCACCGCGACCGCCAGCGCGCCGGCGTCGCCTGATGGCCCGCGCGGGAAATGTCGCCGCGACAAGCCGAATAGCGAAGCGCCGATGACGACATACACCGCAATACTCGACCAAGCGAAGCCGTGCGGAAATCGTTCTGGTTCGGCGAGCAAAACCCAAGCGCCGACGATCAGCCTCGGCACTGCGTGCAAATAACCCGCGTAAGGTGTCCACACAGCGCGGACGCCCAATTCCGCCGCCTGCGCCACGAAAACCACGCCGTCCTCGGCCCACATGAAGCCATGGAAGATTCGATGGGGATACTTGACGATACAGATGAGCGCCGCGAGAAACCCGGCCGCCCACGCCTTGATCCCGGCATGCTCTAAATCAGCTAGCTGTGTTTGGCTCATTGAGTTGGGCGTCTGAGCTTCGTCGGACAATCGCGCTCAATGCTTGAAACTCCACTTTTTATGCCCGATGTAGCTGGTGAAAACCGGTACAACCACGCCGACCAGATGCGCGAGATCGCGGGCATGCGCGACGATCCCGACACGTGGAAACACGTAGTAAGCAAGCCCCATGCTGACCGCCCACGTTTGAGCCACCGCCACGAGATTCACAAGGGTGAAGAACAGAACGGATCGCCCGGTCGACTGCGTGCTTTTAGTGAACACGAACAGCTTGGCGAGAACAAACGCCGTAATCATGCCCGTAATATACGCGACGACGATTGCGGCCGAATAGGGCATCCATTGGTTATAGACGATCCGGCTGCCCCAGTTGACGGCCGCAGCAAAGCCGCCCGTCAGCAGGAACAATAAGAAGCTCCTGGAGACGAACGTACGTTTCAGGACCGAGTGCGCTCGCGTCATATCATCTTCGCCATCTTGCGCGAGAGGTCGATACTTTCCGAAATACCGCGGTCTTCGGGATAGTAGTACGACGTATCGGCGACCAGCAGTCCCTTGACGGGGAGTTGAATCGGCGGCAGCCGGTCGAGGTAGCCCGGCTCGCAGATCGGCTGCGCATAGCGGTAACGGCTCGCCCTGACGTCGATAAAGTCGTCGGCCGTCAATGCCGGATTGATCTTCATCAGATAGCGCTTCACCTTGTCGATGAACACCGAGTCCGCTTCCTGATATTTCGGATGCTCACCCGGAATGTAGAACGGCACATAAACCACGTGATGATCCAGCGGGCGCAGATTGGTGTATTCCACGATGCCGGGAATATCCATCTCGGGATCGTTCGTGTTCAGCCAGAAATTCTCGGTGACCGCTTTTTTCAGCTTCACGATCACACAAACTACCGCGACATTCTTCACGCTACGAAAAGCGTCCAGCACGTCCGCGGGCAGATCGGGCATTACGCGCGGTACGTAAGGCAGGGGAATCGTGCTGATGACCTTGTCGAAGGGCAGCACTTCGCCGCCGACCTGCACGCCCGTGACCTGGCCGTTCTCGATCGCCACTTTCTGCGCGGGCGTGCCCAACCGGAACTCGCCGCCATTCGCTTCGATATAACGCCGCATGCCTTCGAGCAAGGTATCCGAGCCGCCGTCGAGATAGCCGAGTTTCTCGTGAAAGATGTTGTATCGCGAGCGGCCGATTCGACGGATCCGACTCCAGATCCACGCCGCCGAAAGATTGTCCGCGTAATCGTAGAACTTGTAGTCGAACAGACGCCGCCACAGCACTTCCCAGGCTTCCTCGCCGATCCAGCGACGAATCCAGCCGGTCGCCTCGACATGATCGAGCGGCTTCCAGTCCTTGCGCTTCGTCGAGAGGAACGCGTGCAGTCCATAGCGGAATTTCGCCACGAAACTCAAGCCCTTGAATTTCAGCAGCGCCATCGGGTTTCCCCACGCCTGTACGCGGCCTTGGTAGAAGTAGCCCATTTTTGTTTCGCGCCACTGCATCTTGTCCGCAAGGCCGAGTTCGTCCAGTACCTTCAGAAACGCATGATCCGAGATCGCGTGAAAGTGGTAGTAGCGTTCAATGGAAAGCCCACCGAAATCGAAGCACGCAGCCATCCCGCCGACGCGGTCGTCCGCTTCGAAAATCACTGGCTTGCGGCCGTCCTTAACGAGTTGATAGGCCGCGCCGAGACCCATCGGCCCGGCTCCCAGTATTGCAATGCGCTCTGCGGTCATGGTTTGGGTTTGCTCAGAATTCAAGGGCGATGTGACTATAAGTCGGATCGTTGAAGGTCTCGTCCATCGCTGCCGCGAACGGCGTCGCGCGAATATTGAAGATGCTTTCCCAATCGATTACTTCGAATTCATCGCCAGCGGTGAGCGCCTTGAGCTGATCGGCAGTGAAAGGCGGATTCTTGTCGAAGATCGCGTAGATCTTCAGCAACACGTAGAAGAGATGGTACGGAATCTTCACGATCGTGCAGGGGGCTTTAGTCGCGCGCTTGATCTGACGAATGATGTCGATATAGTCGACCCGTTCGAGTCCGGTGATGTTGAATGCCTGGCCCTTGATGCGTGACTCGATGCAGCTGATGATGACGTTGCAGAAATCGCCCACGTAGAGCGGCTGGCGCATGAACTTGCCGTTCCCCGGAATCGGGAAGACCGGTACGCGATGCATGAAGCGCGACAGCCAGCCGAGATGCTTGCGGTCAAACCAGCCGAACATCAGCGTGGGCCGCAGCACGACGCATTCGATACCGGACGCGAGAACGATCTCTTCCTGCTCACGTTTGGTCTCGGTGTAGAAGTCCTCGCCGACCGAATTCACCACCGACGAGCTGATGTGCACGGTATAGGGAATTCGATAGCGCTTGATTGCGTCGAGAATATTGCGGGTCGCGACGATGTTGTTGCGCACGAACGGATCGCGTGTCGGCGCGCCGATTTGCGCCGCGAGCAGTACCACGAGGTCAGCACCCTCGAAGTACTTTTCCCACTCGCCCGGTTCGGCCAGATCGGCGTAGATCGCGGTCACGTCGGGATGGACTTCGCGCAGAACGTCGAGATTGGCCTTGTGTTTGTCGATGACGACCAGATTGTCGTATCCGCGCGCTTTCAAGCGCGCGACAAGATTCTGGCCGACAAGGCCGGCGCCGCCCGGAAGAAGGATTCGCGTCTGATTCATACCAATACTCGTTGAGTGAAATTGCGCTTTGCAAGCGGGGTAAAGACGGCTTCGCGATTACGCGTTGCGGGAACCGTCACAGCGACGCGCGCTTGAACATAAACTTCGGCACCGACCGGATGATCAGCATGATGATCGACCAGAACCACGGCGTGTACAGCACATCCCGGCGCTTTTCGATACCGCGCACGATGTCCTTCGCCACCTTTTCCGGCGTCGCGACGAGCGGGCCCGGCAGCGGCAGGCCGGCGGTCATCGGCGTGGCGACGAAACCGGGCTTGATCGTCATGACGTGCACGCCCGACTTGAACAGACGCGCGTTCAGCCCTTCGCAGAAGGCGCTCAGCGCGGCTTTCGCGCTGCCGTAGAGATAATTCGACGGCCTGCCGCGATCGCCCGCCACGGACGAAATCACCGCCAGCGCGCCGCTCTTTTGCGCTTCCAGCACGTTCGCGATGGGCGTGAGCAGCGCAATCACCGAGACCGCATTCGTGTTGAATTCGCGAACCGCGAGCGCGGGATCGGTCTGGCAAGCGGCTTGATCCGGCAACGTGCCCGGCGCGACCAGCACGATATCGATCGCGCCGAGTTCGGCCTTGCACGCGTCGAGCATCGCGGCGTGCTGGTCGAGGCTGTCGATATCGAGTTGATGACACACGGCGAGTTTCGCGCCGCGCGCGGTGAGATCGTCCGCGACTTGCTGGAGTCGCTCGCCGTTGCGCGCGACGAGAAAGAAGCGCGCGCCTTGCGACGCCCACTGGCGAGCGCATGCAGTCGCGATGGCCGACGTTGCGCCGACGATCAAAATCGTTTTCATATTCTGGTAGTCCGTTCCCAGAAACGCGACAGCAACGCAGGGTCGCGCAACGCTTCCAGTTCTTGCCATTGAGGGTAGGCGCCGCGAAAATCGGCGCCTGACATATGTGCGTCCTTGGCAGGATAGATACGCCCGCCGGCCTCGCGGACAATCGTGTCGAGCTGGGCGAAAAGCCGCGCGTTCAGCGCGTCGCGCTGCGGAAAATCCAGCGCGAGCGACGCGCCTTCGAGCGGAAACGACATCAGTCCCGGCGAGCGGATCGCGCCGCAGCGCTTGAGCACCGCGAGAAACGAGCCGCCGCCGCTCTTCGCGATCGCATCGAGGATAGCGCGGATCGCGTCGCGCGAAACCGCTGCCGGCACCACGCACTGATACTGCTGAAAGCCCGCGCGTCCATAGATACGGTTCCAGTGCAGCACGCTGTCGAGCGGGTAAAAATACGCGTCGTAACCGGTGCGCGTGCGCACCTCGGTCTCTTTCTGGCGGCGATAGTACAGCTCGTTACCGACGCGCAAGGTCGCGCGATTGAAAATCGGCACTGGCAGCGTGAACGGCACCGAACGCTTCTTGCTGGCGGCGACTTCGAGCCCGCCGTCGGGCGCGTGATCGCCGACCATCAGAATGCCACGCCCGAGCGCGCTTCCCCGGCTTTGGCAATCGACCCAGGCAACGCTGTATTCATGCAGCGGATCGAGTTCTTCGGAGAGCGTGAAAAACCCGTCGAGATTGGCGAAGCGAATGCTCCTGACGTCGATCATGCTCGACTGGACCGGCATCAACTGAATCTCGGCCCACACGATCAACCCCGTCAGCCCCAGCCCGCCGATCGTCGCGCTGAAAAAATCGGCATGCTGATCCGGCGCGCATTCCATTTGCGTGCCGTCGCTGCGGACAAGCATGAAGCGCCGCACATGCCGGCCGAACGTGCCGCGCACGTGGTGATTCTTGCCGTGGACATCGTTCGCGATGGCGCCGCCGAGCGTGGCGTACTTGGTGCCCGGCGTGACCGGCAGCATCCAGCCGCGGGGAATTGCGACCTCGAGAATCTGCTCGAGCGTGACGCCCGGTTCCGCGCGCAGCACGCCGGTTTCCCAGTCGACCGCGATCAGCCGGTCGAGCGCCAGCGTCTGGACGACCTGTCCCGACGCCGCGAGACAACTGTCCCCGTAGCTGCGGCCATTGCCGAACGGCAGCGTGGTGAAGTTGCCGGCGAGCGCGTCGCGCCACACCGGCGAAACGGCATCCCGCCACGCAACGACGTGTGCCTCTTGCGGCGCACGGGGATACCGGCCCCAGGATAGGACGGTCGTCATTATCTAGGTCGCCGCCCAGAAGACGATCCCGCATAGCACCACGATCGCGATGCTCACCCGGTCGCGCGCGGCGAAGACGATCGGGTCGTCGTGCATCAGCCCGCGATGCGCGATGATCCATGTGCGGCTGACCCAGTAGAGCAGCATCGGGCAGACGAGCCAGATGAACTCGGGATTGCGGTACAGCACGGCGGTGCGGCTATCCTGGATATACATCGCGAGCACGAGCACCGCGAGATATCCCGAAGCGGAACCCAGCGACGACACAAGTGGCAGATCGCTCGCCACGTAGCCGCGGCCGCGCGTTTTGACGAGCCCGCGCTCTTTCATCGAATGCAGTTCCGCGTAGCGCTTGACGAACGCGAGACTCAGGAAGATGAACATCGAAAACGCGAGCAGCCAGAACGTGAGATGCGCGCCGATAGCCGCCGTTCCCGCAATGATGCGAACTGTATAGAGCCCGGCGAGCGTAACGACATCGACCATCACGCGGCGCTTGAGCACCATCGAATACGCGAGCGTCAGGATGTAATAGCTCGTGAGGACCGCGACGAAGGCCCACGGCAAAAACGCGCAGGCAATTGCGAACGAAGCGACCAGCAGGACGGGAAAAAGTGCGAGACCCCAGGTCAGCGGCATCGCGCCCGAGGCGAGCGGACGGCGCCGCTTCACGGGATGATGCCGGTCGTCTTCCAGATCGAGCAGGTCGTTGAGCAGGTACACACTCGACGCGCACATGCCGAAGGTCAGGAACGCGATCACCGCGGCGATCACCAGTTGAGGCTGATTGACGAAATGACCGGCGAGCAACGGGACGAAGATCAGCAGATTCTTGAGCCACTGATGCAGGCGTAGCGATTTGGCCCAGACTTTCAACTGCTTGGGGCGATTCTCGAAGACACGTTCGACATTGCCGTTTTTTTGGGCGGCCCGTTCTACGCCCGGGAGCGGATTGACAACGTATGCGCGGTCGGCCGCTTCCCAGACCGGTACGTCGTCGTGCGAATTGCCGACGTAATCGAAACCTTTCTCGCCGTAGGCCGCGATGAGTGCATCGCGCTTCTTCCCGGCCGACAAATTAACGCTTTCGCTGGTCGCGAAGACGCGGTCGAAGATGCCCAGATGAGCGGCGATTGCCGCCGCGAAGCGCTCATGGCTCGCGGTGGCGAGAACGATCGTGCGGCCCGCGGCGCGGGCTTCCCGCAGCCATTCGAGCACCTGCCGGTCGTAGGGCAGCACGCTCACGTCGATATGTGCCTTCTCCGCGAGCCTCGACTTGAGCTTCGGCTTGCCGCCGCTCGCGAGCCATTGAATCGGCTCGTAAAAGCGGTGTGGTGCGGATTTCAGGAAGGCGAAGCCGCTCTCGACGAGGACGTCCGAGTGAATCAGCGTGCCGTCCAGATCGACAACGATCGGTTTGCTACCCATTCAGTTTTAACCAATAACGAGGAATGTTTGAGTGGAAACGGTCTGGGTAGACCGCCCTCCGGGTCGGCGCTGGGAATGCCCGATCGGCCGTCGCGGACCGCTACTTTACTATCGGACGCGCGATAGCACAAAACGGCGGTATTTGCGGACACCGTTTTTCTGGGTTTACTGTAGGGTCGGCTGATTGCCGGTCGGGCGCGGGCTACTTTGGAAGAATGGATTACAAATCGAGCGACTAGCGCAACGGTGGCACAGACGTTTTTTGATCAACGATCGACGTAATGAAAGTAGCGGCGGATGGTCCGTACTTGCGGTCACTTCTCGATCTGGCAATTCCGTTCGCGGAACGGTCAACCGCTGCCTGAACTGTATGAACGTCTTTCACCAGGAAACAATGGTCGTTCATTTTACAAGCGTGTCCAAATAATCGCGTCGGCATTTTGAATCGGCGATTGGCGTATATGGTGTAAAATTTTTGTACGAAATTACATCATTCTCCGGAGGGCGTTTGAGTAATGTACTTGGAAGGGTCGCAAGGTCGGCAGCGTGGCGCACTCCGGTTGGGCGTCGTGTTCTTTCTGAGCGGGCCGAGAGCGCTCGACTGATTTCAGAGGCGCGCGCCCAACGAGACGAGTTCGCAGCGAGACTCGACTCCCTCGCGACGAATTTCGATGCACTGACCTCCGAGCGTGATGCCATCGCACGGGAGCGAGACGCACTGAAGATTATCCGGGACGTCCTCCAGTCCGAGCGAGACGAAGTCCAATCGAAACTCTCGAAATATGGTGATGGTCCGCCTTTTGTTCCAAACGGGCATTTTTATTCGCCCGTTCCATCGCAGACAGAAATCCGCCGGGATGCGGATCGTATTTTTTCCGCGTGGCCGCGGACTCTTCCGGAAATAAATTTGCGCGAATCCGAGCAACTGGCGCTGCTTGAGAAAATCGCACTCTTTTATCCGGATCTCCCTTTCGGCGACCAGCGCACCAATAGCTTGCGCTATCAATACGAGAACACCGCATACGGTTGTTCCGATGCGATCTTTCTTAACGGGATGCTTCGGCATTTGAAGCCGAAGCGGGTCATTGAGATTGGTTCGGGACATTCGTCGTGCATGACGCTGGACACCAATGATTTGTGGCTGGGCGGCGAGGTGGACTGCACGTTCGTCGAGCCGTATCCGCAGCTTCTGCTTTCTCTTTTGAAAGACGGCGACGCCGATCGCATTACCGTTCTACCGGATCGAGTGCAGACGGTGGACCGGAAGATTTTCGCTCAGCTCGAAGCAGGCGATATCCTCTTCATCGATTCCACGCACGTCGGAAAAACGGGCAGCGACGTCAACCATCTTTTCTTCGAAGTGCTTCCGGCGGTAGCGGACGGCGTCTATATTCACATTCACGACGTTTTTTACCCGTTCGAATATCCGAAAGCCTGGATTGAGCAAGGAATTGCGTGGAATGAACAATACATGCTCAGAACGTTCTTGCAAAACAATTGCGATTACGAAATCGTATTATTCAATACATTCCTAACGCATTTTCACGCAGATTTTTTTGCCGCAAAAATGCCGTTATGCCTAAAAAATAAAGGCGGTAGTATCTGGCTCAAGAAGACTGGTTCGCGTACCAACGGTCCGCTTGTCCGGCCAGAGCAGATTGGTTGATGACAATATTGCGCGAACACCGAAACGCGGTTTGTCGGTTTTTGCGGCGCGCGTTTAGCACAATCCTCTAGCAATTGGGGCGTCGATCATCCGCTTTCCGAATTTGCCGAAAGGATATTTTATTTTATTCGGAAAGCGGATTTTGACGTAGGGCATTGCCTCCCTGAACTCTCCCCGCATCGAATCCCCGGCGCTCCGTCATACCCGACCCCAAACATTGCGAATTCCCGACCTGTTGACTCGTGAGCGCTAGCGCACAGTTCCGGCCCTTGATGAATTCGAGAATGCCACACATGGACCGAAGCGTACATCGGGTGTTTTGCTGCCCGGCTGCGCCTCGAACACCCCAAAATTTTATCGATTGACCTTCTGGTCAGCGATGAGTCCCAGTTACCCGACGCATGTATCGCAGAGGTCGACAGGCCTCCTGCGTACGTATCCGAAGATTAGCCAACCCACGCCGAAACGTCCGCTCCGCACTGGCGAGCATGAAGTTGCATGCACGATCGGCGATCGGCCAGGACGGGCGCGGGCTCGATGACCGCGAGGGTCCGTTAATCGAGTCGGCCATGGCGTCCGGTAGCACCCACCCAGATTTTGCAACGGAGGCTCAAACGTATGACCAACGTAAAAAACCCGTGTGTCGTTCGTGCACGCGCACCGCTTCGGCTCGGACTGGCGGGCGGCGGAACTGACGTGTCGCCCTATTCGGACGAGTTCGGCGGGTTTGTCCTCAACGCAACCATCGACAAATTTGCCTACGCGACCCTCGAGCCGCGCGACGACGGCAAGACGGAACTCGTCGCCGCCGACAACTCCGTGCGCTGGACAATCGGCTCGCGGCCGGTCATGGACTTGGTGAAGGGGCTGGAACTGCACGTTGGCGTCTACAACCGGATCGTTCGCGATTTCAACAATGGCGAGGCACTCTCGCTCACCATCACGACTCACTCGGAAGCGCCGCCGGGATCGGGTCTCGGCTCATCGTCGACCATGGTGGTCGCGCTCGTGAACGTTTTCGTGGAGTATCTGCAGATTCCGCTCGGTGAATACGAAATCGCGCAATTGGCACACGACATCGAACGCGTCGATCTGAATTTCGCGGGCGGCAAGCAGGATCAGTACGCGGCGGCGTTCGGCGGCTTCAATTTCATGGAGTTCTACGGCGACCGCGTGATCGTCAATCCGCTGCGGATCAAGCAGTCGTACAAGGCGGAACTCGAATCGGCGCTGGTGCTGTTTTATACCGGCGTGTCGCGTGAATCGGCCAAGATCATCGAGGAACAGACCGCGAGCGTCGTCAGCGGCAATACGACCTCGCTCGACGCGCTGCATCGCGTGAAGCAGGAGGCGACGCGCATGAAGGAAGCCATTCTCAAGGGCGATTTCGAGCAGTTCGCGGAATCCATGCGGCAGTCGTGGACGTCCAAGAAGCAGATGGCGGCGAGTATCAGCAATTCGTCCATCGATGCGATTTACGACGCGGCCATCGAGGCGGGCGCGCGCGCCGGCAAGGTGTCGGGCGCGGGCGGCGGCGGTTTCATGATGTTCATCGTGAATCCGACGCGCCGTCCGGACGTGATCCGTGCGCTGGAGAAATTCAACGGTCAGGTGATGACGTGCAATTTCACGGAATACGGCGCGTATTCGTGGAGAACGCAATGAGTGGCGCCGTGAAGACGCCGGCCGCGAATGGCCTTCCTTTGCCCGCTCGCATCGTGCGCGAGTTCGTCGACTCCAGCTATCGTCCAATCGCATGATTCCAGCAATTGTTCTGGCGGGCGGTCTCGGCACGCGCCTGCGCTCGGTCGTGCCCGATCTGCCCAAGCCGATGGCGGAAGTCGCCGGCAAGCCGTTTCTCTGGTGGGTGCTGCGGCGTCTGGAAGAGCAGGGCGTCGCGGACGTTTATCTGTCGGTCGGCTATAAACGCGAAACCATCGCCGGTTATTTCGGCGATGCATTCAACGCCATGCGCCTGCACTACGTGATCGAAGACGAACCGCTCGGCACTGGCGGGGCGATCGCGAAAGCGTTCGCGCAGATTCCCGGCGACGAAGCGTTCGTCCTCAACGGCGACACGATGGCGCTGCTGGATCTCGCGGCGCTGAGCGCGGCCGGTCGCGAAGGCGCGGCCGACGTGACGATGGCGGTCGCGCATCTCGACGACGCCGCCCGCTACGGCGCGGTGGATTACGAGCCGACCGCCGCGCGCCGTGTCGTCGGATTCCGCGAGAAGGGGCAGACCGGGCCGGGTTATATCAACGCGGGCGTGTACTGGTTGCGTCGCGATGCGCTCGCGCGTTACGCGCTGCCGCAGCGCTACTCGTTCGAGCAGGATTTCCTGCACGCGCATCTGGCCGATTTGCAGGTTCACGCGGTGCCGTCGGTGAGCGATTTCATCGATATCGGCGTGCCCGAGGACTACGCGCTGTCGCAAACGGCGGTGCCCGCGATGTTCTCAGACGCATGAGCGCGGCCGTTCCCGCGCTTTTCCTCGATCGCGACGGCGTGATCAACGTGGATATCGGCTATTTGCACCGGGCGGAAGACTGCGAGTTCGTGCCGGGCATCTTCGAAGTCGTGCGCCGTGCGCGCCGGGCCGGTTACGACGTGTTCGTCGTGACGAACCAGGCGGGCATCGCGCGCGGTTACTACAGCGAAGAAACGTTCGATTCGTTCACTCGCTGGATGCTCGACCAGTTCGAAGCCGAAGGCGCGCCGATCACGAAGGTCTACTACTGCCCGCATCATCCGAGCGCGGGACAGGGCGAATATTTGCGCGAATGCGAATGCCGCAAGCCCGCGCCGGGCATGCTGCTGCAGGCGGCGCGCGAGTATCCGGTGGACTTGACGCGCTCGGTGCTGATCGGCGATTCCGCAACCGATATCGACGCCGCGCGCACGGCGGGCGTGCCGACGCGCATTTTGATCGGCGATGCAAAAACGCCCGGCGTTGCGGGCGATTTCATTGCGGTGACGAGTCTCGTCGAGGCAATGGAAGCGCTTCACTGGTACTAAACGGGCGAGATATCGCCGATGCAGGCGATCTCTCCCTTTTCCTCCCCGCCGGGTCAGCGCGGGAAAATCAGTGTCGCCTGCGACTCCAGCGTCGCCCGATAATCGCGGTGCCGTAATGACCGGCATGGGCGAGTTGCTTTCCATTACAATTCCGGTGCTTTTTAAGGCACCGATGAAAAACGACATCCATTCCAATAACGAGAAGCCCGCTTTTTAAATGGCGACGCTAACTGTTTCTCCGACCCGAGAAAGCCATTTGACCGGATACATCGCTCCCGAGCCGCGAGCGGGCAGGGTTTGTTGCATTCGTAACAGTGGGCAACGGGCGTTGATCGCCGTGGCGAACGGGGACAGACTTCAGTTTGTGAAATGCCTGAGTTGCGTCAATGGCTTGTTCGCGCGGGAAGCCGGTCCGGATCGCACCGCTTTTCGTACCCTGATATGAATCGAATTTCTGCCGAAACCGGCGATCGCACGGGAATTTCGGTCTCGGTCGTGATTTATCACCCCGAGCCCGGCTTACTGGATCTGACGTTCTCGAGCCTGCTCGCGGCGCTCGACGCATGCACGAGCGACCGCGCCGGACTGCTGGAACTCATCGTCGTGAATAACGGCGGCGGCGAATTCATCGAGCCGGAACTCGCTTCGTTCGCGCGTCCGAATCTGACCACGCGCTTTATCACCGGACACGGCAATGTCGGTTACGGGCGCGGCCACAATCTGGCGATCGCGCAGTCGCACAGCCGTTTTCACCTGATCCTGAATCCGGATATCGACCTCGACCGCGAAGCGCTTGCGAACGCCGTCCGGTTTCTCGATACGAACCCGCAAGTCGGGCTGCTCACGCCGTGGATCGGCGGCGAGGACGGCCGGCAACAATTCCTTTGCCGGCGCTTTCCGGCCGTGTTCGACCTGTTCGCGCGCGGCTTTTTGCCGGCGAGCGTGCGGCGCTTCTTTGCGCGGCGGCTCGCGCGCTATGAAATGCGCGACGTGATCGACGAGACCAACGTGCTCTGGGATCCGCCGATCGTAAGCGGCTGCTTCATGCTTTTTCGGACCGATGTGCTGAAGCGTCTGAACGGCTTCGATCCGCGCTATTTCCTTTATTTCGAGGACTACGACCTGAGCCTGCGGACGCATGAAGTCGCGCGTGTGGCGTATGTGCCGTCGGTGCGCGTGCTGCATCACGGCGGCGGCGCGGCGAAGAAGGGCAGCACGCATGTGAAGTTGTTCGCGGCGTCGGCGTTCAAGTTTTTCAACCGGTTCGGCTGGAAGTGGTTATGAGCGACGGACGCGTTGGACGGATTGTGGTCAGCGGCGCAAACGGGTTTGTCGGACGTGCGGTGAGCCGGTTGCTGATCGAGCGCGGCGTGCCGGTCAACGGACTGGTGCGCGCGGGCGCCGAATGCGAGCCGGGTGTGACGCCGCTTCTGATCGATTCGCTCGACCTCGTCGCGCCCGCCGCGCTGCAAGGTGCGTCGGCGGTGATTCATCTCGCGGCGCGCGTGCATGTGATGCGCGACGACGTCGCCGATCCGCTCGCCGCCTTCCGAGCGACGAATGTGGCCGGCACGCTGGCGTTGGCCGAAGCCGCGCATCGCGCGGGCGTGCCGCGTTTCGTGTTCATGAGCAGCATCAAAGCGCTCGCGGAAACGGATTCCGGGCGGCCGCTCACCGAGCGCGATGAGCGCCGGCCACCGGATCCGTACGGTGTATCGAAGGCGGAGGCCGAGGTGAAATTGCTGGAATTCGGCGCGCGCTCGGGGCTGGAGATCGTCGTGATCCGCACGCCGCTCGTCTACGGGCCGGGCGTGCGCGCGAATTTCCTGAGTCTCTTCGACGCAATCGCCAAAGGCTGGCCGCTGCCAATCGGCGCGGTGACGGCGCGCCGAAGTCTCTGCTACGTCGGCAATCTGGCGAGCGCGACGGTCGAATGCGCGACGAACCCGCGTGCGGCCGGCGAGATTTTTCACGTGACGGACGGCGACGATCCGAGCGTCGCTGGCCTCGCGCGGCTCGCCGGGCGTCATCTCGGACGACGCGCGCGGCTCGTGCCGGTGCCGGTCGGCTGGTTGAAGCTCGCCGGGCGGATCACGGGTAAAAGCGCGCAGATCGACCGTCTGACCGGCAGCCTGCGAGTCGATTCGACGCATATCCGCGAGCGCCTTGACTGGACGCCGCCCGCGACGCTCAATGAAGGGCTGGCCGCGACCGCCGCGTGGTATCGCACGCCGCTCCCGACGTACCCGCCGCGCGCTGAAACCTTGCCTGACTGAACTGGTAGAACCGATGAACCCGATGTTGTCCCCTTTATTCGTCAAAGCGCCGTGGGCGTCGGCGGCTTGCGTCGCGTTGCTCGCGCTCGGCGCGTGCGCGGCGGTGCTCGCTGTCCTGCTGAAAAGCGGCCTCGCGTGGCGGCTTGCAACGGATGTACCGAACGACCGTTCGCTGCATACCCGGCCGACGCCGCGCGTGGGCGGCTGGGGCATCGTCCCGGTGAGCTGCATCGCAATGTGGCTGGTCGCGCCGTCGATCTGGATGGCCGCGTTGGGCGCGGCGTTTCTCGCGACCGTCTCGCAAATCGACGACCGGCGCGGCTTGCCCGCCCGCGTGCGCTTCGGCGCGCATCTCGCCGCGGTGGCGGTGCTGATCGCGGTGAATCCCGCGCCGGTGCCGTGGTGGGCGCTGGTCGCCGTGGGTTTCCTGATGCTGTGGCTCGTGAATCTGTACAACTTCATGGACGGCGCGGATGGTCTCGCGGGCGGCATGGCGCTGTTCGGCTTCGGTGGGTACGCGCTGGCGGCGCTGACCGGACCCGTGCCGCAACTGGATCTCGGCTTGGCGTGCGCGGCGGTAGTGGGCGCGGCGGCGGGTTTCCTGCTGTTCAATTTTCATCCGGCGCGCATTTTTTTAGGCGACGCCGGTTCGATCCCGCTCGGTTTTCTCGCCGGCGCGCTCGGATATTGGGGCTGGCTGAAGGGCACGTGGCCGGTCTGGTTTCCGGCGCTGACGTTCGCGCCTTTTATCGGCGATGCGTCGGTCACGCTCTTGCGGCGTCTTATTCGCGGCGAAAAGTTTTGGCAGGCGCATCGGGAGCATTATTATCAACGCATGGTGCGGCTTGGCATGGGTCATGCTCGCACGGCGTTCGTCTGGTACGCGCTGATGCTCGCGGGCATCGCGCTGGCCAATCGTGCGCTGGGTTTTACGCCGGCCGGTCAATGGACGGCCGTGGCAGGCTGGGCGGTTGTCGTGGTGCTGGCGGGAATGCTCGTCGATATTCGCTGGCGGCGGCATGAAATCCGTCTTTCGGAACACACTGGAGGTCCACGCGCATGAATCGCTTTAAAGCATCCTGGCTATCGGCCGGCGCGTTCGCATTCGATCTCTTCGCGGTCGGCATCACCTGGCTCGCCGCCTATGCAATCCGCTTCAACGGCTCGGTGCCTGAAATCTACTGGACCGGCGGCCTGATCGCGCTGATGTGGGTGGTGCCGGTCTACGGCATCCTCTTTCGCGTGCTCGGCCTTTACCGCGGCATGTGGGTGTTCGCGAGCCTGCCAGACCTGATGCGCATTTCGAAGGCGGTTGGCGGCGGCGCGCTGGTCGTGATGGTCGGCGCGGTGATGACGCAGCCGACGCCGGTCATCCCGCGCTCCGTGCTGATGGTTGCGCCGCTGCTGCTCTTTCTCGCGATGGGCGGCGCGCGCGCGTTGTACCGCGCGACCAAGGAGTTTTATCTGTACGGCGGGCTGGTCGGTCAGGGTAAGCCTGTGATCGTGCTCGGCGCGGGCCGCGCGGGCGCGAGCCTCGCGCGCGAACTGGCGCGGTCGAGCGAATGGCGTCTGGTCGGCCTGCTCGACGACGATCCCGCCAAGCAGGGCCGCGAAGTGCTCGGCCACAAGGTGCTCGGCGCAATGAGCGAACTGCCGCTGTGGGCCGAAGAACTGAAGACGGATTACGCGATCATCGCGATTCCGTCTGCGTCGGTCGAAGCGCAGCGGCGCGTCGCCACGCTCTGCGTGCGCGCGGGCGTCAAGGCGATGGTGCTGCCCGCGCTTTCGCCGCTCACGCAGGGTCAGGCGTTCCTCTCGCGCGTGCGGCAGATCGACCTGGAAGATTTGCTCGGCCGCGAGGCGGTCAAGATCGATATGCCGCACGTCGAGAAACTGCTGCACGGCCGCGTCGTGATGGTGACGGGCGCGGGCGGGTCGATCGGCTCGGAGTTGTGTCGGCAGATCCTGCGGTTTTCGCCCGCGCAGTTGCTCGCCTACGATCTCAGCGAATTCGCGATGTATCGGCTGACGGAGGAACTGCACGAGAAGTTTCCGGAGTTGTCGGTGATTCCGGTGATCGGCGATGCGAAGGATTCGCTGCTGCTCGATCAGGCGATGTCGCGCTACACGCCGCACATTGTTTTCCACGCGGCCGCGTACAAGCACGTGCCGCTGATGGAGGAGCAGAACGCGTGGCAGGCGGTGCGCAATAATGTGCTCGGCACGTTGCGGGTCGCGCGCGCCGCGATCCGCCACGACGTGCGGCATTTCGTGCTCATCTCCACCGATAAAGCCGTCAACCCGACCAACGTGATGGGCGCGAGCAAGCGTCTCGCGGAGATGGCGTGCCAGGCGCTCCAGCAATCCGCGCCGCGCACGCAGTTCGAGACCGTGCGTTTCGGCAACGTGCTCGGCAGCGCGGGCAGCGTGATCCCGAAATTCCAGCAGCAGATTGCGAAGGGTGGACCGGTCACGGTCACGCATCCGGAGATCACGCGCTTTTTCATGACGATCCCCGAGGCCGCGCAACTTGTGTTGCAGGCGTCGAGCATGGGTCAGGGCGGCGAGATTTTTATTCTCGACATGGGCAAGCCGGTGAAGATCGTCGATCTGGCGCGCGACCTGATCCGGCTTTATGGGTTCTCGGAAGAACACATCCGAATCGTGTTCACGGGGTTGCGGCCGGGCGAGAAGCTGTACGAGGAACTGCTCGCCGACGACGAAACCACGACGCGCACGCCGCATCCGAAATTGCGGATTGCCCGCGCGCGCGAGGTGCCGGATCATTTCCTCGATGATTTGCTGCCATGGCTGATGCAGCACAGAGTGCTGTCTGACGAGGAAGTGCGGCGCGATTTGCGACGGTGGGTGCCGGAGTATCAGACGACCGCGGCGCCGGTCTTGCAGAGTGTGCCCATTGCGCGGGAGATTCGCGATTCTCGGGAAGCGGGGTGAGGTTGGGTGGGGTTTGGTTTGGTTGCTGGCGCCCGGGTTGGGGTGTTGCTTTGGTCACTGACGCGCTCGCTGGAATTCGCCCTGGGTTTTGGTGTGCTGGCGCTTGGTTCTGTTTGCCTGTGCTTCTTATGAACTTGCTTTCGTGTAGGTCTATTAGCACGCCGCTATGCGCGGCAGCAGTCACTTTCTTTGCTGCTGCAAAGAAAGTAACCAAAGAAAGCAGCTTATCCGTCTAAGTGTCCACCACGAATAACTGCGCGAATAGGCGCGCAGGCTGACTATGGCAACTCGCATTCGTTGGTATTGGCACAGCGCCTCTCAGTTCCATCCTCGCTGCGCTCGGACGTCGGGCATATCTCACAACCTTCGGTCGGTTTGGTTTGGTTCGGTTCGGTTCGGTTTGGTTTGTTCGGTTATGCCGTTCCGACAGGCACTTTGTGCCTGTCGGGATGAATGAGCGGCTCCACTCTGTTGTGTGGTGCGACCGCCGGATCAGCTTGCGCGCCACTCCCGGTTACGGTTCGTGGTGGACACTTAGACGGACTAGCTGCTTTCTTTGGTTACTTTCTTTGCAGCAGCAAAGAAAGTGACTGCTGCCGCGCACAGCGGCGTGCTAATAGACCTACACGAAAGCAAGTTCCATAGAAGCGCCCGAACATCAGACGGTGTAACCCACCCTGGAGCCGCCCTACGGCGCCGAAACCCGTGCTGCTTTCTTTGGTTACTTTCTTTGCAGCTAGCCAAAGAAAGTGACTGCTGCCGCGCATAGCGGCGAGCTAATAGACCTACACGAAAGCGAGTTCACAAGAAGCGCCGGCAAACAAAACCACAAGCGCCAGCAAAAACCAAACCCCGGGGCGCCAGCAGCCAAACCAAACCAAACCAAACCCACGTACAAGAAAAAACCCGGGTTTTTTTCAAAACCCAAAGGACAACGCGACCTACCGCCTAGTCGCCACAACTGTCCGCCGTTCATGCTGACCGCACCCAAACTCCACCGCTAAGCCATGACGGATCGCCGTACCTTCCTTGCTCATTCGATCGCGCTCGCCTCGCTGGCGGCCTTCCGCCAAACCCAGGCCGCCGAGGCGTTCTCTCACGCAAATTTCCTCGATGCCCGCGATCTCATCACGCCATTCCAGCACGGCGCAAAAGGCGACGGCATCGCCGACGATACCGCCGCGCTCAACGCCATGTACGCACGCGCCCGCACGCTGCGCCGCCGCGCGGTATTCCTGCGCGGCGGCCGCTTCCGCTTAAGTGGCGGGATCGACGCGCGCGGCGTCGCGACCATCGGCGAGGGCGCCGTGCTGCTGATCGTGCTGAATAGCGCGTCGGCAAGCAACGCGTTCGACTGGGGCGGCACGGACACGTTCGTCACCGAAGTCACCTTCGACCTGTCCAATCGCGGACGCGAAACAATGCAAGGCGTCGTGAACAGCGTCAACGATGCATCGAACCAGCGGTTTTTCCGCAATCGCGTGGTCGCGCGCACGACGGAAAAATCCGGTGTGCAGTCGAACATCTTCGGGATGTGGTTTCTCGGCACGGGACTGGATGGCCTCTTTGTCGAAAGCAACCAGTTCGAGCGATGCAGCTACGGGGTGCAGGTGAACAACCAGCAAGGCATGGACGCGAACGTGCGCAAGAAGCCGCTCGGCAGGCCTTCGCGGCATATTCACATCGCGGGAAATAGCTGTATCGATGCGACCATCGGCGTGAATACGCCGCACATTTTCTGCTCGGACGTGGTGATCGAAGGCAATACGATCACGCCGCGCGCGTTCCAGCTCGATCTGCCGCTGAACGTGGCGCACGTCACGCAGATCGCGATCACCGGCAACACGGTTACGTCGAACGCGGCGAGTGCGAACGGTACGCTGCATATCGAGGACGCGAGCGGCGCGGTGACCGTCACCGCGAACACGGTCACGGTGCTTGGCGCGAACAACGGTATCGAGATCGGGCTGGACCCGAGCGTGAGCCACGACGTCATGCAGAAAACGCGCGCCGTGATTTCCGGCAACCACATTCAGGGCGCGGGCCCGCGCGCCGGCACGTCAGGCATTCTGCTGCCGGACCCCGGCACCGTCGATACCGTTATCGCCAGCAACTACGTCGCGGGCTTCGGCGAAGGCATCACGGTGGTCGCGGCGAGCAACGTGCAGGGCAACACCGTGACGGGCTGCGGCACGCCGCTCAACGTCGCGCGAGACAGTCTCGTCGCGACGAATGTGATCAGGAAGTAAGGCCGTCCAGCGGGGTGGCGTCGCGCATCGGCGCGATCGCCATCGTGGCGGTGGCAGCGACGGCAGCAGCGGCAGCCGCGGCAGCGACGGCGGGCGCGGCCGGCATGATCGGATTCGCGGCCACGAAGTCCGGCGCGTGGCGCGCGGCGAGACGGCGGCTGGCGGCAGGCACGAACGCCATCAGCATGACGTAGGTTGCCGGTGCGCCCGCGATCGGCTGCGAGATCAGCGCGGTGACGAGCAGCGGCGAACACGCGGCCATCTTCCGCCAGTCGATCTTCGTGCCCGGCCGCCACGCGGACAGGATCATCACCTGGCACACGAAGCCGAACAAGCCGATCATGCCGAGCTGCGCGAGCAGACAAATGCCGTCGTTCTGCTCCTTGCCGGTGTAGAGGCCATAGCCGATCGGATTGATCATCGCGTTGTCGATGGCGCGCGAGATGGACGCAGAGCGGTCGGAGATCGACGTGCCATGCGTGGCCGCCTTGTCTTCGAGACCGATGTACGGCGTGTAGAGCGCCACCGGATACACAAGGCTCACGAGCACCAGTGTGACGAGCGCGCGGCCGATCTTGAACTGCGCGCGCGTGAACAAATAGATCAGGCCGATGGTGAGCGCGAGCAGCGCGATGCCGAGCGACGAGAACGCGCAGATCGTGCCGGCAACCAACCCGAACATGATGATTTTCGAGCGGCGCGTGAACGCTTCGTAGGCGAGACAGAAACACGCGACCGCCTGATAGATGCCCGCTTCGCGGAAGAACGCACAGTAGCGGTCGAGCTTGACCGCGCCGGACACGTAGTCGCTATACAGCATCGAGAACGGGAAGTAGATTGCGCCGGTGGTCGCTGTCGGATCGACGTTGGCTTCCGAGTAACCCTTGACCGTGACCGTGAAGAGATAGAGCGGCAAGCGGCCGCCGAGCAGCGAGGTCAGCGCGACCGTGATCACGCTCGACAGGCCGAGCAGCGCGACCACCGTGCAGAACTGGCGGAAGAACAACCGGTTCGCGCGTTCGTCGATGAGGAACACGCCGTAGCACAGCACCACGACGAGCGTGGTGAAGAATTCCTTCATCGTCCAGAGCAGTTCGGACCGCTCGAAGTAGATCGAGATGGGTCCGATGTACACCCAGTAGATCGCGAGCAGCCCGAATAGCCCGGCCATTTCGCCGCGCAGGCGCTGGTTCGAATAGCGCTTGGTGCGGAAACTGTGGAAAAGGTGCAGTCCGGTGAGCGGCAGCGCAAGCGCCATCCCGAGCGCGGTGAACTGTTCGCCGAGCGCGGACGGCCGCATCAGGAACAGGTTCAGCACGAGGCCGAGACTGATGAGACTGGTCATCGAGGGAAGCCGTTGCGGAAGGAAAGAACGCATCTTGATGCCCACCAGATTTCTAGGTTGGTCGATTTAGTCCGGCAGCGTCGATTTGATTCATTCCTCTGGAATGAACGGCGTGTGCGCTTTCGAACGGATTAAGTCGGCGCGCGATTAAATTAATCGAACGCATCCTGCTTTAATTCGGTCATGCAAATACAAAAGTTCCGGGTAAATACGAGTGAAGCTGCTGCCAGGTTTCTGACTGAATGAGTTATCCGCACGGGCTTTATGCGCGTGCGAGGAACTTTGCCCCGGCGCAGCCGAAGCGAACAACCGAAGCGAACAACGAAAGGGAATGACAAAACGCCGCGTCATGTGCGAAAGCGACTAAACGCCTTACACGCCACGCGGATGAACTACGGTGAAGCCCCGAAGACTGGTCGGCCGCAAACGCCGGCGCTCAAGGCGCGTGCGGTTCGAAGCCATTGCGCGAACCGGTACGGGGGAACTCGTGGCTACACCCGTCCAGTCACGTCAATTTACAGCCGCAGCTTAGGCGTTCTTCGCCATCGAAAATAGTAAATTCGACCGGGCGGCGTAAAGTTCGGGTATTTTGGCGGTCGTTGGCTATCGAGTGGTTAATTGGAATGACTAAATGATTTTATGCGTGAGGTTTCGCGCACAGGATTAAGCGATACGCATTTTAATAGCGCAATCGTTTGCGGTTTTTATTCGCGTCGCCGATAAAAAAATCCCGCTCGGGTAAAATGCCGTCATGACGAAACCCGATAGCGCGCTTTCGGCGGACTACCTCGACGAGGCATCCGCGCTGACTCACGCCGGCTCGCTGCTGTCCCCGGCGGGCGACATGGTCGCGTCCTACGATCTTGAAGTGACCGACGCACCCGCCACGGGATTCCGGCCGCTTTCGGCGCTCGCGGATATCCGCAACGCCAATGTCGCCACGTTCGATCCGGACTATGCCGCGCATGGCGAAGTGCATATCGTGAACGGCATGGGCGTCACGCTCGGCGATTCGATCATCGGCCTCACCGCGTTGTTCGCGATCCTCAGGCGTTATCCGCAACTCCGCTTCACGTTGTATCGGCCGGCGCGCGCGCCGCGTTATGTGCAGCATCTGTATGAACTCGCGGCGGCCAGTTCGAACGCATTCGTCGAACTACGCGGCTTGCCGTTTCCCGCTCGCGCACTGCCCGCCGATGCGCTCGCCATCGATCTCGGCAATCACCTGTTCTGGCCGCGCTTCGCCACGCTGCCGATGATCGATTTTTTTCTGTGGGCGCTCGGCGTGACGCCGGAAAGCGTGCCGCCGGGCGACAAGCGCAACGCGTGGCTCGCGAGCCTCGAACGCCCGGCGAATCCGTGGCAAGGCGGCGAGTACGCGCTGCTGTGTCCGTCCGCGAGCACGCCGGTGCGCAGCATCCCCAAGCGCTTCCGCGCGGCGCTGGTGGAGCGCATGTGGCAGACGAGCGGGCTGCCGGTCGCCGGCTTCGGTCCCGTCGATCACCCGCGCTACACCGATATCGCGCCGCATTCCGCCGATACCGCCGCGTTCCTCGGCTGGGTGGCGCGCGCTCGCCACGTGGTGAGCGGCGACTCGGCGGCGGTGCATATCGCGGCCGGATTCGATGTGCCGACCACCGCGTTCTTCACGACCATCGCGGCCGCCCTGCGCGTGCGCGACTATCCGGCGTGCGAGGCGGTGACGCTCGCGTTGCCCGGGATGCAGGGCATTCAGGCGAGCGCGCGGCGCGCGGATATCGAACGCGTCGAACGTGCGTTCGGCGAACTGGATATCGCGAACCTGCGGCTGGCTATCTAAGCTGACCAACCGCGTCGCCGGTGTCTTCGCGATCCGCCGGAACCGTCGTACTATCTCGTTCTCTCTACTCAACGCTCGCACGCAGCGCGCCTTTCGCGCCTCCCGCGAGCCGACCGGAAAAACGAGCATGGACCGCTTCCTTGCGATGAAAATCTTCGCGCGCGTCGTCGAGTCGGGTAGTTTCTCCAGAGCCGCCGACGCGCTGCGCCTGCCGCCGGCGAGCGTGTCGCGCACCGTGCAGGCGCTCGAAGCGCATCTCGGGGCGCGGCTTCTGAACCGCACGACGCGCAGCATCAGCATCACGGAAGACGGCGAGACCTATTACGAGCGCTGCGTGCGCGTACTCGGCGAAGTGGACGACATGGAGTCGGCGCTGTCGCAGTCGCGGACGAGTCCGAAGGGCAAGATTCGCGTGAGCCTGCCCGCGCTGATGGCGAAAAGCACCGTGATTCCCGCGATTCCCGCGTTTCTGGCCGATTTCCCCGACATCACCGTGGAGTTTCACCTGAGCGACCGCCAGGTGGATATCGTCGAAGAAGGGCTCGACTGCGTGATTCGCGTGGGCGAGGTGGGCGATCTCGGGTTGGTGGCGAAGCGGATCGGCTGCTATTCGCAGATCACCTGCGCGTCGCCGTCGTATATCGAAAAATACGGTGAGCCGATCACGCTGGAAGATCTCGAACATCACGTTTCGGTCGGCTACGTGATGAACAATTCGGGTCGCGTGCGCAACTGGGAATTCGTCTCGGACGGCGAGACGCGCACGGTGCCGATGCGTAATCACATCGCCGTGAACGACGCGGATTCGTATTTCGAGTGTGGCCTGCTCGGCCTCGGTTTGATTCAGGGTTCGAGCTACACACTCGAAAAGCACCTGGCGAGCGGCGCATTGCGCGAGGTGCTGAAGTCGTATCCGTCGTATCCGCGCGTGGTGTCGATCCTGTATGCGGCGAACCGGCATCAGCCGCGCCGCGTGCGGGTTTTTATCGACTGGGTGGCCGATCTCTACGCGCGCTTGCCGGCGTTGCAGACTGCGTGAATTAAATCAGAAGGGCAGATTGCTGCACAGCCACGGCGAGTAGTGAACGATCATGCGCTGGAACGGCGCGTGATGCCCGTAGGCGATGGATGAAACGGCGAGCAGTCCGAGGCCCGCGAGCACCGATCGCGGCATCCGGCGCGGCTGGCTGAAAAAGCGCCGCAGGAACAGAAGCGCGATCCCGCCGCCAAGCAACCATCCCACCACCACTTCGATCGGCGTGTGCGCGTCTTCCACTACCCGGCCGACACCGATCGTCGCTGCAAGGAGGAGTCCGGCCACCGCGCCCGCGCGATGCCAGCGCGCTCTCGCGCTCCCCGCGACCAGCGCGATCGCCACGGTCCAGACGGCGGCGGCGAGCATCGTGTGGCCGGAGATCACGCGAAATTGCACCGAAGGAATTTCGACGCCGCATCCCGCATAAAGAATCTTGCTCGCGCCGACGAGCGTCATGCCGACCGCCAGTACGGCCAGCCAGCGCAGCGATTCGCGGCGGTCGGCGGCGTGCAGCCACATCGCGCAGGCGAGCGCGAGGGGCAGCAACAGCGCGGCATCGCCGAGATTCGTGATCCAGCCGACCGCCGCCCAGCCGAAGTCCGTCATTCTTCTTCCAGCTTGCGCCGGCCCGCCAGCCGGTATTCCGTCGGCGAGATCGACAGGCGTTTGCGGAAGATTTTCGCGAGACCGTCGCCGCTGCCCGCGCCGCAACGCCGCGCGATTTTATCGACGGGGAGATCGGTTGCCGCGAGCAGCATGCAGCTTGCGTCGAGCCGCGCGCGCAGCAGATATTCGGACGGCGTGAGGCCGATCTGCGCCTTGAAGCGGCGCAGGAAATTGCGCTCGCTCATTGCGGCGACACGCGCGGCGTCGGCGATGGAAATAGGGCGGATGTAGTTTTCGCGCATCCAGCGCGCCGCTGCGTCGATTTTCTGACGCACGCCGCCGGTGTCGGTGTCGTCGAGGACAGTGGCGAGCTTCGGCCACGCGCCCGGAATCGAACGCTCCGACACTTCGCGCGCGACGCCCGCGCCGTGGTCGCGCTTGATGATCGAAAGCGCCGCCGCGATCGGGCCTTTCGGGTCGTCGAGCGTGAGCGTCTGTTCCGCGATCACGAGCGAGTTCGCGAGCGCGGACGCCGCGGCGGAATCCTCGGCGAAGTCGAGCGAGCGGTTATGGAGCGAGAGATTTGCGGCGTCGAGAATCTGCGAGCCTTCGCCGATCGCCTTCACGAACGGTATTTTTGGCGCGACGCGGGCGAGACGGCGGCGCAGGACGACATCGTGCCGCGCCTGCTGCGCGCCGACGCCACCGGCGATAAAAAGCGCGTCGCAGTCGTTCATCCAGCGCGATTCGAGGCTTTCCGCCCAGATGCGCATGGAGCAGCTGCTCGCCACGCTGCCGCCTTCGCTCGACACGAACATCAGCGCGTAGTTCGGCTCCGAGCCAGTGGGTTCGTGGGGCGCGGCGTCTCCTCGCGACTCGTGAAGTTCGTTGGCCAGCGAGAAGACTTCCGAGATGGAACTGACTTCGACCAGCGAAAAGCCTTCGAAAATAAGTATCCCGATGCGGCGCGCCATCGCGGGCGGCGGCGCGTCCGATTCCGAACGGACGACCTGAAGCCGTCCCATGCTGTTCGCATATCCCATCAACAGTCTCCGTGTCCGATAACGTGTAGCGGGAAGCCATCTCTTATGCGTCGCACTATACGCGGCGCATGCAACACATCGTCCGGGTAGTCGGAAAAGCACGAGATGTTGGCAGATGGTTTCGATATTCGAGTAATAAGCTGGGTTTTCCCTAGTCGGACGAATGACGCGCGGCGCGCGGGCTTGTGTAGCGCGCTTTTGACGTGCCGTTTCGATGCGGCCCCGAACACCAACCCTAAATAAAAGAGGCGAGCATATGCTCAAGGTACGCAAGGCGGTTTTCCCGGTCGCGGGGCTCGGTACGCGCTTTCTCCCCGCCACCAAGGCGAGCCCGAAGGAAATGCTGCCCATCGTCGATAAACCGCTGATCCAGCACGCCGTGGAAGAGGCGGTGGCGGCCGGTATCACGGAAATGATCTTCGTGACCGGGCGCGGCAAGCGTGCGATCGAGGACCATTTCGACAAATCCTATGAGATCGAGGCCGAACTGCAGGCGCGCGGCAAACAGCAGTTGCTCGACCTGGTGCGCAGCATCAAGCCGAGCCATGTCGATTGTTTCTACGTGCGTCAGGCCGAGCCGCTCGGTCTCGGCCACGCGGTGCTGTGCGCGGAAAAGCTGATCGGCAACGAGCCGTTTGCCGTGATGCTCGCCGACGACCTGCTGGACGGCGTGCCGCCCGTGCTCTCGCAGATGATCGACGTGTTCGATCATTACCATTCGTCCGTGGTGGGCGTCGAGGAGATCGATCCGGACGATTCGCGCTCGTATGGCGTGATCGACGGCAAGCCGTGGGACGACCGTCTCTACAAGATGTCGCGCATGGTGGAGAAGCCGGAACCGGCGTTGGCGCCGTCGAATCTCGGCGTGGTCGGCCGTTACGTGCTGATGCCGCGCATCTTCGAACATCTGCGCCGCCAGAAGCCGGGCGCGGGCGGGGAGATTCAGCTGACCGATGCGATCCAGTCGCTGATCGCGCATGAGCAGGTGCTCGCGTATCGCTACGACGGCAAGCGCTTCGATTGCGGCAGCAAGCTCGGGTATCTGAAGGCGACGGTTGAGTTCGCGCTGCGTCACCCGGAAGTGAGCGTGCAGTTCGAGGCTTATCTGCGGGAGTTTTTCGCGGCTAAGAATGAAGCGAAGGTGAAAAGCGAAGTAGCTGTTACGGACGAGGATGCGGAATTGACGGATCTGGCTGCTTGATGGAGGAGGTCTAGCCGGCTTTGCGTGCAACGCACGGAAAGCCGGAATTAGTTCGCTATGCAATGACTTCGTTGCAGTGACTTCGTTGCGATGACTTCGTTGCGATGACTCAGGCCCGCCTTCGTGCGGGCTTTTTGTCGACGTGCGTGAGCATTGGCGGGCCGCTTTTCCTGAGCGGCCCGCTTTTTTGTGGCCCGCGCCCCCTATCGAAAATACGCTTTCGTATTCTCGTGTACGTCCTCGCGTCTGAGCAGGTCGGTGGGCAGAATCCACGCGTAATCGCTGTGCTGATCGAAGCGGCCGATCGGCACCGTGCCGCCGAGCGTCATCGCGTATGCGAGCACGACGTAATGCGTGGAAATGCCGGGCGCGCCGGAAAAGTTATCGCCGTATTTATGCTCGAATACACCGAAAAATCGCGAGGCCGAGCGTTCGACGCTCGCCACGCCCAGTTCGTCGTTGACGATGCGCGTGAACGCGCTGTCGAGCGACTCGTCCTTCTTGATCCGGCCGCCGGGCACGAACCACGTGCCCTTTGCCGGCCGGTTGCGCCGCTGTCCTACGAGTACGCGCCGATTGCCGTCGGTGACGATCAGGTCGATCGAGATGAGCGGCGTCAGGCGAACGACGTCCAGGAAATCCAACTCGCTAAGCATCATGGCTCCGCATTATTGTGTTATTCAAACCGCGCCGGTGTCCGCGCGCGCGGCTGCATGCCGTTTTGATTTTATGGTTCGCAGCGCCAGCCATCCGACAGTCACCCCAGACTGTCAGGCGCGTTTTAACCGTGTGGTTCACATCGTGAGGTAAAGCGGGATTGCTGCGATACCGCGCGTTTTTACGCGCGGCATGCACCGTTAAGGCGAATTCAGTTTAGCCCGCCGCAACTGCGGCGGCGACGCCGTTGCACTGGCGAAAACCGCCGAATGATCGGCAGCGCGGGCCAATCGCACACGTTGTGGGAACGCTTGTCACGGCGCTTCTAAACCCGCCGGCGCGTTGACGTTTGCGCGCATCGCGGCGGCGTTGTCGGAGACGACATAGAGCGGCGCTTCGCTTAAGCGCAACTCGATGCGTCCATCCGCATAGGGCTTCGTCGCGGCGTTGCCCATCATGTCGAAAACGACGACCTTGCCCGACGTTCCCGCGCTGTCGACGATGAGCGAATAGGGCACGGCGCGGATCGCATCGAAGCCGTTCTTCGCGGGCCACGCGGCGTTATCGTGACTCCATAGCGCCGTGACGATGCGGCCACCGTTGAGCCGCTGGAACGCATAGGCATAGACGCCCTTCGGCGTGTCCTTGACCGCGCCGAGTGTGGTCGTCCCGTCGATCAGGCGCGTCATCGCCGCCACGCCGAGCGCGGCGGGCTTCGGGCTGATCTGCGTCTGGCCGAAGCCGCCGCCCGCGTTCACGAGATCGAAGAAGAGCCCGTAGCCCACCTCGGGCGGGTCCGCTGCATAGAACACGAAGCTCACGTCCGCGCCTTCGCCGAGCAGGATCAGATGCGTGCGCGCGACCACCGCGCCTTGCGCATAAAGCACGTTGGCGCTCGGCGTCGACGCGCCGTATTTGCTGCCAATGTCGTAGCTGATGCCTGTCTCGGTGATAAAGAGTTTCGCGCCGGGCTTCATTGTGTCCGCCATGACCCGGCGCAGCGCGCGCATCGAGGCGGGCAGCGATTTCGCGGCGTTGGCCGGGTTCGCGTCGCCATCGAAACGCTCGGGCGGATGCGACGGCGACGTTCCGACGTCGTAATAGCCATGCGCGCTGATGCCGTCCAGATACTTCGCGATACCCAACGGCGCGAGCCGCTTGAGCCATTCGGTATTGGTGCCGAGCATCGCGAGCGTCACGCCCATGACGACCGCGTGCGGATCGCTCGCGTGGATGCCTTCGTAGGTCGCCTTGTACATCGCGACGAGATTGGCGTCGGTGTCGCGCCACGGCAAGCCGCCTTCGTAATCCGGCTCCCACGTGACCTGATAGTAATTGTTCGATTGCGTCGGGAAGTACTTCGTGCGCACGCGGTCGGACTCCTGTCCGACCTTCTTCATGTACGCCTCGTATTGCGCGAGCGAGGCGGGCGCGTAGCTGTGCGTGTCCTTGCCAGTCTTGTTCGCCCAGCCGGGAATGCCGTCGAGCTGGATCAGCCGCAGCAGGTCGCCGGGTTTCAGATACGGCGACACGTTATCCGCCGATGGATTGAACGTGTTCGGCGCTTTCGGCTCGGTCACGTACCAGTTGCGGTTGTCGTTGACCCAGGTGAGGCCGAGCTCGGTGTAGAGCGGGCGATAGCCATCGCCGGAACAGCAGGTCTCGCCCGGTTTCAGATACGCCGTGCCCTGGCCGCCGAACCGGTGCTGGTCCGCGTGCGCGTAGTTCACGGGCGGCAGCGCGCGCGCGATATCGGGCAGCACGCCGAACGTGGCGATGCCCGCGGGCCGCGTGCCGCGCGAGGGTAGCGTGGCGTGCTTTGAAGCTTGATTCGAGCCGAGCGTCGCCGCGATGGCGAAGTAACCCGCCGCCTCGGATTTGCAGGTCAGCGTGTAGGTGGCCGCGCCCGCCGCGACCGCTATATTGCCGCTCGACTTCACGGTGCCCCAGGCGTCGCGGATCGTCCACGCGAGGGTATCGGCGGAGGCGGTGCGCGTGGTGAACGCGATCCGCACCGGTTTGCCAAGCGCGAACAGGCGTGTGCCGTTGCCGCCGGGGGTGTCGGCCTCGACAGCCGCGCCGCCTGCCGGTGCGCCAGTGGACGCCGTGGCCGCCGTGGCCGCCGATGGTGCGCCGCAAGTCAACGGCAAGCTCGCGGCTGGCGCGTCGGCCCGAGGCTGGGCGGCGGCTTCCGGGGTTTCGGCCGGCGCGGAGGCGGCTTGATCGCATCCGCAAATCGCCAGTGCTGCCACGCAAATCGTGGCCGTGCCGAAGTGTTGTACCCAGACGACGCCAGACTTTTTCATCGCGACGTTGGGACTGAGCGTTTTAGCGGCTGATTTCATGGTTTCGCCCGGGGTGAACGGCGGTTGTACTGCGTCGATAAAGATGAGCTTCGCCCGCGGGATCGGCCGTGATGATGCGCGAATGAAACGTTTTTCGATCGATCTGACAAATGTGCGCAAGGTCGGCCCGCCGAGGCTGAATTTCGGCGCGGTCGGCGCAAAACGCGGCAATCGGGGCGAACGTCGGCGGCCTTGAAACCCTTACTGCGCGGCCCTGCCGGGTGAGTACGCTGGTTTTGCGCCGTATCGAAACGAGGATATGACACGCCCCCGCCAAGCACCAGCCATTGCACTGACGATTGGCGGGTGGTGCCAGCATCGAGCGGGCGGGGATTTGCGCGCGTATCGCGTTGCACATCGACCACGGTCGCGATCCGCGTCTAGCCTGTTACAAGTCCGTTACAAGTTCGACGCATTCGCGTTGTCACGCGCGAGCACATCGCAATCGCCTCGCTTCGGTCTCTTTTACCGATACGCACGAGCCTCGCGTCGATGCGAGCGGCGGATATTTCTCCCGCACGCGCGGAGGCTTCCGCCGATTCTTCACACCCTTGAAACCGACCGGCCGACCGTTACACGATCCGATCCACCAAGCGCCGCGCGACGCGCGCCGTTAGTGCCTAAACCGTGTCCGACCAGGACAGGCAAGGCTCCGCGCCGAAATGGGGCATTTGACTGTCCGCGGTCATGGTGCGTCGCAGCATCATTGATCCTACGAAAATGTGCGCTGGGCAACGGTTTAGAGCAGACGAATGCTGTTAAAAGAACGCGTGATCCGTATGTGCGGAACCGCATTTATGGAGTTGCATCGATTAATCAAATCGATTAATCCGGCGCTACTGAATTGCAATATGTATTAGATGAATGCGGAATCAAATCGGTAATGAGCGGACTTTGAGAATCGAAAATCCCGGGCAGTCAATGTCGTTCAGTCCGGGATGATGTTTCAGAAGTGCAACAATTGTGAATTATCCCTGGATGGGGTTGCCAGACCGGTGCGCAGTGTGTACACCGCAAACCCTTACAGATAAAGGCTTCGTGACCAAAACGCAGGGCTCGTCGAAAGCCTTGCGCCATGCACCATCCTGTCACGTGGCGAACGGGCGTTTCAATTTAAATCGAAGGCGCAATAGCGTTTTCGGGGAGGCTTTTTCAATGTGCGCTCCGCCTCATACAAATACAATTTCCCGTAAAACACGATGAAAACCATGAGCATAAAAAACATTGTCTGTTTATGATTCTCCCAGCGGAACTAATCCGCCAACAACTCGCCACCATCGGTCACGGCACCCCGGCGTAAATCGGGGATGTGCATGATGCAGCGCAATGGCAGCGACTTTTCAATAAGCCTTGGATTCACGCATGTTGCAGAGGATGACCATGCCTTACGCCAGTCTCGAACCCGCGGTCATGGGGTGGTTGCCCACTTCGACCCGTAGCACGCAGTCCGAGGTACGACGCATCGCTATCCTGCTGTTCGACGGCTTCTCGCTTCTCGGAGCCGGAATCGTGGCCGAGGTGTTCCACATGGCGAACGAACTCGCCGCAGCGAAGGCGAACACGGCGTGTACCTACGACGTGCGCTTTCTCTCGGTGGAAGGCGGCAACGTCGCGTGTTCGTCGTCGGTGCGCGTTTGGACGGACGGTATGGATGCACGCCATTACGGCGGTTTCGACGCGCTGTTCGTGGCCGGCGGGCGCGGTGCGGACGGTGCGGCGGGCGACGAACGGATCATCGAATGGGTGCGGCGCGTTCACGCCAAGACCACGGTGGTCAAGTCGATCTCCGAGGGCCGCAAGGTGCTGGACGCAGCGGGTATCGGCAACGCGCACGAATCCCATGCGCGTTACGGCTCGGCCGCGATGCACCTGGCCCGCGACGAGCAGGGCGCCGACGCCGGCGACCGCTATGAGTCGATGAAGGGCGCGCTTTTGATCGTCAAGCGCGATCTGGGCCTGGAAGTATCGCGCGGTGTCGCCGAGCGGCTGATGCCCGGCTCCGCCGCGAAGCTCGTCTCGTTGCTCGGCGATAGCGGGGCGGCATCGGCGGGCGACAAGATCCGGTCGGCGGCGCGCTGGTTGCAGGACAACTGCGAGCGGCCGATTTCGGTGGTGGACGCGGCGCAGGTCGCCGCGATGAGCGAACGCAATTTCCTGCGCCGCTTCAAGATCGAGATGGGCATTACGCCGTCGGATTATCTGCTGCAGGCGCGGCTCGCCGTCACCTGTGCATTGCTGACCGATTCGGAACTGCCGGTCGACAAGATCGCGCGGCGAAGCGGCATGGGCAACGGCGACCGGCTCGCCAAGATCTTCCGGAAGCGGCTTCTGATTTCTCCAACCGAATACCGGATGCAAAGCCGGCGCGATACGAACGGTTAACGCGTCGTCAGTTTGAACCCAAGAAATTCCAGTTCCAGAAAGTCTAACGAGGTAGTCCAGGCCACGCGGTCTGGCGATAAGCCATTCGATAAACCGCTCGGGCAGAACGTCCGAACGCAAGAACTTGCAGGCGGGAGTCCTAAGATGAAAGCAAACGAAGTACAGGCAACAGGGGCAGCAATGGAAAGTGGCGCGGCGGATGCAGTGCCGGCGCGTTGCCGCCTCGTGCCGGTGATCCTCGCGGGTGGTTCGGGCACGCGTCTGTGGCCGATGTCGCGCGAGCAGTTTCCGAAGCAACTGATCGGCATTGTCGGCCCGGATTCGCTGCTCCAGGCGACCGTCCTGCGCATGAAGGATTTCCCGGCCGGCTGGAAAGTCGCGTCGGATCCGATCATCGTGTGCGGTGAGGAACATCGCTTCACGACCGAAGAACAGGTTCGCGAAAGCGGCGTGAGCGCTCGCATCATCGTCGAGCCGGCCCGGCGCGATACCGCGCCTGCGCTGACGCTCGCGGCGTCGCTCGCGTGCGCCGACGGCGAAGACGCGATCATCGTCGCCATGCCCGCCGATCATTCGATCGCCGATCTGCCCGCGCTGCATCGCGCGATCGCGGTCGCCGCGAACTACGCGCAAGACGGCGCGATCGCGACGCTCGGCATTCCGCCGACCCGCCCCGACACCGGATTCGGCTATATCCGTCTCGGTGCGGCGTTCGAAGACGGCGCGCAACGCATCGAGCGTTTCGTCGAAAAGCCGGCCGCCGAACTCGCCGCGCAATACGTCGCGTCGGGCAATTACTGGTGGAACAGCGGCATTTTCGTGGTGCGCGCCAGCGTGTGGCTCGCGGCGCTCGAACGCCTGCAGCCGGAGATGCACAGCGCGTGCGTCGAGGCCCTCGCGCAAGGCCGCGCCGATGGCGCGTATCTGCGACCGGACGCCGAAGCGTTCAACCGCGCGCCGTCGGATTCGATCGACTACGCGGTGATGGAGCGTATCGGCGACGCCGGTTCGCCGTGCCAGGGCGTGGTCGTGCCGCTGGTCGCGGGCTGGTCGGATCTCGGTTCGTGGGACGCCGTCTGGGACGCGATGGAAAAGGACGAGTCGGGCAACGTGGCGAGCGGCCGCGTGGTGTTCGAAGGCGCGACCTCGAGCTACGCGCGTTCGGAAGGCGGGCGGCTGGTTGCGTGCGTGGGCACGACCAACATCATCGTGGTGGAGACGGACGACGCGATTCTGGTCGCGGATCGTTCACGCGTGCAGGACATCAAGGGCCTCGTTTCGAGGATCCGTGAGGAGCACGCGCCGGAAGCGAACGCGCATCGCAAGGTGCGCCGGCCGTGGGGCTTTTACGACTCGATCGATCACGGCGACCGCTTCCAGGTGAAGCGCATCGTGGTCACGCCGGGTGCGCGCCTCTCGCTGCAATTGCACCATCACCGCGCGGAACACTGGATTGTCGTGTCCGGCACGGCGCTGGTCACGCGCGGCGACGAAGAGTTTCTGCTGAGCGAAAACGAGTCGACGTACATTCCGCTCGGCGTCCGGCATCGGCTTGAAAACCCGGGCAAGGTACCGCTCGAAATCATCGAAGTGCAGTCGGGTACGTATCTGGGTGAGGACGACATCATCCGCTTCGACGACACATACGGACGCAGTTGACACGAATCAATTCCGCTACGGCCGGCTGACGGCAGTTCGGGGAGAGAGAAGATGCGCGATACACAGGGCTTGCTGGCACGTCTATTCGACGTCGCCATGATCATCACCGGCGCGGCGCTCGCGTCGTACATCCGCTTCGATCATATTTCGGAGCACAGTTTTTTCGCAGCGTTCGTCGCGTTCGCGGCGGCGTTCTCGCTCGCGCTGTTCCCGACCTTCGGGGTCTATCAGTCGTGGCGGGGCCGCTCGAAACTCGTGCTGGCGAGCCAGGTGTCGCTGGCCTGGCTGATCGTGCAGGCCTGTGCGCTCGTGCTGATGTTCTCGCTGCACCGGCTCGATTACGTGTCGCGCCTGTGGTTCGCTTACTGGACTGCGATGTCGGGCGGACTGCTGATCGCCGGACGCCTCGTCACGCACGTCGTGCTGGCCCGCATGCGCAACGCCGGCATGAACCTGCACACGGTCGCGGTGGTCGGTTGCGGCAAGCATTGCGACGCCATCGTGCGCAAGATCGACCGCTCGCCGACTTCGGGCTTCCGTGCGACCGCCGCCTATAACGCGACGCCGGACACGGTGCAGTTCAACACGCGCGTTCCGGTGTTCGAAGAGCACGATGCGTTCGTCAACTATGTGCGTACGCAAAACGTGACCGAGGTCTGGCTCGCGCTGCCGCTGTCGCACGAACGCACGATCATGAAGTTCGTGAACGAGTTCCGCGAAGACCTGATCAACGTGCGCTTCATTCCCGACGTGCGCAGCCTCGCGCTGTTCGAAGGCGGCATGACGGACCTGCTCGGCGAGACGGCCATCAATCTGGTGGCGTCGCCGCTGTCGGCAAGCTCGCTCATGCAGAAGGAAATCTTCGACCGCCTGTTCGCCGCCGCCGCGCTGCTCGCCGTTTCGCCTGTGCTGATCGGCTGTGCGCTCGCCGTGAAGCTGACCTCGCGCGGACCGGTGTTCTTCCGCCAGCGCCGCAAGGGCGCGGACGGACGCGTCTTCCGTATCTACAAGTTCCGCTCGATGCGCATGCACACCGAGCAGGCCGGCGTCGTCAAACAGGCGACCCGTAACGATCCGCGCGTGACCCGCGTGGGAGCGTTTTTGCGTCGCACGAGCCTCGACGAACTGCCGCAGTTCATCAATGTCCTGTTCGGGGATATGTCGGTGGTGGGACCGCGTCCGCACGCGCTGGAACATGACGACCTCTACCAGAAGGTCGTCTCGGGATACATCCATCGCTATCGGATCAAGCCCGGCATTACGGGTTGGGCCCAAGTGAACGGTTTCCGCGGCGAGACCGATCTGATCGAAAAAATGGAGGGACGTGTTGCGCATGATTTGTACTATCTGGGTAACTGGTCGTTCGGACTTGATATGCGAATCATTTTCGCGACGATCTTCAAGGGATTACGCCACACCAACGCTTACTGATGCAGGGGACGACCACAATGTTTAACCAACAACAATCAAGCAGCGCCGCGCCGGCCACGGAACGTGCTGCACCGGGAACGCGATTCGGGGCCATTGCGACGGCCGCCACCATCTGCGTAATGCTGTCAGCTTGCTCGTTCGCACCGGGCATGCGCATGTCGACGCCTGCAACGCTCGCCGAAACGAGCACCGACAGCGGCGATCCTGCAACCGAAGTGAATATTCCGATCACCCCGATCGACCTGACGCTCGTGCGCAAGATGCGCGCATCGGCACAGGGCGACGCCACGGCGGCGGATCCGCTGGCGCCGCTGTACACGAAGCCGGGCCCGTATCTGCTCGGACCGGGCGACGTGCTGCAGATCGTGGTGTGGGATCACCCCGAACTCGTGGCTGCACTCGGCCAGCCGGCGCAGAACGTCCGTACCTCGGACGCGGGTCCTGGCTTCGTCGTCGAGTCCGACGGCACGCTGACGTTCCCTTATGTAGTCGGCTCGATCAAGGCCGGCGGCAAGACGGCCGAACAAGTTCAGCGCGAGGTGTACACCCAGCTGAGCAAGGTGTTCGTGAAGCCGCAGGTCACCGTGCGCGTGTCGTCCTACCGGGCGGGACAGGTGTATATCGACGGCGAAGTGCGTCTGCCGGGTTCGCAGCAGATCAACGACATTCCGATGACGCTCACCGAAGCGATCGGCCGTGCGGGCGGTTATACGGCCGCAGCCGACCAGGGTCGCCTGCAGCTCGTGCGTGACGGCGTGTCGTATCCGATCAGCGTCGCGGGTCTCGTCGAGAAGGGCAAGAGCCCGAACGCCATCATGCTCAAGCCGGGCGACACGCTGCGCGTTTCCGCCCGCGATGAAAACGGCATCTACGTGATGGGTGAAGTGAACAAGCCCGCGACCGTGCTGCCGATGAAGAACGGCAAGCTCACGCTCTCCGACGCGATTTCGCAGGCCGGCAGCATCGACCCGCTGACGTCGAACCCGCGCGAACTGTACGTGATCCGCAACGGCCAGACCGACAATCCGTCGATCTACAAGCTCGATGCACGTTCGCCGGTCTCGATGCTGCTCGCGAATAACTTCGAGCTTCAGCCGAAGGACGTCGTTTATATCGATAACAACGGTCTGGTTCGCTTTAGCCGCGTGCTGAATCTGTTGTTGCCCGCCATTAATGCCGGCCTGACTGCCGCCATCGTGACGAAGTAAGCGATGAAATAAAAGGATCAGGTATTAAGGTAGTAAGTTTTACGTAACGGGATTCAGGTTTCACGTTTTAAAAAGTATTAGGTATTAAGTAATAAGAAGCGCACATAACGCAAAAAGTAAAAAGTATAAAAAGTAAAAAGCAAAAGTGACACAGACCACGGCGCGCCCCCCGGGGGGGCGCGCCGACCCGAAGCAGTAGTCCGACTGAGTGAGCGACACCATCATGGCAATCAACTTCGATACCCGATACTCGGACGTCTCGACCGGAGACGAATTACGTTTGTCCGATTATCTGGCAGCAGTACTGGGGAACTGGCGAATCGTGGCGGTTGTAACGCTTGCGGTCGTCGCATTAGGCACGGCATACGCGTTTTTAGCGCCGCCGGTTTATCGCGCCGACGCAATGATTCAGGTTGAAGAAGCTAATAACAATAACAATAATAATAATGCTAATGCGGTTCAGACGGTGTCGCAGATGTTCGATGCGAAATCCACGACCGCCGCGCAAATCGAGTTGCTGCGTTCGCGGCTCGTGGTCGAGGACACGGTGCGCAGCCTGCACCTCGACATCACCGCATCGCCGCGTTATTTCCCGGTGATCGGCGGCTTGATCAGCAGCACACTGTCCACCTTCGACATCCCGATGCCGGCAGGTCTCATGTCCCGTTTCGCATGGGGCAATGAGTCGATCAGCGTGCCGCTCTTCGATACCCCGAAGGAGCAGTACGGCAAGACCTTCACGCTGACGGCGGGCGAACACGGCGCCTATGTGCTGAACGACCCGGACGGCATCGCGATTCTCAACGGCCGTGTCGGCGAGGAAGTGAGCGGTCAGTCGACGCTCGGCCCGGTCCGTATCAAGGTCGACCAGCTGGTCGGTCCGGCAGGCTCGCAATACGAACTGCAACGGGCGTCGACGCTCGGCACCATCGACGCGCTGCAACGCCGTCTCTCGGTCGCTGAAACGGCGCTGCAGTCTGGCATTATCGGCGTGAGCCTGGAAGGCGGCGACAGCAAGCAGACGACCGCGATCGTCAACAACATCGCCCGCCGCTTCGTCGCTCAGGACGTGGAAAAGCGCTCGCTCGAAGCCGAGCACACGCTTGACTTCCTCGACCAGCAACTGCCGCAACTGCGCGCCCAGCTCGACCAGTCGGAACAGCGCTACAACACGTTCCGCAATCGTCAGGGCACGGTCGATCTCTCGGAAGAGAGCCGTCTGCTGCTGCAACAGATCGTCGATAACAAGACCAAGCTCACCGATCTTCAGCAACAGCGCGCGGAACTGTCGCAACGCTTCACCGCGAACCATCCGTCGGTCGCCGCACTCGACGCACAGATCGGCGCGCTGTCCGGTGCCCAGACGCGTCTCGGCAAGAGCGTCGCTGTCCTGCCCGATACCGAGCAGACCGCGCTGCGTCTCCTGCGCGATGTCCGCGTGAACACGGAGCTGTACACGAACCTGCTCAATAGCGCACAGCAGTTGCGTATCGCGAAGGCAGGCCAGATCGGCAACGTGCGCGTGGTGGACTTCGCCGAAGCCGCTGACGACCCTGTTCGTCCGAAGCGCCTGATCGTGATCCTCATCAGCGCCGGTATCGGCCTCGTGCTGGGCATCCTGGTCGCGTTCGTGCGCAAGTCGCTGTACGGCGGTGTCGAGCGTCCGGAAGAAATCGAACGTCAACTCGGCGTGCGTGTGTTCGGCATCGTGCCGCGCAGCGGCGAGCAGCTTCGCCTGCAACGCAAGGTCGGTCTGCGTCACGAAGGCATGCACGTGCTGGCCGCCAAGGCGCCGGAAGACGCAGCGGTGGAAGGCATTCGCGGTTTGCGTACGTCGCTCAACCTGCAACTCGCCGATGCTCGCAACAACGTGGTCATGCTGACGGGCTCGCGTCCGGAAGCCGGCAAGTCGTTCCTCTCGGTGAACCTCGCGACGCTCGTCGCTTCGTCGAGAAAGCGCGTGCTGCTGATCGACGCCGACATGCGCCGCGGCGACATTCACTCGCACTTCGGCGTGCGTCATCAGCCGGGCCTGTCGGACGTGCTGATGGGCGCGGAAGCCGGATCGGCCGTGCTGCACGACGTGCTGCCGGGCGTGGACCTGCTGACGAAGGGATCGCTGCCGTCGCATCCGGCCGAACTGCTGGAAAGCGACCGCATGAAGGAAATGCTCGACGAACTCGCGCATCAGTACGACCTGGTGATCATCGACACGCCGCCTGTGCTGGCTGTCACCGACGCCACGGTCATCGGCAAGCACGCCGGCACCAGCCTGCTCGTGGTACGCCACGGCAAGAACCAGGTGCCGGAGATCGGCGAGGCGATGAAACGTCTTGCGCATGGCGGGGTGAACATGAAGGGCGTGCTGCTGACCGACGTTCCGCAATCCAGGCTGCTGATGGGCAGCACCTATGCGGGCTACTACGGCTACGAAAGCATCGCCGAATAAGCATTACAAGCGGACACAAAGCATGGCCGCGCGCGTGCGGGGCATACACGCGGCCCATCCAATCGGGTATCGGGTTAAAAAGAGAGGCACATGATGGCTCAAAAAGTCGCGTTGATCACTGGCATTACGGGGCAGGACGGATCGTATCTTGCAGAATTGCTGCTTGCGAAGGGCTATGAAGTTCACGGCATCAAGCGCCGTAGCTCGCTCTTCAACACGGACCGTATCGACCACCTGTACACGGACCCGCATGAAAGCGGCGGCCAGAAGCTGTTCTTGCACCACGGAGACCTGACGGATTCGACGAGCCTCTTGCGCATCGTGCAGCGTGTCATGCCGGACGAAATCTATAACCTCGCCGCGCAAAGCCACGTTGCGGTGTCGTTCGAGGAACCGGAATACACTGCGAACGCGGACGGTATCGGCGCGCTGCGTATTCTCGAAGCCATCCGCATTCTCGGCCTCGAAAAGAAGACGCGCTTCTACCAGGCATCGACGTCGGAACTGTACGGCCTCGTGCAGGAAACGCCGCAGAAGGAAACCACGCCGTTCTACCCGCGCAGCCCGTATGCAGTCGCCAAGCTCTATGCGTACTGGATGACGGTCAACTACCGCGAAGCGTATGGCATGTACGCCTGCAACGGCATCTTGTTCAACCACGAATCGCCGGTGCGCGGCGAGACCTTCGTCACGCGCAAGATCACGCGCGCCATCGCGCGGATCGCGGTGGGCCTGCAAGACGACCTGTACCTCGGCAATCTGTCGGCGCTGCGCGACTGGGGTCATGCGCGCGACTACGTCGAAATGCAATGGCTGATGCTGCAGCAGGAACAGCCGGAAGACTTCGTGATCGCAACGGGCGTGCAGTACAGCGTGCGTGACTTCGTGCAGCAGGCCGCAGCCGAACTCGGCGTGCACGTGCGCTTCGAAGGCGAAGGCGCGAACGAAGTGGGTATCGTGGATCGCGTCGAAGGCCGCGAAACCAAGATCGCCCCCGGCAAGGTGATCGTGAAGGTCGACCCGCGTTACTTCCGTCCGACCGAAGTCGAAACGCTGCTCGGCGATCCGTCGAAGGCGCATTCGAAGCTCGGCTGGCGTCCGGCGACGTCGTTCTCCTCACTCGTGAAGGAGATGGTGCGCTCGGATTACCAGATCGCCCGGCGCGACGCGCTCGTCACGCTGGCGGGCTTCAAGGCTCTCGAACATCACGAGTAAATCATGGACAAGAACGCACGCATCTTCGTGGCTGGGCATCGCGGAATGGTCGGGTCCGCGCTCGTCCGGCGGCTGACCGACGCGGGGTACAGCAACATCGTGACGCGCACTCGTGCGCATCTCGACCTCACCGATCAGGACGGCGTCAATCTCTTCTTCGAGGAGCAGAACATCGACGTCGTGTTTCTCGCGGCGGCGCGCGTGGGCGGCATTCTCGCGAACTCGACGATGCCTGCGTCGTTCATCTACGAAAATCTCGCCATCGAGACGAACGTGATTCACGCGGCCTGCAAGTACAACGTCGCGAAGCTGGTGTTCTTCGGTTCGTCGTGCATCTATCCGAAGGCCTGTCCGCAGCCGATCAAGGAGGAATATTTGCTGACCTCCGCGCTCGAGCCGACGAACGAGGCCTACGCGATCGCGAAGATCGCGGGCTTAAAGCTCTGCGAAGCGTACAACCGCCAGTACGGCACGAAGTTCGTTTCGCTGATGCCGACCAACCTGTACGGTCCGAACGACAACTACGACCTGAAGAGCAGCCACGTGCTGCCCGCGCTGATCCGAAAAGCGCACGAGGCGAAGTTGCGCGGCGACGCGTCGCTCGAAGTGTGGGGATCGGGCATGCCTAAGCGCGAGTTCCTGCATGTGGACGATCTCGCGGCGGCGGCCACGTTCCTCATGGAGAGCGACGTGAGCGACGGCGTGTTCAACGTCGGCGTGGGCGTCGATCTGACGATCCGCGAGCTGGCGGAAGTGATCTGCCGCGTCGTGGGCTTCGAGGGCGAACTGGTGTTCGATGCAACGAAGCCGGACGGCACGATGCGCAAGCTGCTCGATGTATCGAAGCTCGATGTGATGGGATGGCGCGCATCGATCGCGCTGGAAGACGGAATCCGCGCGACGTATGCCGACTTTCTCGCGCGCAACGAAGCACAGCCCCAAGCGGCGGTCGCGGCATGAGCGCAGTTCTCCGTCCATTGCAAGGCAAGAAAGCGACAGCGTCCGTTACGATTTTTCATAACGTCGTCTGGTCGCGGCACAAGGGCGCGGTGCTGTCCGCGCTTCACAATATCTCGGGGGCGGGGACGATCGAGTATTCGATGGTGCAGATCGCGGACACGGAGCATGACCGCATCGGCTTCTCGGATGTCGATTATTCGTTTCACAGCTATCCGATGAAAAAGCTGTACGAAGGCTGCTACGAGGACGTTCCCACCTGGCGCATGACCGCGCGTCTCACGTGGGAAGTGCTCAAGGCGAAGTCGGACCTCGTCGTGCTGCCGGGGTATCACCGTCCCGAGTACTGGGCGATGATGGCCGCTTGCATCGTGACGGGCAAGCGTCGTGCGGTGTTCTGCGATTCGACGAGCCGCGACCAGCCGCGCAAGATGGTCACGTCAATTCCGAAGCGCATTTTCTTCGCGCTCTGCGACGGCTATTTCGGTTTCGGCGTGCGAAGCCGCGAGTATCTGATGTCGCTTGGTGCCAAGCAGGAGAAGATCTTCATTCCCTGCCAGGCTGCTGCGCTGCCGCGTTCGTTCTCGCCGGAGACGGCGTTGCCGGATCGTCTGCATTACCGTGAAGGCAACGCGCCGGTGTTCGTGTATGTCGGCCGGCTCTCGCCGGAAAAAGGCATCGGCACGCTGCTCGAAGCGTTCGCCGTCATCAAGCATCGTCTGCCGGACGCGAAGCTGCGGATCGTCGGAACGGGCCCGATGGGCGAGGCGCTCAAGCAGAAGGTGAAGGACATCGGCCTCAGCGATTCCGTCACGTTCCTCGGCAGCTTGCAGGACGAGCCGCTCTCTCGCGAATACTTCGGCGCGACCTGCATGGTGCTGCCGAGCATGAGCGAGCCGTGGGGACTCGTCGTGAACGAAGCGCTGAGTCACGGCTGCCCTTCGGTCGTCAGCGAAAGCTGCGGCTGCGTGCCGGAACTCGTCGTGGATGGCGTGACGGGTTACTCATTCCCGGCGGGCGATGTCGGCGCATTGCAGCGCACGATGTTGAAGGCAGTCGAAGCGTTTTCGGACACGGCGGGCGTGGCGAAACGCTGCATGGATGTGATCCAACGCTTCGATCCGCCGTCCGCCGCGGCGAACATTGCGCGCGGCTGCGCACTGATGCTTATGGATTGACGCCAGTATGGCGCGTCCGGGCGCGGGGGGTGCCCGGATGTTTGCATCGAACGGTTTGGCGCACTTGGCGGGCGAGGGTGGAGATCAAGCATGAAGATATTGATTTATGGGCTGAACTACGCGCCCGAGCTGACGGGGACCGGAAAATACACGGCGGAGATGGCGGAAGCGCTGGTTGCGGCGGGACATGATGTGCGCGTGGTGTGCGCACCGCCGTACTACCCCGAGTGGAAGATCGGGGAAGGCTATTCGAACTGGCGCGCGGCGCGCGAAACGCTGCGTGGCGTGCGCCTGTGGCGCGCGCCGCTGTGGGTGCCGGCCAAGCCGACGGGCATGAAGCGCATGGTGCATCTCGCGTCGTTCGCAGCGGCCTCGCTGCCGGTGCTGCTCGCGCATGCGTGGTGGCGTCCGCAGGTGGTGATGACGATCGCGCCGAGCCTGTTGAACGCGCCGGCGGCGCTGGCGATCGCGCGTCTTACGGGCGCGCGTTCCTGGCTCCATATTCAGGACTTCGAGGTCGACGCGGCATTCGATCTCGGCTTGCTCAAGAGCGAACGCGCCGGACGCGCGGCGCTCGCGGGCGAGCGCTGGCTGATGCGGCGCTTCGATGTCGTTTCGACCATTTCGGAGAAGATGATCGAGCGCGCGCTGCGCAAGGGCGTCGAAGGTACGAAGGTATTCCGCCTGCCGAACTGGGTGGATACGACCGCGATCTTCCCGCTTGATCGAACCAGCGCGTTTCGTCGCGAACTCGAGATTCCGGAGCACGCGAAGGTCGTGCTGTACTCCGGCAACATGGGCGCGAAGCAGGGGCTCGAAGTGCTGGCCGAAGCGGCGGCTGCGATGGCGTCGAACAAGGATATCGTGTTCGTGTTCTGCGGCAATGGCGCGACCAAGGCGGCGCTGCAGGCGCGCTGCAACGGCTTGTCGAATTGCCGGTTCATCGCGCTGCAGCCGGTCGAGCGTCTGAACGAACTGCTCAATCTTGCGGACGTCCATGTTCTTCCGCAACGTGGCGATGCTGCCGATCTCGTGATGCCCTCCAAGCTGACCGGCATGTTCGCAAGCGGCCGCGCGGTGATCGCGATGGCGATGCCCGGCACCGAGTTGTTCGATACCGTCGCGCCGCGCGGGATTGCGGTGCCGCCGGAGAACGTCGAAGCCTTGTCGGCGGCGATTGCCATGCTCGTGGACGACGCCGGGTTGCGCGCTGAGTTGGGCGCAGCGGGACGGCGTTTCGCGCAGGAAAAGATGTCGCCGTCGGCGGTGCTCGGTCGTCTCGATGAGAAGCTGAGACTGTTGATCGGGTTGCGCCAGCTTGAGTCGGCGGAGACGCGCGCGCCGCGAGTGAGCGATGTCGTAGTGACGGAGAAGGTGGAGTAGGGGCGTGATGCAAGCACTAAAAAGGCCGTTCAGCAGCGATGCTGAACGGCCTTTTTACATCAGCCAAATCCACGCGAAAATTAAAGCCCTTACCAAGGCGACTTATAGATCGCGATCGGCGCGCGCGGCGGCGGAGGACTATTCTTTGCATCGGCCTTGGTTTGCTGGCGATACAGCGCAGCGTTCGCGCCTTCTGGCGAATCGATCGGCTTGGTGTCGTGATTGCGTGCAACCGGCCGATACACCACGCCACCGCGACGCGCAGGCTCGGTGCCGATGGGCTGACTAAGAAGCGCGTCGGTCGGCGAGGCGTTGGTCAGCGCTTGCGCCTTTTTGCCGTTGAGCGGCGTTCCGTAGGGATCCTGATACGTTTGCGGCGCACCGAGGAGATCGCTCTCCGGTGCCGCCGCCGCTGCATCGGCCGCTTGAGCCGCGTGCGCGCCCGGCGCGAACGCGAGGGTCGCCGGGATGACGAACGTGGCCACGCGCATCGTGAAGCGCGTGAACAAGGTCGGTCGGGTAGGGCTTTTCATCGTGGTTCTCCCGCGTGCTGGTCGAAAGTTTTAAGCGCGCTCATATGCGTCAATACGCGTCTAATAAGCTGATAAATCGCGCCATACGTGCGTGACTATACGATCGTAATCGCACTGCCGCGTGGTCGCTTTCGTACACAAAAACAGGATACTTCGCGACTCCGCCCGATCCCGCCAAAAGTCTTTCCGATGCGGCCATTCGTGCTGTACCGCACCAGGTGGCGAGGACGCTTCATCGATAATCCATCACACGCATAGTGCATTTAAAACGAAAACATGCGATGGATCTTCTGGACACTAAAGCGCTCGCCGCAATCAAGGCGCGGTCCGGTGGTGCGGACGTCGAGGACGTCTGGAGCGGCAAACGGGGCGCGCACTCGAGCGCGACGTGGGGCAATGACTCGGGGGTCAGTCACATGGACAGGACAGTACAGCAGCGCCGCGCCAAACCACGCGGCGAAGCGCACGAAAAGCCAGGCAAGCATGAGCGCACCGTAAGCATCGGCGCGCCGGGCCGCGTGATCGATTTATCGGCGGCAGGCCCCGGCAATTATGTCGCGCGGCGTGGCTTCGCGACCGAGCTCGTCTGGTTTTTCGTCGAAGCGTGCTTCATCAATAACAAGCTGAATCCGGTGTCCGCCGTGCGGGTAGCGTTGCTGCGCGCGTTCGGCGCGCGGATCGGCAAGAACTGCAGAATGCCGCATCCGATCCGCGTGAAGGCGCCGTGGAATCTCGAAGTCGGCGACAACTGCTGGTTCGGCGTGAACGCGTGGCTTTACAACCAGGCGCCGATCCGCATCGGCTCGAACGTGTGCGTCTCGCAGGGCAGTTTCTTAACCACCGGTTCGCACGACGCGGCGGGCAACATGGACCTGCAGGTCGCGCCGATCGTGATCGAGGACGGCGTGTGGATCACGTCCAATTGCGTCGTGCAGATGGGCGTGACGATCGGCCGTTCCGCGCTCGTGACGCCGCTTTCAGTGGTGCATCGTTCGCTCGAACCCGAAGGCGTGTACGGCGGCAATCCGGTGCGATTCCTCAGAAAGCGTTTTCCTTCTTAAGACAATTTAGCGGCACACGTCGGGCACTTTGTGTGTGCGCGTCATTCGGCCGTCGATCAGCCGGAGATGAAAAGGCTTGGCCGGACATACCGCTATGTTGGCGGGTTAATCGATTATTCATGGCCGAGTATTAGAGGCAAAAGAAGAGACGAACTAGAACAAAAAACGTCGTGATACAGCGGCGAAAAGTAATAAGAAATAGAAGTCGAGAACAATAACAGCAGGGAAATCCGTTCCAGTTGCGACTGTCATGCACGCGTTGTCGATGCATGCATCGCGATGGAGAACGAGAGGTCGATCGGATCCGGGCGTGGTCCGGCCCGCAGCGGGTGCGTTTGCGCTCACGCTGCGGGCCGAAGACGGGAAGCCACGCGGAGACGGCGTTTCGATAATGGTCGCGATGGCGGACGGTTCCTCGGGGAACTCAGTAAAACCGCTGCACATGAGAAGGGAGTACGGGGCATGTTCATCGACAGCCGCAGTGTAGAAGAGCGCGCAGTGATTGAGACCACGGTTTGCATCATCGGTGCGGGGGTGGCCGGGATCACCCTCGCGCTGGAAATGGAGAAGCAGGGCATCGCTGCCGTGCTGCTCGAAAGCGGCGGCTACAAAGCGGACAGCGAGACGCGGGACTTGTATCGCGGCGAGAACGTAGGCATTCCCTACGAATACGCCGATGGCTGCCGCAGCCGTTTCCTCGGCGGCAGCAGCAACTGCTGGGGCGGCTGGTGCCGTCCGCTCGATTCGTGGGACTTCGAAAAGCGCGACTGGGTGAAGGATAGCGGCTGGCCCTTCGGCCTCGACGAGCTGCGCCCGTACTACGCGCGCACGCATGCGTTGCTCAAACTCGGCGAGAACAATTTCGAGCCGGCGTACTGGGAAGCGGCGATCAATCGCAGCGACGTGAAGCGGCATCCGTTTCCGAGCGGAAAAGTGCGCGATACGATTTCGCAGTTCAGCCCGCCGGTGCGTTTCGGCAAGGTGTATCGCGAGGATCTGGAGCGCGCGAAGAACGTGCGCGTGTTCCTCTACGCCAATGCACTGAACATCGATACCAACGCCGAGGCCAGCACGGTCACCAACATCCAGGTCGGCACGCTGTCGGGCCGGCGCTTCTCCGTCAAGGCGAAGATGTTCGTGCTGGCGACGGGCGGGATCGAGAATGCGCGGCTGTTGCTCTCGTCGAGCGGCGTGCAGAAGGCGGGTCTTGGTAACGGCAACGATCTGGTGGGCCGCTATTTCATGGACCATCCGCGGATCATGCAGGGCAGCATCAACTTCAAGAAGCCGTGGGCGCGCAACAAGCTCTACGACATCAAGTATCACTATCAGAACCGCGCGGTGTCCGCGCACGGCACATTCATCTCGTCGCAATTCGCGCTGACGAAGGACGTGCTCGAACGCGAGAAGTTGCTGAACGCGCGCGTCTGGTTCTATTCGCTGTTTCGCGGCGAGAACACCGAGGGCGCGGAAGCGTTGATCCGCTGCAAGCAGGCGTTGCTGAAGAAAGACCAGCCGGGCTGGAATTTCTCGAAGGACGTGTTGACGATGGCGACGCATCCTGTCGATACCGCCTGCTTCGGTCTTGCGCGTCTGCTTCAACCGCGCGCGCTTATCACCGATGTGAAGTTCCAGACCATCGTGGAAGCCGAGCCGAATCGCGACAGCCGCGTCACGCTGTCCGACAAGAAGGATGCACTCGGACTGAACCGCGTGAAGGTGGACTGGCAACTGACCGAACTGGTCAAGCGCACGTTCGACCGCACGGTGCAGTTGCTCGGCGACGAAATGCAGCGAACCGGTGTAGCCGATGTGCGCCTCGACACACCGCTCGAAGGCCGCGAATGGCCGAAGGAAGTAGAGGGCACGTGGCATCACATGGGCACGACGCGCATGCACGATTCGCCGAAGGAAGGCGTGGTCGATCGTAACTGCAAGGTACACGGCATCAGCAACTTTTATGTGGCGGGCAGTTCCGTGTTCCCGACTGTCGGCGCGAATTTCCCGACCATTACGATCGCAGCGTTGTCGTTGCGGCTCGCCGAGCATGTTGGACGTGCTTTGCGCGGTGGCGAGGGAACGCTCGCGACGGTATCGTCGATTGTCGTGCCGGGGACGGTGGGGGCCGTTGATCGCGCGGCCGATGCGGAGTTGCCGTTTGCGGCTTCGGCTTCGGCATTGCACTTGCCGAATGATCTGGCGTTTATGGCCAAGAAGTAGCACGGGGGGCGTGGCCGCGGGGTGGGGTTTTTCGCCTGGTGGCCACGCGCTTTGTGAGAACCTGCACGGGGGTGGGATGCTGGCGCCCTTGCTTTTGTTTGCCTGTGCTTCTTGGGAACTTGCTTTCGTGTAGGTCTATTAGCACGCCGCTATGCGCGGCAGCAGTCACTTTCTTTGCTGCTGCAAAGAAAGTAACCAAAGAAAGCAGCTTATCCGTCTAAGTGTCCACCTCGAATAACGTTGCGGATAGGCACGCAAGCTGACTCGGTTAGCGCACAGTTATTCCTATTGGCACAGCACCTTTCAATTCCGTCCTCGCTGCGCGTGGACGTTGGGCATAACTGGCCTCGCACGCGCTTTCTGGGAACTTGTTTTCGTGTGCGTTTATTAGCACGCCGCTATGCGCGGCAGCAGTCACTTTCTTTGCTGCTGCAAAGAAAGTAACCAAAGAAAGCAGCTTATCCGTCTAAGTGTCCACCTCGAATAACGTTGCGGATAGGCACGCAAGCTGACTCGGTTAGCGCACAGTTATTCCTATTGGCACAGCACCTTTCAATTCCGTCCTCGCTGCGCGTGGACGTTGGGCATAACTGGCCTCGCACGCGCTTTCTGGGAACTTGTTTTCGTGTGCGTTTATTAGCACGCCGCTATGCGCGGCAGCAGTCACTTTCTTTGCTGCTGCAAAGAAAGTAACCAAAGAAAGCAGCTTATCCGTCTAAGTGTCCACCACGAACCGTAACCGGGAGTGGCGCGCAAGCTGATTCGGCCATCGCACCACACTACAGAGTGGAGCCGCTCATCCATCCCGGCAGGCACAAAGTGCCTGCCGGAACGGCATAACAGAACAACCGAACCGACCGCTTACCGACGGTTTTTGATGTGCCCGTCGTCCTCGCGCAGCGAGGATGGAACTGACAGGCGCTGTGCCAAAAAAGAGCAACTGCACGCTAACCGAGTCAGCTTGCGCGCCTATCCCGGTTGTTATTCGTGGTGGACACTTAGCCGGACAAGCTGCTTTCTTTGGTTACTTTCTTTGCAGCAGCAAAGAAAGTGACTGCCGCCCCGCATAGGGGCGTGCTAATAGACCTACACGAAAGCAAGCTCACAAGAAGCACAGGCAAACAAAACCAAAGCGCCAGCAAACCAAAGCCCCTTCAAATTCCCAGAAAACGCTAGCCGCCAACGCCCCCGTCCAAATCTAGGACTCAAACGAAGCCGGCATGGCACCACGCTCCCCCACGCGAACGTCACCGGCAGCGCCAGCCCGCACCACCCGCAACAAATCCTTCGACATCGCATCAACGGTAAATCGCCGGGCGAACGTGTCGAGCGCATGACGCCGCATCGCGGCCGCCTTGTCGCGCGGCATACAAAGCCAAGCCCGCAGCATCGCGGCTGCACTCTCGACCGTGTCCGATGCCACCAGCCCCGCGCCATCGGCCTGAACCTCGCGCCAGATATTCACCTTGTCGGAGATCAGCACCGGCAGCCCGCAACCCAGCGCTTCGGCGACCGCAATGCCGAAGTTCTCCTGGTGCGACGGCAACGCGAACGCATCGCTCGCATAGAACGCGCCCCACTTGAGATCGCCGCTCAACATGCCCGTCCACGTCACGCGCGCCGCGATGCCGAGTTCGGCCGCGAGGCTCCGCAGCATCGCGCCGTATTCGCCGCCGTCGGGACCGGCCATCACGAGATGCGCCGCCGGATCGATCGAGCAGGTCTGCGCGAACGCTTTCAGAAGCAGATCGCAGCCCTTCTTCTCATGGATCCGCCCAAGGAACAGGATCAATCGTTTGTCGGCGAGCGCCGGATGGGCCGCGAGAAAACGCTCGCGCAGCGCCGCGCCGTCAGTGGGCGGCGCCTTGGTGCCGAACGCCACCACTTCCTCGTTCGCGCGGTACAGCCGGAACGACTGGCGCGCGAGCACGCGTTCTTCTTCGGCGGTGAAGAGCACGCGTTCGGCATCGCGCAGCACGCGATACTCCGCCCACGGCCAATAGAGACATTTCTTCAGATGCTTCAACGGATACGTCCGTTTGAACCACGGGTCCAGCATGCCGTGCGGAAACACGTAGTAGCGCACGCCGCTGCCCCGCAGCGCTTTCCACGCGCCATAGCTGTGGTATTGCCACAGTCCATTGACGATCACCGCATCGAATTGCTTCGCGTGTTGCTTGAGCCACGGCACGAGCGCCGGGCAGTAACCATAGTTGCCCTTCGACGGCCCCAACGCGTGAACCTTCAGCGGAAACGATGCGAGCCAGGCGGCGGCGGGATCGTCGAGCGTGACTACTTCGACATCGTGGCCCATCGTCTGGAGGCTGAGGCCGCTTTGCAGCACGCCTTCGGTCGGGCCGCCCGCACGCGGGTCGATCGTCGACAGCAAATGGAGAATCTTCATAAGCGTGAGGCCGTTGGAAGAAGATGAAGGCCCGCGCGAGAAGTGCGGGCCATGCGTTTCGATCAGGCGGTCGGCGCGAACGAGCTCGACGCCGATGGCGGCGAGTGACGTCCGGTCGCGACGTGCGGAAGACTGGGCGTCGTATGCGGCGGCAGCATGTCGTGCTGCGGCATGGGCGCACTCTCCGGCGCGTCGATGATGTCGCCGTCGAGGTCGTTCACCGGCTTGGCGCCCGCGGACGCGCGGCGATACTGCTCGGATTGTGCTTCGCGCATCCGAGATGCATGGGCGATCCGCGCGCAGGTCGCGACCAGGAGCCCCAGCGCGATGCCGAACACGAGCCCGGAATGGCGATTGCCGAGCGGATTGCCGCCAATGGACGTGGCGGGCAGTGCGGCGAGCACCAGCAGCGCGCGTCCGAGGACCGGCAAGTACAGCGTGCCGGGTGCGCTGCGCCGCCATGAGCGGTACGCGACGGATCCGCGATACAGCGCCCACAGCACGCCGAGCGGCAGTGCAAGCCCGAATAGCAGGCCGCCCGCGAAGATCTGGTAGACCCAGAAGTTGTGGCCGGCCGTCCATTCGTTGATCGCGTAGAAATCCTGCAGCGAGATCTGTCCGGCGAGGTCCGGCAAGTAGGACGGCGAGTAGCGGTAGTAGTGGCCGTAGCCCATTCCCGTCAGCATGGATTCCGCCGACGACATGGTCTGGTCGAATTGATCCTTCATTTCGGCGAGACGCGTGATCGTGGTCGGATCGCGGCCCGAGGCCGTTTCTTGCGACGCGAAAATACGCGTGACCCAGTGCTCGGCGACGCCCGGGAACATGGCCGCCGCGCCGAACGTCATCGCGCCGATCAGCGAGCCGATTGCCGCGGCGCGCACGCCCGCTTTAAGCAAGTGCTTGAGCGACGGGGCGCTGAGCCAGGTCGCGAAAATGAACAGCAAGATCGTGCCGACGAGCAGACTGCGCGTCACGCTCAAGAGCTCGATCACGACCGTCACGAGAAACAGGGCGATCATCACCTTGCCCATGCGCTTCGCGACGACGAACTCGTGCAGCAACAATCCCTGCAGGCAGAGGAAGGTCACGGACACGATGCGAAAACGCAGGTCGTCGAGCACGCCGATCGTCGCGACGCCGTAGGCGAAGCTGAAGAAGAGCGAGAACACCATCGACCAGAACATGGCCCGTTCGATCTGTTCGAGACGTTCCTGATTCCACGGATGATAGGCGACCACGTAGCCGAGCAGGAACAGCAGGAACGGCAGCACCACGCGCAGGTAGTTGCCGATGTCGTTGCCCTGCAGGATCTGCGTGAACGCGCTGCCGGCGATCGTGAGCACGAGCGTACACGTGATAAAGGTACGCAAACGCGAACGCACGGTGAAGCGCGGCGCGATCAGCACGAGGATCAGGCCACCGAGTACGGGTGGAATGGTCAGCAGAATCTGGATGAGCTTGCTTGCGTTCTCGCCGCTCTTGAAGTCGAAGGCGAGTGGCAGCATCAACATCCAGATCCAGAAGACAACGAATTTGTTTCGCATGATGTGGTCTTCTCCCGTCAGCGCGTCTGGCTGCATATGACGGCGCGCTGGCCGTCGTTTTGCCGGGAAAGCCCGCTGGCGTTCAAGCGCCTTTTAATGATGGCTCGCATATCCCCGGTACCCCTTTCTCTGTTTGTCGGAATATATCAGCGGGCGGCGGAGCGGACGTCTGGCGCGGCGTCTAAGAGCTAGCGTTCGGCGCGAAACGACAGCCGGCCTGTGTGCGGCGAAGCACGCAAGGCGCGACGCGGCTCTGCGCGTTTTTTTGGCGGACGTGAAGCGTTTGGTTGCGAACGGTTGCGAACGGATGCGAACGGCTCGATGGCTGCAACTGACCGGATGTTGGCCGATCCAACCGGAAAACTCGGCCGAAGATTGCACTGCGGGAAATATATACATCAACAAACTCCCGCCCGGTGCATTACGCGCCGGACTACGGGGACATTGCAGTGCAAGTGAAAGACGGGGCCGCGCAGCGACGCGCGGCTTCATAAAAAAAGGCTCGCCATAATGCGCCGGCAAAGCCCGGCGCGTGGCCCGTCGTTAAATGAGACCTTCAAGAAGGGGGAAGGTATGGGCTTGTTCGGTGCAACTCGCATGCAGGTGCCCAACCGGTCGATAGAACTCGATTTCATCCGGGGACTCGCGATCATCGCGGTGATGGGATATCACTTTCATTCGTATCCGACTGGCAGCGCCTTGATCGCTGCCATCGAATATCCTCTTAAAAGCTTCGGCCACGAAGGCGTGAATCTGTTTTTCACGCTGAGCGGTTTTCTCGTCGGCGGATTGCTGCTGAAGCAATATTCGCAGGAAGGCCGTATCGACGCGGGGCGCTTCATCATTCGCCGGATCTTCAAGATCTGGCCGGCGTATTACGTGCTGATCCTGTTCCATGTATTCGCGGGCCGTCATCCGACCAGTACGTTCCTCGTGCAGAATCTCACGCACATGCAGAACTACTTCGGATCGTCGATTGCGCAAACCTGGAGCCTCGCCGTCGAGGAACATTTCTACCTGTTCCTGCCCGCATTGCTGATCGTGTTCTCGCGCATGCGGCTGCACGCCAACGCCATTCTCGGCGTGCTGTTCGCACTCTGCGCCGTCGTGCTGATCGCGCGCAGCGCGGCCGTGTCGAACGGCGATTTGCAGGGCACGTTCTTCTATACGCAATACCGTATCGACAGCCTGCTGTTCGGCGTGATTCTCGCGGGCATCTACTGGCTGAAGCCCGACGTGTACCAGTGGTTCGCATCGCGCAAGTGGCTGCTGGTTTCAATGGTCGTGCTGCTCGCCGCGTGGATGGTGCTCGCCACGCCTAACGTCGCACTCGACCAGAGCATCGGCTACACGATCCAGGCTATCGGCTTCACTGCGCTGATCGTGCTCACGCTCGAATATTCCGGCTCGATCAAGACGTCGTGGCTGTATAAGATGATCGGCTGGATCGGCGTGTATTCGTATGGCATTTACCTGTGGCATTCGCTCGCACTCGCGCCCGGAGACATGCTGATCCGCAAGTTCACGGCGTGGGGCGTGCCCGCGATTCCCGCGTGGTGTGCGGTACTGGCCGCGCAGTTTTTCATCGCGATCGTGGTGGGCTACGTGACGACGCGCGCAGTCGAATTCCCGTTCCTGCGCATTCGCGACGCGCTGTTTCCCGCGAAGCGCAAGAAGCCCGTGGTCGATGTTCCGGTGGTCGGGGGACAGGCTTCCTGAAGGTTTTATCGGCAGAAAAAAAACGGCGCGCAGAAATGCGCGCCGTTTTTTTTTAACGCGATGCGTCTTAAGCGATCGCCTGACGCAGCGTCTGCTTGAACTGAGTCAACGTATTGCGCGCGAGCAGATGCGAGCCTGTTGCCGGACGCGCGGCACCTTCAGCGAGCACCTGATCGAGCGCACGGTCGATCGATTCGCGCGACAGGTCGGCCACCACCGGGCCAAGCTCGCCGGTCTTGCAGAACCAGCCGATCAACCCGTCGGCCGTGGCGATGACGGGCTTCGCGAAACGGTAAGCCTGCACGAGCACGCCGCTCATGCCGTAGTGGCCCTTGTAGCCGAGCCACACTGTGTCGCAGGCGGAGAAGAGATCGAGCTCGGTCTCGGCGGAAATGAAGCGGTCGAGAATCACCGGCGGCGGCGTGAGCCGGGCGGCGGCCGTCTGCAGATACGTGCGGATTTCGTCGTCCTCGGCGCCCGCGACCACGAGCGTCGGCGCGTCGCGGCGCAACGCCAGCGCTTCCACCAGTTCGACGATCCCCTTGCGCTCCGTGATCGCGCCGTAGACGAGCACGTGCTTGCCCGCACCGAGGCCGAGCCGCGCCTTCGCCTGCTGCGGATCGGCGGCGCGCGCGTCGGGGAATGGATCGGCGAGATAGTCGATCGTCGCCGCGCCGCGCGGCGGCTGGCCCTTCCGGCGCACGATGCCGGACCACCATTCGGTGAGCGTCGGGTCGATGGTGAGCAGCGTCTTCATGCCGCCCGCGCGGATGGCGCGCTTGAAAAGCTGCGCCTTGACGCCGTTGACGAACGGCCGGTGCGGCGCTTTCACGCCCACTTCGCGGTGATGAAAATTCGAGCGCATCGTAATGCCGACCCACGGCGTCGCGCCGAACGGCGAGCCGAGAAACGGCAGCGCGAGAAAGAAGTAATCGACGTAAGGCACGACCACGAGCGCGACCTGCCGCCCGCGGCTCGAGACCTGATAAGCGTGGCGGAAATCCCGCAAAAAGCGCACATAACTCACCGACGACAACCCGCGCCCGCCGCGTTCCGGCGGCGGCACGAGCGCGATCTGCAATTCGGGGCGGTTCTCCGCCTGGATCTGCTTGACGAGCGGATGCGCCGCGTTGACCGGCTCCGTCACGATCAGACAGCGGTAACCCGCCTCCATGTAGGCGTTTGCCGCCCATTCGGCGTAGCGCCAGCGATGGCCGGTGAAATTCGGTTCGATAATCAGTACGGTGTCGTGTGGCATCGTGTGTGCGCAGGGAGTGGGCCGGTATAGCGGCCGGTGCGTCAACACTAGCACCGCGCCGCCGCGTCCAATCGCCAATCTCCAGCTTTTTTGCGGCGTCAAAAGACAGTGCCGAAGCTCACATCCAAGGCCGAATACGCCTATCAGATGGCGTCCGCCGCAGCGCGCGCCGCGTTACCTTGGCGCAAACGTGGAATAAACATCCGGCGCAGGTTCGACCTGCCCGCACCACACCGTCGAGCGGCGGAAAAAGCGTCGGATAGCCATGACGCTGCGCGGCTCGCTTCAAGTCATGGATCGCTGTACCGGGGAATTACTTTGAGAACTGTCCGCCTTTCCTTCCTGCCGGCGCGCGCGCGGTTCGAACCCGATGCGGCCTTCTGGGTGCTGCTCCAGCAGGTCGTCGTGCGGGGACTCGTCGCGGTGAAGTTTCTCGCGATCGGCCGCATTCTCGGGCCCGCCGCCATCGGCGCGGTCAGCGTCGCGCTGCTCGCGGTGGCGATTGCCGAAGCACTCAGCGACACCGGCCTCGCGCAAGCCGTCGTGCAGGGCCGCGATGCGCCGGACCGCAACGAACTCGGCGCGGTCTGGACGACGCTCGCCACGCGCGGGCTGCTGATCGCCGGGCTGCTCGCCGCCGTCGCGCCGTTCATGACGAACCAGTTCCATCTGCAAGGCTCGATGGGTCTGCTGCTGCTCGCGGCGCTCCTGCCGCTGATTCGCGGCATGGCGTCGCCGGCGTATTTCGTCGTCACGCGGGAGCGCGGTTTTCAGCATCTTGCGGGGATCGAAACGTCGTCGGCCTTCGCCGATTGCGCGATCGGCCTCGTCTGCGCGCTCTCCGGCGCGGGCGCATATTCGATGCTGATCGGGCTCGTCGCGGCGGAACTCCTCAAGACCACGCTGACCTGGACCACGATGTCGCCGCGTCCGCCGCTGCGTCTCAAGTGGTCGGGAATCGGCCATTACGTGAACTTCAGCCGCTGGATCTGGGCGGGCAGCGTCGTCAATCTGCTGCTGAATCAGTTCGACAAGGTGATCGTCGGGCGTCTGCTCGGCCCGGCGCAACTCGGCGCGTACCAGATGTCGTCGAAGCTCGCGCAGATGCTGCTCGCCGATGCCGCAACCGCGATGTCGCAATACCTGTTTCCGACTTTCTCGGCGCACTTCCGGCGCGACGCGCATTCGGCGTCGCGGCTCTTTCGCAAGTATTTGCTGCTCGCGGCCATCGGCCTCGCCGCGCTCGTCATCCTGTTCCGCCTGCTCGCGCAGCCGCTCTTCGAACTGGTCCTCGGGCCGGCGTGGCTGCCCGCCGTGCCGCTCTTCCGCATTTTCGTGATCAACATGGCGATCGGCGCGCTGATCGCGGTGCTGGTGTCGTGGCTGCGCGCGATCGGTTTGCCGAAGGTCGCGACGCACGCGGCGATCATCCAGGCCATCGTGCTGTGCGTGACCGTGCCGGTGGCGCTGCATCTGTGGGGCGTGACGGGTATCGCCTGGTCGATGACGGCGGGACTCGGATCGGCGGCTAGCTGGATGATGTTCCGGATCGCGCGGGAGACCTCGGGCGCGGGCGTGACTGAAGCGTGAGCGAGTAGACGCTCTGCCTGAAATCAAAATTGGACGATGCACCACGCCGGGCCGCTACACGCGGCCCGGCGTTTTTTTGTCGGATGAAACTTTGAGAAAACGCATGAGAGAACGTAGATTCGCGACTAAATCCCACATTGTGCGGATCCTGCCCAACTCGCCGAAAAGCCTTTGTTTTGTGATATCCAAGTAAGCACGGGCTGCATTTCAAGGCTCTCGCGGCGTCTCGCCGCTGCCATCCGGTGCACCGAAACGGATCAGCCGCCCAGCGGCAAAAGCCGTTTCTCGCAACCGCGCGCACACTCGATCCTGTTTTTTCCGCAGCGAACGCAGCACCGCAGTCCGGGCGGCCGCGCATGTGTGCGTCCAGCCCAGCACCGGCATCACGATTCACCGAACACGCCATTCCATCGATCCGCCTCATTTATCGGGAGCACTACATGACTTCGGCAACCCAGAGCACCGGCAGTTTTGTCACCGCCAAAGACGGCACGGCGATTTTCTACAAAGACTGGGGCAGCGGACAGCCCATCGTGTTCTCGCACGGCTGGCCGCTCGACGCCGACGCGTGGGACGCGCAGATGCTGTTCTTCTGGCAAAAGGGCTTTCGCGTGATCGCGCATGACCGGCGCGGCCACGGCCGCTCGGGACAATCGTCCACCGGTAACGAGATGGACACCTACGCCGACGATCTCGCCACCGTGCTCGACGCGCTCGATGTTCAGGGCGCGACGCTCGTCGGCCATTCCACGGGCGGCGGCGAAGTCGCGCATTACATCGGGCGGCATGGGACGAAGCGCGTCGCGAAGGCGGTGTTGATCGGCGCGGTGCCGCCGTTGATGCTGAAAACCGAAGGCAATCCGGACGGCGTGCCGAAGGACGTTTTCGACGGCATCCGCGCCAATGTCGCGAGCAATCGCTCGCAGTTCTACAAGGATCTCGCGATGCCGTTCTACGGCTTCAATCGCGATGGCGCGAAGGTTTCGCAAGGCGTGATCGATGCGTTCTGGCTGTCGGGCATGCGCGGAGGAATCTCCGGACAGTACGCATGCGTCGAACAATTCTCGGAAGTGGATTACACCGAAGACCTGAAGAAATTCGACGTGCCGACGCTGATCCTGCACGGCTCCGACGACCAGATCGTGCCTATCGACAACGCCGGGAAGAAGTCGGCGAAGATCGTGAAGGACGCGACGTTCAAGGTGATCGAAGGCGGCTCGCACGGCATGTGTACCGTGAGCGCCGACCAGATCAACGCCGAACTGCTGGCGTTCATCCAGTCGTAAAAGGCCCGCTCGACGGACTAATAAAGGCGGCGCGTGCCGCCTTTATTTTTTCACCGGATGCGCGCGGCGGAACACCATCCAGCGCGGCGCGCGAAAGCGCACGATGCTCATATAGAGCCATACGTAAGTCGCCGCGAACACGACGACAAAGCAGAACAGATGCACCGTGTGCCGCCAGAACAGCGTCGCGGGAATCACGGCGACGAGGCACAGCAGCCACAAATACGGCGACGTCAGCGAGTTGCGTCGTGTGAGTTCGCGGGCGTTTTGCGCGCCGACGGCCCAGCGCATCAGCCGCTTGTAGACGAGCATGTGCAGATGAACGCCGTCGGGAATACCGGGCGACATGCCGCGAATGAATTTTTTCCGGTAGATCGAAAAGCAGGTTTCGAAGATCGGATACATGAAGAGCAGCACGGGAAACCACGCGGAAACATCGCGGTTGCGCATGACGAGCATGATCGACAGTTCGCCCAGCATGAAGCCGATGAAGTACGCGCCGCCGTCGCCGAGAAAGATGAGGCCAGCGGGGAAGTTCCAGATGAAGAAGCCCATCACCGCGCCCATCATCGTGAGCGACGCCGAGAGCACGATCGGGTCGTGCACCTGGAACGCCACGTAGGCGAGCGACGCGAACATCATGAACGCGACCATCGAGGCGAGGCCGTTGAAGCCATCGATGATGTTGATCGCGTTCGCGAGCGCCGCGACCGCGATGACGGTGACGAGACACGACACGACCGCGTAGCCGAGCAGGAAATCGAGCGGCGGCACGCTGATGCGCGTCACGGCGATGTTCAGGATGAAGTAGGCGAGCGCGGCGGCGGCCATCGTGCAGACGAGGCGCGCGAGCGGACTCACGCGCTTCGTCACATCTTCGATCAGGCCGGAGAAAAACGCGGGCATCCCGCACGCGATCACCGCAAGAATGCCGCCGGACACCGCCGGATACGTCCAGTGCAACTGCACGGCGGACACAGTGAGCCCGATCAGGATACCCACGCCGCCGATACGCGGCACCGGCCTCGCATGGAATTTCTGCACACCGGCAAGATCCGTATCGCCGATGAAGCCTTCATGCAGATGCGCGAATCGCACGATCAACAACGTGACAAGCAGCGAAATCAGAAAACCGAGCGAAAAACTAAGCATGAAGAGCAACCGTCGGAAATAACGTTTAAGCGAAACCGCGCGGGTTTTGCGACTGCCAGCGCCAGTGATCGGCGCACATGCGTTCGATGCCGTATTGCGCGCGCCAGCCGATCAATTTTTCGGCCGCCGACGGGTCTGCATAGCACGCGCCGACATCGCCCGGACGGCGCGCCACGAGTTCATACGGAACCGGCCGGCCCGACGCCGCTTCGAACGCCTTCACTACGTCGAGCACGCTATAGCCGTGACCGGTGCCGAGATTGACGACGAAGCTCGCGTCGAGCGACTTCAGCGCGTCGATTGCGGCGATGTGACCGCGCGCCAGATCGACGACGTGGATATAGTCGCGCACGCCGGTGCCGTCGTGCGTGTCGTAGTCGCTGCCGAAAATACGCAGGCGTTCGAGCTTGCCGACCGCAACTTGCGCCACATACGGCATCAGATTGTTCGGCACGCCCGCCGGATCCTCGCCGATCATGCCACTCTCATGTGCGCCGACCGGGTTGAAATAGCGCAGCGTCGCGATGCGCCAGGTGGGATCGGCGAGTTCCAGATCGCGCAGAATCTGTTCGGCGATCAGCTTGGTCTGACCGTAGGGGTTCGTCGCGGAAAGCGGAAACGACTCGTCGATAGGCACGCTTTGCGGCACGCCGTACACCGTCGCCGACGAACTGAACACGAAGTTCTTCACGTTGCGCGCGCGCATCGTGTCGAGCAGCACGAGCAGGCTGTCCAGATTATTGCGGTAATACGCGAGCGGCTTCGCGACCGATTCGCCGACCGACTTGAGCGCGGCGAAATGGATCGCGGCGGTGATCGGATGCGCGTCGAACACGGCATTGAGCGCGGCTTCGTCGCAAGCGTCGGCCTCATAGAACGACAGGTCGCGGCCCGTGATCTTGCGCACGCGTTCGAGCGATTCCGCGTTGCTGTTGACGAGGTTGTCGATCACGACCACGTCGTGGCCTGCCGCGAGCAGTTCGACGCAGGTATGCGAGCCGATAAAGCCCGCGCCGCCCGTGACCAGAACGGTCTCTTTTGCCTGCGCCCCTGCGTGCTTGGCGGGCTCAGTATTGCTGTTCATAAAATCTCTCCGGGATGCTTTATGGCGCGTCGACCGACGCGCGGACGTCGCTGCTTTTCAGAGCGAAACCCCTGTTATTGCGCGTATTGTGCCTTTATACCGCTCGACCACCTGATTTTCGTCGAATTCGCGCGTCACCTTTTCGCGGCCCGCAACGCCCATCGCGCGGCGCGTTTCGCGGCTCATCGTGAGCATGCGTTCGAGTTGCGCGGCAAGACTCGCCGCATTTTTCACCTCGCAAAGCAGGCCCGTCACGCCGTCGTCCACCACTTCGCGGCAGCCCGGCACGTCGGTCGCGACGATAGGCCGGCCCATCGCCGACGCTTCCATCAGCGTGCGCGGCACGCCTTCGCGATACGACGGCAACACGACGCAATCGGCGCGCGCGATGAACGGCTTCACGTCGTGCGCCTCGCCGAGATACTCGACCACGCCTTCCCGCGTCCACGCGTCCACGTCGCGCTGCACGATCGCGCTCGGATTATCGACACCGACCGGTCCGAGCAACTGAAAGCGCGCATGCGGATATTTCCGGCGCAATTGCCGCGCTGCTTCGACATATTCGGCAACGCCCTTGTCCCATAGCAGACGGCCGATCAATACGAAAACGAAGCCGTCATGCGTTGGCGGCGCTTGATACGCGTATTCGTCGAGATCGACGCCTTCGCCGTGCAAAAGCCGCGCGCGCTCTGGATGCACGAGCAGGTTTTGATCGACGAAGGCGGCACGGTCGTCCTGATTCAGGAACCAGACTTCGCGCGGAAAGCGGAATGCAAAACGATAAAGCTGCTTGGCGATCTGCGCCGTCCGGCTCTTCTGGATGAACACATAGCCAAGGCCGGTCGTGACCGCGATCGACGGTACGCCCGCGAGTTTCGCGGCCAGCGTGCCGTAGATATTCGGCTTGATCGTGTAGTGGAAAACGATCTGCGGACGGCTCGCGCGATATTCGCGATACAGCGCGGCGAGCGTTTTCAGGTCGTCGCGCGGGTTCGTGCCTTTCGACGCGACGGGCAGATCGACGCAGCGGCAGCCCATTGCTTCAAGAAGCTCGAAGGTGCGGTCGCGCGGCGCGATCACGGTGACCTCCGCGCCGCGTGCGACGAGCATCGTGATGAGGCCGCGCCGATACGTGTAGATGGCCCACGCGGTGTTGCAGACGAGCGCGATGCGAAGGCGGGGAGTGTCGGCGTTCATGCGGGCTGTGATGTCGTTTTAGAGTGCGGGCATTAAGCCGCGCGGACGCGAAACAGGCGCGATTTGAGGCTGCGCAGCGCGCCATACGGCAGCAGCAGATGCGCGAGACTTTTCGCCACCCCGATCCAGTCGGGCGCATTGCCCGCACGGAAGTAACGCAACTGCAGCCGCAGCGTTGACAGCGTCTGCGTGCGCCGTTTCGTGGCGCTGATGCCGTGCTCGTTGAGTTCGTAAAAGAGGCCGAATTCCGGCAGATTCGCGCCGTCGTGACGCTGCATGAGGCGCAGCAGCAGATCGAGATCTTCGGCGGCGCGGTATTGCGCGCGGTAATTGCCGACGTCGAGCACGGCGCCGACCCGCAACATCAGCGACGGATGCGCGAAACACGAACGCATCAGCAAGACGCGGCGGATCGCGGCGGGATCGGCGGGCGGCCTGAGATCGAAAAGCGGCGCGCCCTGCATGTCCACCACGTGCGTCCACATGCCGAGCGCGGCCACTTCCGGATGCGCTTCGAGATACGCGCGCTGTTTCGCGAGCCGCTGCGGCGTGGCGAGATCGCCTGCATCGATACGCGCCGCGTAGCGCACGCCGCGCGCGGCGAGCAACTCGATGCCTGTTTGCAACGCGCGCTCGATACCGCCGTTTTGCGGCATCCGGTGAATGTCGATTATGAGACCGGCCACCGTGGGCGCGACGATCGGCGGCGTGCTGCCGTCATCGACGATCAGCACGCGCACCGGCGCGTCCTCGCAAAACGACGCGAGCGTGCGTTCGAGATCGGCCTGGCCGTTGAACGCTGGAATCAGCACGGCGACGTCATTCAAGGTCGAGTCGTTCATGGACGCAATTTCATACGCAGATAATAAAAATTCACGGTCGCCGCCGCGAGATAACCCGCAGCCAATCCCGCCAGCGCGCCGTAGCCGCCGAGCCGGGGAATCGCCGCCCAGTTCACCGCGAACGCCACGGCGAGCGCGAGCAGCCACTTGGCGAGCAACACGAACTTCGCCTGGTATTTCAGCACGATCAGATTGCCGATCGCCTCGATCCCCGCCGGGACGGACAGCCACACGGCCCAGCGGAAAATATCGGCGGCGCCCGCGTAATCCGGGCCGAACACGCGCGCGATGATGAAACCCGCGAGCAGATCGAGCACGATCGCGCCGCCGATCATCAAGAGCGCGGTCATCGCGATCAGCCGCAAGACATTGCGCCGGAGCAGCGCCGAATCCTGCACGCGATAAACGAACGCCGGCGCGAGCGTTTGCGCGAGCATCAGCGCGAGGGTGATCCAGTTTTCGTTGAGTTGCTGCGCGGCGGAATAGCGGCCGAGATCGGCGAACGACAGATGATGCGCGAGCATCAGACGGTCGAGTTTCAGGAACATATACATGCAGATCAGGCCGAGCCAGAACACCGTTCCCGCGCTCGCGAAGTGGCGGAACAGCGCCGGGTCGAAGCGCCAGCCGAGCTTGCCGCCGTGACGCTGCATGTAATAGAGGAGCAGCACGCCGCCGATCGCCGCCGCTTCCGCCGCCCACAGCCAGCCGAAACGCGCGGGCGAGGCGGCGGCGCGCACCAGCACGAACACGAGCGCGGCTTTCAGGATGGCCGTCGTCATGCTGGTCAGCAGTTGCGGACGGCTGAACGTCAGGCTTTGCAGCCACGCGTTGATCACGCCGACGAACGGCTCGCGGAACAGCATCGTGACGGCAAGGCCCGCCAGCATCGCGCCGACCAGCGGATCGGTCAGACCCGCCGCGATGCCGCCCCAGGTCAGCACGAGCGCGAGCGCCGAGACGCCGATCCGCAGCACGAACGCGCTGCCGAGCACCGTGCCAAGTTGCCGGGGATCGCGCGCGACGATGGTCGGCACGAGGATTTCAGCGCCGCACACCCACGTAATCGGCGACAGCACGAGCAAAAGCGTGTTCGCGTACTGCCACTTGCCGAACACGTCCGGACCGAAATAGCGCGCAAGCAAGCCGCTGATGACAATCGCGACCGCGATCTGCGTCAGCCGCTCCAGCCCGAGCCAGACGATATTCGACAGCGCGCGCGCGACGTCGGGATTGGACAGGCTGCGCTTCAGCATCCGCCGCACCGGTTTTCGCGCGGACGTGGCACGCCGTGTGCTGGCAGCGTTGGGCTGAACGTCGCCCGATGCGGCGAAAGCGGCGCGGCGGAGTGTGCGCTGTACCGCAAAGGTCGCATATTCGGGGTCCGAGAGGCCCGGTGGCGTGAAAGCATTGGATTAGAATAATTGCGCAGGAGAAAACGTCCGGACCGGCGGCCCAATCCGCCCTGAACCGCGCCGGACCGCCGGGAGAGTGCGATTATAGGTGCGAAGGCAGGGCCGATGGGAGCGCAGGTGCGACGTCCTGATCCTGCGCTCGGTGCCTTTGCCCGGCCCGGAGATATTTCGTTTTTTCAAAATGGCTTGAGCACGCATCGTGTATGTTCGTGTGCTCATGCACCTCGGCGATATTGAGCGGCGTCCTCGCGCCGCTTGACATCGCCCCGCCCGCTGGCCGACCCGCCCGGATCATCAATTACTAGACAGGTAGCCATACCATGAGCCAGTCCCAGATTTCCCAGTCAATCTTCAAGGCCTACGACATTCGCGGCATTGTCGGCAAGACCGTCGATGCGGACGTCGCGCGCAATATCGGGCGTGCGTTCGGCAGTGAAATTCGCAAGCAGGGCGGCGACTCCGCCGTCGTCGCGCGCGATGGACGGCTGTCGGGACCGGAACTCGTCGGCGCGCTCGCGGACGGGCTGCGGCAGGCAGGCGTCGATGTGGTCGATGTCGGCATGGTGCCGACGCCGGTCGGCTATTTCGCGGCCAGCGTGCCGCTCGCGCTGCCGTCGGGCGAACGCCGCGTCGATTCGTGCATCGTGGTGACGGGCAGCCACAATCCGCCGGATTACAACGGCTTCAAGATGGTGCTGCGCGGCGCGGCCATCTACGGCGAGCAGATCCAGACGCTCTACAAGCGCATCGTCGATAACGACTTCACCGAAGGCGCCGGCACTTACACGGAATACGATATCCAGCAGGTCTATCTGGACCGCATCGTGAGCGACGTGAAGCCCGTGCGCCCGATGAAGATCGTGGTCGATGCAGGCAACGGCGTGGCCGGCGACCTCGCACCCCGTCTTTTCAAGGCGCTCGGCTGCGAACTCGTGGAACTGTTCACCGATATCGACGGCACGTTCCCGAATCACCATCCGGACCCGGCGCATCCGGAAAACCTTCAGGACGTCATCAAGGCGCTGAAGGAAACGGACGCTGAAATCGGCTTCGCATTCGACGGCGACGGCGACCGTCTCGGCGTCGTGACAAAAGACGGCCAGATCATCTATCCGGACCGCCAGTTGATGTTGTTCGCGCAGGAAGTGCTGTCGCGCAACAAGGGCGGCCAGATCATTTACGACGTGAAATGCACGCGCAATCTCGCGAAATGGGTGCGGGATCAGGGCGGCGAGCCGGTGATGTGGAAGACCGGCCACTCGCTCGTGAAGGCGAAGCTGCGCGAAACGGGCGCGCCGCTCGCGGGCGAAATGAGCGGTCACGTGTTCTTCAAGGACCGCTGGTACGGCTTCGACGACGGCCTGTACACCGGCGCGCGGATGCTGGAAATCCTGTCGCGCGTGGACGATCCGAGCAAGCTGCTCAACGACCTGCCGAATTCGCTGTCCACGCCGGAACTGCAACTGAAGCTGGAAGAGGGCGAGAACTTCGAACTGATCGCGCGTCTGCAGAAGTCCGCGAAATTCGAGGGCGCGGACGACGTGCTGACCATCGACGGCTTGCGTGTTGAATATCCGGATGGCTTCGGCCTCGCGCGATCGTCGAACACGACGCCGGTCGTCGTGATGCGTTTCGAAGCGGACAGCGAAGAAGCGCTCAAGCGCATCCAGGAAGATTTCCGCCGCGTGATTCTCGCGGAGAAGGCCGACGCGAAGCTGCCGTTCTAAGCTAAACGCAGCGTAAAAACGGCGCGGTGGCGTGGCTACCGCGCCGTTTTTCTTTGCGCGGCGTGCGCGTGGGCGTCCGGTTTTCGCGCTTCATGCGGCCATCCCGCGATAAAATCGCCCATCTCAATTTTGACCCCGCGCCGTGGCGGTTCGCACGGCGCTTATCGTCTCCAGCGTGCAAAAGATCTTGATTGTCCGGGTGTCGTCGCTTGGCGACGTCGTCCATAACATGCCGGCCATCGCCGATATCCGCCGCCGTCATCCCGGCGCGCAGATCGACTGGCTGGTCGAGGAAAGTTTCACCAGCCTGGTCGAACTGGTCGACGGCGTGCGCCGCGCGATTCCGTTTTCGCTGCGGCGCTGGCGCAAACGCCTGCTTTCCGCCGATAACTGGCGCGAGATCGGCGCGTTCCGGCGCGCGCTCGCCGCCGAGAAATACGATCTGGTGATCGACTGTCAGGGACTCATCAAGACCGCGTGGGTCGCGGGCTGGGCGCGCGGGCCGCTGATCGGTCTCGGCAATCGCACCGACGGCGCGGGCTACGAGTGGCCGGTGCGTTTCTTCTACGACAAGCGCGTGGCGATCGAGCCGCGCACGCATGTCGTCGAGCGCACGCGGCAACTGGTCGCGGCGGCGATCGGCGATCCGCGCCCGGAGCCGACCGACGCGATCGACTTCGGCCTCGATACGCGCCGCGCGGCGCTGGCGTTGTCCGAGACGGGGTTGAACCTGCCGGTGCCGTATGTCGTGTTCGTGCATGCCACCTCGCGCGCCGACAAGCAATGGCCGGATGCCGCGTGGATCGAACTCGGCCAGACGCTGGTGCGGCGCGGTGCGTCGATCGTCTTGCCGTGGGGCAGCGAAGCCGAGCGCGCGACGAGCGAAAAGCTCGCGAAAGAGTTCGGCGCGGCGGCCATCGTGCCGCCGAAGCTCACGCTGCCGGCGGTGGTCGGGTTGATCGACGGGGCGGCGGCGACGGTGGGCGTCGATACCGGGCTCGTGCATATCGCGGCCGCGCTCAAGCGGCCGACGGTCGAGTTGTACAATTTCTCGACCGCGTGGCGCACGGGCGGCTACTGGTCGCCGAACGTGATCAACCTCGGCAGCGCGAGCCAGCATCCGACGCTGCAGCAGGTGAAAGCGGCGCTCGCCGGATTCGGGCTGCTGTAAGCGTCGGCGCTTCTGACGACGCGGCGTTTGCGCGCCGTCAATTGCCGCATCTTTCAGCCGGGGCCGTCGAAAGCCGCGTTGAGCGAAAATGCGCTACCGCGTCCCGCCACGCTTAACCGAATATCGAAGGCACATGACCGAATCTCAAATCATCGAAGTCGCTTCCGCCGACTGGCAAGCGGCGAACCTGTCCGTGCCGCGCGAGACGCTGCTCGCGGGCGTCGAGCGCGGCAAGGTGCTGTACTTTCCGAATTTGCGTTTCACCATCGCGGGCGGCGAGCAGGCGCTGCTCGACCCCGCCATCGCCGATCCCAAGCGCAAGAACATCAGCCTCGCGCCGAACGGCGGCGTGCTCGCCGGCGTGCTCGGCGATGCGGTCACGCAATCGGCGGTGCGCGCGCTGATCGGGCGCTATCAGGCGAACGCGCGCTCGTTGATCGACGGTCTTTTTCCGGAATATCGCGGGCGGCTGCGCGTCGCGCCGACGAGCCTGCGACTGCATCGCGTCGAAACACGCGATACCTCGTGGCGCAAGGACGACAGCCGTCTGCACGTCGATGCGTTTCCGTCGCGGCCGAACTACGGCGAGCGCATCCTGCGCGTGTTCACCAATGTGAACCCGCAGGGCGCGCCGCGCGTGTGGCGCGTCGGCGAGCCGTTCGAGGACATGGCGCAACGTTTTCTGCCCGCCATCAAGCCGCAGCTTCCGGGCGCGCCGTGGCTGATGAACCTGCTGCACATCACGAAAACACCGCGCAGCGACTACGACCATCTGATGCTGCATCTGCACGACGCGATGAAGGCCGACATGGATTATCAGAAGACCTCGCCGCAAGAGGAGATGCCGTTTCCGCCCGGCAGCGTGTGGGTCTGTTTCTCCGATCAAACCTCGCATGCCGTGATGTCCGGCCAGTTCATGCTGGAACAGACATTCTTCCTGCCCGTCGATGCAATGGCGCAGCCGGAATGCGCGCCGCTCGGCATTCTCCAGCGCCTCAAGGGCAGGGCGCTGGTTTGAGCGCGGCGCGCTCATTCGTGCACGCGCGGGCGGCCGCATGCTGATGCGTATCCTGCGGCTGATTTATCGCGCGCTGTGGTGCATCGTCGCGCCGCTCGCCGTGCTGCGCTTGCTGATTCGCTCGCGGCGTGAGCGTGGTTATCGCGAGCATATCGGCGAACGGTTTGGTCTCGGCGCCGGCCGGCACGCCAGCGATCTCGCGCCGCTGATCTGGGTTCATGCCGTATCGGTGGGCGAGACGCGCGCGGCGCAGCCGCTTATCGAAGCGATGATGAAGGCGCATCCCGACGCGCGCCTCCTGATTACGCACATGACGCCGAGCGGCCGCGCGACTGGCGAGCAGTTGTTCGGCGATCGCGTGCTGCGCGCGTATCTTCCCTACGATCACCCGGTGCTCGTCCGCCGTTTTTTGCGCGCGTGGCGGCCGTCGCTTGGGATCGTCATGGAAACGGAAGTGTGGCCGACGCTTATCGACGAATGCCGGCGCGCCGATGTGCCGCTCGTCCTCACGAACGCGCGGATGTCGGCGCGTTCGTACAAGCGCGCGGCGAAATTCGGACGCGCGACCCGCGACGTGTTCGGCGGATTCGCGCGCGTGCTCGCGCAGACGCCGTCCGATGCCGAGCGCCTGACCGCGCTCGGCGCGCGCAATGTCGCCGTGCTAGGAAATCTCAAATTCGACATGAGCGCGCCGCCCGAACTCGAAGCGCGCGGCCATGCGTGGCGCGCGGCGATTGGCGCGCGGCCGGTGTGGGTGGCGGCGAGCACGCGCGAGGGTGAGGAAGCGCTGGTGTTGCAGGCGTTTGCCGCGCTGAATCAGCACGTGCCGGATGCGCTGCTGATTCTGGTGCCGCGTCATCCGCAACGATTTGGCGAGGTCGCGGCGCTCGCGGCGAGTGCCGGGTTCGTGTGCGAGCGGCGTTCGGTGTGGGCGCCGAAAGCGGTGGCGGCGGGATCGGGCGTCGATGCCGCGCCGCCTTTGGCTGGAAGCGTTCAAGTGCTGCTCGGCGATTCGATGGGTGAGCTTGGCGCGTATTACGCGGCGGCGGATCTGGCGTTCATCGGCGGGAGTTTGCTGCCGCTCGGCGGGCAGAACTTGATTGAAGCGTGCGCGGCGGGCGTGCCGGTGCTGATCGGACCGCACACGTTCAACTTCACGCAGGCGACGAACGACGCGATTGCGGCGGGCGCGGCGCTGCGTGTCGCCGATCCGGCCGAGCTTGCGGCGGGTTTGCGCGAGCTATTCAACGACAAGCCGCGAAGGCTCGCGATGAGCGCGGCGGCGTCGGCGTTCGCGGCGCGGCATCGGGGGGCCACTGTGAGGACGGTGGGGGTGTTGGGGGCGTTGTTGGAGGAGTAGGCCGTGCGGCGGGGCTGGCGCGGGTTGAGGGTTTTGCTCGCGCTCTTTGGTTTTGTTTGCCTGTGCTTTCTGGAAACTTGCTTTCGTGTAGGTCTATTAGCTCGCCGCTGTGCGCGGCAGCAGTCACTTTCTTTGCTGCTGCAAAGAAAGTAACCAAAGAAAGCAGCTTATCCGTCTAAGTGTCCACCACTGTCCGTTTCCGGGAGTGGTGCGATAAAACAGCCGTGGCGTCGCACCACTGAACAGAGTGGAGCCGCTCATTCATCCCGACAGGCACGAAGTGCCTGTCGGTAAGGCATAACCGGAAAGACCAAACCAAACTGACCGAAGGTTGCGAGATATGCCCGACGTCCGAGCGCAGCTAGGACGGAACTGACAGGTGCTGTGCCAATCCGAACGAATGCGAGTTAGCCGAATCAGCTTGCGCGCCTATCCCTGTTGTTATTCGAGGTGGACACTTCGGCGGATAAGCTGCTTTCTTTGGTTACTTTCTTTGCAGCAGCAAAGAAAGTGACTGCTGCCGCGCATAGCGGCGTGCTAATAAACCTACATGAAGGCAAGTTCCCAGAAAGCGCCCGAACATCAGACGGCGTAACCCATCTCAAGCCGCCCAATGGTGCCGACCCTGTGCTGCTTTCTTTGGTTACTTTCTTTGCAGCTAGCCAAAGAAAGTGACTGCTGCCGCGCATAGCGGCGTGCTGATAAACCTACACGAAGGCAAGTTCCCAAGAAGCGCCCAAGCAACCAAAGCAAACAACGAGCGCGAGCAAGGCCAAAAATAGTGCAATGTGCGTCATATAGGTCAAAGCAAACCCAGACGCGAGCAAGCACCAACCCCGATCACCCGGCGCGCCGCGCCAATATCCCGTCCACGCAAGCCTCGAACCGCGCATTACTCGCATCGACCCCAAACTCCCGCGCCCGCACCGCGGCGCCGCGTTCGAGTTCCCCGCGCAACGTGTCATCCGTCACCACCCGGCCCATCGCACCCGCGAGCGCCGCCACGTCGCCCAAAGGCACCAGCAACCCATACCGTCCACCATCGAGAATCTCACTCGGCCCGGTCGGACAATCGGTCGCCACCACCGGCTTTTCTAGCGCGAGCGCTTCGAGCAGCACCATCGGCATGCCCTCGTAGCGCGAACTCAGCACGAGCATCCGCGCGCGCCCGACCAGCGCGTGCGGATTGTTCCGATACCCCATGAAATGCACGCGCGCCGCAACGCCCAGTTCGGCCGCGAGCGCTTCGAGTTGTCCGCGATGCTCGCCGTCGCCGACGATCACCAGATCCTCCACCACGCCGCGCTCCCGAACCAGTTGCGCATACGCACGCAACAGCGTCGCGTGATCCTTCTGCACTTCGTCGAGCCGCGCGACCGACACGATGTACGGCGCGGCGCAAGGCGGTGGCTCGACGGCGGCGGCGCTCTCGCGAAGCCGCGCGATATCGATGGCGTTCGGCAACACGAAAAGGTTATGCAGCTTGCCGCCGAACATCGCGACGGCTTCGTCGGCCATGTGCTGGTTGAGTGCGGCCACGCCGTCGTATCGCGCGTATTGCGCCATCAGGCGGCGCATTTTGCGCGCGCGGCCGCCGAGCCGGGCGTCGAAGCTGAAGTGGTTCACGCCGAGCCACGCCACGCCGAAACTGCCGGCGAGACGCCGCAGCGACATGTCGTAATCGACGATGATGTCGTGCCGCCGCGCAAGCGCCGCCACGCGCGAGCGCACGTAAGGACGCACGGCAAGCGTGTTGAACACGTCGCGCGCGATGCGGCCGGTCTTGCTCAAACGCTTTGCGTATCGGCGCGACTGGAAATAGTTGAGCGCGGGGCGATCGGCGAGAATTTCGACCGGCACGTCCGCCGGGATCAGCGCCTTGAACCGCTGCTCGAAAGCGGGCGACGTGAACATGACCGACAGCGTCACGTCAAAACGCGTGCGATCGAATACGCGCAGCCATTGAATGAGCGACGACTCGATCCCGCCGTCGCCGAAATCGACGATATGAAACAACACGGACGTGCGCGCGGTTTTAGCGCGCACGTCGTCGGAATTAGGCATGTGGGGCACTTTCTGGCGACGAAACGCCCGCGAACGCGCAAGCGTATGAAGAAAATTGCGAAGCCGTCATGCTACCGCAATCGTCTCGCCTTCCGCCTCGTGAGGATGTGCCGCCGCCTACGCCGCGAGTAATCCCTTCTTCTCGATGAAGCCGATGATCGCGTCGAGCCCGTCCAGCGCCTTCAGATTGCACATGACGAACGGCCGCTCGCCGCGCATCTTGCGGGCGTCGGACGCCATGATGTCGAGATTCGCGCCGACGTAAGGCGCGAGATCGATCTTGTTAATCACGAGCAGATCCGACTTCGTGATGCCCGGCCCGCCCTTGCGCGGAATCTTCTCGCCGCCCGCGACGTCGATCACGTAGATCGTCAGGTCGGAGAGTTCCGGGCTGAAGGTCGCGGCGAGGTTGTCGCCGCCCGATTCGATGAACACGATGTCGGCGTCGGGGAAGCGCGCGACCATCTGATCGACGGCTTCGAGGTTGATCGATGCGTCTTCGCGGATGGCTGTGTGCGGGCAGCCGCCGGTCTCGACGCCCATGATGCGCTCGGCGGGCAACGCGCCAGCGACGGTCAGGAGGCGCTGGTCTTCCTTGGTGTAGATGTCGTTGGTGATGGCGACGAGGTCGTACTTTTCGCGCATCGCCTTGCAGAGCATTTCGAGGAGCGTGGTCTTGCCGGAGCCGACCGGACCGCCGACGCCGACGCGCAGCGGCGGCAGTTTCTTGGTTCGGCGGGCGGCGGAGGAATAGGCGGGTGCGTTCATGTCGTTAGCGTTCAGGAGCGGAAAAGCCGCGAATATTGCGATTCGTGCCGCGCGGACAAGATGCCCAGTTGCGGCGCGAACGTGTTGATGGCGTGCGGCGGCGTGTCGAGTGCGCGCTGCACGGCTTGGTCGATGGGCGCGCGCAGCGCCACGATAATTCGCTGCCCGGCGAGCTGCCCGAGCGGCACGGCTTTCAGCGCCGCCGCCGCCTGATTCTCGACCCAGCTAAACGCGTAGGCGGCGAGGGCGGCGTCGGTCGCGGCATTGTGTGCAAACGCCGCGTAGGCGAATGCGGAGGGCTGCGAGATCGGCTTGATCGTGTTGAGCGTGGCGCGCCGTTCGGCATCGCCCCATTCGAGTTGCGTACACAATTGCGCGAGCGACCAGCCCATTTGCTGCGTCTCCCGGCGCAATTCCGACGACTCTCGGCTCGCCAGGAATTCTTCATCGGCAGAGGCGAGGGCGGCTGCTTCGTGACGATGCCACCGTTCGATCTGATGCGCGAGAAACGGCAACTCGCCGCGCGCGAGCACATGCGTGAGGCCGCTCGCGATCCACTCGCGCGCGCTGTCGCCATCGTGGATCAGGCCGTGCTCGATCGCCGCTTCCAGCCCCTGCGAGTAACTGAACGCGCCGATCGGCAACGCGGGCGATGCGAGATGCAACAGCGCCGTGAGTTCAGCGATGCGCATGGCTGCAGTTCGAGTGATCGCCGTGGTCGTGCCCGTGATCGTGTGCGTGCTCATGCGCGTGATCGTGGCCATGCTCATGCCCGTGATGCTCGTCGAACACTTTTTGCGCGAGCGCGTAGTCTTCGACGAACGTCTCGTCGTGGCCGTGCTTGTGACCGCCGCCATACGCGCCCGTTTCCGGCTGGAACGGCGCGTTAGCGTGCTCGACCTTCGTGCCGAGACGACGCAGCATGTCTTCGAGCACCGGGTCCGCTTCGAGTTTCAAATAGTCCGCGCCCACTTCGACCGGCGTGTGACGGTTGCCGAGGTGATACGCGGCGCGCGTGAGCGTCAGCGCGTCGGGCGCGCGCACGACGAGCACGGACTCCTCGGCCGCGACGACGGCGACGAGCGCGCCGTCGTCGGCGACCAGCACGTCGCCGTGACGGAGCACGGTGCCGCGCGGCATCACGAGCGCGACTTCTTCGCCGTTGTCGAGCGTGGCGGCGAGCCGGCTTTTACAGCGCGCGTCGAAGGGCAGGGTGAGCGTCGCGGCCCGCTTGACCAGCACGGGCGCGAGTTTCACGGTGACGCGTTTGTCGATGGTGCGCATGGTTTAGAACAGGAAGTAACGTTGCGCCATCGGCAGGACGGTTGCCGGGTCGCAGGTGAGCAACTGGCCGTCGGCCACCACCTGATACGTTTCCGGATCGACGGTGATGGACGGCTGCCACGCGTTGTGGATCATGTCGGCCTTCGAGATGTTGCGGCAGTTCTTCACGGCCACGACGTTTTTCTTCAGGCCATAACGCTCGGCCACGCGCGCTTCGACCGCCATCTGCGAAACGAAGGTGAGGGACGTCTTGCCGAGCGCGCCGCCGCGGGTCGCGAACATTTCGCGGTAATGCACCGGCTGCGGTGTGGGAATGGACGCGTTCGGATCGCCCATCTGCGCGACGGCGATCATGCCTCCCTTCACGATCATCGCGGGCTTCACGCCGAAGAACGCCGGTTCCCAGAACACGAGATCGGCCCACTTGCCCGGCTCGATCGAACCGACTTCATGCGCGATGCCGTGCGTGATCGCGGGGTTGATCGTGTACTTCGCGACGTAGCGTTTCGCGCGGAAGTTGTCGTGGCGCGCGGTGTCCTCGGGCAGCGTGCCGCGCTGCACTTTCATCTTGTGCGCCGTCTGCCACGTTCGGATGATGACCTCGCCGACACGGCCCATCGCCTGCGAATCCGACGACAGCATGGACAGCGCGCCGAGGTCGTGCAGGATGTCTTCGGCGGCGATCGTCTCGCGGCGAATGCGCGATTCCGCGAACGCGATGTCTTCCGCGATCGACGGGTCCAGATGGTGGCAGACCATCAGCATGTCGAGGTGTTCGTCGAGCGTGTTGATGGTGTACGGGCGCGTCGGATTCGTCGATGAAGGCAGCACGTTCGATTCGCCGCATACCTTGATGATGTCCGGCGCATGGCCGCCGCCCGCGCCTTCGGTGTGATACGTGTGGATCGTGCGGCCCTTGAACGCGGCGACCGTCGCTTCGACGAAGCCCGATTCGTTCAGCGTGTCCGTGTGAATGGCGACTTGCGTGTCGGTATCGTCGGCGACCGACAGGCAGTTGTCGATGGCGGCGGGCGTCGTGCCCCAGTCCTCGTGCAGCTTGAGGCCGATCGCGCCGGCCTTCACCTGTTCGATCAGCGGCGCGGGCAGGCTCGCGTTGCCCTTGCCGAGAAAGCCCAGGTTGACCGGCCAGCCGTCCGCCGCTTGCAACATGCGCTCCATGTGCCACGGACCCGGCGTGCAGGTGGTCGCATTCGTGCCGGTCGCCGGACCCGTGCCGCCGCCGAGCATGGTGGTCACGCCGCTCGCGAGCGCTTCGTCGATTTGCTGCGGGCTGATGAAGTGGATGTGCGAATCCACGCCGCCCGCCGTCACGATCATCCCTTCGCCCGCGATCACTTCGGTGGCCGCGCCAATGGCGATGGTCACGCCCGGCTGGATATCCGGATTGCCGGCCTTGCCGATCGCGAAAATGCGGCCGCCCTTGATGCCGATATCGGCCTTGACGATGCCCCAGTGATCGAGGATCAGCGCGTTCGTCACGACGGTATCGACCACGTCGTCGGCGACGCGCTGCGACTGGCCCATGCCGTCGCGGATCACTTTGCCGCCGCCGAATTTCACTTCTTCGCCGTAGGTGGTGAAGTCGCGTTCGACTTCGATCACGAGCTCGGTGTCGGCGAGGCGCACCCGGTCGCCGGTGGTCGGGCCGAACATTTCCGCGTAGGCGCGGCGGCCGATGCGTAGCGTCATTTCGATGATCCTGTTTTTATGCTGGAGTGGAACTCGGACTTGGGCTGGTTCAAAGCGGGCCCATCACGAGGCCGTTGAAGCCGTAGACCGCGCGGTCGCCCGCGAGCGCGACGAGTTCGACGGTGCGTTCCTGGCCGGGCTCGAAGCGCACGGCGGTGCCGGCGGCGATGTTCAGGCGAAAGCCGCGGGCCTTGTCGCGATCGAACGCGAGCGCCGTGTTGGTTTCGAAAAAGTGGTAGTGCGAGCCGACCTGCACGGGGCGGTCGCCGGTATTCGATACGACGACCGAGACGGTTTCGCGGCCAGCGTTCAGCTCGTGCTCGCCATCGTCGATCAGATATTCGCCGGGGATCATGCGCGGCACCTCGTCAGGGGAATCAGGGAATCGGATGATGAACGGTCACGAGTTTGGTGCCGTCGGGGAAGGTTGCCTCGATCTGAATATCGGGGATCATTTCCGGGACGCCTTCCATCACGTCGTCGCGGGTGAGGAGCGTCGTGCCGTAGTGCATCACTTCGGCGACGGTCTTGCCGTCGCGGGCGGCTTCCATCAGCGCAGCGGAGATGAACGCGATCGCTTCCGGATAGTTCAGCTTCAGGCCGCGGGCGCGGCGGCGCTCCGCCAGCAGGGCTGCTGTGAAGATCAGCAGTTTGTCTTTTTCTCTTGGAGTTAGCTTCATTGGTGGGTTGTCGCTTCGCTTGGGGTTTTGGGTTTTCGGTTTTGCTGGCGCTCGTTGTTGCTTTGGTTACTTGGGCGCTTCTTGTGAACCTGTTTTCGTGTGCGTTTATTAGCGATGCCCCTGTCCGGGGCGGGACTCACTTTCTTTGCTGCTGCAAAGAAAGTAAGCAAAGAAAGCAGCTTATCTCTCTAAGTGTCCACCACACATAACCTCGCGGATAGGCTCGCAAGCTGACTCGGTTAGCGCACAGTTATTCGTCTTGGCACAGCGCCTGTCAGTTCCATCCTCGCTGCGCGAGGACGACGGGTGCATCTCAAACCTCGGTTTTCGTTTTGCCCTGCTGGCAGGCATTTATGCCTGCCGGGATGAATGAGCGGCTCCACTCTGTTCAGTGGTGCGATGCCACGGCTGTTCTATCGCACCACTCCCAAAAAAACGCCAGTGGTGGACACTTAGACGGATAAGCTGCTTTCTTTGGTTACTTTCTTTGCAGCAGCAAAGAAAGTGACTGCCGCCCCGCACAGGGGCGTGCTAATAAACCTACACGAAAGCAAGCTCCCAGAAAGCGCCCGAACATCAGACGGTTTACCTAGACCACCCTCAAGCCGCCCCACTGCGCCAAATCACCACGCTGCTTTCTTTGGTTACTTTCTTTGCAGCTAGCCAAAGAAAGTGACTGCTGCCCCGCACAGGGGCGTGCTAACGAACCTACACGAAAGCAAGTTCCCAGAAAACGCTAAGCTAACAGCAGCAAGCGCCAGCAAACAACCCCGTGCAAGCCTCCCGAAAGCAAGCCCCAAGCGCCAGCGTCAACCCTACACTTATTGAATAAACTTGCGCAATTCGATCGAGCTAGGCCGCTCGAAAATCTCCTCCGGCGTGCCGCTCTCCCAAACCCGCCCCTGGTGCATGAACACAACCTTATTGCTAACGCGCCGGGCAAAGCGCATCTCGTGCGTGACCATGATGAGCGTCATCCCATCGCGAGCAAGTCCCTCGACGACAGCAAGCACCTCACCCACAAGCTCGGGATCGAGCGCCGACGTAATCTCGTCGCAGAGAAGCACCGTCGGCTTCATCGCCAGCGCGCGCGCAATTGCAACACGTTGCTGCTGTCCGCCCGACAACTGCTCAGGATAGGCATCGAACTTGTCGCCGAGACCGACGCGCTCCAGCACCTGCTCCGCCGTCGCCCGCGCCTTCGCCTTGTGAACCTTCTTGACCACCGTCTGCGCAAGCATCACGTTTTGACCGGCGGTCAGATGCGGAAACAGGTTGTACTGCTGAAACACCATGCCCACCTTGAGCCGCAGCGCGCGCAAATCCGCATGCCGGGCGTCCATGTGCTCGCCGTCGATCTCGATCGAACCTTCGTCGATACTCTCCAGTCCGTTGAGCGTGCGCAGCAACGTGCTCTTGCCCGAGCCGCTGCGTCCGATGATCGCCACGACCTGACCCGGCTCGACCTGAAAGTCGATGCCCTTCAGTACCTGGTTCGAGCCGAACTGCTTCTTGAGATTGCGCGTTTCAACGAGCGGCATTCCATTTCCTTTGCAGCGTGCGCGCATAGCGCGTGAGCGGATAGCAGAGCACGAAGTAGATCACCGCGACGGTCCCGTACACCACGAAGGGCCGGAACGTCGCGTTGGAGATCATCGTGCCGGCTTTAGTGAGTTCGGTGAAGCCGATAATCGATACGAGCGCCGTGTCCTTCACGGCCTGCACGCCGAAGCCGACCGTCGGTCCGATGGCGATGCGCGCGGCTTGCGGCAGGATCACGTGGCGAAGCTGCTCGAAGTAATTCATCGCGAGGCTCGACGACGCTTCCCACTGTCCCTTAGGCACCGCTTCCACGCAGCCTCGCCAGATCTCGGCAAGATAGGCGCTCGTGAAAAGCGTAAGACCGACCGTCGCGGCGATCCACGGCGCGACCTCGATGCCGAGCAGCGGCAAGCCGAAGAACACCACGAAAAGCTGCATCAGGAGCGGCGTGCCCTGAAAAATCTCGATGTAGCCCTTCACGATGGTGCGCAATAACCGCGAGCCGGACACGCGCATGATCAACAGCGCGAACCCGACGATCCCGCCCGCGACGAACGAGACGATCGACAGCACCACGGTCCAGCGCGCGGCGAGCAGCAGGTTGGTGAGGATCTGCGAAAAGGTGAATTCGATCATCGCGCGGCTCGCAGGTTGCGCGCGAACAGGCGCTTGCCCGCTGCGTTGAGGAAGGCGCGCAGCACGATCGCCATCGCGAGGTAGGCGACGGTGATGAGGAAGTACGTCTCGAACGCGCGGAAGTTGCGCGACTGAATATAGCTCGCCGCATACGTCAGGTCGGGCACCGAGATTTGCGACACGACCGCCGAGCCGAGCATCGTAATGACGATCTGGCTCGTGAGCGCCGGGAACACCTTGGCAAGCGCTTGCGGCAACACGACATGGCGAAACGTTTCGCCGCGCGTCATCGCGAGCGATGCCGCCGCTTCGTGATGACCCTTCGGCACGGCCGCGATACCCGCCTTGACGATCTCGACCGAGTAAGCGCCGAGGTTGAGCGTCATCGCGAGAATCGCGGCGACGTATTCGTCGAGATGCACGCCGAGTGCGGGCAGCCCGAAGAACACGAAGAACAGTTGCACGATGAAGGGCGTGTTGCGGATCGCTTCCACGTAACCCGCGACGAGATTTCGCACCCACGCGTGGCGGCTGTCGCTACCCGCCGCGCCGGCCACGCCGAGCCCGAGGCCGAGCACGGTCGAGACGGCGGTTAAGGCGAGCGTCGTCGCCGCGCCGCTCGCGAACATGCCGGCGTACTGGCCGAGGTCGCCGAACTGGAGTTCATAGGCCATCGAATCGCCTTGAAAAGAAGGGTTAGAGGCCAGCCGGCAGCGGCGCGTTAAACCACTTCTTCGACATCGTTTCGAGCGTACCGTCCTTCTTTGCCTGCGCGATCGCGGTATCGACCTTGGCGAGCAGGCGCGGTTCGTTCTTGTTCATCCCGACGAAACACGGCGAATTCTTGATGACGAATTTCGGCTCCGGACGACGCGGCGGATTCTTCGAGAGAATCGCCGCCGCGACGATATTGCCCGCCGCGATCAGTTGCACCTGACCGGACAGGAACGCCTGGATGGTGGCGTTGTTGTCCTCGAAGCGCTTGATGGTCGCGTTCGGCGCCATTTGCGTCAGCGCGATTTCCTCGAGCGCCCCGCGCGTCGCGCCGACCGTTTTGCCGGTGAGATCGGCGGGGCCGGTCACTTTGATATCGGCGGGGCCGAACACGCCCTGAAAATACGGCGCATAAGCCGCCGAGAAATCGACGACCTTCTCGCGCTCGGGCGTTTTGCCAAGCGACGAGATGACGAGATCGACCTTGTTCGTGCTCAGGTAGGGAATGCGGTTCGCGCTGTTGACGGGCACGAGTTCGAGCTTCACGCCGAGCGATTTCGCGAGGACCGCGGCCATGTCGATGTCGTAGCCTTGCGGCTTCATGTCCGCGCCGACCGCACCGAAGGGCGGATAGTCTTCCGGCACCGCAACGCGGAGCGTGCCGCTTTTCGTGATGGTGTCGAGGGCATCGGCGTGGGCCGCGAGGGGCGCGAAAGCCGCGGCGGAGACGGCTAGGATGGCGGCGAGCCAGGCGCGGCGTTGCACGTTCATGGTGGTCCTTGGTTTGCTTTCGTACGCGCCCCGGGGTGCTCCCGGTGGTCGCTTGGTTTTTGTTTCGGGTTTCCCCATTCGGCAATCTCCTAAGCGAGAGTCATGCCATGCGGGTTTAGGCTTTTGTAATGGACCTTAGACGGACTCTGGTTTTCGTTTGCACGTGTTTGGTGCTCTATTTTGTGCCGTTTTGGTGCGCACGTGAGGTGGGTTGTGGTTTTCACCTACACGGGTTTGGTTTTGCTGGCGCTTTTGGTTTCTTTGCCTGTGCTCGCTGGGAACTTGCGTTCGTGTAGGTTTATTAGCACGCCGGTATGCGCGGCAGTAGGCACTTTCTTTGGCTAGCTGCAAAGAAAGCAGCACAGGGTTCGGCACCGTCGGGCGGCTTGAGATGAGTTACGCCGTCTGACGTTCGGGCGCTTTCTGGGAACTTGATTTCGTGTAGGTCTATTAGCACGCCGCTATGCGCGGCAGCAGTCACTTTCTTTGCTGCTGCAAAGAAAGTAACCAAAGAAAGCAGCTTATCCGCAGAAGTGTCCACCTCGAATAACCTTGCGGATAGGCACGCAAGCTGACTATGGCAACTCGCATTTGTTGGTATTGGCACAGCATCTGTCAGGTCCATCCTCGCTGCACTCGGACGACGGGCGCACCTACAACCAGCGCTCGGTTTGGTTTATTCGGTTATGCCGTTCCGGCAGGCATTTATGCCTGCCGGGATGAATGAGCGGCTCCACTCTGTTTGGTGGTGCGATGGCCCAATCAGCTTGCGCACCACTCCCGGTTACGGTTCGAGGTGGACACTTAGGCGGACTAGCTGCTTTCTTTGGTTACTTTCTTTGCAGCAGCAAAGAAAGTGACTGCTGCCGCGCATAGCGGCGTGCTAATAGACCTACACGAAAGCAAGTTCTCAGAAAGCGCAAGCAAACAAAAGCGACGGGCGCCAGCAAACCACCGAGCACAGGCAAACAAAAGCAAGGAGCGCGAGCAAACCACCAACCGTAGAAAAAAAATCGAAGCGCGCCAGCAAACCCAACCTCTCAAGTCGTCCAAAGCCGCAGAGGCCGCGCCTCAACCCCATGCACGACACCTCGCAACCGAGTCCAACACTCGGTCAGCGCAAGCTGCAACCTCTCCATGGAACCACTAGCGGCGCGCACAACAAGCACCCCCGGCGCGACGCACGAAGCCGCGCCGCGAAACGCGTGATCGAAGGGAAGGGTAGCGGTCAGCGACTCAGCAAGTGCATCGACGCAAGCGGGCGACACCGCCCACAACGTGCCATAGGCGGGAAACCCGCCAAGCCCCTGCGCGGCATCGCGCAAAGCATCGCCGGCATCGAGCAGATTGCGCTCGAACCACATCAAGCGCCCATCGGCGCCGACAATCCGCGAGACCGATTGAAGCCGCCCGTTCGCCCAGCGCTCGCCGGACGCCTGCCGCCCCAACTGCATCGCGTCCCAGCCGATCACGCTCGCGCCCGCCGCGACGCGCATCGTAAATTCGAGCTCCACATTCGATGCCTCGAACACGATGTTGTTCTGCGGCAGCCAGTCGAGCTTCGCCCCTTCGCCGACCCGTATGTCGATACGCTGCGTCGCGAGCTTGCCGTTGGACTTGTACCACTTGGTCGCGCCCGGCGTGGTGACGACACCATGCGTGCCGGCAGCGAGATCAAGGTCGATCGCCAGCCGGTCCCCGCCCGCGACGCCGCCCGGCGGATGCACGATGACAGCGTGGCAAATGCCTTCGCCCTCGGGATAGAGCGGGCGCTGCAAACGCAACGGCCCCACATGGCGACGATGCGTGAGCGCGGTGCGCGTGTTCTGCCGCGTGAAGCCGAGTTCGAGCCGGCCGTGCCATTCGGACGCGTCGGACGCGTCGGACTGCGGATGACGCGCAAGTGTTGCGTGAGGTTCGTGATGCATAGGCGAGGAGTCTTGAACAAGCCGTCATAGTACGGCCGGCGTCAGACTGCAATCAACTCCCGCACGCCGTGCTCTTCCATCTCCGTGCCCGCGCCGCCCGCGACGATCTCGCCGCGGCTCATCACCCAGTAACGGTCCGCGAGTTCGCGCGCGAAGTCGTAATACTGTTCGACGAGCAGCACCGTCATGCCCATTTCATCGACGAGCTGCCGCAAGGTCCGGCCGATATCCTGAATGATCGACGGCTGAATGCCTTCGGTCGGTTCGTCGAGAATCAGCAGTTGCGGCTCGCTCATCAGCGCGCGGCCAATGGCGAGTTGCTGCTGCTGGCCGCCGGAAAGATCGCCGCCGCGCCGGTTCTTCATGTCCTTCAGCACGGGGAAAAGTTCGTAGATCTTGTCCGGCACTTTCGAAGGCGCCTTGCGGCTCGCCGCGCCGACCATCAGATTTTCCTCTACCGTGAGCCGGCCGAAAATGTCGCGTCCCTGCGGCACGTAAGCGAGTCCGCTTGCGACGCGCTTATACGTCGGCATCGACGATATCTTCGTGCCGCGCCATTGGATCGTGCCGCTCTTGGTGGGCACGACACCCATCAAACAGCGCAGCAGCGTCGTCTTGCCGACGCCGTTGCGGCCGAGCAGCACGGTCAGCGTGCCATCGGGCACGGTCATTTTCACATCGCGAAGGATGTGGCTGCCGCCGTAGTACTGGTTGAGCGATTCGACTTCGAGCATTGCCTTTTCCCTTTCCTTTTCTTCGCGCCTAGCGCCCGAGATACGACTCGATCACCGCATCGTTACGCTTCACTTCATCGAGCGTGCCGTCCGCCAGCACGCTGCCTTCTGCCATCACCGTGACCTTGCCCGTCGCGCCGGAAAGCGCGGCGACGAACTCCATGTCGTGTTCGACCACCATCATCGAACACGTGCCGCGCAGCTTGTTCAGCAACTCGGCGAGTTCCATCGTTTCGTGGTCGGTCATGCCGGCGGCGGGTTCGTCGAGCAGCAAGAGCGCGGGCTGCTGCATCAGCAGCATGCCGATCTCGAGCCGCTGTTTCTGGCCGTGCGAAAGCTCGCCCGCGAGCCGCGTGGCGTCATGCTGAAGGCGGATCAGTTCGAGCGTTTCCTCGATACGTGCCTGCGATTCGCGATCGAGCCGCGCGCGCAGCGACGCGAACCAGCGCTTGTCGGTCTTCATCGCGAGTTCGAGGTTTTCCCACACGGGATGGTTCTCGAACACGGTCGGCTTCTGAAACTTGCGCCCGATGCCCGTTCGCGCGATCACCGGCTCCGACATGCGCGCGAGATCGAAGGTCTGGCCGAGAAAGACCTTGCCCGAATCGGGCCGCGTCTTGCCGGTGACGACGTCCATCATCGTGGTCTTGCCCGCGCCGTTCGGCCCGATCACACAGCGCAACTCGCCCACGTCGATCGAGAGCGTCAGCTTGTTCAGCGCGCGGAAACCGTCGAAGCTCACGGTGATATCTTCGAGATACAGGATCGTGCCATGCGACACGTCGATCTCGCCGGGCGCGAGCACATGGCCCAGCCCGGTGATGCCGTTCATGTTGCGCTCGGGCGTGTCGCTATCGGGCTGCTGCGGAATGGGCGGCAAATCGACGATCAATGCGTTGTGTGCGGTCATTGTGCGTGGCCTCCGGCTTTCTTCTTGCGCAGCGCCATGTCGATGAGACCCATGATGCCGTTGGGCAAAAGAAGGGGCACGAGCGTGAAGATCAGGCCGAGAAAGAAAAGCCAGTATTCAGGGAAATTGGCCGTGAAGAAACTCTTCGCACCGTTCACCGCAAACGCGCCGATGATCGGCCCGATCAGCGTGCCGCGTCCGCCGACGGCCACCCAGATCGCCATTTCGATGGAGTTGCCCGGCGACATTTCGCCAGGGTTGATGATGCCGACTTGCGGGACGTACAGCGCGCCCGCGATGCCGCAGAGCACGGCCGACACGGTCCAGATGAAGAGCTTGTACGAGAGCGGGCTGTAGCCTAAGAACATCAGCCGCGATTCGCCGTCGCGCACGCCGGTCACGACGCGCCCGAGCTTCGACGTGACGATCCAGCGCGCCGCGAGAAACGCGAGCACGAGCACCGCGAACGTGATGAGGAAGAGGGCCGTGCGCGTGCCCGGATGCGTGATCGGGAAGCCCGCGATGCGCTTGAAATCGGTGAAGCCGTTATTGCCGCCAAAGCCGGTCTCGTTGCGGTAGAACAGCAGCATCGCGGCGAACGTCATGGCCTGCGTGATGATCGAAAGGTACACGCCCTTCACGCGCGAACGGAACGTGAAGAAGCCGAACACCCACGCCAGAATGCCGGGCACGAGCACGACGAGCGCAAGCGCATACCAGAGATGCTCGGTGCCTTCCCAGTACCACGGCAGCTTGTGCCAGTCGAGGAACACCATGAAGTCCGGCAAGTCGCTTTGATAATTGCCCTCGCGTCCGATCGAGCGCATCAGGTACATGCCCATCGCGTAGCCGCCGAGCGCGAAGAAGAGCGCGTGGCCAAGGCTCAGGATGCCGCAATAGCCCCACACGAGATCGAGCGCGAGCGCGCCGATGGCGTAGCACATCAGCTTGCCGACGAGCGTCATGCCATAGGCCGACAGATGGAACACGCTCGTCTCCGGCATGACGAGGGTCGCGATCGGCACGCAGATTCCCATCGCGATGATGAGCGCGATCAGTGCGAGCCAGCCGTTGCGCGGCAGGAGCGACGCGCGCGGCGGCAGCCCGAGCGCGAAGCCTTCGCGGATCGCGCGTTCGTCGGGTTGCGGCTCGACGTCGAGATTCGCGGTGACGTTGGATGCGTTCATGTCAGGCCTCCGCGCTGCGGCCCTTCAAGGCGAACATGCCCTGAGGACGCTTCTGGATGAAGAGGACGATCAGCACCAGCACCGCGATCTTCGCGAGCACCGCGCCCCAGAACGGCTCCACCGCCTTGCTGATGAGCCCCAGCCCGAAGCCGCCGATCACCGTGCCCGCCAACTGCCCGACGCCGCCGAGCACGACCGCCATGAAGGAATCGATGATGTAGCTCTGGCCGAGATCCGGCCCGACGTTGCCGATCTGCGAAAGCGCACAGCCGCCGAGGCCCGCGATGCCCGCGCCGAACGCGAACGCATACGAATCCACGCGCGCGGTTTTCACGCCGACGCACGCGGCCATCCGGCGGTTCTGGGTAACCGCGCGTACGAACAGGCCGAGCCGCGTCTTCGTCAGCACGACCCACGCGAGCAGCACGACGACAATGGAAAAGCCGAGGATGGTGAGACGGTTGTACGGCAGGATCAGGTTCTGCATGACCGAGACGCCGCCGCTCATCCACGATGGGTTCGTCACCTGCACGTTCTGCGCGCCGAAAATCGTGCGGGTCGCCTGGATCAGGATCAGGCTCACGCCGAACGTGGTGAGGAGCGTTTCGAGCGGACGTCCGTAAAGATGCTTGAGCACGAGCCGTTCGAGCACGATGCCGACCACGGCCGCCGCCGCGAACGCGACCGGCACGGCGAGCAGCGGATACCAGTCGAACAGCGACGGCGCGTAGTGCTGCACGAGGTTCTGCACGACATATGTGGCATACGCGCCGATCATCAGGAATTCGCCGTGCGCCATGTTGATGACGCCGATCAGCCCGTAGGTGATCGCAAGCCCGAGCGCGGCGAGCAGCAGCACGCTCCCGAGCGACAGCCCGGCGAACAGCGTGCCCGCGATCAATCCGCGCTTCTGGATCGAATCGAGTTCTTCGATACCGGCTTGCGCCGCCGCGCGCACGCGCGCATCCGGCTCCGTGAACGTGCCGTCCGCGTTTTTAGCGACAATCGGGCGCAGCAATTCGTTCATGTCGAGGTCGTGTCGCGCGGCGACCAGCTGCACGGCATCGAGCCGCTTGGCGGGATCGGCGTCGTGCAGCGCGGTCATCGCCCAGAGGGTGTCGAGGCGCTTCTTGAGCGTGGCATCGGTTTCGCTCGCACGCGCACGGTCGATCAGCGGCTTCATCGACGGATCGGGATTCTTGAGCAACTGAGTGACGGCATCCTGGCGCTTGGCGATATCCGGCGAGGCGAGTTGCAGTCCCGACAGCGCGCCCGCGACTTTCGCGCGCAGCAGGTTGTTGAGCGTGACCGGCTGCGCATCCGGCGACGCGACGATCTTGCCGGTCAGCGGGTCCTTGTTGCCGTCGTCCGTCTGCACGTACACGTGGCCGTTGTCGGTCGCGACGAGCGAACTGTCGGCGAGCGCGGACAGCACGGCGACCGAAGGCGCATCGGCATTGGCGATGAGTTTGTCGATGGCGGCGGATTTGGCGTCGAAGTCGTCGGCGGCGAGCGGGGCGAGATCGTCGGCGGACAGCGCGGCGAACGCGGCAAGCGGCGAGGTGGCAATCAGCAGTGCCACGACGCCACGGCGGGCAAAGCGTAGGAGCGAACCGGTCATGGTGGCCTTTCAGTAAGACGGGGCGCGACGTGAAAACGCCGCGCCAGGTTGGCGCGGCGGCACGGCATGAAGCATTAAGCCGAAACGCGCGGAATCAGGCGACGCGCGAGCGGCGCAGGAACGCGGGAATCGAGCTGACAACGTCCGGCTTCCCCTGGTTGCCCGGAATGTACGGGCTCCACGGTTGCGCGCGGATCGCGGTCTTGGTGCGCCACACGACGTTGAACTGACCGTCGGCGCGCACTTCGCCGATCATCACCGGCTTGTGCAGATGGTGATTGCCGTCCATTTCCAGCGTGAAGCCCGACGGCGCCGCGAACTTCTGGCCGATCATCGCCACGCGGACCTTGTCCACGTCCGTGCTCTTGGCCTTTTCGACCGCCTGCTTCCACATGTGGATGCCGACGAACGTCGCCTCCATCGGGTCGTTGGTCACGCGCTTGTCGCCGCCCGGCAGGTTGTTCTTCTTCACCCAGTCGGCGAACATCGCCTTGAACTTCGTGTTCTCCGGATTCTTCAGCGACATGAAGTAGTTCCACGCAGCCAGATTGCCGACCAGCGGCTTCGTATCGATCCCGCGCAGTTCCTCTTCGCCCACCGAGAACGCGACGACCGGCACGTCCGTCGCCTTCAGGCCCTGGTTGCCGAGTTCCTTGTAGAACGGCACGTTCGAGTCGCCGTTCACGGTCGAGATCACGCAGGTCTTGCCGCCTTGCGAGAACGTCTTGATATTCGCGACGATGGTCTGGTAGTCGGCGTGGCCGAACGGCGTGTAGACCTCTTGAATGTCGTCGTCCTTCACGCCCTTCGAGTGCAGGAACGAGCGCAGGATCTTGTTCGTCGTGCGCGGATACACGTAGTCCGTGCCGAGCAGGAAGTAGCGCTTCGCGCCGCCGCCTTCCTTGCTCATCAGATATTCGGTGGCCGGAATGGCTTGCTGGTTCGGCGCCGCGCCCGTGTAGAACACGTTCTTCGACATTTCCTCGCCTTCGTACTGCACCGGATAGAACAGCAGACCGTTCAGTTCCTCGAACACCGGCAGCACCGATTTGCGCGAGACCGAGGTCCAGCAGCCGAACGTCACCGCCACTTTGTCTTGCGAGATCAGTTGGCGCGCCTTTTCGGCGAAGAGCGGCCAGTTCGAGGCCGGATCGACGACGACCGGTTCGAGCTGGCGGCCCAGCACGCCGCCGCTCGCGTTGATCTGGGCGATGGTCATGAGCGCAGTGTCTTTCAGCGATGTTTCAGAGATCGCCATCGTGCCGGACAGCGAGTGCAGGACGCCGACCTTGATCGGACCGGTGTCGGCGGCTTGCGCCTTCGAAATCGGCAATTGGCCCGCGATAGCGAGCGCGCCGGACATCGAGCCGAACTTCAGGAGACTGCGTCGTTTCATGTATTTCCCCTTGCCGATATGTTGTGGTGAGTCGTTGTACAGGTTTGTTTTTTGGCGGGTTGAATGCCCGAGTACCAGTGACCAGCACAAATGACACTGCAAGGGGTATGCCAATGGGTATGAATTGCTGGCGCGGCGGTTGGTGCGCCTTGGTGTGGCGGGCGTTTGCGGACTTTTGGTTGCTCCGCCAAGGGGTGTCCGTTTTGGTGCACACGTCGGGTGCGCGCTTTGTTGTGGTGCGGGAGGAGCGTCGACGATGCGCCGGGTGGCGTGGGTCGGGGTTGGGGTTGGCGTACGCCGTTGGGTTGCTTTGCGCTTTTGGAAATTTGTACGGGGCTTGGTTTTGCTCGCGCTCGGTGTTGCTCTGGTTTCTCGGGCGCTTCCTGGGAACTTGCTTTCGTGTCGGTCTATTAGCACGCCGCTATGCGCGGCAGCAGTCACTTTCTTTGCTGCTGTGTACAGACCGGAGACATAGCTGACAGGTGTACGGAGACATGGTTGACACTTTCGGGTAATCGAACGCCCGAAATCCTCCCATGCCCTGGAACGTAAAAGACACCATGAGTCTCCGACAGGAATTCGTTCAACTCGCCACCCAACGGAGCGTGCCGTTCAGCGAGTTGTGCCGACGTTTCAACGTCAGCCGCCAGACCGGCTACAAGTGGCTTGCCCGCCACTCGACGCAAGGCCTTGAAGGTCTCGTCGATCGCTCGCGTCGTCCGCACGACAGTCCCGCGCGCTCATCCGATGAGATCGTCGCCGTCGTGCTCGACCTGCGCCGCGAGTACGGCTGGGGCGGACGCAAGATCGAGCGTCGTCTGCAAGATCTCGGCCACGCCAATGTGCCCGCACCCTCCACGATCACCGAGATCCTGCGCCGTCACGACCTGCTCCACGCGCCTGAGGACAGACCGCAGCGGCCCTGGCAGCGCTTCGAGCACGAGCATCCGAATGCGCTGTGGCAGATGGATTTCAAGGGCGATTTCCCGACCCTGGAGGGTGGCCGCTGTGCGCCGCTGACGGTGCTCGACGATCACTCGCGCTTTAACATCGTGCTCGCCGCCTGCGGCCGGACAACCACGGAAGTCGTGCAGACCGAGCTCGAGCGGGCGTTTCGCTGCTATGGGCTACCGTCACGCATCAATACCGATAACGGTGCGCCGTGGGGTTCCCCGAGCGCGCCGGGCCAGTTGACCGAGCTCGCGGTGTGGCTGATCAGACTGGGTATTCACGTGAGCTACAGCCGACCGTATCATCCTCAGACGAATGGCAAGGATGAGCGATTCCATCGGTCGCTGAAAGCTGAAGTGCTGGCGCGGCACGTGTTCACGACCCACGCCCACGTGCAGCAGGAGTTGGAACGCTGGCGACAGGTGTACAACACGCAACGCCCGCATGAGGCGCTGGACCTGGCGACGCCGGTGAGCCGCTACCAACCCAGCCCGCGAGCGATGCCCGAGCATCTGCCAGAACCGCAATACGGGCCTGCCGATGAAGTGCTGCGGGTCAATTCAAATGGCCTGGTGCGTTTCAGAGGCGAGGCGCTGCGTCTGTCGACTGCGCTCAAAGGGCTGTACGTGGCCGCACGTCCAAAGCACGACGAAGACGGCGTAATTGAGTTCTGGTTTGCCCATCAACGCATTGCAAAACTTGACCTGAAAGCAGCAAAACCCTGAACATCAGGTGTCAACGATGTCCTCGTACATGTGTCAACTATGTCTCCGGTCCGTACACTGCTGCAAAGAAAGTAACCAAAGAAAGCAGCTTTTCCGTCTAAGTGTCCACCACGAATAACCAAACGGATAGGCGCGCAGGCTGATTCGGTTAGCGCGCAGTTCACAGTATTGGCACAGCACCTGTCAGTTCCATCCTCGCTGCGCTCGGACGACGGGCATGTCGAAAAACCGTCGGTTGGTTTGGTCTGGTTTGGTTTGGTTTGGTTTGGTTTGGTTTGGTTTGGTTTGGTTTGGTCTGGTCTGGTCTGGTCTGGTCTGGTCTGGTCTGGTCTGGTCTGGTCTGGTCTGGTCTGGTCTGGTCTGGTCTGGTCTGGTCTGGTTTGGTTTGGTTTGGTTCGGTTTGGTCTGGTCTGGTCTGGTTTGGTTTGGTCTGGTTTGTTCGGTTATGCCGTTCCGGCGGGCACTTTGTGCCTGCCGGGAGGAATGGGCTGCTCCACTCTGTTTCGCGGTGCGGCGGCACGGCTGTTCTATCGCACCACTCCCACAAAACGCTAGTGGTGGACACTTAGACGGACAAGCTGCTTTCTTTGCAGCGGGTACAGACCGGAGACACACGGCGGCAAGAAAGTGACTGCCGCCGCGCACAGCGGCGTGCTGATAGGGCTACGCGAAAGCAAGTTTCCAGGAAGCGTGTTGCTAGGCAAGCGATGCGCGTCGTCCGAGCGCAGCGAGGATGGAACTGACAGATGCTGTGCCAATACCAACGAATGCGAGTTGCCATAGTCAGCTTGCGCGCCTATCCGCGAGGTTATGAGTGGTGGACACTTAGGCGGACAAGCTGCTTTCTTTGGTTACTTTCTTTGCAGCAGCAAAGAAAGTGACTGCTGCCGCGCATAGCGGCGTGCTAATAAACCTACACGAAAGCAAGTTCACAAGAAGCGCGGGCAAGCAAACCCAAAAGCGCCAGCAAACCCAAAAGCGCCAGCAAACCCAAAAGCGCCAGCAAACCCAAAAGCGCCAGCAAACCCAAAAGCGCGAGCGGACCACCCCCGTCCTATCGATTAACCGTCCGCGCTGGCACACTCAGCGCCAAGACCCCGCCAAGCACCAAAAACGCGGCAAGCATATACATGCCGCTCGCATTCGACCCAGTGGACGTCTTTAGCCACCCCACCAGATAAGGGCTCACGAATCCCGCCAAATTTCCGATGGAGTTGATCATCGCGATCCCCGCCGCCGCGCCGGTGCCGGCAAGGAACGCCGTAGGCAAGCTCCAGAACAGCGGCAGCGTAGTGAGGATGCCCATCGTCGCGAGCGTGAGGCCGAGCATGGCGAGCGCCGTGTTGTTCGCCCACATGACCGACAGCACCAGGCCGACCGCGCCGATCGCCGCCGGGATCGCGATGTGCCAGCGCCGCTCGCCGCGTTTGTCGGCGCTGCGGGCGACCAGCAGCATGCCGATCACCGCCGCGCCGAACGGGATCGCGGAAAGCAGGCCGATACTCAGCGCATCGGTCACGCCAGTCGCCTTGATGATCGTCGGCAACCAGAAGCTCACGCCGTATAAACCCATCACGAACGAAAAGTAGATCAGGCTCATCAGCCACACGCGCGGGCTCGCCAGAATCTCGCGCACCGGCATGTCTTCTTTCTCGACGTTATCGGCGGCGATATTGCGCTCCAGCAACGCGCGCTCGTCCGGCGTCAGCCATTTTGCGCGGCTGATCCGGTCGTCGAGCATGATGAGCACAAGCACACCGACCACCACCGACGGAATCCCCTCCAGCAGAAACAGCCACTGCCAGCCGTGCCAGCCGTTCGCGCCGTCGAAGTTCTTCATGATCCAGCCCGACACCGGCCCGCCGATCAACCCGGACAGCGCGATCGCCGTCATGAACAGCGTCGTCATGCGCCCGCGCCGCCGCGCCGGATACCAGTACGTGAGATACAGAATGATGCCAGGGAAGAAGCCTGCTTCGGCGACACCGAGCAGAAAGCGCATCACGTAAAACATCGCGGGCGTGGTGACGAACATCGTGAGCGCGGAGATGATGCCCCACGAAATCATGATCCGCGCGATCCACACGCGCGCCCCCACTTTGTGAAGGATCACGTTGCTCGGAATCTCGAAGATGAAATAGCCGAAGAAGAAGATGCCCGCGCCGAAGCCGTAGACGGCATCGGTCAGGTTGAGATCGGTGACCATCTGGAGCTTGGCGAACCCGACGTTCACGCGATCGAGATAGGCAACCACGTAGCAGAGCAGCAAGAGCGGCGAAAGCCGCCAGGCGACTTTCTTGTACGTGGCTTCCTCGAATGCGGTCGGCGGCGCGCCAGCGCCAGAATGTTGCAGCGGGCTTGGCTGACTTGCCATCGTCGTCTCCGGTGTTTTTATATGGCTGGATTCTAGCCGCTCGGACGCGGTTGTAAGGCATCGTTTAGGATCGGGAAAACACCGAGGCCGCGCCGTTCTTCAAGTAGCTGGGACGGCGCGGCGGCATCGGCTAGACGCAGCGCCCGCCGTCCACTTCCAGCGCGACGCCGGTGACGAACTCGGCTTCGTCGGATGCCAGATAGAGCGCCGCGTTCGCGATGTCCTGCGGCGTCGAAAGGCGCCCGAGCGGAATGCCGGCCAGGAATTTCTGGCGGTTCTCGGGCGTGTCGTCCATGCCCATGAACTCGGTGAGGAGACCCGTCGCGCCCATCACCGGATTGATACAGTTCACGCGGATCCGGTCAGGACCGAGTTCGGCGGCGAGCGCCTTGCTCGCGATAATCACCGCGCCCTTGCTGCCGTTGTACCAGACGAGGCCGGGGCGCGGCCTGACGCCCGCCGTCGATGCGATATTGATGAAAACGCCGCCGCCCTGGCCGCGAAAATACGGCACGAACTGCGCGACGCTCCAATAAATGCTTTTCACGTTCACCGCATACACGCGGTCGAATTCGTCCTCCGATACTTCCAGCACCGGCTTGTTGCGGTGCGTCGTTCCCGCGTTGTTCACGACCACTTGCACGCTGCCGAAATCGTCGATGGCGGCGTCGAAGAGGGTTTGCCAATCCGCTTGCTTCGTCACGTCGCCGGCCACCGCGATCGCACGTCCGCCCGCGAGCGCGATCTCGCTCGCCACGCGCTCCGCCGCCGCGCCATTCAGGTCGTTCACGACGACATTCGCGCCTTCGCGCGCGAACGTCCGCGCGATGCCTTCGCCGAAGCCGGACCCGCCGCCAGTCACTATCGCAGTCTTGTTCTTCAGTCGCATTCGTGTCTCCTCCATTGCGTTTTTCGACGATCAGCCATGCCGGATGGCGATGGTTTTCAGCACCGTGAAGCCGTAGAGCGCTTCGAAACCCTTTTCGCGGCCGTGTCCCGAGTGCTTGACGCCGCCGAACGGCAATTCGACGCCCCCGCCCGCGCCGTAGTTGTTGATGAACACCTGCCCCGAGCGCACCTTGCGCGCCACCCGCATCTGGCGGCCGCCGTCGCGCGTCCACACACCGGCGACGAGGCCGTAGTCGGTGTCGTTGGCGAGCTTGATCGCGGCGTCTTCGCTGTCGAACGGCATCGCGACGAGCACCGGCCCGAATACTTCCTCGCGCGCGAGCCGATGGTCGTGCGGGACGTCGCGCAGGAGCGTCGGCGCCTGATAGAACCCGCCCTCCGGCGCTTCCGCCACGACCTCGCCGTGAGCTGCCATCGGAATGCCGTCGTGCTGGGCATCGGAGAGAAAATCCCACACGCGCTGCTGCTGCTTCGCGCTGATGAGCGGCCCGCAATCCAGATCCAGCTTGCTCGGGCCGACGCGCAATTCGGTGAACGCATCGGCGAGACGCGCGAGCAGCGGCTCGTAGGCGCTCCGCTCGATCAACACGCGACTGCCCGCCGAGCACGTTTGTCCGGCGTTCTGCACGATGGCCGAGACGATCACCGGCAGCGCAGCGTCGAAATCGGCGTCGGCGAAGACGATTTGCGGCGACTTGCCGCCCAGTTCGAGCGTGACGGGGACGTGGTTGTCGGCGGCCATTTTCACGACCGCCGCGCCGGTCGCGGGCGAGCCGGTGAACGAGATATGGTCGATCCCCGGATGATGCGCGAGCGCCGCGCCCGCTTCGTATCCGTAACCGGTGACGATATTCAGCGCGCCTTCCGGCAGACCGGCTTCGGCGGCCAGTTCGGCGACACGGAGCACCGACAGGCACGCGTCCTCGGCCGGTTTCACCACGCACGCGTTGCCGGCCGCGAGCGCCGCGCCGACGCTGCGCCCGAAAATTTGCAGCGGATAGTTCCACGGCACGATGTGGCCGGTCACGCCGTGCGGCTCGCGGATCGTGAGGACGGTGTAGCCGTTTTGATAGGGCAGCGTTTCGCCGTGCAGTTTGTCGGCGGCGCCCGCGTAAAACTCGAAATAGCGCGCGATGCCCGCCGCGTCGGCGCGCGCCTGCTTCAGCGGCTTCCCGGTGTCGCGCGCCTCCAGGTTGGCAATTTCGTCGTGACACGCGCCGATCAGCATCGCGAGGCGCGCGAGCACGCGTCCGCGCTCGGCGGCGCTCGCGTGGCCCCACGCGCCTTCGTAGGCGTGCCGCGCCGCGTGGACGGCCCGGTCGATATCGGCGGCTGTTCCGCGCGCGAGCTGCGTGAAAATCTGTCCATCGGAAGGATCGACGACGGGAATCGTCTCGTTGCTCGACGCGCCGACCCAGCGATTGCCGATGAAATGTTTGGCTTCTTCCATGCGTCTCTCCTGATTCAGACTGCTTTGCGTTTGCTTTTCCTTGTTTCGCTTTGATTGCGCGGCGCGTCCCGGTTCCGCGCCCGAGGGATTTCCCGCATCCGGCGGCAAGCCGCGATGGAGCGCGACGGCCGTGTGCTATGGCCGGACGGGTTTTCCGATTGGCTATAATGCACGCAATCGCGCTGTTTCATGCGCGGGCCGCGAGCAGGAATCGACCCGTGCGAAACTACCCGCATCAATCGGGCCGCGCAGCGTGTCGCCACCCGGTTTCCCCGATCTCCAGCCATCAACTTTCCAGAGAGTGCTCATGAGCTTCAATAACGTACCCGCAGGCAAGGACCTTCCGCAGGATTTCAACGTCATCATCGAAATTCCGGCGCAAAGCGATCCGGTGAAATACGAAGCCGACAAGGACATGGGCCTGCTCGTCGTCGATCGTTTTATCGGCACGGGCATGCGTTATCCGGCAAATTACGGTTTCATCCCGCAGACGCTCGCCGGCGATGGCGATCCGGTCGACGTGCTGGTGATCACGCCGTTTCCGCTGCTGGCCGGCTCGGTCGTGCGCGCGCGCGCGCTGGGCATGCTCGAAATGACGGACGAATCGGGCGTGGATGCGAAGCTTGTTGCCGTGGCGCACGACAAGATTTGCCCGATGACCGCGCATATGAAGGGCATCGACGATGTGCCCGCGTTTTTGAAGGATCAGATCAAGCATTTCTTCGAGCAGTACAAGGCGCTTGAGAAGGGCAAGTGGGTGAAGGTCGAAGGGTGGGCGGGGATTGATGCGGCGCACAAGGAAATCACCGAAGGTCTGGCGAATTTCAAGAAGTAAGGTCGGGGTGGCGCTGGCGCTGGGGTGTTTTGGCCGCTGGCGCGTGGGATTCGCTGGTTTTGTAGAAAGCCGCACGAGATTCCGATGTTTAGGCATCGGCGGTTCGTGCGGTTTTGTTTTTTGTTGGCACCCAGTTTGATTTGCTCGCGCTTTTGATTTTGTTGTTCTGCGCTTGTTGGGAACCTGATCGGGGTTTGGTTTTGCTGGCGCCCTCTGTTTTGGTTACTCGGGCGCTTGCTGGGAACTTGCTTTCGTGTAGGTCTATTAGCACGCCGCTATGCGCGGCAGCAGTCACTTTCTTTGCTGCTGCAAAGAAAGTAACCAAAGAAAGCAGCTTATCCGCCTAAGTGTCCACCACGAATAACCACGCGGATAGGCGCGCAGGCTGATTCGGCTAACTCGCAGTTATTGATATTGGCACAGCGCCTGTCAGTTCCATCCTCGCTACGCTCGGACGACGGGCTTATGCCAAAACCGGCGGCTTGGTCTCGGTTTCGCTTTTTGAGTTAGCCGTGTCGGCGGCCGTTCTCAAAAAAGCGGCGGTCGACCTCCTCAAACTGGTCTAGGTTCGGTTTCGGTTTCGGTTTCGGTTTCGGTTTCGGTTTCGGTTTCGGTTTCGGTTTGGGTTTCGGTTTCGGTTTTTAGTTTTGCCGTTCCGGCAGGCACTTCGTGCCTGCGGGGATGAATGAGCGGCTCCACTCTGTTGGGTGGTGCGATGGCCGAATCAGCTTGCGCACCACTCCCGGAAAGGGTTCGTGGTGGACACTTAGTAGGTCACGCTGCTTTCTTTGGTTACTTTCTTTGCAGCAGCAAAGAAAGTGACTGCTGCCGCGCATAGCGGCGTGCTAATGGACCTACACGAAAGCAAGTTCCCAGAAAGCGCATGCAGACAAAAGCACGAGCGCCAGCAAAAGCAAAGGGCGCTAGCAAACGCAACGGGCCCCTATACCCCGTCAGCCTCAACAACAACAACCCCCTCAGGCACGACCGACCCCAACGTCCTCGTCCCGGCAACCAGCGCGCGCTTCTCAATCGCCGATAACCGCTTAACCCAATACTCAGCGCGCGAAGCCTCCGACCGCCCGGTCAACTCAAACGACGCCAGCACGCGCACCGGCTTCCTCGACCGCGTATAGCGCGCACCTTTGCCGCTCGAATGTTTATCGAAGCGCGCTTGAACATCGGTGGCGATGCCGGTGTAAATGCTGCCGTCGGCGCATTCGATCAGATAGAGAAACCACGGCATGGGCAGGCGTCACAGTGGAAAAGGCGCTCGTATTATCCACGAAGCCTGGATGCGGCAAGCCCGAAACCCAATGACGCGCCGCCGCACGATTTTCCGACTTGCGCGAGAATAGACCTTTCGCGGCGTGCCGGAACCGAACATCGTTCGTCGAAGGCGGCCGCGCATAGCCCAACCAGCGAGGTAGCCTGTTGAACCGCGACGTCGAAATTCATGTCGTCGATACGCTCGACGCCGTTCCCGCCGACGAATGGGACCGGCTCGCCGGCGACAATCCGTTCGTTCGCCACGCGTTCCTGAAGGCGCTCGAAGACACCGGCTGCGCGGCGGCCGGGACCGGATGGCGTCCACATCATCTGTTGCTCAAGCGCGGCGGCGCGCTCGCCGGCGCCATGCCGCACTACGTGAAGGCGCACTCGCGCGGCGAATATGTCTTCGATCACGCCTGGGCCGACGCGTTCCAGCGCCACGGTATCCGCTATTACCCGAAAGGGCTGTCGGCGGTGCCGTTTTCGCCGGTGACCGGTCCGCGTCTGATCGCGCCGACGCATGAGGAACGCGTGCTGCTCGCGCGCGGGGCGATCGAATTGACCAAGCGGATGAAGCTGTCCTCGCTGCACGTGCTGTTTCCCGAGGAGCAGGATCTGGAGGCGCTGACCGACGCGGGCTACATGCTGCGCGAAGGCGTCCAGTTCCACTGGGAAAATCTCGAAGGCGACGGCTACGCGAATTTCGACGCCTTTCTCGCCGCGATGAGTCACGACAAGCGCAAGAAAGTGCGCCAGGACCGGCGTCGCGTGACCGACGCGGGCGTGCATTACACCTGGTTGCGCGGCGCGCAGATCGACACGGCCGCGCTCGATTTCTTCTACGCGTGCTACGAAAACACGTATCGCGAGCACTGGAATCCGCCGTACCTCAGCCGCGATTTCTTCGCGCAGATCCACGCTGCCGCGCCGGACAGCATGTTGCTCGTGATCGCGCACGCCGACGGCGAACGGCTCGCCTGCGCACTCAACATGATCGGTGGCGACGTGATGTATGGCCGCTATTGGGGCACGCGCGAGTTCGTCTCCGGACTGCATTTCGAGACGTGCTACATGCAAGGTATCGAATATTGCATCGAGAACGGTCTGGCGCGCTTCGAAGGCGGCGCGCAGGGCGTCCACAAGATGTCGCGCGGCATGCTGCCGACGCCGACCTGGTCCGCGCACTGGGTGGCGGACGCGCGTTTCGCGCACGCGATCAGCGAGTTCCTCGACGAGGAAACCGCCGCGATGGACCAGCATATCGTCGAGCTTGAAGCACACACGCCGTTCAGGAAGAAGACCTGAAACCCGCATGCGATAATCGACGGGCTTCGAGCCCCGTTTCAGCGCCCTCATTCTCATCGACATGAAAACCCGAATTGCACTAGCCCAGATCAACGTCACCGTCGGCGATTTCGCCGGTAACGTCGCGAAAATCGTCGATGCCGCGCGCGATGCGCACGCGGCGGGCGCGAAACTGCTCGTCGCGCCGGAACTCGCGCTGTCGGGTTATCCGCCGGAAGATTTGCTGCTGCGCCCGGCGTTTTACCGGGCGAGCGCCGACGCGCTCGCGCAACTGGCCGCCGCGCTCAAAAGTTTTCCGGGGCTCCACGTGCTGGTCGGGCATCCGCATCGCATTGACGCTGAGTATGACGCCCCGATCGCGCGTGGCCTGCCGCCGGTGGACACGTTCAACGCGGCGTCGCTGATTGTCGATGGCGAAATTGCCGGCACTTATCTGAAGCAGGATCTGCCGAACACCGAGGTTTTCGACGAAAAGCGCTACTTCGCGTCGAATCCGCAGCCGTTCGTATTCGATCTCGACGGCACGCGCTATGGCGTGGTGATCTGCGAGGACGCGTGGCACGCGTCCGCCGCGCAATTGGCGAAAGCGGCGGGCGCGCAAGTGCTGCTGATTCCGAACGGCTCGCCGTTTCATCTGAACAAGGAATCGGTGCGCTTCGACATCCTGCGCGCGCGGATCCGCGAAACCGGCCTGCCGATGGTCTATGTGAATCTCGTCGGCGCGCAGGACGAACTCATTTTCGACGGCGGATCGTTTGTGCTCGACGGGGAAGGCGAACTGATCGCGAAAATGCCGCAATTCGACGAAGCCGTCGGCTATGTCGAATTCGACGGCGCGACGCCCGAGCGCGCGGCCATTGCCTCGGATTTGTCGGTGGAGGCGCAGGTTTATCGCGCGCTGGTCGTTGGCGTGCGGGACTATATCGGCAAGAACGGATTCCCCGGCGTGATCATCGGCTTGTCGGGCGGCGTGGATTCCGCGCTCGTGCTCGCGGTCGCGTGCGACGCGCTCGGCGCGGACCGCGTGCGCGCGGTGATGATGCCGTCGCAATACACCGCCGACATTTCCACCACCGACGCCGCCGACATGGCGAAGCGCGTCGGCGTCAAGTACGACGAAATCGCCATTGCGCCGATGTTCGAGGCGTTTCGCGGCGCGCTCGCCGACGAATTCCGCGACCGCGCGGAAGACGCCACGGAGGAGAACATCCAGGCGCGCATTCGCGGCACGCTGTTGATGGCGCTCTCGAACAAGTTCGGCTCGCTCGTGCTGACGACGGGCAACAAGAGCGAGATGGCGGTCGGCTATTGCACGCTTTACGGCGACATGGCGGGCGGCTTCGCGGTCATCAAGGACATCGCGAAAACGCTGGTCTACAAGGTGTGCCATTACCGCAACCAGACCGACGCGTACGGCCTCCGCAACGTGATTCCCGAGCGCATCCTGACGCGCGCGCCGTCGGCGGAACTGCGCGACAACCAGACCGATCAGGACAGCCTGCCGCCCTACGACGTGCTCGACGCGATCATGCGCATGTATATGGAGGAAGATTGCTCGCTCGCGCAGATCGTCGCAGCGGGTTATTCGCCGGAAGACGTGAAGCGCATTACGCGCCTCATCAAGATCAACGAATACAAGCGCCGTCAGGCACCGATCGGAATTCGCGTGACGCATCGCGCGTTCGGCCGCGACTGGCGCTATCCGATCACTTCGCGGTTCACGGAACCGCTCGCGTGACTCGGTGAAACCGGAAAACGCGGCTAGAATCGAAAGCATTCGTCTTCAACATTCGTCCATTCGATAGAGGCACGCCATGAAACGCATCACCGCAGTCATCAAACCCTTCAAGCTCGACGAAGTTCGCGAAGCACTGGCCGAAGTCGGCCTGACGGGCCTGACCGTGACGGAAGTGAAGGGCTTCGGCCGGCAGAAGGGACATACCGAGTTGTATCGCGGCGCGGAATACGTCGTCGATTTTCTGCCGAAGGTGAAGATCGAAGTGGTCGTGGCGGACAGCCAGACGGACCAGGTGATCGACGCGATCATCGGCGCGGCGCGCACCGGCAAGATCGGCGACGGCAAGATTTTCGTGTCGGATGTCGAACGCGTGATCCGGATCCGCACCGGCGAGGAAAACGAAGCCGCCGTATAACGTTTCACCCGCCCGCGTTAATTTCCAGCGCGGGCAACTGTTTCACCCGCCCGGGTTAATTTCCAGCGCGGGCAACTGCAGTTCATTTTCGGGCCTGGCCGGGCGTGCACCATCGTGTTGCGCGTCCGCCCGGGCCCGAGTCGCTTGGGCGGTCAACCGTCGTTCCCCATTTGTTTCGTTTCGGCCCATGCGAAAGCGATGCGGTAACATCGGCATTCCGTAGACTTTCTGTAAGGATTTGTAGATGCATCACGCGATCGGCTTCATTCAGGATCTGGCGGTGATCATGGCGATCGCAGGCGTCGTGACCGTGCTGTTTCACCGCCTGAAGCAGCCGGTCGTGCTCGGTTACATCGTCGCGGGCGTGATTATCGGGCCGTACACGCCGCCGTTTCAATTGATCCACGACGAAGCCACGATCCAGACGCTCGGCGAACTCGGCGTCGTGTTCCTGATGTTTTCGCTCGGTCTCGAATTCAGTCTGCGCAAGCTCTTCAAGGTGGGCGCAACGGCGTTCGTCGCGGCGCTGTCCGAGATCGTGCTGATGATCTGGATCGGCTATGAAATTGGCCGCTGGTTCGGCTGGAACTCGATGGATTCGCTGTTTCTCGGCGCGATGCTCGCCATTTCCTCCACGACGATCATCGTCAAGGCGCTCTCCGAACTCGGCATGAAGGGCGAGAATTTCGCGCAGTTGATTTTCGGCATCTTGATCGTCGAGGACATCCTGGCGATCGCGATGCTCGTGCTGCTCTCCGGCATTGCGCAGACCGGCTCGGTCACGGCGGGCGTCGCGTTCGCCACGCTCGGGTCGCTGATGCTCTTCATGACGGTGTCGCTCGTGGTCGGCATTCTGATCGTGCCACGCGCGCTCGATTACGTCGCGCGCGCGAAAAGCGACGAAATGCTGCTCGTTACCGTGCTCGGTTTCTGCTTCGGCTTTTGCCTGCTGGTCGTGAAGATGGATTACAGCATCGCGCTCGGCGCGTTTCTGATCGGCGCGATCATGGCCGAGGCGCGCAGTCTGCATCGCATCGAAAAACTGATCGCGCCGGTGCGCGACATGTTCTCAGCGATCTTCTTCGTGACCATCGGCCTGATGCTCAATCCCGCCGTGCTGGTCGATTACTGGTGGCCGATCGCCGTCATCACGGTCGCGGTCGTCGTGGGCAAGATCGTGTCGTGCGGGCTCGGCACGTTCCTCGCGGGCAAGGACGGACGCACATCGATGCGCGTCGGCATGAGCGTCGCGCAGATCGGCGAGTTCTCGTTCATCATCGCGTCGCTCGGGTTGTCGCTGAAGGTCACGAGCAGCTTCCTGTATCCGATCGCCGTCGCCGTCTCCGCGCTCACCACGCTCTTCACGCCTTATCTGATCCGCGCCGCCGATCCGATCACGCGCCGGATCGCCCGGTCGATGCCCGAACCAGTTGCCAATACGTTCGGCCTTTATTCGCAATGGCTCGCGAGCCTGCGCCCCGACAGCGGCGGGCCAACTATTTTCAGCATGACGCGGCGGATCGTGCTGCAGATCGCGGTCAATCTCGCGCTGGTCGCGGCGATTTTTCTCGCGGCGTCGTACTCCGCGCCGTTCGCGACTGGCTATTTGTCGCGCTGGCTGCCGAACGACGATACCCAGCGCGTCGTCTTGTGGAGCGTGGCGCTTGCCGTATCGATGCCGTTTCTCGTCGCGGTGTATCGCAAGCTCGAAACGCTCGCGCTGCTGCTCGCCGAAGTCAGCGTACAGCCCGCGAAAGCGGGGCGCTTCACGAGCGCGATCCGTTCGACCATTTCCGGCCTGATCCCGATTCTCGCGATGTTCGGCGTGTTCCTGCTGGTCGCGGCGCTGTCGGGCGGTATCTTGCCGCCGTTCGGGCTGATGATCGTCGTGTTGTTGTGCGCGGCTTTATTGCTCACCGTACTCTGGCGCTGGTGCGTGAAAATCCACGCGACATTGCAGATCGCGCTGCGCGATACTTTCGACGAACCTCACGATCACGCCTAATACGACGAAGTACGATCTTCTCGATAGAGAACGCGCACAGGCGCGAGATTCCCGCAATAATGTGAGCAAATGTTTGAAGCTTTGCCGCGGTCGGACCGGAGGCGGATAATTAACTTCTGTCCATTCTCGAAGCGCCTCGCGCGCCTGACATAAGAATGAGCGAAAAAAACAAGCCTTCGAACGCCGGTAAGCCTGATGCCGGTAAAACCGGCGACGCGCCTGACGCCGCCGATCCGTCCGCGATTCCGGACGCGACAACTCCACCTCCCGTTTCCGAGAGCGCCGACATTCCCGCAGCCGCCGCGCTTAGGTCCGACGCCAGCGCGGCCGAACGGGCATCGACGGACGCGCCCGCGAGTGCGGCCAACGTAGAACCCACCGATCCCGCGAAAGCGCGCCGCGACGATGCGGCGGCCGCCCGCGCGTCGGCTGTCAGCGCGACGGCCGCCCAGGAGGCGAATGCGCGCGCGAAGGCGTTCGCCTCGGCCCGCCCGGCAGCGCCCGCAGGCTCCGCACCTGCCCCCGGCTCGCGCGCAAGTCTTGCGCAAAAAGTGGAAAGCGCGACCGAAGCTGAAGCCGCTGCGTCGGCGTCGGCCTCGGCATTGGACGTGGAATCGGTGGAAACCGTCGTGCCGCCGCCGGCGGTTGGCTTGCCGCCCGATTTCACCTCGACACCCGATATCACCGCCTCAAACCCGCCGCCGATCCCGCCCGAACCGCCGCCCGGATCGCAGGCGCCGCCCGCGTATCTGAAGCATTCGGACTCGGCGTGGTCGGTGTTCGGGCGGGTTATCGCGGCGCGCACGCGACAGCTATTCGATCGTGCCGGACAGCGGATCACGCAGCGCACGTTGAAAATCGGCGTATCGGCGCGCATTTTTCATCCGGAACCGGGCGCGAAAGGATTGCGCGGCAAGACGCTCCAATATCTGGAGGAATCGATCGCGCATTGGGTGATGTCGCGCGATGTGCTCGTCTTCATGATCCCGACGGTCGGCCATCAGGGCATGCTGCATCCGAGCAATATCCGTTTGCGCGATTACGCCAAGCATCTCGACGGCCTGCTGTTGCAAGGCGGCGCGGACGTGTCGCCGCAGTCTTACGAGGAATCCGCGACGCGTCCCGAATGGCCGGGCGACCGCGTGCGCGACATGTACGAGCTTGAGTTGCTGCACGAATTCATCGAATCGGGGAAGCCCGTGCTCGGCGTGTGTCGCGGCTGCCAGTTGATCAACGTCGCGTTCGGCGGCACGTTGTATCAGGACATCGCGACCGATGTACCGACGGCGGGCGTCCACGTGAACGATCAGTACGATCAACACCGGCATCCGATCCGGTTTCCGGAAGGATCGACGCTGATCAACATGTTCCCCGGCCATCGCGAAGCCATCGTCAACTCGATCCACCATCAGGCGGTCCGGACCATCGGGCGCGATCTGAATATCGAGGCGGTGTCCGCTGCGGACGGCATCATCGAAGCCATTCGATACCGGCGCGCGCCGTTCGTCATGGGCGTTCAATGGCATCCGGAGTTTCACCGCGCGGGCGGCGACGAGTTGCTCGACTGCACGCCGCTTCTCGACACGTTCTTGCGCGTCGCTCGCGAAACGCGTTTTTGATAGGGCGCCGGGCGCGCGAGCTGCGCGCAAACGCGAAAAAGCCGTTCCGAAGATCTTCGGAACGGCTTTTTTACGACAGGATTTACGGTCTGGCGAATGCGGTTAAAACGTAGGCAAGCCCGCTTCGTTCTGATTTTGAAGCTGCTTGATTTGCTGTTGCAGCGTCCGCAACTTCTGCTCGGCGACGAGCTTGTCGCTTTGCAGCGCCGCCGCTTCGACCGAGAGGCTTTGTTGCTGCTGCGTGACCTGCGTGTCCTGCGCCTGGGCGACCGCGATATCCGCGGAAAGACGGCTAGCACGATCGACGGAAAGCGCGATCACGCGTTCGAGCAGCGCCTTTTGCGCCTGCAACTGCGTCCGGCGGATTTCACCGTCGGCGAGCGTATAGCTCTTGCGCGCGAATTGCGCGTAGAGCGTGTCGGCGCGGCTCTCGTCTTGCGTCTTGATCACGCGCCAGAACTGCTTGTCCTGAAATAGCGCGACGTAATACACCACTTCTTTCGGATAGAAAAACAGACTCGCGCCGTAGTTCGCGTTGTAGGTGACGCGCAATTCCGTCAACTTGTGCGCATCGACCATCTGTTTGAGTTCCGCGACATTGCCTTGCGCCGGTCCGGCCGGCGCGGAGTCGGGGAGCGCCTCGGCGTCGTTTGCGGCGGAGAGCGCGGCGGTTTCCGTCGAAATCGCGGGCGCGGGCACGCTCAGCAATTGCGGTGCGCGCGCGTTCGCGACGGACAAAAAAGCGCCGGCGAAACAAAGAACGCATAGGACAACTGCGCGCGGAAGAGGGATCGATGACTTCATGTGAGCGAGACGCCAGGAAAAAAGTTGAGGCAAATATCGGGGACGCGGGGCGGGATCATTTCGAGAACTCGGCGGGCGCGTCAGTGATGCGGCGATGGCTCAGGCGTTCCGCCGTCACGCTCGCCGATGCGCGACCCGATGTGGGCGCGCTGTTGTCGTCGAGGGTCGGCGAATGCTGGAGCATGCCGTAGAGTTCCGCCGAACTGAGTGAGCGGTCGGCGGCGCGTCCAGCCGATACGCCCACATCGCGCGCGACCACGACGCGGCGCGGCGTGGCATCGATCGCGTCGGCGGCTTTTGCGGCTTCTATAGCGTGACGCCCGGTCATCCGAGCGGGAACATCGGCCACCGGGACTCGGACGCTGACAAGCGCGCGGCGCGCGGGTTTCCGCGATGCCGACGGATCGATGTCCTGCACGGTGGTCGGGATACGTTGCGCTCCGCGAGCGCCGGCGTGCGCTCGCGTTGCCGATTGCGTGGTCTTTTCGGCCGCTTTGGCGTGACGCTGATTGATGGCTCGCGCGGGCTTCGCGGCTACAGCGATCGGTTTCGCCTCGACTGCCCCGCGCGCCACCGGTGTCTCGGATGTCGCGACCGCGCTTGCCACGATGGTTGGTGTGTCGACTGCCTTCGTTGTGAGGGGCCGTGTATCGGCCAGTTTCGCCACGATCGTCGGCGTGTCGGCCTTCGGAACGATGCTCGGTGTGTCGACCATCGTGGCCGGCGCTGCGACCTGCGTCCGTGCGATGACCGGCTTATTTGTGCGGGCAGGCGAAAGCAGCATCCATCCGATCAGCGCAACGCTCCCGAGCGCGATGCCGCCGCCCAGGAACATGCGGCCGTTGCCCGACGCCGGGACGGTGCGCGGAATATGCGCAGGATGGACGGAGAAGGCGGGTTCGTCGGTTTCCGAGGAAGCGGCGACCGGAGGTGACGCCAGTGGGGCAGTTATCGGCGCGGCAGGTTCTCGAATCCGGGCAAATTGTCCCCAGAAGCTGACCGGTTGGTAGCGCAACGGAAGCACAGGACGAGTCGACGCGTCGACATAGCCAGTCAGGCAATACGCGGCGTAGACCGCGATTTCGTACACGTTCAGGGCGGGGCGCGGCGCCGTCAGCGTCCACTCGCGGCCGAACATGGCGAACTGGTTTGCCATCGGGTTCAGGGATGGCAGAAGGAGATCGCCACGAACGGTGATCAATGGAGCGGTCATGTGTCTTCTCGTTAGCGGGGGCGGGCGACGACGGCACTCGGTATCGAGCATGGCGGCGGTTAGACGGCACGCCTTTGACGGCCACAGAAGCAGTTCGGAATGCTATGGGTTTTGAGTTCGCATCCATATCAGAACCTTCCGAAATGGACGCTTAACTCGTATTCAGCAGGGTGACCGGCTGCATGGCGCAATTTCGCACGGGCGCAAAGTTGCGCCTGCTGCGTAGGCTAAAAGATAACTACGCGTAAGCTAATGTTAATGTTCAATTAAACGAAATTAACCGACGTTCGACCGCTGCATATTGATTCAAGCCGCGTTAATATTCGGGATACGCACCTTTCAACTGTAATACTGGTTAACCCTAATGCGGGTCGCGGGCGTGAAATCTTGTCGAATTTTTGGGTAATTCGCTCTTTCTCGCGCTGTGTGTTCCGCTGGTTTCATCGAGAGAGTCATGTCCACGTCGTCCCACGCAGCGCTCCCGAACGAGTCGAAATTCAAGACGGTTTTCCGCGTCGTCAGCGGTAACTTTCTGGAAATGTACGACTTCATGGTCTACGGCTATTACGCGTCGGCCATCGCCAAGACCTATTTTCCGAGCGGCAACGAATTCGCCTCGCTGATGCTCGCGCTTTCGGTGTTCGGCGCCGGATTCCTGATGCGGCCGGTCGGCGCGATCGTGCTCGGCGCCTATATCGACCACCACGGCCGGCGCAAAGGCCTGATCCTCACGCTTACGCTGATGGCGATCGGCACGGCATGCGTCGCGATGGTGCCGGGCTACGCAACCATCGGCGTGCTCGCGCCGATCATCGTGCTGGCCGGACGCCTGTTGCAGGGCTTCTCGGCGGGCGTGGAACTGGGCGGCGTCTCGGTGTATCTGTCGGAGATCGCGACCAAGGGCAACAAAGGCTTCTATTGCGCGTGGCAGTCGGGTAGCCAGCAAGTGGCCGTCGTGTTCGCCGCGTTGATCGGCGTGGTGATGAACCAGATGCTACCGGCCGACCAGATGACCGCCTGGGGATGGCGCGTGCCGTTCCTGATCGGCTGTCTGATCGTGCCGTTCCTGTTCATCATTCGCCGTTCGCTGCGCGAAACCGACGAATTCCTCGCGCGCAAGCATCGTCCCGACATGCGCGAGATCGCGCGCTCGATGGTGCAGAACTGGAATATCGTGATCGCCGGCATGGGCATGGTCATCATGACCACCGTGTCGTTCTACATGATCACGGCCTACACGCCGACCTTCGGCAAGGAAGTGCTGAAGCTCTCGTCCATCGACGCGCTCGTCGTGACGGTGTGCGTCGGCTTGTCGAACCTCGTCTGGCTGCCGCTGATGGGCGCGCTCTCCGACCGCGTCGGGCGTCGTCCGGTGCTGCTCGTGTTCACGATTCTCACCATCCTGACCGCGTATCCGGCGGTGCAATGGCTGGTCGCCGAGCCATCGTTCGTGCGTCTGCTCGAAGTCGAATTGTGGCTTTCGTTCCTCTACGGCAGCTACAACGGCGCGATGGTGGTGGCGCTGACCGAAGTGATGCCCGTCGATGTGCGCACGACCGGTTTCTCGATGGCCTACAGCCTCGCGACCACCATCGGCGGCTTCACGCCCGCGATCTCGACCTACCTGATCCACGCGACCGGCAACAAGGCCGCGCCGGGGATCTGGCTGGGACTCGCCGCGATCTGCGGTCTGGTCGCGACGCTCGTGCTGTACCGCTCGCCGGATGCGCGCAACCAGTACAAGACGGCCTAGCTTTTCGGTTCTTTGGGCTGTCGGAAAATGAAAACCCTCGCCGTGGCGAGGGTTTTTTATTTGCCGGCGGCGAGACCCGCAGCGATATCCGCGGCGATCCGTTCGATCACGCCGCGCCACGCGCCCGGCTCGGCCTGCCGGAACAACTGCGCTTTCGGATACCACGCGCTGCCCGGCGTCTGATCGCCCCAGCGCCAGTCGGCGGCGAACGGCAGCATCAGCCAGAGCGGGCGGCCGAGCGCGGCGGCGAGGTGCGCGAGCGCGGTATCGACGGAAACGACGCCGTCCAGACGCTCGACGATCGCGGCGGTATCGGCGAAATTTTCGAGACGGCTTTCCAGCCGGTGAATGGAACTTGCGCGCGGATGCGCTTTCAGCGCGGCGCGATCCTCCGCGCTCAAGACGGGCTGCAACACGATCCAGTCGATCCCTTCGAGCGCGAACAGCGGATCGAGCAGCGCGAGCGGCGCGGAGCGCGTTTCACCGGGCTGAATGCGCCCCGACCACGCAATCCCGATATTGCGCCGCGCCTGGCCGCCGAGCGAGCCGCGCCACTTGCGCCGATACGTCGCCGGGACGACGAGGTACGGCATGCGCGCCGGAATATCGTCGATTGAAGCGATACCCAGCGCGAGCGGCAAGCTCATCAACGGACAGAAGGCGTCGGCTTTCGGGGCGGGATCGGCGAGACTTTTCAGTTCCACCTTGGCGGCGTGCGCGGCCGGTTCGAGCAAATCGATGAGCGCGGGCTGCACCTGCAGTACGATCTCGCCCGCGCGCTTCGCCGCGAACGGGACGAAACGCATGAACTGGAGCGTATCGCCGAAACCCTGCTCGGCGCGGATCAAGAGCGTGCGCCCGGGCATCGGCTCGCCGTCCCAGCGCGGCGGGAGCGGCGGGAGCGGCGCGAGCGGTCCAAGCGGTCCGAGCGGTGCAGCCGGCCCCGGCAGCGGCGGCACGGCGGCGGGCGTATCGAGACGCGCTTCGTAGGCAGGCAGGCCCCGCGCGTAATCGCCGAGCGCCAGCAGCGCCAGCGCGCGATTCAGGCGCGCGGCGGCGGACCCGGCGTCGAGACGCATCGCCTGATCGTAAGCGCGCACGGCGGCGCGATGGCGACCAAGCGCCAGATGCGCATTGCCGAGACCAAGCCACGCGACCCCGTATTTCGGATCCAGACCGACCGCGCGTTCGAATTGCGGCAGCGCTTCGACATGACGGCCGAGCGCGGAAAGCGCATGACCGAGCCCGAAATGCGCGGGCGCGAAGCGGGGTTGCAGGCGAATGGTGGTTTCGAGCGCGGCGACCGCTTCCACCGGACGACCCACACCGTCGAGCAGATTGCCGAGATTGAAATGCGCGGCCACATAGTTCGGCTCGGCGGCGATCGCCGCGCGAAACTGCGCGATGGCGCCTTCGGGATCGCCGAGCGCGTTGAGCGCCATGCCGAGATTGTTGTGCGCGCCCGCGTGGCCCGGACGGATGGCGAGCGCGCGGCGGAACGCGCGGGCGGCATCGTCGAAGCGGCGCATGCCGGAGAGCGCGTTGCCGAAGTTGTTCCACGTCGGCGCGTCGTGCGGTTGCAGGCGCAGCGCTTTTTCGAAGGCATCGGCGGCGTCTTCGTGACGGCCGGACGCCGCGTAGGCATTGCCCAGGTTGTACTGCGCGAGCGAAAAGCCGGGCTGGAGTGTGAGCGCGTTACGAAAGCGCTCGATGGCATCGTCGAGACGGCCGAGCGCCTTCAGCGCATTGCCGAGATTCAGTTGCAGGCCGGCGTCGCCCGGACGCAGGTCCACCGCGCGCCGCACGAGCTCGGCTGCCTCCGCGTGCTGGCCTTGCTGGTGGCGCAGCACGCCGAGCAGATGCAAGGCGTCGACATGGGAGGGTTCTGCGGCGAGCGCGGCCTGATAGTCGCGTTCCGCATCGGTCAGGCGGCCGTCACGATGGGCCGCGAAACCGCGGGCAAAGACAGTGTCCATGACGGGAATCGAATACTTAAGCCGCTATTTTCCCACACCCGCGCGCCGGATTGACATTTCCGGACCGCCTTCGATAACATGTGAACACCTATTCAACTGTTTATGCGGATGGCCGTGGCCTCGACTTTTATCGCGTCCGACGAGCGCGTCGTACCTCTCGCCGATCTGTTCCGTCTGCTCGGCGATCCCACGCGGCTGCGCATCGTGCTGGCGTGCGTCGACGAGAAGCGCGCCGTCGGTGCGATCGCGGCGTTGCTGGGCTTGTCGGCATCGCTCGTGAGCCATCACTTGCGCTTGTTGCGGGCGGCGCGAATCGTGCGGGCCGAGCGGCAGGGCAAGCAAGTGTTCTATCTCGCCGCCGACCGTCACATTAGCGGCATGCTGGCCGAACTGCTGGAACACGTCGCCGAGCCGCAAACCGATTTCACCCCGGATAACGAATAAATGAACGCGCACTCGCACGAGCAACACGAGCATCAAGAAGGCCACGCGCATGAGCACGCGCATGAGCACGCGCATGACCATAAGCACGCCCACGCCCACGCCCACGATCACGGCGCGGGCGGCCATCATCATCATCACGCACCGCAGGCGGGCCAGGGCCGCACGTTCGCGATCGCCGTCGCGCTGAACGTGATTATCGTGGTGGTGCAGGGCATCTACGGTTTCATCGCGCATTCCACGGCGCTGCTGGCGGACGCCGGCCACAACCTGTCGGACGTGCTCGGCCTTCTGCTCGCGTGGGGCGCGGTCTGGCTCGGTACGCAGAAGCCGTCGCCGCGTTACACGTTCGGCCTCGGCAGTTCGTCGATCCTGGCCTCGCTCGCGAACGCTGCGCTCCTGCTTTTCGCGTGCGGCGCGATCGTGCTCGAAGCGATCCAGCGCCTGCTCAATCCCGCGCCGGTCGCGGGGCTCGACGTGTTTATCGTGGCGACGCTCGGGTTGGTCGTGAACGGCTTCTCGGCGTGGCTCTTCATGCGCGGCAGCAAGGAAGACCTGAACGTGCGCGGCGCCTTCCTGCACATGGCCGCCGACGCCGCCATCTCCGCCGCGGTCGCGGTGAGCGGGCTGATCATCCTGTACACGGGCGCGAGCTGGATCGATCCGGTGATGAGTCTCGTGGTGGTGTCGGTGATCGTCTACGGCACGTGGGGCCTGGGCCGCGACGCGATGCGCCTCGCGATGGCGGCGGTCCCGCCGTCCGTCGATCCGACACGCATCAAACTGTATCTGGCGGCGCTCCCCGGCGTGACCGATGTCCACGACATGCACGTCTGGGCGCTCTCGACCACGGAAAACGCGATGACCGCGCATCTCGTGATGCCGGCGGGCCATCCGGGCGACGTGTTTATCGACGGCATCGTGCAGACGCTCTGCGACGAATATTCGATGCACCACGCCACCTTGCAGGTCGAGATGGGCACGACCGAGCATCATTGTGCGCTGCACGCCCGCACGCAATCTCATTAAAGCCGGCTCGGGCAGACGGGCAACGGCGCCGGGCCAAATTTCGGGATGAGCGGCGTACACTGGGCAGGATGACGTTTCAGGGAGAAGTGCATGTTTGCCCCCAAGCGCTATCCGCACGAGAAACTCGACGTAGCGCCGGTGCTGATCGCGGGTGCCGGTCCGACCGGGCTTGCCGCCGCGATGAGCCTTGCCCGCGCGCGCATTCCGGTGCGCCTGATCGACCGGGCGCGCGAGCCCGCGCCTTATTCGCGCGCGATCGGAATTCAGGCGCGCACGCTCGAACTGCTCGAACAACACCGGATCGTCGAGCCGTTTCTCGAACTCGGTCACCGCGCGCGCGTCGCCAATCTCTATTCGAACGGCCAGCGTCTCGCGCACCTCGATTTCGATCCGCTTCAAACGCGTTATCCCTATCTCCTCTTTCTCGATCAATCCGTGACCGAGCGGCTCCTGACCGAGCATCTCGAAACGTTCGGCGTGTGGATCGAGCGCGGCGTCGAACTCACTGAATTTTCGCAGGGCGCGGCGGGCGTGCAGGCGACGCTTCGGCACTCGAACGGCCGCGAGGAAGTGCTGCGTCCGTCGTACATGATCGCCGCCGACGGCGCGCACAGCACGGTGCGGCATAAACTCGACGTCGGTTTTTCGGGCAAGACTTTCGAGCAGACGTTCCTGCTCGCCGACCTGCATGCCGACACCGAATGGCCCGACGACGAATTCCACATCTTCGCGTCGGGCGAAGGGTTGGCCGCGCTATTTCCGATGGGCGGCTCTCGCGTGCGGTTGATCGGCGATCTGGCGCATCCGCCCTCCGAGCCGACCGGCCCGACGCTTGACGGCTGCCGCGCGCTGGTCGAGCGGCGCATTCACCATCAGGTGAAGGTGTCGTCGCTCGCGTGGTCGTCGTACTTTCACCTGAACGCGCGGATGGTCGATCGTTTGCGGCATGACCGCATCTTCCTGGCGGGCGACGCCGCGCACGTTCACAGCCCGGCGGGCGCGCAGGGCATGAATACGGGCATTCAGGAAGCGCTCAATCTCGGCTGGAAAATCGCGCGGACCCTCGGCGGCGGTGCGCCGGACCGGCTGCTGGACACGTATCACGCCGAGCGGCATCCGATCGAGCGTGACGTGCTGCGGCAAAGCAGCCTGCTCACGCAGGTGGCGAGCGCGGAGCACGGGCCGCTAAAACTGATCCGCGAGCATGTGATGCCCGCGCTAGCGGCGGTCGGGCCGCTGCGCGACGCCATGCGGCGCACGGTCAGCGAACTGTCCATTCACTACCGACGCAGCCCGCTCACGCTGGAGCGCATTCTGGACGGCGGACCGCGCGCGGGCGAGCGCGCGCCGGATGCGCGCGTGCATGTCGTGGATGGGCCGCTCGGCCGCGCGCCGGGAATCGGCTGTCTGTTCGACCTGCACGATCCCGGATACTTCTCGCTGTTCCTGCTCGTCAGTCCCGCCGACGAAGACGATATCGGCCTCGCGCCCGCGACGCTCACAGTGGCGCACGCTCTGCGCGACGCGGATCTGAGCGGACTGGTGGAGTCGATGGAAAAGGTGCTGGCGGGCTCGGTGCGGGTCTGGCGCATCACCGATACTCCGGGCGAGCGCGCCCATTCGCTCACCGATAACTACGGCCGCACGCGGCCCGCGTTCTATCTGGTGCGCCCGGACGGCTATATCGCCGCGCGCGGACGCGCGCCGTCCGACGCTCACGCGCTGCTGCATCATTGCGAGACATGGTTCGGCAAAAACGCGAGTGCCGCGGACGAATCGCCGCGGCACAGGGAACACACCGGAGATTAAGCCGCGACTGCCGGCGTCAGATCGGCGCGATGCTCTTCCAGCGCCTCACGCACGATCTTCGACATCGCGGCGCTCGCCGCCGGATCTTCGAGCGAGTTGAGAATCGCCGTACGCATGCGCGGCGCCCAGAAGCGGCGAATGTGATCGGCGATGCTGTCGGTCGCTTCATGCTGGTCCGGCAGCGAATCGAAAAAATCGCCGATCCGGTTCGCCATGTCGATCAGGTTGTCCAGATCCATCTTATTTCCCCGATGTCGCGGCGAAGTCGCGCAGGTTCAAGAATTCGAGCTGCTGCTCGTTGAACTTCGAATAGTCCTTCTGCCATTGCGACGGCTGCTCGACCGGCATCACCTGAACCGCCGTCACCTTGTATTCCGGACAGTTCGTCGCCCAGTCCGAGGAATCGGTCGTAATCACGTTCGCGCCGGATTCCGGGAAGTGGAACGTGGTGTAGACGACGCCCGGCTGCATCCGCTCCGTGATCTTCGCGCGCAGCACGGTCTGCCCGGCGCGCGATTCGATCCCGACCCAGTCGCCCGTCTTGATGCCGCGATCCTCGGCGTCGTGCGGATGAATCTCCAGCCGGTCCTCATCGTGCCAGCGCGAATTCTCGGTCCGGCGTGTCTGCGCGCCGACGTTGTACTGCGAGAGAATCCGGCCCGTCGTCAGCAGGAGCGGGAATTTACGTGTGACCTTTTCCGGCGTCGCGACGAACTTCGTGATGACGAAACGGCCCTTGCCGCGCACGAATTCGTCGATATGCATCGTCGGCGTGCCTTCCGGCGCGTCTTCGTTGCACGGCCACTGGATACTGCCGAGTTCGTCGAGCCGCTGATACGACACGCCGTGGAACGTCGGCGTGAGGCGCGCGATTTCGTCCATGATCTGCGACGGGTGCGTGTAGTTCATCTCGTAACCGAGCGCGCGGGAAAGACGAATGGTGACTTCCCAGTCGGCGAGACCGGGCAGCGGCGGCATGACTTTACGCACGCGCGAGATGCGGCGCTCGGCGTTGGTGAACGTGCCGTCCTTTTCCAGGAACGACGAACCCGGCAGCAGAACGTGCGCGTATTTCGCCGTTTCGTTCAGGAAAATATCCTGCACGACGATACATTCCATCGACGACAGCGCGCCCGTCACATGATGCGTGTTCGGGTCCGACTGGACGATGTCCTCGCCCTGGCAATAGAGGCCCATGAAGGTGCCGTGCGCGGCGGCGTCGAACATGTTCGGAATGCGCAGGCCCGGCTCCGATTGCAGCGTGCAGTCCCACGCTTCCTCGAAAAGGGCGCGCGTGGCGGCGTCGCTGATATGGCGGTAGCCCGGCAGTTCGTGCGGGAACGAGCCCATGTCGCAGGAACCCTGCACATTGTTCTGGCCACGCAGCGGATTCACGCCGACGCCTTCGCGGCCGACGTTGCCGGTCGCCATCGCCAGATTCGCGATGCCCATCACCATCGTCGAGCCTTGCGCGTGCTCGGTGACGCCCAGGCCGTAGAAGATCGCCGAGTTGCCCGGACGCGCATAGATCCGCGCGGCTTCGCGCACCAGTTGCGCGGGGACGCCGGTGATCGGTTCCATCGCTTCCGGCGAGTTTTCTTCGAGTGAAACGAAGTCGCGCCATTGTCCGAACGCGCGCGCTTCGCAGCGCTCGGCGACGAATTCCTCGTTCACCAGCCCTTCGGTCACGATCACGTGCGCGAGCGAATTGATCATCGCGACGTTGGTGCCGGGGCGCAGCGCGAGGTGATGCGACGCCTTGATATGCGGGCTATCGACGATATCCGTGCGGCGCGGATCGATCACGATCAGTTGCGCGCCTTCGCGGATGCGCCGCTTCATGCGCGACGCGAAGACCGGATGGCCGTCGGTCGGATTCGCGCCGATCACGACGATCACGTCCGATTGCTCGACCGACGCGAACGTCTGCGTGCCGGCCGATTCGCCGAGCGTGGTCTTGAGACCGTAGCCGGTCGGCGAGTGGCAGACGCGCGCGCAGGTATCGACGTTGTTGTTGCCGAACGCCGCCCGCACGAGTTTCTGCACGAGATACGTTTCCTCGTTTGTGCAACGCGACGACGTAATGCCGCCGATCGAATCGCGGCCGTACTTTTCCTGGATGCGGCGGAATTCGCTCGCCGCGTAGTTGATCGCTTCGTCCCACGACACTTCGCGCCACGGGTCCGTGATCTTTGCGCGGATCATCGGCTTGGTGATGCGGTCCTTGTGTGTGGCGTAGCCCCACGCGAAGCGGCCCTTCACGCACGCGTGGCCTTCGTTCGCCTGGCCGTTCTTGTTCGGCGTCATGCGCACGACCTGATTGCCCTTCATCTCGGCTTTCAGCGAGCAGCCGACGCCGCAATACGCGCACGTCGTCACGACCGAATGTTCGGCCTGGCCGAGCATGATGACGGTCTTTTCCTGCAGCGTCGCGGTCGGGCAGGCGGCCACGCACGCGCCGCACGACACGCATTCCGATTCCATGAACGGCACGTTTTCACTCGCCGCCACGCGCGATTCGAAGCCGCGCCCGGCGATGGTCAGCGCGAACGTTCCCTGCGTTTCCTCGCACGCGCGCACGCAGCGATTGCAGACGATGCACTTCGACGCGTCGTAGGTGAAGTACGGGTTCGACTCGTCCTTCTTGTCCTTCAGATGGTTCGCGCCTTCGTAGCCGTAGCGCACTTCGCGCAAGCCGACCACGCCCGCCATGTCCTGCAGTTCGCAGTCGCCGTTGGCGGGGCAGGTGAGACAGTCGAGCGGGTGATCGGAGATATACAGTTCCATCACGTTTTTGCGCAATGACTGCAGCTTGTCGCTCTGCGTGCGAACTTTCATGCCCGCTTCGACGGGCGTCGTGCACGACGCCGGATAACCGCGCTTGCCTTCGATCTCGACGAGACACAGACGGCACGAGCCGAACGGTTCGAGCGAATCCGTCGCGCAGAGCTTCGGCACGTTCACGCCCGCTTCGATCGCCGCGCGCATCACCGACGTACCGGCCGGCACCGTCACCGCTTCGCCGTCGATTTCGAGCGTCACGTCAACATCCGCGTGACGCAGCGGCGTGCCGTAATCGGTGAAGTCGAAGGGATCGCCCCGTTTGACCGATGCCGCGCTCTTGCATGCGCAATTGCCGGAACCGCAACCGTTGTTCGTGTTTGACATTTTTCTCTCCAACTTACGCCGCTTTCTGCGACGGCTCTTTCGCGAGACCGAAGTCTTCGGGGAAATGTTCGAGTGCCGACAGCACCGGGAAGGGCGTCATGCCGCCCATCGCGCAGAGCGACCCGGACACCATCGTGTCGCACAGATCGCGCAGCAGGCCAACCTGTTTCGGCGAGGTATCGCCGTCGCGAATCTTCGCGATGACTTCAACGCCCCGCGTCGAACCGATCCGGCACGGCGTGCATTTGCCGCACGATTCGAGCGCGCAGAAGTGCATCGCGTACTGGGCGAGTTCGGCCAGGTTCGAGGTGTCGTCGTGGATCACGAGGCCGCCGTGGCCGACCACCGCGCCGACCTTCGCGTATTCCTCGTAGTCGAGCGGGATGTCCCACTGGCTTTCCGGCAGATACGTGCCGAGCGGGCCGCCCACCTGCACCGCGCGCGCCGGACGGCCGCTTGCCGTGCCGTCGCCGTATTCGTAGATCAATTCGCGCAAGGTCACACCGAACGCCAGTTCCACGAGCCCGCCTTGCTTGACGTTGCCCGCGAGCTGGAACGGCAGCGTGCCGCGTGAGCGGCCCATGCCGAAGTCTCGATAAAACTGCGCGCCTTTCGCGAAAATGATCGGCACGGTGGCGAGCGTGATGACGTTATTGATGACCGAAGGCTTGCCGAACAAGCCGACCAGCGCGGGCACCGGCGGCTTGGCGCGCACGATGCCGCGCTTGCCTTCGAGCGATTCGAGGAGCGCCGTTTCTTCGCCGCACACATACGCGCCCGCGCCTTTCGCGACCGCCAGTTCGAAAGCGTGCGGGCTGCCAAGCACGCTTTCGCCCAGCCAGCCGGCCTCGCGCGCCCGGTCGATCGCGCGATTCAGCGTCGCGATCGAATGCGGATATTCGCTGCGCACGTAGATATAACCTTGCGTCGCGCCGGTCACGACGCCCGCAATGATCATCCCTTCGATCAGCACGTACGGATCGCTTTCCATGACGAGCCGGTCGGAGAAGGTGCCGGAATCGCCTTCGTCGGCGTTGCAGACGATGTACTTCTGATCCGCCTTCGCGCCGCGCACCGTGCGCCATTTGATGCCGGCCGGGAACGCCGCGCCGCCGCGTCCGCGCAGGCCCGATTCGATCAGCGCTTCGCAGGCGGCGTCGCCGTCGGCGGTCAATGCATTACGTAAGCCGTCGAGGCCGCCGTGCGCGACGTAGTCGTCGATGGAGAGCGGGTCCGTGATGCCGATGCGCGCGAACGTGAGCCGCTGCTGACGCTTGAGCCAGGGCAGTTCATCGACCACGCCGATCCGGCTCGCGTGCGCGCCGCCTTCGATCAAGCCAGCGTCGAACAGCGCGTCGAGCGTGTCGGAATCGACGTTCGAATAGCCGATACGGCCCGCCGCCGTTTCCACTTCCACCAGCGGTTCGAGCCAGAGCATGCCGCGCGAGCCGTTCCGCACGATCTGCACGTCGATACCTCGTGCCGCGGCGCGTTCGGCGATACCGGCCGCGACCTGATCCGCGCCGAGCGCGAGCGCCGAGGAATCGCAAGGAACGTAGATGCGTGTCATGCCGTCTCCTTCGCCGTGTTCGCGGCTTGTGCAGCGGCGAAGAGCCGGTCGAACTTCTGCGGCGTGACTTTCGCGTGCATCTCGCCGTTGATCATCAGCGCGGGCGACAGCGCGCACTGGCCGAGGCAATACACGGATTCGAGTCCGGTTTCGCCGTCGTGCGCATGATGCTGATCGTGGAAATGGCAGCCCGTGTGCGCCTCGATATGCTGCGCGAGCGCCTCCGTGCCCATGCTGCGGCAGGCTTCCGCGCGGCAAAGCTGCACGGTCACGCGCGCGGCCGGTTCCGAGCGGAAATGGTGATAGTAGGTGATCACGCCGTGCACTTCGGCGCGCGAAAGCGTCATGGCTTGCGCAAGCGGCCCGACGACATCCGGCGGCACGAACCCGACTTCATCCTGAATGGCGTGCAGCACGGCGAGCAGCGAGGCACCCGGGACGACGTGACGTTGCACGAGATCGGCGGGACGGAAAGCGTGTGGGTCTATTGCGTTCATGGGGCTCCTCCATTCCTCGGCATATGTTTATCTATGCATATTTCGGTCTTATAATTCGTTCGCCGAGCTGGTGAAATGAACAATAGGTGTCGGCGTTTCCTTTGGCAATAGGAAGGAGGAGTACATATGATCGATGTGGAATGCCGGGCCGAACTCATTTTGCGCGACGCCGATGGCCGCGAAGCCAGTCTCAGCGCGGTTGTGCCGCTTTTGCTGCTCGTTTCGCAAACGGGAAGTATCGCCAATGCCGCGTCCGCTAAGGGTTTGTCCTATCGGCATGCGTGGGGTTTGCTGCGCGAAATCGAGACGCGGCTGGGCGGCGCGCTGATCACGAAATCGCGCGGGCGCGGCTCGGTGTTGTCCGAACTCGGGGAATCGGTGCTGCGCGCGCAACGGACCTGCGCCGAGCGGCTCGACGCGCCTTTGCAAAGCGTGGCGCACGAGATCGCGGGCGACCTGAACCGGCGGCTCGCGCGCGAGATTTCACAGGTGCGCATTCACGCGTCGCACGGCTACGCGGTGGCGACATTGGTTGGCGCGCTTTCCGCCGAGCGGATTCCGGCCGAAATCAAATACCGTGAAAGCGGGGAGTCGGTGAGCGCGCTGGCGCGTGGCGAGTGCGAACTGGCTGGGTTTCATCTGCCGGTCGGCGAATTCCGGGCGACCTGCGCGCAGATGTACCGCGCCTGGCTCGATCCCGAGCGGCATCAACTGATTCATCTGACGCGGCGCACGCAGGGACTCTTTCTGCAGAAGGGCAATCCGAAAGGCATCGAGGGATTGCGTGACCTCGCGCGCGGCGATGTGCGTTTCGTTAATCGCCAGCCGGGTTCCGGCACGCGGATGCTGCTGGATCTCGCACTGCGGCAGATCGGCGTCGATCCCGATCAGATCAACGGCTACGCGACCAGCGAACTGACGCATTCGGCGATCGCCGCGTTCGTCGCGAGCGGCATGGCCGATCTTGGTTTCGGCGTGCAGCCCGCGGCACAGCATTTCGCGCTCGACTTCATTCCGGTGATCGAGGAGGACTATTTTTTCGCCTGCGAGCGCGGCCGTCTCGACGATGCGCGCCTCCAGAGCGTGCTGGCCGTGCTCCGGGGCCGCGCGTTCAGCGACAGCGTGGGGCATCTGGAAGGTTACGATCCGGCGCATTGCGGCCAGATTCTCGACGTTAACACGGGGCTCGCGGGCTAGGAACATGAGACGGCGGCCGATTTCTGAAACGAACTGTAAAATGCGCGCGCGGGCATAACCTGCCGTCTATCTCGATTTAAGTTAACCTAGCGGTTCGCCGTTACGCACTACGCGCCGCATCCACGGCGCCGATATTCCATGAAACTTCTGTTCGCTGTTTCCGCCTCGGCGTTGTTTGCCGCCGGCGTCGTGTCTCTTGCTCCCGTCGCGTTCGCGCAGAATTCGCCCGGCATGCCCGGCGGGATTCTTCAGGACGAGTTCCGCATCAACGAGCATCCGCAGATGCCGTTCGGCGCTTCCGCGCCGTCGGACAAATATCAGCATGGAACGTCGCAAGCGCGCCGCCGCGCCGACAACGGCGACCCGAACGGCTGCAACCTGAAGTGTCCGCTCGACGAGAAGTAGAGCCCGTCCGGCACACAGAAAACGCCGGAAAGCGAAACGCGGATTTTCCCTCATCGGCCGATGGAAGCGGGCTTGCAACGCTTCCACTCCGCGCCGAACGCGCATCCGTCGCGATGCGTTTGCTACCCCTCATTCCCGGCCGAAAAATACGAACCGACGGCATCGCTGACGTGCCGGCATCGGGTATTGTTGGCGTGCGCGATGTGAGAGGATGCCGATTGCCGGCCGAATTTCCCGACGCCATACAAACTAGAACGCGCCGGCCGGAATCCGGCCCCCCGTCGCGAGGGCGACGCGACCCAAAACCGGTATAGACCAGCCGGAAGTCGCTGCATGGGCAAGGCGCATGAGAGATGCCGAAGGGATAACAATGCGAATTCTTCAAATAGTGCTGGCTCCGCGCTTGTCCGGCGCGGAGGTGATTGCGAAGGGCGTGGCAATCGAGCATCGCCAGGCGGGGCATCAGGTCTGCATGGCATCGCTGATGCCGGAGCAGAGCGATTTCGAGCATATCAGCGCCGAACTCAGGGAGCAGGGCGTGACTTGCGATTTCCCTGCGAAAGAGCTGGGACGTCTCGGCCGGATGGTTTTCCTGCATCGCGCGATCCGCCGATTCCGGCCCGACGTGATCTTCGCCCACGCTACCATCGCGGCGCTGTATGTGCGCGCGCTGCCGACGCGGGTGCCGATCATCTGGGTGATGCACTCCGGCGCGAACGATTTCGCCAACAACGCGCTGCAGTTCGCGGAGCGGCTGCTGTCGAGCCGGGCGAAAGCGGTGATCGGCGTGTCGCAGAAGAATATCGATGAATACGTGCGCGACATCCGCACGCATCCGTCGATGATCGTGATACCGAACGGTGTCGACATGACCAGCTTCGCGGCGGCCGGTGGCGAACCCGCACCGGCATCGACGACCAAGCAGATCGTGCAGATCGGCCGCTATATTCCCGAGAAGAATCAGCTGCAGACCGTGCACGCGTTCGCGCGCGTCGCGATGGCGTGCCCCGACGCGCGTTTGTTGCTGTGCGGCGTGATCGAGAATCTCGACTATTACGCGCAGATCGTGAATCTGGTCGCGCAACTGGGACTTGAAGACCGCGTGGAGATTCGCGGCCCGCAGTCGAACGTGGCGCAGATCCTCCGCACGTCGCAGGCTTTCGCGATGCCGTCGAGTTTCGAATCGCAGGGCATTGCGTTTATCGAGGCGCTGGCGTCGGGCGTGCCGGTGGTGGCTAACGCCATCGCGCCGTTCATGTTCGCGGAATCGTTCGAAGCCGTCGAATTGCTCGATACCGCCGACGCCGACATCTACGGCGCCGCGCTCCTCGCCGCGCTCAAGCAGCCGCGCTCGGCGCGTCCGCTCGCCGGTTTGAGCCTGCAAAGCACCGCCGACCGCTACCTCGCCATCGCGCAGGACGTTCTGAAGCCGCGCGCGCGGGAATTCGAACTAGCGCGCTGAAAGGCGCGATTTTGTTCCTAGCGGTATTTTGTCGTTGCAGCACGCCGAGCCACTGGCTCGGCGTTTTCGTTTGCAGCCTCGCGCAGATCGTGCGCCGGTGATTGCTATCGCACGGAACGTGCTGAAACTGCATCCGCATCCGCAACCGCAACCGCAACCGCAACCGCAACCGCATCCGCAACCGCAACCGCAACCGCAACCGCAACCGCAACCGCAACCGCAACCGCAACCTCATCGACACCGAAGCGCTCCAACGCCGCATTACTGCAGCGTGTCGAGCCACAGCGCTTCGGAGAAAAGGCCGGGTAGATCGCCCCAGATTTGCGCAGGTCCGAGTCTGAACGACGGATCGACGGCGTAGCCCGTCAGGCTCGGCGCACCGCCCGTGTAGTAAAAATCGCCGAGACGGACGTTCGCGCGCTTGAACAGCACGAGCGTCTGCGCGCCGTGTACGCGCGCGAGCGCCGGCATCGCGTCGGCGTAGGACGTGCCGTTCAGCCGCGCAATCTTGACCGGCTCGCCGAAGCGCGCGCCGCCCTTCATCGCCCAGACGTCGACCGCCGCGCGATCGCCGCCCGGCTGCAGCACGAGCACGTCGTCGATTCCGTCGCCGTCGATGTCGCCCGCCACCACCTTGGCGAACGCCGGCGCGAATTCCGTGAAAGTATTGCCGCGCAGACGCCCGGTGAACTTGCCGTTCCCGCTGGCGAGCTGGGTGACGGCGAGCGCCGAATTCACCGTTTCCAGCGCGATCAGCCCCGTATGCGCCGATCCGGCGACGTGCGCCGGCAGAAAACGCGCCTTCGCGCCGATACCGCTCGCCGCCATCCACGAGGCAGGCGCGCCGCCTTGCTCGACGATCCAAAGGTCGAGCGTGGCGTCGGCGCGCTTCTGCGCGATCATCACGCTCGCCCGGCCGGTGCCGGTGAAGTCGGCGGCGACGTATTGCTGCGCCTGATCGGGCGTCCACGCCGCGCCCGTCTGCGCCCATAGGCGCGGCGCGTCAAAGCGCGTGCCGGTGCTGCGCATCAGCCAGAACGCCGTGCCGCCCGCTCGCGGCGCGATCACCATCAGGTCGTCGCGGCCGTCGCCGTCGAAGTCGGCGAGCAGGAAGCGCGCGCTGTCGAAGCAAAGCGTGTCGCCCGAGCAGGTGGGTTTGGTCGCGAACGGGTCGAAGCGAACGGTGTTCATGTACCACGATTCGGCGGTGGGTAACCGCGACATGCCCGCGACCCAGACGTTGAAGCCGGGGCCGTCCTTGCGTCGCTGGAGGTAGACCGTGCTTGGACGTTTATCGCCGCGCACGTCGCCGTAAAACGCGGCCTGTTGACGAAGATCGGTCCATTGCGAGTAGGGCGTCGGCGACCAGCGCGAGCGCGCGGTCATCGACGAACAGCCGCCCGCGACCGGCCCGCCGCCTTGCTCGGCAAGACAATGCCCGAGCGGCGTATAGACGATGCCGAAATCCCACGGCGTCCATTTCTGCGCGGCCTCGGCCGCGTTGCAGGCTTCCTCGGCCAGCACGCCGCCGCGCTCGGCGACGCACTGCAGCGTGGTTTCATCCACGAGTTGCGCGGTGTTTTTCTCGCCCGGCGCCGCCGCGACGGGCTGCCAGTGCCAGTTCTGCGTCTTCTCGCCCGAGCAGGCGGCGAGCACGGGCCGCCCGAGCGCGCCCGTCGAGCTAAGACATTGCGACGAATATTCGTTGACCAGCTGGCCCGTGCGCGGCCGGAATTCGTGGCCCGGCTCGCTCGCGCTGGATTCGGTCCAGTAACGCCGCGCGATCCAGTTGCCGTCCCATTGGTATTCGCCGAAGACGTGCTCGCCGTTGTCGTCGCCGTCGACGGCGAAGTAGGACGCGACGTCGTCGCGCTTTTTCTGGGTATCGGCGGCGTCGAGGTTCTTTGGCATCCCGCCCGTCGGATAGGTGACGTGATAGGCGATCGGCACGTCCCGCCCGAGTCCCTGCGCCACCACGCGCGCGATACGCGCGGCGTAGATGTGATCGGGATGTTCGAGGAACGGCACGGTGTCCGGATTCAGCGTGTAGATGGCGGTAGCCGTTTCCAGCATCTGATGCAGCGTCGCGACGAGCGCGGCGCGGTCGTAGCGCGCGGGCTGCGAGCCGTTGTTGTCGGCGGGGAAACTATCGAGTGTCGCGCCTTGATCCCATAACAGGCCGAGCGGCACCTTGCCGCCGCGCACCGCGCCGCCCGGCAGGCGGATCTCCAGCAGCTTGACGCGCGGCTGCTGCGTCAGGACCATCTGGTGAACGGGCTTGCCGCCATAGGTTTCGACCGATTCGGTCCACTCGTCGGCGACGCCCGCCATGCGCGCGTAGGCGAGCCGCGTGCCTTTTTCGCGGAGCTTCACGTAGTCGAATTTCGCGCCGTTCGCCCCGCCGATCAGATGCACGGTCGTCACGCACCAGCCTGCGTCGAGTTTGTCGCTGATGCCGGGATTGACGAAAAGCAGGTCGTCGTCGAGGTGCGCCACGACCGTGACGAGCGTGCCCGCGTGACAATCGGCCGCACGCGCCAGATTCGATCCGAACGCCGCGCACACGGCGATCGCGAGCGAGAAGAGGACTTTTACCGCCGATCGCGCCTTGCTGCTCGCCATACTTCCCCCGACAGGCTGTTTTTATCTGACAAGACGGCACTTTGCGGTGTCGGAGGCGGCGGAGTCGGTGGTCGACCGAACATGTATGAAGTTTCGACCATCGCACGCGCGACAAAGACCGTCGTATAACAAAAAACCCCGCCCGACTTGCGTCGAGCGGGGTTCGTTTGCTGAAGCGGGGAGCTTCACCGCAGAGTGTTTGGTGGAGGCGGCGGGAATCGAACCCGCGTCCAGTAGCGCTCTACGACCAGTTCTACATACTTAGTTCTGTCATTTGATTTAACCGGAACGACGCGGACGAACACGCTTCGTTACAGCGATTCACTAAATTTTCGACCCGGGCGTCGTGACGCCACCAAGGCTTATCTGACGTATATGACCTCTCGCGGTATTGCTACCGGTCTTGCGACTCTAGTCCGTCAGTAAACTAGGGAGAGGCAGGCGGCCCTTAGGCTGCCAGTGCGAACGTTTCGTCGTTTGCAGTTACGTTTTTCCCATTGATTAACGAGGTGACGGGTCCTCGGTATGCCCTAGCCGCTTCGCAACCCCTGTCGAAACCAGGTCGCCCCCAAAAGCGAATCGAAATTATCCCACATAAGCCGCCGCCGCGTGAACGGCATTCGGCATTCCACTTTCAGCCGATATCGCGCAATAAATGCAGCAGTTCCGCCGTATTCGCGGCGACGTGATTGGCGTGCCATTGGGTCGGCGGGATATCGTCGCCGCAGTAACCGTAGGCCGCCGCGATCGTAATCATGCCCGCCGCGAACCCCGCCTGCACATCGCGCAGATCGTCGCCGACATAGACAACCCGCTCCGGCGCGACATCGAGCAATTCGGCCGCGTAGAGCAGCGGCGCCGGATGCGGCTTGGAGTGCGGCGTCGTGTCCCCGCAGACGAGGCACGCCGCGCGCGTGTCGAGCCCGAGCAAAGCGACGAGCGGTTCCGCGAGCCGCGTCACTTTGTTGGTCACGATGCCCCAGCGCACGCCGCGCGCGTCGAGTTGATCGAGCACGGTTTCGACGCCTGGAAACAGCGTCGTCTCGATGCACAGATCCGCTTCGTAATTGGCAAGAAATTCCGCGCGCATTGAAGAAAAGTCAGCGTGCTCCGGGCCGATTTCAAACGCCGCGCCAAGCAAGCCGCGCGCGCCCGCCGACGCAAACGGCCGCAACGCTTCCAGCGGACGCATTTCGAGACCGCGGTCGTGGCGCATCTTGTTCACCGCGGCGGCCAGGTCGGGCGCGGTATCCGCGATCGTGCCGTCGAGGTCGAACAGCACCGCGTGGCACAGGCCGAGCGACGTGTCGCTCGCTTCGCGCTGCAGCAACGGCGTGGGATCGTCGCTCACATTGACGCGCTCGGTGACTACTCGCTCCGATCCGGATTCCGATGATTGATTCATGGGTTCATGCTCGCATGGGTTCATGCCTCGCGGCGGCAGGCCATCAGATAGTTGATGCTGGTGTCGTCGGAGAGGCCGAACTTCTTGGCGAGCGGCCGGTAGGTGATACCTTTGATCTCGACGGTCAGTAATTCTGCGATTCGCGTGAATTGCGCAAGTTCCGACGGCTTGATGAAGCGCGCGTAGTCGTGCGTACCGCGCGGAAGCATGCGCGCCAGATATTCGGCGCCGATTACCGCGAACAGATACGCCTTCGGATTGCGGTTGAGCGTGGAGAAGAAGACCCAGCCGCCCGGTTTGACGAGCGTAGCGCACGCGGCGACCACGCCCGCCGGGTTCGGCACGTGTTCGAGCATTTCCATGCAGGTGACGACGTCGTAGGTGCCCGGCTCGCGCGCGGCCAGCGCTTCCGCCGCGATTTCCTCGTATTGCACCTCTACGCCGCTTTCCAGGCTGTGCAGATCCGCCACGCCCAAAGCGCTTGTCGCCAGGTCGATTCCCTTGACGCTCGCACCGCGCACCGCCATCGATTCCGACAGGATCCCGCCGCCGCAGCCAATGTCGAGCACGCGTTTGCCGCTCAAATGCGCGTGCGCGTCGATCCAGTCGAGGCGGACCGGATTCAGTTCGTGCAGCGGCTTGAATTCGGCGTTCGGGTCCCACCAGCGATGCGCAAGCTCGCTGAATTTTTCGAGTTCGTGGGGATCGACGTTGGTCATGGAAGCGGCCCTCAAAGTCTGATTCGATAAGCCACGAGTATATAGGCGGCGGCGGAGGCGGGCAAAAGCAGGTCGCGCCCGGCCCACGTTCCAAATCGCCGCGAACGGCGCGGCGGCGTTTCCGGCGCAAAAGCGCGCGGACATAAAAAAACCCCCGCCTGAGCGGGGGTTCGACCTGCGGCAGTCCGACGCTTACTGCGCTTGACGCGAGGTACCAACAACTTCGACTTCCACGCGACGATCCGGTGCGAGGCAAGCGATAAGTTGCTTGTGGTTCTTCTGGTTGCAACCGGTCGTGACCGGGTTCTTCTTGCCCTTGCCTTCCGTATAGATACGGTTGGCTTCGATGCCCTTGCTGACCAGGTAAGCCTTCACAGCTTGAGCACGGCGCAGCGACAGACGATCGTTGTACTTGTCCGAACCGATACGGTCGGTGTAGCCGGTAGCGACCACAACTTCCAGGTTCAGGCCGCCGATCTTCGATGCGAGATCGTCCAGCTTTTCCTTACCAGCCGGCTTCAGGACTGCCTTGTCGAAGTCGAACAGAGCGTCAGCTTGGTAAGTAATCTTTTGGCTCGAAATGGCGGGCGGCGGCGTGACCGGAGCCGGCGGCGTCGGTGCTTGAGCGACCAGAGCGCCGTCGCACTTTGCGTTTGCCGTTGCCGGCGTCCAGAACGCATCGCGCCAGCAAAGCTCGTTCGTGCCGTTCATCCACACGTATTCGCCCGTGCCGTTCACCCAGTTGTCATTCACGGCTTGTCGCGATGCCGGCACGGACTGTGCCGAAGCCGATGCAGCCATAACTGCGGTAGCTGCAATGAACGCGAGCTTTGAAAGTTTATTCATATTTCTCCTCTCGAAATTGAGATTACCGCAGGTTTACTGCGAGCCTTGTTGACGAAGACAAGTCATACATTGCTCGAAGTATAACATTACCGCGGAACAAAACGCGCTGTGTAGACTTCGAGCAGTGTCTAACTTTGTGCGTTGGCATTTTGCCATATCGTTCCCTTGCAACGATAAAAATATCCGTGGCCCCTATGCGGCCGCAACCTTATGTGGTGCATGAGCAACAAGAAAGGGACAGAAAACGACTGCGATGCCGCACGTCTTCTGAGCGCACATTTTGTGCCCACCCGGAACTTTTTCACGTTTCAAGAATACACTTTTTTTCGCTTGCCGATTTTGGTGGGGACGCAACAAGTGAGGCGGCATCATAGCCGTTTCAAATGACGAATTCCTATCGCAGGATGCAGCATTTTGTAAGTAAAAGCTGCAGCGTCGGCAGGAATTGCGATCCGCACACTATGTATACGCAGCGCGTCGGGGCGCGGATGTCGCGCATGTTAGAATCGCGTGATGCGCTGCCTTCGCGGCGCCGTTGCGAAATGACCCGAGCGACCAGAAAGGGCGTTTGCGGCTGTCTGGAAGGCGCGTGGTGCGCCTAAACGGCACCGAAAGCGTGCAGGTAGCCTGGTCACCGTCGCACAGTTCAAGAAACGGATAATGGATCAATTCGCCAAAGAGACTCTGCCAATCTCCCTCGAGGAGGAAATGCGCCGTTCGTATCTCGATTACGCGATGAGCGTGATCGTGGGGCGCGCGCTCCCTGATGTCCGCGATGGCCTGAAGCCGGTTCACCGTCGCGCGTTGTACTCGATGCACGAGTTGAACAACGACTGGAATCGCGCCTACAAGAAGTCGGCGCGTATTGTCGGCGACGTGATCGGTAAGTATCACCCGCACGGCGACGCCTCGGTGTACGAGACGATCGTCCGGATGGCGCAGCCGTTCTCGCTGCGCTACATGCTGGTCGACGGCCAGGGCAACTTCGGTTCGGTCGACGGCGACAACGCGGCGGCGATGCGTTACACCGAAATTCGCATGGCGAAGATCGGCCACGAACTGCTCGCGGACATCGACAAGGAAACCGTCGACTTCGGCCCGAACTACGACGGCAGCGAGAGCGAGCCGCTGGTGCTGCCGGCGCGCATTCCGAATCTGCTGATCAACGGCTCGGCCGGTATCGCGGTCGGCATGGCAACGAACATTCCGCCGCATAACCTGCGCGAAATCGTCGATGCGTGTATGCATTTGCTGAACAATCCCGATTCGACGATCGACGAACTCATCGAGATCGTTCCGGCCCCCGATTTCCCGACGGCCGGCATCATCTACGGCGTGGCGGGCGTGCGCGACGGTTATCGCACCGGCCGCGGCCGCGTCGTGATGCGCGCGACCACGCACTTCGAGGAAATCGATCGCGGCCAGCGCATGGCGATCATCGTCGACGAAATTCCGTATCAGGTGAACAAGCGCACGCTGCTCGAGCGCATCGCCGAACTCGTCAACGAGAAGAAGATCGACGGTATTTCCGATATCCGCGACGAGTCCGACAAGAGCGGCATGCGGGTCGTGATCGAGCTGAAGCGCGGCGAAGTGCCCGAAGTCGTGCTGAACAATCTGTATAAGCAGACGCAGCTTCAAGATACGTTCGGCATGAACATGGTCGCGCTCGTCGACGGCCAGCCGAAGCTCCTGAACCTGAAGGAAATGCTGGAGTGCTTCCTGTCGCATCGGCGGGAAGTGCTGACGCGGCGCACTGTATACGAGCTGCGCAAGGCGCGCGATCGTGGCCACGTGCTCGAAGGTCTGGCGGTGGCGCTCGCGAACATCGACGAGTTCATCGCGATCATCAAGGCCGCGCCGACGCCGCCGATCGCCAAGCAGGACTTGATGCTGAAGTCGTGGGATTCGGAAATCGTCCGCGAAATGTTGTCGCGCGCCGAAACCGAGGCTTCGGGCGGCCGCGAGGCGTATCGGCCGGAAGGTTTGAATCCGGCTTACGGCATGCAGGCGGACGGGTTGTATCGTCTGTCGGATGTGCAGGCGCAGGAAATTCTGCAGATGCGTCTCCAGCGCCTGACCGGGTTGGAGCAGGACAAGATCGTCGGCGAGTATCGCGAAGTCATGGCGCAGATCGCCGATTTGCTCGACATCCTGGCGCGGCCGGAGCGCATCCGCGCGATTATTGTCGACGAGTTGGCGTCCATTCGCAGCGAGTTTGGCGACGATCGCCGTTCGCGCATCGAATTGAACGCGACCGAGCTGAACACGGAAGACCTGATCACGCCGCAGGAAATGGTCGTGACCATGTCGCACACGGGCTACGTGAAGTCGCAGCCGCTGTCCGAATACCGCGCGCAAAAGCGCGGCGGACGCGGCAAGCAGGCGACGCAGATGAAGGAAGACGACTGGATCGACACGTTGTTCATCGCGAACACGCACGATCACATGTTGTGCTTCTCGAACCGTGGCCGCGTGTATTGGGTGAAGGTTTATGAGGTGCCACAGGGTTCGCGCAATTCGCGCGGCCGTCCGATCGTGAACATGTTCCCGCTTCAGGACGGCGAAAAGATCAATGTCGTGCTGCCGATCAAGGAGTTTTCGGCGGACAAGTTCGTGTTCATGGCAACCGCGCTCGGCACCGTCAAGAAGACGCCGCTCGAAGCGTTCAGCCGGCCGCTGCGCAAGGGCATCATCGCGGTGGGTCTGGACGAGGGCGATTACCTGATCGGCGCGGCCATCACCGACGGCCAGCACGACGTGATGCTGTTCTCCGACTCGGGCAAGGCAGTGCGTTTCGACGAAAACGACGTGCGGGGCATGGGCCGCGAAGCGCGTGGCGTGCGGGGCATGCAGCTCGAAGACGGCCAGCAGGTCATCGCGCTGCTCGTCGCGGGCGGCGAAAACCAGTCCGTGCTGACGGCGACCGAGAACGGTTACGGCAAGCGCACGCCGATCAACGAATACACGCGCCACGGCCGCGGCACAAAGGGCATGATCGCCATTCAGACCTCCGAGCGCAACGGCCGCGTGGTCGCCGCGACGCTCGTGGAGCCGGAAAGCGAGATCATGCTGATCACCAATTCCGGCGTGCTGATCCGCACCCGCGTTTCTGAGATACGCGAAATGGGGCGCGCAACCCAAGGTGTTACACTCATCAGTCTTGACGAGGGTACCAAGCTGTCGGGGCTGCAGCACATTGCCGAGGCAGAAGCGGAAGCTGAACTCGACGCCGATCTCGAAGGTGACGTCGGCCCGGTCGATGAAAAAGACGCCGGCGACGCGAGTGACGCTTGAGTCGCATGCTTTTGTCGCATGAGTCTTCGCTGATATCAATCGCTTGAATACGTCGTGCTGGCGAGCTTTCGCCGGCGCGTTCCGTCCCGGGAATACGGGTTCGGGCCGCGCGCCGGAGAACATGCCGCCGCACGACGCTGGAAACGAATAAATTTCAAAGGGAGTAATGATGCAAAAAGGATTTAAACAGTGGATGTTGCTGGCTGCTTTCGTGCCGACGCTTGCGATGGCGCAATCGCTTCAGAATCAAGCGAGTGCTCCGGCAGCCCCCGCCGCCACTGCGAATGACCCGGCGAAGCAAGCAGCAATCAAGGATCTGCTGGACGCAATCGACGCACAGAAGCTGGTCGGCGCGATCGGCAACAGCGCGCAAATGCAGTCGAAGCAACTCGTGCCGGCCATCCTGTCGGACGCGTTGAGCGAAAACAAGACGCTGAACGACAAGCAGAAGCAAGCTGCCGTTCCGCAATTGCAGAAAGACACGGTGCCGAAGCTGGTTGACTCGGCAGGCCAGGTGTTCGCGACGGACTCGTTCCGCACGGATGCGATGCAAGCCCAGTACGACGCGTACGCGAAGTACTACACGACGGCTGAAATCAAGGACCTGACCACGTTCTACAAGAGCCCGACGGGTCGCAAGTTCATCCAGGTCCAGGACCAGGTTGGCCGCGACGTCGTGAACGGTCTGATGTCGAAGTACATGCCGCAAGCGATCAAGGCAACGCGCACGCAAGCCGACAAGGAAGTGGCAGCGGTCAAGCCGGCCAAGTAAGCACACGTATTTCCGTCCGCTTCCAAGCGCGGCGCGCTTCGGGCGCGCCTCGCTTGGCGGCTATCCGGGACGGATGCGATAATGGCTGTTTGCGCGCGAGCGCAAGCAGCCATTTCTATTTCAGGCGCGGTTTTCGGCGAAAAATCCCGAATTCGGAGTGAAAATCCGGCGGATTTCAGCGTGCGAGAGCCGCCCCTGCCATTCGGGGTCATCAGATGCGCGTGTTCAATTTCTCCGCCGGTCCTGCGGCAATGCCCGAAGCAGTGTTGCGCCAAGCCGCCGACGAAATGCTCGACTGGAACGGCAGCGGCATGAGCGTGATGGAGATGAGCCATCGCGGCACCGAATTCATGTCGATCCACGAAGCCGCGCTGCACGATTTGCGCGAACTGCTGAATGTGCCGGCGTCGCATCGCATTTTGTTCTTGCAGGGCGGCGGGATCGGCGAAAACGCCATCGTGCCGATGAACCTCCTCGGCGCGCGCCAGACGGCCGATTTCGTCGTGACCGGTTCCTGGTCGCAAAAGTCGTTCAAGGAAGCGCAGAAGTACGGCACGCCGCACATCGCCGCGAACGGCAAGACGGAGCAGGGTTTCACGCACGTGCCGGGCATTGCGGAATGGCATTTGTCCGACGATCCGGCCTACGTGCATCTCTGCACGAACGAAACCATCGACGGCGTCGAGACGTTTGAAATCCCCGATCTGGGCGACATTCCGCTCGTCGCCGATGCGTCGTCGCACATCCTGTCGCGCCCGATGGATATCGCGAAATACGGCGTGCTGTTCGGCGGCGCGCAGAAGAACATCGGCATGGCGGGCGTCACGGTCGTGATCGTGCGCGAGGATCTGCTCGACCGTGCGCTCGCGATCTGCCCGTCGGCGTTCGAGTGGAAGACCATCGCCGCGAACAATTCCATGTACAACACGCCGCCGACCTACGCGATCTACATCGCCGGACTCGTCTTCAAGTGGCTGAATGCGCAGGGCGGCCTCAAGGCGGTCGAAGCAATCAATATCGAGAAATCGAAGCTGCTGTACGACACGATCGACGCCAGCAGTTTCTATCTCAACAAGGTCGAGCGTCATTCGCGCTCGCGGATGAACGTACCGTTCTTCCTCGCCGACGAAACGCGCAACGACGCGTTCCTGGCCGGCGCGAAGGCGCGCGGGCTGCTGCAACTGAAGGGCCACAAGTCCGTCGGCGGCATGCGCGCGTCGATCTACAACGCGGTGCCGCTCGAAGCCGTCACGACGCTTGTCGACTATATGAAGGAATTCGAGCAGTCGCACGCCTGATCCGCGTTGCATCGAGCGCCGCGATGCGGCTCCTTTTCACTGGCCGGCACGTCCGGCCGGAAACATCAGGCCCCAGATTCCACGCATGGACGACGAACTCAATTCACAACTGAAGCCGCTGCGCGAGCGGATCGATGCGCTCGACGCGCAACTCATCGAACTGCTGAACAAGCGAGCCGCGGTGGCGCTCGAAGTGGGCGAGGTGAAGAAGCATTTCAACGCGCCGGTGTTTCGTCCCGAGCGCGAAATGCAGGTCATTCAGCGCCTGCAGGACGTGAGCGCCGGGCCGCTCGCGCCCGAGCACATCAGCGCGATCTGGCGCGAAATCATGGCGGCGAGCCGGGCGCTGGAGAAGAACCTGCGCGCCGCGTTCCTCGGTCCGGTCGGCACGTATAGCGAACAGGCGATGTTCGAGTACTTCGGCCGCTCGATCGAAAGCGTGCCGTGTCCGTCGATCGACGAGGTTTTCCGCTCGGTAGAAGCCGGTGCGGCGGAATTCGGCGTCGTGCCGGTCGAGAATTCGGCGGAAGGCGCGGTGTCGCGCACGCTCGACTTGCTGCTGCAAACGTCGCTTGTGATCGGCGGCGAACTCGCGCTGCCAATTCATCATAATTTGTTGACGGCGTCCGGCACGCTCGATGGCGTGACGCGCGTGTTCGCGCATCCGCAGGCGCTCGCTCAATGCCAGCAATGGCTGAGCGCGAACGTGCCGTCGCTCGCGCGGCAGGCGGTGTCGAGCAATGCGGAAGCGGCGCGGCTCGCGGTCGGCGATCCGACCGTGGCGGCGATCGCCGGCGACCGCGCCGCGACGCATTACGGCCTCGGCACCGTTTTCACGATGATCCAGGACGATCCGCACAACCGCACGCGTTTCGTGATGATCGGCAAGCAGCCGACCGGCGCGAGCGGACACGACCAGACGTCGCTGATCGTCTCCGTCACAAATGAACCGGGCGCAATGTTCAAGCTGCTCGAACCGCTCGCCCGCCACGGTGTGTCGATGACCCGTTTCGAGTCGCGCCCGGCGCGCGTCGGCACGTGGGAGTACTACTTCTATATCGATATCGAAGGTCATCGCGACGATCCGTCGGTCGCGGCCGCACTCGCCGCGCTCGGCGAAAAGGCTGCGTTCCTGAAGATCCTCGGCTCGTATCCGCGAGCGCGCTGAGCGTCTCAGCGCGCGTCGCCGCAGTTTTCTGCCGCGTTTTTCTGAATTTCACCGACTGCCCGCAGCAGCACAGATTGGAGACACTTATGGCATCGCAATTCGGTCCGTCCTACGTTCGCGCCATCGCGCCCTACATCGCCGGGAAGCCGATTTCGGAAGTCGCGCGCGAGTTCGGCCTGGACGAATCGACGATCGTGAAGCTCGCGTCGAACGAAAATCCGCTCGGCATGCCCGAATCGGCCAAACGCGCTATGGCGCTGGCCGTCGAGGAGCTGGGCCGTTATCCGGATTCGAACGGCTTCGAGCTGAAAGCCGTGCTGAGCGCGCGTTACGGCGTGCCGCCGGAATGGATCACGCTCGGCAATGGCAGCAACGACATTCTGGAAATGGCGGCGCACGCGTTCGTCGAGAAAGGGCAGGCGATCGTCTATTCGCAATATTCGTTCGCCGTTTATGCGCTGGCAACGCAGGGTCTCGGCGCGCGCGCGATCGTCGTGCCGGCGGTGGCCTACGGTCACGATCTCGACGCGATGCTCGCCGCCATCGACGACGACACGCGCCTCGTGTTTGTCGCCAATCCGAATAATCCTACGGGCACGTTTATCGAAGGTCCGGCGCTGGAGGCGTTCATCGCAAAGGTGCCGCGCCACGTGGCCGTCGTGCTGGACGAGGCGTACACCGAGTATTTGTCGGCGGAGAACCGCTACGACGCAATCGATTGGGTGCGGCGGTATCCGAACCTGCTCGTCTCGCGCACGTTTTCCAAGGCGTTTGGCCTCGCGGGTTTGCGGATCGGTTTCGCAATTGCGCAACCGGAACTGACCGATCTGCTGAACCGTCTGCGTCAGCCGTTCAACGTGAATTCGCTCGCGCAGGCGGCGGCGATTGCCTCGCTGCAGGACACCGCGTTTCTCGAAAAGAGCGCGGCGTTGAACGCGGAAGGTTATCGGCGTCTGACGGCGGCTTTCGACAAACTCGGTCTCGAATACGTGCCGTCGCACGGCAATTTCGTGATGGTGCGCGTCGGCCACGACGATGCCGCCGGCGCGCGCGTCAATCTCGCGTTGCTCAAGCTCGGCGTGATCGTGCGGCCGGTGGCGAACTACGGTTTGCCGCAATGGCTGCGCGTGACGGTCGGGCTGCCGCAGGAAAACGAAGCCTTCATCGCCGCGCTCGAAAAGACGCTGGCGGCTGCCTGAAACCCGCGCCGCAAGGCGCGCTTTTATCCAAGCTCCGTGGCCGCGTTCACTTTCAATAAACTGGTAATTTTCGGCGTCGGCCTGATCGGCGGGTCGCTTGCGCGCGCGTTGCGCGAGCGCGCGGCGTGCGCGGGCGAGATCGTGGGCGTCGGACGCTCGGCGCAATCGGTCGCGCGCGCGCTCGAACTGCGCGTGATCGATTCGGCCGCGCCGCTCGACGACGACCCCGCGCTCGAAGCCGCGCTGCACGGCGCGGATTTCGTCCTGATCGCGGCGCCGGTCGCGCAGACCGGGCCGCTGCTCGCGCGCATCGCGCCGTTTCTGGATCGCGACACGATCGTGACGGACGCGGGCAGCACGAAAAGCGATGTCGTCGCGGCGGCGCGCGCGGCGCTTGGTAACCGCGTGTCGCAATTCGTGCCGGCGCATCCGATTGCGGGCCGCGAGTCGAGCGGCGTCGATGCGGCGCTGCCCGATCTCTATGTGGATCGGAATGTCGTGCTGTGTCCGCTCGCCGAGAACGCGCCCGCCGATGTCGAGCGTGTCGCCGCGATGTGGCAGGCGGCGGGCGCGTGCGTACACCGCATGTCCGAATCGCAGCACGACCGCGTGTTCGCGGCGGTGAGCCATTTGCCGCACGTGCTGTCGTTCGCGCTCGTCGAGCAGATTCTCGGCGCGCCGGATGCCGCGCTGAAGTTTTCGTTCGCGGCGGGCGGTTTCCGCGATTTCACGCGGATCGCCGCGTCGAGTCCGGAAATGTGGCGCGACGTGTGCATCGCGAATCGCGAGGCATTGCTCGCCGAACTGGACGCGTACACGGCGGTGCTCGCGCGATTCCGCGAAGCCATCGACGCCGCCGACGGCGCCGCGCTCGAAACCGCGTTCGCCCGTTCGCGCGTGGCCCGCACGGAATGGCAGGAACGCGGGGGCGTGGCTCCCGCGAAATCGTCCGGCGACGTCGCCGGAAAATAAAGGACACATCATGGAACACCTCGATCTCGGACCCTTTTCGCGGGCGTCCGGCACGGTGCGGCTGCCGGGTTCGAAGAGCATTTCGAATCGCGTGCTGTTGCTTGCCGCGCTCGCCGACGGCGAAACGACGATCACGAATCTGCTCGATTCCGACGACACGCGCGTGATGCTGGCCGCGCTGGCGACGCTCGGCGTCGCGGTGAATAACGACGGCGAGCGCTGCGTCGTGACCGGCACGGGCGGCGCGTTTCCGTCGAAAAAGGCCGATCTGTTTCTCGGCAACGCGGGAACCGCGGTGCGTCCGCTGACCGCCGCGCTTGCCGTGAACGGCGGCGAATATCGTGTGCACGGTGTGCCGCGCATGCATGAGCGGCCGATTGGCGATCTCGTCGACGGTCTGCGTCAGATCGGCGCCGCGATCGATTACGAAGGCAACGAGGGCTTTCCGCCGCTCAATATCCACGCTGCGAAAATCGCCATCGACCGGCCGATCCGCGTGCGCGGCGACGTGTCGAGCCAGTTCCTGACCGCGTTGCTGATGGCGCTGCCCGTCGTTCAGGGCCAGAGCGCGCCGGTGACGATCGAAGTAGACGGCGAACTGATTTCGAAGCCGTACATCGACATCACGATCCGGCTGATGGCGCGATTCGGCGTGATCGTCGAGCGTGACGGCTGGCAGCGTTTCACGGTGCCGTCGGGCGCGCAGTACCGCTCGCCGGGCGCGATCATGGTCGAGGGCGACGCGTCGTCGGCGTCGTACTTCCTGGCGGCGGGCGCGCTGGGCGGCGGGCCGGTGCGGGTGGAAGGCGTCGGCCGGGCGAGCATCCAGGGCGACGTGGGTTTCGCCGACGCGCTGACCCGCATGGGCGCAAACGTGATGATGGGCGACGAGTGGATGGAAGTGCGCGGCGTCGAATCCGACGACGGCAAGCTCGCCGCCATCGACATGGATTTCAACCTGATCCCCGACGCCGCGATGACCATCGCGGTCGCCGCCTTGTTCGCGACGGGCACGACGACGCTGCGCAATATCGCGAGCTGGCGCGTGAAGGAAACCGACCGGATCGCCGCGATGGCGACCGAGTTGCGCAAGGTCGGCGCGACCGTGGAAGAGGGCGCGGACTATCTCGTCGTCACCCCGCCGGCCGCTTTGACGCCGAACGCCGCCATCGACACTTACGACGACCATCGCATGGCGATGTGTTTCTCGCTCGTAAGTCTTGGCGGCGTGCCGGTGCGCATCAACGACCCGAAGTGCGTCGGCAAGACGTTCCCGGATTACTTCGAGCGCTTCGGCGCGCTCGCTAAAACATGACTGTAATAAAGCATCGCACTGGATTGACTCAATGAAACCGACTCGCCCATTCCATCAGACCCCCGTTATTACCATCGACGGGCCGACTGCGTCGGGCAAGGGCACGGTCGCCGCGGTCGTCGCGGCCACGCTCGGTTTCCATTTGCTGGATAGCGGCGCGCTGTATCGGCTGACGGCGCTGGCAAGCGTGCGCTACAACGTCGATCCCGCGGACGCCGAGGCGCTCGCCAAACTCGTCGAGCAGCTTCACATCACGTTCCGGGAAGGTCTGGCGCAGCTCGACGGCGTGGATGTATCGAAGGAAATTCGCGCCGAGGACATTGGCAACCGCGCCTCGGCGATCGCGGTGCATCCGCAAGTGCGAACGGCGCTGATCGCGCGCCAGCGCGCGTTCCGCAAGCTGCCGGGGTTGGTCGCGGACGGCCGCGACATGGGCACGGTCATCTTCCCGGACGCGACGCTAAAGGTGTTCCTGACCGCCAGTGCCGAAGCCCGCGCGGCCAGACGGCATAAGCAATTGATCCAAAAAGGATTTTCTGCTAATATGGAAGACTTGCTACGAGATTTGCGTGAGCGCGACGCGCGCGACAGTAGTCGTTCAGCCGCCCCACTCAAGCCCGCAGCGGATGCTAGGACGCTCGACACATCCGGCTTGTCCATCGCCGAAACGGTGGATCAGATCATCGGGTGGTTCCAGGCGGTTAGTGTCTAGTAGTTGTTAGCAGCAAGCAGTAGAGGCTGGCGTTCAGAATTAAGCGCCGGTTTGCAAGGTGCTCCGCGAGACACATGAGGTGACGAACGGAGCGTGTTTTAACCCTTTAACCCCGCATGGCGTTCGCCTTTTTTGCCATTAGCCTGTTTCTATGACGGGCAGGCATCGCGAAGCAGCCGCGCAACTATCGATTTTTATGTCCGACCTGCAAACTTCCAACCCGAATACCGAATCTTTCGCGGCTCTGTTCGAAGAGTCGCTGACCAAGCAAGACATGCGCGCCGGCGAAGTGATCTCCGCCGAAGTCGTGCGTGTTGACCACAATTTCGTGGTCGTCAATGCTGGTCTCAAGTCCGAAGCCTACATTCCGCTCGAAGAATTCCTGAACGACGCGGGCGAGGTAGAAGTGCAGGCGGGCGACTTCGTTTCCGTCGCGATCGACGCGCTGGAAAACGGCTACGGCGACACCATTCTGTCGCGCGACAAGGCGAAGCGTCTGGCTTCGTGGCTGTCGCTGGAAAAGGCGCTCGACAACAACGAACTCGTGACCGGCACGATCACGGGCAAGGTCAAGGGCGGCATGACCGTCATGGTCAACGGCATCCGCGCGTTCCTGCCGGGTTCGCTCGTCGACACGCGTCCGGTCAAGGACACGACCCCGTACGAAGGCAAGACCCTCGAATTCCGCGTCATCAAGCTCGACCGCAAGCGTAACAACGTCGTGTTGTCGCGCCGTGCCGTGATCGAAGCGACCCAAGGCGAAGAGCGCGCAAAGTTGCTCGAGACGCTGAAGGAAGGCGCGATCGTGGAAGGCGTGGTCAAGAACATCACCGATTACGGCGCGTTCGTGGACCTGGGCGGTATCGACGGCCTGCTGCACATCACCGACATCGCTTGGCGTCGCGTGCGTCACCCGAGCGAAGTTCTGTCGGTTGGCCAAGAAGTCACCGCGAAGATCCTCAAGTTCGACCAAGAAAAGAACCGCGTTTCGCTCGGCATCAAGCAACTCGGCGACGATCCGTGGGAAGGCATTTCCCGCCGTTACCCGTCGGGCACGCGCCTGTTCGGTAAGGTTACCAACATCACCGACTACGGCGCATTCGTCGAAGTCGAATCGGGCATCGAAGGCCTGGTTCACGTGTCGGAAATGGACTGGACGAACAAGAACGTTGCACCGTCGAAGGTTGTGCAACTGGGCGACGAAGTCGAAGTCATGGTTCTCGAAATCGACGAAGACCGCCGCCGTATCAGCCTCGGCATGAAGCAGTGCAAGCCGAATCCGTGGGACGACTTCAGCCGCAACTTCAAGAAGGGCGACAAGCTGCAAGGCGCAATCAAGTCCATCACGGACTTCGGCGTCTTCATCGGTCTGCCGGGCGGCATCGACGGTCTGGTTCACCTGTCGGACCTGTCGTGGTCGGAAACGGGCGAAGAAGCTGTTCGCAAGTATAAGAAGGGCGACGAAGTCGAAGCCGTTGTTCTGGGCATCGACGTCGAGAAGGAACGCATCTCGCTGGGCATCAAGCAGCTGGAAGGCGACCCGTTCAGCAACTTCGTCGCGATCAACGACAAGGGCGCCACGGTTGACGGCGTTGTGAAGTCGGTGGACGCGAAGGGTGCTGTTGTTACGCTGACGGCTGACGTCGAAGGCTACCTGCGCGCTTCGGAAATCGCTCAAGACCGCGTCGAAGATGCACGTAACGTGCTGAAGGAAGGCGACAAGGTTAATGCGATGATCATCAACATCGATCGCAAGTCGCGTGGCATCAACCTGTCGATCAAGGCCAAGGATTCGGCTGAACAGCAGGAAGCAATTCGCGGTCTGGCATCGTCGGATTCGAACGCAGCTGCTACCGGCACGACGAACCTCGGCGCGTTGCTCAAAGCCAAGCTCGACGGCCAGAACAGCTAAGACCTAAGGGTATTGCTGCAGAATGACCAAATCGGAATTGGTCGCCCAGCTGGCCTTGCGATTTCCGCAACTTGTACTTAAAGATGCGGATTTCGCGGTGAAGACGATGCTCGATGCGATGTCGGAGGCGCTTGCCAACGGCCATCGTATCGAAATTCGTGGCTTCGGCAGCTTCGGCCTCAATCGTCGTCCGTCTCGTGTCGGGCGCAACCCGAAGTCAGGTGAGAAGGTGTTGGTACCGGAGAAATTCGTACCGCACTTCAAGCCGGGCAAGGAATTGCGTGAACGCGTAGACGGTAAGGCAGGAGAGCCGATGACGGCCTCGAACGAGGATGACGACGATCTTTGATCGACGTCGTAAGTCGGGAAGTCCGGCCAGCAGGCATTGACCGGAAAAAAGCACCCTCAGGGGTGCTTTTTTTTCGTCTGCGATTTGAGTCGCGGGGAGTGCGGCGCGGATTAAGAAGCCGAAGGTGGACGCGCTCCGATGCGTGCGCCGCTTGCTTCCAAACGAAGCGCGGACCACAGCGTCGAGCGCGCTACAAGCTTACCGATACCAACGGTTGCACTCCCGGCCAGACGCATCAATTACAATACCGGACACCTCGGCGCGGGCGCAAACGCACGCGAACATTGGCGCACGGCTTCCGAGCCGGCGCCACTGCTCGATCGCTGCGATAAATCCCGATGCCGTCCGACCTTGCCGCCAAGAGACCTTTTATGAAATTTTTCGTCTGGCTGATCCGCGTGCTGGTTTTCGTGTTGCTGCTCGTGCTGGCGCTCGCCAACACGCAAACGGCGACCCTCAACTTCCTGGCCGGGTACTTCTGGCAGGCGCCGCTGATCCTGATCGGACTGGCATTTTTTGTCGTCGGATTGTTGGCTGGGCTATTGTCTGCGTTGCCTGCGCTGTTCCGCCTTCGCATGGAAAATGGCCGGCTCAAGCGCGAACTTCGCGTCGCGCGGGATGTGCCCGTCGTGCCGCAAGATCCGCCGATGCCCCCGCTGATCTGAGCCGACGCGGCTGCACGCACGTTGATCGACGCCAAGCGGACATGACCAAGCGTCAGCAAACGGATGCGGGCAAAATCGGGCTTCGCGTGAACGCCCGATACTAATAAGACTTTCAGACTATTCGCATGGATCTAGATTTTTGGTGGCTGCTCGTTGTTCCGGTCGCGTTTGCGCTCGGCTGGATCGCGTCGCGCTACGACCTGAAAACGCTGCTCTCCGAGAACGCGAATCTGCCGCGCTCGTATTTTCGCGGCCTCAATTTTCTGCTCAACGAACAACACGATAAAGCCATCGACGCGTTTATCGAAGTGGCGAAACTCGATCCCGAAACGATCGAATTGCACTTCGCGCTCGGCAATCTGTTCCGGCGTCGCGGTGAGACGGATCGCGCGATTCGGGTGCATCAGAATCTTTTGAGCCGTGCCGATTTGCCGGTCGCGGAGCGCGATCACGCGTTGTTCGAACTGGGCCAGGATTTCCTGAAAGCGGGCCTGCTGGATCGTGCCGAGGAAACGTTCCGTTCGCTCGAAGCCGGCGAGTACGCGCTCGGTGCGCAGCGGGCGCTCTTGACCATTTATGAGATAGAGAAAGACTGGAACAAGTCGATCACGACCGCGCAGCATATCGAGACGATGGGTGCGCCGTCGCTGGCGAAGGAAGTTGCCCAATTTCATTGCGAACTCGCGCAGGAAGCGCTGCAGCGCAAGAATCCCGCCGACGCACGCGCGCAACTCGATCTGGCGCTCGCGGCGAATCCAGACAACGTCCGCGCGACGATTCTGGTCGGCGATGTGGATGCAGCGGACGGCGATCTGACCGCGGCAATCGCTTGCTGGGCGCGGGTGGAAGAGCAGAATGCGGCTTATTTGCCGCTGGTCGCCGAGAAATTAATGAAGGCGTACAGCGAACTTGGCCGCGCGGACGAGGGCGTCGATCTGCTGATTTCGTATGTGGATCGCTATCCGTCGAACGACCTGCTCGACGCCGCGTTCAAACACGTGGCCGAGTTGCGCGGTCTGGAGGCCGCGCACACGCTCGCGCGCAATCAGATGCAGAAATCGCCGAATCTCGCCGGCATGACGCGCCTGCTCGAGGCGCAAGTGGCGACGGCCGAGGAGCCGCGCCGAAGCGAGCTGGAATTGATGCGAGCGCTCGTCAAGCAGCGCACGAAAAACCTGCCGCGCTACACCTGCCAGACCTGCGGGTTTCGGGCGCGGCTTTTCTACTGGCAATGCCCCGGCTGCAGCGGCTGGGAAACGTATGCGCCGCGGCGGGTCGAGCCGATCATCGCTTCGACCTGACGCCCTCGCGCGAAGAGCGGGCGGGACAGCACACCGCCACGCGCCGGATCGGCGCGGCCCATGAACGGCATTAATCAATAGCGGGAACGCGTATGAAAATCACCATCATCGGCACGGGTTACGTTGGCCTCGTGACAGGCGCGTGTCTGGCCGAAATCGGCCACGACGTGTTCTGCGTGGACGTCGATCCGCGCAAGATCGAAATTCTCAACAATGGCGGCGTGCCGATCCACGAGCCGGGCCTTCAGGAAGTGCTGAAGCGCACGCGCGCGGCCGGGCGCATCCAGTTTTCCACCGATGTGAAGGCGAGCGTCGAACACGGCGAAATCCAGTTTATCGCTGTGGGTACGCCGCCCGACGAAGATGGCTCGGCGGATCTGCAATACGTGCTCGCGGCGGCACGCAACATCGGGCGCTACTCGAACGGCTTCAAGGTGATCGTCGATAAATCGACGGTGCCGGTCGGCACGGCGCAGCACGTGCGCGGCGTGGTCGAGGAAGAATTGAAGGCGCGCGGACTCGAACCTTCGGGCGCGCATGGATTTTCGGTCGTGTCGAACCCGGAGTTCCTGAAGGAAGGCGCGGCGGTCGACGATTTCATGCGTCCGGATCGCATCGTGCTCGGCGCCGACGAAGACGAAGCCGGCCAGCGCGCGCGAGAGAGAATGAAACAACTCTACGCGCCGTTCAACCGCAACCACGAGCGCACGCTGTACATGGATGTGCGCTCGGCGGAATTCACGAAATACGCGGCCAACGCGATGCTCGCGACGCGTATCTCCTTTATGAACGATCTGTCGAATCTGGCCGACACGGTCGGCGCGGATATCGAGGCGGTGCGGCGCGGGATCGGCTCGGACCCGCGGATCGGCTATCACTTTCTGTATGCGGGCTGTGGTTACGGCGGCTCGTGCTTCCCGAAGGACGTGCAGGCGCTAGTGCAGACGGCGTGTGAAAACGGTCATCGGCTGCGGATTCTCGAAGCCGTCGAGGAAGTCAACGATGCGCAGAAGTCCGTGCTGCTGACGAAGATCGTCAAGCGCATGGGCGAGGATCTGCGCGGACGCACGTTCGCGGTGTGGGGCCTCGCGTTCAAGCCGAACACCGACGACATGCGCGCGGCCTCCAGCCGGACGCTCATCAAGTCGCTGCTGGAACGCGGCGCGACGGTTCGCGCCTACGATCCGGTCGCGACCGAAGAAGCGCGCCGCGTGTTCGCGCTCGATCTCGCCGATACGCCCGACGCACTCGGCCGTTTGCACTTCGAGGACACGCAGAAGGACGCGTTGCCCGGCGCGGACGCGCTCGTGATCGTCACGGAGTGGAAGGAATTCAAGAGCCCGGATTTCGCGCATCTCAAGAGCGAGCTGAAAATGCCGGTCATTTTCGACGGCCGTAATCTGTACGAACCCGAAGCGATGGCGGAACTCGGCATCGACTATTACGCGATAGGACGTCCCCATGTCGAACTCGAAAACGCCGGCCGTGGCTGACAGCGGCGCGATTCCGGTCGTGCCGCGCGCGCGCATTGCGGCGGCGCGCGTGTTGATCGTCGGCGATGTGATGCTCGACCGTTACTGGTTCGGCGACGTCGATCGCATTTCGCCGGAAGCGCCGGTGCCGGTCGTGCACGTTCAACGCAAGGAAGACCGGCTCGGCGGCGCGGCGAACGTGGCGCGCAACGCGTCGGCGCTCGGCGCACAAGCGGGCTTGCTGTGCGTGGTCGGGCACGACGAGCCGGGCGAGCGGATCGTGGAATTGCTCGGCGAAAGCCGGGTCGCGGCGTATCTTGAGCGCGATCCCGAGCTGCTGACCACCATCAAGTTGCGCGTATTGTCGCGGCAGCAGCAGCTTTTGCGCGTCGATTTCGAGAACACGCCCACGCATGAGGTGTTGCGCGCGTGCCTGGAGCGTTTCGAGTCGCTCTTGGCCGGGCACGACGTGATCCTGATGTCGGATTACGCGAAGGGCGGCTTGACGCACGTCACGCAGATGATCGCGGATGCGAAGCGCGCGGGCAAACCCGTGCTGGTCGATCCGAAGGGCGACGACTGGGATCGTTATCGCGGCGCCACGCTCATCACGCCGAACCGCGCGGAATTGCGCGAGGTCGTGGGGCACTGGAAGTCGGAAGCGGATTTGCACGAACGCGTCGCCAAGCTGCGCGCGGAGCTGGATTTCGACGCGCTGCTGCTCACGCGTTCCGAGGAAGGCATGACGCTCTTCACGAACGAGCGCGTGGTCCACACATCGGCCGATGCGCGCGAAGTGTATGATGTTTCGGGCGCCGGCGACACGGTCATCGCGACCGTTGCAACCATGCTGGGCGCGGGTGTGCCGCTCGTCGACTCGATTGCCTACGCGAACCGCGCGGCCGGAATCGTGGTCGGAAAACTGGGCACCGCCACCGTCGATTACAACGAACTTTTCGCCTGAAATCACCATGACCATCATCGTCACCGGCGCGGCCGGGTTTATCGGCAGCAACATCGTGAAGGCGCTCAACGAGCGCGGCGAGCAACGCGTGATCGCGGTGGACAACCTCACGCGCGCCGACAAGTTCAAGAACCTCGTGGATTGCGAGATCGACGACTATCTCGACAAAACCGAGTTCGTCGAACGTTTCAAGCGCGGCGATTTCGGCCGCGTTCGCGCGGTGTTCCACGAAGGCGCGTGCTCGGACACGATGGAAACCGACGGCCGCTACATGATGGACAACAACTTCCGCTACAGCCGCGACGTGATGGACACGTGTCTCGCGACGGGCGCGCAGTTTTTGTACGCGTCGTCGGCGGCGACTTATGGCGGATCGGACCGGTTCGTCGAAGAGCGCGAAGTCGAAAAACCGCTGAACGTTTATGGCTATTCGAAGTTCTTGTTCGACCAGATCGTGCGTCAGACGCTGCCGAAAGCGCGTAGCCAGATCGCCGGTTTTCGCTATTTCAACGTCTACGGTCAGCGCGAGACGCACAAGGGCCGCATGGCGTCGGTGGCGTTCCACAACTTCAACCAGTATCGCGCCGAAGGCCGCGTGAAGCTCTTCGGCGAGTACAACGGCTACGGCGCCGGCGAGCAAACGCGCGACTTCATTTCGGTGGAAGACGTGGTGAAGGTGAACCTCTTCTTCTTCGATCATCCGGAAAAGTCGGGCATCTTCAATCTCGGCACGGGCCGCGCGCAGCCGTTCAACGACATTGCATCGACTGTGGTGAATTCGTTGCGCGCGCTCGACGGCGAAGCGGCGCTTTCGCTCGCCGAACTCGTGCAGCGCGGGTTGATCGAGTACATCCCGTTCCCCGACGCGCTGCGCGGCAAGTACCAGTGCTTCACGCAAGCCGATCAGTCGAAGCTCCGCGCAGCCGGCTACGACGCGCCATTTTTGACCGTGCAGGAAGGCGTCGATCGTTACGTACGTTGGCTATTCGGCCAGCTATAAAAGCGCGCGCCGTTTTTCTACACTGAGTCTCCCGGTCAGCGATCGACGCAGGCCGGCTTCTCCAGGGAGACTCACCATGATCAAGAAACTCGTTGCAGCTTTTGCGCTGTGCATGTCGATCGGCTCGGCCTTCGCGGCGGTCGATATCAATACGGCGAATAACGACGCGCTGCGCGGCATCAAGGGCATCGGGCCGGCCAAGGCGAAGGCGATCCTCGACGAACGCACCGCACACGGTCCGTTCAAGGACGCCGCCGAACTCAGCAAGCGGGTGAAGGGCATGGGCGGCAAGACGGTGGATCGTCTGCAAGCCGAAGGTCTGACCATCGGACCGGCCACACGCGCGGCGTCCGCGAACGGCTCCACGGTCGCCGCGACATCCACCGCGCCCGCCAATCCGGCGAACGCCGCGAACCACGCCGTGACCGTCAAGAAGTAGCCGTAGGTGAGCGTGCGGGCTGGCGCGCCGGCCGGTTCGCACGTTTCGTCCTCGGTTTGGTTTGCGTGCTTTGTTCGCGTGTGTCGTTGCTCGGAGCAGAGTTTCTCCTTCAGCCGTCGTTCGATTCTGGATAAGTCCAGCCGGATGAGTCTGGCTCCCGCGTCCTTCTCAGCGCGGGCTTTTTTGCGTGGTTCGGGGCAACTTCCGCGGCTATCCCTTGGAGCTATAGGGGCGAGCGGCAACACATCTGGCGCTGGGCTACAATCGACGGACTCCCCGCATTGAACGCACGCGTCCTGGTTACGCCGCACTCCATCGGGCGCCGCGCACGAGCACTGCACAATCACGCACAACACGTACCGCTATGGCTTACATGACTATCGAAGACACGATCGGCAATACGCCGCTCGTGCAACTCGTCCGGATCCCGGACGATGAAATTCGCAGCCGCAACAACGTGATTCTCGGCAAGCTGGAGGGTAATAACCCGGCGGGATCGGTGAAAGACCGGCCCGCGCTCTCGATGATCAAGAAAGCGGAAGCGCGCGGCCGCATCAAGCCGGGCGATACGCTGATCGAGGCGACGAGTGGCAACACCGGTATCGCGCTTGCGATGGCGGCGGCTATTCGCGGCTACAAGATGGTGCTGCTGATGCCGGAAGATCTGTCGGTCGAGCGGCGTCAAAGCATGGCGGCTTACGGCGCGCAAATCGTGCTGACGCCGGTGACGGGCGGCATGGAATACGCGCGCGATCTCGCTGAGCAGATGCAGCGCGAAGGCAAGGGCATCATCCTCGATCAGTTCGCGAATCCGGATAACCCGCTCGCGCACTATGAAACCACGGGTCCCGAACTCTGGCGCGAGACCGAAGGCCGCATCACGCACTTCGTCTCGGCGATGGGCACGACCGGCACGATCATGGGCGTCTCGCAATATCTGAAGGAACAGAACGAGCGGATCGAGATTGTCGGCGCGCAGCCGGAGGAAGGTTCGCGTATTCCCGGCATACGCAAGTGGCCGGAAGCGTATCTGCCGAAAATCTTCGACCGAAGCCGTGTGGATCGTGTGGAGAACGTTAGCCAGGCGGCGTCGGAGGCGATGGCGCGGCGGCTGGCGTCGGTGGAAGGCATTTTCTGCGGCATTTCGGCGGCGGGCGCGTGCGAGGTTGCGCTGCGCGTTGCGCGTCAGGTTGAAAACGCGACCATCGTGTTTGTCGTCTGCGATCGCGGCGACCGGTATCTGTCGACGGGCGTTTTTCCGGCTTGATCGGCGTAGTCGGCGGGCACAAAAAAACCCGGGCTTGTCCGGGTTTCTTTGTATCTGGAGGCAGCAGCGTTTATTGCGCAACCGGCACGTCGCCCGCCGCCATGCGCGCCTTCACCGCTTCGCCCAACTGGTACACCGCCAGCGCGTAAAAGAAGCTGCGGTTATAGCGCGTCAACACGTAGAAATTCTTCAGGCCCAAGGTGTATTCCGTCGCGCGGCCCGGCGTCGGCAAGTCCACCACGGTGATCGGCGTACCCGACTCGGCCGCCTGATTCACACCCGGTTGGTCCATCAGCATGCCCGCGCGCAGCAGTTGCGAGAGCGACCAGTGCGGCTCCGGCTGCCCATCGGCGGCGGCTTGCGCGATGCCTTGGCTACCCACGTCGCCCGCGATCTTCCAGACGACCGGACGGCCCGTTTCCCAGCCATGAACTTTCAGGTAATTGGCGACGCTGCCGATGGCATCGGCCGGGCTCGTGCGCAGATCGATACGGCCATTGCCGTCGAAATCGACCGCGTATTGCACGATGCTGCTCGGCAGAAACTGCGGAATGCCGATCGCGCCGGTGTAAGAGCCGAGCACGGTTGTAGGATCGATTTGAGAATCGCGCGTCCAGACCAGGAGATCTTCAAGATTCTTCCGGAACGTCGCTTGCCGTTCGGCGCGGTTCGGCGTGTTCGGGTAATCGAAGGTGAGCGTGGTCAGCGCGTCGAGCGCGCGGAAGTTGCCCATGTAGCGTCCGTAAATCGTCTCCACGCCAATAATCCCGACGATCACCTCCGGCGGCACGCCGAACTGCAAGGACGCGCGCTGCAACGCGGCCTGATTCGCGCGCCAGAACTTCACGCCCGCTGCGATCCGCACCGGCTCGATGAAGCGCGACTGATACACGCGCCAGTTCTTGATCGACGGCGTGGGCGACGGCGTGACGAGCTTCACCGCGGTCGCCGAATAGCTGACGTGGTTGAACAGATCATGCAGCGCGGCCGAATCGAAGTCGTAGCGCGCGACCATGTCGTTGATGAACGCATCGACGTTCGGACTGTTCGCGTAACGCTGCGGCACGATCTCCTCTTCGAACTCCTGGCCTTGCTGCGTAGGCGTCTGCGGCTGAGACTGCGCCCACGCGCCGCTCGCGCACGTCACGCTGAGACCGCACAGCAGCGCGACCGACGCGGCGCGCTGTCTGCTGAACGGGTCGGTGAGCGAGTTTGCAAGCGGGGACAAACGGAGCATCGAGAGAGGCTTCAATGCGGATGAAGCCAGCGTGGCAAGCGGAGCAAACTTGAAGGTCATAGTGTGCGTGGTTGTGGCAGGCGTCGGAGAGTCGGGGCAGTATAACCGACGCTTAATCGGCGCTCGTGTGCGGCAGGCGCGGCGCGGAGCCGATTTCGTGGCGCGTGTGGTAACTTAATGTGGACGATGCGTTGGACGATGCGTTGGACGAAGCGCGCCGCCCGCGCCACGAACCATAAGACGAGAGAGACCCGAGACACGCGGCGCTTTATCGAGTGCCGCCATCGAGACATCATGGCGACCGGTTTTTACACCCACAGTGACTGCCTGCTGCACGACATGGGGTCGTGGCATCCCGAATGCCCGGCGCGTTTGCAGGCGATCGAGGATCAACTGATCGCGAGCCGTATCGATGCGCTGATCGAGCGTGAAGACGCGCCGCTCGCAAGTATCACGGATCTCGCGCGCGTTCACACGCCGGCGCATATCGATTACATCTCGAGCCGCGTGCCGCTGGAAGGCCGCGTCGAGATTGACCCGGACACCACGATGTCGCCCGGTTCCTATCGCGCGGCGTTGCGCGCGGCGGGCGCGGCGGTCGCGGCGACCGATGCGGTGATCGAAGGGCGTTATGAAAACGCCTTCTGCAGCGTTCGGCCGCCCGGTCATCACGCCGAACCCGCCCGCGCGATGGGTTTTTGTTTCTTCAACAACGTCGCGATTGCCGCGCGTCACGCGCTGGACGTGCACGGCCTGCAGCGGGTCGCGGTGATCGACTTCGACGTGCATCACGGCAACGGCACGGAAGCCGCCTTCGCGGGCGATCCGCGCGTGCTGATGTGCAGTTTTTTCCAGCATCCGTTTTATCCGTTCACCGGCGCGGACGGCCACGCGTCGAACATGGTGAACGTGCCGCTGCCCGCACGGACCACGGGCATGACGATGCGCGAAGCCGTCGATCTGATGTGGCTGCCGAAGCTCGACGCGTTCAAGCCGGAGATGATCTTCGTATCGGCCGGGTTCGACGCGCATCGCGAAGACGATCTCGGCAACATGGGTCTTGTCGAGGACGACTATACGTGGCTCACCGAGCAGATCCGGCGGGTTGCCGCGCGACACGCGGGGGGGCGGATTGTGAGTTGTCTGGAAGGTGGGTATAACTTGTCGGCGTTGGGGCGTAGTGTGGTCGCGCATGTTCGTGCGCTGGCGCAGATTTGATGGGTTTTGGGACTGGGGGTGGTTCTGCCGGTGCTCGTTGGTTTGGGTTCTTGGGCGCTTTCTGGGAACTTGCTTTCGTGTAGGTTTATTAGCACGCCGCTATGCGCGGCAGCAGTCACTTTCTTTGCTGCTGCAAAGAAAGTAACCAAAGAAAGCAGCTTATCCGGCTAAGTGTCCACCACGAATAACCGAGCGGATAGGCGCGCAGGCTGACTATGGCAACCCGCATTCATTGGCATTGGCACAGCGCCCGTCAGGTCCATCCTCGCTACGCTTGGACGTCGGGCATATCTGAAAACCGTTGGTTGGTTTGGTTTGGTTTGGTTTGGTTTGGTTTGGTTTGGTTTGTTCGGTTATGCCGTTCCGGCAGGCACTTTGTGCCTGTGGGGATGGATGAGCGGCTCCACTCTGTTTCGTGGTGCGATGTCACGGCTGTTCTATCGCACCACTCCCGGAAACGGACAGTGGTGGACACTTAGATGGATAAGCTGCTTTCTTTGGTTACTTTCTTTGCAGCAGCAAAGAAAGTGACTGCTGCCGCGCACAGCGGCGAGCTAATAGACCTACACGAAAGCAAGTTTCCAAGAAGCGCAAGTCACCCAGTCGGTGTACCAAACCCAACTCAACCCAGTTCAGTCCAGTCATCCGAATTAAGAAAAAACTCCGCTGTTTTTCAACAGCCCAGGCGACTAACGCCCCTGCGAGCGCGCCAAATCGGCGCGCACAACCGTCCAGTCGATCACAGCCTGAATCACGCGATCCCGGTCCAGGTCGTTGAGCGTCTCGTGATAACTCCCCTGATAAATCATCAGCGTGGCGTCAGTCGAGCCGACGTTCGCTTCGAACTCGCGGCTGCCGGCAGGCTCAGTGAGCGTGTCGGCGTCGCCGTGGAACACGAGCACCGGCAATGTGATGGACTTGGCGCCAGCGGCGATGCGCTTCATCGCGTCGAGTAACTGTGCGCCGGTCCGCGCGGGCACGGCGTCGTGGTGCACGAGCGGATCGCGCCGGTTCGCCTCGACCACGCCGCGCGCCCGCGACAGCGCGGCCGGATCGATTTTCAGCGCCGGAAAGCGCGGCATCACGCGGCTGACAACCTGGCTCATTGCGAGCATCCAGCGCGGCACGTCGTTGCCCGGCTTGAGCGCGGCGCTCGACAGGATCAGCCCGGCAAGACGCCGTGTCGACTTCGGCAGGCGCTCGGCGGCATACAGCGCGGCAATCGATCCGCCCATGCTGTGTCCCATCAGGATAAGCGGAACGTCGGCGGGCGGGGTCGCCGCGCACACTTCGAGGAGCGCGTCGGCGTCGAGCAGATATTCGTCGAAGTGGCGAATCCACACGCGCTCGCCCGACGAACGCCCATGGCCGCGCAGATCCACCGCCACCAGTTCGATGCCCGCCGCGTTCAGGCGCAGCGCGAACGCGTCGTAACGCTGGCCGTGCTCTGCGAGTCCGTGAATCAGCGCGATCCGCGCGAGCGGCGCAGCGAACGCCGGGACGGCCTGCCAGCGATGCAAATACAGTTCGACGCCCTGCCGCGTCTTGATCGTGCTGGTCGAATAAAGGCCGCGTTCGGCTTGAGCCATGAGGGAATCCAGCAATTTTGAGATGACGCAGATGATAGTCGGTCAAACGCGCGACATGCGCAAAAAGCGTGCAACGGCGCGCCTTTAATGCCAGGAAGTAATTAGCGGATCGGAATTCATTATTAAACGTGATGACAACGCTGCGGTAAAATTGCGGATTCAGGCTCAATCAGACGGCGGCCGGCTGCCCGGGTGGAAACACTCAGCGGGAAAGCCCTCCGCCGTTTGCCGTTTAAATGATCGAAATACGCAATCTTTCGCAACGTTTCGCGGGACCCCGAGGTTGGGTCGAAGCGTTGCACAACGTCAATCTGACGATTCCGGCCGGCGAAGTGTTCGGCATCATCGGGCGCAGCGGCGCGGGCAAGAGCACGCTGGTGCGCACCGTCAACCTGTTGACGCGGCCGAGCGAAGGCAGCGTGATCGTGGATGGACGCGATCTCACGACCCTCAACGCCGCGCAATTGCGCGCCGCGCGCCGCGATATCGGCATGATCTTTCAGCACTTCAACCTCCTGTCGTCGCGAACGGTGTTCGACAACGTCGCGCTGCCGCTCGAACTCGCGGGCATGAAGCGCGCCGAGATCGAGGCGACCGTGTTGCCGCTGCTCGATCTCGTCGGCCTCACCACGCAAAAAGACCGTTATCCCGCGCAGATCAGCGGCGGGCAGAAGCAGCGCGTCGGCATCGCGCGGGCGCTGGCGAGCAAGCCGAAAGTGCTGCTTTCGGATGAAGCCACCTCCGCGCTCGATCCCGAAACCACGCGCGCGATTCTCGACCTTTTACGCAAGATCAACCGTGAACTCGGCCTGACGATCGTGCTCATCACGCACCAGATGGACGTCATCAAGCAGGTGTGCGACCGCGTCGCCGTGCTCGACGCGGGTCGCGTGGTGGAAGAGGGCAAGGTCGTCGATGTGTTCATGCAGCCGCATCACGAAGTCACGCGCGCGCTGATCGGCGATGTGATCGCGCATGAACTGCCGCCGGCGATGAAAAAACGCGTCGCCGAGCGCCTGAAAACCGGCAGCGGCCACTTGCTGCGGCTCGCGTTCACGGGTTCCGGCGTCGATCAGCCGATTCTCTCGGAGACCATCCGCCGTTACGAACTGGATTTCAACATCCTGCACGGTCAGATCGACGAGATTCAGGGGCAGGCGTTCGGCTCGCTCGCGGTGCTCGCGGGCGGCCAGCCGGTGAAGGTCGCGGAGGCGATCGCGTTTTTGCGTACACAGGGTGTCGTGGTGGAGGAGTTGTCGCATGTTGAGTGAAATGCTGGATATGTTCGTGCAGTCGTTCTGGGAAACGCTCGTGATGGTGGGCATTTCCGGGCTGATCGGCGCGGCGCTCGGCCTGCCGCTCGGCGTGCTGCTCTATCTCACCGACCGCGACGGCGTGCTGCGCAATCTCCCTGTGAATCGGGTGCTCGGCGGCGTCGTGAACGCCGTGCGATCCACGCCGTTCATCATCTTGCTGGTCGCGGTGATTCCGTTCACGCGGTTGGTCGTCGGGTCGTCGATCGGCACGATGGCCGCCGTCGTGCCGCTCACCATCGCCGCTGCGCCGTTTATCGCGCGGCTCGTCGAAACCGCGCTGCGCGAAGTGGATCGCGGCTTGATCGAGGCCGCGCAGGCGATGGGCGCGACGACCAGCCAGATCGTCTTCAAGGTGCTGCTGCCGGAATCGCTGCCGGGCGTGGTGGCCGGGCTGACCATCACGTTCGTCTCGCTCGTCGGCTATTCGGCGATGGCGGGCGCGATCGGCGGCGGCGGTCTGGGCGATCTCGGCATCCGCTACGGTTATCAGCGGTTTCTGCCGGAAGTCATGCTGACGGTGGTCGTGATCCTGATCGTGTTCGTGCAACTCGTGCAGTCGTTCGGCGACTGGCTGGTGCGCCGTCTGAGCCACAAATAATTCGGTAAAAACCAAAGGCAGATTCATGCAACGTCGTTTCATTCTCAAATTCGCGGCGCTCGTGGGCGCGACAGCGCTCTTCGTGAACGTCGCGCACGCCGACGAAAACATCAAGGTCGGCGTGACGGGCGGCCCGCATGCACAGTTGATGGAAGTCGTGAAGCAGGTCGCGGCGAAGAACGGCCTGACTATCAAGATCGTCGAATTCTCGGATTACGTGCAGCCGAACGCGGCGCTTGCCGCCGGCGATCTCGACGCGAACAGCTACCAGCACGCGCCGTATCTCGACGCGCAGGTGCGCGACCGCGGCTACAAGCTCATCAAGATTGCCGAGACGGTCACGTTCCCGATGGGCATCTACTCGAAGAAGGTGAAGTCGCTGGCGGCGCTGCAGCCGGGCGCGCGGATCGCCGTGCCGAACGATCCGACCAATGGCGGCCGCGCGTTGCTGCTGCTGCAAAAGCTAGGCGTGATCAAGCTGCGCGCGGACGCGGGTCTGAAAGCGACGCCGCTCGATATCGTCGATAACCCGCGCAAGTTGAAGATCGTCGAACTCGACGCGGCGCAGATTCCGCGCTCGCTGAACGACGTCGACGCCGCCGCGATCAACACCAATTTCGCGATGGAAGCGGGCCTGAAGCCGAAGTCGGACGCCATCGCGATCGAAGATCCGAAAGGGCCGTACGCGAACATCATCGCGATTCGCGCTGTGGACAAGGACAAGCCGTGGGTCGCGAAGCTCGTTGCGGCGTATCACTCGCCGGAGGTGAAGCAATTCATCGAAGGTAAGTACGCGGGCGCGGTGATTTCGGCCTGGTGAGCAGGGCTTTTATATGTTCGCTTCAACCCGTGCCCGGTTTTTAGAGGCCGCGGTCGAGGACCCGGGTTTGCCCCCGGGTTTTTTTCTATTTAAAATAGAACGGTCGTTCGATAAGATTCGGACATATCTGATGGTGCGGTTTCGCAAAAATTGCTCTCAACCGGCAGGCGGTCAGTGGCGGGCGCCACTCGTTATAATGTTGGCCGGGTTGACGTATTCGTAACTTTGGAGCGTGTGCATGAAAATCTTGGTGCCAGTCAAGCGCGTGGTCGATTACAACGTGAAGGTCCGAGTGAAGTCGGACAACACGGGCGTCGATATCGCGAACGTGAAAATGTCGATGAATCCGTTCGACGAGATTGCGGTGGAAGAAGCCGTGCGCCTGAAGGAAGCGGGCATTGCGACCGAAGTGATCGCGGTGTCGTGCGGCGTGACGCAATGTCAGGAAACGCTGCGCACGGCGATGGCGATCGGCGCGGATCGCGGCATTCTGGTCGAATCCGCCGACGAATTGCAGCCGCTGGCGGTCGCGAAAATTCTGAAGGCGCTGGTCGATAAGGAACAGCCGCAACTGATCATCCTGGGCAAACAAGCCATCGACGACGACTCCAATCAGACCGGCCAGATGCTTGCCGCGCTGGCGGGTTTGCCGCAGGCGACGTTTGCATCGAAAGTGACCGTGGCCGACGGAAAAGCCACCGTCTCGCGCGAAGTGGACGGCGGCGCGGAAACGCTGTCGCTGTCGTTGCCGGCTGTCATCACGACCGACTTGCGTCTGAACGAGCCGCGCTACGTGACGCTGCCGAACATCATGAAGGCGAAGAAAAAGCCATTGGAAACGATCAAGCCCGCGGACCTGGGCGTCGATGTCGCGCCGCGTCTGAAGACGCTGAAAGTGACCGAGCCGCCGAAGCGCTCGGCCGGCGTGAAGGTCGCTGACGTGAAAACTTTGGTCGAGAAGCTGAAGACCGAAGCCAAGGTTCTGTGAGGGAGATGAACACAATGACAATTCTGGTAATCGCAGAACACGACAATGCGTCGATCAAGGCGGCGACGCTGAACACGGTCGCGGCGGCGTCGAAAATCGGCGGCGATATTCACGTGCTGGTTGCGGGTTCGAACGCGCAAGCCGCAGCCGATGCTGCCGCGAAAATCGCCGGTGTCGCGAAAGTGCTGCTGGCCGATGCGCCGCAACTGGGCGACGGACTCGCCGAAAATATCGACGGCACGGTGCTGTCGATCGCGAAGAATTACTCGCACATCCTTGCGCCCGCGACCGCTTACGGCAAGAACATCGCGCCGCGTATCGCCGCGCATCTGGACGTCGCGCAAATCAGCGACATCACCGCCGTGGATTCCGCCGACACGTTCGAGCGCCCGATCTATGCGGGCAACGCGATCGCGACGGTGCAATCGAGCGATCCGATCAAGGTCATCACCGTGCGTTCGACCGGTTTCGATCCGGTCGCGGCGGACGGCGGCAGCGCGGCGGTCGAGAAGATCGAAGCCGCCGCGGACGCGGGCATCTCGCAATTCGTGAGCCGCGAACTGACGAAGCTGGACCGGCCGGAACTGACGTCGGCGTCGATCATCGTGTCGGGCGGCCGGGGTCTCGGCAACGGCGAGAACTATACGCAAGTGCTCGAACCGCTGGCCGACAAGCTGGGCGCGGCGCTGGGTGCATCGCGTGCAGCGGTCGACGCGGGCTTCGTGCCGAACGATTATCAAGTCGGGCAAACCGGCAAGATCGTCGCGCCCCAGTTGTACGTGGCGGTCGGCATTTCGGGCGCGATCCAGCATCTGGCCGGCATGAAGGACAGCAAGGTGATCGTCGCGATCAACAAGGACCCGGAAGCGCCGATCTTCGGCGTGGCGGATTATGGTTTGGTCGGCGATCTGTTCACGGTCGTGCCGGAGCTGGTGAAAGAACTCGGCTGATCGAAGCCCGCACTCAAGGCTGAGAACGAAACACAAGGGGCGCGTCGATTGCGCCCCTTTCCACATCTGAAGTGGGAGGAGAACAAAAATGACCTATACGGCACCCGTCAAAGACATGCTGTTCGTGATGAAGGAACTCGCCGATCTCGACAGCATCGCGGCGCTGCCCGGCTTCGAGGACGCGAACTTGGACACCGCGCAAGCCGTGCTCGACGAAGCCGCGAAGTTCAACGGCGAAGTGCTCGCGCCGCTCAACGTCGAGGGCGACAGGCACCCGAGCACCTGGGCGAACGGCGCAGTCACCACCACGCCTGGTTTCAAGGAAGCGTTCCGCCAGTTCAGCGAGGGCGGCTGGCAGGGCGTGCTGCATCCGGTGGAATACGAAGGGCAGGGCTTGCCGAAGCTCATCGCCACGCCGTGTATCGAGATGATGAACGCCGCGAACATGTCGTTTGCGCTGTGTCCGCTGCTCACCGACGGCGCGATCGAGGCCCTCCTGACCGCCGGCACCGACGAGCAGAAAAAGTTGTACGTGCCGAAGCTGATTTCGGGCGAATGGACCGGCACGATGAACCTCACCGAGCCGCAAGCCGGCTCTGATCTCGCGCTGGTGCGCACGCGCGCCGAGCCGCAGGGCGACGGCACGTTCAAAGTGTTCGGCACCAAAATCTTCATTACCTACGGCGATCACGACATGGCGGACAACATCGTCCACCTCGTGCTCGCGCGCACGCCGAACGCGCCCGACGGCGTGAAGGGCATCTCGCTTTTCCTCGTCCCGAAATTCATGGTGAACGCCGATGGTTCGCTCGGCGAGCGCAACGACGTGCAGTGCGTGTCGATCGAGCACAAGCTCGGCATCAAGGCGAGCCCGACCGCCGTGCTGCAATACGGCGATCACGGCGGCGCGGCGGGTTATCTGATCGGCGACGAAAATCGCGGTCTGGAATACATGTTCATCATGATGAACGCCGCGCGGTTCGCGGTCGGCATGCAGGGCGTTGGCGTGTCGGAGCGGGCGTATCAGAAGGCTGTCGCCTACGCGAAGGATCGCGTGCAAAGTCGTCCGGTGGATGGATCGGCGCGTCAGTCGGTATCGATCATCCATCATCCCGATATTCGCCGGATGCTCGCGACCATGCGCGCGCTGACCGAAGGCGCGCGCTCGCTGGCGTACGTCGCGGCCGCGCATTGCGACCTCGCGCATCATCTCCCTGACGACGAAGCGCGCGCCCGACATCAGGCGATCTACGAATTTCTCGTGCCGATCGTGAAGGGCTGGAGCACGGAGCTATCCGTCGATGTCGCGAGTCTCGGCGTGCAGATTCACGGGGGGATGGGCTTCATCGAGGAAACGGGCGCCGCGCAGTATTACCGCGACGCGCGCATCCTGACCATCTACGAAGGCACGACGGCCATTCAGGCGAACGATCTGATCGGCCGCAAGACCGTGCGTGACGGCGGCGCGACCGCGCTCGCGATCCTCGCGCAAGTCGATCAGACCATCGCCGCACTCGCCGAACGCGACGGGCAGGCGTTCATGTCGATGCACCGTCACTTGAGCGCGGCGAGTTTGTCGCTCGCGCGGGTGATCGAGTTCGTGGTGGCGAGGGTCAAGAGCGATCCGAACGCGGTGTTCGCGGGCAGCGTGCCGTATCTCAAGCTGGCGGGGATCGCGCTGTCAGGCTGGCAAATGGCGCGCGCGATGTTGATCGCGAGCGACAAGCGCGCCGACGACGAAAAGTTCTACGGCGCGAAGATCGCAACCGCGCAGTTCTTCGCGGAACATATTTTGTCGCAAGCGCCGGGAATCGAGGCGTCGATCGTCAGCGGCAATGGCGCGGAAGGCATTCTGGCGCTGAGCGAGGATCAGTTCTGAGTTCTTGTTCTGCAATAAAAAAAGGCGCCGCGGCGCCTTTTTTATTGCAGCAATCGTCCGATGGTCATGCGTAAGCCGGTTGCGGCTGCGTCGTTTTCTCGCCGAGATAACGATGGACGGAGATGTCGTCCGATTGAATGGCGGGCTGCTTGCCCGACATCAGATCGGCGAGCAACTGGCCGGAACCGCAGGACATTGTCCAGCCGAGCGTGCCGTGGCCGGTGTTGAGGAACAGGTTCGGCAGCGGCGTGCGTCCGACGATAGGCGTGCCGTCGGGCGTCATCGGACGCAAGCCGGTCCAGAATGACGCCTTGGCCGTGTCGCCGCCGCCCGGGAACAGATCGTTCACGCACATTTCCAGCGTGTCGCGGCGCGCGGCCTTGAGCGATTTGTCGAAGCCGACGATTTCCGCCATGCCGCCCACGCGGATGCGGTCGTCGAAACGGGTGATCGCGATCTTGTAGGTTTCGTCGAGCACCGTGGAAACCGGCGCGGCCGCGGCATTGACGATCGGCGCGGTGAGTGAGTAACCCTTCAGCGGATACACCGGAATCTTGACGATATCGCCCAGGAATTTCGTCGAATACGAGCCGAGCGCGACGACATACGAATCGCCGCGCACCATTTCGCCGCCGCACTGCACGCCCGCGATCCGGCCGTTCGCGACGGCAAGCGCGTCGATCGGCGTGTTGTAGCGAAATTTCACGCCGAGTTCTTCCGCCATCGCGGCGAGGCGAGTGGTGAATTTCTGGCAATCGCCGGTTTCGTCGTTCGGCAGACGCAATCCGCCGGTCAGCTTATGCGACACGGCGGCGAGCGCCGGCTCGGCCTTAAACAGTTCGGCGGGTGTGAGGAGCTCGAAAGGCACGTTGGCATCGCGCAGCACCGCGATATCCTTCGCCGCGCCGTCGAGTTGCGCCTGCGTGCGGAACACTTGCAGCGTGCCGCCGGTACGCCCTTCGTACTGGATACCCGTATCGGCGCGCAATGCCTGCAGACAATCGCGGCTATATTCAGCGAGGCGCACCATCCGCCCCTTGTTCACCGAATACCGCGCTTGCGTGCAGTTTTGCAGCATTTGCCACATCCACTGCAACTGGAAAGTCGTGCCGTCGAGACGCATCGCGAGTGGCGCGTGCTTTTCGAACATCCATTTGATGGCCTTGAGCGGCACGCCGGGCGCGGCCCACGGTGACGCGTAGCCGGGCGAAATCTGGCCAGCGTTGGCGAAACTGGTTTCGAGCGCGGGACCGGCTTCACGGTCGATCACCGTGACTTCGTGGCCCGCGCGGGCGAGGTAATAGGCGCTCGTCACGCCGACAACGCCGCTTCCCAGAATAACGATTCGCATGACTTCTCCGAGCAGATTCGAGCTGATCCGTCAGTGCACGCGTTCGATGTTTGATCGAAGACAATATGTGACGGCATACATAGTGTTATCGACTATGATATTGACGCAGATATAGTTTTTGTTATTGTTTTTGGCGTTTTTTCAGTAGAAACCCATGCGAACTCAACGAAATCCAGTACGTGCACTCGACAAACTCGATCACAAGATTCTGAAGATTCTTCAGAAGGACGGGCGCGTCGCGATGAAGGATCTCGCGGAACAGGTCGGACTGTCGGTCACGCCGTGTATCGAGCGTGTGAAGCGCATGGAGCGCGACAACGTCATCATGGGATATTTCGCGCGCGTGAATCCGCAGGAATTGGGCGCGGCGCTGCTCGTGTTCGTCGAAATCACGCTCGATCACAAGAGCGGCAACATGTTCGAGCAGTTCCGGCGCGAGGTCCAGCGCATTCCGGAAGTGCTTGAATGTCATCTGGTGTCGGGCGATTTCGATTACCTCATCAAGGCGCGGATCGGCGAAATGGCCGATTACCGCAAGCTCCTCGGCGACATTCTTTTGCAATTGCCGGGTGCAGTGCAGTCGAAAAGCTATGTGGTGATGGAGGAAATCAAGGAGACGCTGACCATTTTCGTGGACGTGTAAACGGCGCTTGCACAGACTTGGAAAACCTGTATATTCATACAGTGTTTTTGTGTTTCTGAGTATGCATCCATGCCATCTGAGCCCGACGACCGCGAGTTTCCCATCGCCCCGCCCGTGCCGCTTAAAGGGCGCGGTGCGGTCTCGAACATGCAAGGGCGCTATGAAAAAGACGCGCGTGAAGCGGTGGACGACGGCTGGCTTCACCTTGCCGACGAAAACGAAGACGGCGGCAGGCCGGCGTTGCGTACCCATGTGTTCGAGGAGCGGGCGAAGAGCATCCTGACGCGCAACGCATCGCCCGATATTCCCTTCAGCGTTTCGCTTAATCCGTATCGCGGCTGCGAGCACGGTTGTATCTATTGCTTCGCGCGCCCGACGCACAGCTATCTGGGTTTATCGCCGGGACTCGATTTCGAGAGCCGGATCTACGCGAAAATCAACGCGGGCGAGTTGCTCGAACGCGAACTGAACAAGGCGTCGTACCAGCCGGAACCTATCGCGCTGGGCGTCAATACGGACGCGTATCAGCCCGTCGAGCGCGATTTGCGGATTACGCGGCGGGTGATCGAAATTCTGAGCGAACGCGGTCACCCGTTCGCCGCCATTACGAAGTCATCGTTGATCGAGCGCGATATCGATTTGCTTGCGCCGATGGCCGAGCGCGGTCAGGTAATGGCCGCGGTCACCGTCACGACACTCGATGCCGACATCGCGCGCACGCTCGAACCACGGGCGGCGACGCCGTCGCGTCGGCTGCGCACCATCCGGGCGCTGAGCGATGCAGGTATTCCAGTGGGCGTGAGCATCGCGCCGGTCATTCCATTTGTCACGGAGCCGGATCTCGAGCGAGTGCTGGAAGCGTGCGCCGAAGCGGGGGCGACGAGCGCGAGCTATATCGTGTTGCGCTTGCCTTGGGAAGTCGCACCGCTGTTCAAAGACTGGCTCGGCGCGCATTTCCCGGACCGGGCGGATCGCGTGATGAGCCGCGTGCGCGACATGCGCGGCGGCAAAGATTACGATTCTGATTTCGCGACGCGCATGAAAGGCGAAGGCTTATGGGCGGATATGCTGAAACAGCGCTTTCATAACGCGGTGAAGCGGCTCGGGCTGAATGGGCGTCAGCGCGGCATTTTGGACATGTCTGGGTTTCAGCGTCCGGAACCGGCAGCGCGTACGCGAACTCCGGTCAAACCGGAGAGCCCGCAACTGAAGCTTTTTTGAGCCGCGCTTCAGGTCCTACTGCGAAAGCGTCTTCGCGGCTTCTACCTGAGATTCGAAGTAGGTTTGGAACGTGAGCGCCAGCGCAGTCATCAGCAAAAACGCGCCGACCAGCAACGAGAACATGACGATGAAAATCACCGTCCAGCCGGAATCGCTTTCGCGACCGGTGTTTGCATTGAACTGGGCGTCCCATTTCGCGTCGGGACGCAAGCCGTAGACGATCGCCGAGAGAAACGCCGCGAGGAGCGAAACCGCGCCCGGAAACGCGAGCACCCAGCCAATAGCCGAGGTACGCTCGGTCGCGGCGAGCAGCGCGTAACCGGCCGCGCCAGCCAGAATCCCGACAATGTGCGCCCAGCCGAACTTGTCGCGAAAACCGTACAGATAGAAGCGATGCGCGCCGATACTGCCGAAAAAGAACGCGAGCGCGGCGGTGAGCGTCTTCGAGCGAAAGCGATTGGACGTGACGGATTCAGGTTTCGATGGCGGCATGACGGAAGCGGAAGGCGAGGGATTCATCGGCGAGTCGGGATGGGCGGTTGAGGGCGAGCGTGGACGCGGCATTTTACGCCGCGGGAGCATACGGCTGCGGCAAAGGTCGGTATCAGGGTCCGGTGTAAGTCACTCGATAGATCGCGCCGGCGTAGTCGTCGCTGATGAGGAGCGAGCCGTCGGGCATCGGCAGAACGTCGGCGGGGCGGCCCCAGACGGTGCCGTCCGGGTTCAACCAACCCTGGGCGAAAACCTGCTGACGCGGATGCTCGCCATTCGGACCCGCCGCGATCTGCACGACCCGGTAACCGACCTTCGAACTCCGGTTCCACGAGCCGTGCTCCGCGATGAACATCGTGTTCTTATAAGCGGCCGGGAACATCGAACCCGTGTAAAAACGCATGCCGAGCGCGGCGACGTGCGCGCCGAGCTTCGCGGCCGGTGGCGTGAAACGGCTGCACGGATGCGTCGGACCGCCAAACTGCGGGTCGGCGATATCGCCTGCATGGCAGTACGGAAAGCCGAAGTCCATTCCGGCGCGCGGAGCGCGGTTGAGTTCGTCGTTTGGGCGATCGTCGCCTAGCAGGTCGCGGCCGTTGTCGGTGAACCAAAGCTGCTTCGTGCGCGGATGCCAGTCGAAACCAACCGTATTGCGGATCCCGTGCGCGAAGACCTCGTACTGGCTGCCGTCCGGGTTCATCCGCGCGATCAGGGCGTAGCGCTTGCGATCCGACTCGCAGATGTTGCACGGCGCGCCGGTCGGCACGTACAGCTTGCCATCCGGGCCGAACGCGATGAATTTCCAGCTATGCGAGTCGTCGGTCGGCAACGTATCGATAATGACCGCCGGTTGCGGCGGGGAATCGAGATGCGCGTCGATATCGTCGAAGCGAAGAATTCGCGACACCGCGCTCACATAGAGCGCGCCGTGGCGAAACGCCACGCCGGCCGGCGTGGTGAGCCCGGATGCGATCACGTGGCGGCGCACGGCCCGGCCGTCGTTCAACTCCAGCGCATACACGTGGCCGTCGAGGCTCCCCGCGTACAAAATGCCTTTCGGCGATAGCGCGAGCGCGCGCACGGTGGGCACGTCATCGCTCAGCACGGAGATACGAAAGCCGGGTGGCAGCACGATCTTCTCGATCGGCAGCGCGGCCTGCACAGCGAACGCCGCGCTGAAGAGGATCGCGGCGAGCACCCCTTTTAAACACGCGGACGCTCGGCTTTTGTCATCATTCCTGCCGCCCATACCCCGCTTCACGCTAAAATCCATCTTGTTCTCCGTAGAACAGCCACGAGTTTTATGCCGTGGCGAACAGTTTGCCGGGCGCTCGCGTGTCGCGCGCGCCGACCGGCATCTCGATAAATCCGGTTAAGTGTTTGTTAAGGCACCGGTTTCCCGCTATAATCGCGTGTTTTGGTAGTTCCGAACCCCGGTTTTCAAGGATTTCAGCATGGTCATCATCCGCTTGGCTCGTGGCGGCTCGAAGAAGCGCCCCTTTTACAACATCGTCGCAACTGATTCGCGTAGCCGCCGTGACGGCCGCTTCATCGAACGCGTCGGTTTCTACAACCCGGTCGCCACGAAGGGCGAAGCCCTGCGTATCGCCCAGGATCGCCTGACGTACTGGCAAGACAACGGCGCGCAACTGTCCACGACCGTTGCACGTCTCGTCAAGCAATCGCAACAAGCTCAGCCGGCTGCTTAAGTGAACGTCGGCGGTGACGTGTGCCGCACGCCGGCACATCCGATCCGATCGAATTTCGCTGCCGAGGTTCGCTTGAGTTTTGCTCAGACGTTCGTCCATGTCCGCGCGTGATTCCGGCTCAGGCCAGTCGCGCGGCGTCAAGCCGGGCGCTCAGCCTGAGCAAGCCGAAGAAGCTGCAAGTAGTGCCACGTTTGGCGCGTTTGTCCGCAAGCCGGCAACGCGTCGCGTGGCGCTCGACGTTCCGGACACGGCGTCCACGTCGGCATCCGCGTCGATCGATCCGGTCGATTCCTTGCCGGACGACGCCGTGGAAGTCGGTGCGATCGTTGATGCGTATGGCCTGAAGGGTTGGGTCAAAGTCGTGCCGCACGCGAACGCGGGGCATGGCGGCGACGCGATGCTCGCGGCAAAGCGCTGGTGGCTCGTGAAGAACGACAGCCGGAAGTCGGCGCGTTGTCTGCAGTCGAAGGTGCATAGCGACACGGTCGTGGCGCATCTTGCCGGCTGTGACGACCGCGATACGGCCATGGCGCTTCGCGGGCACACGGTGCACGTTTCACGCAGCGATTTCCCGAAGCTCAAGAGCGACGACGAATTCTACTGGGTCGATCTGATCGGCCTGGACGTCGAAAACGAGGCGGGCGCGGCACTTGGCCGTGTCGCCGACATGATCGACAACGGCGCGCATTCCATCATGCGCGTCGAATATCCGACTACCGCAAAGGACGGCAGGCCCGCTATCGGCGAGCGCTTGATTCCGTTCGTCGGCGTGTACGTCAAATCGGTGGATCAGGCGGCGCGGAAGATTGTCGTCGACTGGGATACCGACTACTAATAACAGGAGAGAGCGATGCAGTTCGATGTCGTCACGCTCTTTCCCGACATGTTTCGTGCGCTCACCGACTGGGGTATCACCAGCCGGGCGGTGAAGCAGGAGCGGTTCGGCCTGCGGACATGGAATCCGCGCGATTTCACGTCCGATAACTACCGCACAGTCGACGATCGTCCCTACGGCGGTGGCCCCGGCATGGTCATGCTGGCGCGACCGCTGGAAGACGCGATTTCCGCGGCGAAAGCGGCGCAGGCGGAGCAGGGCATTGCGAGCACACGCGTTGTGATGATGTCGCCGCAGGGCGCCACGCTCAATCACGATCGCGTAATGCACTTTGCGCACGAACCCGGTCTCGTGCTGTTGTGCGGCCGTTACGAAGCGATCGACCAGCGATTGATCGACCGCGTGGTGGACGAAGAAGTCAGTCTCGGTGATTTCGTGCTGTCGGGCGGCGAATTGCCTGCGATGGCGCTGATGGATTCGATCGTGCGCCAGCTTCCCGGCGTGCTGAACGACGCGCAATCTGCAGTGCAGGATAGTTTTGTCGACGTGTTGCTCGACTGTCCGCATTACACGCGGCCCGAGGAATACGACGGCGTGCGCGTGCCCGATGTGCTACTCGGCGGTCATCACAAGGAAATCGAAGCGTGGCGGCGCCGCGAAGCGCTGCGTAACACGCTGACCAAGCGGCCCGATCTGATCGCGCGGGCGCGCAAGAACAAGATGTTGAACCGTGCCGACGAGGCATGGCTCACGAGTCTCGCAAAAGAAACGTCGAAGGCCGACTAGGTTTTCGATCCTCGCGCGGGACGCCCAGGCGGCGCGGACTTAACAGAACGCGCCAGTTGTAAATCCATCCTCTACCGGGGCCACGCGTTTGCGAGGCACACAACTCCGGCAAGATGGCACCAGGAAACAGTCATGAATCTGATTGAAAAGCTTGAGCAGGAAGAAATCGCTCGCGCGCTCGGCGAGAAAACCATCCCTGTATTCGCTCCCGGCGATACGGTGATCGTCAGCGTCAACGTGGTCGAAGGTACGCGTAAGCGTGTCCAGGCTTACGAAGGCGTCGTCATTGCCAAGCGTAACCGCGGTTTGAACTCGAATTTCATCGTCCGCAAGATTTCGTCGGGCGAAGGCGTCGAGCGTACGTTCCAGACCTACTCGCCGCTGCTCGCGAGCATCGTCGTGAAGCGTCGCGGTGACGTGCGTCGCGCGAAGCTGTACTACCTCCGCGATCGTTCGGGCAAGTCGGCTCGGATCAAGGAAAAGCTCGTGTCGAAAGACCGCGCTGCCAAGGCGTAAGCGTTATAGCCGGTTTGCTGTTCGGCTGTAGGAAAAAGCACCCATCCGGGTGCTTTTTTCTTTGGTGTGTTCAAATTGCAGTTCGCTCATTCATCCCGTCCTCCGTTCCGTGTCTGCCAGCAAGTCCACTCCGCGCATTTTCGAGCCCGAACGCCTGCCGATTGAATCCGTCAGCGACGACCTGCCGCAAATCGACGCCGATCGTCTGAGCGCGGCCGGCCTGCGCGCGCGCTTCCAGCAGACGCGCGAGTGGACGCAGGAAGCGCCCGAGGCGCGGATCAAGGCGATCGGCGGCGATCCGCGCGTCGCTTCGGTCCTGATCGCGCTCGTGCTGCGCGACGAAGGCCTGACCGTGCTGCTCACGCAGCGCGCGGATCATCTCTCCGATCACGCCGGCCAGATCAGCTTCCCGGGCGGTCGTCGCGAACCCGAAGACGCCGATGCCGCCGCGACCGCGTTGCGCGAGGCGCACGAGGAGGTCGGCCTCGATTCGAGTTGCGTGGAAGTGCTGGGCGCGATGCCCGACTATCTGACCGGCACCGGTTTTCGCGTGACGCCCGTGGTCGCGCTGGTGCATCCGCCGTTCGAACTTCACGCCGATGCGCTGGAAGTGGCCGATATTTTCGAGGTGCCGCTCGCATTTCTGATGAATCCCGCGCATCACGAGATACGCGTTTTCAGCTGGGAGGGCGGCGAGCGTCGTTTTTTCGCGATGCCGTATTCGCCGGGCGAGAACAAGGCGCCGTATTTCATCTGGGGCGCAACGGCCGGCATGTTGCGCAATTTCTATCGCTTTCTCGCCGCTTGAGCCACGCGGCCGTGCGGCAGGGCACGCCGCGCGCGGTTTTATGCGCCAAACCGCGTGCGGCGCTGTGCTATCGTTACACGAAATTCGTATAACTCGAATGTCCTGGCGCAACGCATGACTTTTTTCTCCGTATTGCTGGCTCTCACCATCGAGCAAGTGCGCGCGCTCTCGCCGCACAATCCCATCTCGGCGCTGCTTCAATATCATGCGGAATCCGCTGCGCACGGATTCGACGCCGGCAAGCAGAAGCATGGCGTGCTCGCGTGGCTCGTCGTGGTCGTCCCGTGGACGCTTGCGGTCGGCATCGTCTATTACGTGCTGTTCCGGATCAACTTCGTGCTCGCGTTCCTGTGGAACGTGGTGATCGTCTATTTCACGCTCGGTTTCCGGCAGTTCAGCCATTACTTCACCGACATCCATCTCGCGCTCAATAACGACGACGTCCCGCGCGCCCGCGAAGTGCTCAGCGAGTGGACCGGCCTCGACACCGTGGATATGCCGGTCAGCGAAATCGTGCGGCACACGCTCGTGTACGCGGTGGTCGCGTCGCATCGGCATGTGTTCGGCGTGTTCTTCTGGTTCCTGATCCCGATCGGCCCGGCGGGCGCGGTGCTGTACCGGATCGCCGAGTATCTGGCGCGCTCCTGGGGCACGCCGACCGACGAACGTACGGCGGCGTTTTCATCGTTCGCGCGACGTGCGTTTTTTTATATCGACTGGTTGCCGGCGCGGCTGACGGCGCTGGGTTTCGCGATTGTCGGTAATTTCGAGGACGCGATCTACGCGTGGCGCAATCACGCGCGACAGTGGCCGGATGCGAACGAAGGCGTGTTGCTGGCGGCGGGCAGCGGCGCGCTCGGCGCGCGGCTGGCGGGTCCGCTGGCGGAGCCGTTGAGCGTCGAGGCGCTTGCTGTCGGCGATGCGAGTCCGCTTCCGGTCGGCGATGACTGCACGCCGCGCACCTTGCAATCGGCGGTCGGCCTCGTCTGGCGCGCCGTGATTCTGTGGATGCTGCTTCTGCTGATGCTGACGATCGCCGTCTGGCTGGCCTGATCGTTCAGTCGTTCAGCGGATCACGCGCCGTGCCGCACTGCCAGCACACCGTGAATTGCGCTTCCAGCATTTCCCCGCACTGATCGCAACGCCACGCCCGCGCGCTCGCCGCGGGTCCGTTGCGCGCGCGTTCCAGCAAGCCGAGCGCGAGCTTTTCGTCGCGATCGTCGACGAGCCAGATCTCCGGCGCGCACTGATCCGCTGGAATTTCTCCCAACGCGCCGTTCAGATACCGGTTGTGCAACTCGCACGGCACGCCAGCCGTGGCGAGCACGTTGATCCAGTGGTGAGCGGTGATCAGGTTCGGCGCGCGCGTCAGTTTTTTCATGTCGTTATGAGGTGACGTACGAGCCGGGATCGAACATCTATCGCACGATCTGGCTGGCTTCGTGAACGAGTTGCGCATACAGCGCGTGGCGCTCCCGCTTGATCTTTCCGGCTTCCACCGCTTCTAGAATCGCGCAGCCGGGTTCCTGCAGATGATGGCAGTTATAAAACCGGCATTTGCCGAGATACGGACGGAAATCGGCGAATGCGCGCTCCAGTTTCCCTTCCGACAGGTGATGCAGGCCGAATTCCTGAAAACCCGGCGAATCGATCAGCGATCCACCACCCGGCAGCGGATAAAGCCGCGTGAACGTGGTCGTGTGACGGCCGCTGTTCAGCGCGGTCGATATCTCGCGGGTCGCGACTTCGGCGTTCGGCACGAGGATATTCACGAGCGTCGATTTGCCCATGCCCGACTGGCCGAGCAAGAGCGTCGAGCGGTCCTTGAGCCGCGCGTCGAGTTCCGTGTGAACGGTGTCGGGCGACGCTTTCGCCGATAACTCGACCACCGTGTAATTCATCTCCCGATACAGCGCGAGACGTTTGCGGGCGAGCGGCATCGCGGCTTCGACGTCGATCTTGTTCAGCACGATCAGCGGTTCGAGCCCGTGCGCCTCGGCGGCAATCAGCGCGCGTCCGAGCAGATCCTCGCTGAAATGCGGCTCGGTGCCGAGCACGATCAGCAGTTGATCGAGATTGGCCGCGAAGAGTTTCGACTTGAACTGATCCGACCGGTAAAGCAAATTGCGGCGCTCGCCAATCTCGACGATCACCCCCTGATCCGCCGACGACTGCTCGTATCCGACGCGGTCTCCCACGGCCACTTCGCTTTTCTTGCCGCGCGGGAAACATTGCAGCATTGCGCCGCCATCGATTGGCGCGACCAGATAATGCCGGCCGTGCGCCGCGATGACGGTTCCTTCCAGACGCGCGCCCTTCATGCGGCGAACTGCATCAGGCGGTCGATGCGCTGCGACGCCGGCGGATGCGAGTAATAGAACGCGGTATAGATCGGATCGGGCGTGAGCGTCGATGCGTTGTCTTCGTAGAGTTTGACCAGTGCGTTCACTAGATCCTTCGGGTCGGTCTGGCTGGCGGCGAACGCGTCGGCTTCGAATTCGTGCTTGCGCGAACTGAGGCTGCCGAGCGGTGTGATGAAAAACATGAAGACGGGCAGCGCGAGCATGAACAGGACGAGCGCGAGGCCGCTGTTGTCGCCGACGAGCGACGGCCGCACGCCGAGCCCTTCGTAGAACCACACGCATTGCGCCAGCCAGCCGAGCAGCGCGAGCATGACGAGGCTGATCGCGAATGTGACGATCAACCGTTTGATCACGTGACGCCGCTTGAAGTGGCCGAGTTCGTGCGCGAGCACGGCTTCGATTTCGCTGCCGGACAGGCGCGCGAGCAGGGTGTCGAAGAAAACGATGCGTTTCGCCGCGCCGAAGCCCGTGAAATACGCGTTGCCGTGCGCCGAGCGGCGGCTGCCGTCCATCACGAACAGGCCCTTGGCGGCGAAACCGGTGCGCGCCATCAGGTTCTCGATGCGCGTACGCAGCGCTTCGTCGCGCAGCGGCTCGAACTTGTTGAAAAGCGGGGCAATCAGCGTCGGATAAAGGATCAGCACGAGCATCTGGAACACGACCCAGACTACCCACGCCCACAGCCACCACAGCGCGCCGGCTTGCGTCATCAGCCAGAGCGTGACGAACAGCAGCGGCAATCCGATCGCCGCGCCGAGCACGACGCCTTTCAGGAGATCGCCGAAAAAGAGCTTTTTCGTCATGCGGTTGAAGCCGAATTTCTCCTCGATCACGAAATGCCGGATGTAATCGAACGGCAAGTCGATCACGCTCGTGATCGCGACCACCGCCGCCACCAGCGCGATCTGCCCGACGTAGCCGCGCCCGAGCCAGCCGGAAATGGCGAGATCGAGCTGCTGCACGCCGCCGAGCAGCGTCAACGCGACCAGCACGACCGCGCCGACCACGACTTCGACCATGGTGAGGCGCGTGCGCTCGACGGTGTAGTCGGCGGCGCGCTGGTGTGCGGCGAGCGCGATCGTGCCGGTGAACTGCGCGGGCACGCCGCCGCGATGCGCCGCGACATGCCGGATCTGGCGCGAAGCCAGCCACAGCTTGGTTCCGACCATCGCGACGAGCGCCACGACGAACACGACTGAGAAAGCGAGATTGAGATTGGACATCCGGGGATTCCGAGATTTAACTATGCGAGAATTATAGGTTCTTGCCGATTGCCGCGCGTGGCGCTTTGTGTGCGCAGCGCTCGCGGTTTCCACCTATTCAGGCCGCTTCCATGACCGACATCCTCAAGCCATCCGACGAACCCAACCTTGTGCGCAGCGACATGAATCTCGTGTGGCTCGACATGGAAATGACGGGCCTAGAACCCGACAGCGACCGCATTATCGAAATTGCGGTCGTCGTGACCAATTCGACGCTCGATAAGATGGTGGAAGGGCCGGTGCTCGCCATTCACCAGGACGAAGAAGCGCTCGGCAAGATGGATGAATGGAACCGCAACACGCACGGCCGCTCGGGATTGATCGAGCGCGTGCGTGCATCGACGGTCAGCGAAGCCGAAGCCACGCGGCAAATTCGCGACTTTCTCGGCGCTTATGTGCCGCCGGGGAAATCGCCGATGTGCGGCAATTCCATCTGCCAGGACCGCCGTTTCATGGCCCGCTGGATGCCGGAACTGGAAACGTTTTTCCACTACCGCAACCTCGACGTCAGCACGCTGAAGGAACTGTGCCGCCGCTGGCAGCCGGCCATCTACAAGGGTTTCCAGAAGCGCGCGATGCACACGGCGCTGGCCGATATCCACGAATCCATCGACGAACTGAAATATTACCGCCAGCATTTCCTGATTCCCGCGGCGAGCGAAGCGGCCTGATGCTGACTGCGGCTTAATTTGCTTTCGGCGGCCGGATCGCGCTTTTCGGCCTGAAGGCGGCCACCACTTCAGGCCGCAATTCCATATACGGCCCGCCGATCAAGTCGATGCAATACGGCACCGCTGCGAAGATGCCGGGCACGGTGGTGCGGCCATCGGCGTCGCGCAAGCCTTCGAGCGTTTCTTTGATCGACTTGGGCTGCCCCGGCAAGTTGATGATGAGCGCGGCGTGATCCGGCGTTTCGCGGATCACCGCGACCTGCCGCGACAAGATGGCCGTCGGCACGAAGTTCAGGCTGATCTGGCGCATCTGCTCGCCAAAGCCGGGCATGGGTTTCGTCGCCACCGCGAGCGTCGCTTCCGGCGTGACGTCGCGACGCGCGGGGCCGGTACCGCCGGTGGTCAGCACGAGATCGCAGCGCGCTTGATCGACGAGTTCGATAAGCGTCGCCGAAATCGTGGCCGCGTCGTCCTGGATCAAGCGCGTTTCCGCGCGCCACGGCGAACTCAGCGCGGCGCCGAGCCACGCTTCGAGCGACGGAATGCCCTTGTCCTCGTAGACGCCCTGCGAGGCCCGGTCGCTGATCGACACCAGACCCACCACCAGTTCGTCCGGATGATTACGCTTCGTCGTCTTGATCGTCATTTTCGTGATCCGCCGCGTCTTCTTCGTCGTCGTCCGTCACGCCCGCCGCGGTTTTGATCCACTGGAACAGTTCGCGGAAATAGCGCGGCGGCTTCTGCTGCTCGCGTTCCTTGCGCGCATTGCGGATCAGCGTGCGGCCTTCCTGCGGATCGACGCCCGGATGCTGGCGGATGAATTCGGTCAGCGCGGCGTCGTCGGCGAGCAGCTTTTCACGCGTCCGCTCGATCCAGTGCAGCTTCGCGGTCTCCGCCTTGTTGACGCCGCGATGCGTGTCGAGCGCGGTGCGCAGCGCGGCCGTTTCTTCGTCGGTGAGCGAGCGCATCACGCGCCCGACATACTGAACCTGGCGGCGGCGGCCTTCGTGATCGGTGATACGGCGCGCCTCGCGCACGGCATCGTCGAGCTTTTCGGGCATCGGCATGCGCTTGAGCGCGTCTTTAGGCAGCGCGATCAGCGCCTCGCCCAGCACCTGCAGCGCGAGCATGTCGCGCTTGAGTTGGGATTTGCTGGGACGGTCGTATCCGAACTCGCTGCCATCGTTTTCGGCGGCGGCGGCCGGTTCCATCGGTTGAATGCGGGTTTTACGGTTCATACCGATATTGTAACGTGCCGGCCGGTGCAAAACGTCCGGCGGAGCGCGGCGCGGCCCGGCGGCGCGCATGAAGTGGACGGGCCAAGCGCGGCGGTCCTTGTTATGATCGCGTGATACGTCCTGCAACGGGGTCGCCGAGTGCGCGGCATGCAGGCAGCGAACATGCGGGCCGCAAGCGGCCCGACTCCCAAAGGCTACGAAAAATGGCAGCAGACATGGACGTCAAGCAACGCTTTTTCCCGCATACCCAGGACGAACTGAAGGAAATCGCGTCCGATATCCTGCGTCACGCGAAGTCGCTCGGCGCGTCCGACGCCGCGACCGAAATCTCGGAAGGCGACGGCTTGTCGGTGAGCGTGCGGCGCGGCGAAGTCGAGACGATCGAACATAACCGCGACAAGATGGTCGGCGTGACGGTGTTTATCGGCAAGAAGCGCGGTAATGCGAGCACGGCCGACTTCTCCAGCGCGGCGCTCAAGGACACGGTCGCGGCCGCGTACAACATCGCGCGCTTCACGGCCGAAGACAGCGCGGCGGGTCTCGCGGAAGCGGAACTGCTCGAAACCGCGCCGCAGGATCTCGATCTTTATCACCCGTGGGAAATCGACGCCGAAGAAGCCGCCGAACTCGCGCGGCGGGCGGAAGGCGCGGCATTCGCCGTCGATCCCCGCATCAAGAACTCGGAAGGCGCGAGCGTCTCGGCGCAGCACTCGCAGTTCGTGCTCGCGACGTCGCGCGGTTTTCTCGGCGGTTATCCGTTCTCGCGGCATTACGTGGCGTGCGCGCCGATTGCCGGCAGCGGGCGCGACATGCAGCGCGACGACTGGTACACGTCGAAGCGCAGCGCCGCCGATCTCGCGAATCCGGAAGCGGTCGGCCGCTACGCCGCTGAGCGGGCGCTTGCGCGGATCGGCGCGCGCAGTCTCGATACGCGCAAGTGCCGCGTGCTGTTCGAAGCGCCGCTCGCGGCCGGCATTCTCGGCGCGTTCGTGCAGGCGGTGAGCGGCGGCGCGCTGTATCGCAAGACGACGTTCCTCGTCGATACGCTCGGCAAGCCGGTGTTCGCGCCGCACATCCAGGTGCTCGAAGACCCGCACGTGCGCGGCGGCATGGGCAGCGCGCCGTTCGACGAGGAAGGCGTGCGCACGAAAAAGCGCAGCGTGGTCGAAGATGGCGTGGTGCAGGGTTATTTCCTGTCCACGTATTCGGCGCGCAAGCTCGGCATGCAGACGACCGGCAACGCGGGCGGCTCGCACAACCTGTCGCTCCGCAGTTCGCTGACGCAATCCGGCGACGACTTCGAAGCGATGCTGAAAAAGCTCGGCACCGGTTTGCTGCTGACGGAACTGATGGGGCAGGGCGTGAACTACGTGACGGGCGATTATTCGCGCGGCGCGTCGGGTTTCTGGGTGGAGAACGGCCAGATTCAGTATCCGGTCGAGGAAATCACGGTGGCGAGCACCTTGCAGGAAATGTTCCGCCATATCGAGGCGATCGGCGCGGATACCGTCGTGCGCGGGAATAAGGAAATCGGTTCGGTGCTGATCGAGAAGATGACGATTGCCGGGCAATAGGGTTATTACGTAAGAAGAGCGTATTAAAAAAGCCCGGATGATCCGGGCTTTTTGTCGTCTGGCGTGTCCGCAGCTTTAAATCCGCAATTGCCGCATTGTTAAAGCGTTATGCGCGATTGAGGGAAGCGCGCGCGGCGGGCCGACGAAAAGACTTGCAAGCCGCCCGCAAAGCGCCTTTTAAAGCATTCTAAAGCGGCGCTCCCGACGCGTTCACTCAATTATTACTTACCCTCGATTTCCATTACTTACGATGGTATGAAACGAACGCATAAATAAAATCATTCGGCGCCAGCGCGCGGTGCGTCTCGCGCGAGACTTCTTCCCACTGTGCCGGATCGGGGGCGTCGAGATGCGCATCGCCTTCGAAATCCGCATCTATTTCGGTCACGATCAGTTTATTCGCGCGATGAAACGCATCGCGATACAACTGCGCTCCGCCGATCAGAAACGCTTCGCCCGCGCCGTCACGCGCGGCGAGTGCGAGCGCCTCGTCGAGGCTCGTGACCGTATCGCAGCCTTCGTAGCGGCGCGTGGCATCGCGCGACACCACGATATTGCGGCGGCCGGGCAGCGGCCGGCCGATCGACTCGTGCGTCTTGCGACCCATCACGATGGGCGCGCCCATCGTCGTGCGCTTGAAGAACGCGAGGTCTTCCGGCAAACGCCAGGGCAGTTGGTTGTCGCGGCCGATCACGCCATTGCGCGCACGGGCGACGATCAGGGTCAGCGTCGTCATGTCTGGATAGACTGGGTAGAAGATTGGCAAAGGTTAGCGCGCCCAAGAGCGGCGCGGCCCGATTCTACCCGACGCGCCCACAGGCGCCGCTCATCAATCGTGCTTGAGACTCACCGGGGCGCATGGCTGAACGAGCGCCATGGTGCCGGCGGCCGCCGCGTGCGTATTCGCAGCCGGCAGCGGGATCGCCGCGGGCGTGTTCTCGTCCCACAGCGTGACCTTGACGCCGCGCTGCGAGACCATCGAGACGCGCGCGGGCCGCGTTGTCGCGCCCGTCTCGCCCTCGCAAGGCGGCGTCTGTCGACTCGTAACCGCGCCCGGCACGGCGGGCGCGGCCGTGGCGGCGAACGTGCTTGCATCGGCCGATGCGGCGCATAGCGCGACGGCGCCGACGGCAATCTCGGAACAGATAAACGACACAGGGCGCGGATTCTTTCGCATGACGGCCTCCGGTAGCTGTCAGGCTTTAGCGAAAGCTGTGCCACTTGGCGCAATCCGTTGCGGTTATTGAAGTCAGTTCGAATTCACGGCCAAACGGGACGCCGCACCTAACGAAAACGTTTCACCTTTGAAACGGGTTCCTTCAAACAGCGTGAATTACGTGATTAAGCGGAAGATAAGCGGAAGAAATACGTCAGGCTTTATGTCTTAATAAAGTACCTAACGGCTGTTTTGCGAAATGATTCCGAAGTACATAGATCGCGTGCTGGGCGGGCGTTTGCGGTGTGATCACGACTTTCTTATGGATATTTGTTTGCCACGGTTCTGCGGTATAGTAGTCTCTCAAAAACAGCATCAATACAATCAATAAAGACTTTCGCGAGACCGCGCGGCACGAATGCCGTCGCCGGGGTAGGCCGATTGAAATAATCGAATGATCGTTCGTCGTTCAATTGAGGCACTGTAAATACGCGATTTTGTCCAGGTTCCGCGCGCCGGAACCATTCAGCGACCGTTGAGAAAGGATCTGAATAATGGAAGTCGCTCGGCGGCAACTTGTCTATGTGACGCGAGAACCGAACAAGGCGCTCTGCGACCGGTTCGAGGAGCGCGGTTGGCACATTGAAATCGTGGCGTCGGCGCGGGATGCGCGGCGCACGCTGCGGCACGACCTCGCCACCGGCGGGCTGCTCGACCTGTCCAGCCGGTTCGAGGCGCATGAGCTCGCAAGTTTCGAAGCAGCGCTCACGCTGACCAACGTCGGCTGGGTCGCGGCGACCGTCGCCGGGCAACTCGAAGACGCTGCGGTGCGGCGTCTCATCCGCGATTATTGTTTCGACTATGTGACGGTGCCGAGCTCGAACGATCGTATCGTCGATTCCGTCGGCCACGCGTATGGCATGGTCGCGCTGCACGAACCGGCGGCGGGCGCCGACGTGGGCGACGGGCGCGCCGAGGGCGAAATGGTCGGCTCGTGCGACGCGATGCTCGCGCTGTTCCGCTCGATCCGCAAAGTAGCGATGACGGACGCTCCGGTGTTCATCTCGGGCGAATCGGGCACGGGCAAGGAACTCACCGCAGTGGCGATCCACGAACGCTCCGCGCGCCGCGACCAACCGTTCGTCGCGATCAATTGTGGTGCGATTCCCGCGCATCTTCTGCAATCGGAGCTGTTCGGCTACGAACGGGGTGCATTTACGGGCGCGAACCAGCGAAAGATCGGCCGGGTCGAAGCGGCGAACGGCGGCACGCTGTTCCTCGATGAAATCGGCGATCTGCCGCTCGAAAGCCAGGCGAGCCTGTTGCGCTTTTTGCAGGAACGCAAGGTGGAGCGGCTCGGCGGACACGGCTCCACGCCGGTCGATGTGCGCATCATTTCCGCGACGCACGTCGATATGCAGACGGCGATGATCGAAGGCCGCTTTCGTGCCGACCTGTATCACCGTCTGTGCGTGCTGCAAATCGACGAACCGCCGCTGCGCGCACGCGGCAAGGATATCGAATTGCTCGCGAAACACATGCTCGACCGTTTCAAGAAGGACGCGAGCCGCCGTTTGCGCGGGTTTTCTCCGGACGCGATTGCCGCGATTCATAACTACGGCTGGCCGGGCAACGTGCGGGAACTGATCAACCGCGTGCGGCGCGCCATCGTGATGTCCGAAGGCCGGCAGATCACCGCGCGCGATCTCGAACTCGGCGAATACGTGGAAGTCGCGCCGGTTTCGCTCGCGCAAGCGCGCGAAGCGGCCGAACGCCAGGCGATCGAGCTGGCGCTGCTGCGTCATCGCGGCCGTCTCGGCGATGCCGCGCACGAACTTGGCATCTCGCGCGTGACGCTGTATCGGCTGCTGTCGTCGCACGGCATGCGCCATATCGAAGTGGACGTGCCCACCGAACACGCGACGCGCGGCTGACGCCGCCCTTGCGCATCGGGCGGCCGCCCGGTGCGCGTCGCGCATTTCTCGCAAGTCTCCCCGCGCTTGGTAAAATCACGGCTCATCGCTCACAGTGAACGGCCGCGAACGCGCGTCGAAGGAATCACGAATGAAACAGTATCTCGACCTCGTCCAGATGATCCTCGACACGGGAACCTGGCAGGAAAACCGCACCGGCATCCGCACGATCAGCATGCCCGGCGCGATGCTGCGCTTCGATCTGAAGGACGGTTTCCCGGCCGTGACGACCAAAAAGCTGGCGTTCAAGTCGGCGGTCGGCGAATTGGTCGGTTTTCTGCGCGCGTCGCGCAATGCGGCGGATTTTCGCGCGCTCGGCTGCAAGGTCTGGGACGCGAACGCCAACGAGAATCCGCAGTGGCTCGCGAATCCGTATCGCGAAGGCGTGGACGATCTCGGCGATGTCTACGGCGTGCAATGGCGCCAGTGGCCGGCGTACAAGGTGCTCGACGCCACGTCCGCCGCGCAGATCGCCGATGCCGTGAGCCGGGGTTATCGCGAAGTCACGCGCTTCACTGAAGGCGGCAGCGAACAAGTGCTGCTGTACAAGGCAATCGACCAGTTGCGGCAGTGTCTCGACACCATCATCAACAATCCGACCGACCGTCGAATTTTGTTTCATGGTTGGAACCCGGCAAAGCTCGACGAGATCGCGCTGCCCGCGTGTCACCTGCTGTATCAGTTCATTCCGAACGCGGCCAAACGCGAAATCTCGCTCTGTCTCTATATTCGCAGCAACGATGTCGGCCTCGGCACGCCGTACGGACGGCATATTACGTATTGTCTCCATAGGCGGAAGCCTGATGTGGCGGGCACGGTGCCAGTAGGAACTTTTGGAGACCGGCTCCATAGGGACTTGGACCGAGGCAGTGATTTCGCCACGCGCAGGCTCCACTGACGAACGTTTGCATACACCACAGCGTTTGCCACTTGCCGGAGGCGACGTTCGGTCCCCTTTTATGTCTTAGCCGTTGTACGAATGCAATGAGCTTTTGAGGTAGCAAGCGACACCACCGAATTTGACCGGTGTCGTGCCGATGACGGTTACATTCTTGCGGAATCTAAATAAGTACCGACCTACCACTGATATTGGCTTCCAGCCGAGTTCCGGATGGCACTTTTGGGGAAAGTACCACTTTGCCTTAGTGTCACCGCGCTGCACTGCTACTTATCCACATGCAATCCACAGGTGCGTGGATGCCGGTTGCGCCTCCCAACGAACCCGCCTTTCTCTTCCACGTTGCTGCTGTTCAAACTTGCGCTCCCTATAGGTTTGATGTTCACGCCCTAAATAAACAGGGCGTAGCCGCTGCCGGGCGATTCGCTGACTTTTCTTTTGTCGTCGGTTCCAAGAAAAGGCGCCAGGCCAATGACTCTTTACACTCTAGCGGGTTCGTCGTGACCGCCTACCGTTTATGCAGGCTAGCATTGCGGTGAGGTAGGCGCTCGCACATTTCCGTCACCCATCTGCGCACAAAGTCTCGCCCGTCATCATCCAGTTTTGTCAGCAAGCGCGCGATATCCGCTGCCTCGTCCGCCGCGCGATTCGTCGTGCCTCGCAGTAACGCTTCCAGTGGTACCTCGAAGATGTCGGCTAGCTGAATAAGACGCGGCAACGGCGGCAGCGCTTGGCCGCGCTCAAATCTGCTGATGGTCTCTTGTTCCACACCGAGCATCTCCGCAAGCTGCTCCTGCGTCAATTCCCGCGCCGTACGTTCCCGCGCAATTGCTTTTCCTAGCTTGTTTGCAATACCTGTCGTCTGCTTCGCCATTGCCACGCTTTTTGTTGTTTGACCACATGCAGTGTCGGGGCAGCGCTCATGGAAGTTAACGACATGAAATGTGGCAAAACGACTTTTCATGTATATTTCCCCTGATAGGCTGTACCGAAGGTTTGTGCGGGCCAACCAAGTGTGAGTAACGACACGCGAGGACAGTTAGAAGTTATCAATCTCTCTACCGGTCGCACGGATTCGGCCGTCACCACGGCTTGGAGAGTACCCTCGTCTACTGACCGGGCCGCCAACGTCGGATGCGAAATCTCCACCGGTCGCTCCTTAATTCCGGGCTACGAGGTCGACCATTTGCGACGCAACAACCCTCGGTAGCGGTTAACGTTGACCTTGGTATTTTTCCCACAAAGTTGGAGCTCGGATGGTTATCGTTTTCTTTTGCATCAGCGGCGTACTTGGGGCCATTCGTCGGCACCCGTCTATAACGACGCGGGACATTGAAGCTGAGGCGACTCGTTCATTGGACACTGACTGCCGGCTGTTCGCAAAGGCTATTGAGCCGTTTCCGGGTGCAGTCGTTGTCGTCGCTAACGATTGGTCGCTCTTCTTTGACCTCAACGTCCTGAGGCAGGAGTGTGTTCCATTCGGCCACCGCATCGTGAACTCTGTGAAACTCCTCAGTGACACGAAGGAAGACTCGATACTGGCATTTATGGCCTCCCGGTCCGAACAGTACGTCGTGGTCGCGTCGTCGGATTTCGAGTTTAGTGAGGAGACGGCGGGAAAGCGCGTCAGCGTTGGTTCGGAAACGGGTTTTGACGAGGATGCTGCCGACCGCCTGCGAGCGATTCTCGGAGGATACGGCGAGGACGCCACAGGGCCTTTATCTGCTGACGAAGTCCTGAGAGCGACCGTCAACAATCCGATGCTGCGACGTATGCAAAGTTACCTCAACGCATCTCAGGTGGCGAACGAGTCGAATGCTGAACGCAGACTCGTCAAGATGCTGCGTGCTGCAGAAACAGAGACGGTCGAATGAGGGCACCGCCTCAGGCTCCATTACTGCCGCGTGCGCGCGCGTGCCGTTGAAATCGCGCAGATATGCTAATGGCCTTGTGAATCATGGTAACGCGTAAGGTTCTTTTTCTGGATATTGATGGCGTCTTACACCGAGGCAATTCTTATGTTTCGGGAGCGCGCATCGTAACGAGCGCGCCTGGCAGAATCCAGCTCTTCGAATACCTGCCCGTGCTGGTTGAGCTCTTAAGCTCTTATCCAGATGTTGAGGTAGTCCTTTCGTCCGACTGGTCTTATCGATTCGGGGTCGACTCTACGCGGGACATGTTGCCAGACTCGTCATTGCGTAAAAGAGTAACCGCAGCTACGTACCAAGGTTGTGAATTCGAAGAAGTGCTTTGGCCGATGTTGTCTCGCGGAGCCCAGGTTTTGGACTATGTTCGCCGTCATTCCTTACTGCACTGGCTAGCAGTCGATGACAGGCGTGACGGTTTCGGGGCGCACCGGGAGCGATTGGTCCACTGCCAGTCTGACTACGGACTAGGGGATGCTGACGTGGTCGAGCTACTACGCTGCAGACTGCAGCGTTTCTTTTCTTAATCGAAGGTGGCCGGCGTCGCTGTATCGATTCGACGACCACAGAGCGGGCATTGGAGATTGCGGATGCGAACCAGAACACCTCGCACAAGAGCACCCGTTGGATTGCAGAAAAATTTGGAGCGAGAGCTTGCCGTCGCTATCGATTACGGCGTTCGACGGGCACTCGATATCTTGACTCCGCGTGGTTACGTTTGCTTGATGACGATGTCCAGCTTCGAACTCGGATGTGCGTTCAAAGCGGCTCTTCGAAATGAACTCTACGAACGGCGGCGAGGTGCGGCGAGGCGACGCACAACTGCGTTGTAGGCGGTGGAGAAGCGATGAGCAACCCAGACGAGCGGCCGGTTCTTTGGGATGCACGTGTCTGCGCTGGCAAGTATCTATCAGAAGCAAATACTCGTGGCTCGCGTGGACGTTGCTCTTTCTAGACCGAAAAGAGGTCTTGTGCGCGACAGTAAGATGCAGGGCCTCGGTGCTAACAACGTAACCAGCTAGAGATGCGAGGAGGAAGTAACTTTGACGATGCCTGACGAACGAACCCGTGCATTGCTAAATGCGCGCAGGCTGCTATCTGACGTTTCGCAGATTACCTCGGCAACGGACGTCAATGAGCTCCGACAACGTGCCGAGGATGTACTACGTCATTACCCAGACGACGGCCTGACAGCCTTGATTGCAACACAGTCGTCCTGGCTTCAATGGCCGTGCAGGTCGATGGACACCTTATCGAAAAAAGTAACAGACGATGGCGAAGTAGTTGCGGGCTTTAAGATGCCGGATAGCATCGCGATGGGAAATTTCCAGCCGAGCAGGCGGCAAAAAAGGAGGATTGAGGCCGGGCTCAGGGAACATCGCCTTGCGCAGGCAAACGGACGGCCGGCGCCAGAGCGTCTCATTCGCAGATGGAACTCGGAAGCCGGAATCCGCTTGCCAAGCCGGAGCGAACCGTCGAAACTGAATTGCCCTAAAGGGTACTCCCGATTCCGCAGGGGCCTCGTGCCGTTCCTCAAGCGTCTGTTCTTTCGATAAGGTCTTTTCGTAGTCGGGCATTGCACTACGCCCTCGAAGGGCAGCCACACGCCGTCGACCACGTTGGCGGGTGCCGTGCTGCCTGCGGCTTCTGTCAGAATTCATACGCAGATTTTTCTAATGCTGCCGACACTATTGTTAGTGATGGGCTTCAACCCACGGAACCTCCGGCATCGTGTCCGCTCCGAGGTGAAGCGAATCCCTTAGCTCCAGCGTTCAGGACGTCGCGCCCCACGGCAGGAGGAAATCGGATGAAAGTCCGCAAACTGAAGCGCGCGCGAGGCCGAGTCACGCTCAGCCACGCATGCTTACCTAGCGACGAAGCGGCGCGCGTATTACATGTGTCCTCGGCTTATTTCGATGGTTTGGCGAGGGCGGGCGAGTTGGTAGCAATCCGGCGCACGCGAGACGGCCGCGCGTGGTTTCGAATGGCGCACTTGCTAGCATTCAAAGAGCGGACCAAAGCCGAGCAACAGGCCGGAATAGACAGGATGATAGAAGCTAGTCGGCGGATGGGTCTTTACGATGCTGAGCTCGATAAATTGCCGCTACGCTGAAATGAGTTTTGAGCCGTTCTGCAGTGGTCGATGATTGAGCGCGTCGTTTAACGTATCGAACTCTTCGTCGGGTGATGCCGTGCCGCGAGCCAAGGTCAGCATTCAAAATGCGGATTCACTTCGCGGGCCGTCCCCGACGACATCTAGCGCCCAGATGTAAGCGCTAACTTTTGACCTATCTGATGACATCATGATAAACGTTCATGGCATGCTGTCCGTTAGCATCTCAAAATTCAAGCAGAGCCCAAAGAAGGTGGTTAAAGAGGCTCGCACAGTACGATGAGCACTCAAGCCCTTGGCTCTGAACGAGTGCGCGAAGGGCTCAAGGATATCTTGTTGGGACCAGCGCAACTTTATGAAGCGTTGCGTGCCAAGTCCACCAGTGCAGACGGAACGACTACGTCACGCTAAATGGAGTCTGTCGCACAGGTTTTTCCCCCGAATATCTTAAGTTTCGATAAAGGTGCCGTCGCAAAGATAGCAGTAAGGCCGGTCGCGAATCCCGAGGTCTGCCAGCCAACTGTTGTCATTGTGGAAACTAACGGTCCCCAACCAAGAGAACCCAATCTCCGTTTTGCGGGCAACGCGTTTACATAGCCTTTTGATATCGGACCCGCGCGTCGGCCTCAAGAATTCGAAATACGTCCGAATACTTGGCGTCGTATGGATTGGGAAGTACGATTGCAACTGGGGACCGGTCGAGCGCTTTCATTACATGCACAAGTACGAATTGTTCCCGGCTACGCCTGCCTCTCGCGCCAAGCTCCATTGCCAAGCGGATTTCCGACGAACCCAGTTTGAACGTCTCTTCAGTGCCAGTCGATGATTTCACCTCGACGCGAAACAGCCTTCCATTTGCTGAAAAGGAAAAGTCGCATCCGCGTGTATCATCGGCGACGTTTAGCGGAAACACATACTTGCTGTTCTCGGATATCCACGAAGACGCCGAGACAACGTCAGCGCCATACTGTCTTTGTAGCATCCTGAATGCAAAAATTTCACCGGCCAGACCGACAAGTTCGTCGACCGCTTTGGGGCGCCGAGGCGGCAGCGAGAAAGCATTGCTCGACATGTTCTGACGGCGACTGCCCTTTGCAACATCAAACCTTTTGAGCGGCGCGGTCGCAGTTAGACTTAATGGGGTGCTATTCGCGATAGTTGCGTCGGGAATCTTTGTATGCAGGAGTGCCCAAAGTTCCTGCCGATTGTCCTCGGAACTGTCGAACTTCTCGCCGCAGACCTCGACGGTGTTCTTGGAACGTATGAATTCGAGTTGCAGATTCTTGAGTCGTTCTCGGGCACCATCCAGCTCATCATCGGTTATGGCGAGACTGGCCTGTAACGAACGGACGCCGTCTGCCAATTCCATTGCAGTGCGGAACGCTGTCAGTTCGCTGTGCAGGCTAGACTCGCAAATAATCCGAAAAACCTGCGATTCTGTCCAGAAAAGAGCGCTACCGTCACTGGATAGTCGACCCGCCACCGCAGTTTCATAGGCGTCGGTATGACCACGCCATTCAGGCAGGTCAATTGACGTAGACATCTTAAGCCACCAAGCTAGGCGTATCCTTTCGATGCCTTTCACAACTGATTCGACAAGTTGATTGTTTTTCCGAACGCACTCGTCAGGGTCGATGTCGAGCGAAATCCCGAGCGCTTCGATTCTCTCAATAAGATTCGGTACCGAAAGCGATTGGCTTACTGCCGCGTGGAGGTCCGCATCATGTGACCATTTCGACAGAAGGTCTGCAACTGGACTCATGGCAGCAGCAAAGTCCACCTCCCAGAAAGTTTGTGAAAGGTCAATAGTTCGTCTTAGGTTCGAGTAGTCGAAAAGGAAATCTGCCATCGACATGTCGCTGCCGTTTCGGATAAGTGCAGCAACGAGTCGCTTCACAGTGCTCGCGGCAATCTCGACGCATGCATCGAACTGCGAAGTCCAATCGCGATTGCCTATGGGGGAGGCATCCATCTCCTTGAGCACCTCATTCCAGCGCGGCAACGCAAGACGTTCGGGTGAAGCCATCGACACTGATTTTCCGAACGAGAACATGCCCTGACTTTCCCGTGCGATGTTCAACACCGTGTCCAAATCCATTGCAGCGAGTTGCGTCGTCGCCAAAATCGCCTTCAGTTCCTCCTCGTTCGGTGCGGAAAGTATGTCGTCCGTCTCTGGTTCAGAGCCGAATACATTGACAAGGACGTGAAGCAGACGAGCCATATGTCCGACATCGCCGCGAAGATGCTCTCTAACCAGAAGCAGGTTTTCTTCCGAGATGTGCAATGGCGCGAGAAGTGACGCCACGTCGTCTGGCTCGTATTCAATCGTTGTTAGCTTCCCGAATATCAGTCTCAAGGGTAATTCAAGGTCCTCTCGGTCTATCGCTTGAGATAAAGCGGAACTCAACTCGGCTGGTTGGCTCCTGCAATTTTCGGACGCGAGGATGGTTTTCGAATCTGCATCCCATGCGCAGGGCACGTCTGCGTTCACTAGAGGTGTAGTGTCGTCTCGAAAAATCGCGATTTTTAACGATGACACCCACTCGATGCGCAGCGCCCTCAACTTTTCTGCACGCTGCTGAAAGGCTGGCGAGTGAACGCCACGTAGCTGACCGTAAAAAGCCACTAGCGCGAGCATCGGCGATACTAACCACGAAAGCTCGCTTTCTATCAGGAGCGTGCCACCACCGCTTTCCCACGTGACATTCTCGACCAACGGAACTCGCCTTAGCTGGGAGGTCAATTGAATTGCGCCGCCATACGCCTTGCGAAACCAGGGGGCCAACAGGCGTGCGTCTGCGAAATGGATGGTCACTACTGGAATTCCAAACCTTTCGAGGTCGGCTACAAATTGACCTCGGTCAGGAAGATAGGCCGGTGAGTCGGTTGACGCAGCCACCGCCTCGAGCCGTGTGTCTGCTCCTCTTACCGGAAGCCGCGACAACGCCGCGCCGTCCGTAGGGGGGCGGAAGCGATTCCACGCATCTCGAATCTGTCCAAGCAGTATGTTGTCATCAGGGGCGTCATCGCTCCCAATCGAATCCGTAAGTGCCTTGATGAGACTTGGGTCGGTCGTCTCATCATGCAGGTTCAAGAATGGCAAGCCGAGCGTGTGTAGGGATGCAGCGAGTGCCGGAAATGTATCAAGCCGCTTCGATAGAACAAGTGGTAGTGGTTTCAAGTGAGCGTAGTGCTTAACTCGTCCCGCCATCGCATTGGCGGGAACGTGCCATCTGTCAGGCAGTCGTGCCCACTCTGTCGTGCTGCCTTTCGTAATCGGAAGCCAATGCGCATTGCGCAGGAAGTGCGTAAGAGGACCGGTTACATGCATGCGGTGCGAATGCCCCCCCTGTTTTGTCAGGCTCAACGGTGTAAGACCAGACTTCCAACTTGAGAGACTGTGGAAGATTAACTCGGCAAGCACTAGTTTCGTAGCACTACTCATGTGACCAAAATCGCGAAATCCCGGGAAGACGAAAAAATCGTCTACTGCGTACGGTTGAGCATTCGCATAGGGGATATGCATTTCCCGCGCGACACAAGCGCAGTATTCGCGCCACTCGTCGGAATGGAAGCTTTGTGGCGGGGTGGGCGGAAGGGAAACGTGCGAAGAAGAAGCGTAGAAGCCGCTCGGCCAGTCCCGTGAAGAAGTCGGCTGAAGTCTTAGTCCGTCGTAGACCCCTCCCTCGACAAGGGCCTGCTTTCTACGGTCTAGGGTGCCGATTGAATCCCAAACGTCATGTTCGGGATTAAGTAACAGGCGACTCCTGGCGTGGGTGGCGGATTCCAGTTCCGATGCGGCGAGATATTCATAGACAAGAGGGCCCGACGTGCCCATCCATCCGTCTCCGAAAGTGGTCTCAGACATCGGATACCAGCCTCCGAGGCACGGAACAGGTATATCGCGGAGGAGCTTAGAAGTGGTGGCCGCACTCCGCCCGCTTGAAAGAAGTTGTCCCATCAGACGAAGCGCCCAACGCATGATGTCCCGACACAACTCGGAGTGGGGACCTTCGAGCGAGAGCGGCAGCTTCGGGGTCAACTTAAGTAGAACGTCGGAAAGAATCGTGTCGACGCGGAACTGCGATACGAGTCCATTTCCAAGATAAGTCCGAACTGAGGTTTGCAGAGTAGGCCGGTTCGTTTCATACGTCTGAATTTTGTCGCTCAAAAACGCAACCTGCCGCTGCAACGACACTGGGATGTCCGATACGCCACCTTCATCAGCAATATCACCGTCGTCCTGCGTGCCCTGGCGCCGAAGGAAGAAGACGGCACTTTCCGAGTCGACCTTGTGCAGCTTGTCATCCGTGCCAAGGAGAATGTCCAAAGACTGCAATTCTTTTTGGCCTTTTGGCAATAGAGCGGAAACGTCCCGCCAAAATGCATTCCAGTCACAATCGGTCGAGACCAAGGTGGCGGCGACATTCGCGACGGTGCCGGCAATTTGATTGGGAAGCGGGTCAGCTCCGACTGACGGATATCGAATCGACGCCAGTGTCCTGATTTGATGTGTTCTCGAGCGTAGACAAGAATGGAAGATGGAAAAGGTCGCACAGCTACGCAGTACGGCGTCGGTGAGCAATTGGGCTTCAACCCGTGCAGGAACGAGTGAGGTCTCGTTCAGCGGCGTCCATCCGGATTCGCTCAATATTATCGGGTCTTTGTCTAGCGATACACCGGCTTCAGACGCTGCCGTGTCGAGCAGGTCTTGCCATCGCTTCACTGCTTCGGGGTCGTTGCCAACTGGCGACAGGATGTCGATGATGGCCCTTGCCTCACTCTCCCCCTTGCCGGCCAACTGCTGTTTCAACGTGTTGACGCACAGCTCGCCGGCGGTTGTCAAAAGTTGCTCATTGTACGGGTCTTCAAATGGGATAGACGTTCGACTCATGTCGCCGAAGAACGGCGCATTGACGTGGACGGCGCTGCCTGTCTTTACACGCGTTGGAAGATATATGCTGAATCGACCTTCGTCAGGGTCGTCGCCCAAGCGAACGGCAATCGAAACTGGGATGTCCGTAATCTCCGGCCACCTACCCGGCAGTGCAGAAATGGCTGAACGGAACGTTTCCGGTGCGTCGCTCACGTGCAGTAGCGTGCTCCATACGGCGTACTCGAAACCTGAACCGTCAGCATCGGATATCGATACCCGGGTGCCGTCAGACTCACCGTCAAATGGCGTCGAAGTGCGCATGTAACAATGGGTCTTAGTACCCCAGACTTGAAAATTAAGACTCCCCAGTTTTTCAAGAAAAATGACCGTTTGTGGGGACAATTCTTCGAGCTGGCTCAGGACCTTAGCTTGCAACGAGCGGGCCTTAAGCGGCAGTCTGACAACCGTTGAGAAACCCCGCTCTTCCAATCGATGGATAGCTTCGCTATCGGTCACGATAATTGGCTCGGGCAAGAGGTAGGGCGATAGATACTTGGTCTCTGATACAAGCCAGTCGGCTCCTTTCTTTGACGTCCGACGTCGGTATTTTTCTACGGTGTCTGAGGACCATTCAACCAGAGGTCCGCCCCCGACTGGTGACATTGGAATCGTGCCCTGTTCTGCAAGCTCAAGCATCGGACCGACGATGGCCTGTATAACTTCAGGGCGAAAGCCGAAGCAATAGCCGTCAAACACCTCACTTGCTCGGTGAGCCCGTGAGTAGATTTCTGGGCGCTCTGATATCTCGAGAACGCTCCGGAAGCCGATGCCCTTGTTCCCTATGCTCTTTTGCGGGTCCTTGTCACTTTGACCGAGCTGGGAGAGACGCTCGAAGTTCGACGCTGAAAAGGGGATGCCGTCGTTGGCCACGAAGAGCGTTCCATGCTCCGAATCCGAGGGGTCGAAGATTATCTCGATGCGGTTAGGTTCCATCTGCGACGGGCCATTGTCGAACGCGTCGTGGGCATTTTGGATGAGCTCGATAAGAAAGCGGCCGTGATACTGATGCTCGACCTGTTGGGTCAAACTGTGCAGGCTGCGATAATTGGACACGCCTTCCGCGATTTCTGTCATGAACACGCGAATTTTTGCGCCAGTGAGCTCGGAGACGTGCTGCAGGCTCGGTGGTATTAGGGCTTGGGTGTCGGCAACTGTGGCCAATTGATTTCCCTCTTGCTGGTCGTTTTTTGAGCGGTGAGTCTGCATTCTGGCCCGGCTGTTTAACGGCTCCGTCGATGTTGGTGAGTTCGACTCAAAGCGAAGACAGTGACCATTTGGTCTACCGCTTTTTTGAGGGCGGCTGCTATCGACAGCAACACGGCCCGAACCATCAAGATGTGCGCGTCCCTAATGGAACCCTCCGTTGTGCGTGATGTAGACGTCGCGAAGTAATCCGGGCACTTTTCGTTCATAGACTTCGCAAATCGAGTCGGCGCTTTCCCGCTCGTTCGCCAGATAGAGTTGCTCAACACATTCTGTTATTTCGGCAGGGTCGTAAGTTGGTACGAACGACTGAAGTGTAGCGTTGAAAATCTGCCCGATTTCTTCAGGGTGAGCCTTTACTAGTCGGGCTAGGTTTGACACCAGCACAGAGCCGTTGTGCGCAACATCTGCGTATGGCGCGCACTGCATCCACAGAGTCAGTGTCGATGGAGTCAACTCATCGATAAATGCGGAAAGAAAATTTAGCTTGGACAGCAGCTCCGTGCACTGCTCCTCACAGCCGGTAATCCTCGTGGAAAGATATGTCCAAAACGCAATAATCCGTGGAACCTGCTCACGGGGGATGCTTCCGCGCAAGGTCCAAAGGAACCACACGATTTGACCCAAGTTGTTTGTGGATATATCGGCGAGTACTTGACTAATCGAGCTGGTCGCATCGTCAAGTTCCTCGAGTCCGGAAAGATAGGCGAAGGTAATGTATTGACTCGCTCTTTCCCGTGTTTGCCGATATGACATGCTTTCTGCCGCCAATTGTGCAAGCACGCCGGAAGAACGAAGTGCTAAAAACAGAGGCTGAGAATAGTATGGGATACCACTGAACCCATGGGCCGCACTTTTCCACAGTTCTTCATCTTCTAGGGGAAAGATGTTTGCTATGTTGTGAAGAGTCCACTCTTCGCTTAGGTACAAGAGCTGTAATAGATGCCTCGCCGCCAAGGCATGGAACTCATGGTCGCGCCTCTCTCTCGATTTCTGGAGCAGCTCGTTCCATGGAGCGTGTATCCGTTGCCACGCATGCTTACGGTCGCCCCCGATTCGGTCCTCGCTGCGGCCGACGTGCAGCGCGTAATCGACCAACGTCCAGATGGCACGTCCGTGGACCGTGTTGAGAGCCGTGTCCATCGGAGCATCGAGCGAAAACTTCCTTGAGGGAAGAGTACGCGTCGACAATGTCGAGACGACCAATCCGATTTTCTCCAAGACGTCGTTAGGGAATTGAAGGTCTGGCCGTTCGAGAGCCACTCTTAATAGGTCAACCATCGCGTTGAGCGCGCGTTGAACTTCATACCCACCATCAGTTGTGGCTTCGTTAGTGTAGGAGGTCCAGGTGTGCGCCGACGCACAAATCTTGGCGCAGAACTGGACCACTTGCTGCCATGGAATTTCGAGCCCTTCATTGAATCGTGCAAACAAGCCAGCGAACAGGGCCTCCTGATAGGTCCAGCGAAGGTTACCGAACCGGTCCATGTCGCTTACGAATTTTTCGGGAGCCCGTTTGACTACCTCTCTTACAACCTGCGCGAGCCCCGTGATGCTATCTTCATTCCTGCGGCCTGAGGGGACGAAGTCCGTCAGGTATTGGTATATTCCCGCCGTCTCCATTGCGACCATCTGTTCGAAGGATATCGGGCTGGCTTCAGAGAAAACGGTGACCTGAGGGGATGCGTAAGGGAGCTCTGGACGCCCTTCGACAGGTCCGTACTGTTGCACAAGCGCGTCGAATGCTTTGTCTATATTGTCGAAGCCTTGATTCGCGAGCGAAGACAACCAGTCGCGCCGGAGGTTTCCGTTGTAGTAGTCAGCTTTGCTCTGGTCGCTCCACTCACCGGACAAATTCATGATGAGATGGAAAATTCTTGTCTGCTCCGCCATCGAGAACTGAAGAAAGTTGTTCTTTAGAAGAAGGTAGAGTTCATGTTGGTGTTCAATGACAAACCAGGAAGAGTCGAGCGCTTCCCAGAACGCTTCCCTTACCGCCTGATAGTGCGCTGAAGTTGCATGAAGTGCTACACGCTTCAAAGTGGCAAATTCTGACGTTAGCAGCGAGCGGATATAGAGGATGGCTTCGCCGGGAGCGTCTGAGCAGCAGACGTCAAGCACATCGCGTAATCCATTTATCAACGAATCCCTGGCGTTCGCAAGTTCGTATTGCGTTGCTCCAGTTTCTATCGTTTGTCGCCAGATATACCCATACCTGTCGTCCTCTGGGTTTTTAAGGGCTTCAGTCAAGCGCTGGACCAAGTTTGGGATGCAAGCCGCGCCGCATTTTTTTGCAACGTCTCTGGCGCGTGCGGCCATCATCTCGGACAACCAGTGGTCAGTTATAACCGACGTTGCCTCGCCAAATTTATTACCGTCGGAATCTGCTTCGATACCTCTTACCCGGCACAGGACATTGAATAACGCTTTGACTTTGTCAGGCGCCTCAGCCGATTCGTCCTCTAGAAGCCGGGGAAGCAGATGGAAAGCCAGTTCGTAGCCGAAGAGGGATGTGTCGAATCGGCTTTCGAACCATCGACCTGTCAGTTCCAGTAGATGGGTAGGGACCAATGCCGGTGGCAGCGCAGTCAGGCATTTGGCGAAGAACCACCACGTCCGGTCATTGTCCGGACCGCCGAGCTCGGTGACCTGTTTGATGATGCTGGTTATTTCGGTCGCTATGCGGTCGTCAGTACCGACCGAGCACTCTCCTGATAACCGCTCAAGGTACGGAAGGCAGGACCAAAGCGGTATTAAAACAAGTTGCGCGTCTTGTTCGGACGGCTTTGGCGCAGGATTGCGGTTTGGGTCGAAAAAGCCTGCCGCAAGAAAGTCATCAAACCACTCCTTGCCTTTGACTCGAGCGAAAAAGTACGCAGCCAAGTCTTCGTCGTCTGCGATAAGCTCGAAGGCAGCCTTTCGCCATGGTTCTGACGCTGATTTCGCGATTGCCTGGTCTATCTGCTCCTGCTTCTGTACGAAGTGCGGAGGGCGGACATCAACCTGTCCTGACCAAGACTCGATGACGCTGACGAGCTCGCTGTGGCCGCTTTTGTCGATACAGAATGGAACGAGGTTTATCCCGCACTGGTTGCGGAAATAGCGTTGCAGATAAAAAACCTGGACTTTTTCAGAACTTAGGTACGGAAAAAGAAGATAGTGCCGTGCGTCACTAGGCGTCGGGTTGGCCCGAACAATGTAATCCAATACTTCCATGTCGGACATGCTGTAGCCGAGGAACAGCACTGTCTTGCGACTGAACAGTTCGCGCAGAAAGGCGTCAACATACCCATCGGCGTAATGCTGAATGTAGTCACTCAGCGAAATGACCATTCCGCGTGGGTCGGCGCAGCTGCCATGTAGATGCAATACGGTCCCTGGTTCGTCTAGCCGCGCGATATTTAGGTCGTTACGCTTATGAAATATCTTGCGTGCGCTTACTGCCGGGCCGCCAGTCGGCAGAGAGATATCAATGGGAGCCGCAGTGATTGGAGATGTGGGCGTCTCGTCGAGCCAACGGTCATAGTTAGTCGTGACAAAGACCGCACCGATGCTTGCCAGAAACTGATACAGACGTACTCCGTCGTCGCGTGGTGAACCCGCTGGATGAAGAATCCGGTCGAAGTCGATATCCGTTTCCGCACCAATCCATATCTCCTTGGCGACAGATGCCTTGCGTCGGGCGTCGGGTATGCTTTTCAATTGCTGCGAGGCGGAGTAGTCCAAACCGACCTGCCTGGCCAGTTGGTCAATCATTCCGTGGGCGAAGTCTTGCCACGACGGACTCCCGCACAACATCGATGCGCCGGCCCCGACAAATATCACCAACTCACCCCTTCGTGCCGCTTCCTTGATTAGCGTTGGCGCTTCATACGGGTCCGCAAAGGCTGTCAACCGGTCCATGCTCACAAAAATGCCCCGCAACGTGATGCGACGTAGCCGAATGGCCGTAGAAAAATCGTTCCTGCGATTTGCACGGCCAATTTTTTGAAACTAACATGTTACTGCGGTTGCATGAACAACTGGTCCTGCTTAATATTTGGTTCTCGCCCTTCCACAACCCATTGTCTATCGCCGGCGCTCCAGTCTGTGAAAGGCGGCATCGGACCTACAGAACGTCCTTGAAAACGATGGAGTACCTATCAGGATGTCGGACTGCGTGTTTGTATTCCGGCGTAAATCCTCGTTTTTTTAAATAATCCTTATGTTTTTCAATTTCATCTGGTGTCATTCTAAGTCCGAAAAACACCGTTCTTAGTGATTTTTTCGTAAACTCAAGCGTGCCCCATCCTTCCTTTTCTATGGTCTTGATGTTGTGCGCATGCTTTCGTTTCAGGTCTTTGCTGCCGCTTTTTATTTCGTCCCAGTACTTCTCAATATTCGATTTCGCGCGAAGATAAGATTCTTGAGTAGCTGGATAGCCTCCTTGTGCGCGAGCACGTTTTCTCAAGACTCGGAAATGGTAGTCAATGGCCTCCTCCTGAGACGCCGAAAAATCGAAATCAAGTATTCCGTCAAAGGGGTCGTTAAAGCTGGACGCCTTTGCGAAGAATAATTCTGATTTATCAAAATTTTCGAGGTAAAACAGTTTTCAAGCGCGTCGAAATTTATAGGTGGACGATATTTGTATAGAGTGGCCATTGTTTCTTTGATTTTGGCGATAGACTTGCGGGTTGGTCTTTGGTTTTGGCGGACTGCGGGTTAAGCCCTCGCAGTTTTTAATGCTCGCGATAAGCGGCGGCGATTGAGTGTCCAACTGAATACGCTATCGAAGCCCTTAGCATAGTTTAAGGCAAAGAAATGGACAACGCAGCCGATGCGCGCTACGGGCATGCCTCGCTGGCAAAAACCGCGAAGTTGGACGACGCGGCGGCCTCGCCGTCAGACACGCGTCGCGCTTGCCATCGACACAACCGACCTGGCTTGCTGTATTGAATTTGAAAGCTTGGTCTTCGAGCATTCGGTGACCAACATTTTTGGTCGTCGTAATCCTTTGGTGGCGAGTTGACAACGTTTACCTGACGTGAGCGAGCCCGGGTCGTGGGCGGTCAGGGGGTAAAGGGCAAGCCTAGCCAGAACGGGCTGGGTCGCGGACGCGTCTGCGACGATGACCTAGCTTTGGCTGTGTTGTATGCGGTGACTACAAGTTAGAATTGCGCGAAACCGGTTTTCCGAACGAAAATTCATGGCTGACAACAAAAAAGTGCATAACTCGAGCAGCCTCAGATTCAGGCGGGCCAGAAGCCGGGCCGAAAAGCTCGGACAGATTCCGACGCCAGCTGCGATTGCTCGTCTTCTGGCCTTGAGCATCCCTCTCTACTCACGCCGAGTGCTAGACCTAGGAGCTGGTAACGGCGCGCTCGCAACGAGTGTGCTAGATAGATGTAAAAGGAGCCGGGCTCTTCTGGTCGACATTGATGCGCACGCTCTGCGAAATTTAGCCGGTATTCCGTCCGCACGGGGGACGACCGAAACCCTCGATGTTCTGCGGTCCCCCCTTGTCTCGCAGCTGCGTGTGGATGGCGAGCGTCCCGACGTCGTTGTCTCGAACCCGCCTTATGCCATGGCACGCTTGGGCCAAGCTTCAATTGACCGCGTTCGACAAGTCTTTCCTGAGATTGTCGACCAAGGCGGCTGGTTGCGAAGTGACGTCGCCTTCGCGGCGCACGCTTGGTCCCTGATTTCTCCGCAAGGGACGATAGCCTTGATTGTGGCGTCACCTATTGTGACTCAGCCCGCGTTTGCGTCGGTTCGGCAGCAGTTCATCTCAGGCTTATCGAATTTGACTGTGACTCAACTGGCACCCAAGACGTTCGGTGGCGCGGAAGTGGACGCGTTCCTGATAACTGGACATAGGGGCCCCAGCCGCAAGCGAAGTGTCCAACTTCGAAAATGCTCAATCGATGGCTCGATTGTTGCCGAGCGGCGGGTGAGCTACGAGGAAGCACTGCGCAGGATGGACTTTGGGTATCACGACGCGATGGCCGTGATGAATGCCGGAGACCGGCATGTCGCAGGAACTTTGACCTCCCTCGGCGCAGCCGTCACGCGCGGCAGTCGCTCTCGTAAGGAATACGCGGGCCTTGGGTACGAGGCTTTTCACACGTCACACTTCTCGGCCGCAATCGACGATTTGCACCTCACGGGTGGGCGCGACGGATTCCACAACGCGCACGGCGGGGACATATTGCTGGCCCGAGTCGGTTCCCGCTGCTTGGTTCGTGAGGCGCGGGTTGCTGCGGGTTCAGGCTTGTTCACGGATTGCGTTTTCCGCGTGCGAGTCCCTGATGAGCATCAACAGCGGATTTGGAACTCACTGAGCAGCGATTTCGGTCGCGAGTGGCGTCAGACGCATGCTGTTGGAAACTGTGCGAAACACATCACGGTGACGACATTGTTGTCGATGCCGGTCCTCGTCTGAAGTAAGCAAACACTACATTCTTACGCTCGTGTAAATGACATACGCGGATTGCCAAGCGGCCTTTGACGCCGGAACATTTGAGCGGCCGGACGGCCTGGAGTCACTCAAGTTAGCGCTGGTGCACTGCAATTTTCTTGATGCGGAGCAAAAGCCGGCTTCCCCCTCGGAGGCCGAGATTGATGAGGCTATCCGCACCAACGAAAATTGGCCAAACTGGGCGCTGGGACTTCCAGACCGGTGTTACTGGCAGGGTGCCCGCGACACAACAACTCGCGAGGTGTGGTTCATTCGGAAAGCGCGGGACTTGTTTCACGATACGGAAATAGAAGAGCTTTTCCTCGAAGAAAAGATTGAGGAATTCCTTAGACGAGACGCATCGCGTACGGTCTGGGTTAGTGATGGTGTCGTGGAGGGCGGCGGCGAGGTCAATCCCCAAGCTTGTACAGCCGCTGAATTGTATTGTTCGCTAGGTCTGTACAATCGGCTGTTGAATGCGGGTGAGAAATTGGCGTTAGCGTACGTAACGAGTAGCGAAACCTTCAAGCCAACGGTCGCGGACGCTGGAGGCGCGTTTTTCTGGCGGGAAGGAAGCGCAGAAGCGACCCACGGGCTGACCGTACACCTAGGAACTGGGCAACAAGCTCTCCATGAATGGGTCGCGCATCCGGATGCGCTAAAAACTGTCGCCGGACGCAGCTTCGTCCGCGTGCTCGATGCAGACCTGGACACCACTGACGCGGGTATTTCCGATGCGTATTGGAGCGCAGGCCAACAACGCGTAGTTAGGTACAGGGAGGGCCATGACCATCAGAACTGACCATGACGTGCTGTCCGTACTTCGGGCGCTCCAGGGCGACGCGAGCGTTGGTAAGAGTTCGACGGTAGAAGACGCGCTACTCTCGTTGCTCCTGCGCGCGATTCCAGAGCCCGTTGACGCATGCGGGTTGGTCTTGCTCGCGGCGAAGCAAGCGTGGGATAGCGAAGACGGGGAGACGCTCAAGCGTCTGGCGAGGGTGGTGAACCGGCTCAGAGAGAAGGACACCTTAGCTGTCGACCTGGACTGCGATTGGGCGATAGAAGCGCTGAATCGGGACCCCAAAATCGTGTCGTCCGCTATCGAGCGTGCTCCGGAGGCCATTGCAGCTCTCACGGCGATTGTGGCGAATTCGGCGCGGGCCTCAAACGTCCAATGGCGAGAGATAGTCAATCAGGTTCGCACCATCGCGGCACGCGGTGCGGCTGAGCCGACGTTGGCGTCGTACGCGTTGAGAGACATTTGCTTTTATTCTGCGTTAGGCAGTCTTAAGGCGCATGACTTGTCTGTATATGTTGGTGCGGCAGAGGGAATGCTCGAAGCAGGAACCGATTTCGGCGCCGAATTATTCACTGTTGTTAGAGAGATACTGACGAGCACGGACGAGAAGGTCGCGATGACGGCGGTCGTCTCTTGCGGACAACTAATCGCAGCGAATATGGGACTGCGTAAACCGAACGAGTACGAACAAGTGCGCGAACGTGTCGAGCGGGTTGTCGCTCAGGCTCTGAGCAAGACTTACCCGAACTCCCAGAAGGACAAACTTATAAATTTCCACGCGAGGGTCGCTCTGGTCACCGACCGCACTTCGCCTCGTCACCTAATCAGAAGAGCAGCATGAGCGAGACAAGGTTCGTCGCGTTTTATTCGTTCAAAGGTGGCGTCGGCAGAAGCATGACGCTGGCGAATGTTGCATATCACCTCGCGAAGGAAGGCAAGCGAGTTCTGGTGGTGGACTTCGACCTTGAGGCTCCAGGCCAGTCGTTCAGCGACCTATTTCGCGGGATATCCGTGTCTAAGGGCGTCCTTGAGCTACTGACTGCATTTGTAGAGGCCGCGAACTCCGACGATGGCATCAACCGTTTCTTGGATACTTTTGACCTTTCGCACTGGACTGCAATCAGTCCTCTTTCCTCGGACAAGACATCACCGATTCAAGGGACCATCGCGCTGTTGCCTGCCGGTAACTTTGAGGACCCCTCGTACGAGAGGCGTCTGGCAGAGTTCAAATGGGATAGCTTCTATGAACAACGAGGCAGAGCGTTCATAGAAATATTGAAAGAGAGAATTCGGGCAGCCGGCTACGACTATGTCCTGTTAGACAGTCGGACTGGCCTTACAGACGTCTTCTACGTTACGACTTTGGACTTCGCAGACACCGTCGTAATGATGTCTGGGTTGAACCGCCAGAATGTCGCGGGGATACGCAAAGCATATGAATTGCTCCAGTCGCCCAAAGCGAGCGAACTGTATGGCCCTCGGCATATGCTGCTCGTCGCGTCACCCGTGCCCGACGTTCCGCTCGACGACAGGCGCCGCCGTCAGAACGACATTCTCAATGAGTGGCCAGATGCACCTCCATTCGATGTTTTCATTCCATACGTTGGGGAGTTGGCTCTCACCGAACGGCTGCTTTCGTACGAAGGCGACTACCTAAGGCAACCAACTTCCTATGGGCAACAATGCGCCGACCTCACCTCGCGCATTGTCAACAGGACTACAACGTCCGCACCTCAGTCGGATGTGAAGCCCAGTAACCCTTTCTCGATTGTTCGTCGCGACTATATCTCGGAAGATGACCTTGTTCGTTACTATGTGGACCCAGGCAATGTGACAGTTGACGCTCTCCAGGAGTTTCCGCCGGTCATCGTGACAGGGGCACGGGGCTCCGGGAAGACTACGTTAGCATCAATTTTTTCGCTTGAGGCTTGGTTGGCGCGGGCGCGAGCTGAGGGTGCTGTCGCCCATCAGCAGTTGCCGGCCCACATAGGCCTTTATTTCCGAATCGATGCGGACATCCTGCGAAGTTTCGCCCCTGCCGACGACGCAGTGAAACTGTACGAGCAGCTATTCAACCAATACCTCGACCTGACTATTGCGCAGAAGGCTATCCGCGTCTTGGACAAGCTTTCCCCGCTGGGGTCATGGCTGGCTGAAGAACGACTGTTCAGGCGCATGTATCAACAGTTCGGTTACTCAGCGCCCGAAAGCGAACTCAATAAGGGCTCATTCCTCGATTTCATTGAGGACCAGTTGACGCTTGTTACGCTCATCCTCAACAACCCTGACAAGAAGTTTCCCGAGCTTACGTTTGCGCAGCCGAATGCGCTCCTAAAGATACTAGCGGCCGAAGTAGGCCAGTCTGAGATTCTTCGTGACCATTACTTAGCCATCTCAATTGACGAGTTCGAAAACTTTCTACCTTTTCAGCAGCGAGTGGTCAACACGCGACTGAAACAAACCAAACGTGAGGACGGGGTCACTTGGAGGCTGTTTTCCAGGTCGGAAGTATTCCTAACCGCCGAGACTTTGACCAATGACCAGCGCATCGAGGAAACACACGATTTCAGGTCATATTCGCTCGATGAAGTGACGTTTGCCGAATTCGAGGTCCATGTGACGAGAGTTGCCAATAGGCACCTCGAGCTCAATCCATTTTTTAAGGGCTTGGGAGTTAACGACATTCAGCAACTGTTGGCCGCGCTTTCTGATGAGGAAGAAGCTTTGCTTCTCAAAAATTCGGGTAGGAAGCTCAGGCCCCTCATCGAGTGGGTGGAGAAGAGCTTTCCGGATGATGTAGACCTCATCACAGCTTTTATTGAGGCAGAGCCGAATTTTCTCAGGGCCGCGACGGCTATCGTCGTCATGAATCAAGGCAGTGGGTCGTCGGGTCCGAAGAGTCCAAGTGCCGTTATCAAAGCTTTCAGAAGAGACGACGCGGTTGCCAAAGATTGGTACGCGAACTACAAACGCGGAGCACTGTTCTGGTTATGTACGCTTTATCGGAAGAACAAGCTTTATGCCGGCCAAGCTGCGCTTCTCGGGCTATCTGGCAGGAACATGAGGTACTTTCTCGATTTTTGCAATCGCGTTGTCGCGCAATGGCTCAGCATGTACGACTCAGCTGACCGCTCCTCGCTTCTGCCAATCTCACCGTCGGTGCAAGACGAAGCAATCCGCAGCCAGGCAGTGGACTACCAACGCAACGTCCAACGCACCGATAAGAGTGCAAGACAACTGTATCAACTCATCGAGCGGCTAGGACGTGTTTTCGAAGCAGCCCACAAGAGTCCGCGACAGAGCGAACCGGAGATTAACCATTTTGCTATCAAGGAGACCGGCGCGCTTTCTGAGACTGACAGGAGCGCGCTGACGAAATATCTTCATGACGCGGTATTCGAAGATGTCCTAAAGCAGCTTCCCGGGACGAAGCAGAAAAATCTGCGCAGCGCGCGACTCGACGCTTGGCAACTCGCTCCACGGTTTGCCCCGCTGTTCGATTTGTCGACGCGAAAGAAGAAGAGCCTGGATTTGACCGAAGAGGACCTTTTTACATTTTTCTCCGGGACGGACGATGCGTGGGGCAAACTCTTCAACAAATTCAAGAACCGATTCAGCGCGAATGAACTAACCGAGTCATCCTCTGAAAGGCCGGATGAGGTGTCGCAGCCTCGACTGTTTTGACCGTGCCCTGCCGATGAAATATCTACTCACGAATGCTCCTGAAGCCTCTGAGCCGCGAAGTCTTTGCGTCGGAGCAGTGTTGAGCGAGCACACGCAGGTGCACGTTAGTCAGCAAGGTGTTGGCAGCGAACTGTCATTTCGCGTGTCTATAGGTGAAGTTGAAGCGATTGTTCCCTGGATGAAGTTCGGAACGCACATGACGCGTCTGCTTGACGGCGTTTCCGAACTGGACATAGACGTAACCACGTTCTGCTGTGAGACGATTTTTCATGTCGTCCGGTATGCCCTTAGTGTGGAAGTGTCCGTTACGTACCACTACGTCACGCCGATGTCTTACACATTTTCACGGGACCCGTTTCAGCTGCAAGAGCGAAGCGATATCTGCCAGCTTCCTGGATACGTCGCGCGAGTGGGTGATAAGGAGAATCAGCGCCTGCGGCATGTGCTCGCTCTGGGATTTGACGAGGGGCGCGCCCAGAAGTTTGTCGAGCGATATGCTTGGCATGCTGTGGACACGATAGCCTTGGTTGTTGACCCAGAATTTGTGGCTGACGGGCGGCTGCAGGCCCTCTCCGCAGCAAAGGCCTGGCTTGAGGAATTTGAGGAAGCAAATCCCCAAGTCCTTAGAACCGTCACAGTCGCTCCATCGGATATCGCCCGAATGCTTGCTGAAACGCTGAGGAGCTGCGACGCCATGGACATTGTTCTGCTTGGTCCCAAGACACTCACTCTTGGCGCGGCGCTTTTCTGTAATTTCTTGACGGACGCCGAGCGGCTGCGGGTGAGAGTACTTACAGATTTCGCCATTCCGGTAAGTTCGCGCTCTAACGGTGTGGGGACGCATTTAACCTATCGACAGCAGGACGTTTTGAGTGCTGTCGAAACGGTGACCTAACATTGCCTGCTGGGAAACCCGTGGTTTCGTTTGGCCAACCACCAGTCTTTTGCAATTCAAAGATTCCCGCGCGCGTCGTTCGCAGGGGCGCCAGGTCGTTCACCGTGTTTGCCCCTTCAACGCTGCGTCAAGCTAACGATTGCGCGTCGGGCGTAAAATTGCGTACCTCGCCAATCGTTTCGTCGCACTTCCTAAACTTTTATCCAGTTTTTGGGTAATTTAGACTCGAAAAGCGCGGAAATAGGGTCGATTACACTTGTTGCCGCGATTAGTATTTCCCTGTTGCGTTTCCATTGACAACGGATAGCTATCCTATAGGTGAATTTTCAAATATTTCGAAAAGGACAGAAATTTCGCTGTATGCACTTTTTGAGTGAAAAATACTGCACAAGTCCAGACATTGCGTAAAGAAGAACCGACTTATTTGCGTCTTAAGACTATACGGCCTTTTTTTGCAACTACACTGTCTCCATAGACCGACGACGACCACCTCATGGACAAACCTTATCTCGCGATACTTGCTCAGTTGTTCGAGCGAGGCACTTTGAAATCTGACCGAACGGGCACGGGTACTCGTTCCATCTTCGGTGTGTCTTACAGACACGACCTCGCTGATGGCTTTCCTCTGCTCACAACGAAGAAGCTTCACGTCCGTTCGATTCTGCACGAGCTCCTCTGGTTCCTACGTGGAGATACGAACACCTCCTACCTAGTCGAAAACGGAGTGACGATTTGGGATGAATGGGCTACTGAAGACGGCGACCTTGGGCCCGTCTATGGAGCTCAGTGGAGATTTTGGAAGAATCCGGACGGCTCCACAACTGACCAGGTCCAAGGTGTCATTGAATCACTGCGGAAGAAGCCTGATAGTCGCCGTCACATCATCAATGCTTGGAACGTCTCATATCTTCCCGATGAGTCAAAATCCCCGGTTGAGAACGCCCGTGCGGGCAAGATGGCGTTACCGCCGTGCCATGTCATGTACCAGTTCTACGTAGCCGACGGGCGACTGAGTTGCATGCTGACTCAAAGGTCGGGTGACTGGTTCCTTGGCGTCCCCTACAACGCAGCGTCCGTGTCGTTCCTCACGCACATGATTGCTCAGCAAGTTGGGCTTGAGCCCGGCGAGATTGTCCATTCAATCGGCGATGCTCATCTTTATCTAAACCACTTGGAACAGGCAAAGCTCCAGTTGTCTCGTGAACCTCGCCCGTTGCCGAAGCTGATTATCAAGCGCAAGCCTGACAACATTCTCGACTATCGCTTCGAAGATTTTGAGATTGTTGGGTATGACCCATTGCCTCACATTTCCGCACCGATTGCAGTGTGAGCCAGCGGTCGGTATGCCGGCACCGCGTCCTGACTTTCTGAGCGAGGCAGGTATGTCCGAACCAGTCTGTGAGAGCAAAGCGATGCCCGGCAGACGGACCAATTTTTCGCATTTTTACCGCATTTTGCCCCCGTGGTTCGTCAACCGCGCCGTAAACGCCATAAAGGCGATGAAGGGCGAAGTGGACGAAAAAACGTGGTTCGACAACTACGTTGCTCGGCTGTGGGACGTCCTTGAGATTCTTGCGGAGCACTCCGCATGTGGCGGCATCAAGTGGTTGCAAGAAGGGGAGATGGAATATGACGCTGCGGCACTGAGCGCCCTCTTCTATGAGAGGACAGAGAACCCACATCTCGCGGAAAAGACCAGGTCGAAGATTCGGAACTGCATCAACAAGGTCTCTAGGATTCTGGTCCGAGAGAACGTATTGTCCGAGGTACTCAACATCAGAGGCAGCCTTACTGCGAAGCAGGCGGAGTCCGGCAAATCGTTGTATACAGTTCCTGGAAGTCGTCGGGTCCATAAAGCGCCCCCGCCTCAAAGTGATTTTGTTATCTTTTCTGAGGAACATGGTCGGTGTTATGACTACCGGGACTTTGAGAGTTTAGGCGAGAAGTTCATGCGACGCCTCGTGCCGGGCCTGGAGGTAGTCTATAAAAACCTCGCTACAGCGGAAGCGAAAGACCAGCACGAAGTCATGCAAGATTTCCTCCGCTTCCTTGTCGAACGGAAGCGCACGTGTCCAGACGACGGCTTTTTCTCCGAACTTGACGGCGACGCATATCGGACTTTAACCGATACGGATTGGGAGGTCGAGATAGGGTTTTGGAGGGAAGTGCAGCGGACGTACACGTCGAGCGGCGTGAAGCACAACATTCAGACCGGCAGCGAGCGAGTGAAATTGCTGGGTCGGGTACTTTTGTCGCTCGCTCAGCAATCGATTCTTCCAGCCATCCAGGTCAAGGGGTTCAGTAAGGCAAAGGCACGGGCCACCGTGGTACGTCGGACGAGACCTGTATTGGCGCAGCTACCCGTGAAGCCAACGAGCCATGTCTCTGAGGATATACCCGACGCGTTGGCTGCGTCGCTATTGCGTTATTTCCCCGAGAAGTCGCTGTTCGATGAGGCGAAGGAATTTCTGGGAGCTTTATATGTTGAGATGGGGCCGCAAAAACTCGCCGGAGTGACTCCCGAGAGCGCAGCTAAGATGATGTTTGACTTGAACGCAGGGAGACTGAAGGCTCTGCGTGAATACTTCGAACAGGAATTTCTCGCCTGGTGGCGGCACTGGAAGTTTGGCCAAAAAGCGCTTCGGTCAGCGGAGAAAACCGGGCCTGAGATTATCGAACTCGTCGACTCGGACCGCTACACGGCAAGTGAGCGGAAAGCCAACTCTGCGAAACTTTTTGGCGAACTTGATGACCAAAAACAAATCGGCAATCTGCTGAGATATATCTTGTCGTGTCATGATGGACTTATAAGTGACATACATGGGCGCCTACATCATCTATCACTTAAATTGGGGGGTAAAGAAATCATAAAGGCTTACCTTCATCCACACCCAGAAGCAACGATTGCCCTCTGGGGGCTGGTGATGATTGATACCTTCGCCAACGCCGAGGTGGCCAGAGAAATGCCGTGGAAATGCATTCACAAGAGCGCGGCGACTGGGTATAAAAAGCTCAACCTTGGAATAAAGGCACGGGCGCTTGGCAAGAGGATTCTGGATGAATTGCCATCTAAAAGCGAAAGCCACGAACTGACTGTCCCGCAGGCCTTGATTGCATACAAGCGCATGGCTAAACGCATGCGTAAGCTGGCAGCCCAACACGATGAGGGCGACTTTCTGTTGCTATACGAGTATCGCCGGGAAGTTAAGGTACTTCCGGAGTGGACTGGACGTAATCGCATGAAGTTAATGCTGGAACATGATGCGAGATTCGCGAGTTGGGGGCTTACCCCCTCAATGATTCGACCATCAGCTTTAATGAATGCCGAACGTGCAGACGAAGTTCACCTGCCTAGGGCGCAGGTTTACGCTGACCACAGCAAACGCGACACTACTAAAAAGTCATACACCGGGCAGACGCCCTCGCGAATACTAGCGTATCAGGAGGTGCGAAAGTACCAAGAGATATATCAAGCAGTGACTATCCTGTGGGATAAGTCATCGGCAGATGCACTCGGACTTTCGCAGGAGCAAGTCAAACACCTTCGAAGCGAAGCCGCCAGGACAGGGATGGGCGTTGCTTGCCTCGATTCAAAAGCAGGTGTGCAGCCAGGAACAAAAAGGGGAGAGGACTGCGACCAGATGGGAAATTGTTGCGATTGCTCGCAGCGATACGTTGTGGCTACGGAAGACAACTTTGCAGACCTGGTGTTGCTAAACAACTATACGACCGAGAAGGTGCAGAAGTCTGACGCCATGGGAGCCGTCGCAGACGAGAAGGTCATCAGATGGAAATGCTTCACGGATGCCGTGATTGACAAGGCGTCGCAAAGTTCCGCCGCTGCGATTCTTCAGAGAGGCAGAGCGTTGGCTCAGTCTCGAAGAGCCGAATACTTCAAGGCAATTTTTTCGGAGAAGTAGGGTGACCTCAAAATCATACTATGCGTACGACCCAGCAACTTCGTACACCGAAATAAATCCGCATCAATTGCTGACGCATCAGCCAGACTGGTGCATCGGTCCGATTACCGGGCTGGTGTGGTACGTACGGAATCCCGGCAGTAAGAAGCCGTCCAAAATTAACTTTGACTATCCGTTGCCCAACGGAAAGCGCCTGCCTGACTATCCGAACCTTTTGGAAACCAGCCGGCGTCTCGTTCGCTTGATGCGCGACGGCCCTAATGCAACACTCCACACTCGTGACACGCTCGCCCAATTCGCAGGTGCACTGCGGTGTTTGGTTTGCAGTATGGTCCTGGAGGACAAATTCCAGTTTCGAGAGCTGACAGGCGAGGATGCTAAGGACTATGCCCTCAGGGCAAGGTTTGGCGTCCAGAGCGTCTTGGATATAGAAGACCGTTTGGATAAGGAGTGGAACAAGCTTACACAACGTGCCGGATTTGCGCCGACCGATTCTGCGGACGAACGCATCTCGAAGGCTCGAAAAGTCATTCCGCTAAAGAAAGGAAGCGGAGCAAACTCCAAGCTTGACGGATTCGAACTCCTGAGGCGACTGGGCTTTGAAACTGAGCAGATTAGCGGCCTCTTGAGCACGATGTTGCGAAGATTTGAACTGGAATGTCACTCGGCTGGTGGAGCTGAGATTTCAGTTGAGGACATCGAGGAGGAGCTAGTTACTGATGAGCAATTGCGGCGCTTGCTTATGCCGCTGGCCGAGCTCTACGCGCACCGGCGTTTCCTGAACGATGCATTAAAAATGCATCCGTTCAACGGTCAAAGTGCAGGCGTAGTCGCAAGGCAACTCGGTCGCGAGGTGGGCAGGACGAAGCTTCCGTCGATTGCGCAGGCGGTGACTTTTATCGACCGCTGCGCGCGATGGGTTCTGCACTATGCGCCTGCGCTGCTAGCGGAGGCCGGTATCAGATTTCAGGAAGACCAAGTCAAATCCGGAGGTAAGTACACCGTTGAGGTCCTCTTCAAGGGCGCGAAGACTTCCGGCCCGTCGTCTCCGTTTCCTCTTTCTACGGGCCGAGGCGCCAGACGGGGCGCGGCTACTCTTGGAGCAGGTGGGGAGGAAACGGCGAATTTGAGTCTGAAGCGGGCCCTTAGTTTCCTATCCGTCGCATGTGCCGTCCTAATCGCCGTCTTCAGTGCACGCCGGGCATCCGAGATTTGCGGGTTGAGAAGTGGTTGTATTAACTTCGACGCCGCCGGCGACCCATGGATGCGCGTCTTCATCCACAAAAACCTCCAACAGGAAGTCTCGGTGCCTGTGCCTAGGTCCGTTGTCGCTGCAATTTCAGTACTCGAAGCATTGAGTAAGGAAGCTCGCGAAACCTCAGGAACCGACTTCCTGTTTCAGCGCATGTGGAATGGCCAGGTGATTGGGTTATCGAAGGAGGACAAACTCCCGGTGTTTGGCTTTGGTGTCATTCTCGGGGAATTTAGTGTCTTGGTGGATACGCCTCGGGACGACGAAGGACGCAAGTGGATATTTAGGCCCCATCAGTTCCGAAAGTTATTTGCAGTGCTTTATGTTTGGGCCTACGGAGGGAGACTGTCCACCCTATCTTGGTTCCTAATGCATAACGACTTGGATATGACGTGGCGCTATGCGTCCGACGAAACGCTCGGCCAGTACATCGCGATGGCTGACAGACAGAAGACTGCAACCGTCCTGACACAGGCAGCTTTAGGGCAAGCGGAATTCAAGGGGCCCGCCGCTAGGGAGTTCAACGAACTCGCTGCAAGTCTGTACGACGAATACGCACAATCTACTCAGGTGATTTCTGAAGCACGCCTTCACGAAAGAATTATCCGCCACGTTGAGTCCGCTCAGTTAGTTATTACGGGATTCCCTTGGGGATACTGCGGTCGTTTGTGCCATAAAACCGAGGAGGCAGCATGCGGTGCTTCAGCCACTGCAACTCAAGCGGAACTATTGCAAAAGGGGAGTCTTGTAACATGCGGCGACTGCAGTCTGTCGTTCGACACTATCGAGTTTCATCCATTCGTTGCCGCAATGATGCGAAGACATTCAGAGGTTGTTGACGCTGGAATGGCTCCGGCAATCATACTCAATGCTAGCCGGTGCGTTGTTAGCGCTTGCACAAAGAGGCTCGAGACCTGGGAAACTAGGAGGGAATCGCAATGACCGTTGGGAACACACACATTTCGCAGGTGCGCCGCACGGAGTTGACCGAGCGCTTTCAGTGCAAGGTCGACGCATTGAGAGACATTGTTAAAACTAGAGAGTGGGCTGCAGGGCCTGCTGGTCCATCACTGACCAAGTTTTGCGAGTGGTCCTCGGATGAGTTCTTGGTCGAACCCATCTCTTATAGCGCAATACACAAGGACGTCGACGAATACAACCGCCTTCGAGGAGAAGCTGAGAAGTTGCTGAAGGCATTGAGAATAGGCCGGGCTGGAGGCACACCGTCTGGACGCAAGACTGTTACATCGCTGACTAATGAGCTAGCCGTGACGCAACAGTTGAGTCAGAATTTTCTGGACCAGTTGACCATGTTGCGGGTTCAACTCGAGACCGAGCGAGCCGAGGTGTTAAGGTTAAGAGGCGACCTGAACTCTAGTAGGGCCACTCGAGGAAAAGTCGTGCCCATCAAGAAAATGGGTAAATCCAATTCCAGACGGAGTCCAAAATGAAAACGTTGACCGACCCGGATGGATTTCATATTGCCATTACTAGCGAAAATTGCGTTATCGAGGGCGGCTCATGGGCGGGCATCCCTATCATGGTCGGCCCGAGCGGAGTGGTTGATGTCGATACTTCTGATTACTTTCGATATCAGGTGATTAATAACAATTGGAAGATAAATACTAGCCGAACCAACGCCGAAGCGATTCAGCATTGTATGAGCTACAGCCACTCTATCGGGTGCGAGTTTTCAATGGTGCGGGATACTGAGCTGCGAAAGTGGATAAACGCTCAACGTAAAGCAGGCGTTAAAAATAATGTCATTGTGCAAAGAGTAAACATAGTGTACGGGTACTTTCAATGGGCGGAGACAAACGGTCGCACATCAGGCGCCGTAAATGTTGACGGAAGGCCGCCATTGGTAGCTCCGCGCATATCGTCTAAAAGAGTGGTACAGAAGAATAAGCGGTCGGGCTACGAGAAGGTTAGCTATCAGGCAGAAGTGTGCCCAAAGCGAATACCTGATGAACTTCAGGATACTCCATCGCATGCTGATGTCGCCGCACTGCAGGTTGCGGCAACGACCTCTTTTAGCCAGGCGATAGGCGAAAGAAATAGCTTGATTATTCGGTGGGAAGCGCACGGAGGGATGCGTAGATTCGTAAGCGCGCGATTTCCCACACCTAGCTTGCGTTGTTGAGAAGGCTCACGATTGCGTCCGCAACCTCACTTTGCGGACGCAATCCATGACAGAAGATGACCTCAGCTTTTTGCCCCTACGCGTGACGCGTGTTGGTGTCGGCGGCAAGCGAAGCTTCGATCCGACGGACAAACGACGACTCGTCGAAGCCTGTCTGCGGCCAGGCGCTTCGCTATCGGGCCTCGCCCTGAAGGCAGGCGTTAATGCCAACCAGTTGCATAAATGGGTTCAGGCGAGTAATCGCGCCCGGCCCCCGATCGGGCACAACGAGCCGGTCGCACCGTCAGCGTTTGTTCCGGTCGTAGCGATCGACGAGCCGACAGCGGTCATGGCGTCCGCGCCCGCGTCGCACCACGCCACCAGAGCAGAATCATCCCGCGTTTCGCCACGCTCAACACGACTGGCACGGCTGTCTGCCCATCTGCCCAATGGCGTGAAGCTTGAGCTCGAATGTTCAGCAGAGGACGTGGCAATCGTTAATGCGATGGTCGTCGCATTGGGAGCGCGCTGATGTTTCGGTTCGAAGCCGACCTGGCGGTCTTCCTGCATCGCGAACCGATCGACTTCAGGGCCGGCATCAATAGCCTCGTGACGCTCGTCGAGCAGTCCATGCAGCTCGATCCGTTTGCACGCGCCGTGTTCGCCTTCCACAACCGCAAACGCGACCGGGTCAAACTGCTGTTCTACGATCGCAACGGTTTCTGGATGATGTTGAGGCGCCTCGAAGAAGACCACTTCGTCTGGCCAAGCCGGCAGCAAACCGTAGTCAAGCTGACGAGCGAGCAGTTGCACTGGCTCCTGGAGGGCATCGACATTGATGCTGTGCGCCGCCACCCGGTACGGTCGTATCATCACGCCAGTTGAGCATTGCGCGTCACCTGTCAGCGTCAGCCGGCCTGTTACAAATTCCCGTAAACCCATCGCGCGCGACACTTCGTTATCGTGGAAGCATGAACGAGGACGACTTCTCCCGATTGCCGCCAGCCGCCCAGGCCTATATCCGTGAACTCGAGACACGCAATCGGCAGCTGGGCGAACGGATCACGCAGCTCGAAGAGCAGTTCCGCCTCGCGCAAAGCAAGCGATTCGCCCCAAGCAGCGAGAAGCTCAAGGATCGCGTCTTCGACGAGGCCGAACAGGTCGTCGGCTCCGAACCCGACGACATGGACGCCGGCGCCACTGACGACGCGTTTGTGCTCCCCGACACGGGCCTGCCGGATCCGCCGGCACCCACGAGAAGCAAACCGGGACGTAAGCCTTTACCGGCGCACCTGCCACGCCAACGCATCGAATACGATCTGCCCGAGAGCGCGAAGGTATGCCCGTGCTGCGCGCACGCGCTGCACCGCATGGGCGAAGAGCTCAGCGAACAGTTGCACATCGAAGTCAAGGCGTCGGTGCTTCAGCACGTGCGCTTCAAGTATGCATGCCGCCACTGCGAGCGCCACGCCGAGCGCACGCCGGTCATCACCGCACCGATGCCGGCCCAGCCGTTGCCGGGCAGCAATGCCAGTGCGGCGATGATCGCCACGGTCACCGCGGGCAAATACGTTGACGGAACACCGTTGTACCGGATGGCCCATGCGCTGGCGCGCGCGGACATCGAAGTCGGACGCGCTACGCTGGCGAACTGGATCATCCGGCCTGCTGAGTTGCATTACAGCCGTCTGTACGAGGCGCTGCGCAAGACACTGCTGTCGCAACAGCTGATTCACGGCGACGAGACCACGGTACAGGTGCTCAAGGAGCCGGGCAAAGCCGCTCAGAGCACCTCGTATATGTGGGTGTACCGTAGCGCTGAAGACTGCTCTGAACCCGTCGTGCTGTTCGACTACCAGCCAGGGCGCGCTCAGCAATATCCCCAGGCGTTCCTCGCGGGCTACAAGGGCCTGCTGATGACCGATGGATACGCCGCCTGGCGCACGCTCGAAGGTCCGATGCACTTTGGTTGCCTGGCCCACGCCCGGCGTGCCTTCGTGGATGCCCTCAAGGGCATGAAGAAACCAGGCGGGCGGGCCGCACATGCACTGGAATACTTCAAGGCGCTCTACCAGGTCGAAACACTCGCAAAGGGGGATCTGCCCGAAAGCGAGACGCGCGTCGATTACACCTTCCGGCTGCGCCAGCTACACAGCGTGCCGCTGCTCGAATCCTTCAAGAAATGGCTTGACGAACTGGCACCGCAGATCCTTCCTGAGAGCCTGCTGGGCAAGGCGATCTCCTATACACGCAATCAGTGGACGTACCTGAGCCGCTACGTGAACGATGGGCGCGCCCCAATCGATAACAACGTGATCGAGCGTGACATCAGGCCATTCTGCACCGGCAGATCCTCATGGATGTTCAGTGACACGGTTGCTGGCGCGAAGGCCAGCGCCATGATCTACAGCTTGATTCTCACGTGCCGAGCGTGCAACGTCGAACCTTATGCGTATCTCGTACGGGTACTCAGCGAATTGCCGCAACGAGCATTAGACGCCGATGTTACCGACCTGCTGCCGTTTAACTTCTCGAAGCATACGCCTTGACCGCTTAACAACGCTTGATCCAACCACCGTATTGACGCGACTGTTGCCACGCGGTCACGTTGGTCCCGTGTGCCAGATCGAGCGCTTACGTAGATTCGAATGTCGGGCATTGCAAGTGTGCCAATTGCCATCGCGAGAAAAGGCGGTTCTGGCGCTAGCGCGGCGCGAAGCACTCGAAGTGAAGTTGGTGGAAACAAAGAACAGTCGACAACGTATCATCTTGGTTTTGCCGGATTTGATTGAAGACACTTGGGATTACATTGAAAATCAGCGGAGAGCTATTGTCGAGAGGTTCAGCGCCAAGCGTCCGAACAGGGCCCTTCCCAAGGAAGTTTTACTATCGAATAAAACGGGGTTGGCGCTTACTGACAAGGCAATCACGAACGTGTTCACCGCCCTATTTTCTCGTGCTCAGGTGTCGGGTCACGAGCATCGTTTGCGCGCAACGCACCTTTATTATCTATTTGAAGCTAGGCTCGATGCAGAGGAGGCGCGAATGGTCTCGCTGGGCAGGTCGCGGTCGGAGGTGGACTATGAATTGGTATTGCGGATGGTGGCCGACCAAGCGGGACACAAGAGCATCGAAAGCCTTCGTCCATATCTCAATCTAGCGCGAAAGCGGAGGCGCAACCGGAAAGAGGTAGAGGAAGCCGTCACGTTAGAACAGAGTATTGCTTATAAGAAGGCTGAACTCGCTGCGCTTGAGGCGCAATGCGCTGCACGACGCGAAGAAAATGCGGCTTTGGAAGCCGCAGCGATGAAGTAGAAAATGGCGACGAGAAACGAACTCATCATCGAAACGGCCAGAGACCAGAGAGCGCTTGAGTGGCTGGTGCGGCAAGCCGGGTGGGGCCGCATAGACGAGGTTTTAGCCGCGTTGCCGGGTAAAAGAAAGCCCTACGTCTCAAACATCGCGAAAGCGCTGCATATGGTTGTGCCGGAGTCCGTATTAGTGACTCCGGCGGAGCAAGCTCGCCCCGAACTTAAGAAGATATTGGACTATCTGAAGCAAAAGTGACGCTAACAACTATTTTTCAGTTTCCTGAGTCAATGGTCCGCGCGCTTGAGTCGTGACCGCGAACCCGCCGGCACAACATGCTCGGCTCACGGTGGCATTCTAGTCATACATTTCGAGAATACGGGGTGCTGTCGCTCAAATTTCGGTCGGCGTCGTAAAAATACCATTCGACCCCTGTTGATTGATTTTTAAGTTAATAAAATTTTGAACTGCGTTCGTCCCAGGCCGGCCGGCCTGGGACGAAGTCCTCGTTCCGGCAGGAACGAGGACCGGATTTTAGAAATATTGATTCAGGTAACCAGTGGTATGGATACGATTTCGGCGATAGACCCGTCAATGTGCCATAACCGTTTAATCTGACCGAAGGCGCGGCGCTGTTGCATCTCGTTGGACGGCTGACGGGCTATACGCCGCGCTGGTTTACATATTTTATCGGCGACGCGCATATTTACGAGAATCAGCTCGACATGCTCAACCAGCAACTAACGCGCGAGCCTTATCCCGCGCCGCAGCTCGTGTTGTCTGAGCGCGTGCCGGATTACGCGGTCACCGGGCGATACGAACCGGAATGGCTGGAGAAGATCGAGCCGTCGGATTTCTCGCTCGAAGGGTATCGGCATCACGAAGCGCTCAAGGCGCCGATGGCGGTTTAAGCTTCATCGCTTCAATGAAACGCGCGGCTTTAAGCCGCGCGTTTTGCGTTCTGTGTCCGATAACGGCGCCTAACTACGGCGAAAGAAACGCCTCGAAATGCGCGCGGCCGCTTGGCGTCACGCGTAAAACGCGACGCTTCGCCGTCGACTCGATCCAGCCGTGCGCCGTGCAGGAATCGAGGAATGCCGCGCCGAGCGCGCCGCCGAGATGCGGCCGCCGCTCGCTCCAGTCGATACACGTACACGCGAAACGCCGCCGCCGTGCGCGCTCGGCGGAGAGGTCGATCCCCAGCCGCGCAAATTCGAGCGCGCCTTCCGGCGTGGCGACAAGCGTGGTCGGACTGGGCTGCTTTTGCACCGCGTCGGGCTCGAGCCAGCGCCGCGTCATCAGACTGTCGAAAATCCGCACGGCCAACTCGCCCGCCAGATGGTCGTAGCAGGTGCGCGCGTAGCGCATTTCGAGCGGCACGGCGGACGGCGGGCGCGCCGGTTCGCGTTCCGGCGCGCTCACCTGCGCCAGATTCGCCAGCGCCTCGATCGCGGCGGCGATATCCGGCGTGGCGATCCGGTAATAGCGATGCCGGCCGCTCACTTCCATCGCGAGCAACCCGCTCTCGGAGAGCCGCGCCAGATGGCCGCTCGCCGCCGACGGCGATAAACCCGCGATCATCGTCAGCTCGCCGGCGGGGCGCGCGGTGCCGTCCATCAGCGACCACAACATCGCCGCGCGGCCCGGATCGGCGAGCAAAGCGCCAATTCGCGACAGGCCGGGGAAATGGCGGGCGCGCGCCTCGGGGTCGTCGTGGGCGAGAAGGGTCCTGGTCATGGCGTTTCTCCGTTGGAGTCTTAAGCCCTACTTTATCCGGGCCGGACAGCCGATGGTTCAGCGCGCGATGAAATGTCGATGCATCGCGAAGCCGCCCGCTGGCGCCGCGCGCGCTTAGAATGGTTCTTTCCGTTTCGACGTCGAAGTTCGAGGTAAGCCATGTTCAAAATTGTAATTGCCGCGCTCGCCGTGGTTCTGGGCTGCGCCGCGTGCGCGGGCGGCGCATCGTCGTCGGGCGCGTCGCCGTCTGGCGCGTCGCCGTCTGGCGCGGGATCGGGCAGCATCACGATGTACGGCACGGTCGACGAAGGCATCACGCTGCGGAAATAGTCCGCCGCGCAGCTAGTCCGCGCAGCCAGCGGATTTGTGCGCTCGTATAATCCGCGTTTCCATCCCGATAAAGCCGGATTCACCGGTCGCCCCCCATGAACACGCCGATCCCGACTCCGCCCGCCACCGCCTCGGTTGCCGACCGCTCCGAAACCACCTTCCGCTTTCTCGCCGAGCCGACCTCCGTGAATTTCGGCGGCAAGGTACACGGCGGCGCCTTGATGAAATGGATCGACGAAACCGGCTACGCGTGCGCCGCGATGTGGTCGGGCCGCTATTGCGTGACGGTGAGCGTCGGCAATATCCGCTTTCGGCGGCCGATTCTCGTCGGCAACGTGGTCGAGTTGCGCGCGCGTGTCGTCGCGACGGGCCGCACCAGCATGCATCTGCATATTTCCGTGCACGCCGGCGACCCGAAGCGCGCCGAATTGCAGCAGACGACGGATTGCCTCGTCGTGTTCGTCGCCGTCGATGAAATCGGGCAGCCGGTGCCGGTGCCGCCGTTCGTCCCCGTCACCGACGAGCAGAAGCGTCTCGCGAAATACGCGATGGACGTCAAGGACGCGCTCGACGCAATCGTCGAGTTGAAGCCGGAGGAAGTGGCCGCGGGCAAGGTCTGAGGTAAGACCGTCATTGGTTAAATCAGAGATTTCTCATTTATCGGGCAAGGGTTGGCGGGCATAGTCCGTCCTCGTTTCGCGGGCGCTCCAAGGCGGCGCGAGAGCCACGAACCTCGATGAAGGAGAAATGCATGAGCTGGGCTGCGGGATACAACAATTCGGTTGCATACACGACGGGCTTTTATCAGGAACAAAGCCCGACCTGGCTGAAGGCCTGCCTCGTGATGCAGCGCGTCGCGCCGCCGGCCGGCGGCAAGTTCACCTATTGCGAACTGGGTTTCGGCCAGGGTCTCACCTCGCTGATTCTCGCCGCCACGCATCCCGAGGGCGACTTCTACGCCTGCGATTTCAACCCGCTGCATGTGATGGCGGCATCGTCCGTTCGCGACGAAGCGAAGCTTGGCAATCTCACTCTGCTCGAACACAGCTTCGGCCAGTTGGCCGATGGCGAAGCCGCTCTCCCGATGTTCGATTTCGTGACACTTCACGGCATCGTCTCGTGGATTTCGGCCGAAACGCGCGGTCAGATCGTGCGTTTTCTCGCGCGATATCTGAAGCCGGGCGGCGTGGTGCAACTCAGCTATAACGCCATGGCGTCGTGTGCGCAAGTCATGCCGTTGCAGCGCCTTCTCACGGCGCACGCGAAGCATCGCAATGAACAGTGGGCGGGCGCAGCGGCGTTCGCTCAGAAGCTGGTCGCGCAGACGGCGTTCCATTTCGAGCGAAATCCGGATTCGAAAGCGCGCGTGAACACCTTTGCCGACGCGGATCAGCGTTATCTCGTGCACGAATACATGCACGAGCAATGGACGCCGTTCCATTTCACCGATATCGCCGCCGAACTCGCCGACGCCAAGCTGACCTACGCGGGCAGCGCGCGCTTTGTCCAGATGGCGCCGGTCGCGTGGCTGACGGGCGAGCAGGCGGAACTTGTCGCGTCGATCGGGGACCCGGTTTTCGCCGAGGAAGTGCGCGATTTCTTCTGTAATCGCGGGTTCCGCTCGGATGTCTTCGTGCGCGGCAAGGCCACGCTGACCGACGCGCGTCTGCGTGAGGAAGCGAAACACGTTTATCTGTGGCCGGTCGCCGGCGCGCAGTATCGCGCGAGCGTTCAACTGGAACATGCCACGATCGACCGGAGCGAAGACGCGCACCGGCCGCTGTACGATCTCCTTCGCGCGGCGCCCGGGGAACTCACCCTCGATCAGGTGCTGAACGCGCCGCAACTGGCGGCGAACAACGACATCAACGCGATCATGCAACTCGTGCGTTTCTCGATCGCGGCGGGCGAAACGTTGATCCGCTACGGCGAAACGCAACCGGCCGACGCAGCCGAGCGTCTGAACGCCGTGTTGCTGAGCCGCGCGGAGTTGGGCGAGGGCTGGGACGCGCTGGCGTCGCCGCGCATGGCCGGCGGCGTGCCGGTCGGCTTGCTCGACCAGCTGGTGATGGCCGCGATGCAGGGCAGCGCGGGAAAGAAGAACGACACCGACACGATCGTCGAACGGGTTCAGGCCGCGCTCGTGCGTACCGGACTCGTGCTGCGCGTGGGCGGCGAGCCGCCGGCGCCCGAGGATATCCCGGCCGCGCTACGCAAGATCCTCGCGGATTCGGGCGCGCTGCTCGTCGCGAATGCGAAATCGCACGGGCTGTGGGCTACCGTCGAATAAGCGCGGGTTGATCGAGCGGTAACGGCAGCAAAAAAGAAGCGCGGCTCTGGGCCGCGCTTCTTCGTTTCTAAGTCATGCGTTCTAAGCCATGATTTGCGGTGCTGATTCAGCGCGCGCCGACCATCTCATCTGGTTTCACCCACTCGTCGAACTGCTGCTCGGTCACGTAGCCGAGCGCCAGCGCCGACGCCTTCAGCGTCGTGCCTTCCTTGTGCGCCTTTTTCGCGATTTTCGCGGCCTTGTCGTAGCCGATATGCGGATTGAGCGCTGTCACCAGCATCAGCGATTCATTCAGCAAACTCTCGATCCGGCTCTCGTTCGGCTCGATCCCGACCGCGCAGTTATCGTTGAAGCTCTGCGCGCCGTCGGCCAACAGGCGCACGGACTGGAGCACGTTGTGCGCGATCATCGGGCGGAACACGTTCAGTTCGAAATTGCCGCTCGCGCCGCCGAAGTTCACCGCGACATCGTTGCCGAACACCTGGCAGCAGAGCATCGTCACGGCTTCGGACTGGGTCGGATTGACCTTGCCCGGCATGATCGAACTGCCCGGCTCGTTTTCGGGAATCGACAATTCGCCAAGACCGCAGCGCGGGCCGCTCGCGAGCCAGCGGATGTCGTTGGTGATCTTCATCAGCCCCGCCGCGATGGTTTTCAGCGCGCCGTGCGCGGCGACGAGCGCATCGGCGGCGGCCATCACCTCGAACTTGTTCGGCGCCGTTTCGAACGGCAGGCCGGTCAGGCGGCCGATCGCGCTTGCCACCTTCACCGCGAATTCCGGATGCGCGTTCAGGCCCGTGCCGACCGCCGTGCCGCCGAGCGCCAGTTGATAAAGATGCGGCAGCGTCGCCTCGACGTGGCGGATGCCCTGATCGAGTTGCGCGACGTAGCCGGAGAACTCCTGGCCGAGCGTGAGCGGCGTCGCGTCCTGCAAGTGCGTGCGGCCAATTTTCACGATATCGGCGAACGACTTGGCTTTCTGGTCGAGCGTTGCGCGCAGCGTCTTCAACGACGGCACCAGATGCTTGACGATGGCGTAAGCAGCGGCGATATGCATCGCGGTCGGAAACACGTCGTTCGACGATTGCCCGCGATTCACGTCGTCGTTCGGATGGACTTGGCGCGCTTCGCCGCGCTCGCCGCCCATCAGTTCGCTCGCCCGGTTCGCGATCACCTCGTTCAGGTTCATGTTGGTCTGCGTGCCGGAACCGGTCTGCCAGACGGCGAGCGGGAACTCGTCCGGATGCTTGCCCGCGATGATTTCGTCGGCGGCGGCGATGATCGCGCGCGCCTTGTCGTCGGCAAGCACTTTCAGGTCGGCGTTCACCTCGGCGGCGGCGCGCTTCACCACGGCGAGCGCGTGAATCAGTTCCGGCGACTGTTTTTCGCTCGAAATCTTGAAATTCTGCAGCGAGCGCTGGGTCTGTGCGCCCCACAACTTCGCGTTAGGAACGGCAATTTCGCCGAACGTGTCCTTTTCGAGTCGAACGTCGCCTTTGGTATCGTCGGTCACATCGTCGGTCATGGCTTCATCACTCCTTCAGGTTCGCAGGGCGGCACGCGCCGCGTGTCATTCGTTATAGCTGCTGGTCCACGGGCAGCATCATGAAAAGTCCGGTCATCGCGTTGCGGTAGAGACCGGCGTTCGGATCGAAATTGTAGGTAACCGTCGCGTTGTTCTCCTCGGTCGTCCAGACGAGCGGCGACATCGGCGAGCCGGTCGCGCGCAACGACGCGAGTTCGGCGGGCGAGGCGAGCTCGACGCGATAACTCGACGCCGGCTGCACGCTGCGGTCGAACAGCTTGGCGGCTTGATCGGCGATCGGCTTGCTGTAGACCACGAGCGCGAGTTCGGTGTTCAGATCGGCCGAACGCGGATCGAGATTCATCGAGCCGATCACGAGGATACTGCGATCCACGACATACGCCTTGGCGTGCAGGCTCGCGCGCGACTTCGAGCCGAACAGCCCGGCGCGCGGCGCGCTGTCGCCTTCGGCCTGCACCGGCTTGAATTCGTACAGTTCGACGCCTTCGCGCAAAAGCGGCTCGCGATACGGCGCGTAGCCCGCCTGCACGGCGACCGCGTCGGTCGCGGCGAGCGAATTGGTCAGCACGGCCACCCGCACGCGGCGCGCGGTGAGATCGCCGAGCGCCTTCACGCCGACGTCGTGCGGCACGAAATACGGCGACAGCACCAGGAACTCGCTCTGCGCGTTGCTCACGAGTTCGCGGAGGCGCTCCATCGGCGGGCTTTTGTAGTCCGGGTCCGGATGCTCGATCTTCGACGGCGAATCCACTTCGAACTCCGTGCGCGCCCAGACGAGCCCGAGTTCGTCGCGGGCGATCTGCTGGGCGAGCGGCGTGGCGTTCAGCGGCCGGGCGTTCAGCGCGTCCGCCTGCGAGCGCCAGTGCTGGCGCAGGTCGTCGCGGGTGGCGTCGAGATCGGCGGGATCGAAATTTTGCTTGTTCAGCGCGCGCAGCGGATACGCGATGCCGCTGTTCCAGTAATCGTCGAAGCTCGCGGAGATCTTTTGCGTGACCGGGCCCGCGGCGAACGCATCGAGATCGCGGAACTGGAGCGTCGCGCTCGCGCTGAAATACGAATCGCCGAGGTTGCGGCCGCCGACGATCGCAATCTGGTTATCCGCGATCATCGCCTTGTTGTGCATGCGCCGCGTGAAGCCGTCGATCTTCGTGAAGAGATTCGTCGTGCGCTCCGAGAAACTGCGGGTCGCGCTGCCGAACGGATTGAACACGCGAATCTCGATATTCGGATGCGTGTTCAGCGCGGCCATGATGCGGTCGATGTCCTTGAAGTTCAGATCGTCCACGAGCATCCGGACCCGCACGCCGCGATCCGCCGCGTAAAGCGCCGCGCCGAGCAGCAGCTTGCCGGTGTTGTCCTCCTCGGCGATGTAGTACTGCATGTCGAGCGTCTTCGTGGCGGCGCGGGCGAGCGCGACGCGGGCTTGCAGCGCGTCGGTGCCGGTCGGCAGCAGCAAGATGCCCGACTGGCCCGGATGCGCGTGTTCGAGCGGCGCGAGGGCGTCGCCGAGCGCCGTCTGCGTGGCGGCGGGCAAAGCGTGCGTGACGGGGCGGTCGAAAGCGGTAGCGGGCGGGCGCGTGGCGCAGGCGCTGAGCAGCACCGCGGCAAGCGCGGCGGCCGCTAAGCCAAGCGTGCGGCGGGACTGAATCAAGAGAGGCGTGAATGCGTGTGTTGCTGAAAAAAACCTGCTTTCCGACACGTCGAATCCTCAAGGTGACTGTTCCATGGCCCGCCGCGAGGATCGCGCGGGCGCCAGGATCTCGCATTAGCAAGGATCGTGCTTGGAACCAGTATCCATGGGAGATTTTAGGGGATTTGGGATTGGGTCGCGCAATAGGCACGTCACAAGCGCGCCTTTCGCCACATTGCCGAGCCGAAAGCGGACGAAAAAAAGCCCGCTCTGGGAGCGGGCTGAATACCCCTGTCACTGGAGTCTCAAGGAGACGGCTCAATCCTAGCAACGGCCGCACGCGCGGCCAACCAACGATGCGTGCTTTGCTTATGCGCGTGATCTTCGGCTGAACGCTAGGCCGGATGGCGCGGCGCGGTGCCACCCGCTTTCGCGTCGCGCTCGGCCGCCAGCACGCCCCGCTCGACGATCCGCCGGCTTAAGCGATGAAAACGCAGCGTCATCAGCGCGGCGACGCTCGCGAGCCCCGCCGCCAGCCCCCACCACAGGCCCTTCGTGCCCGCCTCGAAGTGAAACGCAAGCAGATAGCCGGTCGGAAAACCGATTCCCCAGTAGCCGAAGGTCGCGGCGAGCATCGGAATGCGGGTGTCCTTCAGACCGCGCAGGCAGCCGGAACCGACCGTCTGCATGCCATCGACGATCTGAAACACCGCCGCGACGCCCAAAAGCGACGTGGCGAGCGCGACGGTCTGCGCGTTCGCGGGGTCGTCGAGCGTGAGATACAGCCCGACGATCCAGTGCGGCGCCACCACCAGCACCGTGCCCGACAGCATCATGAACGCGACGCCCAGCGCGATCGCGACGAAACCCGCGTGGCGCGCGGCCAGCGGGGCGCCCGCGCCGATCCAGTACCCGACCCGCACGTTCGCCGCCTGGCCGATCGCGAGCGGCACCATGAACGCCACCGACGCCACGTTCAGCGCGATCTGATGCGCCGCGAGCGGCGCTTCGCCGAGCAGGCCGACCGTCATGCCGGTGGCGAGTTAGAGCGTCGATTCGACGCCGTAGGTGATGGCGACCGGCCAGCCGATGCCGAACAGTTCGCCCATGAGCGGCATCTGCACGCGTGCTGCGGTGACGAAATGCCGGTAGCGCGGCCGCAGATGCAAGAACGCGACGAGCGCGAACGCCGTGAGCCAGACGGTGATCGACGTGGCCGCCGCCGAGCCGAGAAAGCCGATGCGCGGCAGCCCGTAAGCCCCGTGGATCAGCCCGTAGTTCAGGAAACCGTTCACGAACACGCCCGCAATCGACACCCACAACAGCCGCTTCGCCGCGCCGATCGCGGGCAGGAACGCGCGCATCATCCCGATGCCGATCAGGCTTCCCGGCGCGCCCCAGCGCAGCACCGCGCAGTATTCGCCGACATTCCTCGCGAGCGTCGCGGGCTCGTTGAACGCGAGCAGGATGGCTTCGGCGTAGCTCAGGAGCGCGAAGGCGGGCACCGCGAGCAGCACGGACAGCAGCAACCCGGTCCAGTAGATATGCGGCACGCGATGTTCGGCATTCGCGCCGCGCGCATGCGACACGGACACGCTCACCGAGGTCAGCACGCCCTGCAGCAGCGTCACGACGACGAAGAACAGGTTCGCGCCGAGACCGCCCGCCGCGAGCGCATCGGGGCCGAGCGAGCCGAGCAGGATGGTGTCGGTCACGCCCATCGCCATTTGCGAAAGCTGGGCGATGGCGAGCGGGGCGGCGAGCCGCGCGGTATCGACGGCGTGGCGGGTCAAGCTTGGCGGCGCGTTGGCCGGACGGATAAAGCCGGATTGCATGATGAATTCGGTTGAGAGGCGGGCGCGCCGGAAAGGATACCCGTGCAGCCGCCGCGTTTTCGGACTGGAATAAAAGCGCGGAACGCGTGGAGCAAAAGCAACGGGCGGTGCGGGAAACCGTTTCAGGTTCCGCACCGCCCGCTCGTTCCAGCAACTGAAATGAAACCGAAATTGGAACGAAAGACGACTAGCTTATTGCTTGAGCGTCGCCATGTCGATGACGAAACGGTACTTCACGTCGCTCTTCAGCATGCGCTCGTAGGCCGTGTTGATCTGGTCCATCGGGATAATCTCGATGTCAGACGTAATGCCGTGCTTGCCGCAGAAGTCGAGCATTTCCTGCGTTTCCGCGATCCCGCCGATCAGCGAACCGGCCAGCGACCGGCGCTTGAAGATGAACGGGAAGATCTGCGGCGACGGATGCGGATGCTCGGGCGCGCCGACCAGCGTCATCGTGCCGTCGCGCTTGAGCAGCGTGACGAACTGGTCGAGGTTGTGCGACGCCGCGACCGTGTTCAGGATGTAATCGAAGCTGTTCGCGTGCTGCGCCATCTGGTCCGCGTCCTTCGACACCACCACTTCGTGCGCGCCGAGACGCTTGCCGTCCTCGATCTTGCTCGGCGACGTCGTGAACAGCACGACATGCGCGCCGAACGCCGCCGCGAGCTTCACGCCCATGTGGCCGAGGCCGCCCAGCCCGACGATCCCGACTTTCTGCCCCGGCTGCACGTTCCAGTGGCGCAGCGGCGAATACGTCGTGATGCCCGCGCACAACAGCGGCGCGACGGCGGCGAGTTCGAGGTTCTCGGGAATTTGAAGCGTAAAGGCTTCATCGACGACGATCGACTTCGAATAGCCGCCCATCGTCATTTTGCCGGTGTGCTTGTCCGGCGCGTTGTACGTGCCGACAAAGCCTTCCGGACCTTCGCAATATTGTTCGAGGCCTTCCTTGCAACTGGCGCACGTGCGGCACGAATCGACCATGCAGCCGACGCCCGCGAGCTGGCCGACCTTGAACTTCGTCACTTCCGCGCCGACTTCGACCACCCGGCCGACGATCTCGTGACCCGGCACGACCGGATACACCGCGTTCTGCCATTCGTTGCGCGCCGTGTGCAGGTCCGAGTGACAGACGCCGCAATACAGAATGTCGATGCGAACGTCATGCGCGCCAGTGTCGCGGCGATCGAACGAGTACGGGCCGAGCGGCGCGTCGGCGGATTCGGCGGAATAACCTAGCGTCTTGAACATGGAGAGGCTCCTTTTGGGGCATTGAGCGTGATTGGCTTGCTGGACGAGTGAGCGCTCGGGCGAGGAGCGCCGGTTTGCCAGCAAGGGAAAAACGAGAGGGCGCGAGCGGCTGTAGGGCGGCGCGCCTGAAACGAACTTCGGGGCTGAATCTAACGATACGAGAGGATGCAAACGCCGCCGAAGCGGCGCAACAGCGGCCGGGCGTCGACGGTTGAGGGACGTTACCACCGATGGCGAATCTCTGCCCGATGCGCCCGCGCGATCGCTGACCGAGGCTCAAGCCGGCTTGAGCACCTTGATCTTCGATCCATCGAGCATCACGGTCTGGCCCGCGCGGATCTTGCACGTCTTGCGCAATTCGACGCGGCCGTCGACTTTCACGTCGCCCATTGCGACGCGCGCCTTGGCCGAGCCGCCGCTGTCGGCGAGGCCCATCAGTTTCAGCAGATTGTGAAGTTCGACGTAGTCGCCGGTCAGGGCGAATTCGAGTTGCGGCATGGCGGAGTTTTCTTGGGGGTCAGGAAGGCGCGCGGGCGGATGCCCGAAGCGGCGGCGGACACTGGACGAATCCCGCGCATCGCGCCGCAAGATCGCCATGATAAGCCACGCGGGCATGCGCCGTGCTGTACCGACGGCGCACTGCCGCTTGCGTGAACTTTGATTTTCCCAAATGTCAGGAAATGAAACCTTCGGTAACAATGACTGGTTTTCGCGAACTGACAGGCGAGCGGCGGGTCAATCCTTATGATCGATGCAGTCCCGGTCGTTCTCAACTCGAAGAAGGCGGGCAGCCCGCAAGACGCTAGAAGTACTACGGCATCGCGTTGAATTGCGGCTCGCTCGCGGATCAAAGACAAACCGGAAAAGGAACTACAGATGACTCAAGTTCGAAACCTGCTGTTGGGCACCACTGCTTTTATCGCCATCTCCACTGCGGCTTTCGCGCAGACACCGGCCACTCCCGGCGCCGACGCCGGCCAGATGTCCGCGCAAGTGCAGGGCGCGCCGGGCGTGACGCCGCCGCCGCAGAACCTGGTCGCGCCCGCGCCGACGGACCCGCTGGTTCAGAAGCGCAACGCGAACGCACAGGCGAACGCGGAATACAAGGCATCGAAGAAGGCTTCGAAGGACGCGCGCAACGCCGCCAACAAACAGGCGAAGGCGCAGTACAAGGAAGAACTGAGCAACGCCAAGATCAACCGCAAGGCCGACAAGCAAGCCGCGACCGCCGAACTGAAGGCTGCCGAGCCGAACGGCCCGGATCACCCGACGCTGGAACATTGATAGCCGTCTCTGGACGAGGCATGGAGCTTCGTCCAGCTTGCCGTGCAGCAACCCGTGCAGCAACCCGTGCAGCAACCCGTGCAGCAACCCGTGCAGCATGCCAATAACACTCGAATAGAAGAGCACCAACATGACATCGACCAGCAAAAAACTCAGCGCGTTGCTTCTGGCCGGCGTATTCGCCACGGCCGCGGGCGCTGCGTTCGCACAATCGTCGAGCACCGCCGCGCCGATGACGCACGCCGACAAGAAGGCCGCGAAGAAGCAGGCGCAAGCCGACAAGGACGCCGACGTCGCCCAGGCTAAGGCCGACAAGAAGAAGACCGAATCGCAATCGGAAGCGAACGAAGCCGCCGCCGATGCGAATCTGAAGAACGCGAAGAAAGCCCAGTAAGCCGTTGCAGTCCGCTTGAACGCTGCAAAACGAACGCCGATTGCCCGCCCGGTTCGCCCGTGCGGGCCGTTTCGTTTTTAGGGCCAAAAGCCTGCCGCGCCAAGGACTTGCACACGCGGGTTGTATGGATATACAGTGTGCGTCACCTTTCCCTCGAAGCCACCCGTGCTGACGCTCAACCGACCCGCTCCCGCCGATTTCCCCTATCTCTCGAAGCTCAACGATGCCCAGCGCGAGGCCGTCGAGTTCGGCGCGGACGAGGCGGACCGGATCGGCGGGCCGCTGCTCGTGATCGCGGGCGCGGGGTCGGGCAAGACCAACACGTTGGCACACCGCGTCGCGCATTTGCTGGTGAAGGGCGCCGATCCGCATCGCATCTTGCTGCTCACATTTTCACGCCGCGCCGCGCAGGAAATGACGCGCCGCGTGACGCGCATCGCGATCAACGCGCTCGGCTCGAAGGCCGCGATCGCGCAAGGGCTGCAATGGTCGGGCACGTTTCACGGCATCGGCGCGCGTTTGCTGCGCGATTACGCCGATCTCGTCGGCTTGTCGCCGTCGTTCACCATCAACGACCGCGAGGATTCCGCCGATCTGATGAATCTCGTGCGGCACGAACTCGGGTTGTCGGCGAAAGAAAAGCGTTTTCCGGCCAAATCCACGTGTTTTGCGATTTATTCGCGCGTGGTGAACACGGGCGCGTCGCTCGCCACCGTGCTCGATCAGGCGTTTCCGTGGTGCCGCGAATGGGAAGCCGATCTTCGCGCGCTGTTCGCCGCTTACGTGAACGCAAAACAGGCGCAAAGCGTGCTCGATTACGACGATCTGCTGCTCTACTGGTCGCATCTCGCCGCCGAGCCCGAGATCGCGGCGGACTTGTCGAACCGTTTCGACCACGTTCTCGTGGATGAATATCAGGACACCAACCGTCTGCAGGCGTCCATCCTGCTCGCGATGAAACCGGACGGGCGCGGCCTGACGGTGGTCGGCGACGACGCACAGTCGATCTACTCGTTTCGCGGCGCGACGGTGCGCAACATTCTCGATTTCCCGGCTCACTTCGATCCCCCCGCGCGATGCGTGACGCTAGAACGCAACTACCGGTCGACGCAGCCCATTCTGGAAGCGTCGAACGCGGTGATCGGACTGGCCGCCGAGCGGTTCACGAAGAATTTGTGGACCGACAAGGCGTCGGCGCAGAAGCCGCGCATCGTCACCGTCGCCGATGAAGCCGATCAGGCGCGCTATATCGTCGAGCAGGTGCTCGAAGCGCGCGAGGGCGGCATGACGCTCAAGTCGCAAGCCGTGCTGTTTCGCACCGCGCATCACAGCGCGGCGCTCGAGATTGAACTGACGCGGCGCAATATTCCTTTCGTGAAGTTCGGCGGCCTGAAGTTTCTGGACTCGGTGCACGTCAAAGACGTGCTCGCGGTGCTGCGCTGGGCGGAAAATCCGCGGGATCGCGTGGCCGGGTTTCGTGTCGTGCAACTGCTGCCGGGCGTCGGGCCGGCGATCGCGGGCCGCGTGCTCGATCAGGTCGCGGCGGGAGACACTGCGCGCGCGCTCGCCGGATTTGCCGCGCCGGCGCGCGCGAGCGAGGACTGGCCGCAGTTCGTCGCGATGATGGCGAAAGTGTGCGGCCGCGAGAGCGGCTGGCCCGCTGAATTCGAGATGATCCGGCGCTGGTACGAGCCGCACCTGGAGCGCAATCACGAAGACGCCGCGATCCGCCACGGCGACGTGCTGCAGATGGAAAGCATCGCGTCCACTTACCCGACGCGCGAGCGGTTTCTGACCGAACTCACGCTCGATCCGCCCGATGCCACGAGTGATGAATCCGGTGTTCCGTTGATCGACGAGGATTATTTGATTCTCTCGACCATCCATTCGGCCAAGGGGCAAGAGTGGCGCAATGTGTTCGTGATGAATGGCGTCGATGGGTGTATTCCTTCGGATCTCGGGACCGGTAGCGAAGCTGAGATCGACGAGGAACGGCGGCTTTTATATGTCGCGATGACGCGCGCCAAGGAGGATCTGCACATCGTTACGCCGCAGCGGTTTTATGTGCACAATCAGGCGCATCTCGGGGATCGGCATGTTTGGGCTTCGCGGACGCGGTTTATTCCTGCGGAGCTTTTGGCGCGGTTTGATGCTGCCGCTTGGCCTGTTGTTTTGCGCGGCGGGCCGCCTACTGCTTCGGGGCTTGCTGCTGCCGCGCGGGCCAAGGTCGATATCGCTGCGCGGCTTAAGAAGATGTGGGAGTGACTGTCTTTTTGCGCTGCCGGGAAACTTGCTTTCTTTTTGATCTATTAGCGATGCCCCTGTGCGGGGCGGCAGTCACTTTCTTTGGCTAGCTGCAAAGAAAGTAACCAAAGAAAGTAACCAAAGAAAGCAGCTTATCCGCCCAAGTGTCCACCACTCATAATTTCGCGGATAGGCGCGCAAGCCGATTCGGATATCGCGCAGTTATTCGAATTGGCACAGCGCCTGTCAGTTCCATCCTCGCTGCGCTCGGACGTTGGGGCTTTCCGGGCCTGGCGCTTGTGCCGTTTGCTTCTCTTTCTTTATCGCTGCGCGCGCGATGGTTTCGGCGTTCGCGCCGGGGGCGCGAAGATCGCGCGGAGCCAGGACGCGAAGCGCGTGAAGCCGTCGTAGGGTTCTTCTATGAACAAATCCGGCTTCAGCGAGCGCAAATATTCCAGCACTTGCTGCGCTTCCTGCTTCTGGATCGAACCGTGGAAGATGCCCAGACGCAACAAACATCGCAATTCGCCCAGCTTCTCCCGCGCATTCGATCCCACACTATGCTCGACCGCGATCTTCGTCTCGTAGACGCGCTGCCGCAACGAATCCGCAAGCCGCCACGCCGGCGTCTGCATCTTCGCCTCGACCTCGGTAATGTCCATCGCCGCCGCCTTCATCTGCGCCGCCAACGCATCTATCTGCGACTCGTCGCCCTTCGCCTCCGTCACGATCGCCGTCGCCCACGCTCGCGATGCCTTCACCAGATCCTCAGCCTTCCAGTCGGACCGCACCGCAAAACTGAAACCGTGTTCCGCCGCCTGACCGATCAGAATCTCCACGACCTCCGGAAATTCCTTGTCGAGCGCGCGTTTTGCCCACGCGTACTGGCCGTTTTGCAGCATGCGCTGCACGGCCTGCTCGGTGAGCGGCGTTGGATTGTCGAGCAGCTTCGCGCGCAGGAAATCCTCGAACGACGGCGTGATGAACTGCGGATCGAATTTGAGCGACAGACGAATGAACGACTCGAAATCGCGTTTCAGCGAATCGATCGTCTCTTCCCGCAAATTGAGGGTGATTTGACCCATGTGTGTTCCCGGTTCCGTCCCGAATTAACATCGGGATCGGCAAATACTTTCGGCACCCGAGTAGACGGGGCCATTCGACTCTTATTACGGCACTCGCGCCGGGAACTTGAGTGCTTTATCGTCGCCGCTCCTAGGCGATCACTACCAATTGCCAGAAGAAGAACACGGCAAGCGCCGCGCCGATCGTCACTAGCGGCCGCCGCGTCGCCACGCACACCGCCACGCCCGCAAGCGCGGCGATGAGTTGCGGATTGCGCCAGGTGATTTCCGCGCCGCCGCCGTGCGGGGACACGGTCATCGGAACGATGATCGCGGTCAGCACCGTCACCGGCACAAAGCCGAGCGCGGTCTGGACCACAGGCGGAAACGCCAGGCGCTCGCCGAGCACGAACACGGCGGCGCGGATCAGGTAGGTGACGAGCGCCATGCCGAGAATCAGGACGACATAGCTCGAAAACATCGTGTGCAGAACGGCGCTCATTGCGTGCGCTCCTTGTGATGCGGCTTGGCTGCGCGCGGCGGACGGGCGCGGCCGGCGCGCTTATCGCCGATCAGCGTCAGCGCCATGCCCACCGCGATGCCCGCCAGCACGGCCGCAAGCAAACCGAGCTTGTACGGCCACGCTTGCCACGCGAACGACAGGACGCCCGCGGTGAACGCCGCGCCGATAAACCGCACGGCGACGAGCTGCGGCACCACGATCGCGATAAACGTCGCGACCATCGCGAAATCGAGGCCGAGCGCCTGCAAGCCGGGAAAAGCCGCGCCGAACAACAAGCCGGCGAGCGTCCAGAGCTGCCAGTTGAGATACATCGCGAGGCCCGAGCCGAAGAAATAGTACGGCCCGGTTTCGCCCGGCGCGCGCTTTCGATAATGCGCATAGACGACGGCGAAAACCTCGTCGGTCATCATCGCGGCGAGCGTGAGACGCCAGCGCGCGGGCAAATGCGCGACGTACGGCGCGAGCGTTGCGGAATAGAGCAGATGGCGCAGATTGACGACGAACGTCGTCGCCCAGACCACGGCGAAACTCGCGTGCGCGGCAATCAGTCCCACGCCGATAAATTGCGCCGATCCCGCGAATACGGCGAGCGACATCGACTGGCCGTGCCAGAGCGCGAGCGGGCTCGCGGTCACGAGCGTGCCGAAGATCACGCCGAACGGCGCGGCGCCGATCATCATCGGAATGGTGTCGCGTGCGCCCGCGGCGAATTCGCCGAGGCGGTTGTTGTTGACGGTGGACGGGTCTGACGGGCGATTCACGGTTTCCTCCTGAGGCAGCGAGGATACGGCCAATCCTGCCTCCGAGACTTGTACGTTCTTGCGGTGTGCGCTGAGCCGTGAGCGATTAAGCGATTATCGCCATCGACCCGGCGACACACCGTACGCACGCTTGAAATGCCGCGTGAAATGGCTTTGATCGGTGAAACCGCTGGCGGCGGCGATCTCGGTCACCGGCACGCCCGCGCGCAACGCGCCGAGCGCCCGCAGCAGGCGCATGTGGTTGCGCCACGCGTGCGGCGCGAGTCCGGTTTCGCGCGTGAAAAGCCGTGCCGCATGAAACGTCGATAACCCGACGCTCGCCGCGAGTTCCGCCAGCGTCAGGGGCTCGGCGAGATCGTCGGTGAGGCGCGTTTTCATGGCTTCGACGCGCACGGCGTCCGCGTGCAGGCGCGCGCGCGTGACGCGCGTATCGGCGTGGCGCGCGACGAGCGTGGATACGGCATCGACGAGTGCAGTTTCTGCTGCGAGCGGATCGGCGGCGGATTCGAGCGCTTGATGCGCGCATACGAGGCGATGGGCGAGATCGGGATCGCGGATGATTTCGGCTGCGAACCACGGCGTGGGTTGCTCGCGTCCGGCGATTTCGCTCGTGAGCGATTGCACGAAGTCCACTGGCAGATAGAACACGCGATACCGCCAGCCTGCATCGACCGCCCGCGCGCCGGTATGCACCTCACCGGGATTGATGACCGGAATGGAGCCCGCCTCGGCGACGAAGTGCGACCCGCGATAGTCGTAGCACTCCGCGCCCGCCTCGATCACCGGGACGGCGTACGCGTCGTGCCAGTGCGGCGTGAACGCGTGGTCGTAGTACTCGGCGGTTAGCATGTCCGCGTTGGGGACAAGCGGCGAGCGCCAGTACTTTGCGGAGTTGCTGAAGCGGGGGAGGGACATGGGGCGGTGGACTGAGCGTCGGTCGGACAGTTTACCGCGAACGGATTCGGTTGCTGGTGCGCGTTGTTTTGGTTTGCTGGCGCTTTTTGTTTTTGTTTGCCTGTGGTGTCTGGGAACTTGCTTTCGTGTAGGTTTATAAGCACGCCGCTATGCGCGGCAGCAGTCACTTTCTTTGCTGCTGCAAAGAAAGTAACCAAAGAAACCAGCGTGACCTACTAAGTGTCCACCACGAACCGTTTCCGGAAGTGGTGCGCAAGCTGATTCGGCCATCGCACCACTCGACAGAGTGGAGCCGCTCATCCATCCCCACAGGCACAAAGTGCCTGCCGGAACGGCATAACCAAACCAAACCAAACCAAACCAAACCAAACCAAGCTAGACCAGACCAAACCGACGGTTTTTATATATGCCCGTCGTCCTCGCGTAGCGAGGATGGAACTGACAGGCGCTGTGCCAATACCAAGAACTGCGAGATAGCCGAGTCAGCTTGCGCGCCTATCCGCGAGGTTATTCGAGGTGGACACTTAGGCGGATAAGCTGCTTTCTTTGGTTACTTTCTTTGCAGCAGCAAAGAAAGTGACTGCTGCCGCGCATAGCGGCGTGCTAATAAACCTACACGAAAGCAAGTTCAAAAGAAGCGCAGGCAATCAAAAGCAAAAAGCGCCAGCAAACCAAAACCCACCAGCAAACCCAAAACCCGCACGTAATCAAAAGCAAAGGGCGCCAGCAAACCCAAAACCCCCATTCTATTTGACGGGAATAACCGTCCCCTCAGGCACGGGCACGGCCGTCACACTATTCTTAGCGCTCCCGGTCGCAATCCGATCGCTATAAGTTAGATAAACGAGCGTATTGCGCTTAGCATCGACAATCCGCACCACGTGCAACGTCTTAAAGATGAGCGACATCCGGTCAGAAAACACATCGGCTTTCTGCTTGAGCGGCGCGGCGATCTTGATCGGTGCGACTTGGCGGCAGGCGATCGACGCTTCGGTCGGATCTTCGGCAATCCCGAGCGTGCCCTTAACCCCGCCCGTCCGCGCGCGCGAAACGTAGCAAGTGACGCCCGCGACGCCAGGGTCGTCGTAGGCTTCCACACTCACGCGATCAGAGCCGGTGAAGCGAAAATTCGTGTTCACACTCGCGATTTCCTCGGCGTGAGCGAACGTCGCGCCCGCAGCCAGCAAGGTAACGAAGCACGAGGTAGCGAGGCACGAGTTGATGCGGACGGCACGTTTCATCGGAATCCTTCGGAAAATGAAAAAGGCGTCGTATTGTAACGACGCCTTCGCGCTTGTCTCACGCCTCTTGTTTCCGGCCCAGCCGGAGAGCCGTGATTTCAGTGAAAAATCAGATAAAGGATCACCAGCACGACGACCGGCACACCAAGCAACCATCCGAGTAGATAAGGCATTTTTTGTCCCTCCCGTTCGATATCTGTTTTCGATGAATCCAGTATCGATGAAGCGAGCGTGCGCCGGTAGCAGAGGCCGTCCGATATGCGTGTAGGCGCTGTCCTATGCGCGATTATTCAGACCTGACGGTATAACGCGTCTCCTGACGATACCGCTCGCCCGGCCGCAGTATCACGCGTTCGGCCTCGGGCATGTTGACTTCGTTCGGAAACCCGCCCGCTTCGAGGCAAAAGCCCGCATGCTTGGCGTATTGCCCGCCGCCCTTGGCCAGCGCGCCTTCCAGATAATTGCCGGTGTAGAACTGCAAGCCGCGCTCGGTCGTCGCGACGACGAGTTCGCGGCCGCTCGCCGGATCGACGACCTTCGCGACTTCGCGCAACGTGGGCATTTCGGTCGGCGTCGCGCCGCCGCGCAGCACGTAGCAGTGGTCGAAGCCGCGCGCGAGCGTGAGTTGTTCGTCGGGTGTGTCGAGGCGCGCGCCGAGCGTCGCCGGTTCGCGCAGATCGAACGGCGTCCCGGCGACGTCCGCGCGATGCGTCGGGATCAGTGTGGAATCGACGGCGTAGAACGCGTCGGCGTCGATCGATACGCGATGCCCGCGGATATCGGCCGAACCCGAACCCGATCCCGAACCCGATCCCGATCCCGATCCCGCCAGATTGAAGTACACGTGATTCGTCAGGTTGATCGGCGTGGGCGCGTCCGAGAGTGCGTCGTAGGCGATGGTGAGCGCGCTGCCCGCGTCGGTTTCCTCGAACGTATAGTGGACCGTGACCGTCAGCGCGCCCGGAAAACCGGCTTCGCCCGCGGGCGAATAGTGCGTGAAGGTGAGTGCGTCGCCGCTCGGATCGGTCTGCCAGCGCGCGCGGTGAAAGCCGCTGAAGCCGCCGTGCAGCAGGTTCTCGCCCTGATTGCGGTCGAGCGCGTAGTCCACGCCGTCGAGCGTGAAACGCGCCCGGGCGATACGGTTCGCCCAGCGCCCGATCAGCGCGCCCATGTAGGTCGTGCCCGATAGATAGTCAGCGGGACGGTCGTGGCCGAGCACGATATCGGCAAGCTGGCCGTTGCGGTCCGGCGCGAACCACGAGACGATCGCGCCGCCCAGATCGCTCACCGTGACGCGCGGGCCGTCCGCGCGGCCGAGCGTGTAGAGATGGATGGGCGTGGCATCGTCGACGAGGCCCCAGCGGGTGACGTGTGTGGACATTCGGTTTCCGTTCGAAAGGTAAGAGCGGGGAGAGCGGATCAAAGCGGCGCGGCTGCGCGCCCGTTTTTCGGCGGACGCTCGCGATAGAGCGCCTGCACGTAATCGAGATGACGCCCCGCCGCGTCGCGTGCGGCAGAGGAATCGCGGGCGGCGATCGCATCGAAAATTGCCTGATGCTGCGCGAGCAGATTCGCCTCGACGTCGTCGTCGTAATCGACCAACCGGTGCGACGTGAGCATCGTCTCGCGGATCAATTCGTGCAGTCCGTGCATCACATGCGCGAGCGCGACGTTGTGCGTCGCGTCGGCGATCGCCAGATGAAACGCCGCGTCGCGCTCGGCGATCCGCGTGCGTTTCGGCTCGGCCGCCGCCGCTTTCAGCGACTCGAAGGCGCTCGCGATACGCGCCAGATCGGCGTCGGTCGCGCGCTCCGCGGCGTAGGCGGTCGAAAGAGACTCCAGCCCGTGGCGCAATTCGAGCACGTCCGCGCTCGCATTCGGATGCGCGGAAAGCAGCGCGGCGAGCGGATCGGACACGAGCGGCGCGGTCACGTCCGACACCAGGAAACCACCGCGTGCGACCGCCCGGATAAAGCCATCGGATTCGAGCCGGATCAGCGCTTCGCGCAGCGACGGCCGCGACACGTTCAGTTGCTCGGCCAGTTCCCGCTCGGCGGGCAGCCGCTGACCCGGCAGCAGCGCGCCACTGGAAATCAGCGCGCGGATCTGGTCCGAGACGACATCGGACAAACGCACGCGCGAGTAGGAATGAACGGGCTGAAAAGTCATTAGAGCAGGAGGATTCGCAAGGTTCTGGCCGATGAGACCAGCGGATTATCCTAGTTTGACACGAAAGAGCACAAACCTTAAAGTCGTGGTCAGACCAAGCTGACCAACGCTGGCATTTCATGCGCGCGTCGGCACCATTCCTCACGCCCCGACGCTCATGAAAGTTGCTCTTTTCGTTCCCTGTTTCATCGATGCCTTCTATCCCGAGGTCGGCGTCGCGACGCTCGAACTGCTCGAACGGCTGGGCGTCGAAGTCGATTATCCTGAGTCGCAAACTTGCTGCGGCCAGCCGATGGCGAACAGCGGCGCGCAAAAGGAAGCGGCGGGCGCGGAGCGCGTGTTCGCGCGAAATTTCGCCGATTACGACTACGTGGTCGGTCCGTCGGCGAGTTGCATCAACCATGTGCGCGAGCACCTGACCGCCATCGAGCAAACCGCCGCCGTGAAGAAGGTCCGGGCGAACGCGTTCGAACTCACCGAATTTCTTCACGACGTGCTGCAGGTGCGCGAGTTTCCGTGGGCCGAATTTCCGCATCGCGTGGGGCTGCACAACAGTTGCAGCGCGATCCGGCATTTGCGCGAGGCGTCGGCATCGGAAATCGCCGAGCCGCCGTTTTCCAAGCCGCGTGCGCTGCTCGAACGCGTGAGGGGCATCGAATTCGTCACGCCCGCGCGCCCCGACGAATGCTGCGGCTTCGGCGGAACGTTTTCGGTGACGGAGGAAGCGGTGTCGGTGCGCATGGGTCAGGACAAGGTGCGCGACCATGTCGGCGCGGGCGCGCAGTACATCGTCTCCGGCGACATGTCGTGTCTGATGCACCAACAAGGCTGCGCCGAGCGGCTGAAACTCGGCGCGCGGTTTATCCATATTGCGCAGGTGCTGAACGGAGCGCGCGAATGACCAAGACAGTGCGGATCGACCACGCGAAGGCGGCGGGCGCGTTCATCGCGAAGACGGATCACGTCGCGTTTCACGACAAGCGGCTGTGGGACTTGCGCTCGAAGCGCGATGTTCAGGCGCACGGGATTCCCGAGTGGGAAACGCTGCGCGATCTGGCGTCGGGCATCAAGGAACATACGCTCTCGCATCTCGCCGACTACATCGAGCAATTCGCCGATCAGGCCGCGCGCAACGGCGTGATCGTGCATTACGCGTCGACCGCCGAGGAGCACAACGAGATCGTGCATCGGCTGATGTCCGAGCGCGGCATGACGACGCTCGTCAAGAGCAAGTCCATGCTCACCGACGAATGCGCGATGCGCGCGTACCTCGAACCGCGCGGCATCACGGTGATGGAAACCGATCTCGGCGAGCGCATCCAGCAACTCGACGGCCAGGATCCGAGCCACATGGTCGTGCCCGCCGTCCACAAACTGCGTGCCGACGTGGCCGAGCTGTTCGGCCGCACGATCGGTACGGACCCGACGAACAACGACATTCACTATCTGGCGGAAAGCCAGCGCATGCATACGCGGCCGTACTTCGTGCGCGAGAAGACGGCGGGCATGACCGGCTGCAATTTCGCGGTGGCGGAGACGGGCACGGTGGTCGTCTGCACGAACGAGGGCAACGCCGATCTGTCCGCGAACGTGCCGCCGCTGCACATCGCGTCGATCGGGATCGAAAAGCTGATTCCGCGCATTTCGGACCTCGGCGTATTCGTGCGGATGCTGTCGCGCAGCGCGCTCGGCTCGCCGATCACGCAATACACCTCGCACTTCCGCGCGCCGCGTCCGGGCACGGAAATGCACTACATCCTCGTCGATCACGGCCGCTCGGAGCGGCTCGCGCTCGACGATTTCTGGTATTCGCTGAAGTGCATCCGCTGCGGCGCGTGCATGAATACGTGTCCGGTATATCGGCGAAGCGGCGGGTTGTCGTATGGCGGCACGTATTCCGGGCCGATCGGCGCGATCATCAATCCGACCTTCGATCTGAAGCGCTATAGCAGCTTGCCGTTCGCATCGACGCTGAACGGCAGCTGCACGAGCGTGTGCCCGGTGCGCGTGAATATCCACGAGCAGATTTACAAATGGCGCGAGGTGATCGCCGCGCAGCACGAGGTGCCGTTCGTCAAAAAGGAAGTGCTGAAGATGGCGGGGCGGCTGCTCGCGAGCCCGACGCTTTATCGCGCGACGGTGGCGTCGCTCGGCGGCGCGCTCAAGCGGCTGCCGAATTTCGTGCTGTATAACCCGCTGAATATCTGGGGACGTCAGCGCGACTTGCCGGACGCGCCCGCTGAGACTTTTCACGAGTGGTATCGCAAAAATCGGAAGGCGCAGAAATGACGAACGACACGTTGAACACGCCTGCAACCGCTTCCTTGGGCACGTCGCGCGACGCGTTCATCGCGCGGATCCGCGCCGCTCAGCCCGCCGCGCGACCGCTCCCCGATGTTCCGCTCTTCAGCGCCCGCCAAGACGACCGCGTCGTGCGCTTCACCAACGCACTCGCGATGATGGGCGGCACGTGCATCGAGGCGAGCGGCTTGGACACCGTGCGCGCGCTGCTTGGTGAACGCTTCGGCCCGGAGGCAGTGATTGCGTCGGCGGTGGCGGGGATCGAGGGTAACCGGACGCTCGATGCGAACACGGTGCCGTCGTCGCTTCAGGACGTCGACGTGGGCGTGGTGCGAGGCCGCTTCGGCGTCGCGGAAACGGGTTCGGTGTGGTTCAGCGAGGACGAATACATCGTCAATTCGATTGGCTATCTGGTGCAGCATCTGGTCGTGCTGCTCGATCCCGCTCAACTCGTCGATGGCTTGCAGGACGTCTACCGACGACCGGACTTCAAGACAGCGCGTTATGCCGTGCTCGTCACGGGACCATCGGCGACGGCGGATATCGAAGGCGTGCTGATTCGCGGCGCACAGGGCGTGCGATCGCTGACGGTTGTGTGGCTCGCATAGCGGCGTTCAATAACCAAAAGACCAAAGCAAAAAGCCCAATCTTTCGATTGGGCTTTTTGCTTTGGAACCTTTTGGCTCCCCGACCTGGGCTCGAACCAGGGACCTACGGATTAACAGTCCGGCGCTCTACCAACTGAGCTATCGGGGAACATCTGCAGCACAGAAATGAAATTATATGAGGGGTTATGTACCCTGTCAACACCCTGCGTTCATCTCGATTTAAATTTTTTTGCGGCCGTCTTTGGATGACGCTTTAACCGAGTGGCAGGGGCGCTGACGTCCCTCGCAAGACACCTTATTGCTCGCCTTATCGTTCGAGCAGGTCGAGCTTTTCCTTCACGTCCTTGAAGTCGTCGGCTTCCGGCAGCGGCGCCTTCGTCTTCGTGATGCTCGGCCAGTTGCGCGCGAGTTCGGCATTCAGTTCGGTGAAATGCTGCTGGTCGCCGGGGACGTCTTCTTCGGCATAGATGGCGTTCACCGGACATTCGGCCACGCACACGGCGCAGTCGATGCACTCGTCGGGATCGATCGCGAGAAAGTTGGGACCTTCACGGAAGCAATCCACCGGGCACACGTCCACGCAGTCGGTATAGCGGCACTTGATGCAGCTTTCGGTCACAACGTGAGTCATTCAGGCTCCTGCATGCGGAATTCGGTGGGGGCGGCGTCCAGTGCGGCTACATAGGCCGGGCACGTTGCGCGCGAAAGCCGGTATTGTAGCGTACCGGTAAATATCAGCGCGAGCCCCGTGCAGCGCCTCTTATATCGTTTCGTGATTAGTTTATGGGAGCGTGCGCCAACGCTCATCGGCGCGTGCCGCCGGGCCGCGCGATCCGTCGCCGATTGCGCATTCGGGTAACATGACATGAAGCTGCGGGGCGCTTGAGCGCGGGCTCCGTCATTCGTGTTTCGTTTGTCCGGTTGGAACCATGATCATCAAATCGCTGCTCGATACCGATCTCTACAAGTTCACCATGATGCAGGTCGTCCTGCATCATTTCCCGGCGGCGCACGTCGAATATCGCTTCCGCTGCCGCACGCCGAACGTCGATCTCACGCCGTATATCGACGAAATCCGCGAAGAGATCCGCGAGCTTTGCGAGTTGCGTTTCACCGAAGACGAACTCGACTACCTGCGCCGGATGCGCTTCATCAAGAGCGATTTCATCGACTTCCTGGCGCTCTTTCACCTAAGCGAAAAGTCCATCACGATCACGCCGTCGGCCAAGCAGAATGGCGAGATCGATATCGAGATCGTCGGTCCGTGGCTGCATACCATTCTGTTCGAGATTCCGGTTCTCGCCATCGTCAACGAGGTCTATTTCCGGAACACGCAAATGCACGCCGACTACGAAGTCGGCCGCGACCGGCTGCGCGACAAGATTCAGCTTCTCGGCGCGCGGCCTGAATTCTCGGAATGCAAGATCGCCGATTACGGCACGCGCCGCCGCTTCTCGCAGCGCTGGCACGAGGAAGTGATCCTCACGCTGAAGGAAGGTCTCGGCGAACAGTTCGCCGGCACGAGCAACGTCTTCTACGCGATGAAACACGGCCTGCGTCCGCTCGGCACGATGGCGCACGAGTACTTGCAGGCGTGCCAGGCGCTCGGGCCGCGTCTGCGCGACTCGCAAACCTTCGGCTTCGAAATGTGGGCGAAGGAGTATCGCGGCGACTTGGGTATCGCGCTGTCCGACGTGTACGGCATGAAGGCGTTCCTGCGCGACTTCGACATGTATTTCTGCAAGCTCTTCGACGGCGCGCGCCACGATTCGGGCGATCCGTTCGACTGGGGCGAGCGCCTCATCAAGCATTACGAGGAGAACCGCTGCGATCCGCGCACCAAGGTGCTGGTGTTTTCCGACGCGCTGGATATTCCGAAAGTGCTGCAACTCTATGAGCGTTTTCGCGGACGTTGCCAACTCGCGTTCGGCGTCGGTACGAACCTGACGAACGACCTCGGCTATCAACCGCTGCAGGTCGTCATCAAGATGGTGCGCTGCAACGGCCAGCCGGTCGCGAAGCTTTCCGATTCGCCGGGCAAGAACATGTGCGAGGACAAGGCGTATCTCGCGTATCTGCGGCAGGTGTTCGAGATCGCGCAGCCGGTCGGCGAGCCTTGATCCGCCGACGTTAGCCGTTTGGCGGGTGCGCCACGAGAAGGGCGCTCGTTATAATCGCCGTTCAGAGGCTAACGAGGACAGCATCATGGATACATCGGCCGCCCGCCGAAACATCTTCGCCCGCATTCGCTCGGCACAAAAGCGGCCCGCCGCGCCGAGCCAGTCCGAACGCGATGCCGTCGCCGATTATCTCGAACGCCATCCCGCCGGGCCGCGTCCGCCGATGCCCGAAGACGTCACCGGGCGTATCGCGCGCTTCACCGACGAAGCCGCGCGCCTTTCCACCACCATCGCCGAAGTGTCGCAACTCGCCGACGCGCCCGCCGAGGCCGCACGCTATCTGACGTCGCTGAATCTCGACGCGCGGGTGGTCGCGTGGCCGTCGCTCGCCGCGCTGCCGTGGCGCGAGGCGGGACTCGACGCCGAGTTCCGCAAGCCCGCCGACGCCGATCTCACCGGCATCACCGGATGCTTCTGCGCGACCGCCGAAACCGGCTCGCTCGTGCTGCTGTCCGGACCCGACACGCCCGCGTCCGGCGCGCTGTTGCCGCAGACGCATATCGCGATCGTGCCGGCGTCGCGCATTGTCGACGGTCACGAAGATGCCTTCGCGCTGATCCGCGCCGAACGCGGCGAGTTGCCGCGCGCCGTGAATTTCGTGTCGGGTCCGTCACGCACCGGCGATATCGAGCAAACCATCGTTCTCGGGGCTCACGGGCCTTACCGGGTGCATGTGATCATCGTGCTCGAAGCATGAGCGCCCGACGCGTTGTTCTTGCCGCGACGCTCGCGCTGGCGCCTGTGATCGCGCACGCCGCCACGCCCGACGGCGCCGCGCTCTCCGCGTTCTGGGCCATTCCGTTCGCCGGTATCCTGCTGTCGATCGCCATCGGGCCGCTCGCTGCGCCGAAGCTCTGGCATCACCACTTCGGCAAAATCTCGGCCGCCTGGGCCGTGCTTTTTCTGGCGCCGTTCGCGTGGCGATTCGGCGCGGATACCGCGTTCGCCGCGTTCGTCCACGCGGCGCTCGAAGAATACGTGCCGTTCATCGTCCTGCTCACGACGCTCTATACCGTGGCGGGCGGAATTTGCATGCGCGGCAATCTGCATGGTTCGCCACGGCTGAACACGGGTCTGCTCGCGCTCGGCGCGGCGCTCGCGAGCATCATGGGCACGACCGGCGCGGCCATGCTGCTGATCCGGCCGCTGCTGCGCGCAAACGACAACCGCAAGCACGTCGTGCACGTGGTCGTGTTCTTCATTTTTCTGGTGGCGAACGCGGGCGGCGCGCTGTCGCCGCTCGGCGATCCGCCGCTCTTTCTCGGCTTCCTGAACGGCGTGAGTTTTTTCTGGACCACCGTCCACCTTGCCGCGCCGATGCTGTTTATCTGCGGCGTGCTGCTCGCGCTCTTTTTCGCGCTCGATACGTATTACTTCCGGCACAAGGAAGAATCGCGCAGCGCCTTTCTCGATCCCTCGCCCGACACGCCGCCGCTCGGGATCGACGGCAAGATCAACTTCGTGCTGCTCGCGGTGGTGATTGGGCTCGTGCTGATGAGCGGCATCTGGAAGCCGGACATTCACGTGGATATTTTCGGCACGCACGTCGCGCTGCAAAATCTCACGCGCGACGTGCTGCTCGCGCTGGTCGCGGTGGCGTCGCTCGTCCTCACGCCGAAAAGCGCGCGCGCGGGCAATGCGTTCGAGTGGGCGCCGATCGCGGAAGTCGCCAAGTTGTTCGCGGGCATTTTCCTGACCATCGTGCCGGTCATCACGATCCTGCGGGCGGGCGAATCCGGCGCGTTCGCGGGTGTCGTGCATCTGGTTACGGGCCCGGACGGCAAGCCGCACGATCTCGCGTATTTCTGGGCGACGGGCCTGCTTTCATCGTTCCTCGATAACGCGCCGACCTATCTCGTCTTCTTCAATCTCGCGGGCGGCGACGCGAACGCGCTGATGACGACCGGCGCGACCACGCTCGCCGCGATCTCGGCCGGCGCCGTGTTCATGGGCGCGAACAGTTATATCGGCAACGCGCCGAATTTCATGGTCAAGGCCATCGCGGAATCGCGCGGTGTGCGCATGCCCAGTTTCGTGGCTTACCTCGGCTGGTCGACGGCGGTGTTGCTGCCATTGTTCGTCGTCACCGGCTGGCTATTTTTCTAGGAGAGTTCGATGAAGAAGGTGTTGGTGTCGCGTCCCGTGTTTCCCGAAGTGGTCGAGCGGCTGAAGCAGTATTTCGACGTGGACGCGAATCTGGGTGACGTGCTCAGTCCCGCCGACCTCGTTGTGCGTCTCGCAGACAAGGACGGCGCGTTCGTCGCGGGCGATCCGGTCGGCGAAGCAGTGTTCGCAGCCGCGCCCCGGCTTTCGGTGGTCGCGAACATGGCGGTCGGCTACAACAATTTCGACATGGCGGCGTTCGACGCGCACAACGTGCTCGGCACCAACACGCCCGACGTGCTGAACGAAACCACGGCGGACTTCGGCTGGGCACTGATGATGGCGGCCGCGCGCCGCGTCGCGGAATCCGAGCATTTCCTGCGCGCGGGCAAGTGGGGCAAATGGTCGTTCGACGCGTTCCTCGGCTCGGATGTGCACGGGTCGACGCTTGGCGTGATCGGCATGGGCCGGATCGGCCAGGCGCTCGCCCGGCGCGCGCGCGGCTTCAATATGCGCGTGATCTATCACAACCGTTCGCGCGTTTCACCCACGATCGAGGCGGAACTGAACGCCGAATACGCGTCGAAGGAAGATTTGCTGAAGCGCGCCGATCACGTCGTGCTGGTGCTGCCGTACTCGGCCGAAAGCCATCACACGATCCGCGCCGCCGATCTCGCGCTGATGAAACCCACGGCGACGCTCACGAATATCGCGCGCGGCGGGATCGTGGACGACGCGGCGCTGATCGAGGCGCTGCGCAACAAGACCATCGCCGCGGCCGGGCTGGATGTGTTCGAGGGCGAGCCGAATTTCAATCGCGATTTCCTGACCGTCGATAACGTCGTCCTGACACCGCATATCGCGAGCGCAACCGAGGCCACGCGCCGCGCCATGGCGAATCTCGCCGCCGATAACCTGATCGCTGGATTGGGTGAGGGGCCGCGCGCCGGCAATCCGCCGAATCCGATCAATCCCGGCGTTCTCGGTCAGGCGCGTTCATGATCCTCTGGTTGTCGGGCGCAATCGCCGTGCTGGCGGTCGCGCTGGTGATTGCACTTTTGCTGCTGCTGAGAAACCGCGCGTCGGACGATATCGAAGACTCGTTCGCCGCATTGGCCGACCGGATCGACGATATGGGCGAGGCGCACGCCCGCGCGCAGGAACGGCTCGAGCGCGGCATGCGTAGCGAGGTCGCGGAGAGCGCGCGTGCCTCGCGGACCGAGGCGGGCGCGGGTTTCGCGCAGTTCCAGCGCACGCTGCTCGCGCAACTCGCGAGCACGGCGAGCGTGCAGAACGAACAACTCGCGCATCTTTCCTTGGCGAACGATCGGCGGCTCGCCGAAGTGCGCGATACGCTGGAGGCGCGTCTGAAGGCGATCGAGGCGAACAACGCGTCGAAGCTGGAAGAAATGCGCGTGACCGTCGATGAAAAGCTGCATGCCACGCTCGAACAGCGGCTGGGCGAATCGTTCAAGCAGGTGTCCGACCGGCTAGAGCAGGTTCATCGCGGGCTGGGTGAAATGCAGACGCTCGCGGCGGGCGTCGGCGATCTGAAAAAAGTGCTGACCAACGTCAAGACGCGCGGCACGTGGGGCGAAGTTCAGCTCGAAGCGCTGCTCGAACAGGTGCTCACGCCGGATCAATACGCGAAAAACGTCGCGACGATCCCGAAAAGCAGCGAGCGCGTGGAGTTCGCGATCAAACTGCCGGGCCGTCACGATGCGCCCGGCACGACGGGCGGAAGCGTGGCGACGCCGGTGTGGCTGCCTATCGACGCAAAATTTCCCCGCGAGGACTACGAGCGTTTGATCGATGCGCAGGATCGCGCTGACCCGGTCGGCGTGGAAGAGGCGTCGCGCGCGCTGGAAGGGCGGGTGCGCGCGGAAGCGAAGGCCATCGCCGAAAAGTATGTCGCGCCGCCGCACACGACCGATTTCGCGCTGCTGTTCCTGCCGACCGAAGGGCTGTACGCGGAAATCGTGCGTCGTCCGGGTTTGACGGATTTGCTGCAGCGGGAATATCGCGTGAGTATCGCCGGGCCGACCACGCTCACCGCGTTGCTCAATAGCTTGCAGATGGGCTTTCGTACGCTCGCGATCGAGAAGCGTTCGAGCGAGGTGTGGCAGGTGCTCGGCGCGGTCAAGACGGAGTTCAGGAAGTTCGGCGACGTGCTGGCGAAGACGAAAACGCAGCTCGAAACCGTGACGCGCTCGATCGAACAGGCCGAGACGCGCACGCGTCAGATGAGCAAGAAGCTGCGCGATGTCGAAGCGTTGCCCGGCGAGGAGTCGGCGAATCTGCTGGGTGAAAGCCGTCCGGATGAAGATCCGGACGAGCCTTGAAGTCGAGCGTTAAAGCTTTAAGGCGGTCAAGCGTCAGCCGGCGCGCGCGAGACCTTCGAGCGCGTCGCCGGTGATGCGCACGATGCGCCAGTCGGGCAGCACGGTTGCGCCCATTTTCTCGTAGAAGTCGATGGCGTTCTGGTTCCAGTCCAGCACCGACCACTCGAAGCGTCCGCATCGACGTTCGACGGCAAGCGCCGCCAACGCGCGCAACATCCGTTTGCCGAGGCCGCTGCCGCGCTGATCGGGCTGCACGTAGAGGTCTTCGAGATAAAGGCCGCGCTTGCCGAGAAACGTCGAGAAATTCTGGAAGAAGAGCGCGTAGCCCACCACCTTGCCGCTTTGCTCGGCGACCATCGCCTCGGCGGCCGGCCGCGTGCCGAAAAGCGCGTCGCGCACGCCGGGTTCGGTCGCGATGAACAAGTGCGTGAGCTTCTCGAACTCGGCCAGTTCGAGCATCAACGCGTAGATCGCGCTGACATCGGCGGGCGTGGCGGCACGAATGGTCGCGTTCATCACGCTTCCTCCGGCGCGTCGGACAGCACGATTTCGATCCCGCCGAACCGCGACGCGACCCAGTTGTACGCGTGGCAGGCAATCCACAGCAGGACGAAGCCGAGGATTGCGTTGAGCAGCAGCGCGCTTGTCACCGTGCTCACTTCCACCGACCCGTAACGGAAAAACGCGACCAGCACGCCGAGCAGCACGATCGGCACGCTGAACGTCAGGTACACGAGAATCAGCGCTTTCGCCGTCTGGCCCGGTGCGATGAAGGAAATCTGTTTTTTCATTGAAGGAAGGGTCCCGTGTGTCGATGTTGCGAATGCTTGTGATGCAGGAGTCGTGTTCATATGAGCCCGTCAAAAGGTAGGATCTCGACGGATTCGCCGGCGGCGACATCGCCGCGTTCGTGTTGCAGGACGATAAAACAGTTCGCCGCGCTCATGGAGCTGAGCACGCCCGAGCCTTGCGGTCCCGTCGATACCACTTGCCAGCCGCCATCCGCGCCGCGTTTGGCGACACCGCGCTGGAATTCGGTGCGTCCGGCGCGCTTCTTGAGCGGCTCGGTGGCGACCGCCGCGAAACGGGGCAGCACGTGCGGCGCCGCGCCGGACATTGCCAGAAGCGCCTCGCGGACAATGAAATAAAACGTCGCCATCACCGAGACCGGGTTGCCCGGCAAGCCGAAGAACAACGCCGATTCCCCTTCGCCCGCGCGCGGACCGGACCACAGGCGGCCGAACGCGAGCGGCCGGCCGGGGCGCATCGCGATCTTCCAGAACGCGATATCGCCGAGTGAATTCATCAGGTCGCGGGTGAAATCGGCGTCGCCCACCGACACGCCGCCCGACGTAATCACCACGTCGGCTTCCTGGGTCGCGCGGCGCAGCGCCGCGTCGAGCGAAGCGCGATCGTCGCGGACGATCCCGAAATCGAGCGGTTCGACGTCGAGCCGGCGCAGCATCGCGTAGAGCGTGTAGCGGTTGCTGTCGTAGACGCAGCCCGGCGCGAGCGGCTCGCCGACCGGGCGCAATTCGTCGCCGGTGGAAAAGAACGCAACGCGCAGACGCCGCCTGACCACGACTTCGGCGATCCCGAGCGACGCCAGCAAGCCAAGGTCGGATGCGCACACGACGCGTCCGCGCGCGAGCGCCGGCTGGCCTTTCGCGAGATCCTCGCCCGCGAGCCTGCGGTTCGAGCCCGGACGAAGCGCGTGGGCGGAAAAGCGAATGGCGTCGCCGTCGCGCGTCACGACTTCCTGCGGCACGACCGTGTCACAGCCGGGCGGAAGCAGCGCGCCGGTCATGATGCGAACGCATTGCGAGGCGAGCGGCGCGATATCGAACGGGCGTCCGGCGAGCGCGGTTCCGGCGACTCGCAGCGTCATATCCGACACGCCTTCCAGCGACGAGCCGGCGAACGCGTAGCCATCCATCGCGGAGTTGTCGTGCAGCGGCACGTCCATTGGCGAGATCACGTCTTCGGCCAGCACGCGGCCGAGCGCGTCGTGAAGGCCGACGCGCTCGATCAAGCCGTCCTGACTGCCGTTGCGCGCGCCACGCGGCGTCGCCCATTCGCGCACGATCTGCTGCGCGGCGCGCACGGGCAGGGCATTGGGATCGTACTGGTCGACGCAGCTTGAAAAGTGCTTGGGCGTGGTCATTCGGAACGTGTCGCGGCCGGGACTGGGCGAAAGAGGTTGGGCTTCAAGCGGGGCGGGTCGCGCGAGTTCTGGCTCGCCGCGATTGATGCGTAGCAGGTGCATCGCAGGACTGCGCGATTAACGGCGTTCCAGCCCGGCAAGCTGCTGCAAATCGTTGACATTGTAAAACGCGCGTTCATCGGCGAATGCCACTTCCACGGTCCTGTGGCGCGCGTACCACGCGCGCACCTTGCGCTCGCCCGTGCGCAGCCACGCTTCGAGGTCGTCCGCGAGCGCTACGCGCAACAACGCGAACACCGGTTGCAGATCGCGGCGGCCCGCGTCGTCCACCACGACGGCCAGCGCGATATCGGCGTCTTCGGCGACGAGCGCGGCGGACAACTTTTGCGCGAGCGACGAATCGACGAATGGCGCGTCGCACGGCGCGGTCAGCACGAATTCGGTCTCCGCTGCGCGCAATGCTTCCGCGATTCCCGCGAGCGGGCCGGGGAAATCGGCGAACGCGTCTGTCACGACGCGCGCGCCGAACGGCTCGCCGAGCGCCGCGTAACGTTCGATATTGCGGTTCGCGCTGATCAGCATCGCCCCCGTTTGCGGGCTCAGCCGGCGCATGACGAGGAGCGCGAGCGGATCGCCGTCGAGCAGTTGCAGCCCTTTATCGACGCCGCCCATACGCGCGCCGCGACCGCCCGCAAGGACGACGCCCGTGATGGTTTCTCTGGAGAGCGGCGCGACGGCGGCTTGGACTTCCGCAATCACCCTAGCCGCCGATGTACGACATTTCGACGCGCGGTGCGTCGGGGTTCGCGGCGGGCAATGCGCCGCTGCCGCGCAGTTGCGAATAGCGGTCGCCGCGGCCCTGCCAGATGCGGGCGATCGCGGTGCCGACGATTTCGTCGCTCGCGCCGCTGCGCACCAGGCTGCGGAGGTCGTGTCCTGCGTTGGCGAACAGGCAGAGATAGAGCTTGCCTTCGGTCGAGAGCCGCGCGCGCGTGCAGTCGCCGCAGAACGCGCGCGTCACGCTCGAAATCACGCCGATTTCGCCGCTGCCGTCCGCGTAGCCCCAGCGTTGCGCGGTTTCAGCGGCGCTGTGACCTTCGAGCGGCACGAGCGGGAAGTGCGCACCGATCCGCGCGACAACCTCCGCCGACGGCAACACTTCCGTCATGTTCCAGCCATTCGACGCGCCCACGTCCATATATTCGATAAACCGCAGCACGGCGCCGCTGCCTCTGAAATGCCGCGCCATCGGCAGGATTTCCGCGTCGTTCGTGCCGCGCTTGACCACCATGTTGACCTTCAGCGGCGCGAGACCGGCGGCGTGCGCGGCGTCGATGCCCGCGAGCACGTCGGCGACCGAGAAATCGGCGTCGTTCATGCGGCGGAAAAGGGTGTCGTCGAGCGCATCGAGACTGACCGTGACACGCGACAATCCCGCATCCTTGAGTGACTGAGCCTTGCGGGCGAGCAGCGAGCCGTTGGTGGTCAGCGTGATGTCGAGCGGCCGGCCGGCAGGTGTCTGCAAGCGCGCGAGCGATTCGATCAACCGCTCGATATTCTTGCGCAACAACGGCTCGCCGCCGGTCAGCCGGATTTTCTCGACCCCGTGCGCGACGAAAATCCGCGCAAGCCGCTCGATTTCCTCGAACGAGAGCAACGCGGAATGCGGCAGGAACGGATAGTCCTTGTCAAAGACATCGCGCGGCATGCAGTACACGCAACGGAAATTGCACCGATCGGTCACCGAGATGCGCAAATCGCGGAGCGGCCGCGCGAGCGTATCCACGACAATTCCGCTCGGCGTCGCGATGCTGCCCGCGAAGTGCGGGATGCTGACGGCCGAGCTGATTTCGGTGAGCGGAATGATGCGTCGTGACATGGCGTTTCGGGCTGGTGGGGCGGTATCGCGTGCTTTGGCTTAAATTGGGAAAAGCATGCCGCTTTCAATTGCAAGTATTTTCCTATTCTAACGGATGCACCGCTTCGGAACTTGCGGCCTATTTGTGCAGCCAACGCAAACCACTTATGCAAAAAAAACGCCACACGACTTTCGTCGGTGGCGTTTTTCTAAGCGCCGATACCCAAAGGCACCGGCGCGACGGGTTGACGCTTAGTGCGCGTCCTTGCCCGTTTCGACTTGCTGCATCGGCGCTGCGTCGAGCGGCGGCAACGGCTTGCGCTCACGCGGAGCGCGTTTCGGCGCTTCGAGTTGCGCGGCGGCAGTGGACGCGGCGCGGAGCTTGTCCTCGTCCGTGTTGACCCAGACGAGTCCCGCCGTGTCCAGCATCGGCTGCAGCGCTTCTTCCTTCAGCGGCGCAGCGGCCTGAACCGGCGATGCGGCCTGAACGGGCGCAGCGGCCTGAACCGGTGCCGGCGCGGCGGTTTCCACCGGCGCGAAGGTTTTAACCGGCTCCGACACGACCGGCGCGCTGGCTTCGGCCACGACCGGCGCGGCTGCGGCAACCGCTTCGACCGCGACCGATTCCGGCGATGCCACCACCGCCGCCGTCTTCACCGGCTCGGCTTCGACAGCAGGCGTTTCGACTGCAGGCGCGGCCACTTCGACAGGCTCGACAGCCTCAAGCGCCTTAGCCGGCTCGACGATTTCTGTCGTTTCCGCGGGCGTCGGTGCATCCGCGAACGGATCGACCTTGGTGTCGGAGAGCTTCGGCGTCGGTCCGAACGGGTTCTCGACCGGTTGCGACACCGGTTTCGTGAACAAGTCAGGCGTCGGAGCGAGGTTTTCTTGGGCCGTTTCGGTTTGCGACGTTTCGGCCCGCGCTTCCACGCGGGCTTCTTCGTGCAGCGCCGTCACGCTGGCAGCCGATTCGGCGACCGGCGCCGCAACAGCCGCCGCAACCGGCGCCGCAACAGCCGCCGCAACCGGCGCCACTGCTGCCTCTGCTGCTTCTGCCGCCTCTGCCTCTACCCGGCGCGGACGCTCAACGCGCGCCACCGGTTCCGCCACGACGCGTTCCTCGACGTCCTGCGAAACGCTGGTGTCGAACACGCCAGCTTGCGCCGACATGCTGTCCGTCGCGCCTTCGCTTTCCGCGAGATCCGCAGCGTGATTGACGGTCACGCCATCTTCTTCCCGCTCACGACGACCACCACGACGGCCCCGACGACGGCGGCGGCGTTCTTCACCGTCGCGTGCTGCCTGATCGCCTTGGGTCGAATCGAAGCCCGCATCCTGCGCGTCGGCCTTCGCCTGTGCGGCTTCGACGATATCGGCCGCGACCGTTTCGCCTTGCGTCAGCGCCTCGACGGCGGCTTCCGGCTGCGGCTTGCGGCGTTCACGACGCTCGCCGCGTTCCGGACGATCCGTCCCTTCCGTGCGTTCCGCTGCATTGCGATCCTGCCCGCGTTCGCCACGTTCGCCACGATTTTCACGCGGCTCGCGCGGTTCACGGCCTTCCCGTGCTTCGCGCGGTTCGCGATTCTCGCGCGGCTCGCGGCCTTCGCGTGCTTCACGACCCTCACGCGGCTCGCGGCCTTCACGGCCAGCGCGCGGTTCACGGCCTTCGCGTGCTTCACGCGGCTCACGACCCTCACGCGGCTCGCGATCGTCGCGACGGCCCTGACGGCCGCCCGTTCCCGCGGCTGCGCCGCCCGTGCCGGTTGCCGCAGCCGCGCTGTCACGCGGTGCTGCGCCGCCACGGCGATTGCGGTTGCGATCGCCGCCGCGTTCACCGGTGCGCTCGCCACGGTCAGCGCGATCGCGCGGAGCACGCGCGGGCGCGGCCGTTTCGACCGGTGCCGGCGCCGGAGCCGGTTCCGGCTGAATGCCGAACAGGTTCTTCAGCCAGCCGATAAACCCGCCCGCCGCCGGAGCGGGAGCCGCGACAACCGGAGCAGCCGCCACCGGCGCCGTTTTCACCGGTGCGCTCGGCGCCGGCTTTTCGGGCGTGATGCCCTTGACCACCGCTTCCTGCTTCGGCTTCACTTCCTCGGCGCGCTTGCTGTAGCCGGTTTCCGATTCCAGTTCGGTCGCGGCTTCGACGGCCATCTTCCACGAAGCGCGCGGCTCGTCGAGGCGCGCGTCGTCGTGACGCAGGCGTTCGAGCTTGTAATGCGGCGTTTCCAGATGCTTGTTCGGAATCAGGACGACGTTGACCTTGAAACGCGACTCGATCTTGTTGATTTCGCTGCGCTTTTCGTTCAACAGGAAGGCGGTCACTTCGACCGGCACCTGGCAATGGATTGCCGCGGTGTTTTCCTTCATCGCCTCTTCCTGAATGATCCGCAGCACTTGCAGCGCGGACGATTCGGTATCGCGGATATGGCCCGTGCCGTTACAGCGCGGGCACGTCACGTGGCTGCCTTCGGACAGCGCCGGACGCAGACGCTGACGCGACAGTTCCATCAGGCCGAAACGCGAAATCTTGCCCATCTGGACGCGCGCGCGGTCGTGCTTCAGCGCGTCTTTCAGGCGCTGTTCGACTTCGCGCTGGCTTTTCGCCGACTCCATGTCGATAAAGTCGATCACGATCAGGCCGCCCAGATCGCGCAAGCGCAACTGGCGCGCGACTTCGTCGGCGGCTTCGAGGTTCGTGCGCGTGGCCGTTTCCTCGATATCCGCGCCCTTGGTCGAGCGCGCCGAGTTCACGTCGATGGCAACGAGCGCCTCCGTGTGGTCGATCACGATCGCGCCGCCCGAGGGCAGCGGCACCGTGCGCGAATACGCGGTCTCGATCTGGTGCTCGATCTGGAAGCGCGAGAAGAGCGGTACGTCGTCGTGATAGCGCTTCACCTTCGAGAGGTTGTCGGGCATCACGATGTCCATGAAGGCGCGCGCCTGGTCATGGATTTCGGTCGTATCGATGAGAATTTCGCCGATATCCGGCTGGAAATAATCGCGAATCGCGCGAATCACGAGGCTGGATTCGAGATAAATCAGCATCGGCGTGCCGGCGACGCCGCTCTGCGACGCCGCTTCGATCGCGCGCCACAGTTGCATCAGGTAGTTCAGGTCCCACTGCAGTTCTTCGGCGGAACGGCCGATCCCCGCCGTGCGCGCGATGATGCTCATGCCTTCCGGCAATTCGAGCTGCGCCATGGTTTCGCGCAGTTCCTGACGCTCGTCACCTTCGATCCGGCGCGACACGCCGCCGCCGCGCGGGTTATTCGGCATCAGGACGAGATAGCGTCCGGCGAGCGAGATAAACGTGGTCAGGGCCGCGCCCTTGTTGCCGCGTTCTTCCTTTTCGACCTGAACGATCAGTTCCTGGCCTTCGCGCAGCGCGTCCTGGATGCGCGCGGAGCGCATGTCCACGCCTTCCTTGAAATACTGGCGGGCGACTTCCTTGAACGGGAGAAAACCGTGGCGGTCTTCGCCGTAGTTCACGAAACAGGCTTCGAGCGAAGGCTCGATGCGCGTCACGACTCCCTTGTAGATATTGCCTTTGCGCTGTTCGCGCCCGGCGGTTTCGATGTCGATATCGATGAGTTTTTGCCCATCGACGATGGCGACGCGCAATTCTTCTTGCTGCGTCGCGTTAAACAGCATGCGTTTCATTGAACGGCTCCAGAGCGGCTCTGCCGGCCTTCATCTAGCGAATTCGTGCGGTTGTCAGTCGCACGAAGCGGGAAGGCGGGCGCGCCGCGCTTTTTTGTGTTGTCACAAAAGCACGCTGGAGCGGGAGATCTGGCGGGGAGAATTGCCTGAAGCAGGACTGGAACCGTTTAAGCGACGGAGCGTAATCTCACGCGTCGCGGCGGCCAGACCTTGGGGCACATGCGAAACGGCTTCGACACGCCGTGCATCAACGCGGCTCGTGGCACTTGGGCGCGCACGCGGCTGGTTCGTTCGTCTCCTGGAGACCGTCCGAGCCGGCCACGCCGCCCGCAAAAATGCCGGAATTGTCCTGATGCGGCTTCGGGGCGCGGTCCGCGCAAACTGGCGCGATACGAATGACTGACCGACGACTTCGAAAGCCGCGGTCAGGCCGCGGCGGCAAGTCGTGGGCGTCGAAAGCTCCCGTCGACCTGCCTTGGGTGTCTCGCCTCATTGCGACATGCACTGCGCTTCGCCGGATTCAGCGCAGCTGGCAGTTCACATCGACGTTTCTTCGCAACCGGCGAGCTTTGATTTCCGCTCCGCTCGATACCTCTTGATACCCGAGCCGGAGCCGGAAGCTGCCCGATGTTGAGTCGGACGGCCTCGCATCTCGCCGATAAAATTCTTTTTTACCAAAAATCCGTTACCGGTCGGCGATCGACTCAACCGAACGCGCCTGTGGGCGTCGTCCCTGCCGCGCGATATCGCCGTGCGTGCAACTCGTTACTCGATTTTCCGGGTGAGCAACTGACCCTGGGCGCAAGTAAAATGATGGTTTATCGCCTGCACCTGTACAGTCTGATAATTCCGGCCAAATTTATTGGCTTTTTCAGATTGCTCGCAAATTATATTCAGAATGAATGAGTTAGGCAAAATATCCCAGCAAAAGCCCGCAAGCGAGCAGGTCTCGATGATCGAGATCGACGAAAACTCGGCCGGGCAGCGCATCGACAACTTCCTGCTGCGCGTCTGTAAGGGCGTGCCGAAGAGCCATATCTACCGTATTTTGCGCAGCGGCGAAGTGCGCGTGAACAAGGGCCGTATCGACGCCGCGTACCGGCTCGAAATCGGCGATCTCGTGCGCGTGCCGCCCATTCGGCTTGCGCAATCCGATGCGGCCCCGGTTTCGTCGAATGCGCCGGCCGCCGAGTTTCCCATTTTGTTCGAAGACGACCACATGATCGTCATCGACAAACCGTCGGGCGTCGCCGTTCACGGCGGCAGCGGCGTGGCATTCGGCGTGATCGAGCAATTGCGCAATGCGCGTCCGCAGGCCAAATTCCTCGAACTGGTGCATCGGCTCGACCGGGAAACCTCCGGCGTGCTGATGCTCGCCAAAAAGCGCTCGGCGCTCGTGAATTTGCACGAGCAAATCCGCGAGAATCGCATCGACAAGCGGTACTACGCGGTCGGCCACGGCGATTGGGACGCGGGCTGGGGGCGTCGGCGGACCGTGAAAGCGCCGCTGCACAAGTATCTGACCGCCGACGGCGAGCGCCGCGTGCGGATTCAGGAAGACGGCTTGCCGTCGCATACGGTGTTCAATTTGATCGAGCGCTGGAGCGATTACGCGTGGGTCGAGGCGGAACTCAAGACCGGGCGCACGCATCAGATCCGGGTCCACATGGCGAGCCTCGGGCTGCCAATCGCGGGCGACGCCAAGTACGGCGACTTCGCGCTGAACAAGGATTTGCTGCGCACGAACGCGAAACCGTCGCTCAAACGCATGTTTTTGCACGCTTACCGGCTGAAACTCGCGCATCCGGCGACCGGCGAAACGCTTCAGCTGGAAGCGCCGCTGCCCGCGGAATGCCGCCGGTTCATCGAACAACTCAAACAGCTATCAAGCGAGACCCAATAAATGGCCCGGCAGCAATTTGATCTGATCGTGTTCGACTGGGACGGCACGTTGATGGACTCCACGGTACACATTACGCGCAGCATTCAGGCGGCCTGCCGCGATCTCGGGCTGCCGGTTCCCGGCGACGAAGCCGCCAGTTACGTGATCGGACTCGGCTTGCGCGAGGCGCTGCAAATCGCCGCGCCGACGCTCGATCCCGCCGATTACCCGCGCCTCACCGAGCGTTATCGTTTCCACTATCTGGTGAAGGATCAGCAAACCGAGTTGTTCGATGGCGTGCGCGACATGCTGCGCGACCTGCGCGACGAAGGCTATCTGCTCGCGGTCGCGACGGGGAAAAGCCGGGTCGGCCTGAACCGCGCGCTCGATCAGTCGCGGCTCACGAGCCTCTTCGACGGCACCCGCTGCGCCGACGAAACCTTCTCGAAGCCGCACCCGGCGATGCTCCACGAACTCACGCGCGAACTGGGGCAGGATCTGAACCGCACGGTGATGGTCGGTGACACGACGCACGATCTGCAAATGGCGCTCAACGCTGGAGCTGCGGGCGTGGGCGTCGGTTACGGCGCGCATCGGGCGGATTCGCTGGCCGCGCTGCAGCCGAAATTTTGTGCCGATAGCGTCGCGTCGCTCGCGGGGTGGCTCCGGGAGAACGCATGAGCGACGCGGTCCGGATCTGTGCGGCTGAGGATTTGCTCGATGGCGGCGCGGGCGTTCGCCGCGCGGCCGCCGACAGCAGCGGCGACGCGGTGGTATTTTTCGTCCGTTACGATGGCAAGCCGCACGGCTACCTGAACCGTTGCGCGCACGTTCCGATGGAACTCGACTGGTCCGAGGGACAATTCTTCGAAAGCTCCGGGCTTTATCTGATGTGCGCGACGCACGGCGCGATCTACGAACCCGACACGGGTAAATGCGTCGGCGGCCCGTGCCGTGGCGCGCGGCTGCGCAAGGTCGAAGTGGAAGAGCGCGATACGCCCGAAGGCCGCGCCGTTTTCTGGCTGCCCGACGCCGATCTCCGTCCCGCTTGAATTTTTCATCCTATTTATTCTCTGGCCCTTCAGGCGACGCATGTCCGAACAAACACCGAACGAACCGAACGATCCTCTCGATCAACCCCGCCCCGCGCCCGCCGGCGAGAACTGGGAGCGCGCGGCGCTAGAGCGCATCGCGCTTGCCGCGATCAACGAACAGCGCGCCGCGCGGCGCTGGAAAATCTTCTTCCGCTTCGCGTTCCTGGCGGCGCTGGCTGCAATCGCGTGGGGCGTCTTCGATTTCACCGGCGGTGAAAAAGTATCGCGGACCGCGCGCCACACCGCGCTCGTCGATCTGCAAGGCGAAATCGCGGCCAACGGCGACGCCAGCGCCGACAACATCAACGGCGCGTTGCAGGACGCGTTCGAGGACGCGGGCACGGCGGGCGTGATCCTGCGTATCAACAGCCCGGGCGGCAGTCCGGTGCAGGCGGGCATTATCTATAGCGAAATCAAGCGTTTGCGTGCCAAATATCCGGCGAAACCGCTGTATGTCGTGGTGGACGACACGTGCGCGTCGGGTGGTTATTACGTCGCGGCGGCCGCGGACAAGATTTACGTAGACAAGGCGAGCATCGTCGGGTCGATCGGCGTGCTCATGGACGGTTTCGGCTTTACGGGCTTGATGGAGAAGCTGGGCGTCGAGCGGCGTCTCCACACGTCGGGCGAAAACAAGGGCGCGTTCGATCCGTTCTCGCCGGAAACGCCGAAAATGAACGAGCACGCGCAGCAAATGCTCGATGAGATCCACGCGCAGTTCATCGACGCCGTGAAAAAAGGCCGGGGCAAACGGCTCAAGGACGATCCGGAATTGTTCTCCGGCATGTTCTGGACGGGACAAAAGAGCATCGAACTGGGCCTCGCCGACGGCCTCGGCGACGCGGATTACGTGGCGCGCGAAGTCATCAAGCAGCCGGATATCGTCGATTACACGCAGAAGGAAAGCATCGGCGAAAAGGTCGCGCGGCGTTTCGGCGCGTCGATAGGCAATGCCGCCTTGCATACGCTGATGCTCGGCGGGAAGCTGCAGGTGCGCTGAACGGGTTTCTGCCGGGACGATCCAAGAGCAGTCCGGCTGCGCGAATTAAAAAAAGCCCCGCTTGTCGCAAGCGGGGCTTTTCTATATTTGGGTGCAACTTTGGGGCGAGGAAGCGAAACGAACGGCCCGCTAGTTGTAGGACATGGTGAAGGTGGCGAGCGCTTTAATGGAACCCGAAGCAAGTGTGCCGGTCGTCCTCACGTATCGCGCGGAAAGCGGAATCGTGAGATTGCCGGCCGGCGTTGCGCCGACGAGCCACTGATTGGTGGTGCCTGGCGCGGCCGAGTCGGGACCGTAGGAAACCTTGATGTCGCCCGATCGACGCAACTCAACGCCGACGCCCGCGGCGGTCGAGCCGCTCGCGAGACTGAGCACGTCGGTCGTGTTCGATGGGTTTGTCGCGTCGGTGAACGTAATCGACACTCGGGCTCCGGCCGCGCAAAAGAGATCCAGCGAGAATTGCTGCGATCCGGCGGCATCGCCCGCGGATTGGAGCGAGCGCGTGCTGATCGTAGGCAGTGTCACGGGAACGCTTGAATTCTGCACGGAGCAGGATTGCTGGCGAATCGTGCCGCTGGCGCTGCCGGTGTAGAGATCTGCCTGCGGCCAATCGTTCGGCTGGAAGTCATTTTTGAAGCCCACGCTGACTTTCGGCACCGATGTGAGTACAAGTGTTCCCGCCGCAATCGGACCTGTGGCCACTAACTCGGCGACGACCGAAGAGGGCATGGATTGATCACTCCAAATGGCTCCGGATCTGGGACAGGTCAGTTTTGCCGTTTGGTTGGTGATAACCGCGCTTCGCTCGTTGCATGCGTCTGCGTAAATGGTATAGCGAATGCCGAGGCCGGCAATACTGGTCGGATAGACGTCGGTCGTACCCGCGACGGGTGCAACGCTCACGTTGAAGTACGGCAAATGCGTCGCAGACGTGACAGCCGGCACAGTGGCGGTGAACTGGCAGGACATGACGAAAGGTTCCGGCGGCATGGTTTTGATCGTCTGGCCGGGACTTGCATCCTTGGGCACGGAAATGTAACCCGTGTTTAAGATTTTGGCCGCGTTGCCCATGCTGCAGGCCAGCGTGGCATAAGCGGATGAGGCCGAAAAGAGAAAAGCCATCGCAGCAAGCAAGCGGAGCGCATGCTTGAATGCGCGCAGGCTGGACGCAGACCCGGCAGGTCGCCCGCAAGCGTTGGAGGACGTCCTTTGCTGCACATCTTGACTCACTGAGCGGTTCCTTTTATTGAGCTGATTAGCGTCGCTAAGAAACTGGCAACGCGTGCCGGCATTTCGGACGCTTGCTTAGTGCGACGCCGAGTGCGGAATTGGAAGAAGCACTTTAATTGCTAAAATGTGTCGTCTAAATAAGACGAATCTCAGTCTCGAAATAGTCGCGACGGACAAAGTACCGAGTTAGATCGAGAATTGGTGCGCCGGGGCGCTCAGATTCAAGCGCCGAGCAGCAGGAAAATCGCGGGCCGCTTGTGCAACTCGGGCGCGGCCTTTTTCTTCCAGTCGGCGACGGTGCGCGTCAGGATCGTCTCGGTCGGCAGCGTCAGATCCACCGCGACGCACACCAACGTAGACGGCGCGCACGTTGCGATCAGCGTGTCCAGCAGCGCACGGTTCCGGTACGGCGTCTCGATAAAAATCTGCGTCTGGCTCGCCTTTCGCGACAACTGTTCCAGTTCGCGCAGACGCTTGCCGCGCTCGGCGGCATCGACGGGCAAATATCCGTTGAACGCGAAGCTCTGGCCGTTCATGCCCGACGCCATCAACGCCAGCAGGATCGAACTCGGACCGACGAAGGGGACCACTTTCACGCCGCGTTCGTGCGCGCGGCGGACCAGGAGCGCGCCCGGATCGGCGACGGCGGGGCAGCCCGCTTCCGAAACGAGCCCGGCGTCCGTGCCCGCGAGAATCGGTTTGAGCAGCTTTTCGACCTCGCCCGGCGGCGTGTTCACGTTGAGCTCGCGCACCTCGATTTCCTGGATCGGCCGTTCCGTGCCGACCTTTTTGAGGAACGCGCGCGTGGTCTTGGCGTTTTCGCCTATGTAATAGTGCAGCTTCGCGGCCTGCGCGCGGACGGGCTCGGGCAGGACTTCGGCGAGCGCGGCGGCGTCGCCCTCGCCGAGCGTGTTCGGGATCAGATAGAGGACGCCGCTCATGCTGCCCCCAATACCGGAAAGCCGGCGCGGCGCAACATGCGCGTGAGCGCGATCAACGGCAAGCCGATCAGCGCGGTTGGATCGTCGGATTCGATCGCCTCCAGCAGCGCGATGCCGAGACCTTCGGCTTTCGCGCTGCCCGCGCAGTCATACGGCGTTTCCGCCCGCAGATAGGCGTCGAATTCGGCGTCGGGCAGATCGCGAAAATTGACGCGCGTGACGATATCGGCCGACTGAACCTCGTCCGTGCGGCCGTCGAGGAGACACAGCGCGCTGTGAAATTCCACCCGGCGGCCGCGCATCGCCTGTAATTGCGCGAGCGCTTTCTCGTGACTGCCGGGCTTGCCGATCTGCTGGCCGTCGAAAGTGGCGACCTGATCCGAGCCGATCACAAGCGCTCCGGGCGCCTGCCGCGCGGCCGCGCGCGCCTTCGCGATCGACAGCCGGACGGCCGTTACTTCGGGCGTTTCGCCCGTAGCCGGCGTTTCGTCGATACCGGGCGCAATGACGTCGAACGGAATGCGCAGACGTTCGAGCAACGAGCGCCGATAAGGCGAACTCGACGCGAGAACAAGGCGCGGCGGCGGATTTGAAGCGTCGGACATGAGAGAGATCGCTAGAAAACAGTGAGAAAGAAGGGCGCGGCGCGCGGGATGCCGGCCGTCCCTTAAGTGTTTGACTCCAAAAGACAAAACCGATATAGTTTTGGGCTTTTCATCGGTATGTATTCTCGTTCAAAGCCGTAGCTGGACGCTGAACCGGCAGGTAACCCGGTCGATAAAGCAGCAAGACCACGCCTGAGTTTGCGCGATTTTCACTTCGGGCAAACCACACCAGCCGGAACGCATCGCGCGGTGCATACTGAAGTTTCATCGTTTCATCATAAGTACCACCGGCCCATTGCAGGAGCGCACATGACCCAAAATCCTGGCAAACCTGCGAGCCCCGCCGATCTGCGCGCGCTCGATGTTTTCGAGTTCGCCCAGAGCAACCGGCAAGCAGCCGGCGCCGTGCGCGTCTCGCAACTGCCGCGCATGTTAGCCGAAACCCCGGCGGATGCGCCAGACCGCGATACCGTGTTCACCTGGCAAGCCGAAGGGTCGACCCAGCCCGAATTGCAGGACAACGGCATCGAGGCGCCGCAGCCTTATTTGCGGCTCGCGGTGCACGGTTCGGTATGGATCGAGTGTCAGCGGTGCTTATCGCCGTATTCGCAGCATCTGGACGTCGATGCAACGTATCGCATCGTAACGACCGAAGAGGAAGCCGACGAGTTTCCGCTCGACGACGATGAAGTCGAGGTGATTGTTGGTTCGCGCCAATTTGATCTCGTCGACTTGATCGAAGAGGAGTTGTTGTTGGCCTTGCCGCTCGTGCCCAAGCACGACGTGTGTCCCGAAGTGCACGAGAGCCTGATCACCGGCGCCGAAGGCATCGAGGGCGAGCCCGCCGAGGGTTCGGAAGATGGTAGTGAAGGCGCTCCGGCAGGTGATGAACCCGTCCGCCCGAACCCGTTTGCCGCGCTCGAAAAGCTCAAGCAGGGCGGTCCCGGCGACAAGAAGCATTAATCCCGTGGCGCGATCCGCGCGCGGCAGGCTCGATTGGCTATTCGGCCATAGGCCGCCCGCCAGTCGAGCTGTGTTAGAATTCGCAAAATTTTTCTGGAGTTATCATGGCAGTTCAGCAAAACAAGAAATCGCCGTCCAAGCGCGGCATGCATCGTTCGCACGACTTCCTCACGGCAGCGCCGCTGGCCGTCGAGCCGAGCACGGGTGAAGTGCATCTGCGTCACCACGTGAGCCCGAACGGCTACTATCGTGGCAAGAAAGTCATCAAGACGAAGAACGACTAAGCGAACGACGGTCTCCCCGTCTCGCGTCACCGTTTTGAATTACGGTCGCTCGCGCTTGACATTTTCCCGGTTTGACAGAAAGGCGGCATTTATCTGCCGCTTTTTTGTGCCTGAAATTCGTCGCACTCCATGACTGTAAAGATCACCATCGACTGCATGGGAGGCGACCACGGCCCGGCCGTGACGGTTCCTGCTGCCGTCAGTTTCGTGCGCGCTCATCCCGATGCGCATTTGATGCTCGTCGGGATCGAGTCCGCGATACGCGCGCAACTCAAGAAGTGCAAGGCCGTCGACGAACCTCGTCTGACCGTCGTTTCAGCGACCGAAGTGGTCGCGATGGACGATCCGGTCGAAGTCGCTCTCCGCAAGAAAAAAGATTCATCGATGCGCGTCGCGCTGAACCTCGTGAAGGAGGGACAGGCGCAAGCGTGCATTTCCGCCGGCAACACCGGTGCGCTGATGGCCGTCTCCCGCTACGTTCTCAAGACGCTCGCCGGTATCGAACGGCCCGCCATCGCCTTCGCGATGCCGAGCCAGCGCGGCTACACGACCGTGCTCGACCTCGGCGCGAACGTCGATTGCGAGCCTCAGCATCTGCTCCAGTTCGCCGAAATGGGCCACGCGCTCGTCGCGGCGCTCGAAGGTCGCGAGCGGCCGACCATCGGTCTGCTCAATATCGGCGAAGAGGTCATCAAGGGCAACGAAACCATCAAGCGCGCGGGCGAACTGCTGCGCGCGAGCACGCTCAATTTCTACGGCAACGTGGAAGGAAACGACATCTATAAAGGCACGACGGATGTGGTGGTGTGCGATGGTTTCGTCGGCAATGTCGCGCTCAAGACCTCGGAAGGTCTCGCGAAAATGCTGACCGACATCATCAAGGAAGAGTTCGGCCGCTCGTTGCTCACGAAGGCGATGGCGCTCGTCGCGATGCCCGTGCTCAAACGTTTCAAGCGACGCGTCGATCCAGCGCAATACAACGGCGCGGCGCTGCTCGGCCTGCGCGGGCTGGTCATCAAGAGCCACGGCTCGGCCGAGGCGTTCGGGTTTGAGTGGGCTATCAAACGCGGGTATGATGCCGTCAAAAATGGCGTGCTCGAACGCCTCGTGCGCGCGATGGAAGAAAACGCCGCACCGTTGCAGCAAGCGGCGCTCGACGCGGGCGCGACGGGATCGGTTCTATCGGGCGCCGTCGCCGTTCCCGATCAGCCGAACCAGCCGGCCCAGCCCGGCGCCGCGCTACCCTCGAAGGCATAATGGCTCAATCCAATCTCTACTCACGCGTTATCGGCACGGGCAGTTATCTGCCGCCGGACCGCGTCACGAATCAGGATCTGGCGGACCGGCTCGCAAAGCAGGGTGTCGAAACAAGCGACGAATGGATCGTTGCGCGCACCGGCATCCACGCGCGGCATTTTGCCTCGGCCGATCAAACCACCAGCGATCTCGCGCTCGAAGCATCGCAAAAGGCGATCGAGGCAGCCGGGATCGACGCGCAATCCATCGATCTCATCATCGTCGCTACGTCGACGCCCGATTTCGTGTTCCCGAGCACGGCGTGCCTGCTGCAGAACAAGCTCGGCATCAAGAACGGCGGCGCGGCATTCGACATTCAGGCGGTCTGTTCCGGTTTCGCCTACGCGGTTGCAACCGCCGACGCGTTCATCAAGAGCGGCGCGCATCGCACGGCGCTGATCGTCGGCGCAGAAACCTTCTCGCGCATTCTGGATTTCAACGACCGCACGACCTGCGTGCTGTTCGGCGACGGCGCGGGCGCGGTGATCCTGCAGGCCTCGGACGAACCGGGCGTGCTGGCAAGCGCGCTCCACGCCGACGGCAGCCACGCGAGCATCCTGTGCACGCCGGGCAACGTGAACGGCGGCGTGATCGCCGGCAGCGCGTTCCTGCACATGGACGGCCAGGCAGTGTTCAAGCTCGCGGTCAACGTGCTGGAAAAGGTCGCGGTCGAAGCGCTCGAAAAAGCTGGCCTTTCGTCTAACGAGATCGACTGGTTGATCCCTCACCAGGCAAATATCCGCATCATGCAAAGCACCTGCCGCAAATTGCGTTTGCCGCAGGAGCGGATGGTCGTGACGGTCGGCGAACACGGCAACACGTCAGCGGCGTCGATTCCGCTCGCGCTCGATGTCGCCGTGCGAGACGGCCGTATTCAGCGCGGCCAGAACGTGCTGATCGAAGGCGTCGGCGGCGGCTTCACGTGGGGCGCGTCGGTATTCCGTTACTAAAGCGGCCGCTCGCGCCGCGGCCCGCTGTTTTTGCGCGGGCCGGTGAGCGCGCGCCCGCTCGCTTTCCCCATTCATCGAGGACGATATGAAATTTGCATTCGTTTTTCCCGGACAGGGTTCGCAGTCGATCGGCATGCTCAACGCATTCGCCGATCACGCCGTGGTGCGCGAGACCGTGCAGCAGGCATCCGACGCGCTCGGGCAGGATCTGGCCAAGCTGATCGCCGAGGGTCCGGCCGAGGAGCTTAATCTCACCACCAACACGCAGCCGGTCATGCTTACCGCCGCCTACGCGATTTATCGCGTGTGGGAGAAGGAAGTCGGCGTGCGTCCGGCGCTCGTCGCGGGGCATAGCCTCGGCGAGTACACGGCGCTGGTCGCGGCGGGCGCGCTCGCGTTCGCCGATGCCGTGCCGCTCGTGCGGTTTCGCGCGCAAGCCATGCAGAACGCGGTGCCGGTCGGGCAGGGCGGCATGGCGGCGATTCTCGGCCTCGACGACGACACCGTGCGCGCGGTTTGCGCGGAAGCGTCGGCGGCGGGTGTCGTCGAAGCGGTGAATTTCAATGCGCCGGCGCAAGTCGTGATCGCGGGCGCGAAGGCCGGCGTGGAGAAGGCGTGCGAACTGGCGAAGGCGAAGGGCGCGAAACGCGCGTTGCCGCTGCCGGTGTCGGCGCCGTTCCATTCGTCGTTGCTCAAGCCTGCTTCCGATCAACTGCGCGAATATCTCGCCGGTGTCGAGATCAAGGTGCCGGAGATTCCGCTGATCAATAATATCGATGTCGCCACGGCGTCCGAGCCGGCCGCAATCAAGGACGCGCTCGTTCGCCAGGCGGCGGGCCCGGTGCGCTGGGTGGAATGCGTCCAGGCGTTGGCGCGCGAAGGCGTGACGCACGTGGTGGAATGCGGTCCGGGCAAGGTGCTCGCGGGTCTCACCAAGCGGATCGACGGCACGCTCGTCGGCGCGTCGATTTTCGACCCGGCTTCGCTTGAGGAAACGCGCAAGCTGATCGCGGGCTGATCGCAAGTTAAAACTCGCAAGAACGGACTGAATACCGGACAGGACACGATGGAAAAGACTCTCGACAAACAAATCGCGATCGTCACCGGCGCGTCGCGCGGCATCGGCCGGGCAATCGCGCTGGAACTGGCGCGCTTGGGCGCGACGGTGATCGGCACGGCCACGAGCGAAAGCGGCGCTGCCAGCATCACCGAAGCATTCGCGGAAGCGGGCGTGACGGGCCGCGGCGCGGTGCTGAACGTGAACGACGCGGCTGCGGCCGACGCGTTCATCGACGCCACCGTCAAGGAGTTCGGCGGCCTCAACGTGCTGGTGAACAACGCGGGCATCACAAAAGACCAGCTCGCGATGCGCATGAAAGACGACGAATTCGACGCGGTCATCGATACCAACCTGCGTGCCGTGTTCCGCCTCTCGCGCGCCGTGCTGCGCCCGATGATGAAGGCGCGCGGCGGCCGGATCATCAACATTACGTCGGTGGTCGGGTCGTCGGGTAATCCGGGACAAGCGAACTACGCGGCCGCGAAAGCCGGCGTAGCGGGCATGACGCGGGCGCTCGCGCGCGAGATCGGCAGCCGCGGGATTACCGTGAACTGCGTCGCGCCGGGCTTTATCGATACCGACATGACCAAGGTTCTTCCGGAAGAGCAGCGGACGGCGCTTACCGCGCAGATCCCGCTCGGCCGGCTGGGCAGCACCAGTGACATTGCGCATGCCGTGGCGTTCTTGGCTTCGCCGTTTGCCGGCTATATCACCGGCACGACGCTGCACGTGAACGGCGGCATGTACATGTAATAGGGTATTCGTTTAATATCCGCGCCTTGAGCGGCGCGCAAAATGCTCGGGTGAGAGCGGCATTGGCGCGTTGGCGAAATGCGCGGTAAGGAACGATGTCGATGTAAATGCGCGGCGAGTTCGGATGTACGCTGAAGAAGCGCCACGCAAGGCATTACATGAATTGAAGGCGGTTTTTTGCAGGTGCAAACCTGATAAAATGCGCGCACTCGTATTTTTGAACTTAATTTCCCTCGGAGGGCTGCATGGACAATATCGAACAGCGCGTGAAGAAGATCGTCGCCGAACAACTGGGCGTCGCCGAAGCCGAAATCAAGAACGAAGCATCGTTCGTGAACGACCTGGGCGCTGATTCGCTCGACACCGTCGAACTGGTGATGGCTCTGGAAGACGAATTCGGCATGGAAATCCCGGATGAAGAAGCCGAGAAGATCACGACGGTTCAACAAGCAATCGACTACGCTCGCGCGAACGTCAAGGCCTAAGGCCAGACGCGCCAGCGAATTTCGTAGCTTCGGGCTTGCCGCTCTGTCGCGACCGAAACCGATTTAACAGCCACAGGGCTCACAGGGTGGTTTCCTGTAGCCCCTGTGGCTTTTGCTTTTTGTCATCTATGGAAAAGGGGTTACCGTGAGCCGTCGTCGTGTTGTTGTTACAGGCCTTGGGCTGATTTCGCCTGTCGGCAATACCGTTGCCGACGGCTGGTCGAATCTGGTGGCGGGCAAGTCCGGCATCGCCAATATCACCAAGTTCGACGCGTCGAACTTTTCGACTCGCTTCGCCGGCGAGGTGAAGGGCTTCAATGTTGAGGAGTACATGCCCGGCAAGGAAGCGCGCCATATGGACACCTTCATCCATTACGGCATCGCGGCGGGCGTGCAAGCCATGCAGGACAGCGGCCTCGAGATCTCCGAGGAAAACTCGGAGCGCGTGGGCGTTATCGTGGGTTCGGGTATCGGCGGCCTGCCGATGATCGAAGTCACGCAGACCGAACTGCTCAATCGCGGCCCGCGCCGCATTTCGCCGTTCTTCGTGCCCGCGTCGATCATCAACATGATCTCCGGCCATCTGTCGATCCGCTTCGGCCTCAAAGGCCCGAATCTCGCCATTGTCACGGCCTGTACGACGGGTCTGCACTGTATCGGCGAGGCTTCGCGCCTGATCGAATACGGCGACGCCGACGTGATGATCGCGGGCGGTTCGGAGGCGACGGTTTCGCCGCTCGGCGTCGGCGGTTTTGCGGCGGCGCGTGCGCTCTCGCAGCGCAACGACGATCCGGCGACCGCCAGCCGTCCGTGGGACAAGGATCGCGACGGTTTCGTGCTCGGTGAAGGCGCTGGCGTGATGGTGCTGGAAGAGTACGAGCACGCGAAGGCGCGCGGCGCGAAAATCTACGCAGAAGTCACGGGCTACGGCATGAGCGGCGACGCGTACCACATGACCGCTCCGCCCGAAGACGGCGACGGCGGCCGCCGCAGCATGCTCAACGCGATGAAAAACGCGAAGGTCAACCCGGATGAAGTGCACTATTTGAACGCGCACGGCACGTCCACGCCGCTCGGCGACATGGCGGAAACCACCGGCATCAAGCGCGCGTTCGGCGACCACGCGAAAAGCATGGTCGTCAATTCGACCAAATCGATGACCGGGCACTTGCTCGGCGGGGCTGGCGGGCTGGAATCGGTATTCACGGTCCTGGCTATCCACCATCAGATTTCGCCGCCGACCATCAACATCTTCAACCAGGACCCCGCCTGCGACCTGGATTACTGCGCAAACACGGCGCGGGACATGAAGATCGATGTTGCGCTGAAAAACTCGTTCGGCTTCGGCGGAACGAACGGCACGCTCGTTTTCAAGCGTCATTGAGCCGCCGTTGAGCGTTCTGCGTCCGGTTATGCCCAGGGGAAAGGCGTTGCCGGACGCGAATGGCGCGTCTGGCTTCAGCTAGGCCGTTCATGGGGCCTGCGTTGTGCGGTGACGGGTTTTATCGGCGTGGCGACGCTGGCGGTCTTTCGCTGCGTGGTCGAGAACGCCACCCGCGCACCGATTTTCGACGCACCGGTCGTGGCCGCACTCTGCGCGCTGGCGCTCGGCGCGCTAGCCCGGGCTTGGGAGCGGCGCCAGCCGCCCGCTTTCAGTCTGGGGATCGACGGAATCGTCATGTTCGACGCGCGCGGCGGGTCGCGCCATCTCCGCATTACCGGTTGCGCGCAATGGAGCGATATCCTGCTCGCGCTTACGCTACAACCGGAAGGCGGCCGCCCGGAGCGGTTGATCGTCGCCGCCGACGCCGTCGATCCCGATACGTTCAGGGAATTGTCCGTCCGCGCTCGCCGGGGCGCCGAGGCGAAGCTGTAAAGACTGTAACCGCTGATGAGCACGCAGCGTGGTCCGTGGACGGTAACGCTACAATAGCCGTCCGCGATGCACCCCAAAAGTTAACGGATTTCCCAGGTGAGCGAAAAAGAAATCGACCAAGTGCTGGTCGAACGCGTGCAGAAGGGCGATAAGGCGGCGTTTGAATTACTAGTCGCCAAATACCAACGCAAGATCATCCGATTGATCTCGCGCCTCGTGCGGGACCCCGCCGAGGTCGAGGACGTAGCGCAGGACGCGTTTATCAAGGCGTACCGCGCTTTGCCGCAATTTCGTGGCGAATCGGCGTTTTATACCTGGCTTTACCGTATTGCGGTCAATACCGCAAAGAATTACCTTGCCACTCAGGGACGCCGCGCACCCACTTCTACCGAAGCAGATGCGGAAGAAGCGGAAACTTTCTCCGACGCGGACCAACTAAGGGATATCAACACGCCCGAGTCGATGTTGATGAGCAAGCAGATCGCCCAGACGGTCAATGCTGCGATGGCGGTTTTACCGGAAGAATTGCGCACCGCCATTACTCTTCGTGAAATTGAAGGATTGAGTTACGAGGAAATCGCCGAAATGATGGGTTGCCCGATCGGAACCGTCAGATCCAGAATTTTTCGTGCTCGCGAAGCCATTGCGGCAAAATTGCGTCCTTTGTTGGACACTCCTGAAGGCAAACGCTGGTAGACAGCGAGGTTGCGCGGGGACTGGGACGCGATATCTGAGTTAGTTGGTGTCACTACGGGATGTAGTCAAGATGGGGAGCATCATGGGGTCGGTCTCGATGCAGTCACAAGCAGGCTCGCGCGGCGAGCGGATGTCGGCGTTCGTTGACGGGGAATCGCTCGGCGAGATTGGGAACATCAGTCAATTTCTCGCGGATCTGAGCAATCAGGATCGCGCGGCGTGGTCGGATTACCATTTGATCGGCGACGCGCTGCGTTCCGACGATCTGGCGGTCAGTCCTGCGACCAGCAGCGCGTTCATGGCCGCGTTCTCGCAACGTTTCGAGGCGGAAGCTCACGTGCTCGCGCCCGCCGCGCTGCCCGCTGTAAGCGAAGCGAAGGCGCGTGGCGGCCTGCTGCGTCGTCGCGTGGTGCCGGCTTTTGCCGTTGCCGCCGCCGCGGCCACGCTGACGTGGATCGTCGTGCCGCAGTTGCAGGGCGTCGACAACCACGCTGGCAGCGCTCAGATGGCGAGCGCCGCGCCGGATTCGCTGCAACGCGTGGCCATGGCTTCGCTGCCCGCCGCGACGGTGCAGACGCCGGTGGTGGAAGCGAATATCATCCGCGACGCCAATCTGGATCAGTATCTCGAAGCGCATCAGCAGTTTTCGCAACAGCCCGTGGTGCCCGGCTCGATGCCTTTGATTCGCGCTGCCGTCACCTCGCAAGGCCAATAATCTGATGCAAAGTTTGCGGTTGAACAAAACGACGTACTGGGGGCGGTTGCCGGCTTTGATGTTCTGCGCGGCCGCGTTGTTTTCCGCAACATCGAGCGCAATGGCTCAAGGCGACGATCCGATCGCCACGCGCAAGACCGCCGCGGAATTGCTCAACCGGATTCACGAGGCCGCTCAGCAGCAGAATTACGAGGGCACGTTCGTGTATCAGCGGGGCGCGACGGTGCAGTCGTCGCGTATCGTGCATGCGGCCGCGCGCGGCGAGGGCGAGTACGAATCGCTGGAAAGTCTCGACGGCAAGCCCCGCAAGATGCTTCGCCACGACGACGACATGTACACCTTCGTGCCCGAACGGCATTTGCTGGTCGTGGAAAAGCGCCAGAGCAAGGATTCGTTTCCCGCGCTGCTAGCCGCGAGCGGCGAGCAGGTGCTGTCGGTCTACGAGCCGAAATTGCTCGGCAGCGACCGTGTCGCGGGCCTCGACAGTCAGGTCGTCGAACTCGATCCGAAAGATTCCTATCGTTTTGTCTACAAGTTATGGGCCGATTCGCGCACGGGTTTGCTGCTACGCGCGCAAACGCTCGATCCGGACGGTCAGGTTCTGGAGCAGTTATCGTTTTCGCAGGTGCGGATCGGCGGTTCGGTCGATCGCGCGCCGATTGTGAACGGCATCAAGAGCACGGCGGGCTGGACGATCGTGCGTCCGCCAGTGCAGGCCGTCGATATGGCGGCGCAGGGGTGGCAAATGACGCCGAACGTGCCGGGTTTCCGGATCATCCGCGAATTGCGTCGTCCGATGGCGTCGCGTGAAGCGGGCCAGCCGCCCATTCCCGTCGATCAGGCCGTTTATTCCGACGGTCTCGCCGCGATTTCGATTTTTGTCGAGCCGGTGGAGAAAAATTCGCGTAAGGAAGGGGCCGGCAGCAACGGCGCGACGCATGTGCTGGTCAAGCGTCGTGGCGATTTCTGGATAACCTTGCTCGGCGAGGTTCCGCAGGCCACATTGCAGCAATTTGCTTCTGCCATAGAATACAAGCCTTCCAAGTAATCCCACGGCCAACGATATGAGCAACTTCTCGCTGCGTAAATTTTTCGCGGCCGCGGCAGTCGCCGCGTGCCTGCCGTTCGTCAGCCTCGCGAGCCCGTCGGCCGCGGCGGCGACACCGGCAGCGAGCTTGCCCGATTTCACCACGCTGGTCGACCGGGTTGGGCCGTCGGTCGTCAATATCCGCACGACATCGCGTGTCGGCACGAGTTCGGATCTGCGCGGCCTGCCGCCCGGCATGGACGACGGCGACATGTCCGAGTTTTTCCGCCGCTTCTTCGGGATTCCGATGCCCGGACAGCCCGCACAGCCGGGCGCGCCGCGCGGCGGCAATGGCGACAACGGCGGTCAGGGCGGCGGCGGCAAGGGCAACAACCGCGGCGGCCCGCCGTCGGATAATTCAGATAACCAGGACAATTCCGAGCAAAGCAGCGGCGTTGGCTCCGGGTTCATCCTGTCGGCGGACGGCTACGTGATGACCAACGCGCACGTCGTCGACGACGCGGACACCATCTACGTCACGCTCACCGACAAACGCGAGTTCAAGGCGAAGCTTGTCGGCGTCGACGAACGCACGGACGTCGCGGTCGTGAAGATCCAGGCGACGAACCTCCCGGCCATCACGATTGGCGATTCGAACAAAGTGCGCGTCGGCGAATGGGTGCTGGCGATCGGCTCGCCGTTCGGCCTCGACAACACGGTCACGGCCGGCATCGTGAGCGCGAAGGGCCGCGATACGGGCGACTACTTGCCGTTCATCCAGACTGACGTCGCGGTGAATCCGGGCAATTCCGGCGGCCCGCTCATCAACATGGCGGGCGAGGTAATCGGCATCAATTCGCAGATCTACAGCCGCACCGGCGGTTTCATGGGCATTTCGTTCGCGATTCCGATCGACGAAGCCATGCGCGTCGCCGAGCAGTTGAAGACGACGGGCAAGGTCGTGCGCGGGCGGATCGCAGTGGCGATCGGCGAAGTGACGAAGGACGTCGCCGACTCGCTCGGCTTGCCGAAAGCGCAGGGCGCGCTGGTGTCGAGCGTCGAGGCAGGCGGTCCGGCCGACAAGGCGGGCATCCAGCCGGGCGATATCATCACGCGCTACAACGGCCATAGCGTCGATACGGCGACCGACCTGCCGCGTTTGGTCGGCGATACGAAGCCGGGCACGAAGGCCACCATCACCGTGTGGCGCAAGGGTCAGTCGCGCGAACTGCCCATCACGATCGCCGAAATGCAGCCGGACAAGGTCGCGAAAACCGACGACAAGAAACCGCCCGCGCCGAAAGAACGCGCGAGCAACGCGCTCGGCATGGCCGTGAGCGATATCCCGGCCGATCAGAAAAAGGCGCTCAAGCTGACGAGCGGCGTGATGGTCGATGCCGTGGAAGGTCCGGCGGCACGCGCGGGCTTCCAGAAGGGCGATATCGTGCTGCGGATCGGCGACACCGATATCACGAGCGCCAAGCAGTTCGAGGCGGCCGCGCAAAATCTCGACCCGAGCAAGATGGTCGCGGTGCTCGTACGTCGCGGCGACAACACGCAATTCGTGCCGCTGCGCCCGCGTGCAGCAAAGTGATCCGCACGGTGTGAAACCCGCGCCGCTCGTGCTGTTCGGGCGCGCGTGGTGTCATCTTTGCGACGATTTATACGCGGCGCTCGAACCGCTGGCAGCGGAATTCGGCATCGAAATCGAGACCGTCGATATCGACGCGCAGCCCGAACTTGTGGCGCTCTACGACGAACGCGTTCCGGTGCTGACGCTCGATGGCGTTGAACTTTGTCACTACCATCTGGACGCGCCGCGCGTTCGGGCCGCGCTGGAAGCACGCCGGGCATCGACGTGAATGTGCCGGGCGTCCGACTGGGCGTCGTCCGTAAAAACCGACGGCCGAACCCCTTTTCAGCTAAAATGCTGGGGTTTTCCCCCTATTTTCAAGGCGTGCTCCGCGTTTAGTCAGGGCGCGCCTTTTTCGCTTGATCGGCACTGAATGAATCATATTCGTAACTTTTCGATCATTGCGCACATCGATCACGGCAAGTCCACGCTCGCCGATCGCATCATCCATTTGTGCGGCGGCCTGTCCGATCGCGAGATGGAAGCGCAGGTTCTCGACTCGATGGATATCGAGCGCGAACGAGGCATCACGATCAAGGCGCAGACCGCGGCGCTGAGCTACAAGGCCCGCGACGGCCAGATCTACAACCTCAACCTGATCGACACACCCGGACACGTCGACTTCTCCTACGAAGTCAGCCGTTCGCTGTCGGCGTGCGAGGGCGCGCTGCTCGTGGTCGACGCGAGCCAGGGCGTCGAGGCGCAGACGGTGGCGAACTGCTACACGGCAATCGAACTCGGCGTGGAAGTCGTGCCGGTGTTGAACAAGATCGATCTGCCCGCTGCCGATCCCGAAAACGCGATCGCGGAAATCGAGGACGTGATCGGTATCGACGCGACCGACGCCACGCATTGCAGCGCGAAGACCGGCCTCGGCGTGGTCGACGTGCTGGAAGCGCTGATCGCGAAAGTCCCGCCGCCGAAGGGCGATCCGGAAGCGCCGCTGCAGGCGCTGATCATCGATTCCTGGTTCGACAACTACGTCGGCGTCGTGATGCTCGTGCGTATCAAGAACGGCACGCTGCGTCCGAAGGACAAGATCAAGATGATGGCGACCGACGCGCAGTATCCGGTCGAGCATCTCGGCGTGTTCGCGCCGAAGGCCACGAACCTCGCGTCGCTGTCGGCGGGACAGGTGGGCTTCATCATCGCGGGCATCAAGGAATTGCAGGCCGCGAAGGTCGGCGACACGATCACGCACGTCGCGCGACCCGCAACCGAACCGCTGCCGGGCTTCAAGGAAGTGAAGCCGCAGGTGTTCGCGGGGCTTTATCCGGTCGAGGCGAACCAGTACGACGCGCTGCGCGATTCGCTCGAAAAGCTGAAGCTGAACGACGCGTCGCTCCAGTACGAGCCGGAAGTGTCGCAGGCGCTCGGTTTCGGTTTCCGATGCGGCTTCCTTGGGCTTCTGCACATGGAAATCGTCCAGGAACGGCTCGAGCGCGAGTTCGACATGGACCTCATCACGACCGCGCCGACCGTGGTCTACGAAGTCATCAAGCGTGACGGCGAGCTCATCCACGTCGAGAATCCGGCGAAGATGCCGGAGCCGTCGTATATCGAGGAAGTGCGCGAGCCGATCGTCACCGTGAACCTCTATATGCCGCAGGAGTATGTCGGCTCGGTCATCACGCTGTGTACGAACAAGCGCGGCCAGCAGATCAACATGCTCTATCACGGCCGTCAGGTGCAACTCACCTACGAGATTCCGATGGCGGAAATCGTGCTCGATTTCTTCGACCGGCTGAAGTCCACCTCGCGCGGTTATGCGTCGATGGATTACGAGTTCAAGGAATATCGCGCGGCGGATGTGGTCAAGGTGGACATGCTCATCAATGGCGACAAGGTCGACGCGTTGTCGGTCATCACGCACCGTTCGCAGAGCCAGCATCGCGGGCGCGAAGTGGCGTCGAAGATGCGCGAACTGATCCCGCGCCAGATGTACGACGTCGCGATTCAGGCGACCATCGGCGCGAACATCATCGCGCGCGAGAACATCAAGGCGCTGCGCAAGAACGTGCTGGCGAAGTGCTACGGCGGCGATATCTCGCGCAAGAAAAAGCTGCTCGAAAAGCAGAAAGCGGGCAAGAAGCGGATGAAGCAGGTTGGTTCCGTCGAGATTCCCCAAGAGGCGTTCCTCGCGATTCTTCGCGTCGAAGATTGATCGCGGCGGCCTTCGGGCTGTTCAGCGATTGCCGTCGAACCCATACTTTCAGAAACACACCGGAACCGATTGATGAATTTTGCGTTGATTCTTTTGATCCTCGTCTTGTTGACGGGTGTTGCATGGGTTCTCGATAAACTGGTTTTCCTGCCGCAGCGGCGCCGCGCCGCCGAGGCCGCGGTCGCGGAGTTCGACCGCCAGCAGGAGCGCGTGGGCGAGCGCTTCGCCGATGAAAACGCCGCGCAAACGCGCTCGCGTCTTCACGACGAAAAACTTCGCCAGCCGTGGTGGCTCGAATATTCGGCGAGCTTTTTCCCGGTCATTCTGGTCGTGTTCGTCGTGCGGTCGTTCGTGGTCGAGCCGTTCAAGATTCCGTCGGGGTCGATGGTGCCGACGCTGCTCGTGGGCGACTTCATCCTTGTGAACAAGTTCGAATACGGTCTGCGTCTGCCGATCAGCAACACAAAACTCACGAACGGCAGCCCGCTCTCGCGCGGCGACGTTGTCGTGTTTCGTTACCCGAAAGACGAATCGGTCGATTACATCAAGCGCGTGATCGGCCTGCCGGGCGACACGGTCGCGTATCAGGACAAGAAACTGACGATCAACGGCAAGCCGGTTCCGGAAACGGCGCTGCCCGATTACTTCGACGACGAACGCATCGGCTACGCGAAGCACTTCGAAGAAGACTTGGGCGGCCGCAAGAACGCGATCCTGAACAACACGGCCGTGCCGCCGTTCGTGATCGGCGCGGACGACTTCCCGTTCCGCGACAACTGCGTGTACAACGCGCAGGGCGTGACGTGCAAGGTGCCGGCGGGCCACTACTTCATGATGGGCGACAACCGCGACAACAGTGCGGACAGCCGCTACTGGGGTTTCGTGCCGGACCAGAACGTCGTCGGCCGCGCGTTCTTTATCTGGATGAACTTCAGCGACCTCAAACGCGTGGGCTCGTTCAAGTAATGTCCGTCGCAACGCCAACACGCTGATTCGCGCGAACACGCCGCTCAATGTGCGGCGTGTTCGTTTTGCGCGGCGCGAGTGATCGATCGTCGATCGTCGCGCGTCGCGCATTTCGTCTCACGCATTTCCTCTCATCTTCGAAACTGCGTGAAGAAGGTCGGCTAACGCTTTTTCACCACGCCTTTTTTGCGCTGTGCGGCCGGATTCGCCCCTTCCGGCGCCCGCGTTATACTCTGTCCATGCCCTCAACCCCGTTGGAAAGCCGGCTGCGGTACGAATTTCGCAATGCGGAATTGCTGCGCCAGGCGATGACTCACCGCAGTCACAGTGCCACGCACAACGAACGGCTCGAATTTCTCGGAGATTCCGTTCTAAATTGCGTGGTGGCTGCGCTTTTGTTCCAACGATTCGCAAAACTGGACGAAGGCGATCTTTCTCGCGTGCGTGCGAACCTAGTCAAGCAACAATCGCTTTATGAGATTGCGCAGGCTTTGAACGTTTCGGAATCGTTGCGGCTGGGCGAAGGCGAGTTGCGTAGTGGCGGTTTTCGCCGTCCGTCGATTCTCGCCGACACGCTCGAAGCCATTTTCGGCGCGGTCTTTCTCGACGGCGGATTCGACGCGGCGCACACGGTCATCAAGCGGCTTTACGCGCCCATCCTCGATAGCATCGATCCACGCACCATTGGCAAGGACGCGAAGACGCTGCTGCAGGAATATCTGCAGGGCCACAAGATCGCGCTGCCGACTTACACGGTCGTCGCGACGCACGGCGCCGCGCACAACCAGCAGTTCGAAGTCGAATGCACCGTGCCGAAGCTCGACGTGAAAGTGTCCGGCTCGGGCGCGAGCCGGCGCGCGGCCGAGCAGGCGGCGGCAAAGAAGGCGCTCGACGACGTGATCGCCGCCGCGCCCGCGCTCGCCGTCAAGCCGAAGCGCAAGGGCGCGCGCGCCGCGAAGCATCTCGAAGCCGAGGTCGTGCCGGGCGTGACGGGCGTCCAGACCGCGCTCGATCTGCGTTCGCCGAGCGCGAAGGAACGTGCGCGTAACGGCGAGATCGCGCCGCTCGCGGTGATCCGCGCGGCGCATGTCGAGCCTTCGGCGGGTGCGTTTGCCTCGGCCGAAAAGCCGGCCGATAAGCCCGAGCGTCACACGCTTCACCGCACATCCGATAAAACCGAGCGCGCCGAGTCCAGCGGTGGCGAGACCAATGCGGCCGCAGTCGCCACGCCCGCCGACACCAGCCAGACCCGCGAGACCCACGAGCAGCACGAATCGCAAGAAACCCGTGTTGCACGCGCGGCCGACGCCGGCCACTGACGCCTTATATTCCGGCGCGCCGCGCGCGCCCAACGACTTCTGCAGCACACATATATGAACGCTCCCGCTTCCACTGGTTTCCGCTGCGGCATGGTCGCGATCGTCGGCCGGCCTAATGTCGGCAAATCGACGCTGATGAACGCGCTGGTCGGCCAGAAGGTCAGCATCACGTCGCGCAAGGCGCAGACCACGCGTCACCGCATTACCGGCATTCATACGCTGGACGACGCGCAGTACATTTTCGTCGATACGCCCGGCTTCCAGACCAAGCACAGCGGCGCGCTGAACCGCTCGCTCAATCGCGCGGTGACGTCGACGCTGACCTCGGTGGATGCGATCCTGTTCGTGATCGAAGCGGGCCGTTTCGGTCCCGACGACCAGAAGGTGCTCGATCTGATCCCGAAGGGCACGCCCACGCTGCTGATCGCGAACAAGCTCGACCACGTGACCGACAAGGCCACGCTTTTTCCGTTCATGCAGAAGACGGCTGCGCTTTTCGAGTTCAAGGAAATCGTGCCGATGTCGGCGAAAAATATCGACGATATCAAGCGCCTGATGGACACGGTCAAGCCGTATCTCCCGGAAGGCTCGCCGATCTACGGCGAAGACGATCTCACCGACCGCAGCGAGCGCTTCCTGGCGGCGGAAATCCTGCGGGAGAAGGTGTTCCGCTGGACCGGGGACGAATTGCCGTACACGAGCACGGTGCTGATCGATAAATTCGAGACGGAAGGGCGCTTGCGCCGCATTTTCGCGACCATTCTGGTTGAGCGCGACACGCACAAGGCGATGATCATCGGCCAGAAGGGCGCGAAGCTTAAGCAGATCAGCACGGAAGCGCGCCTCGACATGGCGAAGCTGTTCGACGGTCCGGTCTATCTCGAAACCTTCATCAAGGTTCGGAGCGGCTGGGCGGATAACGAGGCAGGACTTCGCGCCTATGGGTACGAGTGAGGGCGCGAACGAGGCGTGGATGACCTCGCCCCCGTCCGATCCCGACGACACGTTCAGCGCGGACGCCGGCGCACCCAAGCCTGCCGCTAAAAAGCGCCGCAGCGCGCCGGACGCGTCCGCTGCGCCTGCCGCGCTCAAGCGGCCGCGCGCCGCGCCGCGCTCGGACTACCGCATCGCGGAGCAGCCGGGATTCGTGCTGCACAGCTATCCGTATCGCGAGACGAGCCTTGTGATCGACGTGTTTTCGCGCGATCACGGCCGCGTCGCGCTCGTCGCCAAGGGCGCGAAGCGTCCGCATTCGGCGTTGCGCGGCGTGTTGCAGACGTTCCAGCCGCTTGGGCTGTCGTGGTCGGGCAAGGGCGAAGTCCGCACGCTGACGAGCGCTGAATGGGTCGGCGGCATGCTGCCGCTCGGCGGCGACGCGCTGTTGTGCGGTTTCTACGTCAACGAACTGCTCGTGAAGTTCTGCGCGCGCGAAGACTCGCATCCGCAACTCTTCAATCACTACGTTCTCACGCTGTCGCGTCTCGCGCACGGCGAGCCGGCGGTCCAGGTGTTGCGTTCGTTCGAGCGCGTGCTGCTGCGCGAAACCGGCTACGCGATGGCGCTGAACCGCACCGTCAGGCGCCAGAGCGTCGAGGCTGCGCGCAAATATGTCTTCGATCCCGAGCGCGGCGTGCGCGAAGCGTCGGATGAGTGGCCGGTTCAGTGGCCGGTGATCGCCGGACAGACGCTGCTCGACATGGAAAACGACGACTACAGCCGCCCGCAAACGGCGGCACAAAGCAAGACGCTGATGCGTTTCCTGCTCAACGTCTATCTGGGCGGTACGCCGCTCGCCACCCGTCAGATTCTCATCGACCTGCAAAACTTATGAGCTTCTTTCTGTCTTCATCGTCGAATGTGATCGATCTCGGCGTGAATATCGACCACGTCGCCACGCTGCGCAACGCGCGCGGCACCCGTTATCCGGACCCGGTCCGCGCGGCGCTCAGCGCCGAGGAAGCGGGCGCGGACGCGATTACGCTGCATCTGCGCGAAGACCGCCGCCATATCGTCGATGCGGACGTGCGCGCGCTGCGTCCGCTCCTCAAGACGCGGATGAACCTGGAATGCGCGGTGACGCGCGAAATGCTGGATATCGCGTGTGAGATCAAGCCGCACGATGTCTGTCTCGTGCCGGAAAAACGCGCGGAATTGACGACGGAAGGCGGTCTCGATGTGGCCGGGCAGTTCGAGGCGGTGAAGGCCGCGTGCGCGCAACTGGCGCAGGCGGGCGCGCGCGTGTCGCTTTTCATCGACGCCGACGAGACGCAGATTCGCGCCGCGCACGAAGCGGGCGCGCCGGTGATCGAGCTGCACACGGGCCGCTACGCCGAAGCGCACGATCCGGCCGAGCAGCAGCGCGAGTTCGAGCGCGTCGCGAAAGGCGTCGATTTCGGCAATTCGCTCGGCCTGAAAGTGAACGCCGGGCACGGCCTGCATTACACGAACGTGCAGCCGATCGCGGCGCTGGAAGGCATCGTGGAACTGAACATCGGCCATGCGATCGTCGCGCACGCGATTTTCGCGGGCTGGGAAAACGCGGTGCGCGAAATGAAGGCGATCATGGTCGCCGCGCGCCTTTCCGCCGCACGCTAAAACGGAGCGCTCGACATGGCGATCTACGGAATTGGGACGGACGTAGTGCAGGTGAGCCGCGTTGCAGCGGTGATGGAGCGCACGAAAGGGCGTTTCGCCGAGAAAGTGCTCGGCGCCGACGAACTGCGTATCTATCACGCCCGGCGCGCGCGGTCGGAAGTACGCGGACTGGCGTTTCTCGCGACCCGTTTTTCCGCTAAGGAGGCGTTCTCGAAGGCGATCGGCCTTGGCATGCGCTGGCCGATGACCTGGCGCGCGCTCCAGACGCTCAACGAGCCGACCGGCAAGCCGATCATTGCGGCGTCCGGTGAACTTGCCGACTGGCTCGCCGTGCGCGGCATCACGGCGCAGGTCACCATCAGCGACGAGCGTGATTACGCGGTGTCGTTCGTGATCGCCGAAACTCATCCCTGACCTTTTGCTCATTTCCCTTTGAATTCAATGAAACGCACTCCCGGACCGGTCATGCTCGACGTGGCCGGCACGACGCTCGATCACGCCGATATCCGGCGCATCGAGCACCCGAATACCGGCGGCATCATTTTGTTCGCCCGCCATTTCACCGATCGCGCGCAACTCGTCGCGCTCACCGACGCGATCCGCGCAGTGCGGGACGATATCCTGATCGCGGTGGATCATGAAGGCGGCCGCGTCCAGCGCTTTCGTACCGACGGTTTCACGGTGCTGCCCGCGCCCGCGCGTCTCGGTGAATTGTGGGATCGCGACGTGCTGCTCGCGACCAAAGCCGCGACCGCGTTCGGTTTCGTGCTGGCGGCCGAACTGCGCGCGTGCGGCGTCGATATGAGCTTTACGCCGGTGCTGGATCTGGACTACGGCCAGTCGAAGGTGATCGGCGACCGCGCGCTGCATCGCGATCCACGCGTGGTCGCGATGCTCGCGAAGAGTCTGAATCATGGTCTCGCCCTCGCGGGCATGGCGAATTGCGGCAAGCATTTTCCCGGACACGGCTTTGCGTCGGCGGATTCGCATGTCGCGATGCCGGTGGATGACCGGCCGCTCGATGCCATCCTCGCCGAAGACATTCAGCCTTACGACTGGCTCGGCATGTCGCTCGCCTCCGTGATCCCGGCGCACGTGATTTATCCGCAAGTGGACGAAAAGCCCGCCGGATTCTCGCGCGTCTGGCTGCAGGACATCCTGCGCGGCAAGCTCGGCTTCAATGGCGCGATTTTCAGCGACGACCTCTCGATGGAAGCCGCGCGCGCCGGTGGCTCGCTCACCGAAGCCGCGACCGCAGCGCTTACCGCGGGCTGCGACATGGTGCTGATCTGCAATCAGCCGGACGCGGCGGAAGCGGTTCTCGATTCGCTGCGCTTCACGCCGTCGCGCGCGTCGCAGCAGCGTCTGCGGCGCATGCGGCCGCGCGGCCGCGCGTGGCGCTGGAGCAAGCTGATGACGCTGGTCGAATATCAGCAAGCGCGCGCGCTGATCGAGAGCGTGCTGAAATAAAAAACGCCGCCGTTGTTTTTAGCAACGGCGGCGTTTTTTTATTGGTTTTACGCGTTCAAGGCTCGATCTTCATCCGCTGAAGTTTGTTGTAGAGCGTCTTCGGGCTGATGCCGAGCAAAGTGGCCGCGCGATGACGCGTACCGCCGACCGCATCGAGCGTCGCGCGAATCAGCATATCCTCGACATCCGCGAGCGCCGTGCCGACCGTCACCATCAGGCTGCTGCCGTTCAGGCCGCGTCCGCTCAGACCGTTCTGCTCATCTACTCGCAGCGTTTCGATCACGTCGCCCGACGCGTGATAAGCGCGCCGCACGCGCTCGCGCAGTTCGCGCAGATTGCCCGGCCACTCGTTCGCCATGCATTCGCGGATAAATCCCGGCGTCACGCGTTTCGGCGCGCCGCTCGTGATGCCCGCCACGTGATTCTCACGATTCAGTTCATCGACGAAACATTCCGCCAGAAGCGCGATGTCCTCGCCGCGATCCCGCAACGGCGGCAGCGCGATCGACGATGCGTTCAGGCGCAGGAAAAGATCTTCGCGCAGTGAACCGTCGTCGACCGCATCGCGCACGGGCTTGCGCGTCGTGGCGAGCAGACGGAAATCGGTGCCGATGCGGTTGCTGCCGCCGACCCGCATGAAGGTTTGCGAATCGAGCGCGCGCAACAGCGCTTCCTGCTGAGCCGCGGGCAGTGCGTCGATCTGGTCGAGCAGCAGCGTGCCGCCGCCCGCCTGTTCGAGCAGCCCCGGTTCGCGGTTTTCCGCGCCGGCGAACGCGCCGCGTTCATGGCCGAACAGAATACTTTCGATCGAGCGCCCGTTTGCGTCGCGCGGCGCCGAGCAGTCGAACGAGATAAACGGGCCTTTGCGGCGGCGGCTCAGTTCATGGATCGTACGCGCCGCGACTTTTTTGCCCGTGCCCGTCTCGCCGCAGATCAACACGCCGGCTTCGGTCGGCGCGGTGTGTTCGATCAGATCGTAGACGTGCTGGATCGCGCCGCTGCGGCCCATCATCGCGCCGAAGTGGCCGAGATCGCGCAGCGTCGTGCGCAGCACCTGCACTTCCTCGGTCAATTCGTAAGGGCGCGGAATGCGGGCGAGCAGGCTGCGCAATCGCGGAATATTCACGGGCTTCAACAGATAATCCCAAATCCCGTGGCGCAGACCTTCGATCGCGCTTTCGACCGTCGCATTGCCGGTCATCACGATCACCGGCACCGCGCCGTCGGGCGGTTGGGCGGGCATGTTGTGCAGCAGGTCGAGCCCGCTGCCGTCGGGCAGATTCAGGTCGACGAGCACGACGTCCGGGATAAACCGCGTCAGCGCGGCGCGCGCTTCGGCGAGCGTCGTGGCGGTATCGACCGAGAATCCGTCGGCCGTCAGAATCGCGGAGAGGCCGGAGAGGCTATTAGGGTCGTCTTCGACAATCAGGGCGTGTGGCATGGCGGACACAACGTATGAAAATGGTCTGTAATTCGCTTCGGCGCGGACTGCCGTTCTGGCCCGTCTGCGCCGGGCGCGTGGTCGCATGGCGTGCTGTTTTCCGCGTGTTGCCGGACTTGCGCGCGCTGCGTGGTCTCCTGCGTCCTGCTTGCTTCCTTCTACCTGCTGCTACTGCGGCTTCACATGGAGATCGTTTTTGACGGACTGGACGCCCGACACGCTGCGGCTCACGGCGACGGCCTTCTGAATCTGGTCCGGCGAATTCACGAAGCCCGACAACTGCACTTCGCCGCGATACGTTTCGACGCTGACCGCCAGCGACTTGAGGCCGGGATCGGAAAGGAGAGCGGTCTTCACGCGGGCCGTCGTCGCGGTGTCTGTGGTGTATTCGCCGGCCGATTCGTGTGTCGGCGTCGAGGAGCAGGCGGCCATTGTGGCGAGCGTGGAGCCGGCGATCGCAATGGCGATCAACAGTCGTGCAGGGACTTTAATATGCATTTTTTAGCGTTATGAGTTTGCGATCCGAGACTATAAGCAGCATTCATGCCAATCGTGCCGAATGGGGTAAATACCTGCGGCCGTACACGAATCGGCCAATTGCAGCGGCGCCACCATTCGCCGATATTGCTTTGAGCGTGGCTGAACCGGTAAAGTTTGCCTGAACATAGCCAAAACTTCACGCAAAAGAAAAAGCGCCCATCGCGGGCGCTTTTTCTTTTGCAACAAGTACGGATTTTGCCGCCGTGAGCGGCGATGCGACCGGAACGTCCGGTCACACCGTGACGGCCGTGGCGCTTACGCGCGGCTGCGGTACTCGTTCGTGCGGGTGTCGATTTCGATCTTGTCGCCGATCGCGCAGAACAGCGGCACTTGCAGTTCCAGACCAGTGTTGATCTTGGCGTTCTTCAGCACCTTGCCCGACGACGTATCGCCCTTGACAGCCGGTTCCGTGTAGATGATCTCGCGGATCAGCGTGGTCGGCAGTTCGACCGAAATCGCTTTCTCGTTGTAGAACACGACTTCGCACGGCATGCCGTCTTCGAGGTAGTGCATCGCGTCGCCCATCATTTCGGCTTCGACTTCGTACTGGTTGTAGTCGGCGTCCATGAACACGTACATCGGATCGGCGAAGTACGAGTACGTCACTTCCTTGCGCTCGAGCAAGACGACGTCGAATTTGTCGTCGGCCTTGTAGACCGATTCCATGTTCGCCGCCGACAGCAAGTTGCGGAACTTCATCTTCACGACAGCCGAGTTGCGGCCCGATTTGTTGTACTCGGCCTTCTGCACGACCATGGCATCGCTGCCGATCATCACGACGTTGCCAACGCGGAGTTCTTGTGCGGTCTTCATCATAAAAAACTGTCCTGTACGAAATTGAGTTGCTTCAATAGTGCTCGACGGCTCACGGAGGATTCGGACTTATGCCGAAACGCGCGAGGCGCATCGTGGAATCCCGTCCGGCGCGCCCGCCGAAGCTGTCGCGGATGCCGCCTGAGGGCTGGACCGGTGTTCGCGCCACCTGCAATATTCGGGACTCTATGAGAAGCCCGAGGATAGAGCGAGTGACAGTGAAATTCCGCGAATTGCTGCGAAATTGCCGGTTGCCGCGCCTCACCGTGCTTGGCGTTCGGAAGCCAGCCGGGGATTCGTCGACAAGCCGGGAGAGAAGCGATGTTCGAGGCGCAATAAACGCTGTGAAAGCGATGCAAACCACTCGAACTGCGCGACATACTGGCGGATCGACGAACAGGCGGGCGATGAACTGTAAGCCGTTGGATAACCGCTTATTTTAACTGAGTTTTTGCGAATTCCGCCAGATTTCCAGCCAGGTCGCCGACCGACGCCAGTTCGCGCGCCCACGCGGCGCCGCGTTGCGCGAGCGCCGCGCGGTGTCGCCAGAAGTCGCCCCAGTCCACCGATCCGACCCCGTTCCACGCATGCCAAAAACGCGTCACCGACGCGCGGGCGTCGTCGGCGAGACCTTGCGTGTAGTGCGCGAGCGCGGCGTCGAGCTTTGGCAGATGCGCGTCGTCGGCTTGCGGGTAGATGTGCCACACGAACGGCTTTTGCGCCCATTGCGCGCGGATGAAGGAATCCTCGCCGCGCACGAAATTGATATCGGCGGCCCAGAGCAGACCGTCGAACAGCGGTTGATCGACGAAACCGAGCGCGTGCGCCGTGAGCGCGCCGCTCTCGGCACGCGATCCCGCGCGAAAGTGCGGCAGGCCGAAAAAGCGGGCCAGCGTGCCCGACACGCGGCCTTCCGGCGCGAGCAGCACGATCGGCGCGGCGGGCGTGGCGGCGTCGCGCCATTGCGCGAGCAGTGCGTCGAGCGCGGGGTTTTCATACGCGAAGAGCGCGATCACCGTGGCTTCCGGCGGCGGCGCGGCGCAGCCGGCGCGCTCACGCCACCAGGCATCGGGCGAAAACGCCGCGCGGGACGTATCGAGCGTGCTTTCCTTCAGCACGCCGCCGGTGCCGGGACCGAGGCCCGGAAAAAAGAACGTTTTGACGAGCGGATAGCGCGGATGCGGCGAAGGACGCAGATGGAAATCCGCGACCCAATCCTCGGCGCTCAGATATTCGAGATTGATCCACACCGGCTTGCGCTCGCGCCGCGCCATCGCCGCGACGTACACAGCGGGCAGCTCGCAGCCGAACGCTTCGATCACGACATCCGCGATCTGCAGCGTGTCGCCCGCGTGCGACGGCGTGTGCCAGTGTTCGATCGTGACACCGGAGGCCGTCTGACGGTCAAGCGCCGCATCGACTTCGCCGCACAGCGCGCGAAAGGCCTTGAGATCGTCGACATAAAGCCGCACTTCCCAGCCGTGTTCCGCCGCCAATTGGCGCGCGAGCCGCCAGCAGACGCCGATATCGCCGAAATTGTCGATGACCTCGCAGAAAATATCGCAGGCGAGGTCGGTAGGCGCTGGGGTGGCGGTCGAAGGTGACATTGGCGGGTGTCCCGGGCCGCGACTCGGCCGCGTAATGTTCTAAACTGGCGATTCTAAGGCACGGGCGTAAGGCACGGGCGTTGCAGCTTCACGAAGGCGCGGCGCTGAATTTCAGCCACGCCATCCCAGCCCACGAAGCCGACTTCTCTCACTGCGCTGCATGACCGACACCGACGTTTTCGATCCGAAGAAGTTTCTTGCCCAGTTGCCGCATCTGCCGGGCGTCTACCGCTACTACGACGCCGCCGGAAACGTGCTCTACGTTGGCAAGGCGCGCAATCTCAAAAAGCGCGTGTCCAGTTACTTCACGAAAACGCTGCACTCGCCGCGTATCGCGATGATGGTCACGCGCATCCGCAAGATAGAGACGACCGTCACGCGTTCCGAAGCTGAAGCGCTGTTGCTTGAGAATAATCTCATCAAGGCTTTGACGCCGCGCTACAACATCCTGTTTCGCGACGACAAGTCTTATCCGTATCTCAAGCTGACGGGCCATCAATTTCCGCGCATGGCGTATTACCGAGGCGCGGTCGACAAGAAAAACCAGTATTTCGGTCCGTTTCCCAGCGCGTGGGCGGTGCGCGAAAGTATCCAGATTCTTCAGCGCGTGTTTCAGTTGCGGACTTGCGAGGACTCCGTCTTCACGAATCGCACGCGGCCGTGCCTGCTGCATCAGATCGGCCGCTGCACGGCGCCGTGCGTCGGCCTCGTCACCGACGAAGACTACGCGCGCGATGTGTCGAACGCGTCGCGCTTTCTCCTTGGCCGGCAGAGCGAGGTGATGAGGGAACTCGAACAGAAAATGCACGCGTTCGCCGCCGATCTCAAGTTCGAGCAGGCCGCGGCCGTGCGCAACCAGATGAGTTCGCTGTCCACGGTGCTGCATCAGCAGGCAATCGAGGTGGGCGGCGACAACGACGTCGATATTCTCGCGGTCGTCGCGCTGGGCGGGAAAGTCTGCGTGAACCTCGCGATGGTGCGCGGCGGCCGGCATCTCGGCGATAAGGCGTATTTCCCGGCGCACGTCGAAGCTGCGCTGACGGCGGCGGAAGGCGGCGTGGAAGACGAGATCGTCGAGGACGTGGCGACCGTGGCGGTCGCGGAGTTCGATGGCGGCGTTTATGCGGGTGCGGAGGCGCAGGCGGAAGCCGAAGTCGGAGCCGAAGGAGTCGAAACGGAAGGAGCAGAAGCGGAAGCGGAAGCGGAAGGAGCAGAACCCGAACAACAAGTCACCGCCGAAGAAGAAACCGAAGAAGAAATCGAGGAAGGCCCCGAAGAAGAAACCGAATCCCAACCCCCACGCGAAGGCGCGCTCGAATCCGAAGTGCTCGAAGCGTTTATCGCGCAGCATTACCTGGGCAATCGCATTCCGCCGGTTTTGGTCGTGAGCCACGCGCCGGCGAGCCGCGAACTTGTTGGTCTACTGATCGAGCAGGCCGGGCATAAGGTCAGCCTGCTGCGCCAGCCACAAGGCCAAAAGCGCGTGTGGCTTTCGATGGCCGAGCAGAACGCGCGGCTCGCGCTCGCGCGGCTGCTCTCCGAGCAAGGTTCGCAACAGGCGCGCACGCGCACGCTGGCCGATACGCTCGGCCTGGAGATGGACGATCTCGCGCAACTGCGGATCGAGTGTTTCGACATCAGTCACACGATGGGCGAGGCGACGCAGGCGTCGTGCGTCGTGTATCACCATCACAAGATGCAATCGGGCGAGTATCGGCGCTACAACATCACGGGCATCACGCCCGGCGACGATTACGCGGCCATGCGCCAGGTGCTCACGCGCCGTTACGAAAAGATGGTCGCGCAGGCCGCCGCCAATGCCGCCGATGAAGCCGCGCGCCAGCCCGACGCCGATCCCAACCCCACGCCCGACACCGCCGAACCGCCCGCGGCGGGCGGTCTGCTGCCGAACATCGTGTTGATCGACGGTGGCAAGGGGCAGGTGGAAATCGCGCGCCAGGTGTTCGCGGAACTGGGGCTCGACCGGGGGATGCTGGTCGGCGTGGCGAAGGGCGAGGGGCGCAAGGTCGGTCTGGAGACGCTCATTTTCGCCGATGGCCGCGCGCCACTCGAACTCGGCAAGGAGAGCGCGGCGCTGATGCTGGTCGCGCAGATCCGCGACGAAGCGCACCGTTTCGCCATCACCGGCATGCGCGCGAAACGCGCGAAGACGCGGCAGACGTCGCGGCTCGAAGAACTCGAAGGCGTCGGCGCGAAACGGCGTCAGCGGCTGCTGTCGCGCTTTGGCGGGCTGCGTGGCGTGCAGGCGGCGAGCGTGGAAGATCTCGCGAGCGTCGAAGGCATTTCGCACGCGCTCGCCGAGCAGATCTACCGCCAGCTTCACTGACAACTTCATTGACAGCCTTGTCCGACGTGCCGCGCCGCCTTGTGACATGAGGATCGACGCGGCACAATGGCACCTCCCAATCCGATTTGCGCCTGAGCCGATGCCGTTCAACCTTCCGATTTTCCTGACATGGCTGCGAATCGTGCTGATTCCGCTCGTCGTCGGCATCTTCTATTTGCCGGACGTGATGATGAGCCCGGAGCATCGCAATTTGCTCGCCATGGTGATCTTCGTGCTCGCCGCGCTGACCGACTGGTTCGACGGCTTCCTCGCGCGCAAGCTCGACCAGACGTCCGCGTTCGGCGCGTTCCTCGATCCGGTCGCCGACAAGCTCATGGTCACGGCCGCGTTGCTCGTACTCGTGCAGCTCACGCGGCTAAACGCGGTGATCGCGCTTGTGATCGTCGGGCGCGAGATCACGATTTCGGCGCTGCGCGAATGGATGGCGCAGATCGGCGCGTCGAAGAGTGTCGCCGTGAATTCGCTCGGCAAATTCAAGACCGTCTGCCAGATGGTCGCCATTCCGATGCTGCTCTTTTACGGCCAGTTGAAGGTCACCGGCACGCAATACGTGATCGACACGCGCGTGTGGGGTTTGTGGCTGATCTATGTCGCCGCGTTCCTGACGGTCTGGTCGATGCTCTATTACATGAAGCTCGCATGGCCGCAAATTCGCGAAAAAGGCGGGATGCTATAAATTGCGCGATCGAGTGAAAGGGCGCATACAAACCTGTTGACAGGCGTTCGAGGCTTCTACATAATCTCGTTTCTGTCGGGTGAGCGCAAAAACGCAACGCCATAAACGACGGAAAAACGACGGAAAAATGCGGTAAATCAGCAGCAAATAAGCGGGAGTAGCTCAGTTGGTAGAGCGCAACCTTGCCAAGGTTGAGGTCGCGAGTTCGAGCCTCGTCTCCCGCTCCAGTTTTCAAATCGTTCGAGTCACTGAACGGTTTTGCTCGAAGCAAGATAGTTGAATTTGGCAGCATTCAGGAAGTAACCAAGCAGCACATGCGGGAGTAGCTCAGTTGGTAGAGCGCAACCTTGCCAAGGTTGAGGTCGCGAGTTCGAGCCTCGTCTCCCGCTCCAGTCCAAAGGGGAAGCAAGGCTTCCCTTTTTGTTTGGTGGGCCAGTGGATCGGCAAGTTCACGCAGAGCGCGTTGAATCATCACCAGACACCGCTTACGGCGCGATAGCAAAGCGGTTATGCAGCGGCCTGCAAAGCCGTTTAGGCCGGTTCGACTCCGGCTCGCGCCTCCAGTACGGTGAAAAGCCCTGACACGTCAGGGCTTTTTTTCGTCTGCGCGCGGCATAATTGCGGGTCCTGAAATCCGAAATGCGACCACGCCGCCATGCACGCCTCGTCCATGGGGCGGCGCGCGAGCGGCCCGATATGACCGATCACACCACTTCGCCATCAACGTTCCAGTGGCGCTGGAAATCCTTCGACACACTCACGCCCACCGAAGTCTACGAGATGCTCGCCGCACGCAGCGCGGTGTTCGTCGTCGAGCAGAATTGCGTCTACGGCGATATCGACGGACTCGACGCCGACGCGTGGCATCTGTTCGCCTATGGCGCTGGTGAACGGCCGGCTCTCGCGGGTTATCTGCGTGTGCTGCTGCCAGGTTTTCCGGATACTTCCGAAACCGACGTGCGGATCGGCCGCGTGCTGACGACCGCGACTTTTCGCGGCGCGCGTCTCGGCAGCAGCTTGCTCGCCGAAGCGCTCACGCACATCGCGCGGCAATGGCCCGGCCGTCCCGTCAGCCTGCACGCGCAGGCGCATCTGCAGGGCTTTTACGGCGCGTTCGGCTTCACGCCGTCATCCGACATTCACGACGAAGACGGCATTCCCCACGTCTGGATGCGTCGCGCGTAAACATCCCGGCGCATGCCGCCGACTGCGTCCGGCCGCGCGCGGGAACAAAGCGTGCATGGACCGCTTAAAGCCGATAGCGCCGGCACGCCCGCCGGCTTCTCGAAATCGACGACGAGGCGCGGTAAGATGCGCCAAACTTTGCCGGTGACGTGCCGGCTGAAAAGGCAAACTTCGATGCAAATCCTCCCTGGTTCACTTCCCGACTCGCTGCCGCTCGCCGAGACCGCTTTCTTTTTCGACTTCGACGGCACGCTGGTCGAACTGGCATCGACGCCCGACGGCGTGATTGTGCCGCCCGCCGTGCCCGGCCTGCTCGCGACGCTGCGCCGCGAAACCAACGGCGCGCTGGCCGTGGTGTCGGGGCGCGGGATCGAGAGTATCGACGCGTTTCTCGGCATGCCAGATCTGCCGGTGGCGGGACTGCACGGTGCCGAGCGGCGCGATTCGAATGGCGATGTGCAGCGTATCGGTTTCGACGACGAGCGCCTGTTGCGCATGGAGCACGTGCTCGCGGCGGTCGTTACGACGAATCCCGGCATGCTGCTCGAAATCAAGGGCGCCGCGCTCGCGCTGCATTACCGCAACGCGCCCGACCGCGAGCCGGCGGCGCGCGCGGCGACGGAACAACTGGTCGCCCAGTACGCCGATGCCTACGTGCTGCAGCCCGGCAAGATGGTCTACGAAATCAAGCCGAAGGACGTCGACAAAGGCCGCGCCGTGCGCGCGTTTCTAAAGGAACCGCCGTTTACGGGGCGGCGACCGGTCTTCGTCGGCGACGATCTGACCGATGAAAAGGGCTTTGCCGTGGTGAACGAATTCGGCGGCCTGTCGATCAAGGTCGGCGCGGGCGACACGCTCGCGCAGGTGCGGATCGACTCGGTGAGTGGATTTATCGATTGGTTGCAGGTCATTGCAGGGCCGCGTTCGTGAGCCGTCTCATTATTGTTTCGAACCGGGTCGCGCCGATCTCGGAAGGCGGACCGGCGGCGGGCGGCCTGGCGGTGGGCGTCTACGATGCCCTGAAGGAAACCGGCGGCATGTGGTTCGGCTGGAGCGGCGACGTGCTGGCCGCCGCGCCCGAGGGCATCCGGCTGGAAGAGCGCGGACCGGTCACGTTCGCGACCATCGGCCTCGTGCGGCGCGACTACGACCAGTACTACCGCGGTTTTTCGAACGCCACGTTGTGGCCCGCGTTCCATTACCGTCCGGATCTGATCCAGTTCGATCGGCACGAATTCGACGGCTACTGCCGCGTGAACCGATGGCTCGCCGCGCAGCTTGCGCCGCTGCTCAAGCCCGACGACGTGATCTGGGTTCACGACTATCACCTGATTCCGTTCGCGCAGGCGTTACGCGAGCTCGGCGTTAAGAATCGCATTGGATTCTTCCTGCACATTCCGTTTCCGGCGTCGCAGGTTTTGCTGAGCGTGCCGCGTCATCGGGAATTGGCCGAGGCGCTGTGCTCCTTCGATCTGCTTGGTTTCCAGACAGGGCCGGACTTGCGCGCGTTTTGCGATTACATCGAGAGCGAGGCGAACGGGGCGATCGAGCGTCACGCGAACGCGCCCTATGAAGTGAGCGCCTTTGGGCGGACGCTCAGGGCGGGGGCTTATCCGATCGGCGTCTATCCGGACGAAATCGCCGCGCTCGCGAAGGATGGCGAGAGCGGGCGGGACGTGCAGATCGTGAAAAACACGCTGCATGACCGCAAGCTTGTGATGAGCGTGGATCGGCTGGATTATTCGAAGGGGTTGGTCGAGCGGTTTCGCGCGTTTGAAAAACTGATCGAGCATCAACCGGCGCAGCGCAACAGCGTTTCTTTTTTACAGATCGCGCCGCCGACGCGTGCGGATATGGATGCGTATCGCGATATTCGTCTGCAACTCGAAGCGGAGTCGGGGCGGATCAATGGGCGTTATGCGGAGCTGGACTGGACGCCGATTCGCTATATCCATCGACAGTACGAGCGGCCGGTTTTGGCGGCGTTGTTTCGCGCATCGCACGTGGGGTTTGTCACGCCGTTGCGCGACGGGATGAATCTGGTGGCGAAGGAATATGTGTCGGCGCAGGATCCCGAGAATCCGGGCGTGCTCGTGCTTTCGCAGTTTGCGGGCGCGGCCCAGGAGTTGAATGGGGCGCTCGTTGTTAATCCGCTGGATATCGATGGGATGGCCGATGCGCTGGCTGTGGCGCTTGCCATGCCCAAAGAGGAGCGCATTGCGCGCTATTCGGAGATGTTTGCGCAGTTGCGCAGGAATAATGTCTCCGTCTGGCGGGATAATTTTTTGCGCGATTTGAACGTATAGGAGGGGGAGGGCGCTGGCGCTTGGTTGGGTTGGGTTGGTTTTGTTTGCTTGCGCTTCTTGGGAACTTGCTTTCGCGTAGGTCCATTAGCACGCCGCTATGCGCGGCAGCAGTCACTTTCTTTGCTGCTGTGTACGGACCGGAGACATAGTTGACACATGTACGAGGACATCGTTGACACCTGATGTTCAGGGTTTTGCTGCTTTCAGGTCAAGTTTTGCAATGCGTTGATGGGCAAACCAGAACTCAATTACGCCGTCTTCGTCGTGCTTTGGACGTGCGGCCACGTACAGCCCTTTGAGCGCAGTCGACAGACGCAGCGCCTCGCCTCTGAAACGCACCAGGCCATTTGAATTGACCCGCAGCACTTCATCGGCAGGCCCGTATTGCGGTTCTGGCAGATGCTCGGGCATCGCTCGCGGGCTGGGTTGGTAGCGGCTCACCGGCGTCGCCAGGTCCAGCGCCTCATGCGGGCGTTGCGTGTTGTACACCTGTCGCCAGCGTTCCAACTCCTGCTGCACGTGGGCGTGGGTCGTGAACACGTGCCGCGCCAGCACTTCAGCTTTCAGCGACCGATGGAATCGCTCATCCTTGCCATTCGTCTGAGGATGATACGGTCGGCTGTAGCTCACGTGAATACCCAGTCTGATCAGCCACACCGCGAGCTCGGTCAACTGGCCCGGCGCGCTCGGGGAACCCCACGGCGCACCGTTATCGGTATTGATGCGTGACGGTAGCCCATAGCAGCGAAACGCCCGCTCGAGCTCGGTCTGCACGACTTCCGTGGTTGTCCGGCCGCAGGCGGCGAGCACGATGTTAAAGCGCGAGTGATCGTCGAGCACCGTCAGCGGCGCACAGCGGCCACCCTCCAGGGTCGGGAAATCGCCCTTGAAATCCATCTGCCACAGCGCATTCGGATGCTCGTGCTCGAAGCGCTGCCAGGGCCGCTGCGGTCTGTCCTCAGGCGCGTGGAGCAGGTCGTGACGGCGCAGGATCTCGGTGATCGTGGAGGGTGCGGGCACATTGGCGTGGCCGAGATCTTGCAGACGACGCTCGATCTTGCGTCCGCCCCAGCCGTACTCGCGGCGCAGGTCGAGCACGACGGCGACGATCTCATCGGATGAGCGCGCGGGACTGTCGTGCGGACGACGCGAGCGATCGACGAGACCTTCAAGGCCTTGCGTCGAGTGGCGGGCAAGCCACTTGTAGCCGGTCTGGCGGCTGACGTTGAAACGTCGGCACAACTCGCTGAACGGCACGCTCCGTTGGGTGGCGAGTTGAACGAATTCCTGTCGGAGACTCATGGTGTCTTTTACGTTCCAGGGCATGGGAGGATTTCGGGCGTTCGATTACCCGAAAGTGTCAACCATGTCTCCGTACACCTGTCAGCTATGTCTCCGGTCTGTACACTGCTGCAAAGAAAGTAACCAAAGAAAGCAGCTTATCCGCCTAAGTGTCCACCTCGAATAACCTTGCGGATAGGCACGCAGGCTGACTCGGCTAACTCGCAGTTATTGGTATTGGCACAGCGCCTGTCAGGTCCGTCCTCGCTGCGCTCGTACGTCGGGCATATCTCACAACCGGCGGTCGTTTTGGTTTGGTTTGGTTTGTTCGGTTATGCCGTTCCGGCAGGCACTTCGTGCCTGCCGGGATGGATGAGCGGCTCCACTCTGTGGTGTGGTGCGATGGCCGAATCAGCTTGCGCACCACTCCCAGAAACGGTTCGTGGTGGACACTTAGACGGTCACGCTGCTTTCTTTGGTTACTTTCTTTGCAGCAGCAAAGAAAGTGACTGCTGCCGCGCATAGCGGCGTGCTAATAGACCTACACGAAAGCAAGTTCACAGGAAGCACAGGCAGACAAAATCACCGCGCGCCAGCAAACCCCACCGTTCAAGCCGTCTGCTGATGCGGCGGCAGAGCAACAGCAGGAGGCAACTTCCCATGCTGCTTAGAAAGCAGCTCCCGATAAAGCCCGGGCCTATCCCGCAACTCCTCCGGCGAACCATCGTCGATAACCTTCCCCGCGCTCATCACGATAATGCGGTCGAAGTTCTGCAACGTCGACAACCGGTGCGCGATCGCGACCACCGTCCGTCCGACCATCAGCCGGTCGAGCGCCTGCTGAATCGCTTCCTCCGATGAACTGTCGAGCGCGGACGTCGCTTCGTCGAGCAGCAAAATCGGCGCGTTCTTGAGAATCGCACGCGCGATGGCGATCCGCTGCCGCTGTCCGCCCGAAAGCTTCACGCCCCGATCGCCGACAATCGTGTCGAATCCCTCAGGCATCGCTTCGATAAAGTCCGAACAACGCGCCTCGCGCGCGGCGGCGAGCACTTCTTCGCGCGTCGCGTCCGGCCGCCCATACGCGATGTTTTCGTACACCGTCCGGTGAAACAGCGAAATGTCCTGCGGCACGAGCGCGATCGACTGGCGCAAGCTGTCCTGCGTGATCAATGAAATATCCTGCCCGTCGACCTTGATCGAGCCGCCCTGAGCCTCGTAAAACCGCTGCAACAGCGCGAGAACCGTCGATTTGCCCGCGCCCGACTTGCCGATCAGCCCAACCCGCTGACCCGGCTCGATATGCAGATGGAAGTTATCGAGAATCGGCCGGCGGCGCGGATACGCGAACGTCACGGCGTCGAAATCGATCCGCCCGCCTTGCGGCACGAGTTCCGTGGCGTCCGACCGGTCCGGCATGCCGTGCGGCTCGAGCAGCGTCTGCACCGCCTCGGAAAGCCGCGCGACGTGCTGCGTCACATCCACAAGCGCGACGGCCAGGTCACGCGTGCCGTGCAAGATCGTGAAACCAAGTGAACTGACCAGCACGATATCGCCCGACGTCGCGCGCCCCTGCGACCACAGCCACAACGCCCAGCCGAGCAGACCCGCCGACAGAATCGCCGTCACGACCGCGTGGAATAGCCGCAGCTTTTCAAGATAAAGCAGGCTTTGCTGACGCGCGACCATCTCGGCCTTGACCGTCGATCCAAAGCGCTTCTGCTCGCGGAACGTCATGCCGAACGCGCGCACGAGCGCCATGTTGCCGATCACGTCGACCAGTTCGCCGTCCACCGACGCCGCCTTCGACGCGAACGTGTGATGCCGCGCCGAGCCGCGCCCGGCAAGCCGGTAGAGCACGAGCGCGAGGATCGCGGAGGCGAGCATCAGGCCGCCGGCCATCAGCGGATTCACCGCGACGATCATCACGATCGCCCCGATCACCGCGATGCACGGCGGCAACACGTTCCACGCCATCGTGTTCTCGGCGGTGTAGATCGCGTTCGAGGTCGCGGTGATCCGGCTCGCGAGCATGCCGGGCTGTTTCTCGGAGAAGTAAGTGGGCGAGTGGCCGCTCAGGTACTGGAAGAGATCGCGCCGCAAATCGCCCGTCACGACGACGAACGCATGCGCGCCGACCCAGCCGCCGACCCGCCAGAGCAGGTTATCGGCGGCGATCAGCCCGACCAGAATCATGAAGGCGCCCCAAAGCGGGCCGGGATGTCCACGGCCCTGGCCGAGCACGTCGATCAGATGTTTGATCGCGTATTGCGAGGCGAGCGCGCAGCCGACCGCCGCGAACACGCTGACGAGCACGATGCTATGGGCGACGGGATGGCGGCGAATGTAACGGAACAGGAACGCAAGCGGGCGATGCGCGTAGCTCGCTAGCTTGGCGTTGTGCACGTTACGCTGGGAGACGGTGAGTTGGTCCAATTGGGTCGTTTTTTGGTCGAGTGGTGCGGTTGAGCCGGAGTGCGCCTGCGGAATGCGTCTGGGTAGCCTGCCTGAAACGCGCCTGAAAAATGAAAACGGCGCCTGCACTGCTTGCCATGCCTGTCTGCAAAGCCCGCGCGATGGCGGCGAACAACACGATGGTTGAATTGTAGCCAGTAAAGCCGGAAGGCAAATGCTCCAATTCATCGGGCCCGGCATGCACCCGTGATGTGCCCGATGCCAGGTCGGGCGGCCCTGAGCGGCTGGAACGGGCCGCATTGTAAGCAATGTGCGGCCGTTTCGGCGCGCGTAAAACGAAACTTGCGGCAGTTTTTGCCGTATCGACGCGTTTCGCGACGACTTCGGCATATTCCCGAGGAGTTTGCGAAGCACATCCCGGTCCTGAGCCACTGCTCGCGGCGTTCGAACGTCGCTACCGTTCGCGATACTCGATCAATGTAGAACTGCCTTAATAAACAAGGGTTTGCAAAGTGTATCCTCGTTGTAACAACGTAAATAAGTTGAAATGCATCCGCGCGACCCGTGTAAAAACGTCCATACTCAGCTCCGGGTTTGCCCTTAGGAATTTCGACAGGATTTTGTAGGTTCCGGTCAACCCGTCCGCCCGACGTGCGTTTATTGCTGGGTGTGCGGCGCTTTTACGAGATGGAACCGAAATTGCTCTTGTGGGCCATCCGCACAATCCGGTGATCAGCGACCCGCGCTTTTTCACTCGTGCAAGACACGCCGCTGGACGATCAGCGCGAAGTAACCGCCCGAGCCGAGCGATTCGCTTTCGATACGAAACAACCGTAATACCAGTCTGAATCTTTATTAGGAGTCTCCGACATGCGAATCGCTCAAATCGCGCCCCTCCACGAAGCCGTCCCGCCGAAACTGTATGGCGGCACCGAGCGTGTGGTTTCCTATCTGACGGAAGCGCTGGTCGACGCGGGGCACGACGTCACCCTCTTCGCGAGCGGCGATTCGATCACGTCGGCGAAGCTCGAAGCCTTCTGGCCGCAGGCGTTGCGCCTCGATCCGACCATCCGCGACACGATGGCGCCGCACATGCTGCTGCTCGAAGAAGTCCGCCGCCGCGCCGACGAATTCGACGTGCTGCATTTCCACATCGACTACTACCCGTTCTCGCTGTTCGCGCGCCAGCCGGTGCCGTTCCTGACGACGCTGCACGGCCGTCTCGACCTGCCCGAACTGCAGCCGATCTTCAACACGTTCAACGACGTGCCGGTCGTGTCGATATCCGATAACCAGCGTCAGCCGCTGCCGCAAGCCAACTGGCTCTCGACGGTTTATCACGGTCTGCCGGAAAACCTGCTCACGCCGATCCCCAACGTCGAACCGGGTTATCTCGCGTTCCTCGGCCGTATTTCGCCGGAAAAGCGTGTCGATCGCGCGATCCGTATCGCGGCAGCCGCGGGCATGAAGATCAAGATCGCGGCGAAGCTCGACAAAGCCGACCGCGCTTACTACGAAGAGCACATCAAGCCGCTGTTCGCGCTGCCGCACGTCGAGTACATCGGCGAAATCAACGAGCAGCAGAAGACCGAATTCCTGGGCAACGCGCACGCGCTGCTGTTCCCGATCGATTGGCCGGAGCCCTTTGGTCTCGTGATGATCGAGGCGATGGCGTGCGGCACGCCGGTAATCGCGTTCAATCGCGGTTCGGTGCCGGAAGTGATTGAGAACGGCGTGTCGGGCTTTGTCGTCGAAGACGAACTCAGCGCGATCGCAGCCGTGAAGCGTCTCGACACGCTGCCGCGCGCGAAGGTGCGTCAGGCGTTCGAAACGCGCTTCTCGTCGAAGGTCATGGCCGAGCGCTACGTCCAGTCGTATGAGGAACTGCTGCGCCAGAAGCGCCGCACCGTCCTGCGCGAAGTCAACGCAAAGTAAGACTCCGACGGCCGGGCGAAAGCCTTTAACGACCGTCCGCGGCAACCGACGCCCCGTGCGCCTTCCGGCTCACGGGGCGTTGTCACAATCACACGGTTTTGGTGTCCCGCCGCGCACGGCACGACGAAAAACCTGACGAAATCGGTAACGTCCCTATAATGTCCGGGCTTCGCGGCGAGCGGAGCGCCGCGTGGGAAGCCGCGCGGCAAGCCACATGGGTCACGGACAGGAGCGAAGTCTTGGCGAGAACGAAGCAAACCAGCGCAAACCCGGCACCGGGCGCGGGCACCGTTTTCGCGCTGCGGGCGATCGGGCTTGTTCTCGTCGCGCGCTGGGCCTTTTCCATGTCGCAGATGGGCTATCTTTCGTCGATCCGCGCGATGACTTCGTCGCCGTGGGCCTGCATCAATCTCGTTCTTCTTTTCCTGTTGCTGTTTTTGCCGGGCGCGAAAGCGCGCGCCGAACGGCCGCTGCATCCGCTGCCGCAATGGCTGCGTCAGGCGTTGCGCCTCCTTGCGCTCCTGAGTTTCGCGTTCGCGGTGTTTTCGGTCGGCATGTTCGTCTGGCAGGCGGGCTGGCGGCGCGCGCTGCACGCGCTTGCGGAAACCAATGGCTGGCTGATCGCCGCGCCCGCGCTGTACGCCGTGGTCATATGGATTTGCCGGCCGCGCGCGCTGTGGCGCACGAATATCGCGGCGCGCCGTTTTGCGATCGGCCGCTACGCCATCTCCATCGATCCCGCGACCCGCACTGCCGTCGTGTGGGCCGAAAGCCGCAAGCTCGGGCAATATGATGCGCGGGAGTTATCGGTGCGCTGGGCTTCTGGAACGTCCGATTCGAGCGCCTCTGCCCGGAAAACGCGTCGTCCGAAGATCGAATTGCTGTGGAATTCGCCCGCGGCGGCAGGGCACAATCGCAAGACCGTTTTCCGCGCCGCGCTTAAGAGCGAGGGCGATCGCAGCGCCGCCCGTGCGCTCGACGGCACGTTGCGCCAGGCATCGGTGCCGGTTCTGCTAGTGGGCAGCACGTAGTCGGCTCGCAGGTTTCGTCGGTTTCGCGGAATGCTCGATATGCCAGGGAGGCGCACATGGAGATGCGTTGGTTGCTCGCGGCGATTCATTTACTCGCGTTCGGATTCGCGTTTGCGTCGGTGCTGGCCCGCGCCCGCGCACTGCGTCGCCTCGATCCCTCCAATTCCCTGAATGCCAACGCGCCCGGTCTGCGGGACGTTTTTCGCGCCGATGCGCTGTGGGGAATCGCCGCGCTCGTGTTGCTCGTGACCGGCGCGATGCGCGCGTTCGGCGGCTTCGAGAAGGGCGGTTCGTACTATCTGCATGAGCCGCTGTTCCATTTGAAGATGACGGCGCTCGTCGTCATTCTGTTGATCGAGATTTCTCCGATGCTCGCGTTGATCCGCTGGCGCATCGCCGCGCGGCACGGCGGCGCGGTCGATCTCGGGCGCGCGCGGCGTTACGCATGGATGAGCGATCTCGAAGCGGGATTGGTGATGCTGATGGTGATCGCGGCGACCGGAATGGCGCGCGGCGTTTGGGCGGGATGAATGATCAATAAACGCCGTGAAAATCCGGCTGGCCAAATAAAAAACCCCGACGCTTTTCAGCGCCGGGGTTTTCCGGCAAACGTTCCGTGCTGCGAACGTCTGCCTCTGTCGTGGTGGGTAGTACTGGGATCGAACCAGTGACCCCTGCCGTGTGAAGGCAGTGCTCTACCGCTGAGCTAACCACCCGAAGAGAGCCGAATTATGTCAGAGCTTTTTCTGCTCGTAAAGTAGTTCTTTAACGATTCTGCGCATTTATGCCGCTGCGTCGGCATTTTCCACCACGGCTGGGGCGCGCCATACGCTCGTCCCTTTCACCGCCTTGTCGAGTCCGTCGAGCAGCGCGGCGTGCGCGCTCAGTTCGTCGTCGGTGGCGACGATGATGGTCAAATCCAGGTCATCGAACGCAATGCCCGGCATGGCTGTCGCGCCGGCAGCGGGCGTATCGCCGTGCATGTCGATGACGAGGCTTTCCTGGCCGCGCGTCATCGCGAGATAGACTTCCGCGAGCAGTTCCGAGTCGAGCAACGCGCCGTGCAGCGTGCGGTGCGCGTTGCTGATGCCGAAGCGGTCGCACAGCGCGTCGAGCGAATTGCGTTTGCCGGGGAACATCTGCTTCGCCTGCACGAGCGTATCGATTACGCCGCCCGACACCTCGGTCACGCGCGGCAAACCGACCAGCCCGAACTCGACGTCGAGAAAGCCAATGTCAAACGGCGCGTTATGAATGATCAGTTCGGCATCGGCGATAAAATCGCGCAATTCGGCCGCGATTTCGCTGAATTTAGGCTTGTCGCTCAAAAATTCAGTGGTGAGGCCGTGTACTGCGAGCGCGCCCGGATCGCTGTCGCGGCCGGGGTTCACGTAGAAGTGCAGGTTATTGCCGGTAAGCCGTCGATTGATCATTTCGACGCAGCCGACTTCGATAATGCGGTCGCCCGTGCGGGCGTTCAGGCCGGTGGTTTCGGTATCGAGTATGAGTTGGCGCATGTCGTAACAGTTGGTTAGCCTTCGGCGAGCGAGGTCACGCCGCGATTGGCGAGCGCGTCGGCGCGCTCGTTTTCCGGATGTCCGGCGTGGCCCTTCACCCAGCGCCACTCGATCTCATGCTGGACGACGAGCGCGTCGAGTCGCTTCCAGAGATCGGCGTTCTTGACGGGCGTTTTGGCCGCGGTCATCCAGTTTTTCTTCTTCCAGCCGTGGATCCACTCGCTGATGCCTTTCTGCACGTATTGCGAGTCGGTGTGGATGACGGCGCGCACCGGGCGCTTCATCGCTTCCAGCGCGGCGATCACGGCCATCAATTCCATGCGGTTGTTGGTCGTGGCCGGTTCGCCGCCGAACAATTCCTTTTCCTGGTCGCCGAAACGCAGCAGCGCGCCCCAGCCGCCCGGGCCGGGATTGCCCTTGCAGGCGCCGTCCGTATAGATGTCGATAATTTTTGCGGAGTCTGAAGTCATCAATGCTCGTTGCGTGTGTGCGGTGCGGCGACGGGCGCGAGGCCCGGCGCGAGGGCGGGTTTCTTCAGCTTGCGCGGGCCGATCAGGCGCATGCCGCGCACGCGCTTGATCGCCGTGATCATGTAGGCCGCGCCGAAGATCGGCCACCAGCGGTCGCCCGCGGGCTCCATGAACTGATAGCGTTCGAGCCATTTGTCGTTGACGAGGGGCGGACGATAGCAGCCGAAGCGCCCGCGTTCAAGGTCGAATCCGAGCAGCTTGATCCAGTCCTTAATTCGCGTGAAGGCGATCATTTCGTGCGCCGCCGGCACGAACGGCCGCCCCGCGACCTTGCCGAGCGACTGCCGCGCCCCCCAGAGGCTCAGCGAATTAAAGCCGAGGATAATAAGCTGGCCTTCCGGCATCAAAACGCGCTCGGCTTCGCGCAGCAGGCGGTGCGGATCGCTCGTGAATTCGAGCGTATGCGGCATCACCAAAAGATCGACGCTTTGCGCCTCGAACGGCAGATCGAGCAGGTCGCACCAGACGGCGCTGCGGCCTTCCGGGCCGTGCAGTCCGCGCGTGGCGGACGGTAGCGACGACACGCCGGCGCGCGCGTGACCCGCCCCGAACGCGCTCGGGAAGGTGTACGGCGCGCTCGCGCCGCTCGCCGCGTCGAGGACCAGCCCGCGATACGGCATGCGGTTCTCGCGCAACGCGTCGAGTTGCGGCAGGCCGAGTTGCAGCGCGTGATAGCCGAAAATATCCGACACCACGCGATCGAGCTGCGCCTGCTCCCATTCGAGCACGTAGCGTCCGGGTGCGGAATCGGTCCAGGCGGGCCAGTCTATAATCTTTCGGTCTGACATTTCGGAGTGGTCGCTTGTGAAAACGCTCGCTAGGGAAACGCTTGAGTACGTGCCGGTTCCGGCCTTCGACGACAACTACATCTGGCTCATCTCGGACGGGCAAGACGCGGTGGTCGTGGACCCGGGCGACGCGGCGCCGGTTCAGTCCTATCTCGCCGAACGCGGCTGGCGACTGACCGCTATTTTACTCACGCACCACCATCGCGACCACGTCGGCGGTGTCGCCGATCTGCTCGTTAGCCATTCGGCCGATGCACCCGGCGGCCAGATTCCTGTGTACGGTCCGGCTGGCGAGCGGATCGACCATCTCACATCGCGCCTGAAGGAGGGCGATCGCGTGACGATCGCGCATCCGGCGCTCGAATTCTCGGTAATGGACGTGCCGGGCCACACGGCGGGGCACATCGCGTACTTCCAGCCCGCCGACCCGGACGGCGCGCCGCATTTATTCTGCGGCGACACGCTGTTCGCCTCGGGCTGCGGACGTCTTTTCGAAGGCACGCCGAAGCAGATGCTCGCCTCGCTCGACGCGCTGGCCGCGCTTCCCGATGCCACCTTCGTTCATTGCGCCCACGAATACACGCTTTCCAACATCCGCTTCGCGCTCGCCTGCGAGCCGCGGAACGCGGCGCTCGTCCAGTGGCAGCGCGACGCCGAAGCCTTGCGCGCCGCCCATCGACCGACGCTCCCCACCACCATTGCGCACGAAAAAGCGGTCAATCCGTTCCTTCGCGCAGGCGATCCGGCCGTGCAGGGCGCGCTCGCCGCGCACGCGGACCGGGCGATGACGGACCGGCTCGACGCGTTCACCGTGATGCGCGGCTGGAAAGATAAGTTCCGCTAACCCGCAACATCGTGGGGCGAACTTCATGCGAAACGGTGGAAACTTCGCCAGATCGTGGATTTTGCTCGCTTTTTTGTCTTTTATATTGACGTGACAAGTGCGGTTCCGTACTATCGGCTCCAAATTTCCAAGCATTATCTTTTGGAATCCGAGACGTTCATGCGATTGATTTTAAGTGCGCTACTCGTCCTGACGCTGGCAGCTTGTGCCAGCCAGGGACCCGCGACCAACTCCCTCTCTTCACTGCCTTCCAGCCAGCAAGCCGTAGCCGACGCAATCCGCAAGAACGCCACCGCCAAGGAAACCATCAACGTCGATAAAACGTCGGTCGATTCGCTCGCCGGCGCCGATGGCGATTTGTGGGGTCGCATCCGTCGCGGCTTTCAGGTTCCGGATCTGCAAAGCGATCTCGTCGATATGCAGGTCAACTGGTACGCGCAACGCCCGGATTACGTCGAGCGCATGACCGGCCGGTCGCAGAAATATCTGTATCACATTGTCGAGGAACTCGAGCAGCGGCACATGCCGACCGAACTCGCGCTCTTGCCGTTCATTGAGTCCGCGTACAACCCGCAGGCGCTGTCGGTCGCGAAGGCCGCCGGGATGTGGCAGTTCGTGCCGGGCACGGGCCGCGACTACAACCTCAAGCAGAACATGTGGCAGGACGAGCGGCGCGACGTGCTGGCGTCCACCAGCGCCGCGCTCGATTATCTTTCGCGTCTGCACGACATGTTCGGCGACTGGCATCTGGCGCTCGCAGCTTATAACTGGGGCGAGGGCAACGTGCAGCGGGCGATCGCGCGCAACGAAGCGGCGGGGCTACCGACCGATTATCAAAGCCTGCGGATGCCGAACGAAACGCGCAATTACGTGCCGAAGCTGCAGGCGGTGAAAAATATCGTCGCGAATCCGCAGATGTACGGCCTGACGCTGCCGGATATTCCGAATCACCCGTATTTCGTGACGGTCACAACCTCGCGCGATATCGACGTGACCATGGCCGCGAAGCTCGCGGGCATGACCGTCGAGGAATTCCGCTCGCTCAATCCGTCGTTCGCGAAGCCGGTCATTCTGGGCGCGACGAATCCGCAGATCCTGCTTCCCTTCGATAACGCCAGCGCCTTTCAGCGCAATCTCAAATCGTATTCGGGCGCGTTGTCGTCGTGGACCACGTACACCGTGACCGAACGCGCGCGGCCCGCGGCGATTGCCGAGAAGATCGGCGTGGACGCCGACACGCTGATGTCGGTGAACCGGATTCCCGCGGGCATGCGGCTGAAACCGGGCTCGACCATCGTCGTGCCGCGCAACGACGACGACGATGAAGACATCAGCGCCGATGTCGCCGAAAGCGCGGTGCTCGCCGTCGAGCCGGACGTGCCGGACACGCGCAAGATGCTGATCCGCGTGCGCCGCCAGCAGTCCATCGCGACATTTGCCGATCGCTACGATGTCTCCGTCGGTCAGGTGCGCGCGTGGAATCGTACGCGCCGCGACTCGCTGATGCCGGGCCAGGTCGTCGTGTTGCACGTGCCGGTCGGGCGCGCCGTGCCGGCCGAGCCGGGTCCGGTGCGGGTTGAAACGGTGTCGTCGTCGAATCGTTCGGGCGGCGGGGTGTCGAGGATCGGCACGCGGGTTCCTGAATCGAAGGGCTCGGCGCACGGCGCGAAAACTTCATCGCGGACGTCGGCGAAGGCGACCAAAGTGTCGGACAAGCCCGCGAAGGCTACGAAGACCGTCGCCGCACCGGCCACGAGTCACGCGAAGTCGTCAGAAAAGGCGAAAAAGAAGTAAGCGCGAACGCGCTTCGGCGCGTTCAGATATCCCACGCCGTCACCAAGGTGACGGCGTTTTCGTTTGCGCGCGCCGGTTACACTTGGTCTTTAAGAAAAAACATAAATCGATCGCATGACGTCCTCCGTCCGCCTGCGCGTCTTTTTCCTGTTCGCGGCAGGCTATTTCGTCTCGTATGTGTTCCGCGGCGTCAATCTGGGCTTCGCGCCGACCATCACGCAGGATCTCGGCCTGTCCGCCGCCGATCTCGGGCTGCTCACGTCGCTTTACTTCATCGGCTTCGCGCTCGCGCAGATTCCCGTCGGCGTGCTGCTCGATCACTTCGGCCCGCGCCGCGTCACGGCGGGCATGCTGATCTTCGCGGCGCTCGGGATCTGGATTTTCGGCGGCGCGCACAGCTTAGGCACGATGATGCTCGGGCGTTTGTTCATCGGCGTGGGCGTTTCCGTGTGTCTCGCGGCGGCGTTCAAGGCGTCGGCGCAGTTCTTTCCCGTCGCGCGACTGCCGCTCGTGAACGGCTTCACGATGGCGATGGGTGGACTGGGCGGCGTGGTCGTCGGTTCGCCGCTCGCGACGCTGCTCGCGTTCGCGAGTTGGCGGAGCGTGTGCGTCGGGCTTGGCGTGTTCACGCTCGGGGTATCGGCGGCGATCTGGTTTCTCGCGCCCGAGCGTCGCGACGAACGCGGCCACACGAGCATCGTGACCCAGTTCAAGGGCACGCTGCAGATTCTGCGCAGCGCCGTGTTCTGGAAGGTCGCGTCGTTTTCCGTCGTGACGCAGGGCGTGTTCTACGCGATGCAATCGCTCTGGATCCGCCCGTATCTGCTCGATGTCATGCGTCTCTCGCCCAGCCACACGGCCGCGCTGGTATCGCTGCTGGGCTTTGCGATGATGGCGGGCTGCATCGGATTCGGCTCGGCGGCGCGCGTTCTGGAGCGGCGGGGCGTGTCGGTCTATGCGTTTTGCGGGATCGGCATGGCGCTGTTCGTTGTCGTGCAGATTTTGATGGTGTTGCGTGCGCCGTTGCCGCCCGCGCTGCTGCTCGCGGCTTATGGCGCGTTCGGCGGGACCGGCATTCTGAGCTACGCAATCATGGCCGAATACTTTCCGTCGCACATGATCGGCCGGACCAATACCACGCTCACGCTCGTGATCTTCGTGCTGATTTTCGGCTTTCAGGTGGGCGTCGGCGCGGTGCTGTCGCACTGGCCGATCGACGGCGGGCGTTATCCGGCGACGGCGCACCTGAGCGCGTGGGGCGCGCTGATCGTCCTGCAGATCGCGAGCGCAGTCTGGTACGTGCTGCCCAGCCGCGCGCTGGACAAGCGCGACAGGAACGACCATTCGGCAAGTGCCGTCTCTCAAAAATAAGCGCCGCAGCCGGTCAGGCCCGAGCGCCGCGCGTACCGGAGCGCGCCGGGCGGCCGCAGCGTCTCAAATTTGGCGGAATGGGCGTTCTCGGGCTATAATTCGAAGGTTTGAGCACATCAACCCGCACCCTAGCGCCTACCTCCCACTTACCGTTCATCCGCCGCGCCTTGCCGCGTGCGCCCATGCCCGAGCGCCTGTGCAGTTCTCCTGATAGCGGAGTGACGAGCCGGCGGATCCGCGAGGCCGAGCGCCGCACTGCAACCACACGCGATGCGGGTCCGTGCGCGCCACCAAACAGGCAGCGCGCGACCCCGAAGGTCGGATAAACAGGTCGGCAACAGGGTGTTCCCCCAAGGAGCCTCCCGTGTTGCCGTCATTTTCCCCAGCACTTCTCGCACTCGCCGACGGCACGGTCTTTCGTGGTCATTCGATCGGAGCTTCCGGTCATACGATCGGTGAAGTGGTGTTCAACACCGCCATCACCGGCTATCAAGAGATTTTGACGGATCCGAGCTACGCTCGCCAGATCGTCACCTTGACCTATCCGCATATCGGCAACGTCGGCGTGAACGCCGAGGATGTCGAAGCCACCAAAGTCCATGCCGCCGGCCTGATCATTCGCGATCTCCCGGTTCTCGCCTCGAATTTCCGCTCCGAACAATCGCTCGCCGACTACCTCAAGGCTCAGGGTACGGTCGCGATTTCCGGTATCGATACGCGCAAGCTCACGCGCATTCTGCGCGAGAAGGGCGCGCAGAACGGCTGCATTCTCGCCGGCGATGACGAAGCAAAAGCGCTCGAACTCGCGCGCTCGTTCCCGGGTTTGTCGGGAATGGACCTGGCAAAAGTCGTCTCCACGAAAGAGCAGTACGAGTGGACGCAAAGCGAATGGCGCCTCGGCAGCGGCTACGGCACGCAGAACGCACCGAAGTTCCGTGTGGTCGCGTTCGACTACGGCGTGAAGTACAACATTCTGCGCATGCTCGCCGAGCGCGGCTGCCACGTCACCGTGCTGCCGGCCGAAGCCACTGCCGCCGACGCACTCGCGCTCAACCCGGACGGCATCTTCCTGTCGAACGGCCCGGGCGATCCGGAACCGTGCGAGTACGCGATTGCCGCGACGCGCGAATTCATCGCGCGCGGCATTCCGACCTTCGGCATCTGCCTGGGCCATCAGATCATGGGCCTCGCGGTCGGCGCGAAAACCATGAAGATGAAGACGGGCCACCACGGCGCGAACCATCCGGTGAAAGATCTGGAAGACGGGCGGGTCGTCATCACGTCGCAGAACCACGGCTTCGCGGTCGATGCCGCCACGCTCCCCGCAAACGCCAAAGTCACGCACGTCTCGCTTTTCGACGGCACGCTGCAAGGCTTCGCGCTCACCGACAAACCCGCGTTCTGTTTCCAGGGTCACCCGGAAGCGTCGCCCGGTCCGCACGACATCGCGTACCTGTTCGACCGCTTCATCGGCCTGATGGAAGGCCAGAAGGAAGCGGCGTAAGCCAGCCGAGAGCGGCGCGAAAAGACGGGCAGCACAGTACAGAACACAGCAATACATTACCGAGAGCAGTTATGCCGAAGCGGACAGACATCAAGAGCATCCTCATCATCGGCGCGGGACCGATCATCATCGGCCAGGCGTGCGAGTTCGATTATTCGGGCGCGCAGGCGTGCAAGGCGCTGCGTGAGGAAGGCTACAAGGTCATTCTCGTCAACAGCAATCCCGCGACGATCATGACCGACCCGAACACAGCGGACGTGACGTACATCGAGCCGATCTCGTGGGAAGTGGTCGAGCGGATCATCGCGAAGGAGCGCCCGGACGCGATCCTGCCGACGATGGGCGGCCAGACCGCGCTCAACTGCGCGCTCGAACTTTTCCATCACGGCGTGCTGGAAAAGTACAAGGTCGAACTGATCGGCGCGTCGCCGGAAGCCATCGACAAGGCCGAAGACCGACAGAAGTTCAAGGAAGCGATGACCAAGATCGGCCTGGGTTCGGCCAAATCGGGTATCGCGCATTCCATGGAAGAGGCGCTGCAGGTGCAAGCCGATATCGCGGCGCTAACCGGCAGCGGCGGCTATCCGACCGTGATCCGTCCGTCGTTCACGCTGGGCGGTTCGGGCGGCGGGATTGCATACAACAAGGAAGAATTCGAGGAAATCTGCCGGCGCGGCCTCGATCTTTCGCCGACGCGCGAACTGCTGATCGAAGAGTCGCTGCTCGGCTGGAAAGAGTACGAGATGGAAGTGGTCCGCGACACGCAGGACAACTGCATCATCGTCTGCTCGATCGAAAACCTGGACCCGATGGGCGTGCATACCGGCGACTCGATCACCGTCGCGCCCGCGCAAACGCTCACCGACAAGGAATATCAGGTGCTGCGTAACGCGTCGCTCGCGGTGCTGCGCGAGATCGGCGTGGATACGGGCGGTTCCAACGTGCAGTTCGCGATCAACCCGAAAGACGGGCGCATGGTCGTGATCGAGATGAATCCGCGCGTGTCGCGTTCGTCCGCGCTGGCGTCGAAGGCGACCGGTTTTCCGATCGCGAAGATCGCGGCGAAACTGGCCGTGGGCTACACGCTCGACGAACTGCGTAACGAAATCACCGGCGGCCAGACGCCGGCGTCGTTCGAGCCGACTATCGACTACGTCGTCACGAAAATCCCGCGTTTCGCGTTCGAGAAATTCCGCGAAGCCGATTCGCGCCTGACCACGCAGATGAAGTCGGTCGGCGAAGTGATGGCAATTGGCCGCACGTTCCAGGAGTCGTTCCAGAAGGCGCTGCGCGGCCTGGAAGTCGGCGTGGACGGTCTGGACGAAAAGACCACGAGCCGCGACGAATGTATCCGCGAGATCGGCGAACCGGGTCCGGACCGGATCTGGTTCCTCGGCGACGCGTTCCGTCTCGGCCTGACGCCGCAAGAAATTTTCGAGGAAACCTCGATCGATCCATGGTTCCTCGCGCAGATCGAACAGATCATCCTCAAGGAAAAGGCGCTGTCCGGCCGCACGCTGGAAAGCCTGTCGCGCGAAGAACTGCTGTATCTGAAGCAGAGCGGTTTCTCGGATCGGCGTCTCGCGAAATTGATGGGTTCGGACCAGACCGCCGTGCGCAAGTTGCGCCACGCGCTGAAGGTGCGCCCGGTCTACAAGCGCGTCGATACCTGCGCGGCCGAATTCGCGACCAACACGGCCTACATGTACTCGACCTACGAGGACGAGTGCGAAGCAAACCCGACCGACAAGAAGAAGATCATGGTGTTGGGCGGCGGCCCGAACCGGATCGGACAGGGCATCGAATTCGACTATTGCTGCGTGCACGCCGCGCTCGCGATGCGCGAGGACGGCTATGAAACCATCATGGTCAACTGCAATCCGGAAACGGTCTCCACCGACTACGACACGTCCGACCGCCTGTACTTCGAATCGCTGACGCTCGAAGACGTGCTTGAAATCGTCGACCTCGAAAAGCCGGTTGGCGTGATCGTGCAGTACGGCGGCCAGACGCCGCTCAAGCTCGCGCTCGATCTCGAAGCGAACGGGGTGCCGATCGTCGGCACGTCGCCGGACATGATCGACGCCGCCGAAGACCGCGAGCGTTTCCAGAAGCTCTTGCAGGAGCTGAACCTGCGCCAGCCGCCGAACCGCACGGCGCGCGCCGAAGACGAAGCGCTGCGTCTCGCCGAGGAAATCGGTTATCCGCTGGTGGTGCGCCCGTCCTACGTGCTGGGCGGCCGCGCGATGGAAATCGTCCACGAGCCGCGCGACCTCGAACGCTACATGCGCGAAGCCGTGAAGGTTTCGCACGATTCGCCGGTGCTGCTCGACCGCTTCCTGAACGACGCGATCGAATGCGACGTGGACTGCATTTCGGACGGTGAAGCCGTGTTTATCGGCGGCGTGATGGAGCACATCGAACAGGCGGGCGTGCATTCGGGCGACTCGGCCTGCTCGCTGCCGCCGTATTCGCTGGCGCAAGATACCGTCGACGAACTCAAGCGCCAGACCGGCGCGATGGCGCGCGCGCTGAACGTGATTGGCCTGATGAACGTGCAGTTCGCGATCCAGCAGGTGCCGCAGGAAGACGGCACGAAGAAGGACGTGATCTACGTGCTGGAAGTGAATCCGCGTGCGTCGCGCACGGTGCCGTATGTGTCGAAGGCGACCGGCTTGCCGCTCGCGAAGATCGCGGCGCGTGCGATGGTCGGCCAGAAACTCGCCGATCAGGGCGTGACGAAGGAAGTCATTCCGCCGTACTTCAGCGTCAAGGAAGCGGTGTTCCCGTTCGTGAAATTCCCGGCGGTCGATCCGGTGCTCGGACCGGAAATGCGTTCGACCGGCGAAGTGATGGGCGTCGGCCGCACGTTCGGCGAGGCGCTCTTCAAGTCGCAGCTCGCGGCCGGTTCGCGTCTGCCGGAGTCGGGCACGGTGCTTCTGACCGTGATGGACGCCGACAAGCCGAAGGCCGTCGAGGTCGCCGGCATGCTGCACGAACTGGGCTACAAAATCGCCGCGACCAAGGGCACGGGCGCTGCGATTCAGGCGGCGGGCATCCCGGTGAAGGTGGTGAACAAGGTGAAGGACGGCCGTCCGCACATCGTCGATATGATCAAGAACGGCGAGATCGCGCTGGTCTTTACGACCGTCGACGAAACGCGTGCCGCGATCGCCGATTCGCGTTCCATCCGCATGAGCGCGCAGGCCAACAAGGTCACGTACTACACGACCATGTCGGGCGCGCGCGCGGCGGTGGAAGGTTTGCGCTACATGAAGGACCTGGAAGTCTATGATTTACAAGGCCTGCATGCTCGCCTAAACTAAGGCCTCGGTTTTATAAATCAGTCTTGGCATCAAGGGCCGCGGTTAAGCGGCGTCCTCCCAAAGTTACCGGGAGGATGCACTTAACCGCGGTAATTTTTTTACGGCGGTATTTTGCCTCTTGAGTTGTTTATGAGCACAGTTCCATTGACCAAGCGCGGCGCCGAATTGCTGCGCAGTGAGTTGCAACGCCTGAAATCGGTCGAGCGTCCGGCCGTCGTCAATTCGATCGCGGAAGCGCGCGCTCAGGGCGATTTGTCGGAGAACGCCGAGTACGACGCGGCGAAGGAAAAGCAGGGCTTTATCGAAGGCCGCATTGCCGAGCTCGAGTCGAAGCTGGCCGCGGCGCAAGTGATCGACCCGACCACGGTGGAAGCCGACGGGCGCGTGGTGTTCGGCGCGACGGTCGATCTCGAAGACCTGGATTCGGGCCACAAGGTGACCTATCAGATCGTCGGCGACGACGAAGCGGACATCGAGCACGGCCTGGTTTCGATCAGCTCGCCGATCTCGCGCGCCTTGATTGGCAAGGGCGAAGGCGACGTTGCGTCCGTGCAGGCGCCGAGCGGCGCGCGCGAATACGAGATCATCTCGGTGCGTTACGTCTGATGGCGCAACGACTCTTCCGGATCGTGGCGATGGTGTGGGTCGGTAGCGTGCTTACGCTGGGTTATATCGCCGCGCCGGTGCTCTTCGCGATGCTCGACCGCACGTCGGCGGGCTCGGTCGCGGCGCAACTGTTCCGGATCGAGGGCTTTCTCGGCGTGGCGTGCGCGCTGATCCTGCTGTTGATCGGCAATCGGATGGTGCGCAGCGGGTTCGCCGATTATCGCCGCGTGCGGTGGATCGTCGCGGGCATGTTGTTGTGCGTGCTGATCGGCTACTTCGGGCTGCAGCCGTTCATGAATTCGATGCGGGTCGCGGCGCAGGAAGCCGGCACCGATCTCGCGCATTCCGCCTACGCGAAGCAATTCGGCATGCTGCACGGATTGTCGAGCGCGTTCTATCTGGTGGAAAGCGTGCTGGGACTTTTGCTGATCTGGCGTTTGCCGAGTCAGCCTGCGGCGGTGCCGGCCGGTTCGGCCGTCGCTCGCGGACAATCGGCGAGTGTCGCCGCGCGCCGCGCGCGTCGGTGAATCTACGCGGGGATTTCGGTCAGCGCGCTTGAGATAGCGCGCATGACCGAAAGCGCCGGACCTGGATCCGGCGCGGTTTCTTCGCTGCTTACTTCGACGTCTGGTGCTGACGCTTCGCGCTCGTCTGACGCTTCTTGGCCCGCTTGACATTGCCGCCTGCGGTCACGCGTTCATTGCCGCGAACCAGGAGTTTCTGTTTCTTCGGCTTGCGCACGGCGGGTGCATCGCGCGTGATCTTCACGGCCTTGACGATACGCGGCGCCGCGCCCTTCGTGGACGGTTCGCCTGCGGCTTCGCGGGCGCTCGGCAGGGCGGTACGCTTCGAGCCGGGGTTCTTCACGCTTTTCGCGGGCGCGACGGTGCCTTCCGGGCGCCAGATCACGAGCAGCTTGCCGATATGCTGGATTTGCGCGGCGTGCAGACGATCGGCGATCTCGTCGTACATGGCGATGCGCGCTTCGCGGTCGTCGCCGAAAACGCGGATTTTGATGAGCTGATGCGCGCCGAGGTGGACCTCGATCTCGGTCAACACGGCTTCGGTCAGTCCTTCAGCGCCGACGATAACGACGGGCTTGAGCGCGTGGGCCTCGGAACGCAGGTCGGCACGTTGGGCGGGAGAGACTTTGAGGGCTGGCATGAAAAGTAACGGGCTCGACTAAAATAAGGGGCGCCAGAGCGTGATCTGGCTAAAGAAAACGGACTTGAACGGCGTATTGCGAAAGGCGGGCGTGGTTGCAAAGATAGCTTGTCAACCGACCCGGACACGATGACTCAGACTTCCGGCGCGAAAAAGGCTTTCGGCGCGCGGCGGTTACAGGAGCCGGGCCAACCACGCAAACTTTCACTGAACGGCGACTGCGCGATAACTACGGTCGGAGTGCGGGCTGCAGTCGAGCAGACTGCCAGCGCCAGAGAATCAAACATCGCCATCAAGCGACGAAGGGCGCCATCACAGCGCAATTAAACGCGATATCGGCTAAGAACGACGCGACTGCACGGTATCGGCGCGATGAAAAACGCCACAACGGCAACGCGAAAAACAGTTCAACCGGCGGCGGCTGCATCAGCATAACGCGTCGGCCGGGTCAATAAGACGCGTATTATCCGCTAAAAGCATTGCGGAATGCAGCAAATTAATGCAGCAGGCGTCGCGCGACATCACCCTCGTTTCGCGCAAAAACGCGTCTACGCACACTACAAGGCAGCAAGAGTTCTTCTCAATGGCAAAAAATCGCTTCAATCATTCGTGGTTGCATGACCACATCAACGACCCTTACGTGAAGCTCGCGCAGCGCGAAGGGTATCGCGCACGCGCTGCCTACAAGCTGAAGGAAATCGACGAGCAGGACAAGCTGATCCGTCCGGGTCAGGTCATCGTCGACCTTGGATCGACACCCGGAAGCTGGAGCCAGTACGTGCGTAACAAGCTCGCGCAGGGTACGAAGCGCGACGCGACGCGCACGGGCGGGATCGACGGCACGATCATTGCGCTCGATTTGCTGCCGATGGAGCCGATTGCCGACGTCACGTTCATCCAAGGCGACTTCCGCGAGGACTCGGTGCTCGCGCAGCTGCGGGAAATTCTCGGCGAGCGTCAGGTAGACCTTGTAATTTCAGACATGGCCCCCAACCTCTCGGGAGTGGCAAGCGCGGACGCGGCGCGGATCGAGCATCTTTGCGATCTTGCGCTGGAGTTCTCGCAGAATCACCTGAAACCGGACGGCGCCTTGATAGTGAAAGTGTTTCATGGCAGCGGTTACAGCCAGATCGTTGAAAAGTTCAAGCATCAGTTTAAAGTCGTTGCGCCGCGCAAGCCTAAGGCGTCGCGCGATAAATCGTCCGAAACGTTTATTTTGGGCAGGCAGCTCAAGCGTCCCGCCTGATCTGCGTCAAATTTGGCGAAAGGCAGTTGAAAGTTTAGGGCTTTGCCCAATATGCCGGAAATCGCGCTCCATCCGCTATTTACGTGGTAGCTAAACGTTATGGCAGGGGTTATCGGACTGGATTAGAATGCTTTAGTGGTGCCGCAAGGCGAATGTAGGCGCCCGTCTATGAGTGAAGGAGTGGTGCTTTGAACAACAATATGTTCTCTAAGGCAGCAGTGTGGCTCGTAATCGCACTGGTGCTGTTCACGGTGTTCAAGCAGTTCGACAAGCCCCGCGTCCAGGAAGGCGTTTCGTATTCGCAGTTCATGGACGACGCGAAAAGCGGGAAAGTCAAGACAGTCACCGTTCAGGGCCGTAACCTCACGGTCACTCCGGCAGATGGTCAGAAATATCAGATCGTGTCCCCCGGCGACATCTGGATGGTCGGCGACCTGATGAAGTACGGCGTGCAGGTCAGCGGCAAGGCCGACGACGAACCGAACGCGCTCGTTTCCGCGCTGTATTACCTCGGACCGACAATTCTCATCATCGGTTTCTGGTTCTACATGATGCGGCAGATGCAGGGCGGCGGGAAAGGCGGGGCGTTTTCGTTCGGCAAATCGCGAGCGCGGTTGATCGACGAGAACAACAACGCCATCAATTTCACCGACGTCGCGGGCTGTGACGAAGCCAAGGAAGAAGTGTCCGAACTGGTCGACTTCCTGCGCGATCCGCAAAAATTCCAGAAGCTTGGCGGGCGGATTCCGCGCGGCGTGTTGCTGGTCGGGCCTCCGGGTACGGGTAAGACGCTCTTGGCTCGCGCGATCGCTGGTGAAGCGAAAGTGCCGTTCTTCAGCATTTCGGGTTCGGACTTCGTGGAAATGTTCGTCGGCGTGGGCGCGGCTCGTGTGCGCGACATGTTCGAGCAGGCTAAAAAGCATGCGCCGTGTATCGTGTTTATCGACGAAATCGACGCGGTCGGTCGCCATCGCGGCGCTGGCATGGGCGGCGGTAACGACGAGCGCGAGCAGACGCTGAATCAGATGCTCGTCGAAATGGACGGCTTCGAAGCGAATTCGGGCGTGATCGTGATTGCCGCGACCAACCGTTCGGACGTGCTCGACAAGGCGCTGCTGCGCCCGGGCCGTTTCGACCGTCAGGTCTACGTCGGTCTGCCCGACATCCGTGGCCGCGAGCACATCATGAAGGTGCACTTGCGCAAGGTGCCGATTTCGAACGACGTCGATGCTTCGGTCATTGCACGTGGTACGCCGGGATTCTCGGGCGCCGATCTCGCGAACCTCGTGAACGAAGCCGCATTGTTCGCGGCGCGGCGCGGCAAGCGGATCGTCGAAATGCAGGATTTCGAGGACGCGAAGGACAAGATTTTCATGGGTCCGGAGCGCAAATCGGCTGTCATGCGTGAGGAAGAGCGTCGCAATACGGCGTTCCACGAGTCGGGTCACGCGGTGGTGGCGAAGCTGTTGCCGCATGCCGATCCCGTACACAAAGTCACGATCATGCCGCGTGGTTGGGCATTGGGCGTGACGTGGCAGTTGCCCGAGCATGATCGTGTGAATTTGTATCGCGACAAGATGCTCGAGGAAATCGCCATTCTGTTCGGTGGCCGGGCTGCGGAAGAAGTGTTCCTCAACTCGATGTCGACGGGTGCGTCGAACGACTTCGAGCGCGCGACCAAGATGGCGCGCGACATGGTGACGCGTTACGGCATGTCCGACGTGCTCGGCACGATGGTTTATGTCGATACCGAGCAGGACGGCATGTTCGGCAAGATGGCGTCGAAGACGGTGTCGGAAGCGACGCAGCAGAAGGTCGATGCAGAGATTCGCCGGATTCTCGACGAGCAATACGGGCACGCCCGCAAGTTGCTCGAAGACAATCGCGACAAGGTCGAAGCCATGACGAAGGCGCTGCTCGAATGGGAAACCATCGATGCAGACCAAATCAGCGACATCATGGGCGGTCGTCCGCCGCGTCCGCCGAAGAACCTGCCGCCGCCGTCGGGCGATGCGCCGGGTAGCGGCAACAGCGGCACGGAAGTGAAGCCGGGCAACGCAACCGCGCCCGCCTGAGTTTCTAGCCGTTCGATCAAGGGCTGGTGTGTTCGCACACCAGCCCTTTTTCATTCAACGCGCACCGAAGCGTCCCGGCACATCGTTTCCTCATGTATTTCTTCAGATAACTCGCTTGATTAATACCCAGTCGCGGTCTTTACTGACCAGAGAACCCGCCACGCCGCTTCGATGCGGTCGGTTCACGCTCGCATTCGATCGCCCGCTCGTGATGGGAATCCTCAACGTAACGCCGGATTCGTTCTCGGACGGCGGTCGATATATTTCGCGCGAACGGGCGATCGAGCGTGCCACGCAGATGCTGGCGGACGGCGCGGATATTCTGGATATCGGCGGTGAATCGACGCGGCCTGGCGCGCCGCCCGTGCCGCTCGACGAAGAACTGGAGCGCGTCGTGCCAATCGTCGAGGCGTTGCGCGGCGCGAACGTCCCGCTTTCGGTCGATACATACAAGCCTGCGGTGATGCGCGAAGCGCTGAAAGCGGGCGCCGACTTGATCAACGATATCTGGGGTTTGCGGCAGGATGGCGCGATCGACGCCGTTAAAGACAGCAATTGCGGCCTTTGCGTGATGCATATGCTCGGCGAACCGCAGACCATGCAGCTTCACGCGCCGGATTATGCAGATGTGGTGCGGGAGGTGCGCGGCTTCTTCGAGGAACGGATCGCGACGCTGACGGCAGCGGGCATCGATCCAGCGCGCATTTGCCTCGATCCGGGCTACGGATTCGGCAAGTCGGTGGTCGAACATAATTACGCTTTGCTGGCGGGCCTGGCCGCGACCTTGCCCGCGGGCTCGCGCTATCCGCTGCTCGCCGGCATGTCGCGCAAATCGATGCTTGGCGCAGTCACTGGGCGCGCGGCGGGCGAACGGCTGGCGGCGAGCGTCGCGGCGGCGGTGTGCGCGGCGGAGCGGGGCGCGGCGATTATCCGCGTTCACGACGTCGCGGCGACCGTCGACGCGCTAAAAGTGTGGCAAGCGGTACGCGAAGCGAGCCGCGCGGAATAAGCCGTCAAGGGGAAAGCTTCGCGGGGTCCCAACGATGGCGAACAAATCTCGATAAAAACGGCGCACGCGCGGGCGCCAATTTCACAAGTACGCAGACGCATAAACACGCGCGTCCCCGTCTGCGCTGGAGGGTCACGGAACAATGGCACGTCGATATTTTGGAACAGATGGTATTCGCGGCAAGGTCGGCGATGCGCCGATCACCCCCGATTTCGTGTTGCGGCTCGGCTACGCGGCGGGCAAGGTGCTGGCCGGCGCGGATCGCTGGGCGGCGAAGGGCGGTCGGCCGACCGTGTTGATCGGTAAGGACACGCGGGTTTCCGGCTACATGCTCGAAGCTGCGCTGGAGTCGGGATTTTCGGCGGCGGGCGTCGACGTGATGCTGGCCGGCCCGATGCCGACGCCCGGCGTCGCGTATCTGACGCGCGCGTTGCGGCTCGCGGCGGGCGTGGTGATCTCTGCCTCGCACAACCCGTATTACGACAACGGCATCAAGTTTTTCTCCGCCGACGGCAACAAGCTGCCTGACGAAGTCGAACTGGAAATCGAGGCGCAACTCGACCAGCCGATGTCTTGCGCGCCATCGGAACGGCTCGGCAAGGCGAAGCGGCTCGACGACGCGGGCGGGCGCTACATCGAATTCTGCAAGAGCACGTTCCCGGCGAGTTTCGACTTGCGCGGCATGAAGCTGGTGGTCGATTGCGCGCACGGCGCGGCGTACGACGTCGCGCCGCACGTGTTCCACGAACTGGGGGCGGAGGTCATCACGATCGGCGCGTCGCCGAATGGCTTCAACATCAACGACGGCTTCGGCGCCACCGCGCCGGATGCGCTCGTGCGCGCCGTACGGGCCAACAACGCGGATCTTGGCATTGCGCTCGACGGCGACGCGGACCGGCTGCAAGTCGTCGATGCGTCGGGCCGCCTCTTCAATGGCGACGAATTGCTCTACGTGCTGGTGAAGGACCGCATCGCGACCGATGGGCAGGTGAACGGCGCGGTCGGCACGCTGATGACGAACATGGCCGTCGAAGTGGCGTTGAAGCAAGCGGGCGTGCAGTTCGTGCGCGCCGCGGTCGGCGATCGTTACGTGCTGGAAAAGCTGCGCGACAACGGCTGGCAACTCGGCGCGGAAGGGTCGGGCCATATCTTGTCGCTGGATCGGCATTCGACCGGCGACGGCATCGTTTCCGCCTTGCTCGTGCTCGCGGCCATGAAACGCAGCGGGAAGACGCTCGTCGAACAGCTCGACGGTGTGACCTTGTTCCCGCAAAAGCTGATCAACGTGCGGATGAGCGCGGGCGCGGACTGGAAAAATAGCGACGCCATCAAAAAATCCATCGCCGACGCCGAACGCGCGCTCGAATCGAGCGGACGCGTGCTGATTCGCGCGTCGGGAACGGAGCCGGTGCTGCGCGTGATGGTCGAGGCTGCTGCCGAAAAAGACGCAATTCGGCACGCGGAAACGATTGCGCAGGTCGTAAAGGACGCAACATCTTAAGTATGTGCTGTAGTGAAAAAAGCCGTTTCCGGGAGACCGGAAACGGCTTTTTGCGTTCTATATCCCAAATTTCGCGCTGGCTTCCCACAATAACGCGGCACGCCTTTCATCGACGTAAGCCCAGTGACACGCTGGCTTCACGGAGAGTCATATTACTGTCACAGTGAAACCCTATCCTTCGGCTTGTCGTGTCATCCGCTCACAACCTGGAGGTCTCATGAAATTGATGCAAACCGCGCTGGCTGGCGTTATTGGTGCTCTCTTCGCCATCTCCGCGCAAGCCGCCGACATTACCGGCGCGGGCAGCACCTTCGCAGCACCGATCTACACGAAGTGGGCCGACGCCTACCAGAAGACCGGCGGCGGCAAGGTCAACTATCAAGGTATCGGCTCGTCGGGCGGTATCAAGCAGATCGTCGCGAAGACGGTCGATTTCGCCGGCTCGGATGCGCCGCTGAAAGACGACGAACTCGAAAAGCAAGGGCTCTTTCAGTTTCCGACAGTGGTGGGCGGCGTGGTGCCGGTCATCAACGTGCCGGGCGTGAAGGCGGGTGAAGTGACGCTGTCGGGCGAAGTGCTCGGCGACATCTACCTCGGCAAGATCAAGAAGTGGAACGACCCGGCGATCGTCGCGTTGAACCCGAAGGCGAAGCTGCCGGATACCGATATCGCCGTGGTCCGCCGCGCCGATGGTTCGGGCACGAGCTTCATCTGGACGAACTATTTGTCGAAAGTGAACACGGAATGGAAGTCGAAGGTCGGTGAAGGTTCGACCGTCAACTGGCCGACGGGCACGGGCGGCAAGGGCAACGACGGCGTCGCCGCGTTCGTTCAGCGTCTGCCGGGCGCGATCGGCTATGTGGAATGGGCGTACGCGAAGCAAAACAAGATGACCTACGTCGACCTGAAGAATGCGTCGGGTACGGTGGTCGAGCCGAAGACGGAGACGTTCAAGGCAGCGGCCGCGGGCGCGGACTGGTCGAAGTCGTTCTACCAGATCCTCACGAACGAGCCGGGCAAGAACGCATGGCCGATCGTCGGCGCGACTTTCGTGTTGCTGCACACGACGCAAGAGAAGGAAGCGCAGGGCGCCGAAACGCTGAAGTTCTTCGATTGGGCGTTCAAAAACGGCAATCAGGCGGCTAACGACCTCGATTACATCTCGCTGCCGGACGCGGTCGTGGCCGAAATCCGCACGCAATGGAAGTCGAAGGTGAAGGACGCTTCGGGCAAGTCGGTTGCGCAATAAGAAGTCTCTAAAACTGTCCTAAGCTGGTTCAGTAGGACGGCAAAAAGCAGCTTTACCGCGCGGCAGGTGCCGCGCGGTTTCTCCGAAGGCTCCCATGTCGGAAATCCATCTCTCGTCGACCCCGCCCTCGAGCCGCGCCCAGCGCGCGCCGAGCCGCCTCGGCGACATTTTTTTCGGCGGTCTCACGCGGCTCGCGGCTGTCGTCACGCTGCTTTTGCTCGGTGGGATCATCGTTTCGCTGATCTACGCGTCGTTGCCGACCATCGAGAAGTTCGGGCTCAGTTTCCTCTGGCGCTCGGAGTGGGATCCTCAAGCCGATGCGTTCGGCGCGCTCGTGCCGATCTACGGCACCATCGCAACGTCGATCATCGCGCTCATCATCGCCGTGCCGGTCAGCTTCGGCATCGCGCTATTTCTGACCGAACTGTCGCCCGCGTGGCTGCGTCGTCCGCTCGGCGTCGCGATCGAACTGCTCGCCGCGATTCCGTCGATCGTCTACGGCATGTGGGGCCTGCTCGTCTTCTCGCCGATCTTCGCCGCCTATTTCGAAAAGCCGCTCGGCCATTTGCTCGGCGACGTGCCGCTGATCGGGCGCTTCTTTCAAGGGCCGCCGATCGGTATCGGCATTCTGTGCGCGGGCGTGATTCTGGCCATCATGATCATTCCGTACATTGCCTCGGTGATGCGCGACGTGTTCGAGGTCACGCCGGTGCTGCTGAAGGAATCGGCGTACGGAATCGGCTGCACGACCTGGGAAGTCATGTGGAAGATCGTGTTGCCGTTCACGCGAAATGGCGTGATCGGCGGTGTGATGCTCGGCCTCGGCCGCGCGCTCGGCGAAACCATGGCGGTGACGTTCGTGATCGGCAATACCAACTTGCTGGATAACGTGTCGCTCTTTTCGCCCGGCAACAGCATCACGTCGGCGCTCGCGAACGAATTCGCCGAAGCGAGTCCGGGCCTGCATACGTCGGCGCTGATGGAACTCGGGCTGATTCTGTTCATCATCACGTTTGTCGTGCTGTCGCTCTCCAAACTCATGCTGCTTCGCCTCGAAAAAGGGGAGGGCGCAAAGTGAGCCAGCCCACGATGAAATTCCCCGGTTCCGAAGACACTGCGCAGATGGAAGCGACGCGCATCAAGTTGCAACGCCGTCGTCGCGGCACCAACGCGGTCGCGCTGGCGATGTCGCTCGCGGCGATGGCGTTCGGTCTCCTGTGGCTCGTGTGGATCCTGTTCACGACGCTCAAGCTCGGTGTCGGCGGATTGTCGGTCGAGCTATTCACGCAATCGACGCCGCCGCCGAACACGGATGGCGGCGGTCTCGCGAATGCGATCGTCGGCAGCCTGATGCTCGTGCTGCTCGCCACGTTCATCGGCACGCCGCTCGGCATTCTGGCGGGCGTGTATCTCGCGGAATACGGCCAGAAGAACTGGCTCGCGAGCCTGACGCGCTTCATCAACGACATTCTGCTGTCCGCGCCGTCGATCGTCATCGGGCTCTTCGTCTACGCGCTCGTCGTCGCGAAGATGGGCCACTTCTCGGGCTGGGCGGGCGTCGTCGCGCTCGCGCTGCTGCAGATTCCGATCGTGATCCGCACGACGGAGAACATGCTCAAGCTCGTGCCGAACGCGCTGCGCGAGGCCGCGTTCGCGCTCGGCACGCCGAAGTGGAAGATGGTGCTGTCGATCACGCTGAAAGCGTCGGTGGGCGGGATCGTGACCGGCGTGCTGCTCGCGGTGGCGCGGATTACCGGCGAAACCGCGCCGCTCTTGTTCACGGCGCTGTCGAACCAGTTCTTCTCGTGGAACATGAACCAGCCGGTCGCGAACCTGCCGGTCACGATCTACAAGTTCGCGATGAGCCCGTTCCCGCAGTGGCAATCGCTCGCGTGGGCCGGTGTGTTCCTGATTACGCTCGGCGTGCTCGGATTGAACATCCTCGCGCGCGTGATCTTCTCGAAAAAGTAAAGGTGGAGTGATTCCATGAATATGGTCGAAAGTGGTGTCAGCCACCTGAACGCGGAAGCGAATACGGTGGAACGCGGCGCGGTTCCGGGCAGTTTCAAGCCGACGCACAGCGCGCCCGCGCTAGATTCGATGAAGCCGAAGATCGAGGTGAACAACCTCAACTTCTTCTACGGCAAGTACCACGCGCTGAAGAACATCAATTTGCGGATTCCGGCGAGCAAGGTGACGGCGTTCATCGGACCGTCGGGTTGCGGGAAATCCACGCTCCTGCGCACGTTCAACAAGATGTATGCGCTTTATCCGGAGCAGCGCGCCGAAGGCGAAATCCTGATGGACGGCGAAAACCTGCTCGACACGAAGCGCGATATCTCGCTGCTGCGCGCGCGCGTCGGCATGGTGTTCCAGAAGCCGACGCCGTTCCCGATGTCGATCTACGACAACATCGCGTTCGGCGTGAAGATGTTCGAGCAACTGTCGCGCTCGGAGATGGACGACCGCGTGGAATGGGCGCTGACCAAGGCGGCGCTCTGGAACGAAGTGAAGGACAAACTGCAGCAAAGCGGCTATGGCCTGTCGGGCGGCCAGCAGCAGCGCCTGTGCATCGCGCGTGGCATCGCGATCCGGCCAGAAGTGCTGCTCCTCGACGAACCGTGCTCGGCGCTCGACCCGATCTCGACGGGGCGGATCGAAGAACTGATCGCCGAATTGAAGAACGACTACACGGTGGTGATCGTCACGCACAACATGCAGCAGGCGGCGCGTTGTTCGGACTACACTGCCTATATGTATCTGGGCGAACTGATCGAGTTCGGCGATACGGAAAAGATCTTCATCAAGCCGGTTCGCAAGGAAACGGAAGACTACATTACCGGTCGCTTCGGCTAATCGCCGCGCCGGAAAAAGGACTACAGGGAGCACACATGTCCGATAAACATCTGTCGAGCCAGTTCGATGCCGACTTGAATGCAGTGTCGTCGAAGGTGCTGGAAATGGGCGGGCTGGTCGAGTCGCAGATCATCAACGCGATGCAGGCGCTCAACACGTTCGATATCGGCATTGCCGACCAGGTGATCGCCGCTGAAACGCGTCTGAACACGATGGAAGTCGAGATCGACGAGGAATGCAGCAACATCATCGCGCGCCGCCAGCCGGCCGCGCGCGACCTGCGTCTCTTGATGGCGATTTCGAAGACCATTACCAATCTCGAACGCGCCGGCGACGAAGCCGAGAAGATCGCGAAGCGGGTGAAGCGTATCAATGAAGACGGCGCGGGCCGCACGGTGAATATCGCGGAAATCAAGCTGTCGGGCGAAATGGCGGTATCCATTTTGCGCCGCGCGCTCGATGCATTCGCGCGCCTCGACACGGTGGCCGCCGCGCAGATCGTGCGCGACGACAAAGCGATCGACGACGAATTCCGCGCCTTCGTGCGCAAGCTCGTCACCTACATGATGGAAGACCCGCGCACGATTTCCGCCGGCCTCGACTATTTGTTCATCGCGAAGGCGGTGGAGCGGATCGGCGACCACGCGAAGAACATCGCGGAGTTCATCATCTACATCGTGAAAGGCACCGACGTGCGCCACATTTCGCGCGACCAGCTCGAACGCGAAGCACTCAGTTAAACCGCTTCACTCTAAATAAAAGGTCACAGAGGTGCCGATGCCCAGCAGCATTCTCGTCATCGAAGACGAACCCGCGATCTCCGAATTGATCTCGGTGAATCTGCAACACGCAGGACATTGCCCGATCCGCGCCTACAACGCGGAACAGGCGCAAAACCTGATTAGCGACGTACTTCCCGACCTCGTTCTGCTCGACTGGATGCTGCCGGGCAAATCCGGCATCGCGTTCGCGCGCGAACTGCGCGGCAACGAGCGCACGAAGCATATTCCGATCATCATGCTGACCGCGCGCGGCGACGAGCAGGACAAGGTGCTCGGCCTCGAAATCGGCGCCGACGACTACGTGACCAAGCCGTTCTCGCCGAAGGAACTGATGGCGCGGATCAAGGCGGTCTTGCGCCGCCGCGCGCCGCAATTGACCGAGGACCTGGTCGCGATCAACGGACTGCGCCTCGATCCGGCGACGCATCGCGTAGCGGCGAGCCATTCCGGCAGCGACATCAAGCTCGATCTCGGCCCGACGGAATTCCGGCTGCTGCATTTTTTCATGACGCATCCGGAGCGCGTGCATAGCCGCACGCAATTGCTGGATCAGGTGTGGGGCGACCATGTGTTCGTCGAGGAACGCACGGTCGATGTGCATATCAAGCGGCTGCGCGCGGCGCTCAAGCCCGCTGGCTGCGATGCTATGATCGAAACGGTGCGCGGCAGCGGCTACCGGCTGGCAAAGAGCGCCTGAGCGCCTGATCGGTTCGCCGTTCAAGCGCCGACGCACGCACGCGCCAGACGCCTTTCACTCGTTTTTCCGCTAATACATGAACATCATCTGGGCGCGTTCGCTCGTGTCCCTCGCGTTGCTTGGCGGACTGAGCGCTATCGTCGGCGCGCTTTTTGGCGTGCGGGCGGCGCTCGTCTTCGCCGTCGTCATGCTCGTCGTGCAGAGCTTCTTCAGCACCTTTCACACGCAACGTCTCTGGCGTCTGCTCGATGCGCCGGTCTACGGCGAAGTGCCGAGCGCGCCCGGCATCTGGGGCGAAATCTATTACCGTCTGCACAAGCTCGCGAAGCGCTGGCATGCGCAGGTGCGCCAGGTCGAACAGCAGCATTCGCGCTTCATCCAGGCGATTCAGGCGTCGCCGAACGGCGTTGCGATGCTCGACGACCGCGATCAGATCGAGTGGTGCAACGCGATCGCCGAGAACCATTTTGGGCTCGATGCCAAGCGCGATTTGCGCCAGCACATCACGCATCTCGTGCGTCAGCCCGACTTCGTGCGGTACCTGAATTCGCATCATTACGAAGAGATGCTCGTGATGCGCGGCATGGGTGCGGACCGGCATAACGTGTTGTCGGTGCAGGTGTTTCCTTACGGCGAAAACCGCAAGCTGGTCTTGACGAACGACATCACCGAAATCGAGCGCACGGATTCGATGCGTCGCGATTTCGTCGCGAACGTGTCGCACGAACTGAAGACGCCGCTGACCGTGCTGTCCGGTTTCCTCGAAACGATGCGGGAGATTCCGCTCGGCGAGGCTGATCGCGGGCGGTATCTGGAGATGATGGAACAGCAGGCCGTGCGCATGCAGAACATCGTGCGCGATTTGCTGGTGCTCGCGAACCTTGAAGGCGACGCGCGTCCGCCGGGCGACGAATTGCTCGACATGCGCGCGGTGCTGCGCCATCTCGAAGACGATGCGAACAGCTTGTCGGGCGGCCGTCACCGCATCACGTTCCACGCCGATGAAGCGTTGACGCTGGCGGGCGCCGAGACGGAGATCGTGAGTGCGCTCGGCAATCTCGTGACCAACGCGGTGCGCTATACGCCGGATGGCGGCACGATCGACGTGACGTGGCGGCGCGTGCAGGATCGCGCGGTGTTTTCGGTGCGCGATAGCGGGTTGGGGATTCCGGCGGAACATATACCGCGTTTGACCGAGCGGTTTTATCGCGTGGATCGGAGCCGGTCGAGGGATACCGGTGGCACGGGGCTGGGGTTGGCTATCGTCAAGCATGTGTTGCAGAGGCATCACGCCGAGCTTGATGTGAAGAGTGAGGAAGGGCGCGGGAGTACGTTTGCTGTGCGGTTTCCGGCTGCACGGACGGCTTTTCGGCGGTCTATAGCGGTTTGATTTGGCGCTGGCGCTTGGACGGGTTGTTCTATACGCCGTCTGATGCGCTTGTGCTTTTCTTGGAACTTGCTTTCGTGTCGGTTTATTAGCACGCCGCTATGCGCGGCAGCAGTCACTTTCTTTGCTGCTGCAAAGAAAGTAACCAAAGAAAGCAGCTTATCCGCCTAAGTGTCCACCTCGAATAACCTTGCGGATAGGCACGCAGGCTGACTATGGCAACTCGCATTCGTTGCTATTGGCACAGCACCTGTCAGTTCCATCCTCGCTGCGCGAGGACGACGGGCATAACAAAAAACCGGCGGTCAGCGGCCGGTTTGGTTCGTGCGGTTATGCCTTACCGACAGGCATTTATGCCTGTCGGGATGGATGAGCGGCTCCACTCTGTTTAGTGGTGCGACGCCACGGCTGTTCTATCGCACCACTCCCGGAAACGGACAGTGGTGGACACTTAGACGGATAAGCTGCTTTCTTTGGTTACTTTCTTTGCAGCAGCAAAGAAAGTGACTGCTGCCGCGCATAGCGGCGTGCTAATAGACCTACACGAAAGCAAGTTCCCAAGAAGCACACGCAAACAAAAGCAAAGAGCGCCAGCGAACCAAAACCCGAGCAAGTTCCCAGAAAGCGCACGCAAACAAAAGCAAAGGGCGCCAGCGAACCAAAACCCGAGCAAGTTCCCACTAAGCACACGCAAACAAAAGCAAAGGGCGCCAGCAAAGCCCAAGCACACGCATAACCGAACCGCGCCAGCATAAACAAGGCGCTAGGAACAAAACTTCCCCAACAACCCCAACTGCGCGTTGCGCATCGACTTCCCCGGCCGCCGCCGCTTATAGTGCCCGTCGCTTTGCATGAGCCACGCCGACTGGTTATCGCCGAGAAACGCCGACAAACCTTCCGCAATCACGCGACGCTTCAAACGCCGGTCATTCACCGGAAACGCCACCTCGACGCGTCGGAAGAAATTCCGGTCCATCCAGTCGGCGCTGGACAGATAGACATTCTCGCCGCCATTCGCGTAGAAATAATAAATGCGGTGATGCTCCAGAAACCGCCCGATGATCGAGCGCACCGTAATGTTCTCGGACAAATCGGCCACGCCCGGCTTCAGCGCGCACACCCCACGCACGATCAAATCGATCTTTACGCCCGCCTGCGATGCCTCGTACAGCGCGGCAATAACCGTCGGCTCCAGCAGCGCGTTCATCTTCGCGACAATGCGCGCGCGCCGTCCCGCCCGCGCGTGATCGGCCTCGGCGCGGATCGCGTCGATCAGCTTCGGATGCAACGTGAACGGCGATTGCCACAACTGATGCAACTGCAACTCGCCGCCGATCCCGGTGAGCTGCTGAAACACGTGATGCACGTCTTCGCAGATGGACTGATCGGCGGTCATCATGCCGAAATCGGTATAGAGGCGCGCCGTGCGCGGATGGTAATTGCCCGTGCCCAAATGCGCGTAACGCTTGAGCGTCATGCGCCCGTTCTGGGCGACACGCCGCACGATCAACATCATCTTCGCGTGGCATTTATGGCCGACCACGCCGTACACCACGTGCGCGCCGACCGCTTCGAGCTGCGACGCCCAGTTGATGTTCGTTTCCTCATCGAAACGCGCGAGCAGTTCCACCACCACGGTCACTTCCTTGCCGTTGCGCGCGGCCTGCATGAGCGCGTCCATCAGCGGCGAATCGGTGCCGGTGCGGTAGATGGTCTGCTTGATCGCCACCACATGCGGATCCTTGGCCGCCTGCAACAGCAGTTCGAGCACGGGCTGAAAGCTTTCATACGGATGATGCAGCAGGACATCGCCCTGATCGATCACGTCGAAAAGGCTCGCCGCATTCGCGATCGCCTTCGGCACAGCCGGGATGTGCGGCACGAACTTGAGGTCCGGCCGATCCACCATTTCAGGCAACTGCATCAAGCGCACGAGATTCACCGGCCCGTTCACGTGATAGCAGTCGCGATCGTTCAGCTGACTCTCGTCGAGCAGACGCCGGATCATGTGCGGCGGCGTCTCCGCCGACACTTCGAGCCGCACCGCGTTACCCAGATGCCGCGCGGGCAATTCGCCCTGAAGCGCGACTCGCAGGTTGGTGATTTCGTCTTCATCGACGAACAATTCGCTATTGCGCGTGATGCGAAACTGGTTGCAGCTTCGCACGTGCAGATGCGGAAACAGTTCTTCGACAAACCGCTGCAGCAGCGAACTCAGCAACACGAAGCCGTGCGGATAGCCCGAAAGCGCTTCCGGCATACGCACGAGGCGCGGCAGGGCGCGCGGCGCCTGCACGATGCCCATCATCGCCTGGCGGCCGAACGCGTCCTTGCCTTCGAGTTCGACGACGAAGTTCAGGCTCTTGTTGAGCACGCGCGGAAACGGATGCGCGGGGTCGAGTCCGATCGGCGTGAGGACTGGCAGCAGCTCGTTCTGGAAGTAGTCGCGCGCCCAGTCGGTCTGCGCTTCGCTCCACGTCTCGACACCATGAAAATAGATACCCTCGCTTTCGAGCGCGGGCAGCACGGTGTCCTGCAGCATCGCGTATTGCTGGCGCACGAGCCGGTGCGCGCGTTCCACCACGAGGCCGTAGACATGCTGCAGCGACATGCCGTCGGGCGAGAGCGTGCCGGGATTGTCGCGGATCTGCTCTTGCAGACCGGCCATGCGGACTTCGAAGAATTCGTCGAGATTGCTGCTGGTGATGCAAATGAAGCGCAGCCGTTCGAGCAACGGCACCGAGGTATCGGCGGCTTGTGAAAGCACGCGTTCATTAAAACCCAGAATGCCCAGTTCGCGGTTCAGTAAGGGATAGCGGATGGACATCGGCGAAAAGTGTGGTGGGTCGAGAGGACAAAGGAACGTTGGAAAATCCCACAGTAAGATGACGCCTTGATGACATACGAAGTGTCACAAATTCTTCGCGGAAAGGGAATAGCGTCGCGAAAGCGCGGCCGTCGCGTCGACCATGCGCCCGGCCGCTTAGAATAGAATTGCTGCAGCGCCGCGCGTGGCAGGTTTTATCGCGGTTCTTTCCTACGAATCTGGACAATCCCGATGGTCAATCACCCGCATCTACTCGCCGCCGTCGACCTCGGATCGAACAGCTTCCGGCTTATCGTCGGGCGCGTCGAGGAAACGCCGGCCGGCAGCCAGATCTATCAGGTCGACGCCTTGCGCGAGCCCGTGCGCCTTGCCGCGGGCCTGTCGCGGGACAAATATCTCGACCGTGCGTCGCAGTTGCGCGGCTGGGACGCGCTCAAGCGTTTCGGCGAACGGCTGCGCGACTTTCACCCCGATCACGTCCGCGCGGTCGCGACCAACGCGCTGCGAGTCGCGAAAAATGCCGACGAATTTCTCGCCGAGGCCCAAAGCGCGCTTGGCTTCCCGATCGAAGTGATCGCCGGGCGCGAGGAAGCGCGCCTGATCTACGCGGGCGCGGCGCATTCGGTGCCGGCGAGCGCGGGCAAGCGGCTTGTCGTGGATATCGGCGGCGGATCGACGGAATTCATCATCGGCTCGCATTACGAGCCGATCCACATGGAAAGCCTCTACATCGGCTGCGTGAGCCACAGCCGCCAGTTCTTCGCCGCCGGCAACGTCGACGAATACTCGATGCGGCAAGCCGAACTCGCCGCCAAGCGCGAAATCGAGATCATCTCGGGCGAGTACAAGCAGACCGGCTGGGATCAGGCGATCGGATCGTCGGGCACGGCGCGGGCGCTGGCCGAACTGATCGAGGCGAACGGGTTCAACGATCCAGGCGTCACGCACGGCATTTCGCGCGGCGGGCTGGAGCGCCTGAAGCGCGCGGTCATCAAGGCCGAGAACGTGAACCGGCTGAAGCTCGTCGCGCTGAAGGCCGACCGCATTCCGGTGCTCGCGGGCGGGTTGTCGATCATGCTCGGCGTGTTCGAGGAACTGGGCATCGATTACGTCGATACGACCGACGGCGCGCTGCGGCTCGGCGTGCTGTACGACCTGCTCGGGCGATCGCAGCATCAGGACATGCGCACGGTGACGGTGGAAGGATTCAAGCGGCGTTACGGCGTGGACGCCGCGCAATCCGACCGGATCGCTGAACTGGCGATCAGCTTCTACGAGCAGCTCGACGAACCCGACGAAGAGCGCCGCCAGGAAAGCCGCATGTTTCTCGCGTGGGCGGCGGCGCTGCACGAAATCGGGCTGTCGATTGCCCACAGCGCGTATCACAAGCACTCCGCGTACATCGCAAGCCACGCGGACATGCCGGGTTTTTCGCGCACCGATCAGGCGCGGCTCGCGGCTCTGGTGCTCGGTCATGCGGGCAAGCTCGGCAAGTTGTCGCAGGCGCGCGATGTCGACTGGACGCTGCTGTTTTGTCTGCGGCTCGCGGCGCTTTTGAGTCGCCGGCGCGCCGATGTGGGGCTGCCCGCGATCGAGGTGAAGCAGGCGAGCGGCGGCTTCGACGTGCGTCTCGCGAACGACTGGGTCGCGAAAAATCCGCTCACCGATTACAGCCTCGTCCAGGAAGCGGCCGAGTGGGAGAAGGTCGGCCAGCCGTATCGCGTGGTTTATACGGAAGACTGAACGGTCGAGCACATTCGATAAAAAGCCCTGCCGGAAGCGATTTCCGGCAGGGCTTTTTTATTTTGCGTTCAGCGCGAGGCGGCTTTCGTGCTCGTGTCGCCCATGAAGTGCCGGGCGTAGCGCGCGTTGATATCGGTCAGGCGGAACAGCGTGAGAAAGTCGGCCGTGTTGAAGTCCGGATCCCAGGCGGGCGCGCCGCAAATCTTCGCGCCGAGCCGCAGATAGCCCTTCACGAGCGGCGGCGGGCTGACTTCCGCGCCGGTGCGCAACTCCTCGACAGGCAGCGGCGTGTGCGCGAACGCGCGGTATTCGGGCGCGGTGAGCGCATCGCGGCTGAGCGAGCAATAGAGATTCGCCGCGTAATGCCCACCGTCGATCATCCCGACGCTCGCGCAGCCGAGCATTGTCTCGTAGCCGTTTTGCTTCATGTAGGCAGCGAGCCCGCCCCATAGCGACATGATGACGGCGCCGCTGCGGTAATCGGGATGCACGCACGAGCGGCCGACTTCCACGAGTTTCGGGCGCAGGTGCGTGAGGCGCGACACGTCGAATTCGCTCTCGGCGTACAGGCGGCCGATACGCGCCGCCTGGTGCGGCGGTAGCACGCGGTACGTGCCGACCACTTTCAGCGTATCGAGATCGCGCACGAGCAGGTGATCGCAGTATGCATCGAACGCATCGACGTCGAGGCCCGCCGGGCCTTTCAGATGCGCGCCCATTTCCTCCGAGAACACGCGATAGCGCAGGCGTTGCGCCTCGCGGACGGCGTCGTCGGGGCGCGCCCACGACACATGCAGGCGATGCTGACCCGCGACGGTTTCGGCCGCGCGCGGCAGACGGCGCGGATCGAGCGAGAGCGGCAGGGCTGGCGTCGACGGATTTTGCATTGGCGTTCCTCGATAGGACTGGGTCCTTGCCAATGTAGTAATTGCGAATGACGCTCGCGTGGCGCGGGGGTGACGTTTCAATGAACGAGAAGGGGCGCTGGCGCTTGGTTTTGCAGTGGTCTTTGGGGAACTTGCTTTCGCGTGCGGTTAGCAGCGATGGCCCTGTCCGGGCCGCGGTTTTTGGTTTTGCTGGCGCTCGTTGCTTTTGTTTGCCTGTGGTGTCTGGGAACTTGCTTTCGTGTCGGTTTATTAGCACGCCGCTGTGCGCGGCAGCAGTCACTTTCTTTGCTGCTGCAAAGAAAGTAACCAAAGAAAGCAGCTTATCCGGCTAAGTGTCCACCACGAATAACTGCGCGGATAGGCGCGCAAGCTGACTATGGCAACTCGCATTCGTTGGTATTGGCACAGCACTTGTCAGTTCCATCCTCGCTGCGCTCGTACGTCGGGCATATCTCACAACCGGCGGTCGGTTTGGTTTGTTCGGTTATGCCGTTCCGGCAGGCACTTCGTGCCTGCCGGGATGAATGAGCGGTTCCACTCTGTTGTGTGGTGCGATGGCCGAATCAGCTTGCGCACCACTCCGGGAAACCGTTCGTGGTGGACACTTAGACGGACTAGCTGCTTTCTTTGGTTACTTTCTTTGCAGCAGCAAAGAAAGTGACTGCTGCCGCGCATAGCGGCGTGCTTATAAACCTACACGAATGCAAGTTCCCAGAAAGCACAGGCAAACAAAGGCAACGAGCACGAGCGCCCGCTCAAAGCAAATCCGGACACGTCACCGCGCGCAGAACGGCCTGCGCACCCCCACCTCGCGTGCGCCCCTGCAACCACCAGATTCCCGATTTCTTGACCGACCATTCGGCTTCATCGCCGGTCATGAGCCACGATGCAACCTGGCCGATCGTCGGCTGATGACCCACCACAACAACCGTCTGCGCGACGCCCTCCGGCCAACCGGCTGCATCGAGCAGAGCCTGCGCGCTGCCGCCCGGCGCCAGCTCGCGCACCACGCGATACTGATCGCCGAACGCCTCGGCAGTCTGGATCGTTCGCGTGGCGGGACTCACGAGAAAGACGGCGTGATCGCCGAGACGACTCTTCAGCCATCTGGCCGTTGCCTGCGCCTGCCTGCGGCCTCGCGCCGTCAACTGCCGGGCGAGATCGCTCGACGCCTGATCTTCGGCCTCGGCGTGACGCCAGAGAATAAGGTCCATGCGCATTTCTCCTCGGTGATCGGATGTTCCGCGGATGCATCAAGCGCGCTAAAACACGCGCGCTACAGCAGACCGCAGAATCCATTCCAGTATCTTCGACGCTTTTCGTTGCACCCAGTTCGGGAAAACGCTAGAATCTGCGGCTTGGCTTCGGAGCGTAGCGCAGCCTGGTAGCGCATCTGATTTGGGATCAGAGGGTCGTAGGTTCGAATCCTATCGCTCCGACCACGATATAAAAGTAGGGGTTATGAGTTTGCACTCATAACCCCTTTGTCGTTTTTGCAGCTTTCGCACTTCAGCCGTTCCGCGCCGGTCACATTGCCGATACTCTCGGCTTCGCGTCGGAACGGCTCTCTACGGACAGGTTCATGCCGCGCATCGTTATCGCCTTGATTTTCGCCTTGCCGCTCGCGCTCGCCGCGTGCGTCGCCGATCCCGATTCCACGTCGAAGAAACACACGCCGCCGCAAGATCCGCCCGACTATCACGGCGTCCCCACCGACACGCGCCCGCCCTCCATGCTCGACAGCCCGGCCGTCGGCCAGCCGAAATAACGGCGTCATGGCCGCGGCGTATAATTGCGCGATGACGACGCCCGCCACCGAAGCCCCCGATTTGAGCGATCACGCCACCGATCACCCGGGCGACCACGCGCGTGACCACAATCACGCGGCGGCGTCGGCCGAGGCGCTGCAGGCCGCGGTTTCAATGGCCGATGCCTACTGCCGCGAACGCGGCCAGAAGCTCACGCCCATCCGCCGCACCGTACTCGAATTGCTGCTCGCGTCGGGGCGCGCAACCAAGGCTTACACGCTGCTCGACGAGATGCGCGCGATGCATCCGAACGCATCGCCGCCGACCGTTTATCGCGCGCTCGATTTTCTGCTGTCGGCAGGGCTGATCCACCGGATCGAATCGATCAACGCGTTCACCGTGTGCCACGACCTCACGCATTGCCAACACGGCGTGCTCGTGGTCTGCCAGAAGTGCGGCCGCGTGACCGAATTGCCGCAGCAAAAGCAATTGCGCCAGAGTCTTGTCGCGCAAGTCGAGGCGAGCGGTTATCGGCTTACCGGCGACGACATCGAATTAAAAGGCGTGTGCCCCGCATGCCAGGCGGCGGAAGATCCGGCCGCCCATCTGCACGATCAAGCGGTTCGGAATCCCGGGCACTAATCTGGGAGCAAAAGTAAAAAAGACCGCTCAGCGCACGCTGAAGCGGTCTTTTTTTGCTTGTTCGTCGGGCGAGTTCACGCAAAAGTCTTACGACAGCGGTAATATTTCGCGTCATTCACTTCGCGCTAACCGCTGAGCCGACGATGCACCTGCTCTGGATTGTCCTTCTCGTATGGCCGGTGGCGATCGCGTTGCTGATCGCGTTCGCCGTGCATATCGATCCCGCGTCGGGCCGCGTCAGTCAATTCGGACGGCCGGGGCGACGCGCAAACGCATCGTCGCGGCATCGTCACTTCATTGCTTGCAGCGGATCACCATCGACCGGTTCTTGATGTTCGTGCCGAAAATGCCGGCCACCGAGCCACCCGCGGTCGCGCCATTATCGGCGTCCTTCGAGATCACGTCGTAGCCATACGCACCGCAGGTTTCGCCAGCCTTTTGATAGCATTCCGCCCAGCTCGCGCTCGCGTCGCCGCCGCTGCAGTTGATGGCGAATCCGGCGTCGCCCGAGGGCAGGTAGGTCATGGTCGAGGAGTTGGCGCAGCCCGCGAGCACGAGTACCGCTGCGAGCGCCGTGGCTCCAAACATCATTTTCATCGAGTTTTTCCTCAATACTTTGGGTCGGCGCGCGGCAGGATTTGACCGTGTTCGAGCCAGATTTACCGCGTGGGCAGGTAACGCGCCGGATCGATCGAGCGTCCGAGATAGCGCAGTTCGAAGTGCAGCATGACGCGGTTCGTGTCGGTATCGCCCATTTCCGCGATCGGCTGGCCTTGCGCAACGCTCTGGCCTTCCTTCACTAGCAGCGCGCGATTGTGCGCGTAGGCGGTCAGATAATCGGCGTTGTGCTTGATGATCAGCATATTGCCGTATCCGCGCAGGCCGTTGCCCGCGTAGACGACCGAACCTGCCGCAGCCGCCACGATCTTCGTTCCGGGAACGTTAGCAATATCGATGCCTTTCGAGCTCTGGCCGTCGAAGCCGCGGATCTGGCTGCCCGCGGCCGGCCAGACGAGCGCGATACTCGTGGCGGGCTTGGCGGCGGCCGTGTTGGCGTCGCTACCGGACGACGGCGCGCTCCTTCGCGGCGCTGGCGCGGTGGATTGTGCAGCGCCAGCCGATCCCGCCGGCGGCGCGATACGCAAGACCTGGCCGACTTCGATCGCGTCGCTGTTCGGCAGGTTGTTCCAGCGCGCGATGCTCTGCACCGACGTGCGATTTTCCCGCGCGATCTTCGAAACCGTATCGCCCCGTTCAACCCGGTAAAACCCCGGCCCGACCGGTGCCGAGCCACATGCGGCGAGCACTGCGATCAGCGACACGCAGATGAGCCGTCGAATTCTTTTTGCCAACTTTCAACCCCGGAATGCGCCGCCGCGAGCAGAAGGTGCGCGGCGGACCGAAACGTCTGATTTTAACGTCTCGTACGCGCGACGGCGGAAAACCCGCGTCTCCGCCATCGCGCGCCATTGTTTTCGCGGCGTCGGCCGATCACTCGACCGGCGTGACGACCAGGCGCAGCGTCGCCGTTTCTGTCTTGCCCGGCGCAAGCCAGCGCAGGCCGCGCCCGTTGTGGATCGCGTCCGGCAGGCCGAGCCACGGTTCGACGCAGTAGTAATCGACGGTGTCGGACGCCGCCCAGGTCGTCACCGCGTACCAGGACACCGAATCCGGCTGATCCAGCTCGAAGCGGACCTCGCGCTTCAGGCCCGGCGTGATGAAGCGCACGGGTTGTTCGGCTGGACCGGTAAAGCAATGAAACTGGTCGATGATGCTCGCGTCGTCGAGCGTATAGCGCGGCGAACCGGCCGTGGCCTCGCTGATCGTGCCGTCCGGAAACTGGCGGCGGCGCTCCGTGCGCGGCAGTTCCACGCTGCTGATCGCGCGTTGCTCGTGCGGCAGATCGAAGTAGAAATGATGCCCGGCGTAGTAGGGCAGCGGCACTTCGCCCGGGTTCGAGGTGGTCAGTTCGACTTCGAGCGTCGTCGCATCGACGATGCGGTACGCCGCCTCGAAACGAAACGCAAACGGATAACCTTCGCGGGTCGCGTCGCTATCGACGAGCGTCGTGCGTACGCCGTGACCGTCCGCGTCGCGCGTGAACGTAAACGGCAGAACGCGCGCGAAGCCGTGCATCGCGAGCGGACGCACGACGCCTTCCGCGTCACGCCACTTGCCGATTTCGCCATCGACGAAATGCCGGCCCAGGAACGGAAACAGCAGCGGGTTGCCGCCACGGATTTTCGCGAAGTCCGCCAAATCCGCGCCGGCAGGCCAGTGCAGCACATCCTCACCGCCGACCTGCCAGGTCATGAGCCGCGCGCCTTCGGTCGGCGCCACCTTGATGGATGCGCCGTCGCGCTCGATTTCGATGATGTCTTGCTCAGATGCCATGATTCATCCCGCTCCCAGTTAGCGATTCAAGCCTGAATTATCCGATACGGCCCGCTTGCCGCGCGGCTCCGATACCGCGCCGCTCATTGTCCTACGGGCAAACCCTTTGCGGGAAACTGCGGCTGACAAAAACCTGTCCGTTGTGACAATAATGCGTACAGAAATGTCGGGTAACCCACTGACGAGGAGCGGAAATGGATCTGGCGATGACAATGGCACTGGCGATGTTCGGCATGTTCAGCGTGAGCACCGCGCTGTTCCTATATAAGCTCAAACCATAAAGCCATATCGCCGTTTCAGGGAATTAATAGCAGCGAATTAGGCCCGCCTTTCGGCGGGCTTTTTTATTTATTACATTTTTATTATGTTTAACTGACGATTAATTATTCTGTCGGAAGTGTGCGTCAAACGCTTGGCCCGTTAATTCGCGGACGGCATAATCGGTCCCGTTTGCGCGCCGTGCGGCGATGCAACACAGTCACGATATTTCGCCGACAAGCTCATCACGCACGGCGCGCGTTAATCTCCACGACCAAGGATCGACGCGTGACACTCTGGTTTCTGATCTTTCTCAGCGTGCTGCAAGGCGTGACCGAATTGTTTCCGGTCAGCAGTCTCGGCCATACGCTTCTCGTCCCCGGCCTCATCGGGATGCATATCGACAAACACGCGCCGCAATTGCTGCCCTTCCTGGTGGCGCTGCATCTCGGCACCGCCTTCGCGCTACTCTGGTATTTCCGCAAGCGCTGGATTGCGCTGATCACCGGCTGGTTCGCATCGTTCGGCGGACGCCGCAACGACGACGCGCACATGATGTGGGCGCTGATCATCGGCACGATTCCGACGGGGATCGTCGGGCTTGTGCTCGAAAAGCGGCTTGAGTCGATCTTTCACGATTTGCGGATCGTCGCTGCCGCGCTGATGGTGAACGGCGTGTTGCTGTGGGCGGGCGACCGGCTGCAGCGCGCGCGCGCGACGCGTGCGCCCGAAAATCTCACGTTCAAGCAGGCGTTTCTGGTCGGACTGGCGCAGATCGGCGCGTTGATCCCCGGCTTTTCGCGCAGCGGCCTGACGATCATCGCGGGTGTCGGCGCGGGAATGACGGCTGAAAAAGCCGCGGAATTCTCGTTCCTGCTCGGCACGCCGATCATCTTCGCCGCCGGCGTGCTCGAATTGCCGAAGCTTTTCCACGCACCGGACCAGCTCGGCGACGCGCTGCTCGGCGGCGTGCTGACCGGCATCGCGGCGTATCTGAGCGTGCGCTTCCTGATGCACTATTTCGAAGGACGCGGACGGCTGGCGTCGTTCGGCGTGTATTGCGTGATCGCGGGGGCGCTGTGTCTAGGCTGGTTCATGACGCATCCGCAGCCGATCTGATTCGCTGCATGGACGCGGGGTGCGCTGGAACAGTCCGGCGCGCTCCGCGATGAGGTAAAATCCTCGCTCTTCTGGAACGCGGCAGTAGCTCAGCTGGATAGAGCATCGGCCTTCTAAGCCGAGGGGCGGGGGTTCGAGTCCCTCCTGCCGTGCCAGAGACCTCGCTTCATCTGCGTTCATGTCAGAACGCATCACAGCCACCGCATCACCCACGCCCCTCAGCAAGCCGTGCCCTCCGCGCGCCCACTCGCGTGCGCATCGCTTTCGCGTAGCCATGCGGCGCGAACACCCACGTCAGCGCGATCATCGCCGCGACGCCAGCGAGCAGCATTCCCCACGACACCGTAAATCCGCCGCTAGCATCGCGCGCAATACCCGCGACGATCGGCGCGACCGCCGCGATCACGAAGCCCACGCCCTGCACGAACGCCACGAGCCGCGCGGCGAGAGCGGGTTGATCGGCGTGATCGAGCGTCATTACTAGCGTGAGCGCAAACGCGCCGCCCAAGCCCGCGCCGAGCAGCGCGACCACGACGAGCGGCGCTTCGAGCGGCGCGAACAGCAGCATCGCGAAGCCGCACGCCTGCGCCGCCAGCGCCGCCGCGAGCCACGGACGACGATCACGGCAACGCGCCGCCGCCATCGGCAACAGCAGGGCGCTGGCGGCCTGGAAGACGGTCATCATCGCGAGCAGCGCGCCGCTCTCGGCGACGCTCCAGCCGAGTTGCTGGTAATACGCCGGCAACCATGCGACGAGGCACGTATAACCGCCGTTCACCACGCCGAAATGCACGCCGAGCGTCCACGCGCGCCGGTTGAAAAAGAGCGACGAATGCACGGCGCGCGTGTCGTCGCGATGCACGCTGAACGATCGCGCGAGCCACCACCACAACGCAAGCGCTACCACCGCCGGCATCGCCCAGAACGCGAGGCCGGCGTGCCACGACACCATCGCCGCGATCTTCGGCGTGACGCTTGCGCCGAGACCGCCGCCGGCCATGATCGATGCCGAATACAGTCCCATCGCGAACGGCAGGCGGGACGTGAAGCGCGCTTTCATCACGCCCGGCAGCAACGCCTGAACGACGGCGACACCCACGCCCGCAACGACCGCGCTCGCGATCAGCGCGCCGCCGGTCTGAATGAGCGCGCGCGCCGCACACGCGATGGCGATCGCGATCAGTCCAACCGCGACACCTCGCGCCTCGCCGATGCCGCGCGAAAGCAAACCCGCGCCGAACGCGCAGATGCCCATCGCGACCACAGGCAGGCCGGTCAGGAGCGACGCGCTCTGAAAAGCGAGGCCGGTCGAGTCGCGGATCACGCCCATGAGCGGGCTGATCGAGGTGAGGAGAGGCCGCAGATTCAGCCCGATCGAGACGATCACGAGCAGCCAGACGAAGTCGGTGCGCATGGCTTTCATGTTCGATATCTCCGTAAAATGGTCAACCAAAATGCGTTAAGATGGTTGACCAAAAGACGAAGCCTACACGACTCGCCACACTGTGACGCGACCGAATAGTGCTTATAACAGGCGACATTCTCTTCATGTCCAGCAAAGAAAATGCGGTCTCAACCGATCTCTCCATCGACGAACGCGTCCACGCGTCGATCACCGCGGCCTTGCTCCAGGGCAAGCTCGCGCCGGGCGCGCAACTGGTCGAACGCGATCTCGCGGCGGCGTTCGGCTGCACGCGCGGCACGATCCGCAAGGTGCTGACGCGGCTTGGTTTCGAGGGCAAGGTCGTGCTGGAGGCGAATCGCGGCGCGTTCGTGCCGTCGCCTTCGGCGCCGGATATCCGGCGTGTTTATCGGGCGCGGCAGGTGGTCGAGGCGGGCGTCGCGGTGACGTTGTGCGGGAAGCTCAGCGCCGCGCAGCAACGCAGTTTGCGGGCGCATGTGAAGCGCGAGGCGCGGGCGTCGAAGGAAGGGCGCGTCGCGGACAGCGTGCAGCTCGCGGGCCAGTTCCATCTGTTGCTGACCGAGCTCGCGGGCGCGCCGGAACTCGATGTTTTCGCGGGACAACTCGTCGCGAAGACGGAGTTGTACAAGGCGCTCTTCGATCCATCGAAGGCGTCGAGTTGCTCGGCCGACGAGCATCGGCACTTGATCGACGCGCTCGTGGCGGGCGATCTACCGGCCGCGCTCGATACACTGCGCGCGCATCTCGACGAACTCGAAGCGCGCGTGATCGCGCGGGCCGATGCGCGCGGCGAAAACGATCTCGCCGCGCTGTTCGGCGGCGATATTCAGCACGAGTAAATCAAGCGGCGATTCGCCCTATTTGGCCGCCGTACGCGTGGCATTCTCTTCGCGCCAGACGTTGTCCTGCACCGTCACCTGTTTGGGAATCAGCTTCGCCTGATAGAACGCATCGGCGACACCTTGCTGAGTCGTGACGATCTGATCGTTGATCGGCGTCGCGGCGTAAGGCACGCGGCGAATCCACTTTTCGACGATAGCCGTATCCAGCCCGATCTTCGGCGCGAGCAACGCGGCGGTCTCTGTCGGATGCTGCGTCACCCACGCCCCGCCCGCGCGCAATTGCTCGATCACGGCGCGCACCGCTTGCGGATTTTGCTGCGCGAACGTGCGCGTCGCTTCGTAGAAATTGAACGGCTTCGGCAGGCCGGCGTAATCGGCGAGCGTTCGCACCTTCAACGTCTGCTGCGCCGATACGTAGTACGGATCCCACACGACCCACGCATCGACGTCGCCGTTTTCGAACGCGGCGCGCGCGTCGGCGGGCGGCAAATAGACGGGACGGATATCGGCGAGCGTGAGGTTCGCTTTCTTCAGCACTTCGAGCAGCAGGAAGTTCGAACTCGATCCCTTTTGCAACGCGACGCGGCGGCCTTTCAGGTCGGCGAGCGCGCGTACCGGCGAGTCCGCCTTCACGAAGATCGCCTCGTTACTTTCGCCGCCCGGCTCCGCGCCGACATAAACGAAATTGACCCCGGCCGCCTGCGCGAACACGGGCGGCGGCGCGCCGGTGTAGCCGAAGTCGATACTGCCGCCGTTCAGCGCCTCCAGCAGTTGCGGACCGGCCGGAAACTCGTACCACGAGACCGTGTAGCCGAGCGGCTTGAGCTTCTGTTCGAGCGTGCCTTGCGCCTTCAGGACGGCGAGCAGGCCCGCCTTCTGATAACCGACGCGAATCTGATGACCCGGCGCGTCCTCGGCAAAGGCGAGCGGGGCGGCGGTGAGAGAAAGCAGGGCGGCAAGCAGAAGCGGGCGAATGGATTTCATGACGGATCGGAGGTTTCTCGGCAGGACAAATTAGTCGATGTCCAATGACCATATCGGGCCGCGCGCCACCCGTCGACCAAGCGATCGTTCGAAGCTAATCACGAACTGCGTGAAATCTAATCCGGGCTTCAAATAAAACAGAAAGGGCAGCCGAAGTTGCCCTTTCTCGTACTGAAGGAATCAACCGATGCGCGCCTTTAGAAGCTCAGCGCGTTGGTCAGATCGCCCATCGGCTTGTTGCCGTTCGCGGTGAGCGCGGCGTCGCGGGAGACGAGACCCGGCAGGTTAGGCAGCGAATAGCGATGCGTGATGAAGCGCAGGATCGACGTGGTGTCGTATTGCGTGTGATCGACGAAGCCTTTTTTCGCGTACGGCGAGACGATCAGCGCCGGAATCCGCGAACCCGGGCCCCAGCGGTCGCCCTTCGGCGGGCCGACGTGATCCCAGAAGCCGCCGTTCTCGTCATACGTCACGATCACGACCATGTTGCTCCACTGCGGGCTCTTCTGCAGATGCGAGATCAGATCCGCGATGTGGGCATCGCCCGATGAAACGTCCGTGTAACCCGCGTGCTCGTTCAGGTTGCCCTGCGGCTTGTAGAACGACACTTGCGGCAGCGTGCCCGCGTCGATCGCCTTGATGAACTCCGAACCGGCCAGGCCGCCATCGCGCAAATGCTGCGTGCGATTCGCCGTGCCCGGCGCGAGATCGGCGAAGTAGTTGAACGGCTGGTGATGCGTCTGGAAGTTCGGCACCGAATTCGTCGAGCCGTAGATGTTCGTTGCATCGGTGAGCGCCGCGCCCCACGCGCCGCCGTACCACGCCCACGACACGCCCGCGTTGTTCAGCAAGTCGCCGATATGCTGTTGCGTCTGCGGCGGCAGCGTCGTGGCGACAGTCGGATCCGCGAGCGTGGCATCGCCGCCCGACGGCGCTTTGTTGCCGCTCGGCTGATACGGCGGCTGCATCGTGTTGATCGCGTAGAAGTCGGGCGTGAGGTTGCCGGAATTCACGAACTTAGGAATGCCCGTGATCGCCGACGCAGGCGAATTCGACGCAAGTTGCAGCGAGACGCCGTCCGCGTTCACGGCGGACACCGAGCTTGCGGCGGGGCTCGTCGATGCGTTCGGATACACCGGCGTGCACGCGCAGATGAGCCACTGGTGGTTCAGGAACGAACCGCCGAATGCGCCCATGAAGAAGTTGTCGGCGAGCGTGTATTGCTGCGCGATCTTGTAAAGCGGGAGCTTGTCGGCGTTGGTGTTGTAGTGGCCCATGACGAGACCGCCCGAGTCGGCCCACGCGGCGAACTTGTCGTTCTTGCCGCCGTCGATCTGCATCTGGTTCTCGTAGAAACGGTGATACAGGTCGCGCGTCGTGACGGAGAGCGGCAAGTTGAAGCCCGCCGGATCGTCGATGGCGAATGGCGAGTTCGGCAGGTTCACCGTCATCGCTTGCGTGATCGCGGGCGTGACGCCGGTCGCGGTGAGACCGTTCCAGATCGGCGGAAGCGTGCTGAGCAGGCTGCCGTCGCGGTCGAGCTGCTGCGAGTTCGCCGCCGTCACGTTCTGCAGGCCGTTCGCGCCCGGGAAGTTACCGTACAGATTGTCGAAGCTGCGGTTTTCCGCGTAGATCACGACGATGTTCTTCACCGACGAAATATCGGCGTGGCTGTCGTCGTGGCCGCCACAGGCGTACAGGCCGAATGCGGCGAGGGCCGTGAGCGGCACCGCGCAGACGAGTTTCTTGTTCATCAGAGTCTCTCTCTTGTTGGGGAGCCGGCGAACCTTGTAATCACTTGTCGCCGACGCCGTGCAGTCTCGCAGGCGGATTTGACGCACGCATGTAAGGGAGCTTACGAATGCGTAATTTTCAGTAAGCGGTGAGTTAAGGCGCGGCGGTGGCGTCGGCTTCGCGCGGTGTCATGCGTTCGACATATCGGTGACATACGCTGCGGCTTCCCTGGACTTTGCTGCTTCGCCCATGCCCGCTTTTCATCGCTTGCCGTTCGCCGTATCGACACTCGTTTTCGCCGCATTGACGGCCGCGCTCACGGGCTGCGATTCGCATGCGTCTAGCCCTGCGGCCAGCAATGTCCCAAATGCGGTTCAATCTGCAGGCACCGCGACGGCGGGCAAGACCCGCGCCGAAGTCTTCGCGGCGACCTCGCAGATGACCGTCCTCGGCGAAAAGATTTTCTTCGATCCCTCGCTGTCCGGCTCCGGCAAGCTTGCTTGCGTGTCGTGCCACAGCCCGCAACACGCGTTCGGGCCGCCGAACGCGTTGTCCGTGCAATTCGGCGGCAGCGACATGCATCGGCCGGGCTTTCGCGCGGTGCCGTCGCTGAAATACCTGCAATCGGTGCCGCAATTCACCGAGCATTTCCACGATTCCGACGACGAAGGCGACGAGAGCGTCGATGCCGGCCCGACCGGCGGCCTGACCTGGGACGGCCGCGCGGATCACGGTGCGGATCAGGCGCGCATTCCGTTGTTGTCGTCGTTCGAGATGGGCAGCACGCCCGCGAAAGTGGTGGCCGCCGTCAAGGCCGCGCCCTACGCCGATGCGTTCCGCCAAACTTTCGGCGCGACGATTTTCGATCACGACGACCACGCGTTCGCCGCGATCCTGAGCTCGCTCGAAGCGTTCGAGCAGAAGCCCGCGACGTTCTATCCGTACACGAGCAAGTTCGACGCGTATCTCGCCGGCACGACCAAACTCAGCGCCGCGGAAATGCACGGTCTGGAGCTTTTCAACGACGAAACCAAGGGAAATTGCGCGGCCTGCCACATCAGCCAGCGCGCGAAGGACGGCTCACCGCCGCAGTTCAGCGACTTCGGCTTGATCGCGATCGGCGTGCCGCGCAACCGCAATCTGCCGATCAACAAGAACGCGAGTTATCACGATCTCGGCGCGTGCGGCCCCGAGCGGACCGACCTGAAAGGACGCGACGAATTTTGCGGCCTGTTCCGCACGCCGTCGCTGCGTAACGTCGCGACGCGCAAGGTGTTTTTCCACAACGGCGTCTATCACTCGCTCGACGAAGTCGTGCGCTTTTACGTCCAGCGCGATACGAATCCTGAGAAGTTTTATCCGGTGTCGAAGGGGGTGGTGCAGAAATATGACGACTTGCCGAAACGTTACTGGGCGAACGTCAATACGGAAGCGCCGTTCGATCGCAAGCCGGGCGACAAACCCGCGCTCGACGAGAGCGAAATCAAGGACGTCGTGGCTTTCCTGAATACGCTGACCGACGGCTATCAGCCGGCGAAAACGGCCGCGAACGGGATTGTCGCGGCCAAGGCGAACTAGCTGGCAAGCAGCCGGCAGAGCACCATCAACGCGACGAAAGACGCGCCGAGCAGGGTCATGCCCAACCACGTGAGCGCGCGCGGCCATTTCATCGGCACGCCGGACCACGGCTCGATGGACCACGGCGCGGCGGACAGCGGCTCAGCGGGGCGCCGCACGAGCATCCGGTCGAGCGCGACGACCGAGCGCGGCACGCTTGCCGCGCACGCGATGCACGCGCCGCAGAAAAGCCAGTACATCCACGGCGAGAAGTTGTTCGTAAGCAGGGCGATCATGGCGGCTCGCGGAAAGAGAAGAGCTTTCAAGCTTATCGGCGGCCAGTTTTTGCGCCCATCAGATCAATCTCAAAATTACCCGCGGCTTCTCCATGCGATGGCGCCGCGACCCGCCAATCCCTCGCTCAGGGCCGCGCGATAACGTCGCCAGGCGATCAACGCGCCGCGGCCTCATGCTATCCTCGATGAACCCGCCCGACGCGGATTGCCAGTCCCGGCGCCGCGTTTCGGCCACGCAACGCTCATCTCGACGAGGATCTTCCATGCCGATTCACACCCGCCCGCTGATGCACGCCCTCATCTGTTCCGTGAGCGGCGCGGCGCTTCTCGCCGCGTCCGTCGGCGCGTCCGCGGCGAACCTCGGATTTCTCAACGACACGCCGATCAGCTACATGAAGCAGCGCGACATGCAGGCGCTCAACGGCGCGGCGCGCAAGGCGCTCGAGACCAAGCAGGACGGCGAGTCGCTCGACTGGAATAACGAAGGCGCGGGCAATCCGGTCAAGATTCACGGCACCGTGACGCCGCAGACCACGGAAAAAACCGGCGACAAAACTTGTCGCAAGATTCAGCTCACCGCCATTGCCAAAGGCCAGACGCAAACCTGGGCGCCGACCGCGTGTAAATCCGGCGAAGGCAAGTGGCAGCTTCAGAAGCAATAACGCCGCACGCCGATGAATCCGCGAATCGTCGCGAGGCCCGCCCGATGACCGAGCGCACGGTATCGTGCGGCGTCGTCATTCTGAACGCGACCGGCGAGGTCCTGCTTTGTCACGCCACCGAGACGTCGCATTGGGACGTACCGAAAGGGCAGGCCGAGCCGGGCGAGATGCCGGTCGAAGCGGCACTGCGCGAACTGGTGGAAGAAACCGGGATCGTGCTCGACGCCGCGCGGCTTAAGGACCTCGGGCGGTTTTTGTATCGGCGGGATAAGGACTTGCACCTGTTCGCGGTGCGCGTGGGCGCTGAAGTGCGGCTGGAAGACTGCGTCTGCGAGTCGTATTTCCCGCGCCGCCGCGATGGCACCATGATTCCGGAAATGGACGCGTATCGCTGGGTCAACCCGGCGGACGTCGATCAGTACGCGAGCCGCAGCCTCGCACGGCTTTTCCAGACCACGCTCTCGCTCGCCGAACTCGACCAGACGCTCGCTTAGTACGTCGTCTTAATCCAGCGCGCGGTCGTTCGGATTGGCGAACAGCGCCTTCATTTCCGCCGACATCGGGAATTGCAGGTTGATGCCGTTGGGCGGAATCGGCTGCATGAACCAGGTGTCGTAAAGGCGCGCGGCTTCGCCCGAGCGCTGCATCCGCGCGATGGTGTCGTCCACGAGCTGCTTGAACGCGGGGTCGCCCTTGCGCATCATGCAGCCATACGATTCGCGGGCAAGCGGTTCGCCTGTCACCCAGTAATCGTGCCGCGCCGCGCCTTCCTGCGCGATTTTTCCGTACAAGAGCGGATCGTCCATGACGAATGCCACCGCGCGATCCGTCTTCAGCGCGTGGAACGCCTCGGCGTGGTCGCGCGCGCTGATGATGCGCAAGTTGAGATCGCGATCCAGCGACATTTGCCGGAGCATGCGCTCGTCCGATGTTCCGGCGGTCGTCGCGACGGTTTTGCCCGCGAGATCGGCGTAATCGCGAATACCCGATTTGCGCTTCACCGCCATCCGGATGCCGTACTGGAAGAAGCTGTTCGAGAACGCGACCATCGATTCGCGCTCGCGGACGTGCGCCGTCGATCCGCATTCGAGATCGACCTGATTGTTCACGACGAGCGACATCCGGTTCGACGAATTCACCTGCACGTACTTCACGGCGAGCGACGGGCGATTCAGCCGGGTCCTGATGGCATCGACCACGGCGAGCGCGATGGCTTGCGAGTAGCCGACCGGCTGCTGATTGGCGTCGAGATAGGAAAACGGCACTGACGATTCACGCGCGCCCAGCACGACCGCGCCGTTCTCCGCGATCTTGCGCAGCGTGGCGGACGCCTGCAAGGGATCGGTCGATGCGGCGCGTGCGGAAGGCGGGGAGAACAAAACCGCCGCGAGCACGCCGACGGCAAAAACAACGCGGCTGAAGTACGGCGAATTCATCGTGCTCCTCGCTCGATACGGCAAAGCGGGCGTGCCGGCCGGCATCGCATGAGGCGCGGCCGGCCGGGCGAAATCACGCCGGCTTGCCCCAGCTGTCGCGCAGGCTCACGATGCGGTTGAATACCGGCGTGCCCGGCTTCGAATCGATGCGATCAGCCACGAAATAGCCGTGCCGCTCGAACTGGAAGCGATCTTCCGCGTTCGCGCTCTGCGCGCTCGGCTCGACGTAGGCGGTCGCGATGCGCTTCGAATTCGGATTCAGCGCGTCGAGGAATTCCGCGCCGCCCGCGCCCGGTTGCGGTTCCTTGAACAGCCGGTCGTAGATGCGCACTTCCGCCGCGCAAGCCGCCGCCGCGCTGAGCCAGTGAATCGTGCCCTTCACCTTGTACGTGTTCGCGCCGTCCGTGCCGGATTTGCTGTCGGGGAAATAGTTGCAATGAACGGCGGTGATATTGCCGTTTTCGTCCTTGTCGGCACCCGTGCATTCCACGACGAAACCATACTTCAAACGCACCTTGTTACCCGGAAACAGGCGGAAATAGCCCTTCGGCGGCGCTTCGCTGAAATCCTCGCGCTCGATCCACAATTCGCGCGAGAACGGGAACGTGCGCGTGCCGCGCTCCGGATGATGCGGATGCACCGGCGCGCTGCATTCCTCGTTCTGGCCTTCCGGATAGTTATCGATAATCAGCTTCAGCGGATCGAGCACCGCGATCGCGCGCGGCGCTTTTTCGTCGAGATCGTCGCGCAGCGCGCCTTCGAGGATGCTCATGTCGATCCACGAATCCACCTTCGTCACGCCGATGCGCTCCGCCATCAGCCGAATGCTTTCTGGCGTGAAACCGCGCCGCCGCACACCGACGATGGTCGGCATGCGCGGATCGTCCCAGCCTTCCACGTGGTTGTCCTGCACGAGTTGCAGCAGCTTGCGCTTGCTGGTGATCGCGTAGGTCAAATTGAGTCGCGAAAATTCGATCTGTTGGGGAAGCGGCCGCGTGAATACGCCGTCGTCGGCGAGTTGCGCGAGGAACCAGTCGTAAAGCGGCCGGTGATCTTCGAATTCGAGCGTGCAGAGCGAATGCGTGATGTTTTCGAGCGCGTCCGACACGCAATGCGTGTAGTCGTACATCGGGTAGATGCACCACGTGTCGCCCGTGCGGTAATGGTGCGCGAAACGGATACGGTAGATGACCGGATCGCGCATGTTGAAGTTCGGCGAACTCATGTCGATCTTCGCGCGCAGGATGTGCTCGCCTTCCTGGAACTCGCCCGCCTTCATGCGGCGGAAGAGGTCGAGGTTTTCCTCCGGCGTGCGGTCGCGATACGGCGAATTCGTACCCGCTTCGTTCGCGGAGCCGCGATTGGCGCGGATTTGTTCGGCCGACTGGCTATCGACATACGCCTGGCCGCGCTGGATCAGCGTTTCGGCGAATTCGTACAGCTTGTCGTAGTAGTCGCTCGCGAAGTAGATGTGCTCGGTGCCGTCCTTGTTCCAGTCGTAGCCGAGCCACTTCACGGCGTCGATGATCGAGTCGACGTACTCGACGCTTTCCTTTTCCGGATTGGTGTCGTCGAAGCGCAGGTGACACACGCCGCCGTAATCGCGCGCGATGCCGAAGTTCACGCAGATGCTCTTCGCGTGGCCGATGTGCAGATAGCCGTTCGGCTCGGGCGGAAACCGCGTCTCCACTCGCTGCGACCATTTGCCGGTGCGATTGTCGTCGTCGATGATGTTGCGGATGAAATTGGATACCGCTGGGGCGTCGTTACGATCGGTGTTCATGCGAGAAAAGGAGAGCGGACGAGGGCGCGCAATGCGTTCGGGAAGTCTTTATTGATATACCGATTCTACCTTAGCGGGCGCGCCTGGGCTTCCCGGCTGGCCGCGCCGGGCAGCCAGCGTGGCGCGAGCGAGACGGAAGCGAGACCGAAGCGACACGGAAGCGAGACGGAAGCGAGACGGAAGCGAGACGGAAGCGAGACGGAAGCGCCACGGAAGCGAGACCCGCGCCGGCGCGCGCCCGATCTTTCCAACGCTTACCGGACCCGTCCAACGGCCCCCCGGACAGCTACCTTTCGCCCTTCGAAGGCCGTTCCATGGTTACACATGGCCGCGTTCCACCACCGGCGTGTTTCTGGCGTAACCGGACGTAAATCGCGTTGCGACGGCGTTTCGGCCAATTTTAAGATTGCGCCGCGTATGAAAATCAAAACAGACAAAAGGAAAAATAACAGCATGAATACGACCACACGCTTTACCTTGAAGACCGTTGCGATCGCCACGCTGATCGTGAGTCTTACCGCCTGTGCGGGCCTGAGCCGCCAGCAAACCCACGCCGCCATTGGCGCGGGCGCGGGCGGCGCGCTCGGCTACGTGCTGACGGGCGGCCCGCTCGGCACCATTGCAGGCGCGGCGGCGGGCGGTTTGATCGGCGCGGGGACGCGGTAAGCACGCCAGGCGCGGCTAGATAACCTTCGACGCCCTGAGCGCCGCGATTCGCGCGTCGTCGTAGCCCAGCACGTCGCGCAGCACGCTTTCGGTGTGCTCGCCGAGCGTCGGCGGATGCGAACGCGCTTCGGTCGGCGTCGCGCTCATCTTCACCGGATTGCCGACCAGTTTGACCGTGCCGCCGCCCGGATGCGGCAGATCGGCGCGCAAGCCGCGCGCGATCACCTGCGGATCGTCGAACACTTCGCCGAGATCGTTGATCGGACCGCACGGCACGCCCGCCGCTTCGAGCGCCGTGAGCCACGCGTGCTTGCCGCGCTCGCGGACCATCGCCGCGAGGATCGGCACGAGCGTCTCGCGGTTGCGCACGCGCGATGGGTTGGTCGCGAAGTCCGGGTGATCGGCCAGTTCGGGCCGGCCGCCCGCCGCGACGAACTTGCGGAACTGGCCGTCGTTGCCCACCGCGACGATGATCCAGCCGTCGCTCGTCTGGAACGTCTGATACGGCACGATGTTCGGATGCGCGTTGCCCCAGCGCAAGGGCGGCGCGCCGCTCGCGAGGAAGTTGGTGTTCATGTTGGCGAGCATCGCGACCTGCACGTCGAGCAGCGCCATGTCGATATATTGGCCTTCGCCCGTCCGGTCGCGGTGCGCGAGCGCGGCGAGCACGCCGACGCTCGCGTACATGCCGGTCATCAAATCGGCGATCGCGACGCCCGCCTTTTGCGGGCCGCCGCCCGCCTGGCCGTCGCGCTCGCCGGTGATGCTCATGAATCCGCCCATGCCCTGAATGATGAAGTCATAGCCCGCGCGGCCCGCGTAAGGCCCGGTCTGGCCGAAACCCGTCACGGAACAGTAGATCAGATCAGGCCTCACGCTTTTCAACGATGCGTAGTCCAGCCCGTACTTCTTCAGCTGGCCGACCTTGTAGTTTTCGAGCACGACGTCGCTTTGTGCGGCGAGCGCGCGGATCACCGCTTGACCTTCCGGCGTCGCGATATCGACGGTGACGGAGCGCTTGTTGCGGTTCGCCGCCAGGTAATACGCGGCTTCGCGGGTGTCGTCGCCCGCCGCGTCTTTCAGATAGGGCGGGCCCCAGTGGCGGGTGTCGTCGCCGAACTCGGGGCGCTCGATCTTGATGACATCGGCGCCGAAGTCGGACAGGGTCTGCGCGCACCAGGGACCGGCGAGCACGCGGGTCAGATCGAGGACGCGGATATGGCTCAAGGCTCCCATTTTCGGGTTTTGTCTCCGTGGTTTGGCAAGTTCGACGGTGTGTACGGAACGGCGATTTTCTCAGGATGGTACGGGATCGGCGCGCGGCAAGCCGCGCGCATGGACAGTCTTTTTCGCCCGGACGCACGGTTTTGCCGTGGTTTTACCGCGCAAGCCGCAGCGTTTCGAACCCGGCGCGATCCCGTATAATCGGCGGTTCCGCCTGACCTCGTGCGCGAAGCCGTCCGCATCGGGGTCGAGCCAAGATAGTGGCGGCAAGCGCGCGTATCCACGCGGCATCCGATACCAGCGCGCTGCCAGCCCGACGCTACTCACTCTAAGCAGATCGCCCCCGCACGCCATGAAAGCCTCCGAAATCCGCGAGAAGTTCCTCAAGTTCTTCGAATCGAAGGGCCACACGATCGTTCGCTCGTCGAGCCTCGTTCCCGGCAACGATCCGACGCTGCTCTTCACCAACTCGGGCATGGTGCAGTTCAAGGACGTGTTCCTCGGCGCGGAATCGCGCCCGTACTCGCGCGCGACCACCGCGCAGCGCAGCGTGCGCGCGGGCGGCAAGCACAACGATCTCGAAAACGTCGGCTATACGGCGCGCCATCACACGTTCTTCGAAATGCTCGGCAACTTCTCGTTCGGCGACTATTTCAAGCGCGACGCGATCCATTACTGCTGGGAACTGCTCACGAAGGTCTACCAGCTTCCGGCCGACAAGCTCACCGTCACCGTGTATCAGGAAGACGACGAAGCCTACGCCATCTGGGAAAAGGAAATCGGCGTGCCGCCCGAGCGGATCATCCGTATCGGTGACAACAAGGGCGCGCGTTACGCGTCGGACAACTTCTGGCAAATGGCCGACACCGGCCCGTGCGGCCCGTGCTCGGAAGTGTTCTTCGACCACGGCCCGGAAATCTGGGGCGGCCCGCCCGGATCGCCCGAAGAAGACGGCGACCGTTTCATCGAAATCTGGAATCTCGTGTTCATGCAGTTCAACCGCGACGCGCAGGGCAACATGACGCCGCTGCCCAAGCAATGCGTCGATACGGGCATGGGTCTCGAGCGGCTCGCCGCCGTGTTGCAGCACGTCCACAGCAATTACGAAATCGACCTGTTCCAGAAGCTCATCAAGGCTGCCGCGCGTGAAACCGATACGCCGGATCTCACGAACAATTCGCTGAAGGTGATCGCGGATCACATTCGCGCGTGCGCTTTCCTGATCGTCGATGGCGTGATTCCCGGCAACGAAGGGCGCGGTTATGTGCTGCGCCGGATCGTGCGCCGCGCGATCCGCCACGGCTACAAGCTCGGCAAGAAGGGCGGCTTTTTCCACAAGCTCGTGCCGGATCTGGTCGAGGAAATGGGCGCGGCTTATCCGGAACTGGCCGACGCCCAAGCGCGCGTCACCGACGTTCTTCGCCAGGAAGAGGAACGCTTCTTCGAGACGATCGAACACGGCATGTCGATCCTCGAAGGCGAACTCGCCGATCTCGACCAGAAGGGCGCGAAACAACTGGACGGCGAACTCGCGTTCAAGCTGCACGACACCTACGGTTTCCCGCTCGATCTGACGGCGGACGTGTGCCGCGAGCGCGGCATGACGGTGGACGAAGCCGCCTTCGACGAAGCCATGACGCGCCAGCGCGAACAGGCGCGCGCGGCGGGCAAGTTCAAGCTCGCGGCCGGCCTCGAGTATTCGGGCGAGAAAACCACGTTCCACGGCTACGACAAGGAACTCTTCGACGACGCCCGGGTGGTCGCGTTGTACGTGGAAGGCGCGTCGGTCAAGGAAGTGCAGTCGGGCCAGCAGGCGGTCGTCGTGCTCGATCACACGCCGTTCTACGCCGAATCGGGCGGCCAGGCGGGCGATCAGGGCGTGCTCGCGAACGCGAGCGTGCGTTTTGGCGTCGCAGATACGCTGAAGGTGCAGGCCGATGTCGTCGGTCATCACGGCACGCTTGAGCAGGGCACGCTGAAAGTGGGCGACGTGGTGAAGGCGCAAATCGATACGGTTCGCCGTGCCCGCACCGCGCGCAATCACTCGGCCACGCACTTGATGCACCGCGCGCTGCGCGAGGTGCTCGGCGCGCACGTGCAGCAGAAAGGGTCGCTGGTGGACGCCGACAAAACGCGCTTCGACTTCGCCCACAACGCGCCGATGACCGACGAGCAGATTCGCCGCGTCGAGGAAATCGTCAACGCGGAAGTGCTGGCGAACGCGCCGGGCGTCGTGCAGGTCATGTCCTACGACGAAGCGGTGAAGGGCGGCGCGATGGCACTGTTCGGCGAGAAATACGGCGATACCGTGCGCGTGCTCGATCTCGGCTTCTCGCGCGAACTCTGCGGCGGCACGCACGTGCAGCGCACCGGCGATATCGGCCTGTTCAAGATCGTGGTCGAAGGCGGCGTGGCGGCGGGCATTCGTCGCGTGGAGGCCATCACCGGCGACAACGCCGTGCGTTTCGTGCAGGAACTGGACGCACGCATCAACGCGGCGGCGTCCGTGCTGAAGGCGCAGCCGTCGGAACTGACGCAGCGGATCGTGCAGGTTCAGGAGCACGTCAAGGCGCTCGAAAAGGAACTGGGCGCGTTGAAGTCGAAGCTGGCGTCGAGCCAGGGCGACGAACTCGTCTCGCAAGCCGTCGATGTGGCGGGCGTGCACGTGCTGGCCGCGCAACTCGCGGGCGCGGACGTGAAGACGCTGCGTGAAACCGTCGACAAGCTGAAGGACAAGCTCAAGAGCGCGGCAATCGTGCTGGCGTCGGTGGAAGGCGGAAAGGTGAGCCTGATCGCGGGCGTGACCGCCGATGCGTCGAAGAAGGTGAAGGCGGGCGATCTCGTCAACTTCGTCGCGCAGCAGGTCGGCGGCAAGGGCGGCGGCCGTCCGGACATGGCGCAGGCAGGCGGCACCGATCCGGCGAATCTGCCGGCAGCGCTCGCGGGCGTCACGAACTGGGTGCAGGCGCTGCTTTGAACGGTTGAGGATGTGCGTTAAGCGCCGATGAAACCCCCGCTTCGTGCGGGGGTTTTTTATTTTCAGCAGCGAAATGCAACGCACCGTACGGCGAATGTCTCGGCAAAAGAAAACCCACACGTTTTGGAAAACGCGGGGTTCGTCATCGCTTCGTCTCACAGATTCAGGAACACTCTCACCGCGTATCGCGCTGCTGCGAGTTCGCCGTGCGTCGCCTGTTCAGCGTTGCATCGCGAAGCTGCTGCCCATACCGTTCGCGGGAAAAGCGCCGGATCGCGCTGTACGGACGCACGAGCACCTGTCCCTCCTCGACCTGAACGTCCACTTCCTGACCCTCCGAGAACTCCACCTCACTGGCGATATTCGCCGGAATACGAACTGCCAGGCTATTTCCCCAACGCTTCGGGGTTTGAACAGGCATTGCTGTCACCTTGATGTTTGTGATGTCCGCTTCGAAACAGGCGCAAGGATGCGCAGCCTTCCGAGCGTCCGGCTGAAACTCATCCGAAATGTCGACGCTAGGCGTTTTCGCTCCTCTGTATCAGCAGTGTTAATACATCCGTTGATGCGCTTTCTTACGGGCTGTCAGGTACATCTCGTGCGATGCATGTTCAGTGCAAGCGCATCTCTCGCGCGAATGCATCAACTACGGAGATAAAAACGATGAACTGGAAAATCTGCGCAACTGGCCTTCTTTCAACCCTGATTCTGGTGAGCGGCGCGGCGCGCGCTGAAGGCTGTGTCGAAGGCGCGGCGGTGGGCGGCGTCGCGGGACACGTGGCCGGCAAGCACGGTACGACTGGCGCGGTGGCGGGCTGTGCGATCGGCCATCATGAGGCCGGCAAGAAGGAAAAGAAGGCGCAGCAAGCGAATGCCGCGAGCCAGCCGGCAGCGAAGTAACGCTCGAATTTGCGCTGCTATCGCGAGCCGGTAATTACCGCTCGCGATACCGCAGCGCGACCCACGCCAAACCCGCGCTTCCCGCCAACAACGCAGCCGCCGCGAGTCCCAGCGCGATCGAAAACGAGCCGGTATGCGCGGCGATCGGCGCGGCGACGATCGGCCCGGCGATCTGCCCGAGTCCATACGCGGCGGTCGCATAGCCCATAAGGCCGGCGGCGCGCTCGCCGTGCAGGCGGCGCGCTTCGCGCATCGCGAAGAGGGTGATCGCGGTGAACGGCAGGCCGATCAGCACGCTGCCGATGGCGAAACCCAGCGTGCTCGGAAACACGATTCCCGACGCGATTCCCATTGCCTGCAACACGTAGCCGCCCGCAAGCAGCGCGCGATTGTCCCAGTGGAGCGGCAAGCGCGCGGCGAGCAACGCGCCTGCGATCAACGCCACGCCGAAAATCGGCCAGAACAGATCCGGCCACGGTGAACCCGGCAGAGCATGCCGCGCGATCACCGGCAAAAACGTCGCGGTGATGATGTAGCCGAACCCGGCCAGCCCATACAGCACCACGAGCCACGCAGATTCAGCGCGATGCGCGGCAGGATCGGCGATAAGCGGCGTTTTCGTGACGTCCGGTGCCTGAACCGGACGTGCGTCGAACGCGCGCCACACGGCCGCGCCCGCCACCGCCGACAACACGCCGAAGCCGATCCACACGGCCGGCGCGCCCATCGACGCCGCGCTCGCCGCCGCGCCGAGCAGTCCCGTCAACACGATCCCCACGCCCGGTCCCGCGTAGATCACGCCGCTCCAGCCGTGCGCGCCGAGTTCCGCGAGCCGCCGCAAACCCCACTGCGACGCGAACACGAACGTCCACGCGCTCAGTGCGCCCGCCACGAAACGCACGGCGGCCCAGAGCCAGAACGTATCGATCGCGCCCATCGCGAGCGTCAGGACGACGGTCGCGGCGAGTCCGAAACGGACCATGCGGGCATGATCGACGCGGATTGCCGCGCACGACAGCGCGCCCACGAAATAGCCTGCGTAGTTGAACGACGCGAGCCAGCCGCCGTGCCGGATATCGAGCGCGCCGCTTTTGAGCATCAGCGGTAAAAGGGGCGTGAACGCGAAACGCCCGACCCCGAGCGCGACCGCCAGTACGACCGCGCAGGCGATGGCGGCCGTGCGCGCGGGATCGGGCGTGGCGCGCGCGAGACGATCTGAATTGAGAGCGGACATGACGGCGACCTTCGAGCGAAAAGCCCATCCTAGCTTGACCAGGCGATCCTGAAAAATGAATAATCGAGATTCGATGTATCACAAGGAGAGATGCAATGGATCTGGCAGCGCTGAACATTTTCCGGGCGGTCGTCCGCGAGAACGGCGTGACGCGGGCCGCGCGCAAGCTCAACCGGGTGCAATCGAACGTGACGACGCGCATCCGGCAACTGGAGGAGCAACTCGGCACGCCGCTTTTCGTGCGCGATGGCCGCCGCCTCGTGCTGACACCCGCCGGCGAAACGCTGCTGCCGTATGCGGAGCGCCTGCTCGCGCTCGCCGATGAAGCGCGCCACGCCGTCACCGAAAGCCGTCCGCATGGCCGCTTGCGCCTCGGCACGATGGAAAGCACGGCGGCGAGCCGGCTGCCGCCCGTGCTGGCGAATTATCACCAGCGCTGGCCGGAGGTCATGCTGGAATTGACGACCGGCGTGACGCGCGATTTGATCGACCGGGTGCGCAATTTCGAACTCGACGCGGCGCTGGTTGCGCGCCCGGCCGAAGGCGATGCGTGGCTCGACGATCACTTCGACAGCCTGCCGATCTTTCGCGAAGAACTCGTTCTGCTCACGCCGCGCGGTCACCGTCCGATCCGCACGTCGCGCGATCTCGCGCTGAGCACGCTGATCGCGTTCGAGCGCGGCTGTGCTTATCGGGCGCATGCGCAGCGCTGGTACGACGCGAACGGCCTGCGCCCCGAGCGCGTGCTCGAACTCGGCTCGTACCATTCGATCGTCGCGTGCGTGGCGGCGGGCGTCGGCGTGGCGGTCGCGCCGCGTTCGGTGCTCGCGCTCGGCGCGCTCGGCGAGAACATCGCGCTGCATTCGCTCGGCGCGGACGGCGCCATCGACACCTTGCTGATCTGGCGGCGCGGCCACCGGTCGGCGGCGCTCGATGCGCTACGCGATGCGTTGCTCGGGCGGGATCAAGCGCTCACCGAAGCGCCGCCCGAAGTGCCGGTCACGAACGCCGCTTGAGTCTCGCTCGCTCCAACGCATTCACGACGAAGCCGTTAGAATGGCCGCCAGCCCGCGCGCCCTTAGCGGCGCGTCATTCCTCGCAAGCCCACGCCATCGACCGCATGCAACATTTCGCCTCCGACAACTACGCGGGCATCTGCCCGGAAGCGCTTGCCGCGCTGATCGAAGCCAACAACAGCGGCCACGAGCCGGCTTACGGCGACGACTCATGGACCAACCAGGTGTGCGACCGCATTCGCACGCTGTTCCAGACGGATTGCGAAGTGTTCTTCGTGTTCAACGGCACGGCGGCGAATTCGCTGGCGCTCGCGTCGTTGTGCCAGTCGTATCACTCGGTGATCTGCCACGAACTCGCGCACATCGAAACCGACGAATGCGGCGGCCCCGAGTTCTTCTCGGGCGGCTCGAAGCTGCTGACCGCGCCGGGCGAGAACGGCAAGCTCACGCCCGACGCGATCGAGGCGATTGTCACGAAGCGCGCCGATATCCACTATCCGAAGCCGAAGGTCGTCACGCTCACGCAATCGACGGAAGTGGGCACCGTGTACACCGTCGAAGAAATACGCGCCATCGCGGCGATCGCGAAACGGCGGCATCTGAAAGTGCACATGGACGGCGCGCGCTTCGCGAACGCGGTCGCCGCGCTCGATGTGCATCCGTCGGAGATCACGTGGCGCGCGGGCGTGGACGTGCTGTGTTTCGGTGGCACGAAGAACGGTTTGCCGGTGGGCGAAGCAGTCGTGTTCTTCGATAAGGCGCTCGCCGCCGATTTCGCGTACCGGCTGAAACAGGCGGGTCAGTTGGCCTCGAAGATGCGCTTCATCTCCGCGCCCTGGCTCGGTCTGCTGGACAACGACGTCTGGCTGCGCAACGCGCGCCATGCGAACGCGATGGCGCAGTTGATGGCCGAGCGTCTCGCTGCGATCCGCCAAGTGAACGTGCTGTTCAAGCCGCAATCGAACGCGGTGTTCGCGGAATTGCCGCCTGCGGTCGCCGCCGCGTTGCGCCAAACGGGCTGGAAGTTCTATCAGTTCATCGGCTCGGGCGGCTGCCGCCTGATGTGCGCGTGGGACACGCTGCCCGAAACGGTCGAACGCTTCACCGATGAAATCCGCGCACTCTGCGCCAATCTTGCAAGCGCCTGAGCGCCGCCCGCCATGAGCGAATACCGATACTGCCCGCAGTGCGCACGCGAACTGATCGAACGCGCCGATGCCTCGCACGAAGGCGGGCGCGTGCGCCTCGCCTGTCCCGAGGGCCACTTCACGCACTGGAACAATCCGCTGCCGGTGGTCGCGGCGATCGTCGAATATGAGGGGCGCATTCTGCTCGCGCGCAACGCCGCGTGGCCCGAAGGCATGTTCGCGCTGATCACCGGATTCCTTGAAAACGGCGAGACGCCGGAAGAGGGCATCGCGCGCGAGGTGCTGGAGGAAACGTCGCTGGTCGCGGACTCGGTGGAACTCGTCGGCGTGTACGAATTCATGCGCAAGAACGAACTGATCATCGCGTATCACGTGAAGGCGTCGGGGACGATCGCGCTCTCGCCGGAACTGCTCGAATACCGGCTCGTCGAACCGGCGAATCTGCGGCCGTGGCGCGCGGGAACCGGTCACGCCGTCGCGCAATGGATGCGCGCGCGCAATCTGCCCTACGAATACGTGGAGCGTCCGGGACAGTAAGCGCGTTCGCGTTCGCGTCCGCGCTAGCGCCGATTGACACGCCTCGCGCGCGGCTCCTAACATCGCTTACCGCCGCTTGAGTTCTCTCGCGGCACTTTCGCGGCACTTTCGCGGCACTACTCCCGGGGCAGGACACGTCATGGCCTTCATCTTCTATCTCACGCACGTTCATCTCGGCTACGACGCGCTTTCGATGCTCGAATCCGAGTGCGCGCGGATCGGTATCAAACGGCCGCTCGTCATCACCGATAAAGGCGTGGCGGCGGCCGGTCTCGCGGCGCAAGTCGTGGACGCGGCCCGTTTCGGCGCGCTGCCGGTGTTCGACGAAACACCGTCGAATCCGACCGAAGCGATGGTGATGAAAGCCGCCGAGCAGTATCGGCGGGAAGATTGCGATGGGCTGATCGCGGTGGGCGGCGGGTCGTCGATCGACCTGGCGAAAGGCGTCGCGATTGCCGCGACGCACGCGGGAACGCTCACCGAATACGCGACCATCGAAGGCGGCAGCAACAAGATCACCGAGCGCGCCGCGCCGCTCATCGCCGTGCCGACCACGGCGGGCACGGGCAGCGAAGTGGCGCGCGGCGCGATCATCATTCTCGCGGATGGCCGCAAGCTCGGTTTTCATTCGTGGCATCTGCTGCCGAAATCCGCCATCTGCGATCCATCGCTCACGCTCGGCCTGCCGTCCGGCCTCACCGCCGCGACCGGCATGGACGCGATCGCGCACTGCATCGAAACGTTCCTTGCGCCCGCGTTCAATCCGCCCGCCGACGGCATCGCGCTCGACGGGCTGGAGCGCGCGTGGGCGCATATCGAGCGGGCGACGCACGACGGCCAGGATCGCGATGCGCGTCTGAACATGATGAGCGCGTCGATGCAGGGCGCGATGGCGTTTCAGAAGGGTCTCGGCTGCGTTCATTCGCTGTCGCATCCGCTCGGCGGGCTGGCCGTGAATGGGCGCACGTCGCTGCATCACGGCACGCTGAACGCAGTCGTGTTGCCTGCCGTGCTGCGCTTTAACGAAACGGCGGCGAGCGTGATCGCGGAGCGGCGTTTCGCCCGCATGCGCCGCGCGATGAATCTGCCCGATCACGCCGATCTCGCACAAGCCGTGCACGACATGACCGCGCGGCTCGGCCTGCCGACGCATCTCGCGCAGATGGGCGTGGACGAGAGCATGTTCGACAAGGTCATCAAGGGCGCGCTCGCCGATCATTGCCACAAGACGAATCCGCGCGAGGCGAGCGCCGACGATTATCGGCAGATGCTCAAGGCGTCGCTGTAACGATGACGAAGCCGGTTCCCGCCACGCGCGCGGATTTCCCGCACTTTCTCTCGATCGCCACGCGCTGGTCGGATAACGACGTGTACGGGCACGTCAACAATGTCGTCTACTACAGCTACTTCGATACCGTGGTGAACGAGTATCTGATCCGCCATGGCGCGCTCGATCCCGAAGCGGGGCCGGTGATCGGACTGGTGGTCGAGACGCAGTGCAGCTACTTCGCGTCGCTCGCGTTTCCGGAACGCATCGAAGCGGGGTTGCGCGTGACGAAGGTCGGCACGACGAGCGTGCGCTACGAAGTGGCGATCTTCAGCGCCAACGCCGATTCGCCCGCCGCGCAAGGTCACTTCGTGCATGTCTACGTGGATCGCGCGACGCGTCGTCCGGTTCCGTTGCCCGATACGCTGCTCGCCGCGCTGAAACCGCTCGCCAACGGATGAGCGCGCAGCCGTTCGCGCAGTGGTTCGCGATCAATCTTCTGAACGGCGCGAGCGTCGGCTTGCTACTGTTCATGTTGTCGGCGGGACTGACGCTCATTTTCAGCATGCTCGGCGTGCTCAACTTCGCGCACGCGAGCTTCTACATGCTCGGCGCGTACATCGGCTATGCGTGCGCCGCTCGGGGCGGCTTCTGGTTCGCGCTGATTGCGGCGCCGCTTGTCGTGGGCGCACTCGGCGCGCTGTTCGAGCGTTTTCTGCTGCGACGTGTGGCGAGTCAGGGCACCAAAAACGCGCTGCGCGAACTGCTGCTGACGTTCGGCGCGGCGTATCTGATCGAGGAAGCGGTCAAGCTCGTGTGGGGCCTCTCGCCGCTCGCGGCGAACGTGCCCGCCATCCTCGACGGGCCGCTTTTCACGCTATACGGTGCCGCTTTTCCGCGTTATCGCGCGTTCATGATGGCGCTCGCCGTCGCGATACTTGTGCTGCTGCTGGCGACGCTGCGCATTTCGAAAACCGGGCTGATCGTGCGCGCCGCGCTGACGCATCCCGCGACCGTCGAGACACTCGGCCACGACGTGCCGCGCGTGTTCACAACGGTCTTCGCCGTCGGCACCGGGCTTGCGGCGCTGGCGGGCGTGATCGGCGCTCCGCTCGCCGTCATCGAACCGTCGATGGCCGATTCGATGGGGCCGATCGTGTTTGTCGTCGTGGTGATCGGCGGGCTGGGGTCGCTTGGCGGCGCGCTCGCGGCTTCGCTGCTGGTGGGCTGCGTGCAGACCTTCGCGGTCGCATCCAGCGCGTCGCTCGGCACGCTGGCCGCCGCGTTCGGCGCGACGTTGCCGCGCGAATGGTCGGCGCTGTCGGCAGCGCAGGTCGCGCCCGTGTTGCCGTATCTGTTGCTGGTCGGCATGTTGAGCGTGCGTCCGCGCGGTCTGTTCGGGCAACGTGCCGACGATGACGCGTGATCGCCAGCGGGCGTGGCTGCCCTGGATTCTGCTGATCGCCGGTCTCTTGCTGCCACTGTTCTTTTCGGCGCAAAGCTGGCTGCTCGCGTATCTCGCGCAAACCGCCGCGATGATCGTGTTCGCGCTTTCCTACAATCTGCTGCTCGGCGAGACTGGGCTGCTGTCCTTCGGTCACGCGATTTACTCCGGCCTCGGTGCTTTCGCGGCGGCGCAGATATCCAACCGCTACAGCGTGCCGCTGCCGCTGTTGCCGCTGATCGGCGGCGCGGCGGGCGCACTGGCGGGCGCGGTGTTCGGTGTCATCTCGACACGCCGCGCCGGCACGACCTACGCGATGATCACGCTCGGCCTCGGCGAACTCGTCGCGGCAGGTATCTGGCTCGCGCCGGGCTGGTTCGGCGGCGAGGGCGGCGTGTCGATCGACCGCGCGCGCGGTGTGCTGCTCGGCGCGTGGACGTTCGGCCCCGCGCGCGAGGCATATGCGCTGATCGCGGCGTGGTGCGTGGCCGCGTGCATCGCGATGTACGCGTACTCCCGAACGCCGCAAGTGCGGCTCGCGAACGCGGTACGCGACAACGCCACGCGCGCTGCATCGATTGGCGTCGATCCTCGCCGTGTGCGCTTCACGATGACGCTCGTCGCCGCGTTCTTCGCGGGCATCGCAGGCACGCTCGGGCTGATCAACGTGGAGCTGGCATCGGCGGAGGGCGTGAGCCTTGCGCGCTCGGGCAGCGTGCTGATCGCGACGGTGATCGGCGGCGCGGGGTCGTTCTTCGGGCCGGTTGCAGGCGCGGTCGTGCTGACGTTTTTCAGTGTCGCGGCCGCGAGCGTGACGCCGGCGTGGCTCTTTTATCTCGGACTCTTTTTCGTGTGGGTGGTCGTGGCGGCGCCCGGTGGACTGGTCGCGCTCGTGCGAGGCGCGTCCTTGCGCGGCGTGGCCGCCGTAATCGCGGCGTCGGTCGGCATCGTGATCGCGACCGAACTGGCCTACGCCATTCAATTCGATCCGGCAGGTGACGGCTTCGCGCATCTCGCAGGATTCGCGATGAACGGGCGGACGCTCGCGCCGTGGCTCGTGGCGGCGGCGAGCGCGGCGCTCGCGTGTCTGCTGATGCGTCGGAGAAAACGATGACCGCAGCGCTCGAATTGCGTCACGTCACCAAACGCTTCGGGGCGACCGAGATTTTGCGCGGCGTCGATCTGACCGTGCGGCAAGGCGAACGTCACGCGCTGATCGGTCCGAACGGCGCGGGCAAATCCACGCTATTTGATTTGATCGCCGGACGCACGCGTCTCGACGATGGCCGCGTGCTGCTCGACGGGATAGACATTGCCGGCTTGCCGCCGCATCGCGTGAGCCGTCTCGGCGTGGCGCGCAGCTTCCAGACGACGCGCGTGTTCGGCGCGCTTTCGGTGTTCGACAACCTGCGTTGCGCGATGCTCGGCGCAAGTTCGACGCGCCTTCGCGATCGCTGGCTGCGTTCTCGTGCCATCGACGAATCGGTCGTGTCCTTGCTTGAGGAAATCGGCCTTGCCGCGCAACGCGAGGATCTGGCGGCGCATCTTGGCTACGCGCAGCAACGCGCGCTCGACCTCGGCATCGCGCTCGCCACGGGCGCGCCGACGCTGCTTCTCGACGAGCCCACGGCGGGCATGAATCGCGCCGAAAGTGCGCGCGCGGTGGCGTTGATACGAGCAACGACGGCGGGCAAGACCTTGTTGATCGTCGAGCATGACATGCAGACGGTGTTCGGCCTCGCGGATCGCATTTCGGTGCTCGTGCGCGGTCGCGTGATCGCGACGGGGACGCCCGACGAAACACGCCGCGATGCCGCCGTGCAGGAAGCCTATCTCGGCGATGCGGCGGAGTCGTCATCGTGAGGGCGCTGCTTGAAATCGAGGGATTGAACGCGTGGTATGGCGCGAGTCAGGTGCTGCACGGCGTCGATTTGAACATCGCGGAAGGCGAGGTCGTCGCGCTTGCCGGGCGCAACGGCTCGGGCCGCTCGACGCTCGCGAAGTCGATCATGGGACTCGTGCGCGTGCAAGGGCGCATGACGTTTCGCGGTGAGTCGCTCAATGGCTTGCGGCCGTTTCGGATCGCGAGGCTTGGGCTCGGTTACGTGCCGGAACAGCGCGATGTCTTTCCCGCGCTGACCGTGCGTGAGAACTTAGCGCTCGGCATGCAGTCGCGTGCGCCGCGCTTTTCCATCGACGACGCCGAGCGGATTTTTCCCGTGCTACGCGAGCGCAAAAACGTGAAGGCGGGCGTGCTGTCGGGCGGCGAGCAGCAGATGCTCGCGCTCTCGCGAACGCTGCTCGGCGATCCGCAACTGGTCGTGATCGACGAACCCGCTGAAGGACTCGCGCCGCAGGTGATCGCGCAAGTGGCGGCGTGTCTGCGCGAGTTGCGGGAACGCGGCACGGCGATGCTGCTGATCGAGCAGAGGATGACCATCGCGCGCGGGCTTGCCACGCGCGTGGCGGTGATGGGGCATGGCGCGATCGTGTTCGACGACACGGCAGAAGTGTTCGCGGGCGATGCGAGCATCGCCCGCGAGTGGCTCTCGGCGGCTTAGGTTTTACTTAAGCTTTACTATCCCGCTCCACGATCCACTCATGCTTGGGATCGTTTTTAAAGTGCCACGTGCGCTTGTCGCCCGCCATCACGTTGAGATAATAATTGTCGTAGCCATACGGCACGACCACCGGATGGTAGCCGCGCGGCACCATCACGACGTCGTGATTTTCCACCGCCATCGTCTCGTCCAGATCGCGTTCGTCGGTATAGACGCGCTGGAACGCGAAGCCTTGCGGCGGGTTGAGACGGTGGTAATACGTTTCCTCCAGCGCGCTTTCCGTCGGCACGTTGTCGCGGTCGTGCTTGTGCGGCGGATAGCTCGATGCGTGACCGCCGGGCGTCTTCACCTCGACCACGAGCAAGCCCTCGGCCGGCTCCGTCTGCGGAAGAATATCGCATACGTATCGCGTATTTGCACCTTTGCCGCGCGCCGAGCGCTTCATCTGCGAAGGCTCGATCAGCCGCGGCGGGTACAGTCCGATCGCGGGCGCGCTCGCGACGCCAACCTCGGCGTCGCGCTCGGCGCGGACGGTTGCGGCGAGTTTCGGCGGCAGGTACACGGCATACGGCGCGGTGTCCTCGAACACGGTATCGCGCGTGCCGATCTTCTCCCAGCGAAACGCACCGGCTTCTATCGTGACCGTGCCCGAGAGCACCACGATGCACACTTCGCGTGCTGCTTCATGCACATGCACGATGTCGCCCGTTTCGAGCCGGTACGCGGCGAAACCGACATGCCGCCAGCCCGCCGTTTCGGGTGTGACGCGCGCGATGGACTGGCCTTCGCGCGATGCTTTGACGAGCAAGCTCATGCTGCCTCCTTCATGTTTTCATCGACGAGCGCGCGCAGCGTCCGATATCCCTTTTCGGCATACGCGTAGCTCGGCGCGATGACCGGGTCCTGTTCCGCTTCCACCACCAGCCAGCCGTTATAACCGTGCTCTGCGAGCCGCGCGATGATCGCCGGGAAATTCACCGCGCCGTCGCCCGGCACGGTGAACGCACCGTTGATCACCGCGTCGAGAAAACTCCAGTTGCGATTGCGCGCGAGCTTCACGATCTCGGGCCGCACGTCCTTGCAGTGGACGTGACACACGCGCGCGATGTGCTTGTCGAGCATCGCGAGCGGATCGCCGCCCGCGAACGTGATGTGCCCCGCGTCGAACAGCAGGCCGACGTCGTCGCTCGTGAGGCTCATCAGCATGTCGACGTCGGCGGGCGTTTCCACATACGCGCCCATGTGGTGGTGATACGCGAGCCGCACGCCGTGGCTCAACGTGTAGGCCGCGAACGTGTCGAGACGCTCGGCGTACTCGCGCCACTGCGCGTCGGAAAAGAAGCGCGGGCGCTGATACAGCGGTTGCGGCGCGCCCTGAATCGAGTCCGCCACTTCACCGTAGACCATCACGGTCGCGCCGTTTTTCGCGAGCAGTTCGAGATGCGGGCCGACCGCCGCGATCTCTTCCTCGGCGCTACGTTTCGCGAGCCTGCCCGAATACCAGCCCGAGACGAGCGCGAGATCGTAGCTCCCGAGCAGCGACTTGAGCGCTTGCGGTTCGCGCGGAAACTTGTTGCCCAACTCGAACCCGTCGTAGCCGATTTCGCGTCCTTCGGTGAGCGCAACCGATAACGGCGTCTCGCCGCCGAGCGAGGGCAGGTCGTCGTTCATCCACGAAAGCGGATTGATGCCGATGCGTACATTCAGTGTCGTCATTGCGTCATTCCCCGAGATGCGTCGTGCGCTTGCTAGCCCGTTGCGCGACCTTGCCGGCGCGCTCGCCGATTGCCTTTTCATACCGTCCGCGCGCCTCGCGCACGGCCTGGCGCTCGGATACTTCCGGCACGGCGACTTCCCACCACCAGCCGCCGTCTTCCGTCGAACGCGCCGGGTCGGTGTCGATGCTGATCAGATAGCTGCGGTCAGAATCGCGCGCACGCTGCATCGCCGCCGTGAGTTCGTTGAGCGTCGTGACGTGTTCCGCCGCTGCGCCGAGCGAACGCGCGTGCATCGCGAAGTCGATTTGCGGCGCGCCGAGCGGCCCTTGCTTGCAATCGTCGATGAGATTGTTGAACGGCGCGCCGCCACATGCCTGCTGCAACCGGTTGATACAGCCATAGCCACGGTTATCCAGCAACACGACGATGATCTTCGCGCCCAGCATGACGCTCGTCGCGAGTTCGCTGTTCATCAGCAGATAGCTGCCGTCGCCCACCATCACGATCACTTCGCGATCCGGCCGCGCGAGCTTCGCACCCAAGCCGCCCGCGATTTCGTATCCCATGCACGAGTAGCCGTATTCGACGTGATAGCCGCCCGGTTGCGCCGTGCGCCAGAGCTTCTGCAGATCGGCGGGCAAGGTGCCTGCCGCGCACACGACGAGATCGTGCGCGGGCGATTGCGGATGCGAGCGCTGCACTGCGCCGATCACATCGGCTTCGCGCGGCAGCGCACCGTCGGGCGGCACGGTGTGCGTGACTCGCGCGACGGTTGCGCGCCATTCGTCGGCGAGCGTTTCGCCGCGCGAAGTCCACGACGACGGCGCGCGCCACGTTCCAAGCGCGGCGCTCAGCGCGTCGAGCGCGAGACGTGCATCGCTTTGCACGGCAATTGCGCCTTGTTTGATCGCATCGAAGGGATTGGCGTTCACGCCGATCAACCGCGCCTCGGCGAACAATGTGTTCGAGCCAGTCGTGAAATCCTGCAGCCGCGTGCCGATGGCGAGCACGCAATCGGCGTCGTTCGCGAGCGTGTTCGCAGCCGTCCCGCCAGTTACGCCGATCCCGCCCGCGTTCAGCGCGTGATCCCAGGGCAGGGCGCTCTTGCCGGCCTGCGTCTCCGCGACCGGCACGCCGTGGCGTTCGGCGAACGCGCGCAAGGCATCGGTGGCTTCGCCGTACAGCACGCCGCCGCCCGAGACGATCAGCGGCTTCTTCGACGCCCGCAATGCCGCCGCCGCTTCCGCGATTTCTTCGGCAAGCGGCGCGGGCGCATGAAAGCGCACCGTGCGCGGCTCGAAGAACGACGCCGGACAATCGAACGCCATCGCCTGCACGTCCTGCGGCAGCGCGAGCGTGACGGGACCGCAGAGCGCCGCGTCGGTGAGCACGCGAATGGCGCGCGGCAACGCGGAGAGCAATTGCGCCGGATGCACGATACGGTCGAAATAACGCGAGACGGATTTCAGTGCATCGTTCACCGACACGTTGCCGTCGTGAGGATCTTCGATTTGCTGCAGCACCGGGTCCGGCGCCCGTGAAACGAAGATGTCGCCAGGCAGCAGCAACACCGGCAAGCGGTTCACGTGCGCGAGCGCGGCGGCGGTGACGAGGTTCGTCGCGCCGGGACCGATGGAGGTCGTGACCGCCATCATGCGGCGTCGGAAATGCGCCTTCGCGTAGGCGATCGCGCTATGCGCCATCCCCTGTTCGTTGTGCGCGCGATAAGTCGGCAATACCTCGCGATGCTGATAAAGCGCCTCGCCGATGCCCGCGACGTTGCCATGTCCGAAGATCGCGAACACGCCGCCGAACAGCATCTCGCCTGCCGGCGTGCGCTGCGCCGCGAGATAGCGGATGAGCGCCTGCGCGGTGCTCAGGCGAATCGTGCCCGACGCCGCTTCGATTTGAGTAGCGCGCTCGTTCATGCTGCCTGCTCCTGTCGTGCCGCGGCGTTCTGTGGCGGACGTCCTGCGCGCGCCGCCCGCCATGCGCCGATCAGCGTTTCGAATGTCCGGCGCACGCGCGCGATCAGTTCGGCGTCGTCGATATCGCCAGCGAGCCACGCATGGCTCGGTTCATGGAAGATCGTGCGGCCGACGGTAAAGCCACGGCACGTCTTCGATTCGGCTGCCGCGAGAAAGCCGTCGCACAGTTGCTCCACACCCGCCGACAAGCCGAGCATCACGACACCCCGGCACGCCGGATCGCGCTCGGCGATCAGCGCATCGATCGCTTCCCATTGACGCGCGCTCATCGGTTCGAGCTTCCACCATTCCGGATAGATGCCGAGGTTGTAGAGGCGTTTGAGCGCGCGCAGCACGGTGTCGTCGGCGAGCGGCGGGCCGTTCTTCGGCGGAATGATCTCAAGCAGCAATTCATGGCCGCTCGCCTGCGTCGCGTCGTAAAGCGCGCGGATCTGCGCTTCCTGTTCGAGCCGCAATTCGTGCGGATGGTCAGGGTGATATTGCACGAGACACTTCGCGACATGCTCGCGCGGCCAGGTCGCGAGCGTCGTGCCGACCGACCTGCCGTGATCGAAGACGAGCGGCATCGAACCCGGCAATTCCACCGGCCGGCCGATCCACCAGCCGCGTCCCGTTGCCGTGTTCAGCGCGTCCTGACCGTAGCGATCGTCGATCAGCACGCCGATCGCGCCTTGCAGATTCAGCTCACGTTCGGTCGCGGCCACCGCTTCGACGAACAGTCCCTTCAACTGCGCGATACGCGCCTCGCTCGCGCCGGTGCGTTGCGCGAGATCGAAGAACTGGTTGCGATGATCGAAGGCGAAACCGAGCACTTCGCTCCATTGCGTGCGTGCGGGCGTCACGCGATGCAGCCGCGCGAGCGTCGCATCGCGGTCGGGACGCCGCATGCGTTGCGGGTCCGCGCGCGCGGCATCGAGAAAGTAATCGAGTTCCGCGGGCGTCGGCATCGCGGGCGCGCAGCCGTGGCGCGAAACCACCAGCGCGCCGCACGCGTTCGCGCGCGCCGCGCACGCTTCGTTCGGTTCGTCGCGCAGCCATCCGGCGAGAAAGCCCGACGCGAACGCATCGCCCGCGCCCAGCACGTTCAGCACTTCCACTTCGACGCCGCGATGAATCGGCGCGTCGTCGATGGAAGCGGGCACATCGCCCTCGATGATCGAGCAGCCGAGCGGCCCGCGCTTTACCACAAGCGTCGCGTTCGTCACGCGGCGCACGGCCATGAGCGTCTCGATCAGATCGCCTTGGCCGCCCGCGATCCGGAATTCCTCTTCCGTGCCGATCACGAGGTCGATCAGCGGCAGGATGCGCTGCAGGTGCGCGGTCACGCCGTCGTTCGCGACGAAGCGCGTCTCGCCGTCGGCCTTGTTAGCCAGACCCCAGAGCACCGGCCGGTAGTCGATATCGAGCACGGTTCGCACGTCGTTGGCGCGCGCGTAATCGAGCGCGCGGCGGCTCGTGCGATTGACCTGTTCGGTCGAAAAGTGCGTACCTGTTATCAATAATGCCTTCGACGACGCGATGAACGCTTCGTCGAAATCGTTCTCGTCCACGGCCATGTCCGCGCAATTCTCGCGATAGAACACGAGCGGAAACGTGTCGCGGTCTTCCAGGCCGAGCAGCACGAGCCCGGTCAAGCGCTCGGGATCGATGCGAACGTGGCTCGTATCGCAGCCTTCGCGCTGCAGCGTTTCAGTCAGGAAGCGGCCCATGTGGTCGTTGCCGACGCGCGCGAGCATCGCGGAATTCAGGCCGAGCCGCGCGCAGCCGAACGCGATATTCGCCGACGATCCACCGAGATACTTGGCGAAGCTCGTGACGTCTTCGAGCCGCGCGCCGACTTGCTGCGCGTACAGATCGACCGCGAGGCGGCCGAGGCAGATGACGTCGCGCGTGCGTCCCGGCGCGAAGCGCGAGCCGCTCATGCGGGTTTCAGGTTTTACTGGCATGTCTTCATCCTTAGATCGTCGCGCCTTCGAGTTCACCGATCATCTTCTGCATTTCCGCACCGCCCGCCATCATGTCGAGCACTTCGTCCTTGCTGATCGTCTCTTTCGTGAACGTGCCGAGCGAGCGGCCGCGATTGAGCAGCGTGAACGAATCGCCGATGGGATAGGCGTGATGGACGTTGTGCGTAATGAAGATCACGGAGATGCCTTTCGCGCGCGCCGTGTGGATCAGGCGCAGCACGTTGAAGCTCTGCTTCACGCCGAGCGCGGCGGTCGGTTCGTCGAGAATCAGCACGCGCGCGCCGAAGTGGATGGCCCGCGCGATGGCGAGGCATTGCTTTTCGCCGCCGGACATCGTGCCGATAGGCTGATGCGGATCGCGCACGTTGATGCCCATTTCCGCGAGTTTCGCGCCCGAAGTCTGCGCGGCGAGATCGAGGTCCATCACGTTGAAGATGCCGAAGCGCTTCTTTTGCGGCTCGCGTCCCATGAAGAAATTGCGCGCGACCGAAAGGAGCGGCACGAGCGCGAGATCCTGATACACCGTCGCGATGCCGAGATCGAGCGCTTCCTTCGGCGATTCGAACACGACCGGCTTGCCATCGACGAGATACTCGCCGGACGAGGGCGAATGCACGCCCGCGAGCGTCTTGATGAGCGTCGATTTACCCGCGCCGTTGTCGCCGAGCAGGCAGTGCACTTCGCCGCGTTTCAGGCGCAGCGTGACGCCGCTCAGCGCAATGACCTTGCCGAAGAATTTGCTGACGTTTTCCAGCGCGAGGATGATGTCGTCGCCCGCCGCATCCTGGGTCTGCGTTTGCGTTTGCGATTGCTGTTGTTCACGGTTCATGGTCGGCTCCTTCACTGCGCCTGCGAAACGCGGCGGCGCACATAATGGTTGAAGAGCACGGCGAGCAGCAGCATCACGCCGAGAAACACGCGGAACCAGTCCGAGCTCACGTTCGTATAGGTAATGCCAATCTGCACGACGCCGAAGATGAGCGCGCCAAAGCACGCGCCGATCACCGATCCATAGCCGCCGGTCAGCAACGTGCCGCCGATCACCGCCGCGATGATCGCTTCGAACTCTTTTTGCAAGCCGCGATCCGCCGCCGCCGAGCCGATATCGCAAACCTGCAGCACCGCGAACAGGCACGAGCAGAAGGCGGTCAGCACGAACAGCGAAATCTTCACGCGCTTGACCGGGACGCCGACATTCTTCGCCGCGTTCGCATCGCCGCCGACCGCGAGAATCCAGTTGCCGTAGCGCGTTTTCGCGAGGACGAATGCGCTGACCGCGGCGAGCGCGAACCACCAGAGAATCACTTTCGGAATGCCGGGCACAAGCGGCGTGCCGTTATCGAGCAGCTTGCCGATGCCGAGATGCGCGAGCCACGTGAACAAGCCCTGCAGCGCGACGCCATGAAAGAGCGTATTGGCGATCCAGTCGTTCTGCGCGAGATCGCCGACACCGGAGACGATCGTGCGGTCGGCGAAGAGAATCGAGAGCGCGAGCGTGAGGCCGCGCAGGATGAAGAGGAACGCGAGCGTGACGATGAACGAAGGCAGCCGCGTCTTCATCACGAGATAGCCGTTCAGCGCGCCGAGCAGCATCGAGGCGACGAATGCGAACAGGATCGCGACCGAGATCGGCCAGTGAAAATAGACCGAGGGGATCGCGACCATCATCCCGGCGAAGCCGATCATCGAGCCGATCGACAGGTCGAATTCGCCGGCGATCATCAAGAGGCACGCGCCCACCGCGAGCAGGCCGAGGTAGGCCGCGACCTGCGACCAGTTCATTACGCCGTCGAGATTGAACATGCCCGAACTGCCCGCGGCGAATCCGAACACCGCAAACACCAGGACGGTGCCGGAGATGGCGGCGAATTCGGGGCGGTTGAGAAGATGGCCGAACCAGGATTCGCGCCGCACGCGTTCGTCAGGCGACGCCTCGACGGCGGCGTCGGCGCTGGCCGAATCGGTTGGCTTGAGATGACGTGGAAAATGCTTGCCTGCAACGCCCATGATGACTCCTTTCGTGCGCGCGCTCACCGCACCCGGGAACGGGCGCAGCGGGCGGTTAAAGCGAGGCGGGATGCGAACGGGCGGCGGGGAACCTGAGCCGCCCGGGAGGGAACAGCGTTTATCAGCGGTACTGACCCGCGTACTTCAGCACCTTGTCGATATTTTCTTTCGTGATGAAACCCGGACCCGAACGGATGTTCTTCGGCCCGTACGACGGCTGCAATCCGTAGGTCGCGAGGCGCGCCTGGAACTTCGGATTCGCCTCCAGGATCTTGCGGATCTTCACCGGATCGGTCGTCTTGTCCTTCTTCACGATGGCGAGCACCGCGACCGGAATGTAGCCCTGCAAGTACGGCTGCTGGTCGATCGCGAACTGGATCGTGCCCGCTTGAATCGCCTTCGCGATGTCGTCGGAGAAGTCGAACGTGGCGAACCAGATCTTGCCCGCGAGGCCCATCTGCTGCACCGCTTTCAAGGTGGCTGCGGCCGGTGTCGGTCCGAGCGTCAGGATGGCCTGCGTGTTCGGATGGTTACGCAGGAACGCGCTGACCTTCGACTGGATTTCGGTCGGATCCTGCCCGGAATCGAGCGTGGCGGCCTTGTAGTCGACGCCGATCGCATCCGCGAAACCGCGGCAGCGGTCGAACGACACGACGTTGGTCGCAATGTGGTTCACGCACAGGAACGACTTGATGCCCGCCGCCTTCGCCTTCTCGCCGGCGGCTTTGCCCGCGACGTATTCCGGCTGGCCGATGTGCATGATCGCGCCGAGCTTTTCGCTTTCTTCCTCGGTGCCGGAGTTGATCGTGACGAACGGAATATGCTTCGCCGTGACCTTGTTCATCGCGCTTTTCAGCACGTCGTAATCGGCGATGGTGCTGATCACGCCGTCATAGTTGCGCGCCGCCGATTGCTCGATCAGCCGCGCCATGTCGGCCAGGTCGCCGTTCGGCGGATTGCGATAGTCGGTCTCGACGTTGAAATCTTCGTCGGCCTGCTTGATCGCGTTCTTGATGGTGTTCCACCACGAGTCGGAATCCGGCGCATGGCTGATCAGGACGAACTTGGCGTCGGCGGCGTTCGCTGCCGACGGGGTCAGTGCCGCCACGCCGCACAGCGCGGCGGCAGCCGCCAGCGCACGAAGCGCGGCCCGGCCGTTGCAAAGTCTCATTGTCTCCACCTATCTGGGTTGTAGTTTTGAGCGAGCGTCCGGCCCGAATGAATCCCGCTGCCGAAACTCACGGTGCCACCGCTCAGGACCAAGAGTAGGACAAGATTCCACGCTCTGCAATAGGAAGTTTATCGGAGAAGAAAATGGAAAATCCGTTCCATTTGAGCGGCGACGTCTCTATAATCGGCAGCATCGAATGTGCTGACGAAGAGAAGCCATGCAGGAAGAAGCGAACACCGAAATCGAGAATATCGACGAATTGATGCAACGCATCACGGCGGCGTACGACGCGTTGCCGCGCCAGTTGAAAAGCGTGGCGACGTATATCGAGCAGCACCGCCAGAACGTGATGATGGATCGCACGAGCGATATTGCGAGCGCGTGCGGCGTGCATCCGTCGGCGGTCGTGCGCTTTGCGCAGCGCTTCGGCTTTTCCGGTTTCTCGGACCTGCAGGCCGTGTTCCGGCAGGCGTACACCGGCCAGAGCGCATCGGCGCAAAGCTACCAGCAGCGCATCCGCAAGCTGATCGACGACAAGCCGGGCAAGCTCTCCGGCGTCTCGGTCGCGCGCGAATTCATCGCGGCGAGCCGTCACGGGCTGGAAGAACTGGAAGCGGGGCTGGACGACGCCCAGTTCGAAACCGCCGTGAAGATGCTGCAGCAGGCGGAAAACATCTACGTGATCGGCGTGCGGCGTTCGTTCCCGGTCGCGAGCTATATCGTGTACGCGCTGCAACATACGAAAAAGCGCGTGCATCTCGTTTCGGGATTCGGCGGCATGTATCGCGAGCAGATCCGCAGCGTGCGTAAAGGCGATGTCGTGATCGCCATCAGTTTTGCGCCCTACGGCAAGGAAACGCAGCACTGCCTGCGCGCCGCGCAGCACAACGGCGCGCGCACGCTCGTGATTACCGACAGTCAGCTTTCGCCGCTCGCGCGCCACGCGAGTGCGAATCTCTTCGTGAAAGAGGGGAGCGCGTTCGCGTTCCGCTCGCTCACGAGCACCATTTGCCTGTGCCAGGCGCTATTCATCGCGCTCGCGTACCGGCTCGAACTGAACGTAGAAGAATCCAGGGAGACAGGCGGCTATGACGATTGATGTAGCGGTTTTCGGTGCAGGACGGATCGGCAAGATCCACGCGGCCAATCTCGCGCGCCAGCCCGGCGTGCGGCTGAAATACGTGGTGGATGTGAATCGCGAGGCTGCGGCGGCGCTCGCGGCGCAATACGGCGCACAGGTCGCGGATATCGACGGCGCGATGGGCGATGCGTCGGTCGGCGCGACGGTCGTGTGTTCGAGCACGGACACGCACGCGGACCTTATCCTCAAATCGGCGGCGCAGAAGAAGCACGTGTTCTGCGAGAAACCGGTCGATCTGACGCTCAAACGCGCGCGCGCCTGCGCGAGCGCGGTGGCGGAGGCGGGCGTGGTGTGCATGATCGGTTTCCAGCGGCGTTTCGATCCCACGTTCGCGGCGCTGAAGGCGCGCGTGGAGGCGGGCGAGATCGGCGAGCCGGAAATGCTGATCGTCACCAGCCGCGATCCGGGCGCGCCGCCGGTGGAATACATCAAGCATTCGGGCGGCATCTTCAAGGACATGCTGATCCACGATTTCGACATTTTCCGCTGGATGCTCGACGACGAAGCCGACACGCTGCACGCAACCGGAAGCTGTCTGTCGGACCCGGCGATTGCGGAAGCGGGCGATATCGACTCGACGGCCGTGACGATCCGCACGAAACGCGGCCGCCTTTGCCAGATCAACACGTCGCGGCGCGCGGCCTACGGTTACGACCAGCGCTTCGAATTGCTCGGCAGCGCGGGCATGCTGCAGGCGGGCAACGTGCGGCCGACCGAGGTGACCGCGTATTCGAAAACGTCGGTATCGAGCGACGTGCCCGAAGCGTTTTTCCTCGAACGGTATCGCGCGGCGTATGCGCTTGAAATCGCGCATTTCTTCGACGCCGTGACCGAGGGCAAACCCGTGCGCACGACCGTCGCCGATGGCCTGAAGGCGCTGGAACTCGCCGACGCCGCGACGCGTTCGTGGAAGGAAGGGCGCATTGTCAGCTTGAACGAGGCGTCGGTATGAGCGCCGCCGTGCGGGTCGGGATCGTTGGGCTGGGACGGCTCGGGCGCCGTCATGCCGAAAATCTCGCGTATCACGTGCCGGGTGCCGCGCTCGTCGCCGCGTGCAGTCCGGTCGCCGCCGAGCGTGACTGGGCGCGCGAGCATCTGCCGGAACTCGCGCTTCACGACGACTACGCCGCGCTGCTCGCGGATGCGTCGGTGGATGCCGTGTGGCTCGTCACGCCCACGTCGCTGCACGCGGCGCAGATTATCGACGCGTTGCGCGCGGGCAAGCACGTGTTCTGCGAAAAGCCGCTGTCGCTCGATCTCGACGAATGCGACCGCGTGATCGAGGAAAGCGCGCGTTATCCGCATTTGCAGGTGATGATCGGCTTCGTGCGGCGCTTCGACGAAAGTTATCGCGATGCTTATCGGAAAACCGCCGACGGTATGATCGGCCGGCCGTTCATGGTGCGCTCGCAAACCTGCGACATGAACGATCCCGATGGTTTCTTCGTGCGTTTCGCGCCGACCTCGGGCGGACTTTTCCTCGATTGCAGCGTCCACGATATCGATCTCGCGCGCTGGTTTCTCGGCAATCCGAAGGCGACGCGCGTATTCGCGGCGGGCACGATCGCGCTGCACGAAGGCCTGCGCGAATGCGGCGATATCGATAACGGCGTCGCGATCTGCGAGTTCGAGGGCGGCCAGATCGCCATGTTCTACGCTTCGCGCACGACGGCGCACGGCCACGACACGCAGACGGAAGTGATCGGCACGGCGGGCGCGCTTGCGGTCGGACGCAATCCGCGCGCGAACCGCGTGGAAATCGCCGACGCGCACGGCATGCGCAACGAATGCACGCCGTCGTTCTTCGAGCGCTTCGAAGCCGCGTTTCTCACCGAGGCGCGGACGTTTATCGCGAGTCTTGGCGGCGGCGCGCCGACGGGCCTGACACTCGACGACGCCCGCGAGGCGACGCGGCTCGGCATTGCGCTGCGCGAGGCGTTGCAGACGGGGCAGGCGGTGGATTTGCGGGCGCTGCGGTAGAATCGTCGACTCTGTGCAGACCGATCTGCCAAGCAAACCAAGGCTCACCCGATGCAAGTTCACAAGGAAGTCGATGCGCGCGGGCTCACCTGTCCGCTCCCCATCCTGCGTGCAAAAAAGGCGCTCGCCGACATGGAAACCGGCCAGATCCTGAAAGTGCTGGCGACCGATCCCGGTTCGCAGCGCGATTTCGCCGCCTTCGCGAAGCAGACCGGCAATGAAATCGTCGAATCGACGACGCACGACAAGGTCTTCACCTTCCTGATGCGCCGCCGCTAGGCATTTTTCCACGCACGAAAAAAAAGCTCATGACGCAAGTCATGGGCTATTTTACATCGCGCAAGGTCGCTTTTAGCCTTCGAGAATCGGTGAACGCGTGCGCAGATATTGCTCGAAATCCGCCGCGACTTCCGGATGGCGCAGCGCGAATTCCACCGTCGCCTTCAGATAGCCGAGCTTGCTGCCGCAGTCGAAACGCGTGCCGTGATACTTGTACGCGAGCACTTGTTCGTCGGCGAGCAGCGACTGGATCGCGTCCGTCAGTTGCAGTTCACCGCCCGCGCCGGGCTTCAGCGCGCGGATATGGTCGAACACGCGCGGCTTGAGCACATAACGGCCGACCACGCCCAGATTCGACGGTGCGACGGCGGGTTCCGGCTTTTCCACGATGCCCGACAGCTTGAAAATGTTGTCTTCCCATTCCTTGCCGTCGATCACGCCGTAGGACTTCGAATCCTGCTCCGGAATCTCTTCGACCCCGATCACCGAGCTGTGATAGTGATCGAACACTTCGATCATCTGCGTCATGACGGGCGGCGTGCCGTACAGCAAGTCGTCCGCGAGGATGACGGCGAACGGGTTGTCGCCGACCAGCTTCTCCGCGCACAGCACGGCGTGGCCGAGGCCGAGCGCTTCGGCCTGACGCACGTAGAAACAATCCACATGGCTCGGCTTGATGCTGCGCACGAGTTCGAGCAGCTTGTCCTTGCCGCGCGCTTCCAGCTCGGCTTCGATTTCGTATGACTTATCGAAGTGATCTTCGATGGCGCGCTTGCTGCGGCCCGTGACGAAGATCATTTCCGTGATGCCGGCCGCCATCGCTTCTTCCACCGCGTACTGGATCAGCGGCTTGTCGACCACGGGCAGCATTTCCTTCGGGCTCGCCTTGGTCGCGGGGAGGAACCGGGTGCCGAGACCGGCGACAGGAAAGACCGCTTTCGTAACTTTTAGCATGTGATGACCCTGATCCTCTTAATCGTGTTGAAACGTCAGGCAATGAGACGTCAAGCGGTTGGCTTTAAATACGAAGAACGCAAATCAAGCCGGCAGGCGCAATAACTGTGCCTGGAGCTTCTCGATAGTAGTCCCATATTCTGCCAGCCTTTTCCGCTCTTGCTCAACGACCGCTACCGGCGCTTTTGCAACAAAGCTCTCATTCAGGAGCTTGGCGTTACATTTTGAAACTTCGTTAGTCAGGCGATCCACTTCTTTCGACAGACGTTCGCGCTCCGCCGCCACGTCGATTTCCACCTTCAGCACCAATTTGTTCGCGCCGACGATCGCAACCGGTGCGCCGCTCGCTTCGGCGTCGAGCGTGGCTTCGTCGCCGACGATCTTCACCTCCGACAAACGCGCGAGCGCCTGGACATACGGCGCGAAGGTTTCGAGACGCGCGGCGTCGCCGATCGCGAGGAGCGGCACCTTCACGGCGGGCGACAAATTCATCTCGCCACGCAGATTACGACACGCATCGATCACCGCTTTCAGTTCGGCGGTCCACTGTTCCGCCGCTTCGTCGATTTTTTCCGCTTGCGCGCGCGGATAACGCTGCACCATGACCGACGCTTCGCCTTCTTTCGCGTCCTTCGGGTAGGCGTCCGTCATCGGCGCGATTTTTTGCCAGAGCGCTTCAGTGATGAACGGAATCACCGGATGCGCGAGCCGCAGCACGGTTTCGAGCACGCGCAACAGCGTGCGGCGCGTGGCGCGCTGCTGTTCCGGCGTGCCGTTCTGGATCTGCACCTTGGCGAGTTCCAGATACCAGTCGCAGTACTCGTCCCACACGAATTTGTAGATCGCGCTCGCGACGTTGTCGAAGCGGTAATCGGCGAAACCCTTTTCCACTTCGGTTTCCACGCGCTGCAATTGCGACACGATCCAGAAATCGGCGTTCGAAAAGTGCAGGAATCCGCCCGGGCCGCACTCGCCCGCCGCGCATTCGTCCGGCTTGCCGAAGCCGCAGTCGTGGCCTTCGGTGTTCATCAGCACGAAGCGCGTCGCGTTCCACAACTTATTGCAGAAATTCCGATAACCCTCGCAGCGCGCGAGGTCGAAATTCACGTTGCGGCCGAGCGTCGCCATCGACGCCATCGTGAAGCGCAGCGCGTCGGTGCCGAACGCGGGAATGCCGTCGGGGAATTCCTTGCGCGTCTTCTTCTCGATCTGCGCGGCTTGCTTCGGGTTCATCAGGCCGGTCGTGCGCTTGGCGACCAGCGTGTCGAGGTCGATGCCATCGACGATATCGATCGGGTCGAGCGTATTGCCCTTGCTCTTCGACATTTTCTGGCCTTCGGCGTCGCGCACGAGACCGTGGACATAAACCGTGTCGAAAGGCACCTTGCCGGTGAAATGCGTCGTCAGCATGACCATCCGGGCAACCCAGAAGAAAATGATGTCGAAGCCGGTCACGAGCACGGACGAAGGCAGGAAGTGTTTCAGTTCGGGCGTCTCTTGCGGCCAGCCGAGCGACGAAAACGGTACGAGCGCCGACGAGAACCAGGTGTCGAGCACGTCGTCGTCGCGTTTCAGCGCGCCGGTGTAACCCGCCGACGTGGCTTCCGCGCGCGCCTCTTCCTCGGTCTTCGCGACGAAGATTTCGCCGTTATCGCCGTACCAGGCCGGAATCTGATGGCCCCACCAGAGTTGACGCGAAATGCACCAGTCCTGGATGTTTTCAAGCCACTGGTAATACGTCGTGGACCAGTTTTCCGGCACGAACTTGATTTCGCCGTTGCGAACCACGTCGAGCGCAGTTTCGGCGATGGATTTGCCCGGATTGAACGTGCCTTCCGGCGCCGGCTTGCTCATCGCGACGAACCACTGGTCGGTCAGCATCGGCTCGATTACGACGCCCGTGCGGTCGCCGCGCGGCACCATCAGCTTGTGCGGCTTGATCGAATCGAGCAGGCCGAGCGCTTCCAGGTCCGCGACCACTTGCTTGCGCGCCTCGAAACGGTCGAGTCCGCGATACTTTTCGGGCGCGTTATCGCTGATCTTCGCGTCGAGCGTGAGAATTTCGATCATCGGCAGCGTGTGGCGCTGGCCGACCTGATAGTCGTTGAAATCGTGCGCGGGCGTGACTTTCACGACGCCGGTGCCGAATTCGCGGTCCACGTAGTCGTCGGCGATGATGGGAATTTCGCGGTCCGACAGCGGCAGCGCAATGGTCTTGCCGATCAGATGCGCGTAGCGCTCGTCTTCCGGATGCACCATCACGGCGGTGTCGCCGAGCATGGTTTCGGGGCGCGTGGTCGCGACCGTCAGGAAACCGCCGCCCGCGCTTTCCGGCAGCGGATACTTGATATGCCACAGGTGGCCGTTTTCCTCTTCGCTCACCACTTCGAGGTCGGAAACAGCGGTGCCGAGCACCGGATCCCAGTTCACGAGCCGCTTGCCGCGATAAATCAGGCCTTGCTTGTAGAGCGTGACGAACACGTCGCGCACGGCGGCCGACATCTTGTCGTCCATCGTGAAATATTCGCGCGACCAGTCGATCGACGCACCGAGCCGGCGCACCTGATTCGTAATAGTCGAGCCGGATTGCTTCTTCCATTCCCAGACGCGTTCGAGGAATTTCTCGCGGCCGAGATCGTGGCGCGAGACTTTCTGGGCGTCCAGCTGGCGTTCCACGACAATCTGCGTGGCGATGCCCGCGTGGTCCGTCCCCGGCACCCACAGCGTGTTTTCGCCGAGCATGCGGTGATAGCGCGCGAGACCGTCCATGATGGTCTGGTTGAACGCGTGACCCATGTGGAGCGTGCCGGTGACGTTCGGCGGCGGAAGCTGGATGGAAAAGTCCTTGCGGCTTTCGTCGAAGGTGGGGGCGGCGTAACCGCGTTTTTCCCATTCCGGGCCCCACTGGGACTCGATATTCTGGGGCTCGAAACTCTTCGCAAGCGTGCTGTCGCTCATTGTGGGATCTGCCGAAAATGCGTGAAGAAATGCGTAAAAAATGCGTGGCCGTACCGCGCGTCAATGCTGAATTATAAGGTTTTACCGTCGAACCGGACGAACTCTCGGACCTTCGCGAACGCGTCCATCGGCGCGGTCTTATAATGTTCGACCCACCGGAAGACTTTCCCCATGCCCGATCTGCTTGCCAATCTGAATCCCGAACAACTCGCCGCCGTCACGCTGCCGAACGAGCCGGCGCTCATTCTGGCGGGCGCGGGCAGCGGCAAGACGCGGGTGCTGATCACGCGGATCGCGTGGCTCATCAACCAGGGTTTCGCCTCGCCGCCGACCATCCTCGCCGTCACGTTCACGAACAAGGCCGCGAAGGAAATGATGTCGCGGTTGACTTCGCTCTTGCCGATCGACACGCGCGGCATGTGGATAGGTACGTTTCACGGCCTCTGCAACCGCATGCTGCGCGCGCATTTTCGCGACGCGGCGCTCCCGCAGACCTTTCAGATTCTCGATACCGCCGACCAGCTTTCGGCCATCAAGCGTCTGATGAAGGGCCTGAACGTCGACGACGAAAAGTATCCGGCGAAGAATCTCCAGTACTTCATCAACAACGCAAAAGAGCAGGGTCTGCGGCCGAAAGACGTCGATGCGACCGACGCGTTCAACCGCAAGTTCGTCGAACTGTACGAAGCCTACGACCAGCAGTGCCAGCGCGAGGGCGTGGTCGATTTTCCGGAACTGCTGCTGCGTTGCTACGAACTGCTCGCGCACAATCCGCCGTTGCGCGCGCACTATCAGGCGCGCTTTCGCAACATTCTCGTCGACGAATTCCAGGACACGAACAAGCTCCAATACGCGTGGCTCAAGCTGCTCGCGGGCGAGCACAACGCGATTTTCGCGGTCGGCGACGACGACCAGTCGATCTACGCGTTCCGTGGCGCGAACGTCGGCAACATGCACGACTTCGAGCGCGAATACAACGTGCGCAACCTGATCAAGCTGGAGCAGAACTACCGCTCGCACGGTCACATTCTCGATACCGCCAACCTGCTGATCGCGAATAATTCGCGGCGGCTCGGCAAGAATCTGCGCACGGACGCGGGACACGGCGAGCCGGTGCGCGTCTACGAGGCGGCGACCGATTCGCAGGAAGCGGGGTGGATCGTCGAGGAAATCAAGGCGCTGATCAGTTCCGGCGCGAGTCGCGGCGAGATCGCCGTGCTGTATCGGAGCAATGCGCAGTCGCGCACGATCGAGCACACGCTCGTGAATGCGGGCATCGCGTATCGCGTGTACGGCGGTTTGCGCTTTTTCGAGCGGCAGGAAGTGAAGCACGCGCTCGCGTATTTGCGCCTGATCGACAATCCGAACGACGACACCGCGTTCTCGCGCGTCGTGAATTTCCCGACGCGCGGGATCGGCGCGCGCTCGATCGAGCAACTCGCCGACGCCGCGCGTCTCTACAACTGTTCGATGGCCGCCGCCGTGCCTTATGTGACGGGTAAAGCCGGATCGAGCCTCGCGACGTTCGCGATGCTGATCGCGAAAATGCGCGCCGAAACGCAGCAGATGAGCCTGCCGGAAACCGTCGAGCACGTGATCCGCACGAGCGGGCTCGCCGCGCATTACGAAACCGAGCGCGAAGGGCAGGACCGGCTGGAGAACTTGCAGGAAGTGGTGAACGCGGCGGCCGCGTTCGTCTCCGAGGAAGGCTACGGGCTGGATACGCCCGCGCGGTCGATCCCGCTGCGCCCGGGTGCGTCGGCGGCGCCGGAACTCGGCCTCGCGACCGACGATCCCGCCGTCGACGTGCTCGATCCCGAGAATCCCGCCGATCCCGCGCAAAACCCCGACACGATGACGCCGCTCGCCGGTTTCCTGTCGCACGCGTCGCTGGAAGCCGGCGATAACCAGGCGCAGGCGGGCCAGGACGCCGTGCAACTGATGACGGTGCACGCGGCGAAGGGTCTCGAATTCACGGCGGTGTTCATCACCGGCATGGAGGAGGGCCTGTTCCCGCACGAGAACAGCGCGAAGGAAACCGACGGGCTGGAGGAAGAGCGCCGTCTTGCTTACGTGGCGATCACGCGGGCGAAGGAGCGGCTTTATTTGTCGTTCGCGCAGAGCCGGATGCTGCACGGCCAGACGCGCTACAACATCCGCTCGCGGTTCTTCGACGAACTGCCCGAAGGCTCGCTCAAATGGCTCACGCCGAAAATGGAGGCGGGCGCGCGCTGGGGCGGCCGGGCCGATAACGCCGGCTGGGGCCGCGACTGGTTCTCGCGGCCCGACAAGGAGCGCGCCGGTTCCGGCTACGTGAATCCCGACGCCGGCGCGCCGTTGCCCGCGTTCGCGAACACGCAGCGCGCGGCGGAAACCGGCTTTCGCGTCGGCCAGGTGGTGTTTCACACCAAGTTCGGCGAAGGCACGGTGATCGGGCTGGAAGGCTCGGGCGGCGATGCGCGCGCCCACGTGCGCTTCAAGCGGCACGGCGAAAAATGGCTCGCGCTGGCGGTGGCGAAGCTGCAAGCGGTCGAATGAGCGCGCGTCCGATGCTCGGCATCATGGCGGCGCTGCCGCAGGAACTCGGCGATCTCGTCGCGTCGATGCGCGCGGCGGGCGAGACACGCACCGTCACGCTCGGACAGCGCGAATATCACGCGGGCGTCGCGCACGGCGTGCCTTGCGTCGTGACGCTCGCGCGGGTCGGCAAGGTGGCGGCCGCCGCGACGGCGAGCGCGTTGATCCACGCGTTTGGCGTCGAGGAAATCGTTTTTACGGGCGTCGCGGGCGGCGTGCGCGCGGACGTGCAGGTGGGCGATATCGTGGTCGCGGACACGCTCTTGCAGCACGATCTGGATGCATCGCCGCTCTTTGCCCGCTTTGAAGTGCCGCTCCTCGATAAATCCCGCTTCGACGCCGACCGCACGCTGAGCGACGCATTGGCGCGCGCCGCCCATTCGTTTATCGCCGATGAAGGCGCGCGTCTCGCCGCCGAGTTCGGCGTTGCGCGCTCGCGTGTGCATCGCGGGTTGATCGTGAGCGGCGATCAGTTCGTCGCGAGTCACGCGGCGGTGTCGGCGTTGCGCGCCGCGTTGCCGGACGCGCTGGCGGTCGAAATGGAAGGCGCGGCGCTCGCGCAGGTCGCGTTCGAATACGGCGTGCCGTGCGCGGTGATTCGCACCATCTCGGACACCGCCGATGCCGCCGCGCCCGCATCGTTCGTCGAATTCCTCAATGCGATTGCCGGGACGTATTCGTCCGGCATCCTCGCGCGCTTCCTCAGCGAACGCGCATAGAACTCTCCCTCTCGGTTTTGCCGCTTCGGTCTCGTCGATCCTCGAAAACCCTCTTGTAAGTGAGAATGATTCGCAATTACAATGGGCCGGACGACAGGAGGTCCGCATGGCCGAAGTTAAATCCGAATCCGCTCACGATCACGATCACGATCACACCCGTTTGCAGTCCGCGCCGCGCGTCTCGCTCGCTCAGCCGGGCGCGTCCGTCGCGGCCAACGCGGCGAAGGTGCTCGACGTCATGCGTCACGCCTGGCAAGCGAATGCCGACAGCACGACGACAAGCAGAACCGCGAGCGCGGTTGGCCGTGTCGCGCGCGCCGCCGTGAGCCGCGTCGTGCCACGCCGTTCCCAGCGCGCCGATCTGCTCGCCGCCCTGAATTACTGGAGCCCGAGACCGCTGTGACCGCCATTCTTGCTTCCATCGCTTGTTCCGCTGCGCCGCTCGTCGCAGCGACGCCGGAGATCGCCGGCACGCCGTCGGCATCCTTTGTTGCCCGGCTTCACGACGCGAGCCGCTTTCCGCTTGTGCGTCTGCGCCGACGCGCGGTTCAGCCCGGTTACGCGTTCGCGTGGCGCGCCGAAATGCAGCGGCTGCTGGCGCTGAAGACGCCGTTCGTGATCATGTCCGAGCAAACCGACGACGAAACCGCCGACGACGCCCAACTACGCGCCGCGTGGCTGCGCTCGCAGCAGGGCGCGCTGGTTCAGTATTGCCGGGGGTTTATCGTAGTAGAGCCGCGGATCGAAGCGCGCGCGAGCACGCGCGATGCGTGGCGCCGCGCCACCGAAGGCAGCGGCCTGCGCACGGTGGTCGTGTCGAGCATGCGGGTCGCGGGCGAACTCGCGCCCGTGCTGCTCAAGCATTCGGGCGATCACGAAGCGCCCGGCGCGCGGCGCAGGCAGGCGCGCTGAGGGGATTCGACGCGCGTTTTGGGAGAGGTTAAGCGAAGCGTCTCTGCAGGCGTTTCGATGCGTGGTAGGGACGCGCTCGGGACGCGCGCCCAGCACGCGCTCAACTGCCGCCCAGCACGCGCTCTGTACGCTCTCGATGCGTATCCGGCACGCACTCATGGATCACGCACCCAGCACGCACGCGACCCGCACCCAACCCGCACCCAACCCGCACCCAGCACGCACCCACCGTCCATCCCGTCAGGGCCGGCCCTCTCTAGCACGGCCCGCCGGCCTGCTCTATGCTTGGGAGCCGAATCCACAGCGCGCCCGAGGGTGAGAATGCCGACTTACCGTGATGCCCATCGCCGTTCGATCGACTCGCCGGAAGAATTCTGGGCCGAGGAAGCCCGGCGCATTCATTGGGAAACGCCGTTCGAGCAGGTGCTCGATCGCAGCAATCCGCCGTTCGCGCGCTGGTTTACCGGCGGGCGCACCAATCTCTGTTTCAACGCACTCGACCGCCATCTCGCCGCGCGCGCCCAGCAGGACGCGCTGATCTACGTATCGACGGAAACCGGGATCGAGCGGCGCTACACCTACGCCGAACTGCACGCCGAAGTGAACCGCATGGCCGCCGTCATGCGCTCGCTGCACGTCAAAAAGGGCGATCGCGTGCTGATCTATCTGCCGATGATCCCCGAGGCGCTGTTCGCCATGCTCGCCTGCGCGCGGCTCGGCGCGGTCCATTCGGTCGTGTTCGGCGGATTCGCCGCGCCGAATCTGGCGGCCCGTATCGACGATGCGCAACCGGCGCTGATCGTCACCGCCGATGCCGGCGCGCGCGCGGGGCGGGTGATCGACTACACGCCGCTCGTCGACGAAGCGCTGTCGCGCGCGCAATTCAAGGTGCCGCAGGTGTTGCTGATCGACCGGCAATTGGCGCCGGAGCGGCTGCAGGCGGCTTATCTCGTCGCCTACGAACCGCTGCGCGAAAAGTTTTTCGATGCCCGCGTGCCGTGCGAATGGCTGGAATCCAACGAGCCGTCCTATGTGCTCTACACGTCCGGCACGACCGGCAAGCCGAAGGGCGTGCAGCGCGATGTCGGCGGTTACGCGGTCGCGCTGGCGGCATCGATGGAGCATATTTTCGAAGGGCTGCCTGGCGACACGATGTTCACGGCGTCCGACGTCGGCTGGGTAGTCGGGCATAGCTACATCATTTATGCGCCGTTGATCGCGGGACTGACGACCGTCATGTACGAAGGCACGCCGATCCGGCCCGACGGCGGCGTGTGGTGGCGGTTGGTCGAGCAATACCGGATCAACCTGATGTTCACCGCGCCGACCGCGATCCGCGTGCTCAAGAAGCAGGATCCGAAGTTCATGCGCGACGCCGATTTATCGAGCCTGCGCACGTTGTTTCTCGCCGGCGAGCCGCTCGACGAACCCACGGCGCAGTGGATTCAGAGCGCGTTGAAAAAGCCGGTCGTCGATAATTATTGGCAGACCGAGACCGGCTGGCCGATGATCGCGATCCCGCGCGGGATCGAGGCGCTGCCGGCGAAGCTCGGCTCGCCGGGCGTGCCGTCGATGGGTTTCGATCTGAGCGTGCGCGACGAACTGACGGGCGAGGAGTGCGCGGCGGGCGAGAAGGGCGTGATTGCGGTGGCGTATCCGTTGCCGCCGGGCTGCATGCAGACGGTGTGGGGCGACGACGCGCGGTTTATCGATACGTACTGGCGCAGCGTGCCGAACCAGCAGGTGTATTCCACCTTCGACTGGGGCGTGCGTGATGCGGATGGTTATGTGTCGATTCTCGGGCGCACGGACGACGTGATCAACGTGGCGGGGCATCGGCTGGGGACGCGCGAGATCGAGGAAGCGATGAGCCGTCATCCGGCGGTGGCCGAGGTCGCGGTGGTTGGCGTCGCCGAGGCGTTGAAGGGGCAGGCGGCGCTGGCGTTCGTCGTTTTACGCGATGCTGGCCGGGTGGACGCGCCCGGCGAGCGCGAGGGGCTGGAGGCCGAGATGATGCATGCTGTCGAGCGCGAACTCGGGGCGTTTGCGCGGCCCGCACGGGTCTTTTTTGTGGCGATGCTGCCGAAGACGCGGTCGGGGAAGCTTTTGCGGCGGGCGATTGCCGCGCTGGCCGAGCGACGCGAGGTCGGGGAGTTACCCACGATCGAGGACGCTGGCGCGTTGGGGGCGATTCGGGCGGTTTTGGATTAGACAGGGTTTTTTGCTGGCGCTTGGGGTTGGGTGGGTTTGGGTTCTTGCTGGCCGGTTTGGTTTTGCTGGCGCTCTTTGCTTTTGTCTGCTTGCGCTTCTTGGAAACCTGCTTTCGTGTAGGTCCATTAGCACGCCGCTATGCGCGGCGGCGGTCACTTTCTTTGCTGCTGCAAAGAAAGTAACCAAAGAAAGCAGCTAGTCCGTCTAAGTGTCCACCACGAACGGTTTCCGGGAGTGGTGCGCAAGCTGATTCGGCCATCGCACCATACAACAGAGTGGAGCCGCTCATCCATCCCGGCAGGCACGAAGTGCCTGCCGGTAAGGCATAACCGGAAGAACCAAACCGAGCGCTGGTTGTAGGTGTGCCCGTCGTCCGAGCGCAGCGAGGATGGACCTGACAGATGCTGTGCCAATACCAACGAATGCGAGTTGCCATAGTCAGCCTGCGCGCCTATCCGCGCAGTTATTCGTGGTGGACACTTAGCCGGATAAGCTGCTTTCTTTGGTTACTTTCTTTGCAGCAGCAAAGAAAGTGACTGCTGCCGCGCATAGCGGCGTGCTAATAAACCGACACGAAAGCAAGTTCCCCGACACCACAGGCAAACAAAAGCAACGAGCGCCAGCTAAACCAAAAACCCGACCGTCGCCCGCACCGGGCAGTACCAACAGTCCGATACGAAATCAGGTTCCCAGAAACCGCATCCCCCGCCAGGCCGCCCCCACCGGCCGGCATCGCCTCGGGTTCGCCCTGCTTGACCCGCTTTTAAGCGACCCTATACTCCACCTGTTCATTTCGGGGCGCGGTCCACGTCAGCGGTCTACCCAACGATCGCGCCGCAGACAGCGAATTCTCAAAACACACCGGAGACCGTCATGGCTCACGAAGCTGCGACCGGCACAGGACAAACCCGTAACAAGCACTGGCTCTGGCTTCTGATCCTGCCGTGGATCGGCGTGATCTGGGTGCCGTTCTATAACAAGGTCGAACCCGTTCTCTGGGACTTTCCCTTCTTCTATTGGTATCAGTTGCTCTGGGTGCTGATCAGCGCAGTGATCACGGCGCTCGTCTACGTTAAAACCAAATCGATTCCCGGCGCGGTGCGCGAAGGGGACCCGCGATGATGAATTCCACCGCCACCTTCGTCTTCGTGCTGTTCTTTATCGGCGTGACGATTCTCGGGTTTATCGCGGCGCACTGGCGCAAGGCCGATCTCCATCAGCTCGACGAATGGGGCCTCGGCGGACGCCGCTTCGGCACGGTCGTGACCTGGTTCCTGCTCGGCGGCGACCTCTACACGGCGTACACGTTCGTCGCCGTGCCCGCGCTCGTGTTCGGCGCGGGCGCGACCGGATTTTTCGCGCTGCCGTACACCATCCTCATCTATCCGTTCGCGTTCGTGGTGTTCCCGAAGCTCTGGAGCATCGCGAAACGTCACGGCTACGTGACCGCCGCCGACTTCGTCCACGCGCGGTACAGCAGCCGCATGCTCGCGCTGGCGATCGCGCTGACCGGGATCGTCGCGACCATGCCGTACATCGCGCTGCAACTGGTCGGGATCGAAGTGGTGATCGGCGCGCTCGGCTTCGATACCTCGGGCTTCGTCGGCGATCTGCCGCTCATCATCGCCTTCGCGATTCTCGCGGCCTATACGTACACGTCGGGCCTGCGCGCACCGGCGATGATCGCCGTGGTCAAGGACATCCTGATCTACATCACGATCATCGCGGCGATGATCGTGATTCCGGCGCGGCTCGGCGGTTTCGGCGCGATTTTCGGCACGGTGGCGCCGGCGAAACTGCTGCTCAAAGCGCCCGATGCCGCGAGCCTGAACGGCTACAGCGCCTACGCGACGCTCGCGATCGGCTCGGCGCTCGCGCTCTTCCTGTATCCGCATTCGGTGACGGCGATTCTCTCGTCGAAGTCGGGCAACACGATCCGCCGCAACATGGCGCTCCTGCCCGCGTACTCGCTCGTGCTCGGGCTGCTCGCGCTGCTCGGCTACATGGCGCTCGCGTCGGGCGTGCGGGAAATGCCGGAATACGCGCCGTATTTCAAGGCATATGGCTCGAACTTCGCAGTGCCCGCGCTGTTCTTGCACTTCTTCCCGTCGTGGTTCGTCGGCGTGGCGTTCGCGGCGATCGGCATCGGCGCGCTGGTTCCGGCGGCCATCATGTCGATCGCGGCGGCCAATCTCTACACGCGCAACGTGCATCGCGAGTTCTTCAATCGCAACATGACGGGCGAGCAGGAGACGAACGTCGCGAAGCTCGTGTCGCTGCTCGTGAAGGTCGGCGCGGTGGTGTTCATTCTCGCGCTGCCGCTGACCTATGCGATTCAGCTACAACTGCTCGGCGGCATCTGGATCATCCAGACCTTGCCGGCGCTCGTGCTCGGCCTCTACACGCGCATGCTCGATTACCGCGGCCTGCTCCTCGGCTGGGCCGTGGGGATCGGCGTCGGAACGTGGATGGCGGTGTCGCTCAAGCTCGCCGGGTCGATCTACACGCTGCATCTGTTCGGCTATGCCGTGCCGGGTTATGCGGCGGTGTGGGCGCTGATCGTGAATCTGGTCGTCGCGATCGTCGTGAGCGCGCTCGTGCGTATCATGGGTCTCAAGCGTTCGGACGACCGCACGCGTCCCGAGGACTACTACGACATCGTGGAAAGCTGAACGCCCGCGCGGCGGCACGTGGATAAAAAGCCTGTAACGCCTAGCCGTTACGGGCTTTTTTTCTGCTAGCGTCATGTCAATCCACGAGGTTTCGACGCGCTATGTCTTCACTCCCACCAACGACCCCCCGGCGCAGCCACGCGCGACGGAAGCTCCACGTCCTCGGCTCGCCGTATTTTCGATACCGGCACGCCAAGTTCCTGCACGCGGCGCGCGTCGGACTGGCGATGCTCGCGTCGATCGCGCTGACTTCGGGTATTAACATTCCGCACGGCGTCTGGGCGTCGGTCACGTTGCTGGTGGTGATCGGCGGCTTGCAGCATCACGGCAATATCCGCAAGAAAGCGGCCGAGCGAGCGCTCGGAACGTTGCTCGGCGCGGGATTGGGGCTGTCGCTGATCGTGATTCAGGCCGTGTCGGGATCGACCTTTCTGACCTTGCTGCTCACCTGCGTGATCGCGGGCGGCTGCGCGTATTACGCGATCGGCAAAGCCGGTTACGTCGCGTTGCTCACGGCGATCACGATGGTGATCGTCTCCGGTCACGGCGATCAAACCATTGACGTCGGCCTGTGGCGCACGGCGAACGTGCTGATCGGGATTGTGATCGCGCTGGCGTTTTCGTTCGTGTTGCCGCAATACGCGACGTATTCGTGGCGCTACCGTCTCGCCGACAACCTGCGCGAAGCTGCGCGCCTTTACGCCGCGATGCTGGACGGCGCGCCCTTAGCCGCCGACGAACTGACCCGCCGCTTTCTCGCGATGAGCGCACGTCTCGTGCAGTCGCGGTCGCTACTCGATTCGGTCGCGAAGGAAACCGATGTGCCAGTGGACCGGCTGGAGGAAATCCAGCGCCTGCACCGGTCGATTGTCGCGGCGCTGGAGATGCTCGCGAGTGCGTTGCCGCAGGTGGCGGCGAAGCGTTTCGCGGCGGATCGGCGGGTGCTGCACACGTTGCTGCTCATGGCGCGGGCGTTGCGGTTCGGACGGGTCGGGCTGCTGCATACGCCGCGTGAGGCGTCGGTCGCGGGTCCCGGCATGGTCGCCGTTGACGGGCCCGAATGGCTCACGGCGCGGTTTGCCGAGCAGGTGGACACGCTGCGGATGCGGTTGATCGAAATCGAACGGCAGTGGAATATTGAAAGTGCGCGGCCGTTTCATCGGTGAGGGCCCCGGGAGGGTGCTTGCGCTGATGGACTGGTTTGCGCGCGTTTTTGGGGATTTTCGCGGGGGGTGGGTTGCTGGCGCTCGTTGGTGCTTTGGTCTCTTTGACGCTTTTCTGGGAGCTTGCTTTCGTGTCGGTCTATTAGCTCGCCGCGATGCGCGGCGGATTCGGCGCCGTGGGGCGGCTCTAGGGTGGGTTACACCGTCTGATGTTCGGCGCTTCTAGGGAACCTGCTTTCGTGTCGGTTTATTAGCACGCCGCTATGCGCGGCAGCAGTCACTTTCTTTGCTGCTGCAAAGAAAGTAACCAAAGAAAGCAGCTTATCCGCCTAAGTGTCCACCTCGAATAACCTTGCAGATAGGCACGCAAGCTGACTATGGCAACTCGCATTCGTTGGTATTGGCACAGCATCTGTCAGGTCCATCCTCGCTGCGCTCGGACGACGGGCGCACCTACAACCAGCGCTCGGTTTGGTTTATTCGGTTATGCCGTTCCGGCAGGCACTTCGTGCCTGCCGGGATGGATGAGCGGCTCCACTCTGTTGTGTGGTGCGATGGTCGAATCAGCTTGCGCACCACTCCCGGAAACCGTTCGTGGTGGACACTTAGCCGGATAAGCTGCTTTCTTTGGTTACTTTCTTTGCAGCAGCAAAGAAAGTGACTGCTGCCGCGCATAGCGGCGTGCTAATAAACCTACACGAAAGCAAGTTCCCAAGAAGCACAGGCAAACAAAAGCAAAACCGAACTCGGCCGCCCCGGACAGGGGCAGAGCTAGTAGACCGACACGAAAGCAGGTTCCGAAGAAGCGCAAGCAAACAAAAGCAAGCGCGAGCAAAACCGAAGTCGGCCGCCCCGGACAGCGGCAGAACTAATAGACCGACACGAAAGCAAGTTCCGAAAAAGCGCCTAAGTGACCGAAACAAACCCGAGCGCCTAAGTGACCGAAACAAACCCGAGCGCCTAAGCGACCGAAACAACCCCGAGGGCCTCAGTGCCCAAAACAACCCCGAGCGCCAGCGCCCCCCGCCCACTACCTCACTGCAAAGCTTCGATCAACTTCTCAAGCTTCACCGCATCGGCCGCGAACGCACGAATCCCCTCGGCTAGCTTCTCGGTCGCCATCGCATCGTCATTGACGAGGAAACGGAAGCTCGACTCATTCACCTCGATCTTCGAAATCGATTCGTCCTTGACCGATTCCGGCGACAACTTCCGCTCAACCGTATCGTTGCTCTCGGCAAGCTTTTGCAGCAGTTCCGGGCTGATGGTCAACAAGTCGCAACCGGCCAGTTCCGTGATCTGACCGACCGTGCGGAAACTCGCGCCCATCACTTCTGTCTTGTGGCCGAACTTCTTGTAATACGCGTAGATCTTGCGCACCGACTGCACGCCCGGATCGTTCGCGCCGCCCATCTTCGCCTCGTCCCAGTCAGCACCTGCCGACTTCTTGTACCAGTCGTAGATGCGTCCGACGAACGGGGAAATCAGCTGCGCGCCCGCTTCGGCGCACGCTGCGGCCTGCGCGAGCGAGAAGAGCAGCGTCATGTTGCACTTGATGCCTTCCTTCTGCAGCACTTCGGCGGCGCGGATGCCTTCCCAGGTCGATGCCAGCTTGATCAGCACGCGCTCGCGGCCGATGCCCGCGGCTTCGTACAGCTTGATGAGTTCGTGGCCCTTGGCGATGGACGCCTCGGTGTCGAACGACAGACGTGCGTCGACTTCGGTCGATACGCGGCCCGGAATGATCTTCAGGATTTCCGTGCCGAACGCGATGAGCAAATGGTCGATGATCTCGCCCATCGGCTTGCCCGCGTGCTCCTTCACGGTCTTTTCGAGCAGCGGCTTGTAGTCGTCCTTCTGGACGGCCTTCAGGATCAGCGACGGATTGGTCGTCGCGTCCTGCGGCTTGAACTGTTCGAGCTGCTGGAAGTTACCGGTGTCGGCGACAACGGTGGTGTACTGCTTGAGCTGGTCGAGAGCGGTCGTCATGTCGTGTCTTCGGCGCGAGAGCGCCCTTGTCAAAGATGCGGAATGCCCGCAGTGAACGGATTTGCGAGGCCGGCTTGCGCGCGCCGCCTCGCCCTCAACGCCATTCTATGCCTAGCGCGCCGGTCGGCGCTCATACCCACGCTGGCGGTGCTGCGGTCTTGTTCGCCGTGCATTGGTTCGACCGCGAAGGCGAACGCGGGTTCATCGTGTGAAGAATGCGGCGTCTGGAGACGGACATCACGCGCGGCGCGCGTTCAGCACGATCTGCGTCACCACGCCCGCCACCAGACCCCAGAAAGCCGAGCCGATCGACAGCAGCGTCAGCCCGGACGCCGTCACCATGAACGTGACGAGCGCCGCCTCGCGCTGGCGGGCGTCCTGCATCGCGTTCGTGAGGCCGCTCATGATCGATCCGAACAGCGCGAGCGCGGCCACGGAGACGACCAGCGCCTTCGGGAATGAATTGAACAGCGCGGCGATGGTCGCGCCGAAAATCCCGGCGACGAGGTAAAACGCGCCGCACCAGACCGCCGCCATGTAGCGCTTCGAATGGTCTTCGTGCGCTTCCGGGCCGGTGCAGATCGCCGCCGTGATCGCCGCGAGGTTGACGCCGTGCGAACCGAACGGCGCGAGCACGAGCGAGGCGAGACCGGTGGTCGCGATGAGCGGCGAGGAGGGCGTCGTGTAGCCGTCGGCGCGCAATACGGCGATACCCGGCACATTTTGCGAGGCCATCGCCACCACGAAAAGCGGAATGCCGATACTGACCGCCGCCGCGAGCGAAAACGCGGGCATCGTGAACACGGGATGTGCGAGCGCCACTTCGAAATGGCTGAAATCGAGCAGGCCGAGCGCGCCCGCCATCCCCACGCCGACAATCAGCGTCGCCGGAATCGCATAGCGCGCGGCGAGCCGCTTGACGATCAAATAGGTAAAGAACATCGCGAGCACGAGCGCGGTCTGGAACTGCGCGGCGCGGAAAATTTCGATGCCGATCTCGAACAGAATGCCCGCCAGCAACGCCGCGGCGATCCCGCCCGGAATTTTTTTCATCAGCGTGTCGAACCAGCCGGTCAGGCCGACCACGGTCAGGAGCACCGCGCAGATCACGAACGCGCCGATCGCCTCCGGATACGCGACATTGGGCATCGACGATACGAGCAGCGCTGCGCCCGGCGTGGACCACGCGACCACGATCGGCGCGCGGTATTTCAGCGACAGCCCGATCGTGCACAGCGCCATGCCGATGGAAAGCGCCCAGATCCACGAGGAAATCTGCGCGTCGCTCAGGTGCGCGGCGCGGCCGGCCTGGAACATGAGCACGAGGGAACTCGTGTAGCCGGTCATCATCGCGACAAAACCGGCGACGACGGCGGACACCGAGGTGTCGGAAAAAGGACGGAGCGGCTGAGGCGCGACGTTGGACGAGGAAGGCGGATTCATGCGGGTTTTCGGTCGGGAGCGGGCGGTGTGGGCAGGCTTAAGCAGGGCCAGATGTTACCGCGTCCCAATAAAGCGCGCGACGGCCCGGGCCTTACTTCGCCCGTTACTTCGCGCATTACTTCGACAACGCGCGCATCGCACTTTCGAGCCCCGCGATGGTCAGGCCGTACATCCGGTTGCCGAGAATCTGCCGGATAGCCGTGACCGACTGGCGGTATTCCCAGAGCCGCTCCGGCTCGGGATTGAGCCACGCGTGGTGCGGGAATTGATCGGCGAGACGGCGCAGCCACACCGCGCCCGCTTCCGCGTTGTTGTATTCCACCGATCCGCCCGGCTGCAGCACTTCGTAGGGGCTCATCGTCGCGTCGCCGACGAAGATCAGCTTGTAGTCGGGCGTGAATTTGTGCAGCACGTCGAAGGTCGCCGTGCGCTCGCCGTGTCGACGGCGATTGTTCTTCCACAGATGGTCGTAGACGCAATTGTGGAAATAGAAGAATTCGAGGTGCTTGAATTCCGCCTTCGCCGCCGAAAAAAGCTCTTCGACGCGCTTGATGTGGTCGTCCATCGAACCGCCGACATCCAGCAGCATCAGCACTTTCACGTTGTTATGGCGCTCCGGCACCATCTTGATGTCGAGCCAGCCCGCGTTCGCCGCCGTGCTGCGGATCGTGTCCGCCAGATCGAGTTCGTCGGCCGCGCCTTCACGCGCGAAACGGCGCAGCCGCCGTAACGCGACCTTGATGTTACGCGTGCCGATTTCGACCTGATCGTCGTAATCGCGATACGCGCGCTCGTCCCACACCTTCACGGCCGTGCGATTGCCCGCCGAGTCTCCGCCGATCCGGATGCCCTCCGGGTTGTAGCCGCCGTTGCCAAACGGCGACGTGCCACCCGAGCCGATCCATTTGCTGCCGCCTTCGTGGCGCTCGGTTTGTTCGTCGAAGAGTTCTTTCAGGCGCTCCATCAGCGCGTCGATACCGCCCAGCGCTTCGATCCGGCGTTTCTCTTCCGGCGTGAAATCGCGTTCCAGCCGCTTTTTGAGCCAGTCGAGCGGCACGCTGAACGCTTCGTCGTCGAGTTGCGTCACGCCGTGGAAATACGCGCCGAACGCCTGATCGAACTTGTCGAAATACTTCTCGTCCTTCACGAGCGTCATGCGCGCGAGAAAGTAGAACTCGTCGAGCGACGGCGCGATGACCTGCGCCTTCAGCGCTTCGAGCAGCGTCAGATATTCCTTCACCGACACCGGCAGCTTCGCGCCGCGCAACGAATAGAAGAAGTCGATCAGCATGGGCGTTCTCCCGGCGGTTAAGCGATTCAGCGGTCGAGCCGCAGCCGCAGATGCATTTTCACGGCCGGCCATTCCGACTGGATGATCGAGAACACGACCGTGTCGCGCAGCGCGCCGTCGCGCCCGATCTGGTGATTGCGCAGAATGCCGTCCTGCCGCGCGCCGAGCCGGGCGATGGCCGCGCGCGATTGCTGGTTCATGAAATGCGTCCGGAATTCCACGGCGATCGCGTTGAGCGATTCGAATGCGTGGCCGAGCAGCAGCAGTTTCGCCTCGGTATTGAGGCCCGTGCGCTGCACGCGTTTCGCGTACCACGTATGGCCGATTTCGAGCCGCCGATGCGCCGCCTCGACATTGAAATAACGCGTCGAGCCGACGACGTCGCCGGTTTTCGCGTCGATCACGGCGAACGGCTGCGCGCCGAGCTGGTCGCGCATCTGGAGCGCGGCATCGATGTAGTCGAGCGTCTTGTCGGCCGTCGGCACGTGCGTGTACCAGAGCTTCCACAATTCGCCGTCGGCGGCGGCGGCGGCCAGCGGCTCGGCGTGCGAGCGTTCCAGCGGGACGAGCCGGACATGCTCGCCTGACAGGGTGACGGGTTCGATCCAGCGGCTCATGCAGTGTCCTCGGTGCGGGGGTTTAAAGAGGACGCGGGGTCAGCCGAGGTTACCGGTTACTGCGGTTCATGAACACGAGCCGCTCGAAGAGACTCAGGTCCTGCTCGTTCTTGAGCAGCGCGCCGTGCAGCGGCGGGACGATCTGCTTCAGATCGGTCGAGCGCAGCGCCTCGGGCGGAATGTCTTCGGCGAGCAGCAGCTTCAGCCAGTCGAGCAGTTCGGACGTCGAGGGCTTTTTCTTCAGCCCCGAAACCTGGCGCAATTCGAAGAAACTCTGCATCGCGGCGGCGAGCAGTTCCTGCCTGATGCCCGGAAAATGCACCTCGACGATCTGCTGCATCGTCGTCGGTTCCGGGAACTTGATGTAGTGGAAAAAGCAGCGGCGCAGGAACGCGTCGGGCAGTTCCTTCTCGTTGTTCGACGTGATGATGACGAGCGGCCGGTGCTTCGCGCGCACGAGTTCGTGCGTCTCGTACACATAAAACTCCATGCGGTCGAGTTCGCGCAGCAAGTCGTTCGGAAACTCGATATCCGCCTTGTCGATCTCGTCGATCAACAGCACGGTCTGCTGATCGGCGTCGAACGCCTGCCACAGCACGCCCTTCACGATGTAGTTGCCGATATCCTTCACGCGCTCGTCGCCGAGCTGGGAGTCGCGCAGACGCGACACCGCGTCGTATTCGTACAGGCCTTGCTGCGCTTTAGTCGTGGACTTGATATGCCACTGAAGCAGCGGCATGCCGAGCGCGGCGGCGACTTCCTCCGCGAGCATCGTCTTGCCGGTGCCCGGTTCCCCCTTGATGAGCAGCGGCCGCTGAAGTGTCATCGCGGCGTTCACCGCGAGCTTGAGGTCGTCTGTGGCGACATACTGCGATGAGCCTTCAAAACGCATGGCGGGAGTCTCTGAAGGAAAAATTCCAGTATAAGTCAGAAGGGCTTTTGCATCTGCGGGCGGACAGGTATCGTGTGAGCCGGTCAGAAGGCATTGTCCAAGAGGCGTCCAGGCTGGCTTTGCCGGCATGGCCGCGGCCCGCCAGCCGGTGGACGGAGGGTAGGTCGCGCGGTACAATTAGCGCGATTTTTTTGGCCTGCGCGGTCTGGATATAAGAACGTGGCCCCGGGAACCGGCTGCCATACCGGTTGATACGGGACAATATTGGCCGATGCCGAACGATGCGCCGAGCAATGCGCGGAACACGTCGAATCGGTCGCACTCGGCGCGGGCCGTGCCCCCGGTTGATGACAGCGGATCAGAGCAGTCACGGCGGGTCGCAGTGGGCGCCGGATTTCCCCCTCATGCTAGGTTAGAAGCTATGAACAATTTCGTCGGCAAATGTGCCGTGATCGCAGCGTTGTCGGGGCTTGCCGGCTTCGCGACCCAGGCCTCGGCCGATGTCGTGGGCAACGCGAAAGCGGCTCAGGGCAAGGTTGCGATGTGTATCGGCTGTCACGCCATTCCGGGCTATCGCACCGCGTACCCCGAGGTGTATCGCGTGCCGCTGCTTGGCGGCCAGAACGCGAAGTACATCGAGAACGCGCTGCATGCGTACAAGAAGAACGATCGCCACTTCGAAACCATGCACGCCATCGCCGTCACGCTGACCGATCAGGACATCGCCGACATCGCCGCGTACTACGCCGCGCAAACCCCCTCTTCGAAGATCAATCCCGACAAGTAACCGCCGCGCTTCCAGCAACGCATGGCACTCGGCAGCGGTCACTCGGTAATCACATTTTTGCGGGATAGGAGAATTCATGAAGCCCTCTAAGGCACTCCACACAGTGTTTAAAGCAGCGGCGGCGGCGCTGATCGGCGCGGCGTCGTTGAACGCGGCGCAGGCAGCGGATGCCGGCAACGGCAAGGTGCTGTCCGAAACGCACAATTGCTCGGCCTGCCACGGCCCCAATCTGAACAAGCCGGTGAGCGCGGAGTATCCGAAGCTCGCGGGCCAGCACGCGGACTACGTCTACTGGGCGCTGCGCCAGTATCAGATGGGCAATGGCAACCCGAACTTCGGCCGCAGCAACGCGATCATGTCCGCGCAGGTGCAAAACCTGTCGCAGAGCGATCTGAAGGACATCGCGGCGTATGTCGAATCGCTGGAAGGCGATCTCGTCCTGAAGAAATAAGCCGCCGCGCTGGCCGCCGCGCTAGCCGCCGCGCTAGCCGCCGCGCTGTTCGCGATCCGCGAACGAGCGTACAAACGACAACACCCCGCTTTCGCGGGGTGTTGTCGTTTCTGCGGGTGGATTCCGCGCTGTGCGTCAATCCTGCGTCAATCCCGCGAGGCGCGCCTCTCGATCAGCGCGAGATACGCGTCGGTATCCGGCGGCATGCCGGTGCGCTGCGCGTCCCAGATCACCTGGCCGAGACATTCCATGATGGCGTGCTGCGCGTCGTGCGTCGAATTCATGCGCGCGGCGAGCCGCTCGTGCGCGCGCCGGATGCCCGGCGGCTGGTCGATCGACAATTGCTCGCTGATCGCCAGATGCATCGAGAGGTGCAGGAACGGATTGCTCTGGCCGCGCTCGGGCGAATAATCGGTCTGCGCGGCGTCGGGCGAGGCGAGTTCCTGCTGATATTCCGGGTGCTCGCCGATCCAGTCGGCGGCGATACTTTCCAGCGGCGTCAGGATCTCGCCCGCGCGCTGTTTGCGCCAGGTAACGGTGAAGAATTGACGGACTTCGTCGCGGCTGGGGTTGAACATACGGCGGCTTCCTTCGAATGGTTCCGCTATTTTAAGGTGCGCGCGCGCCGGGCGCTCATTCCACCGGCGCGGGCGTTTTCGGCCGGTATTCGCACAGCGGCTCGATGGCGCAATGCCAGCATTCCGGCACGCGCGCCTTGCACACGTAGCGGCCGTGGAGGATCAGCCAGTGATGCGCGTCGTGCTTGAATTCGTCCGGGACGAATTTGTCCAGCGCATCTTCGACCGCTCGCACGTCTTTGCCCGGCGCCAGTCCCGTGCGATTCGCGACGCGGAAAATGTGGGTATCGACGGCGATGGCCGGATGGCCGAACGCCGTGTTGAGAATCACGTTCGCCGTCTTCCGGCCCACGCCCGGCAGGCTTTCCAGCGCCTCGCGGTCGTCCGGCACTTCGCCGCCATACTGGTCGATCAGAATGCGGCACGTCGCGATCACGTTCTTCGCCTTTGTCCTGTACAAACCGATGGTCCTGATGAAATCCGCGACGCCTTCCTCGCCCAGCGCCAACACCTTCGCGGGCGTGTTCGCGACCGGGAACATGCGGCGCATCGCCTTGTTGACCGACACGTCGGTAGCCTGCGCCGACAGCAGCACGGCGATCAGCAACTCGAACGGCGACGTATGTTCGAGCTCGGTCGTCGGATGCGGATTCAGGCTTTGCAGCGTCTCGAAGATCGCGCGGCGTTTTTTAGCGTTCATCGGTCGTGGGGGGCGATGAGGCGTCGCGTTCCGGCGCGGCGCTGTCTTTCAGGCCGAGGCGGGCGCGCCGGGCTTCCGCTTCGTCGATCTGCGCCTGCACGCTGGCGCTCACGGCCTCCGTGTTCTTCGGTCCCGCGCCGAGCCGGGCGAGTTCTTCCTTCTTCTTGCGGGCCCGTTCCATCGCAGCCTGGATGATCGCGCGCTTCTTCGCTTCGGCGTCGTCGGTTGGCGTCGATGTGACGGCTTGGGGCGCGGGTTCGTTCGCGGGTTCGGCGGGTTTCGCCGTCTGACGCGCCGCTGCGCGCGCCTCCGCCGCCGCGCGCTCGCTTGCGAGCCGCGCGGCGCGGCGGTCGTGCGCTTCGCGGGCGGTGTCGGCTTGTGACGCGCTCCAGGCGTCCCAGCCGGTGTGATCGCCGGTGACCGGCACCATCGCGATGCAATCGACCGGGCAGGGCGGCACGCACAGGTCGCAGCCCGTGCAGAGTTCGGGGATGACCGTGTGCATCTGTTTCGCCGCGCCGACGATCGCATCGACCGGACACGCCTGCATGCACAGCGTGCAGCCGATGCACAGGTTCTCGTCGATCACGGCGAGCGGCCTCGGCCGCTCCACGCCGTTCTCCGGATTGAGCGGGATGACGGGGCGCGCGAGCAGCGCGGCGAGGCGCGCGACGCCCTCGGCGCCGCCGGGCGGGCACTGGTTATAGGAGGCCACGCCCGACGCGACGGCTTCGGCGTAGGGCCGGCACGCCGGATATCCGCACTTGGTGCATTGCGTCTGGGGCAGCAGATCTTCGATCCGGTCTGCGAGTGTTTGAGGGGCGGTTGCGGTCACGTGTGCGGCTTGGGGGCGATGCAGCCGTCGCGGATAACGCTTGACCGCGAAGGCCCGTCGCGTCCGGCTTCGGCACGGATCGACGAGCCCGGCGCGGGCCGGCTGCGGGGAGCGGCGCGTGTTTATGCTCACGCACTCGCCAAAGGCGTCATTATCGCCCAATTTTATCGCCCGATTCCTCACCGATCCCAATTGCCAATAGCCAATCAGTGTGCGCATAATCAGAGCGCTTTTCCGATTGACCGCAGGACGGTGTACCCCAATAACTTTGGCGCGCCCGTTCACGTCATGCTCCTTTCTACACGGGACCGCGTGACGCTATCCGGATAACGCGGCTCTCGAATCATGCCACCATGAATCAGCCGAAAATCAAAAGAGATCCTGAAGGCACCCGCCGCCGTATTTTATTGGCCGCCGCGGAGGAGTTTGCAGCAGGTGGTTTGTTCGGCGCTCGCGTCGATCAAATCGCCCGCCGCGCCGAAACCAACGAGCGCATGCTCTATTACTATTTCGGCAGCAAGGAGCAGTTGTTTACCGCCGTACTCGAACACGCTTTTGCTTCACTTGTCGAAACTGAGCGCACGCTCGACCTCGACGGCATTGCGCCCGTTGAAGCCGTGACGCGGCTCGCGCATTTCGTCTGGGATTATTACCGCGATCATCCCGAACTGCTGCGTCTAATCAATAACGAGAATCTGCATGAGGCGCGCTATATCAAAGGCTCAACGCGGATTCGGGAGTTGATATCGCCGGTGGTCGCGACGCTTGCAAGTATTCTCGAACGCGGCGTGCGTGCCGGGCTTTTCCGTAATAACGTCGATCCGCTGAAGTTTTACGTGACCTTGTCCGGGCTCGGGTATTACATCGTATCGAATCGATTTACGCTCGAAGCGACGTTTGGACTCGATTTCAGCCAACAGGCCGAACGCGACGAAATGGTGCGGATGAATACCGAATTGCTGTTGTCTTATCTGATGCGGCGCTGACGGCCGGCTTTCACCGGGTTTTACGGTCAGAAATGTAAAAAGCACGCTGCGGGAAAATTCCCCGCAGCGTGCTTTTGCGCGTCCCTAAATGCCGGCAGGCGAGAATGATTAAGCCGGAATGGCTTCTTTTTTCGGCGCCTTGTCGTGTTCGAGGATGAATTCGCGCAATTGCGGATACACCGTCGTGCGCCAGCGTCGGCCCGAAAAAATGCCGTAATGGCCGGCCTTTTCAGCGGTGAAGTGACGCTTGTTGCGCGCCGGGATACTCGTACAGAGATCGTGCGCCGCGCGCGTCTGGCCGCTACCGGAGATATCGTCGAGCTCGCCTTCGATCGTGAAGAGCGCCGTGTTTTCGATATCCTGCGGCCGCACGCGTTCGCCGTTCACGTCCCACGTGCCCTCGGCGAGCCGGAATTCCTGGAACACGATACGAATGGTTTCCAGGTAATACTCGGCGGCCATGTCGAGCACGGCGTTGTATTCGTCGTAGAACCGGCGATGCTGCTCGGCGTCGTCGTCGTCCCCGCGCAGCAGGTTTTGATAGAAGTCCCAGTGCGCGGTGACGTGGCGCTCCGGATTCATCGCGACGAAGCCCGCATGCTGCAGGAAGCCCGGATACACCTTGCGCCCGATGCCCGGATAGTTCGCCGGCACCGTGTAGATCACGTTGTTCTCGAACCATTCATACGAGTGTTCGTTCGCAAGCGAATTCACGGCGGTGGGACTCCGGCGCGCGTCGATCGGGCCACCCATCATGGTCATCGTGCGCGGCGTGTCCTCGCCGCGGCTCGCCATCAGCGAGATGGCCGCGAGCACCGGCACGGTCGGCTGGCACACGGAAATGACGTGCAGGTCCTTCGCGCCGATGTGGCGGATGAACTCCTGGATGTATTCGACGTAATCGTCCAGATGGAACGCGCCGTCCTCGAACGGCACCATGCGCGCGTCGATCCAGTCGGTGATGTACACCTTGTGATCCTGCAACAGCGTCTTGACGGTGTCGCGCAGCAGCGTGGAATGGTGGCCGGAGAGCGGGGCGCAGACGAGCACGATCGGCTCGTCTTTCAGTTTCTTCACGACGCCGCTGTCGTCGGCGAAACGCTTGAAGCGCAGCAGGCGGCAGAACGGTTTTTCGAGCACGGTCTGCTCGACGATCGGAATGTTGTGGCCGTCTTTTTCGATCTGATGGAGTTCGAACTCGGGCTTCTCGTAGTCCTTGCCGAGCCGGTAGAGCAGTTCGTAGCCGGCGGCGAGTCGGCTGGAGCCGGGCACGTAGGCGAGCGGGCTGGCCGGATTCACAAACGACTTCGATGCAGCCTGAGCCCAGGCGGTCAGCGGACTCAACATGGCCCGCTGGAATTCGTGAAATTGATAGAGCATGTTTGCCCCGTTTTAAAACCGGCGCCCCGTGTTTCGGTTCTGCGCGCCCGGCGATTAGCCTCGAAGGCATTCAGCGGTCTTTCGCGCGGCGTTCGACGCCGGAAGCGGCGCGCGTCGCGTGGTGCTGCGTGGGTAAAACCGGTGCATCGTTCCTGCAACTACTTCCTGTAACTACTTTCTGCGTAACTACTTCATTCGGCAGACACATTTTTACCGGGTCACTGGGCGGATTATCGGCCGCCCGCGCCCGCACCTTGATGGTCGATGCGCAAATCTTTGTAGCCGGTCCGAACGACCGGTCGAAAAGCCTCACCGATCATAAACAACAAAGCCGTTTTGTGCAATGCAGCAATTTCGCCCTGACGCATAGCGAAAACGCTCAAATCCTCAATGCAAACAAATATTTACGTTTTGCTTTCGGCAAGCCCTTTCCCGTCCGCTTGCTGCGCCCGGTGGTCGTGCTGGCTTGCGGGCTGCCCGGTTGCGGCGGCCATTTCCTGCTCGTGGCGCATCAGGTTCATGCCGGTGTGAACCAGCGCGACGTGCGAGAACGCCTGCGGGAAATTACCGACCATCCGCTTTGCCACGGTGTCGTATTCCTCAGCTAAAAGGCCGACATCGTTCGCCAATCCGACCAGCCGCTCGAACATCGCGTGCGCCTGGTCGAAGCGGCCCTGAAGCTGCAGGTTATCGACCAGCCAGAAGCTACACGCGAGAAACGTGCCTTCGCCGGGCGGCAGGCCGTCGTCCACTTCGGTCGTGTGATAGCGCTTGACGAGGCCATCGTGCGTCAGATCGCGTTCGATTGCGTGGACGGTGGCGACCACGCGCGGGTCGTCGGGCGGCAGGAAGCCGACCAGCGGGATCAGCAGCAGGTTGGCGTCGAGCGCTTCGCTGCCGTAGGACTGCGCGAACGAATTCATGCCCGCGTTCCAGCTTTTCTCGCAAACTTGCGCGTGGATCTCGTCACGCAGCGCGCGCCAGTGATCGAGTGGGCCGGGCAGATCGAATTTCTCCGCCGATTTCACCGCGCGGTCGAACGCGACCCACGCCATCACCTTCGAAAACGTGAAGTGCTGACGTCCTCCGCGCACTTCCCAGATGCCTTCATCCGGTTCCATCCAGACGGTTTCGAGATGTTCGAGCATTGCGCACTGGATGGACCAGGCGGTTTCGTCGCTCTGCAATCCGCCGACGCGCGCAAGGTGCAGCGCGTTCATCACCTCGCCGTAGACATCGAGTTGCAACTGCTTCACCGCGCCATTGCCGACCCGAACCGGGCTCGCGCCTTCGTAGCCGGGCAGCCAGTCCACTTCCCATTCGGGCAGCCGGCGCTCGCCCGCGATGCCGTACATGATCTGGATCTGCGACGGCGCGCCCGCCATCACGCGGCCGAGCCACGCGCGCCAGGTGCGCGCTTCGTCGTAGTAGCCGCCGCGCATCATCGCAAGCAGCGTGATGGTGGCGTCGCGCAGCCAGCAATAGCGATAATCCCAGTTGCGCGTGCCGCCGAGCTGCTCGGGCAGCGACGTCGTCGGCGCGGCGACGATCCCGCCCGTCGGCTCGTAAGCGAGCGCCTTCAGCGTGATGAGCGAACGGCGGATTGCGCTCGCCCAGTGGCCTTGCAGTTCGCAGCGGCCCGACCATTCGCGCCAGTGATTTTCGGTGCGTGCGAGGTGCGTGTGCGGATCGTGCATTGCCGGCAGCCGCAGATGCGACGCCGAATACGCAAGCGAGAACGGCACGCGCTCGCCTTCGGTCACGGAGAACGCAGCGAGCGTGCGCATGTTCTCGCCGACCAGATCGACGGGCGTGCGCAACACGGCGCGATCCGGTCCGACGACGGCCAGAATGCCGCTATCGTCCGGCAGGCGGCTGACCCACGGAATGGACGAGCCGTAGTCGAAGCGCAGCACGAGTTCCATCTTCATCTTAACGGTGCCGCGACGCCCGACCACGATCCGCACGAGTTCCGACGAACCGTTGCGCGAAGGCATGAAATCGATGATCGTCACCGCGCCGTCGGCGGTCTCGAAGTCGGTTTCGAGGATCAGCGTGTCGTCGCGATAACGACGCGTGACGACCGGCGGTGGCGCGTCGTCGGCCAAATCCGGCGCGATCAGCCAGCGGCCGTGTTCGGGCGTGCCGAGGAGCGCGGCGAAGCACGCGCCGGAATCGAAGCGCGGCCAGCACAGCCAGTCGACCGATCCGTCGCGGGACACGAGCGCGGCGGTATGGCCGTCGCCAATCATCGCGTAGTCTTCAATCAGTGCGGGCATGGGCAGGTTGTCTCATTCTCAAGATAGGCGGGTGGCGACTTTGCGCGGCGACCGGCCGCGTTGAATTTGCGGAAACGTTGCGGACGCGGTCGCTGCGACGCCGATTCGAACTGGATTCTGCACGATTAGTTCACGGCGCGCGGAGCCGATGGCTGCGTGAGGTGCTCGGAACACCCTTGTTTGCTGCGCCGGTTTCGCGTATTCCTTGCGTATTCCTCATTGGAAATTGCCGTGGCCGTTGGTTAGAATGAAATTACCCACCGGCGGCACGCTGCTGGCAAAACGATATATCACGCCGCGTTGCGTGCGGGTCGGCACTTCGGATGCGGCCATTCGAATTCCCGTCGGTCTGTTCGGTTCAAATCTTAGCGCGACGCTTTCTCGCGCCAATCCGGTTCGCTTGCGTTCACGGCGTTGTCATCGCGCCGCGAACGTTCAGTTTCGATTGTTCAGTCGCTTGCCACCAACGCTGCGAATTTCTGGGACCTGAAAGCCATGCTCAATCCGTCGAAAGCCGATTGCATCGCCATTCTTTCCGCCGCGAGCCGACTCTCGGATTCCGACTCGCTGCTGCCGCTCGATTGCGCGCGTCTCGGCCTGTCGCGCAACGCGATGGAAACCGCCGCGTCGTTTTTGATCGAGCGTGCGTGTTTTACGCGTTACACCAATGGCGATGGCCGGATCGCGGTCGGCAATCTGTCGCTGCAGGGCCGCTTGCGACTCGATCAGCTTGCAAACGGCTGACGCTTCAATTTCTCGGGACTGGACGCGCACGGCACCCGCCGTGCGCGCTTTGTCGCGCTGATTTGAAATGCTGGAACCCCACTACGCGACGCGCGTCGAATGGGGGTCGCAGCACGGACGCCTCGCGCGCCTGCCTCAAAAGTGCGTCGCTCCCAGCCCGAAAAGCCCGATCACGCCAATCACGATCAAATAGATCGCGACGATGAAGTTCAGCAGTCGCGGCATGATCAGAATCAAAATACCCGCGATCAGCGAGACCAGCGGTCCAAGGCTCAAGTGAATGTTCATCGCGACTCCGTAGGGTTTGGTTGGTGGTTTTTATCGGCGGATCGTGTGCGTGTTCGTGCGCGGGCTGGTGTTCACGCGGATACCGGGCTACAAACTTCGCCTACCTTTCGGGCGCGAAGCTTGCGCGCGAGCGTGCTGCGTTGCCCGAAGTACGGCCCAGAGCACGGCCCGCAGCACAGCCTTCTACATAACCTGAAAACAAGCCTTAATACCGACGATCAGGAGCTTCCATGCAACTCACCCGTTCGCGCTTCGCCGCCACCGAACCCCTCGCAGGTTTCAAGCCTGCCCGGTCCCGCGCTGTGTTCGCCGGATCACTCAAGTGGTCGAAAAGCTTCGCCGTGATCTGCTCGTTCGCGGCCGCGCAGGCCTTCGCGCAGGGCGCGGGCGCAACCAATGCCGATCCAGCCAACGCCAACGCACCGGCCACTGTCGCGGCGGATGGCGTCTACGATCTGCTGATCGGCACTTATACGGCCGGCGGCAAGAGCGAGGGCATCTACGTCTACCGCTTCGACACGAAGACCGGCGAAACCACGCGGCTATCCGCGACACAAACGGTGAACCCTTCGTATCTGCTGGTGAGCCACGACCGCAGCTATGTCTACGCGGTCAACGAACTCCCCGGCGACAACGGCCCGGCCTCGCAGCGCGGCGGCGTGAGCGCGTTCCGTTTCGATCGCCAGAGCGGCCAGTTGACCTTCCTGAATCGCGTATCGTCGGATGGCAACGATCCGTGTTATCTCGCGCTCTCGCCGGACGGCCGCTACCTGCTGACCGCCAACTATTCGGTCGCCGCCGATCCTGGCGGCAGCTTCGCCGTGTTCCCGGTGCAGCCGGACGGCCAGATCGGCGCGTCGGTGCTGACCGTGCATCACGAAGGCAACGGGCCGGTGAAAGGGCGGCAGGACAACTCGCACGTCCACTCGACCGTGTTTTCCCCGGACGGCCGCTATCTGTTCTCGCAGGATCTCGGCGTCGACAAGGTCTTTGCGTATCGCTATACGCCCGATGGCAGCCGAGGTCTCTTCGGTCCGACCGATTCGCGCTACACGCCGATCAAGCCCGGTTCCGGACCGCGCCATCTCGTCTTCGACGCCAGCGGAAAACGCGCGTATCTGACGACCGAGATGAATGCATCGGTCACCGTGTTCGATTACAACGACGGCAAGCTCACCGAAGTCCAGCGCCTCGCGATGACCGCGCCCGGCTTCAAGGGCAAGGTCGGTGGCGGCGCGGTGCATTTGTCGCCGGATGGCCGCTTCCTCTACGCGACCAACCGGGGCGACGCCAACGAGATCGTGACCTTCGCCGTCGATCCGTCGAACGGCCAGCTCAAACTCATGGGCCGGCAGCCGTCGCTCGGCAAGACGCCGCGCGAATTCGCGATCGAGCCGGGTGGCCGCTGGTTGATCGTTGGCAATCAGGATAGCGACAGCGTGTATTTTTTCCGCCGCGATCCGCAGACGGGCGCGCTCGCGTCCGATCCGAAGCGGCTCGACATTGGGTCGCCGGTGGATTTCAAGCTGGTGTCGCCGTCGTGAGGCTATGATTCGCGGTTTTTGAAGCAAGCGCGGCGGCGTGCGCCGCCGCGCAGTTTCGCCGTACTGTTTTACTGCAAGCGCAGTTGTTGAAAGGAAGAACATTGAATACTCCCGCCACTTATCCCGATGCAGCCACGAGCGCCGACCGTAATCCGGTGCCGCCGGGCTTCATCAGCGCGTTTCGCTTTGTCGGCGGCGAAGCGCTGCGGCTGTCGTGGGACGAAGCGCGCACGGCGGTCGCGGGCGAAGGTCCGACATGGCTGCACTTGAGCGCAAATGACGACACCGTCGAAAACTGGCTGACGGGCGTGAGTTCCATGCCGGACGTGGCGCGCGAGTTCCTGAACGGCGAGGACAAGCGCCCGCGCGTGCATCTCGCCGCGAACTTCATGTATGGCGTGGTGGCCGATCTGGAGCGGGTGGCCGTCAAAGCACCCGGCGCACCCGGCGCACCCGGCACGAATCGCGACGATGCGGCTGCGGAACGGGCAACCGGCGCGCTGCGTTTCTATGTCGATGGCAACCGCATGATCACCGTGCGCGCGCAGCCGCTGCAATCGACCGACCGGCTGCGTCACGCCGTGCTCGAAGGCGCGATTTTCCGCGATACCGTCGATCTGTTCGCGGGCCTGATCCGCGCGCTCAACGAAACGTTCGTCGATCGTATCGACGATATCGCGGACCGGCTCGACGACGTGGAGGAAGGCGTGCTGGACGGCCGCCACTCCAATTGGCGCGCCGAACTGGGCGACGTGCGGCGTCGGTTGGTGGAAGTGAAGCGCTTCATCGACCCCGAACGCAACGCGCTGACGCAAGTCGTCACGCGGCGGCTCGAATGGGCCGAACCGCGCTCGATGGAAGCGCTGATCCAGGCGATTCAGGTGCTGAACGGCCTCGGCGCTGGGCTGGAAGGGCAGTACGAGCGCGCGAAATTGTTGCAGGACGAGATTGCCGCCGCGCTTTCCGAGGACATCAACCGCAAGCTGCTGTGGCTCGCGATCATGTCGGCGTTGCTGATGCCCGCGACGCTCGTCTCCGGCATTTTCGGGATGAACGTCGCGGGCTTGCCGGGCACACACGATCACTATTCGTTCTGGATCGTGATCGGCGTGATGGCAGTGTGCGCCGCCGGAACGATCTTTTTGTTGCGGCGGTTGCGGCTGTGGTGATGCTCGGTTGAGGTATCACGGAAGCGGCGGAAGCGGCGGAAGCGGCCGCACCAGCCGAACCAGCCGCGCCGCCTTCGATTAGTCCGCCGGGCCGGGCGCGAGCACTTCGCGGTTGCCGTTGTTGCCCATCGGCGAGACGAGTCCGGCGGCTTCCATCTGCTCCACGAGCCGCGCCGCCCGGTTATAGCCGATCCGCAACTGACGCTGCACCGAGGAAATCGACGCGCGGCGCGTGCGCAGCACGAACGCGACGGCTTCGTCGTAGAGCGGATCGGCTTCCGCTTCGGGCGTGTCGCCGAAAAGATCCTGCGATGCCCCTTCCGATGCCGGTCCCGACAGAATCCCTTCCTCGTACTCCGGCTCGCCAAACTGCTTCAGATATTCCACGACGCGATGCACTTCGTCGTCGGCGACGAACGCGCCGTGCACGCGCTGCGGATAGCCCGTGCCCGGCGGCAGGAACAGCATGTCGCCGGCGCCTAGCAGCGATTCGGCGCCCATCTGGTCGAGAATCGTGCGCGAGTCGATTTTCGACGACACCTGAAACGCCACGCGCGTCGGAATGTTCGCCTTGATGAGGCCGGTAATCACGTCCACCGAAGGCCGCTGCGTCGCGAGAATCAAGTGGATTCCGGCCGCGCGGGCTTTCTGGGCGAGCCGCGCGATCAACTGTTCGATCTGCTTTCCGGCGACCATCATCAGGTCGGCCAGTTCGTCGATCACCACGACGATCATCGGCAATGTGGACAACGGTTCCGGCGCGTCCGGCGTGAGCGAGAACGGATTGGTCAGCTTCTTGCCGGCGGCATCGGCGGCGCGCACTTTCTGGTTGAAGCCCTGCAGATTGCGCACGCCGACCGCCGACATCAGCCGATAGCGCTTCTCCATCTCGCCGACGCACCAGTTCAGCGCGTTCGCGGCGAGCTTCATGTCGGTGACGACCGGCGCGAGCAGATGCGGAATGCCCTCGTACACCGACAATTCCAGCATCTTCGGGTCGATCATGATGAGCCGCACGTCTTCCGGCTTCGCCTTGTAGAGCAGCGACAGGATCATCGCGTTGATCGCGACCGACTTGCCCGAACCGGTCGTGCCCGCGACCAGCATGTGCGGCGCGCGCGCGAGATCGGTCACGACCGGATTGCCGACGATGTCCTTGCCCATCGCGATCGTCAGGCTCGACTTGGAATTCCGGTAGATGTCGTCTTCGAGAATTTCGGACAGCCGGATCATTTCGCGCTTCGCGTTCGGCAGTTCGAGGCCCATGCAGGTTTTGCCGGGAATCGTCTCGACGACGCGGATCGACGTGAGTCCGAGCCCGCGCGACAAGTCCTTCATCAGCCCGACGATCTGGCTGCCGCGCACGCCCAGCGCGGGTTCGACTTCGAAGCGCGTGATGACCGGTCCCGCCGATGCCCCGACGACCGTCACCGGCACCTTGAATTCCTGGAGACGCTGCTCGATCAACTGGCCCGTTTCCGCGAGAAGTTCGGCGGAGACGGGGACGATTTCATCGGATGCCGGTTCCAGCAGATCGAGGCCGGGCAATTCCACCGCCGATGCCGTGGGCGCGTGGAATTCGAATTCGGTTGGCGTGAAGCCGCGGATCGGCGGGCGGGGTTCGGGCGTGCTTGTGGCCTGAGCGGCGGGTTGTTCCGGCTCGGGGCGCGGCGGGTCGTTTTGAAGCGGGGCGCTTTGAACCATCGCGGGAAAACGCACGATGTTCGAGGCGGGTTCGTCGGCGGTGCGTTCGTCGGTGCTTTCGGCGGTGCTCGGGTCGAATTCGGGCTCGGTTTGCGTCTGATCCCGCGCGGACTCCGCCCGTGTAATGTCGATCAGCCGCAAGGCCGGGCGTGCGTCCGTTTCCCCGGCCGCTTCCGCCTGGATGTCCGCAGTCTCAGGTTCCGCGCGCAGCGGCGTGTCCCACGGCGGGGTGGTCGAGTGGGGCGGGGCTTGCGTGATCGGCTGCGTGATCGGTGGCGTTACCGGCAGCGTTACCGGCAACGTTACCGGCGGCGAGTCAGGCGGCGAATAGGCTCCGGCGATGTTGGAAAGTGGCATCGACGACGATGCGACCGCCGCCAGCGCTTCGCCGCTTACGTCTTCAGTGCACGCGTCTTCGCGGCGCATGTCGGCAAGGGTTTCGGCGCTTGCAACTTCACCGCTAACTTCGGCGAGGGTTTCGCGGCGGATTTCTTCACCGCTGCCATCGACCAAGCTTGCATTGCCGATGGTTTCACCGCTTCCACTGACAAGGGTCTCGACGGTCGGGGCGATGTCAAAGGCGTCCGGGCGCTCGATTGCGCGCACTTGCTCGGCAGCCGCGTGCGTCAAAACTGTTGGCTTCGGCGAAGGCTGCTCCGGCTCGGGCGTTGCGCTCAAGTCGTGTTCCTTGGCCGGAGTCGCGCTCAAGTTAGCTTCGGCCGGCGCTGCGCTGAAGTCATGCACCACGGCGGGCGTCGCTGCCAAATCCGATTTCACCGCTGGCGTTGCTCCAAAAAACGTCCGCTCGGGGTCCACCTCCAACTCGGCCCGCGGCGTTTCGAGCGCAGCGATTTCCGGGATCGCGGGCGCGCTTTCAAGTGCGGCGGCCGACTCGGTTTCCCCATGCGCAGGGTAGGGCGGCTGTTGCGCCGCGGCGTCATCGATGCCAGCGGTTTCGTTCGCGCTCGTCGCGGCACTGTCTTCGGCGGCCTGATGGCGACGCGCGAGGCTCGCGCCTGCAAGGGTCGTCCAGCGCGCGGCGTTTTCCTCGATCGACCGCAGCGTCGCCGTGATGCTTTCCGGCTCGGGCGGCGGACCGGCAGGCCCGATGGGCCGCGAACGCGACGCAGTAGCCGACCACGCGAGCGCGTCCGACACGCCGCGTGCAGCGGAAGCCGCCGCGCGCGGTGGTGCCGATGAAGCCGATGAAGCCGATGAAGCCGATGAAGCCGATGAAGCCGGCGCGCTGCGCTGAAGGGACGAGCGGGAGACGGCGGGTGTCGCCGATATCGTCGACGCGGCCTGGGCGGCGGCGCGCGGTGTAAGCGGCGTGAGCGGCGTGAGCGGTTCGCGCTGGACAGGCCTAGCGCGCTCGGCCTGATCGCGCCGCTGCGACGCCATCTCGCCGCCGAGCCATCCGGCCGGCGCGACCGGTTCTACCTGTTCGTGGAGCGGCGCATGACGCGCGGTGTTGACCACGGCACCTGGACGGCTGTCAGGTCGAGCAGCGTAAGGATCGACCTTCGCCGACGCCCCCGACGCCCCCGACGCCCCCAACGCCCCCGGCGCAGACGGCTTCGCGCGCGGATTCACCGGCGGACGCCACACGGTCGGACGCTGATAACGCCCGCCGTCGCGCTGGGTCGCCGTCGGCAGTCCGAGCGGCGGGATATCGTGCGACGTGCGTGCGTGGGTGTTTGAAGGATCCGGGCGGGAGGACGAGCGGCCTGTCGAGCGGTCGAAAAACGCGCCGAGTCCCGCCGAAAATCCCGCGCTTTCCCGTGTGCCGGCGCGCCGACGCTCGCCGCTCCGGCTTTCGCGAGCATTGCGCGATTCACGCGACGCCCGCAATTCACGGTTCGATGCCGCGCGCGCCGGTTTTTCCCGCGCGGCGAGCCAGTCCGCGCTGAGTCCGAGGCCGAACGCGCCGTTCGCCCAGCGCAACGCATCGCGCCACTGGAAATCGCACAACCACGGCAGGCTCACGAAAAATACCGCCGTTGCGATCAGTCCGGCGAGCGGCGCGCTCGCGAGCGTCCGCAAGGCCGCGTCGATGACGTGCCCGGCGCGATTGATACCGGCGGCTGCCTCGAAGAACGATCCGAACAGCGCCGCTTCGAGCGTCGCGCTCGCGAGCAGAACGCAGATAAAGCCGAGCCACAGCCGGATCGTGCCCGGCCCGCGCAGGCCGCCGCCATTCGGCAAAACCGATTTGACGAGGCGCCAGAATAGGGGAAGAAACCAGACGACTGATCCGCCGAACCAGCCGAGAACTACCGTGTGCATGCTTGGAACCAACAAATGATGGAAACGGGGAACACCCAGCCGCCGAGTTTAACCGGTGATGCGGCGGCCTTCCGGATCAAGACGCGTCGCGCGCTTATTGCTGCTGCGCGCGAAGCGAATAAGTCAGCACCTGAGCGTCGTCGAGGGTGATCTGCAATTCCTTCGGCGGATTCATCTGCACGCCGGTTTTCGCGATATGCGTGAGCGCGCTCAGATACGGCCCTTCCAGCGCGCCGCCCGCGCCGCCGGTGCACGCCATGCGCGTCCCGGCAAGCGGCCCGAAGCTGAGCTTGCCGTTCTTCAGTTCGTACGTCCCCATGTAGCGGTTACAGCCCGAGAAGCCGTTCGCGCGGCGCTGACCGCCTTCCGTCGAGAAATTCAGGGTGATCGGCTGGCCATTGTCGCCGTGGGGAATCGCGCGCGCTTGACCGGTCGCGTCGGTCCAGCGGGTCAGCTCCCATTGCGTATCGTCGAGGAGTTGCGTCGCGGCCGGGTTGTAGGGATCGGTCGGCGCAGCGGCGGAGTCGGGATGTGTCGGCAAGGCGCAACCTGCGAGGATGACGGCGAGTGCCAGCGCGATGAGGTTCGTACCTGCGCTGGCGCGTAAAAGTGAGGGCTTCTGACGGGTGAAAGGCGAGTGCATCGAAAATCCTCAAGCTGGACAAACCGTAAGGGTAGCGCACTCGTAGGACGATTTGTACGGGGGCGTAGGGTGGTCGGGTGTTATAAGCCTGGCGGACGGGTTTGGTTTGCTTGCGCGTTCGATTGGGTTTCTTTAACGCTTCTTGACAGCCTGGTTCCGTGTCGGTCTATTAGCGCTGCCCCTGTGCCGGGCGGCCGTAACGCTCCTGGGCTAGCTGCAAAGAAAGTAACCAAAGAAAGCAGTTTATCCGCCTAAGTGTCTCCCCCACATAACCACTCGGATAGCAAGCTGACTTGGCCGTCCCGCATTCACTCGAATTGGCAAAGCCATAAATTGCCCGGCTCGCGCCGGGCGACGCTCGCGGGCTGTGGGCGTTGCCCGATCCGTCTCGCGTGGCTGCTGCGTGTTAACATCGCCAGTTATCTCGAAACACGCCACACCTTCCGGAGTTTTCATGCCGAGCGCGAACGCAGCCAGTCCCGATTCCAAAGTCAACCGCGAGGCCGTTCGTATCGGTACGCCGCTTACGCCGGGCGCCACCCGCGTGATGCTGCTCGGCGCGGGCGAACTCGGCAAGGAAGTCATCATCGCGCTGCAGCGGCTCGGCGTGGAAGTGATCGCGGTGGATCGTTACGCCGATGCCCCCGGCCATCAGGTCGCCCACCGCTCGCACGTGATCGACATGACCGACGGCGCAGCGCTCCGCGCGCTGATCGAGGCGGAAAAGCCGCATCTGATCGTGCCGGAAATCGAGGCCATCGCCACCGATACGCTCGCCGAGATCGAGGCGGAGCAAGTCGCCGTCGTCATCCCGACGGCGCGCGCCACGCAATTGACGATGAACCGCGAAGGCATTCGCCGCCTCGCTGCCGAAACGCTCGGCCTGCCGACTTCGCCCTACGCGTTCGCACAGTCGCTCGACGAAATGAAGGCCGCCATCGAAACGATCGGCTTTCCGTGCGTGGTGAAGCCGGTGATGTCGTCTTCCGGGAAAGGCCAGTCGGTACTTCGGAGCGACGCCGACATCGAGCCGGCCTGGCAGCACGCGATGGCGGGCGGGCGCGTGAATCGCGGACGCGTGATCGTGGAAGGGTTCATCGACTTCGAATACGAAATCACGCAGCTCACCGTGCGCGCTGCCGATCCCGCGAGCGGCGAGACGGCTACGTATTTTTGCGAGCCGATTGGCCACGTGCAGGTCGCGGGCGATTACGTCGAGTCGTGGCAGCCGCAGCGCATGAGCCCGGCGGCGCTAGAAAAGGCACGCGACGTGTCGGCGAAAGTGACGGCGGCGCTTGGCGGACGGGGCCTCTTCGGCGTCGAATTGTTCGTGCGCGGCGACGACGTCTGGTTTTCCGAGGTCAGCCCGCGTCCGCACGACACGGGCCTCGTCACGCTCGCCACGCAGCGTTTCTCGGAATTCGATCTGCACGCGCGCGCGATCCTCGGCCTGCCGGTGGACACCGCGTTGCGCGCGCCGGGTGCGTCGGCGGTGATTTATGGCGGGCTGGACGAGGCGGGCGTCGCGTTCGAGGGTGTCTCCGATGCGCTCGCCGTGCCGGATTCCGACCTGCGCCTGTTCGGCAAGCCCGAAAGTTTCGCGAAACGCCGGATGGGCGTGGCGGTCGCGACCGGACGCGACACGGATGAAGCCCGCGCGCGGGCGAAACTGGCGGCATCGAAGGTCAAGCCGGTCTCCACACGTTGACCGGTGGTAAAACGCGCGTCCGACGCGGATCGCGCGAGGGAGCAAGAAAGTGAAGATGCGAGTGTTGGCGTTGCTGTTCGCGGCGTCCGTCCTGAGCGGCTGCGGGCTGGCCGCGGCGCCTTGCCGCGTGGTGTCGGCGGGTTTGAAGATCGTGCCGGTTGTCGGCCACGTCGCGGCTGCGCCGACCGACGTCTGCGCGGACGTGATCGATCCGTGACCCGCGCGTGACCGGCGCAATGCACGAGGAGAAAACCCGAAAGTGATGAATGGAACGATAAAAACGTGCGCGGCGGTGCTCTCGCTGTTCGGCGGCGCAGACCTGGCTTGCGCGATGCCGTTGACCGTGCCGCAGGTGCAGACCAAAACCACCGTCACGAAGCGTTACGCGTGCAAGGACGATAAGTCGCTTGCCGTGACCTATATCAATACGAAGAACGGCCAGAGTTTTGCGCTGATGACGGTCGACGGCAAGAAACTGCTGTTCGTGAACGTCCTGTCCGGGTCGGGCGCGAAATATTCGGCGGAGCAATATGTGTGGTGGACCAAAGGGCCGCAAGGCACATTGACAAGCGAGATGGCCGATCCGAAGGCGCCGCCGCTTCTCGACGATTGTCAGGAACGCGGCTGACAGGTTCTTGCTTCGCGGCGCGCGTTTTCGACACCGGTGGATTCCGCGGGCGCGGCGATTTTCGGAGCGGGAGGCTATGCGGTGCATGGGGCGGCATCGCCGCGACGGCCGGTTGTAAATTTGCGTAGCCCGGACTGCGGTGGCGGCCAGCATTGCGGTCCCGCCGCCGCCCGGCCGAGCGCCGGCGCGCCCGGAAACGTCATGAATGCGGTGCTACAATGGCGGGTTTTCCGGGTTTGAAGACCCTCGGCCACGCGCTCAAAAGCGCGCTCGGCGTTTTGCCTAGCCGACGCCGGCCGACATGGGGTGAGAACGTGGTATCAGATGAGCCGAAGCCTGAGCACAGGCGCGGCGCGGTTGTCGACCCGTTGCAGCCTGTCACGTTTCGGCGCTGCGCAACACGTCCGACGGTCGATAATCGCCGCGACGGGTCGGCCCGATGCGCCGCTACCCGAAAAATCGCCGCAAAAGCGCCAGAGCAGTTTCGATTTGCCACGCATTCAGACGTAATTCAAGAGCAGGGAAGGCCGGCCGCCGGCCGCCATCCAGGTTTTGCGCCCTTGGATCTAGCCGTATTTTGTGCCGTAGTTCTCGGCCGTTGCCGCTCGCGTAGTCCACGCCCGAGGCGCGCCGTACCGGCACCTTTTTAGCGATAGCCATCATAGTCACCATGTCCGATTCCGTCGTCACGAACACGTCCACCGCTGCGTCCGAAGCCACGCCCGGCACCCAGGCCGCGCCGGCCACCGCGCCCACGTTCGACCAGTTCGGTTTGGCCGCCGACATCCTCAAAGCGGTGACCGAATCGGGCTACACGACGCCCACGCCGATCCAGGCGGAAGCGATCCCCGTGGTGCTGGCCGGCCGCGATGTGATGGGCGCGGCGCAAACGGGTACGGGCAAGACGGCGAGCTTCTCGCTGCCGATCATCCAGCGCCTGCTGCCGTTCGCCAGTTCGAGCGCATCGCCCGCGCGCCATCCGGTGCGCGCGCTGATTCTCACGCCGACGCGCGAACTCGCCGACCAGGTCGCCGCCAACGTGCAAGCCTACTCGAAGCACACGCCGCTGCGCAGCACGGTGGTGTTTGGTGGCGTCGATATGAATCCGCAATCCGAAGCGTTGCGCCGCGGCGTGGAAATCCTGATCGCGACGCCGGGCCGCTTGCTCGACCACGTCCAGCAAAAAACGCTGAACTTGGGTCAGGTCCAGATGCTCGTCCTCGACGAAGCCGACCGCATGCTCGACATGGGTTTTCTGCCCGATCTGCAGCGCATTCTGAATTTGCTGCCGAAGGAGCGTCAGACGCTGCTGTTCTCGGCCACGTTCTCGGGCGAAATCAAGAAGCTCGCGGCGACGTACCTGCGCAATCCGCAGACGATCGAAGTCGCGCGCAGCAATTCGACCGCGACGAACGTGCGCCAGATCGTGTTCGAAGTGCACGAAAGCGACAAATCTGGGGCGGTCGCGCAACTGATCCGCGAGCGCGGCTTGAAGCAGGTGATCGTTTTCTGTAACAGCAAGATCGGCGCGAGCCGCCTGTCGCGCGTGCTGGAGCGCGACGGCATCGTGGCGACGGCGATTCACGGCGACCGCACGCAAAGCGAGCGGATGCAGGCGCTCGACGCGTTCAAGCGCGGCGAAATCGAGGCGCTGGTCGCAACCGACGTGGCCGCGCGCGGGCTGGATATCGCGGAACTGCCGGCCGTCATCAATTTCGACCTGCCGTTCAGCGCTGAAGATTACGTACACCGGATCGGCCGTACGGGTCGGGCGGGCGCGTCCGGCGACGCGCTGTCGCTGTGCAGCGCAAACGAAAAGAAGCAACTGGCGGATATCGAAAAGCTCATCAAACGACCGCTCGAAGTGCAGCAACTGACGGTGACCGCGCCCGCGCGGCGCGAAGGCGGACGTCGCGACGAGCGTTCGGAGCGCGGCGAGCGGCCTGAGCGTTCGGAACGCGCGGCGCGTCCGGAACGCGGCGAGCATCGCCATGCCCGCGACGAATCCGGCCCGCGCCGCCGCGCGACGTCGTTCGAGCGTTCGCACGGCCGCCAGCAGCCGATCGACGATTTCTTCCTCAAGCCCTACGAGCCTTCGGCAGCATCGACGAAGCGCCACGAAGAAGCGAGCGCGGCGGAAAGCGAGCGCAAAACCGCGCCGAAACAGCCGCTTGCGGCGTTGCTCGGCGGTCTCGGCATGCCGCGCAAGCGCTCGACGTAAGCGGGAAGGGATTTGCTTCCCTGACGGAAAATAAAAAAAGGCAGCGCGAGAGCGCTGCCTTTTTTTCGTCTGGCGAAGCGAGTTCGGGAGCTAGACGCCGAAGCGCTTCGCCCATTGCGCGGTCGCGTCGCGATAAAACGCATCGAGCGAATCCGCGCGCGCTGATTCGATACCGAGATGGCGCGCCGCGTCTGTGAGCGTTGCGACCGGATCTTGCAGATCCAGCGCCGTCGCGCCGGTCTGTTTGCTCAGTTTTTCCCCATTCGCGGCCGCGACGACAGGCACGTGCAGATAGCTCGGCGTCCGCGCGTTCAGGCGCATCTGCAGATAAACCTGCCGCGCGGTCGAATCGAGCAGATCGGCGCCGCGCACGACATGCGTGATGCCAGCGTCTTCGTCGTCCACGACGACGGCCAGTTGATACGCCCATTGCCCATCGGCGCGTTTCAGAACGAAATCGCCCACTTCGGTCGCCAGGTTCTGAGTATTGCGACCCTGCCAGCGGTCGTCGAAGGTGATTTGCGCCGACGCGCCGTCCGGCACGCGAAGTCGCCACGCGCGTGCTTCACGGCCGTTCAACCCGTGCCGGCAAGTACCGGGATAGGCCAGCGTGGCGTGTCGTTGATGATCTGCATGCGCGCTGACCAGCGAATCGGCGATCTCGCGCCGCGTGCAGCCGCACGGATAGATCGCGCCCGCAGCCTGCAAGCGCTCGAACGCGGCGGCATAAGCCTCGGTGCGCCGGCTTTGCCAAACGGGCGGGGCATCGGAATGCATGCCGAGATGCGCGAGCGTCGCCAGAATATCGTCGGCGGCGCCGGGCACGGTGCGCGGGCCGTCCACATCTTCGATCCGCACGAACCACTCGCCGCCGTGCGCGCGGGCATCGAGGAAGCTGGCGAGCGCGCTCACGAGCGAGCCGAGATGCAACGGCCCGGTGGGCGAGGGCGCGAAGCGTCCGCGATAAATCATAGACGCCGAGCTACGTGCGTCATACGCTCACGCCGCCTTCGACGCGCGTTTCGCCGATGCGTCCGGATGACACGCCGGGCAGTGCTCGCCGGGCACGTAGAACGGCGAGCGTTGTGCGTCGACGCTCACCACCGCCCGGCAGCCGAAACATTGCACGGTGGCGGTGGTCGCGAGCGCCGGATCGAGCGCGGTGCGGTAATCGAACACGAAGCACTCGCCGTGATAGTGCGCGCCGCCGACTTCCTCGAAGTATTTCAGGATGCCGCCTTCGAGCTGATACACATGGTCGATCCCGACCTCCTTCATGTGGATCGCCGCTTTTTCGCAGCGGATGCCGCCGGTGCAGAACGACACGACCGTCTTGCCTTCGAGATCGGCGCGATTGTCCTCGATCACTTGCGGAAATTCGCTGAATTTCGAGATGCGGTAATCCAGTGCCTGATCGAAGGTGCCGACGTCGACTTCGAACGCATTGCGCGTATCGAGCATCACGACCGGACGGCCTTCGTCGTCGTGGCCGCGATCGAGCCAGCTTTTCAGCGTCGGCGCATCGACGGACGGCGCGCGGCCCAGTTCCGGCCGGATCGCAGGCATTTTCATCGTGATGATTTCGCGCTTGAGCTTGACCAGCATGCGCCGGAACGGCTGCTTCTCCGACAGGCTTTCCTTGAATTCGAGATCGGCGAATTTGCCCTCGAACAGCGCGTCCGTACGGAGGTATTCCATGAACGCCCGCACTTCCGGAATTTCGCCCGCGACGAACAGGTTGATGCCTTCGGGCGCGAGCAGGATCGTGCCACGCAGCCCGAGCGCCTTGCAGCGTTCGGTGACGAGCGGGCGCCAGGCGGCGGTGTCGTCGATGGTGACAAATTTATACGAGGAAAGATTGAGGATGCTCATGATCGGGTGCTTTAAAAACATGTCGTGCCGCGCGAAAAATACGCCGGACGGTCCGGCCCGGCGGGCGCGAAAGCCATATTATCCCGCAATCCGGGCACATCGCCCTTGCGGCCGATCAGCCTAAGCCGCGACGCCGCGACACCGGAGAAAATTTGGGAAAGCGGGCCTTGTCCGAACGGCCAATGCGCGGGCGCGTGACGAATTTCGCGAAGAGGCGCATGTACAATATCGACATGTCAGATCCCCGCTTCGTACATCTCCGCGTCCACTCCGAATTCTCGATTGCCGATGGCATCGTGCGGCTGGACGACGTCGTTAAAGCCGCTGCCGCGGACGGTCAGGGCGCGCTCGCGCTCACCGATCTCGGCAACGCCTTCGGTCTCGTCCGTTTCTACAAGGAAGCGCGCGGCAAAGGGGTCAAACCCATCGCCGGCTGCGACGTGTGGATCACGAATCCCGCCGACCGCGACAAACCCGCGCGCCTGTTGCTGCTGGTGAAAAACCAGCGCGGCTATCTCAACCTGTGCGAATTGTTGAGCCGCGCGTGGCTCACGAACCAGCATCGCGGACGCGCCGAAATCGAGTTCGAATGGCTCGAAGCGGGCCTGGCCGAAGGGCTGCTCGCGCTGTCGGGCGCGCAGCACGGCGATATCGGCATGGCGTTTTCCGCCGGCAACGATCAAGCCGCCGAACGCCACGCCGAACGCTGGGCGAAACTTTTTCCGAACGCGTTTTATATCGAAGTGCAGCGGGCCGGGCAGCCGGGTGCCGAGGCGTATATCCAGCAGGCCGTCGCGCTCGCGGCGAAGCTGAAACTGCCGGTGGCCGCGACGCATCCGATGCAGTACATGACACCCGACGATTTCACCGCGCACGAAGCGCGCGTGTGCATTTCGGAGGGCGACATTCTCGCGAATCCGCGTCGCCAGAAGCGCTTCACGACCGCGCAACATTTCCGCACGCAGGAAGAAATGTGCGTGCTGTTCGCCGACCTGCCGTCGGCTATTCAGAACACGGTTGAAATCGCGAAACGCTGCAATCTCGTGCTCGAACTCGGCAAGCCGAAACTGCCGCTGTTTCCGACGCCCGACGGCATGTCGCTCGACGATTACCTCGTGCAATTGTCGAAAGACGGGCTGGAAGTGCGGCTCGCGCAGCTTTATCCCGACGAAGCCGAACGCGAGGCGCAGCGCGAAACCTATTACGCGCGGCTCGATTTCGAGTGCGGCACGATTATCAAGATGGGCTTTCCGGGCTACTTCCTGATCGTCGCGGACTTCATCATGTGGGCGAAGAACAACGGCGTGCCGGTCGGCCCGGGCCGGGGTTCGGGCGCGGGATCGCTGGTTGCCTACGCGCTCGGCATTACCGATCTCGACCCCTTGCGCTACAACCTTCTGTTCGAGCGATTCCTGAATCCGGAACGCGTGTCGATGCCTGACTTCGACATCGACTTTTGTCAGGAAGGCCGCGACCGCGTCATTCAGTACGTGAAGCAGAAGTATGGCGCGGACGCCGTTTCGCAGATCGCCACGTTCGGCACGATGGCGGCGAAGGCGGCGGTGCGCGATATCGGCCGCGTGCTCGATCTCGGCTATATGTTCACGGACGGCATCGCGAAGCTGATTCCGTTCAAGCCGGGCAAGCACGTGACCATCGCGGACGCGATGAAGGAAGAGCCGGCGCTGCAGGAACGCTTCGACAACGAAGACGAAGTACATCAGCTGCTCGAACTCGCGCAACGCGTGGAAGGGCTGACGCGCAATGTCGGCATGCACGCGGGCGGCGTGCTGATCGCGCCCGGCAAGCTGACCGACTTCTGCCCGCTCTACACGCAGGGCGAAGACGGCGGCGTGGTGAGCCAGTACGACAAGGACGACGTGGAAGCCGTCGGCCTGGTCAAGTTCGACTTCTTGGGCCTGACCACGCTCACCATTCTCGACTGGGCCGAGCGTTATATCCGCCGGCTGGATCCGTCGAAGAAAGACTGGAATTTGTCGCAGGTTCCGCTCGACGACCCCGCGTCCTTCTCGATCCTCAAGAAAGCGAATACGGTCGCCGTGTTCCAGCTGGAAAGCCGCGGCATGCAGGGCATGCTGAAGGACGCGCAGCCCGACCGGTTCGAGGACATCATCGCGCTGGTGGCGCTGTATCGCCCGGGCCCGATGGACCTGATCCCGAGCTTCTGCGCACGGAAACACGGGCGGGAGATCGTCGAATATCCGGATCCGCGCGTCGAATCCGTCCTGAAAGAGACCTACGGGATCATGGTCTATCAGGAGCAGGTGATGCAGATGGCGCAGATCATCGGCGGTTATTCGCTCGGTGGCGCCGACTTGCTGCGTCGCGCGATGGGCAAGAAGAAGGCCGAGGAAATGGCCGAGCATCGCGAACTGTTCCGGCAGGGCGCGGCGAAAAACGGTCTGTCCGCCACGAAAGCCGACGAAATCTTCGACTTGATGGAGAAATTCGCGGGCTACGGCTTCAACAAGTCGCACGCGGCGGCCTACGCGCTGCTCGCGTACTTCACGGCGTGGCTGAAGGCGCACCATCCTGCGGAATTCATGGCGGCCAACATGTCGCTCGCCATGGACGACACCGACAAGGTCAAGATCCTCTTCGAGGACTGCCTCGCGAACAGCATGGCGGTCTTGCCGCCGAACATCAACGAATCGGCGTATCGCTTCGAGCCGGTTGCGGAAGCGGACGGCAAGCGCTCGAAAACCATCCGCTACGGTCTCGGCGCGGTGAAGGGCAGCGGCCAGAACGCGATCGAGGAAATCATCCGCGTGCGCGAAGAAGGCGGCGCGTTCACCGATCTGTTCGATTTCTGTATGCGCGTGGATCGCCGCGTGGTGAACCGGCGCACGGTCGAGGCGTTGATCCGCGCGGGCGCGTTCGATCAATTGCATGCGAATCGCGCGCAGTTGATCGCGTCGGTTCCGCTCGCGATGGAAGCCGCCGATCAAGCCGCCGCGAACGAAATGCAGGCCGGTCTTTTCGACATGGGCGACCATCCTCAGCAAGGCCACGAACTCGTGGACGAGCCGGAATGGTCGGATAAAAAACGCCTTCAGGAAGAAAAGACGGCGCTCGGTTTCTACCTGTCGGGCCATCTCTTCGATGCCTACAAGACCGAAGTGCGCCGTTTCGTGCGCCAGAAAGTGGGCGAGTTGAAAGAAGGGCGCGACAAGCTGGTCGCGGGCGTCATCACGACGATGCGCACGCAAATGACCCAGCGCGGCAAGATGCTGATCGTCAATCTCGACGACGGCACCGGTCAGTGCGAAGTCACCGTGTTCAACGAACAGTTCGAGGCCAACAAGACGCTGTTCAAGGAAGACGAGTTGCTCGTGGTGCAGGGCCAGGCGCGCAACGACGCGTTCACGGGCGGCATCCGCTTCACGGTGGAATCGGCGATGGATCTGGAGCGCGCCCGCAGCCGCTACGCGCAAAGCGTGAAGGTGGAAATGAACGGCAACGCCGACGCGGTGCGCCTGAAGAAAGTGCTCGAAGCGCATTGCGCGCCGCCCGATCACGCCGCTTCCGCCGCGCCCGCTGTGCAGATGCCGTCGCGCGGTGGCCGAGGCGATCGCGATGGCGGCCGCCCGCAACGCGCGCCGGTGCAGATTCCGAACGGGCTGAACGTGAGCATCGTGTATCGCAGCGAGCACGCGGAAGGCGAAGTGCGGCTCGGCGATGCATGGCGCGTGAAGCCGACCGACGATCTCATCACGGCATTGCGCGGTGAGTTCGCGGGCAGCGCCATCGAAATCGTCTATTGATGAAAATCGGCATCGCAAGCAACGCGCTCAAGCTGAGCGGCGGTCTGGAGCGTTACGCGATGGACCTCGTGCGCGGCTTCGGCGACGCGGGCTTCCGGCCGGCATTCTTCGCCCGCAAGATTGACACGTCGTTGCCCGAAAGCCGGCTCGTGGAAGCGCACCGGATCGGCGTTTCGCTGTTGCCGGGCAAGCTGCGCGACGGCTATTTCTCCTGGGCGCTGCGGCGCGCGCGCAAGAAGGCGAAGGTGGATGTGCTGATCGGCTGCAATCGGGTCGATTCGTCGGAGATCGCGATTTGCGGCGGCACGCATATTGGTTTTCTGCAGGCGACCGGGCGACGCGAAAAACCGTCCGACCGGCGTCAGATCGCGCTCGAAAAGCGGCAGTATGAAGCGGCGCGGGTGATCGTCGCGCATTCGGACATGATGCGCGACGAATTGCGCACGCTCTATGGAATTGGCGAGCACAAGATCCGCGTGCTGTGTCCGCCGGTGGACGCGAGCCGTTTTTCCCCCGTCGATCCCGCCACGCGCCAGCAATTGCGCGCGAAATTCGGCTTCGCGGAGGGCGAAACGGTGCTGCTGTTTCCATCGAGCAGCCATGTACGCAAAGGTCTGCCGCTGATCGAAGCCGCGCTCGCGGGCAGCGATTTGGCCGTCGTCGTGGCGGTGGCGGGGCGCGCGCCGGAACGGACTTCGGCGCAGATCCGCTATATCGGCTACGCGAAAAATATCGAAGATTGTTATCGCGCGGCGGATTTCACCATTCTCGCGTCGAGTTACGAGCCGTTCGGGCTGGTCGGCGTGGAGTCCGTCATGTGCGGCACGCCGGTGATTTTCCCGACGAGTATCGGCTGCTGCGACGCCATCGCGCCCGAGGCGAAGCACGTTTTCACGCCCGGCGACGCAGCCGATCTGCGCAAGACCATCCGCGACGCGCTCGCCGCGCAAGCACAGCGGCCGCCGCTTTCGGCCGCCGCGATTCTCTACGACGCGAGCATTGCAAGCCATGTCGGAGAGTTGATCGAACTGGCGCGGCGTATCAGCGCGGATCGGTCAGTCGCGCGAGTTTGAGGAAGCGGTAATAGACGGTCTGCGCGTTGAAGACCGCAATCATGTAGCCCGTGCGGCCGTCGAGAAAACCGCGTCGCAGGAAATACGTGCGCATGAAGGCCCAGAGTCCACGCGATACCGCCACGCCGAAGCCGCCCCGTTTGCCCGCCGCGTGCCGCTGGGCCGCGCCCGCGCTCGAATAAGCGTCGAGCTTGCGGAGCACGGTTTCGAAATCCTCGTAGGAATAGTGCATCAACTGGCCGTCGAGGCGGGCCGAGCGCGTCGTCGCGTCGTCTGGGAAAACCAGACGTTCGTGGACGAGATCGTCGGAGAAACGCGCGGTGCCACGTTTGAACAGACGCGGAATCCAGTCCGGATACCAGCCGCTGTGCCGCACCCACTCACCGCAAAAACTCGATAACCGGTCCACGGAATACACATCCGCGCCCGGATTCGCGATCACCGCGCGGATCGATGCAGCGAGTTCCGGCGTGACGATTTCGTCGGCATCGATGGACAGCACCCAGTCGGTCGAAAGCGCATCCAGCGCGCGATTTTTCTGCGGGCCGAAGCCCGGCCAGTCGCGCGCGACGATCACCCGCGCGCGATGCGCCTCGGCAATCGCAGCGGTCGCATCCGTGCTGCCGCCGTCGATCACCACGATTTCATCGGCGAAAGCGACGGCCTGCAGGCACTGCGCGAGCCGCGCGGCCGCGTTGTAGGTGATGAGCGCAATGCCGAGAGTGGGTTGTGTCATAAATCGTTTCGAACAGCCGCGGTTTTTTTCACGCGCGCAAATGCCATTTCAGGAAGAAGAACGGACGCATCAGCGCGGGGCAGGTCGCGTAGACGAACATGCGTACGCGGAAGCCCAAGCTCACCCTGGACGCGCCGATCAGCAAACCGAGGCGGCGTCCGAGACTGCGTTCTTCGAACATCGCCGTGACGTAGTCCTCGCGCGCCGCTTTTTTTGCGAGCAGCGCGCGCATCGGCGCGCCGACGCCGACGCGTTCCGCGTCGCGTTGCAGTTGCCGCGTTTCGCCCGAGCCGTTGATATTCGCGAGCTTGATCCGCGCGACGAAATCGGCGGGCGTGCGCCATTTGCGCTTCCTCGACAACCCGCCGCGCCGGTATTTCACGAGCGGTTCGCGCAGCGTGTAAGCGCCGCCCGTCATGATCGCGCGAAAAACCATGATCTGGTCCTCGCCGTAGATGCCCGGCTCCATCGGGCCGAACGTGTCGAACAGGCGGCGCGACCACGCGTGCGCGGCGCCCACCACATGCGGCCGGTTGCCCGACCAGTCTTCGAACGTGCGATACGTGGCGAGGTCCGAGACGAGCAACTCGCCGTGGACGCGGCCGTCGGCATCGAGATCGAGGAGATCGGTCGCGATCAGGTCGTATCGGCGGCCGCTGTCGAGCCAGACCTGCATGACGCGGGCGCAGCGCTCGGGCGCCGAAATGTCGTCGCCGGCCGCGATGAAGAGCAGTTCGCCCGACGCTTCGGCCGCGAGCGCGCTCAGATGCGCGCTGATGCCGAGGTTTTTCTCGCGGCGAAAAAGGCGCACGGCGTGCGGGCCGGTGTAGCCGCGCACGGCGGCTTCGGCGCGGGCGAATGTTGCATCGGACGAGGCGTCGTCGGAGATCAGGATTTCCAGCGGCGAATAGGTCTGCGCGAGCGCGCCGCGAATGGCGTCCGCGACACTGTCCTGCTGATTGAACGTAATGAGGATCAGGCTCGCGAGCGGTGCAGCCTGCTCTCGATGAGGTGTTGCTGACATTGACGGTCCAGAAGGCGTTTTCGGTCTTGTTCGTACCCGTCGCGCGCGGCCTTTCAGCACGCCGCGCCGGGCGTTACGCCAGGCGGCAGCGGCTATAATAGCGCGGCTTTTTGGGATAAAGACGCGCGAAGCGCACGAGAGCCCTTCATCACGCTACGATTTTGGATAAAAACCTACGTTTTCTCATCGCCAGCATGATTGGTCTGGCAGCCGCGACCACGCTCGGCGTGCGAGGCGGCACGGGGTATTGCTACTTTGGTCTGTTTGCGCTGGCGCTCGGGTGCGCCTTCACGTCGCGCTATCGGCTCGCGCCGAGCCGGCTGATCAGGCACTTTCCGCTTTACGCGGCCGCGATGCTCAGTTTCATGGTCTTGCTGCCCGCGCAGCAGGCGATAGACGGGTATTACCTGCCGCGCGAATTCGACGGCATGTCGCGGTTCGCGCTGAGTCTCGTGATCTTTCTGCTGCTCGTGCAGGCGCCGATGCGCACGCTGAAGTCGCTCGGCTGGGGCGCTGCGTTCGGCGCGATGGCGGCGGGCGGCTGGGGAATCTATTCGTCGATGCAGCCCGGCTGGGTCGAGGCGAACCGGCTCGGCAACGATTTCACCAACGCCATTCCGTTCGGCAACACGGCGCTCTTGCTCGCCTTCGTCTCGGTCATGTCGATCCCCTGGGACAGGGCGGAAATCGGCGCGGACCGGCGCGCGTTCCGCCGCCTCGCGATCGCCGTCAAGCTGCTCGGCGGCGCGAGCGGTTTCTACGCGTCGTATCTGTCGGGCACGCGCGGCGGCTGGCTCGCGATACCGCTTTTCATCGTGCTGTTTTCGCTCAACATGGACTGGATCCGGCATCCGCGGCACTGGCTGGCGGGCGGGGCGGCGATCGTGATCGCGATGGGCGCGCTGATCGTCACGCCGATCGGCCAGGAACGGCTCGCGGCCACGCGTTCGGATCTCACGCGCCTGTCGCACGGCAGCGCCGCCGACAGTTCGCTCGGCGCGCGGCTCGAATTGTGGGGCGCGTCGGTGCGGCTTTTCGAGAAGCACCCGCTGCTTGGCGTCGGCAAGGGCCATCTCGAACGGTCGCTGCAAGGTCTCGCGAGCGCGGGCGAGATTTCGCAGGACGTCGTCAACCAGCGCGCGCACAGCGAATTTTTCTCGACGATCGCCGAACTCGGCGGCGCGGGCGTGCTGTGCCTCGCTTTGATGTATCTTGGACCGCTCGTGTATTTCGTGCGTTACCGGCGCTCCGCCGACCCCGATGTCCGCACGGCGGCGTATTGCGGGATAGGCGTGTCCGGCTCGGTTATCATCTTCGGACTCAGTATCGATGTGTTCACGGTCGTGATGAGCACCTCGCTTATCGCGCTCGTCTGGGCCGTATTGCTCGCGATGATCGCGCACGATCCGCGGATCGCGGCGGCGCCGGCCGATGGACCGAACCCGGCCGGCCGGGTCTGAAAACGCGCCGTGCGCTGCCCGGTCGTCCCGCGCGCGCCGACACGGCGTTCACTGTTGTGCTGTAAAGCGGAGGTCCATTTTTGAATCAGAAAGGCGGTATCAGCAAAACAATCGGCGCGGGTGAGACCACGTCGCCCACGGCGGTCATGAGCCGGCTGTGGCCCTACATTCGTCCGCTGATGGGCGTGGTGACGCTCGGCCTGGTCGCGATGGGTTTCGTCGCGGCGAGCGAGGCGGGTATTCCGATGCTGCTCAAGCCGCTGCTCGACCATGGTTTCGGTTCGAAGGGCAGCGAAAACGCCAAATGGTTCGTGCCGATCGCGGTGATCGGACTTGCGCTCGTGCGCGGTTCGGCGCAATACGCGTCGGGCTATTTGCTGTCGTATGTGTCGAACAAGATCCTGCTGCAATTGCGGCTCAAGATGTTCGACCGCATGATTCATACGAGCGCCGGGTTCTTCCAGCGCGAGACGGCGAGCACGGTGATCAACGCCGTCGTGTTCGAGGTCAACCAGATTCTCAATGTGCTGTCGAGCGTGGTCGTCACGCTCGTGCGCGATTCGCTGACGGTCGTGTTCCTGCTCGGCTATCTGTTCATCCTGAACTGGCGGCTCACGCTGATCGTCGCGGTGATCCTGCCGGGTATCGGCTGGCTCGTGAGCAAGATCAACCGGCGGCTGCGCCGGCTCAACCGCGAGCATCAGATGCTGACCAACGAGCTGTCCTATATCGTCGAGGAGACGGTGGGCGGCTACAAAGTCGTGAAAGTGCATAACGGCGAGGCGTATGAATCCGGCCGCTTCACGGAAATGAGCAACCGGCTGCGCGGCTATTCGATGCGCATGCAGGTGTCGGGCGGTCTCGCGCAGCCGCTCACGCAGTTTCTCGCGTCGATCGCGCTTGCGATCGTCATCACCATTGCCGTGGTCCAGTCGGCGAGCGATCAGACCACGGTGGGCGGTTTCGTCGCGTTCGTCACGTCGATGCTGCTCGTGATTTCCCCGCTCAAGCATTTGATCGACATCAACCAACCGCTGCAGCGCGGGATGACGGCGGCGGAACTGATCTTCGGGCTGATCGACGAGCCGGCCGAGCCGGAAGGCGGCGGACGCAAGCTGGATCGTGCGAGCGGCGACATCGAATTCCGCGACGTGTCGTTCAGCTACGGATCGGTCGAGCGGCCGACGCTCGACGCCGTGTCGTTCAAGGTTGCGCCAGGCGAAATGGTCGCGCTGGCCGGCCCGTCGGGCGGCGGCAAGTCCACGCTGGTCAACCTGCTGCCGCGCTTCTTCGATCCGGCGAGCGGTCAGGTCATGATCGACGGCGTGTCGATCGCCGAATACGACCTGCACGACTTGCGCAATCAGTTGGCGATGGTGAGCCAGGACGTCGTGCTGTTCAACGATACGATCGCGGCGAACGTCGCATACGGGCAGACGCCGGACCGCGAGCGCGTGCTGAAAGCGCTCGCCGCCGCAAATCTCGCGGACGTGATCGCGTCGCTGCCGGACGGCGTCGATACGCTGATCGGCGGCAACGGCATGCGCTTGTCGGGCGGACAGCGGCAGCGTCTCGCGATCGCGCGGGCAATCTACAAGGACGCGCCGATCCTGATCCTCGACGAAGCCACGTCCGCGCTCGATTCGGAATCGGAACGGCACGTGCAATCGGCGCTCGAAACGCTGATGAAGGGACGCACGACGCTCGTGATCGCGCACCGGCTTTCGACCATCGAACGCGCCGACCGGATTCTCGTGCTGGAAGGCGGGAAGATCGCGGAGCAGGGCAGCCACGCGGAGTTGCTGAAGAAGGACGGGCTGTACGCGCATCTGCACAGGATTCAGTATCAGCAGCAGGCGGCGTAAAAAAACCCGGCTTAAGGCACAACCTTAAGCCGGGTTTTTCGTTTGAGCGGGGCGCCTACATCAGCACGATATCGTACTGTTCCTGACTCAAATTCGACTCCACCTGCAGCGACACCGGCTTGCCGATAAAGTCCATCAGCATCGCCAGATGCTGCGACTCTTCTTCCAGAAACAGGTCGATCACCTGCTGCGACGCCACCACGCGAAACTCGCGCGGATTGAACTGGCGCGACTCGCGCATGATCTCGCGCAAGACGTCGTAGCACACGGTACGGGGCGTCTTCACCTGGCCCTTGCCCTGACACACCGGACACGGCTCGCACAGCACATGCGCGAGCGACTCGCGCGTGCGCTTTCGCGTCATCTCGACCAGACCCAGTTGCGAAAATCCGTTCACCGTCACGCGCGTGCGGTCGCGCGAGAGCGCTTTCTTCAATTCGCCCAGAACCTGATCGCGATGCTCGACGTTCTCCATGTCGATGAAGTCGATGATGATGATCCCGCCGAGATTGCGCAGCCGCAATTGCCGCGCGATGGTGTGCGCGGCTTCGAGATTGGTCTTGAAAATGGTGTCGTCGAAATTGCGCGCGCCGACATAGCCGCCCGTGTTCACGTCGATCGTGGTCATCGCCTCGGTCTGGTCGATCATCAGATAACCGCCCGATTTGAGATCGACGCGCCGTGACAGCGCGCGCTGGATTTCGGATTCGATGTTGTACAGATCGAAGAGCGGCCGCTCGCCCGTGTAGTGATGCACGCGCGACGCGACAGCCGGCGTGAACTCGGCCGCGAAGTCGGCCAGCATCTGGTACGTCTCGCGCGAATCCACCTGAATGCGCGTGGTTTCGTCGTTGACGAAATCGCGCAGCACGCGTTGCGCCAGGTTCAGATCCTGATAGAGCAGCGTCGTGGGCGGCACGCGCTGCGCCTGCGCCACGATGGTCGTCCAGGTCTTGCGCAGATACGCGACATCGGCGGCCAGTTCCTCGCTCGACGCGTCTTCCGCGATCGTGCGCACGATATAGCCGCCTTTTTCATCGACCGGCAAAACGGCCGTGAGCCGCGCCCGCACCGCTTCGCGCTCGGCCTCGCTCTCGATCTTCTGCGAGATGCCGATATGCGGCTCCTGCGGCAGATAAACCAGCGTGCGCCCGGCGATACTCACTTGCGTGGAAAGCCGCGCGCCCTTGGTGCCGATCGGGTCCTTCACGACCTGCACCATCAGCGCCTGTCCCTCGAACACGATCTTCTCGATCGGCGTATGCGGCGCCGTGGAATGCGATTCGCCCGCGATGCGCGGATGCCAGATATCGGCGACGTGCAAAAACGCCGCGCGCTCCAGCCCGATATCGATAAATGCAGACTGCATGCCCGGCAACACGCGCACGACGCGCCCGAGATAGACATTGCCGACGCGTCCGCGCGACAGCGTGCGCTCGACGTGAAGCTCCTGCACGGCACCTTGCTGGACGAGTGCGACGCGTGTTTCCTGCGGTGTGACGTTGATCAGGATTTCTTCGTTCATGGCTTGTTTTAGAAGTCGACGCGCGCCACGCGCAAGAGGGCCGCGGTTTCGAAAAGCGGTAAGCCCATGATACCCGAATAGGACCCCTCGATTCGCTCGATGAACGCCGCCGCGCGGCCCTGTACGCCATACGCGCCGGCCTTGCCGAGCGGTTCGCCGGTAGCCGCATAACGTTGCAGCGCAGCAAGGTCGACGCTCGCGAAACGAACCCGCGAACGCGACAGCGCGGGCGGCAGCGCATTGCCCTCGGCATCCACGACAACCACCGCCGTCAGCACTTCATGCTCGCGTCCGCAGAGGCGTTCGAGCATCGCGACGGCGTGCGCCGCGTCGTCGGGTTTGCCCATGATCGCGCCGTCGAGCGTGACGGTGGTATCGGCTACGAGGATCGGCGCGGGATCGTGTTCGCCCGCGATCCGCCGAGCGTGCGCGGCCTGCGCTTTCGCCGCCGACACGCGCACGACGTAGTCATCGGGCGCTTCGCCGGTACGCTCGGCTTCGAGTGCCTCGGCGTCTTCGTCGGGACGCGGCAGCAAGAGCGCATAGCGCACGCCGAGCTGGTCGAGCAGTTCCTTGCGTCGCGGACTTTGCGAAGCAAGATATACAAACGGATGGAGCGGGGAGGAGGACGTCGAGGTCGGCATGGAAGGCGGTTCGATTAGGCGCGCGCCGCGCGAACGCCTGAATCAAGCGGCCTCACGCGCGATGGTACGGATGATTTTGCGTGATGCTCCACGCGCGGTAAAGCTGTTCGGCGAGCAGCACGCGGACCATGCCGTGCGGCAACGTGAGACTCGACACACGCAGCATGACATCGGCGCGCGACTTGACCTGCGGGTCGAGACCGTCCGCACCGCCGATCACGAACGCGACGTCGCGCCCGTCCTGCTGCCAGCCGGGCAATGCGCCGGCAAGCTGCATCGTGGTCCAGTCGCGGCCGCGTTCGTCGAGCACGACGAGCCGCGCGTTCTTCGGCAGCGCGGCCTCGATACGCTGGCGTTCGGCGGCCATCACGCTTTCGGCGTTGCGTCCCGACGAACGTTGTTCCGGCTTGATCTCGCGCAATTCGATCCGCAACTCCGGCGGCATGCGTTTCGCATATTCGTCGAAGCCCGTCGCGATCCAGTCGGGCATCTTGTGGCCGACCGCGAGGATATGCAGTTTCATGACGGCGACAAACCCGCGAGCTTACTTGCGGGTCGTCTTGCGGGCAGGCTTCGCGGCCGGCTCGTCGTCCTCGTCTTCGTCCATCGGCTCGCTCGCTGTCGCGCCGCCGAACGGATTCTTTTGCTGGAGCTTCACGCGCACCGGCTTGTCGCCCCAGACTTCTTCGAGGTTGTAGTACTGGCGCAGCGCCGGTTGCAGAATGTGCACGACCGCGTCGCCACAATCGACCAGCACCCATTCGCCGATCTCTTCGCCTTCGGTGCTGATGACGTCGCCGCCCAGTTCCTTGACCTTCTCGCGCACGCTATTCGCGAGCGCCTTGGTCTGGCGGTTCGAGGTGCCGCTCGCGACGATCACGCGGTCGAAGAGGGCGGTGAGGTGCGTGGTGTTGAACACCTTGATGTCCTGCGCCTTGACGTCTTCGAGACCGTCGATGATCGCGCGTTGAAGTTTTTGAATTTCCATGTTTACCGGTGATACAGATGATGTTGAACAATATAGTCCCACACGGCGGCCGGGACCTGACTCTTGGCGTCGGTGCGGCCCGCCGCGTGGGCGCGAAGTGTTTCGCGAAGCTGCTCGCGGATGCCGGTCGCCGACACGTCGAGCAGCAGCGACTCGTCGATCAGCACATGCCCGTTGCGCGTCGAACGCAAAATTTCCGGCGACGCCCGGCGCTGCGCGATTTCCCCGGTGACGGCGGCTGGCACCGTCGAGAGGTCGAAGCCCGGACGCGTTTCCACGCAGACGTGCGCGAAATCGAAAAGGTGTTTCCAGTCGCGCCACGTATCGAGATGAACGAGCTGATCCGCGCCGATCAAGAGCGCAAGCGACGCGTCGCGTCCCTCGCGTTCACGCCAGCGCGCAAGCGTCTCGACCGTGTAGGTCGGGCCGTCGTGCTCGATTTCATCCGTGGCGACCTCGATCCGCACGCCGTCGATCTTGAGCGAGGCGGCCGCGGCGCGCGTCATCGCGAGCCGGTGTGCGGGCGCCGATACATCTTTTTTCTGCCATGGCTGACCGGCCGGCAGCAGCACCAGTTCGGTCAGCTGCAGAAGGCTCGCAAAACGCCGGGCGAGCGCGAGATGACCGTCGTGGATCGGGTCGAACGTGCCGCCGAGCAGGCCGACACGGCGCGTGCAAAGCTTGGCATTCGGCGAGCGGTCCGTCTCCGGAACTTGGGGGCGCGCCGTCATGCCCAGTCGCGCGCCACGAGGAAATCGGTGTAAAGACGCGCTTCCGGGCTGCCCGGTTCCGGCTGCCAGTCGTAGCGCCAGTTCACGACCGGCGGCATCGACATCAGGATGGATTCCGTGCGCCCGCCGCTTTGCAGTCCGAACAGCGTGCCGCGATCGAAAACGAGATTGAATTCCACGTAGCGGCCGCGCCGGTACGCCTGAAAGTCGCGTTCGACCTGCGTGTAAGGTGTGTCGCGCCGACGCTCGATAATCGGCAGATACGCGTCCAGAAAGCTGTCGCCCACGCTTTTCATCATCTCGAACGATTTTTCGAAGCCCGGCTCCGAGAAGTCGTCGAAGAAAATGCCGCCGATCCCGCGCGGTTCCTGCCGGTGCTTCAGATAAAAATAGTCGTCGCACCACTGCTTGAAGCGCGGATAGAGGCCGTCGCCGAACGGGCTCACGGCATCCCGGCACACGCGATGAAAATGCCGCGCGTCGTCCTCGTAGCCGTAATAGGGCGTCAGATCCATGCCGCCGCCGAACCAGAATAGCGGCGCTTCGCCGTCTTTCGTCGCGATCAGAAGGCGCACGTTCATGTGCACCGTCGGGCAATGCGGATTGCGCGGATGCATCACGAGCGACACGCCCATCGCCTCGAAACCACGGCCGGCGAGTTGCGGACGCGCGGCGCTCGCGGACGCCGGCAACGCGTCGCCCTGCACATCCGAAAAGCCGATCCCGCCGCGCTCGAAAAATTCGCCGCGTTCGAGAATGCGCGTGCAGCCGCCGCCGCGCAGGCGCTCGCCCGGTTCGCGCTGCCACGCGTCGGTCGCGAACGCGGTGCCGTCGAACGCGCCCAGCGTCTCGGCGATCCGCGTCTGCAGGCCGGTCAGGTAGGCGCGGACGGCGGCTACGTCGTAAGTCGTCTCGGTCATCGGTTGCTGCATTGCCGCATTGTGTCCCGGAGTGTGGGGCCGCATGCCGATTGGCATGAGCCTTTACCTTTAAAAACGCGCTGCCGGACGCGAAGGTCCGGCAGCGCGGGTCTTGCTGACGCGGTTCGGCGGTTTAGCCGTGCCGGTCCGTCTGCTTGCGGTTCACCGCGCGATACCCGATGTCGCGGCGGTACTGCATGCCGTCGAACGCGATCTGGTTCACTGTATCGTAGACCACGGATTGCGCGCCGCGAACCGAATCAGACAAACCGACCACGCACAGCACGCGACCGCCCGTTGTCGTGAGCTTGCCGTTTTCGAGCAATGTGGCCGCGTGGAACGTCACGGCGGTCTCGGTTTCCGGCGGAATTCCGTTGATCCGGTCGCCTTTTCGCGGCGTATCCGGGTAATTGTGCGCGGCGAGCACCACGCCGAGCGCCGTGCGGCGGTCCCATTCGAGCTCCGCGCCATCGAGCGTCCCGGCGATCGCGAGTTCCACGACCTTCGAGAAATCGCCCTTCAGGCGCGCCATGATCGGCTGCGTTTCGGGGTCGCCCATGCGGCAATTGAATTCGAGCGTCTTCGGATTGCCTTGCGCGTCGATCATCAGCCCCGCGTACAGGAAACCGGTATAGCGGATGCCTTCGCTTTCCATGCCGCGCACCGTCGGCTGGATGATTTCGCGCATCACGCGAGCGTGCAGTTGCGGCGTGACGATCGGCGCGGGCGAATACGCGCCCATGCCGCCGGTGTTCGGACCGCGATCGCCGTCGAAAAGACGCTTGTGGTCCTGGCTCGACGCCAGCGCGAGGATGTGCTTGCCGTCCACCATCACGATGAAGCTCGCTTCCTCGCCTTCCAGAAACTCCTCGATCACCACCCGCGCGCCCGCGTCGCCGAGTTTGTTGTCCGCGAGCATCGAATCGACGGCCGCATGCGCTTCTTCGAGCGTCGTCGCAACGACCACACCCTTGCCGGCCGCGAGCCCGTCCGCCTTGACGACGATCGGCGCGCCCTTCGAATCCAGATACGCGTGCGCGGCGGCGGCTTCGGTGAAGGTTTCGTACTCGGCGGTCGGAATCTGATGGCGTTTCATGAACGCCTTCGCGAAATCCTTCGAGCTTTCAAGCTGCGCGGCTTCTTTCGTCGGACCAAAGATCTTGAGGCCGCGCGAGCGGAACAAATTGACGATACCGGCCGCGAGCGGCGCTTCCGGACCGACGACGGTCAGCGCGACCTGCTCTTTCTCGCAGAAATCGGCGAGGGCGGCGGGGTCCGTGATGTCGACGTTTCGCAGACGCTCGTCCTGCGCCGTGCCGCCGTTGCCCGGCGCGACATAGACGATCTGGACGCGCGGCGACTGCGCGAGCTTCCATGCGAGCGCATGTTCGCGACCGCCGGAACCGACGACGAGTAACTTCATGTGAATCCCCGAGACTTTAAAAAAACGAGGCGGCGAGCCGTGCCGGAAACACGTCCGGCGCAGCAACCGCATAAATGGCAACTGCGCGGCGCGGAACGTCCGCACGCGAGCGGCGCAGTGGCGCCGGATGCGGGCTCGCGCCGGTCGCGGCTGCGTCACCCGTCCTTCGGCGTTTCATTCGTCCGGCGCGACGTGGGCTGCGGACCCCGAAGAGGCCGGTCGCCGCGCCTGGGTCAAGCTAGACATGCAGCAATCGCGCCAGATGCGAGGAGCGCAGCCCATTCGAACGCCCGCGCCCGTCCCGCCGTCACGATCGCGCCGCGCTCACGCCTCGGCGATCGCGGCGTTTGTATAGACTTCCTGCACGTCGTCGAGATTTTCCAGTGCGTCGAGCAGCTTTTGCATTTTGGCTGCGTCGTCGCCGGTGAATTCGACTTCCGTCTGCGGCTTCATCGTGACTTCGCCGACTTCCGCCTTGAAGCCCGCCGCGTCCAGCGCGTCCTTCACCTTCTGGAAATCGTTGGCGGGACAGATCACTTCGATGCTGCCGTCGTCGTTCGTCACCACGTCGTCCGCGCCGGCTTCGAGCGCGGCGTCCATCAGCGTGTCTTCCGGCGTGCCGGGCGCGAACAGGAACTGGCCGACGTGATCGAACATGAACGCGACCGAGCCGTCCGTGCCCATGTTGCCGCCGAACTTCGAGAACGCGTGACGCACTTCCGCAACGGTGCGGATGCGATTGTCCGTCATCGTATCGACGATGATCGCCGCGCCGCCGATGCCGTAGCCTTCGTAGCGGATTTCTTCGTAATTCGCGCCATCGACGCCGCCGGTGCCGCGCTGGATCGCGCGGTTGACGTTGTCCTTCGGCATGTTGGCGTCGTAAGCCTTGTCGACGGCGAGCCGCAGGCGCGGGTTCGTGTCGGCGTCGCCGCCGCCCATGCGGGCCGCGACCTGAATTTCCTTGATGAGCCGCGTCCAGACCTTGCCGCGCTTGGCGTCGGCCGCTGCCTTCTTATGCTTGATGTTGGCCCATTTCGAATGACCCGCCATACCTTTCTCCGTCGCACGCGAGCATCGTGGCCGCGCGCCTATGTGTCAGTGTTGCGCTGCCGCCCCGCGTGAGCGGCGAGGCGTTAAAGCGGGGTGTTGCGCGAGCGTGTATCGATCTTGCTCGCTCAGGCGCGTTGCTCTCGCTACGTTCGTCACGTCCGTCACGATCCGCGCCTGCGTGGGCAGCGCCGCCGCGCGCGTTCGCTTGCTCGCCGCGGCAAAATCAGCCTGCCTGCGCGGGACAGCCGCGCGGGGCAGTCATTCAGCGGAGACGAATTTTATCATGGCGGGCTCGCTCGGCAGCGTCGAAGTGGCGAAGCGCGCCGCTTGAAGCGGATTCCGGCCCGGAAATCCGCCGTGAACGGGGCGTTTGCCGCGATCTAGCCGCGGTCATGCCAGGCACGCGGCGTGTCCCAATCGCCTCGCGCTCGCAGGAAAACCACCGCCGTTGTCAGTTTTTCGTGCCGAACAACCGGTCGCCGGCATCGCCGAGACCCGGCACGATATAAGCATGGTCGTTCAGATGGGAATCGAGCGAGGCGACGTACAGTTTCACGTCCGGATGCGCGTCCGCGAACACCTTCACGCCTTCGGGCGCGGCCACCAGCGCCATGAAAATGATGTTTTCGCCCTGCACGTTGCGCCGCTTCATCACATCGACGGCATGCACGGCGGAGTAACCCGTCGCGACCATCGGATCGCACAGGATGAACACGCGCTCCTCCAGATCGGGCGGCAGGCGCACGAGATACTCGACCGGACGGTGATCTTCCGCGCGATACACGCCGATATGGCCGACCCGCGCCGACGGCACGAGATCGAGCAGGCCGTCGGACATGCCGATCCCCGCGCGCAGCACGGGCACGATCGCGAGCTTCTTGCCCGCGATCACCGGCGAGTCGATCTCGACGAGCGGCGTTTCCACGCGCTTGGTCGTGAGCGGCAGGTTGCGGGTAATTTCATAACCCATCAGCAAGGTGATCTCGCGCAGCAGTTCGCGAAACGTCCGCGTGGACGTGTCCTTGTCGCGCATGTGCGTGAGCTTGTGCTGGATCAGCGGGTGATCGAGGATGAAAAGATTGGGAAAACGGCTGTCCAGTTTCATGGCGGTTCGCTCGAGCGGCTTCTAGGTTGATTCGGGTGTCGGGACGGGATTGCGGCGGCACGGCGGCAGGTTCCGTCGGAGCTGGCGTGTCCGCTGGGTTCGGGCGGTTTCTCCGCTAGTTCTCCGCAGGCTTTCTTCAATCACGCAATCCCGCCAGTTTACCGAAATTGACCTCTTGCACGAGCGAATTTGCGGGGTGTTGGCGGGCAGGATCGGCGAGCGCCTTGCGGCCATGCGCGTTCGCCGCGCGCGGCGTTTCGATCCGGCGCGAACGTCCGTGCCCCGATTCTTCTAGAATTGCGCGGTGGAATGTCGGATACGACGCAGCAACGCAACCAGCATCACGAACATAACCGGAGAAACGACGATGGACATGGGAATCGCGGGGCGCACGGCGCTCGTCTGTGCGGCGAGCAAGGGTCTGGGACGCGGCTGCGCTGAAGCGCTCGCGGCCGAGGGCGTGAATCTCGTCATCACGGCGCGCACGGCGGAAACGCTCGAAGCGACGGCCGCGGCGATCCGCGCGCAGTTCGGGGTCGAGGTAAAAACGGTCGCGGGCGACATCACGACGCCGGAAGGCCGCGCCGCGGCGCTCGCGGCCTGTCCCGCGCCGGACATTCTCGTGAACAACGCGGGCGGCCCGCCGCCGGGCGATTTCCGCCAGTTTTCGCGCGACGACTGGATCAAGGCGCTCGACGGCAACATGCTCACGCCGATCGAACTGATCAAGGCGACGGTGGACGGCATGATCGGACGCGGCTTCGGGCGGATCGTGAATATCACGAGTTCGGCGGTGAAGGCGCCGATCGACGTGCTCGCGCTGTCGAACGGCGCGCGCTCGGGCTTGACGGGATTCGTCGCCGGGTTGTCGCGCAAGGTCGCGGCGACCGGCGTGACGATCAACAATCTGCTGCCCGGCGCATTCGATACCGACCGGCTCGGCAGCACGCTCCTCGCGCAGGCGAAGGACCAGAACATCTCGCTCGAAGAAGCGCGTTCGCGCCGGGCGAAAACGCTTCCGGCGGGCCGCTTCGGCACTTCGGAGGAATTCGGCCGAGCTTGCGCGTATCTGTGCAGCGCGCATGCGGGCTATATCACCGGGCAGAATCTGCTGATCGACGGCGGCGCTTATCCTGGTACGTTCTGAGCGCCGCCTACGGGCGCGACATACGCCATAAAACATAACCACAACGCAGGAGAGCAATCCATGAGCACACGCGTCGCGCTGATCGCGCACGACATGAAAAAGGACGACATCGTCGCGCTGGCGGGCGAATACGTCGATGCGCTCAGGCGATGCCGGCTTCTTGCCACCGGCACGACCGGCGGGCGGATCGCGGCGGCGCACGGGCTGGAGATCGAGCGCAAGCTTTCGGGTCCGCACGGCGGCGATTTGCAGATCGGCGCGGAACTCGCGGAAGGGCGCGTCGATGTCGTGATTTTCCTGCGCGACCCGATGACGCCGCAGCCGCACGAGCCGGACATCAACGCGCTCGTGCGCGCCTGCGACGTCCACAACGTGCCGTGCGCGACCAACATCGCGACCGCGCGAATGATCCTCGATGAACTGCGGCTGCGTCTCGCGCGCGCCGTTTGAACCTGAACCGGAGACACCGATGACCAAAGCGATTCGATTCGACAAGCCAGGCGGCCCCGACGTGATGAAGTGGGTGGACGTTGCCGTGGGCGAGCCCGCGCGCGGCGAGATTCGCGTGAAGCACCACGCGGTCGGCCTGAATTTCATCGACGTGTATTTCCGCACCGGCCTCTATCCGATGCCGCTGCCGGGCGGTCTTGGCATGGAAGCGGCGGGCGTGGTGACGGCGGTGGGCGAGGGCGTGACGGATTTCAAGGTGGGCGAGCGCGTTGCTTACGCCGCGCGGCCGCCGGGCGCGTATGCGCAGGAGCGCGTGATGTCGGCGGAATACGTGGTGCGTCTGCCGGATGCGATCGGCTTCGAGGACGCCGCGTCGATCATGCTGCAAGGGCTGACCGCGCAGTATCTGCTGCGCCGGACGTATCGCGTGAAGGCGGGCGATACCGTGCTGATCCATGCGGCGGCGGGCGGTGTCGGCATGCTGGCGTGCCAGTGGGCGAAGGCGCTTGGCGCGACGGTGATCGGCACGGTCGGCTCGGACGAGAAGGCGGAACTAGCGAAGGCGCACGGCTGCGATTTCCCGATCGTCTATACGCGCGACAACTTCACGAAGCGCGTGCGCGAGATCACGAATGGCGCGGGCGTGCCGGTCGTCTACGATTCGATCGGGAAGGATACGTACACGGCCTCGCTCGATTGCCTCGCGCCGCTCGGGCTTTTCGTGAGCTTCGGCAATTCGTCGGGACCGTTGCCGCCGATCGATTCGTCGGAGTTTGCCGGACGTGGGTCGTTGTTCTTTACGCGGCCGACGTTGTTCAGCTATATCGCCAAGCGGGGCGATCTCGATGCGATGGCGGCGGATTTGTTCGATGTCGTGGTGACGGGGCAGGTGAAGACGAATGTGCGGCAACGTTATTCGCTTGAGGAGGCGGGGCGCGCGCATGAGGATCTCGAGGCGCGGCGCACGACTGGATCGACCGTGTTTTTGGTCTAGCGGACCGGGGCGGTTTTTGCTGAATTACACGTGGCGGGTTCTGCTGGCGCCCTTGCTTTTGTTTGCTTGCGCTTCTTGGGAACTTGCACAAAGGAGGTTTGCTGGCGCCCTTGCTTTTGTTTGCTTGCGCTTCTTGTGAACTTGCTTTCGTGTAGGTTTATTAGCACGCCGCTGTGCGCGGCAGCAGTCACTTTCTTTGCTGCTGCAAAGAAAGTAACCAAAGAAAGCAGCTAGTCCGTCTAAGTGTCCACCACGAACGGTTTCCGGGAGTGGTGCGCAAGCTGATTCGGCCATCGCACCACACCACAGAGTGGAGCCGCTCATTCATCCCGGCAGGCACGAAGTGCCTGCCGGAACGGCATAACCAACAAACCGAACAAACCAAACCAAACCAAACCAAACCAAACCGCTGGTTGTTAGATATGCCCCGCGTCCGCGCGCAGCGAGGATGGATCTGACAGGAGCTGTGCCAATTCGAACAACTGCGAGTTATCCGAATCAGCCTGCGTGCCAATCTGCAAGGTTATTCGAGGTGGACGCTTAGGCGGATAAGCTGCTTTCTTTGGTTACTTTCTTTGCAGCAGCAAAGAAAGTGACTGCTGCCGCGCATAGCGGCGTGCTTATAAACCTACACGAAAGCAAGTTCCCAAGAAGCGCAAGCAAACAGAATCAAAAGCGCAAACAAAATCAAAAGCGCTAGCAAAACAAACGTGTCCGCTTTGGCCAAGGGCATCGCTACTAGACGCTTGAGGGATCAGGTTCCCTAGAAGCGCCCGGGTAACCAAACCAAACCAAACCAAACACCAAACACCAAGCGCCAGCGACCACCCCCCTCCGCGTTTACGCAATCTTTACACCCCAACAATCACCTTTAACCCGTCCTTTACGCCGCAAGGCCTACTGTTCCATCCATCCAAAGTGCCATCAATGGGGAACAAAAAATGGATGTGGTGTATATCGGCGGGCTGGCGATTTTCGCCGCGCTGACCGTGGCGCTGATCGCCGGATGCGAGCGCTTGTCGCAGATCCGGCAAGTAACGGCACACGGCGTTCAGCCGGCCGCCGTCATTAAAAATCCGACGGCGCAGCGCGTCGAAGGAGAACGGCCATGAACTGGATGCTGTGGCTCTCAACGGCGGCCTGCGCGCTGCTCTTCGCGTATCTCGTCTATGCGTTGCTGCGCGCGGAGAATATCGAATGAATGCGAGCAATCTCATGCAGACGGGACTCTTCCTCGTCGTTCTGCTCGCGGCGGCCGTGCCGGTCGCGGGTTTTCTCACGCGCGTGATGGACGGGTCGTCGCGGGTCGTGCGCGTGCTCGGGCCGCTCGAACGCGCGCTGTATCGCGTGGCGGGCGTCGATCCGCAAAAGGAGATGAGCTGGAAAGGCTACGCGCTCGCGGTCGTTGCATTCAATGTGCTCGGCCTCGCGTTTCTTTACGCGATTTTGCGCCTTCAGCAATGGCTGCCGGGCAACCCGCAACAGTTCGGTCCGATGACGCCCGACGCCGCCTTCAACACGGCGGTGAGCTTCGTGAGCAACACCAACTGGCAGGACTACTCCGGCGAACAAACGCTGAGTTACGTCACGCAGATGCTCGGCCTCACGGTGCAGAACTTCCTCTCGGCGGCAACCGGCATCGTGGTCGTGATCGCGCTCGTGCGCGGCTTCGCGCGGCATAGCGCAAAGACCATCGGCAATTTCTGGGTCGATATCACGCGCGTCACGCTCTGCGTCCTCGTGCCGATGTCGATGCTGATCGCAACCGTTTTCATGAGCCAGGGCGTGATCCAGAACTTCAAGGCGTTCGAGGACGTGCCGACGCTGCAGGCAAGCAGCTACGCCGCGCCGAAACTCGACGCCGCCGGTCAGCCGGTGAAGGACGCGAAAGGCAACGCGGTGATCGTCGATACACCCGTCACGAAGCAGACGCTCGCGATGGGTCCGGTGGCGTCGCAGGAAGCGATCAAGATGCTCGGCACCAATGGCGGCGGTTTCTTCAACGGCAACTCGGCGCATCCGTTCGAGAACCCGACGCCTTTCACGAACTTCGTGCAGATCTTCTCGATCCTCATCATTCCGGCGGCGCTGTGCCTCGTGTTCGGCCGGATGATCGGCGATAAGCGTCAGGGCATCGCCGTGCTCGCAGTGATGACGATCGCGTTCGCGGCCGCGACCTTCGGCGAGATCGGCGCGGAGCAGGGGGGCACGCCCATATTCGCCGCGCTTCACGTCGATCAGAACGCAAGCGCGCTGCAGGCGGGCGGCAACATGGAAGGCAAGGAGACGCGCTTCGGTATCGCGCAGTCCGGCATCTTCACGGTAGCGACGACTGCGGCGTCGTGCGGCGCGGTCGATGCGATGCATGACTCGCTCACGCCGCTCGGCGGCCTGATCCCGATGCTCCTGATGCAGCTCGGCGAAGTGATCTTCGGCGGTGTCGGTTCGGGCCTGTACGGCATGCTCGTGTTCGCGCTTCTGGCCGTGTTCGTCGCGGGTCTGATGATCGGGCGCACGCCGGAATACGTCGGCAAGAAGATCGAATCGTTCGAGATGAAGATGGTGTCGATCGTCGTGCTGCTGACGCCGCTTTTAGTGCTCGTGGGCGCGTCGATCGCCGTGCTCACCGACGCGGGCCGCGCGGGCATTCTGAACCCGGGCGCGCACGGTTTCTCGGAGATTCTCTACGCGTTCAGTTCCGCCGCGAACAACAACGGCAGCGCGTTCGCGGGCCTGACGGTATCGACGCCGTTCTACAACACGTTCACCGCTATCGCGATGTGGTTCGGCCGCTTCGCGACCATCGTGCCGGTGCTCGCGATCGCGGGCTCGCTCGCGGCGAAGAAACGGATCGCCGTGACGGGCGGCACCTTGCCGACGCACGGACCGCTCTTCGTCGTGCTGCTGCTCGGCACGGTCTTGCTGGTCGGCGCGCTGACCTATGTCCCGGCGCTCGCGCTCGGACCGGCCGTCGAACATCTGATGATGGTCGCGGGTCATTGAGAAACTCGGGGAAAACATGGCTGAATCAACCGTAACTCGTTCGATGTTCGACCCGGCGCTGCTGCGCCCGGCGATCGTCGATTCCTTCAAGAAGCTCACGCCGCGCACGCAGTTCCGCAATCCGGTGATGTCTGCGTGTATGTCGGCAGTCTGCTCACCACCGTGCTGTGGATCGCGGCGCTCGCCGGTCAGGCCGAGGCGCCGGCCGGCTTCATTCTCGCGGTCGCGTTGTGGCTGTGGTTCACGGTGCTGTTCGCGAATTTCGCGGAAGCGCTCGCGGAAGGGCGCTCGAAAGCGCAGGCCGCGTCGCTGCGTCAGGCGAAGCGCGACGTGATGGCGAAGAAGCTCAACGAGCCGCATCCGAAGTCGCCGATCCGCATCACCACCGCGACGGATCTGCGTCGCGGCGATGTCGTGCTGGTCGAAACCGGCGACGTGATTCCGGCGGACGGCGAAGTGATCGAGGGCGTGGCGTCCGTCGATGAATCCGCGATCACTGGCGAATCCGCGCCGGTCATCCGCGAGTCGGGCGGCGATTTTTCGTCGGTGACGGGCGGCACGCGCGCGCTGTCGGACTGGATCGTCGTGAAGGTGACGGCGAATCCCGGCGAGGCGTTTCTCGACCGGATGATCGCGATGGTCGAAGGCGCGAAGCGGCAAAAGACGCCGAACGAGATCGCGCTGACCATTCTGCTGGTGGCGCTGACCATCGTGCTCCTGCTCGCGACCGCGACGCTGCGCCCGTTCTCGATGTTCTCCGTCGATGCCGCGCACGCGCTCGGCATGCCGGGCAGCGTGGTCACGATCACGGCGCTCGTCGCGCTGCTCGTCTGCCTGATCCCGACGACGATCGGCGGCCTGCTTTCCGCCATCGGCGTCGCGGGCATGAGCCGCATGATGCTCGCGAACGTGATCGCGACTTCAGGCCGCGCGGTGGAAGCGGCGGGCGACGTGGACGTGCTGCTGCTCGACAAGACCGGCACGATCACGCTCGGCAATCGTCAGGCGTCGGAATTTTTCCCCGCGCCGGGCGTATCGCAGGAAACGCTCGCGGACGCCGCGCAGCTTTCGTCGCTCGCCGACGAAACGCCGGAGGGCCGCAGCATCGTCGTGCTGGCGAAGACGCGCTTCAATATCCGTCAGCGCGACATGGCCGCTTTGCGCGCGACCTTCCTCGCGTTCAGCGCGCATTCGCGGATGAGCGGCGTCGATATGCCGGGCCGCGAGATCCGCAAGGGCGCGTCCGATGCAATCGAGAAATACGTGGAAGCGCACGATGGCGTTTTCGCGGATGACGTCGCGAACGCCGTCGCGGATGTCGCGCGGCGCGGCAGCACGCCGCTCGTGGTGGCCGAGAAGCTGGACGCCGGCGCGCGCGTGCTTGGCGTGATCGAACTGAAGGACGTGGTGAAGGGCGGGATTCGCGAACGCTTCGCCGAGTTGCGCAAGATGGGCATCAAGACCGTGATGGTGACCGGCGACAACCGGCTCACCGCAGCGGCCATCGCGGCGGAAGCGGGCGTGGACGACTATCTGGCCGAGGCGACGCCCGAAACCAAGCTCGCGACGATCCGCGCGCATCAGGCGGAAGGCCGGCTCGTCGCGATGACCGGCGACGGCACGAACGACGCGCCCGCGCTCGCGCAGGCCGACGTCGCGGTGGCGATGAACACCGGCACGCAGGCCGCGAAGGAGGCGGGCAACATGGTCGATCTCGATTCGAATCCGACCAAGCTGATCGAGATCGTCGAGATCGGCAAGCAGATGCTGATGACGCGCGGCTCGCTCACGACCTTCTCCATCGCCAACGACGTCGCCAAGTATTTCGCGATCATCCCCGCCGCGTTCGCCACGACTTATCCCGCGCTCAACACGCTGAACGTGATGCATCTGGCGACGCCCGCGTCGGCCATCATGTCGGCCGTGATTTTCAACGCGCTGATTATCGTGCTGCTGATTCCGCTCGCGCTCAAGGGCGTGAAATATCGGCCGCTCGGCGCAGCGGTCCTGCTGCGGCGCAATCTTCTGATCTACGGTCTGGGCGGGCTGATCGTGCCGTTCGTCGGCATCAAGCTGATCGACATGGTGCTGGCCGCGTTCGGCTGGATCTAAACAACATCGAGGAAAGACCATGAATTCGCTCATTCGCCCGCTTCTCGTGATCTTCGCGTCGCTGACCGTCGTGACCGGACTCGCGTATCCCGCCGCCATGACGGCGGTCGGGCAGGTCGCGTTCAGCGACGCGTCGAACGGCAGCATCCTGACCGACGAGCACGGCAAGCCGGCCGGATCGCGCCTGATCGGCCAGCAGTTCGACGCGCCGAAATACATCTGGGGCCGGCTCTCGGCCACCTCGCCGATGCCGTATAACGGGCAAGGGTCGAGCGGCTCGAATCTCGGGCCGACGAATCCCGCGCTCGCCGATGCGGTGAAGGCGCGCATCGCCGCGTTGCAGGCAGCGGGAACGGACACGCGCGAGCCGGTGCCGGTCGATCTCGTGACTGCATCGGCGAGCGGCCTCGACCCGGAAATCAGCCCGGCCGCCGCGCTTTATCAGGCGGCGCGCGTCGCGAACGCGCGCAAGATTCCGCGGGCGACCGTCGAGGCGCTGATCGACCGCTACACGAGCGGCCGGCAGTTCGGCATACTGGGCGAGCCGCGCGTCAACGTGTTGCAGTTGAACCTCGCACTCGACGCGGCGCAACCGCGAACGTGATGCGTAGCCGCCCCGACTTGCCTCAAATCAGCCGATGAGCCGACCCGATCCCGACCAACTGCTCGACCGCCTTCAACGCGATGAAGAAAAGCGCCAGCGTGGCCGGCTGAAGATTTTCTTCGGCGCGTCGGCGGGTGTCGGCAAGACCTACGCGATGCTGCTTGCCGCGCGACGTCGGCGCGAGGCGGGCGACGACGTGCTCGTGGGCGTCGTGGAAACACATGGGCGCAGCGAGACCGCTGAACTGCTCGACGGTCTCGATATCCTGCCGCCGATGCAGATCGCGTACCGGCAGCGCGAGCTTGCCGAGTTCGATCTCGACGGCGCGCTCGCGCGTCATCCGCAGCTCGTGCTGGTGGACGAACTCGCGCATTCGAACGTGCCCGGCGCGCGTCATTTGAAGCGCTGGCAGGACGTGCACGAACTGCTCGACGCGGGTATCGACGTGTACACGACGGTGAATGTGCAGCATCTCGAAAGCCTCAACGACGTGGTCGGGCAGATCACCGGCATCCGCGTGTTCGAGACGGTGCCGGACCGCGTGCTCGATCAGGCCGACGAGGTGACGCTGGTCGATCTTCCCGCCGAGGAACTGCTGGAGCGCCTGAAGCACGGCAAGGTGTACATGCCGCAGCAAGCCGAGCGCGCGGTGCGCAATTTTTTCCGCAAGGGCAATCTAATCGCGCTGCGCGAACTGGCGCTGCGGCGCACGGCGGATCGCGTGGATGCGCAGATGCGTGAGTATCGCGCGGACCGGTCGATCGAACGGATTTGGCAGGCGCGCGACCGGCTGATGGTCTGCATCGGGCCGGGACACGACGCGCCCGCGCTCGCGCGCGCCGCCGCGCGGCTCGCGGCGGCGTTGCGCTCGGACTGGATCGCCGTGTATGTCGAAACGCCGCGGCTGCAAAAGCGCCCCGATGCGCGGCGCGAAAACACTTTGCAGGCGCTCAGGCTCGCGTCCGAACTCGGCGCGGAAACCGTCACGCTCGCGGGCGCCGATGCCATCGCGACGTTGATCGGTTATGCGCAGGCGCGCAATGTGTCGATGCTCGTCGCGGGCGCGCCGGGGCGTGCTTCTTCGAGACTCAGGCGCGTGCTTCGGCGTCCGTTCGCGGAACGGCTTGCCGAACGCACCGGCGACCTCGATCTCACGCTGATCCGCGCGCGCGACGACGCGCGGCGAAGCGGTGTCGAATCGACCGATCGCGGCGCGCGCGCGTGGCGCGACGCGCTCATGGCCGCGCGCGAGCAGCGTTCGCCGCCGCGCGCGTATGGCTACGCGGTCGGGATCTGCGCGACGATCACGCTCGTCGCGAGCCAGGTGCGCGACCGGCTCGATCTCGCCAATCTCGTCATGCTGTACCTGCTCGGCGTGATCTTCGCGGCGGTGCGGCTCGGACGCGGGCCGGGCGTGCTGCTGTCGTTCCTGAGCGTCGCCGCGTTCGACTTTTTCTTCGTGCCGCCGCGCATGTCGCTCTCGGTGTCCGACACGCAGTACGTGCTGACCTTCGCGGGCATGCTGCTGACGTCGCTCGTCATCAGCCATCTGACGTCGAGCTTGCGGCGCGAAGCGCAGGTCGCGGACAAGCGCGAACGCCGCACGGGTGCGATGTATGCGATGTCGGGCGAACTGGGCGCGGCGCTGACCACCGAGCAGATCGTCGGGATCGGCATGCGGCATGTGAGCGAGGTGTTTCGCGCGAAGGTCGCGATGCTGCTGCCCGATAGCGCCGACAAGGTGCGCCAGAAACTCGATCCCGCCGATACCGGCATGACGCCTTTGCTGCTCGAAGCCGACTCGCTCGATCTCGATGTCGGGCAGTGGGTGTACGACCAGCAGAAGCCGGCCGGGCGTGGCACCGACACGTTGCCCGCCGCAGCCGCGCTTTATCTGCCGCTGAAAGCGCCGATGCGTACGCGCGGCGTGCTGGCCGTGCTCGCGCGCGAGGCGGGCGAACTCGCCGTGCCCGAGCAAAAGCGGATGCTCGATGCCTTCGCCGCGCAGATCGCGCTGGCGCTCGAACGCGTGCATTACGTCGATATCGCCCGCGATGCGCTCGTCAACATGGAGTCGGAGCGCTTGCGCAATTCGCTGCTGTCCGCGATCTCGCACGATTTGCGCACGCCGCTGACCGCGATTGTCGGATTTGCTTCGATGCTGGCCGAGGCGGGCGGCGACACGCATGCCCCGGCGAACGCCGAGTTGATCGAGGCGATTCACGACGAATCGCTGCGCATGACGAGCATCGTCACGAATCTGCTCGATATGGCGCGGCTGCAGGCGGGCGGCTTGCGGCTCAATCTGCAATGGTCGCTGCTCGAAGAAACCGTGGGCGCGGCGTTGCGCGCGTGTCGCCGCGTGCTGGGCGCGCGGCGCGCCGAGGTCCGGCTGCCGGCCGATTTACCGCTTCTGCGGCTGGACGCCGTGCTGATGGAGCGGCTATTTTCCAATCTGCTGGAGAACGCCGCGAAATACACGCCGGCGGATGCGCGTCTGTCGATCGATGCCGAGCGGATCACAGCGGACGGCAATCCGTTCGTGCGCGTGAATATCGACGATACCGGCCCGGGTCTTCCCGCTGGCCAAGAGCCGCGCGTGTTCGAGAAGTTCATGCGCGGCGAGAAGGAGTCGGCGAAGCCCGGGATCGGGCTGGGACTGTCGATTTGCCGGGCGATCGTCGAGGCGCACGGCGGTACAATCGGCGCGGCTAATCGCGTGGGTGCGGCGGGGCGGATCGAAGGCGCGCGCTTCTGGTTCACGCTGCCGGTCGAGGCCGCGCCCTCGGTGCCCGAACTGCCGGGCGAAGGCGATTTCGACGCCGCGCCCACCGATACTTAAACGCACCACGCGTGGTCCACCCGAGCTTATGAGCGAACCGACTGTCACCGTTGTGCTGATCGAGGATGAGAAGCAGATTCGCCGCTTCGTGCGCGTCTCGCTCGAAGCCGAGGGTATTACCGTTCACGAAGCGGCGACGGGCAAAGAGGGGCTGATCGAGGCGGCGACGCGCAAGCCCGATCTCGTGATCGTAGATCTTGGCTTACCCGATACCGATGGGCTCGACGTGATTCGCGAATTGCGCGGATGGACCGAGTTGCCGGTGATCGTGTTGTCGGCGCGCACGCAGGAGGCGGAGAAGGTGGCCGCGCTCGATGCCGGCGCCGACGATTATCTGTAAGCGCGCGATTTCCCACACCTAGCTTGCGTTGTTGAGAAGGCTCACGATTGCGTCCGCAACCTCACTTTGCGGACGCAATCCATGACAGAAGATGACCTCAGCTTTTTGCCCCTACGCGTGACGCGTGTTGGTGTCGGCGGCAAGCGAAGCTTCGATCCGACGGACAAACGACGACTCGTCGAAGCCTGTCTGCGGCCAGGCGCTTCGCTATCGGGCCTCGCCCTGAAGGCAGGCGTTAATGCCAACCAGTTGCATAAATGGGTTCAGGCGAGTAATCGCGCCCGGCCCCCGATCGGGCACAACGAGCCGGTCGCACCGTCAGCGTTTGTTCCGGTCGTAGCGATCGACGAGCCGACAGCGGTCATGGCGTCCGCGCCCGCGTCGCACCACGCCACCAGAGCAGAATCATCCCGCGTTTCGCCACGCTCAACACGACTGGCACGGCTGTCTGCCCATCTGCCCAATGGCGTGAAGCTTGAGCTCGAATGTTCAGCAGAGGACGTGGCAATCGTTAATGCGATGGTCGTCGCATTGGGAGCGCGCTGATGTTTCGGTTCGAAGCCGACCTGGCGGTCTTCCTGCATCGCGAACCGATCGACTTCAGGGCCGGCATCAATAGCCTCGTGACGCTCGTCGAGCAGTCCATGCAGCTCGATCCGTTTGCACGCGCCGTGTTCGCCTTCCACAACCGCAAACGCGACCGGGTCAAACTGCTGTTCTACGATCGCAACGGTTTCTGGATGATGTTGAGGCGCCTCGAAGAAGACCACTTCGTCTGGCCAAGCCGGCAGCAAACCGTAGTCAAGCTGACGAGCGAGCAGTTGCACTGGCTCCTGGAGGGCATCGACATTGATGCTGTGCGCCGCCACCCGGTACGGTCGTATCATCACGCCAGTTGAGCATTGCGCGTCACCTGTCAGCGTCAGCCGGCCTGTTACAAATTCCCGTAAACCCATCGCGCGCGACACTTCGTTATCGTGGAAGCATGAACGAGGACGACTTCTCCCGATTGCCGCCAGCCGCCCAGGCCTATATCCGTGAACTCGAGACACGCAATCGGCAGCTGGGCGAACGGATCACGCAGCTCGAAGAGCAGTTCCGCCTCGCGCAAAGCAAGCGATTCGCCCCAAGCAGCGAGAAGCTCAAGGATCGCGTCTTCGACGAGGCCGAACAGGTCGTCGGCTCCGAACCCGACGACATGGACGCCGGCGCCACTGACGACGCGTTTGTGCTCCCCGACACGGGCCTGCCGGATCCGCCGGCACCCACGAGAAGCAAACCGGGACGTAAGCCTTTACCGGCGCACCTGCCACGCCAACGCATCGAATACGATCTGCCCGAGAGCGCGAAGGTATGCCCGTGCTGCGCGCACGCGCTGCACCGCATGGGCGAAGAGCTCAGCGAACAGTTGCACATCGAAGTCAAGGCGTCGGTGCTTCAGCACGTGCGCTTCAAGTATGCATGCCGCCACTGCGAGCGCCACGCCGAGCGCACGCCGGTCATCACCGCACCGATGCCGGCCCAGCCGTTGCCGGGCAGCAATGCCAGTGCGGCGATGATCGCCACGGTCACCGCGGGCAAATACGTTGACGGAACACCGTTGTACCGGATGGCCCATGCGCTGGCGCGCGCGGACATCGAAGTCGGACGCGCTACGCTGGCGAACTGGATCATCCGGCCTGCTGAGTTGCATTACAGCCGTCTGTACGAGGCGCTGCGCAAGACACTGCTGTCGCAACAGCTGATTCACGGCGACGAGACCACGGTACAGGTGCTCAAGGAGCCGGGCAAAGCCGCTCAGAGCACCTCGTATATGTGGGTGTACCGTAGCGCTGAAGACTGCTCTGAACCCGTCGTGCTGTTCGACTACCAGCCAGGGCGCGCTCAGCAATATCCCCAGGCGTTCCTCGCGGGCTACAAGGGCCTGCTGATGACCGATGGATACGCCGCCTGGCGCACGCTCGAAGGTCCGATGCACTTTGGTTGCCTGGCCCACGCCCGGCGTGCCTTCGTGGATGCCCTCAAGGGCATGAAGAAACCAGGCGGGCGGGCCGCACATGCACTGGAATACTTCAAGGCGCTCTACCAGGTCGAAACACTCGCAAAGGGGGATCTGCCCGAAAGCGAGACGCGCGTCGATTACACCTTCCGGCTGCGCCAGCTACACAGCGTGCCGCTGCTCGAATCCTTCAAGAAATGGCTTGACGAACTGGCACCGCAGATCCTTCCTGAGAGCCTGCTGGGCAAGGCGATCTCCTATACACGCAATCAGTGGACGTACCTGAGCCGCTACGTGAACGATGGGCGCGCCCCAATCGATAACAACGTGATCGAGCGTGACATCAGGCCATTCTGCACCGGCAGATCCTCATGGATGTTCAGTGACACGGTTGCTGGCGCGAAGGCCAGCGCCATGATCTACAGCTTGATTCTCACGTGCCGAGCGTGCAACGTCGAACCTTATGCGTATCTCGTACGGGTACTCAGCGAATTGCCGCAACGAGCATTAGACGCCGATGTTACCGACCTGCTGCCGTTTAACTTCTCGAAGCATACGCCTTGACCGCTTAACAACGCTTGATCCAACCACCGTATTGACGCGACTGTTGCCACGCGGTCACGTTGGTCCCGTGTGCCAGATCGAGCGCTTACGATTATCTGACCAAGCCGTTCGGCGTTTCGGAGTTGATGGCGCGGATTCGCGCGCATTTGCGGCGGCGCAATCTGGCGGCGGCGAGCGAATCGCCGGTGGTCAGGTTCGGCGCGGTGACCGTCGATCTCGCGCGGCGGCTGGTGACGCGCGATGAGGCGCCGGTGCATTTGACGCCGATCGAGTATCGGCTATTGGCGACGCTGGTGCGGCACGCGGGGCGCGTGTTGACGCATCGGCAATTGCTCAAGGAGGTGTGGGGGCCCTCGCATGTCGAGAGCCATCATTACTTGCGTATTTATATGGCGCACCTTAGGCAGAAGCTCGAACGCGATCCCGCGCAGCCGGAGTTTATTGTTACTGAGACGGGGGTGGGGTATCGGTTAATCGAGGGGTGATGGCGCTGGCGCTGGCGCTGGCGCTGGCGCTTGGGGTGGGCTGTTTACGCCGTTTGATTTTGATGCGCTTCTTGGGAACTTGCTTTCGTGTCGGTTTATTAGCACGCCGCTATGCGCGGCAGCAGTCACTTTCTTTGGCTAGCTGCAAAGAAAGTAACCAAAGAAAGCAGCTTATCCGCCTAAGTGTCCACCTCGAATAACCGCGCGGATAGGCTCGCAGGCTGACTCGGTTGGCGCGCAGTTATTCGTTTTGGCACAGCACCTGTCAGTTCCATCCTCGCTGCGCTAGGACGATGGGCATAACTCGCTTATGCAACACGTTTTCTGAGAACCTGTATTCGTGTAGGTTTATTAGCACGCCGCTATGCGCGGCAGCAGTCACTTTCTTTGCTGCTGCAAAGAAAGTAACCAAAGAAAGCAGCTTATCCGCCTAAGTGTCCACCTCGAATAACCGCGCGGATAGGCTCGCAAGCTGACTCGGTTGGCGCGCAATTGTTCGGGTTGGCACAGCACCTATCAGTTCCATCCTCGCTGTGCTCGGACGACGGGCATATCTCAGGGACCGCCGGTTTTTCCGGGAACTTGCTTTCGTGTCGGTTTATTAGCACGCCCCTGTGCGGGGCAGCAGTCACTTTCTTTGCTGCTGCAAAGAAAGTAACCAAAGAAAGCAGCTTATCCGCCTAAGTGTCCACCTCGAATAACCGCGCGGATAGGCGCGCAAGCTGACTCGGCTAACTCGCAATTGTTCAAGTTGGCACAGCACCTATCAGTTCCATCCTCGCTGTGCTCGGACGACGGGCATGTTCAGAAAACCAGTGGGTTGGTCTCGGTCTTTGGGTTTTGCCGTGCCTGGCCACTTTCGGAAAAGCGGCGGCCGGGTCTCGGCCTGGTTTCTTGGTTTCTTGGTTTATGCCGTTCCGGCAGGCATTTATGCCTGTCGGGATGGATGAGCGGCTCCACTCTGTTTTGTGGTGCGATTGCCGAATCAGCTTGCGCACCACTCCGGGATACGGTTCGTGGTGGACACTTAGACGGACTAGCTGCTTTCTTTGGTTACTTTCTTTGCAGCAGCAAAGAAAGTGACTGCTGCCGCGCATAGCGGCGTGCTAATAAACCTACACGAGAGCAAGTTCCCAAGAAGCGCGGGCGAACAAAAGCGGAAGCGCAGCAAACCAACTCCCGTGGAAGTTCTCAGACAGCACCGGCGCATCAGACGGCGTAAACAACAACCAACTAAACCCAACCCAACCCCACCTCAAGCGCGAGCGCCCAGACCCCTCCGCTGCGCAGCCCAAATCCTGACCCGGTCCATATAAAGATAAACCACCGGCGTGGTGTACAGCGTGAGCATCTGACTGACGATCAACCCCCCAACGATGGCAATCCCCAGCGGCGCGCGCATCTCCGATCCCTCGCCAGTCCCGAACGCCAGCGGCAACGCGCCCAAAAGTGCGGCGGCAGTCGTCATCATGATCGGCCGGAAGCGCAGCAGGCAAGCCTGCTCGATCGCTTCACGCGAACTCCGCGCGCCGGCGCGTTGTGCCTCGATCGCGAAGTCGACCATCATGATCGCGTTCTTCTTGACAATGCCGATCAGCAAAATCACCGCGATCAACGCAATGATGCTGAACTCGGTCCTGAACAAAAGCAGCGCGAGCAACGCGCCGACCCCCGCCGACGGCAACGTCGAAAGAATCGTGATCGGATGGATATAACTCTCGTACAGAATGCCGAGCACGATATAAACCGCCGCCAGCGCGGCAAGAATCAAGAGCGGCTGGTCGTTCATCGAACTCTGGAACGCCTGCGCCGTGCCCTGAAAACTGCCGTGTATCGTGGCCGGCATGCCGATGTTCGCCATCGTCTCGTAAATCGCCGCCGTCGCCTCGGACAACGAACGCCCCGGCGGCAAATTGAACGAAATGGTCGATGCGACGAACTGGCTCTGGTGATTCACCGAAAGCGGCGTGTTGCCCGGCCCGAACTTGGCGATCGCCGCGAGCGGGATCATCGTCTCCTTCGAGGTGGACACCGCCGACCCCGACGACGACCCCGACTTGCCGCTCGCCGCGATCGAGTTCGTTGCCGAGTTGCGCACGGAGGCGAGCGACAGCGCCGTGTTCGCATCGACCGTGCTGCCCGCGCTGGTCACGGCCGTCGCGGTCGCGACCGACGTGGTGGTCGAATTGGTGGAGGCCGCGCCGCTCGCTGTGCCGCCCGACGTGCTGACATAAAGCTGCTTCAGCATTTCCGGGTCCTGCCAGTATTTCGGCGCAAGCTCCATCACGACGTGGTATTGCGACAGCGCGTTGTAAATGGTCGAAACCTGCCGCTGGCCGAACGCGTCGTAGAGCGTATTGTCGATTTGCGCGGGCTTGATGTTAAAGCGCGCGGCGGTCGCGCGGTCGAAGGTGACCATGGCTTCGAGTCCGCCTTGCTGCTGGTCCGAGTTGACGTCGGTGAGCTCGGGGCGCGCCTGCAACGCCTCGGTCAGTTTCGGTCCCCATGCGTAGAGGTCGGACGTGGTGTCGGAGAGCAGCGTGAACTGATATTGCGCGTTCGATTGCCGGCCCCCCACGCGAATGTCCTGCACGGCCTGCAGGAACGTGCGCGCCCCGGCGACATCGCCGAGCGGCGCGCGCAGACGCTGGATCACGGCATCGGCCGTCACCTTGCGCTCGCTTTTCGGCTTGAGCGAGATGAACATGAAGCCCGAATTGGTCTGCCGTCCGCCCGTGAAACCGGCGACGCTTTCCACCGCCGGGTCGGCGCGGACGATACGCATCATCTCCGAGAATTTGCCCTTCATCGCCTGGAACGACGTGCTCTGGTCGGCCTGAATGCCGCCGACGATCCGCCCCGTGTCCTGCTGCGGGAAAAAGCCCTTCGGCACGATGATGTACAGATACACGTTCAGCCCGACGGTTGCGATCAGCACGACCAGGATCAGCCGCGGATGCGCCAGCGCCCAGCCGAGTGTGCGCGCGTAGCCGCGCTGCATCCGGTCGAATTGGCGCTCCAGCCAGCGCGAGAAACGGCCGGGCGCCTTCTGCTCGTGCGGCTCTTGCAGGAGGCGCGAGCACATCATCGGCGTGACGGTCAGCGAGACGATCAGCGACACGCCGATCGCGAGCGACAGCGTGAGCGCGAACTCGCGGAACAGCCGCCCGACGATCCCGCCCATCAGCAAAATGGGCAGGAACACGGCGACGAGCGAAATGCTGATCGAGAGCACGGTGAAGCCGACTTCGCGCGCGCCGAGGATGGCTGCCTTCATGCGCGGCACGCCGTTTTCGATGTGGCGCGAGATGTTTTCGAGCACCACGATCGCATCGTCCACGACGAACCCGGTAGCGATGGTGAGCGCCATCAGCGAGAGGTTGTCGAGCGAGAAGCCGAGCAGGTACATCGCGGCGAACGTGCCGATGATCGAGATCGGCACGGCCACGCTCGGGATGAGCGTCGCGCGCCAGTTGCGCAGAAACAGGAACACGACCATGACCACCAGCGCCACGGCAATCAGCAGCGTGAATTCGGTGTCGTGCAGCGACGCCCGGATCGTGGTCGAGCGGTCCGACGTGGGCGTGATCTGGACATCGGCGGGGAGGGCGGCCTGAAGTTGCGGGAGCATGGCCTTCACGCGGTCGATGGTGTCGATGATGTTCGCGCCCGGCTGCCGGTAGAGAATCACGAGCACGCCGCGCTTGCCGTCGATCAACCCGAGGTTGCGCAGGTCTTCCACCGAATCCACCACTTCGCCCACGTCGCTCAGCTTCACCGCCGAGCCGTTGCGATACGCGACCACGAGATCGCGATACTGGTCGGCCTTGCTCGCCTGGTCGTTCGTATAAAGCTGGAGACGGTTGCCCTTGAATTCGATCGCGCCCTTCGGACTGTTCGCGTTCGCGGACGCGAGCGCCGCGCGCACGTCCTCCAGCCCGATGCCGTAATGCGACAGCGCGCCCGGTTCGAGTTCGACGCGCACGGCCGGATTCGCCGAACCGCTCACATCGACTTCGCCCACGCCCGGCACGGTGGAGAGCGTCTGCTGCAAGACGGTCGCGGCGGAGTCGTAAAGCTGGCCGGCGGGGCGGGTGGGCGAGGAGAGCGCGAGGATCAGGATCGGCGCATCGGCCGGATTGACCTTGTGATAAGTCGGATTGCTTCTGAGCGACGTGGGCAGGTCGGCGCGCGCCGCGTTGATCGCGGCCTGCACGTCGCGGGCCGCGCCGTCGATATCGCGGTTCAGGCCGAATTGCAGCGTGATCCGAACCGAGCCGACCGAGCTCATCGACGTCATTTCGCTCACGTCCGCGATCGATCCGAGGTGGCGTTCGAGCGGGCTCGCCACACTCGTCGCGACGGTTTCCGGGCTCGCGCCGGGCAAGGTCGCCTGCACGGAAATGGTCGGGAAATCCACTTGCGGCAACGGCGCGACCGGCAGTTTCGCGAAGGCGAAGAGACCCGCGAGCGCGACGCCGACGGCGAGCAGCGTCGTCGCGACCGGCCGGGCGATGAAAGGGCTCGATAAGTTCATGCGCTTACTCCGCGTCGCCGAGCGCGCGCGGCGCGGGCGGTGGCGGCGCGCGATGGAAACGCGCGCGCACGCGGCGGCCGAGCGAATCGAATGCGAGGTAGATCACGGGCGTCGTGAAGAGCGTGAGCAACTGCGAGACGATCAGGCCGCCGACAATCGCGATACCGAGCGGATGACGCAGTTCGGACCCCGCGCCCCAGCCGACCATCAGCGGCAACGCGCCGAGGAGCGCGGCCATCGTCGTCATCAGGATCGGGCGGAAGCGAAGCAGACACGCCTGATAGATCGCGTCGCGCGGCGCCTTGCCCTGTTCGCGCTCGGCTTCCAGCGCGAAGTCGATCATCATGATCGCGTTCTTCTTCACGATACCGATCAGCAGCACGATGCCGATAATCCCGATGATGTCGAGATCGTGTCCGGTGATCATCAGCGAAAGCAGCGCGCCGACGCCGGCCGAGGGCAGCGTGGAGAGAATCGTGATCGGATGGATGAAGCTTTCGTACAGCACGCCGAGCACGATGTACATCGTGACGATGGCCGCGAGAATCAGGAAGAGTTCGTTCGACAGCGAAGCCTGGAACGCGAGCGCCGCGCCCTGGAAGCGGATCTGGAACGACGCGGGCAAGCCGATGTCGTGCTTCGCCTGGTCGATCGCCTTGACCGCCGCGCCGAGCGACGCGCCGGGCGCGAGGTTGAACGAGACAGTCGTGGCCGGGAACTGGCCCAAGTGCGTGACCAGAAGCGGCGCGGCGCGCTCGTGGAACTTGGCGATGGCCGAGAGCGGCACCTGGCCCGAACTCGCCGTGGACGAGGGCAGGTAGAGCCCGTTGAGCGTCTCGCTGTAGTGCGCGTCGGTCGGCTGGGCTTCGAGAATCACGCGGTACTGGTTCGACTGCGTGAAGATGGTCGAGATGATGCGCTGGCCGAAGGCGTCGTAGAGCGCGTTGTCGACGGTGGCGGGCGTGATGCCGAAACGCGCCGCCGTCGCGCGGTCGATTTCCACGTAGACGGACTGCCCGTTCTCCTGAAGATCGGTCGCGACATCGGCGAGCACCGGCGAATGCTGCAGCCGTTCGACCATTTTCGGCACCCATTCGGCGAACTCGGTGGCGTTCGGATCGGTCAGCATGAACTGATACTGCGTCGGGCTGACGGTCGAATCGATGGTCAGATCCTGCACCGGCTGCATGAAGAGCTTGATGCTTGGAATGTTCGCCACGTCGTTTTGCAGCGCGCGGATCACGTCGCTCGACGTATTGCTGCGGTCGTCGCGCGGTTTCAGGTTGATCAGCATGCGCCCGCTGTTGAGCGTGATGTTCGTCCCGTCCACGCCGATAAACGACGTCAGGCTTTCCACGTCCGGATTTTTCAGGATCTGCGCGGCGAGCGCCTGCTGCTGCTCGGCCACTGCCTGATACGACGCCGCCTGCGGCGCCTGCGTGATCGCCTGGATCACGCCCGTATCCTGGGTCGGGAAAAAGCCCTTCGGAATCAGCACGTACAGCACGCCGGTCAAGACGAGCGTGAGCACGGCGACGAACAGCGTCGCGCGATAGCGGTCGAGCACCCAGGTCAGCGCGACCGCGTAACGGCCGATCACGTAATCGATAAAGCGGTGTGCGCGCGCCTCGAAACGCTTGCTGTCTTTCGGCGGCGTGTGGCGCAGGAGTTTCGCGCACAGCATCGGCACGAGCGTGAGCGACACCACGGCCGAAATCACGATGGTCACGGCGAGCGTGATCGCGAATTCGTGGAAGAGCCGCCCGACGACGTCGCCCATGAACAGCAGCGGAATCAGCACGGCGATCAGCGAAACGGTGAGCGAGATGATCGTGAAGCCGATCTGCTTCGAGCCTTTCAGCGCGGCTTCGAGCGGCGGATCGCCTTCTTCCACGTAGCGCGCGATATTCTCGATCATCACGATGGCGTCATCGACGACGAAACCGGTCGCGACCGTCAGCGCCATCAACGAAAGATTGTCGAGCGAGAAGCCGCACAGATACATCACGGCGAGCGTGCCGACGAGCGACAACGGCACGGAAAGACTCGGAATCAGCGTGGCCCAGACATTCGCGAGGAACAGGTAGATCACGAGCACGACCAGCACGACCGACAGCGCGAGTTCGAACTGCACATCGCGCACGGACGCGCGGATCGTGGTGGTGCGGTCGGTCACGATGCGCACGTCGAGCGCGGCGGGCAGCGACGCCTGCAACTGCGGCAACAGTTTCTTGATGCCGTCCACCACCTGAATCACGTTCGCGCCCGGCTGGCGCTGCACGTTCAGGATGATCGCGGGTGTCGAATCGACCCACGCGCCGAGCTTGGTGTTTTCCGGACCCTGCACGATGGTCGCCACGTCGGTCAGCATGACCGGGCGGCCGTTTTTATACGCGACGACCGCGCTCTTGTACGCGTCGGCGTCGGTGAGCTGGTCGTTCGCGTTGATCGTGTAGGCGCGGCTCGGGCCGTCGAAATTGCCCTTCGGCGTATTGACGTTGAGGTTCGAGATGGTCGTGCGCAGATCGTCGATATTCAGGCCATACGAGGCGAGCGCGCGCGTATTCGCCTGGATCCGAACAGCCGGGCGATTGCCGCCGCTGATCGACACTAGCCCGACGCCCGCAACCTGCGAGATTTTCTGCGCGAGACGGGTGTCGGCGAGATCCTGCACCTGCGTGAGCGGCAGCGTTTTCGAGCTGATTGCGAGCGTGAGGATCGGGGCGTCGGCGGGATTGACCTTGGCGTAGATCGGCGGCGCGGGCAGGTCGGACGGTAACAGATTGCCCGCCGCGTTGATCGCCGCCTGCACTTCCTGCTCGGCGATATCGAGCGGCAAATCGAGGCTGAACTGCAACGTGATGACCGATGCGCCCGCCGAGCTTTGCGACGACATCTGGTTAAGGCTCGCCATCTGCCCGAACTGCTTTTCGAGCGGCGCGGTGACGGCGGACGTCATCACGTCCGGCGACGCGCCGGGGTAGAAGGTCTGAACCTGAATGGTCGGGTAATCGACGGCGGGCAGCGCGGACAACGGCAAAAAGCGCAGCGCCACGAGGCCGACCAGCATGATCGCCGCCATCAGGAGCGCCGTGCCGACCGGACGCAGAATAAAGGGACGCGAAGGATTCATGCTTGTACGTGCTCTTGCCGGTTATTGCTGCGGCTGACGATGACGCCCGCCGTGATGCGCGCCGGAAGCCGCACTCGCCGCGCTTGCTGCGCTCCCTGGCGCGGCACCCGATGCACCTGATGCACCTGATGCCGCCTTGGGCTTGTCCGCCGGAATCGTGATCTTCGCGCCTTCCTTCAGCCGGTCCGAACCGTCGATCACCACGCGCTCGCCCACCTGCAGCCCCGACTTGATGCTGGTGCGCTCGCCATCGACCGGACCGATCTTCACGTTGCGAACGGTGACCGTGTTGTCCGGCTTCGCCACATAGACGAACGCGCCCGACGATCCGTTCAGCACCGCCGACGTCGGCACGATGATCGCGTCCTTGATGACATCGACGAGCAGTTTCGTGTTCACGAACTGGTTCGGAAACAGCATGCCGCCCTTGTTGTCGAAGCTCGCGCGCAGCTTGACCGTGCCGGTGGTGGTGTCGATCTGGTTATCGACGGTGTCGAGATAGCCCGCTTCGAGCGAAGTGGTGTTCGCGCGGTCGTAGGCCGTCACCGACATCTTCGACCCCGCGCGCAGCGGTTTCAGAATCGCGGCGAGATTGTCCTCGGAGGTCGTGAAAATGACGCTGATCGGCTGCAACTGCGTGATGACGACGACGCCGTTCGTGTCGCCCGTCGTCACGTAATTGCCCGGATCGACTTGCCGCAAGCCGACGCGCCCCGACACCGGCGCCGTGATGCGCGCGTAGATCAGGTCGAGCTTGTAGGTGTCCACGTTGGCTTGATCCGACTTCACCGCGCCTTCGTACTGCTTCACGAGCGACGCCTGCGTGTCCACCTGCTGCTTCGCGATCGAATCCTGCGCGAGCAGCGTCTGGTAGCGCTGCGAATCGAGGCGCGCCGTCTGCAGCAGCGCCTGATCTTTCGCGAGCGTGCCTTCCGCGTTGCGCAGCGAGATTTCGTAGGGACGCGGATCGACCTGCGCGAGCAGATCGCCTTTCTTGACCATCTGACCTTCGGTGAAGGCGACGTCCATCAGCGTGCCGTTGATCTGCGTCTTGACCGTCACGCTCGCGAGCGGCGTCACGGTGCCGAGCGAATTGATGACGACCGGCATCTCGCCCTGCGTGACACTCGCCACATGCACCGGCTGCGGCTGATTCGCCAGGCCGCCGGGACCGCCCATGCCCGCACCGCTGCGACGTCCCGCGTGCTGCGCACCGGTCTGCGCGCCATCGCCCTTGTTCCACGGATGCCACCATAGCAGCGCGCCACCCGCGATCGCCACGGCGAGTATCAGCAGCCACAGACGCCGCCGCCGCGTAGGGCGGGGCGGGAGGGGATTCGAGGGATCGGTGGGGCGCGGCGTGGAAGGGTTTTGTTGTTCGTCCATCGTTTCGTAGCGTGTGATCGGTGGCGGTTGGTCGTGCTGATGCGGTGCGGCGTCGGTGCGTTCGGCTTAGTGCGTTCGGCTTGGTGCGTTCGGCTTAGTGCGTTCGGCTTAGTGCGTTCGGCTTAGTCGAGTTCGGGAGTGTTGGCGGTCGGACGCGTGAATTCCCGCTTCGCACATCCGTTCGCGGATATAGACGCGAGGCCGGTGCGGCGTCGGTTTGTACGCGTTTCGAAAGTGACTGGAAAGGATCGAACGCCTGGGCCGGTCAGGCGAAGCATGATGCTACGTCCCGTGCTTCGTCAGCGTCCAGCGATCTTTCTTTCGATTGATTACGAGCGTTACATCGTCGTGCAAGACGCGCTATGAGCAGGATTTTGCCGGATTCGGCGAGCGGATCATTTAACGTGAGGTGACGCGCGATGGACGCGGAGAGACGAGACGCCCGCGCGCTTCGCATGAAAGCGTCGCGCGCGGGCAGCGGCGGGGGCGAACCGCGAGCGTTAGTCGGCGAGGCGCGCGGTAGGCGTGCCGCCGATCTCGCCCACGATCCGCTCGACACATTCAACTAGCGCCGGTCCGACGCTGTCGATCAGCACATCGCGCGGGCACTGGTGCGCCGCGCCGCCGACATTCACCGCATAACGCTGCCCGGACGGGCCGACAAAGCCGGCCGCGACCGCGTTCAGGCCGTGGTGCCATTCGCCGGTCGAGATAGCGAAGCCGAGCTGGCGCGCTTCGTCGAGACCGCTTTGCAGGCCGCTGTGGACGGCCGGCCAGTCGTCGCCCGACGCGGTTTGCAGGCTGGCGAGCAGCGCCTGCCGGTCCGCCGGCGAGAGCACGGACAGATACGCGCGGCCGATCGACGTGCGCGCGAGATCCATACGTCCGCCCACTTCCAGCCGCGACACCAGCACGGCGGTGCGCGGCCGGATGGCATCGATCACCACCATCTCCAGCCGGTCCCGGACACCCAGATGCACGCTGAGCGACGTGTGCTCCGCCAGCGTGATCAGAAAGGGACGGGCGCGCGCGCGGATGTCGAAATTGCGAAGGAAGCCGTTGCTTAATTCCAACACCGAGGCCGTCAACACAAAGCGTTCGCTGTCGGGAAGGCGAAACAGCAAGCCCGCGTTCACCAGCGTCGCGGTGATACGCGACACGGTCGGCTTCGGTATGCCGGTCCACTCGGTTAATTCGCGATTGCTCACCGGTGCATCGGCGGCGGCAATCCGGCGCAGGACATCGAGACCGCGCGCGAGCGCCGTCACTTCCTCGCCGTCTTTTTCCCTGGTCTTTTCCCGACCAGACGGTCGGCTCTCAGCAGTATCCATTGTTTTTTTTGAAACTTTGTTTCATTTGTAAAAGCCGCACGCCATGCAATGTTTCGGCGTGCGGATCGTGCTTCGGTCATGCGATGCAATTCGGAGAAAGTGCAATTCTAATGAGGGTTTAGCGCTGCTCTGCCAATTCTGGATCGCGCGCGAGGGCAGTTGCTCTACTCGGGAGATTTTCCTTGACTTGAACTTCGTTCCCGTAAAAAATGGAACCCGATTTCGAAAGAACGCAGCCCGCGAAATAACTTTGCTGGGCGCGCTTTTGATTACCGGCTCTCAGGTTCTAGCACGGCCCTCGGAATGGCTAGAACTTTTAAGGCGCTACGGAAACGTAGCGCCTTTTTTTTGTGCTTCGCATTTTGGTGTTACGTCCCCGAATATACTCGATCGGACACGTTTTACGCACTGACGAAACGTCGACGCTCAACAGAGCTGAATGGGCTGCATTGGGCTGCATTGTTAGGTCTGCACAAATCGCAATGGCAGTTTGTCCCAATATGTAAAAAGGCCATTCTGACTGACGCCAGAATGGCCCTCTACTTACTGCGACAGTAACTTTTTTTTATCGCGCGCTCATGCGCGGCCGGCGAACATGCGACGCGGCGTCATCAGCCGCCAGCCTCGGAGCATCCAGTAGATACTCGCGGCGGCCAGCACCGCGGCCGATCCAAAGATGAACTGAGCCGAAACGTGCTCGGGCGCAAACGCGCTCGTGACGATCATCAGCGCCGCGAACAGCGCGCATGCCGCCTGCACGAAAGCGCGCCGCGCGGGGCCGCGGTTTTTAGCGCGGGCCGCGCGCGATACCGGCACGCGGGTGAACGGTTCGAACAGCATCAGTCCGGCGACGAGCGCGACCACGAGATTCATCAAATTCATAATGGCAGGAATGGGAGGTCAAGAATTCCCGCACTTTATGAGGATCGACGGCGACGGAATATTAGATATGTCCGAAAGATATAGGGCGCTGCGCCGGAAGCCGCCACAAACGGTTTCCGGCGCGCCGTTGCTTACAGTTCGATGCGCGTGCCAAGCAAGATCAGGAATTGCCGCAGCCACTCGGGATGCGCGGGCCACGCCGGCGCGGTGACGAAATTGCCGTCGGTGATAGCGGCATCGACGGGGATATCCGCGTATTCGCCGCCCGCGAGCTTCACCTCCGGCGCGCAGGCCGGATAAGCCGAAATGCGCCGTCCCTCGATCACGTTTGCCGCCGCGAGCAATTGCGCCGCGTGGCAGACGGCGGCGACCGGCTTCTTCGTCTCCGCGAAATGGCGCACCAGGTCGAGCACGCGCTCATTGAGCCGCAGATACTCCGGCGCGCGGCCGCCCGCGATCGCGAGGGCGTCGTACTGGGCCGGATCGATGTCGTCGAAGGTGGCGTTGAGCGCGAACAGGTGGCCCGGCTTTTCCGTGTAGGTCTGATCGCCCTCGAAATCGTGGATTGCCGTCTTGATGGTGTCGCCGCTCTTTTTGCCCGGACAGACCGCGTCGACGGTGTGTCCTACGGCCTGCAAGGCCTGGAACGGCACCATCGTTTCATAGTCCTCGGCGAAATCGCCGGTCAGGAAGAGAATCTTCTTTGCAGCCATCTAGAACCTCCGGAAAGGGTTGAACACCGTCAGGCGCGTCTCCTCGCGCCCGCCGCACGCATGGCGCGTCGCGCATGATGCGCAAAGCCAGTCTACTCCCGGCTTCTGACAATTCAACGTCGGCGGGGCGCGGCACGGTCCAAAGCAGTGCGGGCGCTGGCGGGCGGCGTATCATGGGCGCGTTTTTACCGCCGACGGCCCGGGCGGCGGATTTATCGGTGGCACGCATGGCGCGGCGCGGGGCCGCGCGCTCAAATGGAATTTCACGATGACGCAGAACACCTCACCGAGGGCGAACCTGAAACGCATCGCCGTCGTGCTCGCCGCGCTGGGCGTGCTCGCCGCCTGCGAAAAGCACGACGCCGATGCGAGCCAGGCCGCCGCCGCGCTCAATAATCTCGCGAGCCAGGCGAACCAGAAAATGGATCAGGCGGCGAGTTACGTCGGCCAGCACGTCGATGCCGCAAAGAGCACGGCGCAACAGAACCTCGATTCGGCGGCGTCCGCGCCGGATATCTCCGCGAGCGGCGTCGCCGAAACGGCGCGCGCCAATCTGGCTGGCGCGGCCAGCGCGACCAATGCGGCCATCGCGGATGCCGCGAGCAGCACCGGCGCGGGTTTGCAGACGGCGGGGCGCAAGCTCCAGCAATGGTCGGCGGCCGATGGCGGCGCGAGCGCGAGCGCCGGCACGCCACGCAGCGACGCCGACAAGTAGCGCGCGATGGACGCGGTGCCAGGCGTGCATGCGTGGTTTCTCGTCGATCCGCACGCCGCGCGGGTTTTCCGCCGCCACCATGCGCGTTTCATGCTCGGCACCCGAGCCTCGACTAACATTCAGTTACGCCGCTCACACTCGGCTGGCGGGACCGAGCGGCTAAACTGGCGGTCTTCTCAAAATTGCCCACCGCCATGAAGTCAAGCATTCGCGTGCGTTCCGGCGCACTGGCGACCGCCGCTGCGTTCGCGCGGGCGGCCCGCGCGGGCATCGCGCTCGACACGCGCATTCGCGTCGCCGCGTTACGCATAGGGGCGCTGCTCGTGACGGTCGTCGCGACTGTGGTCGTTGTATGCGCAACGGTGCCCGTCGCGCACGCGGCCGGGCCAGCGCTCACGCTGCCGTCTCTCGAAGAGCTTCTCAAGCCCGCAGCGCCGGCGCCCGCGTCAGCGCCGGATGCGGCATCGGCCAGCCTGAGCGACGCCGATCTCGCCCGCTCGCTCGACACGGTCATTTCGACGCTCGATAACGACCACCAGCGCGCCGCGCTCGTCGCGCAGCTCAAGAAACTCCGCGATGCCAAGCGCGAAGCCGATGCAAGCCCGGCCACCGCGTCGTCCGGCGTGGCGAACGGTGCGGCGCCGGGCGTGGCTCCTACAGGCTCGTCCGGCGCGAGCACGGTGGCGGTGAGTTCGGCGGCGTCGTCGGTGGTCGCGTCCATCGCGCAGAACGCCGGGCTGCTCGGCGCGATCGCCTCGGGACTGACGAGCCTCGAAGCCGACGTGAAGCGCGGCCGCACGCCGTTCGCCTACTGGGGCGGCCGTTTCAACGCGGCGGGCAACGAACTTTTCACGATCGTCACGAGCCAGAGCCGCGAAAGCTTCTGGCGCACCCTGTTCAACTATTTCGCGACGCTCGCGGTTTGGGGCGCGTGCGCATACCTGCTCGTTTATCTGCAGCGCCGTCTGCACACGCGCTACGGCATCCATTTCGGCCTGCACGCGAATCCGACCACGCGCGAACTGCTGTATTTCGCGCTCCGCCGCGTCGCGCCGTATCTGGTCGCGTTCCTCGCCGCGCTCACCTTCGTGCGGATCGCGCCGCAATCGCTCGGACGCACGCTCGCGATGGTCACCGCCTACGCAATCGTCGCGGGCGCGGTGTTTTCGTCGATTTGCCTGATCATGTTTTCGCTGTTCGGCTCGGCGCACCGGCGCGTGGCCGTTGCCGTGCTCATCATGCGGGCGCGGCGGCTGCTGTTCCTGGTCGGCACGCTCGGCGCGCTCGGCGATGCCGCCGCGAACTACGACGTCGCCCAGCAACTTGGCACGAATTTATCGGCGCTGATCTCGACCTTCGCGAACATGGGCGCGGCCGTGCTGACCGCGTATTTCGCGCTGGCGTTCCAGCGGCCGGTCGCGCATCTGATCCGCAGCCGCTCCTACGATCAGCGCCAGCGCCACAAGGCCGCGACCGAAACGTTCGAAGTCGTCGCGTCGCTCTGGCAAGTGCCGATGCTGCTGCTCGCGTCGGCTTCGGTGATCGCGACGCTCGCCGGCATCGGCACGTCGGAGAACGTCCTGCAAATGGCGATCGCGACCGCCGGCCTGCTCGTCGTCGCGTTTTTTCTGAGCGCGATCGTCCTGCGCGTCACGCGGCTGCCCCCGCGCAAGACGCGCCGGCAATCGGCGTATGTACGGCGGCTGGTCAAATTCATCGGCACGCTGATCGTTCTCTTTGTCTGGGTTGCGTTCTGCGAACTCGCGTCGCGTCTGTGGGGCTTTTCGCTCGCGCAACTCGCGGAGGAGAGCGTCGCCGCGCGCGGCATCACGCATGCTGTCGGCGGGATCCTGACGACGGTGTTCATTGCGTGGCTCGTGTGGATCCTGATCGATACCGCGATTCAGGAGGCGCTCAATCCCAACGCGCCGCGCGGCAAGACGCGCGGGCCGAGCATGCGCGCCCGCACGATGCTGCCGCTCGTGCGCAACGTCGTGTTCGTCTCGCTCCTGACCGTCGCCGCGATCGTGACGGCCGCCAATCTGGGGCTGAACGTGACGCCGCTCCTGGCGGGCGCGGGCGTGATCGGGCTGGCGGTGGGTTTCGGCGCGCAGTCGCTGGTGGCCGATCTGATCACCGGGCTTTTCATCCTGATCGAGGATTCGATTTCGGTCGGCGATTCCATCGAGGTGGACGGCGGCCACGCGGGCATCGTCGAAAGCCTGACGATCCGCACCGTCCGGCTGCGCGACGGGCAGGGCGCGATCCATGCCATTCCGTTCTCGCAGATCAAGATCGTGAAGAATCTGTCGCGCGATTTCGCGTATGCGGTGTTCGAGGTGCGCGTGCCGTTCACGGCGGACGTCGATCAGGTCACGCAGATGATCCGCGAGGTCGGTGCGGAACTGATGGCCGATTTCCGCTACCGGCGCGAGATGCTCGGGCCGGTTGAAGTGTGGGGCCTGGACCGTTTCGATCCGAACTGGATGGTCGTGAAAGGGCAGATCAAGACGCGGCCGTTGCAGCAATGGAGCGTCGCGCGGGCGTTCAATTTGCGGATCAAGCGCAAGATGGACGGCATCGGCATGGAGATTCCGGTTCCGCAGATGCACGTGCGGATGACGCGGGAGGGGCAGCATATGGAGGAGCGGGAGCATCCCGGCAACGAACCCGCGCCGCTTTCGCCGGTCGAGCGGAGCGGGGCAGCCGCGGCGCGCGATGTCTCGCACGAGCCGCGCCCCGCGCCGCCGCCGACCGATCAGTCGGTGCAGGTGCCGCCGCAGATTCCGACGGCGACCGAGCCGGGCAAGGCGTAGGAGCGGCGCTAAGAGCGCGGCGCGATCAGACGCCGAGCGCCACGAGATCGTTCACATGAGTGGCGATCCGAGCGGCTTCGACACCATAGACATGCAGCGAAACGGCATGGCGCGTGCGGTCCGGCGCGGCCGCATTTCCCAGTCGATGAATCCCGCCACGGCCCGCGCCTACGAAGGAAACCGCGCCGGCATCGCGCACATGACGGCGCGTTTCGATTGCCCGGTTATCGTGCGGATCCCAGCGATAGAGCGTTTCGGTGAGCGCGCCCTCGATCACCGCATAGCCACACCACGTATGGTGACCATGCACGGGGCTCGCCTGGCCCGGCGCCCAGACGAGCGCGGCGACGGCGTAGCGGCCGCAAGGATCGGCGGCGAGCAGATGCCGGCGATACGTGGCGGCGTCGCCTTCGCGATGCGCAGGCGTTAGCAGCGCGGGATCGGCCGATGCTTCCGCGAGCGCCGCGCGCACCTGCCGGGCGAACGCGGCGGTGTCCGGTGCATTAGCATGCGCGTCGCACGCGAAGTCGAGCGCGACACACAGGCGTTCGATGGACATACAGGCTGTCGGGGACGAAGAAGGCAGCGGCATCGCGGATCCTTGGGTTGCGGTGGCTTGCGAAGCGCGCCGCGTGCGTTTTTCAGTCCCAAAGTTATACCGGTTTGCACACGGAAAGAGTTTCCATATAATTCCGCTCAATCTTCCAAAAATAGAATAATTTCCTACACGAGGCGCGAGATGGGAATGGACCTTATTGATCGCAAGTTGCTCGAACTCCTTCAGGCCGATGTCACGATGCCGGTAGCGGAACTCGCGCAGCGCGTGAATCTCTCGCAGACGCCGTGCTGGAAGCGCGTGCAGCGGCTGAAGGAAACCGGCGTGATCCGCGCACAGGTGGCGCTCTGCGATCCGCGCAAGCTCGGCGTCGGCACGACGGTGTTCGTCGCGGTGCGCACGAACCAGCACACGCAAAGCTGGGCGGAGGATTTCACGCGCGCCGTACGCGATATTCCCGAAGTGGTCGAGGTGTACCGGATGAGCGGCGAGACGGATTACCTGCTGCGCGTGGTGGTGTCGGATATCGACGACTACGACCGGGTCTACAAGGAACTGATTCGCGCGGTGCCGCTCTACGACGTGAGTTCGAGCTTCGCGATGGAGCAAATCAAATATTCGACGGCGTTGCCCGTGCGTCCGCCGCTGGTCGACACCGAGCGCTGAGCGTCCGTTGCAACCCGGTTGAAATCATCGCCGGGTAACATGGCGCCTTCACTTTTTCCTCTACCCGCTGAGCTTATCCCCCATGACCGACGACCGCAGACAAGGCCCGCGCCGCAAAAATCCGACATTTGCGATCAGCATCTTCATCGTCGTCGTCGTGTTGCTGGTGATCGGGACGCTGTTCTTCAACGCGATCCGCGAGAAGCGCGAATTCGATGAGCACGACGCCACGCCGCCGACCGCTGCGAGCGGTGCCAGTCCCGCCGTGCCGGCGATCGGCGCGTCGCAGTAAGCGGCATCGAGCAGCAACAGGCCGCCTGGTCACTCCGGCAAGCGGATCAGGCTCGCGTCCTTGCGGATCAGCACCGACGCCGCGAGCATCTGCTTGCACTGGTGCGCGAGCAGTTTCAAATCCTGCACGGCATCGCTCGGCACGCTTTCGGCTCGCTCCGCGCCGACCACCATCGAATCGAGCTCACGCGAAAGTTGCTTCGACTGCTCGGGCTGGTCGTCGGGTAACGGCTCGCCGTTCTGCGCCTGCGAGAGATTTTCGCGCACCACCGACAACACGCGCTGCACTGGCTGCGTCGTCGCCGCCTCCGCCTGATTGACGGTCTGCAGGAGCGGCGCGGCGGCGGTGATCTGCGAGGCGAGCACGTGACTGCGGATCAGCAGATCGTTGAGTTCCGGCACGAACTTCTGCTGCGACTTCGGCTCCAGCATCATCCGCTGAAACGCCTGACCGAGATTCGCAAACGCGATATGCACGTTCTTGCGCGCGAGCCGGTAGCGGAAATCGCGGTCGAGCGCGGTCGCCGCAACGGTCGCCGCCGCCGATGCACCCGAGCTTGCGGCCGCCGCCGTGCTTTCGCCCATCTTCGGATTTCCGATACTTTGCGTGAGACGCGCGGCGGCGAGTTTCGCGTTGGTGTCCGGGGTTGACGTTGGCGTTAGTGCTGGCGGCGGCGTTGGCTCGAGGGGCGCCGACGCCGGAACAACTTCTCCCGGCTGCGCGGCGGCCGAGACTGCCGCTACCGCCGCGCCGGTGTTGCCATCGGCGAACGCGGCCGGTTCCGGTTCCTGCGCGCCGGCCGTGTCCGGCGACGCGGGCTTGCCGCTCCACCACCAGCTCGCCTCCAGATAATTGCGCGTCGACGCGATCATGTCGTTCACGAGCTTGCCCATCAGCCGGTATTCCCAGTACGGGAACAGGTGGCTCGCGGCGATCGCGATGGCGCTGCCGACCACGGTATCGATGGCGCGCTCGCCGATCAGCCGCATGCTGCCCGGCGCGAGCAGATGAAACATCAGCAACACGAACGACGACGTGAACACGACGCTCGCCGTGTAATTGAAGAGAAGCAGGCTGTAGCTCATCACCATCGAGGCGAACATGATGACGAGCAGCAAGTGCGGATTCTTCACGATCAAAACGAGCGCGACCGTCGCCGCGCAACCGATCAGCGTGCCGATGATCCGCTGGACGTTGCGCTGCTTGGTGAGCGAATAGCCGGGCTTCAGGATGATGACGGTGGTCATCACGATCCAGTAGGCGTTGGTGAGCGGCAAAATGCGGCCGAGCCAGAAACCGACGCCCACCGCAATGGTCACGCGCAGCGCATGGCGAAAGCTCGGCGAGCTCATCGTGAGATTGGAGAAAATCTGCATCAACGGTACGCGGCGGCTCGAAATGAAGCGCGACAGCGCATGATCGATACGCAGTTCCGTCTCGGTCGTATCGTCGGATGCGCGCGTGTGACGCCGCATCTTGTCGATCAGCCGCGTCCCGCTCCATAAGCGCCGGAAGACGGCCGCGACCGCTGAGTACGCTTCCGGATTCTTCTGCGGCAAGCCGTGCTTGCGCATCAGTTCGAGTTCGTACTCGATCGCGCGCAATTCCGCCTTCATGCTGATGCGCGGCCCCGCTGCCTGATTACGCAGCACCGCAAGGCCGATGCCGTCGAGATCGGCGGCGGCTTTTCGCATCAGATCGCGATAAAAAATCAGCACGTCCGAGCCTTCGAACGCCTGGCGGACAAGCGGATAGTCCGTATGCGCGCCGACAAAAAACTCGTGCAGATCCACCACGTTGATAAACAAATTGAAGAGCTTCGCGCGACGCGGCTGCAGCTTGCCGCTCTTGAGCTTCGGCAGGTTGCGCAACACGATCTCGCGCGCGGCATCCTGCCGTTCGACCGCCGCAATCTGCTTTTCAATCAGCTTTCTATAGCATTCGTCGAGATCGGCTTCGGGATCGTAGAACTCGGCGCGCGCTTCCAGATACTCCGCGCAGCTGAACATGCTTTCGGCGAGCGCCTGCTGCTCGATCCGGTACGCCTGCCAGCGGCTCACGAGCGTCGCCCAGTACGTGTACCAAAGCCCGCCGACCAGAATCCAGGACGCGTTGATAAGCGCCTGCATCGGCGTGAAATGTTCTTCGAGCGTGACGATCATCATGAAGAGCGTCGCGAAGCTGATTTGCGGCCAGCGGTTGCCGTAGACCACGATGAGTGAAAGCGCGAAGGTGAGCGGCACGACGGTCAGCCAGAGCGCGAGCACGTTCGTGCTGGCGATGCCGGTGGCGAGCGCCGAGAAGAAGCCGATCACCGTGCAGGCGAGCATCTCGTTGTGCTTGTATTTCAGCGGGCCGGGCATGTCCACCGCGCAAGCGCCGAGCGCGCCGGTCGCGATCGTGAAGCCGAGTTCGCGGTTGTGGAATACCGTCAGCATGAGCACGGCGGGAAACGACACGCCGAACGCGATGCGCAAGCCGCCGAAGAAATACTGGCTGTAGATGAATTTCTTGATTTCGAGCGAGTAGTGCATCGACTTCCTGTTTGCCGCTGATGGGTTTTGAGCCATGCGTCTTCGGACGGACGGCTCGCCATGACTGGGGTCGAGTCTAACCCAACCTTACCGCGATGAGACCCTGGCCGAACGGCTAGGTTCTGCCCGCCGATAGCGTTTGCTATCCTGTCGGTTCACCTAGAAAACGCACGAGCCGACGGCTTTGCGCCCCGTGCTAACGAACAGGTTTTATGCTCGAACTCTTCTATTCGAACCGCCACGAAACGCTGTCCCAAGCGCTTTTCGACGACCTCGCCGCTTTCGCGATGAACGCGGACGACCCGTTCGCGAGCCAGCCCGTCATCGTGCCGAGCGCGGCCGTGCAGCGCCGGCTCGAGCTGGATATGGCGGCGCGCTTCGGGATCTGCGCGAATGTCGAATTTTGTTATCTGGCGCAATGGCTGTGGACGCAGATCGGCCGCGTGCTGACCGTGCCCGCGCATTCGCCGTTCGCGCCGGACCGGCTCGTGTGGCGCATCTACCGGCTGCTGCAAAGCCCCGCATTCGATGAATCCGCGCGGCTCGCGTCGTATCTGAACGCCGCCGACGATCCGATGCGCTACGAACTCGCGCGCCGTATCGCCATCGTGTTCGATCACTATCTGACGTATCGGCCGGAATGGCTCACGCACTGGCAGGCGGGCGGCTCGATCCTCGCCGCGCCGGGCGCGGGTGAGCTCGACGCACGCGGGCCGCGTTTGGCTGGCGCGAGCGAGATTCATCGCGAGGACGAGCAGTGGCAGGCCGCGCTCTGGCGGGCGCTGCTCCACGATCTTTCAAGCGACGCGGCAGAGAACCCGACTTACGATCCGACGCCGCCCGCGTACCGCTTTATCGCGGAGTCGACGCGGCTCGATCTCGACGCCGTGATGCGCGCCGAGTGGCCGGAGCGCATCAGCGTGTTCGCGCTGCCGACCATGCCGCCGCTGCATATCGCGTTGCTGCGCGAACTGTCGCGCTGGATCGACGTGCGGGTGTATGCGATCAATCCGTGCCGCGAGTTCTGGTTCGACATCGTGAGCGTCGCGCGGGTCGAGCAACTGGAAATGCGCGGCGAGCGCGATTATCAGGAAGTGGGCAATCCGCTGCTCGCGGAATGGGGCCGGCAGACGCAGGCGCAACTGCACATGCTGCATGAACTGACCGAGAGCGCGGCGTCGCGCGAGGCCAGCCATTTCGAGGAGAACCCCGGCGCGACGTGGCTCGCGCGCGTGCAGAACGCGATTCTCGATCTGCGGGAAACCGAGGTGCAGGAAATAGATGACGCGCTCGAACCCGGCGTCGAGGTGCATGTGTGCCACAGCCTGTCGCGGCAGCTTGAGGTGCTGCACGACCGACTGCTCGGCTGGTTCGATGAAATCGAAGGGCTGGAACCGTCCGATGTGCTCGTGGCGTTTCCGGATCTGGCGACGGCGGGGCTGCTGATCGACGGTATTTTCGGCACCGCGCCCGCCGCGTCCTCCGGCTTGGCCGGCGAGCGGCGGCGCATTCCGTATCGGATCACCGGCCTGCCGCCGTCGCAGGCGAACCCGGTCGCGCGCGTGCTGCTCGACTGGCTCGCGCTGCCCGAGCGCAGTGTCGGCGCGCCGGAATTGATCGAGTGGCTGCGGGTGGATGCGGTATCGGCGCGCTACGGTATCGACGCCACGGCGCTCGAGACCGCGCAGGCGTGGCTCGCGGCGGCGGGCGCGCGGCGCGGTCTTTCGCCCGCTGAAGTGAGCGCCGCCGACGTGCCGGCCGCGCGCCACACGTTCTCCGACGCGCTCACGCGGCTCTTTCTCGGCTACGCGCTGCCGGGCGGCGGCGCGCCCGTCGATGCGTGGCTGCCCGTCGAAGGCGCGAACGGTTCCGAGGCGGAACTGCTCGGCCGGCTGACGCGTTTTATCGACGATATCGAGGCGTTTGCCGACAGCATGAGCACGCCGCGCTCGCCGCGTGCGTGGAGCGATCTGCTGCTGACTGCGCTCGAATGCTTTTTCGACGCTGGCATGGCGTTCGCCGATTCGGTCGCGGAAGTGCGCGGCACGCTCGACGCGCTGATCGTCGCGATGGAGCAGGGCGCGGGATCGAGCGAAGTGTCGGCGGCCGTGGTCCGCTCGGCGCTCACCGACGCCCTCGACGATCCCGCGCGCGGCGGCGTGCCCTGGGGCGGCGTCACGTTCTCGTCGCTTACGAGCTTGCGCGGTTTGCCGTATCGCGTGGTGTGCCTGCTCGGCATGGACGACGGCATGCTGCCGAGCCTGTCGCGCGCCGACGAATTCGACCTGATGGCGGCGTTCGGCAAGCTCGGCGACCGGCAGCGGCGCGACGACGAGCGCAATCTCTTCCTCGATCTGCTGCTCGCCGCGCGCGACCGGCTGTTGATCGCGTACACGGGGCGCAGCATCCGCGATAACGCCGCGCTGCCGCCGGCGGCGCTGATCGACGAGTTGCTGGACCATCTTGCGCTCGGCGTCGCGGGCGAGGGCGCGTCGCCCGCCGAGCTCGCGAAGGCGCGTGCCCAATTTGTTTTCGAGCATCCGCTGCAGCCGTTCTCGCCGGAGTATTTCGAGCCGCGCGGCGCGCTTTTCACCTATGAGCCGGAGCGCGCCGAGCTGGCGCGCACGCTGGCTATCGGCGGCAAGTCAGCAGTGCAGCCGTTTTTCAGCGAGCCGCTCGCCGCCGAGGATCCCGCCGAAGCCGTTCCCTTCGACGACTTCGTGCGCTTCTGGCGTCATCCGGCGCGTGCGTTGTTGCGCGACCGGCTGGGCATCGCGCTCTTCGACGCGGAAAGCGAACTGGGCGATACGGAGCCGTTCGAACTCGATTTCGGCGGACGCGATGCGCTGGCGAGCCGCGTGTTGCCCGCGCTGCTGGAAACATCCGATGCATCGGCGAGCCGCGAACGTGCCCGCCGCGTCGCGCGCGCCAGTCCCGAAATGCCGGGCGGCGCGACGGGCGGCGTGTGGCAGGCGCGCGAACTGTCGGCGCTGCATCAACTGGCCGAGCGCGTGCGTGAAGCGGTCAGCGAAGGCGCGGCGCGTTTGCCGTTCACGCTGGATATCGCGCCGCGCTGGCCGGACACGGCGGGCGTCGAGTTGTTCGGCCGCTTCGACGCGCAGCTTGCCGCCGACGCAGAAGACGCGCTGCAACCCTTGCAGCTTCACGGCACGCTGAACCTGCTGACGCGCCAGGGCCAGGTCATCTATCGCTACGACGCGCCACGTGCGCGCGATTACCTGTCGGCCTGGCTCGCGCATCTGGCGTACTGCGCGGCGCTCCCTGACGGCGCACAGCGCACCGCGTGGCACGGACGAGGCGCGGGCGCGCGCTTCGAGTTCGCGCCGGTCGCCGATCCGCTCGCGCACCTCGGCGCGCTCGCCGCGCTCTATCGGGCGGCACGGCGCATGCCCTTGCGGTTCTTCCCGAAAAGCGCGTGGCTGAAAGTCACGGAAGGCGATTCGAAGGCCGAAGGCGCGTGGCTGTCCGAGCGCACCCGCAGCGAATCCGACGACCCCGCGCTGCGCATCGCATTTCGCGGCACGCCGCTCACACTCGACAATGCGTTCGCGCAACTCGCCAAAATCGTGTTCGATCCTTTGATTCAGCATCTGCGGAGCGACGCATGACGGCCGCTCGGCACGACCTCGGCGTGCAGGAACTCGACGTCTTCACCTGCGCGCTCGACGGCGTCAATCAGATCGAGGCGTCGGCGGGAACCGGCAAGACCTGGAATATCTGCGCGCTTTACGTGCGGCTTTTGCTCGAAAAGAAGCTCGCCGCCGACCAGATTCTCGTCGTCACGTTCACGAAGGCGGCCACTGCCGAGTTGCACGAGCGCATCCGGTCGCGGCTCGCGGGTTTGTCCCACGCGATAGAAACCGGCGACGCCAACGGCGACGCGTTCATCGAAACTTTCTTCGACACGACGCTCGCCGAGATCGATCCGCTGGAAGCGAAGCAGCGTATCGACATCGCGCTGCACAGTTTCGATCAAGCCGCGATCCACACGATCCACGCGTTCTGCCAGCGCGCGTTGCAGGAAGCGCCGTTCGCGGCGGCCATGCCGTTCGCGCTCGAAATGGAAGCCGACGACAGCGCGCTGCGTTTCGAACTCGCCGCCGAGTTCTGGCGCGAACGGGTCGAACCCGCCGCCGCGCGCACGCCGTCGTTCGCCGCGTGGCTGGTGGCGAAGGGCGCGGGGCCGGCCTCGCTCGACGCCCAGCTGGCGCGGCGTTTGAAGAAGCCGCTCGCGGCGCTTCTCTGGGGCGACACCGTACTCGAAGCCGCGCAACACGACGCGCGCGAGTTGTTCGATACGGGTTGCGCGCTCTGGCGCGCGGAGCGCGACGCGATCGTCGCGTTGCTTTACGAGGCCGAAGGCAAGCTCAGCAAGACGACGCATAAGCGCACGACCATCGATTCCGCCATCGCCGCGTGGACCGAATATTTCGCGGGCGACGACTGCCATGCAGCGCCACCCGAGCACGCGCTGAAGCTCACCGCGACCGCGCTCAAGAAAGGCACGAAGGTCAAGCACGCGCCGCCCGACCACCCGTTCTTCGACCACGCCGATACGCTCGCCGCCGCGTCGCTCGCGGCCGAAGCGGCGCAGCGCGCGTTGTGGCTCGGCATCGTGCGGGACTGGCTCGACTACGCGCCCGCCGCGCTCGCCGCACGAAAGCGCACGCGCCGCGTGGTGTCGTTCGACGATCTGCTGTCGAACCTCTACGGCTCGCTGTCGCAGCATCCGTGGCTCGCGGGCGCGTTGCGCGCGCGCTATCCGGCGGCATTGATCGACGAATTCCAGGATACCGATCCGCTGCAGTTCGCCATCTTCAACCGCGTGTTCGCGCCCGCTGGGCCACTGTTTCTGGTCGGCGATCCGAAGCAGGCCATCTACAGTTTCCGCGCGGCGGATTTGCACACGTATCTCGCGGCGCGCCGCGAGGCGTCGGCGCGCTATACGCTCGCGGTGAACCAGCGCTCGACCGCACCGATCATCGAGGCGTGCAACCGCGTGTTCGGAACGAATCCGTCGGCGTTCATTCTCGACGGCCTCGACTATCAGCCGGTGCGCGCTGGCACGCGCCGTCGCGAGCCGTTCGTGGACGCGACGGCTGCTGCTTCGTACTCCGATACCGCCGATTTCTGCGTCTGGATGCTGCCGCACGGCGATGCCGCGCGCCTCAAGGCAGGCGCGCAACGCGACGCGGCCGAAGCGTGCGCGGCGGAGATCGTGCGGCTGTTGCGAGGGGCGTCGAAGGCGGAAGTCACGGTCGGCGGAGAGCCGCTTTCACCGGGGCAGATCGCCGTGCTCGTCCAGACGCATCGGCAGGGTAGCCTCGTCAAGCGCGTGCTTGCCGCGTGGGGCGTGGGCAGCGTGGAGCTGGCGCAGGCATCGGTGTTCGGCACGCTCGACGCCGAACAGATCGAGCGCGTGCTCGCCGCCATCGACACGCCGGGCGATTTAAGGCGTTTGCGCGCGGCGCTCGCGACCGACTGGCTCGGCCTCGACGCGGCGGCGCTCTGGCGGCTGGAACACGCGAGTTCCGCGGATGCAGTCGATTCCGGCAACGTGACGAGCGCCGACGCGATGAGCTGGGTCGAACGCTTCTCGCGCTATCGGACGCTTTGGCATGAACGCGGTTTCGCGGTGATGTGGCGCACGCTCGCGCGGGAGTTGGGCATAGCGCAACGGTTGGTGGGCGGCGCGGATGGCGAGCGGCGTCTGACCAACGTGAATCATCTTGCCGAATTGTTGCAGGCGCGCTCGGCGGCGCAGCCGGGCATCGCGCCGACCTTGCGCTGGCTCGCGGCGTCGCGGCAGGACGAAAGCGGCGGCGAGGACGCGCAATTGAGGCTCGAATCGGATCGCAACCTCGTGCAGATCGTGACCGTCCACAAATCGAAGGGACTGGAGTACGGCGTCGTGTTCTGTCCGTTCCTGAATGACGGCGCGTTGCGCGATCCGCCGTCGTCGGGGCTGCCCGACGCGAAGGAATATCACGACGACGAAGGCGCGGCCGTGCTGCATTACGGCTACGACGAGGCCACCGGCGAGCGCGCAGGCGCGATCATCGCGCGCGAGCAGGCGGCCGAGCGCGCGCGGCTCGTCTACGTCGCGCTGACCCGCGCGGTGTATCGCTGCTACGTGGTCGGCGGCGTGTATCTGTCGAGCCGCTCGACCAAGGAGTCGCGCCGCAGCGTGCTGAACTGGCTGATCGCGGGTGCGGGACGCCGCTTCGAAGAATGGCTGCGCGATCCGCCCGAGGAAGCGGAGGTGATCGACGCATGGCGCGCGCTGGCCGCAGGTTCGGGCGGGGCAATTTCAATCGAGCCGCTGCCGGTGATCGACGCCCGCGAGCCGCTCGCGACCCGCACCGAAGCCACGCACGAACTGGCCGTGCGGACGAGCCGCCGGTTGTTGCGCGATCGTTGGCGCGTGACGAGTTTCAGCGCGCTGATCGCGGCGGGCGCACGCGATGAGCACAATCAGCCGCAACCTGCCGACGCGCGGCCCGATCACGATGAACTCGCGGACGCGCTGGCATCGTCGTTTATCGCACCGCCGCCGGACGAGGACGTCCTCGCCGACGACGATATCCTGGCGTTCCCGCGCGGTCCGGCGGCGGGCGAATGCCTGCATCGCATGTACGAACTGGCCGATTTCACCGCGTCCGAAACTTGGGGGCCAGCCGTGGATCGGGCGTTGCGCGAGCATCCGACGCCCACGACGGACGCAATCGCGCAGCATCTCCCGGCGATGATGGCGCGTCTTCTCGCCGATACGGTCGCGACCGAACTCGTACCCGGCCTGCGGCTCGCGGCGATTGCGCCGAAGCGTCGCCTGAACGAACTGGCGTTCCTGTTTCCCGCCGCGTCGCTCGATTTTCCCGCGCTGCGGCGCTTGCTCGTCGCGCACGGTTTCCCCGACGTGGCGCTGGAGGCGGGCGCGCTGCGCGGCTTTGTCAAAGGATTTATCGACATGATCGTCGAGCACGACGGACGTTTCTGGATTGTCGACTGGAAGTCGAACCATCTCGGCGATACGCCGGCCGATTACGCCGCCGGTCCGCTCGCCGAGGCGATGGCGTCGCACGCGTACCACTTGCAGGCGCTTCTTTACGCGCTCGCGCTGCATCGCTATCTGCGCGTGCGGCTCGCCGCCTACGATTACGACACGCATGTCGGCGGCTATCTGTATCTGTTCGTGCGGGGCGTCCGGCCGGACTGGCGTGACGGCGATGCGCCCGCCGGCGTGCATGCCGGGCGTGCGCCGCGCGCGTTGATCGAGGCGATGGACCGGTTGATGTCCGGAGGCGCGGCATGAGCGCGGCGGAAGCGAGGGAAGCGCAGGAAGCGCAGGAAGCGCGCGACGGCGACGACAGCACGGCGCTGGCCGAGGGTTTCGCGCGGCGGATCGGCGTGCTCGCCGAGCGCTTGCGTGCGAATCCGGCCAGCGTGCGTTGGGCGAAGCGCGCGGCGTTCGCCGTGAGCCGCGCGACGACGCAGGGACACGTCTGCGTCTCGCTTGCCGCGCTCGCGCAACGTTACGGCGAGGACGCCGGCCTGGCGCGTGATGCGTTGCTCGCGAGCGGGGTCGCGTGCGGCGACGAGGATGCCCCGGAAGATCTGCTGCCGCTCGTGATCGACCGTGCTGGGCGAATTTATCTCGCGCGCTATTTCGACTACGAGCGGCGGCTCGCAACGGCGCTGGTCGCGCGGGCGGCGCCGCTGGAGACGGCGGCGACCGAACCTGCCGCGATGACGGCCAACGTGGCCCGCGTCGCCCGCTATTTCGAGACGCAGAAGGAGGCGGGCATCGACTGGCAGCGCGTCGCCGCGCTCGTCGCGCTGTCTGGACGGCTGACGGTGGTGAGCGGCGGGCCGGGGACGGGCAAGACGACGACGGTCGTCGGCGTGCTGGCGTGCCTGCTCGACGCCGATCCGAACCTGCGGATCGCGCTCGCCGCGCCCACCGGGAAGGCCGCGCAGCGCATGCAGGAAGCGTTGATCGAGCGTTCGTCGGCGTTGCCGGCCGCGCTCGCCGCGCGTCTGCCGCGCACGTCGTTCACGCTGCAACGCCTGCTCGGGACGCTGGCGTCGGGCGGCTTTCGTCATCATCGCGGTAACCCATTGCCTTACGACGTGATCGTGGTCGATGAAGCGTCGATGATCGACGTCGCGCTCGCCGCACATCTGCTCGAAGCGCTCGGCGCCGATGCGCGTCTCGTCATGCTCGGCGACAAGGACCAGCTCGCCGCCGTCGAGGCCGGCGCGGTCTTCGCCGAACTGAGCGCGCGGCCCGAGTTCAGCGTGGCGGGCGCGGCGCGGATCGCGGGCGCGTTATCGGTGACGCCCGCGGAGTTCATGGCCGCGCTGCCGAACGCAGGTTCTCAGCCAACGCAACCACGCGCCGAAACGGATCTCGCCGACGCCGATTTTCTCATCGACGAAGGCTACGCCGCATTGCATGCCGTCGCGTCCGAGCCGTGGCAACCGGCCGAGGCGGAAACGGCATCCGGCGCGCTCACCGATTGCGTCGTGTGGCTCGAACGCAATTACCGCTTCGGACTGGATTCGGCAATCGGCCGCTTGTCCACCGCGATCCGGCGCGGCGACGCGAACGCCGCGCTTGGCGTGCTCGCGGCATCGGACACTGCGGCCGTGCTGATCGACGACGCCGCGCCCAGCTTGTCGGCGCGCACCATCGCGCGGCTCGGCGCGGGCTTCACGCCGTATTCGGACGCTCTTTCGGCGGCGCTCGACCGAGGCGCGGGCGCGGATCTGGACACCGACGCCGCCGTCGCGCTCTTCGACGCGCTGAATCTGTTTCGCGTGCTCTGCGCGACCCGGCACGGGGCGCGGGGCGTCGAGGAACTCAACGCGCGGATGTCCGCGTTCGTGCGCGAGCGCTCGCGCGTGACGCTCGCACTCGGCGCGCAGTGGTTCGCGGGCCGGCCGGTGATCGTCACGCGCAACGACTACGCGCTCGGTCTGTTCAATGGCGATATCGGCATCGCGCTGCCCGCTGCGGACGGCGCGCTGCGCGTTGCGTTCCGGATCGCGGATGGAACTTTGCGGCATGTTTCGCCCGCCGCGCTCCCGCCGCACGAAACCGCGTTCGCGCTAACCGTGCACAAGTCGCAGGGCTCGGAGTTCGAGCACGCGGCCTTGGTGTTGCCGAACGCGTTTAGCCGCGTGCTGTCGCGCGAACTCGTTTATACGGCGGTGACGCGGGCGAAACGGCGGATCGACGTGATCGGCGCGGCGAGCGTGTTTGCCGAGGCGCTGGCAAGTCCGACCCGCCGCGATTCGGGTCTCGGCGCGCGGATCAAAGCGTCGGTCGCGTCTTCTGTGGAGCATTCGGCATGACCGACTTCCTCGCGATCCCGCCCAACGAGGTCGAACTGACCGCCGTCCGCGCGCAAGGCGCAGGCGGCCAGAACGTCAACAAAGTTTCGAGCGCGATTCATTTGCGCTTCGACATTCGCGCATCGTCGCTGCCCGAGCCGATCAAGCTGCGCTTGCTCGCGTTACGCGATCATCGTGTGACGCGCGACGGCGTGATCATTATCAAGTCACAGGAATACCGCACGCAGGACATGAATCGCGCGGCCGCGATGGCGCGTCTCGATGAACTCGTGCGCAGCGTCAGCGTGACGCGGCGCGCGCGCGTCGCGACCAAGCCGACCCGCGCGTCGCAGCGGCGGCGGGTCGAAGGTAAGGTGCGGCGCGGCGAGATCAAGGCGGGGCGAGGTCGCGTGGACGGGGACTAAGCCGCGCCAACGCGAATGCAATGCAGGTCCGACGCGAGTGCGACGCGAATGCGACGCGAATTCAATGCGGAATCATCCACGTCAGGACGTTCTGTTGCAGCCATACCAGCAGGCCGAGCAACACCGTGAGCAGGATCGAATGCTTGAACGTGCGGGCGAAAACCACGCCTTCCTTGCCCTTGAGTTCGGTTGTCGCCACACCGGTCGAGATGTTCTGCGGCGAGATCATCTTGCCCATCACGCCGCCCGAGGAATTGGTGGCGGCCATCAGGATCGGGTTGAGGTTCAACTGGCGCGCGGCCACCACCTGCAAATTGCCGAACAGCGCATTGCCGGATGTGTCGCTGCCTGACAGGAACACCGCGACCCAGCCGAGGAACGCCGAGACCAGCGGAAAGAACGCGCCGACCGAGGCAACGCCCAGCCCGAGCGTGTAGGTCATGCCCGAATAGTTCATCAGATAGGCGAGGCCGACGATCGTCGCGACCGTGAAGATCGCGATGCGCGTCTGGATCCAGGTATCGGCGAGAGCGTGGCCGAATTCGCGCGGCGGCAGTTTGACCAGAAGCGCGGTGATGATCGCGGCGACGAGGATGGCCGTGCCCGTCGCGAGCGGCTGGAAGTCCCAGATCGCGCCGTAAGGGGTGTTGTAGAGCGTGATAAAGACGGCTTTATCGAGACCCGGCCAAGGAATCTTCACGTCGCCGATAAGAAAGATCTTAAGCACCGTCCACACGATCACGACCACCGCCACGACGATCCACGGCAGCCAGCCCTGCGCGCCCGAGACGGTCGTGCGGGTGACGCCCGCGCGGTCCACGTTCACCGCGAAGCGCTCGTCCATCGCGGGTTTCCAGACGCGCAGGAAACCGATCGTGAGGATGAGTGAGACGAGCGACGAAAGCACATCGGTAAGCGAATAGCTGATGTAGTTCGAGGTGACGAACTGCGTGAGCGCGAAACTGCCGCCGGAGACGAGCAGCACCGGCCACACCCGCAGCATGTTGCGAAAGCCCGCGTACACGCCGATCACGTAGAACGGCAAAAGCAGCGCGAAGAACGGCAACTGGCGGCCGACCATCTTCGCCAGCAGGTCGGTGGGCAAGTGCGTGACCGCGCCGAGCACGGTGATCGGCACGCCGAGCGCACCGAACGCCACCGGCGCGGTGTTGAAGATCAGCGTGAACGTGAGCGCTTCGAGCGTCGGGAAACCGAGCAGGATCAGGAGCGAACTGGTGATGGCGATCGGCGTGCCGAAGCCCGAAATGCCTTCGAGCAGCGCGCCGAACGAAAAACCGATCACGATCAGCACGATGCGCCGGTCGTTCGGCAGGTTATCGATCATCCAGACGCGAAATGCGTCGAAGCGGCCCGAGCGTTGCGCGATGTTGTAGAGCAGGATCGCCGCGAACACGATCCACATGACCGGCCAGAGCGCGAAGACGGCGCCCGCCGCGATGGCGTCGGCGGCAAGCGGGACGGGAAAGTGCCAGCCCGCAATCGCCACAATCACCCCGACCACGAGTCCCGCGAGCGACGCCTGCCACGCTGGCCGGCGAGCCACGCCGAGCATGAGCAACACGACGACGATAGGCAACGCGGCCACGACGAACGACAGCGCGAGCGAGTCCGCTACCGGCTTGAGCAGTTGATGGAACATCTCGTCTCCGTATTTTTTATGGATATGAGCATCTGCCGAACGGCCTTGAGCACATGGAGTCCGAGTAGTTCGGCGGGCGAAGCGCGCGGCGAGCGGCTCAAGCCTTACGGCAATTCAATCGACTTAAGCAATCGACTTAAGCAATCGACTTAAGCATCCGCCTAATGCGCACCGGTTAAGCATAGGTTGAGGTTTGCATCCGTCAAGTTAGGAATGCCCGCAGACGGAAGTCGAGATGCTGCGTTTGCGTTCGCGGAGCACGCCTGATGGCACCGGGAGGCACCCGGTTTGCCAAAAATCTAACCCTTCGCGGTTTCGGCTGATACCGGCTTGGCCTCGCGCAGGTCGCGAAACACCCACATGCCGAGCACGCCAAAGCACGCCACAAGCCAGGCCACAAAGAAAGCGAAGACGAGCATGTCCAGATCCCCGAGACGGTCAGGCAACGGTCGATCAACCGTCGCGATGGCCGAAAAGAGCGAAATTCGTGCCTGAGCTGTCGGGACATGGACAGAAGCTTGTCCTGTAAGGCTGGGCGTATGCGTGGGAATGGTCCCGCACACGGTCGCTCCTCCCGCACCGTGGGAAACTGTTACAAGACAGTGACGCCGCACGCGTGCCCCACGCAGATGCGATCGCGGAGAACTCTTCAGCAGTCGTCAGTGATGGTGATGGCCACCACCGCCGCCATACCAGCCGAAGCCGAGCGAAATGGATGGACCGCCATAACCGTAATAAGCCGGATAGGGTGCGTAGGCGGGATAAACGGGATAGGGCGGTGGATACGGCGGGTAGTAAGCCGGATAGCTCGGCGCATACACGACCGTGGGCGCAGGCGCGGGCGGTTGCGCGGTGGTGTAGGTCTGCGTGGAGCCTTGCGTGGCATCGACATTCGCGGACGCTTGCCCGACAGGCACTTCGCGTTGCGTCGAAGCGCTGCTTACGACCGGATAACCCGGATACGCTGGATACGCATAGCCGTAGGGGACGTAATAGCAACCGCTCAGTGCTGCGGCGGCGCTCAACGCCGCCAGTGCCAGTTTCGCGTTCATGGTCCTGCTCCTGTCTGCCCACACCGACGTTTCATTCGCAGATATTTCGTGTCGGTAGAAGGAGCTTAGCCCATCGCCGGACACCGCGATCAACCGCTCGCGAGGCCAATTGTTTCGGCTTATTTCAAGCCGACGGCGCGTGCGTGCATCGGTTAAAAACGCGCACCGCTGCGCCGCCGAAATCCTTACTTTCCGACCTGATTGCCGATCACGCCGCCAACCGCCGCGCCGCCCAAAGTAGATAACGCGCTGCCGCCGATCGCTGCCCCCGCGACGCCGCCCGCGCCCGCGCCGATCGCGGTATCGCGTTGACGAGTGCTCATGCTGTCGCAGGCCGACAGGCCACCGGCGAGCGCTAGAACGAGCGCCGCGACGCCAATGTGTTTAGTCGTTTTCATTTCAACTCTCCGGTACGTTTTGGTTTGATAAAGGTGGTACGGATTGGGCTGGAAACGGCGGGCGCTCTCATCCTGTTGTACGGGCATGAAGATGCTGGCCGATTCTGCATGTCTAGAAGCACGGAAGATGCCCGCGCGGGTAAACGCAAACGGCCCGCCGCGAGGCAGGCCGTGTGCGTCAACTGTTTGCAGCAACCGCGTGCAATAACTTCAAGCGCGACGCCTACGTGCGCTGATAAATCTCCGCACCCTTCTTCACGAACTCGATCGCCTTCGTCTGCATGCCTTGCGTGAGCGCCTCGCTATCGGACACGCCTTGCTTGGCCGCGTAGTCGCGCACGTCCTGCGTGATCTTCATCGAGCAGAAATGCGGACCGCACATCGAGCAGAAATGCGCGACCTTCGCCGAATCCTTCGGCAGCGTTTCGTCGTGGAATTCGCGCGCCTTGTCCGGATCGAGGCCGAGGTTGAACTGGTCGTCCCAGCGGAACTCGAAACGCGCCTTCGACAGCGCGTTGTCACGCACCTGCGCGCCCGGATGGCCCTTCGCCAGATCGGCGGCGTGCGCGGCAAGCTTGTACGTGATGATGCCGACCTTCACGTCGTCCTTGTTCGGCAAGCCGAGATGCTCCTTCGGCGTGACATAGCAGAGCATCGCCGTGCCGAACCAGCCGATCATCGCCGCCCCGATGCCCGAGGTGATGTGGTCGTAGCCCGGCGCGATGTCGGTCGTGAGCGGCCCGAGCGTGTAGAACGGCGCTTCGTCGCACCACTCCAGTTGCAGGTCCATGTTCTCCTTGATGAGCTGCATCGGCACGTGGCCCGGACCTTCGATCATCACCTGCACGTCATGCTTCCACGCGATCTGCGTGAGTTCGCCGAGCGTTTTCAGTTCGCCGAGCTGCGCTTCGTCGTTGGCGTCGTAGATCGAACCGGGACGCAGGCCGTCGCCGAGCGAGAACGAGACGTCGTACTGCTTCATGATCTCGCAGATGTCTTCGAAGTGCTCGTACAGGAAGCTTTCCTTGTGATGCGCGAGGCACCACTTCGCCATGATCGAGCCGCCGCGCGAGACGATGCCCGTCATGCGGTTCGCGGTCAGCGGCACGTATTGCAGGCGCACGCCCGCGTGGATCGTGAAGTAATCGACGCCTTGCTCGGCCTGCTCGATCAGCGTGTCGCGGAAAATTTCCCAGGTCAGATCTTCAGCTTTGCCGTTGACCTTTTCGAGCGCCTGATAGATCGGCACCGTGCCGATCGGCACCGGGCTATTGCGGATGATCCACTCGCGGGTCTCGTGAATATGCTTGCCGGTCGAAAGGTCCATGACCGTGTCGCCGCCCCAGCGGATCGCCCAGGTCATCTTGTCGACTTCCTCGCCGATCGACGACGTCACTGCCGAGTTGCCGATATTCGCGTTGATCTTCACGAGGAAATTACGGCCGATGATCATCGGCTCCGATTCCGGGTGATTGATATTCGCCGGAATGATCGCGCGGCCGCGCGCGACTTCCTCGCGGACGAACTCCGGCGTGATCGAGCTCAGCGCGTTGGGTCCGAACGCGGTGGCGCCGAACGCCTGGCCCGGATGCTGGCGGCCCATCATCTTCGCGAGCTTTTCGCCGTTCGGGCCGCTCGTGCGCAGACTTTCGAGGTATTCGGCGCGCCGCTGATTCTCGCGGATCGCGATGTATTCCATCTCCGGCGTGACGATGCCCTGCCGCGCGTAGTGCATCTGCGAGACGTTCTTGCCGGCGATTGCGCGGCGCGGCGTGCGATGCAGGCCGGGGAAACGCAGGTCGGCGGTGGCGGCATCGGCGGCGCGCTCGCGGCCGAATTCGCTCGACAGGCCTGAGAGGTTTTCCGTATCGCCGCGCGCTTCGATCCAGCGCTGACGCAGCGCGGGCAGGCCCGAACGAATGTCGATGGCGGCGTCCGGATCGCTATAGGGGCCGGACGTGTCGTACACATAGACCGGCGGATTTTTCTCGCCGCCGAAACTGTCGGAGGTATCCGACTGCGTGATTTCGCGCATCGGCACGCGGATATCCGGCTGCGAGCCGGTCACGTAGACCTTGCGCGAATTCGGCAGCGGGGCGATGGCGAGCGCGTCGACGACTGCATCGGCGGAAAGGAATTTCGGATTGGCATTCATTGCTGTTTCTCCTGGGAACGGTTTTTTATCCAGCCGCTCCGGACGAGCGAAAACGCGTCCGGGGCGAACTGATTCAGGAGCTAAACAGGGAGGACTTGACGGAAGAGAGCGGGTTTTGGAGGATCGGCGCGGCGAGTGGAAGAAGACCCTCGTGCGCCGTAAAACCCGAACGCTTCCCTGCGCTGGCATTATCCAGATCAGGTTCAAAGGGTATTTCTCACCCGCGATACACGGGCAAACCCGGCTTGAGCGTGACTCAAACAAGATTTGCGATGTGCAGCGCAGGACCCCCGCGTTAGCAGCCGTCACAGTACACTGCCGCGTGGCGTCTTGGCAACCGTCTTGGCAACGTTCTGTAACGGCCGAGCGTTTCTCGTCAGACCGTACTGCATAATGGCGTTCTCCGCGGATTCAGCGGTGGCGCGGGTTGCCCGAACGTGCCGCGACCGCGTTTGTAAGCGCCCGAGCGCCTGAGTGCCTGAGTGCCTGAGTGCCTGAGTGGCCGAGTGCCCAAGTACCCAAGTACCCAAGTACCCAAGTACCCAAGTACCCAAGTACCCAAGTACCCAAGTACCCAAGTACCCAAGTACCCAAGTACCCAAGTACCCAAGTACCCAAGTACCCAAGTACCCAAGTACCCAAGTATCCAAGTACCCAAGTATCCAAGTACCCAAGTACCCAAGTGCCCAAGTACCCTAACGGCGATTTTTCCGCCTTCTTTTCTAGTGCTCCAACATGTTGTCCTGCCTTGCCCGTCTTGCCGCCATTTCCGCGCGGCATGCGCGTAGTCCGCGGCCCGCTTTCTCCGGGCGTGCCGGTTTTATCGCCGTCGTGGAGTAACGGATGTCCACGCCGCTGCCGCAGAACCGTCCTCCCAAGTTGCCGTTCAATCTTCCCGATCGTTTTCCGTTCCGCCTTCCAGAGACGCAGAAAGGCCGCATCGCGCTGGCGCTGGCGGTCGTTTATATCGTGTGGGGATCGACGTATATGGCGGTGCATTTGTCGCTGCCGTCGTTTCCGCCGTTGATGCTGTCGGGCCTGCGTAATCTGTTCGCGGGGATCGGTCTGTTTATCTTCGCGGCGCGGCGCAAACCTGTCTGGCCGAGCGGCGCGGAAGTCCGCAACGCGGCGCTGGTCGGCACGCTGCTGGTGGGATTATCGAGCGGCATGCTCGCGTTCGGGATGCGCACCGTCGCGACCGGCACGGCTGCCGTGATGGTCGCGACCGTCCCGCTCTTCGCGACGATCATCGCCGCGGTTGCCGGCCGCAAGATCGCGAAGGGCGAGTGGGTCGCGGTCGGGCTGGGTCTCGTCGGGATTGCGCTCCTGAATCACGGCGACCGCTCGACGGGATCGACCGCCGGCAGTTTCGCCATCCTGTGCGGCGCGCTGTTCTGGGCGGGCGGCGCGCATCTGGCCGGACGGCTCAGGTTGCCGTCTGACCTGTTCGTTTCGACGGCGTTGCAGATTGGGTTGGGCGGGTCTATCTCGACGGTGGTCGCCTTGTTGTCGGGCGAGCGGATCGTGAGTATCGGCTTCGTGCCGGGCGTGTCGTTCCTTTACCTGATGCTGATCGGCACGATGTCGGCGTATGTCGCCTATGGCTATTTGATTCGCCACACCAGTCCGATTATTGCGAGCAGTTGCATGTACGTGAATCCCGTTGTCGCGGTGGCGCTTGGATCGGTGCTGCTGGGCGAGGCCATTACGCAATGGACGGTGATTGCGACTGTCGTGATTTTGATTAGCGTCGGGCTGTCGTTTTGGTTTGATTATCGGCGGCGTGGACTGGTCTGAGGTTTTTGCTGGCGCTTTTGCTTTGGTTTGCCTGTGCTTTTTGGGAACTTGCTTTCGTGTAGGTCTATTAGCTCGCCGCTGTGCGCGGCAGCAGTCACTTTCTTTGCTGCTGCAAAGAAAGTAACCAAAGAAAGCAGCGTGACCGTCTAAGTGTCCATCACGACCCGTAACCCGGAGTGGTGCGCAAGCTGATTCGGCCATCCCACCATACAACAGAGTGGAGCCGCTCATTCATCCTCGCAGGCACGAAGTGCCTGCCAGTAGGGCAAAAACCCAATCCCAATCCCAATCCCAAAACCAAAACAAAACCAATCCCAAAACCAAAACCAAAACCAAAACCAAAACCAAAACCAAAACCAAAACCAAAACCAAAGCCAAAGCCAAAGCCAAAGCCAAAGCCAAAGCCAAAGCCAAAGCCAAAGCCAAAGCCAAGGCCAAGGCCAAGGCCGAATAAGACCAGGTCAAGTTAAGATCAAGTCGAAAAGTGGAACCGTGGGTTTTTGACATGCCCGACGTCCGCGCGCAGCGAGGATGGAGCTGACGGGTGCTGTGCCAAAACCGATGAAGCCGAGTTAGCCTGGTCAGCTTGCGTGCCTATCCGCAAGGTTATTCGAGGTGGACACTTAAATGGATAAGCTGCTTTCTTTGGTTACTTTCTTTGCAGCAGCAAAGAAAGTGACTGCTGCCGCGCATAGCGGCGTGCTAATAAACCTACACGAAAGCAAGTTCTCAAGCAGCGCAAGCAAGCCAACGAGCGGAGCCACGCCACACCACGGAAGGCCACGCCACACTCTGCAAGGCAACACCACGCCCCAAAAAAATCGCAGCCCGTTATTTCCAACGGCCGCTAAAGCCGTGCGGCCACCTCCGCCCCTTCGCGAATCGCGCGTTTCGCATCGAGTTCCGCCGCGAACTTAGCACCGCCGATAACATGAAAGCGCATAGAAGCACCCGACTGCACCGGCCGATGCAACTCCGCAAGCGATTCCTGCCCCGCGCAAACCACAACCGTGTCCACATCGAGCCACGTCGATTCGCCGTTACGCGATATCCGCACGCCACGCGCCGTGATTTCCTCGTACGTCACGCCATCGAGCATGGTCACGCTATTGCGCTGCAGTGTCGCCCGATGCACCCAGCCGGAGGTTTTCCCCAACCCCGCGCCCAGCTTGCCAGCCTTACGCTGCAAGAGAAAAATCTGACGCGCCGGCGCTCGCCCGAGGGGCGTTTTCAGACCTCCGCGCGACGCCACTTCCATTTCCACGCCCCATTCGTCGAACCACGCTTCGCGCGTTTGCGGAAGTGCGTCGCCCGCATGATGCAGCAGGAATTCACACACATCGAAACCAATCCCGCCCGCACCGATCACCGCGACCCGCGCGCCCACCGCCGCGCCGCGCAGCACATCGACGTAGGACAGGACATTCGGCCCGTCGATGCCGGGAATCGCCGGGCGGCGCGGCGCGATGCCGGTCGCGACGATCACGTCGTCGAAGCGGCCGGCGTCGATCAGCGCCGGATCGACGCGGGTGCCGAGGCGAAGCGTCACCTGATGCCGCTCGATCTGGCTCGCGAAATAACGGATGGTCTCCGAAAATTCCTCTTTGCCCGGAATCCGGCGCGCCAGATCGAACTGGCCGCCGATCTGCTCGGCGGCGTCGAACAGCGTCACGCGATGCCCGCGCGACGCCGCAACGGTCGCCGCCGACAAACCCGCCGGTCCCGCGCCGATCACAGCGACCTCGCGCGGCGCGGCGGTGGCGCGATAGACGAGCTGCGTCTCGCGCCCGGCGCGCGGATTGACGAGACACGTCGCGCGCTGATTGCGGAACGTGTGATCGAGGCAAGCCTGATTGCACGCGATGCACGTGTTGATCTCGTCCGCGCGGCCGGTCGCGGCCTTGACGACGAAATCGGGATCGGCGAGCAGCGGTCGGGCCATCGAAACGAGATCGCCCGCGCCGTCTTCGAGCAACTGCTCGGCCACCTGCGGCGTATTGATCCGGTTCGACACGATCACCGGCACGCTGACCGCGCGCTTGAGCCGCGCGGCGAGACCGGCGAACGCCGCGCGCGGCACAGAGGTCACGATGGTCGGCACGCGCGCCTCATGCCAGCCGATTCCTATGTTGAACATTGTCACGCCCGCTTTTTCGAGTGCGCGCGCCGCCGTCTCGGTTTCGGCCCAGGTCGTGCCGCCTTCAACGAGATCGATGACCGACAGCCGGTACACGACGATAAACGCCTCGCCGAGCGCCGCCCGCACGCGCTCGACGATCTGCACCGCGAGCCGCATCCGGTTCTCGATCGGACCGCCGTAATCGTCGTCGCGACGGTTGGTGCGCGGGCACATGAATTGGCTCAGCAGATAACCCTCGCTCCCCATGATCTCGATGCCGTCGTAGCCCGCCGCCTTCGCGAGCCGCGCGCAACGCACGTAAGCGCGGATCGTCCGCTCGATACCGCGAAGCGACAGCGCGCGGGGCGTGAAACGCGAGATCGGCGATTTGATCGCGGAGGCCGACACCACGAACGGCTGATAACCGTAGCGCCCGGCGTGCAGGATCTGTAGCGCGATTTTCGCGCCTTCTTCGTGCACGGCGCGCGTCACCTTCCGATGATTCGGCACGTCGAGCCAGTGATTCAGCGTCCCGCCGAACGGCAGCAGCCAGCCTTCGCGATTCGGCGAAATGCCGCCCGTGATGATGAGTCCGACGCCGCCGCGCGCTCGCTCACGAAAGTATTCCGCAAGCTCACGATAGTGCCAGAAGCGATCTTCCATGCCGGTGTGCATCGAACCCATCACCACGCGGTTGCGCAGCCGCGTGAAGCCGAGATCGAGTTCGGCAAGCAGATTTGGGTAGGGCATGCGGGACGCTTTGTAAAAGTGGTGGGTTCGAACAATACACCCCGGCCATGCGCGCTCATTCCCGCCGATTCGAGGGCTATCTCTAAAACCCGTTTCGACCCCGCCAGTCAACCGTCTGACGAATATCGAGCGATCCCTCCAATGCCAGCGGCACGGCCGTTGCTAAAGCCATGCACCCAAACAGTGCTCGTGGATTTCGGCCAGCGGGCACTACGGGATACATACAAAACGGGCGGGGTGCCCGGATAACGTCTGACGCAAATTTATAAAGGTGGAAATATGAAGCTCATCCGAACAATGGCAGCGATGGCGGGCGTCGCGTCTCTGGTCTCCGCATGCGGCGGCGGCTCCGACGATCTCGGCAAGGAACTCGGCTTGACGAACCCGGAAGTCCATTTCGTCCACGCCATCCCGAGCGGTCCGAACGTTGATTTTTACGTCAACGGGAAGGTGCTTCAGAGCAATCTGGCTTACAAGACCTCCACCAACTTCGCGAATATCGATACCGGACAGCAGAACTTCTCGTACACCGCCAACGGGCAGACCACGACACTAGCCTCGGATACCAGCATCTCGAATGCCGCGAAGGGCCATGAATACACGGTGATCGCGCTGCCGGATGCGGGCTTCCTGCCGTCCATCGCCGTGATCGACGATCCGTTCGACAAGGGCCTGCTGTCGTCGAGCGCGCGCGTACGCGGCTTCAACGCGTCGGCAAATGCGCAGAATCTGGATCTGTATCTGGTGGCGCCGGGGACGGACATCAACACCGTCAGCCCGACCATGCCGAGCCTCGCGTTCAAGAATGCCGTACCGGCGACGACCCAGGATTCGACCTACGTGTCGGGCGGCACGTATCAACTGGTCGCGACGGCGGCCGGTTCGAAGACGCCGGTGTACAAGTCCGCTTCCTTCGACCTCACCAACAACGCCGACTGGCTCATCACTACGCTGCCGTCGGGCAATGCGTTGAGCCAGGTGATCCCGGAAAGCATCCGCTTGCTCGTCTCGCAGGGCGGCAACATGAACAATCCGACGATCGAACTGCCGGACACGAAATAACCGCGTGACCTAAATAACAACCAAAAGATAAAGAGAGCGCCGCCGTAGCATCGAGCGGCGGACGATAAGCTGAGAGGGAACGGCGGTCCGCATCGAGCGGTCCGCCGTTTTTTTTTCGACCGGCCGAAGCGGGAGGCGTGAAGCGCGAGACACGTGACACGAAACGCGAAACGCGAAACGCGAGGCGAAAAGAAACGCGAGGCGAAAAGAAACGCGAAACGAAAAGAAACGCAAAGACGAAAAAAAACCCGCCGCGTGGCGCGACGGGTCGACAGAAACCGGGCGGCCCGAAGGCCGCGAGGCCGAGCGCTTACTTGTGCTCTTCGGCGGAGTTGGTGATGGCGTTGCCGCCCTTCGAGATGTCCTGGCCCGCGCCCGAAACCGTGTTGCAGGCGGCAAGTGCAGCAGAACCAGCGATCAGCAGCAAAGCGATAATTCGAGTCATGAGTGTTCCCCTTGAGTGAAAAGCGCGCGTTTCGCGGCAGAAGCGAGACAACACGCGCATCGTGATCTGGATCAGCCTGGACGCACTGCGCGTCGTCAGGCATTGGTTCTAACCGACCAGGAAGGACGCGCTTCTCAAAGCCCTTCGATCGACTACACCGGTTTGAACAATCATAAAAAATCGGTCGAGGCGAGGCTGTAGGCGTGGCCGTGTTTTTCGTGTCGGCGGTGTCCGCTATTGCTGTCGGCGTCCTCCTACGCGGCGGGTCGCAGCGTGGTTGTCCGGGGCGTGCCGTTTGACTCGTTGCTCGCCGTTCGCGCGCGGGGCAGCGTCGCGAGAATGCTCGTGCCGTGCGGCACGCGCCGTTCTATTTCGATCCGTCCGCCGCGCGCGCTCACGCGCTGGCGCATGCCCAGGAGACCATGCGTGTGCGTGCGTCTCAGGTCTTGCGCTCGGATGCCGACGCCGTCGTCGGTGATATGCAGCGTGACGTTGTGGTCGTCGAGCGTGAGTGCAATCGTGATGCGTTGCGCCCGCGCGTATTTAGCGGCGTTCGTGAGCGACTCCTGCCCGACACGGAACAGCGCGATCTCGATTTCCTCGCCGAGCTTGACGTCGTCGTCGGGGAGCGCGAGTTCGAGCGTCCAGCCATTGCGCTGGGCGGCTTCGTCGCCGAGCGTGCGCAGCGCCGTCACCAGCCCGAAGTTGGCGAGCACGGTCGGCCGCATGTCTTCGATAATCCGCCGCTTGAGCGCGATGCCCTGATCCAGATTGGCGATCGCGCGCATGAGTTTGTCGGACATCGCGGGTTCGCTCGCCTTGAGCCGGTTGTTCACCCAGGCGACGTCCATCTTGCTTGCGGTCAGGATGGAGCCGAGTTCGTCGTGCAGCTCACGCGCGAGTTCCGTCTTTTCGTTTTCGCTCACCGATTGCAAATGCCACGCAAGCGCTTCGAGCTGGCGCGTGCGCTCGAACACGAGCTGATCGAGCTCCTCCTGCTGCGTGATGAGCTTCTTCTGCACCCGATCCTGCTTGTCGAGCTGAATGCCGAGATTACGGAACAGCAGCAGGAACAGCACGATATTGAGCGCGCACAATGCGCCGACGCAGAATGTGGAAATGCGTTGATCGGCGCGGCTCTGGTCGAGCGCGCGCTGGGCACGGCGTTCCTCGTTCAGGCGCAAGAGCGCAAGCGTGCTGTCGAGGATCCCGCCCGCTGGCGGCGCGGCGAGCCCCAGTTCGCGGATGCGCGCGGCAGCTTCGGGAGCGGCGTGCGTGCCGTCGAGCGCGGCAAGCCCGGATGCAACCTGCGCTTCGACGGCGGCGCTGATCTGCGTAAAGCTCGCGAGCGCGGTGTCGTCGGCTTTCTGCCGGTAGTAACCGTCGAGCGACCCGACGGTTGCGCGAATCCTCGCCGCGCTGAGCCGGAAATGCTCGGCGTAAGCGGGATCCGGCTTGAGCGCGAACGCGCGTTCGTCGGCGGCGAGCGTCGCGATAACGGCGGCGAGCGCGGTCAGTTGCGTGGTCGCGCCCTTGGCGTCGAGCGCGGTTTCGTACTCGGCCGCGATCCGCATGCGTCCGGATTCCAGGATCACCAGCCCGCCCACCGTGATGACGATGGCGACCGTCATCGCGACCGCCCAGCTCCAGCGGCGCATCCACTCGTTAAAGCGTGTGGCGCGGCGGCCGTTGCCGGATTCGGCATCGTCGGATGCGGGTTGCGCTGGATACGCGCGGGTGGCCTCAGTCATAGTGCTCATGCGTGTTCGTGCGTGTTCATACATGGTCGGGGTCGATTGAAAGCCGCTGTCAGCGCTCTCCTACAGCAAAAAAGGAGCCTGCCCGGATGCGCCGCGCCGCGCGGGTGTCTACCATGGTTTCGTCAGCCAACTTTTATGCGGGGAAACGATCATGTTGAAGTGGGCCTTGTTTTTCGCGCTCGTCGCGGTGGTTGCCGGCTTGCTGGGTTTCACCGGCATCGCGGCGGGCGCCGCGGGCATCGCGAAGTTCCTGTTCGTGCTGTTCCTGATCCTGTGCGCCGTGTTTCTGGTGCTCGGGTTCGTCATTACGAAAAAAGTCGTCGATTAGCGGAGAGTCGTCATGCTGCACTACGCCGCCATCTTTTTTGTCATCGCGATCATCGCGGCGGTGTTCGGCTTCACCGGCATCGCCGCCGGTGCGGCCGAAATCGCGAAGATCCTGTTCTACATTTTTCTGGTCGTATTTGTCGTCACGCTGCTGCTGGGCGTGTTTCGGACGTAGCGTGGGCTTCATGCGGGCGCGGCTTGCGGCGGGTTTGCCGCCGGCCTGCAACAAAACTCGCCCGCTTTTTTGCGTCTTTCGCGACGGGCGGGCACGCCACGTGCATGCGGTTCCGGCGAAGCGCTCAAAGCGCGCCGCGCTAGCGCTATGCGGCAACGGGCGCGCCGCGCGCCCCGGAACGGCGAACCTCGTGGCGATCCGCGTTGCCTGCCGTCTGTCCTCAACCCAATTCCAGGAGCAATAAATGTCGAAATCGTCTGCTGCAAAAGTCGCGCCGGGCCAGTCGCATGATGCGTTTGTCCTCGACGTCGAGAAAATCCGTTCGGACGCGCGCCAGCACATGGACGAAGGTCCGGTCACGGCGAGTTACGGCGCCGACCGTGAGGTCGTCCTGAAGCTGCTGAACGATTCGCTCGCCACTGAAATCGTCTGCACGCTGCGCTACAAGCGCCACTATTTCATGGCGAAGGGCATCCATTCGGAGGCTGTCGCCGCTGAATTCCTCGAACACGCGAAGGAAGAGCAGGAACACGCCGATACGCTCGCCGAGCGCATCGTGCAACTGGGCGGCGAGCCGGATTTCGCGCCCGACGGCCTGCGCTCGCGCTCGCATTCCGAGTACAAGGAAGGCAGCAACCTGATCGACATGATTCGTGAAAATTTGATCGCGGAACGGATTGCGATCGACACGTATCGCGAAATCATTCGATATCTAGGCGACAAGGACGTCACGACGCGGCGTATCTTCGAGGACATCCTCGCGGTGGAAGAAGAACACGCCGACGACATGGCCGACCTGCTGGAAGGCCGCGACGGCTGAGCGCGATCGATCGATGAAACGCAGGCGCGAAAAGCGCCTGCAAGACCGTAGACGGACCACCAGAGCGCAGATGATTCGAGTGTTGATAGCCGACGACCACGCGATCGTGCGGAGCGGTTTCCGGCAGTTCGTCGCCGACGAACCGGACATGGAAGTGGCGGCGGAAGCCTCCACGGGCGATGAAACCATCGCGCTCGTTCGCGAGCAGGCGTTCGACGTCGTGCTGCTGGATATCGCGATGCCGGACAAGAACGGTATCGATACCTTGCGCGTCGTTAAGCAGTTGCGCCCGGAGCAGGGCGTGCTGATGCTGTCGGGTTATCCGGAGAGCCAGTACGCGATTAATCTGCTGCGCGCGGGCGCGAACGGTTATCTGAACAAGGATGCCGCGCCGGAGGAGATCGTCCGTGCAATTCGGACGGTTGCGCGCGGGCACCGGTATTTGTCGGAATTTATCGCGGATGCGCTCGCGGACAAGCTGGATCGCCCGGCCTCCGAGCGGCCTCACGAGACGTTATCCGAGCGCGAGTTCCAGATTTTCTGCAAGCTGGCGGGCGGGCGGATTCCGACCGAGATCGCCGACGAGCTGCATCTGTCGGTCAAAACGGTCAGCACGTATCGCGCGCGCGTGCTCGAAAAAATGCGCCTCGCGAACAACGCCGATCTCACGTATTACGCGATCAAGAACGGTTTGATCGAGTAGGAGGGCGCCCGCCGTGGGCCAACACACCACCACCGACGACGACCCGGACGCGTCGCGCGCCTCGGCGTGTGGACCGTTGCGGGTTCTGTTGATTGAAGATTCAGCGCTGATCCGGCGCAGTATCGTCGAGGCGATCGATGCGTCGGGCCAGTTGCGGGTCGCCGCATTCGCGGAGTCGCCCGCGGACGCCATCGCGCTGCTCGCGGCCGAAACTTTCGACGCGATCGTCGTCGATCTTCAACTGAAGCACGGCTCCGGCGTCGAAGTGCTCGCGTATCTGCAGAAAGCGGGGCTTGTCGAATCCACCTTCGCCGCCGTCCTGACCAATCACGCGCTACCCGCGTATCGCGAGCGCTGCCTGCAATACGGCGTGCGCCATTTCTACGATAAATCGCTCGAATTCGACCGCGTGATCGACGCGCTGCACGCCTACGCGCGCGAGCGCGCCTGAGCTTTTCCGTCTAACTTTTCTATCCCATCGACGCCGATGCCGCCGCGCGGCCGCGCCAGTGGCTGAACCCGGCGAGCGCCGTCGCGAGCAATCCGGCGGCACACACGCCGATCCAGCCGAGCGCGTGCCACGCAAGCGACGCCACCGCCGACCCCGCCGCGCCGCCGATGAAATACGCCACCATATAGACCGTGTTTACGCGGCTGCGCGCTTCCGGCTTGAGCGCGTAAATGCGCGACTGGTTCGAGATCTGCGCGGCCTGCACGCCCACATCGAGCACGATCACGCCAATCACGAGACCGGCGATGCTGCGCCCCGACAAGCCGAAGATCACGAACGACACGGCCACCAGCGCGATCGACAGCGAAATCACCGCGCGCGGCCCGCGTTTATCGGCGGATTTGCCGGCGAGCGGCGCGGCGAGCGCACCGGCCGCGCCGACGATGCCGAACAGGCCCGCCGCCTGCGGACCGAGATGAAACGGCTCGCCCGCGAGCAGCAACGTGAGCACCGACCAGAAGATGCTGAACGCCGCGAACATCGCCGCGCCGGTCAGCGACGCCTCGCGCAGCGCGGGGTTTTCCACGGCCAGATGCCACATCGACACCAGCAGCTTGCCGTAGGGCAGCGTCGAGGTGGGCTTGCTCTTCGGCAGCCGCGCAACCACGACGACCGCGAGCACCAGCGTCGCCACGACCGATGCGCCGAACACCGCGCGCCACCCGAAATATTCCGCCACGAAGCCCGACACCGTCCGTGCGAGCAGAATGCCGAGCAACAATCCGCTCATCACCGTGCCGACCGCGTGGCCGCGCTCGGCGGCCGGCGCGAGTTCGGCGGCGAACGGCACGGCTTGCTGCGCGATGGTCGCGACCACGCCGATCGCGAGGCTCGCCGCGATCAAAACAGCAAGCGTCGGCGCGGCGGTCGCGACGACGAGCGCCGCGGCCAGACCCGCAAGTTGCAGCAGGATCAGGAGCCGCCGGTCGAAGCGGTCGCCGAGCGGCGCGAGCACGAGCATGCCGAGCGCGTAGCCCAGTTGCGTTGCCGCCGGCACCGCGCCGATGAGATACGCACTGCCGGGAAACGACGCGCGGAAGTCGTCGAGGAGCGGCTGGTTGAAATAGATATTGGCGACCGACACGCCCGCGATGGTCGCGAGCAGCCACAGCGTGGCGCGGGAATAGTGCTGATGCGGCTGGGAAGTCGTCGTGGACATGAAGTGGCGGGTTCGTGGCGGGGTCGGCAGAGCGTCGCCGATCATACTGGAGACGCCCGGGCCGTGCTCGTCGGGCTTGGAGCTAGTCCCGGTACGGAAACGGCCCCGCGCCGGGCTCCACATACGCGTGATGCGTGACCAGACCCGCCGCCTCGGTGTACAGGTGCAGCGAGTAGCCGGGCGGTTCGAGCACGAACGCTTCGGGGCTCGCCTCGCGCAGATCGAGCGTGCTCTGGTGCGCCGTCGACGCCGCGCACCACGCGAGCGTCCCGCCGAAACGCACGGCGATCGGCCGGTGTACGTGGCCGCACAGCACGCGCTCGACGTTCGGGTAGCGCGTAAGCAGCGCGGCGAGACGCGCACTGTCGGCAGGCGCGAGACGCACGCGATCCAGATAGCGGATGCCGCAGTCGAACGGCGGATGATGCAACGCGATGACCACCGGACGCGCGCCGGCGCGATCGAGCTGGCGCGCGAGCCAGTCGAGCCGTGCATCGCACAGGCGTCCTCCGCTCGCGCCCGGATTGAGCGTATCGAGCGCGATCACGCGAAGCGGTCCGGCATCGAACGCGTACTGGATGAACTCGCCTTCGCCATGAAGTTCGGGGTGATCGTGGAAGGTTTCGCGCAACGGCTCGCGCGCGTCGTGATTGCCGACCAGCAGCCTGTACGGAATGCGCAGCGGCGCGAGCAGGGCGCGCAGGTGTTCGTATTCCTCGCGCCGTCCGCTATCGGCCAGATCGCCTGTCATGAGCACTAGGTCGGGACGCGGATCGAGCGCGTTCAACGCATCGACGCAGCGCGCGAGACACGTCGCGGTATCGACGCGTCCGTAGGCAAGCGCGCCGGGCATCTTGATATGCGTGTCACTGATCTGAGCGAGCAGCATGCGTTTCTCCGCATTGAGATGAACGTGCAGCTTACCGAAAGTGTGCAACGTGCGGGCGGCAAGGGCCTGTAAGGATCGCCGACTATCCGAAACATGGAAAATTGACTGATCTCGTTATAATTTGCGCACAGATTTCGGTCATAAATTCTTACTGAGTGTTGCAATGAGCTACATACCGCCTTCCTTCGGCGTCAGCACGGCCATGTTCATCAGGCCGCAACGGCTCGTGCCGAGCGCCTGGACCGGACATATCCCGTTTGGCGCGTGGCTGATCGACGCGATGCGCCCGCAAACTTTCGTCGAACTCGGCTCGCATTTCGGCATGTCTTACGCGGCGTTCTGCCAGACGGTCGCCGCGAGCGAACTGCCGACGCGCTGCTATGCCGTCGACACCTGGCAGGGCGACGAGCACGCGGGTTTCTACGGCGACGACGTCTATAACGACCTCGCGGCGTTCAACGCGCGCCATTTCGCGGGCTTCTCGTCGCTCTTGCGTACGACCTTCGACGAAGCGCGCGATTACTTCCCGGATGGCGGCGTCGATCTGCTGCATATCGACGGTCTTCACACCTATGACGCCGTAAAGCACGACTTCGAAACGTGGCTGCCGAAGCTTTCGGACCGCGCGGTGGTTCTGTTCCACGATACGAACGTGCGCGAGCGCGGCTTCGGCGTCTGGCGCTACTGGGCGGAGATCAGCCAGTCGTATCCGCATATCGAATTCGACCACTCTGCGGGCCTCGGCGTGCTGTTCGTCGGCCGCGAGGTGCCGAAGGCGGCGACGCGCATCGTCGACGACTGGCAGGATCCGGCGGCGCGCCGCAGCCTGAAGGAGGCGTTCGCGAATCTGGGCGAGTCGGTCCTGAAACGCTGGGAACTGCAAACGGCCGTATCGGAAAGCGCGCGCGAACTCGACGCGCTGCGCCGTCACAATATCGACCTCGAAGCGCGATTGGCGAACGCGGAAAATCTTGCGTCGCTGCTATCGGGATCGGTTTCTTATCGCGTGACGGCGCCGCTGCGTGCCGTGCGCGGCTGGTTGCCGCGTTAGGACGGCGACGGGATTCAACCCGCGCAGAATGTGAAAAGCCGCCTGAAAAATTTCAGGCGGCTTTTTTGCGGGCGCGCGAGGCGCGTTTATTCGTCGTCGGCGGGCGGCTGCGGGTCGTAGACCCACGCGAACTTTTGCGGCGCGAGCCAGCGGAAGCTCGTCAGCGTGGCGCCCTCGAACGTGCATTCCACGGCCGCCGGCGCGGCCGTTCGGGTGGCCTTCACCGTGCGCGTCTCGACGTTCTTCTCTTTGGTTACGACAAGCGTCTTCACGACGTTCTGATAGGTCGCCTCGACCACGATCCGCGACCCGTGGATCGCCATCTTCGTGCGGTCGAACGACAACTCGGGCTCCGACTCAGGGTAGGTCGCGATCATCTTCTGCTTGCAGAGACTGGCGTTCGTGTACGCGGTCGTGCAACCGGCCGTGCTGCCGAGCACGAGCGCAAGAGGCACGAAAGCGACGAAAGCGAGGAGCGGGGATCGGATCGTCATGCGGCTCTGAGAGTGGGATGGACGCGGCTGCGTGCGACAGGCTCGATCGCGATTATGACGTTCGCGAGCGGCTCGTGCGCGGGGGCGCGTGACCATCGGCTGACTGTTGGTACCGGGGACCGGACTTGAACCGGCAAGCCGTTAGGCGGCGGATTTTAAGTCCGCTATGTTTACCAATTTCATCACCCCGGCGGGCGGACGCGATTCTACCATTGCGCCGCAGACGGGCCAATTGCTGAGCCCCTCGCGCGAGCAGAACGTGAGCGGCGCAGTCGTCGTCGCCACCGCGCGAAAATATATTTCACCCGATGCGCATCCATCGAGGCGAACGAGCGCGTATCCACTCTTACGATGATCAGCCCTCCTGAGCGGCTCCGGCTGACTGCCCGGCGTCATCGTCTTCCTGTACCGAAGCAACGGCCGCCGTACCACGCAAAAACGCATCAAGCGACGTCTCACGTCTTTCGTGAAACGGCGACGCCGTGCGCGCTCGTCATGTGTAGCCAAACCAAAGAAGGTCAAGGAGATAACCATGTCTGACGATTCATCGAAGCTTGAAATACTGCAGCGCCGCTCGGAGCGGCTCGCGAAACGGCGGCAGTTTTTCCGGAGCGCGGGCGGGCTGGGACTTGGGCTCGTCGGCGGGACGATACTCGGCGCGTGCGGCGGCGGATCGGGCGATAACGCGGTCGCGGCGTCGGGTCCGAGCGATCCCGATATCCTTAACTTCGCGCTCAATCTCGAATATCTGGAAGCCTCTTTCTATCAGTACGCGGTGTACGGCACCGGCCTGCCGGCGAACCTGATGAGCGGCGCGGGCACGCCCGGCACCGTGATACCCGGCATGCAGGTGACCTTCACCGATCCGGTCGTCGCGGCCTATGCGAAGGAAATTGCCCGCGACGAACTCGAGCACGTCACGTTCTTGCGCACGGCGCTCGGCGGATCGGCGGTTGCGATGCCCGCGCTCGATGTCGGCGGCACCGATCCGAACGGCGCGTTCTCGCTCGCGGCGCAAGCGGCGGGTCTCGTGCCCGCGGGCACCGCGTTTAACCCCTACCTCAACGACGAAACGTTCCTGCTCGGGGCGTTCATCTTCGAGGATGTCGGCGTGACCGCGTACAAGGGCGCGGCGCCGCTCATCACGAACAAGACGTATCTGGAGGCCGCTGCCGGCATTCTCGCCGCCGAGGCTTATCACGCGGGGCTGGTACGCACGGTGCTGTACGCGAAAGGCATCCAGACGCCGTCGATTTTCACGGCGGTCCAGGCCATCTCGGACGCCCGCGATTCGCTCGATTCATCGACCGACGTCGATCAGGGCATTCAGGGCGCGGACGCGAGCATTTCGAACATCGTGCCGCTCGACGCCAACGGTATCGCGTTTAGCCGCGGCTACGACGACGTGCTGAACATCGTGTACCTGAACAAGGGCGCGGTCGCGAAGGGCGGGTTCTTCCCGGCCGGCGTGAACGGCACCCTGAAGATGAGCAGCGCGTTCGTCTGAACGGATAAGGCGCGTGCTCGCGCGGGCCGGGCCGGAGCGGGGTATCCGGCTATCGGCCCGCGATCGACACCGCAAGGACAACAGGAGACGACACCCATGAAAACCGCTTCTATCGGCGTCTGGCGGATGCGCACGCGCCTCGGTCTGGGCTTTGGCATCGTCGCGGCGGGCGCGGGCTTGCAGTTGCTGCAATGGCTCCATTCCACCGTGCCGGGTTGATCCGCGACGTTCATCGACAAGCCTTAACGGCTCCCGCATAATCGGCGGCTGAAAAGCGTAGTGACGCGAGCTTGCACCGCTCGCCACGCGCTTCACGCGACCGAGGACCGAGGACCGACGATGGGCAAGAACCGGCTGGAGGCATTCAGCGATGGCGTGATCGCCATCATCATCACGATCATGGTGCTGGAACTGAAGGTCCCGCACGGCGGCGATCTCGACGCGCTCGTGCCGCTTTTGCCCGTACTCTGCGCCTACGTGCTGAGCTTCATCTACGTCGGGATCTACTGGAACAATCACCATCATTTGATGCACGCCGTGCAGCGCGTGAACGGCTCGGTGTTGTGGGCGAACCTGCACTTGCTGTTCTGGCTTTCGCTCTTTCCATTCGCCACCAACTGGATGGGCGAAAACCATATGGCCGCATGGCCGACCGCGCTCTACGGCCTCGTGCTGTTCATGGCGGCGGTCGCGTATTACATCCTGACGCGCGCGTTGATCGCGATGCACGGCTCGAACACGATGCTCGAACGGGCGCTCGGCGCGGACCGCAAGGGCAAACTTTCGGTGGTGGTCTACCTGCTCGCGATCGGTGTGTCGTTCTGGCAGGCCTGGGTCGCGGCGGCGCTCTACACGGCGATGGCGATTGTCTGGCTCGTGCCCGACCGCCGGGTCGAGAAGCTGCTGACGAGCGAAGAAACCTGACGCGCGCGGCGTGCTACGCGCGGCGTGCTACGCTCGGATTCACTTTGTTGAGCGAGGCGCGCCATGGCAGGAATTGTTCGGATTGGTCTGATCTCCGATACCCATAACCTCGTGCGGCCCGAAGCGCTCGACGCGTTGCGCGGCGTCGCGCATATCGTCCACGCGGGCGATATCTGCGCGACCGAAGTGCTCGACGCGCTCGCGAAAATCGCGCCGCTTACCGCCGTGCGCGGCAACAACGACGCGCGCGGCGGCGTGGGGGCGCTGCGCGAATCCGAGCGGATCGTGCTCTGGGGATAGACGGTGTTCGTCGTCCACGATATCGCGGATGTGCCGCGAAATCCGCATGCCGAAGGCATCGACCTCGTCGTGACCGGGCATTCGCACAAGCCGCTGATCGAAACGCGCGACGGCGTGCTGTTCGTCAATCCGGGCAGCGCCGGGCCACGACGGTTCAAGTTGCCGATCACGCTCGCACTCCTCGAAATCGAAGACGGCACGATGCGCGCGCGGATCGTGCCGCTGGTCGAATAGCGTCGCGCAGCAACACAGTGGCTTGGAAAAAACAAAAAGGGCCGGCGAGGTTATCTGGCCGGCCCTTTTGCTTCATTGCGTCGCGTTCGTTGCGTGGCTTCCGAACGCGTTACCCGATCACGCCCGCGCCGTGCCTTCCGGTAGCGCCGAGTCCATTTCGGCGGCTTGCCGCGCGCCGCGCAGCACCGCGTGCGCTTCCGAGCGCGAACCGACCGACGGCGGCGAACCCTTGAGCGGCTTCCTCGCCGTCTCGTGGATCGCGAGCACCGAGACGATTCCGATCAGCGACGCACCCATCAGGTAATACGCCGGCATCATCAGGTTGCCGCTCGATTCGACGAGCCACGCGGTGACGAGCGGCGTCGTGCCGCCGAAGAGCGACACCGACACGTTGAAGCCGATCGCCAACGCGCCGTAGCGGATCTTGGTCGGGAAGAGCGCCGGGAGCGCCGACGGCATCGCGCCGGTGAAGCACGACAGCATCACGCCGAGAATCAGCATGCCGCTGAAAATCGGCAGAACGGTGCCCATGCGGATCAGCGTGAGCGCGGGAATCGACAGCACCAGCAAGCCGATACAACCCGCCATCATCACCGGCTTGCGGCCGATCTTGTCCGACAGGTGACCGGCGAAGAGCGTCATCGGCATCATCAGCACCATCACGACGAGCACGATGAAAAGACCGTGCGTCTCGTTGAACTTGAGCGTCGCCGAGAGATAGCTCGGCAGGTACGAGAGCGCCATGTAATCGGCCACGTTGAAGATCAGCACGAGGCCAACGCACTGCAGAAGCGGCTTCCACTGCTTCATCAGCGTGTCGCGGAATTGCTGTTTCGGCGTGGCGTGCGCTTCCGATTCGCGCTTCTCGGCTTCACGCTGGAACGCGGGCGTCTCTTCGAGCTTCATCCGGATATACAAGCCGATCAGACCCAGCGGCCCCGCGATCAGGAACGGAATGCGCCAGCCCCAGGACAGCAGCGACTGTTCGGTCATCGTCGCGGTCAGCACGGCGACCACGCCCGCGCCGAGCACGTAACCGACGAGCGTGCCGAGTTCGAGAAAGCTCGACATGAAGCCACGCTTCTTATCCGGCGAAAATTCCGCGATGAACGTGGCCGCGCCGCCATACTCGCCGCCGGTCGAGAAGCCTTGCAGCAGGCGCGCGGCGAGCAGCAGGATCGGCGCGAAGATGCCGATGGTCGTGTAGCTCGGGATCAGCCCGATACAGAACGTGCCGACGGCCATCATGATCATCGTCATCGCGAGGACGCGCTTGCGGCCGATTCGGTCGCCAAGCGGGCCGAACACCATGCCGCCGATCGGCCGGACGAGGAACGCGGCGGCGAACGTGCCGAAGGTCGCGATCAGCTGCGCCGACGGGCTGCTGGACGGGAAGAAAACTCGGCCGAGCGTCACGGCGATGTAGCTGTAGACGCCGAAATCGAACCATTCCATCGCATTGCCGATCGCCATCGCGCCGACCGCGCGCTTGAGCAGCGATTGATCGACGATGGTGATGTCGTCGATGTTGAGTGTTTCGGCGCGGGATTCGGTTTTTTGGTCGTGCTTGCGCCAGAGGCCGTCGTAAATCGCAGACATAGGGTGAAAAGCTCCATATTCAGTGCCGGCGGCGTTCAGGAACGCGGCCAACGCGCCAACAGGGGCGGATTTCGATGGAGTGCGGTTTCGTGACGGGCCGCGATGGCCTGGAGACAAACCCAGGCGGCGACCATCCAATGCGTTTCGCGATGAAAAAAACGGCAAAAGCACGGGCCTCGCGGCGAAAGTCGCGAAAAAGCACTCGGTGGGGAACACCAGTTTTGACGCAGCGGGCGGCAACCGAATAACACAGATTGCCGCGAGAGAGTCGCTGCGCCTTCGAAAGAAGGCTTGGTACGAAAAAGGCCGGTTTTTTCGCTTTAGGAAAGCGTTAAAGACCGACGAGCCTCTTTGTAGATCCTGCACAGCACACGAATCGAGACTGCGCGAGGGCGGTCAGGCGTGCGTGAAATGAAGATGAATGACAGTGGATAACGAGAAGATGATACCAGAATGCACGAAGTTTCGCAAACCGTGCTGCGCTGCGGCATGTTTCGGATCACGTGAAACCGTTGCTGGACGGGCGATAGCGGCGTTTTTAGGCAGACGCAGAATAGCGTCACTTGGCGCCCGTTCACATCGTGTCGGGGCCAAGAAAAAAGCCCCGCATGAGCGGGGCTTCGAGGGTTATTCAGAGGCGCGCGGCGCGTTTCAAGCCGGCGGCGGAACGTAACCCTGAGCGGTATCCGCGCCTTCGCCGAAGAAGTACTTCTCGGTCTGCTTGATCAGATACTGACGCGCGCGCGGATCGGCCATGTTCAGACGATTTTCGTTGATCAGCATGGTTTGCTGCTTGAGCCAGCCTTGCCACGCTTCTTTCGAGACGTTTTCGTACAGGCGCTTGCCGAGTTCGCCCGGCAGCGGCGGGAAATCCAGACCTTCGGCTTCCTTGCCGAGCTTCGCGCATTGAATCATTCGAGCCATTATCAGTTTCTCCAGTATCGGGGTCGTGCGGGCGTCGCGCCAAACGCGTAACGCCATGAATTAAATAATCAAAGTGCCTTTTTCAGCACGAGCGACTTGCGCTGCCAGTTATAAAGACGGCGCCGGTCTTCGGGCAGATCGTCCACGGTCACTTTTACGAAACCGCGTTTCAGGAACCAGTGTTCCGTGCGCGTCGTGAGGACGAATATGTGCGTGAGTCCGCGCGCTCTCGCGCGTTGTTCGATGCGTTTCAGGAGCCGTTCGCCGTCGCCGGAACCTTGCGCTTCGGGCGCGACGGTCAGGCACGCCATCTCGCCGATGCGCTCCTGCGTGTACGGATAAAGCGCCGCGCAGCCGAACAGCACGCCATCGTGCTCGATGACCGAAAAATGGTCGATATCGCGCTCGATCTGGTGTCGTCCGCGCCGCACGAGCGTGCCGTCGGATTCGAGCGGTTCGATCAAGGTCAGAATGCCGCCGACGTCGTCCGGCGTCGCTTCGCGCAGGCTTTCGAGATTCTCGTAGGAGATCATCGTGCCGACGCCATCGTGCAGGAACAGTTCGAGCAGCACGCTGCCGTCGAGCGCGTAGGGAATGATGTGCGCCCGCGCCACGCCGCCCCGGCACGCGCGGATCGTATGCTTCAGATAGAACGCGGCGTCGCCCTGCAATTCGCCGCCTTCATGCAGGCGATACGCGTCGTCGAGTGACATTTCGCGCACGAGATCACCGTTTTCATCGACGAGACCCGGCGTTTCGGTCAGGAAAATGATCTTGTCCGCGCGCAACGCGATGGCGGCGGCCGATGCCACGTCCTCCATCGACAGGTTGAACGCCTCGCCGGTCGGCGAAAAACCGAGCGGGGAGAGCAGCACGAGCTTGTTGCTGGCGAGCGACTGGCGCACGGAATCGCCGTCGATTTTGCGGACCACGCCCGTGTGCTGGAAATCGACGCCGTCCAGAATGCCGACCGGTCGCGCCGTCACGAAATTGCCCGACACGACGCTGATGTGCGCGTGCGCCATCGGCGTGTTCGGCAAGCCCTGGCTGATCGCTGCCTCGATGTCGAGACGCACTTCGCCGGCGGCTTCCTTCGCGGATTCGAGTGCGCGGGCGTCGGTAATGCGCAGCCCGTGCGAAAACGACGATTCCACGCCGTGCAGGCTCAGTTGCTCCTCGACTTGCGGTCGCGAACCGTGCACCAGCACGACGTTGATGCCCATGGCGTGCAACAGGCCGACGTCCTGCACGAGCGCATTCAACCGGCCTTCCTGCACCAGTTCGCCGCCGAACGCCACGACGAACGTCTTGTTGCGAAACGCGTGAATATACGGCGCGACGGAACGCATCCAGTCGACGAATTGCGCGTGCGGATTCGGCGCTTCCGGTTCGGCGGGAAGCGGCGACGGCGCGGTGGGGAGGTCGGTTTGAGAATTCATGCGGGGATTATAATGCGAGGCTATGCCGAATGTTTCCAAACGCCGCGCCGACGCGGACAAGCTCGATCCCCAGGACCAGTTGAAAAAGCTGCGCGACAGTCTGCTGCGCGAGGCCGCGACGCAACCGCCAGACGGCGATGACGCCGCTGCAAGTGCGGCGTTGAGCAAGAAGGAGGCCGCCGCGCGGCGGTTTGCGGGCGGCGGGGCGGCTGCGGGGTCGTCTGAATCTGCTGCGCGGCCTGTTGCTAATCAGAAGCCGCCGACGCGCGGTGATGCGTCGGGTTCGGGTTCATCTTCGGTTTCGGCTTCGTCCGCCCGGGTGCCGCAAAAGGGCGTGGCGGGATCGGATGGACGGCGCGTGCAAGCGCCTGCCGCGAGTCCAGCGCCGAAGCGGCCGGAGACGCCGCAAAAACCGGTCGCGAAAGCGCTACCGGTAGATGGGCCGATTGTCGCTAGGCCGATTGTCGCGACCGAGCGCCGGGATGCATCGCCCGCGTTTTTGCCTACGCGGGACACGGCGCGTCAGGCCGTCACGCGGGACGACACCGCCGATACCCGCTCCAACCATCGGAAATCACGCGCGGATCAGCCGAAGTCGTATGCACGCTCCGAATTGCAAAAGCCGCGTGACGAAGCCGGAAAGCCTGAATCGCAAAAGCCGCGCGACGAAGCCGAGAGGCCCGCGCCGCAGAATCCGCGTGAGGAATCCGACAGGCCCGCGCCGTTGAAGTCGCGTGAGGAATCCGACAGGCCCGCGCCGCAGAAGTCGCCTGAGGAATCCGACAGGCCCGCGCCGCAGACGCCGCGCGGCGAAGCCGGAAAGCCCGAATCGCAGACGCCGCGTGACGAAGCCGGAAACCTCGCATCGCAGACGCCGCGTGACCAATCTCAAAAGCGCGCGCCACAGAATCCGCGCGACGAAGCCGAAAAGCGCCGCCCGCAAGGGTCCGGCTCACGCCACGAGAGACGCGATGCGGGCGCAAGCCCGAACGCGTCGGCGGCGCGCGCCCAAACGCCGCCGGTCGCAAGCCAGAAGCCGCGTCAGTTGAAGCCGATTCCCACGCCACGCGTCCCGTCCGGCGCCAACCGCCCCGCGCGCAACGAAACAACCCGTCCCGCCGAGCGCCCGCCGCGCGAACGTCGCGTGGTCGAGCCGAATCCGATTCCGCCGATCCAGTTCCCCGAAGCGTTGCCGGTTTCCGCGCGCCGCGAGGAAATCGCGCACGCGATCCAGCACAACCAGGTCGTGATCGTGAGCGGCGAGACTGGCTCGGGCAAGACGACGCAGTTGCCGAAAATCTGCCTCGCGCTCGGACGCGGGCTCGGCGCGGGCGGCGCGGGGCTGATCGGCCATACGCAACCGCGGCGGATCGCGGCGTCGGCGACCGGGCGGCGGATCGCGGAAGAACTCGGCACGCCGTTCGGCGAAGTGGTCGGCTACAAGGTGCGTTTTACCGACAATCTTTCGCCCGGCGCGTCCGTCAAGCTGATGACCGACGGCATTCTGCTCGCGGAAACGCAGACCGATCCGCTGCTGAAAGCCTACGACACGATCATCATCGACGAGGCGCACGAGCGCAGTCTCAATATCGATTTCCTGCTCGGCTATCTGAAGGAAATCCTGCCGCGTCGTCCCGAACTGAAGCTGATCGTGACCTCCGCGACCATCGACGCCGACCGTTTCGCGCGCCATTTCGGCAGCGACGAAAAACCCGCGCCGGTGATCGAGGTGAGCGGGCGGCTCTTTCCGGTGGAAGTGCGCTACCGGCCGGTGGCGGAAGACAGCCCGGCCGTGAAGAACGCGCAAGGCACGCCGCAAAAGGAGCCGCGCCAGAAAAGCGCGCGCGAGACCGACCGCGATCTGATGGAAGCGATCGTCGATGCCGTGGATGAACTGTGCCGCGAAGGCCCCGGGGATGTGCTCGTGTTCCTGCCCGGCGAGCGCGAGATTCGCGACGCCGCCGAGGCGCTGCGCAAACACCATCCACCGCATACCGAAATTCTGCCGCTGTTCGCGCGGCTCTCGGCGGCCGAGCAGGAGCGCGTGTTCCGCACGTCGAACGCGCGGCGCATCGTGCTCGCCACGAACGTCGCGGAAACGTCGCTGACAGTGCCGGGTATCCGTTATGTCGTCGATACCGGATTCGCGCGCGTGAAGCGCTACTCGTATCGCAATAAAGTGGAACAGCTTCAGGTCGAGCCGGTGTCGCAGGCGGCGGCGAATCAGCGCGCGGGCCGCTGTGGACGGGTCGCGGACGGCGTGTGTATCCGGCTATACGAAGAAGCCGATTTCCAGCTTCGCACGCGTTTCACCGATCCCGAAATTCTGCGTTCGTCGCTCGCCGCCGTCATTTTGCGGATGAAGTCGCTCCATCTGACGGCGATCGAAACGTTCCCGTTCATCGAGCCGCCGCCGGGCCGCGCGATCGCGGATGGTTATCAGTTGCTGAACGAACTCGGCGCGGTGGACGACGACAACGCGCTCACGCCGCTCGGTCGCGAACTGGCGCGGCTGCCGCTCGATCCGCGCGTCGGCCGCATGATTCTCGCCGCGCGCGACCATCAGTCGTTGCGCGAGGTGCTGATCATCGCGGCGGCGTTGTCGGTGCAGGATCCGCGCGACCGGCCGGTCGAGGCGCAGGAACAGGCGGATCAGGCGCATCGCAAATTCGTCGATGAGCGCTCGGAGTTTCTGCAGTGGACGCGGATCTGGGCATGGTTCGAGGACGCCATCGCGCACAAGAAGTCGAACAAGCAGTTGACCGATGCGTGCCGCGCTAACTTTTTGTCGCATCTGCGATTGCGCGAATGGCGCGATGTGCATTCGCAATTGTTGACGGTGGTGCGCGAGCTTGGCTGGCGTCTCAACGAAAGCGAGGCGACGTTCGAGCAGATTCATCTCGCGTTGCTGACCGGCTTGCTGGGCAATGTCGGCCTGAAAGCCGACGACGAGCCGTACTACCTCGGCGCGCGCGGCATCAAATTCTTTCTGTGGCCCGGTTCCGCGCTGCTGAAGAAGGCGGGGCGCTGGGTGATGGCGGGCGAACTGGTCGAGACGAGCCGGCTGTACGCGCGGACGATCGCGAAAATCGAGCCGGAATGGCTCGAACAGGTCGGCGCGCATCTGCTGCGAAAGTCGCTGTCCGAGCCGCACTGGGAAAAGAAGGCCGCGCAGGTTGCCGCATTCGAGCGCGCGACGCTGCACGGCTTGACGGTGTACGCGCGGCGTCGCGTGAGTTTCGGGCGGCAGGATCCTAAGCGCGCGCGCGAATTGTTCATCCGAGGCGCGCTGGTCGAAGGCGAATTCGAGACGAAGCTGCCGTTTTTCGCGCACAACCGCAAGCTGGTCGCGGATATCGAGCAGCTTGAACACAAGTCGCGCCGCCAGGACGTGCTCGTCGATGACGAACTGATTTTCGGTTTCTACGATTCGCTCGTGCCGGAAGGCATCCATACGGGTGCGGCATTCGAGCGCTGGTATCGCGACGAGGAAAAGGCCGGCAAGGCGAAACTGCTGTTCCTCTCGCGCGACGACCTGATGCGCCACGAAGCCGCCGGCGTCACGACCGATCTGTTTCCGAAGCGCATGACGATGGCGGGAATCGAAATGTCGCTGACGTATCACTTCGAGCCGGGCTCGCCGCGCGACGGCGTGACGCTCGCCGTGCCGCTCTACGGGCTGAATCAGGTCGATGCCCGCCGCGCCGAGTGGCTCGTGCCCGGCATGGTGAAGGAGAAAGTGCAACTGCTGCTCAAATCGCTGCCGCAGAAATTGCGTCGGCATTGCGTGCCGCTGCCGGAGTTCGCGGCGGGTTTCGCCGAGCGTCACGGCGGCCCGAAGTTCGGCGCGGGGACGTTGCTGGAAGCGCTGATCGCGGATATTCGCGGACAGACGCAAGTCGCGATGAAAGGCTCGGACTTCAAGCTCGAAACGCTGCCGGCGCATTTGTTCATGAACTTCAAGGTCATCGACGAACACGGCCGCCAACTCGCGATGGGCCGCAATCTCGCGCAGTTGCGGGCGGAACTCGGTGGTCAGGCGCAGCAGCACTTCCAGAAGCTCGCAGCAGGCGTGACGCTCGACGCCGCGGGCGACGTCGCGGATGTTCCTTCGCCGCGTACCGAAACGGCGTCGGGCAGGGAACCGTCCGGAACGGCGCTTTACGAGAATCTGACCACCTGGAATTTCGGCAAGCTGCCGGAATTGCTCGAAATCCGGCGACGCGGCCAGACTTTGTTTGGCTATCCGGCGCTGGTCGATCGGCATACGCACAGCGATGTCGAAGTGTTCGATTCGCCGGAAGAAGCCGCGCGGATTCATCGCGCCGGCTTGCGGCGGCTGTTCTGGTTGCAGTTGCGCGAGCCGATCAAGTATCTGGAGCGCAATCTGAGCGGATTGCGGGAAATGTCGCTGCAATACATGGCGCTCGGAACGCAGGAAGAACTGCGCGACCAGATTATCGACACGGCGCTGGATCGCGCGTGCCTGCAAGACCCGCTTCCCGCCGACGACGTAAGTTTTCACACACGCCGCGACGAAGGTCGCAGCCGGCTCACGCTGCTCGCGCAGGAGATTGCGCGGCTGACAGGGCAGATTCTTGCTGAATATGCGTCTGTTTCGAAGAAACTGGTGCAGGCAAAGGCTTACGGCGCGGCTTATGCTGATATGCAGACGCAACTGGCTGGGTTGATCGGCAAGCGCTTCTTGATCGACACGCCGTATGCGCAGTTGACGCATTTCCCGCGCTATTTGAAAGCGATCGCGTTACGTATCGACAAGCTGAAGTCCGACACGGCGCGCGATGCGCGACTTTCGGCCGATCTCCTGCCGCTCGTCCAGAACTATCAGCGCGCCATTGCGCAGCGGGGCGGTGTTGCAGATGCGCGACTTACCGAATACCGCTGGTTGCTGGAAGAACTTCGCGTTTCCCTGTTTGCTCAGGAATTGCGCACGCCGTTGCCGATTTCCGTCAAACGGCTTCATAAAGTCTGGGAAACGATGCAGCGCTGACTTGGTGCCGCGCTGCATCGGGCGCGGCTTCAGTCTTTCTCGGTTGGCTCGGCTGTTGCTGCCGCAGACTGCTCCAGCTTGCGCCATTTGCCATCGCGCAGCATCTCGATTTCGCCACCGCATTTCCGATAAAACGAACGCGCGGCGCCGTTACCGTTGAACACGGCCTTCAACTGGCAGACCAACTGCGGATTGCCTTCCGAATTGGTTACGTTGACCAGGTAGTCCCATTCGCGCACGCCGAAAAACCCTTCGTTGAATTGCGGCTGGCCGAGCAGCCCTGCAATCTGGTCCTTCGTCATGCCCGGCTTCAGCTTGCGCAGTGCTTCGGTCAACGGATAGCTGCCGCCGCGCACGCGTGCTTCAGCGGCAGGGCGGAATGCGATCACGTCGCTCTTGCCGTCGTCCGAAATGTGGCTGCCGGTGCTGCACGCCCCAAGCAAAAGGGCGACGCCGAGCATGCTGATCGATGCGACTGTTGCGCCTCGGCGGCGAAAAACCTCGATATTTAAATTCATGTAGGTCTTGATGTAGAGATTGGATTAGCTGAAACCGGCTGGGCGCGGCGCGGCGCGGCGCGAAACGACGAATCCTCGCGCCAACCGGCGCGAAACGACGAAGCCTCGTGCCAACCGGCGCGAAACGACGAAGCCTCGCGCCGCGCACGCTGTATTACCAGTGCATGCCCGCGCCGACGGAGATGCCGAATTCGCCACGCGAACTCGTCGTGCCGGTGGCCTTATAGGCCCAGATGCCGTTTTCCGACAATTGCGACACCCCCAGCGCCACTGCCGACTGTCCGCCATAAGTCCCACCGCCGATCGCGACCATGCCGCGACCCGGCAACACGGCTTGCGGCAAGCCCGCAACCGCGAGCGCGGCTGCCGTGCCGCCGTAGCTGTCCTTGCGGACGCTGTCGATTTTGTTGTCGGTGTAGCTGTTGGCTTGCCGGAGGGCGCTGGACGAACTTGCGTTCAACTGGTTGACGTTGACTGCGTCGGTGCCTTGCGTGCCGGCCGCGACGTTCGTCACCTGGCGTTCGCTACCGGCCGCGCCGACCGACACCGTGTTCGCGCGATCCGCCACGGAGTTCTGGCCGAGCGCGACCGATCCGTCGCCGCTCGCCTTCGCGCCGTTACCGAGCGCGAGCGCACCCGCGCCGCTCGCCGATGCGCTTGCGCCCACGGCCACTGAATGCACGCCGGTGGACGACGCACCTTCCGTGTCGCGGTTGCCGTCCGCGCTGACGAACGGGTTCGCCGCATTGATCACCGCATTGGTGACCTGACCCACGGCGTCGTTCAACTGGCCGACGTTGACCGCGTCGGTCGTGGCGACGCCCGCCGCGACATTGTGAATGCCCGTATTGCCTTCCAGCGTGATGCTGTCGTGATTCACCGTGCCGTCGGCGTTGCGGTCGTATTTCACCGCGCCCTCGACGGCTTGAGCCGCGACCTGGGCGGCGGCATCGGCCTTACCGGCCACGGTTTTCAACTGCGCGACGTTGACGGCTTCGTCGTCGGTCATGCCCGGCGCGACGCCGCTGATCGTGCGATTGCCGATATTCACTTCGCCGCTAGACGATTGCGTGCCAGTGAGACCGTAGCCGGTATAGGCGCCGCGCGCGCCGGTCAGCGTGACGGAATTGGAGCCGAGCGCTACGCTGTCGGCGAAGGTGGATTGAGCGCCCTGGCCGATTGCGATGCCGTTAATGCTGCTGACGGCACTGTTCTGGCCCAGCGCGATGCCGCCGGACGGGCCATCCGCTTTGGCATTCGTGCCGATTGCGATGGTGTCGCTTCCGCTCGACGCAGCCGATTGCCCGGCCGCAATGGCTCGCGCGCCCGTGGCAGCAGCGGTGGCGCCCAACGCCATCGACGAGTCGCCGGTCGCACGCGAGCTCACGCCCATCGCAACGGCGCTGTCGCCCGATGCGCGCGCCATTTCGCCGACGGCGATGGCATCGGTTTCGGTGGAATTAGCTTGATTGCCCATTGCAATCGCTCCCGCGCCGCTTGCCTGCGCTGCGTGACCTGCCGCCACCGCCTGAGAAGCGGCGATAGCGCCGGCGCCGTTCGCCACGCTCTGTTCGGCCGCGATCGCGCCCGCGCCCGTTGCGACGGCCGCGGTCGCTGCGCTCGCGCTAGCACCCACTGCAACCGCTTGCGCCGCGGCATTTGTGCTGCCGCCCACAGCGACTGCGCCGTCGCCGGTCGCGTTTGAATAGCTGCCGGTGGCGATGGCGTCGGTCCCTGCCGCATTCGCCACCGCGCCGGTGGCAATGCTGGAATCACCGGTGGCACGCGAGCTCACGCCCATCGCAACGGCGCTGTCGCCCGACGCGCGTGCCATTTCGCCGACGGCGATGGCATCGGCTTCGGTGGAGTTCGCTTGATTGCCCATTGCAATCGATCCCGCGCCGCTCGCTTGCGCGCTGTGACCTGTCGCCACCGCCTGAGAAGCGGCGATAGCGCCGGAGCCGTTCGCCACGCTCTGTTCGGCAGCGCTCGCGCCCGCGCCCGTTGCGACGGCCGCGGTCGCTGCGCTCGCGCTAGCACCCACTGCAACCGCTTGCGCCGCGGCATTTGTGCTGCCGCCCACAGCGACTGCGCCGTCGCCGGTCGCGTTTGAATAAGTGCCGGTGGCGATGGCGTTGGTCCCTGCCGCGTTCGCGACCCCGCCGGTGGCGATACTGAAATCACCCGTGGCGTGCGAACTAACGCCTATCGCCACCGCGCTGTCGCCGGCCGCGTTGGAAAGCGTCCCGACGGCGATCGTGTCGACGTTACTGGTTGCTGCGCCCGCGCCTGCCTGCAATGCGCCAGTTGCCGGGTCCGCCGACCATTCGTCCGCGTGCGCCTGCGTCGTCATTACGCAGACACCGCCCGCTAGCGTCGCACACACGATTGCAAGTTGTTTGAGCGAGGGCGCGCGCGAGGACGTCGAACGCGCTGTCTCCGAAGCCGCAACCCATGTTCCGGTCGACATGTTCCAGACGACCCTGAAAATCTTATTCATTGTGAGAGGAATCCTAACTATTAATGAAAGTGCTGATTGCGTTGAAACCTCGGCGGCGTGGCCGATGCGGCCGGCGGGCGGCGTCAGCTGATCTGCGCGATGGCCTGCGCGAGGGATGCACACGTACGCCGAAATCGGCGACGGCGCGTCAACAAGCGCTTACATCGTCCTTTTTCCATGGCAGGGTCAATACACGTAATTTCTTAAAAGTGTACGAACACCCGATTCGAAGGAAATTCGCGAGGCGAGACGCTGACGAGAGACGGCCGCCATAAAAAACTTGGCATCTTTTGCGTCGGGGATGCAGAAAATCTCGCTCGTCTGCGTTGCGTCAACGGCTCCGCGCCCCAAACGTTCTACAATGACTGCTTGTTTCCGACGTGAGCTTTCATGCGCAATTTTTCGTTTTCCGGTGGCGTTCGCGCTGCCGTCGGCGCCGCGGCCTTTGTTGCCGGCGCGGTTTTTTTCGCCACTTCCGCTTACGCGAACAATGTGATCGTGCTGAACTCGGGCGAAGCCACCCTCAGCCTGATCGACGAGACGACTCGTCAGGTCGTCGGCACGGTCCCGACCGGCAAGGAGCCGCACCATTTGATGGCGACGCCCGACGGTTCGTCGCTGATCGTCGCGAATTCCGTGTCGAACAATTTGATGTTTGTCGACCCGAAAACCGGCAAGACGCAGCGCTGGGTGGAGGGTATTGAAGATCCCTACCAGATCGGCTTCTCGCCGGACCGCAAATGGTTCGTGTCGACCGGTTTGCGCCTCGACCGACTGGATATCTACCATTACGACGGCGCTAATATTTCGCTCGCGAAGCGTTTGCCGCTCGCCGTGATGCCGAGCCACATCGCGTTCACGAACGACAGCAAGACGGTATTTATTTCGCTGCAGGTGTCCGGCGAAGTCGCCGCGATCGATCTGGCGACGCAGACGGTCAAATGGAAAATGAAGGTCGGCAAAGTGCCGGCGGGCCTCTGGATGACGCCCGGCGACAAATATATGTTGATCGGCATGACGGGCGCGGATTACGTGGCCGTGCTCGACTGGCGCAACCAGAAAATCGTGAAGACCATCCCGACGGGCAAGGGCGCGCATAACTTCCGATCGCTGGCCGACGGCAAGCACGTCGCGGTGTCGAACCGGGTGGCGAGCACCATCAGCATCATCGACGAAGACACGCTGACGAACGTCGGCGATATCACGGGTTTGATGCCCGGACCCGATGACATGGAACTTTCCGCCGACAAACGCTATCTTTGGGTTACGTTCCGATTCGCGAAGCACATTGGAATTATTGATCTGACAAATCGCAAGCTGATCCAGACCATCGCGGTCGGCCGGTCGCCTCACGGTATTTATTTCTTCGACCGGGCGCCCGTGACCGCGCCCAACGGGGCCTGATCGGTTGGAAAATGTATGACGCCGCGCAGGAACGCGGGCCGCGCGGCCCGCGTTCCTGAGCACCGGGCAAGTAATGGAGCACCATGTTTCAAGCCATTTTTTCGTCGCTGGATAACGTCGTCTCGACATTGCAGACGCTGCTTTACGTCGATGTCGTGCAGCCGTTTCTTTTCAAGGTCGGCCTGATGGGCTACGACGAGGACACCTACGACGCGCTGTACTGGGTGATCGTCGGCGTGTTCGAGGTGATCGCGATGTACGCGATCCTCCGTCCGCTCGAGGCGTTGCGGCCGGCGGAAAAGTGGCAGGACCGCAAGAGCGTGAGGGTGGACGTGCTCTACACGTGGATCGTGAAGCTCGGCATCCTGAACCTGTTTTTCTTTTTCACGTTCCAGCCGGTGTTCGATGCGTTCCAAAGCTGGCTGCGCATTCACAACATTTCGAATATCGATCTCGATAACCTCTGGCCCGGCGTGACCTCGCAGCCGCTGGTCGCGTTCATGATCTACATGGTCGTGCTCGATTTCGCCGGCTACTGGTATCACCGGCTCGAACACACCATCGGGTTTTGGTGGGAACTGCACGCGGTTCATCACAGCCAGCAGCAGATGTCGCTGTGGTCGGATGACCGTAACCACTTGCTCGACGACATTCTCCAGGCCGGTTTCTTCGCTTCGGTGGCGCTTGTGATCGGCGTGGAGCCGTCGCAATTCGTCGTGCTGGTCGCCATTACGAACCTCATGCAAAGCGTGCAGCACGCCAATATCCGCCTGCATTACGGCTGGCTCGGCGAGCGCTTGCTGGTGAGTCCGACTTTCCATCGGCGGCATCACGCAATGGGGTACGGCCACGAAGGCACGCGTTTCGGCTGCAACTTCGGCGTTTTGTTCCCGTGGTGGGACATGCTGTTCCGTAGCGCGTCGTGGAAGCGTCAAATCGAGCCGACCGGGATTCTCGATCAACTCGCGCAGGCCGGCGAGCCGGGCCGTTATTACGGCGACGGGTTTATCGAACAACACTGGCTCGCGTTCAAGCGGATCGGTGCGCGCCTCTCGGGCCGCCGCAACCGCGCGGCGACCGACACGGATACGGCCGCTGTCTAGTTTGTGTTTCATCCGAGCATGGCGCGACGCGCCATGCTGGCCGAACGGCCGACTGCGCGTTCACGCCGCGCTGGTTTATCCTGTCTCCTTTCCCTTTAGATCCCATCTCGCATGAATGACTTGTTGCGCTCGTTCGTGCGCGCGCTCGCGAACGCGTTTCACCCGAAAATGCTCTGGCTCACCTTCATGCCGTTCGCCGTCGCGACCATCGGCTGGGGCGCGCTGCTGTGGTTCTTCTGGCAGACGCTAACGGGCGCCGCGCGCGGCTGGCTCGACGGCTGGGCGCTGACATCGGCCCTATACAGCCTCTTCGACAGCGTCGGATTTTCTTCGCTCCACGCCGTCATCGCGCCGTTCCTCGTGGTGATCATGACGATCCCGTTGATTGTCGTGACCGTTCTTTTGCTGATCGCCACGATGTCGATGCCCGCGGTCGTCAAGCTCGTGACGCGGCGCCAGTATGGCTCGCTCGAAGTCCGGCGGGGCGGCTCGTGGTACGGCAGTCTCGCGCATTCCGTCGTGACGACGCTGGTGTGTCTGGTGCTGCTCGTCGTGACGCTGCCGCTGTGGCTCATCCCGCCGTTCTTCGCCCTGATCCCGCCGCTTCTGTGGGGCTGGCTCACGTATCGCGTGATGACCTACGACGCCCTCGCACTGCATGCGAGCGCCGACGAGCGCCGCGCGATCGTGCGGCGCGCGCGCTGGCCGCTGCTCGGCATCGGCGTCGTGAGCGGGCTGCTCGGCTCGCTGCCGACCATGCTTTGGGCCTGGTCGGTATGGCTGCTGCCGCTTTTTCCCGTGGTCGCGGCCGTCACCATCTGGATCTACGCATTCATTCTGGTTTTTTCGGCGCTCTGGTTCGCGCATTACTGCCTGCATGCACTCGAGCGCCTGCGCGCCGAGACGCCGGCGAGCGCGTCCGTCGTGCCGGTTCACTTCTGAGGGGCATTCATGGGCATTGGCGTCATTATCATCGGCGACGAAATCCTGTCCGGCCGCCGTACCGACAAGCATCTGCCGAAGGTGATCGAACTGCTGGCCGCGCGCGGTCTCGCGCTGTCGTGGGCCGAGTATGTCGGCGATGAACCCGAGCGCATCACGGCGACGCTCGCGCGGACGTTTGCGTCCGGCGATATCGTGTTCTCGACGGGCGGGATCGGCACGACGCCGGACGATCACACACGGCAGTGCGCGGCCGCGGCGCTTGGCGTGCCGCTCGAACTGCAGCCGGAGGCGGCCGAACTGATCCGCGCGCGTATCCGTGAAACGGCGGGCGATAAACCCATCGATCTCGACACGCCCGAGAATCTGCATCGGCTGAATATGGGCACTTTTCCGCAGGGCGCCGCGATTATTCCGAACAGCTACAACCGGATTCCGGGCTTTTCCGTCGGCGATCACCATTTCGTGCCGGGCTTTCCGGTCATGGCGTGGCCGATGATCGAATGGGTGCTGGACACGAAATACGCGCATCTGCATCACGCGCAACCTTACGTGGAGCGCTCGGTGCTGGTTTTCGGATTACCCGAGTCGCGGATCACGCCGTTGATGGAGTCAATCGAGCGTGATTTCGCGGGCGTGCGCGTGTTCAGCTTGCCGAGTGTCGGCGATGCGGCGCGCGGTGAGGTCTTCGCGCGTCCGCATATCGATCTCGGCGTGAAGGGCGATCCGGCGAGCGCCGACGCCGCGTTCGAAGTGCTCCGCGACGGCGTTCGTGCGCTGGGCGGCGAGATGGTGGAAGTGGCGCCGGACTAGAGCGAAAACGGCTACTTCAAGCGCCAATCCAAGGCAGCCCGCGGAAACACCAGCCAGAGACGGTTTTGCGGTGGCCCTGGCCGTCCTTGTCGCCTTCGAAGCCTTCGAGCAGATCGTACGCTTTGGCAAAGCCTTCTTTCTGGGCCAGCACCGCCGCCAGCTTCGAGCGCGCGGCGCTGCGGCACAAGAAAAGAATGGGCGTGTCCGGGCTGGCGACCTGCCGCAGTTGTTCTATAAACTCGGCATTCGGCACGGAACCGGGATACCGGATCCACTCGATATGCGCGTATTGCGTGCTTTCGACGCCCGGTCGCCCGACCCAGTCGAGTTCCGCGCGGGTGCGGACATCGACGAGACGCGCGCTTGGGTCGAGTTGCAGCAGTTCGAACGCTTCGGCGGGGGCGATAGCGCCCGCGTAGGGCAGCTGGTTCTCCGCGGCGCGTTTCGCGGCTTGGTCATACAACTGTTCTAGTGTGCTCATGGCAGGTTTCCCGTTGAGGCCGAAGAATTCATTCTAGCTTGCGGCTTGTGCCGCCGAAGGGCGAGCAACGCAACGCCGGAGTTCATGCATCATTATGGTGCTCTCGGATCGCGTTACACTCTTTTGGTGCGGTCCGAAAAAGAATTGCAGATGAATGCACCGAGTTTGTGCGTAGAACGCGGGTGAGGGTTTAAATTCATCCGGCGCCGATTTGGGGCTCCACTGGAAATGCGCGCTGCTTCAAGTGCTTAGCGCAAAGTTGGTGCGCTTGGCACGGAAGCTGCTTTTTAACCGCCGATGCTTTTCGAATCGGTCGGGGCGGCGAAAGAACTTCGCCGACTTTTGTTAATCAGGAGATAGGTAATGAGTAAATCCGTGGCCGACGTCATGCAACTCGTCAAGGACGAGGACGTCAAGTTTGTCGATTTCCGTTTCACCGACACGCGCGGTAAAGAACAACACGTTTCGGTGCCGGTTTCGGCATTCGACGAAGACAAATTTGAAAGCGGCCACGCTTTCGACGGTTCGTCGATCGCCGGCTGGAAGGGCATCGAAGCTTCGGACATGTTGCTCGTACCGGACGCCGACACGGCGTTCATCGACCCGTTCTACGAAGAATCGACGCTGGTTCTGTCGTGCGACGTCGTCGAACCGGCCGACGGCAAGGGCTACGAGCGCGATCCGCGCTCGCTCGCGAAGCGCGCTGAAGCCTATCTGAAGAGCTCGGGTCTCGGCGACACCGCGTACTTCGGTCCGGAACCCGAATTCTTCATTTTCGACTCGGTCAAGTGGAACACGGACCAGTCGGGCACGTTCGTCAAGATCGGCTCGGAAGAAGCACCGTGGTCGTCGTCGATGGACTTCGAAGGCGGCAACACCGGCCACCGTCCGGGCACGAAGGGCGGCTACTTCCCGGTGGCACCGGTCGACACGTTCCAGGACATCCGTTCGGAAATGTGCCTGTTGCTCGAACAGATCGGCATTCCGGTCGAAGTTCACCACCACGAAGTGGCGGGCCAGGGCCAGAACGAAATCGGCACGAAGTTCTCGACGCTGGTTCAGCGCGCGGACTGGCTGCAACAGATGAAGTACATCATCCACAACGTCGCGCACACGTACGGCAAGACGGCGACGTTCATGCCGAAGCCGATCGTCGGCGATAACGGTTCGGGCATGCACGTTCACCAGTCGATCTGGAAGGACGGTCAGAACCTGTTCGCGGGCAACGGCTACGCAGGTCTGTCGGAATTCGCGCTGTTCTACATCGGCGGCATCATCAAGCATGCTCGCGCGCTGAACGCGATCACGAACCCGTCGACGAACTCGTACAAGCGCCTCGTGCCGCACTTCGAAGCACCGGTGAAGCTGGCTTACTCGGCGCGTAACCGTTCGGCATCGATCCGTATTCCGCACGTGCCGAACCCGAAGGGCCGCCGTATCGAAACGCGTTTCCCGGACCCGATGGCGAATCCGTACCTGTGCTTCTCCGCGCTGATGATGGCGGGTCTCGACGGCGTGCAGAACAAGATTCATCCGGGCGAAGCTGCCGACAAGAACCTGTACGACCTGCCGCCGGAAGAGGATGCAAAGATCCCGACCGTGTGTGCCGGCCTCGACCAGGCGCTGGACGCACTCGACGCGGATCGCGAGTTCCTGACGCGCGGTGGCGTGTTCACGGATTCGATGCTCGACGCGTACATCGAACTGAAGACGGGCGAGCTGCAGCGCTATCGTCAGGCGGTGCATCCGATCGAGTTCGAAATGTACTACTCGCTGTAAGCGCGTCCGATGGCGTGTGCGCTTCGTCGGTCTGGATTCGATGAAGCGCGCGCCATCCCCGCGTGGAACTGATCAAAAAAGGGACGGCGCGCCGTCCCTTTTTTTAATCGCCGTGTCTTAAAAAGTTTTTGCTCATCCCCGAGAGGCCGCCCTGCACGATGGTTCTCAAGAATCTGATCAAGGCCAGAAGGAATATCGCCGACGCGCTTTCCGACGACGTGCAGCTCGTCAACACCGGCTTGCTGCCCGGCTTCGAAGCGCTGCCGACTGTCGTACTCGTGCTCGCCAAGCGCAGCCTGACGATCGCATTCGCGAATCCGTCGGCCGAGGCGATGCTCGAAATGTCGCGCAAGCAGCTGGCGCAAACGCATTGGCCCGAGCTTTTCGCCAACGCTGATGAACTCGTGAACACGATCGCGTCGATCGCCGAGCACCGCTTCAACGCGACTCATCTCGACGCCGTGCTCGAACGGCCGGGGCGCGAGGCGCTGCATGTTCACGCAGTGGTCGCGTATCTCGAAAGCGCGTCCGACTACGTGCTGCTCGAACTATTCGAGAACGAGCGCCATATCCGCACCGACCGCGAGGAGCGCATTCACGACCTCACGGCGGTCAACAAACAACTGATCCGCAATCTGGCGCACGAAATCAAGAATCCGCTCGGCGGCATTCGCGGCGCGGCGCAGTTGCTGGAGTTCGAACTGGGCGCGCGCGAGCGTGACGAATTGCGCGAATACACGCAGGTGATCATCAAGGAATCCGATCGCCTGCAGACGCTCGTCGACCGGTTGCTGGAGCCGCATCGGCATCCGCATATCGTCGGCGATGTGAATATCCACGAAGTGTGCGAGCGTGTGCGCGCCGTGATTCTTGCGGAGTTTCCGCGCGGCCTCACGATCGACCGCGACTACGACGTGAGCGTGCCCGACCTGCGCGGCGACAAGGAGCAGCTCATTCAGGCACTCCTGAATATCGTGCGCAACGCGGCCGAGGCGCTGCGCGAACGTATCTCGCAAGGCGACGCGCGTATCGAGTTGCGCACGCGGATCGCCCGCAAGATTACGATCGGCAAGAAATTACATAAGCTGGCATTGGACTTGCATATCACTGACAACGGCCCGGGTATTCCTCCGGACATTCGCGACCGGATCTTTTTTCCGCTGGTCTCGGGCCGCGAGGACGGTAGCGGTCTCGGCCTCACGCTCGCGCAGACTTTCGTGCAGCAGCACGATGGGTTGATCGAAGTGGAAAGCCGGCCGGGATGCACCGAGTTCGCGATCATGCTTCCATTCGAGCCTTGAACGCCGCATCAAGGGCAACCGACTGACAACTAACCGGCACATCACCGCGAGGCCGCAGCTTTTTCAGCATCACGCTTTTGCGCCTGACCGTTTCGACGGGCTCACACCGAACCACACGAAGACTTCTCGCCGAACGATATGAAGCCGATCTGGATAGTAGACGACGACCAATCCATCCGCTGGGTGCTCGAAAAAGCCCTGGCGAGAGAAAACTTCGCGACGCGCAGTTTCTCCGGCGTGCGCGACGCGCTCGCCGCGCTCGAACAGGAAAGCCCGCAAGTGCTGGTATCCGACATCCGCATGCCGGGCGGGTCGGGCCTCGAACTGTTGCAAACCGTGCGCGACAAGCTGCCTGGACTTCCGGTCATCATCATGACGGCGTTCTCGGACCTGGACAGCGCGGTCGCCGCGTTTCAGGGCGGCGCGTTCGAATATCTCGCGAAGCCGTTCGACGTCGACAAGGCGGTCGAACTGATCCGCCGCGCCGTCGACGAAAGCATGCGCGGCGAAGCCGCCTATGACGACCGGATGACCGAAGCGCCCGAAATGCTCGGCCAGGCACCGGCGATGCAGGACATGTTTCGCGCGATCGGCCGTCTGTCGCATTCGGCGGCGACCGTGCTCATCACGGGCGAATCGGGCACCGGAAAGGAGCTTGTCGCCCGCGCGCTGCACCGACATAGCCCGCGCGCGAACGGTCCGTTCATCGCGCTGAACACGGCGGCGATCCCGAAGGATCTGCTGGAGTCCGAATTGTTCGGTCACGAGCGCGGCGCGTTCACCGGCGCGCAAGCCATGCGGCAGGGCCGTTTCGAGCAGGCGGAAAACGGCACGCTGTTCCTCGATGAGATCGGCGATATGCCGTTCGATCTCCAGACGCGGCTTTTGCGCGTGCTGTCGGACGGGCAGTTTTATCGTGTCGGCGGGCATAACCCGTTGAAGGCGAACGTGCGGGTGATCGCGGCGACGCACCAGAATCTCGAATCGCGCGTCCGTCAGGGCCTGTTCCGGGAGGACTTGTATCACCGCTTGAACGTGATCCGGCTGCGCTTGCCGGCATTGCGCGAGCGCAGCGAGGACATTCCGCTGCTGACGCGCCATTTCCTGCAGAAAAGCGCGCGTGAACTCGGCGTCGAGCCGAAGCGCGTGTCGGAGGAAGCGCTTGCATATCTCGCGTCGCTGCCGTTCCCCGGCAACGTGCGTCAGCTTGAGAACCTCTGCAACTGGCTCACCGTGATGGCGCCTGCGCAGACGATCGAGCAGAAGGACTTGCCGCCCGATCTCACGCCGACGCAGGATTACGCGAGCGAGGGCGTCGCGGCGGGTGCGAATTCCGTCGAAGCGGCCGCGCAGATTGCGACGGCGGCGAATGGATCGGTGCTCGCGGGCGCACTCGGCGCCGCGCCGCCGGGGGTGCCGGTCAGCGTGTGGGAGAACGGTTTGCGGACCGAGGTGGCGCGGCTGCTGCGTGAAAACACAGCCGATGTCATGGACGAACTTGCGCGGCGGTTTGAAGCCGCTGTGATTCGCGAGGCGCTCGATTTTACGCGTGGACGCAAGGTGGAGGCGGCCGAGCGGCTTGGGATTGGGCGCAATACTATTACGCGGAAGATTCAGGAACTGCACCTGGACGCTTGATTCTCGCGTTGGTTTTTTGGGGGGGTGGTGGTCTGCCTGCGCTTCTTTGGAACTTGCATTCGTGTAGGTTTATTAGCACGCCGCTATGCGCGGCAGCAGTCACTTTCTTTGCTGCTGCAAAGAAAGTAACCAAAGAAAGCAGCTTGTCCGTCTAAGTGTCCACCTCGAATAACCACGCGGATAGGCACGCAGGCTGACTCGGCTAACCCGCGTTCGGTCGTTTTGGCACAGCTCCGGTCAGTTCCATCCTCGCTGCGCGAGGACGTTGGGCACATCTAAAAACCGTCGGTCGGCAGTCGGTTCGGTTTTCGGTTATGCCTTACCGGCAGGCACTTCGTGCCCGCGGGGATCGATGAGCGGCTCCACTCTGTTTCGTGGTGCGACGTCACGGCTGTTCTTTCGCACCACTCCCGGAAACCGTTCGTGGCGGACACTTAGGCGGAATAGCTGCTTTCTTTGGTTACTTTCTTTGCAGCTAGCCAAAGAAAGTGACTGCTGCCGCGCACCGCGGCGAGCTTATCGACCTACACGAATGCAAGTTCCCAGAAAGCGCTTGCATAGGTTGGCTATGCCCGTCGTCCGCGCGCAGCGAGGACGGAACTCACAGCCGCTGTGCCAAAGAGAAAAACTGCGCGCTAATCGAATTAGCCTGCGTGCCTATCCGCGTGGTTATTCGTGGCGGACACTTAGACGGAATAGCTGCTTTCTTTGGTTACTTTCTTTGCAGCAGCAAAGAAAGTGACTGCCGCCGCGCATAGCGGCGTGCTAATAAACCTACACGAAAGCAAGTTCCCAGAAAGCGTGAGGCAATCAAACGGTGTTGCAGACCTCAAGCGAAGCCAAAACCCTCGAGCCCACCAAGCGCCAGCACAACAAAACCCTCATCCAATAGCCGCCACCACCGGCGCATGATCCGACGGCTGATCCCACTTCCGCGGCACGCGATCCACCTCACACCCCGAGCACTGCGAGGCCAGTTCCGCCGACAGCAGGATATGGTCGATCCGCAATCCCGCGTTGCGGCGAAACGCCAGCATCCGATAATCCCACCACGTAAAGGTCTTTTCCGGCTGATCGAATTGACGGAACGAGTCCGTGAGCCCAAGCGCGACCAGCTCCGCGAAATGCGCGCGCTCCTCCGGCGACACCAGATTCTGGCCTTCCCAAGCTTTCGGATCGTGGACGTCGCGGTCTTCCGGTGCGATGTTGTAATCGCCCAAAAGGGCGAGCTTCGGATACACGGCCATCTCCGCCTTCAGCCAGTCGTGCAGCGCGTCGAGCCAGCGCAGCTTGTACGCGAATTTCTCCGTTCCCGGCGCCTGCCCGTTCGGAAAATACGCCGACACGATCCGCACGCCATCCACAGTCGCCGCGATCACGCGTTGCTGCGGATCGTCGAAACCGGGGATATTGCGCACGATCGTGGCTTCGTCCACGTTCAACCCTTCGCGCACCAGAATCGCGACCCCGTTGTATGTTTTCTGTCCCGCGAACCAACTTTTGTAGCCCACGGCTTCGAGTTCGGCGCGGGGGAATTTGTCGTCGGTGAGCTTCAGTTCCTGGAGACACAGCACGTCGACGTGGCTCACCGCGAGCCATTCGATCACATGCTGCTGGCGGACCTTGAGGGAATTGACGTTCCAGGTTGCGATTTTCATGGAGGAAGCGCGCCTTGCGGGTTCGGGTGAAGAAAGGCTGCATTTTACGGGACTCCCGCGCCATTTTTTCGACACGTCCGCGTCCGCTTTTACTCCGCCCCGATCCAGCGCTTTTCTATCCCGCTACAATCGTTCAACGCTTTCACATTCCGCACGAGGATTCGTTCATGGACCTGATCATTCGCCGCGCCGCGCTCGCACATTCGCGCGGGCCGGGGGTTACCGAAACCCTTGCCGATACGCTCGTCGACGGGCTTGTCGATATCGGCATCGAAGCCGGGAAAATCGCGGCGATCGAGCCGCGTCTGGCGGCCACGGCGCGCGAGGAAATCGATGCGGACGGCTCGCTCGTCAGCGCGCCGTTCGTCGATGCGCATTTTCATATGGACGCGACGCTGTCCTACGGCCTGCCGCGCGTGAACGCGTCGGGCACGCTGCTCGAAGGCATCGCGCTCTGGGGCGAACTGAAGCCGGATTTGACGCAGGAAGCGCTTGTCGAGCGCGCCATGCAGTATTGCGACTGGGCGGTCGCGCGCGGGCTGCTCGCAATCCGTTCGCATGTCGATGTCTGCGATCCGCGTCTGCTCGCCGTCGAGGCGCTCTTGGAAGTGAAGCGGCGCGTGAAGCCGTATCTCGATTTGCAACTGGTCGCGTTTCCGCAGGACGGCATCCTGCGGCACGCGGGCGCGTTCGAGAACCTGAAGCGGGCGATCGGAATGGGTGTCGATGTGGTCGGCGGCATTCCGCATTTCGAACGCACGATGGCGGACGGCGCGGCATCGGTGAAATTGCTGTGCGAATTCGCGGCGGACAAGGGCCTGCGCGTGGACATGCATTGCGACGAATCCGACGATCCGATGTCGCGCCACATCGAAACGCTCGCGGCCGAAACGCATCGGCTCGGGCTGCACGGGCGCGTGACCGGCTCGCATCTGACCTCGATGCACTCGATGGACAACTATTACGTCAGCAAGCTGATTCCGCTGATGCGTGAATCGGGCGTCGCGGCCATCGCGAATCCGTTGATCAACATTACGCTGCAAGGTCGCGCGGATACGTATCCGAAGCGGCGCGGCATGACGCGCGTGCCCGAATTGATGGCGGCGGGGATCGACGTGGCGTTCGGCCACGATTGCGTGATGGACCCGTGGTATAGCCTCGGTTCGGGCGACATGCTGGAGGTGGCGCACATGGGCTTGCACGTCGCGCAGATGACCGGCCTGGACGCGATGCGCGCCGCCTTCGAAGCCGTGACGACCACGCCCGCGAAGATTCTCGGGATCGAAGGGTACGGGATCGCGGTGGGCTGCAACGCGGACTGCGTGGTGCTCGACGCCCGCGATCCGGTCGAGGCGATCCGGCTGCGCGCGGCCCGCACGGCGGTGATCCGGCGCGGCAAGGTGGTGAGCCGCGCGCCCGCGATGCGCGCGACGCTCGCGCTGGAAGGACGTCCGCGCGAGGTGAATTTCAGGCTCGAACGATAAGGGCGGCGGCGTCTGAGGCCATGAAAAAAGGGAGCCAGACGCTCCCTTTTTTTCGACTTACTCGCTTAGTGCGCGGCAGCCGGCGTCATGCCGTTATGCCGCAGCAGCGCGTCGATGGTCGGCTCGCGTCCGCGAAACGCCTTGAACGATTCCATCGCGGGCCGGCTGCCGCCCACTTCCAGAATCTCGCGACGATAACGCGTGCCCGTCGCCGCATCGAGCACCGATCCGCCGCCGAGCTTCGCCGCTTCCTCGAACGCCGCGTAGGCATCGGCCGAGAGCACTTCCGCCCATTTATAGCTGTAATAGCCCGCCGCGTAGCCGCCCGCGAAAATGTGGCTGAACGTGTTGGTCCAGCGCGAAAACGGCGCTTGCGGAATGACGTGGAAGCGTTCGTTGATCTCGCGCGCGTAGTCGTTGACGCTCTGGCCCGTGGCGGGATCGTAGTTCGTGTGCAGCAGGATGTCGAACATGGACAGCACGATCTGACGCAAGGTGCCGAGGCCGCTCTGGAAATTCTTCGCCGCAAGCATCTTGTCGAAGAGATCGCGCGGCAAGGTCGCGCCGGTATCGACGTGCGACGACATGTCGGTCAGCACGTCCCACTCCCAGCAGAAATTCTCCATGAACTGCGACGGCAGTTCGACCGCATCCCACTCGACACCGTTGATACCCGACACGCCAAGCTCGTCCACGCGCGTCAGCATGTGATGCAACCCGTGACCGAATTCGTGGAACAGCGTGATGACTTCGTCGTGCGTGAAACACGCGGGCTTGCCGCCCACCGGCGCGGAGAAATTGCAGGTCAGATACGCGACGGGCGTCTGCACGTTGCCGCCGGTTTTCCGCTGACGCGCGCGCGCGTCGTCCATCCACGCGCCGCCGCGCTTGCCTTCGCGGGCGTACAGATCGAGATAGAACTGCGCAACCAGCGAGCCGTCCTTGTTCTCGACGCGGAAAAACCGCACGTCCGGATTCCAGACCGGCGCTTCGTCGCGGCGGATCGACACGCCGAAGAGCGTTTCCGTGACCTTGAACAGGCCCTTCAACACCGCTTCCTGCGGGAAATACTGCTTCACTTCGTTCTCGGAGAACGAATAGCGCTGCTGGCGCAAGCGTTCGGCGGCGAACGTCGTGTCCCACGGCTGCATGTCGGTCATACCGAGTTCGCTCGCCGCGTAGGCGCGCAGTTCCGCCCAGTCTTTTTCGCCATAAGGCCGCGCGCGCACCGCCAGATCTTCGAGGAACTCGGCGACCTGACGCGGCGACTCCGCCATCTTCGGCGCAAGCGACACTTCCGCGAAATTGTTATAGCCGAGCGTCTTGGCTTCTTCGGTGCGCAGCTTCAACTGATCGACGACGATCGCCGTGTTGTCCCATTCCGGCTTGCCTTCGCCGTAGAGCGCGCCCAGTTCCGACGCCCGCGTGACGTAGGCGCGGTACATCGCTTCGCGCAGCGCGCGGCTTTCGGCGTACTGGAGCACGGGAAAATACGAAGGGAAGTGCAGCGTGAATTTCCAGCCTTCGACGCCCGCTTTTTGCGCAGCCTCGCGCGCCGCTTCGATCACGTCTTCCGGCAGGCCGGCAAGCTCGCTTTCCTGCGTGACGATGTGCGCGAACGCGTTGGTGGCGTCGAGAACGTGGTCGGAGAACGCCTTGGCGAGCGCCGCTTGTTCTTCCTGCAATTGCGCAAAACGCGGTTTCTGTTCTTCGGGCAATTCCGCTCCGGACAGGCGGAAATCGCGCAGGGAATTGTCGAGAATCTTCTTGCGTTCGGTCGACAGCGTCGCGAATTCGGCGCTTGCGGCGATGGCTTTGTACTTTTCGTACAGCGCCAGATTCTGGCCGACGCTCGCGGAAAATTCCGTCACGCGCGGCAGATTTTCACCGTAGACGGCGCGCAGTTCGGGCGTATCGGCGACAGCATTCAAATGGCCGATCACGCCCCATGCGCGCCACAGCCGCTCGGACGGACCTTCCACCGATTCGACGATATCGCGCCAGGTGGCGGGCGTCGCGGCGTCGCTCGCGTAATCGATCGCTTTTTTCGCGGCGGCGAGCAGCAGGTCGAGGGCGGGCGTGACGTGTTCCGGACGAATCTCGCCGAAACGGGGCAGGTCGGTGAAATCGAGCAGCGGGTTGGCGGAATAATCGCCCGGCGTGGCTTCGGTCGCGATGGGTGTCTGACTGGACATGGCTCTCCCGTTCTCAAATTAGGGGCGAGCGGCGCGCGGCAAGGCGCGGCCGCTCGCGGAAATCGGCGTTACCCGGTGATTATTGGGGCGATGTGCGCATTTTCCAAATCGTTTGTCGCTACGAAGACGATTGGCGCGGGCGATCTTATTCCGCCGCTTAGGACACGGAGGCCGCGCGTTCGGCGGCTTCGATGGTGTTCACGAGCAGCATGGTGATGGTCATCGGTCCGACGCCACCCGGGACCGGCGTGATGTAGCCCGCGACTTCGCGCACGCTGGCGAAATCGACGTCGCCGCACAATTTGCCGGCGTCGTCGCGATTCATGCCGACGTCGATCACAGTCGCGCCCGGCTTCACCATGTCCGCCGTCAGCACGTTGCGGCGGCCGGTCGCGGCCACGACGATATCCGCCGTGCGCGTGTGCGCCGCGAGATCGCGCGTCTTGCTGTTACAGATCGTGACGGTCGCGCCGGCTTCGAGCAGCAGGAGCGCCATCGGCTTGCCGACGATATTCGACCGCCCGATCACCACGGCATTCGCGCCCGGCAGATCGATCTTGTAAGCCTCGAACATTTTCATCACGCCGTAGGGCGTGCAGGGGCGGAAAAGCGGCTTGCCGGTCATCAGCGCGCCTGCGTTCGCGACGTGAAAACCGTCGACGTCCTTTTCCGGCGCAATCGCTTCGATCACCTTGTGGCTGTCGATATGCGCGGGCAGCGGCAACTGGACGAGGATGCCGTGGATGTCCGGATCGCGGTTCAGCGTGTCGATATGGGCGAGGAGGCCGTCTTCGCTGAGCGTTGCGGGAAAGCGGTCGAACACCGAGTGCAGACCGTTGTCCTGACAGGCTTTCACCTTGTTGCGCACATACACTTCGCTCGCCGGGTTATCGCCGACCAGCACCACGGCCAGTCCCGGCTGATGGCCGCGAGCGGCCAGTGCGGCGGCGCGCGTGGCGACATCGGCGCGAATTGTCTTGGAAAGGGCGATACCGTCGATCAGTTGGGCGGTCATGGTGAGTCGGTCGAGAGTGGGCAAGGGAAGCGGCGCGCCGCGCGCGGTGCGTGGCGGGTGCTCGAACCGGCGGGAGGGCGAGCATTCGCCTCGGGCGGGACGCACGCGCATCGGCGCTGCGGGAAAGCCCTAAATTATACCGGTTCGGGCGCGGAGGCTCGCTGGCCGGATGGGCGGATCGCCGCGGCGCGGGTTCGGTGATGTGCCGGTATGGCGGTACTTCGTTGCCCCAACGCGGCAATCCCCCAACGCGGCAATCCCCCAACGCGGCAATTTCCCAACGCGGCAATCCCCGACGCGGCAATTCCCCAACGAGCCAACCCCCAGCGCGCCGGCCGCCCAACGCGCCGGACGCCCAACGCGCCCACGCGCCAACGCGCCGGCCGCCCAACGCGCCCAACGCGCCGGACGCCGTAACGCCGGTTCTCCAATACGCTAGACCGTGGGCCGCTTGCCGGTCGCGCTACCGGCTCGCGCCCGGCTCACGGCGAAACAGGCTTCCACGACGGATCGGGATCGAAGGCGCGGGTGGATTCCGCTATGCGCGGCGTGGCGGGCCCCAGATTTTTCTGATAAACCTGCCCGTCCTGATTGACGATAAAGCTCATCACGCCGGTATTGCCGTATTTCGCGGGCCACGCGATCAGCGCATACCCGCGCGTCAGCACGCCGCTTTCGAGGTAACTCTTCGCGCCGCCGTCGACGTGCGGACCCTGCGCGGTCAGGATGCGATAGTGATAGCCGTGGTAAGCGTCGGCGGGCAGCGTGCCGTTCGGCATCGTCGCGGCGAGCGGCCCGAGCGGGCTGTCCGGCTCGCCGGGCTGGGTGACCCAGAACAGTCCGTCGCGTTTGTTCGCGCTGCTGACGAAGCGGTCGGCGTAATGCTGCTGCGACTGCTTGTACTCGTTCTGGGCATCGACGTAGCCGAGCGCCGCGAGAATCGCCGACTGCTCATTGCGCCCGATCCGGCGAGTCAGCAGTTCGTCGCGGCCCGCTTGCAGATCGAAGCGCCAGCCTTTCGATTGCTGCACGATCGGAATCGGCACCGTCCAGCCGCTGTCGCCCACCTCGAGGTGCGCGCTCGCGTGGCCGCCGAGCGGCGCGGTGTCGGTCACGATCCGGTGTCCCTTCGACCACGCGCCGAGAAACGCGTAAATATCCGTTTCACCGATTTCGCTGGTCGGGATGAAGGTCTGGTAGTCGCTGCCGAGCACGGTGCGAAGTGCCGCGTGATCGGTGGTCGCGATGGCATCGACGAACGCGTTGGCCGCCGCATCGGGACTCGGATAAAACGCCTGCGCGCGCACGGCCGGCGCGGCGGCGAGGAGCGCGAAGGCGAGCGCGAAAGCCGGAACCCAGGCTGGATGCGCGCAGTTTGCGGCGCGCGAGATCGTCGATACGGCGTGTTCGGGTGAATGGTTCATCTCACGGCTCCTGATTTGCGAATGTTGAGTGGATAAAGGCCAAGGCCGGCTGCTCGCTGGAATCAGCGACGCATGTGCCCGCCGCCGCCACCGCCCATGCGGCCTCCGCCACCGCCTCCGCCGACGTGTCCACCGCCTCCGCCGACGTGTCCACCGCCGCGTGCGCCGCCGCCTCCGCCTCCGCCGCCAAAATGTCCACCACCGCCGCCTCCGCCACCGCCGTTGAACCCGCCGCCGCCACCGTGCTGCGCGCCGAGCGATTCGCGGCTCGCCTGTCCGCGCTGCGTATCGCGGCGCGCGGCATTGCCGTCGCCGGCGTCGCGCAGTGCGCTGTCGCGGTTCACGCTTTGCGCACGCTGCTTGACGTCGTTGTTCATCCCGCCCGCGCCGCCGCCACGTTGTTCGCGCGCATTGCCGCCCGCGCCTCCGCCGCGCTGGTCGCGTGCGCCGCCTTGCTTGATGTCCTGTACGCGCTGGTTTGCCGGACCGCTCACGTCCTGCCCGGTGCGGCTTTGTAATGTCTGACGGGCCTGGGCGCGCGGGTCGTCGCGGCCGCGCAGGTCGTTGCGCGAATCGCGGTTGGCCGCGCCGCCCACGTTGTTCTGCCGGTTCGCCGCGTTATTGCCGACGTTATTCCCCACGTTATTACGCGTGTTGTTCCGGTTGAATTGCGGATCGTTCCGGTTCCAGTTCGTGTTGCCGGAATTCGCGTTCAGCCGGTTGTTCGTGTTGATGTTGTTGTATCGATTGACGTTGATATTGACGTCGTGATTGTTCCAGTTGAAGCCGCCCCACAGCGAATTCGTCACCGCGATCCCCACGCCGAACGCGATGCCCGTCGCGAACCCCGTCGCAATCGCGTAACCGGGCGGCGGCGGCACGTAGACCGGCGGATACGCGGGATACGGCCACGCGCCGTACACGACGGTCGGGTTATACGTCGGCACGTAGACGACTTGCGTGCTGGTCGGCTGGATCTGGATCGTGCTTTGTTCCACGACCACTTTCTGCTGCTCGGTCGATTTCAGGTTGCCCGCCGACTGCGCGGCGCGGCGCAGGCGCTGCACGGAATCCATCACGTCGTTCGGCTGCGCGATGAACGCATCGCCCAACTGGGTCATCCAGTCGCGTTTCGACACCATGGTCGCGAGCACCTGCGGGAACGCGACGAGCGACTGGACGCTCGGATCCCACGGCATTGACGCGACGGCTTTCACGGCGTCGTCGCCTTTCACGTTCGGATTCGACTTCGACCACGCGGCGGCCGCATCGACGTCGGCGGGATAGGTGGCCGCCATCAGCACTTGAGCGAGCAGGGCGTCGGGATAGAGCGCGACCGGTGCGGTCAGCGAGTCCAGTTGTTCGTTCGTGCGTTTGGCTGGCGCGGGCGCGTTGGACTGTCCGTTAGACTGCGGCGCGGCGCTTTGCGCCGCGGCGGGCGGCACGGCGAGCGCGAATGGCGCGGCCACGAGCGCGGCGCAGAGGACTAATCGGCAGGAACGCGGCGCGGCGTGCAGCGCATTCAGACGGAAGAAGCCCGTTATGGACGAGCGGTTTCGATTCACGGTCAGTTCCTCCGGGCCTTCGCCGGGAGGCGAGGGCCGCTTGACAGGGGCCGGCGGTTGCGTCGGCGAGCATGGCGTGCGACAGCCGGACGAGTATGACGGACGGGCAATGCGGCACGCCGTTTTCCACGGCCGGCGCGCCTCGCGCCCGGGCGAGACGACGGCCGTCCGAGCCTTCGATCCAGGCCCGGCGGGAACCGGTTAAGTACCGATACCAGATATCCCGCGAGGTGTCACCGCGTGCGATCGCGCTCGCCGATGGCGCCGAAAAATCAGGGGACGACACGAGCAGCGCAGGCGCGGCGGACGAAAAAAGCACGACGCGCTGAAACGGCGGCACGACGCGCTGAAACGGCGGCACGAAACGCTGAGACGGCGGCACAAAGCGCTGAGACGGCGCGAGGAGCGCGTTCAGCGGGCTGCAATGAAGGCGGGGCGGACGAAGAAACGCGCACCGGACAAGCACTGTCCGGTGCGGAAGGTGAAGCCGCTTGGTTACTGCTGCGGTTTGTTGGACAGCGCGAGGCGAAGCAGGTCGGCGACCGTGTTCACGCTCAGCTTTTCCATGATGTTCGCGCGGTGCGCTTCGACGGTCTTGATGCTGATGCCGAGGTCGTCGGCGATCTGCTTGTTAAGACGCCCGGCGATGATCCGCTCGAGCACCTGATGCTCGCGCGCCGTCAGCTTGCCGAGCCGTTCGGCGGCGGCGCGCTGTTGCTGAACACTCGAGCTCTCGCTGCGCGCCTTGTCGAGCATGCGCTCGACGAGCTTGCGCAGTTCGGCTTCGTCGAACGGCTTTTCGATAAAGTCCATCGCGCCTTTTTTCATCGTCGAGACCGCCATCGGCACGTCGCCGTGACCCGTCACGAAGATGATCGGCAGGATGGCGTTTTCGCTGATCAGGCGTTCCTGCAGTTCCAGCCCGCTCATGCCGGTCATGCGCACGTCGAGGATCAGGCACGAGATCGCGCCCGAGTGGGAGATCGGCAGGTAGGCGTCGAGATACGTCTCGGCGCTCGCGAAACACTGCACGCGGTAGCCATTGGCTTCAAGCAGCCAGCGCAATGAATCACGCACGGCCTCGTCATCGTCGACGACAAAGACGGTTTCCTGAGTGGTGACTGGACTGCTCATAGCTCTCCCGTAACGGTTTGTTGTCTGGTTTGTTGACTGAGCGCGTCCGACCCGCCGTTGCTCGGGCCGTCCGCCTCTCCAATAGGCAGACTGCAATGGAACGTGGCGCCCGTGACGTGGCCGTCGGCTTCGACGTTATTCACTACCCACAGGCGTCCACGATGCGATTCGATAATCGAACGGCAAATGTTCAGCCCCATGCCCATGCCATCGGACTTGGTGCTGTAAAACGGTTCGAACAGGCGCTCGGCGGTGGCTTCGTCGACGCCCGGTCCCTGATCCACCACGCTGATGCAAACGAAATTGCCGTCGGTGCGCAGCACGACCACGCGAATCACCGGGTCGATGGCGTTCGGCTTCGCGTCGTGCATGGCTTCGGCGGCGTTCTTCAGCAAATTCACGAGAACCTGCTCGATCAACACCGGATCCACGTAAATCACCGGCATCCGCGAGCGAATCTCGGTCAGGATGCGGATCTTGCGCTTTCGCGCCTCGATTTCGGCGAGACCGACCGCATCCGCGACGATATCGGCGACGCGCGTCGGCTGGCGCTTCGGCTCGCTGCGCTTCACGAATTCGCGGATCCGCTTGATGATCATGCCCGCGCGTACCGCCTGTTGCGCGGTCTTTTCGAGCACCGGCAGCAGGTTTTCCTGCGTCATCCGGCCTGATTTGACCATTGCCACGCAACCGGAGCAATAGTTGTTGATCGCGGCGAGCGGCTGATTCAGTTCGTGCGCGAGCGACGACGCCATTTCGCCCATCGTCATCAGGCGGCTCGTGAACTGGAGTTTCTCTTCCTGCTGATGCGCGAGTTCCTGCGCTTGCTTCCTCTGCGTGATGTCGGTCGCGATCTGCATCTGCGCGAGATGGCCGTCCACCCACTGAATGTACTGGCGGCGCACTTCGAACCACTTCTGGATGCCTTCCACATACACTTCCTGCGCGTCCGCCGTGCTCTCGGTGAGCGCCGTGGTGGGCAGACCCGCGTAGGTATCGACCATGTCGATCGTGTCGGATGAGGTTTGCGCCGTGTCGAAACCCGCGCCCGCGAGTTCCAGATGGCCGTCCGGGCGGATGCCGAACAGATGCCGGTAATAGCGGTTCGCGAAGAGCAATTCGGCTTCGTCGGCGGCGAGCACGGACACGGCCGCGTCGAGACTTTCGAGCACGGTCGTGAAGCGTTCGTGTGCGGCGGCGAGTTCCTCGCGCGCGCGCTTCGGCTCGGTGATATCCGTCATCGACGACATCCAGCCGGTCTGCCGCCCCGAACTGTCGATCAGCGGCGACACGTAAAGCCGCGCGTGGAAGAACGAGCCGTCCTTGCGGCGCACGCGCAATTCGAAGCCGGACGAGGGCGCTTTGCCGCGCAAAGTCATGTCGAGTTGACGCTGCATTTCCGGGAACGAATCACGTGGCCAGTACGGAAACGGCGCCGTCTTGCCGACGAGATCGCTTTCGTCCCACGCGGTCATCCGGCAAAACGCGGGATTCACGTGCGTGATGCGCCCGTGCATGTCGAGCACGCGCATGCCGATCAGCACGGAGTTTTCCATCGCGCGCCGGAAAAACGCTTCGGCGTACAGCGCCTGTTGCGCCTCGAAGCGCTGCCGCGTGTGCTTCCAGAGGCTCCAGAGGCTCCACAGCACGAAACACGACAACCCCGCGACCAGCCAGACGAGCGTGTTGTTCGTGAAATTCGTCAGTTGCGGGTAGGAGTAAACGCGCACCGAAACGCCTTGTCCCGGCGGATCGAGCGGCAAGTCGTAGAACATGTCGCGCGGCAGGCGCGGGCGGCTCGACGTGGTCGCGAGTTCGCGATTGTTCAGATCGGTGATCGAAATCTTGTACTTCGCGGACAACTCGGCCGGGATATCGTGCTTGAGAATGCCTTCGATCGAAAACACCGCCGCGATCGAGCCTAAGAAGTCGCGGTCGCGAAACACCGGCGTCTGCAGCGTGATGTAGCCGTTGCCGAGGTCGTCGTAGAGCAGCGGCGAATAGGTCTGGCGGCGCGTGGTGCGGGCTTCCTCGAACGACGCCTGGACCGCTTCGTCCATTTGCGTGTCGCTCGGCTTGGCAAGCCGGGAGCCGAGCACCGGCAGCGGCGTGTTCGGCCAGCGCGGCTTGTGCTCGCTCGTGTACCAGTTCATGTACAGGATCTCGGGATGACCCTGCATGATGTCCGTGGTGGACGTCTGAAAAGTTTGGGGATCGCCGTGACCGCTCGCGATATCGCGGGAAAGCGCCTGAATCTGTTCTTGCGCTCCGGTCATGGAAAGGCGAATCTGCTGCTGAGCCCACGCGACGTTTCTATATAGCGTGTCCTCTTGCTGCTGCTGTTCGCGCCTGTTCAGGCTCCACAGAATCAGGCTCATCACCACCAGAAACACCAGAATGGAGATCAGCGGCGTGAGCAAATAGGAGTTCGACCACCACGGTCCGTGGTGCCAGCGGGAAGGCGCCGAGTCCGGGCCATGAGCCCGCGATCGTGCCGAGCGTGCGAAAAGCCGGTCGGTGAACATGGCGGCAATTGTAACGCAGCGTCCGATTGTTAAATGGCGTAAAAATACGGGAAAACACCTTCAAATGGTCGCAAGGTAACGAATCGTCTATCAAAAATAAATCAATTGACGGTGCGTTGCAGCAATTTTCCGCATTATGAGATGAACTCTCATGATTCGAAAAATTCCTTGCGTGATGGTCTGGAGCCTCTTTAGAATTGCCGCACGCGGCCGTGCCCATTGGGTTCGCGTCGTCTGTTCAAAGAGCGTTCCTCAAATCAGGAGACGAGCATGTCCGCTGTACCCGACGAAGTGATGAAGTATGTCGCCAACGCAAACGACGACGATCCGCAGGAAACCGCCGAGTGGCTCGAAGCGCTCGACGGCGTGATTTCCGCGGTCGGCCCCGACCGCGCGCACTACCTGATCGAGAAGCAGATCGAATTTGCGCGCGTGCACGGCGAACACCTGCCGTTCTCCGCGAACACGCCGTACATCAACACGATTCCGGTCATCAACCAGGCGAAGATTCCTGGCGACCAGGACATCGAACACCGTATTCGCTCGTACACGCGCTGGAACGCCATCGCGATGGTGCTGCGCGCGGGCAAGGACACGAACGTCGGCGGCCACATCGCGTCGTTCGCCTCCGCCGCGACGCTTTACGACGTCGGCTTCAACCATTTCTGGCACGCACCGTCGCCGGAACATGGCGGCGATCTCGTGTTCGTGCAGGGCCATTCGTCGCCGGGTGTGTACTCGCGCGCGTTCCTGCTCGGCCGGCTGACCGAAAAGCAACTGAACAACTTCCGCCAGGAAGTGGGCGGCGAGGGCATTTCGTCGTATCCGCATCCGTGGCTGATGCCGGATTTCTGGCAATTCCCGACCGTCTCGATGGGCCTCGGCCCGATCATGGCGATCTATCAGGCGCGCTTCATGAAGTACATGGCCGCGCGCGGCATGGCGAAAACCGAAGGCCGGAAGGTCTGGGCGTTCCTCGGCGACGGCGAAACGGACGAGCCGGAATCGCTCGGCGCGATCGGCATGGCGGGGCGCGAACGCCTCGACAACCTCGTCTTCGTGATCAACTGCAATTTGCAGCGTCTCGACGGCCCGGTGCGCGGCAACGGCAAGATCATCCAGGAACTCGAAAGCGAGTTCCGCGGGGCGGGCTGGAACGTCATCAAGGTGGTGTGGGGCAGCCGCTGGGATGCACTGTTCGCACGCGACAAATCGGGCGCGCTGATGCGCCGGATGATGGAAGTGGTCGACGGCGAATATCAGACGTACAAGTCGGAATCGGGCGCGTTCGTGCGCGAACACTTCTTCAACACGCCGGAACTGAAGGCGCTGGTCTCCGACTGGTCCGACGAAGACATCTGGAACCTGAACCGCGGCGGCCACGATCCGCACAAGATTTACGCAGCCTACGATCAGGCGCAAAAGGCGAAGGGCTCGCCGACCGTCATCCTCGCCAAGACCATCAAAGGTTACGGCATGGGCGAGCACGGCCAGGCGATGAACATCACCCACCAGCAGAAGAAGCTGCCGATCGAGACGCTGAAGAAATTCCGCGACCAGTTCAAGCTGCCGATTTCCGACGAGCAGATCGTCGACGTGCCGTATCTGACGTTCGACGAAGGTTCGAAGGAACTCGAGTACATGCGCACTCGCCGTCAGGAACTCGGCGGCTATCTGCCGGCGCGTCGCCAGAAGGCGGAATCGCTGCCGGTGCCGGATCTTTCCGTGTTCGAACCGGTGCTGAAGGGCACGGGCGAAGGCCGCGAAATCTCCACGACGATGGCGTTCGTGCGGATTCTCAATATCCTTTTGAAGGACAAGGCACTCGGCAAGCGCATCGTGCCGATCGTTCCGGACGAGTCGCGCACTTTCGGCATGGAAGGCCTGTTCCGCCAGATTGGTATCTGGAATCAGGACGGCCAGAAGTACATTCCGGAAGATTCCGACCAGCTGATGTTCTATCGCGAATCGGAAACCGGTCAGATCCTGCAGGAAGGGATCAACGAAGCCGGCGGGATGTGTGACTGGATTGCGGCCGCGACGTCGTATTCGACGCACGGCGAGATCATGATCCCGTTCTACATCTTCTATTCGATGTTCGGCTTCCAGCGTATCGGCGATCTGGCGTGGGCCGCGGGCGACATGCGTTCGCGCGGTTTCCTGCTCGGCGGCACGGCGGGCCGCACGACGCTCAATGGCGAAGGCTTGCAGCACGAAGACGGCCATTCGCTTCTGTGGGCGGCATCGGTGCCGAACTGCGTGAGCTACGACCCGACGTTCGGTTACGAACTCGCGGTCATCATGCAGGACGGCCTGCGCCGCATGGTCGCGGATCAGGAAGACGTGTACTACTACGTCACAGTGATGAACGAGAACTACGAGCATCCGGCGATTCCGCAGGGTGACTCGGTTGCCTCCGACATCATCAAGGGCATGTACGCGTTCAGGAAGTCCGACGCCGACGCGAAAGCGCCGCGCGTTCAACTGATGGGCGCGGGCACGATCTTTAACGAAGTCATCGCTGCTGCCGACCTGCTCAAGAACGACTGGGGTGTCGCCGCCGACCTGTGGAGCGTGCCGAGCTTCACCGAACTGGCTCGCGAAGGCCAGGCGATCGAGCGCTGGAACCTGCTCAACCCGACCGAAGAACGCAAGGTGTCGCATGTCACCAAGCTTCTGAAGGATGCGAAGGGTCCGGTGATTGCATCGACCGATTACGTGCGCGCGCTCGTCGATCAGATCCGCGCCTTCGTGCCGAACAAGTTCGTGGTGCTCGGCACGGACGGCTACGGCCGTTCGGATACGCGTGAAGCGCTGCGCCACTTCTTCGAGGTCGACCGTTACTGGGTCACCGTCGCGGCGCTCAACGCGCTTGCGGACGAAGGCGCAATCGAGCGCAAGGTCGTCGCCGAGGCTATCAAGAAGTACAACCTCGACCCGGCAAAACCCAACCCGATGACCGTCTAAGGCATCGCCCCCCGCGTGTTGCGCGGCGTGAACGCCCCCCGGTTTCAGGCGGGGCGTTTCGCGTCGTGCAACCCAGGAGACACTAATAATGAGTCAAGCGATCGAAGTCAAAGTGCCGGACATCGGCGATTACACGGACATTCCGGTGATCGAGGTGCTGGTGAAAGCGGGTGATGTCGTCGAGAAAGAGCAGTCGCTCGTCACGCTCGAATCCGACAAGGCCACGATGGACGTGCCGAGTTCCGCGGCCGGCACCGTGAAGGAAGTGAAGGTCAAGGTGGGCGATAACGTGTCGATGGGCACGTTGATCGTCGTGCTGGAAGCGGGCGGGGCCGAAGCTGCGCCCGCTGCTGCCGCCGCCGCCGCTGCGCCCGCCGCCGCTCCCGCACCCGCGAAGGAAGAAAAGGCCGCGCCGCAAGCTTCGGGCGGCGGGACGGTCGAAGTGAAGGTGCCGGATATCGGCGACTTCAAGGACATTCCGGTGATCGAGATCGGCGTGAAGGTCGGCGACAAGGTCGAGAAGGAACAGTCGCTCGTCACGCTCGAATCCGACAAGGCGACGATGGACGTACCGTCGCCCGCCGCCGGCACGGTCAAGGAACTGAAGGTGAAGATCGGCGACAACGTGTCGGAAGGCAGGCTGATCGTGATTCTCGAAGGCGGAGATGCTGCACCGGCCGCGGCACCTGCTACGACTGCGGCCGCACCGAAGCAGGAAGCGCCGAAGGCCGCCGCGCCTGCCGCAAAGGAAGCGCCATCCGCGCTCGCGCAGGCGCCGGTGATTCCGGCCGGCGAAGGCGCGCGCTCGTCGCATGCATCGCCTTCCGTGCGCAAGTTCGCGCGCGAGCTGGGCGTGGATGTATCGCGCGTGACGGGTTCGGGTCCGAAAGGACGCATCACGCAGGCCGATATCACCGCGTTCGTGAAGGGCGTGATGTCCGGAACTGGCGCAACGCCCGCGGCGGCTGCCGCGCCGGCTGGCGGCGGTGGTGGCGAACTGGGCCTGCTGCCGTGGCCGAAGGTCGATTTCACGAAGTTCGGTCCGGTCGATCCGAAACCGCTTTCGCGCATCAAGAAAATCTCGGGTGCGAACCTGCATCGCAACTGGGTGATGATTCCGCACGTCACGAACAACGACGAAGCCGATATCACCGAGCTCGAAGCGCTGCGCGTGCAGTTGAACAAGGAAAACGAGAAAGCGGGCGTGAAGTTCACGATGCTCGCGTTCGTCATCAAGGCAGTCGTTTCCGCGCTGAAGAAATTCCCGACCTTCAACGCGAGCCTCGACGGCGACAACCTCGTCTTCAAGCAGTATTACAACATCGGTTTCGCCGCCGATACCCCGAACGGCCTGATGGTGCCGGTCATCCGCAACGCGGATCAGAAGGGTCTCGTCGATATCGCGAAGGAAATGGCCGAGTTGTCGAAGGCGGCGCGCGACGGCAAGCTGAAGCCCGATCAGATGCAAGGCGGCTGCTTCTCGATTTCGTCGCTCGGCGGCATCGGCGGCACGCACTTCACGCCGATCATCAACGCGCCGGAAGTCGCGATTCTCGGGCTCTCGCGCGGCGCGATGAAACCGGTCTGGGACGGCAAGCAGTTCGTGCCGCGTCTGACGCTGCCGCTGTCGCTGTCCTACGATCACCGGGTGATCGACGGGGCGGAAGCTGCGCGCTTCAATGCGTATTTGTCGGGGATTCTGGCGGACTTCCGTCGGGTGATTCTGTGATTCGCTAGTGTTTGGCGGACCCTGTTTCGGGGTTCGCCGGCCTTGCATTCACTGAACCTGCATTCGCGTCTGCCGACGGCCAACCGGGCGCACATTCATCGCGTCCGGTTCGCTCCGCACTATCTTTAGGGGACAACATGAGTCTCGTCGAATTAAAAGTACCCGATATCGGCGACTTCACCGACGTCGAAGTCATCGAAGTCAGCATCAACGCGGGCGACGCCATCGAGAAAGAACAAGGCGTCATCACGCTCGAAACCGACAAAGCCACGATGGAAGTGCCGAGCGACCTCGCGGGCACCATCAAGGAAGTCAAGGTCAAGGCCGGCGACAAGGTCTCGCAAGGTTCGGTCATCGCGATGATCGAGACGGCCGAAGCCGCTGCCGCCGCGCCCGCATCTGCGCCCGCGCCGACGAAGGAAGCGGCTGCGTCCAAACCTGCCGAGCAAAAGCCCGCCGCGGCCGGTGGTGGCACGCAAGATGTGAAAGTGCCGGATATCGGCGATTTCACGGACATTCCGGTGATCGAAATTCACGTGAAGCCGGGCGATACGGTCGAGAAGGAACAATCGCTCGTCACGCTCGAATCCGACAAGGCGACGATGGATGTGCCGTCGCCCGCGGCCGGTACGGTCAAGGAAGTGAAGGTCAAGGTTGGCGACAACGTCTCGGAAGGCACGCTTATTCTGACGCTCGAAGGCCAGGGCGGCGGCGTGAGCCAGGTTGAGACGAAGCCTGCGGCAGCCGCGCCGCAACCGGCCGAAAAAGCCACCGCAGCGCCCGCACCGAAGGCGGGTTCGTACGCGGGCGCAGCCGATATCGAATGCGACATGCTCGTGATCGGCGCGGGTCCCGGCGGTTATTCGGCGGCGTTCCGCGCGGCCGATCTCGGCATGAAAACCGTGCTGGTGGAACGCTACGCCACGCTCGGCGGCGTTTGCCTGAACGTCGGTTGCATTCCGTCGAAGGCGCTGCTGCACACGGCGTCCATCACGGAAGAAGCCAAAGCGCTCGAACATCACGGCATCACGTTCGGCGCGCCGCAGATCGACCTCGACAAGCTGCGCGATTTCAAATCGGGCGTCGTCAAGAAGCTGACCGGCGGTCTGGCCGGCATGGCGAAGGCGCGCAAGGTGGAAGTGGTGACGGGCGTCGGCAATTTCGTCGATCCGAACCATATGGAAGTGCAGGGCGAGAGCGGCAAGAAGGTCGTCAAGTTCAAGCAGGCGATCATCGCGGCCGGTTCGCAGGCCGTGAAGTTGCCGTTCATGCCGGAAGATCCGCGCGTGGTCGATTCGACCGGCGCGCTGGAGTTGCGCCAGATTCCGAAGCGCATGCTCGTGATCGGCGGCGGCATCATCGGGCTGGAAATGGCGACGGTTTATTCGGCGCTCGGCTCGGAAATCGACGTCGTGGAAATGCTGGACGGCTTGATGGCTGGCGCTGACCGCGATCTCGTCAAGGTCTGGGAGAAGTACAACGCGAAACGCTTCGCGAACGTCATGCTCAAGACCAAGACCACCAAGGCCGAAGCGAAGGAAGACGGCATCTACGTGACGTTCGAGGGCGAAAAGGCCCCGGCGGAAGCGCAGCGTTACGACCTCGTGCTGGTCGCGGTGGGCCGTAGCCCGAACGGCAACAAGATCGGCGCGGACAAGGCGGGCGTGGCCGTGACGGATCGCGGCTTCATCAACGTCGACAAGCAGATGCGCACCAACGTGCCGAACATTTTCGCGATCGGCGATCTGGTCGGCCAGCCGATGCTCGCGCACAAGGCCGTGCATGAAGGCCACGTCGCGGCGGAAGTGGCGCACGGCGAGAAGGCGTACTTCGACGCGCTGCAGATTCCATCGGTCGCTTACACCGATCCGGAAGTGGCGTGGGCCGGCAAGACCGAAGACCAGTGCAAGGCCGAAGGCATCAAGTACGGCAAGGCCACGTTCCCGTGGGCCGCGTCGGGCCGCGCTATCGCGAACGGCCGCGATGAAGGCTTCACGAAGCTGATCTTCGACGAAGAAACGCATCGGATTATCGGCGGCGGGATTGTCGGAACGAGCGCCGGCGATCTGATCAGCGAGGTGTGCCTTGCGATCGAAATGGGCGCGGACGCGACGGATATCGGCAAGACGATCCATCCGCATCCGACGCTCGGCGAATCGGTCGGCATGGCCGCCGAGTTGTACGAAGGCGTGTGTACGGACTTGCCGCCGCAGCGCAAGAAGTAAGCGTATTCGGCTGCAATGCAAAAAAGCGCGCCCCGGAAGGGGCGCGCTTTTTTTACTTCAGCGGTTTGCTTTAACCAACCGGGCGGGCAACAAAAAACCCGGCCAGAGCAGAGTCGGGGCCGGGTTTTTCGGTATAGCGCCAAGCGTGGCGATTAAGCTTAGATAGCCTTCTTCGCGCCGCGCGATGCCTGAGCAGCGGCTTGCGTCGCTGCCTTCGACGCTGCGGTGGCCGCTGCGTTGAAGTTGCTTTCCGCGATTTCGACGGCTTGCTTCGTCGCCTTGTGAACCGTTTCGTAGGTCGTGTTGGCGGCGGTGATGGCCGACTTCATGACCGCGACAGCCGTTTCCGAGCCTGCCGGTGCGTTCTTCGCGACGTTGTCGACGAGCGTTTGCACGTTGCGGTTCTGCTCTTCGAACTGGGCTTCCGCGACGCGAGTGAATTCAGCTTGCGTGGCCGAGGCGATTTCATACAGGTGACGGCCATACGACAGCGCCTTCTCGGCAACCGGCTGAGCCAGGCTTGCCTGCAGCGCGAGCAATTCTTGCGCGTCCTTGACCGACAAAGCGCGCTGCGCGTTTTCCTGGCCTTCCGCGAGCGTCGACTTCACGACTTGCAGATTCAGTTCAACCAGCTTCTCGATGCCTTCGAACGCCTTGTTCGTGAGGCCGAAGAGGGTGTCGAACTGGGCTTTCTGGGCGGCGGCGATTTGTTCGGGGGTCAACAGGGTCATCTCACACTCCTGAAATTTTCGACCCATTCATCGCGGGTCGTGGGTTTTAACGGTGAACGGACATCCGTCCTGCCGGTTGTGCAACGGCGTTTTGGTGCGTCGCAACATGAGACCCATTTTAGAGATATCCAAAACGTTGTCAAGCGCTTTTTGTGCGCCGCAGCATTCGTACTAAATGGTTTATTAAACAAGGGTTTACGCGAACGGTCGAACGTTTTTTCGAAGCTGTCTCGAAAAGCCTGCGCACCATGGCGGGGCAAGGTTTCCGGGACTTTCAGCGAAATTATTTTGGCAGGCGGAGGGACGAAACCGGACCGGGCAGAGCACGCGCGTTCCCGATACACTCCCGGACTATTTTTAAGATAAGTCCGTAAACCGAACGATGGGAAGGAACGTTAATAATTGATTGCAGTCGAACCGCCGGTTGCCATTCGGCAATCACGTTCCGGCCGTTTCTTCGAAGAACTGTTCGATAGAACGAGGCCGGGCAGTCTGGAAGTCGACAATTCATTCAAGTTGCTGAATATTTTGCCGTTAAGCATGGATAGCCCCGGCGTGGGCATGCTTTTCGGTGCTTTCTGCTTCGCAGCGCGATCGATTTTGACGATCGACATAGCGGTTCTTATTGGCCGTTCGAACCGTTGCTTACAACACGGTTTAACGATCGTCGATAAGTGCTTAATATTGCTTAAATTTCGTAGCTTTACTACACTGGCGGTACTCTCTCGCCGCCCCAGAACAGAACACTAATGAAAACCGAAATGTTTTCGTCGCTGAAAGTGATGCAAGGCGTGGCGCTCCGGACCGCAATGTCGGTGGCCGTGTCTCTCGCGGTCGCGACCTCTTTTGCGGCCGCGCCCGGCGAGGCCTTCGCAAAGACCGCTGCACAAACCACTTCCGCGTCGAAATCCCCCAAGAAAGTGAGTTCGAGCGCCGCTGCGCCCGCTCGTGTCAAATCCGCCAAAACCCGGTCCGTTGCGTCAGCCAAATCGTCGAAGGGCGCGAAAGTAGCCGCCGCCGCCGATGCCGACGACGACGCGCCCCGGGTTTCGAAACGTCATCGCGTTAATTACAAGATGGATCCGCACGGGCGTCGGGCCGCGGTGCGCTCGGTCGCGTTCCAGCCGCGGCCGCCGTCGGTCGGTCAGGCGTTCGGCCTGCACGAGACGCCGGACACGCTGGCGCTGCGTTCGAGCGTCGCGTATGTCGTCGACCAGAACACTGCCGAAACGCTCTTCGACAAAAACTCGCGCGCCGTCGTGCCCATCGCGTCGATCACCAAGCTGATGACCGCGATGGTCGTGCTCGATTCGAAGGCGCCGCTGACCGACGACATCCAGGTCACCGACGAAGACAAGGATTACGAGAAGTACACGGGTTCGCGCCTCGCGGTCGGATCGACGTTGAGTCGCGAAGATATGCTGCATATCGCGCTGATGGCGTCTGAAAACCGCGCCGCAGCGGCGTTGTCGCGCTATGTCGCGGGCGGCCGTCCGGCATTTATCGCGGCGATGAACGCGAAAGCGAAGTCCCTCGGCATGACCGACACGCATTTCGAAAACTCGACCGGACTCACGAGCCTGAACGTGTCGAGCGCGCGCGACCTCGTGAAGATGGTCAACGCGGCGTATCAATATCCGCTGATTCGCAAGTTCTCGACCGATCGCAGTTACGAGGTCTACACCGGCAAGCGCAATCTGGCTTACAACAGCACGAATGCGCTGATCCGCAATCCGTCGTGGGATATCGGGCTGCAAAAGACCGGGTTCATCAACGAAGCGGGCGAGTGCCTGGTGATGCAGGCCACCATTCACGATCGTCAGGTCGTGATGGTGCTGCTGGATTCGTCGGGTAAGTATTCGCGCTTCGCCGACGCCGGGCGTCTGCGTTCCTATCTCGATACTGCGGGCGAGCCGCGTATCACGAGCGCCGACGCAGGCGGCAGCGGAACCTGAGTCTCCGCCGAGTCAGCAAAAAAGCCGGATTCGTCTCACGACGATCCGGCTTTTTCTATGATGCTTCGAGACTTTCTCAGCGCTGCTGCGAATCGGCGACGTTATCCGGCCGGTAGCCAAGCGAGCGTGAAATTTCGAGCGCCGTATGGCTCAACTGGTTGAGCCACGCGTCCTGCAGACGATCCGCTGGCGCCGACAACGACAGCCCGGCGACCAGCCGGCCGGTGTCGTCGTAGATACCCGCCGCGATGCAGCGCACGCCCAGTTCGAGTTCCTCGTTGTCGCGCGCGCATGCCTGCTGGCGCACGAAGGTTAGTTCGCGTTCGAGTTTGGAAAGATCGGTGATGCTGTTTTGCGTGTGTCCCGACAAGCCGGTCCGCGTGGCGTAGGCGCGCACGCGGGCGGATTCGTCGGCGGCGAGGAAGAGCTTCCCGACCGAGGTGAGGTGCAACGGCGCGCGCCCGCCGATGGCACGCACCACCTGCATGCCCGACCGTTCGGAATAGGCGCGCTCTATATAGACGATCTCGTCGCCCTGACGCACCGAGAGATTCACCGTCTGCCCGGTCTGGCGATGCAGTTCGCGCATCGGCGGCATGGCCGCTTCGCGTACCGAGAGCCGCGCCTTCACGAGATTGCCGAGTTCGAGCAGGCGCATGCCGAGCCGGTACGTGCCGGGATCGGAACGATCGACGAGACGGCACAGCACCATGTCGTTCAGGATGCGGTGCGCCGTCGACGGATGCAGTTCCGTGCTCTGGGCGAGTTCTTTCAGGCTGACGGGATCGGTATGCGCGGCGAGTGCGTCGAGAAGCCGCATCATGCGTTCGATCACCTGAATGGACGTCTTGGATTCCAGGTTTGTATCGCTCATCGTGAAAAATCGGTTGACGCGTCAAACAGCGGAACGACGATTGTATCTCGTATCGTGAAAAGAAACTAAGCGGCTGGCGCGAGTAGGGGCTCTAGGGAAGAGAGCCGCGCATCGCGCAAAACGTTCGCGCAGCGCCCCGTTTCGCGGATAATCAGGGCAGTTTCATGCTCGGATCAAGAAAGGAGTGCCCATGCGAGTCGGATTGTTCGTCACGTGCCTGATCGATTTGATGCGCCCGGATATCGGCTTTTCCGTCGTCAAGCTAATCGAGGCCGCCGGCCACGAGGTCATCGTGCCGCCCGCGCAAACCTGCTGCGGCCAGCCGGCCTACAACTCCGGCGATCGGCCGCTTGCGCGCGATCTCGCCGAAAAAACGCTGCGCGAGTTCGAACAGTTCGATTATGTCGTGGTTCCGTCGGGATCGTGCGGCGGCATGATCCGCGCGCACTACGGCGATCTTTTCCGCGACGACCCCGAACTGATGAACCGCTACGCGCGGGTTCAGTCGCGCGTCTATGAATTGACCGATTTTCTCGTCAACGTGGCGAAGGCGCGCATCGAACCGGGTGTGTTCGAAGGTGCCGTGACCTATCACGATTCCTGTTCGGGATTGCGCGAACTCGGCGTCAAGAGCCAGCCGCGCTCGCTACTCGCCGATGCGGGCGTGCCGATCGTCGAAATGAAGGGTTGCGAGCACTGCTGCGGCTTCGGCGGAACGTTCGCGGTGAAGTACGGCGACATTTCGACGGCGATCGTCGATGAAAAGTGCGCGAATATTCGTGAAAGCGGCGCGCCGGCCGTCGTGCTCGGCGATCTCGGCTGCATGCTCAATATAGAAGGGCGCTTGCGGCGCACGGGCGATGTCACGACGCGCGTGCTGCATATCGCGCAAGTGCTCGCGGGCGACGCCTGACGTTTCGACCACCGGACCCGCCATGCAAGCTCAAACCATGCAGTTCAAGGCGCGCGCCGGCGCCAAGCTCGCCGATCAGCGGCTGCAACAGAATCTCACAAAACTATCGACGAAATTCGTCAGCGCACGGGCCAGCGCGATCACCGCGATCGACTTCGAGGCGACCCGCGCCGCGTTGAAGGAACGGCGCGACCGGGCGATCGCCAACCTCGATGTGTGGCTCGAAACCTTCGAGCGCGAGGCGACCCGGCGCGGCGCGACGGTGTTGTTCGCCGAATCGACGCGCGATGCGGCGCGGCTTGTCGCGGATATCGCCCGCAAACACGACGTGAAAAAGATCATTAAGACCAAGTCGATGGTCACCGAGGAAATGCAGTTGAACCGCGTGTTGGGCGAGATGGGCGTGCAGTCCATCGAGACGGATCTCGGCGAATACATCCTGCAGATCAACGACAACGAGCCGCCGAGCCACATCATCGCGCCCGTCGTGCATAAGGATAAGGACGAGATTGCGGATCTGTTCGCCAAAACGCACGGCAAGCCGCGACTGACCGAGATTCCCGACATGACGCGGGAAGCGCGCGAGGTGCTTCGGCCGCACTTCATGTCGGCGGATATGGGCGTGACGGGCGGGAACTTCGTGATTGCCGAGACCGGTTCGGTCGCGGTCGTGACGAACGAGGGCAACGAGGGCATGTGTACCGTGATGCCGCGCGTGCACGTGGCCGTGACCGGTATCGAAAAAGTGTTGCCGACGCTGGAAGACCTCGCCACCGCAATGCGGCTGCTGCCGCGATCGGCGACTGGCCAGACCACGTCGAACTACTTTTCGCTCTTGACCGGACCGCGCGCCGAGGGCGAACTGGACGGGCCGGAGCATATGTATTTCGTGCTGGTCGACGGTGGGCGCAGCGGGTTGATCGGCGGCGACTTCGAGGAAATGCTGCGCTGTATTCGCTGCGGCGCGTGCATGAATCATTGCCCGGTGTATCAGAAGATCGGCGGACACGCGTACGGATGGGTCTATCCGGGGCCGATGGGGTCCGTGCTGACGCCGGCTTATACGGGCATCGAGCGGGCGCTCGATTTGCCGCAAGCCGCGACGCTGTGCGGCGAGTGCAACAGCGTGTGTCCGGTCGGGATTCCACTGTCGGATCTATTGCGGAAATTGCGCGAGAAGCAGGTCGAGCGGCGGCTGCGCCCGTGGTCGGAGCGCGCGGCGCTCGCGTTCTGGGGTTATCTGGCGCGGCGGCCGACGCTCTATGCGTTATTCACGAAGGCATCGGTGCGAATTCTGGAGCGCATGGGCGGAAACCGGAAAGCGATCGCGCGCCTGCCGCTCGGCAGCGGCTGGACGCAGACCCGCGATCTGCCCGCGCCCGTCGGACGGACGTTCCGCGAGTTGTACAAGGCGCATCACTCGCATTTGGGTTGACGCGGACTTGCGGCAAATGAGCGTCGAGGATGCAAAAAAGCCCGCACGGAATTGAGTTCCGTGCGGGCTTTTAATTTTTACCGACCAGCGAAGGTAATTAGCGGCTGGATCCGTCGTGAGGCTGGCTGCCGCCGCGATTTCCACCGCCTTGGCCGCCGCCTTGGCCACCACCACTTACGCGGTAGTTTCCACCGCCGCCGCCACCGCCCTGCTGGGGCGGAGGAGCCGCGTTCCCCGTCGCGCCGGGTGGACGTCCGCCGACCGCGCGCCCCGGGCCGGGCTCGGGTGGCCGTTGTCCGCCGTTGCCGGCCTGAGGCGGCGGCCCGCCGTGATTTCCGCCGTTCGCCTGCGGTCCTTGCCCGCTGTGGCCGCCGGGTCCGGGTCCGCCGGGACCACCGTTCCCGCGCGGCGGGCCGCCGTATCCCTGATTGCCGTTCCAGCCGGGACCATGCCGGTATCCGGGGCCGTCATCCCAATAGCGACCTTGCGGCGGGCCGCCGTAGTAGCCGCCGCCTCCGCCGCCGTAGTAACCGCTTCCGCCGCCGATATACACGCCCGACTGCACAACGGGGCCGCCGTAGTAGCCGGGGCCGGGGTCATAGGTCGCCGGATAGCCGCCACCATAGGCGGGCGTTCCGTCGGGATAGACCGCGCAGCCGCCCAGAAGGGCGGCCGAGGCGGCGATGAGTGTAGCGGCGGCAAATTTCATGGTGAGGATTACCTTGACTGATTACTTACTCTGACATCGCGATCAGCTCGTTATCGCGATAAGTTTGTAAGGTTTTATGACCGCTCGTAACCAGTTGCGTCCTGGAGTCACGCGACCGTCGCGCGACCGTCACACGACCTTCTCGGGCAACGAATCTTTCTATTGTTCCCAGCGCAACGCTGCTTTGCTCTGAGCGATCTTTTTAAGATAAGGGCAAACCCTTAAAATCTAGCTGTCGGAAAGTGGGCCTGTCAGCCCACGCGACGCACAAAAGACCGCCATCATGAAAAAGACAATATCGACCTACTGGCCCCTCGCGATGTTCGTGCCTATCGCGCTTGCTGCTTATCTCAACGCTTTCGGATCGAAACGCGCCGACACGCTGCCGCACGCCCAGATCACCGCCGCCAGCGTCAGCGATGAATTCGCGCGCGCGATTTCGTTTGGACTCGTCGAGCCGGACGCCATGGACGCAATGCCCGGCCGCGCGGAATCCGTCCAGCAGGCGCTGTAAGCTAGCTGGACGCTCGGGCCGGCCGCGCGCGTTTTACCGCGCTTTTGTATAATTCGGTGCGCTTCGAGCGGACCGCCCGGAAGCGCTTACGCGAATCTCGCGCGCCCACGCCCACGCTTCCACTGGATTCCGATGACCACCATCGCCGTCTGCTTTGTCTGCCTCGGCAACATCTGCCGCTCGCCCAGCGCGGAGGCGGTGATGTTGCATCAGGTGGCGGCCGCGCGGCTCGGTGGGCGGATCGTGGTCGATTCGGCGGGCACCGGCGACTGGCATATCGGCCAGCCGCCCGATGAGCGCGCGCAACGCGCCGCGAAACGTCGTGGCTACGATCTCTCGGCGCTGCGCGGACGCCAGATCGGCGCGGCCGATTTCGCGCGTTTCGACCTGATCATCGCGATGGACGACGCCAACGCATCCGCGCTAGCCGACGTCTGTCCGCCCGAATACCGCGACAAAATCCGTCTGCTGATGGAATTCGCGACGCGCGACGACAGCCGCGTCGTCGTGGACCCGTATTTCGGCGGCGACGAGGGCTTCGAACGCGTGCTAGATCAATGCGAGGACGCCTGTGAAGGCCTGCTCAACGCGTTGCGCGCGCAACTCGTCGCCTAGCCCGCATTAAGTAATTTCCTATAGATTTCCTGATCGAGAACTTGACTAAATTCGTAGGCTATTTATACTTGACGAAAATCATCGAGTATTAGCGGTAGCCCCCAAACTATGAGACTCACCACGAAAGGCCGTTTCGCCGTCACGGCGATGATCGACCTGGCATTGCGCCAGGAGCAGGGCCCGGTGACGCTGGCAGGTATCAGCCAGCGCCAGCACATCTCGCTCTCGTACCTCGAGCAACTTTTCGGCAAGCTGCGCCGGCATGAGATCGTCGAATCGGTTCGCGGACCGGGCGGCGGCTACAATCTCGCGCGCCGCGCCGAGAACGTCACGGTGGCCGACATCATCATCGCGGTGGACGAGCCGCTCGACGCCACGCAGTGCGGCGGCAAGGGCACCTGCGAAGGCACGAAGCAGCACGACGGCCATTGCATGACGCACGAACTGTGGTCGACGCTCAACCAGAAGATGGTCGAGTATCTCGATTCGGTCTCGCTCAAGGACCTGGTGGATCAGCAGCGCGCGCGCGAAGGCAGCGCCTCGGTGCTGCGCGATCGCCGCGCCGAGCCGGCGAGCGTGGACGCCGCGCGCGTCGTGCCGAAAGGACCGAATTCCGTTTTCAACCTGGCTGGCTGACGGTGGTCGATCGCATTTCGCCGCACACGATCCCACGAGCCAAGACTCAAAATTCCCGGAGCGACTGATGAACAACGATATTCCCCACCTGCCCATTTACATGGATTACAGCGCGACGACGCCGATCGACCCGCGCGTGGTGGACAAGATGATTCCGTACCTGCGCGAGCAGTTCGGCAATCCGGCGTCGCGCAGCCACCAGTACGGCTGGGACGCGGAACGTGCGGTCGAGGAAGCGCGCGAGAACGTCGCCGCGCTGGTGAACTGCGATCCGCGCGAGATCATCTGGACGTCGGGCGCAACCGAGTCGGACAACCTCGCCATCAAGGGCGCGGCGCATTTCTACAAGAGCAAGGGCAAGCACATCATCACGGTGAAAACCGAGCACAAGGCCGTGCTCGACACCACCCGTGAGCTAGAACGCGAAGGATTCGAAGTCACGTATCTGGATGTGAAGGACGACGGACTGGTCGACCTCGACGTACTCAAGGCGGCGATCCGCCCGGACACGATTCTGGTGTCGGTGATGAGCGTGAACAACGAGATCGGCGTGATTCAGGACATCGCCGCGATCGGCGAGATCACGCGTGAAAAGGGCATCATTTTCCACGTCGATGCCGCGCAGGCCACGGGCAAGATCGCGATCGACCTGCAAAAGCAGAAAGTGGATCTGATGTCGTTCTCGGCGCACAAGACGTATGGCCCGAAGGGCATCGGCGCGCTGTTCGTGCGCCGCAAGCCGCGTATTCGTATCGAAGCGCAGATGCACGGCGGCGGTCACGAGCGCGGCATGCGTTCGGGCACGCTCGCGACGCATCAGATCGTCGGCATGGGCGAGGCGTTCCGGATCGCGCGTGAAGAAATGGCAACGGAAAACGAACGCATCCGCATGCTGCGCGACCGGTTGCTCGCGGGTCTTTCGGAAATGGAAGAGACCTATGTGAACGGCCACATGGAACAGCGTGTGCCGCACAACCTGAACATCAGCTTCAACTTTGTCGAAGGCGAGTCGTTGATCATGGCGGTGAAGGACGTGGCGGTGTCGTCGGGATCGGCTTGCACGTCGGCTTCGCTGGAACCGTCGTATGTGCTGCGCGCGCTCGGCCGCAACGACGAACTGGCGCATAGCTCGATCCGCTTCACGGTCGGCCGTTTCACGACCGAGCAGGACGTCGATTACGTGATCAACCTGCTGAAGAGCAAGATCGCCAAGCTGCGCGATTTGTCGCCGCTGTGGGAAATGCATCAGGACGGTATCGACATCTCGTCCATCCAGTGGGCCGCGCATTAAGCGCTACGCGCTGCAGACATACACGGAATACGAAAGGAGTTTGAATCATGGCATATAGCGACAAGGTTCTGGACCACTACGAAAACCCGCGCAACGTCGGTTCGTTCGGCAAGGACGACGACACGGTCGGCACGGGCATGGTCGGCGCGCCGGCGTGCGGCGACGTGATGAAGCTGCAGATTCGCGTGGGCGCGGACGGCGTGATCGAAGATGCGAAGTTCAAGACGTATGGCTGCGGCTCGGCGATTGCGTCCAGCTCGCTCGTGACCGAGTGGGTGAAGGGCAAGACGCTGGATCAGGCGCTCACCATCAAGAACACGCAGATCGCGGAAGAACTCGCGCTGCCGCCGGTGAAGATTCACTGCTCGATCCTCGCGGAAGACGCGATCAAAGCAGCGGTCGCCGATTACAAGCAGCGCCATGGCGCGGGCACGGCAGAAGCCGCGCCGGAAGCCGCAAAGCAACACGCGGCGTAAGTGACGCGACATGAGTGTAAAGGGCGACGTGCGGAAGCTCCGCGTATCGCCCCTGATTTTCGATGCGGATAAAGCCGCGCGCGCGACGCATAGAAGCGTGGCGTAACAGCCAGGCGGCTGCGGGAATAAAAGACTATGGCAATCACGTTGACGGATAAGGCAGCACAGCACGTGCAGAAGTATCTGGCCCGCCGCGGCAAGGGCGTCGGCCTGCGCCTCGGCGTGCGCACGACGGGCTGCTCGGGACTCGCCTACAAGCTGGAATATGTCGACGAACTGGCGCCTGAAGACAAGGTGTTCGAGTCGGCGGGCGTGAAGATCATCATCGATCCAAAAAGTCTCGCGTATCTCGACGGCACCGAGCTCGACTTCGCCCGCGAAGGGCTGAACGAAGGGTTTCGCTTCAATAATCCGAACGCGAAGGACGAGTGCGGCTGCGGCGAGTCGTTCCGCGTCTGATGCGCGGGCAGTCAGTCAGAGAGGCGGCGTGTGCCGCCTTTTTCATTCGTGGCGCGTGTTCTTGCTGCGTGTTCTAGTTCTGGATCCCCGGTCATCATGGCTTCGCTCACCGACAGTCACTTCGACTTGTTTAATCTTCCGCCGACCTACGCGGTCGACGCGCAAACGCTCGACGACGCCTATCGCACCGTGCAGGCGCAAGTGCATCCGGACCGTTTCGCAGCGGCCGGCGACGCGCAAAAGCGCATCGCGATGCAATGGGCGACGCGCGCGAACGAGGCTTATCAGACGTTGCGTCATCCGCTGAAACGGGCGACGTATCTGCTGTCGCTGCGCGGGATCGACGTGGGCGCGGAGAACAATACGGCGATGGAGCCGGCCTTCCTGATGCAGCAAATGGAATGGCGCGAAACCATCGAAGACGCGGCGGGCGCGAAGAATCTCGGCGCGCTCGAAGCGTTGCTCGACGAACTGCGCGGCGAAGCGCGAGTGCGTTTCGACAAGCTCGCGGCGTTGATCGATAGCCGCTCGGATCAGGCTGCGAGCGAAGCGGTGCGTCAGTTGATGTTCATCGAACGCGTCGAGAGCGAGATCGGCACGCAGATCGAGAAGCTCGAACAAGCTTGATCGGCCGCGCCGTTATCGGCCACGCCGTTATCGGCCACGCCGTTACCGGCCGCGCCGTTATCGGCTCGTCGTCTCCTACGCCGCAACACATTCCCCAATAGAACAACGATGGCTTTACTGCAAATCTCAGAACCCGGCATGGCACCCGCGCCGCATCAGCGGCGAATCGCGGTCGGCATCGATCTCGGCACGACCAATTCGCTCGTCGCCGCCGTTCGCAACAGCGTGCCCGAAGTGCTGCCCGACGAAGACGGCCATCTGTTGCTGCCGTCGGTCGTGCGCTATCTGGAAAAAGGCGGGCGGCGGATCGGCCGGATCGCGAAGGACGAAGCGGCGCTCGATCCGCGCAATACCATCGTCTCGGTCAAGCGCTTCATGGGCCGTGGCAAGAGCGAAGTGGAAGGGGCGGAAAACGCGCCCTACGATTTCGTCGATGCCCCCGGCATGGTGCAGATTCGCACGATCGACGGCGTGAAGAGTCCGGTCGAAGTGTCGGCGGAGATTCTCGCGACGCTGCGTTACCGCGCGGAAGATTCGCTCGGCGACGACCTCGTCGGCGCGGTCATCACGGTGCCCGCGTACTTCGACGAAGCGCAGCGCCAGGCCACCAAGGACGCAGCGAAACTCGCGGGCCTGAACGTGCTGCGTCTTCTGAACGAGCCGACAGCGGCGGCGATCGCCTACGGTCTCGACAACGGCTCGGAAGGCATCTACGCGGTCTACGATCTCGGCGGCGGCACGTTCGATCTGTCCATTCTCAAGCTCACGAAGGGCGTGTTCGAGGTGCTCGCGGCGGGCGGCGATTCCGCGCTCGGCGGCGACGATTTCGACCACGCGCTGTATCGGCACGCGATCGCGGCGGCGGGCGTCACGCCTTCGACGCCCGAAGACGTGCGGCTCTTGCTCGACCGCGTGCGCACGGCGAAGGAAGCGTTGTCGGACGTATCGGAGACGTGCGTGCAAGCTGCGCTTTCGAGCGGCGAAAACGTCGATGTGAAGGTGACGGAAGCCGAATTCGCCGCGCTCGTCGAAGCGCTGGTCGCCCGCACGCTCGCGCCTACGCGCCGCGCGCTGCGCGACGCGAAGGTGGCAACGGCGGACGTCAAGGGCGTCGTGATGGTCGGCGGCGCGACGCGCATGCCGGTCGTGCGACGCGCGGTCGAAGCGCATTTCGGCCAGCCGCCGCTGACCAATCTCGATCCCGATCAGGTCGTCGCGCTCGGTGCCGCGATTCAGGCGGATCTGCTCGCCGGCAATCGTCGCGGCGAAGGCGACGACTGGCTGCTGCTCGACGTCATTCCGCTGTCGCTCGGTGTCGAAACGATGGGCGGCCTGACGGAGAAAATCATCCCGCGCAACTCGACCATCCCGGTCGCGCGCGCGCAGGACTTCACGACGTTCAAGGACGGCCAGACCGCGATGGCGATCCACGTCGTGCAGGGCGAGCGCGAACTGGTGTCGGATTGCCGGTCGCTCGCGCGCTTCGAATTGCGCGGCATTCCACCGATGGCCGCGGGCGCCGCGCGCATCCGCGTGACGTATCAAGTGGACGCCGATGGCCTGCTTTCCGTGTTCGCGCGCGAGCAGGAATCGGGCGTGGAAGCATCGGTCGTGGTGAAACCATCCTACGGTCTCGCCGACGACGACGTTGCGCGCATGCTCGAAGACAGCTTCAACACGGCGGAGATCGACATGCGCGCCCGCGCGCTGCGCGAGGCACAGGTCGATGCGCAACGCCTCGTCGAAGCGACTCAGGCTGCGCTTGCAGCCGACCCCGAACTGCTCGACGACGACGAACGCGCTGAAGTCGACGCACGCGTCGCGGAACTGGCAGCGGTCGCTAACGGCGACGCGGTGGACGCGATCGAAGCGGCCACGAAAACGCTTTCGGTCGCCACCGACGAATTCGCCGCGCGCCGCATGAACAAGAGCATTCGCCGCGCACTCGCGGGCCGCAAGCTCGACGACATCTGAACGAATACCCGAACACACGGAATTGCCCCATGCCCCAAATCGTTGTACTGCCTCATGTGGAACTGTGCCCGGACGGCGCGGTGATCGACGCCGATACCGCCAAGAGCATCTGCGACAATCTGCTGGATAACGGCATCGAGATCGAACACGCGTGCGAGAAGTCGTGCGCGTGCACGACGTGCCACGTCATCATCCGCGAGGGTTTCAACGCGCTCGTGCCGTCCGGGGAAGACGAGGACGATCTGCTCGACAAGGCCTGGGGTCTCGAGCCGACATCGCGGTTATCATGTCAGGCGATGGTGCCGGCGGGGGAGGATCTGGTGGTCGAAATTCCGCGCTACACCATCAATCACGCGAAAGAAAATCACTGACAGGAGCGCTCGCCATGAAGTGGACAGACACGCAAGACATCGCGATGGCACTGACCGACGCGCATCAGGACATCGATCCCCAATACGTGCGTTTCACGGACCTGCATCGCTGGATCACGGAACTGGAAGGTTTCGACGACGATCCCACGAAGTCGAACGAGAAGATTCTCGAAGCCATTCAGGCGGCGTGGATCGAAGACGCGGATTATTGATCGACATTCTGAGCGCGCATGTCATGGCGCTCGACTTGAAGCTGCAAGCAAAAGCAAAACGGCGATTCCGCGAGGAATCGCCGTTTTGCTTTCGGGGCGTGTTTCTAAGCTTTGCTTTTAACCCGCGACGAGCGTGCCGTTTTGCACATGCACGCGTTCGCCTTGACTGAACGGCGGCGTGTCGCGATACGTGAACGTGCGCGTCTTGCCGTTTTCCATCCGCACGTGAACCGAATAATCCGTCTCGCTGCGCACGTGTTTCTCGACCGAATTGCCCGCGAGACCGCCGCCGAGTGCGCCGAGGAGCGTCATCGCCGTGCGGCCGCTGCCCCGGCCAAACTGATTGCCGACAACCCCGCCGCCGACCGCGCCCGCCACTGCGCCGATGCCAGTGCCTTGGCCTTCACGACGTACCGCCGAAATCGATTCGACCGTGCCGCACGAGGAGCAGTAGGCGGGTTGTTGCGGTGGCTGCTGTTGGGCGGTTTGCCGCGCGGCGGCTTGTTGAGCAGCCGCTTGTTGAGCCGCAGCTTGTTGAGCCGCGGCTTGTTGTGCGGCCTGTTGCTGGGCCTGTTGTTGGGCCGCTTGCTGAGCCGCCGCCTGCGCCGCTGCCTGCTGTTGCGCTTGGGTATCGGCGGCCTGAGGTGCGACGACCGCAGCCTGAGTCTGGGCGTTCTGCGCGTCGTTGCTCGACGCTTTCGGGAACAAGCCCGTCACCGCAGCCGTAGCCGCGAGACTCGCGACGATCACCGCACCCGCAGCCGTTGCGACCAGCGGATGCAGACGGCGACGGCCGTCGCCATTGGGCGTGGTCTGTTGTGTGTTGTCCATTTTTGAACCTCCGTCTGAGCAGAGTGGAAATCGATTCCGGAATCGGAAAAGTCTAAGCCGAATCGCCTAGTGTTGCAGTGTCGGCCAAAGCGTACCGGCACGCATTTCAATCTGTAACCAATGTTCCTCCAGCAATCGCGTGCTCCGTGCCGAAGCCCGCGAGACGCGGCGAGGGCGCGGTTGCGCGTCAGACGAATCGACGGCTTTTACCGATAGTTACAAACTACGCACGGTTCCAGCGCCAAAAAAAAACGCGCGCCGGATGGGCGCGCGTTCTTCGATGCATCGTGCGACAAAAATCAGTCTTCGCGACGCAGATGCGGGAACAGGATCACGTCGCGGATGCTCGGGCTGTCGGTGAGCAGCATCACCATCCGGTCGATACCGATCCCGCAGCCGCCCGTCGGCGGCATGCCGTATTCGAGCGCGCGGATATAGTCGGCGTCGTAGAACATCGCTTCTTCGTCGCCGGCGTCTTTCTGATCCACTTGTTTCTGGAAGCGCGCGGCCTGGTCTTCCGGATCGTTAAGCTCCGAGAAACCGTTGGCGATTTCGCGGCCCGTGATGAACAGCTCGAAACGCTCGGTGATGCCATCGACCGTATCCGAAGCCCGCGCGAGCGGCGACACTTCAATCGGGTAATCGACGATGAAAGTCGGCTCCCACAATTGCGACTCGGCCGTTTCCTCGAACAGCGCGAGTTGCAGCGCGCCGATGCCCGCGTTCAGGAACGCCGGCTGCGACGGATCGACGCCGAATTTTTTCAGCTCGGCGCGCAGGAACGTGTCGTCGGCGAGTTGCTCGTTCGTGTATTGCGGCGCGAATTTCTGAATGGCCTGGCTGATCGTCAGACGATGGAACGGCTTCGCCAGATCCAGTTCGCGGCCCTGATACGTGATGGTGGCGCTGCCGCGCGCGTCGATGGCGGCCTGGCGGATCAGTTCTTCGGTGAAGTCCATCAGCCACTGGTAATCCGTGTACGCGGCGTAGAACTCCATCATCGTGAATTCCGGATTGTGACGCGGCGACACGCCTTCGTTACGGAAATTCCGGTTGATTTCGAACACGCGCTCGAAGCCGCCGACAATCAGCCGCTTCAAATACAGTTCCGGCGCGATACGCAGGAACATCTGCATGTCGAGCGCGTTGTGATGCGTGACGAACGGCTTCGCCGCCGCGCCGCCCGGGATCGGGTGCAGCATCGGCGTTTCGACTTCCATGAAGTTCGCTTTCGCCATGAAATTGCGGATCGACGAGAACGCCTTCGTGCGCGCGACGAAGGTCTGGCGCGTTTCCGGCGTGACGATCAGATCGACATAGCGCTGGCGATAGCGCATTTCCTGGTCGGAGAGACCGTGGAACTTGTCCGGCAGCGGACGCAGCGACTTCGACAGCAGCCGCAATTCCGTGCAGCGCACCGACAGTTCGCCCTTGTTGGTTCGGAACAGCACGCCTTTCGCCGCGACGATATCGCCTAGATCCCACTTCTTGAACGCGTCGTAGACTTCTGCGCCGACATCGGCGGGCGTGATGAAGAACTGGATCTGGCCGCTGCCGTCCTGCACGGTCGCGAAGCTCGCCTTACCCATGACGCGCTTGAGCATCATGCGGCCGGCCAGCGCGACGGGCAACGGATTGGCTTCGAGCGCGTCTTTGTCGTGCTCCGCGTACTCGGCTTGCAAGGTCGCGGCCTGATGCGTCGGGCGGAAGTCGTTCGGATAGGCGATGCCTTGCTCGCGCAGCGCGCGCAGCTTTTCGCGGCGTTCAGCGACGATCTGGTTTTCTTCCAGTTCGGGAGCGGCGCTCGTCTGGGTCGGTTCGGTCATGGTGGTTCGCTTTTGAATTCGGTCGGAGATGCGGGCTGGCGCGGTTCGGCATGAAATGCCATGACAGCGCGCATGGGCACCGCGCGGTCCTGAAACGACGCGGCGCGGCCTGGATCGAGCCGCGCCGTTTGCGCTTAGACGCCCTGTTTCAGGCTGGCGCTGATGAAGTCGTCGAGGTCGCCGTCGAGCACGGCCTTCGTGTTGCTGATTTCGACGTTCGTGCGCAGATCCTTGATACGGCTGTTATCGAGCACGTACGAGCGGATTTGATGGCCCCAGCCCACATCGGTCTTGCTCGATTCGAGCTTGTCCTGTTCGGCCTGGCGCTTGCGCATTTCGAACTCGTAGAGCTTGGCTTTCAGCATCTGCATGGCTTCGGCGCGGTTGCGGTGCTGCGAGCGGTCGTTCTGGCACTGCACGACAATGCCGGTCGGCGCGTGCGTCAGACGCACCGCCGAATCGGTCTTGTTGATGTGCTGGCCGCCCGCGCCGGACGCGCGATACGTATCGGTGCGGATATCGGCCGGATTGACCTCGATTTCGATCGAATCGTCGATTTCCGGGTACACGAACACCGACGAAAACGACGTGTGGCGTCCGCCCGACGAATCGAACGGCGACTTGCGCACGAGCCGGTGAACGCCGGTTTCGGTCCGCAGGAAACCGTACGCGTATTCGCCTTCGACCTTGATGGTCGCGCTCTTGATGCCCGCGACGTCGCCTTCGGATTCTTCCAGCACTTCGGTCTTGAAGCCCTTGCGCTCGCAGTAGCGAACGTACTGGCGAAGCAGCATCGCCGCCCAGTCGCAGGCTTCCGTGCCGCCCGCGCCCGCTTGAATGTCGATGAAGCAATTATTCGGGTCGGCCGGGTGCGAGAACATCCGGCGGAATTCCATGCCTTCGACGCGCTTTTGCAGCCCGGCGGCATCGGCCTCGCACGCGACGAGCGTGTCCTCGTCATTTTCCTCGCGCGCCATGTCGAAGAGATCCTGCGTGTCGCGCAGGTCGTCGTCGAGTGTGGCGAGCGACATGACGACGCCTTCGAGCAGTTTCTTTTCCCGGCCAAGCGCTTGCGCGTTCTTGGAGTCGTTCCAGACGTTCGGGTCTTCGAGTTCGCGGTTGACTTCGGTCAGGCGCGTGGATTTCGCGTCGTAGTCAAAGATACCCCCGTAGCTCGCCCGCGCGGCGGCGCAGGTCGGACAGCAGGCTTTCGATCGCGTTGAGACGTTCCGCTTCCATGAGATGGCTTTTCTGCTTCGTGAAAAACGCAAATTATAGCTTATCGGACATAGGGTTAGCGCGGGTGTGCGCCTTTTCCGGCGCGCATCGGCGTGCTTTTTTGCCGTCCGCAATCGAACCGCTCACCCAAGCGCGTGCTCGACGATCATCTGCACGCGCGCGACGCCGTTCCACGTATCGCTCACGAGCCGGTACGCGACCGTCGTGCGCTGCGGCAGCGGCTCGATATGGTTGAACCAGATCGCGCTGAACCGCTGGCGTCCGCGCAAAAGCTGCAGTTTCAGGTGCTTGTCCTTCACCAGCGCCTGCGACGCCACCTCGAATTCGCCCGAGAACACCGGCGCGGGAAAGCCCTGGCCCCACACCGCCGCGTCGATCATTTCGACGAATTGCGGCGTGAAATAGGCGTCTTCGAGCTCGCCATCCGTTTCGACCACGCGCGACAGCGTGTCCGCCGTCAGCCATTCGCGCCCGACGGCTTCGAACGCGGCGGTAAAGCGCGGGATATCGGCGGTGACGATGGTCATGCCGGCCGCCATCGCGTGGCCGCCGAACTTGACGATCATCCCGGCCTCGCGCTTCGAGATCAGGTCGAGCGCGTCACGCAGATGGAAACCCGGAATCGAGCGGCCGGAGCCTTTCGACAGCACGCCGGTTTCGTCGGCGTGCGCGAAGGTGAACGAGGGCCGGTGGAAGCGCTCCTTCAACCGTCCCGCGACAATGCCGATCACGCCCTGATGCCAGCCCGGATTGAACAGCGTGAGCGTCGCGGAGTCGGCCGGGTCGATGGTGGCGAGTTCGTCGAGCGCCTGCTGCTGCATGCCCGCTTCGATTTCGCGGCGCTCGCGGTTGATCGAATCGAGTTGCTGGGCGAGCGCCCACGCGCGGCCGATATCGTCGGTGGTCAGGCATTCGATCCCGAGCGACATGTCGGAGAGCCGGCCCGCTGCGTTCAGCCGCGGCCCGAGCGCGAAGCCCAGATCGAAGCCCGACGCCGCGCGCGCGTCGCGGGCGGCGGCGCGAAAGAGCGCGGCGATGCCCGGCTGCATGCGTCCCGCGCGAATCCGCTTGAGACCCTGCGCGACGAGAATGCGGTTGTTCGGATCGAGTTTCACGACGTCCGCGACCGTGCCGAGCGCGACCAGGTCGAGCAGGCCGTCGAGGCGCGGCTCCGGCAACGCCTCGGTGAACGCGTTGCGGCGGCGCAATTCGGCCCGCAGCGCGAGCAGCACGTAAAACATGACGCCGACGCCCGCGATGCACTTGCTCGGAAACGTGCAGCCCGGCTGGTTCGGATTCACGATGGCGACGGCGGCGGGCAATTCGTCGCCGGGCAGGTGGTGATCGGTCACGAGCACGTCGATACCGAGCGCGTTCGCAGCCGCCACGCCGTCCACGCTCGCGATGCCGTTATCCACGGTAATCAGCAGATCCGGTTTGCCCGACGGCCGCCGCGCGGCCAGTTCGACGATTTCCGGCGTCAGTCCGTAGCCGTATTCGAAGCGGTTCGGCACCAGATAATCGATCTGCGCGCCGAACATGCGCAGGCCCCGCACGGCGACCGCGCAGGCCGTCGCGCCGTCGCAGTCGTAATCGGCGACGACCAGCATCCGGCGGCCGGCGGCGAGCGCATCGGCGAGGACGACGGCGGCGTCCTCGCAGCCGCGAAGCCCGGCGGGCGCGTGTAATTTCTTGAGTTCGGTCTCGATTTCTTCCGGCGACGTGATGCCGCGCGACGCATACAGGCGCGCCATCACGGGGTGCAGGCCGTTGCGGGCGAGCACGGCGGCATCGACAGGGGATGCGGCGCGAGTAACGATTCGGGTCATGCGGATATAGCCTTCGTTCGGTAGCGTTACTCGATCAACAGCGCGGCGATCGGACGGCGACGCCAGAATTTGCGCAGCGCGCCGCGCGTGACGGTCAATGTCACCGAACCGGTATCGCTGCAAAGCGTGAGGCGCAGCGTGCCGAGCGTGCCGTTTTGAAGCGCGGCGAGCGCGGGGGCGAACCAGTCGGCTTCGAGCTGATTGAGCGCCGCGTTCCAGCGCGCCCAGTCCTGTTCGATGAACGGCGCGGAAAACGGATCGAGTTCCACGAGCGTGCGGCCTGGCGCATCGGCATTGGCGTCGTGCAGCGCGGCGAACGAGGCGGGCGGTGCGAGCGGCACGAGATCGGCGGCGAGCGCGAGACCGCGTGTCGCGGCGGCGTCGGACATCACGCGGGCGAACGGACTCGTGACGGAGCGCAACGTACCTTGCGCGTGCAGCCAGATCGAATTGATCGTGGGCAGGCCGCGCGCCTCGCGCGCTTCGTTCAGCGGATGCTCGAACCAGCCCATCTGCACTTCGTTCTGCAGCTTCATCCACGCGCGCGAGCGTTCGCCGGTGCGGGCTTCGTGCGGCAGCCAGATTTCGATATTGCGCCCGCTCGCCCTGAGCGGCGACGCGCCCGTGAGCGTGCCGAGAGTCGTGCCCGCGACGTACCAGCGGATCGCGCGCGGCGCCTGCACGGTAATGCCGAGATCCTCGATTAGCGGCTGCACGGCGGCGAGCAGGACGCGCGCTTCGTCGGCGGTGACGTCGAGCGTCGCCGGGTCGATCAGCACGAGATGGTCATGGGCGATCCGCACATGAACCGGCTCGACGCAGGCCCATGCGAGCTCGCCCGGCGTACCGCCATCGGCGAGCAGCATGTAGGGCGCGAGCGGCGCTTCGTCGCCGGCGGGACTGCTGGGGTCCGTGCCGTCGGCGAGGCCGAATGCACGCGCGATCCAGCGTTCGTGCGGCAGCGTGCGCTGGAAATCCTCGCCGATCACCCGCTCGTCGAGCGTCGCGCGCGCCAGCAACTTTTCAAGCGCCGGACGCTCCAAGTTGTGCAGCGCGGTAGCGGCGTCGGCGGCGGGCGGCAGCGCGAACGGCAAGAGAAGGTGAAGATCGTGAAGAGGCATGATGCTCGGCATTGTATGGCAAACTTCGCGGTTGGCCGGTGCGGGCGACGGCCTGAATCGCCGGGCGGGCCCGGATTCTGCACGACACCGCCGCCAAGTTGCGAACACACGCATAAAACAATCTCACCCGGCGTCCCGCCTCAAGCTGCACGGAACTCCGGCGTGCGATGAAAGAAACGAAGAACGCTGAAAGGAATCGCTTGAAACTTCCCTATGAATGGCAGATCGGCTGGCGCTATACGCGCGCCGGCAAACGCACGACCGGCAACGGTTTCATCTCGTTCATCGCGCTGGTTTCCATGTCGGGCATCGCGCTCGGCGTCGCGGCGCTGATCGTCGTGCTCTCGGTGATGAACGGCTTCCAGAAGGAAGTGCGCGACCGGATGCTGTCCGTGCTTGCGCACGTCGAAGTGTTTTCCCCGACCGGTTCGATGCCCAACTGGCAACTGACTGCGCAGGAAGCGCGCCGCAATCCGGAAGTGATCGGCGCGGCGCCTTATGTCGAAGCGCAGGCGCTGCTGACGCGCCAGGGTGCGGTGAGCGGCGTGGCGTTGCGCGGGGTCGAGCCGTCGCTGGAGCCGGAAGTGTCGGATATCGGCCGCGAAATGCGCGCGGGGAGCCTCGCCAATCTCGCGCCCGGCACGTTCGGGATCGTGCTCGGCGCGGATCTCGCCACGAATCTCGGCGTGACGACCGGCGACAAAATCACGCTCGTCGCGCCGGAAGGCACGATTACGCCGGCCGGCATGATGCCGCGCCTGAAGCAGTTCACGGTGGTCGGCGTGTTCGAATCGGGACACTACGAATACGACTCCACACTCGCGCTGATCTCGATCAACGATGCCCAGGCGCTGTTCCGGCTGCCCGCGCCGACCGGCGTGCGGCTCAAGCTGAAGGACATGCAGCGCGCGCCCGAAGTCGCGCGCCAGCTTGCGCACACGCTCTCCGGCGATCTCTACATTCGCGACTGGACGCAGCAGAACAAGACGTGGTTCTCCGCCGTGCAGATCGAAAAACGCATGATGTTCATCATTCTCACGTTGATCATTGCGGTGGCGGCGTTCAATCTCGTGTCGTCGCTCGTGATGACGGTGACCGACAAGCAGGCCGATATCGCGATCCTGCGCACGCTCGGCGCGCAGCCGGGTTCGATCATGAAAATTTTCGTGATCCAGGGCGTGACGATCGGCTTTATCGGCACGGCGATCGGCGTCTCGCTCGGCTGCCTGATCGCGTGGAGCATTCCGTGGCTCGTGCCGATGATCGAACATCTGATCGGCGTGCAGTTCTTGCCGCCGTCGGTGTACTTCATCAGCGAGTTGCCGGCTGAACTCGTCCCCGCCGATGTCGCGAAGATCGGCCTGATCGCGTTCGTGCTGTCGTCGCTCGCGACGCTCTACCCGAGCTGGCGCGGCGCGAAGGTGCGCCCGGCGGAGGCGCTGCGTTATGAATAATTCCACCATGAATCGTCCCGATATCGTCCTTGAAGCGTCGTCCATTTCGAAAACCTTCGTGCAGGGCGGCTTCAACGTGCAGGTGCTCGACAACGCGCAACTGGAAGTGCGCAAGGGCGAGAAACTCGCCATCGTCGGCGCGTCGGGCTCGGGCAAGAGCACGTTGCTGCACGTCCTCGGCGGTCTCGACGAACCGAGCGCGGGCAAGGTGTCGCTGCTCGGCAAGCCTTTCACGCAACTGAAGGAACGCGAGCGCAACGAACTGCGCAACCGCGCGCTCGGTTTCGTGTATCAGTTTCACCATCTGCTCGCGGAATTTACGGCGCTCGACAACGTCGCGATGCCGCTCAGAATTCGCCGGATGAGCGAGGATGCCGCGCGCCGCGAAGCCATGACGATGCTGGAGCGCGTGGGCATCGGGCATCGCGCGAAGCATCGGCCGGGCGAACTGTCGGGCGGCGAGCGGCAACGGGTTGCAATCGCGCGCGCGCTCGTCACGCATCCGGCGTGCGTGCTCGCCGATGAACCGACCGGCAATCTCGACGGCGGCACGGCGGACACCGTTTTCAACCTGATGCTGGAACTGTCGCGCACGCTCGAAACGAGCTTCGTGATCGTCACGCACGACCCCGATCTGGCCGCCCGCTGCGACCGCATCATGCGACTGCGCGACGGCGTGCTGCACGAAGAGCCGTCCGTTCCGGTCTAGTTTTCACTCGACGCCATGTGGATCGATACGCACTGCCACCTCGATGCATCGGAATTCGACGCCGACCGCGACGAGGTCGCGGGTTCCGCGCGGCGGGCGGGCGTGTCGCGCATCGTGATTCCGGGCGTGGATCGCGCCAATTTCGACACCGTGCGCGCGTTGGCGCACCGGATCGACGGCGGGGCGTATGCCCTCGGCATTCATCCGCTCTTCACGCCGCGCGCGCAAGACGACGACTTGCGCGTGCTGCGCGAGCAGATCGTGGCGAGCCTCGACGATCCGCTTTTCGTGGGAATCGGGGAAATCGGGCTGGACTATTTCGTTCCGACTCTCGACGACGCCCGCCAGCAGTTCTTCTACAACGCGCAGTTGAAACTCGCGCGCGAATTCGATCTTCCGGTGATCTGTCATGTCCGGAAATCGCAGGACAAAGTGCTCAAAGGGCTGCGCGTTCACGCGGTGCGGCGCGGGATCGCGCACGCGTTCAACGGCAGTTTCCAGCAGGCCGAGGCGTTTATCGCGCACGGCATGCATCTGGGGTTCGGCGGCAATCTGACGTTCGAGCGCGCGCGGCAAATTCGCCGGCTCGCCGAGCAATTGCCACTCGACGCGATCGTGCTTGAAACCGACGCACCCGATATCGCGCCGTCGTGGCGTTATCGCGAGCGCAACGCGCCCGACCAGGTTCCCGGCATCGCGGCGGTGCTCGCCGACTTGCGCGGCATTACGCAAGAAGCCCTTTCCATAGGCACAACGGCTAACGCTCACGCCGCGCTGCCCCGGCTCGCGAACGCCGCGCCATAATCGTTTCGACCGAATGCAGGCGCCGATGACGTGGGTTCATCGGCGGGCGGGCGCTCGCGTGTCAACGTGACGAGGTGCGGGCGTGCGTGGAATTTTGCTGGGCTTTGCGCTGGGCGTCGCGTGCCTCCAGCAGCAATCGCTGTTGCCGGGATGGATTGGCTGGTGCGTTGTTGTTGGCGCGTTGACGGGTACGGCATTACTGGCGCGTTTCTTTCGGGACCGGCCGGCGCTTAAGTGGTCTGCGGTCGCTTGCGCGGCGTGCGTCGTGGGTTTCGGCTACGCGGCGGGGCGCGCGGAACTGCGTCTCTCGGACGCGCTGCCGCTCGCGCTCGAAGGCCGCGATCTCGAACTGACGGGCTTTGTGCGCGGTCTGCCTGCGCGCGCTCCCGACGGCACGCGCTTTCTGTTCGAAGTGGAATCGAACGGTTCACGCGCGGCGCATTTTCCGCCGCTCATACAGTTGTCGTGGTTCGCGGCGCGTCGGGTGCGGGGTTCGGCGCAATCCGGCGGCGAGCCTCCGAAGTTGCGGGCGGGACAGCGCTGGACGCTGACCGCGCGCCTGCAGCGGCCGCATGGAAACGCGAATTTCGGCGCGCGGGATGCCGAAGCCGCGCTGCTCGAACGCGGCATCCGCGCGACGGGATATGTGTCGACCGCGCTGCCCGCCCGCCGCCTGGCCGGCGATGCGCACGGTCTGCGGATCGCGCTCGATCGCTGGCGCGCGTTCGTGCGGGATCGCGTCGACACGGCGCTGGGCGAGGCGGCGCATCGGGGAATCGTCGTGGCGCTGGCGGTCGGCGCGCAGGATGCGGTCAGCGACGACGACTGGCTGCTCATGCGGCGCACCGGCACGAGCCATCTGGTCGCGATTTCGGGACTGCACATTGGCTTTGTCGCGGGGCTCGCGGCGGCGCTGGCGGGGTTTGCCTGGCGGCGGCTGCGTTGGCGCGGCATGCCGGCTTCGCTGTGGGTTTCGTCGCAGAAGGCATCGGCGATCGCGGCGGCTGCGTTCGCCACGTTCTACGCCGGGTTGTCGGGGTTCAATATCCCGGCGCAACGCTCGCTCTGGATGTTGTGCTTTGTCGCCTTGGCGGTCGTGGCGGGGCGCCGGCCCGCCGCGTCGCTCGTGCTGGCGTGGGCGGCTGCGCTCGTACTGCTCGCCGATCCGTGGGCGGTCACCTCGGCGGGTTTCTGGCTGTCGTTTTGCGCGGTCGCGGCTATCTTGCTGGCAATCGCCGGACACGGCCGTCACGCGATGCGAGCGCGCGAACTCGATGGGCCGAGCGATGAAGAGGCGTATGCCGAAGCGATCGATCGTGCGGACGGGGCGGCTATTTCTCCTTCACGCTCCAGCATCAGGCCGCGTCTCGCTCGCTTCGCCCGTTCGGTTGTCAGTCGCATGAAGAGCGCGGCCCGCATCCAGTACGCGATCACGATCGCTCTCGCGCCGCTCACGGTCTGGTTTTTCTCGCAAATCCCGCTGATCGGTCCGCTCGCCAATGCGTTCGCGATCCCGTGGATCAGCGCGCTCGTCACGCCCTGCGTGCTCGCAGGCGTGCTGCTGCCCGCGCCGCTCGACATCCACGCGTATCGGCTCGCGCACGCCTTGCTCGCCGTCATGTGCGACGCGCTCGCGCCGCTCGCCGCCTCGCCGTGGACGCTCTGGCGGCTGCCTCGTCCCGATGCGTTCGCGATGGCCGCGGCTGCGTTCGGCGTCGCGTGGGCGCTCACGCCGCGCGGCTGGCCGTTGCGGTTCGCCGCGCCGCTTACGTGGTTGCCGCTGCTCGCGCCGGGCGGTCCCGCGATCGCCGTGGGCGCGCTTCGGCTGACCGCGCTGGATATCGGGCAGGGCGCGTCGATCGTCGTCGAAACGGCGCATCACACGCTGCTTTTCGATGCCGGTCCCGGGCCTGAATCGACGCGCGCGGGCGAGCGGATCGTCGTGCCGTATCTGTTCGCGAACGAGACGGCTCACGCGCCAGGAAGTGACGCGGGATCGCTCGATACGCTACTCGTGAGCCATTCCGATTCCGATCACGCCGGTGGCGCGCCGGCGGTGCTCGATTCGGTCCGCGTCGGCCAGTTTCTTGCTTCGTTGCCGCCGCGCGAGCCGTTGTGGGCGCTCGCCGATACGCGCGGCGCAGCGCCGCTTCGATGCGTCGCGGGTCAACGCTGGCGCTGGGACGGCGTCGCGTTCGAGGTGTTATGGCCGCTTGCCGGACCCTTGCGCGGCAAGCCGAACGAGCAGTCCTGCGTGCTGAAGGTGACAGGCGCAACAGGCCGCTCGGCGCTGTTGACGGGCGATATCGAAGCGGATGTCGAGCGCGAACTGCTGCGGCGCGGAAAATCCGCGCTCAGAGCCGACGTGCTGCTGGTGCCGCATCACGGCAGCAAGACGTCCTCGACCGAGCCTTTCCTCGATTCCGTCGAGCCGCGCGTGGCGGTATTTCAGGTAGGCTATCGCAACCGTTTTCACCACCCGCACCCCCAGGTTTTCGAGCGCTACCGGCTACGCGGCATCGCGCTTTCGCGTAGCGATGAAGACGGCGCCGCGCGTGTCGATATCAGCGCGGATGCCGGCGCCGATATCGTGCTGGAGCGCTTCCGGCAGACCCATGCGCGCTACTGGATGGGGCGCTGATCGGCGTATTGAAGCCTCGTAAAGCATCGCTCACCGGAGATATCGCCGCTTGAAGGACATCATCCATTTTTCGCACGCGAACGGCTTCCCGGCATCGACGTACCGGACGATCTTCGCCGAACTCGCCGACGACTACGAGATCCGCGCCGTCGAGCGCTTCGGCCACGATTCGCGGTATCCGGTCACGCGCGACTGGCCGCATCTCGTGGACGAACTGCTGGCCGATATCGCCCGCGAACGCGATACCCAAGGAGCGGCGCCCGCGAAAGCGTGGCTCGTCGGCCATTCGCTCGGCGGCTATCTTTCGATGATGGCGGCGCTCAAGCGCCCGCACTGGGTGAAAGGCGTCGTGATGCTGGACTCGCCGGTGATCTCCGGCTGGCGCAGCAGTTTGCTGCGCGTGTCGCAATGGACCGGGCTCGACGAGCGGCTTTCGCCTGCCGCCGCGACGCGCAACCGCCGCATGCACTGGTCGAGCCGCGACGAAGCGTGGCGGCACTTCCACGCGAAGCCCGCCTTCGCGCGCTGGGACGAGCGCATGCTCTCCGATTACATCGACTTCGCGATCCCGCCGCGCGATCATTCCGGCGCGCGCTCGCTCGCGTTCGACCGCGAGGTGGAATACCGGATTTACCGCACGCTGCCGCACACGCTCGGCGCGAGGCTCGCGCATGGCGCGCCGGTGCCGGTCGGGTTCATCGCGGGGACGCACTCGCGCGAGGTGCGCCAGGTCGGACTCGATATGACGCGGCGGCTCGCCGGCGAGCATTTCGAGTGGATGGAAGGCAGCCATTTGTTCCCGATGGAGCATCCGATCGAAACGGCGCGCGCCGTACACCGGATTTTGAGCCGGCTGGGCGCGGTGGTGTCGGACGCTGAAAATCCGGCGTGAATCGTCTGGTGCGAACTCGGACGCGAACGGTGGATTCCGTCAAATTCGAGCGGGCGGGCGTGTAAAAACTGCGCCCGGCGCGCTGGGTTGGCGGGTCGCTTTACGGTATAATCCGTTTTTCCCGCGAGCACCTAGCGATGACCAAATATGTATTCGTCACCGGCGGCGTAGTTTCTTCCCTCGGCAAGGGTATTGCCGCCGCTTCTCTCGCCGCGATCCTCGAATCGCGCGGCCTCAAAGTCACTCTCCTCAAGCTCGATCCCTACATCAATGTCGACCCCGGCACGATGAGCCCGTTTCAGCACGGGGAAGTGTTCGTGACGGAAGACGGCGCGGAAACCGACCTCGACCTCGGCCACTATGAGCGCTTCATCAGCACGAAGATGCGCAAGGCCAACAACTTCACGACCGGCCAGATCTACGAATCGGTGATCCGCAAGGAACGCCGGGGCGAGTATCTCGGCAAGACCGTGCAGGTCATTCCGCACATCACAAATGAAATCCAGGCGTTCGTCGAACGCGGCGCGGCTTCCGCGACGTGTGGCGAACCGGACGTGGCGATCGTCGAAGTCGGCGGCACGGTGGGCGATATCGAATCGCTGCCGTTCCTCGAAGCCGCGCGCCAGATGAGCCTGCGCATGGGTCGCAACAGCGCGTGCTTCGTGCACTTGACGCTCGTGCCCTGGGTCGCCACCGCCGGCGAACTCAAGACGAAGCCGACTCAGCACAGCGTGCAGAAGCTGCGCGAAATCGGCATCTCGCCGCACGTGCTGCTGTGCCGCGCCGACCGTCCTATTCCGGACGACGAGCGCGCGAAAATCTCGATGTTCTCGAATGTCCCTGAAGATGCGGTGATTTCCGTGTGGGACGCCGACAGCATCTACAAGATTCCGCAAATGCTGCACGATCAGGGTCTCGACGCGATCATCTGCGAAGAGCTCAAGCTGACGCCGAAGCCGGCGGACCTGTCGATGTGGTCGAATCTCGTCGAAAAGCTGGAGAGCCCGAAGAGCGAAGTGACGATCGGCATGGTCGGCAAGTATGTCGAGCTGACCGAATCGTACAAATCGCTGATCGAGGCGCTCAAGCATGCGTCCATCCACACGTCCACTCAGGTCAACATCGAGTACATCGACTCCGAGCAGATCGAAACGGAAGGCGTGGACGGCTTGCGTCATCTCGACGCCGTGCTCGTGCCTGGCGGTTTCGGCCGGCGTGGCACGGAAGGCAAGATCAAGGCGATCGAATACGCGCGCGAATCGAAGACGCCGTATCTCGGCATCTGCCTCGGCATGCAGCTCGCCGTGATCGAATTTGCGCGTGACGTCGCGGGCCTTTCGGACGCGAACAGCACGGAATTCGATCAGAACACGCAGAACCCGGTCGTCGCGCTCATCACCGAGTGGTACGACCGCGCGGGCCGCGTCGAGAAGCGCACGGAAGAATCCGATCTCGGCGGCACGATGCGCCTCGGCTCGCAAAAATGCCCGATCAAGCCGGGCACGATGGCCGAACGCATTTACGGTTCGGACGTGAACGAGCGGCATCGCCATCGTTATGAAGTGAATAACCGCTTCGTGCCGCAACTCGAAACGGGCGGCCTCATCATCAGCGCCCGCACGCCGAGCGAAGATCTGCCGGAAATGATGGAACTGCCGCAGTCGATGCACCCGTGGTTCGTCGGCGTGCAGTTCCATCCGGAATTCACCTCGACGCCGCGCGACGGCCATCCGCTGTTCAAGGCGTTCGTCGAAGCCGCGCGCGCGCATCACGAAGCGCAGCCGGCGGATGCCGCACCCGTCGCCATCGGAGCGCAGGCATGAAACTCTGTGATTTCGAAGTCGGTTTAGACAAGCCGTTTTTCCTTATTGCGGGGACGTGCGTGGTCGAATCGGAGCAAATGACGATCGACGTCGCGGGCCGGCTGAAGGAAATCTGCGCGAAGCTCGGCATTCCGTTCATCTACAAGTCGTCGTATGACAAGGCGAACCGTAGCTCCGGCAAGACGTTTCGCGGGCCGGGCATGGACGAAGGCCTGCGCATTCTCGGCGAAGTGAAAAAGCAGTTGGGCTTGCCCGTGCTCACCGACGTGCATTCGGAGCATGAAATCGAAGCGGTCGCCTCGGTCGTGGACGTGCTGCAAACGCCCGCGTTCCTGTGCCGCCAGACCGATTTCATCCACGCATGCGCGCGTTCGGGGAAGCCGGTGAACATCAAGAAAGGCCAGTTTCTCGCGCCGCACGACATGAAGAACGTCATCGACAAAGCCCGCGACGCCGCACGCGACGCCGGTTTGTCGGAAGACCGCTTCATGGCCTGCGAACGCGGCGTATCGTTTGGCTATAACAACCTCGTTTCCGACATGCGCTCGCTCGCGATCATGCGGGAAACGGCGGCGCCGGTCGTTTTCGACGCAACCCATTCGGTGCAATTGCCGGGCGGGCAGGGCACGAGTTCCGGCGGTCAGCGCGAATTCGTACCGGTGCTGGCGCGCGCGGCCGTCGCGGTTGGGGTGGCGGGCGTCTTCATGGAAACGCATCCGAACCCGGCGAAAGCGATGTCGGACGGCCCGAACGCCGTGCCGCTGCATCGCATGGAAGCGTTGCTGGAAACGCTGGTCGCGCTCGATCAGGCCGTGAAGCGCGGCCCGTTCCTCGAAAACGACTTCAACTAAGTTTGACCCGCGAGCCGCTGAACCGGCGCTCGCGTCAGGAATTACCCATTAGAAACGTCACCCGAGTGACATCCGGACGGAGGAGAGTGCAATGGTGAAGGGCTATGTCATCGCGAACGTCGATGTGACGGACCCGGAGAAATACGCCGACTATCGGCCGCTCTCCACGAAAGCGATGGAAGCGTTCGGCGGCAAGGTGCTGGTGCGTGGCGGCCAGAGCGAAACGCTCGAAGGCGAGTTCCACGCGCGCACCGTGGTGATCGAATTTGCTGATTTCGCTACCGCGAAGCAGTTTTATCATTCGGCCGAATACGCACTCGCGCGCAACGCGCGGGAAGGGGCGGCGCGAATGAACCTGATGGTCGTCGAAGGAGTCTGAGCGGTTCGATTCACGCTCAGGTCCGTCAAAAGTCCCCTAGACGCCGGTCACGCTGGATCGCCGGCTGAAAGAATTCACCGTCATTTCTTGAGGAAACCATGAGTGCTATCGTAGATATCATCGGCCGCGAGATTCTCGATTCGCGAGGAAACCCCACTGTCGAATGCGACGTCCTGCTCGAATCGGGCACGATGGGACGCGCAGCCGTCCCGTCGGGCGCATCCACGGGTTCGCGCGAAGCGATCGAATTGCGCGACGGCGAGACCGGCCGTTACGGCGGCAAGGGCGTGCTGAAGGCCGTCGAGCACATCAACACCGAAATTTCCGAAGCCATCATGGGCCTCGACGCGTCGGAACAGGCGTTCCTCGACAAAACGCTGCTCGAACTCGACGGCACCGAGAACAAATCGCGCCTCGGCGCGAACGCGATGCTGGCGGTTTCGATGGCTGTCGCGAAAGCGGCTGCCGAAGAAGCGGGCCTGCCGCTCTACCGCTATTTCGGGGGCTCTGGCGCGATGCAACTGCCGGTCCCGATGATGAACATCGTCAATGGCGGCGCGCACGCGAACAACAGCCTGGACATCCAGGAATTCATGATCGTGCCGGTCAGCCAGCCGACCTTCCGCGAAGCGCTGCGCTGCGGCGCCGAAGTGTTCCATGCGCTGAAGAAGATCCTGAGCGATCGCGGCATGAGCACGGCGGTCGGCGACGAAGGCGGCTTTGCGCCGAACTTCGGCAGCAACGACGAATGTCTGTCGACCATCCTGCAAGCTATCGAAAAAGCCGGTTATCGCGCGGGTGAAGACGTTTTGCTGGCGCTCGACTGCGCGGCGAGCGAGTTCTACCACGACGGCAAGTACCAGCTCGCGGGCGAAGGGCTGCAACTTTCATCGACGGAATTCGCCGACTATCTGGCGACGCTCGCCGATAAATTCCCGATCGTGTCGATCGAAGACGGCATGCACGAAAGCGATTGGGACGGCTGGAAGATTCTCACCGAAAAGCTCGGCAAGAAAATCCAATTGGTCGGCGACGATCTCTTCGTGACGAACACGCGCATCCTGAAGGAAGGCATCGACAAGGGCATCGCCAATTCGATCCTGATCAAGATCAACCAGATCGGTACGCTGACGGAAACCTTCGCGGCGATCGAAATGGCGAAGCGCGCGGGCTACACGGCCGTGATTTCGCACCGTTCGGGCGAAACCGAAGACTCGACCATCGCGGATATCGCGGTCGGCTTGAACGCAGGCCAGATCAAGACCGGCTCGCTGTCGCGCAGCGACCGTATCTCGAAGTACAACCAGCTGCTTCGTATCGAGGAAGACCTGGGCGATATCGCGAGCTATCCGGGCAAGTCGGCGTTTTACAACTTGCGCTAAAGCTTTCGGCCAATTGGACGTTAGTTAACTTTTCAGCCCGCCGCCCTGCGTTTTTTGAGACGCGGGGCGGCGCTTATTTCGGCTCCCTACATGCGGCTTGTTACTGTCGTCCTCATCTTCCTGCTGGCGCTGATCCAATATCCGCTTTGGTGGGGGCATGGTGGCTGGTTGCGCGTTCACGAACTGCAAGGTCAGCTCGCGCAACAAACCCAGAAAAACGCCGATCTCAAACTGCGCAACGAGCGCGTGCAGGGCGAGGTGCAGGATCTGCAAAACGGTACGGCGGCGGTTGAAGAGCGCGCGCGCTATGAAATGGGCATGGTGAAGGACAGCGAGGTATTCGTGCAGTTCGTCTCGCCGAATTCGCCCGCGCCCGCTAATTCCGCCAACGCGGCAGGGGCTAACACGTCGACGCGCGGTCAGGTTTCCGCTGCGCCGATGCGCGTGGTGCCGAATCCTGTTTCGCGATCGAAGGAAGAGCGCCGCGCCTTCGAGCGCAAGGCGACGAAGGAAAAGGAAGACGCGGCCAAGAAGAAATCGGCTGGCTGAAACGATTGGGCGTAAAAATGGGCGTAAAAAAAGCGCAGTTCGAAAGAACTGCGCTTTTTTTTCATCAACCGCTCAAGGCACATCTCACCAAGCGTATCCCGTGCTGTAACCGATCCCGACGCCGCTTCCCCAGCCGTGGCCCCATCCGCCGCCACCGCCGTAGTAGCTTCCATATACGCTGACAGGCGGCCGGTAATATTGCGACCACGCCTGCGCGGCGGCATCGGCGGCCATGGCGTGTTGTTGATCGGCGAGGGCTTGCGCGTCGATCTGGTTGTAGCGCTCTTGCTCATCCTTCGACAGCGGCTGAGCGGACTGCGTTTGCGCCGACGGCAAGCGGCTATACACCGGCGACGGCCCCGGCGGATCCATCATGCATCCGCCGAGCATCGACGCACCGATCAGCGCACCAGCAAGCAGGGACAAACGGCGATCCGACAACACGTTAATCAAGGGTTTCATATCGACCTCCAGCGGGCCGGACAATCAGACGAAACGTAAATCATAGCGCGTTGCCGAACGCGGTTGCAGGTTGCGGCCAGCGCGGTCCGATCGACTAAAAACCGCGCAAAAACCGTTGTAGATCAAGCCTCAATGACGCTGTTCGGGCGCTTGGCTCACACCTTGTGAGAGTTCGCCTGCGACAAAAAGTTGCGCCACATCGACCGGATCGAACTCGTAGCGCTGATTGCAATACTCGCAATGCACTTCGACGTGTCCACGCTCTTCGATCACGCTATCCACTTCCTCGCGACCGAGCATTTTCAGCATGCCGCCGACCTTCTCTCGCGAGCAGGTGCATTGGAAACGCGCCGGCGCCGGTTCGAAATGCTGCACTTTTTCTTGCCAGAAGAGCCGCCGGAAAACCGTTTCCGGTTCTTCCTTCAGCAATTCCTCATTCGAAAGCGTGCCGCCGAGATGGCAGACGCGCTGCCATGTGTCGGCGTCGTGTTCACCCGGATGCGGCACGATCCCGCCGTCGCCCGGCAGCTTTTGCAGCAGCATCCCGACCGCGCGATCCGTGTTTGCGGCGAGCCACATGCGCGTATCGAGCTGTTCCGAGTGATGCATATAGTGTTCCAGCACCTCGGCCATCGACGCGAGCGGGCCGTCGAGACCCGACAGCGGCACGATGCCTTGATAAGCCTGCTGGCCCGGCTTCTTGTCGTGCGGATCGAGCGTGATGACGCAGCGGCCCTGGCCGTTCTGGTTGAGCAGAGCGGGGAGAAGCATGTCGTCGGTGATGACGGCGTTGTCGACGAGCTTCGCCGTTGCGCGCAGCGACAGATCCGAATTGCACTGGACGACGAGCATCGCCACGGGACCGTCGCCGTAGATCTGCATGATGAGCGTGCCGTCGAACTTCAGATTCGCCGACAGCAACGCGCACGCCGCCATCATCTCGCCGAGCAGGTTGCGCACGGGCGCGGGATACGAGCGGCGCGCGAGCACTTCCTGCCACGTGTTTCGCAGCGAAACGATCTCGCCGCGCACCGGCGCCGAATTGAACATGAATTTTTGCAGCTGGTCGTTCACAACGTTGGTCCTTGATAACGGCGGCCAACTTGAACGTGCGAATTGGATTAGCCGATCCGCACGAGTTCCGCCTTGTAATAGTCGCGCTTGTCCGCGTAACTTTTCGTGCCCGAATGCATGCGGGCGATGTCTTCTTCCGTGATCTCGCGCACAGCTTTCGCCGGCGCGCCGAGAATCAGCATGTTGTCGGGGAAAACCTTGCCTTCCGTCACCACCGCGCCCGCGCCAACCAGACAGTTGCGGCCAATGACCGCTCCATTCAAGACCACGGCCTGAATTCCGATCAACGCGCCTTCCTTGACCGTGCATCCGTGCAGCATCGCCTGATGGCCGACCGTGACGTTCGCTTCAATCGTCAGCGGAAAGCCGGGGTCCGTATGGAGAACCGAGCCTTCCTGCACGTTGCTGCCGCGCCCGATCGTGATCGGCTCGTTATCCGCGCGGAGCGACGCGCCGAACCACACGCTCGAATTTTCTTCGAGCGTCACTTGCCCGATGATGGTCGCGCTGTCCGCGAGAAACACGCTTTCGTGGATATTCGGGGCGAAATCGCCGAGTTTGTAAATTGCCACGCTGTCTCCTGATGGTCGCGCCGGGCCGCGGTGTGCGTCGCGGGCCCGGGCGCTACAATGCCGCACATCGCGAACCGGCGCTCTTGTCGGCCCCTGTCCGCGCCAAGGCGCTATTTTAGCCGGTTGGCGAAAAATCCCGCCGTGCGCCGGCACTCAACGCGGAATTGCCTACGTTCTCGTCTTATGCGCACTCAATCTGAAGCACGCTCCGCCGCGCTCGCGGTGCTGATCGAACGCGATCCGGCCGTGAAAGCCGTCCGCGCGCGTCAGCTTTACGCCGATTTCCATTCGGGCGCGCTCGCCGTCGATCCCGCTGCGCACATCGATGCGCCTTCCGGCTTGCCAGGGCGCCCCGACGCGCCGCCGCTCGTCGAACCGTCGTCGCTCAAGCGCCGCTCGATGCAATCGGACGCCGGGCGCGCCGTCCTGCTGCACGCACTCGCGCATATCGAATTCAACGCGATCAATCTCGCGCTCGACGCCGTCTGGCGCTTTTCGTCGATGCCCACCGATTTCTATCTCGACTGGTTGAAAGTCGCCGCCGAGGAAGCGCACCATTTCACGCTCCTCACCACGCGGCTGGCCGCTTTCGGCCATGTCTACGGCGATTTTCCGGCCCACGACGGCCTCTGGGACATGGCCGAGCGCACACGCAGCGACGTTCTCGCGCGCATGGCGCTCGTGCCGCGCACGCTCGAAGCACGCGGACTGGACGCATCGCCGCCAATCCGAGCCCGCCTCGCGCAAGCGGGCGACCACGAATCGGCGGCGATTCTCGACGTGATACTCCGCGACGAAATCGGTCATGTGCTGATCGGCAATCGCTGGTTCCGGTTCCTCTGCGAGCGCGCCGCACGCGATCCGCACGCCGCCTACGCCGAACTCGCCACCCAGTATCACGCGCCAAAACTTCGCGGTCCGTTCAACTTCGAGGCCCGCCGCGACGCCGGTTTCGACGAAGCCGAACTGCGCGCGCTGGCCGGACTGGACGGCTGAAAAGCGTCTCGAAAATAAGCGCCGCAGCTACAATCGAACGATCATTCTTTTCGAAAAGCCGGACGACCATGAGCGATACCGTTTCAGAATTCGTGACCGTGCGCGGCGTGCGCCTGCATGTCCGCCGATCCGGCCCGCGCGACGCGCCGCAGCTTTTCATGCTGCACGGCTGGATGGACGTGGCTGCGTCGTTTCATTTCGTGACCGAGGCGCTCGGTGGCGGATGGCAGGTGATCGCGCCCGACGCGCGCGGTTTCGGGCTGTCGGACTGGCCGGCGGCGGCGCAGGGCGGCGGCCATTACTGGTTCCACGACTATCTCGCCGATCTCGACGCGCTTCTCGATCACTATGCGCCGGCGGGCCAGGTGAATCTGGTCGGCCATAGCATGGGCGCGAACGTCGTCGGCCTGTACGCGGGCGCGCGGCCCGGGCGCGTGCGCCGCGTGGTCGATCTGGAAGGGTTTGGGCTGGCCGCCGCGTCGCCGTCGCAGGCGCCCGCGCGGCTTGCGTCGTGGCTCGACGATCTGCGCGCGCCGCCCGAATTGCGCACGTATGCGTCGCTTGCGGAGGTCGCCGCGCGCCTGATCCGCACGAATCCGCGTCTCGCGCCCGAGCGGGCCGCGTATCTCGCGCCGCACTGGTCGCGCGAGGACGGCACCGGGCGCTACGAACTTCTCGCCGATCCCGCTCACAAGCAGCGCGGGCCGCTGTTGTATCGGGTGGACGAGGTGATGGCGGTCTGGTCGAAGGTGACCGCGCGCGTGTTGCACGTCGAGGCCGCGAATTCGCCGACGCTCGCGGCGATCGCGGGCGACGTGCCGATCGGCGAATTCAAGGCGCGTTTTACGGCGTTCCCCGACTGGCGCGAGAAAATTATCGACGACGCCGGCCATATGATTCACCACGATCAGCCCGAGCAGGTCGCGGCGCTGATCGATGCGTTTTGCGCGTAAATCCATGCGGGGCCGGCTGTGATGCGTTGCAGTAGAATGCTAGGAGAAATCCTAACCTGCTCACGATGAACGCCGATCTGCATTGCCATTCCAACGTCTCCGACGGCCTGCTCGCGCCCGCCGATGTCGCCGCGCGCGCGCATGCGGGCGGGGTGACGCTCTGGGCGCTCACCGACCACGATCAACTCGCCGGCCAGCGCGAAGCACGCGCGGCGGCGGAGTCGCTTGGCATGCGCTATGTCGCGGGCGTCGAAATTTCGGTGACCTGGGCGGGGCGGACGGTTCACGTCGTCGGTCTGAACGTGGACCCGGAATGCGAGCCGCTCATCACAGGGCTCGCCGCGACGCGCAACGGCCGCGCGGCACGCGGTGAAGCGATCGGCGAGGCGCTGGCGGCGGCCGGCATTCCCGGCGCGTTCGAAGGCGCGCTGCGCTACGCAAGCGATCCCGACACCGTTTCGCGTACGCATTTCGCGCGTTTTCTCGTGGAAGAGGGCTACGCCGCGTCCACGTCCGACGTGTTCGCGCGTTATCTCGGCGACGGCAAGCCGGGCTACGTCGGGCATCGCTGGGCGAAACTCGCTGACGCCATGTCGTGGATCAAAGCCGCGGGCGGCGATGCCGTGATCGCGCATCCCGGCCGCTACAATTATTCGCAGGTCGAATTCGCCGCGCTCTTCGACGAGTTCATCCAGCTCGGCGGCGAGACGATCGAAGTGGTGACTGGCAGCCACACGCCGGATCAATATCGCGAATACGCGGAGGTCGCGCGACGCTACGGCTTTTACGCCTCGCGCGGGTCGGATTTCCACGCGGCGGGCGAGGGCCGGATCGATCTCGGCATGCTTCCGCCGCTTCCCGCCGATCTCAAGCCCGTGTGGGAGCGCTGGGCCTGAGCGTCAAATCAGTGTCCTGCGGCGTGTCTTGCGCACGTTCCTTGCATCGCCGGGCGTTTCCCGTGCGCCACGAAGAACAATTAGACCGATATGTCTCAATACTTTCGAATTCATCCGGACAATCCGCAGCCGCGCCTGATCAACCAGGCGGTGCAGATCATCAACGACGGCGGCATCGTGGCGTTGCCGACCGATTCGAGCTACGCGCTCGCGTGCCATCTCGACGATAAAGACGCCGTCGAGCGCATCCGCCGCATTCGCGGGCTGGATGAGAAACAGTTGCTCTCGCTGCTGGTGCGCGATTTATCGGAGTTGTCGAATTTCGCGATGGTCGATAACCGGCAGTACCGTCTGATCAAATCCGTCACGCCGGGGCCTTACGTGTTCGTGCTGCAAGCGACCAAGGAAGTGCCGCGTCGGCTGTCGCATCCGTCGCGCAAGACCATCGGCCTGCGCGTGCCGGACCACGCGATCACCCTCGCGCTGCTCGAAGCGCTTGGCCAGCCGCTGCTCGGCTCCACGCTCATCCTGCCGCCCGATACCGAACCGATGAACGACGCCGAGCAGATTCGCGACCGGCTGGAAAAGCAGGTCGATCTGGTGATCGATGCAGGCGCGTGTCCGGCGCAGCCTTCTACCGTGATCGACCTGACTGGGCCGGAAGCCGTCCTCGTGCGTCCGGGGCGAGGCAGCCTGGAGCCTTTCGGCTTGACCGCGGATTAGCACGTTTCAGCCAAATGGCGCGCCCGAGCGCGGCCGGGCGAACGCATCGGTGCAATAAATTCCGACAGCTTTTTGCGGTGCAGGCATTATTCCCGGCGCGACCCGTAAAACCGCTCGCCATCCGGCGCACTTGGCTTTCCGCGTGACGACTTCCGTCAGCGCGGCTGCGAGTGGCGCCACAACTGCTTGATACAATAGCGAGCTATGGATTCTTCCCTGATACAGACAATCGCGGTCTACGCGCTCCCCGTCATCTTCGCGATCACGTTGCACGAGGCCGCGCACGGCTACGCGGCGCGCATGCTCGGCGACAACACGGCCTACGTGCTCGGCCGCGTTTCGCTGAACCCGATGCGCCATATCGACCCGGTCGGCACGATCCTGATTCCGCTCGTGCTCTATTTCGTAACGAGCGGCGCCTTTATGTTCGGCTACGCGAAACCGGTGCCCGTCGCCTTCGGCAACCTGCGTAATCCACGCTGGGGCAGCTTGTGGGTCGCCGCCGCCGGGCCGGGCAGCAATTTCGCGCAGGCGCTGATCTGGGGCGTGATCGCCGTGTTGCTGGCCGCGCTCAACGTCGACGAGCCGTTCCTCACGCGCATGGCGGCGGCGGGTGTCGGCGTGAATCTCGTGCTCGGCGTGCTGAATCTCTTTCCGCTGCCGCCGCTCGACGGCGGCCGCGTGCTGATGGCGTTGCTCCCGGTGCGCGCATCGCTTACGCTGCAAAAGCTGGAACCGTATGGCTTTTTCATCGTGATGGCGCTCGTCGTCTCGGGCGTGCTGACGCGTTATTGGCTCGGGCCGCTCGTGAATGCCGGCTATGTCGCGGTTTCGGCCGTTTTGAATCCCCTTGCTTCGCTATTTCAATAAAACCATGTTCCCTGACCGAATCTTCTCCGGCATGCGGCCGACAGGCTCGCTGCACCTCGGCCACTATCACGGCGTGCTGAAAAACTGGGTCCGGCTGCAGTCCGAATACCCGTGTTTCTTCGCGGTCGTCGACTGGCACGCGCTCACGACCCACTACGAAACGCCGGACGTGATCGAGAAGAACGTGTGGGAAGTGCTGATCGACTGGCTCGCCTCCGGTATCGATCCGGCGCAGGCCACGCTGTTCATCCAGAGCAAGGTGCCGGAACACGCCGAATTGTCGCTGCTGCTCGGCATGGGCACGCCGCTCGGCTGGCTCGAACGCGTGCCGACCTACAAGGAACAGATCGAAAAGCTGCGCGAGAAAGATCTCTCCACCTACGGTTTTCTCGGCTATCCGGTGCTGATGGCCGCCGACATCCTGCTGTACCGCGCGTCGCTCGTGCCGGTCGGCGAGGATCAGGTGCCGCACGTCGAAATGACGCGTGAAATCGCGCGCCGCTTCAATTATTTGTACGGTCGCGAGCCCGGTTTCGAGGAAAAAGCGCTCGAAGCGGCGAAGAAGCTTGGCGGCAAGCGCGCGAAGCTTTATCACGAATTGCGCGTCGCCTATCAGCAGGAAGGCAACGACGAAGCGCTCGAACAAGCGCGTGCGATGCTGCAGGAATCGCAGAGCCTCTCGATGAGCGACCGCGAGCGCCTGTTCGGTTATCTCGAAGGCGCGCGCAAGATCATCCTGGTCGAGCCGCAGGCGATGCTGACGGCGGCGTCGCGCATGCCGGGTCTCGATGGTCAGAAGATGTCGAAGTCGTATGGCAACACGATCGGTTTGCGCGAGGACGCGGAAACCATCGCGAAAAAAGTTCGCACGATGCCGACCGATCCGGCGCGCGTGCGCCGCACCGACCCGGGCGATCCGGACAAATGCCCGGTGTGGCAACTGCATCAGGTCTATACCGACGAAACCACGCACGAGTGGGTGCAGAAGGGCTGCCGGACGGCGGGTATCGGCTGTCTCGACTGCAAGCAGCCGGTGATCGAAGGCATTCTGCGCGAGCAGCAGCCGATGCTCGAACGCGCGCAAAAATACATGGACGATCCGTCGCTGTTGCGCGCGATCGCGGCCGACGGCTGCGACAAGGCGCGCAAATTCGCGGTGGAAACCATGCGCGACGTGCGCGACGCGATGGGCCTGTCGTACAACTGATGCGCGACTGATGCAGCCGACCGTTTTCACGCCGCCAACCGAAGCGTCGCGCTGGGTGCGCGAGTGGTCGCATCTGGTGGCGGCGGCCGGCGCGGTGCTCGATGTCGCGACCGGCAACGGGCGTCACGCGCGCTGGTTCGCGTCGCGCGGCCACGCGGTGCTGGCAGTCGATCGCGATGCCGACGCGCTCGCGCGTTTGTCCTCGGAGCCGAACATCAGGACGCGCGAAGCCGATCTTGAAAACGCGCCGTGGCCGCTGAACGCCGATGAAAAATTCGCCGCGGTCGTCGTGACGAATTATCTGCACCGGCCGCTCTTCGCGCAGCTTTTCGCGGCGCTGGCGCCGGGCGGCGTGCTGATCTACGAAACGTTCGCTGCCGGTAACGCGCAGTTCGGCAAGCCGTCGAATCCGGCGTTCCTGCTGGAGCCGGGCGAACTGCTCGCGGCGGTGCATGGCACGCTGCGTGTCATCGCTTATCAGGATGGTTTTACGCCCTCGCCGCGCGCATCCTGCGTGCAGCGAATCTGCGCGATCCGCGAGCGCGATGCTTCGCCGGATCGTCCCGAAACGGGTCTTACCGATCGTAACGAAGCCGCGAACCCGCCTCGTTACGATTTGCCGGGCTAATCCGCTACAATTGCTGTTTACCGATCAAATTCATAGCGTTTCATGACAAACGAAACACACGGCGGCATCCAGATCCGCGGCAGCATTCCTGCCATCGTCACACCGATGCACGAGGACGGTAGTCTCGATCTGCCGGCGTTTCGAAAGCTGATCGACTGGCATGTCGAGGAAGGCACGAACGGCCTCGTCGTGGTGGGTACGAGCGGCGAGTCGGCCACGCTCACGGTCGAAGAACACATCCTGATGGTGAAGACGGCGGTCGAGCATGCGGCCGGCCGCTTTCCGATCATCGCGGGCGCGGGCGGTAATTCGACGGCTGAAGCCATCGAGTTGTCGAAAGAGGCGAAGAAGGTCGGCGCCGATGCCACGTTGCAAGTCGTGCCTTACTACAACAAGCCGACTCAGGAAGGCATGTTCCGGCACTTCTCGAAAATCGCGGAATCGGTTGATATTCCGGTGATTCTCTACAACGTGCCGGGCCGCACCGTCGCCGATATGGCGAACGAAACCATTCTGCGACTCGCTTCCGTGCCGGGCATTATCGGCGTGAAGGAAGCGACGGGCAGCATCGACCGCGCGGCGCATCTCATCAAGCACGCACCGAAAGATTTCGCCATTTTCAGCGGCGACGATCCCACGGCCATCGCGCTGATGCTGCTCGGCGGTCACGGCAATATTTCGGTCACGGCGAACGTTGCGCCGAAGGCCATGAGCGAACTGTGCCGGGCGGCGCTAGCAGGCGACGCCATCACCGCGCGCAAGATTCACTTGAGCCTGCTTGCATTGCACAAGAACCTTTTCTGCGAGTCGAATCCGATTCCGGCGAAATGGGCGCTCCAGGCGCTCGGCCGCATGGAAGGCGGGATTCGTTTGCCGCTTACGCCGCTCGACGCGCGCTATCACGACATCGTGCGTGACGCGTTGCGCGAAACAGGGCTCGTGGCCTGATGGTCCGCGATACGGCCACGGCGCGTGAATGCGTCGTGGCCGTGTCGCGTGCCACCGAGTTTGGCCGCATCGCCAGTCATCAACCGTCGTTCATCGACCCGTTCCCGGCATCGACTCCAGGCAACGCGCTTTCAGCATCACGAAGGACCCCATGAAACGTTTCGCACTTTCCACTCACGCTCGCCGCCTGAGCGCGTTGTCGCTTGCTCTCGGCACGGTCGTCGCGCTCGCGGGTTGTGACACGCTGAACGACTGGCTCGCGCCGGATCGCGTCAATTACAAAGGCGCGGAAACTGCGCCGTCGCTCACCGTTCCGTCCGATCTCTCGACGGGCGACATCAGCCAGCGCTATGCCGCGCCGCCCAAGGTGAACGCGCTCGGCGGCGGCACCGAACGCCTGCTCACGCCGGCCGGCAACGCCACGCTCGGCGTGCCGACCGCGCAGGACCCGTACGGCATGCACGTCGAAAGCGACGGCGACCGCCGCTGGCTCGTGATCGACGGCCGCACGCCCGATCAAGTCTGGCCGCAGTTGCAGGAGTTCTGGCCCGAGAACGGCTTCACGCTCAAGACCGATGCGCCGCAGACCGGCATCATGATGACGGACTGGGCCGAAAACCGCGCGAATATCCCGGACGACTGGTTCAGGAAGAGCCTCGGCAAGCTGGTCGATTTCGCGTATTCGTCGGGCACGCGCGACCAGTTCCGCACGCTCGTCGAGCGTACGCAGGATGGCTCGACCGACATTTCCGTCACGCACAGCGCGATGGAAGAAGTGCTGACGGGACAGGACAAGACCGGCTCGCGCTGGGAAGCGCGTCCGCGTAATCCGGCGCTCGAAGCCGCGTTCCTCGCGAAGATCATGGAGAAGTTCGGCCTGACCGACGCGCAGGCCAAGCAGTTGCTGACCGATGCACGTCCGGCGGGCGCAAAAGTCGCCGTCGATCAATCCGCGGGCACCTCGACGCTTGATCTCTCGGAATCGTTCGATCGCGCGTGGTTGCGTGTCGGCCTGGCGCTCGACCGCACGAATTTCACGGTCGATAACCGTGACCGGACGAAGGGTCTGTACTACGTGCATTACTCGGATTCGATGCAGGAAATCAAGAAGGACGGCCTCTTCGGCAAGTTCTTTTCGAGCAACACGCCGAAGCCGACGCGTCAGTTCCTCGTGAACGTCCGTCCGAAGACCGACGGCGTGACGCAAATCGCCGTGGTCGATGCGAACGGGCAGGCCGATACGTCCACCGACGCGCAGCGCATCGTTTCGCTGCTGCACGCGCAGCTCAACTAACGTTGTCGATGCGCTTCGCCAGTCTCGGCAGCGGCAGCGAGGGCAACGCGTTGCTGGTCGAGGCGGCGAGCGGCGCGACCACCACCCGCGTGCTGCTCGACTGCGGGTTTTCCGCCCGCGAGATCGAGCGGCGCCTCGGCCGCATTGGCTTGTCAATCGGCGATATCGACGCCGTCGTCATTACCCACGAACACACGGATCACATCGGCAGCGCGCTCACGCTCGGCCGTAAATGGTCGATCCCGCTCTATATGAGTTGGGGCACGGCCCGCGCGATCGGCGCGGACGAGGCGCCGGTGGATTTGCGGGTGCTGTGGGGTGACGAGAGCGTCGCTGTGGGCGATCTGAGCCTCTTGCCGTACACAGTGCCGCACGACGCGCGCGAGCCGCTGCAATACGTCTTCTCCGATGGCGCATGCCGTCTTGGCGTTCTGACCGACGTCGGTGTATCGACGCCGCATATCACGAGCGTGTTGAGCGGCTGTGACGCGCTCGTGCTCGAATCCAATCACGATATCGAGATGCTCGCGACGAGCCGTTATCCGGCTTCGTTGAAAGCGCGGATCGGCGGTCTGCACGGCCATTTGAACAACGGTGCGGCGGCCGAGATTCTGGCTTCGCTCGATCGCTCGAAACTGCGGCATCTGGTGGCCGCGCATTTGAGTCAGCAGAATAATCTGCCGGAACTGGCGCAGACGGCTTTGTCGGCGGTGCTGGGCGGCGAGTTGAGCGATGTGATCGTCGCCACGCAGGCCGAGGGCTTCGACTGGCTCACGCTTTAGCGCATCGCCTTAGACGCGATCCGGCGGTCGTATAAGACAACGAATACTCATGCTGCAGACGCAAAAAAACCGGCCCGAGGGCCGGTTTTTTCTTTGCAAGTCTCGCCAGGAGACTCGCGGCAAACCTTACTGGCTTGCGCCCGATGCCGGAGCAGCTTCAGCCGGAGCAGCAGCCGAAGCCGTTGCGTCCGAAGCAGCGGTAGCAGCCGACGATGCGTCGCTTGCAGCAGCCGATGCGCTCGATGCTGCAGCGTTTGCGTCCGATGCAGCAGCAGCCGGTGCCGAAGCAGCCGACGTATCGCTAGCAGCGCCCGGAGCAGCCGTATCGCTAGACTTGTTGCATGCAGCAAGAGCAACAGCAGCCAACAGGGATGCTACGAGGAGAGATTTCTTCATGATCACGTCCTTTTATGGTTAAAGGTAAGCAACAGCGCAAAGTACCGGTAATGTGTGCTCCAACACCGACTTGGGCCGCTGTGGAGACTCACATTTATATTAGTGTGAGACTTACTACGGCTTGGGCGGAAATTATATGCACTTTCGTATCGACCGTCGATAAATGCGGGGCCAATACGTTGTCTTTCTCATACAAACTTTCGCAATGCGGAACAGCAAGACGGACCAAAGACGAAGCCTCAGGCGTCAACCTGAATCCAGCCCGCACAATACCACTCGTGCAGTAACGCTGTCATTGACGAATCGTCCGATAGTGTTACAAACCGTTTCGCTTCAAAACGCCGCAAATCGGCCAGTTCCGGCAGCCATTTTCGCGTATCTGCCGCCATTTTTTCGGCTTCGCCATTCAGAAAATAATGGCGTTTGTCGTACAGCAAAACCGTCTTCCGATCGAGCTTTAAACCGCTCTTTTTCACGCGTTCGATAAAACGCGTTTCGGTGAGCGGCCGCTCCGGTGGATCGAAGACGACGTTCGCCTTCGGCTCGCTTAGATACGTCCCGAGAAACGCCGCGACATCCTTCTCATTCCAGCTAACATTCGCAAGGATCGCGCCAACCCGCTCGATCAGGAGCGCCGGCAGTTCCGCGGGCTTCGTGACCGCGGGTTGCGCCGGATCGCGATACCGAGTGTCCGCGCGCGCCGAATCGCCGATGCGCTCCGCCAGGTGATACAGAAACTGCCCGGTTAGTTCCTGCGTGGAGGGCGCGCGAAAGCCGATCGAACACGTCATGCATTCGCCCTCCGCTACGCCGTCGTGCGCGATATGCGGCGGCAGATACAGCATGTCACCCGGTTCGAGCAGCCATTCTTCCTGCGGTTCGAAATGCTGTAAAACTTTCAACGGCAGTCCCGGTTTTAGCGACAGGTCGCTCTGAGCGCCGATCCGCCAGCGCCGCTTGCCATGCACCTGCAGAAGAAACACATCGTAGGAATCGAAATGCGCGCCGACGCCGCCGCCATCGGTCGCATAGGAGATCATCAGATCGTCGAGGCGCGCGTCCGGCACGAAACGAAAACGGTCGAGCAGGGCGCGCGCGCGATCGTCGTGCAGGTTCGCGCCTTGCACGAGCAACGTCCATTCGCGCTTTTTGACCGGCGGCAATTCGTCGGGCGCGAACGGTCCGTGCTCCATCGCCCAGGTCTTGCGAAAATGCGTGAGAAGGCGCGATTCGACGTCTTCGTCGTCGGCGAGATCGAACAGTTCGTCGCGCGAAAGCGGCGCCTGGATGCCGGGAATGGCCTGCCGGATCAGGAGCGGTTTCTTCTGCCAGTAACGGCGCATGAACTGCGCCGGAGTGAGATTGCCGAGCAAAGGCGTGCGCTCGTCGGGAAGCGGCGCCGCGAAGGGGCCGGGGGAAGCATCAAGGGGCCGCGTCGGCATCGTATAATTCAGGCTTGTATCTTGGAGAATCCAATGAAAATCGCAAAAGACACCGTCGTTTCAGTCGCCTACAAGCTTTCCGACGCACACGGCAATCTGATCGAGGAAAGCGACGAGCCGATGGTCTATCTGCACGGCGGCTATGATGGCACGTTCCCCAAGATCGAGGAAGCGCTCGACGGCCAGGAAACGGGCTACGAGACGCAGATCCAGCTCGAACCGGTTGACGCGTTCGGCGAATACGATCCGGAACTGGTGAAGATTGAAGCGCGCAGCCGCTTCCCTGAACCCATCGAAGTGGGCATGCAGTTCGAAGGCACGCCGGAAGACGGCGAAGATGAACTCGATTCGCTGATCTACACCGTGACGGACGTCGCGGAAGACAAGATCGTGCTCGATGGCAACCATCCGCTCGCGGGCATGGCGCTGCGTTTTGCGCTGAGCGTGCAAGAAGTGCGCGAAGCCACCGACGACGAAAAAGAACACCAGCACGCGCACGGCGCCGAAGGTCTGGAAATCCTCGACGAGGACGAAGACGACGCCGACGAACCGGGCAAGGAATCGGGCCCGACGCTGCACTGAGGCATCGATTTGTTTAGCGAAAAGGGCGCGGCCACGGCTGCGCCCTTTTTGTTTGGCGATCGCGTGTTCGGTGTCTAGGGATTCTGCTTCGCGGGCGGCGCGATGATGTTCGGATCGGCGTTCAGATCCTGCGGCGCGTAGGGTCCGGTGACGCTCGATCCGGACGCGGGAAGTAGCGGCGGCATCGGTGCTGGTGCGCTTAGGATCGGCGGCATCGCGGGCGGTGTGGACGGCGGCAGGGCGGGGGGCGCCGGAACCGATGCGGGCAGATCGTTGCGCGGCTGACCGGGCTGAAGCCGCTGGAAGAACGGCTCGGTGGCGTCCGTCGGCGACGCTTCGACGGGCGCGTCGGGACGCGCGGTCATATTGAGTCGCGTCGTTGCATCGCGTACGCGGACGCGAAACGGCGGACGCCATCCAGAATCCGTCTGGACATCGAGCCATTGCGTCTGCGGCTTTTTAAGCGCCATCGCGATGCGCGTCAAATTCGTGACGACGACACCCTTGTCGTTGCGCAGCGGCTGATCGATCCGGAATCCGAACGGCAGCGGTTCGTTGGTGCCGTGAATCACGATGATCGGGCCGTGAAAAAGCTCGGCCGCCTTCACGAGACTGCGCTTGATCTCGAGAAAGCCGTCGCGGGTCGGATTGTTGCGCGTAAAGCGCAGCCACGCGAAGCGGTCGCGCCGTTCGAAGCGGGCGAAATCCGGATCGCCTTGAATGACGACGACCACCGCGCGCGCCTCCGCGCGCCGCGCCGATTCCACCGCGTGTTCGAGCCAGAACGCGTTCGCGACGCTGCGGTCTTCGAACTCGCCATTGCGTCCGCCCGCGGTCAGGTAGTGGTTGTTCGGGCCGGGCGCGTTCAGCCCGATAAACGCGATGCCGTTCGCCTGCCAGCGCACGTTTTCACGAAACGGCCGAAAGCGGGCGACTTCGCTTTCGCGCGTGACGGACATGGGCGTCTGTCCGAGCGAATTGCCGTCGACGTAGAAAAGCTGGCGCACGAAATCGAGCCGTTCCACGGGGTCGTAGGCGCCTGCTTGCGCAAGGCCGCAATCGGCCCAGTCGTGCTGGCCGGGCAACAGAACGAGCGGCACGCGCGACGCATCGAGGAGCGCGTGGCGCGCGTCGTAGATCGTGTCGCGGCACGGCTCGGCCGCGCCCTTGAGATTGCCGTCGTAGACGATAAACGACGTGTCGCGGTCGCGCCCGATCGTATCCAGCAACTGACGCACCGGCGCTTCGTCGGCGGGGCGCGCGAGTGCGTCGGCGATAACCGCAAAACCTAGTTTCGACGCACTGTCAGGCTGCGCGCGCAGATCGGCGCTCGCCAACGCGATCAAGCTCGCTGCCGCGAGTCCGAGCCCGATGCGCGCGGACAAATGGCGAGCGCGCCGTCTCAGCGGCGCGCTCGCGGCGACGTCGCGCTCAACGCGAACCATCCGCGCCGGACTTCGCCAGTTCGTGCAACTCGTACAGCAGATCGAGCGCGTCGCGCGGACGCAGATCGTTCGGATCGAGCGCGCGCAATTTGTCGAGCACGACGTGCGGCGCGGCGAATTCGCGTTCGTCCGCTTCCGGCTCGCTCGCTTCGGGCGGCGGCGCGGCGAACAGGTCGAATTGCGGCGACGGCTGGCCGATCGACTGTTGCTCCAGATGCACGAGATGCTTGCGCGCCGCGCGGATCACCGCTTGCGGCACGCCCGCGAGTTGCGCGACCTGAAGTCCGTAACTCTGATTAGCCGGACCTTCGCTCACGGCATGCAGAAACACGATGCCGTGATCGTGTTCGACCGCCGATAAATGCACATTCGCGGCCTGCGCGAACTCCGAGGGCAACTGTGTGAGTTCGAAATAATGCGTGGCGAACAGCGTGTAGCAACCGTTATGCGACAACAGATGCCGCGCGATCGCCCACGCGAGCGCGAGGCCGTCGAAGGTCGACGTGCCGCGCCCGATTTCGTCCATCAGCACGAGGCTCGATGCGCTCGCGTCGTTGAGAATCGCGGCGGCTTCCGTCATTTCGACCATGAACGTCGAACGGCCGCCCGCGAGATCGTCGGCGGCGCCGATCCGCGTGAAGATGCGGTCGAGCGCGCCGAAGCGCGCGCGCTTCGCGGGGACGTAACTGCCCGCGTAAGCCATCAGCGCGATCAGCGCGGTTTGCCGCATGAACGTGGACTTGCCGCCCATGTTCGGTCCGGTGATGAGCAGCAGCTTGCGTTCCGGGCGGAGGTCGCAGTCGTTGGCGATGAACTGCTCGACCTGCGCTTCCACGACCGGGTGCCGGCCCTGTTCGATATCAATACCCGCTTCTGCCGAGAACTCCGGCGCGACCCAGTCGAGCGCGCGCGCGCGCTCGGCGAACGCCGCGAGCAGATCGAGTTCGGCCAGCGCGCCGGCGACACGCTGACAATCGCCGATAAACGGCAGCAGGTTTTGCAGCAGCGCGTCGTAAAGCGCGCGTTCGCGGGCGAGCGCGCGTTCCTGCGCCGACAGCGCTTTATCTTCGAACGCCTTCAGTTCCGGCGTGATGTAGCGCTCGGCGTTTTTCAGCGTCTGGCGGCGGCGGTAATCGTCAGGCACTTTGTCGGTCTGGCCGCGCGTCACCTCGATATAAAAGCCGTGAACCTTGTTGTACTCGACCCGCAGATTCGAGATTCCCGTACGCGTGCGTTCCCGCGTTTCAAGATCGATCAGGAACTGTCCGCAATTTTCCGAGATATCGCGAAGCTCATCGAGATCGGCGTCGAAGCCGCGCGCGATCACGCCGCCGTCGCGGATCAGCGCGGCCGGTTCCGTTGCGACCGCGCGCGTGAGCAAATCGAGACAGTCGGGCGGCGGTTCGAGCGAATCGTGGATACGTTCCAGCGCGCTCGAATGCGCCCGCACGCCGTCCCGATGCTCATGCAGCAACGCGCGCAGCGACGGCAGCGTCGCGAACGTATCGCGCAGACTCGACAGATCGCGCGGACGCGCCGACAGGAGCGCGAGCCGTCCCGTGATGCGCTCGATATCGGAGATTTGACGCAGCGCCGTTCGCACGCGATCGACGCTCGCGTCCGCCGGACCGTCGAGCAGCGCGCCGATGGCCTGCTGACGCGCGCGGGCAATCGACGAATCGCGCGGCGGGTGATGCAGCCAGTGACGCAGCAGGCGGCTGCCCATGCTCGAACAGCACGTATCGAGGAGCGAGCAGAGCGTGGGCGATTCGGTGCCGCGCAGTGTTTCAGTGAGTTCGAGATTGCGACGCGTCGAGGGATCGAGGCCGATGTATTCCGATTCGTATTCGACCTTGAGACTGCGCACATGGCGCAGTTGCTGGCCTTGCGTGGCGGCCGCGTAGAGCAGCAGCGCGCCCGCCGCGCCGCACGCGCAGGTGAGCGTCTGCGCGCCGAAACCGTCGAGGCTTGCGACGTCCAGTTGCTCGCAAAGCCGCTGTCCGCCCGACGCGGTGTCGAAATGCCAGGCCGGCACGCGCGTGGTCGCGCCGACGCTCGGCACGCTGAACGACGCGTTGAGATCGGTGATGGAATCCGCGATCAGCGTTTCCGCCGGACGAATCCGTTCCAGCGCCGCGCCGACTTGTTCCGGCGCGACTTCGGCAAGGCGCAACCCGCCGCTCGCGAGGTTCAGCCACGCCAGCCCGACGCTCGTGACTACGCCGCGGCGATTGTGCGACGGGCAGAGCGCGAGCAGGAACACGTCGTTTTTGTCGGAGAGCAGGGCGGCGTCGGTCAGCGTGCCAGGCGTCACCACGCGCACGACTTTGCGTTCAACCGGGCCTTTCGACGTGGCCGGGTCGCCGATCTGTTCGCAAATCGCCACCGACTCGCCCAGTTTCACCAGCTTCGCGAGATATTGCTCGCACGAATGATGCGGGACGCCGGCCATGCGGATGGGATTGCCGCCCGATGCGCCGCGTTGCGTGAGGGTGAGATCGAGCAGCCGCGACGCCTTGACGGCGTCGTCGAAGAAAAGCTCGTAAAAATCGCCCATCCGGTAGAAAACGAGCGTGTCCGGGTGGTCGGCCTTGATACGCAGATACTGCTGCATCATGGGCGTGTGATGCGACAGATCAGCGCCGCCCGGAGCATTCGCGGATTCGTTTTCGGTGGATTTGCTCAAGCTGACAGGAATTTCGGACAATTAAAAAGCTCGCGAACGATGATTTTTTGCGCGTGACGCGAAGAGGTTGCGACACCGAGCGCCAATTATCGCCGCTATGGCGCGGCGCGTCGAATTAGCCGAACGGCTAACGCGCGAAGCCGCGCCAGGCCGCGTCCAGCAATCGCGAACGCAATAAAAAACGCCGGGAAGCCCGGCGTTTTTTATCGGGAAGCGCCGCGAAGGCGCAAAAAACTTACGAACGCCCGGCCAGAAAGCCGACGAGCAGCGCCAGGCCCGCGACCGCGCCCAGCGTCTGCCACGGACGATCGTGGACGAATTCATCGGCGTAACCGGCGGCGTCGTTGAATTTGCCCGTGATGAGCGAACCCGAGCCGTCGAACTGCGAGCGGGCCGCTTTCAGCTTCGACTGGAGATCGCGGCGAAGCTTGTCGGCGTCGATGTCCTTCGCGTCGCGAATCGAGCTATCGAGATCGTCGAGAAGGCTGCGCAGCTGGCTGCTGGCGGTATCGACGGCGTCGCTCGCACCGCGCACGGCGCGCTGGCCGACATTGGCGGCGCCATTGATCTTGCTGTCGAGCGTAGAACGTGTGAACAATCCCATTTACTGCTCCTTTGACGTGTCGAAAAGTATCTTGCGGTCAGAACGAGTGATCTTACGGCATAAATGCCCGAAAATACCCGACGAACCGCACTTTTATAGAAGACTTACATCCTGTACGACCTGAACCGGCCGCAGGCGTTCCCGCCCGGAAACCGGATGGATTGACCATCAGCAAGACTCGTTCCTCGCCGTCATTCTTCAACCAGCGCGCCAAGATCGGCGTCGCGCTCGTTGCGCGCATGGAGGCGCATCGCGAGGAACATCATCACGCACACAAACAGCCCGAACACGACGATGATCCACTGCACAGGCAGTTTCGTCGTCAGCAGATAAGCGTAGGCGCCGAGCATCGCGAGCACGGCGATGTTCTGGTTGAAATTCTGCACGGCGATGGAATGTCCGGCGGTCAAAAGCGTCGCCCCGCGATGCTGCAGGATCGCGTTCATCGGTACGATGAAAAATCCCGACAAGCCGCCGAGCAGGATCATCAGCGGATAGGCCATCAGGATGTACATCGGCGCGAAAAATCCGCCCACGTGAACGCCTGAGCCCGCGGGGAACAGGTCCTTGTTGTAGAACGCCATCGCGATCGCGACGCCGCCCGTGATCAGCCCGACCGGCAACACCTTGAGCGACTGGCGCAGCGGAACCCACGCGGCGGCCGCAGTTGCGCCGAGCGCGATGCCGAGGCCGGTCACGCCCTGCAGCACGGCCGCCTTGGAGAGCGACAAGCCGAGATTGGCGCCCGCCCATTTCAGCACCAGCAATTGCAGCGTGACGGCCGCGCCCCACAGCAGCGTGGTGACCCACAACGCAATCTGCGCGAGCTTGTCCGCCCACAGCACCTTGAAGCAACGCGAAAAATCGCCGATCAACCGCGTCGGTTCGGTCAGCCGGTTCGGGTAACGCGCGCCGGTATCGGGAATGCCGACGTTGATCAGCGCCGCCGCCGCGTAGATCAGCATGACGGCGAACATGGCGGCATCGGCGGCGGTGCGCACGAGCGGCAGATGCTCGGCGGAAATCCATTGATCGACAAGCTGGCTCACCAGCGCGCCGCCGATCACCGTGCCGAGGATCGTCGAGCCGACCGTCGCCGATTCCAGCCACGCATTCGCCGCGATCAGTTTTTCCGGTGGCAGCAGCTCCGTCAAGATGCCGTATTTGGCGGGCGAATACGCCGCCGCGCCGAGGCCGACCACGCCGTACGCGATCATCGGATGCACGCCCGCGATCATCAAAGCGCAACCGGCCGCCTTCAGCGCGTTCGAGATGAACATGACGTGGCGCTTTTGCAGCGCATCGGCGAACGCGCCGACGAAGGGCGCGAGCAGCACGTAGGAAATCGTGAAGAAGATTTGCAGAAGCGGCGTGATCCACGATGCGGAATGCATCACGGTGAGCATGGCGATCGCGGCGATCAGAAGCGCGTTGTCGGCAAGCGACGACACGAACTGCGCGGCGATGATCGTAAAAAAGCCTTTTTTCATGGAGCGTGGGCAGGAGCGGGCGGATCGTTGTCGCGCGGGCGCAGCGGCGGAAAAAGAAACCGCGCGGCCAAGAGATGCACTGTAGCCGAGCGGCGTATTACGTGCAGGGCGTGACCGGCGGCGTTGCACGAAAGGCGCGCGAAATTTCCGAAATGCGGCGCGCCAATAAAAAAGCGGCCGAAGCCGCTTTTTTGTGAACCTGAACTCGGCGAAGCGTTACTTCGCTTCGGTCTGGCGCGTGCGCGAGTACGGGTCGAGGATCTTGATCATCTGCGCGTACACCTTCGGATTGCCCGCGACGATTTCATTGCGATGCAGGAAATCCGATTCGCCGGTGTAATTGCCGACCAGCCCGCCCGCTTCCGTGATGAGCAGGCTGCCCGCCGCCACGTCCCACGCGTGGATGCCTTGCTCGAAGAAGCCATCCATCCGGCCGGCCGCGACGTTCGCGAGATCCAGCGCGGCGGCGCCCGGGCGGCGCAAGCCCGCGCACGATTCGGTCATTTCCGAGAACAGGCGGCAATAGTCGCGCAGTCCCGCGCCGTCGCGGAACGGAAAGCCGGTGCCGACGAGCGCGTCGCTCAGACGGTCGAGCTTGCCGACGCGGATCCGGCGATCGTTCAGGTACGCACCGCGCCCGCGCGAGGCGGTGAAAAGGTCATTGCGGGTCGGATCGTAGATGACGGCCTGCGTCACGATGCCCTTATGAGCCAGCGCGATGGAGACGCAGTAGTACTGGAAGCCGTGGATGAAGTTCGTGGTGCCGTCGAGCGGGTCGATGATCCACTGATATTCGGATTCGCGATGATCCTCACCCGATTCCTCGGCGAGGATGGAGTGATCCGGATAAGCGGTGTGCAGCGTCTCGATAATCGCGGCTTCGGACGCCTTGTCGACTTCCGTGACGAAATCGTTGTGCTGCTTCTTGCTGACCTGAACGCGATCAAGGTCGAGCGACGCGCGATTGATGATCTGTCCGGCGCGGCGGGCGGCCTTGACAGCGATATTGAGCATCGGATGCATGAGCGGAATCCTTTGGGCGCGTGGACGGATGACACCGACACGAACCGGAAATGGGCGACAACGATATCAGTCGACGGAAACGAATTGGAGAAGAGCGGGGTGCCTGGACGCGAAACTGGGCCGCATCGAGCGCACGAACTAGGTATTTTACCTGAGTCGACGCCACGGCGTGATTTTTTGGGCTTTATCCGATGGCGAGCGGCGCTTGTGCGGTTGGTGGCGGCCGCGTCTTTCCGCGCGTCGGGGCGAAGCGGCGATACCATAGCGGGTTCACGACCTCTTTCCCCTTGTCCGCGCTCATGTCATCTCAATCTCAAGCCGTCTCAGATACGCCGATCTCGCACGATGGTTTCGCCACGACCCGTTTCGTGCTCGTCGAGCCGAGCCATCCCGGCAATGTCGGCGCGGCGGCGCGCGCGCTGAAAACCATGGGCTTCTCGCGGCTCGTGCTGGTCGCGCCGAAAATCGCCGAGGTGAAAACGGAGCCGGAAGCGATCGCCATGGCGTCTGGCGCCGACGACGTGCTGGCGTCGGCGGAGATCGCCGGATCGCTCGCCGAGGCGCTTAACGGCGTTCACTGGTCGATCGCGCTCACCGCGCGCACCCGCGAATACGGGCCGCCGCAAGCGCCGCCGCGCGCGGCGGTCGCGCGCGCGCTGGAAGTTGCGGCAGGCGCGGGCGTCGGGAGTATTGCGCTGGTGTTCGGCAATGAGCGCACCGGTTTGTCGAATGCGGACGTCGAGCGATGCAGCGCGCTCGCGCATATTCCGGCTAATCCCGTGTATAGCTCGCTGAATTTGTCGCAAGCGGTGCAGGTGCTCGCCTACGAATTGCGGCTCGCGCTTCTGGAAGGCGAAGCGTCGTCGTCCGGACAGAATGCAATCGACAGCGCGCCGAGCGATGAAATCGAAGGGATGTACGCGCATCTCGAAAGCGCGCTGATCGCGCTCGATTTCCTCGATCCGGCCAATCCGAAGAAACTGATGTCGCGCGTGCGGCGCATGTTCGCGCGCTCGGGGCTGGAACGCGAAGAGGTGAATATCCTGCGCGGGATCGCGAAACATATTTTGTTGCGCGACAAGCGGGGTTGAGCGGCGTTAACGCGCTCAATCGAGCGGTAACGCGCGGATACCCTCCGCGTCGATCCGCAGATATCCGCCGCGCGCCTCGCCGTGGTCGAGTTCCCAATCGGGAATCACCCAGCGCGTGCCGTCCGCCTCGCGATGACGCGCCGGCAGATGCGTGTGTCCATGGATCATCGTGTGCGTGTGCGTGCTCGCGAAGAGGCGCGCGACGGCTTCGCGCGTCACGTCGTATTTCGCCGACACAGGGCGCATCCGGCCGCCTTCGCTTTTGGCGCGCATGCGCTCCGCGATCGAGAGCCGGAGCTTGAGCGGCAGCGCGAGGAAAAGCCGTTGCGCCAGCGGATTGCGGGCGACGCGGCGAAATTTTTGATATCCGGCATCGGCGGTACAGAGCGCGTCGCCGTGAGCGATCGCGATGCGCGTGCCGAACGCGGTGAGCGTGAACGGATCGGGAAGCGGCAACGCGCCGGCTTCGCGCATGAAACGGCGGCCGAGCAGGAAATCGCGGTTGCCATGCATCACGTAGAGCGCGATGCCGCGCTCGGATAGCGTGTGCAGCAATGCCGTCATGCGTCGCGCAAAGCGCGCGATGGGTTGGTCGTCGGGCGCGGCGAGCACGTCGTCGCCCACCCAGAATTCGAACAGATCGCCGAGGATGAAAACGGAGTCCGCGTCGTTCGCGGTCACGCCGATAAAGTGCTCGAACGCCGCGACCGTGTGTGGAATCGCTTCGCTCAAGTGAAGATCGGCGATAAAAAACAGCGGGCGCTGAGTGGTTTCAGCGCCCGCTGTTTGCGCACCGGAATGCGTCGAGTCGTTCATCGCGTGCGAATTAATCGACGACGACTGCCTTCTCGATCACGACGTCGTCCACCGGCACGTCCTGATGGAAACCCTTCGAGCCGGTCTTCACCTTCTTGATCTTCTCGAGCACGTCGAGACCGTCGACCACCCGTCCGAACACGGCGTAGCCCCAGCCCTGCGGCGTCGGCGACGTGTGGTTCAGGAAGTCGTTGTCGTTCACGTTGATGAAGAACTGAGCGGTCGCCGAATTCGGATCGTTCGTGCGGGCCATTGCAAGCGTGCCCTTTTCGTTCTTCAGGCCGTTGTTCGCTTCGTTCGCGATCGGCGCGTCGGTCGGCTTTTGCTGCATGCCCGGCTCGAAACCGCCGCCTTGAATCATGAAGCCGTCGATCACGCGGTGGAACACCGTATTGTCGTAATGACCCTTCTTCACGTAGTTCAGAAAGTTTTCGACCGATTTCGGCGCCTTTTCCGCGTCGAGTTCGATCTTGATGATGCCGTGGTTCGTGTGCAGTTCGACCATGATGAGTTCTCTCCAGTGTTCGGTGAATAAAGCGCGCGCCAGCGAGGCGTGCGCCAGCTTACTGCGGATTTACTTCGCAACCACCGTCGCCGATTCGATGACGATGGGTTTCTGCGGCACGTCGCCCATCGGGCCGCGCGTGGTGGTGGGCGTCGCCTCGATCTTCTTCACGACGTCCATGCCCGCGACGACCTTGCCGAACACCGCGTAGCCGTTGCCGTCCGGATTCGGATAATCGAGGCCGGCGTTATCGACCGTGTTGATGAAGAACTGCGCGGTGGCGGAGTTCGGGTCGCCTGTGCGCGCCATCGCGAGCGTGCCGGCCATGTTCTTCAATCCGTTGCGGCTTTCGAGCGGGATCGGCGCGCGGGTCGGCTTTTCAGCGAAGCTCGCGTTGTAGCCGCCGCCCTGAATCATGAAGCCCGGAATCACGCGATGGAAGATCGTGCCGTTGTATTGACCTGACTTCACGTAGTCGAGGAAGTTCTCGACACTTTTCGGCGCCTTAGCCGGATACAACTCGACGCGGATGTCGCCTTGCGACGTCTTGAAGAGCACGTTCGGAAGCGCGCCTGCACCTTGCGCCGCCGGCTGGGCAAAAGCCGGCGCCTGGGCGATGAGGGCGGCGCTGCCGAGCGCCAACATCAGCAATTTCATTGGAAATCCATCCTCTGGTTAGGGATACGACGGGTGCCACGGGTACATCGATTCAGCGAGATGCTAGCGTGAGGCGTGAGACGTCAGGGCTGCGTATTCGGCACGACATAAGGCGAGGTCGGCAAAGAACCCGACGGGCCGCCGAATGCGCCGCCGAACGGCGATCCGTTGGGGGGCGTCAGCGGCATCCATTGGTCCGAGGGCACAGGCTGCGTGGGCGCAACGGCGGTCGGCACGGCGCGCTTTTTCGGCGCGGGCGAGAGGACCTTCTGGATGTCGGCGGCGCGCTGGCTCGTGAGCGCGCTCTTCGATCCGAGCGCCTGCGCGCGCTTGTACGCGACGCCCGCGAGCCGCAGATAAAGATCGCCGAGATTGTCGTAGGCGAGCGCATAGCCCGGGTTCGCGCGCGTGGCGGTTTCGAGCGCGACGCGCGCCTCGTCGTAACGGCCGGCCTTCGCATAGAGCGCGGCCAGGTTGTTGTACGGCTCGGGCAATTCGGGGTACGCCTGCGTGAGTTCGGTGAACACGGCGATCGCTTCGTCATCGCGATTCAGGCGCGCGAGCACGGTGCCGCGCTTGAACTTCGCCTGCACGTCGCGCGGGTTCGTCGCGAGCCGCGCGTCGAGTTGCTTCAGCGCCTCGTTCCAGTTCTTCTGCGCGATGCTCGCGTCCACGTCCGGCGTTCCGTCGGTGGTCTTCGCGGGGGTCTGCGCGAGCGCCGCGGAGGTGGGCAAAAGGCATGCCGCAAGACCGATCCCCGCAGTGGCGAAGACAGTCGCAGCAAGGGTTGCGGCCCGGTTGGCGATGCTCGGCGCGCGGCCGCTGGAAGGTTTCATAGGCTCAAGTCTGGATGTTATACTCCGACCCATTCTAACAAAACGTCTGCCCGTTCCGTCGAACGTCGGACTGTCTTTACGTCACTCGTGGTCGTCTCCGTTTTGATCGCAGTGTGAGTCCATGATGATGTGCAGTGTGACTGCATGGCGATGTGCAGCATAAGCTTGTCGCTTTCGACGGCGTGACGCATGATCCAAAGTGTTTTTGTCTGGCGCCGCATGTTACCCGCTCGCGCTCAGGCAACGCGCGGCAACGCTCGCGCGTCTTCGCGTCGCGCGGCGTTCATGAACACACGGATGCCAGCCTCCACACGATCATTGCGCGGCTTCGGCGGCTACATACGCGGCTACACTGCGCGGCTACACCGCACGACCACTGCACGACCACTGCACGACCACCGCAACGCCTTCTATGAATTCTCTGCGCATCTACAACACGCTCGCGCGTGACAAGCAATCTTTCGTGCCGCTTCGCGCAGGCGAGGTGCGCATGTATGTCTGCGGAATGACCGTGTACGACTATTGCCACGTCGGTCACGCGCGTGTGCTCGTCGTGTTCGATCTCGTGCAGCGCTGGCTGCGCACGCTCGGCTTCAAGGTCACGTATGTCCGCAATATCACCGATATCGACGACAAAATCATTCGTCGCGCCGTCGAGAACGGCGAGACGATCAAGGCGCTGACGCAGCGGTTTATCGACGCACTTCACGAAGACGCCGACGCGCTCGGCGTCGCGCGCCCGGACCTGGAGCCGCGCGCGACCGAGTTCGTGCCGCAGATGCTCGGCATGATCGACATGCTGGCGGCGAACGGCTACGCCTATCAGGCGCGCGACGGCGACGTGAACTACGCCGTGCGCAAGTTCAGCGGCTACGGCAAGCTCTCGGGCAAGTCGATCGAAGACTTGCGCGCGGGCGAGCGGGTCGCCGCCAACGACGCGAAGGAAGATCCGCTCGACTTCGTGTTGTGGAAACAGTCGAAAGAGGGCGAGCCCGCCGATACCGGCTGGGACTCGAAGTGGGGCCGAGGGCGGCCGGGCTGGCATATCGAATGTTCGGCGATGGGCTGCACGCTGCTCGGCGACACCTTCGATATCCACGGCGGCGGTCAGGATCTGCAATTCCCGCACCACGAGAACGAGATCGCGCAAAGCGAGGCTGCGACCGGCGTGCAGTTCGTGAACTACTGGATGCACAATGGCTACGTGCAGATCGATAACGAAAAGATGTCGAAGTCACTCGGCAACTTTTTCACGATCCGCGAAGTGCTTGAAAAATTCGATGCCGAAGTGGTCCGTTTCTTTATTGCGCGCGCACACTATCGGTCGCCGCTGAATTACAGCGACGTGCACATCGACGACGCACGCGGCGCTTTAACGCGCTTGTACACGGCGCTGAAGGAAGTGGCTATCGGCGTGGAAGACGACACGACGCCGCTCGACTGGAACGAAGCGCACGCCGCGCGGTTTCAGGCGGCGATGAACGACGACTTCAACACGCCGGTCGCGATCGCCGTGCTGTTCGATCTCGCGAGCGAGGTGAATCGCACGCGCGATCCGGTGCTTGCGCGTCAGTTGAAACGGCTGGGCGGGCTGCTCGGACTGTTGCAGCGCGAGCCGCGAGTATTTCTCCAGCAGGCGACGGGCACGGCCGATGAAGGCGCGCTCTCGCCGGCGGATATCGAAGCAAAGATCGCTGCTCGCGTTAGCGCGAAGCAGTCAAGAAACTATGCCGAAGCAGACCGTATTCGGGCTGAGTTGCTCGAAGCTGGGATTGCTCTTGAAGACAAACCGGGCGGGTCGACCGAGTGGCGCCGCGTATGAGCGTAGCACTCGTCCTTTAATCGACTCGTCAGGCAGGAGGCAGGATGGCAACGGCCAGGAAGACGCCGGCTAAACGAGCCGCGTCCGCAGGAAACGTCACGCCCGCTCTCAAGCGCGCGCGGCGCGCTACGCTCAAAAACGGCGCGGCGGAGGAAGCACCGCGCACGGCTGCGTCGAAGAAGACCGCAGTCCGGCGCGCCAACGGTGTCGACCACGCGAATGGTGCAAGCGGCGCTTCGGCACGTGTACGCAAGTCGGCAACGGTGGCGGGCGGGGCGGCGGCGAAGCCCGCCGCATCGCGCAAGAAGGCGAACGGTGCGGCCGACGCGGGCGCCGTGCAGGCGCTCGTGCGCGATCCGCTGCACGAAGGCGAGATCGTCCGCAAGACGCGCGCGGTCACGGTGGATGCCGCCGTGCCGGTGCAGATCGGCGGGCTGACACCTGAAGTCACGCGGCCGGCGTATTGGGACCGTGCGTGCGCGGATCTCGTGAAGCGCGACCGAATTCTGAAGAAACTGATCCCGAAGTTTGGGCCTGTGCACCTGATCAATCGCGACGATCCGTTCACGACGCTTGCGCGTTCGGTCGTCGGCCAGCAGATTTCGGTGCGGGCCGCGCAAGCCATTTGGGAGCGCGTGGAGACGGCTTGTCCGAAACTCGCGCCGCAGCAGTTCATCCGGCTCGGGCACGAAAAATTGCAGGCGTGCGGGTTGTCGAAGCGCAAATCCGAATACATTCTGGACGTCGCGCAGCACTTCGTGTCGGGCGCGCTGCACGTCGATAAATGGACATCGATGGAAGACGAGGCGGTGATCGGCGAATTGACGCAGATTCGCGGCATCGGCCGCTGGACGGCGGAAATGTTCCTGATCTTCAACCTGTCGCGGCCGAACGTACTGCCGCTCGACGACCTCGGCCTGATCCAGGCAATCAGCGTGAATTACTTTAGCGGCGAACCGGTCACGCGCAGCGAAGCGCGGGAAGTCGCCGCGAACTGGGAGCCGTGGCGAACGGTCGCGACGTGGTATATGTGGCGCAGCCTGGACCCGGTTCCGGCCGACCATTGAATAAGCACTGAGTAAGCATTGAATAAGCACGGAGCATGCGGCGCGGGGCACTCGCCGGATCTTCCGGTACTGAACAGACGAATTAAATCCGGGGTTTGCGGCGTTATCTTATAATTGCTGGTTACGACCCGGGTTTGTTAGGGACCGAGCGCGGTTAGAATACGCGCTGCCCGATTCTAGGATTCGAACAAATGAAGACCACGTTTCTGGATTTCGAACAGCCCATCGCTGAACTCGAAGCGAAGATTGAAGAATTGCGCTTCGTTCAGGATGATTCCGCTGTCGATATTTCGGAAGAGATCGAGCGGCTTTCCAAGAAAAGCCAGCAACTCACGAAAGACCTCTACGCGAACCTGACGCCCTGGCAGGTTTCGCAGATCGCGCGCCATCCGCAGCGTCCTTACACGCTCGACTACGTGAACGAACTGTTCACGGATTTCCACGAGCTTCACGGCGACCGTTCCTACGCGGACGACCTCGCCATCGTCGGCGGTCTTGCGCGGTTCAACGGGCAGCCGTGCATGGTGATCGGCCAGCAGAAAGGGCGCGACACCAAGGAACGCGCGCTGCGCAATTTCGGCATGCCGCGTCCGGAGGGGTATCGGAAGGCCGAGCGCCTGATGCGTCTCGCGGAAAAGTTCGGCTTGCCGCTCTTCACGTTCATCGACACGCCGGGCGCGTATCCGGGCATCGGCGCGGAAGAGCGCGGGCAGTCGGAAGCGATCGGCCACAACCTGTACGTGATGGCCGAGCTGAAGACGCCGATCATCGCGACGGTGATCGGCGAGGGCGGCTCCGGCGGCGCGCTGGCAATCGCGGTGGCCGACACGGTCATGATGCTGCAATTCTCGACGTATTCCGTGATCTCGCCCGAAGGCTGCGCGTCGATTCTGTGGAAGAGCGCCGCGAAGGCGCCGGAAGCGGCCGAAGCGCTGGGTTTGACGGCGCATCGTCTGAAGGCGCTTGGTTTGATCGACAAGATCGTGAACGAGCCGCTCGGCGGCGCGCATCGCGATCCGAAAGGCATGGCCGCGATGCTGCGCCGTGCGCTCGCCGATTCGCTGCGCCAGTTCCACGGCATGAGCGCGCAGGATGTGCGCCAGCGCCGTTTCGACAAGCTGATGGCCTACGGCAAGTTCAAGGAAACGCTGCCCGGCGCTTAAGGTCGGCAGACTCGGTCGGCACGCTCTCATCGCAGTTTCCAACGGGCTTTCGTGAACGCCGAAATCGACACTCCCGCCAGCCGCCTCGTCTACGGGGCGGTGCGCGTGGCGCTCGGCGAAGACGACTCGCAGCGCCCGGATCGATCCAACTCCGCAGTATTCGCAGTCGCGTTGAGCGGCGGTCTCGATTCGACCGTGCTGCTCGACGCCGCCGTGCATTGCGCGGGCGCGCAACGCGTCGTCGCGCTGCACGTTCATCATGGATTAAGCCCGAACGCCGATGCCTGGGCGTCGCATTGCGAGGCGTTCGCGCGTTCGCTCGGCGTGCGGTTCGCCGAACGTCGCGTCGATATCGAGCGTGAGGGCGGCGAGAGTCTTGAGGCGTTGGCGCGCGAGGCGCGTTATCGCGCGCTCGATGCGCTCGGTGCCGAGTTCGGCGCGCGGTCGCTCTGGCTCGCGCATCACGCCGACGATCAGGCCGAAACCGTCTTGCTGCAACTCTTGCGCGGCGCGGGCGTGGCCGGTCTCGCCGCGATGGCGCCGGCGAGCACGGGCGGCGCCGTGGTGCCGCGCGTGCGGCCGCTGTTGCATCTGCTGCGCGCGCAGCTCGAACGTTACGCGCACGAGCGCGATCTGCGCTGGATCGACGATGAATCCAATCTCGACACGCGCTATGCCCGCAACGCGCTGCGTCACGATGTCCTGCCGGCGCTCGCCGTGCATTTCCCCGGTTTTCGCGATGCATTTTCGCGCACCGCGTCGCACGCGGCGTCGGCGCAACGTCTGCTCGACGATCTCGCGCGCATCGATTTCGCAAACGCAACGCAAGGCGTGTCGCGCGACGACGAACACGCCATCGCGCTTTCCACGCTGCTCACCCTCGACGACGACCGCGCGCTCAACCTCCTGCGTTACTGGATGCGCTCGCGCGGGCTTCCGGCGGCGTCGACGGCGCGGATCGGCGATGTGCTGCGCCAGTTGCGCGACGCCGGACGCGGCGAGAACGGCCACGCGCTGCGCATCGATCACGCCGGGCATTGCCTGCGCGTGTATCGCGACGCCGTGTTCTGGGAGAAGGGCGACAGCGCCGACGCCGCCGATCTCGACGAAGGCGCGGCCCAACCGCGCATGGCAAGCGAGCTGCATTGGCGCGGCGAATCCGTGTGGCGTCTGCCGCAATGGCGCGGCACGCTGGTGTTCGAAGCGGCATCCGCCGACGACCACGACGCCATTGCCGAGAGCGTCTTGCGCGCCGCGCCGTTGTCGGCGCGTTCGCGCGCGGGCGGCGAGCGCATGCGCGTCACGGCGGACGCGCCCGCGCGCACGCTCAAGAACCTGTTTCAGGAGCGCGGCGTGCCGGCGTGGAAGCGCGATGTGCCGCTCGTGTTCGTCGGCGAGACGCTGTTGTTCGTCGCGCTGATCGGCGTGAACCGGGCGGTCGCGACGCTCGCCGCCGATTCATCCGGTCCTCGCTGGCGGCTCGTCTGGCAACCCGATCTGACGATCGCATAATATCGCCGCCGCAGCCGGTAAAAGGGGCGCGTAGAGCGATGCGCGGAAGTGGTGAAATCGGCAGAAAACGGGCCCGAGTCTTGTAATTTGAGCCCTAATCGGGTACGTTTACCCGTTTGTTCGCCTCGTGTTTTGTGCAGCAATTTGGACCGGTTGGCTCAAAAGTGGGCCCCAAAGCCCGGTCCAGAAAACCCAGTTCAAAAGACCCGGTTTTACGCCGCCAGAATGCGTATTTCGCGAGCAGACGCGCGCCCAAGCGGCATCTGCGCCCAGTCGCCGATCTACGCCACCCACAAGTCGTCGATTCGCCGACGCCAGCAGCGCGCCAGCGCGGTTTCCCCTCCAGTTCAAAACGACAATGGCACTCATCGTACATAAATACGGCGGCACTTCGATGGGCTCCGTCGAGCGCATCAAGAACGTCGCCAAGCGCGTCGCGAAATGGCACAAGGCCGGCCACAAACTCGTGGTCGTCCCGTCGGCGATGTCCGGCGAAACGAACCGCCTGCTCGGCCTCGCGAAAGAAATCACACCCCAGCCCGACCCGCGCGAGCTCGACATGATCGCGTCCACGGGCGAGCAGGTCAGCGTCGGCTTGCTCGCCATCGCGCTGCACGCCGAAGGGCTCGAAGCCGTCAGCTACGCCGGCTGGCAAGTGCCGATCAAAACCGATAGCGCATTCACGAAAGCGCGCATCAGCGACATCGACGGCACGCGCGTGCTCGCCGATCTCGACGCGGGCAAGGTGGTCGTGATCACCGGCTTCCAGGGCGTCGATCCCGACGGCCACATCGCGACGCTCGGCCGCGGCGGCTCGGATACATCGGCGGTGGCGATCGCCGCGGCGCTGAAAGCCGACGAATGCCTGATCTATACGGATGTCGACGGCGTCTATACGACCGACCCGCGCGTGGTGGAAGAAGCGCGCCGGCTCGACCGCGTGACGTTCGAGGAAATGCTGGAAATGGCGAGCCTCGGATCGAAGGTGCTGCAGATCCGTTCGGTGGAATTCGCCGGCAAATATCAGGTGAAGACGCGTGTGCTTTCGAGCCTGACCGACCCGCTGATCCCGCTTGAAGGCGAGATGCGCTCGGGCACCCTGATCACTTTTGAAGAAGACGAGACTATGGAAAAAGCAGTCATTTCGGGCATCGCGTTCCAGCGCGACGAAGCGCGTATCGCCGTCATGGGCGTGCCCGACAAGCCGGGTATCGCGTATCAGATTCTGGGGCCGGTCGCCGATGCGAACATCGACATCGACATGATCATCCAGAACCAGAGCGTGGCCGGCAAGACCGACTTCACGTTCACGGTCGGCCGTGGCGATTACGCGCATGCCATGGAGATTCTCAACGGCCAGGTGAAGGATCACGTGAAGGCCGAGCAGGTGCTGGGCGACCCGAAGGTGTCGAAGGTTTCGGTGGTCGGCGTGGGCATGCGTTCGCACGTGGGTATCGCGAGCACGATGTTCCGCACGCTGTCGGAAGAGGGCATCAACATCCAGATGATCTCGACGTCCGAGATCAAGATCTCGGTACTGATCGACGAGAAGTACACCGAGCTTGCCGTGCGCGCGCTGCACAAGGCGTTCGAACTCGATCGCGCCTGATTTGGCTGGACGTGTTTGACGCGATTGCGGCGGCTTGAGGGCCATCGTATTTCGTGAGTGGCGTTCGATGTTCGGGCTATGTCATTTGATGACAAAAAATTCGTCTATGAAATTGACCGGGCCCTTCGAACCCGCTATTATCTTGGCTTCGTCGCGCTGACTCCCTGCGCGACCGAAAGTTTGGGAGACGTGGCCGAGAGGTCGAAGGCACTCCCCTGCTAAGGGAGCATCTGGGCCAAAACCTGGATCGAGGGTTCGAATCCCTCCGTCTCCGCCAGTGATGGTGGAGAAAACCCCGTAGAGTCTAGGCTCTGCGGGGTTTTTGTTTTTGGGTTCGTGAAATCACTCGTTTTCGGTTTCAACCTCACTCTCCGCGCTGCCTCGATCCGCCACCCCACGCGCCGGCCGCCGCACGGTTCTAATCTTCCCGCTGTTTCCGCCTCCGCAGAAGAACTGCTCGGCGCCATCGGATTCCAGTCCCGATACGCCCACGCCCTCCGGCATATCTAGACTTTCAAGAACTTCACCAGTCTCGACATCGATCCGTCTCAACTCGCTCGCGTCGTTTTCCCAGGTGCCGTGCCAGAGTTCGCCATCGAGCCACGTGACGCCGGTGACGAACCGATTCGACTTGATCGTGCGCAGGATCGCGCCCGTCTCCGGGTCGATTTGCACGATCTTCCGGTCGCGATACTGTCCGACCCACAGCGTGCCTTCGGCCCACGTCAGGCCGGAATCGCCGCCGCCGGGCGCGGGGATCGTCGCGAGCACGCGGCCCGTTTTCGGATCGATTTTCTGGATGCGGCTTCCCGCGATCTGGAAAAGATGCTCGCCGTCGAAGGCCGTGCCCGCGTCGGCGGTGACATCGATCGAGCGCAGCGTAGTGCCGCTCGCCGGGTCGAGCGCGTTGATCTTTTCGCCGGACGCGAACCAGACATGCTCGCCGTCGAACGTGACGCCGGCGACGCTTGTCACGCCCGGAAACGGTCCGTACTCGCGGACGATATCGGCTGCTGATTTTTTCATGGCTTCATCCTAGTCGCTCGCGAACGGGGCGGGAAGTAACAAGGCCGTCGTGAATCCCGGCGCGGACGGCGTCGTCCAGCGGCGCGCCCGGCCGCCGCCGAACGACTGCACACGGCCGGCGGCTGCGAGTGCGTCGAGCGCGCGCTGCACGGTGCGCTGGCTCGCGCCGAGCGCCACCGCGACGGCGGAACTCGACCACGCTTCGCCGCCCGCCAGCAGCGCGAGCACGGCGGCGTGTTTTTCCTCGACGGGCCGCGCGAGCACGACCACGTCGCGCGCGCGGTGCGGCACGAGTTGAAAGCCGCGCGGGGTCGCGTTCACGTCGGCGAACGCGCGAAGCATCGTGCGAAGCCGGCCGATTTCGACACGCAAGCGTGCGCGATGCGATTCGTCGATGAGCCGCGTGCCGAACGCCCGCGCGAATAGCGTGTCTCTCGGCACGTCTTCCGGCCAGGCTTCGCCGAGCGCGCGTGCGAGCGCGAAAAGGACGGGGCGCGTGGCGAGCGCCACGACGGCGTGGGTGTCGCGCACGGAGTAACGGCACGCATCGACGACAAGCGCGTTCGATGCAAAAAGCGCCTCCACTTCATCGAGCAGGATGAGCCGCGCTTCGCCCCGCACGATCAGCCGCGCGGCGGGCGCGTCCAGCAGAAGCGCGGCGCTTTCGACTTCGGCCATCAACGCAGGGATGCCGGCGAGCCGCGCCGCGTTCGCCGAACGTGTCAGCGCGGCGCGGGCGCGGCGGGCCTGTACGCGGCGGATCGCGATGCCCGCGACGGCCAGTTCGTGAATCGCTCGGGACAAAGGCGGCACGCGCGCTGGATCGAGTGGATGAAGTAGGCGCTCGGCTTCGTCGAGATGTCCTATCAGGAGAAGCCGGCGGATCGCGAGATAGCGTGCGTGGGCGGCGTTTATGCGGTCGCCGTGGGCGTCGAGGGTGGCGCGCGCGGCGTCGAGCGCGGTCTCCAGCGAATGCGTGGACCAGTTCAAATCGCGCGAAGCGAGCGCGATCTCGGCCTCGGCGACGACGCACCGCGCGCGCGCCACGGCCGCGTGCGGACCGAACGCGCGCGCCGCGCTGCGCACGAGCGCCTTCGCGCGAACGAGATCGCCGAGCTGCGCCATCGCGATGCCGCGCAGCGCGAGGGCCGGTGCGTCGTCGCGCAACGCTACGCGGTCGAGTGCGCCGAGCGGATCGCCCGCGGCGAGCGCTCGCGCGGCGGCGGCGATCAGCGAGTCCATGGTCTCATCGAATCCCGCCACACTTGTCACTCCCGGCATCGGTGTCCCAAGACTAATCTATCACGACCCACCAACCAACCAACCAACCAACCAACCAACCAACCAACCAACCAACCAACCAACCAACCAACCACCCGCCGGCCGCGCCGGGCCGAAGGTCCGCGCGGCGACGGCAATCCGAAGGAGGCAGGCATGACGACGCAACACACGACTGGCACGCGTGACGAATGGCTGGCGGCGCGGCTCGAATTACTGGAAGCCGAGAAGGCGCTGACGCGGCGTAGCGACGAAGTGGCGCGGCAGCGTCAGGCGCTGCCGTGGGTGCGGGTCGACAAGACGTATCGGTTCGATACGGATTCCGGCAGCGCGTCGCTCGCGGATCTGTTCGGCGGGCGCTCGCAGCTTCTTGTCTATCACTTCATGTTCGGGCCGGACTATACGGCGGGATGCCCGTCGTGCTCGGCGATCGCCGATGGCTTCGATGGCTTTGCGGTGCATCTGGCGCATCACGATGTCGCGTTGCTGGCGGTGTCGCGCGCGCCGCTCGCGAAATTGCAGACATATAAGGCGCGGATGGGCTGGACGTTTCCGTGGGCGTCGTCGGCGAGCGGCGAATTCAACTTCGACTTCAACGTGTCCTTCACGGAGACGCAGCAGCGCGAAGGCGGGATCGAATATAACTACGAGCGCGGCGGCCATGCGATGGACGCGGCCGAGGTGCCGGAGCCGGTCGTCCGGATGGCGGCCACCTGCGGCACCGATGCGCCCACGTACACGCGCGACCGGCCTGGAGTGAGCGCATTCGTGATCGAGGACGGCGTGATCTATCACACGTATTCGACCTACGCGCGCGGCGTCGATGGTCTGTGGGGCATGTATCAGTGGCTCGACCGCGCGCCGAAGGGGCGCAACGAAACGGGCATCTGGTGGCGTCGCCATGACGAATACGTAAGTCACCCACGCTGATGCGTCGTGACCGGTCGCTATCCCGCGTTCTGGTTCGCCTGCGTCGCCGCGACGGTGTTTGTCGTGAGCGTCGCGGTGACGATCTTCCACTGTGTCTCGATGACTGCGATGGGCGAGATGCCGATGTCCGGCGGCTGGTCGATGTCGATGACCTGGATGCGTATGTGCGGCCAGAGCTGGGGCGGCGTCGCAGCGTCGTTCCTCGGCATGTGGGTAGCGATGACGGCGGCGATGATGCTGCCCTCGCTCGCGCCGTCACTCTGGCAGTACGGCGAGCGTGTAAGCCGAAGGGTCCGGCTCCTGGCGCTTGCGAGCGCGGGCTACTTCGCGGTGTGGATCGCGGCTGGCATCGGCGTATTCGCGCTCGGCGCGGCGCTGGCGGCGCTCGCGATGCAATGGCCCGCGTTTGCGCGCGCCGTCCCGGGCGCGCGCGGTATCGTGGTCGTGATGGCCGGCGCTTTTCAGTGCAGCGCTTGGAAGGCGCGTCATCTGGCATGCTGCCGCCAGTCGTCATGGCCCGGCGATGCAGCCGCCGCCTGGCGAGCGGGTCTCCACCTCGGTCTCCATTGCAACTACTGCTGCGCGGGCCTGACGTCGATCCTCGTCGCCGTCGGCATCATGGATCTGCGGGCGATGGTGCTTATTACAGCGGCGATCACCGCAGAACGTCTCGCGCCCGATGGAGTGCGGATCGCGCGGGTGACCGGTATGGTCGCCGTGGTCGTGGGATGCGTGCTGATCGCGCAGGCGTCGTGACGCAATATCAACCGCGCGCGGGCGGCTGCGGATTGTTCGCGGGATTCGTGTCGATCTTGACCACGTTCTCGATTCCGTCGCGGCCGACGAGCGCGGCGAGTTCCGTCCGCAATGCTTCGGCGATATCCCCGGCGTAAATCTCCTCGCCATCGACATACACCGTGAACGACTGCAGATACTTCGCCTTTTTCGCGGGGTTTTCAATGGTTTGCCGCGTCCATTCGTAAAGCGGATAGTTATCCGGATCGAATTGCTCGGCTTCGTTTACGTAGTCTGCGAATGCGTCGAACTGGCACTTCACGGTCGCGTCGTGACGTTGCAGAACATCGTGAAGCGCGGCGTGCGAGGCGATACCGGCGTCGCCTCGCAGACGCGCGGAAAGTTCGGCCGAAACCGACATCCTGACCTGATACAGCCATGCTTCACTCATGTTTTGCTCCGTTCGGTTCGCACGATCAATCGCCTCGCCCGAGAGACTAGCGCAGTACGGGTTCTCGCCATCTTCCTCCGACACGCGATCCGGCGCTCGACCACCTCGCCGATGCCGTCACGCTGCATTACAAAGCCGATGCCGATCTAAATGTCGCTGTCCGCTGGCCGGAAGTCGAACGTGCGCATCGGCGCGAGGGAAAACGTTCGGGAAAACACGCGGCGAAGCATGAGTTGCCGCCGCTGAATGGAGGTTGATCGAAGGCGCGATTAGTGCGCCGGTTTCCGGCAACAAGGATCGCCCTTCGCGCACTGCGGAATATCGCAGATTGCATGCGGCGCTTTCAGCAGAGGCGGCGCTTTCGGAGCGGGCGTGGCGGCCATCGTTTTCGGTGTGATGGCTTTTTGCACTTCGCGGCGGGGGTTCATAACCGGTTCCGCAGCCTCGTGATTTGCACGCTGCACGCTCGCGGCCGGCGCTGGGCTTTTCGCTTTCGGCACCGTTTTCGCGATCCCCGCCGACGTGCCGGAAATCCACTCCTCGACATATTTCGCGTGCGCCGTGCCTGCCAGAAGCAAGCACGCGACGACGCCCCACATCACGATCCGCGGATGCTCGTCCAGTTTCACTGCTTCAGTTTCCTCGGGGCTTACGTGTAGTTGAAATAGCACGCCGATGCGCGCGGGTTGGACCCGTTGGCATCGGCATCGTATGGCCTGCCCGAACGCTTACTTGTTCGAGGCGATCCGTTCCTCGATATGCTTCGCCCGGGCCGGCGACGCCGGGTGCGAACTGAGCATGCTCGACTGGCCGCCATCGACCTTCGCAAGCTTGTTGAACGCGCTCACGAGGCCGGACGGATCGAGTCCCTTCTTCTTTTGCGCGTCGAAGGAATAATCGTCGGCGGCGGATTCCTGCGACTGCGAGAACTGCGCGTTGATCAGCTTCTCCGAGAAATCGCCGAGCTGCGACGCCGACAGGCTCGCGACCGCGCCGCCGGATGCCGACGCCGCCGAGCGCGCCGCCGATGCCGCGTAGGCCACCTGCATCGACTTTTTCGTGTGCCCGAGCGCGACGTGGCCCATCTCATGGCCGACGACGCCGCGCACTTCGTCGTCGGTCATCAGGTCCATCAGGCCGCTGTAGACGCGCACGCAGCCGTTCGCCATCGCCCAGGCGTTGACGTCCTTCGTGACGTAGACCTTGTAGTTGACCGGCACGCCGTTGATGTTGTTGCCGAGCTGCGCCGCGATCTTGTTGAGGCGCTTGGTGTAGGGGCTGTTCGCGGCGGCGATCTTGTTCTCGCCGTCCAGTTGCACGCAGGATTTATCGGAGAGCGTGCGCACGTCGGTGTCCGACAGCGTGACGGCCTTGAGCGCGGACCCGCCGGACTGGATCAGCGCGGACGGGTCCATGCTGGACACGCCCGCGCAGGCGGCGAGTGCGCAAGAGAGGGACGTAAGGGACGTGAGGAGAAAGAAGCGATGCAGTTTCAAAGGGAATTTCCTTCTTATGAGTTTTATGGGTGTTCTTCGGCGCGATGCCGCGTCGGCGTTGCCGCTCCGGCGAATGCCGCTCCGGCGAATGCCGCTCCGGCGAATGCCGCTTCGGCGAATGCCGCTCCGGCGAATGCCGCTCCGGCGAATGCCGCTCCGGCGAATGCCGCTTCGGCGAATGCCGCTCCGGCGAATGCCGCGCGAACAAGCTCGATAGGCTAACGACCTGAATTTCGGCGTCTAACCGATAAATCCTAAAAAAGGAAACGAGGGCGACGCGCGCTGGCGTTCTGCGCGCTAGGCGCCGCTGTGGAGTGTTCAGCGGGAAAGGGTGACGATTCGACGCGGCGCGCGATGGCGGATTCACATGCGGATAACCGTCGACGGATGCGGAAAATGCTTACGAACCGTAATTATTAATAATAGTAATACGAGGTTACCAACTTGAAACACCTCGCCCGAAGCCATCCGCTATATTCGCCTTCATACAAATAAACAACCCGTTGAGGTGTGTTTCAAATGAACAAAATTTCGAAGAAATCGATGTGGGCGGGCGCGCTGGGCGCGGTGGCAGTCGGGGCCTTTTGTCTGTCGAGCGGTGCAATGGCGCAAGTGCGGATTGGCGTGAACATCGGGGTTCCCGCGCCGGTTTATGTCGCACCCGCGCCGGTGTACGCACCGCCGCCGCCGCCCGTGGTCTACGCGCCGCCGCCTCCGCCCGCTTATGCCTACGCGCCGCCGCCGGTGATCGTGGTCGGCTGGCATGGCGACCGTTATTACGATGGCCGTCGCTACTGGGATCGCGATGACTGGAATCGCCATCACGGCCACGATGACCACCACGACGATCATCACGATCACGGTCATCACAACGGCTGGCATTGAACGCGAACGCGCGTTTGCCGCTCCGCCAATAAAAAAGGCCATCCATTCATTCGGATGGCCTTTTTCAATTTGCGTAGTGAAGACGCTTTGTTATGACGTTATCATGCCGCAATGTAACAAAAGGTAAGCTTTCTCCAGACATTACGTCGAACCGAAAAACAACTTACAAAGTTGAAATGGGGAATTGAAAGCGGTCCGTTATATTGGCTTCAACAACAACCGAATTACGAGGTGCGCTTTACATGAACAGCAATTCGATGGGCCGGCTTCTGATGATGGCAGCGGCAGTGGGCGCGCTGGCGAGCGCGAATGTCGCGCACGCGCAGGTGCATATCGGCGTGAATGTCGGCATTCCCGTGCCCGTGTATGTCGCGCCGCCGCCGGTGTACGCGCCGCCGCCGCCGCCGGTGATCTACCAGCCCCAGCCTTATTACGCGCGTCCGCCGGTCGTGATCGGCTGGTATGGCAACCGCTATTACGATGGCCGCCGCTACTGGGATCGCGACGAATGGTATCGGCGTCATGGCCGCGGACCGGACCGTCACTACGACCACGGTTACAACCACGGCCACGGTGGATATCACCGTTAAAACGCGGTCTTTGCACTGCTATTGAACCGCTTCCAGACGGCGCATGAAAACAAAAAAGCCGTCCATTCTGCGAATGGACGGCTTTTTCAATGCAAAACGCGCGGCCGGCGATTATTCGCTGATGGCCGCCATTCCGCCGACCACGGCGTTAAAGCCGCTGTCCACGTGGATGATCTCGGCGCTCACGCCGCCCGCCAGATCCGACAGCAGGAACGCGGCGACGTTGCCGACCTGATCGATCGTGACATTGCGCTTGAGCGGCGCGTTGTTCTCGACGAACTCCAGAATCTTTCCGAATCCCTTGATGCCGCTCGCGGCCAGCGTCTTGATCGGACCGGCCGAAATGCCGTTCACGCGCACGCCCTTCGAACCGAGCGATGCCGCCAGATACCGCACGCTGGCTTCGAGCGAAGCCTTGGCGAGACCCATCGTGTTGTAGTTCGGGATCGCGCGCTCCGCGCCGAGGTAGCTCAGGGTGAGGAGCGATGCGTCGGCGGCGAGCATCGGCTGGGCGGCCTTGGCGAGCGCCGGGAAGCTGTACGCCGAGATATCGTGCGCGATGCGGAAGTTCTCGCGCGTCATGCCGTCGAGAAAATCGCCGGCGATAGCTTCGCGCGGCGCGAAACCGATCGAATGGACCAGGCCGTCGAGCGAATCCCAGCGTTCTTTCAGCGAGGCGAAGAGGGCGTCGATCTGCGCGTCGTCGGCGACGTCGCACGGGAACACGAGATCGCTCTCGAATTCGGTCGCGAATTCGGTGATGCGGTCCTTGAAGCGCTCGCCCACGTAGGTGAAGGCGAGTTCCGCGCCTTCGCGCTTGCAGGCCTGCGCGATGCCATAGGCGATCGAACGGTTCGACAGCAAGCCCGTCAGCAAAATTCGTTTTCCAGCGAGAAAGCCCATGAATGCTCCTTGTGAAGTCAGTGTCGCGCGCTCGTCCGTGCCGAGCGGCGGGTGTCCTGTACCGTGCGTCGTACGCGGGACATGCGCAGAAGTGCTTCGTGCGTCGTTGTCGCCGACCGGATCCGCGCGGGATTTTGGGTAGAATTCTCTCACATTGCAACTGCCGCACGAGCGCGGGCGCGGCGGATGCTCCATCGGACGATTCTCAATTTTTCCAAAGACGACTATGACGATTGGCGCGCGACGATCCTGTGCCGTTCTGCTCGGAAGCATTCTGATAGGCACGGCCGGTCTCGCGATGTCCGGCCACGCGCAGGCGGTCTACGCGATCGCCCAGTATGGCGAGCCGAAATATCCGCCCGGTTTCGAACACTTCGACTACGTGAATCCCGACGCCCCGCGCGGCGGCACGCTGGTCCTCGCCAATCCGAGCCGCCTGACGAGTTTCGACAAGTTCAACCCGTTCACCATGCGCGGTAATGCCGCGCCCGGCCTCGGATTCCTGTTCGAGAGCCTGACCACCGGCAGTCTCGACGAGGTGGCGAGCGCCTACGGCCTGCTCGCCGACGATATCCGCGTGGCCGACGACGGCCTGTCCACCACGTTCCACCTGAACCCGCTCGCGCGCTTTTCCAATGGCGATCCGGTGACGGCCGCCGATGTCAAATATTCCTTCGATACGCTCAAAAGCCCGCAAGCCGCGCCGCAGTTTTCGGTCTACTACGGGCAGATCGCGCGCGTGGTGATCGTCGATCCGCAGACGGTGCGCTTCGAGTTCAAGGCGCGCACGCGGGAAATGCCCTTGCTCGCGGGCGGCATGCCGGTGTTTTCGCGCAAGTGGGGCATGAAGCCGGACGGCACGCACATTCCGTTCGACCGGCTCGCGTTCGAACAGCCGATCGGCAGCGGTCCGTATTTAATCGATCGTTACGATAACGGCCGCACCATCACGTACCGGCGCAATCCCGCGTACTGGGGCGCTCGGCTGCCGGTGCGCATCGGCACCAATAATTTCGAGCGCGTTTCGTACAAGCTCTATTCGGACGGCGTCGCGCGGCTCGAAGCGTTCAAGGCGGGCGAGTACGACGTATTGGTCGAGAACGTCGCGCGCAACTGGGTGCGCCGCGATATCGGCAAGCGTTTCGACAGCGGCGAGCTCATCAAGCGTGAATTCCCGCATCACAACGGCAGCGGCATGCAGGGCTTCATGCTGAACCAGCGCCGTCCGATTTTTCAGGACGTGCGCGTGCGCCGCGCGCTCGATCTTGCGTTCGACTTCGAATGGCTCAACCGGCAACTGTTCTTCAACCAGTACAAGCGCACGGACAGTTTCTTCGTCAACACGGACCTGCAGGCGAAAGGGCGGCCATCGGCGGGCGAACTGGCGATCCTCGATCCGCTGCGCACGCAGCTCGACCCCGCCGTGTTCGGCGAGATGCCGCAGCAGCCGGTGACGAGCCCGCCGCATTCGCTGCGCGCGAATTTGATCGAAGCGCGCGAACTGCTGGCGCAAGCGGGCTGGACGTATCGCGACGGCGCGCTGCGCAACGCGAAGGGCGAGCCGTTCGTGTTCGAAATTCTCGACGACTCCGGCGGCGCGACGTCGATGGAACCGATCATCGCGACCTTCACGCGCAATCTGCAGAAGCTCGGCATCGTCGCGAATTACCGGACGGTGGATTACGCGCTGATCCAGAAGCGGCTCGACGCGTTCGATTTCGACACCACCATCGTGCGCATGCCCGACGTGCAGATTCCGGGCACCGAAGAAGTGGCGCGTTTCGGCAGCAAATCCGCCGACGAACCCGGCTCCGACAATCTGCTGGGCGTGAAATCGCCGGCGGTGGACAGCATCCTGCAACAACTCGTGTCGGCGCAGACCCGCGAGCAGCTCGTCGATTCGACGCACGCGCTCGACCGGGTTTTGATGCACGGCTACTATGTGATCCCGCATTGGTACACGGCGTCGCATCGCGTCGCGTACCGGCGCACGCTGGGCTTTCCGGCGACCTTGCCGCTGTATTACACCGCCGAGGACTGGATCACGTCCGTCTGGTGGTTCAAGGCACCCTGACGCACCTACTTCGGACCCGCGCACCATGTGGAGCTACATCCTCAAACGCATCCTGCTGATGATCCCGACGCTCGTCGGCGTGCTCACGCTGACCTTCGCGGTGATCCAGTTCGTGCCGGGCGGCCCGGTCGAGCAAGCGGTACACGACCTGCGGCGCGGCGCGAGCGAAGGCGGCACGTTCGGCATGCGCGCCCACACCGGCGTGGATGCGCAGCAGGTCGCGCAACTCAAGGCGCTCTACGGCTTCGACAAACCGCCGCTCGAACGCTACATGCTGATGCTCGGCAAGTTCGCGCGCTTCGATCTCGGCGAGAGTTATTTCCGCCATCAGAGCGTGTGGTCGCTGATCGTCTCGAAATTGCCGGTGTCGATCAGCATCGGTCTATGGACGTTTTTCATCACGTATCTGATTTCGGTGCCGCTCGGCATCGCGAAAGCCGTGCGCAACGGCTCGACCTTCGATATCGCGACGAGTTTGATCGTGCTCGTCGGCTTTGCGATTCCGGGCTTCGTGCTCGGCGTGCTGCTGCTCGTGCTGTTCGGCGGCGGCTCGTTCTGGCAGCTTTTTCCGCTGCGCAATCTCACCTCCGACAACTGGGCGACGCTCAGTCTCGGCGGCAAGATCGCCGATTATCTGTGGCACATCACGTTGCCCGTGCTGGCGTCGGTGGTGGGCAGTTTCGCCGTCATCACGATGCTCACGAAGAACGCCTTCCTCGACGAAATCCGCAAGCAATACGTGCTGACCGCGCGCGCGAAGGGCTTGTCCGAGCGGCGCGTGCTGTGGAAACACGTGTTCCGCAACGCGCTGCTGCCGCTGATCGTGGGGTTTCCGGCGGCGTTTATCGGCGCGTTTTTCACGGGCAGCTTGTTGATCGAGACGCTTTTTTCGCTCGACGGGCTGGGGCTGCTGTCCTACGAATCCGTCGTCCGGCGCGACTATCCGGTGGTGCTCGGCACGCTCTACCTCTTCACGCTGATCGGCCTCGCGACCAAACTGATCTCCGACCTGTGCTACGTCTGGGTCGATCCGCGCATTCAATTCGACCAACTGGAGCGCTGATTTGAACCGGACCGCCCGCCAACGCCGCGCGCCCAACGGCAGCGACGCCCAGCCGATCCGCGCGCCGCGCTCATCCACACCCGGACAACGCGTCTGGCTGCGTTTCCGGCAAAACCGGCTTGGCTACTGGAGCCTGATCGTGTTCCTGATCGCGTTCGCGGTGAGTCTCGCCGCGCCGCTGTGGTCGAACGACAAGCCGCTCGTCGTGCGCTATGAAGGGCACCTGTACTTTCCGCTTGTGCAAACCTACGCCGAAACCACGTTCGGCGGCGATTTCCCGACGCCCGCCGATTACCTCGATCCGTACATCCGCGACCGTTTCAGCGCGCCGGGCAATTTCGCGGTCTATCCGCCGAATCACTACTACTACGACACGCTGAACTACTTCTCGAAGGGCTCGAACCCCGCGCCGCCGTCGCGCGAAAACTGGCTCGGCACCGACGACCGCGGCCGCGACGTCTTCGCGCGGCTCGTCTATGGCTTTCGCGTGTCGGTGCTGTTCGCGCTCGTTCTGACGGCGATCGGCACCGTGCTCGGCATTCTCGCGGGCGCCGTGCAGGGCTATTTCGGGGGACGCACGGACATCACCGGGCAGCGGCTGATCGAAATCTGGAGCGCGATGCCCGAGCTTTACCTGCTCATCATCTTCGCGTCGATTTTCGAGCCGAGCTTCGTGCTGCTGGTCGTGCTGCTTTCACTCTTCGGCTGGATCGGCCTGTCGGACTACGTGCGCGCCGAATTTCTCCGCAACCGCACGCAGGATTACGTGCGCGCCGCGCGGGCGATGGGTTTGTCGAACGGGCAGATCATCTGGCGGCATATCCTGCCGAACAGCCTCACGCCCGTCATCACCTTCTTGCCCTTCCGGATGAGCGGGGCGATCCTCGCGCTCACCAGCCTCGATTTTCTCGGACTCGGCGTGCCGTCGCCGACGCCGTCGCTCGGCGAACTTCTCGCGCAAGGCAAGGCCAATCTCGACGCGTGGTGGATTTCGCTCTCCACCTTCGGCGTGCTGGTCGCGACGCTGCTCTTGCTGACCTTCATGGGCGACGCGCTGCGCAATGCGCTCGACACGCGCATCTCCGACGCCGTCAAAGCCGGAGGCGGGCAATGAGCGCGCTGCTGGAAATTGAAAACCTGCAGGTCCGTTTCGGCGAAACGATCGCCGTCGATAACGTGAGCCTCACGATCGCGGCGGGCGAGCGCGTCGCGCTGGTCGGCGAATCCGGCTCGGGCAAGAGCGTGACGGCGCTCGCCGTGCTGAGACTCTTGCGCGACGCCGAAATGCGCGGCGCGATCCGCTTCGACGGCGTCGATCTCCTCGCTACAAGCGAACGCGCGATGCGCGGCCTGCGCGGCTCGGACATCGCGATGATCTTCCAGGAGCCGATGACCGCGCTGAACCCGCTATACACAGTGGGGGATCAGATTGTCGAGACGATCGTGCTACACGACGGCGTGTCCGCGCGCGACGCCCGCAAGCGCGCAATCGCGCTGCTGGCGCGCACGGGGATCGCCGAGCCGGAAAAGCGGATCGACCGTTATCCTCACCAGTTGTCGGGCGGACAGCGCCAGCGCGTGATGATCGCGATGGCGCTCGCGTGCCGTCCGCGCCTGCTGCTCGCCGACGAGCCCACCACCGCGCTCGACGTGACGATCCGCGCGCAGATCGTCGAGTTGCTGCTCGAACTTCAGCGCGACGAAGCCGAAGCGCGCGGCATGGCCGTGCTGCTGATTACGCACGACCTGAACCTCGTGCGCCGCTTCGCGCAGCGCATCGCGGTGATGGAGAAGGGCGTGCTCGTGGAAAGCGGGGCCGTCGATACGATTTTCGCGTCGCCGCAGCATCCGTACACACAGCGTCTGCTCGCGAGCCGTCCTCAACGCAGTGTGTTACCCGTGCTGCCGCTTGCGCCGGTCGTGCTCGACGCCCGAAACGTCACCGTCGATTACCCGACGCGCGTGCCCGGCATCGGCGGCTGGTTCCGTCGCGGCGCGTTCAAGGCGGTCGATCGGGTGTCCGTGTCGGTTCGGCAGGGCGAGACGCTTGGGATCGTCGGCGAATCGGGTTCCGGCAAATCCACGCTCGCGATGGCGCTGCTGGGCCTGCAGCGTTTGTCGGGCGGTGAGGTGGACTTTCAGGGCCGTGCGCTCGGCGACTACCGCGGCCGAGAGCGGACCGCGCTGCGATCGCACATGCAAGTGGTGTTTCAGGACCCGTTCAGCTCGCTATCGCCGCGCCACACGGTCGAGCGGATCGTCGGAGAAGGGCTCGCGCTGCATCGGCCCGAACTCGATGCCGCCGCGCGCCACGCCAAGGTCGTCGCCGTGTTGCGCGAAGTCGGCATCGACCAGACGGCGCTCGCGCGGTATCCGCACGAATTCTCCGGCGGCCAGCGCCAGCGCATTGCGATCGCCCGGGCGCTGGTGCTGGAACCGCGCATTTTGATCCTCGACGAACCGACAAGCGCGCTGGATGTGTCGATTCAGGCTCAAGTTTTGAAATTACTTGCCGATATACAGCAGAAGTACAACCTCGGTTACGTCTTTATTAGCCACGATCTTCAGGTGATCGGGGCGATGGCGCATCGGGTGGCGGTCATGCAAGATGGAATTATTGTGGAAACCGGTGAGGTGGAGAATATTTTTGCCGCGCCGTCGCACGCCTACACAATAAAGCTGCTGAAAGCGGCAATGGAAACCTAATTTTCACCAATTAGGTGCCTGTCTCAATTGTATTTTTCTATTCCTTTTGACAGCCAAATAATTCCTAGCTAGTATCGTCCAAACTTTCCGTATCGCTCTGATTTCTCAGACATTTCTCGCAAAAACTACCGACCGATGCAGCAATTAAATTTGACTCAGACATGCGTGCGCGCCGCAGCCGGCATGTTGATCGGCCTACTGATGACAGCAGCTTCGCCGGTGTTCGCCGACGAAGCCAGCAGTTCGACCCAAAATGCCAGCAATGGCATTTTTTTGTCGTCTAAAGCAAACGATGTCTACCCCGTAGCCGACGCGGGTAGCACGCCCGGTACAACCCGCTCGTTCCTCTCCGGCATGGCAAGCAAGGCAGGCGACGTCGTCGTCGGCGCGCTCAACATGATCGGCGTGCGTTATCGCTGGGGCGGCAACACACCGGATTCGGGTCTCGATTGCAGCGGTTTCGTCCGTTACGTGTTTCAAGACACGCTCGGGATGACGTTGCCGCGCCGTGCCGAAGAAATGAGCCGCGTGGGCGAGAAGGTTCGCGTAAGCGAACTGAAACCCGGCGATCTCGTCTTCTTCAATACGATGCGCCGCTCGTTTTCGCACGTGGGCATCTATATCGGCGACAACAAGTTCGTGCATTCGCCGTCCACCGGCAGCACGATCCGCGTCGACGATATGGACAACAGCTACTGGGAAAAGCGTTTTACCGGCGCGCGACGGATCGACGCTGCGTTCACGGTCGATGGCGCGGATCTGCGTCAACGCGTGAGCGCGACCATCGGTAACGGCAGCGGCAACTAAGCAGCTGTATCGGTCGTAGCAGCAAAAAGCCCGCCTTCGCAAGAAGGCGGGCTTTTTACGTTTGGATCATTCGATCCGCATCCAGCACAAAAAAGCACCGCCTTCGGCACACAACTTGACAGGCCGCCGTTGTGCCGCGCTGAACCCTTTCCGTACAATCCGCGTCCGTTGATCCGCGTTCTTTGATTCACATCAACGGCGTTCGCAACCCATCCGCGCAAAGCCCGCTTCCTCGATATCGCCGGTGCCGCTGCCCGAAGACAACGAGTCAACGAGGCAAGTCAAAAACATTACGTGCGCGCGACTATTTTGCAATCCGAATTAAAGGCGTCCGCGTGTTCACGCGCGGACGCCTGTCTTACCTCTTAACACCCGTTACCGCTCACGAATGGAGAAGGATCATGGGAAAACTTGACCTGTCGCGTCGCGGTTTTCTGAAAACCAGCGTCTTGGCTGGCGTATCGGTGGTCATTGCGCCGATCGGCAGCCGTGCGTTCGCGGCGCTCTTCGAGGAGCGCATCCTCGCGCCCGCGCCGTGGGATGTCGCGACCGGCCAGCCGAAGTCGCGGCTCGACGGCATCGCGAAGGTGACGGGCGCCAAGGTGTTCGCGCGCGACATGCGCGCCGCCGATCTGCCGCACTGGCCGAACCGTCAATCGCACGCGCTCATCTTGCGCGCGACGCTCGCGGACCGTCTCTACGAAGGCTTCGATCTCACGCGTCTCGGCGATCATTTGCAGCCGGACCGTGTCGTCACCGCGGACGATCTCGCGCGCGACGGCCTCGCGTTCCCGGCGTTCTACGGCGACGACGCGCTCTTGCCGCCCGGCAAGACGCCCGCGTATCTCGGGCAGGCCGTCGCGATGCTGATCTACCACGACTTCGCGCGCTTTCGTTTTGCGAAGGACGCGCTGCAATTTCACGACGACACGATTCGCTACGGCGCGAAATCCGGGCCGCTCGAACGCGATCCTTGGGGCACGTTCCGCTTCGTGCGGGTCGGCGGTGAGAAGCCGGACGACGACGACATCTTTTCGAGCCTGAAGGACGCGCCGATCTTCCCGAGCATGATGCGCAAGCACGCGCCGGTGTGGCCCGACGGCCGCGATCACGGCAAGCTCGACGAGACCGGCATGTTCCACGCAAACAGCATCGCGGCCGAGCTCGATCATCCGCCGGCCGGCTGGACGGTGCTGAACAAGACCTACAACACGCAATCGGTCGATACCGCCGCGCTCGAACCCGACAACGCGAACTGCTGGTACGACGCGGCCACGCAGTCGCTGCACATGGTGGTGCCGACGCAATCGCCGCAGGAAGTCGCCGACAGCGCCGCGGGCATGGTCGCCAAGTGCCGGTTCCCGGTGAAGAACCTGTTTCTGCATCCGTGCTACACGGTCGGCTATGGGTCGAAGGATCACTTCAACATGCCGTTCTACGGCCTGATCGCGGCGATGTACGGCGATGGGCATCCGGTGCGCCTCGCCAACGACCGCTACGAGCAGTTCCAGAGTTCGCTCAAGCGCCACGCGTTCAAGATGGACTACACGCTCGCCGTCGATACGAAGACGGGCCTCATGCAGTCGTTCAAGGCGTATTTCGAGGCGAACGGCGGCGGCCGCTGCAACTTTTCACCGTCGGTCGCGATGGTGGGCGCAACCGCCGCGCAATCGATCTATTACCTGCCGAAAAGCGATTTGACCACGGTGGCGATCGCGTCGCGCGCCGTCGATGCCGGTTCCGCGCGCGGCTACGGCACGCTGCAGAGCATGGCCGCGACCGAGATGATGGTCGATGAAATCGCCTCGCAGCTGAATCTCGATCCGATCGAATTCCGTCTGACCAACGCGCTGCGTTCCGGCATGAAGAACACGCAAGGTGCGATTGCGGCAGGCGCGATCCGTGTGGACGAAGTATTGAAAAAGGCCCAGCAGCACGCCCTGTGGACCGGGCGCGCGGACCGGAAAACGCAGTACGAACTGATGCATCCGGCCAAGCGTTACGGCGTGGGTTTTGCGTGCGTGCAGAAGGATTTCGGCACCGGCGCGGAGAGCTCGCTCGCGAAGGTCGAGATCGACGCGCACGGGCGGATCGCGCTGTACCACTCGGCCGCCGAGATCGGCACCGGCATGTCGACCTCGCAGGCGTTCGCGTGCGTGAAGTGGCTCGGCAAGCCCGCGTCGGACGTTTTCACCTCGGTGACCGAATGGCGCGATTTGCCCGTCACGACGAGCGGCGATCCGTACATCATGTCGCAGGCGGAGCAAGACCGCTTGTCGAAGAATCCGCGCTGGTCGCCGTCCTATGTCTCGCCGTCGAGCGCATCGAACTCGGCGTTCTACTTCGCGCACACGACGCGCGAGGCCGCGCGCGTTGTCTTCACACACGGGCTCTGGCCCGCCGCGATGTCGATCTGGCGTCGCGGGATCGGCGGCGGGCAGGCTGCGCCGATCGTGGTGAGGATCGACGACGCGCGCTGGGTCGATGGCAAGCTGTCCGCCGACGGGCTCGAACCGTTGCCGCTCGAATTGCTGGCGAAGACGGCGCACGAACTTGGGCTCGTGACCGGCGCGGCCGTGCACGGCTTTAACCGCTGGCAGTGGAGCGAGGCGGAGTTCGAGATCGGCGGCGCGCTTCTGCGGCTGCCGCTCGACGGGCTTTCTCTGCGGATGGGTGCAGGCGCAAAGACCGCGAAAGACGCGAAAGACGCGAAAGACGACGCGCCGCCGCAGCCATACCGCGTGCTCGATCGAAAGCGCGTCTTTATCCCGCCGGTTGCGCGCAACAACGCGGACGTGACGTATTACAGCGCCGTCGGCACGCTCGTTGAACTCGCGGTCGCAACGGGCAGCGGCGAAGTCGAATTGCTTTCGCATCATTCGATCGTGGAGTGCGGCAACATGATTTCGCCTCAACTGGTCTCGGGCCAGTTGCAGGGCGGCCTCGCGATGGGGATCGGCCATGCGCTCCACGAATATCTGCCGCTCTACGAAGACGGCCCGGGCAACGGCTCGTGGAACTTCAACCGCTACAAGATCCCGCGCGCCGCCGACGTCGCCGTCTGGACGCAAACCGGCGAAATCCTCCCGCCGCTGACCGACACCGATCCACCGAAAGGCATGGCCGAAGTGACGATGATCCCCGTGGTCGGCGCGATCGTGAATGGTCTCGCGCACGCGATCGGTCACCGCTTCACCGATCTGCCCGTCACGCCGCAACAGATTCAGGACGCACTCGCATGACAACTTCGACCGCAATCGCGGAGCAAGCGCTCTCGCTCACCCTCAACGGCCAGCCGGTCGGACCGTTCCAGGTGCCCGAAGGGCTGATGATGATCGACTTTCTCCACAACTATCTGAACCTGACCGGCTCGCGGCTCGGCTGCGGCCAGGGCGTGTGCCACGCGTGCGTGGTGATCGTCGATGAAGCGGGGCGGCAACCCATCGAAGTTCGCACCTGCATTACCGGCGCGCATTTTTTCGCGGGCAAGCGCGTGCGCACGGTCGAAGGCCACGCGACGCGCGATGCGAACGGCGCGGTGCTCGAACTGTCGCCCGTGCAGCAGGCGTTTCTGACGCACTTCAGTTTCCAGTGCGGTTACTGCACGCCGGGCTTCGTCAACGCGGCGACGATTCTGGTCGAGCGGCTCGCGCACGAGCCGGTAGCAAAGGAACGGCTCGAGGACACCATCATGCAGGCGCTCGGCGAGCATCTCTGCCGCTGCACCGGCTACGTGCGCTACTACGAGGCCGTGAAGGCGCTCGTGCTCGCGACGCCGGGTCTCGTCAAGGACGCGAAATGAGCCGCCGGTCGACTGGCATGTCCTTGCGCTTTCTCGGGCTGACGCTTGTCTGCGCGCTGTTCGCTGCGTGCGGACCGGCAGCGCCGTCCACATCGTCCGCATCGACGAAGGCCGCCGATGCCGCGCAGATCGAGCGCGGCCGCTATCTCGCCAAAGCCGCCGATTGCGCCGCGTGCCACACCGCGCCCGGCGGCGCGCCGTTCGCGGGCGGCATCGCGCTTTCGTCGGGATTCGGCACGTTTTATGGCACGAACATCACGCCGGACCGGCAGTACGGCATCGGCGCATGGAGCGCGGACGCGTTCTATCGCGTGTTGCACGAAGGCGTGACGCCCGCGCGGCGTCTGTACCCGGCGATGCCCTACACGTCGTATCGCGCGATGTCGCGCGACGATTCCGACGCCATCTACGCGTACCTGATGACGCAGAAGCCGGTCGCGGTCGCGAGCCGGGAAGCCAAGCTGCGCTTTCCGTTCAACCTGCGCGAGGGCATGCTGGTGTGGAACGTTCTGTTCCGCGATACGGCGCTGCCGGATGCATCGTCCGGAGCGTCGGCCGACTGGACGCGTGGCCGCTATCTTGCCGGGGCGCTCGGACACTGCGCCGAATGCCACACGCCGCGCAGAATTTTCGGCCAGCTCGATGCCAGCAAGACGCTGCAAGGCGCGGCGCTCGGCCGCGTCGCCGCGCCCGACATCACGTCGAACGGTCTGGTCGCGCGTGGCTGGACGGCGGCGGATCTGCAGACGTTCTTCGCGAGCGGCGTTGCGCCGCAAGGCTCGGCGTATGGCGAGATGCATCCGGTGGTGATGCTGAGCACGCAATACCTCAGCCACGACGATCAGCGCGCGCTCGCCGTCTATCTGCTCGGCGACACGCCGCCCGCCGCGCCGCCGCCGCGCCCGGCGTCAGCCGACGCCGCCCCGTTGCGTGCAGGCCGCGATCTGTATCTCGGCGTCTGCGCGGGTTGTCATGGCCGCAGCGGCGAGGGCAAGCCGCACGTTGCGGTATCGATGGCGGGCAACTCGACGGTCCGCGACGCCGATCCGCGTAACCTGCTGGTCGCGATGCTCGACGGCATCGAAACGCAGCGCTTTACCGGTCACGACAGCATGCAGTCGATGCCCGCGTTCGCGACGCAACTCAGCGACGCCGAATTCGCGCAACTCGCCAACTACCTGCGCGTGAGCTGGGGCGGCGGGGACGCGGATGTATCGGCGGCGTCGGTCGCGGCGTTGCGCTGATCGGCTGAGCCGGCGACTCGCCTAGACCGCCGCGCCACGCTGAACCAACTGGCGCTGCAATTCCGGCCAGATCTTCGCGACCGCTTCCTCGCCCGCGAGAATCGCCGCGTTGCGCTGGCCGAAATCGCTGCCGCTCATCGCGGCGAGGTTCGGGCGGATCACGACGTCGGCGTATTTGTCGAGTTCGTAGGCCTTGATGGTCTGGCCCATGATCGTGAAAGTTTGCATCAGCACGTCGAACGAACTTTGCGTGAGCGCCGCTTCCGGCCGCGCGGAAATATCGACGGCGATCACGAAATCCGCGCCCATCTTGTGCGCGAACGCGGCGGGCACCGGGCTGACCAGGCCGCCGTCCACGTATTCGTGGCCGCCGATCGTCACCGGCTCGAATATCGACGGCACGCTGCACGAGGCCCGCACCGCGACGCCGGTATTGCCGCGCTGAAACAGGATCGGCTGACCGGTTTTCAGATCGGTCGCGACGATCCCGAGCGGCTTCGCCATCTTTTCGATCGGCCGGTTATTGAGCACCTTGTTCAAATAATTCTGCAGCGCGACGCCTTGCAGAAAGCCGCGTGTGCGAAACGGCATGGCCCAGTCGCTGATCGACGCTTCGTCCATCGTCAGCGCCAGTTTGTTGATGCCGATGCCGCTCATGCCGGACGCCGACAGCGCCGCGATCACCGATCCCGCGCTCGTCCCGGCAAGCAGGTCCACTTTCACGTTGCGCGCTTCGAGTGCCTTGATCACGCCGATATGCGCGAACCCGCGCGCCGCGCCGCCGCCGAGCGCCAAGCCGATTCGAAGCGGACGAGCCGGACGTGAGGCAGGTTCCGCGGGCGGAACGGGCGCGGTGTTCTGGGCCGTCGTGGAAAGCGTGGACGTCGTGCAGGCGGTGAGCGCGGCGGAAAACGCCGCGAGCGAAAACGTGCGGCGCGAGAGGCGGGAAGACGAAGATTTCAAGAAATTCTCCAGCGATGCCGGGTTTCCGGCGTCGGGTTCAGGCATGTGCGTGTAGTGCGTGAATGCGATTGGCGTTGCGCCGAATCACGGTCGCGCGAGGCGAAAGTGACGCAAAATCGGCGCGCACATCATAAAACAACTGGAATGGCGCGAGCAAAGGAAGTCGGCGGCGCGCGTTTCGTGGGCGTGTGACGGCGACGGCGCGGCGAATGCAATAACGCACGGCAGGTATAATTTCGTCTCATTTTGATCGTCGGTGGCGGACGAACATCCCGCCCGCGTTTCGCCGACGCAACGTTCGGCCGCCATCGCCGCCCGCTTTATCCGGCGCGTGCGTGGCGTTTCTGCCGAACGCATTCCGCTATCGAGTAAAAGGCACATGACCCAAGTCCGCACCCGTTTCGCTCCGAGCCCGACCGGCTTCATCCATCTCGGCAATATCCGCTCCGCGCTTTATCCGTGGGCGTTCGCGCGCAAGATGAAGGGCGTTTTCGTGCTGCGTATCGAAGACACCGATCTGGAGCGTTCGAGCGACGCGTCCGTCGATGCGATCCTCGAAGGCATGGAATGGCTCGGCCTCGATTTCGACGAAGGCCCGTTCTACCAGATGCAGCGCATGGACCGTTATCGCGAAGTGCTCGGCCAGATGCTCGAGAACGGCCTCGCGTACCACTGCTACATGTCGACGGAAGAACTCGATGCGCTACGCGAACGTCAGCGCGAAGCCGGCGAAAAGCCACGCTACGACGGCACCTGGCGTCCGGAACCGGGCAAAACGCTGCCGCCGGTGCCCGAAGGCGTGAAGCCGGTGGTGCGCTTTCGCAATCCGGTCGACGGCGCAGTGAGCTGGGACGACGCGGTGAAGGGCACGATCGAAATCTCGAACGGCGAACTCGACGACCTCGTGATCGCGCGCCCGGACGGCACGCCGACCTATAACTTCTGCGTGGTCGTCGACGATCTCGACATGAAGATCACGCACGTCATTCGCGGCGATGACCACGTGAACAACACGCCGCGTCAGATCAACATCCTGCGCGCGCTCGGCGGCGAAACGCCGGTGTACGCGCATTTGCCGACCGTGCTCAACGAGCAGGGCGAGAAGATGAGCAAGCGGCACGGCGCGATGAGCGTGGTCGGTTATCGCGATGCCGGCTATCTGCCGGAAGCGGTGCTGAACTATCTGGCGCGCCTCGGCTGGTCGCATGGCGACGCGGAAGTGTTTTCGCGCGAGCAGTTCGTCGAGTGGTTCGATCTGGATCATCTGGGCAAATCGCCCGCGCAATACGATCACGACAGGCTGAATTGGCTGAACGCGCATTACATCAAGGAAGCCGACAACGCGCGCCTCGCGACGCTCGCGAAGCCGTTCCTGGCCGAACTGGGTATCGACGCTTCGGCGACCGAGCAGGGCGCGCCGCTTGAACTGGTGGTCGGGCTGCTGAAGGATCGCGCGTCGACGGTCAAGGAAATTGCCGAAAACGCCGCCATGTTCTATCGCGAACCCGTGATCGATGCGGACGCGTTCGCGCAGCACGTGACCGACGCGGTGCGTCCGGTCATCGCCGATCTGCGCGCGGCGCTCGGCGAAGTGGAGTGGAGCAAGGAAGCGATTTCGGCGGCCTTCAAGGCGACGCTCGGCGCGCACAAACTCAAGATGCCGCAACTCGCGATGCCGGTGCGGCTGCTGGTGGCGGGCACGACGCATACGCCGTCTATCGACGCCGTGCTGTTGCTGTTCGGGCGCGAAACCGTGCTGGCGCGTCTGGAAAAAGCGTCGGCCTGACGGTTGTCCGCGAGCACGGACCGTCGATGCAGCGCGTCCGTGCGCCCGAGAAACGCAAAATGCTCGAATCTTAGGCAGGGCGGCGAATAAATTTCAGTCCACGTCGCAAAAGGTATTTACAAGTTCAAAAACGGCCTTTAGAATCTCGTTTCTGTTCTGCAAGGGGGTATAGCTCAGCTGGGAGAGCGCTTGCATGGCATGCAAGAGGTCAGCGGTTCGATCCCGCTTACCTCCACCACAGAACGGTTTGAACGATTTTTTAGCGAGTTTTAAGGTTGAGTTCGAAGCCTGAAGCTATCGCAAAAAAGACTTCACAAGATGCAAAAAGCTGTTTAGAATTTCGCTCTTCGCTGGCACGGTTCGGTAGTAAAAGCAAGCCGGCGAAAGTAATAAGGCAGAGATAGTTTTCCAAGTTTCTGTCCCCTTCGTCTAGAGGCCTAGGACATCACCCTTTCACGGTGAGTACAGGGGTTCGAATCCCCTAGGGGACGCCAGAACATCGGCGGCTGCTAGAAAGCGCTGCTTAATTTGCGAGACGACGGTCCGCGAGTCGATGAAAAAGTAGTGGAGCGGTAGTTCAGTTGGTTAGAATACCGGCCTGTCACGCCGGGGGTCGCGGGTTCGAGTCCCGTCCGCTCCGCCAACTAGCATTAAGCGTTCTGAAAAGAATCCGGCTGATGAGCCGGTTTTTTTTTCCCGGAGCGAGAAGTTTTCCCGAGTTTGTCCCCTTCGTCTAGAGGCCTAGGACATCACCCTTTCACGGTGAGTACAGGGGTTCGAATCCCCTAGGGGACGCCAGAACATCGGCGGCGCTCGAAGTGCCGCAAGCCCGACGCGAAATACGTTTTACGCCGGGTCGATGAAAAGAAGTGGAGCGGTAGTTCAGTTGGTTAGAATACCGGCCTGTCACGCCGGGGGTCGCGGGTTCGAGTCCCGTCCGCTCCGCCAACGTAGAAGAAAAAATCCAGCCTCGCGCTGGATTTTTTTTCGCCCGATTTTTGCCTGATTCTCCGGCCAGATTTTGGCAAGCATCGCGAGCGACGCGCGCAACGAGGTAAAACTCTCCATTGCCAGCCCGTGCGCTCTGTCTTAGTGTTGAGGCACTTGATTCGGAGCCACGCTCCCGCCCGCGCGATGCTCGACCCCACAGAAGCGCTTTCTCCTTTTCATTTGCGTCAGGCGACGATGGCCGATTTCCAGTTCGCCGAAATGCTGACGCACGCGAACATGGACGGTTACTACCGTCGACACAATCTCGTCTGGCGCGGCGATCTCTTCCTCTGCAGCTGGTGCGAATCGGAAAATTTCGTGCTGGAGTCGGACGGCGTGCCGATCGGCGTCATGCGGATCACGGAGGAGAACAATTCGCTCCATATCCGCGATGTCCAGATCGTCGACGGTTGGCGCGGTCACGGCGCCGGCACCTATCTGCTTAACACCGCTCACCGCTGGGCGCGCGCGCGTGGTCTCGCCGAATGCCAGTTGCGCGTGTTTGTCGATAATCCGGCGGCGCGTCTCTATGTGCGCATGGGTTACCGGCCCGCCGGCCCGCGTCTCGCGCAACTCGGCGCGATCCGCCATATGGCGCGGCGCGTCTGACGCGCCGCCTCTGCAAAAACGCTCACTCTCGGCTGCGTTCCTGCGCGTCGCCTTGTCCGTCGCGGACAAAAAACGCCCGCGGACTTTCCCCGAACGCGCGCCGGAACATCGCGGAAAACGCACTCTGGCTTTGATATCCCAATTCGCGCGCTACCTGCGATAGCGGCCGCCCCTGGCTTAGCAGCGGAATCGCGCGCGCGAGGACGGCTTGTTGCCGCCATTGCGAAAAGCTCACGCCGAGTTCACGCCGGAACAGGCGCGCGATCGTGCGCGTGCTCGCACCCACTTCCGCCGACCAGCGTTCGAGCGAGTCGGCGGCGGCCGGATCGGCGAGAACGGCTTCGCAGAGCGCGCGCAGCCGCTTTTCGGCCGGCATCGGAACGGCGAGCGGCAGCGGCTCCGAACGCGTGATTTCGTCGAGTGCGAGCGTGCCGAGAAGCTGCTCGCGTGCGCGGGAAATCGCGGGATCGTCGAGGGCGGCGATCACTTCGCGCAACAACGGCGATACTTCCACGACGCGGCACGCATCGAGCGCTGGCGGCACGACGCTCTGATCGACATAAAGCGTGCGCAGAAAGGCATCTTCGACAATCACCATTTCGTGCGTCACGTTCGGCGGCAGCCAGATTGCGCGCGAGGGCGGCACCATCCACGTCGATCCGGCCGTCGCCATGCGCAACACGCCGCGCGACGTGTACGCGACCTGCGCCCACGCGTGCGTATGCAGCGCGATCCGCACGCCCGCGGACACGGCGCGCGAGCGCACGCGGATCGGATGCGCGTCAGTGGGCGCGTGCTCGGCGGGAATATCGAGATGCTCGACCTGTTCGTGCCAGGCGTTCGGTTCGGCGGATAAGGTCATGGTAGAGATTGCGTTTTGCCCGGCAATTTCCGATGGTAAGGCTTTTGCGCCATGCTCTGCATTTCAGCCTCTGTACGCGGCTTTTTCGTGCGGCATAATGCGTCGCTTGAGCGATGGTGACAGGGCAACGGAACGATGCAACACGTATTTATCTACGGCACGCTTCGCGCGGGCGAGATCAACGATATCCACCGCGCCGCCGAGCGCCACGGTATCGCGCAGCCGGAGCGGCTGGGATCCGCCTTCGTGAGCGGGCGTCTGTACGATTTCGGCGCGTATCCGGGCCTCGTGATCGACGCGGAGGGCGATCCGGTGCGCGGCGATATTTATCTCATCGACGACGCGCTTGCGCCCGTGCTCGATGAAATCGAAGAAGTGTATCCGGGCGTCGAGGGGCTGTTCATGCCGCATCGGCTGCGGGTGCGTATCGACCGTTCCGGCATTGAAGAAGCGTTCGATTGCCTGATTTATCCGGTGGCCGCGCGGGCGGTAGACGGTTTGCCGCGTATCGTCGGCGGCGATTGGGTCGAGCATCGCGCGAAAGCGTTGAAGCGCGCATGAAAAAACCGCCCGAGGGCGGCTTTCTTTTGAGACGAACGAACGGAATCGCTCAGATTTCCTCGTAAAGCGGCAACGTGAGGAATTCCGTGAAGTCCTCCGACGTCGTCATATCGACGAAAATTTTCGCCGCGCGGTCGTAAGGCTTCGTGTCGCCGCCGACCGACTGCTTGACCTTCTCTAGTTCCTGCTGCGAGAACTCCGTCACCATCGCGACCGTGACCTTGCGGCCGTCGTCGAGCTTGCCCTTCGGCGAGCGCAACCATTGCCACACTTGCGAGCGCGAGATTTCGGCGGTGGCGGCGTCTTCCATCAGGTTGTGAATCGGCACGCAACCGTTGCCCGCGAGCCACGAGCCGAGATAGTGAATCCCGACGTTGATGTTGCCGCGCAAGCCCGCTTCGGTGATCGGCGCTTCCGGACGGAAATCGAGGAGATCGGTGGCCGTCACCTGCACATCGGGGCGCTGCTTGGCGATCTGGTTGGGCTTGTCGCCCAACACCTTGACGAACTCTTCCATCGCGATCGGCACGAGGCCCGGGTGCGCGACCCAGCCGCCGTCGTAGCCGTCGCCCGCGTCGCGCGCCTTGTCGGAGCGCACGCCGCCCATCGCGCGGTCGTTGGCCGCCGGGTCGTTCTTGATCGGAATCAGCGCGCTCATGCCGCCGATCGCCGGTGCTTGGCGCTTGTGGCAGGTCTTCAGCAATTCGAGCGCGTAGGCGCGCATGAACGGCACGGTCATCGTGATCTGCGCGCGGTCGGCGAGGCAGAAATCGGCGTCTTTCTTGAACTTCTTGATCGCCGAAAAGATGTAGTCCCATCGTCCCGCGTTCAGGCCCGAGCTGTGCTCGCGCAGTTCGTAGAGGATTTCATCCATTTCGAAGGCCGCGAGAATCGTCTCGACCAAAACGGTCGCGCGGATCGTGCCACGCGGGATGCCGACGCTTTCCTGCGCCGCGACGAAAATGTCGTTCCACAGGCGCGCTTCGAGATGGCTTTCGAGCTTCGGCAGATAAAAATACGGACCCGCGCCACGCGCCAGTTGCTCCTTCGCGTTGTGAAAGAGGAACAGCGCGAAATCGAAGACGCCGCCCGACACGCGCTGACCGTCCACGGTGACGTGCTTTTCGTCGAGATGCCAGCCGCGCGGACGCACGATCAGCGTCGCGATCTTATCGTTGAGGCGATACGACTTGCCGTTCTGTTCGAGCGAAATCGTGCCGCGCACGGCTTCCTTCAGATTCAGATGGCCGGTCAACTGGTTATCCCAGTTCGGCGTGTTCGAATCCTCGAAATCGGTCATGTAGGAATCCGCGCCGGAATTCAGCGCGTTGATGATCATCTTGCGTTCGACCGGACCGGTGATTTCCACGCGACGGCATTCGAGCGCCTTCGGCAGCGGGGCGATGGTCCAGTCGCCTTCGCGGATCGCGCGGGTTTCGGCCAGGAAATCGGGCCGCTCGCCGGCGTCGAGACGCGCGGTGCGCTCGATGCGCGCCTTGAGCAGTTCCTGACGACGCGGCTCGAACGCGCGATGCAGTTTCGCGACGAGTTCAAGTGCGTCGGGCGTCAGGATGGTTTCGTAACCCGGCTTGATATCGGCGGTAATTGTCATGCCCTGGGGCAGCGTGAGCGAGTGAGCCATAGGTTCTCCTTGGTCGGTCGGACGGATTGCGTGAGGTTGTCTAGTGTTGAAAAAGTGCGGTGTGCCGGTCATACACCCGGGCTGTGGCGCATGCGGTCGGCGCTGCCGGCGTTTGCCTTGAAAACCTGCTGCTGACAGCCGCCCGCGATGAACGCCAGCAGATCGGCCATGCCGCGCCCGCTGCCGCGCGTCGTGACACCGAGCTCCTCGGCGGGAAGCGCGGCGCGATTGATCCAGAACGTCGTGTAGCCGAACCACGCGGCGCCCGCGACGTCCCAGCCATTCGACGAGACGAACACGATCTCGCGCGCCGCCGCGCCGAATGCCGTCGTGCCGAGCGCGTAGGCGGCGGACGCGGGCTTATAGGCGCGCACGGAATCGACGGAAAGCACGTGGTCGAAGAGGCCCGCCATGCCCGCGCTTTTCACGGCGATATCGAGCATCTGCGGATTGCCATTCGACAAAATGGCAAGCGGAATGCCGGTGCGCTCGCGCAGTTGGCGAAGCGCGGCGAGCGTGTCGGGGAACGCGGAAAGACACGCGTATTCGTCCATCAGACGCTTTTCGGCGGCGGCGTTGAGCGACGCGTCGAGCTTCAGACGCGTCGCGGCGAACCGCAGCGCGTCTAGCGTGATCGCCCAGAACGGCTCGTAATGGCTGCCGGCGGGATCGGCGAGCGTGCGCAACTGCGTGTATTCGATCTGCTTTTGCCGCCACAACTGCGAGAGCGCATCGCCGTGACCGGGAAAAAGCTGCTCCGCGGCGGCGACGACCGAATGCACGTCGAACAGCGTGCCGTAGGCATCGAAGATCACGGCGCGCGGCTGGCTGGGCAAAAGACTCGGATGACTGGCCGGCACGGCTCAACTCCTCTATAAGACACAAGAATTGTATTAGTGATCGAAGTGCGTCAGAAGAGGCACTCGAATCACTTGATCTTTTACTTTTTCATACCTAATCTTGGCGAAAATATAACGAATCAGGAATGTTGCGCATGGATCGCTTCAAGCAGATCGAAACTTTCTCGGCGGTCGCGGCGAAAGGCAGTTTGTCGGCGGCGGCGCAGGCGGAGGGCGTCGCGCCGGCGGTGATCGGACGGCGGCTCGACGCGCTGGAGGAGCGGCTCGGCGTCAAACTGCTGGTGCGCACGACGCGCAAGATCACGCTGACGTTCGAGGGATCGGCGTTTCTGGAGGACTGCCAGCGCGTCATCAACGATATGCAGAACGCGGAGGCGAGCGTTTCGGCGGGCGGCGTGAAGGCGAGCGGGCATCTGCGCGTATCGGCGCCAGCGGGTTTCGGACGCCGACACGTCGCGGCGCTCGTGCCGACTTTCACGGCGCAGCACCCGGATGTTTCGATTTCCCTCGATCTCACCGACCGCATGGTCGATCTCGTCAACGAAGGTTTCGATTGCGCGGTGCGGTTGGGCGACTTGCCGGATTCGTCGCTGGTGTCGCTCAAGCTCGGCGAAAACCGGCGCGTGTGCGTGGCGTCGCCTGAGTATCTGGCGCGGCGCGGCGCGCCCGCCAACCTCGCGGCGCTCGGTGGGCACAACTGCCTCGCGCTCGGCGCGAGCGCGAACCAGCAGCGCGGCTGGGTGTTCAGCCAGGCGGGCAAAGTGGTCGCGATCAAGGTGTCCGGCACGATGGAATGCTCCGATGGCGCGGTGCTCCACGAATGGTGTCTCGCGGGGTACGGGCTCGCGTGGCGCTCATGGTGGGAAGTGGGCGACGACGTCGCGGCGGGGCGGCTCGTCGCCGTGCTGGAGGAATTCGCCGCGCCGCCGATCGGCATTCACGCGGTCTTTCCGCAGCGCCGCCATTTGCCGCTGCGCGTGCGGCTCTTTCTCGATTTGCTGAAGCACACGTACAGTTCTCCGGGATATTGGGCCTGACCTCGGCTGACTGTTTGGCTGGCAGTTTGGCGCGAGCCGCCGGGCGGCTGTTACTACAATGGAAGGACGCAGCGACTGCTCAAGGAGAGCGCCATGTTCAAACACATTCTGGTTCCGACCGACGGCTCCGAGCTGTCGCAAAAGGCGATAGACGGCGCGATCGACCTGGCGCAGTCCGTCGGCGCGCGCCTCACCGCGTATGCGTGTCTGCCGCAATATCCGTATTCGCCGTTCGCGGATGTCGCCGTCGAGCCGCCCGACGATTTCCACGCGCGCGCCGAAAAGGAAGCCCTGGAGCATTTGCAGGCGGTCGAAGCGGCCGCCGCGCGGGTGGGCGTTGCGTGCGCGAGCGTGACGAGCGTGCAATCGGCGCCGTATGTCGGGATTATCGAGGCGGCGGTGGAGGGCGGTTGCGACGTGATCTTCATGGCGTCGCACGGACGGCGCGGGCTCGGCAGCCTGCTGATCGGCAGCGAGACGCAGCGCGTGCTCACGCATACCAAGATTCCGGTGATCGTTTATCGGTGAAGCTGTTTTAACTTTTCTCAGGTCAAGCGGCCTTCGTCGTGCGAAGGCCGTCTCCCTGATTTCTGCCTGCCGGCCCTAAGCTATCAAGCCACTTTCTTGTCGAAGAACTGCTCGTCTTCGGTCGAACCGTGGAGCGCCGTCGTCGATGCATCGCGCTCCACCGTCTGCGTGACCGCGTCGAAATAGCCCGTGCCCACTTCGCGCTGATGCTTCACCGCCGTGAAGCCCTTTTCGGCGGCGGCGAATTCGGCTTGCTGCATCTCGACGAACGCGCTCATTTGCGTGCGCGCGTAGCCGTGCGCGAGGTTGAACATCGAGTAGTTCAGCGCGTGGAAGCCCGCGAGCGTGATGAACTGGAACTTGTAGCCCATCGCGCCAAGTTCCTTCTGGAATTTGGCGATGGTCGCGTCATCGAGATTCTTCTTCCAGTTGAACGACGGCGAGCAGTTGTACGACAGCAGCTTGCCCGGGAATTCCTTGTGGATCGCTTCGGCGAATTTCTTCGCGAATTCGAGGTCCGGCTTGCCGGTTTCGCACCAGATCATGTCGGCGTAGGGCGCGTAGGCGAGACCGCGCGACACGGCTTGCTCGATACCCGGCTTCGTGCGGTAGAAGCCTTCGATCGTGCGTTCGCCGGTGAGGAACGGCTTGTCGTTATCGTCGACATCCGACGTCACGAGGTCCGCCGCTTCCGCGTCCGTGCGGGCGAGCAGGATGGTCGGCGTGCCGGACACGTCGGCGGCGAGACGCGCGGCGGTCAGTTTCGCGACGTTTTCGCGGGTCGGGACGAGCACCTTGCCGCCCATGTGGCCGCATTTCTTGACCGACGCCAGTTGGTCCTCGAAGTGAACGCCGGCCGCGCCCGCTTCGATCATCGATTTCATCAACTCGAACGCGTTCAGCACGCCGCCGAAACCGGCTTCGGCGTCGGCGACGATCGGCGCGAAGTAGTCGATATAGCCTTCATCGCCCGGATTCTTGCCTTCCGACCACTGAATCTGGTCGGCGCGCGTGAGCGTGTTGTTGATGCGCTTCACGACGAGCGGCACCGAATTCGCCGGATACAGCGACTGGTCGGGATACATTTCGCCCGCGACGTTGGCGTCGCCCGCCACTTGCCAGCCCGACAGGTAGATAGCCTTGAGGCCGGCTTTTACCTGCTGCATCGCCTGGTTGCCCGTCAGCGCGCCGAGCGCGTTGACGAACGGTTCATCGTGGATCGACGCCCACAGCTTTTCCGCACCGCGCTTCGCGAGCGTGTGCTCGACCGGCACCGAGCCGCGCAGACGCACGACGTCTTCCGCGCTATATGTGCGCTTCACGCCTTTCCAGCGCGGATCGGTTTCCCATTGCTGATGCAGTTCCTGAGCTTGCTGTTGACGCGACATGGCGTTTCTCCTTGATTTACCGATAGGCCGAATGGGATAAGTCTGTCTCTTTTGAGGTGAGCTGCACTCGCTCCGGAGGGCGTTTCGTTTGCTCAACTCTTATATAAGAGTCTAGGCAAATCCGAGAGTGAGAGGCGGTCGGTCGAACGCTTTCCGAGATAAATTTAAGCGTTAATAATCAGGTGCTTGTAGTCTAGATTTCACAATGAGAAACGACATCTTCCATCTTGCAACGAGGCGAATTGTGCCAAGCAGCAAATCTTTTGCGAGACAAAACATCATTTCGCATCGTGAAAAATCGGGACGATCCAGCACGCGCCATTGAAAACCGGCTTACGCGAAGCTTTTGCGGCCATGCATACTGGCGAAACTGAAAGCAGCGGACGACGGGGCGACATGGCGGCGACAGCGGAGCGCAGCGGGTGGTTGAGGTTTGTCGGAGAAGGGCCGGGCACGGGCATCGGCCTGATGATCGCCACGACGGCGCTCTTCGCGGCGAGCGACTCCACGGTGAAGGTGATCGGCGGAGCGGTGCCGTTGCTCGCGCTTTTATGGGTGCGATACCTGTTCCAGACGATCGTGCTCGGCGCGTGGCTCGCACGCACCGACCTACGCGGCCTTTTTCGCACCGGCAATTTCAAGCTTCAGGTGGTGCGTGCGTTGTTGCTGTTGACCAATTCGGCGTGCACGTTTGCGGGATTGCGCAGTCTGCCGCTGCCGGTCACGACTTCTCTTGCAATGCTCGCGCCGCTCATCTCGACGCTGCTCGCGGCCGTCGTCCTGAAGGACGAGGTCTCGAAAGGGCGCTGGGCGCTGGTCGTGCTCGGATTTATCGGCATGCTGCTGGTAGTGCGCCCGGGCAGCGGCCAGTTTACGTGGGCCGTCGCGTTTCCGATCGGCGCGGCCACGACTTTCGCGTGCTTCCAGGTCGTGTCGAGCCATCTGTCGCGGCTTGAGGATCCGGTCACCACCAATTTTCTGACGGGACTCGTTTCGACCATCGTGCTGTGTCTGCTCGTCTGGGCCGGACAGGCCGAGATCCTGCCCGCGATCGCGCAGGTCACGTGGAGCCACTGGTTGCTCGTGCTGCTGATGGCAACCGTCGCCACCGCCGGACAATTGCTGATGCTCCAGGCGCTCAAGCGCGCGCCGCTTTCGCTTTTGACGCCGTTCAGCTACGGGCAGCTCGGTTTTGCGGCGTTCTTCAGCTGGCTGCTCTTCGATCAGGTGCCGGACCTGTGGATGGCGATCGGTATGGGCGTGATCGCGCTCTCCGGCATCGCGACGGTGGTGCTGAATACGCGCAAGCCGCTGCCGGGCGTGAGCGTCGAGCCTTTGGAACCGTGAGCTTGGGCGTCGGCGTTCGCGTTGCCGCGCGCGGACGAAAAAAAACCGATGCGTAAGCATCGGTTTTTTGTTTGGTGCAGCCGGAGGAGGCCTTGAAGCGGGATCGTCCAGCTTGCCGCAGCATCGATCACTCCGACGCTGGCTGGCGCTAAGCCAACAGCTTAGCTGCCGCGGCGGGGAGCGCGCGGGCCGTCGTTGCGGCGTGCGCTGTAGCCGTCGCGCGAACCGCCGCCGAAGCCGCCTTCACGCGAACCGCCGCCAAAGCCGCCTTCACGCGAACCGCTGCCGGCATTGCTGCCGCGATAGCCGCCTTCGCTGTTGCCGCCGCGATATCCGCCTGTGCCGCCGTCGCGCGAACCTGCGCCCGCCGACTTGTTGCCCCAGCCGCCCGGCTTGCCCGAACCGCCGTTGCCGCCGGTGCCGGCACCGCTACCGAAGCGGCGACCACCCGTCGAACCGCCGCCCGGACGGCCACGACCGCCGCCGAAACCGCCACGGCCGCCGCTCGGCGCCGACTTGCGCGGCTCGAAGCCCGCAATCACGCTGACGTTCAGCGGTGCGCGCACGAAACGCTCGATGCGCTTGAGCGCACCTTGTTCGGCATGGTGCACGAGGCTGACAGCCGTGCCCGTGCGGCCTGCGCGGCCGGTACGGCCGATACGGTGAACGTAGTCTTCCGCGAATTTCGGCAGATCGTAGTTGAACACGTGCGTGATGCCGGGAATGTCGATGCCGCGAGCCGCGACGTCCGTTGCCACCAGCACGCGCACACGGCGCTCGCGCAGCGCACGGATCGTGCGGTTACGCGCGCCTTGCGGCAGGTCGCCATGAAGCGCGGCCGATTCGAAACCTGCGTCGCCGAGGCGGATCGCCAGTTGGTCGGCGTCGTTTTTCGTTGCCGTAAAGACGATGGCTTGATCGAGACCGTCATCGCGCAACAGGTGATCGAGCAGACGATCCTTGTGATCGCGGTCGTCCACGTAGTGAACGGTTTGCGCAATGTTGTTCTGTGCTTCGAGCTTCTGAACGATTTCGATCCGTTCCGGATCCTTCAGCAGGCGGCCGGTCAGCGAGCTGATCTTGCCGTCGATGGTGGCCGAGAACAGCAGCGTCTGGCGCGTTGCCGGCGTGCGCGAAACGATCGTCTCGATATCGTCGATAAAGCCCATGTCGAGCATGCGGTCGGCTTCGTCGAGCACGAGCATCGTCAGTTCCGACAGGTCGATACGACCGCGTTCCAGGTGATCGAGCAGACGGCCCGGCGTCGCCACCAGGATTTCCGGGTTCTTCGCGAGCAGCATCAACTGCTGGCCGTATGCCACGCCGCCGAGAATGCTGACGGTGCGCAGACGGCGCAGGTGCTTGCCGTAGGTCGTCGCGGCGGCGGTGACTTGCATCGCGAGTTCGCGGGTCGGCGTGAGAACGAGCAGGCTCGGACGCGCCACCGGTTGCTGGCGGCGTGCCGGGCGGGCGTTCGGGTCACGCGCTTCGCGCGGTTGCGATGCCTGCAGTTTTTCGAGTTGCGAGAAACGTTCGATGGCGGGCAGCATGAAAGCTGCCGTCTTGCCCGAACCGGTCGGGCTGGAGACGAGCAGGTCGCGACCGGCGAGCGCTGCGGGAATCGCGCGCTGCTGCACGGGCGTCGGGACCTGATAGCCTGCGGCGGTCAGTGCCGAGACGATATCGGCGGACAAGCCGAGCGATTCGAAGCTCGGGCCGGCCGGAACGGCGGGCGCGGCTTGAACCGCGGCTTCTGCTTGAACCGCGCCGACGACTGCTGCGGTTTCTGCTGTGGGAATGGCGATGTCGTTGCCGAGTGCTTGCGCTGCGATGTTGTCCAACGGGCTTTGGGTGTTGCTCGAAGTCATGTCGATCCTTGAAACGGGAAATGAGGCGTTGGCGCCAATCGGCATACCCAAGTCGTTGGATTCAGCGAGCGAAGAAACAGCGAGCAAATCGAAAAACGGGGGCAACTCGCGAACGAAACGAGGCGAGCTTTGTTGTTAGAAGCTGTATCGGATACGGCAGGCCGGTGGAGGCGCTGTCGTCAGCCTGGTGCATGACGGGCCGAAATTGGCCTGGCAAAGGGGGACAGTTTCTAAACTGGATTGGAGCAAAACGCTACGGGGCGCCGCGCTGCGCGCTTGAAAACGGGAAAAGCCCGAATCAGATAAGCAACAACGAAACGCAGCGCAGATTGTAACGGATTTTGCTGCACCGCGCCAGAGATAGCGAAGAATTCCGTTGGGGGCGCTGGCGCCGTTTGGTTTTGGTGTCCGGGCGTTTTCTGGGAAGTCGTACGAGTTTTGGTTGCTGACGCCCTTCGCTTTTGATTGCCGAAGTAACCAAAACAAAGGGGCAAGCAGAAACCCAAAACAGCGGCCAATGGCAAAACCGTTAAGCCGAAGCCTTCAGTTCGGCAACCAGCCCAACATACTGCGCCCGCGCATCCTCCTTCGATGTGCCCTTGAGCGCTGCCCAAGCGTCGTACTTATATTTGCCGACGATATCCGCGAAACCGGGCTTCTCGCCGGTCACGTCGCCTTCGCTCGCCTGCTTGAAGAGCGCGTAGAGGCGCAGAAGTGTCAAATTGCCCGGCCGTTCCGGGAGTTCCTTGACGTCGGCTTGTGCCTGGATAAATTGCGTATCGAGAGTGCTCATTCGCGGCTCCACTGGAGATTTCAGGATGGACGCCGATCATAACAAGCCATACCCCGCGCGGCTCCCGAGGTTTTCTTCCAAACGCGGCGTGCTGCAATCGCTGGTTAAAAACGCATTCGTGCCGCAATTGAGCCGCCCGCAAGCCGCATTACAATAGCGGCTATGACACGCACCGTTCTGCTCGCCCTCGATACCTCGACGGAATTCTGTTCCGTCGCGCTCCTTATTGCGAATACCGCAGCAAAAACTGCGGCGGATACCGCAGCGAGTACCGCAGCGAGTACCGCTTCGAACACCGCTTCGAACACCGCAGCGGGTCCAGAAGCGAATCCCCCCTCGCATCCGCCCGCAAAACCATCCGCCGACGCTTCGCCCGTGCCGCCGCACTTCATCTCGGGATCGGCGTGCGTGTGGTTCCGTCACGAATCCACCGGGCCGGTCGCGAGCACGCGGCTTTTGCCCGCCCTGCGCGAGCTCTTCGACGAAGCCGGCCTTGTGCTCGCCGATTGCTCGGCAATCGCCTTCGGCTCCGGCCCCGGATCGTTCACCGGCTTGCGCACGGCGACCGGCGTCGCGCAAGGGTTGGCGTTCGGGCTAGGCGTGCCGGTCGTCCCGGTCGGCACCTTGCTCGCGTGCGCGGAATTCGCGCGGATCGCGGATTCATCGGTCACGCGCGTGCTGGCCGTGCTCGACGCGCGCATGGACGAGGTGTACTGGGCCGATTTCGCATGCGATGACGCCACCGGCGACTGGCGCACCGTGCGCGCCGCGTCGCTCGATGCGCCGGACGCGCTCGCGCTGCCCGACGTTCCGTTCACGCTCGCGGGCAATGCGGCGGCGGCGTTCGGTGATCGCCTGCCGGCGATCGCGGCGGCGGCGAAGGTCGATCTCGCGGCGCTTCCGCATGCGCTGCCGGTGGCGCTCGCCGGGTTGCGGGCGTGGCAAGCCGGCCGCGCGATTCCCGCCGATCAGGCGATGCCCGAATACATCCGCAACAAGGTCGCGCAGACCACGGCGGAGCGCATGGAAGCCCGCGCGGCAAAACAAGCTGAAGAACTCGCCGCAGGATCGGGCGCGGCTAAAACGGAGCCGGTACGGTGAGCGGCGTGCTGCTCGCGGACCGGTATCTCGCGCCGATGACCGAGGCCGATCTGGACGAGGTCGCGGTGATAGAAAAGCTGGCCTACGAATTTCCGTGGAGCCGCGGCAATTTCCAGGATTCGCTGCGCAACGGCTATTACGGCGTGTGTCTGCGTCACGTGACCGGGACGCTGATCGGCTATTGCGTGCTGATGCCGGTGGTCGACGAGATGCATCTGCTGAACCTGTGCGTCGCGCCGCAAGCGCAGGGCGCGGGCGCGGGACTCACGCTCTTGCGCGAGGCCGTGCGGATCGCGCGCGCCGATAAACTCGACGGCGTGCTGCTCGAAGTGCGCCCGTCCAATCCGCGCGCGATCCAGTTGTACGAACGCTTCGGCTTTACGTCGATCGGACGCCGCAAAAACTATTACCCCGCGCGGCACCGTTCGCGCGAGGACGCAATCGTCATGCGTCTCAATTTTAGGGAGAGTGCGCATGGCGCTGCTTGAATCGCGGGAAACGCTGAATGCGTCGATGCTCGAGGAATTCGGGATCGGACCGGTCTGGGTGCGAAAGCGCGTGAAAGAAGCCGCTCAGGCCGAGGCCGCGCCGATTGAGTTGGCGATTGAACCAGCCGTCGAGCCGTCCGTCGTGCCACCCGTCGAGCCGCCCGTCGCGCCGCCCGTCGCGCCGCCCATCAAGCCCGAAGCGACCCTCATAGCGCCCCGCGAAGCCGACGATCTCCCATGGCTCGACGAAGCCCCCGCGCCCGCGACGGCGCGCGACACCCGTCCCGACGCCGACTCAGGCGATATCGCGACGCTCGACTGGGACACGCTGGCGGCGCGCGTCGCTGCGTGCGAACGCTGCGGATTGTGCGAACGCCGTACGCAGGCGGTGTTCGGCGTGGGCGACCGGCAGGCGGACTGGATGCTGATCGGCGAGGCGCCGGGTGAAAACGAGGACAAGGAAGGCGATCCGTTCGTCGGCCCGGCGGGCAAACTGCTCGACAGCATGCTGCGCGCCGTGACCTTGTCGCGTGAATCGAACGTGTATATCGCGAACGTGATCAAGTGCCGGCCGCCCGCGAACCGCAACCCGGAGCCGGCGGAACTCGCGCGTTGCGAGCCGTATCTGCAGCGTCAGGTGGCGCTGGTCAAGCCGCGGCTGATCGTCGCGCTTGGCCGGTTCGCCGCGCAGAGTCTGCTCAAGACCGAGGCGAGCATTGCGTCGCTGCGCGGGCGCGTGCATGAATACGAAGGCGTGCCGGTCGTCGTCACTTATCACCCGGCGTATCTGTTGCGCAGCCTGCCCGACAAGGCGAAGGCGTGGGCCGATCTGTGCCTCGCGCGCGCCACTTACCGGGCGGCGCTGGACGCATCCGGGGTCGAGCCGGGCGGCCAATGACAGCGGGGCTGCTGGGACCGTCGGCGTCGGTGGAAGACGCATTCACCGATCCCGCCGTCCGCGATCTCGCGTGGCTCCTGTTCGCGCCCGGTCTCCTCGCTCCCGCCCGCGCGGGCGCGCTGCTCGCCGATCCAACCGCTGATGCGCCGCGCGCCACGCTCGATTATCTCCATGCGCTCGACCGCGATCCCGCCGCGCTGCACGCGCGCGTTCATCGGCCCGCGCTGAGAAGGCTCGGTTTCTACGCCGAAGCCCTGCTCGAATTCTTCCTGATGCACGGTCCGGCCGCGCGGCTCGTCGCGGCGAACGTGCCGTTGCGGCGCGCTGGCGTGACGATCGGCGAATGCGATTTTCTGCTGGAGACGCCACGCGGCGCGCGGCTGCACTGGGAACTGGCCGTAAAGTTCTATTTGCATGTCGGCGAGGGCAAGACCGATTGCTCGCCGCTCGCGGGCTATGTCGGGCCGAATCTGAAGGATCGTTTCGATTTGAAGCACGCGCGGTTGATCGGTCATCAACTGGCGTTGAGCGCGCGCGAGGCGTTCGCGACGCTTGGGTTTGAAGGGCCGTGGGCCGCTCAATTGTTCATCAAGGGCCGGCTTTTTTACCGGCACGGCGAGGTGCCAAATTCACCCGATTCACCCGATTCACCGATCGCGGCCGATCATCCGCGCGGCTGGTGGATGACGGCGAGCGAGTGGCGCGCGCGAGACGCCGCCGCCTCAGGCGACGTGTTGACCGCGATTCTGCCGCGTCTCGCGTGGCTCGCGCCGCGTGAGTTGAGCGCCGCCGATGCCGCCGCGCTTCGCGAGCATCGGCCGGAACTGACGCAACTCGATACGCCCGCGATGGTCGCGCAATACATCCGTCGCGAGGATGCCGTGTGGATCGAGCATTCGCGCGGCTTCGTCGTGCCCGACGACTGGCCGGACCGCGCCGCCGCCTACGCGTCAAGCGTCGTTTGACGCGCAGCCCAGTCGCTCACCACCACCGATAAAAATGATGCACCGGCCCGACGCCGTGGCCGACCGCGAGCCGCGCGCTGTGTTCGATCGCGCCGGTCAGATAGACCTTGGCGTCGCTCGTCGCGCCCGCGAGCGTGTCGCGTTGCGGAATCAGCGCAGCAATCGCCGAAGACAACGTGCAGCCCGTCCCGTGCGTATTCGGCAGCGGCACGCGCGCGCCGCCGAGCCGCAGCGCGCCGCTTGCCTCGATCAGCCAGTCCGGACTCTCCGACGAAGCCAGATGGCCGCCCTTCACCAGCACCGCCGCCGCGCCGAGGCCACGCAGCGCTTCGCCTTGACGCACCATCGCGTCTTCGTCGGCGGCGGGCGGCTCGCCCAGGAGCGCGGCCGCTTCGGGCAGGTTCGGCGTCACCAGCGTCGCGAGCGGCAACAATTCGTCGCGCAACGCGGCAACCGCTTCCGGCGCGAGCAGCGCGTGATTACTCTTGGAAATCATCACGGTGTCGAGCACGACTTGCGCCGGCCGATACCGCCGCAGCGCCGCCGCGACCGCGCGCACGATGTCGGCGTTCGCGAGCATGCCGATCTTCACGGCATCGATGCGGATGTCGTCGAAAACCGCGTCCAGTTGCGCCGCGATGAACCCGGCGTCGGGCGCGTGGATCGCCGTTACGCCGCGCGTGTTCTGCGCGGTGAGCGCGGTGATGACGCTCGCGCCATACGCGCCGAGCGCCGAAAACGCCTTCAGGTCGGCCTGGATGCCCGCGCCGCCGCCGGAATCGGAGCCGGCGATGGTCAGGACGTTGGGAATCTGCTGAGTCATGATGGTCGGGTGTCGGACGAAGTGTGGGTCGACGTATCGAAGGCCGCGAGGAGCCGGGCGGCGGCGTGTCGTGGATCCGCGGCGCGGCAGATCGCCGAGACGACCGCGAGACCGTGCGGACCCGCGCGCGCGACCTCGGCTGCGTTGTGCAACTGGATTCCGCCGATCGCAACCGCGGGATACCGCGAGCGCGTACACAACGCGGCCAGCCCGCCGAGTCCGCACGGCGCGGAAGCGTCGGTTTTGGTCGGCGTGGCGTAGACGGGGCCGATGCCGAGATAGTCGATGGTGTCGCCGAGCGTGTTGGCGTCGTCGAGCTGGGCGTCGTCGGAGACCGACAGGCCGATCAGCGCATCGGGTCCGAGCAAACGGCGCGCGACGTCGGGCGGCAGATCGCGCTGGCCGACATGAACGCCGTCCGCGCCCGCAGCCAGCGCAATATCCAGATGATCGTCGATGATGAGCGGCACGCCGCGCGCGCGCGTCAGCGGCAGCAAATCGCGGGCGAGCGCGAGCCACGCGCGCTTATGCCATTCGGGCGCGCGCAGTTGCACGACCGTCGCGCCGCCTTCGAGCGCCGCGCGCGTCACGTCGAGCGCGCCGGCATGGCCGCCGCATTGATCGGGATCGAGCACGAGATAAAGCGAGAGATCGAACGGGGCGCGCATGGCTTTGTGCTCCGTTCAGGGAGACGCGACGTCGCGCTGCACGAGGGTCGCGGCGAAACCGGCGGCGTCGAGCGAGGCCAATTGATCGAGATACGCGACCGCGAAACTGCCCGGCAGCGCGGCTTGCCGCGCGGCCAGTTCGCCCGCGACGGCGGTGTGCGCGAGCGCGGCTACGGTCGCTTCCCAGAACGACCCACGCTCGGCCGCGCCGATAAACGCGGCGACGCTCGCGGACAGCGCGCAGCCCACGCCCGTCACGCGTGTCATCAGCGGCGAGCCGTTCGAGAGCGCGACGGTGCGGCGTCCGTCGGTGATGAAGTCAGTCGGTCCGGTCACCGCGACCACAGCCTGCGTTTTCAGCGCGAGAATTTGCGCGGCGTCGAGCGCGGCATCGGCGAGCGCCGTGCTGTCCACGCCGCGTCCGCTCGAAGCGCCGCCCGACAGGCTGATGATCTCCGACGCGTTGCCGCGGATCACCGCCGGTTTCGCCGCGAGCAGTTCGAGCGCGAACTCGGTGCGAAACGAGAGCGAGCCGACCGCGACCGGATCGAGCACCCAGGGCGTGTCCGCGCCGTTGGCGGCCTCGACGGCGGCGCGGATCGCGCGCGATTGCGGTACGTCGAGCGTGCCGAGGTTCACCGAAAGGGCGCTCGCGATCGGCGCGAATTCGGCCACTTCCTCGCGCGCGACGACCATCGCGGGCGCCGCGCCGATCGCGAGCAGCACGTTCGCCGTGAAATTGGTCACGACGAGGTTCGTCAGGCAGTGAACGAGCGGTGCGCGGTCGCGCACACGCGTCGCGAATTCGAAGAGAGCGTCGGCGGCGAGCATGATGGGATCGGGGCGAAAAAGGGGATTATCGCGGAAAACGGCGGCGGCGCGGCGGCGGCGCGGCGGCGGCACGATGTCCGCCCGCGCCGCGCGACGGGCCGTTCAGTGGTGCGATTCGCCGATCAGCGAGACCGAATCGAACGCCCGCTGATTCGCCTGATGGCGGCGCATCACGAAATACATCATCAGGCAGACGAAGGTGCCGAACAGCACGATCACGAACTGGATTGGCACGTCGAGCCACACGAGCACCGCGTACAGGCAGAGCATCACGAGCACGGAGAGGTTTTCGTTGAAGTTCTGCACGGCGATCGAGTGGCCGGCCGAGAGCAGAACGTGGCCGCGATGCTGGAGCAGCGCGTTCATCGGCACGACAAAAAAGCCCGACAGGCCGCCGACGATCATCAAGAACACATACGCGATCAGCAGGTAGAACGGCATGCGCATCGGCCCGAACGTGATGCCCCAGTGCGCCGGAAAGAGATGCCGGCTATAGAACGCGAGCAGCATCACCGCGATGCCCATCACGATCCCGACCGGCAGCACGGACAGCGACTTCTTGAGCGGCACGCGCGCCGCCGCGAGAATCGCGCCCACCGCCACGCCGACGGCGATGATCGCCTGCAGGATGGCCGCTTCCGAGAGCGACATGCCGAGCGACACTTCGGCCCATTTCAGCACGATGAATTGCAACGTCGCGCCCGCGCCCCAGAACAGCGTGGTGACGGCGAGCGAAATCTGGCCGAGCTTGTCGCGCCAGAGCGCGTTGAAGCAGTCGGCAAAATCGGTGATGAGCTTGAGCGGGCGATGCTCCTGCTTCGGATATCGCGCGCCGGTGTCGGGAATGCGCAAGTTGAAGATCGCGGCCACGATGTACATCAGCACGATCACGAGCATGGCGGCTTCGGCCGGCGAATGAATTTTCGGGATGTTCAGCCCGATGATATGCGACGCGATATGCGGGCTGATGAGCGCGCCGCCCATGACGGTGCCGAGAATGATCGAGCCGACCGTCGTGCCTTCGATCCACCCGTTCGCCGCGACCAGGCGGTCGGCAGGCAGGAGTTCGGTGAGAATGCCGTATTTGGCGGGCGAGTAGGCGGCGGCGCCGAACCCGACGATGCCGTAGGCGAGCAGCGGATGCGCGCCGGTCAGCATGGTGAGACAGCCGACGACCTTGATGGAATTGGTCACGAACATCACGCGGCCTTTGGGCCGGGAATCCGCGAAAGCGCCGACGAACGCGGCTAAGACGACATATGACAGCACGAAGAACAGTTTGAGCAGCGGCGTCATCCAGTTCGGCGCGTGAAGATCTTTCAGCAGTGCAATAGCAGCGATCAGAAGGGCATTGTCGGCCAGCGATGAAAAAAACTGCGCGGCCATGATGGTGTAAAAACCTTTTTTCATCTGATCCGAAGCTTTCCTCACTGCGGGTGATCCGCCCCGTCCACTGAACATGCGTCCGGGCTTATACCGTTCGAAATGGGTTGTACGCACGGCTTTATAACACGAAAATAGGCAGATTCTGACTAGCAGTAACGTCGATTAGGTACACCGCGGCCGTCGCTGGTTCAGCCGGGTGTTCATAAGATACTGATTCGCAAGGCGTCTCGAATTCGTTTCCGCCCTGCGGCCTTTTCCGGTCCGTTATCCAAACATCCATGCCGCGCCCCCTTTCAGCCACTATTCACACCGCCGCTCTCGCCAACAACCTCGCCGTCGCGCGCAAATACGCGCCGAAGTCGAAGATCTGGGCCGTCGTCAAGGCTAATGCCTACGGCCATGGATTGGCGCGAGCGTTCCCCGGATTGCGCGCGACGGACGGTTTCGGTTTGCTCGATCTCGAAGAGGCCGCGCGCCTGCGCGAACTCGGCTGGGCCGGGCCGATTCTTCTGCTGGAAGGCTTTTTCCGGCCGACCGATATCGACGTGATCGACCGTTATAGCCTCACCACTGCCGTTCACTGCGACGAGCAGCTGCGCATGCTCGAAATGGCGCGACTTTCGAAGCCGGTGAATATCCAGTTGAAGATGAATACCGGCATGAACCGGCTCGGCTATACGCCGGAGCGTTTTCGTCCGGCGTGGGAGCGGGCGCGCGCCGTGCAGGGCGTCGGCCAGATCACGCTGATGACCCATTTTTCCGACGCCGACAGCCCGCGCGGCATCGGCTATCAGCTAGAGGCGTTCGAGCGCGGCGCGGAAGGGATCGCGGGGGCGCGCAGTCTCGCGAATTCCGCCGCGACGCTCTGGCATCCGGCGGCGCATTTCGACTGGGTGCGGCCCGGCATCATCCTGTACGGCGCGTCGCCGACGGGCGTCACCGCCGATATCGCCGGCACCGGCCTGCGTTCGGCCATGACGCTTTCGTCGGAGCTGATCGCCGTGCAGACGCTCGAAGCCGGGCATACGGTCGGCTATGGCTCGATCTACAAGGCGGGCCATCCGATGCGCATCGGCGTGGTGGCGTGCGGTTACGCGGACGGCTATCCGCGCGTCGCGCCGGAAGGCACGCCGGTGATCGTGGACGGCATCCGCACGCGGATCGTCGGACGCGTCTCGATGGACATGCTCACGGTCGATCTCACGCCGTGCCCGAGCGCCGGTATCGGCACGCGCGTGGAACTGTGGGGTCCGAACCTGCCGATCGACGACGTCGCGCAGTCGTGCGGCACGATCGGGTACGAATTGATGTGCGCGATCGCGCAACGCGTGCCGGTGCGCGCGGAATAGCTAGCAAACTAAACACGCAACATAAGCGCAAAACAACCTGAAAGCAGCAAGGAAAGCAGTGGCGAAAGCAGCGAAGGCGAAGACGTTGTACGTGTGTACCGAATGCGGCGGACAAGCGCCGAAGTGGTCGGGTCAGTGTCCGGCGTGCGGGGCGTGGAATACCTTGGTGGAGTCGGTCGCGGAAACGCCCTCGGCGCATCGCTTTCAGGCGCTCGCCAAAAGCTCGCCGGTGCAGCGGCTGTCGGAGATCGAGGCGTCGGATGTGCCGCGTTTTACGACCGGCATCGGCGAATTCGATCGCGTGCTCGGCGGCGGTCTGGTGGCGGGCGGGGTGGTGCTGATCGGCGGCGATCCGGGGATCGGCAAGTCCACGCTGCTCCTGCAGTCGCTCGCGGAAATCGCGCGCGACCGGCGCGCGCTTTATATCAGCGGCGAAGAATCCGGCGCGCAGATCGCGTTGCGCGCGCAGCGGCTCGGCCTTCTCGGCGGCGCGGACGATGGCCGCGCCGCGCCCGATCTCCAGTTGCTCGCGGAAATCCAGCTCGAACGCATCCAGGCCACCATCGACGCCGAGCGGCCCGAAGTGGCCGTGATCGATTCGATCCAGACCGTCTATTCCGAGGCGCTCACGTCCGCGCCCGGCTCGGTCGCGCAGGTGCGCGAGTGCGCGGCGCAACTCACGCGGATCGCCAAGCAGACCGGCACGGCCATCATCATGGTCGGCCACGTCACGAAGGAAGGCGCGCTGGCGGGGCCGCGCGTGCTGGAACACATCGTCGATACGGTGCTGTACTTCGAAGGCGACACGCACTCGTCGTTCCGGCTCGTGCGCGCGTTCAAGAACCGGTTCGGCGCGGTGAACGAGTTGGGCGTCTTCGCGATGACGGAGCGCGGCTTGCGCGGCGTGGCGAATCCGTCGGCGCTCTTTCTGTCGCAGCACGAGCAGAGCGTGCCGGGATCCTGCGTCCTGGTGACGCAGGAAGGCTCGCGGCCGTTGCTGGTCGAAGTGCAGGCGCTGGTGGATACCGCGCACGTGCCGAATCCGCGCCGGCTGGCGGTCGGTCTCGAGCAGAACCGGCTTGCGCTGCTGCTGGCCGTGCTGCACCGCCACGCGGGTATCGCATGTTTCGATCAGGACGTGTTCCTGAACGCGGTCGGCGGCGTGAAGATCACCGAGCCGGCGGCGGATCTGGCCGTGCTGCTCGCGATTCATTCGTCGATGCGCAACAAGCCGTTGCCGAAGGGCCTGATCGTGTTCGGCGAGGTTGGGCTGGCGGGTGAGATTCGTCCTTCGCCGCGCGGTCAGGACCGCTTGAAGGAAGCGGCCAAGCTCGGTTTCACGATCGCGCTGATTCCGAAGGCGAACGCGCCGAAGCAGCCGATCGACGGGCTGGAGGTGATCGCGGTGGACCGGATCGAGGAAGCGATCGACCGCGTGCGCACGCTGGAATAGACGCTTTTGCCGCGCGATTCGGGACTCGGCGCGGCCACTCGTAACGGCGCGTAAAAATGTTACGGGCGGATGTAACCCGCAGGCGTTTTGGATTTCCTATCCTTCGATAAGTGTCAGAACGCATATCACGCCGATACGCGTTGACGAGCGGATGAGGACCACGCCTTGAAACACTCAGATCAATCCCGGCCTAACCCTTCGTTTCAGCTGCGCGGCTGTCGCGTCTCCGCGCCGATCACGCAGCCGTGGGGCGGCGGATGCCGGATCGTCGAATGGATCGACGCCGAAGGGCAGATTTCGCGCCGCGTGGTGGCGGCGGACGTGACCGAGGACGAAGTGGTGGCGACCATTCGGCACCACGTGAAAGGCCGCAAGCACGTTTTGATCGACGATGAACGCCTGCCGCGCCAGACCTTGCCGCGTCGTTGAAACGTGGTGCTAGAACGCGGAGGTAAAGCGTGGCGTCAAGTTGCCGCGTTAAGACTTCACGTTCCAGCCGCCGATCCCGCGAATAACGGATGCACCGCCGCTTCGGCCGGCGTGAGCACGGGCGCGGCGCAGCAATCGAGCGGTTCGAGCAGCGCGATCCATTCGTCGCGCGTGCGCTCGCGAAACCGCGCGCCGAGCGCGGCGGCCAGCGCGGCGGCATCCGCGCCGCCGATCGCCTGGCCTTGCGTCCAGTGGCGCGAAACCCAGCCCGGCTCGTCGAGCGCCAAACACAACGCTTCCCAAAACTTGAATTCGAGCGCGCCAATCGCGACGAAGCGGTCGTCGCGCGTGCGATACACGTTGTAGCAGGGCGCGCCGCCGTTGAGCAATCCGGCGCCCGCGCGCGTCACCGCGTCGGCGCACGACGGGTCGTTTTCCAGCGCGACGTGCGCCATGACGTTGTGCGCGTGAACGGCGTGCGTGATCGACAGGGAAATCGCGCGGCCGTCGCCGCCGCGCGCGACGTGCCAGAGCGCGGCCAGAATCTGCGTGAGCGCGGAGAGCGCGCCGCCGAGCAGATCGGCGATCTGGAAATTCGGCACAATCGGCGTGCCGTCCTCGTGCCGAAGCTGATCGAGCACGCCCGCGTAGGCGATGTAGTTGAGATCGTGGCCGGGACGCGCCGCGAACGGGCCATCCGCGCCGAAGCCGGTGATCGCGCAGTAGACGAGGCGCGGGTTCGCTTCGCGCAACACGTCGTAACCCACGCCGAGGCGCGCCATGACGCTTGGCCGGAAACCTTCCACGAGTACGTCGGCGTCGCGCGCCAGGTCGATCAGCGCCGCGCGGCCGTCGGCGCTTTTCAGGTCGAGCACGCGCTCGCGCTTGCCCCGGTTCAATTGCCGATAGAACGCGCCCGGGATGCCCGCGGCGCGGTCGGCTTCGCTTTGCAAGATCGTGCGCGCGTAGTCGCCTTCGCCGGGCGCCTCGATTTTCAGGACATCCGCGCCGAGTTCCGCGAGCCGCATCGTCGCGAGCGGACCGGGCAAGAGGCGAGTCAGGTCGAGTACGCGCAGACCTTCGAGTGGGCTTGCTTGCGTCATGGATCGTTTCTCCAGATGCTCAGGCGCTGCATTTCTAGCCGATCTGCTCCAGTTCCTCGTGCGCGTCGAGCCATTCGGCTTCCAGCGTTTCGATCCGTCCGTTGACATCTGCCTGGCGGCGGATCGACTCGGTCAACCGGGTTTTCAGCGCGGCGTCGTAGCTGGCGGGATCGGCGACGAATGCATCGAGCGCGTCTTTCTCGGCGTGCAGCTTCTCCATTTCCTTCTCGATCTTCGCGATCCGCGATTGCAGCGGCTTTTTCAGATGCGACAGTTTTTGCCGCTCCTGCGCCTCCAGCTTGCGCTGCTCGCGACGATTCTGGCCGTTGTCGTCCCCACGGCCCGCGCCGTCCGAGGACGCCGCTTCCTTCGCTGCCGCGCGCTGTTCGGCGGCGTGCTGGAGCAGCCAGTCGCGGTAATCGTCGAGATCGCCGTCGAACGGTTGCAGCCGATGCTTCGCGACCAGCATGAAGTCGTCGGTCGTGGCGCGCAGCAGCGCGCGATCGTGCGAGACGAGGATCAGCGTGCCTTCAAACTGCGCGAGCGCCATGGTCAGCGCGTGACGCGTTTCCAGGTCGAGGTGGTTGGTCGGTTCGTCGAGGAGCAGCAGGTTCGGCTTCTGCCAGATGATCAGCGCGAGCGCGAGGCGCGCCTTCTCGCCGCCGGAGAACGGCGCGATCGCGGCGGTTGCCATTTCGCCCGAGAAGTTGAATCCGCCGAGGAAATCGCGCAGTTCCTGCTCGCGCGTGTCGGGCGCGAGGCGCGCGACATGCTGCAGCGGGGAATCGTCGGGACGAAGCGTTTCCAGTTGATGCTGCGCGAAATAGCCGATCCGCAAGCCTTTGCCCTCGCGCACCGTGCCCGACAGCGCGTCGAGCGTGCCGGCGAGCGTCTTGATGAGCGTCGATTTGCCTTGCCCGTTTGCGCCCAGAAGGCCGATTCGCTGGCCGTTCTGAATGGACAGCGTCACCTTTTCGACGATCGGCACTTCGCCCAGATCGGTGTGATAACCGCAGCGCACACCGTCCATCACCATCATCGGATTCGGCGCGGCGTCGGGCGTGCGGAATTCGAACGTGAACGGCGAACTCGCGTGCGCCGGCGCGATCAGCTCCATCTTTTCGAGCGCCTTCACGCGGCTCTGCGCCTGCTTCGCCTTGGTGGCCTTCGCCTTGAACCGGTTGATAAAACTCTGCAGATGCTCGACCGTCTTCTGCTGCTTCTCATAAGCGCTCTGCTGCAGCGCGATCTGCTGCGCGCGCAGGATTTCGAACTGGCTGTAATTGCCGCCGTAGCGCTTGATCTGCCGGTTTTCGAGGTGCAGCGTCACGTTGCAGACCGAATCGAGGAATTCGCGGTCGTGCGAAATCACGATCAGCGTCCCCGGATAGCGGTGCAGCCAGTCTTCGAGCCAGACGATCGCGTCGAGGTCCAGGTGGTTGGTCGGTTCGTCGAGGAGCAGCAGGTCCGAACGGCACATCAGCGCCTGCGCGAGGTTCAGACGCATCCGCCAGCCGCCCGAGAAACTCGTGACCGGCTCGCGGGTCTGCGCGAGCGTGAAGCCGAGGCCGATCAGCAGCGTCTCCGCGCGCGCGGGCGCGGTGTAGCCGTCGGCGTCGGCGAATGCAGCGTGCGCCTCCGCTTCGGCCGCGCCGTCATGCGCGGCGGACGCCGCCGCGATGCGGGCTTCGATCGTGCGCAATTGCGTGTCGCCGTCGAGCGCGTAGTCGAGTGCGGTGCGATCGACGGCGGGCGTTTCCTGCGCGACATGCGCGATCTGCCATGACGGCGGCATCGAGAAATCGCCGCCGTCCGCGTGAATTTCGCCGCGCAGGACCGAGAACAGCGTGGACTTGCCCGCGCCGTTTGCGCCGACGAGGCCGGCTTTCTCGCCCGGATTGAGGGCGAACGTGGTCGCGTCGAAGAGCGGCTTGGTGCCGCGGGCAAGGCTGAACTGGCTGAAGCGAATCACGACGTGGAGACCGGGTTTTGACGGAAAGCGCTATTTTAGACTGTCGGCGGTGGCGGGGCGCGGCGTTCGATGCCGGATTCCGCGACACGCTGTCCGCCGCCTGCTTTTGGCTTAGACTGGCCCTTTTTCCAGGCGGAGCACCGGATGACTTCTGTTTACACGTTCTCGGCCGAGACGCTCGATGGCCGCACTGTCGGTCTCGACCAGTATCGCGGTCGCGTGCTGCTGATCGTCAATACGGCGAGCGAGTGCGGATTCACGCCGCAGTACAAGGGTTTGCAGGAACTTCATACGCGGTTCGAGTCGCGCGGGCTCACCGTGCTCGGTTTTCCGTGCAATCAGTTCGGCAAGCAGGAACCGGGCGATGCCACGCAGATCGGCGATTTCTGCGAGAAGAATTTCGGCGTCACCTTTCCGATGTTCGCGAAGATCGATGTGAATGGGGCGGGGGCGCATCCGCTCTTCAAATACCTGACGGAGAAGGAGCCCGGGGTGCTTGGGCTTGAGGCCATCAAGTGGAATTTCACGAAGTTTTTGGTCGATCGCGAGGGGAATGTGATACGGCGGTTTGCGCCGATTACCAAGCCGGAGGCTATTGTTGGGGATATCGAGAAACTACTCTGAGGCTGGCGGCTGGCGCCTTGGTCGGTTGGGTTGGTTTCTTGGGCGTTTCTGGGAACTTGAACGAGGTTTGGCTTGCTGGCGGCTTTTGTTTTTGTTTGCCTGTGCTCGTTGGGAACTTGCTTTGCGCATCTGTCGTCTTGGGTTTGCTTGCGCTCTTTGCTTCTGTCTGCCTGCGCTCTCTGTGAACTTGCTTTCGCGTAGGTTTATTAGCACGCCGCTATGCGCGGCAGCAGTCACTTTCTTTGCTGCTGCAAAGAAAGTAACCAAAGAAAGCAGCTTATCCGTCTAAGTGTCCACCACGACCCGTAACCGGGAGTGGCGCGCAAGCTGATTCGGCCATCGCACCTCCAAACGGAGTGGAGCCGCTCATCCATCCCCGCAGGCACGAAGTGCCTGCCGGTAAGGCATAACCGGAAAACCAAACCAAACCAAACCAAACCAAACCAAACCAAACCAAACCAAACCAAACCAAACCAAACCAAACCAAACCAAACCAAACCAAACCAAACCAAACCAAACCAAACCAAACTAACCAGCCCGCCCTCCCGACGGTTTTCAGATATGCCCATCGTCCGCGCGCAGCGAGGATGGAACTGACAGGTGCTGTGCCAATCCGAACGACTGCGAGATAGCCGAGTCAGCTTGCGCGCCTATCCGGGTGGTTATTGGTGGTGGACACTTAGGTGGATAAGCTGCTTTCTTTGGTTACTTTCTTTGCAGCAGCAAAGAAAGTGACTGCTGCCGCGCATAGCGGCGTGCTAATGGACCTACACGAAAGCAAGTTCCCAGAAAGTGCAGGCAGACAAAAGCAAAGCGCGCCAGCAAACCCGAAAACCCACCTCAAAGAATCGGCGCAAACAGCCGAGCCACGTGCATGGCAACGCGCCGCCACGCCGCCGCCCCGCGATAATCGCTCGTATCGATCTCGCTGGAAAGCGCAAAGTCCCGCAGCAACATCGTCTCGACATCGCTGGCAAACTGCCTGTCCACGGTCAACACCATGATCTCGAAATTAAGCCGAAAGGACCGGTTATCGAGATTCGCGCTGCCGATCGCGGCGCCGATATCGTCCACCAGCACGACCTTCTGATGCAAAAACCCCGGCTGATAGCGAAAGATCCGCACGCCCGCGAGCAGCGCGTCATACGCGTAGAGCTTCGACGCGGCGAAGACCACGTGATGATCGCGTCGGCTCGGAATCAGAATCCGCACGTCCACGCCGCGCAGCACGGCAAGCCGCAGCGCCGAAAAGACGGCTTCGTCGGGAATCAGATATGGCGTCGTGATCCAGATGCGCTCGCGCGCTGCGTTGATCGCCTCGACGAAGAAAAGCGAACACGTTTCCTGCTTGTCGGCGGGACCGCTCGACAGGATCAGACAGTGCATGTCGTCGCCGGATGGCTTCGTCGGACCGACCTCGGGCACGCGTTGCGTCGCCCAGAACCAGTCTTCGATAAACACGAACTGGATGCTCGCGACCGCCGGGCCGCGCACCTCGATGTGCGTATCGCGCCACGGCGACAGGCGCGGATTGCCGCCGAGATACTCCACACCCACGTTATGCCCGCCGACAAATGCGCGCTCGCCATCCACCACGACGATCTTCCGATGGTTGCGGAAGTTGATCTGAAACCGGTTGACGAACTTGCGCTTCGCGGCGAACGGATGCGTCTCGACGCCGCCCGCGCGCAACGCGCTCACGTATCGATGCGGCAAATCGAAACTGCCAATGCTGTCGTACAGGAAATAAACGCGCACGCCCGCCCGCGCCCGCGCGATCAGCACTTCCTTCAGCAGTTCGCCGAGCGGATCGGCGCGCACGATAAAGAACTGCACGATCACATAGCTTTTCGCCGATTCGATCGCGTCGAGGATCGCGGAAAACGTGGCGTCGCCGTTGATGAGCAGACGCACCGAATTGCCGCGCAGGAACGGCATGCCGCTCAAGCGGGTGAGGGCGCGGATCGTGGGATGGGCGAGATATTCGGCGGGACCGCTCGCCGTCACCCCGCGCAACGCGGCGGCTTCCTGCGGCGAACCGGGCAGCAGCGTGCCGTGGCCTTCCCATTCGGCAGGTTGCGCGCGGCTGCGCAGCATTTCATTTTCGAGACGGCGTTCGTCGATGTAGCCCGCGAACTTGCTGCGGCCGAGGAACAGATACGGGATGAGCGTGAAATACGGCATCGCGACGAGCGAGACCGCCCAGGCGACCGCGCCCTGCGAGGTGCGCGTGTTGATCACGGCGTGGCACGCGGCGGCCACGCCGAGCAGGTGCGCGACCATGACGAGCGTGCCGAGGTGTAGCCAGTCGAGTTGCATGGATGCGCGGACGGCCTTCGATAACGTTGATGAGACGGCGACGCAGCAAGACTCGCCGCGTTTCGCCATCTTACCGAACAGGAAGGCGTCCCGGCCCCTGAAACCACGGCGCAGGCGCGTGCGCCGTTATTCCGGCAGATCGGCTGCCTGGATCAGGAACACGTTGTCGTCGCCGGCGCTGGTCGAAAGCCACACGAGGTCGAGTCCGCCGAGCGACGCTTCCACGTTTTCGCGCTCGTTGCCGATCTCGACCACGAGCACGCCGTCTTCGGTCAGCCACTTGCGCGCTTCGCCGATAATCCGCCGCACGATGTCCATGCCGTCCGCGCCGCCCGCGAGCGCGATTTCCGGCTCGTGTCGATACTCTTGCGGCAAGTTCTGCATTGCCGTCGCGTTGACGTAGGGCGGATTCGTGATGATGACTTCGTAGCGGCCGGCGGGCAGCGGCGCGTACAGGTCGCCTTCGTAGAGCGCGACGCGGTCGTCGAGGTCGTAGTCGTCCACGTTCTTGCGCGCGACTTCGAGCGCGGCCGGCGAAATATCGACGGCGTCGACGTCCGCGTTCTGGAACGCCTCGGCCGCGAGAATCGCGAGGCAGCCCGAGCCGGTGCACAGTTCCAGCACACGGCCGACGTGATCCGGGTCCGGCACGTAAGGCTGCAAACCATCCTGCAGCAACTCGCCGATAAACGAGCGCGGCACGATCACGCGTTCATCGACGTAAAAACGGTGGCCGTGCATCCACGCTTCCTGCGTGATGTACGCGGCCGGCACGCGGTCTTTCGCGCGGCGCTCGATCACTTTCATGACGGCGTCGATTTCGGTGTCGAGCAGGCGTGCGTCGAGGAACGGATCGAGCGTGTCGAGCGGCAGATGCAGCGTGTGGAGAATCAGGTACGCGGCTTCGTCGTAAGCATTCGACGAACCGTGGCCGAACGACAGCGCGGCCTCGGTGAAGCGCGACACGCCGAAGCGCAGCAGGTCGCGCAGAGTGGTGAAGGGCAGCGCCATGGAGAGTTCCTTAAATTAAGCAGGCAATTAAGCGACCAATTGTTCGAGCACGCGGCGGTACACGTTCTTGAGCGGCTCGACGAATTGCAGTTCGATGTGTTCGTCGATCTTGTGGATGCTGCCGTTCGGCGGTCCGAATTCGACCACCTGCTCGCAGATGCGCGCGATAAACCGTCCGTCGGACGTGCCGCCCGTGGTGGACAGTTCGGTGCGCACGCCGGTTTCGTCGAGGATGGCTCGTTCCAGTGCGTTCGAGAGCGATCCGCGCGGCGTCAAGAACGGCAGGCCGCTGACGGTCCAGACGAGGTCGTAATCGAGCGCGTGTTTGTCGAGGATGGCGTGGACGCGCGCCTGCAGACCTTCCACCGTGCTCGCGGTCGAAAAGCGGAAGTTGAACAGCAGTTCGATATGGCCCGGAATCACGTTGGTCGCGCCCGTGCCGCCGTGCAGGTTCGACACTTGCCAGGTAGTCGGCGGGAAATATTCGTTGCCTTCGTCCCAGTGCTCGGCCACGAGTTCGGCGAGCGCGGGCGCCAAGAGATGAATCGGATTTTTTGCCAGATGCGGATACGCGATATGACCTTGCACGCCCTTGATCGTGAGCTTGCCGGACATCGAGCCGCGCCGGCCGTTCTTGACCATGTCGCCGAGCGTCTCCGACGAAGTCGGCTCGCCGACGATGCAGTAATCCATGCGCTCGCCGCGCGCCTTCAGCGCCTCGACCACCTTCACGGTGCCTTCGATCGCCGGACCTTCTTCGTCGCTCGTGATGAGGAACGCAAGCGTGCCGCGATGGTTCGGATGCGCCGCGACGAACTCCTCGCTCGACACGACGAACGCCGCGATCGACGTCTTCATGTCCGCCGCGCCGCGCCCGAACAGCTTGCCGTCGCGGTGAGTGGGCGTGAACGGCGGCGAGGTCCACTGGTCGAGCGGACCGGTCGGCACGACATCCGTGTGGCCAGCGAACGCGAGCAGCTTGCCCGCAGTGCCGTCGATGCCGCGTTTCACGGCCCACAGGTTCGTGACGCCGCCCGATTCGATGGTTTCGCATTCGAAGCCGATCGCGGCGAGCCGCTCGGTCAGAAGCTGCTGGCAGTTCTGGTCGTCGGGCGTGACGGAGGCGCGCGCGATCAGTTCTTCGGTAAGCAGGAGAGTGCCGGACATGGATTCAGCCATTTCAATGAAAAATGCCGGCGCGGCGGCCGGCAGGATTTAAAGCGCGTGTGCAAGCGCCGACGAAGCGCGGCAACTCACGCGAACAGCGTTTCGTAGGCCTCGGCCGAAAAGCCGAGTTGCTTCACACGGCCGTTTATGACCAGCACGGGGCGTTTGATGATCGACGGTTTGTGGATCATCAGCGCGATCGCGCCGGCGGTCGAGCCGGCTTCGGCCTTGTACGTGTCGGACAGGCCGCGCCAGGTCGTGCCGCGCCGGTTGATGAGCGCGTCGAGCGTCACGTCCTTCAGCCAGTCCTGCAAGAGCGCCGTCGATACACCGGCTTTCTTGAAATCGTGGAATTCGAACTCGACGCCGTGCTCCTCCAGCCACACGCGCGCTTTTTTCACGGTGTCGCAATTCGGAATGCCGTAGACGACGGTTTTCTTCGCCACGATCAGTCGCTCCGCAGCAGCTCGTTCAGGCCGACTTTCGCGCGCGTCTTGGCATCGACTTTCTTCACGATTACCGCGCAATACAGGCTGTGCGAGCCGTCTTTCGAGGGCAGGTTGCCCGCGACCACGACCGAACCCGCCGGGATGCGGCCGTAGGTGACCGAGCCGGTTTCGCGATCGTAAATCTTGGTGCTCTGGCCGAGATATACGCCCATCGAAATGACCGAGTTCTCTTCGACGATCACGCCTTCCACCACTTCCGAACGCGCGCCGATAAAGCAGTTGTCCTCGATGATGACCGGGTTCGCCTGGAGCGGCTCCAGCACGCCGCCGATCCCCACGCCGCCCGACAAGTGCACGTTCTTGCCGATCTGCGCGCACGAACCGACCGTCGCCCACGTATCGACCATCGTGCCTTCGTCCACGTAAGCGCCGATGTTCGTGTACGACGGCATCAGCACGACGTTCTTCGCGATGAACGCGCCACGGCGCGCGATAGCCGGCGGCACCACGCGGAAACCGCCCGCCGCGAAATCTTCAGCGGTGTAGTTCGCGAACTTCGACGGCACTTTGTCGTAGAACTGCGAGTAGCCGCCAGCGGGCATCGGCGCGTTGTCTTCCAGGCGGAACGACAGCAGCACGGCCTTCTTCAGCCACTGATTGACGATCCACTCGCCGTCCTGCTTCTCGGCGACGCGCAGCGCGCCTTTATCCAGTTGCTCGATCGCGTGGGCGACGGCTTCGCGCACGTCGGCGGGCGCGGCCTTCGGCGACAACTCGGCGCGGTTGTCCCAGGCGGTGTCGATGATCTGCTGAAGTTGTTGCGACATGTTCGTGATTTCGGTAATGGAAGGGAATGGATTACGGCGCGAGCTGACGGCAGAACTCGACGATGCGGCGGGCGCCTTCGACGCACTCGCGGGTGTCGGCGACGAGCGCGATACGCACGAAGCCCTCGCCCGGATTGACGCCATGCGCGGTGCGCGCGAGAAAGGAGCCCGGCAGAACCGTCACATTATAGTCGGCGTACAGGCGCGCCGCGAACTCGGTATCCGACAAGCCAGTGCCCGCGACGTTCGCCCACAGATAGAACGCAGCGTCCGGCAGACGAACGTCGAGCACCTCGGCGAGCATCGGCGTGACGGTGTTGAACTTTTGCAGGTACTGGGCGCGGTTGTCGCGGACGTGCGCTTCGTCGTTCCAAGCCGCAATGCTCGCCGACTGAAACACGGGCGAGAGCGCCGCGCCGTGGTACGTCCTGTAAAGCAGGAATTTCTTCAGAATATTCGCGTCGCCGGCGACAAAACCCGAGCGCATGCCGGGCACGTTCGAGCGCTTCGACAGGCTCGACAGCATCACGAGGCGCTCGAAACCGCGACCGAGCAGGCGCGCGGCTTCCAGACCGCCGAGCGGCGGCGTGGCTTCGTCGAAGTAGATTTCCGAATAGCACTCGTCGGAGGCGATCACGAAACCGTGCTCGTCCGAGAGCGCGAAGAGTTCGCGCCAGTCGTCGAGCGTGAGCACGGCGCCGGTCGGATTGCCCGGCGAGCAGACGTACAGCAGTTGCGTGCGCGCCCAGACCGTGGCGGGGACGGCGGAATAATCGCAGGCGAAATTGCGCGCCGGATCGCTATTAACGAAATACGGCTCGGCGCCCGCGAGCAGCGCCGCGCCCTCGTAGATTTGATAAAACGGGTTCGGGCAGAGTACGATCGGCGGTTCTGCCGCTGCGTCGCGCGCGCCGTCCGTTCTGCTGTCGATCACCGTCTGCGCGAGCGAAAAAAGTGCTTCGCGCGAACCGGAAACCGGCAGGACTTCGGTCGCGGCATCGAGCGCGGGCAGGCCGTAGCGCGCTTTCGCCCAGTTCGCGATCGACTGGCGCAATGCTTCGGTGCCGGCCGTCGCCGGATACGAAGAAAGGCCGCCGAGCGACGCCACGACGGCATCGCGGATCAGCTCGGGCGTCGGATGCTTCGGCTCGCCGATCCCGAAGCTGATCGGCTTCAATTCCGTGCGCGACGCGATGTCCTTGAACAGCACGCGCAGCTTTTCGAACGGATACGGCTGAAGTTTCTGGAGTAGAGGATTCACGGCGAGGTCAGGGCTGATGCGGCTGGATTCACGTCCGCGCGCGGCCGGAGATGCGCCGGCAAACGCTGCGGACGAAGCGAACGAAGCGAACGAAGCGAACGAAGCGAACGAAACGGAACAAAACAGAATGAAGCGAGGCGCGCCGAAGGCCGGCAAACGGCGCGGCGCGCGAAGCGGCAATTATAACGTGGCATAAGCGCGTGGCAGCAGCGCCCGCAATAACTTGGCATAGGCGCGTGGCGGCAGCGCCCGCCGGACCGCGTGGCGCAAGCGCCCGCAAAACCGCGCCGGCAAACCCGGCACACGACGCACGGAGCACGAATGCAGTTCTTGCAGCACGCAAACAAGAGGGCGGCCCGATGAGCCCCCGTTTTCAACGCGCGATGCCCACCCTCGCGATCATGCTCGGCGCGTCGGTCTGGGGCCTCGTCTGGTATCCGTTACGCATGCTCGCCGCGCTCGGCCTGACCGGCACGGCGGCGAGCGCGCTCACGAGCGGCGCCGCGTGCCTCTTCGTGCTGCTCGTCCGGCATCGCGCGATCCGCACGATGCGCTGGCACGGTCTGCTCGCCGCGCTCGCCATCTGTTCCGGCGTGACGAACATCGGCTTCGTGTGGGGCGCGATCCACGGCGAGGTGATGCGCGTGCTGCTGCTGTTCTACCTCACGCCCGCGTGGACGGCGATCTTCGCGCACTTCATCCTGCGCGAGCGGCTCGCCGGGAGCGGCATCGCGCTCGCCGCGCTGTCGCTCGCGGGCGCGGCCACCATGCTGTGGTCGCCGGAACTGGGCATGCCGCTGCCCGCCAATCTGGCCGAATGGGCGGGACTTATCGCCGGCATGGGCTTCGCGATGAGCAACGTGCTGATCGTGAAGGTGAGCCGCGTGCTGCCCGAGATCAAGGCCGAAATGCGCACGGCGACCATCTTCGGCGGCGCGGCGATCGTCGCTTCGTTTGCGACGCTGTTCGAGCCGATGACCGCGCCGCCCGCCGCCGCGCAACTGCCGATGGTCGCGCTCCTCGTGCTCGGGCTGGGCGTCGCGCTCGCCTCGAACAACATGCTCGTGCAAATTGGCCTCGCCCGCGTGCCCGCCAACCGCGCGTCGATCATCATGCTGTTCGAGCTCGTCGTGACGGCGCTCTCGGCGTGGGCTTTCGCCGGTGAGACGCCCGGCCCGCGCGAGTGGGCGGGCGGCGCGTGCATCGTCGCGGCGTGCGTGCTGTCGAGCTGGGTGCATCGGCCGAATGACCGTGGCGACGAGCCGCCGCCCGACCGGAAACCGGCACGCGCGATGGTATGATTGTGACCGCTCGCCGGGCCGCACTTGCATGTTGTCGCAGAAGTCAATCAGACGCCGCCGGACAATTGGGCATTGGCGTTGGGAAAATTCTCAATTCAAAGCCATGTCATGTCGAAGCAGCGTTCGACGATGCGCCCGAGCGTTTTCGACCGGCAACGTTTCGCGCCGCGTATTGGTCGTGCAGCCGTCCAGCAAACGGTTTTGCACACGATGCGCAGGCAGCGCGGCCTCGCCGGCCCGTATCCGAGAATACGCAGAAACCTTTTCCGACAGCGATATCGCCGTGCGTCTGACCTCGATAAAACTCGCTGGCTTCAAGTCCTTCGTCGATCCCACGCATTTCCAGGTTCCGGGCCAACTCGTTGGCGTCGTCGGACCGAATGGCTGTGGTAAATCCAACATCATCGACGCCGTGCGCTGGGTGCTCGGCGAGTCGCGCGCTTCCGAGCTGCGCGGCGAATCGATGCAGGACGTGATCTTCAACGGCTCGACCGCGCGCAAGCCCGGCAGCCGGGCCAGCGTCGAACTGATCTTCGACAACGCCGACGGACGCGCCGCCGGCCAGTGGAGCACCTACGCCGAGATCGCCGTGAAGCGCGTGCTCACGCGCGACGGCACCTCCAGCTACTACATCAACAATCTGCCGGCACGCCGCCGCGACATCCAGGACATCTTCCTCGGCACGGGCCTTGGGCCGCGCGCCTACGCGATCATCGGGCAGGGCATGATCGCGCGGATCATCGAGGCGAAGCCGGAAGAACTGCGCGTGTTCCTCGAAGAAGCCGCGGGCGTCTCGAAATACAAGGAACGCCGCCGCGAGACCGAGAATCGTCTTCACGACACGCGCGAGAACCTGACGCGGGTCGAGGATATCGTCCGCGAGTTGAGCGCGAATCTCGAAAAGCTCGAAGCGCAGGCGGTGGTTGCGACCAAATACAAGCAGTTGCAAGCCGATGGCGAGGAAAAGCAGCGCTTGCTGTGGCTTCTGCGCAAGAACGAGGCGGGCAGCGAGTCCGAGCGCCAGCAACGGGCGATCGGCGAGGCGCAGGTCGAACTGGAAGCGCAGACGGCTCGCTTGCGCGAGGTCGAAGCGCAACTGGAAACGCTGCGCGTCGCGCACTACAGCGCGAGCGACGCGATGCAGGGCGCGCAAGGTTCGCTGTATGAAGCGAATGCCGAGGTGAGCCGGCTCGAAGCGGAGATCAAGTTCATCGTCGAATCGCGCAACCGCGTGCAGGCGCAAATCGCCGCGTTGAGCGCGCAGCGCGACCAGTGGCAGATGCAGGCCGAAAAGGCGCGCGGCGAGATCGAGGACGCTCAGGAAGCGCTCGCGATCGGCGAGGAAAAAGCCGCCGTTGCAGAGGAAACCGCGGCGGCGAAGCAGGACGAACTGCCCGCGCTCGAAGCGCGTTTCCGCGATGCGCAAACACAGTTGAACGAGGAGCGCGGCGGGATCGCGCAGACCGAGCAGGCGCTCAAGTTGGAAGCCGCGCATCAGCGCAATGCCGACCAGCAATTGCAGCAACTGCAGCAGCGCCACGAACGTTTGAAAACCGAGGCGGGCGGGCTCGACGCGCCCGACGAGGCGCAGCTCGAAGAAATGCGGATGCAACTCGCCGAGCACGAGGAAATTCTTGGCGAGGCGCAGGCGCGTCTCGCGGATGCACAGGAAAGCGTACCGCGTCTCGACGGCGAACGCCGCGCCGCGCAGGAGCGCGTGCAGGCGGAAAGCGCGCAGATTCATCAACTGGAAGCGCGGCTTGCCGCGTTGAAGCAGTTGCAGGAGAACGTGCAGACCGAGGGCAAGATCCAGCCGTGGCTCGATAAGCACGAACTGGGCGGCTTGCCGCGTCTCTGGAAGAAGCTGCACGTCGAAGCGGGTTGGGAAACGGCGCTCGAAGCTGTGCTGCGCGAGCGGCTCGCCGCGCTGGAAGTATCGAATCTGGATTGGGTCAAGGCGTTCGCCACCGACGCGCCGCCCGCAAAACTCGCGTTCTACGCGCCGCCGGCCGCCGGCCGTCGGGCGGAATCCGCAGCGGGCTTGCGGACGCTGCTGTCGCTGGTGCGGATCGACGATCCGGGCCTGCGTGCCGTGCTGAACGACTGGCTCGGCGCGGTGTACGTCGCCGACGACCTCGCACAGGCGCTCGCCGCGCGTGCGCAACTGGCCGATGGCGCGGCGTTTGTCGTCAAGGCCGGTCATGTCGTGACGCGGGTTGGCGTGCAGTTATACGCCGCCGATTCCGAACAGGCCGGCATGCTCGCGCGCCAGCAGGAAATCGAGAATCTGACGCGGCAGGTGCGCGCACAGGCGCTCCTCGCCGATGAAGCCAAGGCCGCCGCCGTGCGCGCCGAAGCCGCGCACACGCAGGGCGCGCACGCGCTCGCCGACGCCCGCGCCGCCGCCGAGCGCGCGACCCAGCGCGTTCACGCGCTGCAAATGGACGTGCTCAAGCTCGCGCAGGCGCACGAGCGCTACACGCAGCGCAGCACGCAGATTCGCGAGGAACTCGAAGAAATCACTGCGCAGATCGAGGAACAGCGCGCGTTGCGGGCGGAGTCGGAGGCGAATTTCGAGCGCCACGACGGCGAACTCGCCGAATTGCAGGCGCGTTTCGAAGATCACCAACTTGCCTTCGAGGCACTCGACGAATCGCTCACGGCCGCGCGCCAGGAAGCGCGCGATCTCGAACGCGCGGCCACCGACGCGAGTTTCGCGGTGCGCGGGCTGGCGGCGAAGATCGAGGAATACAAGCGCAATATCGAGACGGCGCAGGACCAGAGCGAACGCGTCGCGGGTGCGCTGGAAGACGCGCGCGCCGAACTCGAAACCATCAACGAGCAGACGGCGCATACCGGCTTGCAGGACGCGCTTGAAGTGCGCAGCGCGCGGGAAGAGGCGCTGCAGTCGGCGCGGATCGAACTCGACGATCTCACCGCGCGTCTGCGTCAGTGCGACGAAATGCGGCTGATGGCGGAACGTTCGCTGCAGCCGCTGCGCGACCGCATCAACGAGTTGCAGTTGAAGGAGCAGGCCGCGCGCATCAGCGGCGAGCAGTTCGTCGAGCAGTTGCAGGCGGCGGGTGTCGACGAAGCCGAATTGCAGGCGAAACTCACGCCGGATCTGAAGCCGTCCTATTTGCAGGGCGAAGTGACGCGGCTGAACAACGCGATTGCGGCGCTCGGTCCCGTGAACATGGCGGCGCTCGACGAACTCGCGACCGCCAGCGAGCGCAAGCTGTTCCTCGACGCGCAATCGGCCGATCTGAACAGCGCCATCGGCACGCTGGAAGACGCGATCCACAAGATCGACCAGGAAACGCGCGCTTTGCTGCAAGGCACCTTCGACGAGGTGAACCATCATTTCGGCGAACTGTTCCCGCGTCTGTTCGGCGGCGGGCAGGCGAAGCTCATCATGACCGGCGACGAAATTCTCGACTCCGGCGTGCAGGTGATGGCGCAGCCGCCGGGCAAAAAGAATTCGACCATTCATCTGCTGTCGGGCGGCGAGAAGGCGCTGACGGCCACCGCGCTCGTGTTCGCGATGTTCCAGTTGAATCCGGCCCCGTTCTGCTTGCTGGACGAAGTGGACGCGCCACTCGACGACGCCAATACCGAGCGTTTCGCCAATCTCGTGCGGGCTATGTCGGAAAAGACACAGTTCCTTTTCATCTCGCACAACAAGATTGCAATGGAGATGGCGCAGCAGCTGATCGGTGTGACGATGCAGGAACAGGGTGTATCGCGGATTGTGGCCGTGGACATGGAATCCGCCGCCGGTTTCGCCCAGAATGCGAGCTAGGGCGCAATCGCGGCCCGCATGAAAACGAACGTGGATCGGCCGGCCGGCCGGTCCTGACGCGCCTTTGTCGCGGAGCCGGGCACGTATGTCGTGTTTCCGGCTGATCGCGCGGCGCACTTGCAACTAAAAGAATGATGGAGCGTGCATGGACGAGTTGACACTCGGTTTGATCGGAGCGGGCGCCGTGGTGGTGGGCGGCGTCGTGGTGTACAACGCGTGGCAAGGCGCCAAGGTGCGCCGCCGGATGCCGCGCCCGATGCCCGACGAGGCGGCCGACACGCTCGCGCGTCAGGACGCCGACGAGGAGCATCCGTTTATCGAGCCGGTGCGTCCGACCACCCGCCGCGAGCCGGCCATGAGCGAGGCCGACAGCGAGGGCCAGTCGGCCGAGTCGCGGGTCGAGCCGAGTTTCGGTGGTGCGCCGATGCCGGGCGTGGCGCCCGCCGACACCGCCGTCGATATTCAGGCGGAAGCGACCTCGGTGAATGGCGACGCGATCGCCGAAGAAGATGCGCAAGAACCCGTTCTGCCGGCCGCGACGACCATTTCGTCGGCGCCGCCCGCGATCGTCGACGGGCGGATCGACTGCATCGTGCCGATCCGGCTCAACGCGCCGCTTGCCGGCGACAAGCTGATCCCGTTCGCGCAGAAATTGCGCCGCGCGGGCAGCAAGCCCGTGAATATCGAAGGCAAGCCGGAAGGCGAAACCACCTGGGAACTGCTCAAGAACGGCGCGCGCTACGAGGAACTGCGCGCCGCCGCTCAGCTCGCAAACCGTAGCGGGCCGCTGAACGAACTCGAATTTTCGGAGTTCGTGACGGGCACGCAGCGTTTCGCCGACGCCATCGACGGCGCGCCGGAATTTCCCGACATGCTGGAAACCGTCGGCATGGCGCGCGAACTCGACGCGTTCGCGGCCCAGTGCGACGCCCAGCTGTCGATCAACATCCTCTCCGACGGCGCACCGTGGTCGGCGAACTACGTGCAGGCCGTGGCCTCGCAGGACGGCCTGCTGCTCTCGCGCGACGGCACCCGCTTCGTCAAGCTGGACGCGCGCCAGAACCCGGTCTTCATGCTTCAGTTCGGCGACACCAACTTCCTGCGCGACGACCTGACCTACAAGGGCGGCCAGATGATCACGCTCGTGCTCGACGTGCCGGTCGCCGACGAAGACATCCTGCCGTTCCGCCTGATGTGCGACTACGCAAAATCGCTGTCCGAGCGGATCGGCGCGCGCGTCGTGGACGACCAGCGGCGGCCGCTGCCGGAGTCCGCGCTGCTCGCGATCGAAAAGCAGTTGATGACGCTTTACGCCAAGCTCGAACAGGCCGGCATTCCGGCGGGATCGCCCGCGACGCGGCGGCTCTTCAGCCAGTAAGCGCGCCCCGCGCTACGTTCGACCAGCATGCCGTAAAACGCGGCGCAGCGGCATCGTCCATTCGGCCGATGCCGCATCCGATCGCGCGATGCTACGATTTGCCGGTCTTTCTGAGACAATCGAACGACCGGATTGCTCTTAGTCCGACGCCCTTATTCAACGTCTTTCCCGACCACGCATGTCCGCCAAATCCAAAGCTGAAGCTGCCGCCATTGCCACGTCCGCCGCGCCGGTGCCGAGTGCAGATCGGCCGGCCGAGCGCGCGGCCTGGTTGCGCTCGGAACTGGAGCGCGCGAACTACGCTTACTACGTGCTCGACCAGCCGGATCTGCCGGACGCCGAATACGACACGCTCTTCAAAGAGTTGCAGCGGATCGAAGGCGATCATCCGGAACTCGTCACGCCCGAATCGCCGACGCAGCGTGTCGGGGGCCAGGTGGCCCAAGGCTTCGAACCGGTCGTGCACGACGTGCCGATGCTGTCGCTGAACAACGGTTTCGCCGACGAAGACATCCTTGCATTCGACAAACGCGTGTCGGATGCGCTCGGTCACGCCGACGTCGATTACGCGTGCGAGCTGAAATTCGACGGCCTCGCCATTTCGCTACGCTATGAGGACGGCCGCTTCGTACAGGCGGCGACTCGCGGCGACGGCGCGACCGGCGAGAACGTTACGGAAAACGTCCGCACGATCCGCTCGATCCCGCTGAAACTGAAGGGCAAGAACATTCCGAAGCGCATCGACGTGCGCGGCGAAGTGCTGATGTTCAAGCGCGACTTCGACCGGCTGAACGCCCGTCAGCGCGACGCCGAGCAGCGCGAATTCGCGAATCCGCGCAACGCGGCCGCGGGCAGCCTCCGGCAACTCGACCCGAAAATGACTGCGCAGCGGCCGCTATCCTTCTTCGCCTACGGTATCGGCATGCTGGAAGGCGCGGAGATGCCGGAGACGCATTCGGGCCTGCTCGATTGGTATCGCGACATGGGTTTGCCGGTCAACGGCGAGCGCGCGGTCGTGCAGGGCGCCGAGGGTTTGCTCGATTTTTTCCGGAAGACGGGCGAGAAGCGCGACGGCTTGCCTTACGACATCGACGGCGTCGTGTACAAGGTGAATCCGCGCGACGAGCAGGACAAACTCGGATTCGTCTCGCGTGCGCCGCGTTTTGCGCTGGCGCACAAGTTTCCGGCGCAAGAAGCATTGACGGAATTGCTCGCGATCGACGTGCAGGTCGGCCGGACGGGCGCGATCACGCCGGTGGCGCGCCTGGCGCCGGTGTTCGTCGGCGGGGCGACGGTCACGAACGCAACGCTGCACAACGAAGACGAAGTACGGCGCAAGGACATCCGGATCGGCGATACGGTGATCGTGCGGCGCGCGGGCGATGTGATTCCGGAGGTCGTCGGCGCAATTCTGGACCGGCGTCCGGACGATGCCCGCGAATTCGTGATGCCGACCGAGTGTCCGGTGTGCGGATCGGCGATCGAGCGGCTGCCCGATGAAATCATCGCGCGCTGCACGGGCGGGCTGATCTGTCCGGCGCAACGCAAACAGGCGCTGTGGCATTTCGCGCAGCGGCGCGCGCTCGATATCGACGGGCTGGGCGAAAAGATCATCGATCAACTGGTCGAGCAGAACATTGTGCGCACGCCCGCAGACCTTTTCAGTCTCGGCGTCGCAAAATTGGCTGCGCTGGACCGTTTCGCGGATAAATCGGCGCAGAACCTGTACGAATCGCTCGAAAAGGCGCGCACGACGACGTTGCCGCGCTTCTTGTACGCGCTCGGCATCCGTCACGTCGGCGAGTCCACGGCGAAAGATCTCGCGAAGCATTTCGGCTCGCTCGACCCGATCATCGCCGCCACCACCGAGGAATTGCTGGAGGTGAACGACGTCGGGCCGGTCGTAGCCGAATCGATTCATAACTTTTTCAGCGAGGCGCACAACCAGCTCGTGATCGAGCAGTTGCGGCTGAAGGTAAGCTGGCCCGAGGGACCGCCCGCGCCGAAAGCGCCGCAGGGCGCGCTCGCGGGCAAAACCGTGGTGCTGACGGGTACGCTGCCCAATCTTTCGCGCGAAACCGCGAAGGAAATGCTCGAGGCGGCGGGCGCCAAGGTGGCGGGTTCGGTGTCGAAGAAAACCGATTACGTGGTGGCGGGCGCGGACGCGGGCAGCAAGCTCACGAAAGCCGAGGAACTCGGCGTGCCGGTGCTCGACGAAGACGGCATGCGCAAGATACTGGAGGGCACAACCCCATGATTCGCGAAATTCTGAAGATGGGCGATCCGCGGCTGTTGCGTATCGCCGAGCCGGTTGCTCACTTCGATACACCCGAGCTGCATGCGCTCGTGCAGGACATGTTCGACACGATGCGCGACGCGAACGGCGCGGGGCTGGCCGCGCCGCAGATCGGCGTGGATTTGCAGGTGGTGATTTTCGGTTTCGGGCAGAACGCGCGTTATCCGGATGCGCCGTCGGTGCCGGAAACCGTGCTGATCAACCCGATCGTCACGCCGGTTTCGCACGACATGGAAGAGGGCTGGGAAGGCTGTCTTTCCGTGCCGGGCTTGCGCGGCGCGGTCCAGCGCTATTCGATGATCCGCTACCAGGGCTTCGACCAGTTCGGCGGGCCGATTGAACGGCTCGCCGAGGGCTTTCACGCGCGCGTCGTGCAGCACGAGTGCGATCACCTGATCGGCAAGCTGTACCCGATGCGGCTGACCGACTTTTCGAAATTCGGCTTCACCGAGGTGCTGTTCCCCGGACTCGATCCCAACACGGACGACTGATCCGGGTCGCGCCCGCGACGGCGCTTTAAAGCACTAGAACCTCACCGAAAGGCCGCGCCATCGCGGCCTTTCGTGCCTTCCGGCTCAGACAACCGCTCAGGCGAACGACTTTTTCGTGCCGTTCGGATGCTCTTGGCGGAACAGCGCGACATGCTCCGGATTCGCCGACGCCTGCAGACGTCCGTCCGGCAGGCGCGCGATCACGACCTCGCCGACGCCCGGGCTCATCACCACAACTTCATCGCGCAGGGCGAGGAGTGCGTCGAGGCGTCGTCGTCCACTGACGATTTCGAGGCCGGTTTTCGTTTCGCGAACAATGATCTCAACTGACATGGCGGTTTTCCCCGTTAGCTTGGCGCAGATACGTGCGACCGGTGCGGTAAAAAGCACGTACACCTGCCTATCGGTCATGTGTCATATTTTCTTTAGCCAAAATTCGGCCAAAAAAAATCGACGCCCACGGACAGGGCCGTGGGCGTCGATTTTTGAGCCGAGCGTTGTATCGATACGACGCTCGGACGATCAGAACGCTTCGTCTGCGCTCAGATAGCGCCACTGACCCGGCGGCAGCGCGCCGAGCGTCACATGGCCCATGCGGATCCGTTTCAGGCCGACCACTTCCAAGCCGACAAGCTCGCACATGCGGCGAATCTGGCGCTTTTTGCCTTCGCGAAGCACGAAGCGCAATTGCTCGCCGTTTTGCCAGCTTACTTGCGCGGTTTTGAGCGGAACGTCGTCGAGTTCCAGACCGTGACGCAGCAGCGCGAGGCTTTCAGCAGGGAAATGCTGATCGATGTCCGTCTCGCGCTCGCCAAACTTAACGCGTACGAGATATTCCTTGTCCACGTCGGAATGGCCGCCGATCAACGTTTTCGCGATACGGCCGTCCTGCGTCAAAACGAGCAGGCCGGTCGAATCGATATCCAGACGGCCCGCCGGCGCGAGCGTGCGCAGGTGATTGGGCGCGAAACGGATGCCGGATTGATCGTCGGCCCAATGGTTTGCTGGCGTGATGAGCGTGACGGCGGGCTGATAGCCGTCTTCGGCCTGGCCGGAAACGTAGCCGACCGGCTTGTTGATCAGGATCGTCACGAGCCGCGCCTGTTCGCTGCGCGCGGCGGGCAGGATTTCGATGTTCTGATCCGGACGGATTCGGGTGCCGAGCGTATCGATTGTTTCGCCATCGACCAGCACCCAGCCCTTTTCGATCCACTCATCGGCTTCGCGACGCGAGCAGAGGCCGAGTTCCGACATAACCTTCGAGAGGCGCACGAGCCCTTCGTCGCCGGCGCGCGCGATGGCCGGACGGCTGGGCGTGCTGGTGTCGGCAGCGGAACTCGGCTTGGCGGGTTTGGCGCGCGCGGGTTTGCGATCGTTGCGGTCGCCTTGCGGCGGACGCGGACCACGGTCGTTGCGATCGCCAAACGAAGGACGCGGCCCACGATCCCCACGCTCGCTGAACGACGGACGCGGACCGCGCGGGCCAGCGGCGTCGTCGCGCGGCTTGAAGGGACGGCGTTCGTCGCTCGCGGGCCGATCACCACGCGGTGCGGGGCGGTCGCCTTGAGACGGACGCGGCCCACGGTCGTTGCGATCCCCAAACGACGGACGCGGACCACGATCTCCACGCTCGCTAAACGAGGGACGCGGACCGCGCGGGCCAGCGGCGTCGTCGCGCGGCTTGAAGGGACGGCGTTCGTCGCTCGCGGGCCGATCACCACGCGGTGCGGGGCGGTCGCCTTGGGACGGACGCGGACCGCGGTCGTTACGATCCCCAAACGAAGGCCGCGGACCACGATCTCCACGCTCGCCAAACGACGGACGCGGACCGCGCGGGCCAGCGGAGTCGTCGCGCGGCTTGAAGGGACGGCGTTCGTCGCTCGCGGGCCGATCACCACGCGGAGCGGGGCGGTCGCCTTGCGGCGGACGCGGACCACGGTCGTTGCGATCGCCAAACGACGGACGCGGACCACGATCTCCACGCTCGCCAAACGACGGACGCGGGCCGCGCGGGCCAGCGGAATCGTCGCGCGGCTTGAAGGGACGGCGTTCGTCGCTCGCGGGCCGATCACCACGCGGTGCGGGGCGGTCGCCTTGGGACGGACGCGGACCACGGTCGTTGCGATCGCCAAACGAGGGGCGCGGACCACGATCCCCACGCTCGCTAAACGAGGGACGCGGACCGCGCGGGCCAGCGGCGTCGTCGCGCGGTTTGAAGGGACGGCGTTCGTCGCTCGTGGGCCGATCACCACGCGGTGCGGGGCGGTCGCCTTGGGACGGACGCGGACCACGGTCGTTGCGATCGCCAAACGAGGGACGCGGACCACGATCTCCACGCTCGCTGAACGACGGACGCGGCCCACGCGGACCCGCTGACTCATCGCGTGCTTTGAAAGGCCGGCGCTCCTTACCCGCCGGCTTATCGCCTGCCGGGCGCGCCGGCCGTTCGCCCGCGGGCATTTCCGCGCGCACGGGTTTCCGTCCGGCGGCGCTGCCGGAACGGACGGGGGAGCGCGCCGGCGTGGCCGGGCGCGGATGTTTGGCTGTCAGTTTGACGCGCATAAATTCTCAGGCTGCGATCGCGCGCAGCAGTTCGGTTTCGACCTGGATCTGGGTCTTGTTGCTGGAAAGCCCGCGGCCGTCGAGCAGAAACACGTCTTCGACGCGTTCGCCGAGCGTGTTGATCCGCGCCGCATGGACGCCGATCCGGTGTTGGGCCAAGACCCGCGCGATCGAATAAAGGAGGCCCTGCCGGTCGTTCGCCGACACGGACAGGATGTAGTACTGGCCGCGCTCGTCGGGACGCAAATCCACGCGCGGGGTGATCGGAAAAGTGCGGACTAGTCTCGAAACACGCCCCTTCGACGGCTCGGGCAAGATGCGCTCGGCGGTGAGCAACGTGCTGAGCTGCTGTTCGACAAGATTCGCAATGTCGCGATAATGCCCGTCATGGTCAGGATGCGCGACAAGAAAATTGTCGAGCGCGTAGCCGTGCTGGGTCGTCGTCACGCGCGCATCGAGCACGGACAGGCCGTTTTTATCGAAGTACGCGCAGATTCCGGCGAACAGGTCCGGCCGGTCCTGCACATAGACCAGCACCTGCAAACCCGCGCCGATAGGCGACGGCCGCGCGCGCACGATCGGCGCGTCGCTCTCGACGTGCTTGTAGAGCACGCGCGTCTGCCATGCGATATCGGCGGCGTCGTGACGCAAAAAATAGCCGACGTCGAGTTTGTCCCAGAGCGCCCGTTCCGCGTGTTCCGGCACCGTTTCGAGCCGCAGCAGCGCCAGCGCTTCGTGCTGACGCGACTTGAGTTCGGAGGTTGCATCGGGCGCGGCGCCGCCGAGCACGGCGCGCGTCGCACGGAAAAGATCTTCCAGCAGCTTGCCTTTCCAGTTGTTCCAGACCTTCGGGCTGGTGCCGCGAATATCGGCGACGGTCAGCAAATAGAGCGCGGTCAGGCGCCGCTCGGTCTTGACCATCGACGCGAATTGCTTGATGACGTCGGGGTCGCTCGTGTCCTGCTTTTGGGCGACCTGGCTCATCGTCAGATGCTGTTCGACCAGCCACACGACCAACGCGCTGTCCTCCGCGCCGAGGTCGTGCTCGCGGCAGAAGCGGCGGGCGTCGGCCATGCCGAGCGTCGAGTGGTCGCCGCCGCGGCCCTTTGCAATATCGTGAAAGAGCGCGGCCACATACAGAACCCACGGACGCTCGAAATTGCCCATCAACTGGCTGCAAAACGGATATTCGTGCGCCAGTTCCGCAATCGCGAACCGGCGCAGATTCCGCAGCACCATGAGAATGTGCTGATCGACGGTATAGACGTGATACAGATCGTGCTGCATCTGTCCGACGATCCGCCGGAAATTCAGCAGATAACGCCCGAGCACGCTGGTCTGGTTCATCAAACGCAGCGCGTGCGTGATGCCCTCCGGCTGCTTCAGGATATCCATGAAAAGCCGGCGATTTTCGGGATCGCGCCGCCATTCGCGGTCCATGACTTCGCGCGCGTTGTAGAGCGCGCGCAAAGTGCGCGCCGAAAGTCCTTTCACGCCGCGCGTTTGTTCGTAGAGCAGAAACGCCTCGAGGATGGCGTTCGGCTCGCGCTCGAACACATCGTCACGTGCGATTTCGAGCATGCCCTGCTTCTCGACAAAGCGCCCGGAGATCACGCGCGTAATGCCGCTCGTCGACGGGAAAAGTTGCGCCTCGACGTTCTGGATCAGGATGGTCGCCAGTTGCGTGACCGCCTTTGCCGCCCAGTAATAACGCCGCATCAGTTGTTCGCTGGCGCGCTTGGTCGCGGTCGCCTTGTAGCCGAAACTCTCGGCGAGCGCCGTCTGCAGGTCGAAAACGAGAATGTCCTGGCGACGTTTCGCGATCACATGAAGACGCGCGCGCAGCGTTTTCAGGAACATCTCATTGCGCCGCAGTTCGCGCGCTTCGCGCTCGGAAATCAGGCCGCGCGCGTCAAGTTCGCGCCAGCTGCTGCCGAATCCGGCGGCGCGCGTGATCCACAGAATCAGTTGCAAATCGCGCAAACCGCCCGGACTTTCCTTGATATTCGGTTCGAGGCTGTACGGCGTGTCCTGGAACTTGGCGTGACGCTGGCGCATTTCCAGCACTTTCGCCTGGAAGAAGGCACGCGGATCGAGCGCGTCCAGATAACGCCGCGAAAATTCGTTGAAAAGGGCGCTGTTGCCGCAGATTTGACGGGCTTCCAGCAGCGAAGTCTGCACGGTAACGTCGTTGCTCGCTTCGTCGAGACATTGCGAGGTCGAACGCACGCTGCTGCCGATTTCCAGCCCGAGATCCCACGCCATCCCGATAAACCGCTCGATCCGCGCGTTGAGCGCCGCGTGAGCGTTTTCGTTCGCGCTCTCGGTATCCGGCAGCAATACGAGAATATCGACGTCGGAATGCGGCGCAAGCTCGCCGCGCCCATACCCGCCGACCGCGACCAGCGCCGCCGACACCGGCATCTCGCACTGGACCCACGCGCCGCGCAACGCCTCGTCGGTGGCGAGCGCGAGCGCGTGCATCGGCGAATCGACGTTGGATGCGCGCTGGAAGCGTTCCAGCAGCGCGGCCTTCGCCGACTTGTAGGTGGCTTTCAGCGAGTCACAGGGCGGGGCGACGGCGGTTACGCTCATGGGCGGACGAGGTCAGTGAACTGAAACGGATGGAGCAGCCAAATCAAGCAAAAGCGAAAGCGACAGCGAAAGCGACAGCGAAAGCGGAAGCGGAAGCGGAAGCGCGCGCGCCGTGCCGGGGCACGGCGCGAACCGGAATCACGCCGTGGCGGAAATCAGCGGCGAACGCGCGGGCGTTCCCGCCGACACGGTCAGCACGTCGTAACCCGTCGGCGTGACCAGCACCGTGTGCTCCCACTGCGCGGACAGACTGCGGTCGCGCGTCTTGACGGTCCACTGGTCGGGCATCGTGCGGATATCGCGGCGGCCGGCGTTGATCATCGGCTCGACGGTGAAGATCATGCCGGCTTCCAGTTCCAGTCCCGTGCCGGGACGCCCGTAATGCAGCACCTGCGGCTCTTCGTGAAATACCGTGCCGATGCCGTGGCCGCAATATTCGCGCACCACGCTGTAACCCTGCGCTTCGGCGTGCTTCTGGATGGCGTGGCCGATATCGCCCAAGCGCGCGCCCGGACGCACCTGGTCGATGCCGAGCCACATGCAGTCGAACGTGGTCTGCACAAGGCGCTTCGCCAGAATCGACCCTTCGCCGACGATGAACATCCGGCTCGTATCGCCGAAATAACCGTTCTTGATGACCGTGACGTCGATATTCAGCGCATCGCCGTTTTTCAGCGTCTTGTCGCCGGGAATGCCGTGGCAAATGACGTCGTTGAGCGAAATGCAGGTCGCTTTCGGATACGGCGGGTAGCCAGGCGGCTGGTAATTGAGCGGCGCGGGAACGGTGCCCTGTTCCTTCACCATGTATTCGTGGCAAAGCCGGTCGAGCTCGCCGGTAGCCACGCCTGCGACGATGTGCGGCGTAATGAAGTCGAGCACTTCGCTGGCGAGCCGGCAGGCGACGCGCATCTGCGCGATATCGTGTTCGTTTTTCAGCGTAATGGACATGACTTGGATCGAAGAAGCGGGCTGGATCGCCCGGATGGCGCATGGACTGGCGTGCGGGCCGGGAAGCCCTGACGACGCACCTAAGCGAGCATTATCGCACCTTCGACGCACCGCCGCACCCGGCCGGACCGTCAACGCGAACGCCGGCGCGGCGCGGGCGCAAATGCGCTGGTAGCGCTCAGACGCCGTCGCGGAGACGAAGGGTAGAATGCGCCGACCTTCTCAGTAGACGAATTGCCCATGGCTTGACCAGCGCGGTCGTAGGCGCGAGTTTCGGCCACGTGCGCAGCTTGAGTGCATATCGATGCCCGTGCTATACTCTTTGGCTAAGTCTGTAACAGGTTTGAAGGCGCTGTACGTCTCCCAGACCTTTCACTGACTTGACTCGCAAGCCGGCGCACCCAGGGTGTCCGGCGTCGCGGCTTCCCCGGATAACGTGGAGAAGCGCGTCGCCGGATGCGGCAGCCGGCTTAAGACCCAACCCTCGCGGAGAATTTTCATGGCAGTTACCATGCGTCAAATGCTGGAAGCCGGTGTCCACTTCGGTCACCAAACGCGCTTCTGGAACCCGAAGATGGCCCCGTTCATTTTCGGTCATCGCAACAAGATTCACATCATCAACCTCGAAAAGACGCTGCCGATGTACAACGACGCACTGAAGTACGTGCGTCAACTGGCAGCTAATCGCGGCACGATCCTGTTTGTCGGCACGAAGCGTCAATCGCGCGACACGGTGGCTGAAGAAGCGCAGCGCGCTGGCATGCCGTTCGTGAACGCACGCTGGCTCGGCGGCATGCTGACCAACTTCAAGACGCTGAAAGTATCGATCAAGCGCCTGAAAGACATGGAAGCAGCGCTGGAATCGGGTGAAACCGAGCGCATGAGCAAGAAAGAAGCGCTCTTGTTCGAACGCGAAATGACGAAGCTGGTCAAGTCGATCGGCGGCGTGAAAGACATGGGCGGCATTCCGGACGCGATCTTCGTCGTGGACGTCGGCTACCACAAGATTGCCGTGACCGAAGCCAAGAAGCTTGGTATTCCGGTTATCGCCGTGGTCGACACGAACCACTCGCCGGAAGGCATCGACTACGTCATCCCGGGTAACGACGACGCCAGCAAGGCTGTCGCGCTGTACACGCAAGGCGTGGCCGACGCGATCCTGGAAGGCCGTGCTAGCGCGGTGAACGAAGTCGTGCAAGCTGCGCGTGGCGGCGAAGGCGACGAGTTCGTCGAGGTCAACGCAGAGGCGTAATAAGCCCTCTCGTCCGGCAAAAAAGGGGGCTTTGCGAAAGGCCCCTTTTTTTTAAGCCCGGTTTGGCGATATCAGGCGGTATCCGATATCGCCGGCGTGCGGATTCCGGCACGCCGATCAACCCAATTCTTGCCGCGGCGTTCTCCCGAATGCCGTCGGCGCGTGTGAAAACACAGACTCAAGGAGCGAATGATGGCGGCAATTACCGCAAGCATGGTGGCAGAACTGCGCGCAAAGACCGACGCGCCGATGATGGAATGCAAAAAGGCGCTGACGGAAGCCGAAGGCGACATGGACCGTGCCGAAGAACTGCTGCGCGTGAAGCTCGGCAACAAGGCGAGCAAGGCGGCATCGCGCGTGACGGCTGAAGGCATCGTGACGACGCATATCGAAGGCGGTGTGGGCGCGCTGGTCGAACTGAACTGCGAAACCGACTTCGTCGCGAAGAACGACGACTTCCTGGCATTCGGCAAGACGGCCGCTGAACTCGTCGCGAAGCACAACCCGGCTGATGTCGCGGCGCTCGGCGCATTGCCGCTGGAAAGCTCGACGGTCGACGCAGTGCGTCTCGCGCTGGTCGGCAAGATCGGCGAAAACGTCTCGATCCGCCGTTTCGTGCGCTTCGAAACCAGCAACAAGCTGGCTTCGTACCTGCACGGCACGCGTATCGGCGTGCTGGTCGAATTCACGGGCGCGGACGAGCAGGTCGGCAAGGATGTCGCGATGCACGTCGCCGCGATGAAGCCGGTTTCGTTGTCGTCGAAGGAAGTGCCGGCCGAATTGATCGCGAAGGAACGCAGCATCGCCGAGCAGAAGGCCGCCGAATCGGGCAAGCCGGCTGAAATCGTCGCGAAGATGGTGGAAGGCACCATCCAGAAGTATCTGAAGGAAGTCTCGCTGCTCGACCAGACGTTCGTTAAGAACGACAAGCAGACGATCGAACAGATGTTGAAGGCAGCGAACGCGTCGGTACAAAAGTTCGCACTGTTCGTGGTCGGCGAAGGCATTGAAAAGCGTCAGGACGACTTCGCAGCCGAAGTCGCCGCGCAAGTCGCTGCTGCAAAGCAAGGCTAAGTCTCAATGTAAACGGCGCGCCCTTTTTGCAAAGGCGCGCCGTTTGCGCATCAAAAAAGCGGTAAAAGTAATCAGGCGATTAACGCGACGGGACATTCGTCCCGGCGTCTAGCGGCGCGCAGACCGGGATAGAGTGGAGTGATATAGGGTTAACCCTGATTAGCTTCGTGACCTATCCCATATGGCATGCTTGCCGTAAATATCGTTTCACCCCTACAGTTCTACGTTGTTGCAACTCCCCTCGGCGCGATCGGAACCTCATATGCCCACAGCCTACAAACGCGTACTCCTCAAACTCTCCGGCGAAGCTCTGATGGGCGACGATGCCTTCGGCATCAATCGCGCGACAATCGAAAGGATGGTGGCAGACATCGCGGAAGTGGTGCGCATGGGAACCCAGCTTGCGGTCGTGATCGGCGGCGGCAACATCTTCCGCGGTGTCGCGGGCGGTGCGGCCGGCATGGACCGTGCGACTGCCGACTACATGGGCATGCTCGCCACGATGATGAACGCCCTGGCGCTCCAGGACGCAATGCGTCACGCGGGCATCGAAGCGCGCGTGCAGTCGGCGCTGCGCATGGACCAGGTCGTCGAACCGTACATCCGCCCGCGCGCGATTCGCCAGCTCGAAGAAGGCCGGGTCGTCATTTTCGCGGCCGGCACGGGTAACCCGTTCTTCACCACCGACACCGCCGCCGCATTGCGCGGGTCGGAAGTCGGCGCCGAAGTCGTGCTAAAAGCGACCAAGGTGGACGGCGTTTATTCCGCCGATCCGAAGAAAGATCCGACGGCCACGCGTTACAGCACGATCAGCTTCGACGAAGCGATCGGCCGCAATCTGCAGGTGATGGACGCGACGGCCTTCGCGCTGTGCCGCGACCAGAAGCTGCCGATCCGCGTGTTTTCGATCAACAAGCCGGGCGCGCTCAAGCGCATTGTCCAGGGCGACGACGAAGGCACGCTCGTCCACGTGTAACATCTCGCGCTGACGGGCACGGCGCCGCCCCGACGGGCCCGCGCCGGGAACGCCCGCATCGCGAGCAACCAAGGTTCGGAGGTTTAAATGAGTGTGGCTGACATTAAAAAGGGCGTCGACCAGAAGATGCAGCGGTCGATCGAGGCGTTCAAGAGCGACCTCGCCAAGATCCGCACGGGTCGCGCCCATACCGGTTTGCTCGATCATATCCAGGTCGATTACTACGGCTCCAGCGTGCCCATTTCCCAGGTCGCGAACATGACGCTCGTCGATGCGCGCACGATCGGCGTTCAGGCGTGGGAAAAGAAAATGGTGCCGGTCATCGAAAAGGCGATCCGCGATTCGGATCTCGGCCTGAATCCCGCCAATCAGGGCGACCTGATCCGCGTTCCGATGCCTGCGCTGACCGAGGAACGCCGCCGCGAACTCACGAAAGTCGTGAAGAGCGAAGGCGAAACGGCCAAGATCGCCGTGCGCAACCTGCGCCGCGATGCCAACGAACAGCTCAAGAAGCTGACGAAGGACAAGGAAATCTCCGAGGACGACGAGCGCCGTGCGAGCGACGACGTCCAGAAACTCACCGACAAATTCGTCGCGGAAATCGACAAGCTGGTTCAGTCGAAAGAAGCCGAAATCATGACGGTTTAAGATCGCTACCGATCTTTTAAGTCGCGCTGGCGCTTCACTTTGTCGATTATTTGATTCAGCGGCCATGACCTATACCAGCTCTACCGTTCGCGTGCCCGATGTCGCCGCTGTGCCGCGCCATATCGCGATCATCATGGACGGCAATGGCCGTTGGGCGACGCAGCGGCGCCTGCCGCGCGTCGCCGGTCACACGCGCGGCGTCGATGCCGTGCGCGCGACCGTCGAAAGTTGCGCGCGTCGCGGCGTCCAATACGTCACGCTGTTCGCATTCAGTTCCGAGAACTGGCGTCGTCCCACCGAGGAAGTCTCGTTTCTCATGCGTCTGTTCGTCACGGCGCTGGAACGCGAAATCGGCCGTTTGCACGCAAACGGCATCCGTCTGCGCGTGGTCGGCGATACCTCGATGTTCGACGAGCGCATTCGCGCGCTGATCCAGCGCGCCGAGACCAAAACGGCGCGCAACACGCGTCTCACGCTGACCATCGCGGCCAATTACGGCGGCCGCTGGGACATCATGCAGGCGACCCGCAAGCTCGCCGAGCAGTCGGCGGAACAGGGGCGCGCGGTCGAGGTGAGCGAGGAATCGTTCGCCCAGCATCTCGCGATGGCCTACGCGCCGGAGCCGGATCTCTTCATTCGCACCGGCGGCGAGCAGCGCATCAGCAATTTTCTGCTGTGGCAACTTGCCTACACCGAATTTTATTTCACCGATATCTACTGGCCCGATTTCGATGCCGACGCTTTGTCGCGTGCGATCGAATCGTATGGCGAGCGCGAACGCCGCTTCGGGCGCACGAGCGCACAACTGGAAAATCAGACGCAGAAGGTCGATTCCCTTTCATGCTAAAGACCCGTGTCATCACGGCAATCGTGCTACTGGCTGTTCTTCTGCCGATCACGTTGTTCGCGCCGGTCGGTGCATTTGGAGCGCTGATTGCGTTCGTCGTGGTGTTCGCGGCCTGGGAATGGGCGCGGCTGCTCAATTTCGGCGGCGCGGGGCCGGTGGTTTATGCGCTGATCGCGGCACTGGCATTGGTCGGAAGTAATTACTTCGGCATGGCGCCGCGTGCGCTGTTTCAGGCCGCAGCCATCTTCTGGGTGCTCGCCGGTCCTTTTGCGCTGGCCCGCAAACCCACGCTGGGCGCGGGTGCGTGGCGCATTTTCCTCGCGGTGGCCGGCGTCGTCGTGTTTGTCGCGTGCTGGCATGCGCTGGTCGCGGCCCGTACCGTGGGCGTGCCTTTCGTCCTCTCGCTTCTCCTAGTCGTCTGGCTCGCCGACATAGGCGCATACTTCGCCGGAAAAGCTTTCGGCCGCCACAAGCTCGCGCCGTCGATCAGCCCCGGCAAAACGCGCGAGGGTGCGGCGGGCGGCTGGGCGGCGGTGCTGGTCGTCGGTGCGATCGCGGCGGCTACGCAAGTTTTTGCGCCGACGGTGTTCTCGGCCTTCGTGGAACATCTCGGCTGGTTCAAAGCGTTTATCGCGCTCACGGTGCTGGTCGCGTTCAGCGTGATCGGCGATCTGTTCGAGTCGCTCCTGAAGCGCCAGGCGGGCGTCAAGGATTCGAGCGGTCTCCTGCCGGGTCATGGCGGCGTTCTCGACCGCATCGACGCGCTGTTGCCTGTATTGCCGATTGCACTGTTGCTGCTCGGCTAAAGAAGGATTTATGCAAAAACGTCTGACTTTGCTCGGCTCTACGGGGTCGATCGGCGAGAGCACGCTCGACGTCGTGGCGCGGCATCCGGACCGGTTCTCGGTCTACGCGCTTACTGCGCACCGCAACGGCGACAAACTGGTCGCCCAATGTCTGCGCTTCCAGCCGGAAATTGCCGTGGTCGGCGACGCGGATACTGCCGCGCGGGTCGCAACCGCATTGCGCGCGGCCGGCTGCAAGACGGAAGTGAGCCACGGCCCGCAGGCGCTCGTCGATGCGGCCGCGTCCGAGCAGTGCGATACGGTTGTGGCCGCGATCGTCGGCGCGGCGGGTCTCGCACCCACGCTGGCCGCGGCGCGGACCGGCAAGCGCATCCTGCTCGCGAACAAGGAAGCGCTCGTGATGTCGGGCCAGATCTTCATCGACGCCGTGCGCGACAACGGCGCCGTCCTGCTGCCGGTGGACAGCGAGCACAACGCTGTGTTCCAGTGCCTGCCGCGCGAAGCGGCGCTGCACGGCGGCGTATCAAAAATTGTGCTGACCGCGTCGGGCGGCCCATTCCGCACCCGCGATCCAGCGAGCCTCGTGCACGTCACGCCCGATGAAGCCTGCAAGCATCCGAACTGGGCGATGGGCCGCAAGATCTCCGTCGATTCCGCGACGATGATGAACAAGGGGCTCGAAGTCATCGAGGCGCACTGGCTGTTCGATCTGCCCGGCTCGCGCATCGAGGTGCTGATTCATCCGCAAAGCGTGATCCATTCGATGGTGTCCTACGCCGACGGCTCGGTGCTCGCGCAACTCGGCAATCCCGACATGCGCACGCCGATCGCCCACGCGCTCGCGTTCCCGGATCGCGTGCAATCGGGCGTCGCGCAACTGGATCTCGCGCAAGTCGCCACGCTCACGTTCGAGGCGCCCGATTTCGGCCGTTTCCCGTGTCTCGCGCTCGCGCTGAAGGCGCTGGAGGCGGGCGGGATCGCGAGCACGGCGCTCAACGCGGCGAACGAAATCGCCGTCGAGGCTTTCCTGCAGCGCCGGATCGGCTTCATGGCGATCGGTGACGTGGTCGAGCGCGTCCTGAATGCACTGCCGAACACGAGCGCGGCGACGCTCGACGCCGTGCTCGCCGCCGACGCCGAAGCGCGCCGTCTGGCGACGGGTTTCGTCGATACGATCGGCATGCCGACTGCCACGCCGCAACCGCAGCCCGCTGCTCACTGAAACTCCTTCTGAGCCGCCCATGAACTTCCTGACTGAAATCGTAGCGTTCATCGTCGCGATCGGCGTACTCGTCGTCGTGCACGAATTCGGCCATTACAGCGTTGCGCGGTGGTGCGGCGTGAAAGTGCTGCGATTTTCGGTCGGCTTCGGCCGCCCGCTCGTGCGCTGGGTGAGCAAGAAAACGGGCGTCGAATGGACGATCGCGGCGCTACCGCTCGGCGGCTACGTGAAGATGCTCGACGAGCGCGAGACGGACGCCGAGATCGCCTCGGAAGACCTGCCGCGCGCGTTCAACCGTCAGCCGGTCGCGAAGCGCATTGCGATCGTCGTGGCCGGTCCGGCGGCCAACTTCATCCTCGCCATCTTGCTGTTCGCCGTCGTGTTCGCGGGCGGCGTGACGGAGCCGGCGGCGGTTATCGCCACGCCGGCTACGGAAAGCGCGGCCGCGCGCGCGGGTTTCGAGGGCGGCGAAACGGTCGTGTCGATGCGCGATGCACGCGGCGGCGATGCCGAGCCGATTCGCTCGTGGTCGGACCTGCGCTGGAAACTGCTCGACGCCTCGTTCGATCACCGGCGCGTCGTGCTGACCGCGAAGAATCAGGACGGCACGTTCGACTTTCCGCTCGACGTCGCGGGCATCACCGATCAGGACGCCGAACACGATTTCATGGACACGCTCGGCTTCATGCCGGGCGGTGGAACGCTGTCGGTCGCGGGCGTCGAAGCGGGCAGCGCCGCGCAAAAGAGCGGGCTTGTCGCAGGCGACAAGTTGCGCGCGATCAACGGACATGCAATTGGCAGTCCGACGAGTTTCATCGATTTCGTGAAGACGCATCCCGGTCAGCCGGTCGCGCTCACCGTGGAGCGCAACGGCGACGCGCGCATCGTGACGGTCGTGCCGGACCTGCGCCGCGATGCGGACAGCGGCCGGGAAGTCGGCCGGATCGGCGCGTCGCTCGCCAATCAGGTGCCGACCGTGGACGTGCGTTACGGGCCGGTCGAAAGCCTGCGGCTCGGCGTGAATCGCACGTGGGACATCAGCATGTACTCGCTGCGTATGTTCGGCCGGATGATCGTCGGCGAGGCTTCGCTCAAGAATCTGTCCGGACCCGTGACCATCGCCGATTACGCAGGAAAAAGCGCGCGGCTCGGACTATCCGCGTTTTTATCGTTTCTCGCACTTGTCAGTATTAGTCTCGGGGTGTTGAACTTGTTGCCCATTCCGGTATTGGACGGTGGGCATCTGTTATATTATTTGGTTGAAGCCATTACCGGCAAGGCCGTATCAGATCGCTGGCAGCTGGTTCTTCAACGGGCGGGCCTCGTTTGCATCGTCGCATTGTCGGCAATTGCACTCTTCAACGACCTGGCTCGCCTGATCCGTTTTTGATCCATTTTCACAATGTCTGGCGGCGTCTCCTGAGGGACCGCCGGACCTGATGCAGCTATACACACTGGGGAAGCACGTTGTTCAAACCTCATCGCTTTGTTCCTAAATCGGCGGTAGCCGCGGCACTCGCCGCAACTGGCATGGCGGCACACGCGACAACGCCTTTTGTCGTGCAGGATATCCGGATCGACGGTCTTCAGCGCATCGAACCGGGCTCGGTCTTCGCTTATCTGCCGATCAAGCAAGGCGAAACGTTCACCGACGACAAAGCGTCCGAAGCCATTCGCGCACTCTACGCAACCGGCTTTTTCAGCGACGTTCAAATCGCGACGCAAGGCAATGTCGTCGTGGTCCAGGTTCAGGAACGCCCGGCCATTTCGCAAATCGAGTTCGCCGGTCTCCACGAATTCGACAAGGACAACCTGACGAAGGCGCTGCGCTCCGTCGGGCTTTCGCAAGGCCGTTCGTACGACAAGGCGCTCGTCGATAAAGCCGAACAGGAACTCAAACGTCAGTACCTGACGCGCGGTTTCTACGCCGCCGAAGTCACGACCACTGTCACGCCGGTGGACCGCAATCGCGTGTCCATCCTGTTCTCGGTCGCGGAAGGTCCGAGCGCCAAGATCCGTCAGATCAACTTCATCGGCAATAACGCGGTCAGCACGAGCACGCTGCGCGACGAAATGCAGTTGTCCACGCCGAACTGGTTCTCCTGGTACACGAAGAACGATCTGTACGCGAAGGAAAAGCTCACTGGCGACCTCGAGAACGTCCGCTCGTATTACTTGAATCACGGCTATCTCGAATTCAATATCGACTCCACGCAGGTGTCGATTTCGCCGGACAAGAAGGACATGTACCTGACGGTCACGCTGCATGAAGGCGAGCCGTACAAGATTTCGAGCATCAAGCTGAGCGGCAATCTGCTCGACCGCGAAGCCGAACTCACCAAGCTGATCAAGATCAAACCGGGCGAGCGTTTCTCGGCTGAGAAGCTGCAGGCTACGACCAAGGCCGTCGTCGACAAACTGGGCGAATACGGTTACGCGTTCGCGCAGGTGAACGCGCAGCCGGCCATCGACCAGACCAACCACACGGTCGATCTCACGCTGCAAGTGGACCCGAGCCGCCGCGTCTACGTGCGCCGCGTGAACATCAACGGCAATACGCGGACGCGCGACGAAGTCGTGCGCCGCGAAATGCGCCAGCTCGAAAGCTCGTGGTTCGATTCGAGCCGTCTCGCGCTGTCGAAAGATCGCGTGAATCGTCTCGGCTACTTCACCGATGTCGATGTGACTACGATTCCGGTCGAAGGCACGAATGACCAGGTGGACGTCGACGTGAAGGTGGCCGAAAAGCCGACCGGCGCGATCACGCTGGGCGCGGGCTTTTCGTCGACCGACAAGGTGGTGCTGTCGGCGGGCGTTTCGCAGGACAACGTGTTCGGCTCCGGTACGAGCCTCGCGGTCAACGTCAACACGGCGAAGACCTACCGCACGTTGACGGTGACGCAGGTCGATCCGTACTTCACGATCGACGGTATCAAGCGCATTACCGATTTGTATTACCGCACGTATCAGCCGCTGTATTACTCGACCGATTCGAGCTTCAAGATCGTGACGATGGGCGGCGACCTGAAATTCGGTATCCCGTTCTCGGAACAGGACACGGTGTATTTCGGCGCGGGTCTGGAGCAGAACACGCTCGACGTCGATTCGAATACGCCGCAAAGCTATATCGACTACGTGAACGAGTTCGGCCGCGTGGTGAACAACGTTCCGCTGACGGTGGGCTGGTCCCGTGATAATCGCGACAGCGCGCTGGTTCCGAGCCGCGGTTACTTCACGCAGACGAACGCCGAGTACGGCACGCCGCTCGGCGGCACGACCTACGCGAAGTTCGACGCGCAATTCCAGTATTACTATTCGTTCGCGCGCGGTTTCGTGCTGGGCTTCAACTTGCAGGGCGGTTACGGCAAGGGCTTGAAGGGTCAGACGTATCCGATCTTCAAGAACTACTACGCGGGCGGTATCGGCTCGGTCCGTGGCTATGAACCGAGCTCGCTGGGTCCGCGCGACGCCAAGACGAACGACCCGATCGGCGGTTCGCGCATGGCCGTGGGTAACGTCGAACTGACGTTCCCGTTGCCGGGCACGGGCTACGACCGCACGCTGCGCATCTTCACCTTCCTCGATGGCGGTAACGTCTGGGGTGATCCGGGTCAGGGCGGCACGAGCAGCGGCGCGAACGGTCTGCGCTATGGTTACGGCGTGGGTCTCGCGTGGATCTCGCCGATCGGCCCGCTCAAGCTGAGCCTGGGTTTCCCGCTGCAGAAGCATGAAGGCGACCAGTACCAGAAATTCCAGTTCCAGATCGGCACGGCGTTCTAACGTGGCGCTCTGCAACTCGTTTCTGCAATTTAGCAACGTGAGGAAGACTTTGCGAACCGGTAAGCTCTCGAAACAGGTGGCGTTGGCGCTTGCGCTGTCGATCACTCTCGGCCTCGCGGGCGTCGCCACGGCGGACGCTCAGGAAGCCCGGATTGCAGCTGTCAATTCCGACCGCATCCTGCGCGAATCGGCGGCGGCGAAGGCCGCGCAGGCCAAGCTCGAACTGGAGTTTTCGAAACGCGACAAGGCGCTGCAGGAAATGGCGCAGCGCCTGAAGACGATGTCGGACTCGATGGACAAGAACGGTCCGTCGATGTCGCCGACCGACCGCGCGGCACGCCAACGCGATCTGTCGCAGCTCGATGCCGATTTCCAGCGCAAGCAGCGTGAATTCCGGGAAGACCTGAACCAGCGCCGCAACGAGGAACTCGCGGCGGTGCTGGACCGGGCGAACAAGGTCATCAAACAGATCGCGGAACAGCAGCATTACGACCTGATCGTGCAGGAAGCGGTCTACGTGAGCCCGCGTATCGATATCACCGATCAGGTGCTGAAGGCGCTCGCCGCCGCCAGCGCGAACTGATCAGGAGCGCAACAGGCATGGCATCTGGCATTGCTATCCCGCTCGCCGAACTCGTCAAACGGTTCGGCGGCGACATCGCCGGCGAAGCAACGCATCGCGTGGGCGGCCTCGCGCCGCTCGATCAGGCGGGGCCGGAACAACTCGCGTTCCTGGCAAACCAAAAATACTTGTCGCAGGTCGAGACGACCCGCGCGGGCGCGGTGCTGATTTCGCCCGCCGATCTCGAAAAAGTCACGGCACGCGAAGGTCGTAATTTCATCGTCACGCCGAATCCTTACGCTTATTTCGCGCGCGTCGCGCAGGCATTTATCGATCTCGCCGCGCCGAAAATCGCGCCGGGCGTGCATCCGAGCGCGTTCATCGACGCGTCGGCGAAAATCGCGGCGAGCGCCGTGATCGGCCCGCATGTGACGGTGGAAGCGGGCGCCGTGATCGGCGAGCGCGTGCGGCTCGACGCGGGCGTCGTGATCGGCCGGAACGTTAAGCTCGGCGACGACGTGCATCTGTATCCGAACGTCACCGTGTACTACGGCTGCAAGCTCGGCGCGCGCGCGATCGTGCATGCGGGCGCGGTGATCGGCGCGGACGGCTTCGGTTTCGCGCCAGATTTCACCGGCGAAGGCGATGCGCGCACCGGTAGCTGGGTGAAGATCCCGCAGGTCGGCGCGGTCGATATCGCGGAGGACGTCGAAATTGGCGCGAACACCACGATCGATCGCGGCGCGATGGCCGACACGGTCATCGAAACCTGCGTGAAGATCGATAATCTCGTGCAGATCGGCCACAACTGCCGCATCGGCGCGTACACGGTCATCGCCGGGTGCGCGGGCATCGCGGGCAGCACGACCATCGGCCGCCATTGCATGATCGGCGGTGCGGTGGGCATTGCGGGGCACGTGACGCTCGCCGATTACGTGATCGTCACCGCGCAGTCGGGCGTGTCGAAGTCGCTCACGAAAGCCGGCATGTACACGAGCGCGTTCCCGGCCGTGAACCACGCGGACTGGAACAAAAGCGCGGCGATCGTGCGCAATCTCGATAAACTGCGGGACCGCATCAAGGCGCTGGAAGCCGCCGCCGCCGAGCGCGGCGAAGGCGACGCGCACTTGAAGCAGGAAAGCTAGCAAGTATTCGAGGCAGGCACGACCAAGCTGTACGCCAACAAGGCATAAGCCGAAAAGGCAACAGGCCAACCAGGCAGGAGACGGGCGCGCCGTGCCAAGAGCCGGCCGTCCCACCATTCCAGCATCCCGGCGGGGCGCCTCGCGCGTCCCGCAGTCAACACCCGCGCTGTCAGCGCGCGAGCAGAACGACTATGAGCACCGAAAAAATCAACCTCGACATCCACAAGATCCTCACATTGCTGCCGCATCGGTACCCGATCCTGCTCGTGGATCGCGTGCTAGAACTTGAGCCGCACAAGAGCATCAAAGCGCTTAAGAACGTGTCGATCAACGAGCCGTATTTTCAGGGTCACTTCCCGACGCGTCCGGTCATGCCGGGCGTGCTGATTCTGGAAGCGCTCGCGCAAACCGCGGCGCTCCTCACGTTCGCCGAACAGCCGAGCGATCCGGAAACGACGCTGTATTACTTCGTCGGGATCGACGGCGCGCGGTTCAAGCGCGTGGTCGAGCCGGGCGATCAGCTCATCCTGAACGTCACGTTCGAGCGCTACATGCGCGGCATCTGGAAGTTCAAGGCGCGCGCGGAAGTGGACGGCGCGGTCGCCGCCGAGGCCGAACTGATGTGCACCGTGAAAAGCACGGAACCTGACGCGAAGTAACGAGCCGAACGGCTCGGGAAACACGAAAACAGAACACAAGGCGAGGGCGCATGAGCAAGATTCACCCTACCGCGATCATCGAGCCGGGCGCGCAACTCGATGAATCCGTTGAAATCGGCCCTTACGCGATCGTCGGCCCGAACGTCAGCATCGGCGCGGGCACGACGGTCGGGTCGCACAGCGTGATCGAGGGCCATACCAGCATTGGCCGCGATAACCGGATCGGCCATTACGCGTCGGTGGGCGGTCGGCCGCAGGATATGAAATACCAGGGCGAGCCGACCCGGCTCACCATCGGCGACCGCAACACGATCCGCGAATTCACGACCATCCACACCGGCACGACGCAGGATGCGGGCCTCACGAGCATCGGCGACGACTGCTGGATCATGGCCTACGTGCACGTCGGCCACGATTGCCGCCTCGGCAACAACATCATCATGTCGAGCAACGCGCAACTGGCGGGCCATGTGATCGTCGGCGATCACGCGATCGTCGGCGGCATGTCGGGCGTGCACCAGTTCGTGCGGATCGGCGCGCACTCCATGCTGGGCGGCGCTTCGGCGCTCGTGCAGGACGTGCCGCCGTTCGTGATCGCGGCCGGTAACAAGGCCGTGCCGCACGGGATCAACATCGAAGGTCTGCGACGTCGCGGCTTCACGGCGGAAGCGATTTCCGCGCTGCGCTCGGCGTATCGCGTGGTGTACAAAAACAGTCTCACGCTGGAAGAAGCCAAAGTGCAACTGCGCGAACTGGCTGCGGCGGGCGGCGACGGCGATGCGCCGGTCACGGCGTTCGCCGATTTCATCGACGCGTCGCAGCGCGGCATCATCCGCTGATCGCCGCCTAGATGACGCTGCTACCCACTCCCTTGCGCATCGCGATGGTCGCCGGCGAGCCTTCCGGCGATTTGCTGGCGGCTTCGCTCCTCGGCGGCCTGAACGAGCGGCTGCCGGCCGGCACGCAGTACAGCGGCATCGGCGGCCCGCGCATGACAGCCGCCGGTTTCGACGCGCACTGGCCGATGGACAAGCTCACCGTGCGTGGCTATGTCGAGGCGCTTCGGCACGTGCCCGAAATTCTCGGTATCCGCAACGAACTCAAGCGGCAGTTGCTCGCCGATCCGCCGTCGGTGTTTATCGGCGTGGACGCCCCCGATTTCAATTTCGGGCTGGAACAGCCGCTGCGCGAAGCGGGCATTCCTACGGTGCATTTCGTCTGTCCGTCGATTTGGGCGTGGCGCGGCGGTCGCATCAAGAAGATCGTGAAGGCCGTCGATCACATGCTGTGCGTGTTTCCGTTCGAAACCGCGTTGATGGAGAAGGCGGGCGTCGCGTCCACGTATGTCGGCCATCCGCTCGCGGACGAAATTCCGCTCGAACCGGATGTCGCGGGCGCGCGGCGCGAACTCCGGCTGGCCGAAGGCGGGCCGATTATCGCGGTCCTGCCGGGCAGCCGGCGCTCGGAAATCGCGCTGATCGGTCCGACGTTCTTCGACGCCATGGAGTTGATGCAGCTTCGCGAGCCGGGCGTGCGTTTCCTGATGCCCGCGGCGAATCCGGCGTTGCGCGAACTGCTGCAGCCGCTCGTCGACGCACATCCGAATCTCGCGCTCACCATTACCGACGGCCGCGCGCAAACCGCGATGACCGCCGCCGACGCGATTCTGGTCAAGAGCGGGACGGTCACGCTGGAAGCCGCGCTGCTGAAAAAGCCAATGGTGATCTCGTATAAGGTGCCCTGGCTCACGGGCCAGATCATGAAGCGCCAGGGTTATCTGCCGTATGTCGGCTTGCCGAACATTCTGGCCGGGCGCTTCGTGGTGCCGGAAATTCTGCAGCATTTCGCGACGCCGGAAGCGCTCGCCGATGCCACGCTCGCGCAGTTGAACGACGACGCAAACCGCCGTACCCTGACCGATATCTTCACCGAAATGCACCTGGCGTTGCGTCAAAACACGGCGCAACGGGCGGCGGAAGCGGTCGCGACGGTGCTCGAAACCCGGAGGCCGCGTTAATGCCGAAGGCGATCCAGCAGGCGGGGCTGAATTTCGAGTCGCCGTTCGACGTCATTTGCGGCGTCGATGAAGCCGGTCGCGGGCCGCTCGCCGGGCCGGTGGTCGCGGCGGCGGTGATCTTCGATCCGGCCAAGCCGCGCATTCGGGGGCTGGACGACTCGAAGGTGCTGAGCGCGAAAAAGCGCGAGGAACTTTACGAGAAGATCGTCGACCGCGCGCTCGCCTACTGCGTCGCATCGGCGAGTGTCGAGGAAATCGACACGATCAACATTCTGCACGCCACCATGCTCGCGATGAAACGCGCGGTGGAAGGTCTTTCGGTCGCGCCGACGCTCGTCAAAATCGACGGCAACCGGTGTCCGACACTGTCGATCCGCTCGGAAGCCGTGATCGGCGGCGACGCGCTCATCGCGCAGATTTCGGCAGCATCGATACTCGCGAAAGTCACGCGCGACCGCATGCTGCTGCAGCTTCACGACGCGCATCCCGTCTACGGTTTCAACGCGCATTCCGGCTACGGCACGCCGCAGCATCTTGCCGCGCTGCTCGAACACGGGCCGTGTGAGCATCATCGACGCTCGTTCGCGCCGGTGCGCGAGGCGCACGCGCGCTTTGGCATCGTGCTGCTGCCAGTCGTGCTTCCCACCGTGGCGCCTGCGGTGATCGACGCGGCGACCGCCGAGCAGGATCGCGACGCGCGCGCATTCTAAAACCCTTTGTGAACGCCTCGTGAAAGCCATTACCTCGCGGGACAATCCGCTTTACAAGCGTCTGAAGGCGCTCGCCGGATCGACGGCGCAGCAGCGCCGCAGCGGTCACGCGTTGCTCGAAGGCTTGCATCTCGCGAGCGCGTATCTGGACGCCGCGGGTCAGCCGGAAACCTGCGTCGTGACCGAGGGCGCGTTGCAGCACGCGGAAGCGCGGGAGATCGTCGAGCGTATCGATCCGTCGCACGTCGTGACACTGCCCGATGCACTCTTCGGCCAGCTTTCGAGCGTGGTCCACGGCGTCGGCATGTTGCTGCTGGTGGAGAAGATTCAGTCCGCCGAGCCCGCGCGCGTCGCGAATACCTGTGTCGTGCTCGACGGGGTGCAGGACGCAGGCAATGTCGGTTCCATTTTGCGCAGCGCGGCGGCGGCGGGTGTCGGCGCCGTGTATTGCATGCCGGGAACGGCCTACGCGTGGTCGTCGAAGGTGCTGCGATCCGCCATGGGCGCGCACTTTTTGCTCAATATTTTCGAGGATATCGAGCCCGCCGGCCTGATTGCGCGGCTCGACGTGCCGGTCACCATCACCGATTCGCACGGCGCGACCGTGCTCGATCGGTGCGACTTGTCGGGACAGGTTGCGTGGGTTTTCGGCAACGAGGGCGCGGGTGTGTCGCAGGTGTGGCGCGATGCCGTTACGCATCGGGTGACGATTCCCCAGCCGGGCGGTATGGAGTCGCTCAACGTGGCGGCCGCGGCCGCTGTGTGTCTCTTCGAGCAGTGCCGCCAGCAGCGCGGTATCTAGGCTCGTTCGGTGTTGCCGGGCCTTGTGTTGATGGATGGTCCTCGGTTGGTTTGCTGGCGCTTTGGTTTTGTTTGCTTGCGCTTCTTGGAACTTGCACGTGGCTTGGTTTGCTCACGCCCTTCGCTTTTGTTTGCCTATGCTTCTTGGGAACTTGCTTTCGTGTAGGTCTATTAGCACGCCGCTATGCGCGGCAGCAGTCACTTTCTTTGCTGCTGCAAAGAAAGTAACCAAAGAAAGCAGCTAGTCCGTCTAAGTGTCCACCACGAATGGTTTCCGGGAGTGGTGCGCAAGCTGATTCGACCATCGCACCACACTACAGAGTGGAGCCGCTCATTCATCCCGGCAGGCATAAATGCCTGCCGGAACGGCATAACCGAATAAACCAAACCGAGCGCCGGTTTGTAGGTACGCCCGTCGTCCGAGCGCAGCGAGGACGGACCTGACAGATGCTGTGCCAATACCAACGAATGCGAGTTGCCATAGTCAGCCTGCGTGCCTATCTGCAAGGTTATGGGTGGTGGACACTTAGATGGATAAGCTGCTTTCTTTGGTTACTTTCTTTGCTGCTGTGTACAGACCGGAGACATAGTTGACACATGTACGAGGACATCGTTGACACCTGATGTTCAGGGTTTTGCTGCTTTCAGGTCAAGTTTTGCAATGCGTTGATGGGCAAACCAGAACTCAATTACGCCGTCTTCGTCGTGCTTTGGACGTGCGGCCACGTACAGCCCTTTGAGCGCAGTCGACAGACGCAGCGCCTCGCCTCTAAAACGCACCAGGCCATTTGAATTGACCCGCAGCACCTCGTCGGCAGGCCCGTATTGCGGTTCTGGCAGATGCTCGGGCATCGTCCGCGGGCTGGGCTGGTAGCGGCTCACCGGCGTCGCCAGGTCCAGCGCCTCATGCGGGCGTTGCGTGTTGTACACCTGTCGCCAGCGTTCCAACTCCTGCTGCACGTGGGCGTGGGTCGTGAACACGTGCCGCGCCAGCACTTCAGCTTTCAGCGACCGATGAAATCGCTCATCCTTGCCATTCGTCTGAGGATGATACGGTCGGCTGTAGCTCACGTGAATACCCAGTCTGATCAGCCACACCGCAAGCTCGGTCAACTGGCCCGGCGCACTCGGGGAGCCCCAAGGCGCACCGTTATCGGTATTGATGCGTGACGGTAGCCCATAGCAGCGAAACGCCCGCTTGAGCTCGGTCTGCACGACTTCCGTGGTAGTCCGGCCGCAGGCGGCGAGCACGATGTTAAAGCGCGAGTGGTCGTCGAGCACGGTCAGCGGCGCACAGCGGCCACCCTCCAGGGTCGGGAAATCGCCCTTGAAATCCATCTGCCACAGCGCATTCGGATGCTCGTGCTCGAAGCGCTGCCAGGGCCGCTGCGGTCTGTCCTCAGGCGCGTGGAGCAGGTCGTGACGGCGCAGGATCTCGGTGATCGTGGAGGGTGCGGGCACATTGGCGTGGCCGAGATCTTGCAGACGACGCTCGATCTTGCGTCCGCCCCAGCCGTACTCGCGGCGCAGGTCGAGCACGACGGCGACGATCTCATCGGGTGAGCGCGCGGGACTGTTGTGCGGACGACGCGAGCGATCGACGAGACCTTCAAGGCCTTGCGTCGAGTGGCGGGCAAGCCACTTGTAGCCGGTCTGGCGGCTGACGTTGAAACGTCGGCACAACTCGCTGAACGGCACGCGCCGTTGGGTGGCGAGTTGAACGAATTCCTGTCGGAGACTCATGGTGTCTTTTACGTTCCACGGCATGGGAGGATTTCGGGCGTTCGATTACCCGAAAGTGTCAACCATGTCTCCGTACACCTGTCAGCTATGTCTCCGGTCTGTACACAGCAGCAAAGAAAGTGACTGCTGCCGCGCATAGCGGCGAGCTAATAGACCTACACGAAATTAAGTTTCCAGAAAGCGTCCGAACATCAAACGGTGTAACCCACCCACCCTCAAGCCGCCCACGGCGCCAAATCCCGTGCTGCTTTCTTTGGTTACTTTCTTTGCAGCTAGCCAAAGAAAGTGACTGCTGCCGCGCATAGCGGCGTGCTAATAGACCTACACGAAATTAAGTTCCCAGAAAGCGTCCGAACATCAAACGGTGTAACCCACCCACCCTCAAGCCGCCCCACGGCGCCGAATCCCGTGCTGCTTTCTTGGGTTACTTTCTTTGCAGCTAGGCAAAAGAAAAAGTGACTGCTGCCGCGCACAGCGGCGTGCTAACAGACCTACACGAAAGCAAGTTCCCAGAGCTCTCGCAAACAAAAGCAAAACCACAAGCAGACCAGACCCGCCCGCCCCGCACAGGGCAGCGCTAATAGACCTAAAAGACCTAATAGACCCACACGAAAGCAAGCTCCCAAAAAGCGCTAACCGATAAAAAGCAAAAGAGCGCGATCAAACCGAGAACGCTGCAAATCCCCCAAACCGCAGATAAGCAAACTCACCCCGAGTCAGCCCCGTGGGCTCATTCAATAATACGAAGGTCGTTCGAGCTTGATTTCCTGCAGGATCGTGGTCGCGATTTCCTCGATGGATTTATGCGTCGAAGACAGCCACTTGATGCCTTCGCGCTTCATCATCATTTCGGCTTCGTTGATCTCGTAGCGGCAGTTTTCCGGCGCGGCGTACTTGCTGCCCGGTCGGCGCTCGTTACGGATTTCCGCGAGCCGCTGCGGATCGATCGACAAACCGAACATCTTGTCGCGGTAATCGAGCAGCGGCGTGGGCAGTTTGCCGCGTTCGAAATCCTCGGGGATCAGCGGATAGTTCGCCGCCTTCACGCCGTACTGCATCGCGAGATACAGGCTCGTCGGCGTTTTGCCGCTGCGCGACACGCCCACCAGAATCACGTCGGCATCGACGAGATTGCGGTTCGACTGGCCGTCGTCGTGCGCGAGCGAGAAGTTGATCGCCTCGATCCGGTTCTTGTACTCCTCGGTGTCCGCGTTCTGGTGGACGCGGCCCATCGCGTGCGTGGACTTGATGTCCAGTTCGTGTTCCAGCGGCTCGATGAAGGTCTGGAACATGTCGAGCACGAGCGCGTTCGAGCGCTTGAGGATCTGGTTCGACTCGCTGTCCACGAGCGTCGTGAACACGATCGGACGACGACCGTCGAGCGATACGGTTTCGTTGATTTTTTCGAGCGTGGCGAAGGCCTTTTCGCTCGAATCGACGAACGGCACGCGCACGAGCCTGAATTTCTGATCGAACTGAGAGAGGATCGAGTGCGCGAACGTTTCGGCAGTGATCCCGGTCCCGTCGGAAACGATGAATACGGTAGGCGGCATCGGAGTGTGAAGGGAACGGAAGTGGACGGACGTGCTCAAATCGACACGCGCTCGAGTCAATCGCTAAGTTTCACTGACTCAGTGACTACTTAAGCCGCAGCGCGCCGCGACGTGTGCGCCGGCGCACTCAACACGCAAAGCGCGGGCCATTTAGGTGCGCAATTCTTGACTCGGCCGGAACATTTCGCAAGCCGGCACGGTAGAATAGCGGCAACCTGTTCGATAAGCAATTGCGGACAATTCACGATCGGATTGCGCTTAAAACGGCAAGTTTTGTGAGTTTTCGATACCGAAAGTAACACTTTCGAGTGAATTCCGGCGCATTCGCAATTTTGACGCGCGATCGCTTATCAAACAGGTTATGCAGGTTGCGGTACGTGCTTCCAATGAGCGCCGCCGCATCGAGCCCACTTGCATGATCGTGAATTTCTTCCACCTTAGGGGCTTGTATGACTAACGCAGTTAATGTTGCGAACGATGTCGCAAAGGATCAGGCGTATGTAGTTCCATTCGAGCAGTTGCGAATGACCGACGTGGATATCGTCGGCGGCAAGAACGCTTCGCTCGGCGAGATGATCAGCCAGCTAGCGGAAGCCGGTGTGCGCGTGCCTACGGGCTTCGCGACCACGGCGCTTGCCTTTCGCGACTTCCTGCATCACAACAACCTGACCGAGCGCATCGCCAAGCGGCTCGAACTCTTCGACGTCGACGACGTCAAGGCGCTCGCGGAAGCCGGCAAGGAAATCCGCCAGTGGATCGTCGATGCGCCGATGCAGCCGCGCCTCGAAGCGGACATCCGCGCCGGTTTCGTCACGCTGCAAAACAGCTCCCCTGAGGAACTGTCGTTCGCCGTGCGCTCGTCGGCGACCGCCGAGGACTTGCCCGACGCATCATTCGCCGGTCAGCAGGAAAGCTATCTGAACGTGGTCGGCATCGAGGAAGTCCTCGATCGCATGAAGCACGTGTTCGCGTCGCTCTACAACGACCGCGCCATCTCCTATCGTGTTCACAAAGGCTTTACGCACGCCGAAGTCGCGTTGTCGGCGGGTGTGCAGCGCATGGTCCGCTCGGACGTGGGCGCGGCCGGCGTGATGTTCACGCTCGACACCGAATCGGGCTTCAAGGACGCCGTGTTCATCACGTCGAGCTACGGCCTGGGCGAAACGGTGGTGCAGGGCGCGGTGAACCCGGACGAGTTCTACGTCTTCAAGACCACGCTCGCGCAGGATCGCTACCCGATCATCCGACGCTCGATCGGCTCGAAGCTCATCAAGATGGAATTCACGAAGCCGGGCGAGCCGGGCCGCGTGAAGACGGTCGACGTGACGCACGAGCAGCGCAACCGCTTCTCGATCACGGACGAAGACGTGATCGAACTCGCGAAATACGCGGTGATCATCGAGAAGCACTATGACCGCCCGATGGATATCGAATGGGGCAAGGACGGCCGCGACGGCAAGATCTTCATTCTCCAGGCGCGTCCCGAAACGGTGAAGAGCCAGGCCGTCGGCAAGGCGGAAATGCGCTTCAAGCTCAAAGGCCAGTCGAACGTGCTCGCCACGGGTCGCGCGATCGGCCAGAAGATCGGCGCGGGTCCGGTGCGCGTGATTCACGATCCGTCGGAGATGGATCGTGTGCAGCCGGGCGACGTGCTGGTCGCCGACATGACCGACCCGAACTGGGAGCCGGTGATGAAGCGCGCGGCGGCCATCGTGACGAATCGCGGCGGGCGCACCTGCCACGCGGCCATCATCGCGCGCGAGCTGGGCGTGCCGGCGGTGGTCGGCTGCGGCGACGCGACGGACGTGCTGAAGGAAGGGCAACTGGTGACGGTGTCGTGCGCGGAAGGCGACGAAGGCCGGATCTACGACGGTCTGCTCGAAACCGAGGTCACGGAAGTGCAGCGCGGCGCGTTGCCCGAGATTCCGGTCAAGATCATGATGAACGTCGGCAATCCGCAGCTTGCGTTCGATTTCTCGCAATTGCCGAACGCGGGCGTCGGTTTGGCGCGTCTCGAATTCATCATCAACAACAACATCGGCGTTCATCCGAAAGCCATTCTGGAATATCCGAACATCGACGCGGACTTGAAAAAGGCCGTGGAAAGCGTGGCGCGCGGTCATGCGTCGCCGCGTGCGTTCTACGTGGACAAGCTGACCGAAGGCATCGCCACCATTGCGGCGGCGTTCTATCCGAAGCCCGTGATCGTGCGTCTTTCGGACTTCAAGTCGAACGAGTACAAGAAGCTGATCGGCGGTTCGCGCTATGAGCCGGACGAAGAAAATCCGATGCTCGGTTTCCGTGGCGCGTCGCGCTACATCGCGGAAGACTTCGCCGAAGCGTTCCAGATGGAATGTATCGCGCTGAAGAAAGTGCGCGAGGAAATGGGCCTGGACAACGTTGAAATCATGGTGCCGTTCGTGCGGACGCTGAAGCAGGCGGAACGCGTGGTCGGGTTGCTGGAGAAGTTCGGCCTGAAGCGCGGCGTGAACGGCCTCAAGCTGATCATGATGTGCGAAGTGCCGTCGAACGCGATTCTCGCCGAAGAATTCCTGCAATTCTTCGACGGTTTCTCGATCGGTTCGAACGATCTGACGCAGTTGACGCTGGGTCTGGACCGCGATTCGGGCATGGAACTGCTCGCCGCCGATTTCGACGAGCGAGACCCCGCCGTGCAGTTCATGCTCAAGCGCGCGATTGAAACGTGTCTGCGGTTGAACAAGTACGTGGGCATCTGCGGTCAGGGTCCGTCGGATCATCCGGACCTGGCTGAATGGCTTGCGAAGGAAGGCATCGCCTCGATGTCGTTGAATCCGGATACGATCATCGAGACGTGGCAGACGCTGGCGAAAGCCTTGAACAAGTAAGCTTTTGTCAAAGGCGACGCGGCGCCGCTTTCGGGCAGGTTTCGAAAGCAGTCGCCGTGCTATAAACACCCCGGATATTCCGGGGTGTTTTTGTTTGTAGTTGAGGTTCTGGAGGCAACTATGGCCGCAAGCGGATATGTCTGGTGGATCGCGGCGGGCGTGCTGATCGTGATGGAGCTGTTCACCGGCACGTTCTACATGCTGATGGTCGCGCTCGGGTTTATCGCGGGTGGTTTGGCGCACTGGTCGGGCGCGCCGCTCGCAGTCGAACTCGCGGCGGCGGCGCTCGTCGCGCTGGTTGCGGTCGTCGTGCTGCGCCGTTCGCGGTTCGGTCTCGCAAGACGCCGCGATGCGTCGCGCGATGCGGGTGTGAATCTGGATATCGGCGAGACGCTGCAGGTCGTGCAGTGGCACGCCGGTCACGCGCGCGCGATGTATCGCGGCGCGGAATGGGATGTGGAACTCGCGCCCGGTGAAACCGAGGGCGCAGAGTGGTATCGGATTACCGCGATGCAGGGCAGCCGCCTTGTGGTCTCGGCGAAGCGCTGAGCCGAGCGGCATCCGCTCAGGTCAGCGATTAAAAAAGGAGTGACGCCATGGACGTAACAATTGTCGGGGCAATTCTGCTGGTGATCGTGGTCGTGATCGCTGCGCAGACGATCAAGATCGTGCCGCAACAGCACGCATGGGTGCTGGAACGCCTGGGCCGCTATCACGCGACGCTCACGCCGGGGCTGACCATCGTGCTGCCGTTTATCGACCGGGTGGCGTACAAGCACGTGCTGAAGGAAATTCCGCTCGAAGTGCCGAGCCAGGTCTGTATCACGCGCGACAACACGCAGTTGCAGGTGGACGGCGTGCTGTATTTTCAGGTCACGGACGCGATGAAGGCGTCGTACGGATCGAGCAACTTCGTCTACGCCATCACGCAGTTGTCGCAAACCACGCTGCGTTCGGTGATCGGCAAGCTCGAACTCGACAAGACTTTCGAGGAGCGCGATTACATCAATCACAGCATCGTGACCTCGCTCGATCAGGCCGCATCGAACTGGGGCGTGAAGGTGCTCCGCTACGAGATCAAGGACCTGACGCCGCCAAAGGAAATCCTCCACGCGATGCAGGCGCAGATTACCGCCGAGCGTGAAAAGCGGGCGGTGATCGCGGCGTCCGAAGGCCGTAAGCAAGAGCAGATCAATCTGGCGTGGGGCGCGCGGGAAGCGGCGATCCACAAGTCCGAAGGCGAGCGCCAGGCGCAGATCAATCAGGCGCAAGGTCAGGCGTCGGCGATTCTCGCGGTGGCGGAAGCGAACGCGCAGGCGATCGAAAAGGTCGGCGCGGCTATTCAGTCGACCGGCGGCATGGAAGCGGTGAACCTGAAAATCGCCGAGCAGTATGTGGGCGCGTTTGGCAATCTGGCGAAGCAGGGCAACACGCTGATCGTGCCGGGCAATTTGTCGGACATGAGTTCGATGATCGCGTCGGCGCTCACGATAATTAAAGGCGAGGGCGGCGGCGGTGTGATCAAGAAGGCCTGAGCATTTCAGCCAGCCAGAACGCAAAAAGGGACGTCCGTGGACGTCCCTTTTTGTTTTGCGCGGGCGGACTCGCGGAAAACGCGTTCAGCCCGTCGGATTGCGCATAATGCGTGCTTTTTCGCGTTCCCAGTCGCGTTTCTTCTCGGTTTCGCGCTTATCGTGCATTTTCTTGCCCTTCGCAAGTCCAATCTCGCACTTCACGCGTCCACCCTTGTAGTGAAAATTGAGCGGGACGAGCGTGTGCCCGCGCTGCTCGACCTTGCCGATCAGCTTCGAGATTTCCTCGCGATGCAAAAGCAGCTTGCGCGTGCGCACCGGATCGGGATGAATGTGGGTGGAGGCTTCCGGCAGCGGGCTGATATGCGCGCCGATCAGATAAAGCTCGTCGTCGCGAATGATGACGTAGCCTTCCTTGATCTGGCCGCGTCCGGCCCGGAGCGCCTTGACCTCCCACCCTTCGAGCACGAGGCCAGCCTCGTAGCGGTCTTCGATGAAGTAATCGAAGAAAGCTTTTCTGTTGTCGATGATGCTCATGAATGGAAAGTGCCCAACTCGTTTAAAATCACGATTTTAGCAGCGCGGCCGAAGTAAAGCCCGCAATGCTTCCCACTCTTCTCGACCCGTTGCGCCCTTTATGGCAGATGTCCAGAAAACCGTATTGATCCGCCATTCGGCCGAACAGATGTTCGATCTCGTCACGGATGTCGCCGATTATCCCAATTTCCTGCCGTGGTGCGGCGGCGTCGAAGTCGGCCGCCGCGACGACACCAGCATGGAAGCCAAGATCCACATCAATTTCAAGGGCATCAAGCAGCACTTCGCGACGCGCAACGTACACACGCGCCCGTCCAGCATCGACATGGAATTTCTCGACGGCCCGTTCAAGAAATTCACCGGTTTCTGGCGCTTTACGCCCTTGCGCGCCGATGCATGCAAGATCGAGTTCGCGCTGCACTACGAGTTTTCGAACATTATTCTGGAGAAACTGATCGGGCCGGTGTTCAACCATATCGCGCACACGTTCGTCGATTCGTTCGTCAAACGCGCCGATCAGCGCTACGGCAAGCCATGAGCATTCGTGTCGAAGTGTGCTATCCGCTGCCCGACGGCGAAAGCGTGCGAAGCGAGTTGGAACTGGCGGCGGGATCGACCGTCGGACAGGCGATCGACGCCTCCGGTGTCCTTTCCCGTCATCCGGAGATCGATCTCGCGGTGCATAAGGTGGGCGTTTTCGGCAAGATCAAGACGCTCGACGCGCCGCTTGCGGACCACGATCGCGTGGAGATTTATCGCGCGCTGAAGGTGGATCCGAAGGAAGCGCGGCAGCGGCGCGTGCAAAAGACGCGGCGCGCGGGATCGATCGAAGGGCGGCGCTGGCAGGCGAAAGAGTTCCGCTAAGCCAGCGGATTCAATGAGCCGGCGCTTCCGCAACGCCGTCGCGGCCGTCCACTGCATGTTGCCGAACCGACCAGCTCACGCCGCCGAGCAGCAACACGATCGCCAGGACTTCGAGCGGGCGCGGCAGACGCTGATCGTAGATAAACGCGTAGAGCAGCGCGAACAGCGTCTCGAACGCGATCATCTGGCCGGACAACGTAAGCGGCAACCGCTTCGCCGCCGCGTTCCACAGCGCGTTGCCGAGCCAGGATCCGCCGACCGCCATCGCGAGACACACGACCCAGAACAAATGCCAGCGCTCGGCCGGCACGCTGGCCTGTACGGTTCCCGCCGGCAGCGCCAGCACGATCAGCCACACCGCCCCGCCCAGCACGCCCGTCACGATACCCCACAGCACCGACCACTCGTTGCCGTTGAAATGCGGATTATTTTGCAGATACCGCGCGTTGACGACCGCGTACCAGGTCCACGAGACGAGCGCGCCGGTCGCGCAGGCGAGGCCGCCCAGCTTGGTCAGCACGCTCGTCGGAGACGCGCTTGCCGTGGTGAAAACGTCCACGTTGATGCACGCGATGCCGGCGAGCACCATCGCGAGCGGCCAGACCAGCCGGCGCAAGTCGATCGCGCCGTGATCGCGTCGCCCGGCGAGCGTCACGGTCACCGGCAAAACGCCGATGATGAGCGAAGTGGGCGCGACGCCCACCATCTGCACGGCGGTCGCGAGGAACAGGTAATAGAGCAGGTTGCCGACGAGCGCGAGCTTCGCGAGCGCGATCAGGTCGGCGCGAGTGAGTTTGGCGGCGAGCGTGCGCGCGAACGGCAGCGCCGCGGCGAGCGAAACGATGCCGTACATCACGTAACGGCCGCTGCTCAGATAGAGCGGCGAAAAATCCGGCAGCAATCGCGGCGCGAGAAAAATAAAGCCCCAGATGGCGCCGGCCATCACTCCATATACGACACCGCGCTGCATGTTGTTGGATATCCGTGAAAGCGTGAAAAGTCGGGCAAGGCGCGAAGATTAGCAGGCGGCGGCGCGCGGGTCTTGTCGAAATCTGCAATCGCGGCCTGCGTGGGGCGCGCCGTCGGGATGGCTGCGTGCGCTGCCGCAAAAGCGAAAATCGAGTGAACGCGGGACGAACGCAAAAGCGAAATGAGGGGCTGACAGACGGCCCGGAAATTGCGCCGGAAAGCTGGCGGAATGGCCTAAGCCGCTGTTCGGACAGTGAAAAACCGGGGAACTATCGGTATAATCTGCTTTTGCGCCCATAGGATTTGCCATGCGTCTGATCCAGAAAGCACTCACGTTCGATGACGTGCTCCTCGTGCCTGCGTTTTCCAACGTTCTGCCGCGCGATACCAGCCTGAAAACCCGGCTGACCCGTAAAATTTCTCTCAATATGCCGCTCGTGTCCGCCGCAATGGACACGGTCACCGAAGGGCGCCTCGCGATCGCGATGGCCCAGATGGGCGGCGTCGGCATCATCCACAAGAACCTCACTGCCGCCGAGCAGGCTCGCGAAGTCGCGAAGGTGAAGCGTTTCGAGTCGGGCGTGGTGCGCGATCCGATCACCGTTCCGCCGCAAATGAAAGTGCGCGATGTGATCGCGCTCACGCAGCAGCACGGCATTTCGGGCTTTCCGGTAGTGGAAGGGCAGCAGTTGATCGGTATCGTGACGAATCGCGATCTGCGTTTCGAAGAACGCCTCGACGAACCGGTCCGCAACATCATGACGCCGCGCGAACGCCTCGTGACGGTCAAGGAAGGCACGCCGCTCGCCGAAGCCAAAGCGCTGATGCACAGCCACCGGCTTGAGCGCGTGCTGGTCGTGAACGATGCATTCGATCTGCGCGGCCTGATGACGGTCAAGGACATCACGAAGCAGACCGAACACCCGGACGCGTGCAAGGACGAGCACGGCAAGCTGCGCGCGGGCGCGGCGGTCGGGGTCGGTCCGGAAAACGAAGAGCGCGTGGCGTTGCTGGCCGCGGCGGGCGTGGACGTGATCATCGTCGACACCGCGCACGGCCATAGTCAGGGCGTGCTGGAACGCGTGCGCTGGGTGAAGCAGAACTATCCGCATATCGAGGTGATCGGCGGCAATATCGCCACGGCCGAAGCAGCGAAGGCGCTGGTCGAATACGGCGCGGACGCGGTGAAGGTCGGGATCGGCCCGGGTTCGATCTGTACGACGCGGATCGTCGCGGGTGTCGGCGTGCCGCAGGTTACGGCCATCGCGAACGTGTCGGACGCGCTGCGCGGTTCGGGCGTGCCGGTGATCGGCGACGGCGGCGTGCGTTTCTCGGGCGACGTCTCGAAGGCGCTGGCAGCCGGCGCGGATGCCGTGATGATGGGCAGCATGCTGGCCGGCACCGAAGAATCGCCGGGGGACGTGTTCCTGTTCCAGGGCCGCCAGTACAAGGCGTACCGCGGCATGGGTTCGGTCGGCGCGATGAAGGATGGCGCGGCGGATCGGTATTTCCAGGACAACTCGGCAAATATCGACAAGCTCGTCCCGGAAGGCATCGAAGGACGCGTGGCCTACAAGGGCTCGGTCAACGCCATCCTGTTCCAGGTCGTCGGCGGCGTGCGCGCGAGCATGGGTTACTGCGGCTGCAAAACCATCAACGAATTGCACGAGAAGGCCGAATTCGTCCAGATCACCGCCGCCGGCATGCGCGAATCGCATGTGCACGACGTGCAGATCACGAAGGAAGCGCCCAACTACCACGTGGACTAACCATGAAACCGTTGCTGCGGGCCGTACTCGTCATCAATGCCCTGATTTTCTTAGGCGCCGGATTGCTGTTCCTGCTGACGCCGTGGGCCTCGTTGTACGGCGCGTTGCAACTCGAACCGGTGCAGCCCGCGTTTGTCGGGCAGTTGTTCGGCATCGCGCTTATTGGATTGTCGTGGATTGCGTTTCACGCGGCGGTAGACGGCGCGTTGACCGCGACGGCGGCGAAGGTTTGCGGGCATGTCGAGTGGCTGTCCGGGCTGGTCATGCTGGTCTGGCTGCTCGGTCTGCGGACGCCGCAAATTTCGGGGTTCGGGCAGGTGGTCGCGGCGCTGGTCGGTGTCGCGTTGTTGATTCTTGGGCTCGGCAGCGTGCGCTTGTCGGGCGCGGTCCGGCGGCGCGAGCGCGCGGCGGTGGCGGGCGCGGTATCGGCTTCGCGGGCGGAAAAGCGCGCCGCGAAGCGCGAGGTGGCGAACGAAGCGGCGAACGAGCGGCCGGAGTGGGTCGAGCCGGTCGTGACATCCGCGCCGGTCGCGGCTTCGGTCGGCGAGCCGGTGGTGGTCGCAACGCGACGAGCCACGATCGACCCGCTCACCGGCCATGAGGTCGCGCAGCCGATCGATCCAGTAATCGATCCGGCGACAGGCCGGCGGGTCGAGCCAGTCGGGTCGGCCACTTCACTGCGCCCCGCGTCTGGTCGCCCAGATCCGCTGCGCCCCGAAGCTGGTCGCCCCGATCCGCTGCGCCCCGAAACTGGTCGCCCCGATCCGCTGCTCTAGCCGCCCGATGATCGAAACGCACCTTTCCGCCACGGGCGTTTCGCCGCAAACAGTACAGGACCGGTCGGCTTTCGCGCCGACCGTCGATTTTTCCGGCCGGATGCAACGCCGCGCGGTTCGTCGCGAGTTTGCTCATCCGTGGCCGTTCACGAAACACGTTCAATCCCGTTCACTTCGCCTTTGGCCGCTGCCATGCACGACAAAATCCTGATTCTCGATTTCGGCTCACAAGTCACCCAGTTGATCGCGCGACGCATCCGCGAATCGCATGTCTACTCGGAAATCCATCCCTACGACGTCGACGACGCGTTCATCCGCGACTTCGCGCCGAAGGGCATCATCCTGTCGGGCGGCCCGAATTCGGTCACCGAAGCCGGTTCGCCGCGCGCGCCGCAAGCCGTGTTCGACCTCGGCGTGCCGGTGCTCGGCATTTGCTATGGCATGCAGACGATGGCCGAGCAACTCGGCGGCAAGGTGGAACTCGGCAATGTCCGCGAATTCGGCTATGCCGAAGTCCGCGCGCACAACCACACGAGCTTCCTGAATGGCATCGAAGACTTCCAGACGGCTGAAGGCCACGGCATGCTGAAAGTGTGGATGAGCCACGGCGACAAAGTGGCCGACATGCCGGTCGGGTTCAAGCTGATGGCCTCCACGCCGGCTTGCCCGGTCGCCGCCATGGCCGACGACGAACGCCGCTTCTACGGTCTGCAATGGCACCCGGAAGTCACGCACACGGTGCAGGGCCGCGCGATGCTCGACCGTTTCGTACTCGAACTTTGCGGCGCGAAGGCCGACTGGGAAATGGGCCATTACATCGACGAAGCCGTCGATAAAATCCGCGCGCAAGTCGGCGGCGAGCACGTCATTCTCGGGCTGTCGGGCGGCGTGGATTCGTCGGTGGCGGCGGCACTTTTGCATCGCGCGATCGGCGATCAGCTAACCTGCGTGTTCGTCGATCACGGCCTCTTGCGCCTGAACGAGGCCGAGCAGGTCATGGCGACTTTCGCCGATCACCTCGGCGTGAAGGTGATCCACGTTGACGCGAGCGAGGTGTTCCTCTCGAAGCTCGCTGGCGAAACGGACCCGGAAGCGAAGCGCAAGATCATCGGCGCGGAATTCGTCGAAGTGTTCCAGGCCGAAGCGAATAAGCTGACCGACGCCAAATGGCTCGCGCAGGGCACGATTTATCCGGACGTGATCGAATCGGCGGGCAAGGGCAAGAAGGGCGCGCACACGATCAAGAGCCACCACAACGTCGGCGGTCTGCCGGAAACGCTGAACCTGAAGCTGCTCGAACCGCTGCGCGAGCTGTTCAAAGACGAAGTGCGCGAACTCGGCGTGAAACTCGGGCTTCCGCCCGCGATGGTGTATCGCCATCCGTTCCCGGGTCCGGGCTTGGGCGTGCGTATTCTGGGCGAGGTGAAGCGCGATTTCGCCGATTTGCTGCGTCGCGCGGACGCGATTTTTATCGAGACATTACGCACGACCATCGACCCGGAGACGGGCAAGTCGTGGTACGACCTGACGAGCCAGGCGTTCGCGGTGTTTCTGCCGGTGAAGAGCGTCGGCGTGATGGGCGACGGACGCACCTACGAGTACGTGGTCGCGCTGCGTGCCGTGCAGACGCTCGATTTCATGACGGCGCATTGGGCGCATCTGCCGCACGCGTTGCTTGGGCATGTGTCGAACCGCATCATCAATGAGGTTCGCGGGATTAATCGCGTGGTGTACGACATTTCGGGCAAGCCGCCCGCGACGATCGAGTGGGAATAACACGGCTTTGAGTTTTAGATGAAAACAGCGCCTGCAAAGGCGCTGTTTTGCGTTTGGAGGACACATCGAACGCACCGCTACGCGATCCCGCGCGAAATGACAAGCACGCCGATGCTCTCGCGCAACCCCGCGCCGAACGTTCGTACACTGCGCGGCGTACTGTCACGCCGCGCTGATAGAATACGAGATGGACGAACCGGTCCGGAACCTTGCCGCAAGCTATCCTCAGATCGTTAAAAGATCGGCGGATTTGCACTCACAGTTGCACTTCAATAGCCGATCGTTATCCCCGATGAAATTGCTAGATGCCTTAGTCGAGCAGCGTATCTCCGCCGCGGTCGCGCGCGGAGCGTTCGACGATTTACCCGGCGCGGGCGCGCCGCTCGCCTTCGATGACGATGCGCTCGTGCCCGAAGAAGTCCGCGTCGCGAACCGTATCCTCAAGAACGCGGGTTTCGTGCCGCCCGCCGTCGAGCAATTGCGCGCGCTGCGCGATCTGCAAGCCGAATTCGACCGCGTCACCGACCCCGCCGCGCGCTGCCGTCTGCAAGTGCGCATGCTCGCGCTCGACATGGCGCTCGAATCGCTGCGTGGCACGACCAGCTTGCCGCATGAATATCGCCAGCGGATCGCGCAACGGCTGTCCGAACGGGCGCAAAGCCGCGCGGCGGAGGAGTCGCGGTGAGCGGTGCGCCCGCGTCGCAGTTGTCGCCGGAAGCGGCGCTCGAACGCGACCGGCGCTTCATGCAACTTGCGCAAAACGCGGCCGACGCCGCGCGCGCGGCGGGCGAGGTGCCCGTTGGCGCGGTGCTCGTCCACGGCGACGAAGTCGTGGCGACCGGCTTCAATCATCCGATCGGCGCACACGATCCCTCTGCGCACGCTGAAATGATCGCCTTGCGCGAGGCGGCGCGCCGGCTCGAAAACTACCGCCTGCCCGGCTGCGAACTGTACGTGACGCTCGAACCGTGCCTCATGTGCGCGGGCGCGATCATGCACGCGCGCATCGCACGCGTCGTGTTCGGCGCGGCCGATCCGAAAACCGGCGCATGCGGTAGTGTCGTCGATGCGTTTGCGAATGCGCAGCTCAATCACCACACGTCGGTCGTGGGTGGCGTGCTCGCGGACGAATGCGGGCAGGCGCTGAAGGATTTCTTCGCCGAACGCCGCCGTCTGGTCCGCGAAGCTCGCGCCGCCGCCGCTGCTTCCGGCGACACCATTCACACTTTTCCCGCCCGCCCATGATCGTGAAACCGCGTTCCATCGACCTCGTCGCACCGTCCGGTTACCCGCAGGATCCGGAGGCCGTGGCGCGCGGAATCGAGCGTCTTACCGATGAAGGCCACCGGCTCGACAATCTGCTCGCGACTCAGCGGCGTTATCAGCGTTTCGGCGGAACGGACGGCGAACGCGCCGCCGACCTCAACCGTCTCGCCGATCCATCGCGCCCGCTGCCCGACATCGTGCTCGCCGTGCGCGGCGGTTACGGCGCGGCGCGAATTCTCCACGGGCTCGACTACGATGGGTTGCAACGCCTTCGCGATCAACCGGTTGCGATCGTCGGACACAGCGATTTCACCGCGATTCAGTGCGCTCTTTTCGCGCGCGCGGGCGTCAAAAGCTTCGGCGGGCCGATGTTCGCGGGCGATTTCGGGGCGGAACGCGTCAGCGCATTTACGATGCGACATTTCTGGCAGGCGCTCAGCCAGCCGCAATTCACGGTGATCTCGGACGTGCCGCAGGTGCAACCGGTCGACGTTACCGGCATGTTGTGGGGCGGCAATCTCGCGATTCTGGCATCGATGATCGGCACGCCGTATATGCCGCCGGTCGAGGGTGGCATTCTGTTTATCGAGGATGTGAACGAGCATCCGTTCAGGATCGAACGGATGATTTACCAGCTGCACCAGTCGGGCATTTTGGGGCGCCAACAGGCGCTCGTGCTAGGGGAGTTTTCGGGCGGCCGTTTGTCGGATTACGACAACGGCTATTCGCTGGAAACGATGATCGAGCACGTGCGCTCGGTGGTCGGCATTCCGATCGTCACCGGCCTCCAGTTCGGTCATATCGACGATTTATTGACCCTGCCGTTTGGCGCAACCGCGCATCTGCGGGCGCAACCGGACGGTTTCACGATGCGTCTGAGCGATTATCCGCATCTGGTCTGAACGACACACGTCGCAAAGAGGACGCTCGAAAGGGCGTTTTTCAGGCTATAAATTTGCAACTAACGGTCAATTTTTAGGCCGTGAATGATTTGGCTCGCGGCGATCGCCCATTCTATTTTGTCGACAATTCAGCCCGTACGTGTCCCTAGGGAAAAGTCCCTAGAAGCCCGTGAAATGACCACTGGAAGCGACTCGAAGCACTTTCGAACGCCCGAAATATCCGCGATCCGCGATTTCAAGACGCCAGATTGTTGACAATCTTTATGGCGCTCGTAAGATGCCCAACATGCCAACACGAACATCATGCTCAACACGTCAATGAACGTTTCACTGGACGCCGCAGCCGCAACAGCAGGCAACGCCACCGCCGAGTCGATCGCCGAGAACATCCGCGCCGCGATCCTCGAGCATCGGCTCGCGCCCGGCGCGAAGCTCACCGAAGCGCAGTTATGCGAAGTCTTCAGCGTCAAGCGCGGCACGGTGCGGCAGGCGCTCGCGCAACTGGCGGGCGAGCGGCTCGTCGATCTGGAGCCGAATCGCGGTGCATTCGTCGCGAGTCCGTCGCTCCAGGAAGTACATGAAGTGTTCGAGATGCGCCGCATTATCGAGACGGCGGTGGTCGAGCGGATTTGCACTGGCCACGGCACGCGCCGCCTGAAGTCGATCAGCGCGACGATCGGCCGCGAACGGCGCGCGTTCGAAAGTCACGATTTCACCGCATGGATCCGCCTGTCCGGCGAATTCCACACGGAACTCGCCGGACTGACGGGCAATACGGTGTTGTGCGAGTGTTTGTCGGGACTCGTCGCGAGATCGACACTGATTTCGGCGCTTTACGAATCGCTCGGCAAGAGCTCATGTTCCTTCGAGGATCACGAAGCGATACTCGCGGCACTCGATGCTGGCGAGAGCGCGCGCGCCACCGAATTGATGGCGCGGCATCTGCAGGAAGTGGAATTGAAAATGCTCGATCGCCCGGCGCGCGGCGCGGTCGATCTGCGGGAAGTTTTCTCGGCGACGGCGACGTCCGCACGCGAGAAAACCTGACGACGGCGGCGAAAGCCGCCCGCGAGATTCACACGAAATGAACGAAGCACACGCGCCAATCTGGCTGCGCGGGGCTTTGCACATTCTCACGGTTTGATCGATACGCGAACCGGGAGAAAGGAATCGAACGAAGCGCCCGAGCGGGCGCGGATCGAAACCGTCGCGTGACCTGCTATCAGGCTTCATAGAAAGCACGCAGGCGCCGGCAGCAGCGGATGCGAAACACTTGCGTTTCGGACCCGCACCGTCGCATTAACGGCCGACTTTCACCGCTTCACTTGCCGTTCTCACACATGGAGACAACATGGCCCAGTACAGCGCATCGCCCGGCAATCCCGTCATACCCGCTTATAACGAGAGCGCGTCCGCGCACGACGAAATTCCTGCCGGCTTCAGCGATCGTCTTTATAACGAAGACCTCGCGCCGCTGAAAAAACAGACGTGGGGCGCGTACAACATCTTCGCGTTCTGGATGTCGGATGTGCACAGCGTCGGCGGCTATGTGTTCGCGGGCAGCCTGTTCGCGCTCGGTCTGACGAGCTGGCAAGTGCTGGTCTCGCTGCTGGTCGGCATCGGGCTTGTGAATGCGTTGTGCAACCTGATCGCGAAGCCGAGCCAGCAAGCCGGCGTGCCGTATCCGGTCGCATGCCGCGCGACCTTCGGCGTGCTCGGGGCGAATGTTCCGGCGCTGATTCGCGGGTTGATCGCGGTGGCATGGTACGGAATCCAGACCTTTCTCGCGTCGAGCGCGCTCGTGATCGTCGTGTTGAAGTTCGTGCCGCAACTCATGCCTTACGCGGATGTGCATCGCTACGGTTTCGTCGGTTTGTCGGCGCTCGGCTGGGCGGGCTTCATGACGCTGTGGGTGCTGCAGGCGATCGTGTTCTGGCGCGGCATGGAGATGATCAAGAAGTTCATCGATTTCGCCGGCCCCGCCGTGTATGTCGTCATGTTCGTGCTGGCGGGCTACATGGTGTGGCGCGCGGGCATCAAGAACGTCGGGCTGAACCTCGGCGGCGTGAAATATCACGGCATGGAAGTCGTGCCGGTGATGATCACGGCGATCTCGCTGGTCGTCTCGTATTTCTCGGGTCCGATGCTCAATTTCGGCGATTTCTCGCGCTACTGCAAAAGCTACCGCAGCGTGAAACGCGGCAATTTCTGGGGCCTGCCGGTCAACTTCCTGGCGTTCTCGCTGGTGACCGTGGTGACGACCGCCGCGACGCTGCCGCTGTTCGGCGAACTCATTACGGACCCGGTCGAAACGGTCGGCCGTATCGATCATCCGACCGCCGTGATTCTCGGTGCGCTGACCTTCACCATCGCCACGATCGGCATCAATATCGTCGCGAATTTCGTGTCGTCGGCATTCGATTTCTCGAACGTCGCGCCGCGTCTGATTAGCTGGCGCGCGGGCGGCATGATGGCGGCGACCGCGTCGATTTTCATCACGCCGTGGAATCTCTTCAACAATCCGGCGGTGATCCACTACACGCTCGATGTGCTCGGGGGCTTTATTGGACCGCTGTACGGCGTGCTGATCGTCGATTTTTATCTGGTCAAACGCGGCAAACTGGTAGTGGACGATCTTTATTCGATGTCTGACACTGGCCGCTATTGGTACACGAAAGGCGTGAATCGCCGCGCGGTGGCGGCGCTTCTGCCGGCAGCGGCGATCGCGGTGGCCTGCGTGCTGGTGCCCGCATGGCACGGTTTCGCGAATTTTTCGTGGTTTGTCGGCGCGGGACTCGGCGCGGTGTTCTATCGCGTGCTGGCTAAAACGTAAGCGCAAGACCCGCGCGGATCGTGACATTCGCGCGGAGAGAGATCGAACCATCACCCGGCACGTCAGGAGCCACGCAATGCTAATCAAGCTGATTAACCCGAACACGACGCAGCGCATGACCGACTCGATGGCCCGTTGCGCGCGCGACGTGGCCGCGCCGGGGACGGAAATCGTCGCGGTGAGCCCGACGATGGGGCCGTCGTCGATCGAAGGCTATTACGACGAGGCGATCGCCTCGCTGGGTCTTTTGGGCGAAGTGGAAAAGGGCGAGCAGGCGGGCATGGACGGCTACGTGATCGCGTGTTTCGGCGATCCGGCGCTCTACGCCGCGCGCGAACTGGCGCGCGGGCCGGTGATCGGCATCGCGGAAGCCGCGATGCACGCCGCGAGCGTGATCGCGCCGGGTTTTTCGGTCGTGACGACGCTCGCGCGCACCTGCGGCATGGCGTGGCATCTGGCCGAGCGCTACGGCATGAAACGCTTTTGCCGCAACGTGCGCGCAACGGATGTCGCGGTGCTGGAACTGGACACGCCGGGATCGTCGGCGCGCGCGATCATCATCGACGAATGCCGCCGCGCGCTCGACGAAGACGGCGCGGAAGCCATCGTGCTCGGCTGTGCGGGCATGGCGGAATTCACGTTCGAGATCGAGGATGCGATCGGCGCGCCGGTGGTGGAGGGCGTGACAGCGGCCGTGAAATGGGCCGAGGCGCTGATCGCGTTGCGCCTGCGTACGTCGAAGCGCGGCGATTTCGCGCGGCCGCTGGCGAAGCGCTACGACGGCGATCTGGCGCAGTACAGCCCGCGGGACATACATCGGACGTGAGCCGCATTATCTGTGCTGCTGTATGGGCGCGTCCGGGCGTTTTCGCTACACTGGACCGTCCGCTTTTTCACTGGCGCCCCTTTCCCGAATCCACGCTTTCACGCTGAAACGCCATGTCAAACGATTCCCGCTACCCACGCGACCTGATCGGCTACGGCCGTCACCCGGTGCAGGCCAACTGGCCCGGAAAGGCGCGCGTCGCCGTGCAGTTCGTCCTGAATTACGAAGAGGGCGGTGAAAACTGCGTGCTCCACGGCGACCCGGGTTCCGAGCAGTTTCTTTCGGAAATCGTCGGCGCGGCGGCCTATCCGGCTCGTCACATGAGCATCGAGTCGATCTACGAATACGGCTCGCGGGCGGGCGTATGGCGCATCTTGCGCGAATTCGAAAAGCGCGGCTTGCCGCTCACGGTATTCGGCGTCGGCATGGCCATCGAACGGCATCCGGAACTGGCGCGCGCGTTCGTCGAAATGGGGCATGAGATTGCGTGCCACGGCTATCGGTGGATTCATTATCAGGATATGTCGCCGGAGCGCGAAGCCGAACACATGCGGCTCGGCATGGAAGCGATCGAGCGCGTGACGGGCGTGCGGCCGCTCGGCTGGTACACCGGACGCGATAGCCCGAATACGCACCGGCTGGTAGCGGAATACGGCGGTTTTCTCTACGACTCCGACAACTACGGCGATGACCTGCCGTTCTGGATGGACGTCGAAACCACCGGCGGCAAGACCTCGCCGCAACTGATCGTGCCGTACACGCTCGACACCAACGACATGCGTTTCGCCTCGCCGCAAGGTTTCAACACGGCGGATCATTTCTTCACGTATCTGCGCGACGCATTCGATGTGCTCTACGAGGAAGGCGATGAAGCGCCGAAGATGCTGTCGATCGGCATGCACTGCCGGCTGCTCGGCCGTCCCGGACGATTCCGCGCGCTGCAGCGTTTTCTCGATCACATCGAGCAGCACGACCGCGTGTGGGTCACGCGCCGGGTCGATATCGCGCGGCATTGGCGCGAGCATCATCCGCGCTGACTCGCGGCGGCTTGAATTTGCAGGGTATTGCAGCGGCGGCAAGTGCGCTCTGGCGTGATTTCCGCCCTCCGTTTGACACAGTTGAAAACGACGCCGGTCGTCGACCGAACCGGACATGTGCAACCAGAACTCCAACGAGACGACGGCATGAAAGCGATGCATTACACACTCGATCAACTCAACGCGCTGCCCGAACAAACTTTCGTCACCGCGTTGTCGGGCATTTTCGAGCACTCGCCGTGGGTGGCTGAAGCGGCGATGTCGCAGCGGCCGTTCGCGAGCGTAGACGCGCTCCATTCGACGATGTCGGGCGAGGTCGCGGCGGCGAGCGCCGAGGCGCAATTGGCGCTGATCAACGCTCACCCGGAACTCGCGGGCAAGGCAGCGGTGCGCGGCGAACTGACGGAAGAATCGACCCGCGAACAAAGCGGCGCGGGCCTGAATCTCTGCACGCAGGAAGAGTTCGACCGGCTCCAGGCGCTTAACGCGGCGTATCGCGAGAAGTTTGGCTTTCCGTTCATCCTCGCCGTGCGCGGTTATGACCGCCACGGGATCATCGCGAATTTCGAAGCGCGCGTGCAGAACAGCCGCGCAGACGAACTTCGCACGAGTCTCGACCAGATCTACCGTATCGCGCGTTTCAGGCTCGACGACCTGATTAGCGCTTGAAACAGCGCTTGAATCAGAAGGCGACACGCGCCTGAAACCTATCACCACTGCAGCATTCACCGGGACTCAAGACGATGGCACTTCCGACACTCGACCCCAACGCTCCCGAATTCACGCGCCGCTATGTGAATCTGGCGGACCCGCGTCTCGGCGCCCAGGCGCTTGAGGCGAGCGACGACTTCTTCGCGCCGAAAGAACGCATGCTGAACCCGGAGCCGGCGGTTTTCATCCCCGGCAAATTCGACGACCACGGCAAATGGATGGACGGCTGGGAAACGCGCCGCAAGCGCGTGACCGGCTACGACTGGTGCGTGATCAAGCTGGCGCGCCCGGGCGTGATCAAGGGTATCGACCTCGATACGAGCCATTTCACCGGCAACTTCCCGCCGGCAGCGTCGATCGAAGGCGCGCATGTCGTTGAAGGCGCACCGAACGGTTCGACGCAATGGACGGAAATCGTGCCGTCGATGACGCTGCAGGGCAATACCCATCACTATCTGGATATCGCGCATACGCAGCCGTTCACGCATCTGCGCGTAAATATTTATCCGGATGGCGGGATCGCGCGTCTGCGTGTGTACGGCCAGCCGCAACTCGACTGGAGCCGCGCGAGCCGCAGCGAACTGTTCGATCTCGCCGCGATGGAAAACGGCGCGTATATGGTCGGCACGAACAACCAGCACTTCGGCTTTGCATCGACGCTTCTGATGCCGGGACGCGGCGCGAATATGGGCGACGGCTGGGAAACGCGTCGCCGTCGCGAGCCGGGCAACGACTGGTGTATCGTCGCGCTCGCGCAGCCGGGCGTGATCAAGAAGGTCGAAGTGGATACCGCGCACTTCAAGGGCAATTATCCCGATGGCTGCTCGCTGCAGGCCGCGTATGTGAAGGGTGGCACGGACAGCTCGCTCGTCACGCAGGCGATGTTCTGGCCGGTGCTGCTCGGCGAACAGAAGCTGCAGATGGACAAGCAGCACTTCTTCGAATCGGAACTGGCGGCGCTCGGTCCGGTCACGCACGTGCGCTTCAATATTCTTCCCGACGGCGGCGTTTCGCGTCTGCGTCTTTTCGGTACGCTCGCATAATGAAGACGCTCGCTATCGAACCGTTGACGCGCGCTGCTTTCGCGCCGTTTGGCGACGTCATCGAACTCGATGGCGCGAAGCAGATTCCGATCAACCTCGGCACGACCATCCGCTTTCACGATCTCGCGAAAATCGACGTGGAAGACGAGGGCGGCCGCGCCATCGTGAACCTGTTTCGCGGACAGCCGCGCGTGCTGCCGTTCGAGGTGAAGATGATGGAACGTCATCCGCTCGGGAGCCAGGCATTCGTTCCGCTGAACGAGCGGCCGTATCTGGTGGTCGTCGCGCCGGCCGGCACGCTCGATCCGTCGGCGATCCGCGCGTTCGTGTCGCGTGGCTGGCAGGGCGTGAATTACGCGAAGGGCGTCTGGCATCATCCGCTGATCGCGCTCGATGCGGTGAGCGACTTTATCGTCGTGGATCGCGGCGGTGACGGGCACAATCTGAACGAGCAGGATTTGCCGGAATCGGTTTGGCTTACGCAGGACGCGCTGCGCTAGGGGATTTTTTTGTAGACGGTGGATCGAAGGGACCGGGCTTAGCCTGGTCCCTTTTTGTTTTTCGGTTCTGCGGGTTTGGCGCGGCGCGAACCGCAGAAAAATGAAACTGGGATGAGTGCGGCGCGGGCTTTGCGACCGCGTGAAGCCACACGTTGGCCTCCAAAACTCGCGCGCGCCTGAAACCACACGACGGCCTGAAACCACACGGCTGCCTGAAACCACACGACGGCCTGAGACCACACGACGGCCCAAAAACTCACACCGGCCTAAAACCACACGCACGCCGCAAAACGCCCGTGCGCCTGAAACGAAACACCCGCGTAAAGTCTTCCGCCCGCCGCAAACAAACGCACGCCTGAATTTACGTGCCCGTGCGAAGCCTCGCGCTCGCCGCAAAAACGCCCCCCCCCCAACCCCACGCCCCCCCAACCCCACAAAAAAGCCGCACATGACTTTCGTCACGCACGGCTTTCGAATCTATAAAGTCCAGCTACCAACAAGACTTACTTCACCGCTCCACCCTGAAACCACGCGGCAATCTTCGAACGTTCGGCGTCGGTCATCTGCGTGACGTTGCCGAGCGGCATCGCCTTCAGCGTCACGGCCTGCTGATAAATCCGCTGCGCGTTCGTCGAGATTTCCTCCGGCGTATCGAGCAGCACGCCGGCAGGCGCGGAACCCATCATCGTCGGATGCGCGGAGTGGCAAGTCGCGCAGCGCTGCGTGAGAATCGGCGCGATATCCGCGATACGAATCGCCGGCGCGCCCGCCACTTGCGCCACGGCCGGAGCCGGTTTCGGCAAGGTCCATGCGAAGGCGCCGAGAATCAGCACGATGCCGATCAGCGGCAAATACCACAGCACCTGTCCGCGATGACGCATGACGAAGAACTGACGGATCAGCGCGCCCGCGACGATCATCAGCAGCAGAATCGCCCAGTTGTACGGATGCGTGTAGGTCATCGCGTAGTGGTTCGACAACATCACGAACACCACCGGCAACGTCACATACGTGTTGTGGACCGAGCGCTGTTTGCCGCGCTTGCCGTAGATCGCGTTCGGGACTTCGCCCTTCAGCATCGCGGCCACCATCTTGCGCTGGCCCGGAATGATGACGAAGAACACGTTCGCCGACATGATCGTCGCCAGCATCGCGCCGACGATCAGATAAGCCGCGCGTCCCGCGAAGATATGGCACGAGAGCCACGCGGCGACCACCACATACGTGCCGACGCTCAGGCTCAGCATTTTCTCGTTGTTGCCGAGCAGGCGGCACAGCGAGTCATACACGATCCAGCCCGCCATCAGGAAACCGAGCGCGGCAGCCACCGCGACGACCGGACCCATGTCGAGCACGTTTTTATCGATGAGATACGTGCTCGGCGAGAACAGGTAGATCACCATGAAGAGGCCGAAGCCGGACATCCACGTGGTGTAGGACGGCCACTTCGACCAGTGCAGGTCTTCGGGCATGTCCGGCGGCGCGACCGTGTACTTCTGCATGTTGTAGAAACCGCCGCCGTGAACGTGCCACAGTTCGCCGAACACGCCGCGTTTTGAAAGCGCCGGGTCTTTCGGCGGTTTCAGGCTGTTGTCGAGCGCAACGAAATAAAACGACTCGCCGATCCACGCAATCGCCACGATCACGTGCAGCCAGCGCAGGACCAGATTCAGCCAGTCGGTGATAAAGCCTTCCATGAAACTCCTCCACTACCCATTGTTTTAGCGCGCGCCGGCCCGAAACGGCGGGGGAACGCCGGCTCGGCGCGCTTTTAAAAGTTGCTTTGCAAGTCCGTCGTGATGCCGCTCAGCTACCCCGATACGTGCTGTACGCCCACGGCGACACGAGCAGCGGCACGTGGTAGTGCGAAGCCGAATCGGCGATGCCGAAGCGCAGCACCACACGATCGACAAAACGCGGCTCCGGCACTTTCACGCCGATTGCCGCGAAATAATCGCCCGCGTGAAAGACGAGTTCGTACTCGCCGGTGGCGAGCGCGTCGCCTTCGAGGAGCGGCGAGTCGCAGCGGCCATCGTCGTTGGTGAGGGTGGTTTTGAGCGCGCGGCGCGAGTCGCCGTCGAGCACGAAGAGTTCGACCTTGATGCCAGCGCCGGGTCGGCCGTGCGCGGTGTCGAGCACATGGGTTGTGAGCTTGCCCATTTCGCGGTTATTCCTTGTGTTTGTCCGAGGAACGGCGGCGCTTCGATCCTTCACCTGAGCTGTGAGGCTCATGCTGCATCGGCGGATCGAGGCTCCACGAAGCGTGGCTACATACCCGTCGGCGTGATCAGAAGCGCGCCGTGTCATGCATTTTAAGAACATGGCCGCGCGGTGTGCGCGCGCGATACGCAAGATAATCGCCCGCACATGACAGACGCTCGACAATCGGTACGCCTGGGGTGCATCTGGCGCCCGGCCACGCTTTCCGGGCGATGCTACCTGCGCCAAAATTCACGATCATATTGGCGGCCTGAGGGCGACTATCGGGCGTGTCGCATTGTCACGGGTATTTTGGCTACGGAAAGTGTCGTTAGCGCACGAATGGTGCGCGACCCGAAGACGGCGGTTTCGCCGGGTAACCGGGGATTCCCGGCACTGACCGTCAACGGAGAGAACATGGAACAAACCAAAGCGACGAAACCCCGAACCCTGCTGGTAAAAAACGCGCAGGTGCTGGTCACGATGGACGCCGAACGGCGCGAGATCCGCGACGGCGGGCTCTTTGTGGAAGACAACCGGATCGTGGCTGTCGGCCCGAGCGCCGAGTTGCCGCAGGACGCCGACGAAGTGCTCGATCTGCGCGGGCATCTCGTGATTCCCGGCTTGGTCAACACCCATCACCATATGTATCAGAGCCTGACGCGGGCGATTCCTGCCGCGCAGAACGCCGAATTGTTCGGCTGGCTCACTAATCTGTACAAAATTTGGGCGAATCTGACGCCGGAAATGATTTCGGTGTCGACGCTCACCGCGATGGCGGAATTGCTGCTCTCGGGCTGCACGACGTCGAGCGATCACCTTTATATCTACCCGAACGGTAGCCGGCTCGACGACAGCATCGAGGCGGCGGGGCAGATCGGTATGCGGTTTCACGCGGCGCGCGGCAGCATGAGCGTCGGGCAAAAGGACGGCGGCTTGCCGCCGGATTCGGTGGTCGAGACCGAAGGCGCGATCCTGAAAGACACGCAGCGCCTGATCGAGACCTACCACGACGAAGGCCGCTACGCGATGCTGCGCGTGGTCGTCGCGCCGTGTTCGCCGTTTTCGGTGAGCCGCGACCTGATGCGCGAATCCGCGACGATGGCGCGTCAGTATGGCGTGTCGCTGCACACGCATCTGGCGGAAAACGTCAACGACGTGGCGTACAGCCGCGAAAAATTCGGCATGACGCCCGCCGAGTATGCCGAGGATCTCGGCTGGGTCGGTCCGGACGTGTGGCATGCGCACTGTGTGCAACTGGATCGCGCGGGGATCGACTTGTTCGCGCGCACCGGTACGGGCGTGGCGCATTGCCCGTGCTCGAACATGCGGCTCGCGTCCGGCATCGCGCCGATCCGGGCGATGCGCGATGCAGGCGTGCCGGTCGGGATCGGCGTGGATGGATCGGCGTCGAACGACGGCGCGCAGATGGTGGGCGAGGTGCGCCAGGCGTTGCTGCTCCAGCGCGTAGGGTTTGGGCCCGACGCGATGACCGCGCGCGAGGCTTTGGAAATCGCGACGCTCGGCGGCGCGAAGGTGCTCAATCGCGATGATATCGGCGCGTTGAGTGTGGGAATGGCGGCTGATTTTGTCGCGTTCGATCTGCGGCAGCCGGCGTTTGCGGGCGCCTTGCACGATCCAGTCGCGGCGCTCGTGTTCTGCGCGCCCTCGCAGGTGGCGGTGAGTGTGATCGATGGGCGGGTTGTGGTGCGCGATGGACAGTTGGCGACGCTGGACGTGGCGCCGCTGATTGAGCGGCATAACCGGCTTGCGGGGGTGTTGGCGGGAATGTAGGGGCGGTTTTGCTGGCGCTGCTTGGCTTTTGTCTGCTTGGCGCTTTTTGGGAACTTGCACGGTTTCAGTTTGCTGGCGCTTTGCTTGGGTTTCTTTAGCGCTTCTTGGAAACTTGCTTTCGTGTAGGTTAATTAGCACTGCCCCTGTCCGGGGCGGGACTCACTTTCTTTGCTGCTGCAAAGAAAGTAAGCAAAGAAAGCAGCGTGACCGTCTAAGCGTCCACCACTAACCGTAACCGGGAGTGGTGCGAAAAAACAGCCGTGGCATCGCACCGCCATACGGAGCGGAGCCGCTCATTCATCCCGGCAGGCACAAAGCGCCTGCCAGCAAGGCATAACCAGCAAAACCGAACCGAGCGCCATGCATGAACCGTAAACCGCAGAATTACAGACGCGGGACACGAGGTGCGTGACGCAAGTGACTGTAGTTAGAGCGGTGGTTTTTGACATGCCCGTCGTCCGAACGCAGCGAGGACGGAACTGACAGGAGCTGTGCCAATTGAACGAACGCGAGTTAGCCGAATCAGCTTGCGCGCCTATCCGTGTAGTTCTTAGAGGTGGACATTTAGACGGACAAGCTGCTTTCTTTGGTTACTTTCTTTGCAGCTAGCCAAAGAAAGTGACTGCTGCCGCGCATAGCGGCGTGCTAATAGACCGACACGAATGCAAATTTCCAGAAGCGCGAGGCAGCCAGACGGTGTAACCAAACCAAGTCCGCCAGGCACAATCCGGAAACCATTTACGGCTGATCGATGAGCGACCGCGTCGCCTCCCCAACGAGTCCGCGCAACCAGCGCACCTCGTCGGAATAGTGGCAGCGCTCGTGCCACAACTGGTAGTACTGCATCGGCGGAAAGTCGAGCGGCGCGGGCACGACGGACAGCGGCAAAAATTTCGCGTAGTGATCGGCGAAAAGGCGCGTGGTCGTGAACACGAGATCGGACTTGATGAGCACGTAAGGCGCAAGATTGAAGTACGGCAACGTGACGACCACATGGCGCTTTAACCGCTCGCGCGCCAAATGCACGTCGATCGCGCCGCGCTGGCCGACCGAATACGGCGTCGGCGCGAGATGCGGGGCGTTCAGGTACTGCTCGAGCGTGAGCCCGCCGCGCTTGGCGAACGGATGCGAGTTCGACACGAGGCACACGATCTTGTCGACGAACAGATTGGACAAATGCAGTTGCTCGGGCGGCTCCGGCCAGTTGCCGACCACGATATCGAGCTTGCCGTCTTCCAGAGCAAGTTCGTAATCGAAAGCAGGTCCGAGCGAGTGAAATTCGAGCGTGGCATTGGGCGCGGCGAGACGGAACCGCTCCACTACGGTCGGGACGAACAGCACGTTCAGGTAATCCGGGCAGCCGATGCGGTAACAGCGCACGGACGTGGCCGGTTCGAAATTGTGCTGCTGAACCTTGATTCGCTCGATTTCGCGCAGTGCGTTCTGGGTCGGTTCGAGCAGGCGCAGGCCGTACTCGGTCGGGACCATGCCGGATTTGCCGCGCACGAGCAGCGGATCGCCCGTGATGTCGCGCAGACGCCGCAGGGCGGCGCTGATCGCGGGTTGTGACTGGTTAAGCTTGACGGCGGCGCGCGTGACGCTGCGCTCCATCAGCAAGGTGTGCAAGACGCGCAAAAGATACGTGTCGATCGCCTCGCGTTGCTGACTCATGTTTTCTCCAATATATGTTGAGGCTGATCGTGCGGGGCATGGGGCATATCATTTTTAATATGACAGAATTTTTGCGTCAAGGTGGGCATACCCGCAAACAGGCCTTCTGGCGGGTGATCTTCACTATTTTGAGAGATCGACTAGACGCGTCGATTTCGGTATCTTCTGCCCGCGGTCCGGTGCGCGAACGTAGTTTCAACCGCTCGGACCTCCGTATTTCGACCAGCACGGTTCCGCGCACTTTCTGATTCCCATGGGCGACGCTATTTCCACTTCCAATCCGCCGGTGCCGCGTGGCGTGCCGCCGCGTCTCGCGCTGCACGGCATCAGCAAGCAATATCCAGCTGTCAAAGCCAACGACGACGTCACGCTGATCGTCCAGCCGGGCGAGATTCACGCCGTGCTGGGCGAAAACGGCGCGGGCAAGTCCACGCTGATGAAGATCATCTACGGCGCGGTGCGGCCGGACGAAGGCGAGATCCACTGGGAAGGCAAGACGGTCGAGATCGGCAGTCCGGCGGCGGCGCGCGAGCTCGGCATCGGCATGGTGTTCCAGCATTTCTCGCTGTTCGAGACGCTGACGGTGGGCGAAAACATCGCGCTCGCCCTCGACGATAAATTCGACCTGAAGGCGCTCTCTAAACGCATCCGCGAAGTCTCGGCGGATTACGGCCTCGACGTCGATCCGCAGCGCCACGTTCACAGCCTGACGGTCGGCGAGCGCCAGCGCGTGGAAATCGTGCGCTGCCTGCTGCAGAACCCGCGTCTGCTCATCATGGACGAACCGACGTCCGTGCTCACGCCGCAAGCCGTGAAGAAGCTCTTTACGGTGCTGCGCCGGCTGGCATCGGAAGGCTGCAGCATTCTCTATATCAGTCACAAGCTCGACGAAATCCAGGCGCTGTGCGAAACGGCCACCGTGATGCGCGGCGGCCGCGTCACCGGCAGCGTCGATCCGCGCCGCGAAACGCACGCGTCGCTCGCGCAGTTGATGGTCGGCCATTCGTTGCCGGACTACACGCGCCGCGAACACACGCCGGGCGATGCGCGCCTCACGGTCAAGGACCTGTCGGTGGCGAGCCCGGACCCGTTCGGCACGTCGCTCGACCACGTGTCGTTCGCCGTGCGCGGCGGCGAGATTTTCGGGATTGCGGGCGTGTCGGGCAACGGGCAAGCGGAATTGCTCGCGGCGCTGTCCGGCGAAATCCGCGATAAACACGCCGCCGCCGACGCCGTGACGATCTGCGGCAAACCCGCCGCGCGCCTCTCGGCGGGCAGCCGCCGCGCGCTCGGCTTCGCGTTCGTGCCGGAAGAACGGCTCGGACGCGGCGCGGTGCCCGCCATGTCGCTCGCCGAAAACGGCTTGCTGACGGCGCATCGCGAGAACATGGTCAAAAGCGGCTGGATCAGTTCCCGCGCGATGCGCGCGTTCGCCGACCGCTGCATCAAGTCGTTCGACGTGCGCTGCGGCGGCAACGGCGCGCTCGCGCAAAGTCTGTCGGGCGGCAATCTGCAGAAGTTCATCGTCGGGCGCGAGATTTTGCAGGAGCCGAAGGTGCTGGTCGTCGCGCAGCCTACTTGGGGCGTGGACGTCGGCGCGGCCGCGTTCATCCGCCAGCAGTTGCTCGATCTGGCCTCGCGCGGCGTCGCGATTCTCGTGATTTCCGAAGAACTAGAGGAACTGTTCGACATTTGCGACCGTATCGCCGTGCTCGCGCGCGGCAAGCTTTCGCCGGTGCGCGCGACCGCCGACACCAACACCGGAGAGATCGGCCTGTTCATGGCGGGACTCTTCGACGGCAAACCCGCCGAAGCCGCCGCCCTCGACTCCATCAGCAAATAACGATGACCTTTCCCTATCGACTCGAAGCGCGTCCCGCGCCGTCCCGCACGATGCAACTCGCCGTGCCGCTCGTCGCCGCGTTTCTCACGCTCGCGATCGGCTTTCTGATCTTCAGCCTTGTCGGACAGAATCCGCTCGTCGCGATGCACGCGTTCTTTATCGAGCCGCTCTCGAACGTGAACGGCTGGTCCGAGTTGTTTCTCAAGGCGTCGCCGCTCTGCCTCATCGGTCTCGGCCTCGCGGTGGGGTATCGGGCGAATGTCTGGAATATCGGCGCGGAAGGGCAGATGCTGCTCGGCGGCATCGCGGCGGGCGGGATCGCCATTCTCGTGGGCGATACGTCCGGCTGGTGGATCCTGCCGCTGATGATGCTCGCGGGCGTCGCGGGCGGCATGGTGTGGGCGGCGATTCCCGCGCTGCTCAAGAGCCGCTTCAACACGAACGAAATCCTGACGAGCCTGATGCTCACCTACGTCGCGACGCAGTTGCTCATTTATCTGGTGAGCGGCCCGTGGCGCGATCCGGAAGGCATGAACTTCCCGATTTCCGCGATGTTCGGCAGCGATGCGCTGTTCCCGCGCCTGTACGGCGACTGGCGCTGGATGTGGCTGAAGGGCACGCGGATCAACGCGTCGGTATTCATCACGCTCGTCGCGATTCCGCTCGTGTGGCTCTTCATGCGCAAGAGTTTCGCGGGCTACCGGATGAACGTCGGCGGTCTCGCGCCGCAAGCCGCGCGCTACGCCGGTTTCTCCGACAAGAAAACCATCTGGACTTCGCTCCTGCTCTCCGGCGGTCTGGCCGGCCTCGCGGGCATGGGCGAAGTGGCCGGGCCGATCGGCCAGTTGCAGGCGGGCTGGTCGCCGGGTTACGGCTTCACGGCGATCATCGTCGTGTTCGTCGGGCGGCTGCATCCGGTCGGCATCGTGCTCGCGAGCATGCTGATGGCGCTTTTGTACCTCGGCGGCGAAGCGGTGCAGACCTCGCTCCAGTTGCCGCAGGCGCTCGCCGGCGTATTTCAGGGCTTGCTGCTGTTTTGTTTGCTCGGCTGCGACCTGTTCGTGAATTACCGCGTGCGCCGTGTTTTGTCGCACCCGTCGCACGCCACGCATTCCTGATTACACAAAGGTTTTCGACATGGATATCAATCAGGCCAGCACGCTCGCGTCGAGCGCCGTCGTCGCCGCGATTCCGCTGATGTTCGCGGGCGCGGGCGAACTCGTCGCCGAGAAGTCGGGCGTCCTCAACTTGGGCGTGGAAGGGATGATGCTGATGGGCGCGGTCACCGGCTACGCCGTCACCGCCATCACGGGCAGTCCGTGGCTCGGCATCGGCGCGTCGATCGTCGCGGGCGTCGTCATGGCGTTCGTGTTCGGTTTTCTCACCATCACGATGCTCGCCAATCAGGTCGCGACCGGCTTGTCGCTGACGATCTTCGGCATCGGCTTTTCTGCATACGTGGGCAAGCCCTACACGTCGGCGGCGGTGCGCGCGAGTATCGACGTCATGCCGATTCCCGGTCTCTCGTCCATTCCCGTGCTCGGCCCGGCCGTCTTTTCGCTGACGCCGCTCGGCTATATCGCGTTCCTGATGTTCGGCGTGATCGGCTGGTTCCTGTATCGCACGCGCGCGGGTCTCATTTTGCGCTCGGTCGGCGAATCGCCCGCGGTCGCGCATTCGGTCGGCTTTCCGGTGGTCGGCGTGCGCTACGGCGCGACGCTCTTCGGCGGCGGCATGGCGGGCATCGCGGGCGGTTATTACTCGATCGTCTATCTGCACATCTGGCAGGAGCAGCTCACTTCAGGTCGTGGCTGGATCGCGCTTGCGCTCGTGGTGTTCGCGACGTGGCGGCCGGGGCGTCTCTTGATCGGCGCGCTCTTGTTCGGCGCGGTGATGGCGCTGCAGTTCTACGCGCAGGCGATCGGCGTGCCGGTGCCGACGCAGTTTCTCGCGATGCTGCCGTATATCGCGACTATCGTCGTGCTGGTGCTGATCTCGCGCAATCCGAACACGATCAAGCTCAACGCGCCCGCATCGCTCGGCAAGCCGTTCTTCGCATCGAGCTAGACGCCTCGCGTGTCGCCCGCCACGCGCATCTCTGCGCCGCGCGCATCTCTGCGCCACGCGCATTTCGCCGATGAACGCAAGCCCGGTGTTGCGCGGCGGCAGCACCGCGAACGGCGCGATACCGCGACCATTTTTGACCGCTGAAACTGACGAACGATTTCTCATACAACACCGACAGGAGAGTCACAATGAAGAAAAACTGGCTGAACGCACTGACGGCTGCGGGGACTGTAGCCGCGCTGTCCGCCACGCTCGCGGCAACGGGTGCGCAAGCGGCCGACGTGCCGAAGATCGCGTTCGTGTATCTCTCGAATCCGGGTGACGCGGGCTGGACCTTCGCGCACGATGCGGGCACGAAGGAAGCGCAGGCGAAGTTCGGCAACAAGGTCGAGATCACGCGGATCGAGAACGTGCCGGAATCGGCCGACTCGGAGCGCGTGTTCCGCGATCTCGCGAACAAGGGCAACAAGGTCATTCTCGGCACGAGCTTCGGCTATCAGGACTTCGAGCTGAAGGTGGCGAAGGACTTCCCGGACACGATTTTCCTGACCGCGACGGGCTACAAGAAGGCAGCCAACTTCGGCACCTACGACGTTCGCATGTATCAGGGCGCGTATCTTGCCGGCGTCGCCGCCGGTTACGTGACGAAGACCAACACGCTCGGTTTTGTCGCCTCGGTGCCGATTCCCGAAGTGATCCGCAACATCAACGCCTACACGATGGGCGCGCGTTCGGTGAACCCGAAGATCCACACGAAGGTCATCTGGATCAATAGCTGGTTCGATCCGGGCAAGGAAAAGCAGGCGGCTGAAACGTTGATCGGCCAGGGCGCGGACGTGCTGCTGCAAAACACCGATTCGAACGCGACGCTCGCGACCGCCGCCGAAAAGAAGGTCTATGCATTCGGCTGGGATTCGAACATGAAGAAGTTCGGCCCGAGCGCGCATCTGGGTTCGGTCGTCGCGCACTGGGGCGTGTACTACACGGCGCTGATCCAGCAAGTGCTCGACAACAAGTGGAAGAACGATCCGGTGTGGCTCGGCATGCCGCAGAACGCCGTCGATGTCGAGGACTTCAACAGCGCCGTCGTTCCGGCGAAGGCGCTGGAAGCGGTCAAGGCGAAGCGTGAAGACATCCACAGCGGCAAGTGGGACGTGTTCACCGGTCCGATCAAGGACCAGTCGGGCGCGGTCAAGATCGCCGATGGCAAGAAGCTTTCCGACTCGGAACTTCAACGTATCAACTGGTACGTGGAAGGCGTGGACGGATCGCTGCCGAAGTAAGTGTCGTCGCGCGGCGCTGCGTCACTTTACGTTAGGTGCGCCGCGCTGGGCTTGACCATAAAAAACCGCGCTTCGGGATCGAAGCGCGGTTTTTTTTCGCGCGGGCAAACCGGGATTTGCACGGGCGACGGTGGATGATCCTGGAAAAAACGCGTCAGTCGTCGATCCGCAGACCCACCTTGATCGTCACCTGCCAGTGCTTGATCTTGCCGTCCTCGACGTGACCGCGCGTTTCAGTGACTTCGAACCAGTGCAGGTTGTGCAGCGTCTTCGAAGCCTTTGCCAACGCGACGCGCACGGCGTCGTCGCTCGATTGCGGCGAGGAACCGGTAAGCTCGATCTGCTTGTAGACGTGTTCCGACATGGTGTTCTCCTTGTATGGATGGCGCCGGGTAGGGCGTTGCAAAAAAATCCTGCAACGCGTTGAGCAGCAAGGCGTGCGCCACGCCATCGCGCCCGCTGACTTTAAGATAGCGGGAGAGCGCCGCCTTGAGCGGATATTCGGAACCTGGAGGAGAAGAAAAAGTGAAGATCGGATTTTGTGGACCCGGCCTGATGGGCGCGCCGATGATCCGGCATTTATTGCACGCCGGCCACGCCGTGACGGTCTGGAACCGCTCGGCGGCGAAGGCCGAGGCGCTTATCGCCGATGGCGCGCGCGTCGCGGCCACGCCCGCCGCGCTTGCGGAAAACGAGGCGGTGATGCTGTGCGTATCGAACGCCGAAGCGGTGGGCGAGGTGGTGTTCGGCCCGGCCGGAGTGCTGGGCGGTGAGGCGCGGCCGCGGGTGATCGTCGATCATTCGAGCATTCGTCCCGACGCCACGCGTGAATTCGCCGCGCGGGCGGCGGCGGTGGGCGTAGCGTGGATCGACGCGCCGGTGTCGGGCGGGGTCGGCGGTGCGGAGGCGGGCACGCTTGCCGTAATGGCGGGCGGCGACGCCGGAGCGCTCGACACGGTGCGCGGCGTGCTGGCGGCGTATGCCTCGCGCGTCACGCACATGGGGCTGCCGGGCGCGGGACAGACGGCGAAACTGTGCAATCAGGGCATCGTCTCGGCGACGATCGCGGCCATCGCGGAAGCGGTGGATCTCGCCGAGCGTAGCGGGATCGATGCGGCGCGGCTCAATGAAGCGCTCGCGGGCGGCTGGGCGGATTCCGTGTTGCTGCAGACGTTCGTGCCGCGCATGACGCGCGCCGAGCGGCCGGTGTCGGCGACTATCCGCACGATGCAGAAGGATACCGACGCGATCGCGCTGGTGTCGGCGCAGTTGGGGGCGTGGTCGCCGGTGCTCGATACGACGCGCTCGCTGCTCGCGCACGCTGCGAGCCGTGGATTGGCCGAGGCCGATCTGTCCGAGTTGATTGAAGTGTGGAAGGGGCCGCCTGCGCGGGGGGATTGAGTTTTGGGGTTTGCCCGACGGGCCGTTGGACGGTTTTGGTTTTGCTGGCGCTGGGCGTGTTTGTTTCCTTGCGCTTCGTGGGAACTTGTTTTCGTGGAGGCCTCTTAGCACGCCGCCTTGCGCCGCAGCAGTCGTTCTTTGGCTAGCCGCAAAAAAAGTAACCAATGAATTCTGCGCCATGGGGGGCTTCAGCGCGGGGCTACACCTTTTGCCATTCCTGCATTTTCTGTGAACTTGCTTTCGTGTAGGTCTATTAGCACGCCGCTATGCGCGGCGGCAGTCACTTTCTTTGCTGCTGCAAAGAAAGTAACCAAAGAAAGCAGCTAGGGCGCCTAAGTGTCCACCACGAACGGTTTCCGGGAGTGGTGCGCAAGCTGATTGGGCCATCGCACCACACAACAAAGTGGAGCCGCTCATCCATCCCGACAGGCACGAAGTGCCTGCCGGTTGGGCATAACCGGAAAAACCAAACCAACCGATGGTTGCGAGACATGCCCGTCGTCCGCGCGCAGCGAGGACGGAACTGACAGGTGCTGTGCCAATCCGAACGACTGCGAGATAGCCGAGTCAGCTTGCGCGCCTATCCGCGAGGTTATGTGTGGTGGACACTTAGGCGGATAAGCTGCTTTCTTTGGTTACTTTCTTTGCAGCAGCAAAGAAAGTGACTGCTGCCGCGCATAGCGGCGAGCTAATAGACCTACACGAAAGCAAGGTCCATAGAAGCGCCCGAAAATCAGACGGTGTAACCCACCTTGAAGCCGCCCTACGGCGCGGAATCCCGTGCTGCTTTCTTTGCTTACTTTCGTTGCAGCTAGCCAAAGAAAGTGACCGCTGCCGCGCATAGCGGCGTGCTAATAGACCTACACGAAAGCAAGGTCCATAGAAGCGCCCGAACATCAGACGGTGTAACCCACCTTGAAACCGCCCTACGGCGCCAAATCCCGTGCTGCTTTCTTTGCTTACTTTCGTTGCAGCTAGTCAAAGAAAGTGACTGCCGTGCAAATCGGCAAGCTAATAAACCGACACGAAAGCAAGTTCCCGAAAACCGCAGGCAAACAAAAGCGGAAAGCGCGAGCAAACGAAATTCGCCCCGTCTGTCCGGACAAACGCATATCACCAACCTACGCTGCGAAGAAGCGTCACCTGAGCGGTCGCGAAGCAGCATCCCCCGCGTCCTGCCGCCGCGTCCCACGACGGCTCCGCGACGCCGACGACGCCCCGAACTCGCTCAAAATCTGCGTCCGAGCACGGCTCGCAAACACGAGAAAGCCGAAGCCGTTCGCCTCGTACCAGTAGCCGCCGTTTTCCAGCCCGTCGAGCGGCTGTTCGAGCGCATTGGTAATGGATTCGATGCACCGGCGATTCAGCTCGTCCACCGCCGGATACGGCGGCTGAGCGCCGCGCACGCTGCACAGGAGCACGTCGAGACCGGGCAGTACATGTGCGTATAGCACCGGCTCGTCTTGCGCTCGCGCGCGAGCGATTTTCGTATCGAGCTGGCCGAATGGCTTGAAATGCCGCAACACGGCGAGGAAAGACTCGTCGCCATCGACCTTCACGCGTCTACGCTTTTTCGGGAAGGACATAAAAATTCGCCTGAAAAAGAATTGCAAGAAACGCAGCGTCCTCATGCGGCCACTCCCGTCTGTCGGGCCGCACACCGATCTTTTCACATTCGATTCATGGCAGATCGAAGTGTTGATTCACGGCGGTTCGAGGGCGTTGCACGTCGCCGGGAAAAAGCGATTCCGGCGATGCATTGCGCGCACGAATCGTGCCGAAAACCTGCGGCGGCTCGCTTGGCATCAGTCTCAATAATAGTCCTGCAAATCGTTCGCGCCATGAAAATCGTGAAGAAAAACACGTGGCGCATGTGACCCGTCGCGCACATCGACAAAAAACCCGCGCCGGGGCGCGGGTTTTCGATGTTTCCAGCGCCGCTGCACTCATCTCGCGCGCCCTTTGCAGTCGGATGCGAGGTGTCTCACACGCGCGGCGTGCCCTTCAGCGAATCGCGGATCTCACGCAGCAACAGCACGTCTTCCGGCGTCGCGGCGGGGGCGGCGGCTTCCTCGGTCGGCTTCCGCAGATTATTGATGAACTTCACCATCATGAAAATAATGAACGCAAGGATGATGAAGTTGATCAGCACCGTGATGAACGAGCCGTATCCGAACACGGCGACACCCGCCGTCTGCAGATCCTTGTAGGAACCTGGGTTGCCCTTGAAGGTCGGTGGTATTTCGCCGAGCCTCACGAACAGGTTGGAGAAGTCGAGGCCGCCCGTGGCGAGGCCGACGACCGGCATGATCAGGTCCTTGACGATGGAGTTCACGATGGTCGAAAACGCGCCGCCGATAATCACACCGACCGCCAGGTCCATGACGTTGCCCTTCAGGGCGAAGTTCTTGAATTCCTGAATCATGCTCATGCGTGGCTTCCTCCAGTAGATAAGTTCGAAGACGTCCGGCAGCAAGCGACGTGCCAAACGTAAGACGGAACGCTCGCGCCTTACGCAGCCGGAACTCGGTGCATGATAGCCAATCGTCTCCGTTTCAGGCGCGCCGTTTTTCAGTATCCGCGTGGCGTAAGCCGCGTGTTCAGGTCTTGTCCGGCGCAGCCGCCTCGATTTGACCACGGGCGATGGCGCGGCAGAACGCGGCGTGGTCGGCGACGGTTTGCGTGCCATAGGCTTCCGCCCATGACGCATACGCCGCGTCGAGGCGCTCGGAACTGCCGCAATAGCCGGCGATCAACGCGGGGTCGCCGGTTCGCGCGTGCGCGCGGGCGAGCAGAAGGCCGAGACACCACGCGTAGAAATCGAAGGTTCCGCCATGCAGCCAGTCGACGGGAATCGAGCCGCGCATGTGTTTCATCTGGCGTACATAGAACTCGCGGCCGGAGATCGTCGTCCAGCCGAGCAGCGCGTCCGATGAACTTTGCAATAGCCGCTGGCCGTGCACGACGCGCCGTCCCTGATGCCGGTACGGTTCCTCGAGCGGCGGCACGAACGGCGCGGCGGCGGGCACGATGCCTTCCTTCACTTGCAGGAAGAGCGGATCGCCGTGGGCGCGTCCGAACAGCAACACGAGATACGCGCGCGTCCCGACACTGCCGACACCCACGACGCGATGCGCGACATCGGCGATATCGTAGCGTTCGAGCATCATCCGCCACTCGCCCGCGATGGTCTGCGTGTAGGCGCGCAGCCCTTCGATCACGTGGTTTTTCTCGGCGGCGTCGAGTTGCGTGAGGATCGGCGGGTCGTGGCGGAAGCGCCAGCCCTTGCCGGTTTCCTCGGCCACTTTGGCGAGCACGGTCGCGTGGCTGCGGCGGGTCGCGCGCGCGACGGCTTTTTCGATCGTCGCGCGCTCGCCGGCGTCGAGTGTCGATTCCTTTTCGATCTGCAGCACGCTTGCGTAGGAACGGATCTGCCAGAGGTCGTAGGGCGGGATGCGCCACAGTTGCGCCATCGTGGTGCGATAGCCCGCGCACGCCGAGCGTACCGCGCGCTCGCGTCCGTCCGTATCGACGCCATTCTCGCGCGCCGCCACGTTGATGCTCGCCGTGAGCCGCTTCAGATCCCATTCCCACGGACCGACCAGCGTTTCGTCGAAGTCGTTGAGATCGAACACGACGTCCTGGCGCGGCGTGCGAAAGAGGCCGAAATTGTTCAGATGCGCGTCGCCGTCGATCATCACGTTGTGCCCGATCGACGGCGAATGCGCGAGATCCCACGCCATGACGGTCGCCGCGCCGCGCAGGAACGTGAAGGGCGACTCGGCCATGCGCGCCATGCGCAGTGGAATCAGGCGTTCCTGACGGCCCGCATTGCTCGCGATCACCCGTTCCACCGGATCTGGCCTTTGCGGCGCGGCTTGCCACGCGCCGTGCGCATCGAAGGGAATCGCGTCGCGCAGTTCGCGGCCGCGCGCGCGGCTTTCGTCCGCGGTGCCGGGGGCGTTGCCAGGCGTGTTGCCGGAAGGTGCGAGCGGCGAAAGCGTGGGCGTGGGCAAGATCGTCTCCAGGCGTAAAGGGTGATGAAGAAAGCACCGTCCGATGATGCGCGTCCGGACGGACTTCGGCGCAGCTTAAGCCGCACTTCAGGCCGCAATGCTTGCGCTCGTGAGGCGCACTGGTGAACCGGGCACGTAATCTGCTCGTCTCGATCCAGTTGGGCATCTGCAAAGGCATCTGCAAAAACCTGCGCAAGCCCGCAAGTGTCCGCAACTTTTTTCTCGCCGCGCGCATTTCCGCGCGGCGCACCTATCGACCGCGAACCAGACCGAGAACTCCTCTCTCATGCTGAACGATATCCGCATTGCCGAAGGCTCGCCGTTTCCGCTCGGCGCCACCTGGGACGGCGAAGGCGTCAATTTCGCGCTGTTTTCGGCGCACGCCACGAAGGTCGAGTTGTGCCTTTTCGACGAAAAAGGCGAAAAGGAACTCGAACGTATCGAGCTTCCCGAATATACCGATGAAGTTTTCCACGTCTATCTGTTCGGTCTGAAGCCGGGCGCGGTCTACGGATATCGCGTCCATGGACCGTATGAGCCGGAAGCCGGGCATCGGTTCAATCCGAACAAGCTGCTGCTCGATCCGTACGCGAAGGCGCACGTCGGCGAGCTGAAGTGGGACCCGGCCGTGTTCGGCTACACGCTCAACGCGGACGGCGACGATCTCACCTTCGACGAACGCGACAGCGCGCCATTCATGCAGAAATGCCAGGTGGTCGATCAGACCTTCACCTGGACCCACAACACGCGCGTTCGCGTGCCCTGGGAACAAACGATTTTCTACGAAACCCACGTGCGCGGTTTCACGAAACGCCATCCGGCCGTGCCCGAACATCTGCGCGGCACCTTCGAGGGTCTCGGGCAGAAGGAAGTCATCGACCACATCAAGAGTCTCGGTGTGACCTCGGTCGAATTGCTGCCGATCCACGCATTCGTGAACGACAGCCACCTCACCGACAAGGGTCTGACTAATTACTGGGGCTACAACACGATCGGCTTTTTCGCCGCCGATCCGCGTTTCTTCGCGCAAGGGCCGGGCGCGATCGCCGAGTTCAAGGCGATGATCGACCGGCTGCACGAGGCCGGTCTCGAAGTCATTCTCGACGTGGTCTACAACCACACGGCCGAAGGCAACGAGCGCGGACCGACACTGTCGTTTCGCGGGATCGACAATGCCTCGTATTACCGTTTGATGCCCGAGGAAAACCGCTACTACATCAACGACACCGGCACGGGCAACACGCTCAACCTGTCGCATCCGCGCGTGCTGCAGATGGTGACCGACAGCCTGCGTTACTGGGTGACGGAGATGAACGTCGACGGTTTCCGCTTCGATCTCGCCACCATTCTCGGTCGTGAGCCGTACGGTTTCGACGAAGGCGGCGGTTTCCTCGACAGTTGCCGTCAGGACCCGATTTTGTCGAGCGTGAAACTGATCGCCGAGCCGTGGGATTGCGGTCCGGGCGGCTATCAGGTCGGCGGCTTCCCGCCGGGCTGGGCCGAATGGAACGACAAATATCGCGACACGATCCGCGAATTCTGGAAGGGCGACGACGGCGTCGCGGCCGAACTCGCCACGCGCATCACCGGTTCGGGCGACAAATTCAACCATCGTGGCCGCCGCCCTTGGGCAAGCGTGAACTTCCTCACCGCGCACGACGGCTTCACGCTGAACGATCTCGTGTCGTACAACGACAAGCACAACGACGCCAACGGTGAAGACGGCAAGGACGGTCACTCGGACAACAAGTCGTGGAACTGCGGCGTCGAAGGTCCGACCGACGACCCCGAAATCCGCGCGCTGCGCGAGCGCCAGAAGCGCAACATGCTCGCCACGTTGCTGTTCTCGCAAGGCACGCCGATGATCCTCGCGGGCGACGAGTTCGGGCGCACGCAGCGCGGCAATAACAACGCGTATTGTCAGGACAACGAGATTAGCTGGGTGGATTGGGAAGGCATCGACGACGACGGCCGCGCGCTCACCGAATTCGTGCGCAAGCTCACGACGCTGCGCCACACGCTGCCGGTGCTTCGGCGCGGCCGTTTTCTCACCGGCGAATTCCGCGAGGACTTGCAGGTCGCGGATGTGAAGTGGCTCAGTCCTTCCGGCGACACGCTCACGCCGGAGCAGTGGGACGATCCGTCGATGCGCTGCTTCGGTCTGGTGATCGACGGCCGCGCGCAGGCGACCGGCATTCGCCGGCCGGCGTCGGATGCGACTTTGCTGGTGGTGGTCAACGCGCATCACGACGTGGTGGATTTCACCTTGCCGGAAGTGCCGGGCAGCGACCAGTGGAGTTGTCTCATCGATACGAACGCGCCGGTCCGCGAGGAACTCGAAGACTTCGATTCCGGCGCGGTCTATCAGGTGACGGGCCGCTCGCTGTTGCTGTTCGCGCTGCACGCACGCGGTGCGACCAAGCGCATTTTCAAGCGGCTTGAGCAGGAGTTGACCGATGAACTGCCGCCGGAGGGTGAAGGCGCGGCGTCCTAGTTCGCTGCCTCTTAGCCGAGCGCCTCTAGCCGGGCGCCTCTAGCCGAGCGCCTCTTAGCCGAGCGCCTCCATAACAATGCGCGCAGCCGACGCCAGCACGTCGCTGCGCGCATGGGCGTCGGGCGTGGTCTGCGTGAAGTAGATCGCGATCACACGCGGCGCGCGGCCCGGCGCTTCGAGCACGGCGATGTCGTTGGTCGTGCCGTAGTCGCCCGTGCCGGTCTTATCCGCCACTTCCCAAGACGCCGGCACGCCCGCGCGGATGCGTTCGCCGCCGGTCGTGTTGCCACGCATCCAGCGCAGCAGTTGAGCGCGTTCGGGCGCGGCGAGCGCATCGCCGAGCGTCAGGCGTTGCAGGTTGTGCGCCATCGCGCGCGGCGTGCCGGTGTCGCGCACATCGCCGGGAATCGCGCTGTTCAGTGCCGTTTCCCATCGATCGAGGCGTGTCTGCGTATCGCCGATCGTCCGCGCGAAGGCCGTGACGCCCGACGGGCCGCCGACTCTTTTCATCAACAGGTTCGCCGCCGTGTTGTCGCTGTATTGCAGGGCCGCCGCGCAGAGTTGCGCGACCGTCATGGCATCGCCGGCGTGGGGTTTGGTGATCGGCGAATAGGCGACGACGTCGGACACGGCGTAAGGGACGCGCAGCGAGAGCAGGGAGGAATCACTCGCGCTTTGCTGGAGAATCGCGCCGGTGAGCAGCACCTTGAACGTGCTGCAGATCGCGAAGCGTTCGTCGGCGCGCTGCGCGACGGACTGACCCGAGGCGGTATCGAAGGCGAAAACGCCTAGCCGTCCATTCGAATCCCGTTCGAGCGCGGTCAGTGCCGCGACTGCGTTCGATTTGCCGCCGGATTGCGGCGACGTCGCGGCGCAGGCGTTGAGCGCGGGGAGCGCGGCGGCGGCGAGGAGCAGCTTTCGGCGGGACGGTGAAACCGGATTCCGGGTGAGCATGGGAAAGGGTAGGGAAGGATTAAACGACGGTTAAACGGACAGGTCGATTCGACACGCCGCCGCGCTCGCCGTTCCGTGGCTGCTTTCCGTATACTCCTTAGATGCACAATTCATCACGACCATCGCCCACGCCGCCAGCGCGTGCCGCTTTTCCCGCAAGCGCCCACTGATGTTCGCCAAGATCATGCAGGTCGCCGGTTGGGATCAACTGGCCCGGGTGTGGGAATTCATCGTTGGATTCTTCAAGTTCCTATGGGCGTTGCTACGGTTTCTCGGCGGCGGGTGACGTCGCGAACGCGTTGACCGCTCGCAGCGGCCGATAAAAAAACCCGTGCTCGAAGAGACACGGTTTTTTTTACTAAGTGACACGTCTGCGGTCGATCAGGTGTCCCAGTTGGAACTGTCGTTGTTGCCCATATCGACCCCGCCACCGCCATTGCCGTCGTTCCAGTCGCTCGATCCATTGCCGAAATCAAGGCCGCCGCCGTCGTTGTTGCCACGCCGGCGCAGTTCGTCATCGACAGGCACTTCGCGCTCGATCACGCGCTCGCGACCACCGCTCAACGCCTCGCCGAGCAACACGCCTGTCAGCAGTCCGCCCATGCCGCCGCCGAAGCCGCCGCCGCCTTGCTGGATGATGACGGGCGGTTGCTGTCCCGGCGCGGGTTGCGGCGGATAGTTCGGATACGGCGCCGAACCCTGGTTGCCGCGCCCGAAGCGCTCGGCTTCCTGCGCGTACGCGGATTGATCGCCCGTGGGCGCGCCAGATGCGTTCGACGCGTTCGGATCAGGCCGGCCATCGGCGCGCGCCCGCAGACTTGCGACCTGATTGCCGAGTTCCTCGACCCGATACGGCGGCACCGGATTCTTCGCGTTCGATAACGCTTCGACGAGTTCGCGCAACTGCGTCTCTGCGCCTTCCACTTCGTTCAGGAGCGCTTCGTGACCCGGTGCGGTCGAAAGGCGCACATCGAGTTTCAGCGTGCGCACTTCGTTCAGCAATTCGGTCGCGCGCTTGAGTTGCGCGCGGCGGTCTTCGTCGGCGCGTCCGTCGTCGCGCGTGCGTGCGCGGCGCAAGCCCCAGCGCAGCACGAGCGCAATCCCGGCGAACAGCGCGGCGATACCGACCCACGCGCCCATCGACGGCCCATGCTTCTCGGCCGGAACGACCGGCGCGGCATTTACCGGGCTCTGCGCAATCGATCCACCCGCCATGCCGCTCGTAATTCCGCTATTGCCGCCCGCCGGAACGTTGGCGCGCGCGGCATCCGTGCGCAGGCGCGCCTCGGTCTGCGCGAACTTGGCGGGCTCGGTGAACTTGACTTGCGGATCGAGCGTCTTCGCTTGATTCAATTGCGCGAGCGCGTCGGCGTAGCGGCCTTCGCGGTCGAGCACCTGCGCGTACAGATAATGCGCGTGGGCGCTATTCGGATGCGCGTTCAGCACTTCGGTGAGGCCGGCGTCGGCTTTCTGCCAGTTGCCCTGCGCCATCGCCTGCTCGATTTGCTGCGTGCTCGGCACGGCGAACGCGGCAGCCGACACCAGCATCAGCGACGCAGCCACGCCCGTTAGAAATTTTTTCATCATGCGGACCGGACGCGTTGAACGTCCGTCTCCAGTAGAGCCATCCTGTCCGGTGTATTCGGCGGCCGCGCGACGCACAAGCGTCTTGCCGCGCGGCCGCTGCCGGAACACCGCGTGTTTCACTGCGCTGGCGTGTTCAACTGCTTCTTCAACGCTTCGAGCCGATCCTCTACGGACGGCCCGCGCGTGAGCGACGCGAGTTTGTCGTCGAGCGCCTTGCCGCTTTTCTGATCGGCGGAATTCAGGCGCGCGTCCGAGCGGGCGTTCGACAGTTGCACCTTGTCCTCCAGCTTCTGGAAGTCTTCCGACAGATTCTTCCCGCCGATCCCGCCCAGCGCGCTCGCGGCCACGTCCTTCGCGGTCGCGATCTGCTGCTTCGCCTGCAAGATGTTCGAGCGGGCGTTGAGATCGTTACGGCGCTGACGCATATCGGCGATCTGCTGTTTCAGATGATCGACCGAGGGCACGAGCGTAGCGAGTTCGCCTGCGAGTGCATCGCGTTCGGTTTCCGCATTCGCTTGGGCCGACAGCGCTTCCCGTGCAAGCGCTTCGTCGCCTGCCTGCAGCGCGCGTTTTGCGCCGTCTTCGTACTTTTTCGCTTTTTCAGCGGCCACATCGCGCTTGCTCTGCTGCGTGGCGACTTGCGCCTCGATCTCGATCAGCGCGTTCTCCGCCTTGGCGATACTTTCGTCGAGTTCACGGACAATCTGACGCGCATCGCGCGACGGGTCCTGCATGGTGTCCGCCGCGTCATTCAGCAAACCTTTGACCGTGCGCGTGATGGAATCCAGAAGCGACATGTGTTTCTCCTTGTGTGAAGCGGTGCGCGGCTTCGATTGCGCGCGGCACCGTGCTGAATTTTTGCGCGGAAGCGCCTGCCGAAAAACACTTCCTTAGACGCGCTTGCTTAAAAGCGCGGTGAGATCGACTGCAATTCTTTCGGCCGGTCGTCGTTCCGAATCCGCCCGGTCACGCGCCGGTTTTGCGCGTGCATCCGTAAAATCTGGCCGGGCGCGCGGATTGCAAGTGCTTAACGAGCGCTGTTGCAAATGGTTACGCTCAAAGCGACGCGCTAGTCATGGGAAGCGCAGGCGTTGCCCATATAAAAGCTGTTTTGCACCTCGCCTATTAGAGCACGATGCGACTTAAAGCGGGCTTAACCGACGTGTTTCGAGGTCACGCTGGCCGGCCGTTGACCGTTCGCCGGGCGCCTCGATGCAAGACGAAACGCTGTCAAAATCGGCGATAACCGCTCACCGCATGAACAACGGATGAATGAATGATGACGAAAACGTTATTCGTAGCGTTCGCGGTCGCGGCGGTGGTGTTCTTGCTGCTCGACGGGATCTGGCTCGGCGTGATCAGTCGAAGCCTCTATCAGCGCGAGATCGGGCCGTTGCTGCTCGAACGCCCGAACCTTGGCGCGGCGGCGATTTTCTATGTGCTCTATATCGCGGGACTGGTCTACTTCTGCGCGATGCCCGGCATCGCCGAAGCGAGCCCGGTACGCGGCCTGGTCAACGGCGTGCTGTTCGGCGCGATCGCGTATGCCACTTACGATCTGACGAACCTCGCGACGCTCAAGGGCTGGAGCACGACGCTGGTCGTGATCGACATTGCGTGGGGTGCGTTTGCGACGGCGGTCGCCGCCGCCATGTCCGTGTGGGCGAGCAACCGGTTCGCAAGCTGATGGAAGTGCTTCCGTAAGAGTCTGCAATGCGCGGCCGCCAACGTGGGCTATCGAGCCGCGGCCGCCGCGCCTCAGTGACCGCCGGTGAGCGAAGCGTCTTCGCCCGCGCTGTCGGCGTCGCCGGGTTCATCGGGTTCCGGCTCGGCTATGGCAGGAATGCTAGGCGTTGCCGGTCTGCTGGCGAGCGCCTTGGCGCGGGCCGCCGCTTCGCGTTCCTTCGATTCCCGTTCTTCGCGCGCAGCGGCCTTCGCCGCGAGATGACGCAAGGCGATATCCAGCGGATCAGGCGCTTTCGGCGCCCGCAACCGGTCGACGATACCCGCAACCTTGATTTGCTCGCTCGTCGCGTTGAAGTTGAGAACGGCGCGTCGCATGAGCTCGCTCACGCTGATGCCGAGGCCTTCGGCGGTGTTGCTGATCGCGAGTTTCTGCGCGGGAGTCACGAAAACGACAATGCGTTCACTGGGCTTGGTAGTCATAAGTGGCTCGCAAACAGTAAGGCAATTGCAATCTGACGCTGCGTCAACGCGCGGTCCGGCTCCCCGTGCGCGACGAAGTGTGTTCGACGCACGCGTAAAAAAGACTGTAACCGGCCCATCCATCATATCGGTTTGTGCGGGGTCGCGGGTGGGCGAACGCACGGGGCGCAGTAAAAGGGCAACGCGGTTTTATGACGCCGCTTCAATGACTTGGCGAGCCTCTCCCAATAGTTGTCCACATGGCTTTCAACAGTTTCTGTGGGTAACGATGCATCGCTCGCCACGACGCTTAACCGGCATTTACTTACAAAAAAATCGCCGATCCGTCGGTGGAGGGCGCTCGAATTCTTTAAAATGCGCTGTTATTCTCGCGCTGGACCGGGCTGGCCGGGTTCGATCGCGTTGTCCGCGAGCCGGGTTGAGTAACCCGCGTGCAAGTGCCTGGCCCGGAGCCGGGCGTGCTGAAAAGCATTTGCGATAACCAGCGATAACCAGCGATAACCAGCGATAACCAGCGATAACCAGCGATAACCATCCGCGAAACCTGCGCGGCTTTGGGTACGCACCGAGGCGTTATCGCCGGGTGCGTGCCGCAGGGCCGCGTGGAGACCATCATTCATCGTCGTGCGGCTCGTTCCGGCGCGCGGCGCACCAAGGCGCGAGCCTACGCGCCGATCCATCCAAGACATGCCAATCATCAAACGACCGAATTCCCCGCACGCTGGACGTGACGACCGAGACCAGGACCGAGACCGCCGCAATTCACATCGTCGTGACGAGCCCGAAGGGCGCTCGCTCGCTGCACGCATCGTGCTCGGGTTCGCCGGCCTGTTCGCGCTCGTGGCGATTGTGGGCGCGCTGATCGTCGGTTATGCGCTTGTTGTGATGGGTCCGAATCTGCCGTCGCTCGAAGCGCTCACCGATTACCGCCCGAAAGTGCCGCTGCGCGTGTACACGTCCGATCACGTGCTGATCGGCGAGTTCGGCGAGGAACGCCGCAGTCTCGCGCGCTTTCAGGACATTCCCGACCAGATGAAAAAAGCGGTGCTCGCCATCGAGGATTACCGCTTCTACGAGCACGGCGGCGTCGATTTCGTCGGCATTCTGCGCGCGGGCGTGAGCGACGTGATGAAGGGCGGCGCGTCGCAGGGCGCGAGCACGATCACGATGCAGGTCGCGCGCAACTTCTTCCTGTCGAGCGAAAAGACCTATACGCGCAAGATCTACGAGATGCTGCTCGCGTACAAGATCGAGCGCGCGCTCACGAAAGACCAGATTCTCGAGTTGTACATGAACCAGATTTATCTGGGCGAGCGCGCCTACGGTTTCTCGGCGGCGGCGCGCGTGTATTTCGGCAAGGATCTGAAGGACATCACGCTCGCTGAAGCCGCGATGCTCGCCGGGCTGCCGAAAGCGCCGTCGGCGTATAACCCGGTCGTGAATCCGAAGCGGGCGAAGATTCGCCAGCAGTACATCCTGAAGCGCATGCTCGATCTGAACTACATCACGAAGGATCAGTACGATCAGGCCGTCGCCGAGGAAATCCACACGAAATCGGCGGGGACGGAATACGGCGTACACGCCGAATACGTCGCGGAAATGGTCCGCCAGATGATGTACGCGCAGTACAAGGAAGAGACCTACACGCGCGGCCTGTCGGTCACGACCACCATCGATTCCGCCGATCAGGACGCCGCCTACCGCGCCGTGCGCAAAGGCGTGATGGACTACGAGCGGCGTCACGGCTATCGCGGGCCGGAAGGCTCGGTGAATCTGCCGACGGACGCCGACGACCGCGATCAGGCAATCGAGGACGCACTCGTCGATCACCCGGACAACGGCGATCTCGTGGCCGCTGTCGTCACGGCAGTGAGCGCGAAGCAGGTGACGGCGGAGTTCGTCGGCGGGCAGCCCGTGACGATCGCGGGCGACGGTCTGCGCTTTGCCGCGCCCGCGCTGCGCAGCAACGCGTCGGCGGCGCTGCGCATCAAGGCCGGCTCGATCGTGCGGCTCACGCAGGACGCAAAGAACAACTGGCAGATCACGCAGCTTCCGCAGGTGGAAGGCGCGCTCGTGTCGCTCACGCCGCAGGACGGCGCGATCCGTGCGCTGATCGGCGGATTCGATTTCAACAAGAACAAGTTCAATCACATCACGCAGGCGTGGCGTCAGCCGGGATCGAGCTTCAAGCCGTTCATCTATTCGGCTTCGCTCGAAAAGGGCCTGGGACCGGCGACGATCATCAACGACGCGCCGCTCTTCTTCCCGCCGACCACACCGGGCGGCCAGGCCTGGGAGCCGAAGGACGACGACCAACCGGACGGCCCGATGTCGATGCGCACCGGCTTGCAGAAGTCGAAGAATCTCGTGTCGATCCGCATCCTGTCGTTTATCGGCACGCAATACGCGCAGGATTTCGTGACCAGGACCTTCGGCTTCGATGTCGACAAGACGCCGCCGTATCTGCCGCTCGCGCTTGGCGCAGGTCTCGTCACGCCGCTGCAATTGAGCGGCGCGTATTCGGTGTTCGCGAACGGCGGTTTCCGCATCAATCCGTATCTGATCGGCGAAGTGAGCGACGCGCGCGGCACGGTGATTTCGCGCGCGGATCCGCTGATCGCGGGCGGCAATGCGCCGCAGACCCTGCCGCCGCGCAATGCGTATGTGATGAACAGTCTGCTGCATACGGTCGCGACGTCCGGCACCGGATCGGGCACCAACGTGCTCAAGCGTAACGATCTGCAAGGCAAGACCGGCACGACGAACGACGCGAAGGACGGCTGGTTCGCGGGTTATCAGCGACACCTCGTCGCGGTCGCGTGGATGGGTTACGACCAGCCGAAGACGCTCGGCAGCCGCGAATTCGGCGCACAGCTCGCGTTGCCGATCTGGGTGGAATTCATGGGACGCGCGCTGCGCAGCACGCCGCAAGAGCAGATGCCGATGCCCGATGGCCTCACCACCTTCGACGGCGAACTGTTCTACGCCGACAAGACGCCGGGCAACGGATTTGTCGCGAGTATCGGCATGGATACGGCGAACCCGACGGAAGGCGCAAGCGATGCCGTGGGCGGCGTGGGTCCGAGCGGGCTGCAACCGCCGAGCGCGCCGCCGCCCGATGTGAACTCGAACGAGCGCAAGGAAATCATGGAACTTTTCCGGCACTAGCCGGGAACGCATCACATAAAAAAACGCCCCTCGGGGCGTTTTTTTATGTCGGCGCAGAACGTTATCGCGATAGTGCCGATGCCGGCTTGACGACGCACGTGGTATCGACGTGGCGTTTGTCCGCGAACGTCAGCGAGAGCGGCACCGTCGCGCCGACCTTCACCGGCTCGACCGCGTTTTCGAGCATCAGGTGATAGCCCTTCGGCGCGAAACTCAGCGTGCCGTGGGCGGGAACATCGGCGGCGGCGACATGGGACATCGTCGCCGTGCTGCCGTTGCTTTCCGAGCGATGCAGCATCGCCATGCCATAGGCCGGCGTGTCGGCGCCGGTCAGCGTGACGGGCGTGTCGCCGTCGTTGGCGATCACGAAATAGCCCGACGATGGCAGGTTCGGCGGCATCGAACGGATCCAGCAGTCGCGCACTTGTAGCGTCGTGCTTTGAGTTGCGGCTTGCGAAGCAGGGGAAACGGCGAACGCCGCGAAGAGCGCAGCGGTTGCGTGCAGGCTGTAAGAACGTTTTTTCATGGCAGCGTTTATTTGACGTTGAACGTGTAGTGACCTTGCGTGCGATGACCGTCGTCGGCGACCGCTGTCCATTTCACCTGATACGCACCGGGCGCGAGTTCGCCGAGCGCGACCGAGAGATGTTTCTTGTCGCTGGCATCGACGCTCGATTTCGCGGATGTGACCGGCTTGCCGTGCGCATCGGTGACGGTGAGCGTGCTGAAGGCCGCTTCCAGCCCTTCGCTGAACTCGATCGAGACTTCGTGCGGCGCGCCGACGGTGGCGTTGGGCGCGGGCGTCTGCTGTTTCGGCATCGCGTGCGCGAGCGCGAGCGGCGCAGCGGCGACGAAGCACACGGCGACGATGCCGCGTGCGAAGAGTGCGGATTTCATAGGATTCCTTCGTTGATACGGATTGGGTGCGGGTTGAGTGCGGCTAGCGTTCCGGTGACCGGACGATCAAACGAAGGCGGGTGGCGCGCGCGGCTGCGCGGCGATGACGGGTGCATAGGGCGGCCGCTCGTTGCGCCGCGCCACGACCGGCGCGCGCTGCGTCATCGCGCCGATAGCCGCGCCCGTTTCGTGGGCGGGAAGCGTGGGCGTGTGGGCCGCGAGGCCACAATAATCGCAGGCTTGCAGATACGAGAGCGTCGTGTGCTGCGGCGCGTCGTGGTGATCGTGTGTGCGCGTGTCGACGCTGCCGACGCTGCAATACGACGCCAGCATCGACTCCATCACGCTCTGTCGTGCGAGCTTGTGCGCGAGGGCTTGCGAGATCGTGGGCGCGAGCGTCGTCATCAGGATCGCCAGCAATCCCGCGATAACGCCGATCTTCCGTATCAAGCCGCGCTGCATGTTCGCGTGTGTGTCGTGTGGGTTGTGTGTGAATCGAACGGTCGATTATGCCATGTGCGTTTTTCGCCGGATCGCGCGAGCGCGTTGCAACGCCCACGATGAACATTGCGCAATAAGAGTTGCTTCGCCTACGTCCTTGTCTTATAATTCATTCTTCGACGGACGCGGGGTGGAGCAGTCTGGCAGCTCGTCGGGCTCATAACCCGAAGGTCGTAGGTTCAAATCCTACCCCCGCAACCAAGTACCCGTCAGAGGCCACATTCAGAAGCTTGAAGTTGGCAGGTCACACCAGGAATTTAGCGCTTGAGGCGCTGTGCAAAAAACCCGCTTCGGCGGGTTTTTTGCATTGGAGTATCGGCTTTCCGTCAATGCGAATTGCAGCGCCGAACACCGAACGCCGACCGACGCGTGACGTTGCGCACTCGCTCCCCATCTCACCGAGAGGCCTTCCGCCCATGGACTTCACTCACGACCTGCAGGTCATCGCGCATCAGGAACGCACGCTCGTCTTCCCGCAATTCGATTCCGACCGCGCGTGGCAGATCGGCTCGCAACTGCGCGAGATGGCGGTGGCGCGCGGCGCGGCGGTTGCCATCGACGTGCGCACGTTCGGTCGACCGCTCTTCTACGTCGCGCTCGACGGCACGACGCCCGACAACGCGCGATGGGTCGAGCGCAAGGCGCGCACCGTCGAGCACTTCCGGCGCAGCTCGTATGCAATCGGCCTCGCGATGCAGCAAGCAGGCACGACGCTCGCCGATAAATACAGCCTGCCCGCCGCCGAGTTCGCCTCGCACGGCGGCGCGTTTCCGCTCTGCGTCGCGGGTGCGGGCGTGATCGGTTCGGTGACGGTGTCGGGGCTGCCGCAGCGCTCGGATCACCAGATGGTGGTCGAGGCGCTCTGCGCCGTGTTGTCCCACGACTTCGGCGCGCTCGCGCTCGCGACGGTATGAGCGGCATGGGCGATGTGAGCAGTGTGCGCGGCCAGGCTTATGTGATGCTCGCGGTGGCGATCGTCGCGGAGGTGATTGCGACGTCCGCCTTGCGCGCATCCGATGGCTTTACGCGGCTCGTGCCCGCCGCGATCGTCGTGGTGGGTTATGGCGTCTCGTTCTTCCTGCTGTCGCTCACGCTCAGGACCTTGCCGGTCGGGCTGGTCTACGCGGTGTGGTCGGGCGCGGGGATCGTACTCATCACGCTCGTCGCCACGCTGCTGTTCAAGCAGATTCCGGACTGGCCGGCCGTTTGCGGCATGGCGCTGATCGTCGCGGGCGTGGTCGTGCTGAACGTATTTTCGAAGATGAGCGCGCACTGAATTTTTAGCGCTCGCCGGTGCGCGCGCGGCGCGAGTTCCTGCACCGCACTTACTTGCACCGCACGATCATCGAGCGGTTCTTCACGTTCGCCGACACCACGTTGGTGATGCCGCCGCCGGTCGGGCCGCCTTCCTCGTTGTCCTTCGACACGATGTCATACCCCGACGCTCCGCACGCTTTTCCCGCGAGCACGTAGCAGCTTCCCCAGCTCGACGATGCATCCGCGCCGCTGCAATTGACCGCATAGCCGGTCTGGCCATCAGGCAGATTGATGAGCGAAGCATTGTTCGACGATGCGCACGCGCCGAGGCTCGCCGCAAGCGTCAGCGCGCCAGCAGCGGCGATACAGCGCCAGGCAAGGTAACGTCGCGACGACGTCCGCGCGCCGGTGTTCGTTGTGCGGTTATGCCGCTTGAATTCCTTCATCTTTATCCTCTGGTCCCTGAAAAGCGAATCGCGCTCTGCGTGCTCATGGAAATTGCTATCCCGTAGAGGGCAGTGTCCCACATCGGGTTTTCAAATGGCCTGTCATGGCGTGTCCGGGCGCGCGCCGTGCGTGTATCGAAGACGGCGGGCGCGAACGGCGAACGTGACGAGCGTCGCCGTTCGGCGAATCGCAAAGACAGCACGATTCGCGCCAAGTGCCTGAGCGCGGGATCGCGCGCCACGAACCGCCGCGCCGATCGAACTAATCCGCCGCGTATGAACCTTATGTTTATCCGCCTTTGGCGGGCGGTCCGCAGGCGGTCTGCGGGCTGCCCGCATCCGGACCGACAAAAAAACCAAGAGAGGAGGAATTTATATGGCCGAACGCGTAACGGGTCCTTACCGGGGCTATTACATCAGCGCATCCGCGCGCCTGATCCCGACACATGAAACCGCGCACGAAATATCGCACGAGCACGCGGGCGCGCCGATCTACGTTGGATCGGTAAGTCTCGCGGCGAATGGGCCGGACAACGTTCACCGCTTCGAGGCGCTGGTCGATCTCGGCGAACAGCAGCGATTCGCGAGCGAAACGGAAGCGCTCGAACACGTGGAACAGGCGGCGCGCGACTATATCGACCGTCTTTTGCCGAAGGGTGCGTAATGCGCCCGCTGCACTTGCGCCACGACGCATTGCAGGAAATCGCGCAAAGCCTGCTCGATCTCTATCCGAGCAACGCCGACGTGAGCGAGGTCGGTCCGGACGCGCGGCCCGCGCTTTTCTTTAGCTGGCGCACGAGCGGCGCGGCGGATCATCCGGGCAATATCGCGTGGGGCGTCCATTACCGCTTCGCGCCCGGCACGCTGCAGACGTTCGCAGCGCTCGCCGACGACGCGCGGCGCGCCGCCTGCGACCAGGCGCGCGCGCTGAGCCGCGAACTGCGCTTCGATTACGCCGATCCGCAAGCGGTGTCGCTTTTGGTGGTGGATCTGACGCCGGACTGGCTCACGGCGACGGCCTGATTCGCTGTCCGGCGGGCGATGCTGCGCGTACCATGTCGGACGTGTCGGCATCTGTATCGAGGCTTTCTATGGACATCCACTTTCCCGCGGTCGCGCCCGATTATCGCGAGTCCAATCTCACGGTCGTTTTTCGCGCGCTGGTGGACGGCGAGCCGGTGCCGTGCGCGATTTCGGTCGAAGCGCTCGAAGATCACTTCGGCGTGAAGACCTTCGATCCCGCTGGCTGGATCGACGCGTTCGCAATCGGACGCACGCGTATCGAAGACGTGGCGCGCGCGCATTTGCAGTTGAGCGGCGGGGCGCCCGTGCTCCTTAAAAGCGGCCATTTTCCGCCTGGCGAATCCGCCGTCGAGGCGCGTGGCCGCTGACGCCCTGAGTTGCTGAGCTGCTGAGCCGCTGAGCCGCTGAGCGGCTAAGGCGGCACTCCCGCACACCGGCCTGCGCCCGAACGGGCTTATCCGTTTTCATTCATCCAGCGGTTCCCGCGCGCATTACAAATCCGTGTAAAGTTCGCCGCCGCGTATTCGTCTGAATGGCGACAAGATTCTTCCGCGCGCCATTAAACAACCGCGGCACGGCGTTTGCTTCGTGCATCCGGCTCAAATCGGGCAAATATTATAAAAATCGCGCGGGGTCGCCACCATGATTGATTCGTTTGTTTCGTCGCAACTGGAATTCAACGCCTTTTGGCTCATTTGGGCTGCTGTCGGCGTGGTTATTCTCGCGGTTTGTATCGCGATCGCTTCGTCGCTTTATAGCGAATCGGACGAGCCGTTTTATTCCGCTTCAAACCGCGCCGACGACGATCGGGACATGCTCGCCCGATAATCCGCCCGGCGTGCTGAACATTGTTCAGCTTGAATTGACATCGAGCGCTGCGTTCCCGAAAATGTCCAACATGAGCATTCAGGAACGGCGGCTGGAACAACGGCAGGTATTGCGCGAACGGATTCTCGACGTGTCGCGCGGCATCGTCGCGCAAAGCGGTTTTGGCGCGCTGTCCATGCGAAAAATCGCGGAAGCGATCGACTATTCGCCAGCCGCGCTTTATCTGCATTTCAAAAGCCGCGCCGAGATTGCCGAGGCGCTGCGGAGCGAGGGACGCTCGCAGTTGGCGGCCGGGTTCGCGCCCGCTTTCGCCACCGCCGATCCCGCCGCGCAATTGCGCGCGCTCGGCCGGATCTACGTCGATTTCGCGCTCGCCGAGCCGCAGCGTTACGCGTTGATGTTCGTCGAGCTATCCGGCGACGACGCGGCTTTATCGATGCAAGCCGAACCTTACGTTCGGGCCTTCAGCCAACTGAAAGGCTTGCCTGGCCGCGATCCGGCGACCTGCGCCGAGGCGTTCGCCGCCGCGCTTCACGGTCTGGTCGCGCTGGCGCTCGGTGCGAGCGCGCCCGACCGGGCATCGCTCGCGCGGCGGCTCGATGCCACATTCGACGCTTGGCTAGGCCCGGAAGCGCCGGTCAAGCATGCAGTAAAGCCCGCAGCCAAGCCCGCAGCCAAGCCCGCAGCCAAGCCCGCACTAAAGCGCACTGCGCGTAACCCCCGCGCTTAATCCGCGTCGCTGCCCGCCATGAACGCGCGCAGGAAGACGAGCGTGCCCCAGCCCCACATTGCGTTGGAAACGAAGCCGAGCGCCAAACGCGGCAGCATGTTGCCGCTCGGCCAGATGCCGCGCAGCGGATCGACGACGAACACGCTCGCCGCCGTCACCACGATCCCGCCGAACACGAACGCGCCGATCCACGGCGCGGTGCGGTCGGGCGCGACGCGCAGTAGCCACGCCATCAGAATGCCGAAAATCGAACTCCAAAGCGCATTGGCGATGAATTCGGGAATGCCGAGCGGGAGAAACGGGGTGATCGAATAACCGGCGGGATCGACGAGTCCGGCGGCGTGCAGCAGCGCGAGCGTCGATTCGCGGAAAAACAATGAGGCGAGAAAAGCGGAAACGAACGGCAGTATGACTTTTTGCATTGAAGACACCGCTAAAGGGCGCGAGCCGTGGTTTTTAAGACGAGCGCCATTATAGAGGGCCACGCCGCGAGCGAAAGCGCCGCGTTCGTTCGAGCGTCGCGCTAATCGTGAAAGTGGAAAACCTAAGCTAAAAATAATCGTTCTAAACGACCGGACCGGTCCCTAGACTGTTTTCTCGATCAAGGCCGGCGGCAAGCCGCCGCCCACGCGAATGCGCCGCCGCTCAGGGCTACTCGCAGAGCGGCCAGAAGCCCGGCGCCCGACCCCAAGGAAAACAGCAACGATGTCCTACGTAGTGTCGATCTCCGGAAGTCCCTCCGCACCGTCGCGCAGCACTCATCTGCTGTCGATCGCCGAATCCGCGTTGCGCGCGCATGGCGTGACGCTGCGCCGTATCGACGCGCGCGCGCTGCCGCCCGCCGCGCTGATGCACGCCGATTTCGCGCATCCCGCGATTTGCGAGGCGCTGGAATTGATCGAACACGCGGAGGCCGTGGTGATCGCGACGCCGCTTTACAAGGCGTCCTACAGCGGTCTGCTCAAGACGCTGCTCGACTTGCTGCCGCAAACCGGGCTCGCGGGCAAGATCGTCCTGCCGATCGCGACCGGCGGATCGCTCGCGCATCTGCTCGCACTCGACTATGCGTTGAAGCCGGTGTTGTCGTCGCTTGGCGCGCGGCATCATCTGCCGAACGTGTTCGCCTCCGACGCCGATCTGCCGCGCAACGAGCACGGCTACACGCTCAACGCCGGCATCGAGGCGCGCGTGACCGCCGCCGCCGATGCGCTCGCCTATGCCCTGCACGAGCAGGCGCAATTGCGCGAACTGCGCGCGAACGCCGCCACGGCGTCGCGCGAGGCCGTGATCGCCGAGGCGCTCGGCCGCTAACCGTTTCCTGGAAGCGGCTGGCGTCCAACGCGCGGCCCTTTCAAAAATCCCCAATCTGCACGCGCATTTGCCCCAATCCGCAGGAGCCTCGCATGAATGTTTTCTGGTTCATTCCGACCCACGGCGACAGCCGCTATCTCGGCACGTCCGAAGGCGCGCGCGCAGCCGACGCCGATTACTTCCGCCAGATCGCGGTCGCCGCCGATACGCTCGGCTACGAAGGCGTCCTGCTGCCGACCGGCCGGTCGTGCGAGGACGCGTGGGTGGTCGCATCGAGCCTGATTCCGGCGACCCGGCGGCTCAAGTTCCTCGTCGCGATCAGGCCGGGTTTATCGTCGCCGGGATTGTCGGCGCGCATGGCCGCCACCTTCGACCGGCTCTCGGGCGGCCGGCTCCTCGTCAACGTCGTGACGGGCGGCGACCAGGCCGAACTGGAAGGCGACGGCGTGTTCCTCGATCACGACCAGCGCTACGAAGTCACCGACGAATTCCTGCACATCTGGCGCGAATTGCTGGAAGCATCGCACACGAGCGAAGCCGTCAATTTCGAAGGAAAGCATCTGACTTCGAAGGGCGGCAAGCTGCTTTATCCGCCCGTGCAGCGGCCGCATCCGCCGCTGTGGTTCGGCGGTTCGTCGCCGGCGGCGCACGAGATCGTGGGCGACCACATCGATACGTATCTGACCTGGGGCGAGCCGCCCGCCGATGTCGAAAAGAAGCTCGCCGACATTCGCCGGCGCGCCGCCGAAAAGGGCCGGTCGATCAAATTCGGCATCCGGCTGCACGTGATCGTGCGCGAGACGGAGCAGGAAGCGTGGGCCGCGGCCGACACGCTCATCAGCCGTCTCGACGACGCCACCATCCAGCGCGCGCAAGCATCGTTTGCGAAGATGGATTCCGAAGGCCAGCGGCGCATGGCCGCGCTCCACGGCGGCCAGCGCGACAAACTGGAGGTCTATCCGCACTTGTGGGCGGGCGTCGGGCTGGTGCGCGGCGGCGCGGGCACGGCGCTGGTCGGCAATCCGCAGCAAGTCGCCGCGCTGATGAACGAATACGCGGCGCTCGGCATCGACACGTTCATCCTGTCCGGCTATCCGCACCTGGAGGAGTCGTACCGGTTCGCGGAACTCGTGTTCCCGCTATTGCCGCGCGATCAGAAAGCGCGCGTTGCGGGACCGTTGTCGGGGCCGTTCGGCGAGATCGTCGGCACGGCGGAAGTGCCGCGCGCATCGCAAAGCTGAACGCCGATGAAAACCGCTACCCAAATCTCTTCCTCGCCGGCCAGCCGGAGCGCCCTCGGCCCGCTGTTGCGCCGCGTGGGGCGGCAAGTCGCGCCGTGGCTCGTGCCGCTCGCGGTGCTGATCGCGTGGGAGATCGCCGCGAAGACGGGCGGGCTGTCGTCGCGGATCCTGCCCGAACCGCTCGCGGTGCTGAAGGCCGCATGGGCGCTGATCGAGTCGGGCGACATGTGGGCGAACGTCAAGGTAAGCGCGTGGCGCGCGTTGTCGGGTTTTGCGATCGGCGGCGGGATCGGCTTCGTGCTCGGACTCGCGACCGGCCTTTTCCGGCCCGCCGAAACCGCGCTCGATTCGACGATCCAGATGATCCGCAATATCCCCGCGCTCGCGATGATTCCGCTCGTGATCCTTTGGTTCGGCATCGGCGAGGAAGCAAAGCTCTTTCTGGTCGCGCTCGGCGTGTTTTTCCCGGTCTACGTGAATACGTTTCACGGCATCCGCTCGGTGGACGCCAATCTCGTCGAAATGGCGCGCAGTTACGGCCTGTCGGGCTGGCCGCTTTACCGTGACGTGATCCTGCCGGGCGCGCTGCCGTCGATTCTCGTCGGTGTGCGGTTCGCGCTCGGACTGATGTGGGTGATGCTGATTGTCGCGGAAACGATCTCGGCGCAATCGGGAATCGGCTACATGACGATGAACGCGCGTGAATTCCTGCAAACGGATGTGGTGGTGGTCGGCATTCTGCTGTACGCGCTGCTCGGCAAGCTCGCCGACGTGGCCGCGCGCGCGATCGAGCGCGTCACGCTGCGCTGGCATCCCGCGTATCAGAACCCGAACGGAGCGACACGATGAACGCATTGTCTCAAGCCGTGTTCCGGGCCGAAACAAGCGCGGCATCGCCGCGCACGGCGCCGGCATTGCGCCGCGCGAATCCGGGCGATCTCGCGATCGAACTAACCGGCGTCGAGAAGCGCTACGGCGCACGCGGCGTGCTCGAAAACTTCGATTTCGCGATCGAGCGCGGCAGTTTCGTCTCGATCGTCGGGCGCAGCGGCTGCGGAAAATCGACGCTGCTGCGCCTGATCGCCGGGCTGGAAACGGCGACCGCCGGCACGCTCGAACGGCGCGCGCCGGACTGCCGCGCGGCGCTCGAAACCCGCATCATGTTTCAGGACGCGCGGCTGTTGCCGTGGAAAACCGTGCTGCAGAACGTGATGCTCGGACTGCCGCGTTCATCGCGCGACGAAGCGCGCGCCGTGCTCGCCGAAGTGGGCTTGAGCGAGCGCGAGGGCGACTGGCCGGCGCAATTGTCGGGCGGTCAGCGCCAGCGCGTGGCGCTCGCGCGGGCGCTCGTGCATCGGCCGGATCTGCTGCTGCTCGACGAACCGCTCGGTGCGCTCGACGCGCTGACGCGTATCGATATGCACGCGCTGATCGAGCGGCTGTGGCGCGAACACCGCTTTACCGCGCTGCTCGTCACGCATGACGTGCAGGAAGCGCTGGCGTTGGGCGACCGGATCGTGTTGATCGAGGAGGGGCGGATCGCCTTCGATGCCGCCATCGGTTTGGCGCGTCCACGCTCCCGCGCGACGCCCGCATTCGCCGCGCTGGAGGAGCAGGTGCTCAGGCGCGTGATGGCGACGGGCGAGGGCGCTGCTCCCGAGACAAACCCGGACGTGCATCCGCTCTCGATCCGCTGGGCGGTTTGATAACTTCATGCGCATCCGCGCGCCGGCCGTGTCGCCCGACGCGGCTGACATTCGTTCCACAGGAGAGAGTCATGGGCATTACGGCCATCAACGTGCGCAACCAGTTCAGAGGGCGCGTGAAGGAAATCATCCGCGGGCCGGTGGTTTCGGAAGTGGACGTGGAGACGCCGTTCGGCATTGTCACGTCGGTGATCACGACGCGCTCGATCGACGAACTCGAACTCGCGATCGGCGCGGAAGTGGTGGCGCTGGTCAAATCGACAGAGGTGTCGATCGCGCGGCTCTGAGGGTGTTCGCGACGCCGCCGGCTATTTGGCGATCGCGTCGCTGGCCGGATTGTTGTGCAGCATGCGGTCGCTGTTGGGCGGGGCGACGGGGCGCTTGATTGGCATGTTGTCGGGATTCGCGGGCGCCGGGCTGCTGGCGGCAGCGTTGTCCGGCGAATGTGCCATCGAGCCGCCGTTATTGTTACTGCCCGACGCCGCTGGCGGCTTCGATTGGGCGTGCGCCTGAAACGTGGCGCCAAGCGCTGCAAACAGCAACGCGATAGTGAGCAGTCGGGTCGTCATGTGGCCTCCGGAACGGCGGCGTCGCATTCTCGCGGATGCGGCGCCGCTTTTTCATTGTGACCGGAGCCGGTAGAGAAGATTCCGTGAGGCGAGGGTAATCGAGATTTCCGCGATGAAAACGAGTCGAACGCGCTCGTTACCGCGCGCTCCACGCCTTTTCCGGCGCCCGTGCCGCACGCTCCGCCCAGACGCGATTCAACCCTGCGGCCCGCACGATCGCGCGTCGCGCGGCGGCCGGTCTGTCGCCGTGATCGCTCACCTTTTCGATGACGCCCGGCCCGAGTCCCGTCGCCTTGATCCATTGGCCGGCCGCCAGCGTCTCGCATTTGATATCGAGGGCGAGCATCAGGCGAAACGCATCGGCGTCGTTGCCGAGCGGATCGAAGGAGGTGTCCATCTCGGACGCTATGCCGGCAGCGCGCGCGGTGATGGCGAGCATGTCGGCGTAATTGATGTCATTCATTTGACCCTGCGCGCGTTTTCTCGCGTCGCAACCAGCTGTTGAGTAGGGGGAGGCGGGCTTGCAGGCGCCGCGAACCGGCGCACCTTCGGCGCCGTGTATCTAGTAACGGCGTTGCGATGCCATTTCTGAAGCGCCGCGCGAAGAATATCCCGAGGGCCGTGATAACAATGCGGCGTGCGTCGATTCGCGACTTATGCAGGCGCTTTCGCGGATGACGCGGCAAATGCGCGAAAGCCCACGGGGAGTGGGCTTTTTCGATCGGTATTGCCCTGGCGCGTTGAACGCGGCTTGCGATCGGGCGAGCGCATACAGGCGAGACCCGCGAGCGGCGGTCGAATGCAACAACCACGGTGCGGATGTTCGGACCGCTCGCGAACCTCGACGAATCGACGCGCCGGAGTCTCGTAAATCAAGGCGGGAGCTTGGCGTCTATTGCATGCTGCGCGGCGCTCAGTCCTGCCGCCAGGGCTTCATCCGACGTGCTGAAGAGGCGGCTTCCTTCGGTCACGAGGCGGATCGGCAGGCCGATGGGCCGTTTCGGCTCCGGCGTGCAGACGCGCACCACGGCGACAAATCCGGCCGGCGGGCCGTAGGTGAAATCGCTTGCCAGAACCCGAACGGCGTCGAGCGTGACGGTGACTTCAAAGCCTTTGTACGAGTAGATTTTTTCCATTACGCTCACCGGTGCGGACATGGATTCCGAGCCGATGGAATACCGGCTGGGACACGGTGCAGGAAAATCGAGTCTGCGAAATCGAGTGTGCAACATGCCACGCATCGCGGCCAGTCGAGGTCGACGCGGTTCGCGTAGTTTATAGCAAGGCCAGTCGCGCCGCAGCGAGTGCGCGGGCCGAATCCGCGATCGACCGAGGCGGCTTTTCTACGGGCAGCAACCGCTTCCGGATGAACACAAATGCGTGCATGCCGACGTCGCGTGATTGATTGCCGGAAAGCAAAAAGCCCAGTCGCGAGGACTGGGCTTTTTGCTTGAAACTTTTGGGGTGGCTGATGGGGCTCGAACCCACGACAACAGGAATCACAATCCTGGACTCTACCAACTGAGCTACAGCCACCACTGACTTACGACTTATCGCTTGCTACATCCCGCTGGCTTGCTTGATGCTTGCTTGCCAACCGAGAAGCGAGATTATACGAACAAAGATTCCGTTTGCCTAGCCCCGATTGAATCAATTTTCGACTAATTCGGAAGCCTTGCGCAGCTGCGAGCGCGCTTCGTCGAAGATCGCTAGGTCGCCCGTCGCGAGACGGCGGCTGTCGGACAGTACGCGCCGCCAGCCGCGCGCGCCCGCGACGCCGCGATACAGCCCGAGCGCATGCCGCGTGATCGCGCCGAGATAGGTGCCGCGCGCAACTTCCGCACGCGCATAGTCGATCAACCGCGCCTCGATCTCCTCACGCGTCGCCACCGGCGTGTCCGCGCCATAGAAGCGGCTGTCGACTTCCGCCAGCACAAACGGATTGTGATAGGCCTCGCGCCCGAGCATCACGCCGTCGACGTGCGCCAGGTGCGTCTCGACTTCATCGAGCGTCTTGATGCCGCCGTTGATCGAAATTTCAAGGTGCGGAAAATCGCGCTTCAACTGGTACGCGTACTCATATTTGAGCGGCGGAATTTCGCGGTTTTCCTTCGGGCTCAGGCCCTTCAGGATCGCGTTGCGCGCATGGACGATAAACACCTCGCATCCCGCATCGGCCACGGTGCCGACGAAATCGCGCACGAACGCGTAGTCTTCGACCGCGTCGACGCCGATCCGGTGCTTGACCGTCACCGGGACGGACACGGCGTCGCGCATCGCCTTGACGCAATCGGCCACAAGTTGCGGTTCGTTCATCAGGCACGCGCCGAATGCGCCGCGCTGCACGCGTTCCGACGGGCAGCCGCAATTCAGGTTGATTTCGTCGTAGCCCCAGTCTTCGCCGAGCTTCGCCGCGCGCGCGAGATCGCCGGGCTCGCTGCCGCCGAGTTGCAGCGCGACCGGCGCTTCCTCGGGCGTGAAGGCGAGATGGCGCGGGACGTCGCCGTGCAGCAGCGCGCCCGTCGTGACCATTTCGGTGTAGAGCCACGTGTCGCGCGAAATGGACCGGTGAAGCGAGCGGCAATGCCGGTCCGTCCAGTCCATCATCGGGGCAACCGATACTCTTCTTTTGCTCTGTCCCACGTTGAAACCCTTCGTCTGTTCGGCGTCCGGACGCTGTTTCGCGCATCGATATGCGTAAAAAGCGCGCCCGGCAATGTGTCAAACACCGATTTTAACCCGGCAGGGGAAACCGGGAGCGCGCCTACGCCCGCCGCGCCGTCACGCTTTCCCCGCGCGATGCCCGCTCACCGCCGCGCCTGCATCGCGTTTGAGCCCGAATAGATCCGCCACGCCGAAGAGTCCGATCAGCGCGACGATCAAAAACGCCACGCTGAAATCTTCCGGAACGATGCCGCGCGCGTCGTGGCCGTGCAGCCATTCGGCCAGGCGCAACGCGATCGCGCCCGCCGCGACGCCGATCCCCATCGTCATCTGGAAGAGCGTGCTCGACAGCGCCGATGCGCCGCTCATCTGCGCCTTCGGGACATCGGCGAAGCTGAGCGTATTGAGCGCGGTGAACTGGAGCGAGCGCGACAGGCCGCTGAAAAACAGCACCGCGACGATCAGCGTTTTCGGCGTCGCGGGCGTGAGCAGGCTCATCGCGGCTAGCGAGACGGCGGCGGTCACGCCGTTCACGATCAGCACGGAGCGAAAGCCGAAGCGCCGCATGACCGGCGTGGTGACGAGTTTCATCGAGAGATTGCCGGCGAAGACGGCGAGCGTCAGCAGGCCGGATTCGAACGCGTTCATCCCGAAGCCGATCTGAAACATAAGCGGCAGCAGGAACGGCACGGCGCTGATCGAAATTCGGAACAGCGATCCGCCGCCCATCGCCACCGCGAACGTGTGGATGCGCAGCGCGGCCAGATCGACGAGCGGATCGGCCGCGCGCCGCAGATGCAGCCACGCCGCGATCCCGCACGCCACGCCCGTTCCGGTGAGCGCGGCCGTGAGCGTCCACGGTGTGTCGCTGCGGCCGATTAGCTCCATCGCGTACAGCAGCGTCGTGCAGGCCGCGCCGCAAAGGACGAAACCGAGGGTATCGAAGCGGCGGCGCGCGTGCTCGCTGGTGTTATCGAGAAAGCGCAGCGCGAGCAGCAGGCCGATCGCGCCGAGCGGCAAATTCAGGAAGAAGATCCATCGCCACGACGAATACGTTGTGATGAATCCGCCGAGCGGCGGCCCGATCACGGGCGCGACGAGCCCCGGCCACGTGATGATCGCAATCGCGCGCATCAGCCCGGCTTTCGGCGTCGCGCGCAGCACGGCGAGCCGTCCGACCGGCACCATCATCGCGCCGCCGATGCCCTGCAGCACACGCGCGGCGGTAAACGCGGGCAGGGTGGACGTCATGCCGCACAGCACGGAGGCGACGGTAAAGACGGCAATCGCGCTGCCGAACACGGTGCGCAGGCCGAAGCGGTCGGCGGCCCAGCCGCTGATCGGGATGAATACGGCCAGCGTCAAAAGGTACGACGTGATGCCGAGGCTCATGTCCACCGGATGCACGCCGAACGAGCGGGCCATCTGCGGCAGCGCAGTCGCGATGATCGTGCCGTCGAGGTTCTCCATGAAGAAGGTCGCCGCGACCAGCATGACGATCAGCGACGCGCCGCGCTCGGTCGCGGGCAGTTCGGGCGGACTGGCTTCGGTTGCCTGCATCGATACGGTTCTCCGGAGAATGAACGCTTATGCCGCAAACCCGCGCGACAACCGTAAGCGCCGGGAAAGCGCGCCGAAACCCCGCCGCAAGACGGCGGCGGCAGTCCGCGCGGGCCTTGTCCGGGCGTCACAGCAGAACGGTTGCGGCTATGGTAGCGTCGGCGTTTGGCAGGTGCCGGCTGCGCGCGCTCAAGCGCCCATTCAGTTGCACAACGCGCCTGGACGCCTGCGGTTTTTGCCACAACCTACTAAAGGAAGCAAGCGATGGAGTATCGGAAGCTCGGTAATACCGACGTCGACGTGAGCCTGATCGGCCTCGGCACGATGACCTGGGGCGAGCAGAACACGGAAAGCGACGCGCACGCGCAGATCGACTACGCGCTCGGCGCGGGCGTCAATCTCATCGACGCGGCGGAAATGTATCCGGTGCCGCCGCGTCCCGAGACGCAGGGCCGCACCGAACAGTACATCGGCACGTGGCTCGCGCAGCATCGCGGCCAGCGCGACAAGATCGTGCTCGCGACCAAGATTGCCGGCCCGGCGCGCCAGCCGCACAACCCGCGCCACATTCGCGGCGAGGGCAACCAGCACGACCGCGCGAACCTGACGGCGGCGATCGATTCGAGCCTGCAGCGTCTCCAGACGGATTACGTCGATCTTTACCAGTTGCACTGGCCCGACCGCAGCACGATGACGTTCGGCCGCCCGTCGTACCCGTATATCGACGACGAATACACCGTGCCGGTCGAAGAGACGCTCGCCGCGCTCGGCGATCTCGTGAAGGCGGGCAAGATCCGCTACGTCGGTCTCTCGAACGAAACGCCGTGGGGCGTCGCGCAGTTCCTGCGCGCGGCTGAAAAGCTGAATCTGCCGCGTATCGTGAGCATTCAGAATCCGTACAGCCTCGTGAACCGCACGTTCGAGACGGGTTTGTCGGAGTTCACGCATAAGGAAAAAGTCGGCCTGCTCGCGTATTCGCCGCTCGCGTTCGGCTGGCTGACCGGCAAATATGCGGATGGCGCGCGGCCGGAAGGCGCGCGCATCACGCTCTTCGAACGATTCCAGCGCTACAGCAAGCCGCACGCGATCCGCGCGATCGACACTTACGTCGCGCTCGCGAAGCGCCACGGCCTGAGCCCCGCGCAACTCGCGCTCGCGTTCGTGAGCAGCCGTCCGTTCACGACGAGTAATCTGATCGGCGCGACTTCGATGGCGCAGTTGAAAGAAAACATCGACAGCGCGAAGCTCGTTTTGTCGGACGAGATTCTGGCCGAAATCGAGGCGCTGCACGAAGCGCAGCCGAATCCGGCGCCGTGATCCTGCGCTCGCTTCGTGGCACCTCGTGGCGCTTGCTGCGAGGCGCATAATCTTCAAGATGCCGCTCGCCGGTGAGGGTTCGCCGGCGCAAGTCAGATTCTGTTACAAGCCGCCGCGCCGTTCGCGGCGCGCGTCTTCGCTGCTTTGAGCTGTTTTTGCGCTGTTTCTCGCGCGTGTGCCGGTCCGATGGCATCGCGCTTGCTCGATTGTCCTGACCGTTCTGATTGCCGCCGCCGCGCCTCTCGCGCTTCGGCGAGCGTTTCTGCTCAAGGAGTCGTCGCCCATGTCCCAAAATTCCACGAAGTCCGATTCGGATCTCGACCGCCTCAGTATCGACACGATCCGCACGCTGTCGATGGACGCCGTGCAGAAAGCCAATTCCGGACACCCCGGCACGCCGATGGCGCTCGCGCCGGTCGGCTTTCACCTCTGGCAAAAGCATCTGCGCTATGACCCGTCCGAGCCGCTATGGCCGAACCGCGACCGCTTCGTGCTGTCGGTCGGTCATGCCTCGATGCTGCTTTATTCGCTGCTGCATCTGACGGGCGTCGTCGCGGTGGACGAGCACGGCAAGCCGAACGGCACGCCCGCCGTCTCGCTCGACGACATCAAGCAGTTCCGCCAGCTCGACAGCAAGACGCCGGGGCATCCCGAATACCGCATGACAACGGGCGTCGAAACGACGACCGGTCCGCTCGGGCAAGGACTCGGCAATAGCGTTGGCATGGCGATGGCAGCGCGCTGGTACGAGTCGCATTTCAACCAGCCCGACGCGAAGATTTTCGACTACCGCGTGTACGCGCTCTGTGGCGACGGCGACATGATGGAAGGTGTCTCGCACGAAGCCGCGTCGCTTGCCGGGCACCTTGGGCTCTCGAACCTCATCTGGATCTACGACAGCAATCGCGTGACGATCGAAGGCCACACGGATCTCGCCTACAGCGACGACGTGGAAGCGCGCTTTCACGGTTACCGCTGGAACACGCTGCACGTCGACGACGCCAACGACGGCAACGCACTCGAAGCCGCGCTCAACCAGGCGAAGGCGACCACCGACAAGCCGACTTTGATCGTCGTGAAAAGCGTGATCGGCTGGGGCGCGCCGAACAAGCAGGACACGTCGGCGGCGCACGGCGAGCCGCTCGGCGTCGAGGAAATCAAGCTGGCGAAGCGCGCCTACGGCTGGCCGGAAGACGCGCAATTTCTCGTGCCGGACGGCGTGCGCGAGCATTTCGATCAGGGCATCGGCGCGCGCGGCCGGAAGGCGCGCGAAACTTGGCAGAAGAATTTCGACGCCTACGCCGAGAAATATCCTGACCTCGCGAAGGAATTCGCGCAGATCGAGGCGCACGAAATGCCGGACGGCTGGGACGCGGACATCCCGACTTTCGACGCCGACGCGAAGGGCGTCGCTTCGCGCGATTCGTCGGGCAAGGTGCTGAACGCGATCGCCAAGCGCGTGCCGTGGATCATCGGCGGCTCGGCGGATTTGTCGCCCTCGACCAAAACCGACCTCAAGTTCGAAGGCGCGGGCAGTTTCGAGCACGACAACTACGGCGGCCGCAACCTGCACTTCGGCATCCGCGAGCACGGCATGGGCGCGGTCGCGAACGGCCTCGCGCTCTCCAACCTGCGCCCGTATGCATCCACGTTCCTGATTTTCAGCGACTACATGAAGCCGCCGATCCGCCTTTCATCGATCATGGAAGTGCCGGTGATTTACGTGTTCACGCACGATTCCATCGGCGTGGGCGAGGACGGCCCGACCCATCAGCCGATCGAGCAGCTGGCCTCGTTGCGCGCCGTGCCGGGCCTCACGACGTTCCGTCCCGCCGACGCGAACGAAGTGGCCGAAACCTGGCGCGTGGCGTTGTCCCATCCTCGCGAGCCGTCGTGCATCGTGGTGTCGCGTCAGCCGCTGCCGACCTTCGACCGCACGAAATACGCGTCGGCCGAGGGCGTGAAACACGGCGCTTATGTGCTCGCGGATGCGCCGGACGGCAAGAAGCCCGAGGTCTTGCTGCTGTCCACCGGCAGCGAGGTGTCGGTGTGTGTCGAGGTGTATGAAAAGCTCAAGAGCGAGGGGATCGCCGCGCGCGTGGTGTCGATGCCGTCCTGGGATCTCTTCGAAAAGCAGGACACGGCGTACAAGGATTCCGTCCTGCCGCCCGATGTGAACGCGCGCGTGGCCGTCGAACAGGCCGGTTCGCTCGGCTGGGACCGATACGTGGGCCGGCTCGGCTCGCAGGTCGTGATGCACACGTTCGGCGCGTCCGCGCCGCTCGCCGCGCTGAAGACGAAGTTCGGCTTCACGCCGGAGCACATCTACGGCGAAGCGAAGAAGCAGATCGAGCGGGTCAAATCGACGAACGGCAAGGAGTAACTCATGCAGATCGGCATAGTCGGGCTGGGCAAAATGGGCGGCAACATCGGCCGCCGGCTGATGCGCGGCGGCAATACGTGCGTCGCCTACGATCACAATTCCGCCGCGACCGACGCGCTCGCGAAGGACGGCGCGACCGGCGCTTCGGACCTGGGCGATCTGGTCGCGAAGCTCGACGCGCCGCGCGTCGTCTGGCTGATGCTGCCCGCGGGCAAGATCACCGAGGACACGCTCGCGGATCTCCACAATCTGCTGGCGGAGGGCGACACGGTCATCGACGGCGGCAATAGCTTTTACAAGGACGATATCCGCCGCGCCGCGCAGTTCCGCGACAAAGGTGTGCATTACGTCGATGTCGGCACGTCCGGCGGCGTCTGGGGACTGGAGCGCGGCTACTGCATGATGATCGGCGGCGAGGAGGAGGTGGTGAAGCGGCTCGATCCGATCTTTTCCGTGCTCGCGCCAGGCCTCGGCGATATCGCCCGGACGCCGGGCCGCGAGGGCCGCGATGCGCGTGTGGAAAACGGCTATATGCACACCGGCCCGGTCGGCTCGGGGCATTTCGTGAAGATGGTCCACAACGGCATCGAGTACGGCCTGATGCAGGCTTACGCGGAAGGTTTCGATATCCTGAAGCACAAGGCGTCGGACGAACTGCCCGCCGATCAGCGCTTCGACCTCGACCTCGCCGACGTGTCGGAAGTCTGGCGGCGCGGCAGCGTGGTGTCGTCGTGGCTGCTCGATCTGACGGCGGGCGCGCTCGCCGGAAACAGCACGCTCGACACGTATTCCACCGAGGTGGCGGACAGCGGCGAAGGGCGCTGGACCATCGAGGCGGCGATCGAGGAAGCGGTGCCGGCGCAGGTTTTATCGGCGGCGCTTTATACGCGGTTCCGCTCGCGCGATGCGCTCTCGTTCGCCGAACGCATGCTTTCCGCGATGCGTTTCGGCTTCGGCGGACACAAGGAATTTCCGGTGAAGTAGTGCGTTTTCAGGTTTGACGCATCAAGCAAAAAAGGCCGCCGGGCATTGCGCCCGGCGGCCTTTTTTCAACGCATCATCCGACGCCGGAATAGCAGCGCGCACACGAAGAACGGCACGATCGCGTAGGCGAGCAGCACGGCGGCGTGAAGCAGCGCGTGGCCGGCAGGACGGCCGAGCATGGCGGGCCGGATCAGTTCGACCGCGTGCGACAGCGGCAGCAGCCAGGACACGTGTTGCGCGAGCGGCGGCAGTTGCGTGAGCGGGAAGAACACGCCGGAGAGCAGCAGCATCGGCGTGAGCAAGAGCGTTTGGTAGAACATGAAGAAGTCGTAGCTCGGCGCGAGCGCCGTGACGATCATCGCCGTACTCGCGAACGCCAGCCCGGTCAGCACGATCACGGGAAGCGCGGCGAGCATCGACGGAAAGCTCGCGTAGCCGAGCACGCCCGCGACCAGCATGATCGCGACGCCCGAGAGCATCGACTTGCTCGCCGCCCAGACCACTTCGCCGAGCACGATATCGCCGAGCGTGAGCGGCGTGTGCATGATCGCCTCCCACGTGCGCTGGACGTGCATGCGCGAAAAACCGGAGTACATCGCCTCGAAGCTCGCCGACATCATCACGCTCGACGCCACCGTGCCCGCCGCGAGAAACGCGATGTACGAGACGCCCTCGACCCGCCCGACCATGAGGCCCAAGCCAAGACCCAGGCCGAAAAGATAGATCATCGGATCGGCGAGATTGCCGAACATCGAGGCGATCGCGAGCTTGCGCCAGACAAGGTAATTGCGCCGCCATACCGACATCCAGTTGGACGCGTTCGCGGGCATGGCCGCCGCGATGCCTTCGCCGACTGTCCGTTCCGGCGAAAGCGCCGGTTGTTCTGGGTTCGTGTGCTGGTTCAGGGTGTCCATCGTGTGCTCAGTCCACCATCTCGCGCCCGGTCAGGCGCAGAAAAACGTCTTCGAGATTCGCCGGACGATGCAGATAGCGCACGCCGGGACGGCCCTTGACGCGTTGATGCACCGGCTGCGGATCGTCGACATAGCAAAAAAGCGTCTCGCCGCTGATCTCCATCCGCTCGACGAACGGTGCGAGTTCGTCGCGCAGCGTGTCCGGATCCGGCCCGTAAATTTCGATCACGTCGCAGCCGATCACCGATTCGATCAGTTCGTGCGGCCGGCCTTCCGCCACCTTCCGGCCTTCCTCGATCACGCAAAGCCGGTCGCACAGCCGCTCGGCTTCCTCCATGAAATGCGTGGTCAGCAGAATGGTCTTGCCGCGCGCGAGGAGCGAACGCAGCCTTTCCCAGATCAGATGCCGCGCCTGCGGATCGAGGCCGGTCGTGGGTTCGTCCATGATGAGCACGTCCGGATCGTTGACGAGCGCGCGCGCCAGCGTGAGGCGGCGCTTCATTCCGCCCGACAACTCGCCGACGCGCGCGTCCGCCTTGCTTTCAAGCCGCGCGAATTCGAGCAGCGACGGCACCAGCGCCGCGATCTCGCCGCCGCTCATCCCGAAATAGCGGCCGAACACGAGCAGATTTTCCCGCACGGTGAAATCCGGATCGAGATTGTCGAACTGCGGCACGACGCCGACGCGCCGGCGGGCAAAGCGCGCACGCGCGGGAACCGGCTCATCGACCAGGCGAATCCGGCCGGCGTCCGGCGACGTGATGCCGAGCAGCATCTTGAGCGTGGTTGTCTTGCCCGCGCCGTTCGGGCCGAGTAGCCCAAAACATTCGCCGCGCTGAACATTGAACGAAAGCCCGTCGACGACGACCTTGTCGCCGTAATGTTTCCGGACGTCCGAAAATTCGATGGCGGCGACGCCGGAAGCCGTTGAATCTGCTACGTCTGACATGCCTTTAGCCTGCGTTTTTTGGAAGAAGGACGAGCGGGCTAGTTTAATGCACGCACCACGGCGGCGCTCGCGCGGACCCGTGGCGCACCCGATGCGCGCATGGCGACGGTGTGTCGTGCACGAAGCATTGGCGAACAGCGCGAGGAGCCCTATCGATCAAGGCTGGCGCGCGCCTGGCACGAACCCCGCTTCAACCTTTCGGACGCGTTTCGACGCATCAGCGTTTTCCATCGTTGCCATGCCAGCGGCGACGCACGATCATGCAGGCAACGCCGCGCCGAATTCCCGGGGGCGAGGAGAACCATCATGGCGAGCTACCAGAAAATCCTTCTTTGTTACGACGGCACCCGCGAAGGCCGCAAGGCGCTCCGGCAGGGCGCGAACCTCGCCATCGAACTGAAAGCCGAGACGCATGTGCTCGCGGTGGTCGATATGCGTTCGAGCATCGCACAAAGCGCGGGCCTCTTGACCGATATGGCCTGCGGCCGTTTCGAGGATGCCGCGCGCGACATCCTGCAGGAAGGCGTCGACTGGCTCACCGAACGCGGCTTGCCCGCACAGGGCCACTTCGCGTTCGGTCATCCGATCGATGAAATCGCGAATCTCGCCGAGACGCTCAAAGTGGATCTGGTCGTGGTCGGGCATCGCTGCCGTAACGGACTGGCGCGCTGGTGGATGGGCGCGGGTAATACGCCGCTGCTCGATCGCGTCTCGTGCAGCATTTTGGTTGCCGTGTGCGCGGCGGGTGAATCGGAAGAGGCCGCTGAAGCCGAGGATGCCGCGCGCAAAGCCGCCCGCACAGCCGAAGCCAGCGTTTAGCGCGTTTGGTTTCCGCTGGGCGCGTGCTTTTTCGACGGCTCAGCTTGCCGCTATCCGTTGAGATCCACCGCGACCAGCTTCCACGAAATCAAGTTGGTGCGACGGAAGATCGCGGAATAATGCGCATCGCCCGCGCCGTGCTGATACGTGACGACAAACGTGTTGACGTCGCGATAGGCCGCCGCGGTTTGCGGCGGCGGCTTTTGCGCTTCATCGGCGTGGGTCGCGGGAGACGCCGGAGCGGGTGCGTTGGCCGGGGCGGCGGACGCATCCGGTGACGCGGCGACCGGCGGCGGCGGGCGCTCGCCAGGATTCCCTTGCGGCGGGATGCCGTTGAGAATCGCGGCCACGCCGTCAGGCGTGGCGTAGGAATCGACCAGCGGCCCGACTAGCGCCGCACCGATCATCGCGCCGATCACCGCCAGCGGATTCCCGCTTTTTTGAATATCCAGACGGCGCGTCAGCAGTCCGGACACTTGCTCCTTGAGACTGTCGCGCAGCGCGGGGAAATCGACGTACTGATTCACGGTTGCGGCGTCGCGCGCGTCGGCCGCGCGCTTCACGCGATCCAGCACGATATACGGCGACGCGTACAACAGCGCACATGCCGCGGCGACAACGATGAGTACAAGCGTGACGAGAACGGACTTACGGGTACGGGTCATACGGTCGAGCGCCTTTTCTGATTACCAGGGTCCCTGAATGGACCGCATTCGTGCGCGTTTGATCCCGGAAATTGCGTTTGTCCTTTCTCGCCGCGGTCGAGCCGAAGTCGAGCCGAAGTCCATCAGGCGAAAAGCCCACCCTCGACACCGGCACGTTCTTCGTCGATACAACGGTCGATCATGCGCGACACCTCGTCGATATTGCCGACCATGATGACGCGCGATTCCCCGCGATAGATCCGCACCGGCGCGCGCCGTTCCGCCTGTGCATGCACCGACGAACTCAATGAAACGCGCGCAAACGCCGGTTGGCGTGAGGGCAGCGCCGGCAATTCATCGAACAGGCCGGGCGTGGCCGACGCGACGTCTGCGGCAGCTGTTCGCAGCTTGCACGACATAAGTGAACGCAAGTGACGCAGGCGGCCAAACTGACGGAAGGGCAACAAACGGGCGAATCGTTCCATGATGTTTCTCCAGACAATAGGACACACCGCGGCGCGCCGCGAGTGCGGCCGCCGTCTTGCAATATCGATTTGATGGATTGCGCCGCCCGGATCAGCCGTGCTGGTCCGAACCCGCGCTATTTAGAACTCGCCGGATCGAATCAAACCGACCGCGATTCCTTCCAGCGCAAACTCCGCGCTGCCCGACGCAACGAAGATATTTTCGTAATCCGGGTTTTCGGCGATCAGCTCGACACCGTCCTTGCGCCGTTTCCAGCGCTTGACCGTGACGTCGTCGCCGATTCGCGCGACCACGATCTGCCCGTCTTTCGCTTCGGTCTTTTTCTGCACGGCGAGCAGGTCGCCGTCGAAAATGCCCGCGTCGCGCATGGAAAGACCGCGCACCTTGAGCAAATAGTCCGGACGGCTCGAAAAGAGCGCCGGGTCGCACATATAGGTCTGCGCGATATGTTCCTGCGCGAGGATCGGACTGCCCGCCGCGACGCGCCCGACAAGCGGCAACGACAACTGCATGATGCTGGCGTGCGGCAGCGTGAACTGGTGCGGCGCGTCCTCCATGTTGCCCGTAAGCAGACGAATACCGCGCGACGCACCCGCCGCCAGTTCGATCACACCCTTGCGCGCCAAGGCACGCAAATGCTCTTCGGCGGAGTTCGCGGAACTAAAACCCAGCTCGGCGGCAATCTCGGCGCGCGTCGGCGGAAAACCGGTGCGCTCGATGGCGCGCTGGATCAGTTCGAACACCTCTTGCTGCCGCGCGGTTAGTTTGCTCATTTTTGTCACTGGCAAGGCCTCTGGTGCACTGTATGGATGGACAGGTGACTGTATTTTTATACAGTATCTCGCGCATTTCAAGCTTTACTTGAAGTTCGGCGTGCAAGCCTCGCGAGCAAGGGTTTTCGCGCCTTATTTTGATCGCTCGAACATCGGTTTTCGTGCCGCAACGCCGCGCCCAGCCGTCATTACCACTTTTGAGTATTAAAAAATGAAGAACAATTATTTTTAATAATGAAAGCCCGTCGATAGACTCGCTCCATCAACTCACAACGACGGAGAACGGGGAATGCTTAGTCTGAAAACGGGTTTCGGGGCGCGGTCGCGGCGACTGCTGGCAACGTTGGTGCTGGGTGCGGCGACGGGCGCGGGAATGATCGCGCAGGCGCATGCGGATACGTCGTTCCTGAACGTTTCCTACGATCCGACCCGCGAGTTGTATCAGGATTTCAATCAGGCGTTTGCAAAGAAGTGGAAAGCCGAAACGGGCGAAACCGTGACCTTCAAGCAGTCGCACGGTGGCTCGGGCGGACAGGCGCGCGCCGTTCTGGACGGGCTCCAGGCGGACGTCGTGACACTTGCGCTGGCGTACGACATCGACGCGCTGGCGGGCAAGGGGCTCGTCAACGCCGACTGGCAAAAGCGGCTGCCGGACAACGCGTCGCCTTATACGTCGACGATCGTGTTCCTCGTGCGCAAGGGCAATCCGAAGCAGATCAAGGACTGGAACGATCTGGCGAAATCGGGGGTGTCGATTGTCACGCCGAACCCGAAGACCTCGGGCGGCGCGCGCTGGAATTATCTGGCGGCGTGGGCGTACGCGCTGCACCAGCCGAACGGCAACGAGCAGAAGGCGAAGGAATTCGTGTCGGCGCTCTATAAGAATGCCGGCGTGCTGGATTCCGGCGCGCGCGGCGCGACGACGAGTTTCGTGCAGCGCGGTCAGGGCGATGTGCTGATCGCGTGGGAAAACGAGGCGTTTTTGTCGCTGAAAGAATTTGGCTCTGACAAATTCGAGATCGTGGTGCCGTCGGTGAGCATTCTGGCCGAGCCGCCGGTCGCGGTGGTGGACAAGGTCGTCGATCGTCATGGCACGCGCAAGCTGGCCGAAGCGTATCTGCAATATCTGTATAGCGAGGAAGGGCAGGAAATCGCGGCGCGCAATTTCTATCGCCCGCGCTCCAGCAAAGTGCCGGCCGCGCTCACGAAGCAGTTTCCGAAGCTGAAGCTCTATACGGTCGACGATACGTTCGGCGGCTGGACCAAGGCGCAGAAAACGCATTTCGCCGATGGCGGCGTGTTCGATTCGATCTATCAGCCGCAGTAAATCATTGCGCGGGTGAGTCGTGTGTGCGATGCCCGCGCCGCGTCTAGAATCGCCTGACCGAAGCATCGAAAGAATAGCAGTGCCCATAAGCGGCTCGACCGCACATAACGACGCCGCCGCGACGCTGCTGTATTTCGCGGCGGTGACCCCTCAGCGCTCTACGTGCCAGGCATTCACGCACGGCGGGCGCGCTGGAACAGGATGAACGAAGCATGACGACGTTGACTTTCCGCAAGCCGAGCGCGCTGCCCGGCTTCGGCCTGACGCTCGGCATCACGCTGGCTTACTTGAGCCTCGTGGTGCTGATTCCGCTCGCGGCGACTTTCGCCAAAACGGCCACGCTCGACTGGGCGCAGTTCGTGCGCGCGGTTACTTCGCCGCGCGTGGTCGCGTCGTATCGGCTCACGTTTACCGCGGCGCTCGGTGGCGCGCTGATCAACGCCGTGTTCGGCTTTCTGGTCGCGTGGGTGCTTGTGCGTTATGAGTTTCCGTTCAAGCGCGTGGTGGATGCCGTCGTCGATCTGCCGTTCGCGCTGCCGACCTCGGTCGCCGGCATCTCGCTCGCGGCCGTGTACGCGACCAACGGGTGGATCGGCCAGTATCTCGCGCCGCTCGGCATCAAGGTCGCGTTCACGCCGCTCGGCGTGCTCGTGGCGCTGACGTTTATCGGCCTGCCGTTCGTCGTCCGCACGGTGCAGCCGGTGCTCGAAGACTTCGAGCGCGAGCAGGAAGAGGCGGCCGCGTGCCTCGGCGCGACGCGCTGGCTCACGTTCCGGCGCGTCGTGCTGCCCTCGCTTTTCCCCGCGCTTCTGACCGGTTTCGCGCTCGCGTTCGCGCGGGCGCTCGGCGAATACGGCTCGGTGATCTTTATCGCCGGCAACGTGCCGATGAAGTCCGAGATCACGTCGCTGCTCATCATCACGAAGCTCGAACAGTACGACTACGCGGGCGCTACGGCGATCGCGGTCGTGATGCTGTGCGTCTCGTTCCTGATGCTGCTCCTGATCAACACGCTGCAATGGTTCCTGCAACGGCGCACGAGCCGTGGCGGCGCCGGGCCGGCCGCGCCTGCGGTTGCGGGTTCGCTGCATGTCGAAGGGAGCCGCCCATGAGTTCGCCGGATCAGAAAGCCGTCGCCCCGCTCGGGACCGCGCGAGCGGGCCGTGAAGTGCATACGCTCAATCCCGTCACCGAGCCGCGCGCCGTGCGCTGGGTGCTGACCGGCGTGGCGCTCATGTTTCTCGCGCTGTTCCTCGTGGTGCCGCTCGCCGCCGTGTTCGTGCAGGCGTTCAGCAAGGGCGTCGAGTATTACTTCGAGTCGTTGAAGGACCCGGACGCGTGGTCGGCGATCAAGCTCACGTTAATCACCGCCGCCATCGCCGTGCCGCTGAATGTCGTGTTCGGGCTGGCGGCGTCGTGGTGTATCGCGAAGTTCGAGTTTCGCGGCAAGGCGCTGTTGACGACGTTGATCGACTTGCCGTTTTCGGTGTCGCCGGTGATTTCCGGATTGATCTATGTGTTGATGTTCGGCGCGCAGGGATGGTTCGGACCGTGGCTCCTCGATCACAACGTGCAGATCATTTTCGCCGTGCCGGGGATCGTGCTCGCCACTATTTTCGTCACGTTCCCGTTCGTCGCGCGCGAACTGATTCCGCTGATGCAGGCGCAGGGCAACGACGAGGAAGAAGCCGCACACGTGCTCGGCGCTTCCGGCTGGCAGATCTTTCGACGCGTCACGCTGCCTAATGTGAAGTGGGGGCTGCTGTATGGCGTGATTCTCTGTAACGCGCGCGCGATGGGCGAGTTTGGCGCGGTGTCCGTGGTGTCGGGACATATCCGCGGACAGACCGACACGATGCCGCTTCACGTCGAGATTCTCTACAACGAGTACAACTTTTCCGCGGCTTTTGCGGTGGCTTCGTTATTGGCGTTGTTGGCCCTCGTTACGCTCGGGCTTAAGTTGCTTGCTGAGCGGAGGATGTCGGCGGCTGCGCAGGGTTGAGGTTGGTTTGGTTGCTTGGCGCTTTCTGGGAACTTGCACGGGTTTGGTTTGCTGGCGCCGTTGCTTTTGTCGTTTAGCGCTTCTTGGGAACCTGCTTTCGTGTAGGTTTATTAGCACGCCGCTATGCGCGGCAGCAGTCACTTTCTTTGGCTAGCTGCAAAGAAAGTAACCAAAGAAAGCAGCACGAGATTCGGCGCCGTGGAGCGGCTTGAGGGTGGGTGGGTTACACCGTCTGATGCTCGGGCGCTTCTTGGGAACCTGCTTTCGTGTAGGTTTATTAGCACGCCGCTGTGCGCGGCAGCAGTCACTTTCTTTGGCTAGCTGCAAAGAAAGTAACCAAAGAAAGCAGCACGAGATTCGGCGCCGTGGAGCGGCTTCAGGGTTGGCGGGGTAAACCGTCTGATGCTCGGGTGCTTCTTGGGAACCTGCTTTCGTGTAGGTTTATTAGCACGCCGCTGTGCGCGGCAGCAGTCACTTTCTTTGCTGCTGCAAAGAAAGTAACCAAAGAAAGCAGCGTGACCGTCTAAGCGTCCACCACGAACGGTTTCCCGGAGTGGTGCGCAAGCTGACTCGGCCATCGCACCGCACAACAAAGTGGAGCCGCTCATTCATCCCGGCAGGCACAAAGTGCCTGCCGGCGGGGCAGAACCAGAACCGACGGTTTTTAGATGTGCCCGTCGTCCTCGCGAAGCGAGGATGGAACTGACAGGAGCTGTGCCAATACGTGTGAGTGCGTGGCGACCGAATCAGCTTGCGCGCCTATCCGTGTGGTTATGAGAGGTGGACACTTAGACGGATAAGCTGCTTTCTTTGCTTACTTTCTTTGCAGCAGCAAAGAAAGTGAGTCCCGCCCCGGACAGGGGCAGAGCTAATAGACGTACACGAAAGCAAGTTCCCAGGAAGCACAGGCAAACACGAGCAGAGCGCGAGCAAGCCAAAACGGTCCGCCCCGGACAGGGGCATCGCTAATAGACGTACACGAAAGCAAGTTCCCAGGAAGCACAGGCAAACAAAAGCAGAGCGCGAGCAAGCCAAAACGGTCCGCCCCGGACAGGGGCAAAGCTGATAGACGTACACGAAAGCAAGTTCCCAGGAAGCGCAGGCAAACACGAGCAGAGCGCGAGCAAGCCAAAACGGTCCGCCCCGGACAGGGGCATCGCTAATAGACGTACACGAAGACAAGTTTCCAGATAAGCACGAGCGCATCAGACGGTGTAAACACCCCACGAAACGCCAGTGCAAAGCATCGATTGAGAAAAAAGGCAAACCCATGAGCATCATCGTCCGCAATCTGCAAAAGCGCTTCGGCGATTTCACCGCCCTCGACAATGTGTCGCTCGACTTCCCTTCGGGCGAACTGGTCGCGCTCCTCGGCCCCTCGGGCTGCGGCAAGACCACGTTGCTACGCGTGATCGCGGGCCTGGAATACGCCGACGCGGGCCAGGTCGTGCTGAACGGCGAAGACGTGGCGACCGTCGGCGCGCGTGAACGTCAAGTCGGCTTCGTGTTCCAGCACTACGCGCTGTTCCGCCACATGACGGTCTTCGAAAACGTCGCCTTCGGCCTGCGCGTAAAGCCGCGCCGCGAACGTCCGACCGAAGCGGTGATCCGCGAGAAAGTCCACGAACTACTCAGACTCGTGCAACTCGACTGGCTCGCGCAACGCTTCCCGTCGGAATTGTCCGGCGGTCAGCGCCAACGTATCGCGCTCGCTCGCGCGCTCGCGGTCGAACCGAAAGTGCTGTTGCTCGACGAACCGTTCGGCGCGCTCGACGCCAAGGTCCGCAAGGAACTGCGCAGCTGGCTGCGGCGTCTGCACGACGACCTGCATATTTCGACCATCTTCGTCACGCACGATCAGGAAGAAGCGCTGGAAGTGGCGGACCGGATCGTCGTGCTCAATCGCGGACACGTCGAGCAAGTGGGCAGCCCGCAGGATGTCTACGATCACCCGCAAACGTCGTTCGTCTACGAATTCCTCGGCGCGGCCAACCGGCTGCGCGGCAATGTCGATGCAAACGGCTTCGTCGCGACCGGCGCGGACAAGGCCATCGCCGTGGAAGCGTCGTTCGCCGGCCCCGCGCTCGCCTACGTTCGACCGCACGATCTGACGCTGTATCCGCGCGATTCGCGTGAAACGGGGCATCGCGACGGCATCGTGGTCGGCGTGCGGCGCATCGTGCCGCTCGGCGGATCGGTCAGGGTGGAACTGGAAAGCGCGGAAGGCAGCGTGCTCGAAGCCGAACTCGACCGCGAAACGTGGCGCAACCTGAATCTGAACGTCGGCGACGGCGTGACAGCCGTGCCGCGCGGCCTGCGCGTCTTCCCGGCGACGGCGCAATAAACGCGCGAAGAACACATCAAAAGAGAGGCAAACATGAACTTCCAGCAATTGCGTTTCGTGCGCGAAGCAGTGCGCCAGAACATGAACCTGACCGAGGTCGCCAATGTGCTCTACACGTCGCAATCGGGCGTGTCGAAGCAGATCAAGGACCTGGAGGACGAACTCGGCGTCGATATTTTCATCCGGCGCGGCAAGCGGCTTACAGGCCTGACGGAGCCGGGGCGCGAGGTGCATCAACTGATCGAGCGGATGTTGCTCGACGCTGAAAATCTGCGCCGAGTCGCGCGCCAGTTCGCCGATCAGGACAACGGCCATCTCGTCGTCGCGACCACGCACACGCAGGCGCGCTACGCGCTGCCGAAGGTGATCCGCCAGTTCACCGAGGTGTTTCCGAAGGTGCATCTCGCGCTGCGTCAGGGCAGCCCGCAGCAGATCGCGCAGATGATCATCAACGGCGAAGCGGATATCGGCATCTCGACGGAAGCGCTCGACCGCTATCCGGATATCGTCACGTTTCCGTGCTATTCCTGGCATCACACGGTGGTCGTGCCGAAGGGGCATCCGCTCGTTGGCCGCGAGAATCTGACGCTCGAAGAAATCGCGGAATATCCGATCGTCACCTACGACAACGACTTCACCGGCCGCTCGCACGTCGATCAGGCGTTTGCAAAAGTAGGCGCGCTGCCCGACGTGGTGCTGACCGCCATCGACGCCGATGTGATCAAGACCTATGTGGAACTCGGCATGGGCATCGGCATCGTCGCGGCCATGGCCTACGACGCGAAGCGCGACACGGAACTCGTCGCGCTCGACACGCAGCACCTGTTCGAGGCGAGCACGACGCGCGTGGGCCTGAGAAAGGGCGCGTTCTTGCGCGCGTATGCGTACCGGTTGATCGAGATGTTCGCGCCGCAACTCGGCGAGGCGGAAATCGCCGCGCAACTGCGCGAAGCGGCCTGACTCCGAGGCGTCGAGCGCGGGTCATGTCCGCTGTTTTACAATCGCGGATATGACTACTTCATCTCTTTCAAAACCGTGTATCGCGGTGCTCGCGACTGGCGGAACCATCGCCGGCGCTGCCGCCGATGCGTCGAAAACCTCGGGTTATACGGCGGGCGTGATCGGCGTCGAGCAACTGCTGGCCGCCGTCCCCGCGCTCGCGGATGTCGCGCGCATTCAGGCCGAACAGATCGCGAGCATCGACAGCAAGGACATGACGCCCGCGCTGTGGATCGCGCTGGCCGCGCGTATCAATACGCTGCTGCTCGATGACGCGGTGAACGGCGTCGTCGTCACGCACGGCACGGATACGCTCGAAGAAACCGCTTACTGGCTGCATCTGTGCGTGAAGAGCGCGAAGCCCGTCGTGATGACAGCGGCGATGCGCCCGTCCACCGCGCTCTCCGCCGATGGCCCGCTCAACCTGCTGAACGCCGTCACGGTCGCGGCGAGCGCGGCGGCGGCCGGGCAGGGCGTGCTCGTCGCGTTCAACAACCAGATTCACAGCGCGCGCGACGTGACGAAAACGAGCACGTATGCGGTGGATGCGTTTCGTTCGCCGGAAGTGGGCGCGCTCGGTTGGGTGCAGGACGGGCAGGTCGAATTCCAGCGCAGCGTGACGCGCGCGCATACGATGACGTGCGCGTTCGTCGCGCCCGACGCAGCCGCGCCGGTTGAAATCGTGTCGAGTTACGCGGGGGCGTCGCGTGTCACGATCGATGCGCTGGTCGCGGCGGGCGTGCAGGGCATCGTGATCGCGGGGACGGGCAACGGCTCGATCCATTCGCCACTTCAACAGGCGGCAGTCGACGCGGTGCGCGCGGGCGTTGTCGTCGTGCGTGCGTCGCGCGTCGGCTCGGGCCACGTGATGCGCGACGGCGCGGCATCGGACGATAAGCTCGGCACCGTCACGGCAGGCACGCTCAACCCTTATAAGGCGCGCGTGCTGCTGATGCTGGCGTTGTCGGCGGGCATACGCGACACGGCAGCCGTGCAAAAGCTATTCGATACGTACTAAAAAAAACGCGAACCCAAAGGTTCGCGTTTTTTATGCAACTTTCAAAGAATCAGGCGGCAGCCGGAATCCGCAATACCTGACCCGGATAAATCTTGTCCGGGCTCTTCAGCATCGGCTTGTTCGCCTCGAAGATCACATCGTTTTTCGCGCCGTTGCCGTAATACTTCTCGGCGATCTTCCACAGGTTGTCGCCCGACACGACCGTATGGAACTGCGATTCCGGCGCGGCATTCGGCACGGTCAACTGGTCGTCGACTTTATCGACATGCTGCACGTTGCCCGCCGCCACCAGAATCTTTTCCTTCGTGGCCTGATCGGCTGCCGCGCCCGATACGGTGACCGTATGCGACGCGCCGTCATACGCGACCTGCAGATTGTCCGCGCTAAGGCCTTGCGCGCGGATATACGCGGTGATCGCATCGCTCGCGGTTTTGTTCAGCGCTGCCGCGTCCGGAGCAGCGGGCGCAGCCTGCGCCGTGGACGAAAGACCACCGAACAGCTTTTCGCCTGCATCCTTGATAAAACTGAGAATACCCATTGTTTCAACTCCAAAAATAACCACGGTTGTACGGCTCGCGAAGTCTAGGCAATTCGATCGAACACGCCATCAGATCGTTCCTAGACTTCGGCCCGTCGGAGTTGAAAAACGGCAAAAAAGTGGATGCAGCCGAGTGCCACCGGACAATTAAGCCGAGCGCAACGACCGGACCCACCTGTATGACATATCGGAAAGTGAAACAAATCCGACGCGGACACTCGACGACGCCGTCTGACCGACCAAGGCTTCCCCGCCGCCCTCGAGTGCCGCTCTCGGACCCCACACACGCCGCCCTCAGCCCAGAGCGGCGCAGTGCTCCCCGCGCATGCACGCGCGTGGAGCGCCCCACGGTTCAGGCCGCTTTCGCCGCTTCGCCCGGTTCATCGGCGACCTGGTAGTTCGACATGATTTCCAGCGCGCGGACCATCGCGGAGTGATCCCACGCTTTGCCGCCGTTCGCCGCGCACACGCTGAACAGTTGCTGCGCGCTCGCCGTATGCGGCAGGGCGAGACCCATCTTGCGCGCGCCGTCGAGTGCGAGGTTCAGATCCTTCTGATGCAGTTCGATCCGGAAGCCCGGATTGAACGTGCGCTTCGTCATGCGTTCGCCGTGCACTTCGAGAATCCGCGACGAAGCGAAGCCGCCCATCAGCGCCTTCCGAACGCGTTCCGGATCGGCGCCCGAGCGTGCGGCGAACAGCAGCGCTTCGGCAACGGCTTCGATATTCAGCGCGACGATGATCTGGTTCGCGACCTTGCAGGTCTGACCCGCGCCGTTATCGCCGATCAGCGAAATGTTCTTGCCCATCAGATCGAACAGCGGCTTAGCGAGATCGAACGAGCGCTGCGGGCCGCCAACCATGATCGTGAGCGTCGCTTCGCGTGCGCCGACTTCGCCGCCCGAGACCGGCGCGTCGAGGTAATCGCAGCCGAGCGCGTTGATCTTCTTGGCGAACTCCTGCGTGTCGAGCGGGGCGATCGAGCTCATGTCGATCACGAGCTTGCCCTTCGTCAGTCCCTTCGCGACGCCGTCGTCGGCGAAGAGGACAGCGGCGACATCGGGCGTATCCGGCACCATCGTGATGATGATGTCGCTCGTCAGCGCCACCGCGGTCGAGTCGGGCACGACGCTCGTCTGCGCGCGCAGGTCGTCCGGCACCGGGAACTTGCCGTTCACGACGAGCTTATGGCCGCCCTTGATGAGGTTGCGCGCCATGTGCGCGCCCATGATGCCCAAGCCGATGAAACCGATCGTTGCCATTGTGTTCGTGTCTCCAGTCCAGTTTTAAGCAGTTTTTTGCGTTACGCCGCTGCGCGCGCGGTCTTCGAGGCGGGCCGACCGGCCACATCCTGAAGCCAGCCGAGTCCTTCGCCGGTGGTGGTCTTCGGCTTGTACTCGCAGCCGATCCAGCCCTCGTAGCCGAGCGAATCGAGGAGCGCGAACAGATACGGGTAGTTGATCTCGCCGGTGCCCGGTTCGTTGCGGCCGGGGTTATCGGCGAGTTGCACGTGGGCGATCTGCGGCAGGTTTTTCTTGATCGTCGCCGCGAGTTCGCCTTCCATGCGCTGCATGTGATAGATGTCGTATTGCAGGAACAGATTGTCCGAACCGACCGCGCGGATCACGTCGAGTCCTTCGGCCGAACGGTTCAGCGCAAAGCCCGGAATGTCGTAGCTGTTGCACGGTTCGACCAGCAAGCGGATGCCTTCCTTCTTCAACGCGCTTGCCGCATAGCCGAGATTCTCGATGATCGTCGCGCGGGCCTGATCGTGGCTCACGCCGGCCGTCGGAATGCCGACGAGACAGTTGAGTTGCGGCACGTCAAGCGCTTTCGCATACTCGATCGCCCGGCCCACGCCTTCGCGGAACTCGGCCACGCGATCCGGCAGACACGCGATCCCGCGTTCGCCCGCTTCCCAGTTGCCCGCGGGCAAATTGTGCAGCACGAGCTTCAGGTTGTTGTCGTCGAGGCGGGATTTCAGGTCCGCCGTCGAATACGGATACGGGAACAGGAACTCGACCGCTTCGAAACCCGCGTCCGCCGCCGCCGCGAAGCGGTCGAGGAACGGGATTTCGTTGAACAGCATGGTCAGGTTCGCGGCAAATTTCGGCATGTTGTCTTCCTGATGGTCGGTCAGTTTTTAAAAAATTCAGCGCTAAAAAATTCAGCTTGCCTGCGCCATCGGCGTGACGGCGGTCGGCGCGTCGTCGAGGCTTTCGGCGAGCGGTTCGAACTCGTTGATCGCGTCGATTTCGGTGCCCATCGCGATATTCGTCACGCGTTCGAGCACGACTTCGACGATCACCGGCACGTTGAATTCGGACAGCATCGACTGCGCTTTTTGCAGCGCCGGCTTGATGTCTTCCGGCTTGAACACGCGGATCGCCTTGCAGCCGAGACCTTCGGCCACCGCGACGTGATCCACGCCGTAGCCTTCCAGTTCGGGCGCGTTGATGTTGTCGAAGGCGAGCTGCACGCAGTAGTCCATCTCGAAACCGCGCTGCGCCTGGCGGATCAGCCCGAGGTACGAGTTGTTCACCACGACGTGCACATACGGCAGCTTGAATTGCGCGCCTGCGGCGAGTTCCTCGATCATGAACTGGAAGTCGTAGTCGCCCGAGAGCGCCACGATCTGCCGTTGCGGATCGGCTGCCCGCACACCGAGCGCCGCCGGAATCGTCCAGCCGAGCGGGCCGGCCTGACCGCAATTGATCCAGTTGCGTGCCTTGTACACGTGCAGGAATTGCGCGCCCGCGATTTGCGACAGACCGATGGTCGTCACGTAGGTGGTATCGCGGCCGAACACCTGGTTCATCTCTTCGTACACGCGCTGCGGCTTGATCGGCACGTTGTCGAAGTGCGTCTTGCGGTGCATCGTGCGCTTGCGTTCCTGGCAGTCGGCCACCCACGCGCTGCGATCCTTGAGCTTGCCCGCGGCCTTCCATTCCTTCGCCACTTCGACGAACAGTTCCAGCGCGAACTTCGCGTCCGACACGATGCCGAGATCCGGACCGAACACGCGGCCGATCTGCGTCGGCTCGATATCGACGTGCACGAACTTGCGGCCCTTCGTGTACACCTCGACGCTGCCGGTGTGACGGTTCGCCCAGCGATTGCCGATGCCGAGCACGAAGTCGGACGCGAGCATCGTGGCGTTGCCGTAGCGGTGCGACGTCTGCAAGCCGCACATGCCGGCCATCAGCGGGTGATCGTCGGGAATCGCGCCCCACGACATCAGCGTCGGAATCACGGGCACGCCGAGCGTTTCCGCGAACTCCACGAGCAGGTCTTCGGCTGCCGCGTTCAGCACGCCGCCACCAGAGACGATCAGCGGCCTCTCGGCGTCGTTCAACATCGAGAGCGCCTTCTCGATCTGCTTGCGCGTCGCTTTCGGCTTGTAGACCGGCAGCGGCTCATACGTGTCGATGTCGAATTCGATCTCGGCCATCTGCACGTCGATCGGCAAATCGACCAGCACCGGGCCCGGGCGGCCCGAGCGCATCAGGTGGAACGCCTGCTGGAACACCCGCGGCACGAGCGCCGGCTCGCGCACGGTCACGGCCCACTTGGTCACGGGCTTCGCGATCGACTCGATATCGACGGCCTGGAAATCTTCCTTATAAAGCCGTGCGCGGGGCGCCTGACCGGTGATGGCGAGAATCGGAATCGAATCCGCCTGGGCCGAATACAGGCCGGTGATCATGTCCGTGCCGGCCGGGCCCGACGTGCCGATACACACGCCGATATTGCCGGGCGCGGCCCGCGTATAACCTTCGGCCATGTGCGACGCGCCTTCTACGTGGCGCGCGAGCACGTGGCTGATGCTGCCCGCCTTGCGCAGCGCCGAGTAGAACGGGTTGATGGCCGCGCCCGGCACGCCGAACGCGGTGTCGATTCCTTCTTTTTCCAGCACGAGGACGGCTGCATCGACGGCTCTCATCTTGGGCATGACTGTCTCCTTCCTTTATGTCTCTGTGTTTAGCGATACCGCATGAGAGGCACTTTAGGCCCGCACTAAAGGTTTGATAAGATCAGCGAAAGTCGTTTTGTCCGAAACAAAAAGTATTGAATGGCCGCTAACGGCCATCGCACCCGGAGACGCCGATGGACCGGTTCAAGCAAATAGAAACCTTTGTGCGCGTGGCCGAAGCAGGAAGCCTCGCGGCGGCGGCGCTGGAGGAGGGCGTGTCGCCGGTGATTCTCGGGCGGCGGATCGACGCGCTGGAGAAGCGGCTCGGCGTCAAGCTGATGTACCGGTCGACGCGGCGGCTTGTCGTGAGCGAGGACGGCGCGGCGTTTCTGGATCGTTGCCGGCATTTGCTGAGCGAGTGGGATCAGGCGGAAAACGAGCTGGCGGCGGGGCGGCGGGCCGTGAACGGGCATTTGATCGTGTCGGCGCCCGCCGCGTTCGGGCGGATGCACGTCGCGCCGCACGCGCCGGCGTTTATCGCCGATAAACCCGAATTGCAGATGTCGTTCAATCTCACCGACCGCGTCGTGGATCTCGTGCGCGAGGGCTATGACCTGTCGATCCGGATCGGCGGGGCGGTGGATCCGAATTTCGTCGCGGTGAAACTCGCGACCAATCAGCGCGTGGTGTGCGGCACGCCCGCGTATTTCGAGCGCTACGGCCGCCCGAAATCGCTCGACGACCTGCCGCGCCACAACTGTCTCGCGTTCAATTTGCAGGGCGGCCAGAACCGCGGCTGGTATTTCCGGCGCAACGGCAAGCTGGCGACGGTGCGCGTCTCGGGCAATCTGGATTGCAACGACGGCGAGTTGCTGCATCGCTGGATGTCCGAGGGACTCGGGCTCGGCTGGCGCTCCACCTGGGAAATCCAGCGGCAGCTGGCCGCGGGCGAGCTGGAAACCGTGCTGGACGAGTTCGCGCTGCCCGACTACGACATCCTCGCGGTGTATCCACAGCAGCGCTACGTGCCCGCACGAGTGCGCTACTTCATTGATTATCTTAGGGAAATCTACGCGCAACCGAATTATTGGAGCCGCGCGCCGTGAGTTCGTTTTCATTCGCACGGCGCCAGCGCCGATTTCCCGATTTTTGCGCTAACACATTGAAAATTCAGCGGAAGTGCTTCGCGAAAAGTCCGGACGCGCTTGCGCGGGAAGCTAGCCGAGGTTACAATCTTTGGCTTCTCACTTGCCGCACCGGTCCGACGCCCGGGTGGCTCTAATCCACAAGTCAGCACAAGGAGTGAATATGCGTCATTACGAAATCGTATTTATCGTGCATCCCGATCAGAGCGAGCAAGTGCCCGCCATGATCGAGCGTTACAAGAGCACGATCGCCACGCACGGCGGCCAGATCCACCGTATCGAAGACTGGGGCCGTCGTCAGCTGGCCTACATGATCGAGAAACTCGCGAAGGCTCACTACGTCTGCATGAACATCGAGTGCAATCAGGAAACGCTCGAAGAACTCGAACACGCGTTCAAGTTCAACGACGCAGTCCTGCGCCACCTGATCGTCAAGATGAAGAAGGCCGAAACCGGCCCGTCGCCGATGATGAAGGAAGTGCAGCGCGAAGAAGCCAAGAAGGCGGCCGCACAGCCCGCCGAAGCGCAGGCTTAAAGACGGCTTTAGTCGTCAAGCCACCAGGAATTAGATGAACCGGCTGCAACTGACAGCAAGCGTCGTGGAACGCGAACCGGTGCGGTACACACCCGCCGGCGTGCCGATAGCAAGTTGCACGTTGCATCACCGCACGGAAGTCGTCGAAGCGGGCATCGCCCGACAAGTCGAACTGACGATGCCGGCGGTGGCCGCCGGTGAGGCGAGCGGCAAGCTGGAAAGCTGTCCGATGGGCGTGGAAGCACGCTTCACCGGCTTTCTGGCGAAGAAGAGCCAAAACGCGCGAACCCTGGTGTTTCACATCACAGAATTGCAGGATATTGGAAAGGACTGAACATGCCCCGCCCGACTGGTAAGAAATTCGACAAGCGTCGTCAGCAACAAAACCCGCTCTTCAAGCGCAAGAAGTTCTGCCGTTTCACGGCTGCTAACGTCGATTACATCGACTACAAAGACACCGAAACGCTGAAAGACTTCGTCGGCGAAAACGGCAAGATCACGCCGGCTCGTTTGACGGGCACGAAGGCTCATTACCAACGTCAGCTCGATACGGCTATCAAGCGCGCGCGTTTTCTCGCGCTGCTGCCGTACACCGACCTGCACAAGGCCTAATCAGACGACGCAATAAGGAACAAGCCAAATGCAAATCATTCTTTTGGAAAAAGTCGTCAACCTGGGCAACCTGGGCGACATCGTGAAGGTCAAGGACGGTTACGCACGTAACTTCCTAATCCCGGGCAAGAAGGCACGCCGTGCAACGAAGGACGCAATCGCCGAATTCGAAGTCCGCCGCGCCGAACTCGAAAAGGTTGCCGCTGAAAAGCTGGCAGCCGCGACGGCTCAAGGCGAAAAGCTGAGCGGCGCGACCGTCCAGATCTCGCAAAAGGCCGGCGTCGATGGCCGTCTGTTCGGTTCGGTGACGAATGCTGACATCGCCGACGCGCTGAAGAAGCAAGGTCTGGCCGAAGTCGAGAAGGCGCAAGTGCGTCTGCCGGAAGGCCCGTTGAAGCTGGTCGGCGATCACGCTGTCCAGATCGCGCTGCACACCGACGTGGTTGTCGACGTGACAGTGTCGGTGCTCGGCGAACACGCTTAAGCGTCTAGCTGGCCTGGCGCTCAACGCGCAAGCCGTATAAGAGGGCAGGAACCGCAAGCGGTTCCTGCCTTTTTTCTTGGGTCCAGTAATTTGCCCAATTTTACCAATTGGCCGCGCTCCCTCATTTCGTCGATAATTCCACACCATGAACGCACCGTCGAAAGATCCGCAACTGGATGCGCTGAAAGTCCCGCCGCATTCCATCGAAGCCGAGCAGTCCGTCATCGGCGGCCTGCTGCTGGATAATGCCGCGTGGGACCGCATCGCCGATGTGATGTCGATCCGCGATTTCTACCGCTACGACCATCGCATCATTTACGAGCATATCGGCAAGCTGATTGCGGCGACGCGTCCGGCCGACGTGATCACCGTCTACGAGTCGATGACGACGGCGGGCAAGGCGGACGAAGTCGGCGGGCTCGCGTATCTGAACGCGCTCGCGCAGAACACGCCGAGCGCGGCGAATATCCGGCGTTACGCGGAGATCGTGCGCGATCGTGCCGTTTTGCGTCGGTTGGTGTCTGTTGCTGACGAAATTTCCGCCGATGCGTTTAATCCGCAAGGTAAGGAAGTGCGCCAGTTGCTCGACGAGGCCGAGGCGAAAGTGTTCTCGATTGCCGAGGATGGCGCGCGCGGTACGCAGGGTTTTCTTGAGATCGGGCCGCTGTTGACGCAGGTCGTCGAGCGGATCGACACGCTGTATCACACCGCGAATCCGAGCGACGTGACGGGAACGCCGACCGGTTTTGTCGACCTCGACCGCATGACGTCGGGCATGCACGGCGGCGAATTGATCATCGTGGCCGGGCGGCCGTCGATGGGTAAAACCGCGTTTTCGATGAATATCGGCGAGTACGTGGCCGTCGAATATGGGCTGCCGGTTGCCGTGTTCTCGATGGAAATGCCGGGCACGCAGTTGACGATGCGGATGATCGGTTCGGTCGGCCGGCTCGACCAGCATCGTATGCGGACCGGGCGTCTCACCGACGAAGACTGGCCGAAGCTCACGCACGCGGTGCAAAAAATGAGCGAGGCGCAGATTTTTATCGACGAAACCGGCGGCCTGAATCCGATGGAACTGCGCTCGCGCTCGCGCCGTCTCGCGCGGCAGTGCGGCAAGCTCGGGTTGATCATCGTCGATTACCTGCAGCTGATGTCCGGTTCCGGCAGCGCCGGCGAGAACCGCGCGACCGAAATCTCGGAAATTTCGCGCTCGCTCAAGAGCCTGGCGAAGGAACTGGACGTGCCGGTGATCGCACTTTCGCAGTTGAATCGCGGCCTCGAACAGCGCCCGAACAAGCGGCCGATCATGTCGGATTTGCGCGAATCCGGCGCTATCGAACAGGACGCGGACGTGATCCTGTTCATTTATCGCGATGAAGTCTACAACCCGGATAGTCCCGACAAGGGCACGGCCGAGATCATCATCGGCAAGCAGCGTAATGGTCCGATCGGTCCGGTGCGGCTGACTTTCCACGGTCAGTTCACTAAATTCGATAACTTCGCGGGCGCGCAGAACTTCTACGGCGAGTAAATTTGCCGCGGGAGTCGTCGGTCATTTTTGCGCTATCTTGCGGTTATCTTGCAACATCGCAGCGGCGGCGGTTCCGCTATCGCCGTCTCGCAAAGGTACAATGTGGCAGTTTGATGTCAGCCCCATATTGACCCATTTTCCGGGAATTTCATGTTCGGTCGATTCATGCCCACTGAGGGCAAATTCTTCGAAATCTTCAACGCGCACGCGAAATGCATTGTCGAGGCGAGCCGCGAACTCGAGCTGCTGATCGACAATCTGGAAGACGCCGAGATTCATAAGCAGAACGTCCAGACCAACGAAAAGCGCGCGGACAAGCTCACGCACGAAACCATCGACCTGTTGCACAAGACGTTCATCACGCCGCTCGATCGCGACGAAATCCACAAGCTCATCACGACGATGGACGACATCCTCGACCTGATGGAAGACGTTGCCACGGCCATTTCGCTCTACGACGTGCGTCATGTGACCTCGGAAGCCAGCCAGCTCGCGCACATCTGCACGGCGACGTCCGAGCGCGTGCAGCAAGCGGTCGCGCTGCTCGCCGACATGAAGCGCGCGAGCGAAATCCTGAAGATCTGCGAGGAGATCGATCGTCTGGAATCGGACGCCGACCGTGTTTTGCGCTCGGCCATGTCGAAACTTTTCCGCGAAGAAGACGACGTCAAGACGCTGATCAAACTCAAAGCGATCTACGAATTGCTCGAAACGATCACGGACAAGTGCGAAGACGTGGCGAACATCATCGAAGGCATCGTGCTGGAAAACGCCTGAGAAGGCCTGTCGCTGTCGCTGCGTGACTCTTTCGGCTGAAGCGCTGGCCGTCTCTCGGGCCCGTTTTTCGGCCCATCGTTGGGTCGAATGTCCGGCTCACATATCTGACCCATATCCGGCTCAATTTCTGGTTCGATACTAATAACCGATGCATTCGATTCAACTCGCTCTTTGGGCGGTCGTCACGCTCGTTCTGGTCGCACTCGTGTTCGACTTCATGAACGGCTTTCACGACGCCGCCAATTCGATCGCAACCGTCGTCTCGACCGGCGTGCTGAAGCCGCAGCAAGCCGTCGCCTTCGCGGCCGCCTTCAACGTGATCGCGTATTTCATCTTCCACCTGAAAGTCGCCGCGATGGTCGGCAAGGGCACGATCGACCCGAATATCGTCGATCACTACGTCATTTTCGGCGCGCTCGTCGGTGCAATCGGCTGGAATATCGTGACGTGGCACTACGGCATTCCGTCGAGTTCGTCGCACGCGCTGATCGGCGGGCTGATGGGCGCAGCGCTCGCCAAGTCGGGCTGGGGCGCGCTCAACGCCGACGGCCTGCTGAAAACCGTCGCGTTCATTTTCATCTCGCCGGTGCTCGGGTTCGTGCTCGGCTCGTTCTTCATGCTGCTGGTGTCGTGGATGTATTTCCGCACGCCGCCGTCGAAAGTGGACCGGCGTTTCAGGCGTCTGCAATTGGTATCGGCCGGGCTTTATAGCCTGGGACACGGCGGTAACGACGCGCAAAAAACCATCGGCATTATCTGGATGCTGCTGATCGCGACCGGCTACGCGTCGGCCGCCGCCGATGCACCGCCGGTCTGGGTGATCGGTGGCTGTTATCTGTCGATGGGTCTCGGCACGCTGTTCGGCGGCTGGCGCATCGTGCGTACGATGGGCCAGAAAATCACGAAGCTGAAGCCGGTCGGCGGTTTTTGCGCTGAAACGGGCGGGGCGATCACGCTCTTTATCGCGTCGTTTCTGGGTATCCCGGTTTCCACGACGCACACGATCACCGGCGCGATCGTCGGTGTCGGCGCGACTCAGAAATTCAGCGCGGTGCGCTGGGGCGTGGCCGGCAATATCGTGTGGGCGTGGATTTTCACCATTCCCGCGTCGGCGGCCCTGTCCGCCGCCGGCTGGTGGTTCGGCCACAAATTCCTGTAGTGAACGCCGGACGCCGAGCGTCGTTCAGATGACCGGCGCCGAGACGCCGTCCATCGGGATGATTGCGCCCGACACGTAACTTGCCCGCCGGCTCGCCAGAAACAGCGCGACGTCGGCGATCTCCTCCGGTTTTGCATAGCGTCCGAGCGGCACTTTCGATTGCCCGCCCGCGAGCGCTTCGTCGCGCGTCACGCCTTGTTGCTTCGCCTCCAGCGTGAGCGCTTCCTCGACGCGCTCGGTCAGCGTCGCGCCCGGATTGATGGCGTTGATGCGGATGCCGAGCTTCGCGTAGTGATGCGCGAGGCCGACCGTCGCGAGCATCAGCGCCGCGTTCGCCGCGCCGCCCGCGATATGAATATCGCTCGCAATCTTCCCGCCCATCCCGATGATATTCACGACCGTGCCCGGCGCCGCCGCCGGATCGGATTTGCGGCGCGCCGCCATTTGCTTGAGTACGGCTTGCTGCGGGTAGACGTACGGAAAATATTTGGCATCCATCGCGGCGCGGAACGCGGCGGCATCGAGCGAATCCGGGTCGTAGCGTTTCGCCGCGCCAGCGCTATTCACAAGAATGTCGATCGGACCGAGCGCGCCTGTCGCTTCTTCCACGACGTCGTCGGCGCTGTGTGCTTCGTGCAGGTCGGCGCGCGCCAGATGGACGTGGAAGCCGAGCGCCGCGAGTTGTTCGCGGGCGCGCGCCAGATTCGCGGGATCGCGCGAGACGATCGCGACTTTCGCGCCTTCGGCGGCGAACGCCCGGGCGCACGCGAAGCCGATGCCTTTGCTGCCGCCCGTGATCAGCACGACTTTGCCGGCGAGTTCGAGATCCATGAGATTCGCTCCTTTCTGGCCGAGATATCGAGACACGATAGCAGACGTTGCGCGTGCCGTGCGACTCGACGATCAGTAACTTCCGGTAGCGAATTTGGCGATGGCGTCGTCGGTTTCGGCGGGGCGTGGCGCGGCGAGCGAGCCGGTGGAGGCGCGCATGACGTGCGCGGGCGGTTGAGATTGCGCGGGTTGCGTGGACTGCAGCGCACGCGCCTGCTGGGCCGCGAGCCGCGCGGTCGGCGGCGGCGGTTCGAACGCATCGGCGGCGGCGTCGATAGCGTCGGGCGGCGTGGTTTGCGCGACTGGAGCAACCGGCGCGACTGCGCCCGCTGCCTGCGCCTGACGTTGCGCGGCGGATATCGCCGGCGGCGGCGGTTCGAATTGATCGGCTGCTGTCGCTGTCGCTGTCGCGCCCGCAGTTTCGACCGGACGCGGCGCCGCGACCGGTTCCCGGCCGCCTTCGGGCGCGGGCGATGCGAGATACGTCGGTGCATCGAATGGTGCCGGCGCGGATTTCGGCGGCGCGACGCGGCGGATGCCGTCGAAACGCTTGGCCCAATAGGGGTTCGTCAGATAGTCGAGCCGTACCGTGCCGCCCGTGGAAGGCGCGTTCACGAAGCGCAGTTTCCCGACATAAATGCCGACGTGCGAATGCGCGCGGCCGGTCGTGTTGAAGAAGATCAGGTCGCCGGGCGCGACACCGTCCGGCTCGATCGCCTCGCCGCGCGAGCTCATGTCGGCGGTCGTGCGCGGCAGATTCACGGACGCCGCACGATCCACGACGTAGCGGACAAGCCCGCTGCAATCGAAACCGGCCTCGGGCGTGTTCCCGCCCCATCGATACGGCACGCCGACGAGCGACATCGCCTGGATGGAGATTTCCTCGCGGCCGACGCTGTGATCGACGAAGTTGGGGAATCCGGCGGGTTTTTCAAACGTGCGAGTCGATCCGCTCGACGCCGTGGCCGACGCACGCGACAGCTTCTGCGGCGCGCTCGAACACGCGGCGAGCAGAAGAGTAACGAGGAGCAGGGACCAGATTCGGCGCATGGACGACGGGCGCGCGACGAGACGCCCAAGCGGGGATGATTTCGCGATACTAGCCCGCGCGACAGGCCTGCGGCAAGCGATCTTGATAACTTACTTGAAGAAACGCGCGTAAGTGTGGCCTGTCCGAAACGGCCACAAATGAAAAAAGCCTCGCGGACCACGTCCGCGAGGCTTTCAAACAGCCGGTTAAAGTGCGGCCTAGAGAATATCCGATGCGTAATCGGCAAGACGCGAACGTTCGCCGCGCGCGAGCGTGACGTGTCCGCTGTGCGTCCAGCCCTTGAAGCGGTCCACCACGTACGTGAGGCCGGAACTGCCTTCGGTCAGATACGGCGTGTCGATCTGCGCGATATTGCCGAGGCAGATGATCTTCGTGCCCGGACCGGCGCGCGTGACGAGCGTTTTCATTTGCTTTGGCGTCAGATTCTGCGCTTCGTCGATGATCACGTATTTGTCCACGAACGTCCGGCCGCGCATGAAGTTCATGCTTTTCACCTTGAGACGCGAGCGGATCAGTTCCTGCGTCGCCGCGCGGCCCCATTCGCCGGCGGCGTCGTCGGTTTTCTGGAGGACTTCGAGGTTGTCGTCGAATGCACCCATCCACGGCTGCATTTTCTCTTCCTCGGTGCCCGGCAGGAAACCGATGTCCTCGCCGACCGGAACCGTCGCGCGCGTCACGATGATTTCGTTGTAGCGCTTGTCGTCCAGCACTTGCGCGAGGCCGGCGGCGAGCGCCATCAGCGTTTTGCCGGTGCCGGCCTGACCGAGCAGCGTGACGAAATCGACGTCCGGGTTCATCAGCAGGTTCAACGCGAAATTCTGCTCGCGATTGCGCGACGTGATGCCCCACACATTGTTCTTGTGGTGGCTGTAGTCGCGCAGCGTCTGCAGCAGCGCCGTCTTGCCGTTCAGTTCGCGGACGATCGCGTAGAACGACGGCTCGCCGTTCTGCGGCTCGAAATAGACGAACTCGTTGACCAGCATCGACGCGCACTGCGGACCCGTCACGCGGTAATACGTCGTGCCGGTCTTGGTGTCCTGCCAGCTCTCCATGCCTTTCGCATGCTTCGTCCAGAAGTCCGCGGGCAGGGCGCGCACGCCGGAATAGAGCAGATCCTTGTCTTCGAGAACCTGATCGTTGAAATAATCCTCGGCCGGCAGATTGAGCGCATGCGCCTTGATGCGCATGTTGATGTCCTTCGACACCAGCACGACCTGGCGGTCCGTGCGCTCTTTCTGCAACGCGCGCACGACGCCGAGAATCTGGTTGTCCGCCTTACCGACGGGCAGCCCTTCGACCGGCTCGATATCGGTGAGCGTGGTCTGGAAATAAAGACGGCCGGTGGCATCGCGGTTGCCGAGCGCCGACAGCGGCAGGCCCGCCGACATTTCGCCGACGTGCGCGACCAGCGCGTCGAGCGTGCGGCTCACCTGACGCGCATTGCGCGCCACTTCCGACATGCCCTTCTTGTGATTGTCGAGTTCTTCGAGCGTCATCATCGGCAGATAGACGTCGTGTTCCTCGAAACGGAACAGCGAACTCGGATCGTGCATCAGCACGTTGGTATCGAGCACGAACAGCTTGCCGATCTCCGCTTCCGGCTGGCCGCCCTTGCGGCGTTTCGGCTGCTGACGGGTTTGCTGCGCGACGGCGGGCGCGGCGGGCGCGGCCGGCGCTTCGCTCTTCGGGGCGCGCGTTTCGCGGGCGACGGCGGGCGGCGCGCTCACGGCGTCTTCCAGATCGGCGCGCGCGGGCGCGGCGGGCTGCAACAACGCGGCGGTTTGTTTCGACCGGCGGTTGCGCGCGGCGGGCGCGGCCGATTCTGCTTCGCTCGCGGCATTCTGCGCGGCATGCGCGATGGTTTCGCTCGCGATCGCGCGCAGCGTGTGCGCGGTATTAGCCGCGGCGGGACGCGCCTGGCCGACGGTGTCGTCGGTAGCGGATGCAGCGCCGAAATCGGCGGTGTCGAGCGGATCGCTCTCGCTCGGCTGCTTTTTCGACGATTTCGCAGGCCGGGCTTTGGCTTTGTATTCTTCAGACGGCAGGAGGTTGCCGAGCTTGGCGGGTGCGGTAGGCAAAGGCATGGTTTCCCTCGAAAGGAACGGTGCGTCATATCGTGCGCCGCCTGTCGCATCCTGCTTGTCACATGCAGTTTGCGCCCGGCGACGCGCTTCGGTTTCGAAAACGCCGGTTCGCCTAAGTTTCGATCGGCTCCTTGGAAGTTGCGTCCTGCGGATATGTCGCGAAGTGTGCGCCCGTTGCGTGGCGGGCGCGCGACACAAGTGAAAAAGCCGCTGTTCCGGAGTGCGGAACCAGCGGCTCGACATCGATTCTCAAACGCGCGGCTTGGGCCGTTTCTGCGTAGCTTGAATCCCCGCCGACCGCGCGGAAAGCCGCGTGGTGATTGGCGCTACGGAAAGAAGAGTGGGGTAGGCAGGCGCTCATTGCAAACCAATATAGCGTGCCTCAAAGCGCTTGTACAGCCTCCACAATTGCTTCTACATGACCCGGTACCTTGATCCCGCGAAACTCGCGCCGGAGTACGCCGTCGGCGTCGAGAAGGAAGGTGGAACGTTCGATTCCGCGTACTTCTTTACCGTACATTTTCTTCATTTTGATGACGCCGAAGAGCGAGCAGATGGCTTCGTCGGCGTCGGACACGAGCGTGTACGGCAATTCGAGTTTCGCCTTGAAGTTGTCGTGCGATTTCACGCTGTCGCGCGAAATGCCGACGACTTCCGCGCCTGCCGCCTGAAACTGCGGATACAGGTCGCGAAACTGCAGGCTTTCCGTCGTGCAGCCGGGCGTGTTGTCCTTCGGATAGAAAAAGAGCACGACCTTCTTGCCGCGCAGGCTGGCGAGCGAGAACTCGCCGCCGGTTGCGGGCGCGGTGAAGTCGGGGACGCTCTGGTCGACGGCGATCGGCACGAAGTTTTCTCCTGGTGTTCCTGGGGATGCTGCGGGGACGGCGAGCGAAGTGCGCTCGCCTGAGGTGTTCGAATGGCCTGTTGAGCGGGAAACTCGTCAGCCAGGCTGGACGATCAGTTCGCCCGCCCGGCCGGGGATTTCGCCCCACGTCACAGGGTACGTGGGCAGCGTCGAGCGGTCCAGCGCCGCATGATAGTCGCCCATCGTGGCGAACGTGTGGCCCTGCGCGCGCCAGCCGTCCAGCAGTTGCTCGAATACCGGCGCGAGCTTCTGGCCTTCCAGTTCGGCGTGCAGCGTGAACACCTGATCGTGCGGATTGTTTTCGGTGTGACGCAGCATGTGCGCCGCCACGTTGCTCACATCGACGCCATCGACACCCAGCACTTCGTCGAGCGTCGGCAGCGTGGTGGGCATCTGGACGTGGTTGAGCGTGCGGCCGTCGAGCACCGGAATGTAGGGCGCGTGGCCGCGTCCGTCGGATGCGTAGCGCATGCCCCACGCGTCGATCTGCTCGAACGCGAAGCCGTTCATCTGCCAGCCGGCTGCGCCGTGCGTGACCGGCGGCGCGCCGAAAATTTCGATAAACCGCGCATGGCTCCGTTCCATCTGACTCGCGGTCCACGCGCGGTCGCGTGCGCGCACGTTGTCCTGCCAATACACGTGATCCCACGTATGGATGCCGCATTCGAAGCCGCTCTCGTGGATCGCGCGCATCTCGGCCATTGCGTTGCGTCCGATATCCGGACCGGGCAGCAGCACGCCGTACATCAGCGTCTTCACGCCGTAATGTTCGACGACCGACGTGCGCGACACTTTCTTCAGAAAGCCGGGCCGGAACACGCGGCGCAGCGCCCAGCCGGTGTGATCCGGCCCGAGGCTGAACAAAAACGTGGCGCGCGCGCCGAATTTGTCGAGCAGGCGCGCCAGGTTCGGCACGCCTTCACGCGTGCCGCGCAGCGTATCGACGTCGATTTTCAGGACAATGCGAGCCACGCTGGGTCCTTAGCTCGGCTGATCGACGAGCTTGCGGGCAGTCGCGACATCGCCGCGATACGCCTCGAAGATCTTCCTGAGCGCGTCGTCCATCGTGGCGAGCGGCTTCCAGTCGAGTTCCTGCATCGTGTTGTCGATCTTCGGGACGCGGTTCTGCACGTCCTGATAACCCGCGCCGTAATACGCGCCCGACGACGTTTCGACCAGTTGCACGGCTTGCGCGCTTTGCGTGTACTCGGGAATTTCGTTCGCGAGCTTGAGCATCATGTTCGCGAGTTCGCGCACCGAGAAGTTGTTGCTCGGATTGCCGATGTTGTAGATCTTGCCCGTCGCCACGCCGTCCTTGTTCTCGATGATCTTCATCAGCGCGCCGATGCCGTCGTCGATGTCGGTGAACGCGCGTTTTTGCGCGCCGCCGTCGACCAGGCTGATGTTCTCGCCGCGCACGATGTGGCCGAGGAACTGCGTGACCACGCGCGAGCTGCCTTCCTTCGGCGTGTAGATCGAGTCGAGGCCCGGGCCGATCCAGTTGAACGGACGGAACAGCGTGAAGTTGAGGCCCTCCATGCCGTAGCCCCAGATCACGCGGTCCATCAGCTGCTTCGAGCACGCGTAGATCCAGCGCGGCTTGTTGATCGGGCCGTAGGACAACTGCGACTCTTCCGGGTCGAATTGTTCGTCGGTACACATGCCATAGACTTCCGACGTCGACGGAAACACCAGATGCTTGCCGTACTTCACGGCCGACCGCACGATCGGCAGGTTCGCTTCGAAGTCCAGTTCGAACACACGCAGCGGCTGCTTCACGTAAGTCGCGGGCGTCGCGATCGCGACCAGCGGCAGGATCACGTCGCACTTCTTGACGTGATACTCGACCCATTCCTTGTTGATCGTGATATCGCCTTCGAAGAAGTGCATGCGCTCGTGGTTCGCGAGATCGCCCAGGCGGTCGGTTTGCATGTCCATGCCGAAAACTTCCCAGTCGGTCGTTTCGAGGATGCGCTTGGACAGGTGATGGCCGATGAAGCCGTTGACACCCAGAATCAGGACTTTTTTCATGAATGAGGAATGGATTGAGTGATTCGGCCGAACTCGGCGGGGCTGATGACGTGCTCCGCGCCGGTTTTCAGGTCCCGGTGCCGCAATTCACGGATGGCGATGACACGGCGATCGCCGCAAGCGCGGGTGCCGCAAGCGCGGGTGCCGCATACGCCGAACAGCGCATTATCTCTCACGTGCAAGCCCGCGGGCAAATCCGAGAGATGCTGTAAGCGCTCGGCGGGCAGGGCGGCCGGGCCGGTTTCCGGCACGAGCCGCGCGGCCGCGACGATAAACCGCTCGCCGTTGACGTCGGTGAAGGCGCCCGGATACGGCGGCGCGACCGCGCGCATGAGGTTGTAGACGCGCTCGGCCGGAAGCGTCCAGTCGATCCGGCCATCCTCCGGCTTGCGACCGCCGAAGTAGCTGCCCGCCGCGAGATCGTTCGGCAGATGCGGCGCCTCGCCCGCGAGCAGCGCGGGCAGCACGCGCCAGAGCGTCTGCTCGGCGGCGACCGTGGTTTTGTCGAAGACTTGGGCCGCGGTGTCGTCGGGGAGAATCGGCACGGGCGTTTGCGCGAGAATCGCGCCCGCGTCGGGCTTCGCGGCCATTTCGTGCAGCGTCGCGCCGGTTTCCGTCTCGCCGTTGAGCACTGCCCAGTTGGTCGGCACGCGGCCGCGATACTTCGGCAGCAACGAGCCGTGCATGTTGTACGCGCCGCGTTTCGCGAGCGCGAGCAGATCGACGGGCAGCATGTGCCGGTAGTAGAACGAGAAGATGTAATCCGGCGCCGCGCGGCTGACCGCTTCGAAGAGTTCGGGCGATTTCGGATCGGCGGGCGTCGTCACGTCGATACCATGCTCGGCCGCGACCGACGCCACGCTGCCGAACCAGATGTTCTCGGTCGGACTGTCCTCGTGCGTCACGACGAGCGTCACGTCCACGCCGCGCGCGAGCAGCGTTTGCAGGCAGCGCACGCCCACGTTGTGGTACGCGAAGACTACGGCGCGCGGCTTCATTGCGGCTCGTCCTCGCGCGTCACCGCGATAGTTTGCACGGCCTGCACCGCTTCCTGAACCGGCTGCGTGCGCGCCGGCAAGCCGTCGCGCTGTTCGAGAATGGTCTGCACGAGATAACGCGGCCGCGCGCGCACCTGCTGATAAATCCGCCCGATGTACTCGCCGAGCAGCCCGAGCGCGAAGATGATCACGCCGAGCATGAAGAACGTAATGGCGAACAGCGTGAACACACCTTCGACTTCCGCGCCGAACAGGAAGCGCCGGGCGAGCAGCAGGACGAACAGCCCAGCGGACCCGACCGAAAGAATCACGCCGATAAACGACAGCCATTGCAGCGGCACGACCGAAAAGCCGGTCACGAGGTCGAAATTCAGGCGAATCAGGCTGTAGAGCGAATACTTCGATTCACCCGCGAAACGCTCCTCGTGCGCGACATCCACTTCGATCGGATTCTGCGCGAACGTGTAGGCGAGCGCCGGAATGAACGTGTTGATTTCGCCGCAGCGGTTGATGGTGTCGACGATATGCCGGCTGTACGCGCGCAGCATGCAGCCCTGGTCGGTCATCTTGATATGCGTGATGCGCTCGCGCAGGCGGTTCATCAGCCGCGACGCCTTCTTGCGCCACAGGCTGTCCTGGCGCTGCTGGCGGATCGTGCCGACGTAGTCGTAGCCTTCGCGCATTTTCAGCACGAGCTTGCTGATTTCTTCGGGCGGATTTTGCAGATCGGCGTCGAGCGTCACGATGATCTCGCCGCGCGATTGCTCGAAGCCCGCAAGGATCGCCATGTGCTGGCCGTAGTTGCCGTTCAGCAGAATGACGCGCGTCGTGTCGGGGCGCACGTGGAATTGCTGCGCTAGCAGCGCCGCCGATTTATCGCGGCTGCCGTCGTTGATGAGGATCACCTCATAGGACGTGCCGAGCGCGTCGAGCGCCGGATACAGGCGCTCGAAAAGCGCGGCAAGGCCCGCTTCCTCGTTGTAGACCGGCACGACGACCGACAATTCGGGGTTCGTCGGGAGAAAATCGGTATGACTCATAGAGCGCTGGGTCCGCCAAGGTTTTAGGCTGTTGAGTTTAAACGCCGTATTGTTCGCAAATTTCATCGACGGCGCGGATCACGCGCGCGACGTCGTCCTGATTCATCAGCGTGAAAAGCGGCAGCGTCACGGTCGACGCGCCGTACTTTTCCGCGTGCGGGAACATGCCTTCGTGAAAGCCGCGCCCGCGATACAGCGTGAACAGATGCAGCGCCGGATAATGCACGCCCGTGCCGATCCCGCGTTCCTTCATCTGCGCCATGAACTCGGCGCGCGACAATTTCAGCCGGTCGAGCGGCAGCGCGATCTGGAACATGTGCCAGTTGCTGTCGGTGAAATTCGGCACTGGCATGCCGATGCCAAGATTCACCGCTGCGCCGTTCGCAAAACCCTCGAAATAAGCGCGGGCAAGCGCGCGGCGCTTTTCCGTAAAGCGTTCGACGTGTTTAAGCTGGCCCAGTCCGACGCGCGCGGCGACATCGGTCAAATTGTACTTTCCGCCGAGCAAATCGCAGTCCATGCCGTCGAAACCCGTGCGCGTGATGCCTTGCAGCCGGTATTTCTGCGCGAGGACCGCTTCCTCCTCGTTGTTCAGCACGAGCGCGCCGCCTTCGATCGACGTCACGTTCTTGTTCGCGTGGAAACTGAATGAGACGATATCGCCGAACGCGCCGATCTTCTGGCCGTTCCAGGTCGAGCCGAACGCCTGCGCGGCATCTTCGATCACCCGCAGATTGTGCGCGCGAGCGATCGCGTAGAGCCGGTCCATATCGACGGGCAGGCCCGCGAGATACACCGGCATGATCGCTTTCGTGCGCGGCGTGATGGCGGCCTCGAGCAGGTCGAGGTTCATGTTGCGCGTGACCGGGTCGATATCGACGAACACCGGCGTCGCGCCCACTTCCAGAATGACGTTGGAGGTGGAGACCCAGGTCATCGGCGTGGTGATGACTTCGTCGCCCGCGCCGACGCCCGCGATGCGCAGGCCGATTTCCATCGTCGCCGTGCCGGAATTGAACGAGCGCACCGGACGCCCGCCGCAATACGCCGACAATTCGGCTTCGAACTGCTGATTTTGCGGGCCGGTCGTGATCCAGCCCGAGCGCAATACGTCGACGACGCCCTGGATCGTTTCCTCGTCGAGTTCGGCGCGCACGAATGGCAGGAAGGGCTGCGTTGTCTGAGTCATGAACTGTCCGCTTAAAAGTAATGGGCGCGGCAAAATCAACCGCGCGCGAGCACCGCGACGCCGATGAGAATGATGCCGATGCCGATCAGGCGCTGCACCGACACCACTTCGCCGAACAGATACCACGCGGCGAACGCGTTGACGACATAGCCAAGCGAGAGCATCGGATACGCCACCGACACATCCACGCGCGACAATCCGACGATCCACACCACCACGCTGAATACGTAGCAGGTCAGACCGCCGATGATCGGCCACTGGGTCGCGATCTTCAAGCCGACCGGCAGGATGTTCGCGCGGCTGAATTCGAAATGGCCGACGGCGTTCACGCCCGCTTTCAGCAACAACTGCGCGCAGGCGTTCAACAATACGCCGATGACGATGCAAACAAAGGATATCGGGTTCATCGTGGACGGTGAATGGGTTCGTCGCCGGGCGCGGACGCGCCCGGTCGGGGAGGCAGAAGCGTTACGGTTTCTCGACGATCACCCGCCGCGCATCGCGCGCGATGACCTGCATCGGCACGTTCTGCGCCTTCAGTTGATCGTAGCGGTCGGGGTTCATCAGCGCGAACGCATGGGGGTCGGCGTTCCAGCGTTTGATCCAGTCGTCCATGGTCGGCACCCATTTTTGCGGCTCCGTCTCGACGCCGAAACGCAGTTCGTCGGCTTCCTGCACCATGATCATGGTGTGGCCGAGATAGAACGGCATCGTGTGGTCGAGTTTCGCGATCGAGTAGAACGGGGTATCGGCGGGAAGCTTTGCCATGGCGGCTTTCACGGCCGGGACGAGCTGCACGCCCGAGCTTTCCCGCCCGAACACGTCGTGCCCCGTTCCGGCAATCGTGCCGAGCAGCAGCCAGCCCGCGCCGAGCGAGACGGCGGCCGCCACCGCGCTTCGCCGGTTCAGCCAGACCGCGACGAGCGTGAACACGAAAGCCACCGCGAGCGCGGCGTAGACCCAGACCTGGAATTCGCGATAGAGCGCGTTCGGCGTGTGCGCGCTGCCGGCGTGGCCTAAGAAAATCGCGCCGAACGCGGCGGCGATCAGAAACACCGCGTAGCCGATCAAATGACGATGCCACTGCGCGCGCGTGACGAGCGGCAGATAAACGCCGATCACGAGCGCGAGCGCGGGCGCGATCGGCAGCGTGTACGACAGCAGCTTCGAATGCGAGGCGCTGAAAAACAGAAAGATGAACGCCGACCAGATCAGGAGCAGCGGCATCGGCGCGAAGCCGTTCGGCTGGCGCGGCACTTTCAGCGCGTGGCGCACGCTTTGAAACGAAATCGAGAGCCAGGGCAGAAAGCCGACGATCAGCACCGGCACGAAGTAATAGAACGCGCCGGGGCGGTTCTGCTCGGGCGTGAGATAGCGTTTGAACTGCTGGACGACAAAGAAAAAGTTGAAGAACTCGGGGTTCTTCATTTGTACGAGCACGAACCAGGGCGCGGAAATCGCGAAAAACACGATCAGCCCGCTGCCGATATAAAGCCGTTTCCACAGCGCCCAGTCGCGCGCGATCAGCGAATAAAGCACCAGCACTGCGCCCGGCAGAATCACGCCGATCAGTCCCTTCGACAACAGCGCGGCCGCCATGCCGGCCCAGCAGACCCACATCCACAGACGCACCGAACGCGCAGGCAGATCGGGGCGTTGCGCGAGCAGCAGCGCGCACAACGTGAGCTCCATCCAGAAGGACAGCGCCATGTCGAGCGTGTTGAAGTGGCCCATCAGGTTCCAGTACGGCGCGGTCGCGAGCACGACCGCCGCGCAGAAACCCGTCACGCAGTTGAAGACCCGCGCGCCGGTGAAGCCGACGAGCAGCACGCCCGCGAAGCCGGTGAGCGCCGTATAGAGGCGCGCCTGCCATTCGCCGATGCCGAACCACGCGAACGTGAGCGCGTTCGCCCAGGTCTGCAGCGGCGGTTTTTCGAAATACTTGTAGCCGTTGTAGCGCGGCGTGATCCAGTCGCCGGTCACGAACATCTCGCGCGCCATTTCAGCGTAGCGGCCTTCGTCGCTCGGAACGAGATGGCGCAGGCCAAGCGGCGCAAACCAGATGACGGCGAGCGCGAGGATCAGCAATAACAGCGAAAAGCGGGTGAGCGGCAGCCGCGTGGGCGTCTCGTTCATTGAAATCGACCTGTCCGATGCCGCGTGGCGGCGCTGAAAATGAAAGGGCGCGAGGGTGGGCGCGGCGGCCGCCTGGCGTCGAAAAAGTGTGGCATGCGCGGCGCTTCGTGAGCACGCGCGACGTCGGCGAACGACGCTGAAAGCTGGCGCTAAGCCTTATGCAGCCGCGCTTTCAGGCGTTGCCGAGCCAAAATTTCCACTCGGGCGGGAGTGTAGCGCAATGTACCGCGCGCTTGGCTTTTTTGGGACGGGATCGGGCGCTTAGGCATTCGCGCGTTTCATGCCGCCGATTGCGCGGGCATCGCCGCTCAAGCTTCGATCAACAACGCGGCGGCAACGCGGCGGCCTTCGGACATCAGGATATTGTAGGTGCGGCAGGCGGCGCCGAAATCCATCGTTTCCACGCCGATCCGTTGCTCGTTGAGCGCGGCGGTCAGGCGCGGATGCGGAAAGCGCAGGCGCGCGCCGCTGCCGAAAATCACCACTTCCGGCGCAGCTTCGACCAGCGCGGCGAAATGTTCGGCGGTGAGCGCGTCGAAGGAAGTCACCGGCCACGCGATAACCGGTTGCTCCGGCATCACGATAATGCTGCTCTCGTGGCGGACGAGATTGATCGCGACGTAGCCGGCGCCGTAACTCGTGATCGTGTTTAGCGCACCGGTGGATTCCTGGTGTAGTTTCAAATCGGTATTCCGGGAGACGGGTTGAAATGTGTGACCTGGATGACCCGCAAAGCCGCGGAGGTCGCCAGACCCAAGCGCGGCGAGACTCTCGCGCATTGCGGAAGTCGGTCGATATCCGCTAAATTATAACTTTTTAGCGATCGGGCGTGATTCGCCGGATGCTGTTCAGGCGCTCATATCCGTCTGTTCGGGCTTGAGAGGTGGAAGTGAACGTCGCCCGAAACCCGCCCCCGATTCGCCCACCGCCACAAGCGGCCGGCGCCTCGCAGTCCGCTCACTGACCGTTGGCATCGCACGCCGCCGGGCAGGCGTCCATCCGGCGCCGCGTGGGCATCGAGGGTTCGAACCTCGACACAAATACCCGACAAATACCCAATCGCGCTCCGGCGCGCGCAACGTTTACAATCGTGGGCTACCGGAACTGGACTTCGCACGATTCACGCGAACGCGTCCGGATCCGTCGTCGCCGTTATCAGCCAAGCCACTCAAAGCCAGAGCCGCCCGCCGTGAAACCGATTCTCAAGTCCAATAAGCTCCAAAACGTCTGCTACGACATTCGCGGCCCCGTGCTCGAACACGCGAAACGGCTCGAAGACGAGGGCCATCGGATCATCAAGCTCAATATCGGCAATCTGGCGGCGTTCGGCTTCGACGCGCCCGATGAAATCATCCAGGACATGATCCGCAATCTGCCCAGTTCGTCCGGCTATTCGGACTCGAAGGGCGTGTTCGCGGCGCGCAAGGCGATCATGCATTACACGCAGCAAAAGGGCGTGGCGGGCGTGGAGCTGGACGATATCTTCATCGGCAATGGCGCGTCCGAACTGATCGTGATGGCGATGCAGGGGCTGCTGAACGACGGCGACGAAGTGCTGCTGCCCGCGCCGGATTACCCGCTGTGGACGGCGGCGGTCAGCCTTTCGTCGGGCACGCCGGTGCATTATCTGTGCGACGAGGGCGCAGGCTGGATGCCCGATCTCGACGATATCCGCGCGAAAATCACGCCGAACACGCGCGCGATCGTCGTGATCAATCCGAACAACCCGACCGGCGCGCTGTATTCGGACGAACTGCTGCTGGAAATTATCGAACTCGCGCGCGAGCACGGCCTGATTATTTTCGCCGACGAGGTCTACGACAAGATCGTCTACGACGGCCGCGAGCACACGGCGATGGCCGCGCTGTCGGAGGACGTGCTCACCGTCACGTTCAACAGCCTGTCGAAAAGCTATCGTTCGTGCGGATACCGCGCGGGCTGGATGTTCATTTCGGGCCTGATCGAGGAAAACCGGCGGCGCGCGAACGATTACATCGAAGGGCTCGGCATTCTGGCTTCGATGCGCCTGTGCGCCAACGTGCCCGGCCAGTACGCCATTCAGACGGCGCTCGGCGGCTACCAGAGCATCAACGACCTGATCTTGCCGGGCGGGCGCCTCTTCAAGCAGCGCGAACTCGCCTACGACATGCTCACGGCCATTCCGGGCGTGACTTGCGTGAAACCGCAGGCTGCGCTCTACATGTTCCCGAAGCTCGACCCGAAGATGTACCCGATCGAGGACGACCAGCAGTTCATCACGGATCTCCTGCTCGAAGAACGCACGCTGCTCGTGCAGGGCACGGGCTTCAACTGGCCGGCAACGGACCATTTCCGCGTCGTGTTCCTGCCGAACGTCGACGATCTCGCGGATTCGATCAACCGCATCGCGCGTTTTCTCGACGGTTATCGCAAACGTCATTCCGCTTAACCCTTCACTAAAAGAACCACGCTGCATGGAACCGATCAAAGTTGGACTCTTGGGCTTCGGCACGGTCGGCAGCGGCACCTTTACGGTACTGCGCCGCAACCAGGAAGAAATCAAACGCCGCGCCGGTCGCGGCATCGAACTCACGCGCATCGCCGTGCGAACGCCGGCGAAGGCGCAGGCCGCCGCCGACGCGGGCATCGCGGTGACCGACGACTTCAACGCGGTCGTCGACGATCCTTCCATCGACATCGTGTGCGAGATGATCGGCGGCACGGGTATCGCGCGCGAGCTGGTGCTGCGCGCGATCAACAATCGCAAGCACGTCGTCACGGCCAACAAGGCGCTGCTCGCGGTGCACGGCAGCGAGATTTTCGAAGCCGCGCGCGCGAACGGCGTGATGGTCGCGTTCGAAGCGGCGGTGGCGGGCGGCATTCCGATCATCAAGGCGCTGCGCGAAGGGCTGACGGCGAACCGCATTCAGTACATCGCGGGCATCATCAACGGCACGACGAATTACATTTTGTCGGAGATGCGCGACCGCGGCCTCGACTTCGCGACCGCGCTGAAAGCCGCGCAGGATCTGGGTTACGCGGAAGCCGATCCGACCTTCGACATCGAAGGCGTCGACGCCGCGCACAAGGTCACGATCATGAGCGCGATCGCGTTCGGCGTGCCGGTGCAGTTCGACCGCGCTTACGTGGAAGGCATCAGCAAGCTGTCGGCCATCGACATTCGCTACGCCGGGGAACTCGGCTACCGCATCAAGCTGCTCGGCATCGCGCGGCGCACGGATAAAGGTATCGAGTTACGCACGCACCCGACGCTGATCCCGGAAAAGCGCCTGCTCGCGAACGTCGAAGGCGCGATGAACGCGGTGGTCGTGCACGGCGATGCGGTGGGCACGACGCTTTACTACGGCAAGGGCGCGGGCGCGGAACCGACCGCTTCGGCTGTCGTGGCGGATCTCGTGGACGTGACGCGCCTGCATACGGCGGACCCCGAACATCGCGTGCCGCATCTCGCCTTCCAGCCGGACAGCCTCGCGAACACGCCGATCCTGTCCATCGACGAAGTGACGAGCAGCTACTACCTGCGCCTGCGCGTGGCGGATGTGACCGGCGTGCTCGCCAATATCACGCGCATTCTCGCGGACAAGGGCATTTCCATCGACGCGTTGCTGCAGAAGGAATCCGAGCACGTTGACGGCGAGAACAAGGGCGAAACCGACATCATCCTGATCACGCACGAAACGGTCGAAAAGGACATCAACGCGGCCATCGCGACGATCGAGGCGCTGTCCACGGTGGTGTCGAAAGTGACGAAGCTGCGCATGGAATCGCTCGACTAAGGCAAACAGGGCACTAAGGCACATATGAACTACCTCTCAACGCGCGGCGCAGGCCGGGACGAGCGCCACACGTTTTCCGACATCCTGCTCGGCGGTCTCGCGAAAGACGGCGGGCTGTATCTGCCTGCCGAGTATCCGAAAGTCAGCGCCGACGAACTCGCGCGCTGGCGCACGCTGTCCTACGCGGATCTCGCGTTCGAAGTGCTGTCGAAATTCAGCGACGACATTCCCGCCGCCGATCTGCGTTCGCTCACGAGCCGCACCTACACGGCGCAGGTCTACAGCAACGTGCGCGATGCCGAAAGCGCCGCGCAGATCACGCCGCTGAAAACGCTCGGCGTCGAGAACGGCACGACCGTTTCGTTGCTGGAATTGTCGAACGGGCCAACGCTCGCGTTCAAGGACATGGCGATGCAGTTGCTCGGCAACCTGTTCGAATACACGCTCGCCAAGCACGGCGAGACGCTCAACATTCTGGGCGCGACGTCGGGCGACACCGGCAGCGCCGCCGAATACGCGATGCGCGGCAAGACCGGCGTGCGCGTGTTCATGTTGTCGCCGCACAAGAAGATGAGCGCGTTCCAGACGGCGCAGATGTTCTCGCTGCAGGACCCGAACATCTTCAATCTGGCGGTCGAAGGCAACTTCGACCACTGCCAGGACATCGTGAAAGCGGTTTCGAACGACCACGCGTTCAAGGCGGCGAACAAGATCGGTACGGTCAATTCGATCAACTGGGCGCGCGTCGTGGCGCAGGTCGTGTATTACTTCAAGGGCTATTTCGCCGCGACCAAAACGAACGACGAACGCGTGTCGTTCGCCGTGCCGTCGGGCAATTTCGGCAACGTCTGCGCGGGTCACATCGCGCGGATGATGGGTCTGCCGATCGAACGGCTCGTCGTCGCGACGAACGAGAACGACGTGCTCGACGAGTTTTTCCGCACGGGCGTGTACCGCGTGCGTACGGCCGCCGAGACGTATCACACGACCAGCCCGAGCATGGATATCTCGAAAGCATCGAATTTCGAGCGTTTCGTGTTCGATCTGCTCGGCCGCGATCCGGCGCGCGTGCTGCAACTGTTCCACGACGTCGAGGAAAAGGGCGGCTTCGACCTCGCGGCCAGCGGCGATTTCCCGCGCGTCAAGGAATTCGGCTTCGTGTCGGGGCGCAGCAGCCATGCGGACCGCGTGGACACGATCCGCGACGTTTTCTCGCGCTATCACACGATGATCGACACGCACACGGCGGATGGCCTGAAAGTCGCGCGGGAACATCTGACGCCGGGCGTGCCGATGGTCGTCCTCGAAACGGCGCAGCCGATCAAGTTCGGCGAGACGATCCGCGAGGCGCTGGAACGCGAGCCGGAACGGCCGGCCGCCTTCGAGGGACTTGAAAAACTGCCACAAAGGTTCGATATCGTTCCTGCGGACGCGAACGTGGTGAAAGCGTTTATCGCCGATCGCATCTGACGCTTTTTCTGGATGGATTGCAGGGCGCGGGGACGCGGCGGAGACGCCACGTCCCCGCCGCGCTTGGGTCGTCGGGCGCTGCGCTCGTTTCGGCGCATCTGCGCGTATACCCCCGCAAACCATCCCAAAAACTGCTAAAATACTAGGTTTTTCGCCGTAACATCATTCAAAAGGACGCGCTGTGCTGTCTACTGCCAATATCACCATGCAATTCGGGCCGAAGCCCCTCTTCGAGAACATTTCGGTCAAGTTCGGAGAAGGAAATCGCTACGGCCTGATCGGGGCGAACGGCTGCGGCAAGTCGACCTTCATGAAGATTCTCGGCGGCGATCTGGAGCAAAGCTCCGGCACCGTGATGCTCGAACCGAACGTGCGCCTGGGCAAGCTCCGCCAGGACCAGTTCGCGTATGAGGACATGCGCGTGCTCGACGTCGTGATGATGGGCCACACCGAAATGTGGGCCGCGATGACCGAGCGCGACGCGATCTACGCGAACCCGGACGCCACCGACGACGACTACATGCGCGCCGCCGACCTCGAAGCGAAATTCGCCGAGTACGACGGCTACACGGCTGAGGCGCGCGCGGGCGAACTGCTGCTCGGCATCGGCATCGCGATCGCCGATCACAACGGGCCGATGAGCAACGTGGCGCCGGGCTGGAAGCTGCGCGTGCTGCTCGCGCAGGCGCTGTTCTCGAAGCCGGACGTGCTGCTGCTCGACGAGCCGACCAACAATCTGGACATCAACTCGATTCGCTGGCTCGAGGACGTACTGAATCAGTACAACTCGACCATGATCATCATTTCGCACGATCGACACTTCCTGAACCAGGTCTGCACGCACATGGCGGACATGGATTACGGCACGCTGAAGGTCTATCCGGGCAATTACGACGACTACATGCTGGCGTCGGCGCAAGCGCGCGAGCGGCAGGCCAACGCGAACCAGAAGGCGAAGGATCGCGTGGCCGACCTGCAGGACTTCGTGCGCCGCTTCTCGGCGAACAAGTCGAAGGCGCGTCAGGCGACCAGCCGCGCGAAGCAGATCGACAAGATCAAGATCGAGGAATTCAAGCCGTCCTCGCGTCAGAATCCGTTCATCCGTTTCGAATTCGAGAAGAAACTGCACAATATCGCGGTGGTCGCGGACAGCATTACGAAGAAATACGACCGCACGATCTTCAATCACTTTTCGTTGAGCGTGCAGCCGGGCGAGCGGATCGCGATCATCGGCGAGAACGGCGCGGGCAAGACCACGCTGCTGAAGTCGCTGAAGGGCGCGGTCGAACTCGATGGCGGCACGGTGAAGTGGGCGGAGAACGCGAGCGTCGGTTACATGCCGCAGGACACCTACGAAGAGTTTCCGAAGGACGAGACGCTGACCGACTGGGTCGATCAGTATCGTCAGGACGGCGACGACGACCAGATGGTGCGCGGCACGCTCGGCCGGCTGCTCTTCAACGCCGACGATATCCGCAAGTCGGTCAAGGTGCTGTCGGGCGGTGAAAAAGGCCGCATGATCTGGGGCAAGCTGATGCTCGGCCGCCACAACGTCATGCTGATGGACGAGCCGACCAACCACATGGACATGGAGTCGATCGAATCGCTCCAGATCGCGCTCGAAAAGTACGACGGCACGCTGATTTTCGTCTCGCACGACCGTGAGTTCGTGAACGGGCTGGCGAACCGGATTATCGAAGTGCGCAACGACGGCACGCTGCGCGATTTCGGCGGCACCTACGAGGAATTCTTGTCGAGCCAGGGCATTCAGTAAGCGCCTGCGCTGCTTCGGCTTTAGAACGGCCCGCTTCGTGAGAAGCGGGCCGTTTTGCTTCGAGCGGTCTCTTTAATCAAAGATGGAAAGCCGCGCGGCCGAACGCCGCGACCGGCCGCTAGTACGGGATTCGTTGATCTGACGCAAAACCGCGTGCGCGCGATCGGTCAAGATCGCCGGATTATTTAGATCCAGGAGCGTCCATGAGCGCTGAAGCAACGCTGAAAATCCGAGGCCGCGCGCTGCTGCCGATCATCCAGGGCGCGATGGGCGTCGGCGTTTCAGCTCATCGGCTCGCGGGCGCGGTCGCGCGCGAGAACGGCATGGGCACCATCGCGAGTATCGACTTGCGTCATCACCATCCCGATTTGCTCGCGCGTTGCGCCGGGCATCCCGAACGCGAAACGCTCGAAGCGGCCAACCAGGAAGCGCTCCGGCGCGAAATCCGCGCGGCGAAAGCGTTGAGCGAAGGGCGCGGCATGATCGCCGTGAACGTGATGCGCGCGGTTAGTTCGTATCCGGATTCCGTGCGGACGGCGTGCGAGGCCGGCGCGGATGCCATCGTGGTGGGCGCGGGTCTGCCGCTCGATTTGCCCGATTTGACCGAAGGCGCTGACATTGCGCTGATCCCGATTCTGTCGGACAGCCGCGGTATCGCGCTGATCGTGAAAAAGTGGATGAAAAAGAACCGCTTGCCCGACGCGATCGTGATCGAACATCCGGCGCACGCGGGCGGTCACCTCGGCGTGGCGAGCGTGGACGATATCGGCGACGCGCGTTTCGACTTCCGGCGGGTGATCGACGAGACGCTGGCGACCTTCAAGACGCTCGGCATCGCGGCCGGACAGATTCCGCTGATCGTGGCGGGCGGCGTCAATAGCCATCAGGCGTTTCGCGCATGCATGGACGCGGGCGCGTCGGGCGTGCAGCTTGGCACCGCGTTCGCCGTGACGGAGGAAGGCGACGCGCATCCGTCGTTCAAGCGCGTTCTGGCCGAGGCGACGCCGGAGGATATCGTCGAATTCGTGAGCGTGACCGGCTTGCCGGCGCGCGCGGTGAGAACGCCGTGGCTCGACCGCTATTTGCGTAACGAGACGCGCATCCGCACGAAAATCGGCGCGCGCAAGCAGGCTTGTCCGACCAAACTCGAATGTCTGAACGTGTGCGGCCTGCGCGACGGCATCGAAAAGTTCGGGCACTTTTGCATCGATACGCGGCTCGCGGCGGCGTTGCGCGGCGATGTATCGACGGGACTGTTCTTTCGCGGACGCGAGGCGTTGCCATTCGGCACCGCGATCCGCAGCGTGCGCGAGTTATTCGATTTTCTGCTGGCCCGCCACGCGGTAGCCGCGTGAGCGCTTAAAGACGGTCGTTGCGGAACCGCATCGCCGTGCCTTCACGGGTGATGCGGACCCAGATCTGGCGCTTTTCCTCGTCGGAGAGGAATACCCAGTTGGAGACTTCCATCGCAGTGCGGCCGCAACCTTTGCAGACGTCGTCGAAGAGGGTCGAGCAGACGCCGATGCACGGGCTGTCGGGCAAGTCGTGAAGATTCGATGACATAAAAAACCGGGTAAGGAACGACGAAGCGCCGAAACGTGCGGTATGGAAAGCCGCGCGTTTCGGCGCTTCGTCGTTTCAGGAAAACAAAAAGACTCAGCGGGCGATACTGTAGCCGATGCGGGCGATCCAGTGGTGGCGCTGGTTGTAATCCAGAATATCCTCGCCGTATCCGTTGAAATAGCCCACCCACACGTAGCCGCCCCAGGCGCTGTTGATGAGCTTCGCGAGCGGATAAGTCAATTGCGCATCGACACTGCCGTACCACGACTTCGTACCCTTGCGCAGCGTCGCGGCGAGCTGCGCGCCATCCGGACTTCCATATTTGACCAGAAAGTCGACGTAACCGCGGTAATCGGCGATGTCTTCGTTGCCGCTTTTCGTGATGTAGTAATAAAACTTCGGCGACAGTGTCAGGTGGTTCGCGTTGAGATCGCCGAATTCCCAGGTCGGGCGCACGAACGCGATATTGATCGCGCGCGATTCGTCGCCGCTCTTGCCGTTCGACTCGTGGCCGATCCCCGCCATCACGCCCATGCGCGTGAAAAGCGGGCTCTTCCAGCCGGTGTCCTCCAGGTAGTAGAACAGTTGCGGCTGGTAGCTGGTGTCGCGAAACGGCGCGGAATCGGCCGACAAATCCCAGATCGACGTTTGCGTATAGCCGAAATACAGGTTGTCGAGGAGGCTTTGCGAACGCGGATCGTCGGGCAAATGCAGCCGGTATTTAAAGCTGAACTGGAATTTCGCGAGGTTGTCGCCGTTCTGGCCATCGCCGAAATACATCGGCTCGAAGGTCGAGAAGCGGCCGCTCAGCATGCGATCGACTGGCGTCGTCGGGATGGCGGCGGTGTCGGCTGCGGCGGTCGCGGCGGCAAGTTGCGTCGGGTTCGCGGCCTGCGTTTCGGCGTGCTCGGCGGCGACCACCTGAGCCTGACTCTCGCCGCGATTGAGCGTCACGAGCATCGGCGACGAATCGAAGCCCACGGGATCGATCTTCACCACGCCGCGCGCCGATTCCGGCCACGGCGCGCTGAAACGCACGCGTCGGTATTGGCCGGGGCGCAGTGTCAGCGTGTCGCCGGCTTTTGGATCGCGTGTGAGCGCGAGCGGGAGCGGCGCGACGTCGCCGTTGGTCAGCGTGACGTTCAGTTGCTTCGGAACTTCGACGGTGAGCGGTTTGGCGCCGTCGTCGGTGTAGAGCAGGGTGATTTCGAGCGGCTGCTGCGCGGCGGCTTCCCGCGCTGGCTGGATCACGGCGACCGTCGCTTCTGCCGTACCCGACCATGAAAGCGCGGCGAGCGTGGCCGCGCAGAGCACGTTGGGCAATTTTCGATACGACGTTCGATGCGAGGTGAAGCGGGAATGCGAAGAGCCGCGAGCCATGAAAACGAGTGTCCTTGATGCTGGAAGGCTGATTAGAGGCAGATCCAAAAGCGCCGTTGAGTGCGACGCTTGACGCCCGCAAAGAAAAAGACAACGGCCGCCGGCGGCACGCCGGCGAAGCCGAGGCAGTGAGCAAGCAGGAATCGGGCCAAATCGGTAAAGATTAACGAAGTGGCGGATTTTGAAGGGTGTGCGTGCTTAAAGCATGACTTCGGCAACGCGACCGCGTGCCGGGTTTTGTAGAAACGCACAGTTTGTTGAAGTTTTCGCGGACCGCGCGGTAGAACCTTCAACGCGCATCTGATCGAACGGTGGCCGCTTATCCGCCCACCAGCTGCCACAGCAGCGCGGCGTTCAGCAAAACGATCACCCCCGCGCAGCCCCACGCCAGCACGAGCGGGATCCGGGCAACCCGCCAGCGTCCCATCAGCCCGGCATCGGAGGCAAAGCGGACGAGTGGAATCACCGCGAGCGGCAGTTGCAGGCTCAGCACGACCTGGCTCGCGACCAGCAACTCGTTCGATCCATGCGGCCCGAACGCGCCGACCGCGAGCAGCGCCGGTCCGATCGCGAGGCCGCGCGTGAGCAGCGCGCGCGCCCAGCGGGCGAGTCGCAGGCGCAGGAATCCCTCCATCACGGCTTGTCCGGCGAGCGTGCCGGTCACGGTCGCGTTCAATCCGCACGCGAGCAGCGCCGCCGCGAAGAAAATGCTGGCCCAATGGCTGCCGACCAGCGGCGCGATCAGCCGGTGGGCATCGGCGAGATCGGTCACTTCCGTGTTGCCGCTCGCGTGAAACACCGCCGCCGCGACGATCAACAGCGACGCGTTCACCGTAAATGCCAGCGAGAGCGACGCGAAGGTATCGATATTCACGCCGGTGAGAGCGTCGGAGATGGATTGATCGTCGCCGGGACGGGCGTGCTCCTTGACGAGCGCGGAGTGCAGATACAGGTTGTGCGGCATGACGGTCGCGCCGAGGATGCCGGCGGCGAGCCAGATCATGCCCGCGTCGCGCAGCAGTTCCTTCGGCGGCGCGAGTCCGGCCAGCGCCTCATGCCAAGCGGGATGCGCAAGCGCCAGCTCGACGACAAAGCAAAAGCCGACAAAGAAAATCAGCGCCGTGACGACGATCTGCAACGGCCGGCGGCCGCGGCTTTGCAGCGCGAGCATCGCGAACGTGCCGATGGCCGACATCAGCACGCCGACCGTCAGCGAGACGCCCAGCAGCAATTGCAACGCAACCGCGCTGCCGACGACTTCGGCGACATCGCACGCGATGATCGCGATTTCGCTGGTGATCCAGAGAAAAATGGTGGTGCGGCGGCTGTAGCGCTGCCGGCACAGTTGCGCGAGATCCTGTCCGGTCACGACGCCGACCCGCGACGCCACCCATTGCAGCAGCATCCCCATCAGGCTCGCGAGCAGCACGACGCTCAATAACTGGTAGCCGTATTTCGCGCCGCCGCCGAGCGCGGTGGCCCAATTGCCGGGATCCATATAGCCGACCGCGACCAGCGCGCCCGCGCCGATGAACGAGAACCAGCGTCCACGCGGCGCGCCGGGCCGGCCACAGCCGACGTCGTCGCGCGGTGGATCGCGCTCGGACGGCGGGCCGTCGGTGGGGCTGAGCGGCGTGAGGGCGGACGGATTGGTGTTCATTGCGGATCGGAGCCCTGGGTAGCGGAGGTTGCGAAAACGTTCGTAGCGCACTGATGAAGCGAGACCGCAAAAAGTCCGATCAGGTAACAACCCGCGAGGGCTGTCAGTCCGGTTAGCCTGTCGAGGCAAATGATCGCCAAGTCGCGATGCGTCGAAAATCTGGCTTCAATCTGGCTTCAATCAGCGCGGCGCGTTTCGAAGTGACTTAGGCAAACCGAGCAATGACTGTTCCGCCCTGGCTATTCGATCCGAGATCCGCACGGGACGCAGCCGGCCGTGCGCGGCTTAATGCCGCTCGATGCCGCTCAATGCCGCTCAATGCCGCTCACACACGCCGACCCCGCGTCCCGCACCGAGAACCCCGATATTGACATTACGCAGCATGATGCGGGTTTGGTTTCACTTTCGGCAGTGGGGTTTTTAAGATACTGGAGCGACTTTTTGTTCGGGTCGGCGGGAGTGTCGGGCGAGGGCGGGAAAGAGACACGAGAGACGCCACATCCGCCCCCGTTTAACGCTAAAATGCGCCGTTTTTCACGCGACGCGACCGGCCTCGGACAATTGGCGCGCGGAGACGCGAAAATGCTTCCTTGCGCCGGGCCGGTCAGCGTCGGTTGCGCGGGCTGAGCCTTGATCGGCAAGGCCCGCGCGGTCACGACGCCGTGTGCACTTCACGCGACAGAAACCCAAGAAAAGTTTTTTGGCGGCGAGACGTTTAATGGTAGTTTTCGGGTTTTTGGGAAGCTCTTGCATGCCGGGCCGTATCGGCCACGGATGCACGGCGTCACGAGGTTGGATAGTCAGTCCAGCAGCCGATAGGAAGGGGAAATCGAGATGAAAGAAAAAATGGCGGGCCGGCTTGCCGCGTTGGTGATTGGTGGTGCGCTGGTGGCGGCTTTCCCGCTCGCGGCATCGGCGAAAGATACGCAGCTCAACGTGTACAACTGGTCGGACTATATCGCCAAGGACACGATCCCCAACTTCACCAAGCAGACCGGCGTCAAGGTCCGCTACGACAACTACGATAGCGACGACACGCTGCAAGCCAAGCTGCTCACGGGCAACTCGGGCTACGACGTCGTCGCACCGACCAGCAATTACGCGGGCAAGCAGATTGCCGCGGGCATTTTCGCGCCGCTCGATAAATCCAAGCTCCCGAACCTCAAGTATCTCGACCCCGACCTGATGAAGCTCGTCGCGGGCGCGGATCCGGGCAACCAGTACTCGGTGCCCTGGGCGTACGGCACGACCGGTCTCGGTTACAACGTGAACAAGGCGCAGCAACTGCTCGGCAAGAACGTGCCGCTCGATAGCTGGGACGTGCTGTTCAAACCCGAAAACATTTCGAAGCTGAAAAGCTGCGGCGTTTCCGTGCTCGACGCGCCGGACCAGATGTTCGCCGCCGCGCTGCACTACATGGGCCGCGATCCGATGAGCACGAATCCGGCGGATTATCGCGACGCGCTCGCGATGCTCAAGAAAATCCGTCCGTACATCACGCAGTTCAATTCGTCCGGTTATATCAACGATCTCGTGGGCGGCGACGTGTGCTTCGCCTACGGCTGGTCGGGCGACGTGGTGATCGCGAAGCATCGCGCGGTCGAGGCGAAGAAGCCGTACAAGGTCGAGTATTACATTCCGAAGGGCGGCGCCCCGGTGTGGTTCGACGTGATGGCGATTCCGAAGGACGCGAAGAACAAGGAAGCGGCGCACGAGTGGATCAACTATATCGAGACGCCGCAGGTTCACGCCGCGATCACGAACGCCGTCTATTACCCGAGCGCGAATCTGGAAGCGCGCAAGTACGTGGACAAGGACGTCGCGAACGATCCGGCCGTGTATCCGCCGCAGGACGTGATCAAGACGCTGTTCCTTCTGAAGCCGCTGCCGCCGGAAATCCAGCGTCTGCAGACGCGGCTCTGGACCGAACTGAAATCGGGCCGGTAGTCACGCTGAGCACGCATCGCTCAAGCGTCGTATTTTGATTCACAATGCGAAGCCCCTGGTCCGCCGGGGGCTTTGTCTATCGCCGGGCGGTGTTTTTTCCTTTGCACGCCGGCGTGTCCGCAAAACGTTAATGTGTTCCTGACATGATTCCCGAGGAGTCAGACAGCCAATCATGAATGAGCAGTCGAGCGCAGTCCAAGCAACGCCCAATGGCGATGGCCGCAAGCGCGAGCCAAGCATGTCCACCGGTTTTAACGTGGACAATTTTGTGCAGATCGTCGATGTCGTGAAGAAGTTCGGCGAGACGGCCGCGGTGAAGGGCGTCAATCTGTCGGTGAAGAAAGGCGAGCTATTTGCGTTGCTCGGCAGTTCGGGATGCGGCAAGTCCACCTTGCTGCGCATGCTCGCGGGGCTGGAGAGCGTCACGTCGGGGCAGATTCTGATCGACGGTGAGGATCTCGCGAAGCTGCCGCCGTATCAGCGTCCGGTCAACATGATGTTCCAGTCGTATGCGCTTTTTCCGCACATGACGGTGGAAGCGAACGTCGCGTTCGGACTGAAGCAGGAAGGCGTGCGCGGCGAGGAACTGAAGGAGCGCGTGGACGCGGCGCTCAAGCTCGTGCAGATGGGCCGCTACGGCGCGCGCAAGCCGCATCAGTTATCGGGCGGCCAGCAGCAGCGCGTCGCGCTCGCGCGCAGTCTGGTGAAGCGGCCGAAGCTGCTGCTGCTCGACGAGCCGATGTCCGCGCTCGACAAGCAGATCCGCCAGCGCACGCAGATGGAACTCGTCAATATTCTCGATCAGGTCGGCGTCACCTGCATCATGGTCACGCACGATCAGGAAGAAGCCATGACGATGGCAGGGCGGATCGCCGTGATGAGCGAGGGCGAGATCGTCCAGATCGGCGCGCCGAACGAGGTGTACGAATATCCGAACAGCCGCTTCACGGCGGAATTTATCGGTTCGACCAATCTGTTCGAAGGCCGCACGGTCGAGGATGAACCGGATCACGTGTTCGTCGAGTCGCCGGAACTGCCGGTGCGCATGTACGTGAATCACGGCATTACCGGGCCGCTCGGGATGCCACTGACCATTTCCGTGCGTCCGGAGCGGATCGCTCTGATGCGCAAGCCGCCCGAAGGCGCGTACAACTGGGGCCGCGGGACGGTATCGAATATCGCCTACATGGGCGGCTATTCGCTTTATCACGTGAAACTCGACAGCGGCAAGATCGTGGTGGCGAACGTGTCGAGCCTCGCGCTCGGCGAAATCGACTCGCCGACCTGGGGCGACGAGGTGTACGTGCGCTGGAGCGCGTCGGCCGGCGTGGTGCTGACATCATGAAGTTGACGCCCTGGCAGGCCTTCACGCGCCGCTACGGACTGACCGGCCGCACGGCGGTCGTGGCCGGTCCGTTTTTCTGGCTGCTGCTGTTCTTTTTCGTGCCGTTCCTGCTGGTCGTCAAGATCAGCTTCGCCGATTTGCGTCTCGGCATTCCGCCTTATACGGAACTGACCACGATCAAGGACGGCATCCTTAATATCGCGCTCGATTTTTCGCATTACGCGTTTCTGGTGACGGACAGCCTGTATTTCGCCACCTATATGAATTCGCTATTGGTGGCGGGCGTATCCACGTTGCTGTGTCTGATAATCGGCTATCCGATGGCGTATTACATCGCGCGCTCGAATCCGGCGACTCGCAATGTATTGATGATGGCCGTCATGCTGCCGTTCTGGACGTCGTTCCTGATTCGAGTCTATGCGTGGATCGGCATTCTCAAGAATAACGGATTACTGAATAACTTCCTGATGTCGATTGGTTTGATTCATTCGCCGATTGAGCTTTATCACACGAATATCGCGGTGTATATCGGCATGGTGTATTCGTATTTGCCGTTTCTCGTGATGCCGCTTTATGCGCATCTCGTGAAAATGGATCTGACCTTGCTGGAAGCGGCGCACGACCTCGGCGCCAAGCCTTGGAAAGCGTTCGTGCAAATCACGCTGCCGCTGTCGAAGAACGGGATTATCGCGGGATGTCTGCTGGTGTTTATTCCGGCGGTCGGCGAATACGTGATTCCGGAACTGCTCGGCGGCGCGGATACGCTGATGATCGGCCGCGTCATGTGGAACGAGTTCTTCGATAATGCCGACTGGCCGATGGCGTCCGCCGTGACCTGCGCAATGGTATTACTGCTCCTGGTGCCGATGGCGCTGTTCCAATATTTCCAGGCGAAGCAACTGGAGCAGAAGCGATGATCCAGCCTAATCGCACGCTTCAGGTGACCGCGCTCGGACTCGGTTTTATGTTTCTCTACATTCCGATTATCAGCCTGGTCGTTTATTCGTTTAACGATTCGCAACTGGTTACGGTCTGGACGGAGTTTTCGCTGCGCTGGTACAAGGCGCTTCTCCAGGACGACGAACTCATCAGCGCCGCGTGGCTGTCGCTGCGCGTGGCGTTGCTGACCGCGTGCGCGTCGGTGGTGATCGGCACGTGGGCGGGCTTCGTGCTCGCGCGGATGGGACGCTTTCGCGGTTTCACGCTCTACACCGGCATGATCAACGCGCCGCTCGTGATTCCCGAAGTCATTCAGGGCATTTCGCTGCTGCTGCTGTTCGTCGAGATGGGCAAGCTGTTCGGCTGGCCAGCGGGGCGCGGCATTTTCACGATCTGGATCGGCCACGTGATGCTGTGCATCTCGTATGTCGCGATCATCGTGGAATCGCGGGTGCGCGAACTCAATCCGTCACTGGAGGAGGCCGCGCTCGATCTCGGCGCGACGCCGTTGCGGGTATTTTTCTCGATCACTCTGCCGCTGATTTCGCAAGCGCTGGTGGCGGGCTGGCTGCTCTCGTTCACGCTGTCGATCGACGATCTCGTGCTGTCGGCGTTCCTGTCCGGTCCCGGTTCGACCACGCTCCCGCTCGTCGTGTTCTCGCGCGTGCGACTCGGGCTGAACCCCGAGATGAACGCGCTGGCGACGTTGTTTATCGCCGTCGTGACGGTGGGCGTGGTGCTCGCGAATTACTTCATGCAGCGTAGCGAGAAGCGGCGGCTGGCGGGCGTGCTGTAGCACGCGCCGCCCGCTGCTCCGGGCGCGACATCAAGCGCTGGCGAGATGCCGCGAGAACGTCGATGAATCGATGTTCGTGCCGCACAGCAGAACACCCACGCGGCGGCCTTCCAGCCGCTCGCGCAACGGACCGAGCAAGGCGGCGGTCGCCGCTGCGCAGGCCGGTTCGACGGCCAGTTTCAGTTCGTTGAACAGATGCAGCATCGAGCGGCGCAACTCCGCGTCCGTCACGGTGACGAGCGCGTCGATATGCCGCCGGCACAACTGGTAGCTGTATTCCTCGGTGTGCGGCGCGGAAAGCGAATCGGCGATGCTGTACATCGCGGTCATCTTCACCGTCCGGTTCGCCGCGAAACTCTGGCTCATCACGTCGGCGCCGCCCGGCTCGACACCGTAAATGTGGATCGACGGATTCGCGAGCCGCATGGCGGTCGCGACGCCGGCCGCGAGCCCGCCGCCGCCGATCGGCAGGATCACCGCCTCCAGATCCGGCGCCTGCTGCGCCCATTCGTAACCGAGCGTCGCCGTGCCGAGGACGGTCCGGTAACCGTTGAACGGATGCACGAAATACCGGCCTTCCTCCGCCTCGATCCGCCGCACGATCTCGAACGCCTCCACGTGCGTATCCGCCAGCACGATTTCCGCGCCGTATCGGCGGCAGAGTGCGACGCGCGTCGGACTGGCCGCGCGCATCATCACGACCTTCGCGCTCATGCCGAGCCGCATCGCCGCATACGCGACGGCCACCGCGTGATTGCCCGCCGACACGCACGTCGCGCCCGCGTTGCGCTCGCTTTCGCTCAACGCAAGCAGGTTCGAGAACGCGCCGCGCGCCTTGAACGTTCCGCTTGCCTGCAGCAATTCGAATTTGAACGTGATCGGCGTGGCGTCGAGCGTCGGAAAATCGCGCCGCTCGAAGACAGGCGTGCGCGACACCCACGGCGCGAGCGCCGCGTGCTGCTCGGCGATGGCGTCGAGCGACGGGATCGGCGTGCCGTCGATGGTGTGGTCGGTATGCGGCAGTTCAGTGGACATGGTTCTGTTCGAGCGTAATCAGCGCGGCTCTGCTTCGACCGACATGCTGTGGATGAATTTGCCGAGAAACGCTTCGCAGGCGGCGAGTTGTTCGAGCGACACGTACTCGTTCGCCTTGTGCGCCTGTTCGATGTTGCCCGGTCCGCACACGATGCTCGGCACGCCCGCGAGCGCGAACAAGCCGGCTTCGGTGCCGTAGGCGACCTTGCGCTTCTCGCGGTTCTCGGTCAGCGCGCGCACGAGCTGCGTGATGGCGGCTTGCTCGGATGCGTCGAGGCCCGGCGCGGCGGCGATCCTGGAAAATTCGATTGCCGCGTTCGCGTGTTCTTTCTGCATCTTCGGCAGCAGCGTGTCGCGTGCGTAGCTTTCGATGCGCTTGAAGATGGTGTCGGGATCCAGCGTCGGCAGGTTGCGGAATTCGAACGCGAAATTGCACTCGGCGGGCACCGTGTTTACCGCATTGCCGCCGCTGATCGTGCTGGTCTGGCCGGTGGTGAAGGGCACGTCGTAGAGTTCGTCGAACGGGCCGTTTGCACGGAATTCGTCGGTCAGGTCGCGGATGAAGCAGATCAGCCGCGCCGCGTATTCGATTGCGTTCAGGCCCTTCGGCGTCAGCGACGAATGCGCCGCGAAGCCGCGCACGCAACAGTTATAAACGTTGATGCCCTTGTGCGCGATCACGGGTCGCATGCTGGTCGGCTCGCCGACGATACAGCCGTCCGGCGACAAGCCGCGCTTTTGCAAATCCGCGATCAAGAGCGGCGCGCCCGCGCAGCCGATTTCTTCGTCGAAGGAAAACGCGAAGTGAATCGGGCGCGCGAGTTTCGTCGCCTGCATCTTCGGCAGGAGCGCGAGCGCCGTGCCGATAAAACCCTTCATGTCGCACGTGCCGCGGCCGTAGAGCAAGCCGTCGCGAATCTCGGGCTTGAATGGGTCGCTGTCCCATTTCTGGCCGTCCACCGGCACGACGTCCGTGTGACCCGACAGCACGATGCCGCCGTCGGTCGCGCCGTCGTGCGCGGGCACGGTCGCGAAGAGGTTGGCCCACTGGCCGCGCTGGTCGGTGGTGATCGTGGATTCGATGCCTGCGGCGCGCAATTCGTCGCGCACCGTTTCGATCAGCGCGAGGTTCGGATTGCGGCTGACCGTGTCGAACGAGACGAGACGTTCGATCCACGGCAGCGCAGCTAAGGTTTCACGCGTGGCTTCGGTCGGTTCGGCGATAGGTGTCATGGTGTGCTCCCGCAAATGAGTCATGTGTTGATCCGTTTCAGCGCTGCACCGGCAACGGGGCCGGCTGACGCATCGGCGCGCCGAGCGCGCGCAGCGTTTCCTTGATGGTCGCGATGCGCACGGACAAATCCGGGCTGCGCGTTTCGATTCGCAGCTTGTCCTGTCCGGCGAGCTTGATGTGCTTGTGCTTCTGCACCATCTCGATAATTTTCATCGCATCGACGGGCGGATTCGGGATGAACTGCAGCCCGATCACGCTCTCGCCCGCATCGATCTTCGAGATGCCGAGCGGCTTTGCTGCGAGCCGCAGGCGGTGCGTTTCGATCAGCGCCTGCGCCTGTGGCGGCAACTTGCCGAAGCGGTCTACCAGTTCCTCCAGGATCGAATCGATCGCGTCGCTCGACTCGCAGTTCGCCATGCGCTTGTAGAGCGACAAACGTTCCTGCACGTCGCCGCAATAATCGGCGGGGAGAATGGCCGGCGCGTGCAGATTGATTTCGGTCGTCGCGGCGAGCGGGGCGGTCAGGTCGGGCTCGCGGCCTTCCTTCAACGCCTTCACGGCGTCGTTGAGCATGTCCGTGTAGAGCTGGAAGCCGATCTCGTGAATCTCGCCCGATTGCTTGTCGCCGAGCACTTCGCCCGTGCCGCGAATTTCGAGATCGTGCATCGCGAGGTAGAAGCCCGAGCCGAGTTCTTCCATCTGCTGAATGGCCTCCAAACGGCGCTGCGCCTGCTTGGTCAGCGCCTGCGGATCGTGTACGAGCAAATACGCGTAAGCCTGGTGATGCGAGCGGCCGACGCGCCCGCGCAACTGGTGCAACTGCGCGAGACCGAATTTATCGGAGCGGTGAATGAGGATGGTGTTCGCGCTCGGCACGTCGATCCCCGTCTCGATAATGGTCGTGCAGAGCAGCACGTTCGCCCGCTGGCCGACGAAATCGCGCATCACGCGTTCCAGTTCGCGCTCGTGCATCTGCCCGTGCGCAACCGCGATGCGCGCTTCCGGCACGAGCGCTTCGAGCATCGTGCGCCGATTCTCGATGGTTTCCACCTCGTTGTGCAGGAAATACACCTGCCCGCCGCGCTTCAATTCGCGCAACATCGCCTCGCGGATCACGCCGTCTTCCTCGCGCCGCACGAACGTCTTGATGGCGAGGCGCTTTTGCGGCGCGGTCGCGATCACGGAGAAGTCGCGCAAGCCTTCGAGCGCCATGCCGAGCGTGCGCGGGATCGGCGTTGCGGTGAGCGTGAGCACGTCCACCTCGGCCCGCAGCGCCTTCAGCGCTTCCTTCTGGCGCACGCCAAAGCGATGTTCCTCGTCGATGATAACCAGCCCGAGCCGCTTGAACTGCACGTCCGATGACAGCAGCTTGTGCGTGCCGATCACGATATCGACGGTGCCCTCGTTGATCTGCGCGATCGATGCCGATACTTCCTTCGTGCTCTTGAACCGCGACAATTCGGCGATCCGCACCGGCCAGTCCGAAAAGCGGTCCGTGAAGGTTTGCGTGTGCTGTTCCGCGAGCAGCGTGGTGGGCGAGAGGATCGCCACCTGCTTGCCGCCGAGCACCGCGATAAACGCCGCGCGCAACGCCACTTCCGTCTTGCCGAAGCCGACGTCGCCGCACACCAAACGATCCATCGGCTTGCCGCTCGTCATGTCGCCGATCACCGCTGTGATCGCCGCCGCCTGATCCGGCGTTTCCTCGAAGCCGAAACTTTCCGCGAACTTCGCGTAATCGCGCGCTTCGAGCGGGAACGCGTGACCCTGACGCGCCGCGCGGCGCGCGTACAGATTCAGCAATTCGGCGGCGGTATCGCGGATTTGCTGCGCCGCTTTGCGCTTCGCCTTGTCCCACTGGCCGGAGCCGAGCGCGTGCAGCGGCGCGCTTTCCGGGTCCGCGCCGCTGTAGCGCGAAATGACGTGCAACTGCGCGACCGGCACGTACAGCTTGCTTTCGTTCTGATATTCGAGATGCAGGAACTCGGTTTCGCCTTCGCCGAGATCCATCGAAACCAGCCCCATATAGCGTCCGATGCCGTGCTGCGTATGCACGACCGGATCGCCGATCTTCAGCTCCGACAGGTCGCGCACCATCGAATCGACGTTGCTCGCCTGTTCCTGGCGGCGTCGTCCCGCGCGCCGCGCGAGCGGCCCGTACAACTCGGTTTCGGTGATGATCGAAAGCTGCTCGCCCGGCAGCACGAAGCCGTTCGCGAGCGGCGCGACGCCGAGCGAGAACTTGGCGTCGCCGGCGAGCCAATCCTTGAACGTGTCGTCGAGCGCGGCGCGCAGGCCGTTATCGGCGAGCAGTTGCTGGATGGTCTCGCGCCGTCCCGCCGATTCCGCCGCGAGCATCACGCGGTTCGGCGTCTGTTCGAGATAGTGGCGCAGCGCGAGAATCGGCTCGTCGGCGTGTCGGTCGATTGCCAGGCCAGGCAACGGCACGGCCCAGCCGCCTTCGGGCGTCGGCGGAAATTTCAGTTGCGCGAAGGGTTTGGCGAAGGCGAAGAAATCGTCGTCGGAGAGAAAGAGGCGCTTGGGTTCCAGCAGCGGCCGCTCGCGGTCGTGCGACAGGAAGTTGTAGCGCTGCTTCGTGTCGTTCGTGAAACGCTTGATGGCCGCGTCCATGTCGCCGACGAACGCCAGTTGCGCGCCCTCGGGCAGATAGTGGAAGAGCGTGGCGGTTTCGTCGAAAAAGAGCGGCAGGTAATACTCGATCCCCGCCGACGGCACGCCGTTGCCAATGTCCTTGTAGATCGACGAACGGCTCGGATCGCCTTCGAATACCTCGCGCCAGCGGCTGCGGAATGCAGTTCGCGCGGCTTCGTCGAAGGGAAATTCGCGGCCCGGCAGCAGGCGCACGTCGCGCACCGGATAAAGACTGCGCTGGGTATCGGGATCGAAGGCGCGGATGGAATCGACTTGATCGTCGAACAAGTCGATCCGGTATGGCAGCGGCGAACCCATCGGGAAGAGGTCGAGCAGCGAACCGCGCACGCAGTATTCGCCCGGCCGCACGACCTGGCTCACGTGCTCGTAGCCCGCGAGCGTGAGTTGCGACTTGAGTTTCGCCTCGTTCAGACGTTCGCCTTGTGTGAACGAGAACGTGTATGCCGCCAGAAAGGAGGCGGGCGGCATCCGGTAGAGCGCGGTCGTCGCGGGCACGAGCAGGATGTCGCAGCGGCCTTCGCCGAGATCGTGCAGCGTCGCGAGCCGCTCGGAGACGAGATCTTGATGCGGCGAAAACGTATCGTAAGGCAGCGTTTCCCAGTCGGGGAGCAGGCGCACGCGCGCGTCGGGCGCGAAATACGGAATCTCCACCGCCAGCCGCTGCGAATCGACCGCGCTTGCGCAGAGCACCGTCAGAAGTGGCACCGATTCGCGATGGGCGAGGTGATAGCGCGCAATGGCGAGCGCATCGGCCGAGCCGCTCGCGCCATCGAAAACAAAACGCTGGCCCGGTTTGACGAGTGCGATGGGTGAAGATGACTGCGAAGTAGCGGCTTTTGAGGGCATAAGGTGTGCGGGGAACCGTTCGCGCGCGAAAGTGCGTGCGGGACCGGCGTGGTCGCGAAGGACCTATTATAAAATCCGGGCTTCACTTTGACTTGCTGACTTTTCCGACACGTGACTTCCCGCCTGTTTGCCCTGATTCCGTGCGCCGGCACCGGCAGCCGATCCGGCTCGCCGATTCCGAAGCAATACCAGACCGTGGGCGGCCGCGCGATGCTGCATTATTCGCTCGCGGCGTTCGATGCCTGCTCCGAATTCACGCAGACGCTCGTGGTGCTCGCCCCTGACGATAGCCATTTCGATGCCCGCCGGTTCGCGGGTTTGCGATTTGCCGTGCGGCGATGCGGCGGCGCGACCCGGCAGGCATCGGTGCAGAACGGGCTGAATGCGCTCGCCGAGTTCGGTGCGCGCGACGACGACTGGGTTTTGGTCCACGACGCAGCGCGGCCGGGGATTACGCCGGAGTTGATTCGCCGGCTGACGGGCGCGCTCAAGGATGATCCCGTCGGCGGAATTTTGGCGCTGCCGGTGGCGGATACTTTGAAGCGCATCGAGGCCGAGGGCGTCGCGCACGAAGAAGGGCGGATTGCGCGTACCGAATCGCGTAATGGGCTTTGGCAGGCGCAGACGCCGCAGATGTTCCGGCTCGGCATGTTGCGCGATGCCATCACGCGGGCGCAGCAAGACGGGCACGATCTCACCGACGAGGCTAGCGCGATTGAATGGACGGGTTCTGCGCCGAGGCTCGTGCAGGGGAGTTTGCGGAATTTTAAGGTGACGTATCCGGAGGATTTTGCACTGGCTGGCGCCATGGTCGGGAGCGCGGTTTAGGGTTTGCTGGCGCCCGGTGTTTTTGTTTGCCTGTGGCTGCTGGGAACTTGCTTTCGTGTAGATTTATTGGCACGCCGCTGTGCGCGGCAACAGTTATTTTTTTGGCTAGCTGCAAAGAAAGTAACCAGAGAAAGTAGCACGGGATTTAGCGACGTGGGGCGGCTTGAGCGTGGGCGGGTTACGCCGTCCGATCCTCGGGCGCTTTCTGGGAACTTGCTTTCGTGTCGGTTTATTAGCACGCCCCTATGCGGGGCAGCAGTCACTTTCTTTGCTGCTGCAAAGAAAGTAACCAAAGAAAGCAGCTTATCCGTCTAAGTGCCCACCACGAACCGTAACTGGGAGTGGTCCGCAAGCTGATTCGGCCGTCGCACCACACAACAGAGTGGAACCGCTCATTCATCCCGGCAGGCATAAATGCCTACCGGTAAGGCATAACTGAGCAACAAACCAAACCAAACCAAACCTATCGAGCAAGGCCTGGCAAAACCGAACCGAACCGAACCGAACCGAACCCACCGACCGACGGTGTTTGATGTGCCCGTCGTCCTCGCGTAGCGAGGATGGAACTGAGCGGAGCTGTGCCAAAACGACCGAACGCGAGTTAGCCGAGTCAGCTTGCGTGCCTATCTGCGAGGTTATTCGAGGTGGACACTTAGGCGGACAAGCTGCTTTCTTTGGTTACTTTCTTTGCAGCAGTGTACAGACCGGAGACATAGTTGACACATGTACGAGGACATCGTTGACACCTGATGTTCAGGGTTTTACTGCTTTCAGGTCAAGTTTTGCAACGCGTTGATGGGCAAACCAGAACTCAATTACGCCGTCTTCGTCGTGCTTTGGACGTGCGGCCACGTACAGCCCTTTGAGCGCAGTCGACAGACGCAGCGCCTCGCCTCTGAAACGCACCAGGCCATTTGAATTGACCCGCAGCACCTCGTCGGCAGGCCCGTATTGCGGTTCTGGCAGATGCTCGGGCATCGTCCGCGGGCTGGGCTGGTAGCGGCTCACCGGCGTCGCCAGGTCCAGCGCCTCATGCGGGCGTTGCGTGTTGTACACCTGTCGCCAGCGTTCCAACTCCTGCTGCACGTGGGCGTGGGTCGTGAACACGTGCCGCGCCAGCACTTCAGCTTTCAGCGACCGATGAAATCGCTCATCCTTGCCATTCGTCTGAGGATGATACGGTCGGCTGTAGCTCACGTGGATGCCCAGTCTGATCAGCCACACCGCAAGCTCGGTCAACTGGCCCGGCGCGCTCGGAGAACCCCACGGCGCACCGTTATCGGTATTGATGCGTGACGGTAGCCCGTAGCAGCGAAACGCCCGCTTGAGCTCGGTCTGCACGACTTCCGTGGTAATCCGGCCGCAGGCGGCGAGCACGATGTTAAAGCGCGAGTGATCGTCGAGCACCGTCAGCGGCGCACAGCGGCCACCCTCCAGGGTCGGGAAATCGCCCTTGAAATCCATCTGCCACAGCGCATTCGGATGCTCGTGCTCGAAGCGCTGCCAGGGCCGCTGCGGTCTGTCCTCAGGCGCGTGGAGCAGGTCGTGACGGCGCAGGATCTCGGTGATCGTGGAGGGTGCGGGCACATTGGCGTAGCCGAGATCTTGCAGACGACGCTCGATCTTGCGTCCGCCCCAGCCGTACTCGCGGCGCAGGTCGAGCACGACGGCGACGATCTCATCGGATGAGCGCGCGGGACTGTCGTGCGGACGACGCGAGCGATCGACGAGACCTTCAAGGCCTTGCGTCGAGTGGCGGGCAAGCCACTTGTAGCCGGTCTGGCGGCTGACGTTGAAACGTCGGCACAACTCGCTGAACGGCACGCTCCGTTGGGTGGCGAGTTGAACGAATTCCTGTCGGAGACTCATGGTGTCTTTTACGTTCCAGGGCATGGGAGGATCTCGGGCGTTCGATTACCCGAAAGTGTCAACCATGTCTCCGTACACCTGTCAGCTATGTCTCCGGTCTGTACACAGCAGCAAAGAAAGTGACTGCTGCCGCGCATAGCGGCGTGCTAATAGACCGACGCGAAAGTAAGTTTCCAATAAGCGCCCGAGTGACCTAAGCAACGGCGCCACAAACCCCACGAATAGTGTAAAACCCCCATTCGGCAGCGAAAGCAACGCGAGCAACGCGAGCAACGCGAACGCAAGCACAAAAGCAAAAGGACAAATCACGATGGATTTCAGAATCGGACAGGGCTACGACGTCCACCAACTGGTCGAAGGTCGCCCCCTCATCATCGGCGGCGTGACGATCCCCTACGAGCGCGGGCTGCTCGGCCACTCCGACGCCGACGTCCTGCTCCACGCGATCACCGACGCGCTCTTCGGCGCGGCCTCCATGGGCGATATCGGCCGCCATTTCCCCGATACCGCGAAGGAATTCGCCGGCGCCGACAGCCGCGTGCTCCTGCGCGAGGCGTTCAAACGCATCACGGAAGCCGGCTTCGCCATCGCCAACGTCGATTCGACCGTCATCGCCCAGGCGCCGAAACTCGCGCCGCATATCGACGGAATGCGCGCGAACATCGCCGCTGATCTCGACCTGCCGCTCGACCGCGTCAACGTGAAAGCCAAGACGAACGAAAAGCTCGGCTATCTCGGACGCGGCGAGGGCATCGAGGCGCAAGCGGCCGTCCTGCTGCGCCGCACCGGCATCGACGCCTGAAAATCACGACGACGCGGTCAAGCCGATTCCGCCTCGATGGCGAGCGCGGCCGCGTTGATCACCGCCGCGATGCGCCCGACGTCGCGCAACTGCGTCGTGCTCATGCCTTCGGCCACCAGATTCTCGTAGTGCGATTTCACGCAGAAATGGCACTTGCCGATAATGGACGCCGCCAGCGCATACATCTCGAAACGCCGCTTCTCGACGCCGCCATGCGTCGCGTAAGCGTTCATCCGCAAGCCCGCGGGCTGCGTCTTGAGATCGGCGTTGTCCGCCATTTCGATAAACGGATACCAGATGTTGTTCATGCCCATCAACGCCGCCGCCGTCAGCGCGCCGTTGATTTCCTCGGGCGGCAACGCGCCCGACGCGCGAATCGCATTGACGATTTTCGTCGCTTTCGCCGCGTAGGCCGCCGCCAGCGCGACGCCGGCCGCGTCCGTGCCCTGCAGCGACGAGCGTGCAATCGTGCCATCCACGTTCAGGCGAATGTCCTTCGCGTAATCGGGGATCAGTTCTTTAATCGAAGACAAGAATTCCATTGTTTTCTCCTATCCTGATGTCCGTAAAAAAGCCCGCCGGCTTTCAAGCATAGCGGGCTTCTCGCCACTGATAAACGTGGCCGCTCAGAGCGTCGAGCCGCCGACCGCGCGGTTGCACGGGCACAGTTCGTCGGTTTGCAGACCGTCCAGAATCCGCAGCACTTCCTCCGGATTGCGTCCCACGTTCAGGTTATTTACCGAAACGTGCTGGATGACATTGTCCGGATCGACGATAAACGTCGCACGCAGCGCCACGCCGGCTTCCTTGTCGCGCACGCCGAGCTGGTCGATCAACTCGCCTTTCACGTCGCCGAACGCATAGTGGTTCAGCTTCGACAGATCCTTGTGCTCACGGCGCCAGGCCAGCTTGACGAACTCGTTATCGACGCTGCCGCCGAGCAGAACGGCATCGCGATCCTCGAAATCCTTCGCCAGCTTGCCGAATTCGACGATCTCCGTCGGGCAAACGAACGTGAAGTCCTTCGGGTAGAAATAGATGATCTTCCACTTGCCAGGAAACGACTGCTCGGTGATTTCCTCGAACGCCGACTGGCCGTTTTCCTCGTGATTGTTGAAACCCGGTTTTGCGGCAGTTACGGTGAATGCTTCGACTTTATCGCCCACGGTCTTCATATGAGTACTCCTGTGTTCGTTAAAAAGATCGCCACTCAGACACTGAAAGGACCTTCGACACTACCCGATCGCCGTCACGCCCGCATGACAAAAGTCGCTCGCGGGCGAAACTCGATCTTCACTATAGTTCTATTGACCTCTCTTATCAATAGATTTTAACTAACACGCTAAATAGTTTTTGACGATTCTGTCGATAAATTTCACGACTACGCGCTCAGTCCCACGTGTTGTCGAACCGCGCATTCTTCGTGACCGGAAAGTCGATCGTCACTTCGAAACCGGGTCCCGGCACGCGGTTGCGCAGACGCAGCGAGCCGCGCTGACGCGTGACGAGGCGCAGCACGATCGCCATGCCGAGCCCCGTGCCGTTCGCCTGCGTCCGTGCGGCGTCCACGCGATAGAACGGCCGCGTAATCAGCGCGACTTGATCCTCCGGAATGCCGAGCCCTTCATCCAACACTGAAAGCTCCACGCGGCCATGCGCCACATGCGTTCGCAGCGTGATCCGCGCGACGTCGTCGGCTTCGCTGCGCCCATATTTCCGGGCATTTTCGAGCAGATTACCGACCACCCGGCGCATATCGGTCGGGTCGCCCTCGATGGCCGCGTTCGCCGCGAATTCCGTGCGGATCACGACGCCTTCGTCGGCCTGGAAGCGCGCCGCCATCTCGCCGGCGACCATCGAAAGATCGACGGGTTCGGGCATGCGCTGCATCGGCCGCGCGTAATCGAGGAAACGACCGATGATCATATCCATCTGTTCGATATCGTCGATCATCGCAAGTTTCGTCGTTTCGTCCGACGGGCTCATTTCCGTTTCGAGCCGCAGCCGTGCAAGCGGCGTGCGCAGATCGTGCGAAATGCCGGCGAGCATCAGCGCCCGATCGGCTTCAAGCTGTTCGAGATCCTGCACCATCTGGTTGAAGCTTCGGTTCGTCTCCGCCGCGACGCCCATGCCGCGCTCGGGCAACGGATCCGGCGCCTGGCCCGAACCGACCTTGCGGGCGGCGAGCGCGAGCCGCGCGAACGGCCGGTTCACGAGACTCGTAATAAACGCCGCGCCGAACAGCGATAGTGCGAGCGCGAAGACGCCCCAGCCGGCCCACTGGAGGCCCGTGACAGTGTCGAGCTGATCGCGGTCGAGCGCGACCCAGTAGTCGTCGTCGTCGATCTTGAAACTGATCCACACGCCCGGAATATCGTTGACCGACTGCGCGATGATCGTCTCGTTGCCGAGCCGCCCGCGCACATCGCGCTCGATCAGCCGGTTGAGCGACTCGTCGGGCTGAAGGCGATATTTATCGGTGGTTTCGCGCGGATACACGCGCACGCCTTCATTGCTCTCCAGATCCTGCAGCAACGCGCGGCGCAGATCGGGATCGGAATAAAGGAGGGCGGTGCGGGTGAGTTTGACGACCGCGACGAGCTGGAGCGCCACGCGCTGGGCGCGCGGCTCCCGTTCGATCACGCGAAAGCTCTGGAACCAGGCGGCCAGACTCACCGCGATCAATAGCGCGATGAGTGCAAAAGTACGCCAGAACAGGCCGCCGAACGCGAGCGTCAGTAGCCGCCTGTCGATACGCATGGGTCGTTCGGGTCCTGCTCGGGATGAGTCAAAAGGCGGGCTGCGACGTGCCTCACGCGGCGCCGTCGGGGATAAACACGTAACCGAGGCCCCACACGGTTTGAATGAAACGCGGGCTGCCCGGATCCGGCTCGATCAGCTTGCGCAGACGCGAAATCTGCACGTCGAGGCTCCGGTCGAACACTTCGTATTCACGGCCTCGTGCAAGTTCCATCAGCTTTTCACGCGACAGCGGCTGACGCGGATGACGCGCGAACACTTTCAGCACTGAGAATTCGCCCGTGGTCAGCGGGATTTCCTGACCGTTTTTCGTCAGCGTGCGGGTGGCGAGATTCAGCGCGAATTCGCCGAACTCGAACACTTCCGTGGTTTCGGACGGCGCGCCCGGCAATTCGGACGGCGATTGGCGGCGCAGCACCGCGTGAATCCGTGCGACGAGTTCACGCGGATTGAACGGCTTCGGCAGATAGTCGTCGGCGCCCATTTCCAGCCCGACGATACGATCGACGTCTTCGCCCTTCGCCGTCAGCATGATGATGGGCGTGCGATCGTTGCTGCCCCGCAGACGCCGGCAGATCGAAAGCCCGTCTTCGCCCGGCAGCATCAGGTCGAGCACGAGCAGGTCGAAGCGTTCACGGACCCAGAGCTTGTTCATCGACGGCGCGTTTTCCGCGACGTACACGTTGAAGCCCTGTTCGCCGAGATAGCGTCGCAGGAGGTCGCGCAAGCGCGGATCGTCGTCGACTACGAGGATTTTTGAAGGATTTTTGGTTTCCATGACGGCATCTTAGCGCGATTACAAAGAGGTGCGAGTTTGCACCAATTCCGCAGTTACAGATAGTTACAAAATTTACGGGGACTGTGGCACGCCATAAAGGTTCTGTGCGTACACTTCTTACTTAAGCCCGTCATTCGGTAGATACTTCATAGACTAACGCTCGCGTGTCCGCACTGAAAGCAACGGCGTGTGCGTGTTTTGCGAAAGAGAACTGAGACTGTCCGGTTGTCGAGCAACGAAGGGAACAACATGAAGGGAGCGCGGCAGCGCGGACCCGTGCGCGCCGAGCGCATTTTCAGACAGACGCTACTCGCTAGCGCGCTTTACGCCGCACTCACCACACATTCCGCATTCGCGCAGCCATCGTCCGATGCCGGCCGGGATCCCGCTCAGGCCACGTTCGAGCGTTCATCGAATTCGCCGCTGCGTCCCATCGACGTGCGTGTCGTGCGCACCCAGCATCGCACCGGGCGCAACGTCGCGGCGAGTCAGGCGGCGGGCCGCGACCTGCGGCCGATGCCCTCCATGCAGCAAGTCCAGCAAGCCGATCCGCCCGCGCGCACGCCGCGCCACGCCGTGATGACGCCCGACGAGCGCAAGCTCCTGCGCCAGCATATCGAAGAAGCCGTCCGCGATCTTTACAAGCGCTGAGCTTTTCGCTTACGTCCTTTCGTGCTTTCCGCGCGCTCGCCGCGTTACGATTCGGCCCTGCCTTCCCACTGTAAAGCGCGCGCCGAATCCATGAAAAGACGTCAATTCCTGTCGATGACGAGCGCCGCCGGCGCGGGCCTCTGGCTGCCCGGCGCGTTTGCCGCGAGCGCCGAGCGCCAGCGTCAGGTGCTGATCCTGATCGAATTGATGGGAGGCAACGATGGCCTGAACACGGTCATTCCATTCGACGACCCGCTTTACCGCGCGTTACGTCCGCGAATCGCCGTGGCGCGCGACGCGACGATTCGACTCGATTCGCGCACTGGCCTCCATCCGTCGATGAAGGCGCTCTTGCCGCTTTGGCATCGGCACGAACTGGCGATCGTGCAGGGCGTGGGATATGAGTCGCCGAACCGCTCGCATTTCCGCTCGATCGAAATCTGGGACACCGCGTCGCACGCCAACGAATATGTGCGCGACGGCTGGCTCGCGCGCGCGTCGCGGGCTTCGTTCGAGCCGATGCGCAACGTGATGATCGGCAGCGTGGAGCCGGGTCCGTTCAAGGATCCGCTTACGTGTTCGGCGCAATGCGTCGCGCCCGATTATTCCGCTGGCTTCCCAGGTCCGTTCGGCGCGTCGGTCCGTGCCGCGATTCGACATCTCGCCACAGAAACGCCGTCCCTCGGCGGCGTTTCGACGGTCCGCCTGACGCTCGGCGGTTTCGACACGCATCAGCACCAAACGACGCAGCACGCGGCGTTGCTTGCGCAGTTGTCGTCGGGAATGGTTGCATTGCGCGCCGCGCTCGTGCGGCTCGGGCGCTGGGACGACGCGCTCATCATGACTTACTCGGAATTCGGCCGGCATCCGCGTGAAAATTCGCAGCTCGGCACCGACCACGGCTCGACCGCGCCGCACTTCATCGCGGGCGGGCGGGTGCGCGGCGGGTTATATGGCGTCGCGCCCGATCTCGCGCGTCTCGACGGCAACGGCAACTTGCCGTTCACCGTCGATTTTCGCGCGCTATACGCGACCGTGCTGCAGGCCGGCTTGGGACTCGATGCCGCGCCGATCCTCGGCGAGCGCATCGAGCCGCTGCGTTTCCTGCGCGCCTGAACCGCCGGGAACCGTTCAGCGCGTGCGCCAGCTGATCCACAGCTTGCGGATCGGCGTGAGCGCGATGCGCTGGTGAAGTATCTGAAAATTCTCGCGTTCGATTTCGTCTAGCAGCGCGAGCGACAGCGCCGCCTGCGCGCGCAGCATGCGTTGCGTCTTACGCTCGGCGGGCGGAATCGCGGCGAGCGCGTCGATCAGCGCCTGACGCGCGCGCCCGGTCTGGAAGCGCATCAGTTCGGTGAATGCGTCGCTATATTTGCGGTTGATCAGATCGGCGGCCGTCACGTTGTAACGCTGCAATTCGTCGATCGGCACGTAAATGCGACCGTGCCGCGCGTCATCGCCGATTTCCTCGACGCGCTCGGCCAGCATCAACGCCGCGCCCAGCGGCGCGGCCCACGCCACCGCGTTCGCCGGATCGTGCGCGGTCGCCCGCGCGAGCGCGGTGCCGAACGCGCCGCCCGTGCCGTCCAGATATCGACGCAAGCCGGGCCAGTCCAGATAGCGCGCCTGATCGAGATCCATCGCGTAGGCTTCGGTCAGCGTTTGCAGCGTCGTTTGCGACGCGGCATCGAGGGACGTGGGCAGCGCATGCGCCTTGAGCGCCTTCGTCACCGGATGCGCCGGTTCGCCGCCGAAGAGGCTCGCCAACTCCTTCTGCCACCACGCGTGCTTCGTGCGGCCGATGGTCGGATCGCTGGTTTCCTTGACGGTTTCCTCCAGCTCGCGCCGCAGCGCCGCGAGCGCGGTGAGGAAGGGCTGGCTTTTCGCCGGCGCGCGACGCAGCGCGTAATACGTGCTGGAACCATCGGGCGCGGCCTTTTGCTGGCAGTAATCGTCGAAATTCACGGGATTGGGCGTTGTTGCGCGGCACGTTCATCAAAACGTTTCCGCGGATGTGAAAAAAGCCATTGAGGATTCAATGGCTTTTTCGTGCTGCTCTGCTGCTTGTGTTCGTGGTGCGAGGAAGGGGACTCGAACCCCTACACCCTTGCGGGCGTCAGGACCTAAACCTGGTGCGTCTACCAATTTCGCCATCCTCGCCGCCCGGGTCGCTTATCCGCGCTGCTGCTTGGTCCAGCTTCAGTCCAGCTTAGTCAACGTGCTCAGTTGACATTTTACGGTCGGCAACCCGTGTTGTCGGCGTAGTTCGGGTGTTTGCCCGCGTTCTAAGTGCCTTCGCAGCGCCTTGATGAAACTGCTGAAAACCACTGAAAACCGCATGCCCGCTGCGCCAAGCCCGAGATTCTAACCGATTCGTTTCGCCATGTCTGCATTCTGAAAAGTGGCCGGAACAACGCTTTATTTACATCTCGAAATTCCGAAGATGCGAGGCGTTCTCATTGCGTGCGGCTCCCGGCGTGCCTACAATTCCCGTCGGATCCGCTTTCAAAAACATCGCACGCCGATATGAACCGCACTTCGCGCAATCGCTTCGTCGCATGGCTCGGCATCGCCGCCATGTGGCTTGCCATTGTCGCGCCGGTGATCAGCCAGAGCGTGGCCGCGCGCGCGGACGAGACCGATCCGCAAGCGGCCATCTGTACCGCTGCCGCATTCCCTACGCTCGACGCGCTCCAGGCTCACTCGGCCCACGCCGATCACGCGCAATCCGAAAGCACTCATCACGCGTCGCTCGCCGATCACCTCGAAGCGTGCTCGTATTGCGGCTTGCTCGCGCACCATCTGCCGCTCGCGGCGGTCGTCGCGTCCGACGCGGTCCGGGTCGAACGGATCGCGCGCGCCGCGCAGCCTGAAGCCGCCCGCGCGGTCTATCCAAAGTCCTACAACGTCGCGCGATCCCGCGCGCCGCCCAAAGTCGCCTGAAATCCATCGCCCGAGACGACCGCCGCGCTAAAGCTTCGCGCGCACGGCCGTTCTGCGTTCACATTTTCAGGATGACTCGATGCCCACGTTCCTCAAGCGAGCGCGGCAGCCGCACGGCTGCCGCGCCGCCGCGCCTTCGCGCGCGCTTTTCCATTGCCGGTCTTTCCGTGCTTCACGTTACTCGCTGCCGTTTTCGCTCTCTCTGATCGGTTCGGCGGCCTGCGCCGCCACAGCGCCGGACCCCGAAGGCGCAAGGCTCGCGCCGGTGGTCGTCACGGCGGAGACCGCGCACGCGCCGCGCTCCCCGCTCGATCCCAACCTGCCCGCATCGACCGCGACGATGACGGCCGACCAGTTCCAGTACTGGAACGTAGTCACGCCCGAAGACATCCTGAAGTACGCGCCGAATCTCGCGGTGCGCAAGCGCTTTGTCGGCGATCTGAACTCGACTATCGCCGTGCGCGGCACGAGCAATTCGCAGACAGCGCGCGGCCTGGTCTATGCCGATGGCTTGCTGCTGAGCAATTTCATCGGCAATACGTGGACTTACGCGCCGCGCTGGTCGATGGTATTCACCGACGATATCGAGCGCGTCGACGTGATCTACGGACCGTATTCGGCGCTTTATCCGGGCAATTCGATCGGCGCGACGGTCGCGATCACCACGCGCATGCCGACCCAGTTTCAGGCCGACGCCCACGTTCAAGGCTTTACGCAACATTTCGACCTGTTCGGCGTGAACCGCAGTTTTACCGGCAGCAATAGCTCGGCGACCATCGGCGACAAAGTAGGGCGGCTTTCGTACCTGATCGGCGTCGATCATCTCGAAAACACCGGCCAGCCGCTCCAGTTCGCGACGCTCGCGCAGTCCGCGACGCCCGCGAAGCCGACCGATCGCGCGGTCACCGGCGCATATTTCTACAACGACCAGAACAACGCGCGCACGGCGGTGCTCGGGGTCAATGCTGAAGGGATCGAGCGAACGTTTCAGGACCAGTTCAAGCTAAAACTCGCCTACGACCTCACGCCGAGCTTGCAAGCGGGCTTCTCGCTCGGCTACTGGCATCAGAAATACAACAGCGAGACCCAGACCTTCCTGCGCGATGCGGCGGGCAATCCCGTCTATAGCGGGCTCGTGAATATCGGCGGCTACGAATACGCCATTCCAGCCGCGACCTTCGCGCCGAGCCAGGGCGAGAGTGAGAATTTTCTGTACGGACTCTCGTTGAAAACGCGCAACGCCACCGGCTGGAACGCCGAAGCGGTGATGTCGTATTTCGACATCGCCCAAAGCACCGCGCGCACGGCCAGTTCCGGCGTGCCCGGCGACGGTCCCGGCACGATTGCCTACGGCGACGGCGCGGGCTGGAAATCGCTCGATTTACGCACGACCTGGACGCCGCCCGCCGCCGACGCCGGTCTCGCGGCGCACTGGCTCTCGTTCGGCTATCACTTCGACACCTATTTCCTCGATAACGAAACCTACACGACCGCCAACTGGCGCGACGGCGGCAACGCGGCGTTCGCCAACGCGTTCGGTGGCCGCACGCGCACGCAAGCCGTCTATGCGCAGGACGCGTGGCGTTTCCTGCCGCGCTGGAAGTTCACTTACGGCGCGCGCTACGAGAACTGGGACGCCTACGACGGCCGCCGCGCGTTGGGCACAAATGCGTTGCGCTATGCCGATGCCGCCGAAAACCACTGGTCGCCGAAAGCGTCGCTCTCCTTCGACGCAACCTCGAATCTGCTGCTGCGCGCATCGGTCGGGCGCGCGTACCGGTTTCCGACCGTGGCCGAATTGTTCCAGGGGCAGATTACGGGCGTGTCGATCGTCAATAACAATCCGAATCTCAAGCCGGAAAACGATCTGTCGAAGGAGTTGACGGCCGAATGGCAGCACGGCAACGGCATGTACCGCTTCACGCTGTTTCAGGACGACGTAAAAAACACGATCTTCAGCCAGACCAACACGACGGTCATTCCAAACGTCACGAATTTTCAGAATATCGACCACGTCCGCTCGCGCGGCATCGAGACGGCTTATGAAGGGCAGGACGTGCTGCTGCGCGGGTTCGACCTGAGCGCGAGCGTGGCTTATACGCAGTCGAAAATTATCGCGAACACCGGCAATCCCGCGAGCGTCGGAAAGTATTTTTATCGCATTCCGTTGTGGCGCGCGAATCTTGTGGCGACCTATCGCGCGACCGAAAAAGCGGCCGTCACGCTCGCCGCGCGCTATTCGGGCCGCGAGTACAACACGCTGACCAACACCGACACCAACCCCAACACCTACGGCGGGACGAGCACCTACACGGTTGTGGACGCCAAGTTCACCTATCGGCCGACCAAAAAGACCGAGATCGGCGTGGGCGTCGATAACCTGTTCGATCACCGTTACTACGTGTTCCATCCGTATGCGGGCCGCACTTTTTATCTTGAAGGGCGCATTGGAATTTGAGCGCGCCATCTTTTTATCAACCATTCGAGATAACTGATGCAAACCGGAAATACGATGCAACCGAACGCCGCCGCGCACCGGCGCACCCTCTGGCGCTGGCATTTCTACGCCGCACTTTTCGTGATGCCGCTTCTCCTCGTCCTCGCCGTCACCGGAACAATTTATTGCTTCCAGCCGCAGATCGAGCCGCTTTTGTACGCTGACCGAATGGTCGTCGAACCTGCCGCGACGCCGCGCTTGGCCGAATCGGCGCTGCTCGCGAAAGCCGTCGCAAGCCAGCCTCGGGGCGCCACGCCCACCACCGCACAAATCACCGGCGACCCGCGCCGCAGCGCCGAATTCGTCTTCCGCCAGCGCTCGGGCGCGAGCGAAAGCGTGTACGTGAACCCGTACACGGGCGCGGTGCTCGGGACGCTCTCCGTCGAACATCGGCTGATGAAACAGGTGCGCGACCTGCATCGCGGCCTGATGCTCGGCAAGACTGGCGAACTCGCGATGGAACTCGCCGCCTGCTGGACGCTCGTGATGATCGGCACCGGCATCGCGCTGTGGTGGCCTGCTGCGCGTGGAACGGGCGGAGGGGGCGGAGCGGGTCGATCACGCGAATTGGACGGAACGCGCGGATCGCGCGCATCGGGCGGACTACGCGGCGGCGTGTTCGTGCCGCGTTTGTCGCTGCGCGGGCGCGCGTGGTGGCGCGATTTGCATCTCGCGGGCGGCATCTGGCTCGCGGCGGGCGCGCTGTTCTTCGTGCTGAGCGGGCTGCCGTGGTCGGGCAGCTGGGGCAAGCAGTTCAAGGCGCTGGCGACATCCGCGCAGATGGGTTATCCGAAAGGCGCATGGGGCGAGGCGCACGTGCGTTCCAGCGCGCCATCTCAAAAGCCCGCCGCCGCGCCTGATCACGCCGGCCACACGATGAAAATGGACGATCTGCCGTTGCCGCAAACGCCGTGGGCGGTCGGAGAAACCGACGTGCCGCAAAGCGTGCCGGACGCGTCCCGTTTGTCGATCGACGATGTCGTCGCGATCGCGGCGTCGCAAGGTGTCGTGAGCGGCTATGCGATCGCGTTGCCGAAGACCGCGCAGGGCGTCTACACCGTGTCCTATTTCCCCGCCGATCCAAAAGCCGAGCGCACGCTTCACATCGATCGATACGACGGCCGCATTCTCTCGGATCTCGCCTACGACGACTACGGAACGGTCGCGCAGTGGGTGTCGTACGGCACGTCGCTGCACATGGGGCGCTATTTCGGCGTGGCGAACCAGTTGCTCGCCGCCGCGATTTCGCTGGGACTCGCGATGCTCGCCGTGTCCGGTTTCGCGATGTGGTGGCTGCGCCGGCCGGGCCGCGCGCTCGGCGCACCTCCGCGGCCCGCCGCGCCCGCGCCGATGCGCGCGTGGCGCGGAAGTCTCGCGCTGCTCGGTGTCGTGTTCCCGCTGATGGGCGCGACGATGCTGCTCGTCTGGCTCGGCGACCGCGCGGTGTTCAGCCGTCGCGCGGCTGCGGCCGAAGCTAAGAGCTGAACGCCTTTTTAGCGTTTGCCGGAGCGCGCGCGTAAGCCGAAAGTCCTTCTAGCGCGGGCCAAAGCGCACACGCGTGAGCCGAAAGCCGACCACCGTTTCTAGCGCGTGCCGAAGCGCACGCGCGTGAGTTGCTCGGCTTCGTTCGCGAGGAGCGTCGCGGCATCGCGGATCGCGACTTCGAGCGTGATCGGACCCGGCGCGGGCGAAAAGCAGCCGCTGAAATGCTCGGAAAGACGCGGCAACGCGGCGGGATCGATCGCGCCTGATAACAACGAAGCCTCCACGCCCGCCGCGCGCGCGTGACGGCACGCGATAAACGGCGCCTTGCCGTGCAGCGTCTGCACGTCCGAGCGGCCTTCGCCGGTAATCAGCCAGTTCGCGCCCTCGAGCGCGGCGTCCAGTCCGATTCCGCGCGCCACGACCTCCGCGCCCGCCTCGAAACGCGCGCCGAGCATGTGCAGCGCGAAGCCCAGCCCGCCCGCCGCGCCCGCGCCCGGGTTGTCGCGCGCGACGCGTCCGAGCGCCGGTTCCAGCAGATCGGCGAAATGGGCGAGGGCGGCGTCGATTGTTTCGACCTGCTCCGGCTGCACGCCTTTCTGCGGCCCGAAAACGGCCGTCGCGCCGTGTTCGCCGGTCAACGGGTTATCGACATCCGACATACCGATGAATTCCGCATCGCCCAGGCGCGGGTCCAACTTCGACACATCGATCCGCGCAACCTCGGCGAGTTTGGCCGGAACAGGCTCCAGTTCCTGCCCGGCGGCGTCGAAAAGCCGCAGGCCGAGGCCCACGAGCAGGCCCGCGCCGCCGTCGTTCGTGCTGCTGCCGCCGAGCGCCACGTAGAACTTGCGCGCGCCGAGGTCGAGCAGGGCGCGGATCGCCTCGCCCATGCCGCGCGTGCTGCGTGCTTCGACCGGCACGGCCATGCCGTCGGGATCGGTAATGCCGACCACTTCCGCGGTCTCCAGAATCGCGCTGCCGTCGGCGAGCAGGCCCGTCGCCGCTTCGCGCCGCGCGCTCGCCGCGCCCTGAATCGTGATCCGGCGGCGCTCGCCGCCCGCGCTCAGCATCGCGTCGAGCGTGCCTTCGCCGCCGTCGGCCATCGGGCAGATGCGGATCACGGCGTCGCCGCGCGCGCGGCGGATGCCGGTCGCGATGGCGTCGGCGACCTGCTCGGCGCTGAGCGAGCCTTTGAACGAATCGGGAGCAATGACGACGATGGGCGTGGCGTTGGGCATGTTGTCTCTGGTTTTGTTGTCGAAGTGATGGCGGAAAGCGTGTTGCGGCTCTTGAAACTGCGGCTTCGAACCGTATCTGGTTGCGGTGCGCGTCGAGCGGGTGCGCCGAGGGTCAAGATTAGCAGCGTGGCCGCGCGGGCGAAATAGTGGCGTCGCGATAGCCGGGATTCGCGCGGACTCTCGCGCGAAATCGCGCGCGCGTCGTGGCGGTCCGAAGCCCGAAATGATCCTAAATCGGGCAAAAAAGCGCCGATAAACGCGTGTTGCAGCGCCAAACGCAGTTGATCGCGCAAATAGTTTGCTAAAATGTTCGGCTCAGTTGACTCCAACCGTGCTCGCGGCGGCCCGAAGTTCGAAGGCCTGCCCACGGCGGAACTAGCCATGTTCCGCGGCGCGGGCGTGACTCAGGCGGCGCTACGAAGGCGCGTGTCCGGGCGCGGGATAGACGCGGGACGAACGCGGGACAGTGGACCCAGTAAGAATCCGAATTCCTGAATACTCGAATACTCTAGGACGATAGAAGTCATGGCTAACGTTGTTGAAAACCTCGGCAAGCTCGAACGCCGCGTGACCATTTCCCTGCCGAAAGACATGGTGCAGAAGGAAGTGGACTCGCGCATCCGCCAACTGGCGAAGAACGTCCGCATGCCGGGTTTCCGCCCGGGCAAAGTGCCGCTCAAGATGGTGACGCAGCAGTATCAGGGTCAGGTCGAAGCCGAAGTGCTGAGCGACAAGGTCGGCCGGGAATTCTTCGACGTCACCCGCTCCGAGAACCTGCGCGTGGCAGGCCAGCCGAGCTTCGCGCCGAAGGGCGAGGAAGCGCCGGCGGACGCCTACGCGTTCGACGCGACCTTCGAGGTCTATCCGGAAGTGAAGCTCGGCGACGTCGCCACGGCTGAAATCGAGCGCACGGTCACGACCATCTCGGAAGCGGAAATCGACCGCACGCTGGAAATCCTGCGCAAGCAGCGCGTCCATTACCACGCACGCGGCGAAAGCGGCGAGCACGGCGACGGCGGCGCGGATGCGGCAGCCAAAGACGGCGACCGCGTGACGATGGACTTCGTCGGCAAGATCGACGGTGAAGTGTTCCAGGGCGGCAGCGCGGACGATTTCTCGTTCGTGCTCGGCGAAGGCCGCATGCTGCCGGAATTCGAACAAGCGGCGCTCGGCCTGTCGGTCGGCGAATCGCGCGAATTCGACCTGAAGTTCCCGGACGACTACCACGGCAAGGACGTGGCGGGCAAGACGGCGCAATTCACGATCACGATGAAGAAGATCGAGTGGCCGCATCTGCCGGAAATCGACGGTGAATTCGCGAAGTCGCTCGGCATCGAAGACGGCGATACGTCGAAGATGCGCGGCGAAATCAAGGACAACCTGGAACGCGAAGCCAAGCGCCGTACGCAGCAGATCGTGAAGAACCAGGTCATGGACGCGCTCCTGAAAATCTCCGACCTCGACGTGCCGAAGGCGCTGATCGAGCAGGATCAGGAACGTCTGGTCGAAATGGCGCGTCAGGATCTTCAACAGCGTGGGGTGCCGAACGCAGCCGACGCACCGATCCCTGCTGAAATGTTCGCTGAACAAGCCGAACGCCGCGTGAAGCTCGGCCTCGTGCTGGCTGAACTGGTCAAGGCCAACGAACTCCAGGCGAAGCCGGAACAGATCCGCGCGGAAGTCGACGAGTTCGCGAAAAGCTACGAAGACCCGAAGGAAGTCGTCCGCTGGTATTATTCGAATCAGCAGCGCCTGGCCGAAATGGAAGCGTACGTCGTTGAAAGCAACGTCGTCGACTTCGTGCTCGGCAAGGCTAAAGTGACGGACAAGGAAGTCAGCTTCGAAGAACTGGCGAGCGCGACCGCGCAAGCGTAAGCGTCGCTCAAGGGGCGTGCTGGCCGTCGGTGCGACGGCCAGCACGCCTTTTTTGCATTAGAGTTGGTGCGTGCCCGTTCCGGTGGATGTTCCTTTGTCGTCCAGTATCCCTATTCCGAACAAGGAAATTGCATGACCTTTCGCGCTCAATTGCTGGACACGTTAGCTTCCAACGCTTCGCGTGATTTCGAAGCGCAGGCGCTCGGCCTCGTACCGATGGTCGTCGAGACGAGCGGCCGCGGCGAACGTGCCTATGACATCTATTCGCGCCTGTTGAAAGAGCGCGTGGTGTTCCTCGTTGGCGAAGTCAACGACCAGACGGCGAACCTCGTCGTCGCGCAGTTGCTGTTTCTGGAAAGCGAGAATCCGGACAAGGACATCAGCCTCTACATCAATAGCCCGGGCGGCTCGGTGTCGGCCGGCATGGCGATCTACGACACGATGCAGTTCGTGAAGCCGGACGTCGCGACGCTATGCATGGGCCTTGCGGCCAGCATGGGCGCGTTCCTGTTGGCGGCTGGCGCGAAGGGCAAGCGCGTGGCGTTGCCGAACGCGCGCGTGATGATTCACCAGCCGCTCGGCGGTGCGCGTGGTCAGGCGTCGGATATCGAAATTCAGGCACGCGAAATTCTGTACCTGAAAGAGCGTCTGAACCAGTTGCTGTCGCATCACACCGGCCAGCCGGTGGAACGCATTGCGCGCGACACCGATCGCGACAACTTCATGTCGGGCGACGACGCGCAGGCTTACGGCCTCGTCGACCAGGTTCTTCACAAACGTCCTTGATCGTCGCGGGCTGGCCCCGGTAAAGCGAGGCCAGCCCTTACGCGAACGCCTGCGGCAAACGCCAAAACACCCGTCGTGCGTGGCACCGAGCGGTTTCTGCGTGCCGGGTTTGATGGGCGTATTATGTAATTGAGTGTCCGGAGGCTTACACATCTATGGCGGACAAAAAGAGTTCGAACAGCGAGAAGCTGTTGTATTGCTCGTTTTGCGGCAAGAGCCAGCACGAGGTCAAGAAGTTGATCGCTGGCCCGTCGGTGTTCATCTGCGATGAATGTATCGATTTGTGCAACGAGATTATTCGCGACGAAGCGGCTGGTGCGGCTGAAGAAGCGGGTCTGACGAAGTCGGATCTGCCGAGCCCGCAGGAAATCAGCGATATTTTGAATCAGTACGTAATCGGCCAGGAACGCGCGAAGAAAATTCTCGCGGTGGCTGTCTACAACCATTACAAGCGTCTCAAGCACCTCGACAAGAAAGACGAGATCGAGCTGTCGAAGAGCAACATTTTGCTGATCGGTCCGACCGGTTCCGGCAAAACCTTGCTCGCGCAGACGCTGGCACGCATGCTGAATGTCCCGTTCGTGATTGCGGATGCAACCACGCTGACGGAAGCGGGTTATGTCGGCGAGGACGTCGAGAACATCATTCAGAAGCTGCTGCAAAACTGTAATTACGAAGTGGACAAGGCGCAGCGCGGCATTGTCTACATCGACGAAATCGACAAGATCAGCCGCAAGTCGGATAACCCGTCCATCACGCGCGACGTGTCGGGCGAAGGCGTCCAGCAAGCGCTGCTCAAGCTGGTCGAAGGCACGATGGCTTCGGTTCCGCCGCAAGGTGGCCGGAAGCACCCGAACCAGGATTTCATTCAGGTCGACACCACCAACATTCTGTTTATCTGCGGCGGCGCGTTCGACGGCCTCGAAAAGGTCATTGTCGACCGTACGGAGAAAACGGGTATTGGCTTTGGCGCGAGCGTGAAGAGCAAGGTTGACCGCGATGCAGGCGAAGTGCTGCGCGACGTCGAACCGGAAGATCTGATCAAGTTCGGTCTTATTCCTGAACTGATCGGCCGTCTGCCGGTGGTGGCAACGCTCGGCAAGCTCGACGAAGCGGCTCTGGTGAAGATCCTGATCGAGCCGAAGAATGCGCTCGTGAAGCAATATCACAAGCTCTTCAACATGGAACGCGTCGAGCTGGAAATCCGCCCGGCCGCGCTTCAGGCCATCGCGCAGAAGGCAATTCGTCGCAAGACCGGCGCGCGCGGTTTGCGCTCGATTCTGGAACAGGCATTGCTCGACGTCATGTACGAGTTGCCGACCATGAAGGGCGTGAGCAAGGTGATCGTCGACGACAACACTATCGATGGCGACGGCAAGCCGTTGTTGATCTACGAAGATGCACCAAAGGTAGCCGGGTCCAATTAAGCAGGGCTGTGTGTCGGCGAAGAAGCCGTTCATGGCAACGTGAACGGCTTTTTGTTTATTTTTCAGATATCTTGTGGACGTTACTGACGCGATCTTTTCGATTGACTGAACTTTTCCCTCACGCTTAAGGCTTGCAATACGTTTTGACGGCCTTATTTACGAACGAACTGATTCCACTACTGGGGAAATGAAATGTCAGGAACCCAACTCCTCCCGCAGGAACAAATTACGCTGCCGCTGCTTCCGCTGCGCGACGTAGTCGTATTCCCGCACATGGTGATCCCGCTTTTTGTCGGGCGACCCAAATCGATCAAGGCCCTCGAAGCCGCGATGGAAGGCGGCAAGCACATCATGCTCGTCGCGCAGAAAACCGCCGCGAAGGACGAGCCGACCGAAAAAGACATGTACGAAGTGGGATGTATCGCCAACATCCTGCAAATGCTCAAGCTGCCCGACGGCACCGTGAAGGTGCTCGTGGAAGGCTTGCAGCGCGCGAAGACGCTTTCCATCGAAGAGCAGGAAACGCAGTTCTCGTGCGAAGTCATGCCGCTCGAACCCGACCACGCCGACAGCGCCGAAACTGAAGCGCTGCGCCGCGCGATCGTGTCGCAGTTCGACCAGTATGTGAAGCTCAACAAGAAGATTCCGCCGGAAATCCTGACGTCGCTGTCGGGTATCGACGAAGCGGGTCGTCTGGCCGACACCATCGCCGCGCACTTGCCGCTGAAGCTCGACCAGAAGCAGCACATTCTCGAAATGTTCCCGGTGATCGAGCGCCTCGAGCATTTGCTCGCGCAACTCGAAGCCGAAATCGACATTCTTCAGGTCGAGAAGCGCATCCGTGGGCGCGTGAAGCGTCAGATGGAAAAGAGCCAGCGCGAGTACTACCTGAACGAACAGGTCAAGGCCATCCAGAAGGAACTGGGCGAAGGCGAAGAAGGCGCGGATCTCGAGGAACTCGAGAAGCGCATCACCGCCGCGCGCATGCCGAAGGAAGCTAAGAAGAAGGCCGACGCGGAGCTCAAGAAACTCAAGCTGATGTCGCCGATGTCCGCTGAAGCGACGGTCGTGCGCAATTACATCGACACGCTGATCGGTCTGCCGTGGCGCAAGAAGAGCAAGGTCAACAACGACCTCTCGAATGCGGAACGCGTGCTCGACGAAGATCACTTCGGGCTTGAAAAGGTCAAGGAACGGATTCTGGAATATCTCGCGGTCCAGCAACGCGTCGAGAAGGTGAAAGCGCCGATCCTGTGTCTCGTCGGGCCTCCGGGCGTCGGCAAGACTTCGCTCGGGCAATCCATCGCCCGTGCCACGAACCGCAAGTTCGTGCGCATGGCGCTGGGTGGCGTGCATGACGAGTCCGAGATTCGCGGTCACCGTCGCACGTATATCGGTTCGATGCCGGGCAAGATCCTGCAAAGCCTGACGAAAGTCGGCGTGCGCAATCCGCTTTTCCTGCTCGACGAAGTCGACAAGATGGGCATGGATTTCCGCGGCGATCCGGCGTCTGCACTGCTGGAAGTGCTCGATCCCGAACAGAACCATACGTTCGCCGATCACTACATCGAAGTGGATTTCGACTTGTCGGACGTGATGTTCGTCGCGACATCGAACTCGCTGAACATTCCGCCGCCGCTGCTCGACCGGATGGAAGTGATTCGTCTCTCGGGTTACACCGAAGACGAAAAGGTCAGCATCGCGCAACGTTATTTGCTGCCGAAGCAAAAGCGTAACAACGGCCTGAAGGAAGACGAGATCGACGTGGCTGAAAGCGCGATCCGCGACATCATTCGCTATTACACGCGGGAAGCGGGCGTGCGTTCGCTTGAGCGTGAAATGTCGAAGATCTGCCGCAAGGTCGTCAAGATGCTTCTGCTGAAGAAGGCGGAAGGCGCGGTGAAGGTGGACGGCTCGAATCTCGATACGTTCCTCGGCGTGCGTAAGTACGACTTCGGTCTGGCCGCGAAGGACAACCAGATCGGCCAGGTGACGGGTCTCGCGTGGACGGAAGTCGGCGGCGATTTGCTAACGATCGAAGCCGCCGTGATGCCGGGTAAGGGCAACGTCATTCGCACGGGTTCGCTCGGCGATGTGATGAAGGAATCGGTCGAGGCTGCGCGCTCGGTGGTTCGCTCGCGCTCGCGTCGTCTGGGTGTCGCGGACGAAGCGTTCGAGAAGAAGGACATCCACATCCACGTGCCCGAAGGCGCGACGCCGAAGGACGGTCCGTCCGCCGGTATCGCGATGACGACGGCGCTGGTGTCCGTGCTGACCGGCATTCCGGTGCGCGCGAACGTGGCGATGACCGGCGAAATCACGTTGCGCGGCGAAGTGCTGCCGATCGGCGGATTGAAGGAAAAGTTGTTGGCGGCGCATCGCGGCGGCATCAAGCTCGTGCTGATCCCGGAAGAAAACACCAAGGATCTGACCGACATTCCCGATAACGTGAAGAACGCGATCGAGATCATTCCGGTGCGCTGGATCGACAAGGTGCTGGAACTCGCGCTCGAACGCATGCCGACGCCGATTCCGGAAGAAGAAGCCAAGCCGGCGACGCCGGTCGAGGCTTCGAAGGACGCTCCGGCGACCGGCGATGTCGTGAAGCACTAAAACCAACTGCCAAGGTTGAAATCCAGAAACCCGCGGGTCACCCCCGCGGGTTTTTGTTTTCCCGCGCCGCATAAGAATATTCAGATGAATACTCCCAGTCCGGTTCAAACCCGGTTGACACGTTGGTTTCGGCTGCTTCTAATGAGCGCCGCACCTCGGCGAAAGAGGCGCAGTTCGCTTTTGATCCAAGACCAACATTTAGCGCGTCGCTGTCAACGCGGCGCGCGAAGCTCGGGGAAACATGAATAAAACGGAACTGATCGACCATATCGCCGCAGAGGCGGAACTTTCGAAAGCTGCGGCCGGGCGCGCGCTCGACGCGATGATCGACGGCGTGAGCACGACGCTGAAAAAGGGCGGCACGGTGACGCTCGTCGGATTCGGCACGTTCGCAGTCGGCAAGCGCGCGGCGCGCACCGGACGCAACCCGCGCACCGGCACGGCAATCAAGATCAAGGCCGCCAAGGTCCCGAAGTTTCGCCCTGGCAAAGCGCTAAAAGATGCGCTAAACTAGCGGACTCGCTGGATACGGACATCGCCGAAACGACGTCTGGTTTAAAAAGTCCAGCCAGGTCAGGTAGCGCGGAACGGGTGCTTAGCTCAGTTGGTAGAGCGGCGCCCTTACAAGGCGTAGGTCGGGAGTTCGAGCCTCTCAGCACCCACCAAATTCCGTTTAGCGCTGCATCTGAAGCATCGAAGTCACGCGCATCGAAGTCACGCCAAAACCCGCACAGCATCTGCTCTGCGGGTTTTTTGTTTGCGCGGTCGTAAAAGCAGCGCGCCGTGTTCTCAAGCCGTTGTAAAAGGTTTCGCTTCGACCGGCTTCGGCGTGCCAAAACGCTCGCATTCGGCGATAAGCTGCGCACCGAACAGCAGCAGCGTCGCGAGCGCTTCGAGACTGAACAGGACGACAATCGACGTCGTCAGCGAACCGTACACCACGCTCACCTGCGAAAGCGTTGCGAAGTACCAGACGAGCACATGACGCGTCGCCTCCCACAACAGCGCCGCCATGATGCCGCCGCTCAGGGCGTGGCGGATCGATGGCCGGCCGACTGGCATGACGAGATAGATCGACGTGAGCACGAATATCTCGCCGGCAAGACCGAGCAGATAAAGCAGCACGCGCGACACGCGATGCAGCGAAACCTGCGCGCCGAGCAGATCGACGCTGTTCGTGCCCATCGCCTGCAAGCCGTTCGATACGAACGTGACGATCAGCATGCCCACGCCCAGAAAAAGAATGTAGCAATAGGGCAGCAACGCCGACCACAAAAAATGCCGCCGCCGAATGGCAACGCGATGCACGAAGATCACCGACATTGCGTTTTCCAGCACGGTGAACGCGAGCGAGCTGAAGAAGATCATCGTGCCGAGGAGCACCCAGCCGATCACCGCGCGATGCGTGAGGAAGTTCGCGAGTTCGTGCACGAGCGCGCGCGCCTGGCCGGGCACGAGCCATTCGAGCAGATGCGTGAGCGTCTCCAGCAGGGTTTTTTGATCTACGAAATGTGACAGCGCGATCACGATCAGAATCAGGAGCGGCACGATCGAGAGCAACGCGTAGTACGCCACCGCGCCCGCGAGCAGCATGCCCTGATTTGCGCGAAACGCCTTGAGCGCATCCTTGATGAACGCAACGGGATGCCGCCCAATATGGCGCAGCGCTGGACTAAGCAAGCTGTGCATGAACGCTCCACGGCTGTTTTTCGAAGGCTGCGCGCAAGATCGGCGGAAGTCCAGTTGCGTGCTCGGCCTGGGTTGGTTTTGAGGCGAACCGGTTGCACGCAAAGGAGATGCCCACGCCGTTCCGCTGGCTCAAAGCTCGCGTTAATGAGTCCGTGTAGCGCGATACCGGCTTCGGCAAAAACGTGCACGCGCTATGGCGACGCTGACCGCGCCCGATGACGGAGTTCACGCGAGGAATGCGGTCCTTGATGAACAAATCGAACCTCGATCTCGCCGCGCCGAAAGCGGCTTAGACGGCGCGCGAGGCTATCGCCGGGAAGAACTTTCGTTGTATACTAGACGACGCCTTGAGTAACAGGCGCGCGCTGGGTCGGGGTACACCGGGCCAACAAACGGCGCCGCGCTCGCTACACAAATGCAAAGCAGCAAAAAGGAGTGGTAGTTCAGTTGGTTAGAATACCGGCCTGTCACGCCGGGGGTCGCGGGTTCGAGTCCCGTCCACTCCGCCAGCATCCACGAGAAAGGCGAACCGCGGTTCGCCTTTTTTATTGCCCGCCGTTGTATATCGGGCGTTTTGTCTTAAGGCATCGTCACGCATGCTCGATTTTTTCCGTAATCACCAACGCCTCATGATGGCCCTGTTGATCCTGATCGTCGTGCCGGGGTTGGGCATTGTCGGCATTCAGGGTTTCAGCAGTTTCTTCGATGACAGCGCCAACGTGGCGAGCGTGAACGGCCGCAATATCACGCGCGCCGACTACGACAGCGCGATGCGCCAGCAAGTGGATCGCGCGCGCCAGATGCTCGGCGCGCAGTTCGATCCCAAAATGTTCGAGACGCCGGAAATGCGCAAGTCGCTGATCGACAGTCTCGTGCAGCAGCGCGTCCTCGCGGACGAAACGCGCCGCCTGCATCTCACGGCGTCGGATGAAGCCGTGCGCCGCGCGCTGCTCGCCGATCCGGTCATTTCGTCGCTGCGCAAGCCCGACGGTTCGATCGACGTGGATCGCTACAAGGAACTGCTCGCCATGCAGGGCATGACGCCCGAGCAATATGACGAGCGCGTGCGCTATGGCCTCGCGTCAGACCAGATTCCGGGCAGCATCCAGTCGAGCGCGTTCACGTCGAAAGCGCTGGCCGAAGGGCTGACCGAGCTTGCCGAACAGCGTCGCGATGTGCAGGGTCTCGCGTTCCGCTCGCTCGATTACACAGCGAAAGTGCAGCCGACCGATGCGCAACTTTCGGCCTACTACGACGCGCATCGCGCCGCGTTCGCGACACCCGAAACCGCGTCGATCCAGTACGTGGTGCTGTCGCCGGCGGCGCTGGCTGCATCGATCAAGCCGACCGACGCCGACCTCAAGAAGTATTACGACGACAACATCCAGCGCTATCGCACGGAAGGCGAAGTGCGCGCGAGCCACATCCTGATCGTCGCGCCGAAAGACGCGAGCGCCGCCGACAAGGCGAAGGCGAAGCAACACGCCGACGACGTGCTCGCGCAGGTCAAGGCCCATCCCGACCAGTTCGCGCAGATCGCCGCGAAAGAATCGCAAGATCCGGGTTCGTCGTCGAAGGGCGGCGATCTCGGCTACTTCGGACGCGGCATGATCGCGGGCGGCAAGGCCTTCGACGACGCCGCGTTCGCGCTGAAAAAGGGCGAAGTCAGTGGCGTCGTGCAGTCGGACTTCGGCTATCACATCATTCAGGCGACCGACGTGAAACCGGCGGCCACGAAGTCGTTCGACGAAGTGAAGGACGCGCTCACGAAGGACTACGCGAGCCAGCAAGCCGCCAAGAGCTTCGCGGACGACGTGGAATCGTTCACGTCCACTGTGTACGAAAAGTCGAAGACGCTGCAACCCGCCGCCGACAAGTTCAAGCTGACTATTCAGGCGGCGACCGTCGGCCCGAAGGCCAATCCGCAATTGCCGCCTGACAGCCCGCTGAACAATGCGAAGCTGCTCGCCGCCGTATTCGCGTCCGATTCGGTGAAGGATCGTAACAACACGCAGGCTATCGACGTCGGCAACAACACGCTCGTGGCCGCGCGCGTGACCGATTACAAGCCCGCCGCCGTGCAGGCGCTCGACGTGGTGAAGGACGCGGTCCGTCAGAAGGTCGTCGCCGAGCAAGCGGCCGCGATGGCGCAAAAGGACGGCGCGGCGAAGCTCGCCGAGTTGCAAAAGTCGAATGCGACCACGGGTTTTTCGTCGGTTGCAATCGTGTCGCGCAACGACGCGCAAGGCGTGCCGCCGGCGGCGGTGAGCGCGATTTTCAAGGCGGATTCGTCGAAGCTGCCGGCTTATGTCGGCGTCGATCTCGGTCAGGACGGGTACGCGATTTATCGTGTGAACGGTATCGAAAAGGCCGCGCCGGTTGCCGCCGATCGTCTCGCGGGCGCGCAGCAGCAAGTCGCGCAGGTGTATGCACAGGCCGAGATGGAGGCGTTCATCGACGCGTTGAAAGCGCGTTCCAAGGTGAAGATCACGGCGCCCACGGGCGCGGCGCAGCCGCAATAAGCGACGCAAACGCAAAGCAAACGCAGACGCAAACGCAAACGCATTAAAAAACCCCGCTGGTGCAAACCAGCGGGGTTTTTTTTAGCGATGCAGAATCGCTACAACCGCGAGCTACGACGTCCTTACAGGCACGCCTGGATATCGCCGGTTGCGTCGCTGCCCGCCGCGCCCGATGCACGGAAGCCCACCCACGTGCCCGGACCGCTCCAGGCCGGACGCACCACGGCGGCGGCGCCGTTCGGCGGCTGCTGGCCCGGCACGTAGACGTCGAGCGCCTGATCGTTAGCGAGCGTGTCTTGCGAGACCACTTGCTGTTGCGACTTGTCGGCCCATTTCTGCGCGATACATTGAGCGACGACCTTCGGCGACTGCTGGCTCTTGCCCACTTGCTGGACGCCCGCGGGCGGCTGGGCGGCACAGGCCGAGACTGCGACGGTCAAAGCGAGAATTGAGAAATATTTCACGTTACCTCCTTGGTATTGCGCTCGACGAGGAGCGGGGGTTTCTACGGGTTACGCGAGGTGTCAAAGCGCTGATCCGTGTCAAAGCACTCGATCGTGGCCGTTTTCCGCGTGTCTGTCTGAAACCGCGCTGGACGTCGCGTGCTTAAGTTCCGCTTGAAGCCGGCGCGCCCAGCATGGGTTTCAAAATCGGCCAGACGTTCTCCAATAGCAAGGTCTGGGCCTGCTGGGTCGGATGAATCTGATCGGCCTGGAACATCGACGGCGTGTTCTCGATGCCAGCCAGCAGGAATGGCACGAGCGGCAGTTTTTTCTCTTTCGACAGCATCGTGTAGACCGCATTGAATTTTTGGCTGTAGTCGGGTCCGTAGTTGGGCGGAACGTACATGCCGATGAGTAAGACTTGCGCATGCACGGCTTGCGATTGCGCAACGATCGATCGCAGGTTCGCCTCCGTGGTCGCGAGCGGCACCCCGCGCAGCGCGTCGTTCGCGCCCAGTTCGACGATCACCAGCGCCGGTTTCACGCGCTTGAGCGTCGCCGGAAGGCGCGCCGCACCGCCGCTCGTCGTGTCGCCGCTGATGCTTGCATTCACGACGCTATAATCGAAACGCTCTTTCGCGAGCCGGCCGCGCATCAGGTTGACCCAGCCGGTGTCGCGCGGCAGGCCGTACTCGGCGGAGATGCTGTCGCCGAGCACGACGATCGCCCGCGCGGGCGTCTCGGCGCGGGCGCCTGACGACCATCCGAACGCGAGCACCGGCACGCAGAGCGCCGCGAGTCTTGCCGCCCGGCTCAAAGCGCGCCGGCCGCAGTTATGTTTAACTCTCTCCATGCAAAACAATATCGAACCGGTCATTGAAGTACGGGGTTTAAGCAAGCGGGTTAAGGACGCGACGGGTGAACTGACCATTCTGGACAGCATCGACCTGTCGATCGAAAAGGGCAGCAGCGTGGCGATCGTCGGCGCGTCGGGTTCCGGCAAGTCGACGTTGCTCGGATTGCTTGCCGGATTGGACAGCGCGACCGAAGGCTCGGTTCGTCTGCTGGGCAAGGAACTCGGCACACTCGACGAAGACGGCCGCGCCGCGCTTCGAAGCGGCTCGGTCGGTTTCGTGTTCCAGTCGTTCCAGTTGATGCCGCATCTGACCGCGCTGGAAAACGTCATGTTGCCGCTGGAACTGCGCGGCGACACGCCGCATCGCGAGATTATCGCGCGGGCGCGGGCGCTGCTTGCGCAGGTTGGGTTGTCGGCGCGCACGGCGCATTATCCCAAGTTGCTCTCGGGCGGCGAGCAGCAGCGCGTGGCGCTCGCTCGGGCTTTTGTCACGCATCCGGCGGTGCTGTTCGCCGACGAGCCCACGGGAAGTCTCGATGCCTCGACTGGGTATGCGATTATCGACCTGATGTTTGAGATGAATCGTCAGAATGGCGCGACGCTTGTGCTCGTGACGCACGATACCGAACTCGCCGAGCGGTGCGATGCGACGGTGACCATTGAGGCGGGGCGGGTCGTGGGGTAGCGGGCGGTGTTGGTTTGGTCGTTTGGCGCTTCCTGTGAACTTGCTCGGCGTTTGGTTTGCTGGCGCCCCTTGCTTTTGTATGCCTGTGGTGTCTGGGAACTTGCTTTCGTGTAGGTTTATTAGCACGCCGCTATGCGCGGCAGCAGTCACTTTCTTTGCTGCTGTGTACAGACCGGAGACATAGTTGACACATGTACGAGGACATCGTTGACACCTGATGTTCAGGGTTTTGCTGCTTTCAGGTCAAGTTTTGCAATGCGTTGATGGGCAAACCAGAACTCAATTACGCCGTCTTCGTCGTGCTTTGGACGTGCGGCCACGTACAGCCCTTTGAGCGCAGTCGACAGACGCAGCGCCTCGCCTCTGAAACGCACCAGGCCATTTGAATTGACCCGCAGCACTTCATCGGCAGGCCCGTATTGCGGTTCTGGCAGATGCTCGGGCATCGCTCGCGGGCTGGGTTGGTAGCGGCTCACCGGCGTCGCCAGGTCCAGCGCCTCATGCGGGCGTTGCGTGTTGTACACCTGTCGCCAGCGTTCCAACTCCTGCTGCACGTGGGCGTGGGTCGTGAACACGTGCCGCGCCAGCACTTCAGCTTTCAGCGACCGATGGAATCGCTCATCCTTGCCATTCGTCTGAGGATGATACGGTCGGCTGTAGCTCACGTGAATACCCAGTCTGATCAGCCACACCGCGAGCTCGGTCAACTGGCCCGGCGCGCTCGGGGAGCCCCACGGCGCACCGTTATCGGTATTGATGCGTGACGGTAGCCCGTAGCAGCGAAACGCCCGCTGGAGCTCGGTCTGCACGACTTCCGTGGTTGTCCGGCCGCAGGCGGCGAGCACGATGTTAAAGCGCGAGTGATCGTCGAGCACGGTCAGCGGCGCACAGCGGCCACCCTCCAGGGTCGGGAAATCGCCCTTGAAATCCATCTGCCACAGCGCATTCGGATGCTCGTGCTCGAAGCGCTGCCAGGGCCGCTGCGGTCTGTCCTCAGGCGCGTGGAGCAGGTCGTGACGGCGCAGGATCTCGGTGATCGTGGAGGGTGCGGGCACATTGGCGTGGCCGAGATCTTGCAGACGACGCTCGATCTTGCGTCCGCCCCAGCCGTACTCGCGGCGCAGGTCGAGCACGACGGCGACGATCTCATCGGATGAGCGCGCGGGACTGTCGTGCGGACGACGCGAGCGATCGACGAGACCTTCAAGGCCTTGTGTCGAGTGGCGTGCAAGCCACTTGTAGCCGGTCTGGCGGCTGACGTTGAAACGTCGGCACAACTCGCTGAACGGCAAGCGCCGTTGAGTGGCGAGTTGAACGAATTCCTGTCGGAGACTCATGGTGTCTTTTACGTTCCAGGGCATGGGAGGATTTCGGGCGTTCGATTACCCGAAAGTGTCAACCATGTCTCCGTACACCTGTCAGCTATGTCTCCGGTCTGTACACTGCTGCAAAGAAAGTAACCAAAGAAAGCAGCTTATCCGGCTAAGTGTCCACCTTCAATAACCACGCGGATAGGCGCGCAAGCTGACTCGGCTATCTCGCAGTCGTTCGGATTGGCACAGCACCTGTCAGTTCCATCCTCACTGCGCTCGGACGACGGGCATGTCTCGCAACCGTCGGTTGGTTTGGTTTTTCCGGTTATGCCTTACCGGCAGGCACTTTGTGCCTGCGGGGATGAATGAGCGGCTCCACTCTGTTGGGTGGTGCGATGGCCGAATCAGCTTGCGCACCACTCCCGGTTGCGGTTCGTGGTGGACACTTAGACGGATAAGCTGCTTTCTTTGGTTACTTTCTTTGCAGCAGCAAAGAAAGTGACTGCTGCCGCGCATAGCGGCGTGCTAATGGACCGACACGAAAGCAGGTTCCCAAGAAGCACAGAACAACAAAAGCGAAGGACGCCAGCAAACCAAGACCAGTGCAAGTCTCCAGAAAGCGCAGGCAGACAGAAGCAAAGAGCGCCAGCAAACCAAGAGAACGCGCCCGAGAGACCAAACCAAACCAAACCCCGTCCCCCAGGCGCCAGCAAAAACCAACCTACCGCTTAAGCGCGGCCCGAGCCCGCGCAATCAACGTCGATGTCGACGAATCGTGCTTGGCAGGATCGGCCTGCGCCGCCGTGATATCGGCCTCGACGACCTTGCCGAGAATCTTGCCCAACTCAACGCCCCACTGATCGAACGGATTGATGTTCCACACCGACGCCTGCACCAGCACCTTGTGCTCATAAAGCGCGATCAGCGCGCCCAAAGTCTGCGGCGTGAGTGCATCGAGCAGGATCGTGGTCGTCGGCCGATTGCCCGGAAAGCTCAAGTGCGGCGCGAGCTCTTCCTTGCCCGGACCGGCAACCTTCTTCGCCTCGTCGAGCGTACGTCCGAGCATCAGCGCCTCGCTCTGCGCGAAGCAATTCGCGAGCAACTTGGCGTGGTGATCGACGAGCGGATGTTCCGGCGTCAGCACCGCGATAAAGTCGATCGGGATAATCGTCGGCCCCTGGTGCAACATCTGGAAGAACGCGTGCTGGCCGTTCGTGCCCGGCTCGCCCCAGATCACCGCGGCAGTCGGATAGTCCACCATCTTCCCGTCGAGCCGCGCCGACTTGCCGTTGCTCTCCATCTCAAGCTGCTGCAAATACGCCGGCAGGAAATGCAGCGCCTCGGAATACGGCGCGATCAGGTCGCTCTGCGAGCCAAAGAAGTTCCGATACCACACGCCCATCATGCCAAGCAGCACCGGCAGATTCTTCGCGAGCGGCGCCTCGCGGAAATGCTGGTCCATCGCGTGCGCACCTTCGAGCAGGCCGTCGAAGTTCTTCGGACCCACGGAAATCATGATCGACAACCCCACCGCCGACCACAACGAATAACGTCCGCCGACCCAGTCCCACATCTCGAAAACATTGTCCTTCGCGATGCCGAACTTGACCACTTCCTCCGGATTCGCCGATACGCCGACGAAATGCTTGGCGAGCGCGTCTTCCGGGCAGCCCGCTTTCGTGAACCACTCGCGCATCGAGCGCGCGTTGGTCATCGTTTCGAGCGTCGTGAAGGTTTTCGAGACGATGATCGCAAGCGTTTCTTCGGCGTCGATGGTCTGCAAAACGTTGTACAAATCGGCGCCATCGACGTTCGAGACGAAGTGCGTGTCGAGTTCCGGCGAGGCGAGATGATGCAGCGCATGGACGACCATCTTCGGCCCGAGGTCCGAGCCGCCGATGCCGATGTTCACCACGTGACGAATGCGCTTGCCCGTGTAGCCGGTCCACGAACCGTCGCGAACTTTATCGGCGAACGCCGCCATCTTGGCTTTCTCGGCGCGGATTTCCTTTTGGAACGGAGCGTCGTCGGCGGTGGATCGCAAGGCCGTGTGCAAGGCCGCGCGATGCTCGGTCGGATTGACGATCTCGCCCACGAACATGGCGTCGCGGCGCGCTTCGACGCCCGCTTCGCGCGCCAGTTGAACCAGCAGTTCGAGCGTCGCGTCGGTCACGCGGTTCTTCGAAAAGTCGATCGCGATGCCGCCGCCGTCGTACGTCAGACGCTCGGCGCGGGTCGGCGCGGTGTCGTTTTGCGGCGCGAACCAGTCGCGCAGGCGCTCGCCGGAAATGGCATCGTAGTGCGACTGGAGCGCCGGCCAGGAAGGAAGCGAATTGAGCGTCATAACGGTCCGAATAGCTGAAGGTGGCCCGGATTTGTTCGTGCGAATGCGGTGCAACCGGCAGATGCGCGAAGGAACTAGGAGCAATCCGAGAAATGCCAAGTATAGCGACGATGCGTGACGATCCGCTTGCATCGTCGCGCGGCTTGGGCGGCTTATGACGAATAGAACAGACGGTTGAGCAGCGCGCGAACCTTTGGCGCGAGTTCGCCGGCGGTGAGTCCGGCGGGGCCTGCGCCATCGGCGGTCAGCTTTTCGGCGGCGAGGCCATGCAGATAAACGCCCGCGAGGGCCGCCTCGTAAGGCGGCACGTTCCCGCCGAGGAATGCGCCGATCAATCCGCCGAGCACGTCGCCCGTGCCGCCCGTGGCGAGCGCGGCGTTGCCGGTCGGGTTGATCGCGACGCGGCCGTCGGGCGCGGCCACCACCGTACCCGAACCCTTCAGCACCGCGACCGCCGCAAAGCGCGCGGCCAACTGGCGCGCGGCGGCGACGCGGTCGCGCTGCACGGCTTTGGCATCGGTGTCGAGCAGGCGCGCGGCTTCCAGCGGATGCGGCGTCAGCACGCACGGGTCGCCGTGCGCGCCGCGCGCGGCCACCGCCGAGGCGAGCGCGTTGTCTTTCGCGATCAGATTGAGCGCGTCGGCGTCGATGAGCTTCGGCACGTCGAGTTTGAGCACATCGGCGAGCACGCGTTTCGCCCGATCGCCCGAACCCATGCCGCAGCCGATCGCGAGCGCATCCATCTTGTCGAGCGCGAGTTGATCGACGTGATGGAGCATGAGCTCGGGATGCGGCGGATCGTAAGGCGGCGCGCCTTCGCCCAGAAACGCCACGTTGACCTTGCCCGCGCCGCCGTAGAGCGCCATGCGCGCGGCGAGGATCGGCGCGCCGCACATGCCCGTGTCGCCGCCGATCACCGCGAGCGTGCCGAACGTCCCCTTGTTGGTCGCGTGGTCGCGCGGCGGCAGATGCGCGGCGAACAGCGGCGGCGCGTTCAGCACGATGGCGGGCGCAGCGGGCGGACTCACGTCGAGCGTCGCGACGTACAGCTTGCCGGTCAGATCGCGGCCATGCGCGGTGAAATGCCCCGGTTTCGCGCCGATGAAAGTGAGCGTGTGGGTCGCGCGGACCGCGTGGCCGCCGCCGACCGGCTCGCCGGTGTCGCTATTCAGGCCGCTCGCGATATCCAGCGCGAGCACGCCGCCTTCTTCACGCGATCGTTTGGAAAGACGCGCGGCGAGATCGGCGAAAACGCCTTCCAGCGGGCGCGACAGGCCGATGCCGAACAGCCCGTCGACCACCCAGCTAAACGCCCGCAGCGATTCGGGCAACGCCGCCGTAACCGGCACGCCCGCCGCGAGCGCTTCGGCCAGCGCCCAGCGCGCGTCGTCCGGTTTCACTTCAAGCGGCATGCACACGGTCACATCGACACCCGCGCGATGCAGTTGCGTCGCCATCACAAGCGCGTCGCCGCCGTTGTTGCCCGGACCCGCCGCGATCCACACCGGCAACGCGGCGCGGCCGGGCGAATGGCGGTCGGTATCGAGGAGAAATTGCGCGGCGGCCGCGCCCGCGCGCGCCATCAGCGTGTGCGGCGCGAGCGGCGCGGCAGCGCGGGCTTCGAGCGCGCGCAGTTCATCGAGTGTGAGCAGCGCGAGCGGCGCAGAGCGCGCCGTGTCGGCGGGAAAGTAGGGCGAATGCGGAGCGGTCATGGCGCGGGTTCCGGAAATGACGAGCGGACCTAGGTGGACCTGAGCGGACCGAGGCGGACCAAGGCGGACCAAGGCGGACCAAGGCGGACCAAGGCGGACCAAGGTAGACCTAAGCGGACCTAAGCGGACCTAAGCGTGCACGCCAATGCCTCAGCAAGCCGCTCGCCCGATCCCGCGCCGCTTAGAACCGCTCGATGCCGAGCGCCGCGAGCGTCTCGACGGGAAGGTCGGGCGTCACGCCGGACACGAGATCCGCGACCACTTTAGCAGACCCGCACGCGAGGCCCCAGCCCGCCGGGCCGTGCGCGGCGTTGACGAAAAGCCGGGGATTCGACGTCGCGCCGACCACCGGCAGGCCGTCGGCGGAGACAAGCCGCGTGCCTTCCCAACTGCGCGCCGCCGACACGCGCGCCGCGCCCGGAATCCAGTCGTGCGTGCCTTGCCCGAGCAGCGCGAGCGCGCGCTGCGTGACGCGTTCGGACAGCGGTTTCAGACTCTTCGACGCGCTTTGCAGCACCGCGCCGCCCGTCACGCGCACGCGCTGGTTGATCCGCGTCATCGCGATGCGCTTCACCGAATCGACCACGGTCAGATGCGGCGCGCGTTCCTCATAGGCGATCGGCGCGGTCAGCGTGTGCAACCGCAACGGATGCAGCGCCGACGCGTCGTTCAACCTGCCGGCGAGCGTCGCGAGGAGTGCCGGCGTGCCCGCGCCCGCGGCCACGACGATCGCGTCCGCGCCGATCGACTCGACGTCGGCCGGACGGCGGCCGTCGTTCTCAAGCGGCGCGAGCACGACGGCGGCGCGCTCGCCGTCGAGACGGATCGATGCGACTTCGCGGCCGAGGCGGAACTGCACGCCCTGATCGTCGAGCACTTGTTTCAGGAGTTTGGTGAATAGCGGGCAGTTCGCCGTGCGTTCGCCGGCGAGCAGCACGCCGCCCGCGAAATCGGGATCGTCGGGCACCGAAGGCTCGGCCGCGACGCATTCGGCGGGCGTCAGGACCCGGTGAGGTACCTCGAAACGCTTGAGGAGTTCGATCGCGGATGCCGCCTGTTCCATGTCCCGCGCGCTCCTGAACACGTGCAGGACGCCCGCGCGCTGTTCGTAGTCGAAGCCAAAGAGCGCTTCGATATCGGCGAGCATGGCGCGCGACAGATCGACGAGCGGACGTAAGCGCGCGTACTGCGCGGCGAACGCGTCCGGCTCCCGCAGCGCGGCGAGTTTTTTCGCGAACGCACGCGTGGCCGTGTCGAAGCCGGGCTGGAACACGACGCCGGACTTTTGCGCGCGGTTCGACTGCATGAAGGTCGGGCCGAACCAGACATCGAGCGGCGAGGGCAGCACGGCGCCGCCGTGACCGAAACTTGCGCCTTGCGCGACGGTCGCGTGGCGCTCGACCACGCAAACGCGATGGCCGGCCAGACGCAGCTGATAAGCAGTGGCGATCCCGACGATTCCGCCGCCGATGACGATGACATCCATGATTCGTGTGTGTTGCCCGAAGGCGCGAGAGTGGCGAGCCGGGCGCTCAACGCATAAGCGGTCACGGGCGTGGCTTGGAGCGGGGCCGGCGCTACAGACGTCGAAACGAGACGCGGGCGAGCGGCCACGAAAGCGCGACATGATAGCGCTTTCGTGGCCGCCTCGTGACTTCGCTTGCGGCATCCGGCGCGGCTTCGACCGCCGCGCGCCCTGTCGCCGCAAGGCTTCGCGCAGGTTGGCCGATGCCTCGCGCCGATTGCCAAAATTCCACGCAAACACCGGTCCGCCGCTTAATTTCAGGATACGGGACGCGTCTGCCCAGGCGTCGCCAACCGGCGCGTACGGCGCGGCGCCGCGCGTGGTGCAGGGCAATATCGAGACACTTCCGGGTTATAATCCGGGTCTTCCCTTCGCCTCACGCCGCTTCGCTGCAAGCGGCTCATCGACGTCATCGACGCACCGTCACAATGGCCCACTTCTCGTGTTTCCCCGGCGCTTCGGCCCTCTCCGATTTCCGTCAAACCCGTTTGCTGGACACGCTCGCGCGCATCGACTCGAACATCGTCGGCGTGCGGGGGCAGTTTCTGCACTTCGTGAATTCGCAGGATCCGCTTACCGCCGAAGACACCGACCGCATCCACGCGCTGATGCACTACGGCGCGCCGTTCGAGGCGCCATCCGAGCGCGGCGCGACCGAAACGTTCCTCGTCGTGCCGCGCTTCGGCACGGTGTCGCCGTGGGCGAGTAAGGCCACCGACATCGCGCATCATTGCGGGCTCACGCAAGTGCGCCGGATCGAGCGGGGCGTCGAGTACACGGTCGTCATGAAAAGCGGGCTGCTCGGCGGTAAAAAGACGTTGAGCGGGCAAGCGCGCGAGGCCGTCGCCGCCGCGCTGCACGACCGCATGACCGAAAGCGTCGCGCCGTCGCGCGATCACGCGCTGCATCTGTTCGACGAACTGCCGGCGAAGCCGCTGCAAACAGTCGATATCCTCGCGCTCGGCCGCTCGGCGCTGGAAGCCGCCAATCTGGAACTGGGCCTCGCGCTCGCGGACGACGAAATCGACTATCTGGTGGACGCGTTCAAAACACTCGAACGCAATCCGACCGACGTCGAACTGATGATGTTCGCGCAGGCGAACAGCGAGCACTGCCGCCACAAGATTTTCAACGGCGAATGGACCATCGACGGCGAGCCGCAAGACATCTCGCTCTTCAACATGATCCGCAACACGGAAAAGCTGAATCACGAAGGCACGATCGTCGCGTATTCGGACAATTCCGCGATCATGGCGGGCGGCGTGGCCGAGCGCTGGTTCCCGCGTGGTGCGAGCGAACAATACGGGCGGAACGTCGAGCTGACGCACACGCTGATGAAGGTCGAAACGCACAATCACCCGACCGCCATCTCGCCGTTCGCGGGTGCCGCGACCGGTTCGGGCGGCGAAATCCGCGACGAAGGCGCGACCGGCCGCGGCGCGCGTCCGAAGGCAGGCTTGTCGGGCTTCACCGTGTCGAATCTCGATTTGCCCGATGCGCGCCGAACCTGGGAAAACGCCCGCGACGCCGCCGTGCCCGTGCCGCAGCGCAATCCGTCGGACGCGCAGGACGCGTACGGCCGTCCGGACCGTATCGCTTCGCCGCTGCAGATCATGATCGACGGGCCGATTGGCGGCGCGGCGTTCAATAACGAATTCGGCCGGCCGAATCTCGGCGGCTATTTCCGTACGTATGAACAGAACGTGGCCGGGCGCGTGCGCGGCTATCACAAGCCGATCATGATCGCGGGCGGGATCGGCAATATTTCGGACCAGCACACGCATAAGCTGGATTTGCCGGCAGGGTCGCTTTTGATCCAGATCGGCGGTCCGGGCATGCGGATCGGCATGGGCGGCGGCGCGGCCAGTTCGATGGCGACCGGCGCGAACACCGCCGAACTCGATTTCGACTCGGTGCAGCGCGGCAATCCGGAAATCCAGCGACGCGCGCAGGAAGTGATCAACGCGTGCTGGCAACTCGGCGCGAAGAACCCGATTCTCTCGATCCACGACGTCGGCGCGGGCGGTATTTCGAACGCGTTCCCGGAGTTGGTCGATGGCGCGAGCAAGGGTGCGCGCTTTGAGTTGCGCAAGGTTCAGCTTGAAGAAACCGGCCTGTCGCCGCGCGAAATCTGGTCGAACGAGGCGCAGGAACGTTACGTTCTGGCCATCGCGCCGGGCGATTTGCCCGCGTTCGAGGCGCTCTGCGAGCGCGAACGCTGTCCGGTCGCGGTGGTCGGTGTGGCGACCGATGCGCGTCAGCTCGAACTCGTCGACGATGAAAACGACGGCCAGGAACCGGTCGACATGCCGATGGACGTGCTGCTCGGCAAGCCGCCGAAAATGCATCGCGATGTGAAGCGCGAGCATCTCGCGTTCGAACCGGTCGATGTAACGGGGCTCGTGCTCTCGGACATCGCCGTGGACGTGCTCAAGCACCCGACGGTCGCGAGCAAGTCGTTCCTCATCACCATCGGCGACCGTTCGGTCGGCGGCACGACGGCGCGCGACCAGATGGTCGGCCCGTGGCAGGTGCCCGTCGCCGATTGCGCGATCACCACGATGGACTACGCCGGTTTCCGCGGCGAAGCCATGACGATGGCCGAGCGCACGCCGCTCGCCGTGATCGACGCGCCCGCGTCCGGCCGCATGGCGGTCGGCGAAGCGGTGACGAACATCGCCGCCGCGCCGATCGAATCGCTCAGCAAGCTCAAGCTCTCGGCAAACTGGATGGCCGCGTGCGGCAGCGCGGGCGAAGACGCCGCGCTCTACGACACGGTCAAGGCGATCGGCATGGAACTGTGCCCGGCGCTCGGCATCAGCATTCCGGTCGGCAAGGATTCGCTGTCGATGCGCACGAAATGGCAGGACGCGACGGGCGCGGCGAAGGAAGTCGTGTCGCCGGTGTCGCTCATCATTTCGGCGTTCGCCCCGGTCGAGGACGTGCGCCGCCAGTTGACGCCGCAGTTGAACGCATCGGTGGACACGGTGTTGATCGCGATCGACCTCGGGCGCGGCCGCAACCGCCTGGGCGGCAGCATTCTCGCGCAGGTCACGCAGCAAGTGGGCGACAGCGTGCCCGACGTGGACGACGCGCAGGACCTCAAGCGCTTCTTCACGGCCATTCAGGCGCTCAACGCCGACGGCAAGCTGCTCGCCTACCACGACCGCTCGGACGGCGGCCTGTGGGCGACGGTCTGCGAAATGGCGTTTGCGGGTCACGTCGGCGTGTCGCTGAACGTGGACATGCTCACGCTCGATCCGAACCACGAATCGGACTACGGCGACGCGAAAGACTGGGCCAAACAGACGAGCGGCCGCCGCGACGACATGACCGTGCGCGCGCTGTTCTCGGAAGAACTCGGCGCGGTCGTGCAGGTGCGCGCGTCCGAGCGCGACGCCGTGCTGGGCGCCTTGCGGGAGCATGGGTTGTCGGCGTGCTCGCATGTGATCGGCAAGCCGAACACGCGCGATACGATCGAAATTTATCGCGACGCAAAGAAGATTTTTGACGCGCCTCGGGTCGACCTTCACCGTGCGTGGAGCGAGGTGAGCTGGCGGATCGCGCGTCTGCGCGACAACCCGGCGTGCGCGGACGCGGAATACGACGCGCTGCTCGACGCGAACGATCCGGGCATGTCGCCGGTTCTGACCTTCGATCCCGCGCAGGACATCGCCGCGCCGTTTATCGGTAAGGGCGCGCGTCCGCGAGTCGCCATTTTGCGTGAGCAGGGCGTCAACTCGCATCTGGAAACGGCGTACGCGTTCGACCGCTCGGGTTTCGATACGCACGACGTACACATGAGCGATCTGCTCGACGGCCGCGTGACGCTCGCCGACTTCGCGGGCGCGGTGGCGTGCGGCGGATTCTCCTACGGCGACGTGCTGGGCGCGGGCGAAGGCTGGGCGAAGACGATCCGCTTCAATCCGCGCCTCGCCGATATGTTCGCCGCGTTCTTTGGCCGCGCCGACACCTTCGCGCTCGGCATCTGCAACGGCTGCCAGATGATGAGCAGCCTCGCGTCGATCATTCCGGGCGCCGAAGCGTGGCCCAAGTTCACGCGCAACAAATCGGAACAGTTCGAGGCGCGCTTCTCGCTGGTGGAAGTCCAAAGCTCGCCGTCGATTTTCTTCGCCGGCATGGAAGGCTCGCGCATTCCGGTCGCGGTCGCGCACGGCGAAGGTTTTGCCGATTTCTCGCAACAAGGCGACGCCGCGAAGGCGCAAGTGGCGATGCGTTTCGTCGATCACAGCGGTCAGGCGACCGAGCGCTATCCGTTCAATCCGAACGGCTCGCCGGACGGCATTACGTCGGTCACGACCACCGACGGCCGTTTCACCGTGCTGATGCCGCACACGGAGCGCGTGCATCGCAACGTGCAGATGAGCTGGACGCCGGAGGACTGGACTACCGACGCAAGCCCGTGGCTGCGCGTGTTCCAGAACGCGCGGCGCTGGGTGGGTTGATGGCGTGAGCCGCGCGCCGGCTCATCGCTAGTAAAAAAAATGCCGCCCCGAAAGGGGCGGCATTTTTACATCTGCGAAGCGAGCGACGAGGCGCAGCGCTTACTGAATCTTCGCCTGCTTGCGCAGATTCTCTTCATACGCCTGCAGCTTTTCCTGCTGGATCTGCTGGGCGATCTGCGGCTTCACCTGTTCGAGCGGCGGCGGTGCGACTTCGCGCGTATCGTCGAGACGGATGATGTGCCAGCCGAATTGCGTCTTGACCGGCTCAGACGTCATTTCGCCCTTATGCAGTTTCTCGGCGGCCGCGCCGAATTCCGGCACGTAGGCTTGCGGGCTCGACCAGTCGAGATCGCCGCCGTTCTTGCCCGATCCCGGGTCCTTCGAATACTGCTTCGCCAGATCTTCAAAGCTCGCGCCGGCCTTGATCTTCGCGATCAAATCCTTCGCCTGCGCTTCATCGGCGACCAGAATGTGGTGCAGGTGATATTCCTTGCCGCCGCCTGCCTGCTTCACGAGATCGTCGTATCGCGCCTTGATTTCGGCGTCGGTCGGCGTGTGCGTCTTCACAAAATCCTCGATCAGCGCGCGCAGCACGACCGTCTGTTGCGCGACGGCGATCTGCGCCTTCACGTCCGGGCGCATGCCGATACCGCGGCGGTTGGCTTCCTGCATCAGAATTTCACGGTTGATCAGTTCTTCGCGCACGGCTGCCTGCATTTGCGGCGAATCCTTTTGGCCTTGCTGTTCGAGCTGGCTGATCATGGCATCGACGCGCGATTTCGGAATCGGCGTGCCGTTCACCACAGCGATGTTTTGCGCGAAAACCGGCGCTGCCGCAAACGCGGCCAGCAACACGCAGATGCGGGTCTTTTTCAAAGTCATCGATAGTTCCTAACGAGGCAACGAAGGCCTGATGAGGGGAATCAAGAGGCGAAATAAAAGAGTGCGCGGTCGACGCGCGTAAGCGTTCGGTGGCGGCTACTCACTCGAACTGTTCTGCGAATTCTTCGGGTGTGTAAGCCTTGATTGCGAGCGCGTGAACGCCGCGCCGCAGCTCCTCGGCCAGCGCATCATACACCATGCGGTGCCGCGCCACGCGGGGCTTCCCGGCGAATTGAGCCGCGACCACGGTGACCGTATAGTGACTGCCGCCGGCCGCGCCGGCGTGCCCCGCGTGGCTCGCGCTGTCGTCGTCGATATGCACGGATTGCGGTGCGAACGCCGCGGTCAGCCGTGCTTCCAGATGCGCGATGCGCGCCTCGGCGGATGCGCCCATGAAGTCCTTCGACGCGTCGGTCATTGCTCGTCCTCCTTCATGTATTTCGCGAGCCACAGGCTCTGCGCGACGATAAACACGACGAGGCAGCCGGTCGCGCCAAAGAGCTTGAAGTTCACCCACTGGTCGGTCGTGAAGTTATACGCGACGAAGAGGTTCACCACGCCGAGGATCGCGAAGAACACGGCCCACGCGACGTTCAACTGTCCCCACACGCGATGCGGCAGCACGATCTGCTTGCCCATCATCGCCTCGATCAGGTTCTTGTTGAAGCCGACCTGCGAAACGATCAGCGCGATGGCGAAAAGCCAGTAGAGCGCGGTCGGTTTCCACTTGATGAACGTGTCGTTGTGCAGCACGAGCGTCGCGCCGCCGAACACGACCACCACGCCGAGACTCACCCACAGCATCGGATCGACCTTGCGGTGCCGGAAGGCGACCCACGCGATTTGCAGCAGCGTAGCGACGATCGCGACAGCGGTCGCGGTGTAGATACCCCAGACCTTGAATGCGACGAAAAAAAGGATGATCGGAAACAGATCGAACAGAAATTTCATTGGCGTTCGGAGGAGGGCGTGGTTTGGCCCGGATCGAGCCGGGTAAGTCCTGATGCGCGCGCGCCGTTCACGAGCGGCGGCGAAACCGCGTGAACGGCGCGTGCGGGCCGCCGCGAAAACCGGCGGGCGTCAGATCGAGTCAGTTTGTCACTTCGGCTCGAATTGTAGCGCAGCCGAGTTGATGCAATAGCGCAGGCCGGTCGGCGCGGGGCCGTCCTCGAAAACGTGTCCCAGATGCGCGCCGCAGTTCTTGCACTGCACCTCGATGCGCAGCATGCCGTGCGTGCGGTCTGTTTTCTCCGCGACGACTTCGCCATTGATCGGCTTGAAGTAGCTGGGCCAGCCGCAACCGGCGTCGAATTTGGTGGCGGATTCGAAGAGCGGCGTGCCGCAGCAGACGCAGTCGTACACGCCGCGTTCGGTGTGATCCCAGTATTCGCCGGTGAACGGGCGCTCGGTCGCGGCGCGGCGCGTGACCTGATACTGAATGTCAGACAATTCGCGGCGATAGGTTTCGTCGTCTTTTTGCAGCGGCGCGGCGGGGGTGTTCGGGGTGTCGTCTCGGTTCATGTCCATCCTCGGGATCGGTGAGTTCCGGTTGGTCTAGATAGTTTGGGTCGATTTCACGAAGAACAACTGACTTCGAGATCGCTCGCCCAATCGGGCGGCAGGCCCGCGTAGGCTTCGAATCCGGGTTGTTCGTCGAACGGGCGGCGCAGCACGTCGGCAAGCCGCTCGACGGCCGAAAAATCCTTTTCCTTCGCGAGCCGGATTGCTTCTTCCGCCAGATGATTGCGCAGAACATATTTCGGATTGACCCGGTTCATCGCCTCGGCGCGCGCTTCGTCGCCCCGCGTTTCTTCTGACAGCCGCGCGCGATAGGCGTTCGCCCAGGTGTCGAACGCGGCGCGATCGAGGAATAGATCGCGCACGCTCGCATCGTTCGATGCATCCGCGCGCTTCATGTTGGCCAGATTGCGGAACGTCAGCGTGAAGTCGGCGCGGTTCGCGTGCATGATTTCGAAGAGCGCGTTGGCGTGCTTCTCGTCGCCTTTGCGCGCCTGTTCGAAGCCGAGTTTCGCGCGCATCGCCGCTTCGAGCGCGGGCGAAAAGTGCGTTTTGAAGCCTTCGAGCACCTGCTGGGCGTCGTCGATCACTTTGTCGCCGCGGACGCTTTCGTCGTATTGCGGGCCGAGAACCGGCACGAGCGCTTGCGCCAGGCAAAAGAGGTTCCAGTACGCCGCCTGCGGCTGCTTGTTGTACGCGTAGCGGCCCTGCGTATCGGAGTGGTTGCAGATATGCCCGGCGTTGAAACCGTCGATAAAACCGAACGGGCCGTAGTCGATCGTCAGACCGAGCACCGACATGTTGTCGGTATTCATCACGCCGTGGCAGAAGCCGACCGACTGCCATTGCGCCATCAGCACGGCCGTGCGCTGCGTGGTTTCGGCGAGCAGCGCGAGATACGGATCGTCGGCTTCGCGGCACGCCGGATAGAAGCGGTCGATCACGTGATCGGCGAGCTTTCTCAGATCGTCCACGCGATCGTTGCTATAGAAATGTTCGAAGTGCCCGAAGCGCACGAAACTCGGCGCGGCGCGCGTGACGACCGCCGCCGTTTCGATGGTTTCGCGCCGCACCGGCAAGTCCGAGCCGATCACGCACAGCGCGCGCGTCGTCGGAATGCCGAGATGATGCATCGCCTCGGAACAGAGGAATTCGCGGATCGACGAACGCAGCACCGCGCGGCCATCGCCCATGCGCGAATAGGGCGTGCGGCCCGCGCCTTTGAGCTGCAGTTCGAGGCGTTCGCCCGATGCGCCACGCGCAATCTCGCCGATGCTGATCGCGCGGCCATCGCCCAGTTGTCCGGCCCATACGCCGAACTGATGGCCCGAATAAACGGCGGCATAGGGCATGCGCTCGGCGGGCCATTCGCGGGTCGGATTGCCCGCGAAGTAGCTGGCAAACGCGGGGTCTTGCGCGACTTCGTCCGTCACGCCGAGTTCGCTCGCGAGATCGGGCGTGACGCCCAGGACATAAGGCTCGGGAAGCGGCGCTGCGGGCAGCCGCGTGAGGAAATCCGAGCCGAGCGCGGCGAATCCGTCAGCGTGCTCGAAGCCGATGGCGGCGGCGAGTTCGTCCATCGGCGATGCGGTCGGCAGGCCGTTGCTGCTTGGGGAAAACGACATATTGAGCGCCTCTTGATTAACCGATATTGTAAATCCGCGCCCGCGGACCTGCAGGAGCGTGAACCCGCAGGGCCGCCGCGCGAACGGACACACGCCAAGTTGCCACGAGAAGCAATCCACCCGCGCGAGGATTCTTGCCCATGACGTCGCCGCTTTTCGGCCAGATGATGGATGTACCGCTACTCGCTTCCTCGCTCCTCGCGCACGCGGCCCGCCACTTCGGCGATGCTGAAATCGTGTCGCGCCGGATCGAAGGGGACATTCACCGTTATACGTATCGCGCGTGCGAACAGCGCGCGAAGCAACTCGCGCAGGCGCTCTCCGCGCTCGGTGTCGAACGTGGCGAGCGCATCGGTACGCTCGCCTGGAACGGTTACCGGCATCTGGAGTGCTATTACGGCACGAGCGGCATGGGCGCGGTCTGCCACACGATCAACCCGCGTCTTTTCCCCGACCAGATCGCGTTCATCGTCAATCACGCCGACGACCGCTACGTCTTTTTCGACATGACGTTCGGCGCGCTCGTCGATATCCTCGCGCCGCAGTGTCCGAACGTGAAAGGCTGGATCGCGCTCGGCGACGCTGCGTGCATCGGCACGCATCTCGGCGACATGGCGACGCCCGTCGCGAGCTACGAGAGCCTGATCGGCGACTACGACGGCGACTTCGCGTGGCCCGAATTCGACGAACGGTCGGCCTCGTTTCTCTGCTACACGTCGGGCACGACCGGCAATCCTAAAGGCGCGCTCTACACGCACCGCTCGACCGTCCTGCACGCGTTCGGCGCGGCGCTGCCCGACGCCATGGCGCTTTCCGCCAGCGACGCCGTGCTGCCCGTCGTGCCAATGTTCCATGTGAACGCGTGGGGTATTCCGCACGCCGCGCCGCTCGTCGGCGCGAAGCTGGTATTTCCCGGCAAGGATCTCGACGGCAAATCGATCTACGAACTGATGGAAGCCGAAGGCGTCACGTATTCGGCGGGCGTGCCGACGGTGTGGCTCGCGCTGCTTTGCTACATGAAGGAAAGCGGCCTGCGCTTTTCGAGCCTGCAGCGCACGGTGATCGGCGGATCGGCGTGTCCGCCCGCGATGCTGCGTACCTTCGAGGACGACTACGGCGTCGAGGTCATACACGCGTGGGGCATGACGGAGATGTCGCCGCTCGGCACGCTGGCGAAACTTACCTGGAAGCAAAAGCAGCGCTCACCCGACGAACAACGCCATTTGCGCGAAAAGCAGGGCCATGTGATGTTCGGCGTGGACATGAAGGTGGTGGGCGAAGACGGCGCCGAATTGCCGTGGGACGGCCGCGCGTTCGGCGACCTGCACGTGCGCGGGCCGTGGGTGATCGACCGGTATTTCCGTAAGGATGAGTCGCCGCTCGTGAACGGCTGGTTTCCGACCGGCGACGTCGCGACCATCGACCCCGACGGCTTCATGCACATCACCGACCGCAGCAAGGACGTGATCAAGTCGGGCGGCGAATGGATCAGTTCCATCGACCTTGAAAACGTGGCGGTGTCGCATCCGCAAGTGGCGGAGGCGGCGTGCATCGCGTGTTCGCATCCGAAGTGGACCGAGCGGCCGCTGCTGGTGGCCGTGTTGCGGCCGGGCGCGACCGTCACGCGCGACGAACTGCGCGCGTTCTACGAAGGCAAGGTCGCGAAATGGTGGATTCCCGACGACATCGTGTTCGCCGACGAACTGCCGCATACCGCCACCGGCAAGCTGCAAAAACTCAAGCTGCGCGAGATGTATCGCGATTACGTGCTGCCGGGCGCGGTCGAAAAGACGGTTTGAGATTCCGCTTGTTGCCCGGGTAATCCCTCCCTCCAAAATGCCATCACTAAATTGAACGATCGTTCGTTTATGTGTATTCTGGCGCGGTAACTCAAAATACGCCGAGGCACCCCGCGAGACCTTCGCACGCTTCGCGCGAAGCACGCGGCATCGAATGGAGGCAGACGAAATGGCAGTGGATTACACAGTCCGCGACGGCATCGCCGTCATCACGCTGAACAACCCGCCGGTCAATGGGCTCGGGCATTCCACCCGGCTCGGGATCGTCGAAGGGCTGGATCGCGCGCAGGCCGATGCGAACGTCGCGGGCATCGTCATCACCGGCGCGGGAAAAGCGTTCTCGGGCGGCGCGGATATCACCGAATTCAACACGCCGAAAGCCACTCAGGAGCCGACGCTGCACAGCGTGATCGCGGCGGTCGAAGGGAGCGCGAAGCCCGTCGTCGCGGCGATTCATAGCGTCGCGATGGGCGGCGGGCTTGAGTTGGCGCTCGGCGCGCATTACCGGCTGGCATCGGCGGGCGCGCAGATCGCGCTGCCCGAAGTGAAACTCGGCCTGCTGCCCGGCGCGGGCGGCACGCAGCGTCTGCCGCGCGCGGTCGGGCTCGAGACGGCGCTCAACATGATCGTGTCGGGCACGCCGGTTTTGTCGGAAAAGCTCGCGCAAAGCGGTTTGTTCGACAAGCTGGCCGAAGGCGATTTGCTCGATGAAGCCATCACGTTCGCGAAAGAAGCGGCGGCGAAAGGCGCGCCGTATCCGAAGGTGCGCGAGCGCAAGATCGAGCATCCGAATGCGGAAGGATTCATCCAGTTCGCGCGCAACAGCGTCGCGGCCATTGCCAAGAATTTCCCCGCGCCGCATAAGTGCATCGACGCCGTGGAAGCGGGCGTCGCGCAAGGTTTCGAGCGCGGACTTGCGTTCGAGCGCGAATGTTTTCTGTCGCTCGTACAGACGCCGGAAAGCCGCGCGCTGCGTCACGCGTTCTTCGGCGAGCGCGCGGCGAGCAAGATTCCCGATGTGCCGGCGGATACGCCGGTGCGCAAGATCGAACGCATCGGCGTGATCGGCGCGGGCACGATGGGCGGCGGCATCGCGATGAATTTTCTTAACGCGGGCTTGCCGGTCACGCTGCTGGAAACGAAGCAGGACGCGCTCGATCGCGGCATCGCGACGATCCGAAAAAACTACGAAGCGCAAGTGAAGAAGGGCAAGCTCACGGCGGAAAAACTCGAAGCGCGCATGGCGCTCGTCACGCCGACGCTCGATTATGAAGACCTGCGCGATGCCGATCTGATCGTCGAAGCCGTGTTCGAGGAACTCGGCGTGAAGGAGCAGGTATTCGGCAAGCTCGATGCCGTGGCGAAGCCCGGCGCGATCCTCGCGTCGAACACGTCCACGCTCGATGTGAACAGAATCGCGTCGTTCACGAAGCGTCCGGAAGACGTGGTCGGCATGCACTTCTTCAGCCCGGCCAACGTGATGAAACTGCTTGAAGTCGTGCGCGGCGAAAAGACCGCGAAGGACGTGCTGGCTACCGTCATGCAGCTTGCGAAAAAAATTCGCAAGACGGCGGTGGTGTCGGGCGTCTGCGATGGTTTTATCGGCAACCGGATGATCGAGCAGTACATCCGGCAAGCGCTTTTCATGCTGGAAGAGGGCGCGCTGCCCGCGCAGGTCGATCGAGCGGTGGAGAAGTTCGGTTTCGCGATGGGCCCGTTCCGCATGAGCGATCTGGCGGGTAACGATATTGGCTGGGCGATCCGCAAGCGGCGTTATCGGGAACAGCCGGACCTGCACTATTCGAAGATCGCGGATCGGTTGTGCGAGACCGGGCGGTTCGGCCAGAAGACTGGCGCGGGCTGGTACGACTACAAGCCGGGCGAGCGCGTGGCGCAGCCTTCGAAAGAGGTGGACGCGATGATCGTTGCTTATTCGGTTGAAGCTGGTGTGACGCGGCGCAAGATTGCCGATGAGGAGATCGTCGAGCGGCTCGTGTTTGCGCTCGTGAACGAGGGGGCGAAGATTCTCGACGAAGGCATTGCGTCGAAGGCTTCGGATATCGACATGGTTTATCTGACGGGCTATGGGTTTCCGCTGTATCGCGGTGGACCGATGCTTTATGCCGATAGCGTCGGACTGTTTAATGTCGAGCGGGCGATGCGGCGGTATGCAGCGCAGCCCAACGGGGAGGCCTGGCGGCCGGCGGCGCGGTTGGTGCGGCTTGCAGCCGAGGGGCGCGGTTTTACGGGGTAGCGGGGCTTGGGTTGGGTACGCCGTTTGATTTTGATGTACGAGATTTGGCGCCGTGGGGTGGGTGGGTGGGTTACACCGTCTGATGTTCGGCCGCTTCTTTTGAACTTGCTTTCGTGTAGGTCTATTAGCACGCCGCTGTGCGCGGCAGCAGTCACTTTCTTTGCTGCTGCAAAGAAAGTAACCAAAGAAAGCAGCGTGACCGTCTAAGTGTCCATCACGAACCGTAACCGGGAGTGGTGCGCAAGCTGATTCGGTCAGCGCTCCACACAACAGAGTGGAGCCGCTCATTCATCCCCGCAGGCACGAAGTGCCTGCCGGAACGGCATAACCGAACAAACCAGACCAAACCAAACCAAACCAAACCAAACCGACGGTTTTTAGATGTGCCCGTCGTCCTCGCGCAGCGGGGATGGAAGTGGCAGGTGCTGTGCCAATCCGAAAAAATGCGCGAAGACCGAGTCAGCTTGCGAGCCTATCCGTGTCGTTATGAGTGGTGGACACTTAGACGGATAAGCTGCTTTCTTTGCTTACTTTCTTTGCAGCAGCAAAGAAAGTGAGTCCCGCCCCGGACAGGGGCAGAGCTAATAGACCTACACGAAAGCAAGTTCCCAGAAAGCACAGGCAAACAAAACCAATTGGGCGCCAGCAAACCAAGCGAGCACAGGCAAACAAAACCAATTGGGCGCCAGCAAACCAAGCGAGCACAGACAAACAAAACCATCGGGCGCCAGCAACCAAACATTCAAAGCAGGAGAAGAAAACCCATGACCGATGCAGTAATCGTATCAACGGCCCGCACGGCGCTCGCCAAATCCTGGCGCGGCGCGCTGAACATGACCCACGGCGCGACCCTCGGCGGCCACGTGACGCAAGCCGCCGTAGCCCGCGCGGGAATCGATCCAGCGCGCATCGAGGACGTCATCATGGGCTGCGCGAACCCCGAAGGCGCAACGGGCGCCAACATCGCGCGCCAAATCGCGTTGCGCGGCGGACTGCCCGTGAGCGTGCCCGGCATGACCGTGAACCGCTTTTGCTCGTCAGGCCTGCAAACCATCGCGCTCGCGGCGCAGCGGATCATCGCGGGCGAAGGCGATGTGTACGTGGCAGGCGGCGTCGAGTCGATTTCCTGCGTGCAGAACGAAATGAACCAGCACATGCTCGCGGATGGCTGGCTCAAGGAACACAAGCCGGCCATTTACTGGTCGATGCTGCAAACCGCCGAGAACGTGGCGAAACGCTACGAAATCTCGAAGGATCGGCAGGACGAATACGGCGTGCAGTCGCAACAGCGCGCGGCGGCAGCTCAAACGGCCGGGCGCTTCAACGATGAAATCGTGCCGATCACCGTGCTTGCGGGCATCGCCGATAAAACCTCGGGCCAGCTTTTCACGAAGGAAGTGACGCTCGCCGCCGACGAAGGCATCCGCGCCGATACGACGCTCGAAGGCGTATCGAAGATCCGCACGGCCATGCCCGGCGGCGTCATCACGGCGGGCAACGCGAGCCAGTTCTCCGACGGTGCGTCGGCGTGCGTCGTGATGAACGCGACGCTCGCGGAAAAGGAAGGTCTGCAGCCGCTCGGCATCTTCCGCGGCTTCGCTGTCGCCGGCTGCGAGCCGGACGAGATGGGTATCGGCCCGGTGTTCGCCGTGCCCAAGCTCTTGAAGAAAGCCGGGCTGTCGGTCGGCGATATCGACTTGTGGGAACTCAACGAGGCGTTCGCCGTGCAGGTGCTCTATTGCCGCGACACGCTGGGCATTCCGAACGAGCGGCTCAACGTGAACGGCGGCGCGATCGCGGTCGGTCATCCGTACGGCGTGTCGGGCGCGCGGCTGACGGGACACGCGCTGATCGAAGGCAAGCGGCGCGGCGCGAAGTTCGTCGTGGTGACGATGTGTATCGGCGGCGGGCAGGGCGCGGCGGGACTCTTCGAGGTGGTGTGACGCGGCGTGTGCCTCGTGAAACGCGACTAGAATATTGCGACACGCATTCATCATCGGTCAGAACGAGGACACACCGTGCTACGACACATCGTCATGTGGAAACTGAAGGATCACGCCGAGGGCGCCGACCGCGCCGAGAACGCCACGAAGCTCAAGGCCGCGCTCGAAACCTGCCGCAGTATCGTGCGCGGTCAGGGGCATTTCGAGGTCGGCGTGGCGCAGCCGGGGCTGGAAGCGACTTACGATGTCGTGCTCGTCTCCGATTTCGACGATAAAGCCGCCCTCGACGCCTATCAGGTTCACCCGAAGCACGTCGCGCTCAAGGACTTCGTGGCCTCGGTGCGCGAGTCGCGCCAGTGCATCGACTACGAAGTGTGACGCGATGGATTCGACCGACTCCAAGAACCCCAAGACCGTCGAGCCGCCCGCGCTCGAAAGTCCGTTCGTCGAGATGCTCGGCGCGCAATTGATCCTCGCCGAAGACGGCGCGAGCGAAGTGCTGCTGCCGCTTTCCGGCATGCACATGAACACGTGGGGCATCGCGCACGGCGGCGTCACGATGACGCTCGCGGACGTCGCGCTCGCGATGGCCGCGCGCAGTGTCGCGGGCGACGGCATCGGCGTCGTCACGGTGGAGATGAAGGTGAACTTCATGCAGCCGGGCCGCGGCGAATTGCGCGCCTTCGCCCGCGTGTTGCACCGCTCGACCACCATGGCGTATTGCGAGGGCGAGATCCGCGACAGCGAAGGCCATTTCGTCGCGAAGGCGCTCGGCACGTTCAAATACATGCGCAGGCTGGCAGTCGGCCGCGATATCGCGCGCCAGCGCCTGCGCTCCGATCCCAAGGCGACGCCCGGTCCGAGCGACGCCTGACCCAAGGAGCATCCGAATGTCCAGTAGTCCGCAATTGAACCGCCAGATCCTGCTCGTTTCGCGTCCAGAAGCCGAGCCGTCGGCGGAGAATTTCAAGCTGATCGAAACGCCGCTCGCGCCGCTCGCCGAAGGTCAGGTCCGCGTGCGCAATCACTACCTTTCGCTCGATCCGTACATGCGCGGCCGCATGAGCGACGCGAAGTCCTACGCGAAACCGCAGCCGCTCGACGAAGTGATGATCGGCGGAACGGTGGGCGAAGTGGTCGAATCGAAAAACGCGAAATTCGCCGTGGGCGACAAGGTGGTCGGGATGTTCGGCTGGCAGGAATTCGGCACCTCCGACGGCACCGGCATGCAGAAAGTCGACGACACGCACATTCCGCTCTCGGCGTATCTCGGGCCGGTCGGCATGACGGGCGTGACGGGCTGGTACGGGCTGAAACGCATCATCGAGCCGAAAGCGGGCGAGACCGTGGTGGTGAGCGCGGCGAGCGGCGCGGTCGGCGGCGTGGTCGGGCAACTGGCGAAAGCGGCCGGCTGCCGGGTCGTGGGGATCGCGGGCGGTGCGGACAAATGCCGCTACGTGGTGGACACGCTCGGCTTCGACGCCTGCGTCGATTACAAAGCGGGCAAGCTCTACGACGACCTGAAAGCGGCGACGCCCGACGGCGTCGACGGCTACTTCGAAAACGTCGGCGGCGAAGTGCTCGACGCCGTGCTCTCGCGCATGAACGCGTTCGGGCGCATTGCGATCTGCGGGATGATCGCGGGCTATAACGGCGAGCCGATGCCGCTCAAGCGCCCGTCGCTCATCCTCACGCAGCGCCTGACAGTGCAGGGGTTTATCGTGAGCGAGCACATGGAAGTGTGGCCGGAAGCGCTGAAGGAACTCGGCGGGCTGGTCGCGCAGAAAAAGCTGCAGTATCGCGAGAGCATCGCGGACGGGCTGGAACGCGCGCCGGAAGCGTTCTTCGGTTTGCTGAAGGGCAAAAACTTCGGCAAGCAACTCGTCAGGCTGATCTGAGAGAGGTCGATCACGTGGACCAGTTCGACGGCAAGGTAGCGGTGATCACCGGCGGCGGCAGCGGTTTCGGCCGTGCGTTTGCGCTGAAAGCGGCGTCGCTTCGTATGAAACTCGCGCTCGCCGACGTCGATGCCGACGCGCTCGCTGAAACTGTCGAACTCGCGCGCGCGCTCGGCGTCGAGGCGATCGGCGTGCCGACCGACGTGTCCGATGCGGCGCAAGTCGACGCGCTCGCGACGGCGACGCTCGACGCGTTCGGCGGCGTGCATCTGCTCTTCAACAACGCGGGCGTCGGCACGGGCGGTTTCGTCTGGGAGAACAGCGCGAACGACTGGCAATGGGTGTTCGGCGTGAACGTGATGGGCGTCGCGAACGGACTGCGCGCCTTCACGCCGATCATGCTTCGCCAGAACGAGCCGGCGCACATCGTGAACACGGCTTCGGTCGCCGGGCTCTTGTCCGCGCCCGCGATGGGCGTCTACAACGCGTCGAAACACGCCGTGGTCGGCATGACCGAGACGCTCTATCACGACTTGCGGATCGCGGGCGGGGCGGTCGATTGCTCGCTGCTGTGTCCGGCGTTCGTGCCGACCGGCATCGCGCGGGCCGAGCGCTCGCGGCCCGGCGCGCTGCGCAACGACGTGCCGCCGACCGCATCGCAAACCGTAGCCATGCGGCAACTGACCAAGGCGGTGGACGGCGGCAAGCTGAACGCGGAGGACGTCGCCGACATCACGTTCGACGCCATCCGCGCGCGGCGTTTTTACGTGCTCTCGCATCCGAACATCATGGCTTCGGTGCAGCTTCGTCTCGACGATATCGCCGCGTTGCGCAATCCGACCGATCCGCTTTCGTTGAAGCCCGAGGTCAAGCCCGAAGTGAAGCCGCCGGGCTAAACCCGTTAGCCGATGCCGCTCAATCCCAAGATCGCGCAGATCCTAGACATGATCGCGCGCGCCAATCGCCCGCCGTATCACACGCTCGACGCATCGGCCGCTCGCGCCGCCTACGCTCAGAGCGCCCCGATTCTCGACCTCGCGCCCGCGCCGATATTCGACGTGCAGGACATCGAGATTCCCGCGCGCGACGGCGCGGCGATCCCCGTTCGTGTGTATTACCCCATCGAGCCAAACTGGGCGCAACCCGCCGCCGCGTTGCTGTATCTGCATGGCGGCGGCTTTACGGTCGGCAGCGTCGAGACGCACGACGCGCTGTGTCGCGTGTTGGCGCGCGATGCGGGTTGCGTGGTGGTATCGGTCGATTACCGGCTCGCGCCCGAACACAAATTTCCCACCGCCCTCGACGACGCCTTCGACGCGCTTGACTGGCTGCATCGCGAGGCGGCGTCGCTCGGCGTCGATCCGGCGCGGCTCGCGATCGGCGGCGACAGCGCGGGCGGCACGCTCGCCACCGTCTGCGCCGTGCTTGCGCGCGATGCGGGCATCGCGTTGAAGCTGCAATTGTTGATTTATCCGGGGACGAGCGCGCGCCAGCAAAGCGCGTCGCACGCGCGTTTCGCGGAAGGTCATTTGCTCACGGCAAAAACTATCCAGTGGTTTTTCGCGCAGTATCTGAGAGGCGACGACGATCGCGACGACTGGCGTTTCGCGCCGCTCGACGGCCGCAACGCGCCGGATTTCTCGGGCGTGGCGCCCGCGTGGATCGCCGCCGCCGATCACGATCCGCTCTTCGACGAAGACGTCGCCTACGCCGCGAAGCTGGAAAAAGCGGGCGTGCCGGTCACGCTCGTGCGCTACGAAGGCATGATCCACGAGTTTTTCAAAATGGGCGGCTTCGTGCCGGAAACACTGGATGCGCACGCGGACGCGGTCGCTGCTTTGAGGAAAGCGTTCGAAGCGTGATTTATGTCCGGAATTCAAACGCCCGGAGGTAAGAGCCGGGCCGCGCGATGCGATGCGAACCGTCGTCGTCGCTGCGTTCCTCGATCTCGATGTCCAGTCCGCCATTCGCCCGCCGCACGCGCAACGCGGTCGTGCTGCGCGTGCCGTAATCGGCGGTTTCGATGAACGCCGCCGACAGCACGCGCTCGCGCTCGATCGAAATGCCCGTGGACGGCAGCGCGTGGTCGTCGGCGGTGCGCGGATCGCGCAAAGTGTCGATCAACTGGTCGAGCGACGGCGATTCGTCCGCGTGAAGCAGATCGCGCAACGCGTCACGTTGCGCGACGAGCTTGGGCCAGGGCGTATTCAGCAAGCTATTCGATAGTCCGTGAATGCCCGCTTCGAGCAGCGCGGGCGGCGCATCGGCGCGATTGCCGTACCAGCCGAGTTCGCCGCGCGAAAGGTCGCCGGCAAGCAGATTGAAACCGTTATACCGATGCCCGCGCACGGCGACGTCGCGCAGGTAATCGAGCGGCGCGACGCGCGGGCCGGTCAGAAAATCGCTGACGAGCGTGCCGCGCGTGGGCGCGTCCGGCTTTACTTCGGCGGGCGCGCGGTAGTTGGTCAGCGCGGCGAAACGGCCGTCGCGCGTGAGGCCGAGCCAGGTGCCGCCGCCCGTCAGGTCGCGTCCGGCGAGCACGTCCGGCGCATCGGTCCACCAGGCGAGCGGCTCGGTATCGCGACGAAAAAACTCATCGCGATTCGCGGCCAGCGTCAGGATCGCGGGCGCGCCGGGCTGCCAGTCGCCGGGCTGCCAGTCGAATACGATCAGGCACATGGACGGTCAGGCGTCCGCTGGAAACGCGTACGGCAGCGGTCGGAACGTGAGCGCCGGGCCGTCGGCCGATCCGACATGCACCGAGCCGTTATCGAGCGCGGCCAGCTTGATCTCGACCAGACAATCGACGCCGCCGCCCGGCGCCGGCGCCGCGTTGATGACGAGACCGCAAGGCTGGCCGGGGTCGTCGGCGTGGAACAGCTCGTTGCCGGGCGCTGCCGCGTCCACGTGCGCGAGCGTGGTGCGCCGTTTGATCGTGCCGCGATACTGGCTGCGCGCGACGATTTCCTGGCCCGGATAGCAGCCTTTCTTGAAATTGACGCCGCCGAGCACGTCGAAATTGACCATTTGCGGCACGAATTGCTCCGATACCGCGTGCGTAATGCGCGGCTCGCCCGCCTGAATGTCGAGCCAGTCCCAGAGCGCGGGCGTCGCGCGCGTGAGCGTGGCGTCGAGTTCGGCAAGCCGCGCGTCGATCGCCGCTTTCGGGCCGACCCACAAGAAGCGCGGGCGATGCGCCGCGTCCGGCACGCGGATCAGCGAGCCATTCGGGCCATCGACGTTCACGTGAACGGCATCCGGCAGCGCGTCGAAAATGCCCGACAACGCCGCGCGCACGTCGCCCGCGAAGCCGACGGCCGCGAGTTCCGGCGTCGCATCGACGAGTTTCGCCTTCGCGCGCAGCACGAACATCGAAAGGCGCTTTTGCACGGCGGCCTGCACGTCCTGCGCGATCAAAAGGCGCACAGCCGATGCAGTCCGCCACATCAAAAACGACGCGAGCAAACGGCCTTTCGGCGAGCAGTAACCGGCGAGACGCGCGCTGGACGCATCGAGATGCTGCACGTCGTTGGTCAACTGGCTGTGGAGGAAGCTCGCGGCGGCGTCGCCGGTCACGTCGATCACGCCGAATTGCGTAAGCGGCATGAACACGCCGCCGGATTCGACGGCGGCGAAGGTTGAATCGGGGGAAACAGTTGAGGCGGAAGGTGCGTTCATGGAGTCGGCTTGAAGTCAATCCTGACTTTGGCGGGGACGAACAAGTATTATATGGGGTCTATCTCTCGCGTGTTTCGCATGTCCCTTTTGAAGAAATGTCTGGTCGCGATGGCGGTGGCCGTTGTGATCGCGATAGCGTCGTCCGTCGGCGTCTATTATTGGGCCACGAGCCCGCTGCAACTCGCCACGCCTCAACTCGACGTCACCATCAAGCCTCACAGCAGCCTGCGCAGTGTCAGCAGCCAGCTTGCGCGCGGCGGCGTGCCGGTCCAGCCCGAGCTTTTCGTGCTGATGACGCGCGCGCTCGGGCTCTCGTCGCAATTGAAATCGGGCAACTACGAGTTCAAGACCGGCATCACGCCTTATGACGTGCTGCAGAAAATCGCGCGCGGCGACGTGAACGAGTATGTCGTCACCGTGATCGAAGGCTGGACGTTCCAGAAAATGCGCGGCGAACTCGACGCCAGCCCGGCGCTCTCCCACGACACCGCGGGCATGAGCGATACGGACTTGCTGAAGGCGATCGGCGCGCCGGAAGTGGACAAAGCGTCGGCGGAAGGGCTCTTTTTCCCCGACACCTATCTGTTCGACAAGGGCACGAGCGATCTCGCCGTCTACAAGCGCGCATACCGGCTGATGCAGGCGCGGCTCGCCGAGGCGTGGAACGGCCGCGCGCAGAACTTGCCGTACAAGACGCCTTACGAGGCGCTCGTGATGGCGTCGATCGTCGAGAAGGAGACCGGCCGCCCGTCCGACCGGCCGCTGGTCGCCGCCGTGTTCGCGAACCGGCTGCGGATCGGCATGCCGCTGCAGACCGATCCGACCGTGATCTACGGGCTGGGGTCCGCATACGGCGGCCGTCTGAAGAAAAAGGATCTGCAAACGGACACTCCGTACAATACCTATACGCGCATGGGCTTGCCGCCGACGCCCATCGCCTTGCCCGGCGTCGCCGCGCTCGCCGCCGCGCTGAATCCGGCGCCGAGCACGGCGCTTTACTTCGTTTCACGCGGCGACGGCACGAGCATCTTTTCAGACAATCTCGGCGACCATAACAAGGCCGTCGACAAGTACATCCGGGGACAATGATGGCGCGCGGCAAATTTCTCACCTTCGAGGGCATCGACGGCGCGGGCAAGACGACGCATCTCGCGTGGTTTCGCGAGCGGCTCGAAGCGCGTCTCGCCGCGAGCGGCCACGCGGTCGTGATGACGCGCGAACCCGGCGGCACGGCGCTCGGCGAAAGCTTGCGCGACATGTTGCTGAACCAGCCGATGGACCTCGAAACCGAGGCGCTGCTGATGTTCGCGGCGCGCCGCGAGCATCTCGCGCAGGTGATCGAGCCGGCGCTCGCGCGTGGTGACTGGGTGCTGTCCGACCGTTTCTCCGATGCCACGTTCGCCTATCAGGGCGGCGGCCGCGGCCTGCCGCGCGACAAGCTCGAAGCGCTGGAGCGCTGGGTACAGGGCGGATTCCAGCCGGATTTGACGGTGCTGTTCGACGTTCCGACCGCGACCGCCAGCGAACGGCGCGGCGCGGTGCGCGCGCCGGACAAGTTCGAGAGCGAATCGGACGCGTTTTTCACCCGAACGCGCGACGAATATCTGCGACGCGCGGAGGAATCGCCCGAGCGATTCGTGATCGTGGATGCGACGCGATCCATTGAAGATATCCGGAAAGTACTCGAAGAAGTGATCGCAACACTTTGAATTTCAAGAATTTTTCGTAATTTAGAAGAATTCACATGAGCATGTCGTCTCAACCTATTGATTAATCGAATGATCTACCCCTGGCAAACCGACGATTGGACGCGTCTTCAGCAGCTGCGCGCCAACTGGCCGCATGCGCTGCTGCTGCACGGCGAGGCCGGGATCGGCAAGCTCAAGTTCGCCCAGCATCTGGCGCAAGGTCTGTTGTGTGAAGCGGCGCTGCCGAATGGCGAGCCGTGCGGCAAATGCCCGGCGTGTCTCTGGTTTAGCCAGGGCAACCATCCCGATTTCCGCTCCGTCCTGCCCGAGGCGCTCGCGGGCGAAGCGGCGGGTGCATCGGACGAAAAAGAGAAAGCCGACGCCGACGAAGGCAAGAAAACACGCGCGCCCAGCAAGGAAATCAAGATCGAGCAGGTGCGCGCGCTGCTCGATTTCTGCGGCGTCGGTTCGCATCGCGGCGGTTTGCGGGTCGTGGTGCTGTATCCGGCCGAAGCGCTCAATATCGCCGCCGCGAACGCACTGCTCAAGACGCTCGAAGAACCGCCCTCGGGCGTCGTGTTCCTGATGGTGTCGGCGCGCATCGACCGGTTGCTGCCGACCATCATCAGCCGCTGCCGCCAATGGCCGATGACCCTCCCGCCCGCGCCGGCCGCGACCGCGTGGCTTACGGCGCAAGGCATCGACGATGCCGCCGCGTTGCTCGCCGAAGCCGGCGGCGCGCCGCTCACGGCGCTCGCGCTCGCCACCAGCGAACATCGCGCGCTGCGCGACTTCACGCTCGGGCAACTGTCGGCGGGGCCAGGTTGCGATGCGTTCGCGCTCGGCGAGAATCTGCAGAAGCTGCCGGTGCCGCTCGTGCTCGGCTGGCTTCAGCGCTGGCTGTACGACGTGCTCGCGGAGCGCGAGGCGTCGCGTCCGCGCTATTTTCCCGGCGCGAAGAAGGCGCTCGCGCGCTGCGCGTCGGAAGTCGATCCTGCCGCTTTCGCCCGTTACATGAAGACCGTCACGCGCCAGCGCGCCGTGGAAAACCATCCGCTGAACGCGCGGCTTGTCTTCGAAGAACTTTTCCTCGGGTATCGGGACGTGTTCCAGCGGGACACGTTCCGAACCCACAACGCCCACTGATTTTGCACGCCATGAGCCTGACGTACCGCGATGCCACTCCCGACGATCTTCCGCAAATCGTCGCCATTTATAACTCCACGGTGCCGTCGCGCCGTGTGACGGCCGATCTGGAACCGGTTACGGTCGAGAGCCGTCAAGCGTGGTTTCAGGCGCACGGTCCGGCCGCGCGGCCGCTGTGGGTGGTCGAGGGTGAGGGCGACTCGGCGGGTGAAGTGATCGCGTGGCTGAGTTTTTCCGATTTCTACGGCCGTCCGGCCTATTTGCGCACGGCCGAAGTCAGCATTTATCTCGATGAACGCGCGCGCGGCAAAGGGCTCGGCAAACAATTGCTGCGCGCGGCGCTGGATTGCGCGCCGTCGCTGCGGATCGACACCGTGCTCGGTTTTATCTTCGGCCACAATGAACCGAGCCTGCGGCTTTTTCAGGGCTTCGGGTTTTCGGCGTGGGGTACGTTGCCGCGCGTCGCCGTGCTCGATGGCGTCGAGCGCGATCTCGTGATCTTGGGTTTACGGATCGACGCGCCGCTCAAAGATTGATCAGGAACCGCCCATGTTTGTCGATTCGCATTGCCACATCAATTTCGAAGGTCTCGGCGACCGGCTGCCGGACGTGCTCGAACGCATGCGCGAGCACCGCGTGACGCACGCGCTGTGCGTCTCGGTGGATCTGGAAACCCTGCCGTCGGTGCTCGATATCGCGGAGAAGTGCGAGAACGTCTACGCGTCGGTCGGCGTGCATCCGGACCACGAGCACATGCGCGAGCCGAGCGTGGCCGAATTGGTCGAGTTGGCGGCGCATCCGAAGGTGGTGGCGATCGGCGAAACCGGGCTGGATTATTACCGTCTGGAAGGCCGCAGCATCGCCGATATGGAATGGCAGCGCGAGCGATTCCGCACGCATATCCGTGCGGCGCACGCGACGGGCAAGCCGCTCATCATCCATACGCGGGCGTCGTCGGAGGACACGCTGAAGGTCATGGCCGAGGAGCGCGCCGGCGAAACCGGCGGCGTGATGCATTGTTTCACCGAGCCGTGGAACATCGCGGAATCGGCGATAGCGCAGAACTTTTACATTTCGCTGTCGGGCATCGTGACGTTCAAGAGCGCGAAAGACGTGCAGGACGTCGCGCGGCGCGTGCCGATCGAGCGGCTTTTGATCGAAACGGACTCGCCTTACCTCGCGCCGGTGCCGTATCGCGGCAAGCCGAATGAACCTGCGTACGTGAGCCATGTCGGACGCTTTATCGCGCAATTGCGCGACATGACGGACGAAGCGCTCGCGGCGGCGACGACGGCCAACTTTTTCCGGCTCTTCAAGATCCCGCCGCCGCTGGCGTGACGCGCCGCAAACGGTTAGTCGCGCCTCGAAAAATACGTTAATAATCAGAAAGTTAGCCCCACAAAAGGTCACATGAACACATTTTTCGTTTCCCCGATGCTCCGCTCGGCCAACGCGCGCGGCCTTTTTGCCGGCTTCGTGTTCGCGCTCGCCGCGATCCATCCGGCATTTGCCGCGCCCGCCGACACCATGATCAAGGCCGTCAAATTCGACGACGTTTCCGAAGTCAAGAAGCAGTTGGCAAACGGCATGGACCCGAATCTTGCCGATAACACGGGCACGCCGCTCTTGATCATCGCCGCGAAGGAAAAGTCGGAGAAAGTCGGCAAGCTGCTCGCCGACGACCCGAAAATCGACCTCGAAAAGACCGATCCCGCGGGCGAAAACGCCATGATGATGGCCGCGCTCAACGGCGACGTCGAGTTCGTGAACATGCTGATCGCGAAGGACGCGGAGGTGAACAAGAAGGGCTGGTCGCCGCTGCACTACGCGGCAACCAACGGTCACGACGACATCGTGAAAGTGTTGATCGACCATTCGGCTTACGTCGATGCGGGTTCGCCCAATGGCACGACGCCGCTGATGATGGCGGCGCGCGGCGGGCATCTTTCGACCGTGAAACTGCTCCTCGACGAAGGCGCGGATTTGCGCGTGAAGAACCAGATCGGTATGACGGCGGTGGACTTCGCGCAGAAATACAATGAAAAGGACGTCGCGGAAGGGCTCGCGGCACGCCTGCAGTCGATGAACCAGGGCGCCAGCGCTCCGCAAAACGGCGCAAACGGTGCAAAATAGCGTATTCGTCAGGCGCGCCGGAATGGCGGCGTGACTGACGGATTGTCGAAGGGACACAGGATTATTCGCAAGCGCAAAACCGCGTGACGAGATCCGGGGAGCGCGAATCTGCAAGTTGGAAAACGCTCATCCCCGATACTCGCGCGCCGGAATTCCGCCGCTCAACATATAAAAACAGGGAGCACCATGCTGCGGGTTTTCGTTCTCGCCAGTGTCCTCGCCGTGCCGCTCAGCGCGGCGGCGTTCACCGGAAACGATCTGAACAAGCTCTGTACCAAGACGGACACGGTTTCGCGCAACGCGTGTTCGGCGTATATCGAAGGCGCGGCCGACGGCATTTACAACACCATCGAAGCAATCGGGGGAACCTCCGGTCCGCAAGTCGGACAATACTTTTGTCTGCCGACCGATGTGAAGCCGCAGCAACTGACCGACGCCGTGCGCAAATACGTCGCCGATAACCCGGACAAAGCCAATTTCAATGCGAGCACGATGGTGTCGCTGGGATTGGGCAAGGCGTTTCCCTGCAAGGCCAGCAACTAGTCGGCCCGCCGCTGCGCAGCAGTGCGCACGCGTGCACGTGAAGAAGGCCGGTCCGCGTGACCGGCCGCTTGTTTTGAGGTGGCCGCTTATGTAGCCGCTCATGCGTCCGCTTATAGTCCGCTCATGCGTTCGCTCATGCGCCTCGCGCTCATGCTTCTCGCTCCACCCACGTAGTCCTTCGTCGTATCCACCCTCTCACCAGGCAGGCTCCGACGCCCATGACTTCCATTACCCTCGACGACATCCTGCGCATCGCCGAAGCGCCGTTGCACAGTTGGCCCGGAACGCTGGTCGTCGCCGTGCTCGGCGTGCTGTTCGCGATCGGCGTGCATCGGGTCGGCTCGCGCATTTTGCAACGCATCGCGCGGCCGTATCCGCTGATGAGCGTGGTCCTGCGCTATATCGATAAACCCGCGCTCGTCTTGCTCGTGATCCTCGCGCTCGGTTTCGTGCTCGCCGAGGCGCCCGATACGCTGCCGTTCGCCACCGCCTTGCGCGATCTGCTGACAGTGGCGCTGATCGTCGCGTTGACGTTTCTCGCGGTGCGCTCGGCGGGCGCGGTGGGCGAGGCGATCGTGCAGGCGCATCCGCTCGACACCGAGAACAATCTCCACGCGCGCCGCGTTCACACGCAGGCGCGCGTGCTGGCGCGCTCGGTGATGGTGGTGATCGTCATCATCGGATTCGGCGGCGCGCTGATGACCTTTCCGGCCGTGCGCCAGATCGGCGCGAGTTTGCTGGCGTCGGCGGGCGTGGCGGGCTTGGTCGCCGGTATCGCGGCGCGCCCGGTGCTCGGCAATCTGATCGCGGGCTTGCAGATTGCGTTGTCCCAGCCGATCCGTCTCGACGATGTCGTCGTAATTCAGGGCGAATGGGGCCGCGTGGAAGAAATCACGGGCACATATGTGTCGATCCGGATCTGGGATCAACGCCGGCTGATCGTGCCGCTGCAATGGTTTATAGAAAATCCGTTCACCAACTGGACGCGCAATAGTTCGCAAATCATCGGCACGGTGTTTTTCTTCGTCGATTACCGGATGCCGCTCGCGCCGCTGCGCGAGGAATTGCAGCGCATTCTGGAACACGCGCCGGAGTGGGACGGCCGTGTGCAGGTCCTTCAGGTGACCGACGCCACCGAACAGTCGATGCAACTGCGCGTGCTCGTCAGTTCGTTCGATTCGGGCCTGAACTGGGACTTGCGATGCCGCGTGCGCGAAGGTTTGCTGGGCTTCGTGCAGACCGCGTATCCGCATTTTCTGCCGCGCACGCGGGCGGATTTCGTCACCGAAAAGCATCACGTCGATTTCGCGCCGCCGCTCGATCGAACGGGCGCCGCGCCCGGCACTGCATCGAGCACGGCGGCACGAACGGAAGCCGATCCGGTCGCGAGCCGCGGCGAGCGCAGCGGGCCAGCGCCGGACCCGGCGGCGAATGCAGCAGCGAAACGCTAAGCGTTATTCCGCTGAAACCCCGCGCGCGTTTGCCAGTCGAAAATAGCAGCCGCGGTATTTCAATAAAGCCGCATCGACCGCGCCGCGCGAAACACCCGATAAACCGCGCGCGCGGCATCAACGAATTCAAGAGGACATGCCATGAGTCGCCTGATCGTCGTATCGAACCGCGTCGCTACGCCAACCGAAACCAAAGGCTCGGCCGGCGGCCTCGCGGTCGGCGTGTTCGGCGCGCTCAAGGATAGCGGCGGCGTCTGGTTCGGCTGGAGCGGCGATGTCGTGAGCGAAAGCGTCGCCAATTCCGGACCGACGCTGGAACAGGACGGCGCGGTGACGTTCGCGACCGTCGGCCTGCCGAAGAAAGATTACGACCAGTACTACCGCGGTTTTTCGAACGCGACGCTATGGCCGGTTTTCCACTATCGCAACGATCTGGCCGTGTACGACCGCGAGGAATATGCGGGGTATCGGCGGGTGAATTCGTGGCTCGCGCACAAGGCGATCAAGCTGCTCGAACCGGACGACGTGATCTGGGTACACGACTATCATCTGATTCCGTTCGCGGAAGCGCTGCGCTCGGAAGGCGTCACGAATCGCATGGGATTTTTCCTGCACATCCCGTTTCCGTCGCCGCAAATTCTGCTCAACATCCCGCCGCACGCGGAGCTCGTGAAGTCGCTGTGCTGTTACGACGTGGTGGGGTTCCAGACCGAGGGCGACCAGATCGCGTTCCACGACTACATCGTGCGCCATGCAGGCGGAACCGCGACGCCGGACGGTCAAGTCGAGGCGTTCGGGCGCAAGTTGAAGACGGGCGTGTACCGCATCGGCGTGTTTCCGGACGAGATCGCGGAACAGGCGCGGCGCGGCGAGGCGCGGCAGGACGTGATGGATTTGAAGCAGAGTCTGGAAGGACGCAAGCTGATCATGAGCGTCGATCGGCTCGATTATTCGAAAGGACTGGTCGAGCGTTTCCGGGCCTTCGAGCATTTCCTGGAAAAATCGCCGGAGTGGCGCGGCAACGTGACGCTCGTGCAGATCGCGCCGCCGACGCGTTCGGATGTCGATACATATCAACAGATTCGCCAGAATCTCGAATACGAAGCGGGGCGTATCAACGGGCGTTATTCGGGTCTCGATTACACGCCGATCCGCTATCTCAACCAGCGCTATGACCGCTGGAAACTGATGTCGCTATTCCGCGAATCGCAGATCGGCCTCGTCACGCCGTTGCGCGACGGCATGAATCTGGTCGCGAAGGAATATGTGGCCGCGCAGAATCCCGACGATCCGGGCGTGCTCGTGCTCTCGCAGTTCGCGGGCGCGGCCGCTGAGTTGACCGGGGCGCTGATGGTGAATCCGCACGATATCGTCGGTATGAGCGAGGCGCTCGGGCGCGCGTTGTCGATGCCGCTCGCCGAGCGGCGCGAGCGCTATCAGACCAACATGGCCGCGCTGCGCAAGAACGATCTGGGCGTCTGGCGGGACAATTTCCTGGCCGACTTGCGCGGCGTCGCGCGCCGCAAATAAGCACGCGCTTCAAACGTGTATCCACGCGCGCACGGAGTGTTTCGGGGATGTAACAGCGTGCCAAAAATGCAAGACTTACCGACATTTTGCGCGCGTGCTCCAATAATGAGGGTATCGGAATCCGCAATTTAGCGGATACCAGCGGCGCGCCGCGCGCGGACAGGGATTAATCCTCGTTGTTCGCCTTACATCGCGCTGTCATACTCCGGTGCCCCGGCTTCGCGCTCGCACTCGTACGAAAGCGTACAAAGCGCGCGCGCGGGCGGCGGAGAACCAGCCAAGTGGAGACGGAAGAATGAGAATTGCGCAGATTGCCCCCCTGACCGAATCGGTGCCGCCGAAGCTTTATGGCGGAACCGAGCGCGTCGTGTCGTACATCACGGAAGCCCTCGTCGATCTCGGTCACGATGTGACGCTGTTCGCCACCGGCGACTCGCAGACCCGCGCCACGCTCGAAGCGGTCTGGCCGCGCGCGTTGCGGCTCGACCCGGCTATCCGTGACCGGATTGCACCGCATATGTTGCTGATGGAAATGGTCCGCCGACGCGCCGACGAGTTCGACGTGCTGCATTTCCACATGGATTACTACTCGTTCTCGCTGTTCAACCGCCAGGACACGCCGTTCGTCACGACGCTGCACGGCCGGCTAGATTTGCCGGAGCAACAGCCGGTGTTCGACACGTTCGACACGGCGCCCGTTATCTCGATTTCGGATTCGCAGCGTCATCCGTTGCCGCAGGCGAAATGGCTGACGACCGTCTATCACGGCCTGCCGGAAAAGCTCTACACGCCGCAGCCGGTCGAGCCGCAGTATCTGGCGTTTTTGGGCCGTATTTCGCCCGAAAAACGCGTCGATACCGCGATCCGTATTGCGGGCCGTTGCGGGATGAAGATCCGCATCGCCGCGAAGGTGGATTCTGCCGATCGCGAGTACTTCGAGCGTGAGATCGCGCCGTTGCTGGAATTGCCGTACGTGGAGTTCATCGGCGAAATCGCCGACGACCAGAAGGCCGGTTTTCTCTCCGGCGCGCACGCGCTGCTCTTTCCGATCGACTGGCCGGAGCCGTTCGGTCTCGTGATGATCGAGGCGATGGCGTGCGGAACGCCGGTGATCGCGTTCAATCGCGGCTCGGTGCCGGAAGTGCTGGATGAGGGCGTGTCCGGGTTTATCGTCGAGGACGAGATTGGCGCGGTCGCGGCCGTGAACCGTCTGCATACGCTGTCGCGCGCAAAAGTTCGCCAGCGCTTCGAGGAGCGTTTCACGTCGCACCGGATGGCGCAGCAGTACGTGGATGCGTATCAGGCCGTATGCCGGGCACAACGGCGCTCGCGTCTCAAGCTGATCGATCGCGCGACGACCTGAGCCGCTGCACCGTCCAGCGGCGCTAAAAATGCGCCGCACAAGATAAAACCGCCGTGCGGCACGAATTCGATTCGTGCCGCACGGCGGTTTTTTTATCTTCGGCCGGCGAGTGAAAGCCGGCGTCGGATGTTTAGATCTTCAGGCGCGAAACCTTCGTGCCTGCCAGCGAGACATCGGCCATCAGGCCGGCGTTCGTCAGCACGAACACTTCGACCGGCGCCGTTGCCGTATTGCTGTCGATCGCGCCGTTCGCGCCCATCTTGATCAGCGCGACCGATGCGTCGCCGCCGACCGACCAGCCGTCCGCATTGCGGAACTTGTCGAGCGCGTCCTGCGTCATGAACAGGAAGACGATGGCTTTGGACTGCGCGCCAGCCTGCAGGCCGACGGAACCCGACGTCGTGCTGTAGTAGCCGACCGAGCCGCCGCCAACGCGCAACGCGCCCTTGCCGTACTGCGCACCGACGATAAAGCCCGCCTGCAGCACTTCCGGGAACACGAGCACGCCGCGCGCCTTGCCGACCAGTTCGCGCGAGCCGCGCACGGTCGTGTAGAGGCGCTGCATCGTCGCGTCGACGGAAGAATCGATGGCGTGGCGGTCGTCGGCCGCGCCTGCGGTCTTCTGCTCACCACTGTTCGAGGTCGTCGTGCAGCCGGCAAGCGCGAGGCCTCCCAGTGCGAGTGCGGCGGTCGACTTGAGCATGAAGTTTCGTCTTTGCATCATTTTTCTCCATCGTGGTTTTTTGGGAAACCCCATATAACGGGAGGTGCGGCATGCGAATGTATAACATACACGCAACCTTAACAGCGTCTGCGAACTCCGCCTGAAGCCTTGCCCCGCTTGGCTTTCAACCGGTTTTTGCAACTTCCTGCCGAGCGCCCGCGAAAACGACCGGGTAAAACTGACCTGTTAGCTTACAACGGATGGCGGCCGTTGAAAGCTCCCTTCGCCTGATTTCGGCATTTCGTGGCGACGGACCGTCGATTACCGGTCTTTCCCCCATCGTGCCGGGTCGGAAAAGCGAAAGGCGGGTCAGGATCGCCGGTCGAAAAGTCGCGCGGACTAGCCCTTCCTCAACAGAAATTCGACGTTTTCGTCCTGCACACGCTGCATCGACGGTTAGCAATCAGCGTTCCCGGTCCGGGCGCGCTCAGCCGAGGACGCCTGCGGTGGCGCGGACGAAGGCGTTTCCGTAGCGGCGGGCCGGCCGGTTCCGCCAGGCCGGCGCAGCGCGCGGCGGATTCCGCCTAGGACCGCGCCGACGCAAAAGACGAATACGGCAGGCACGACCCAATAGCCGACGAACGCATGCCAGAGGTAAGCGAAGAGGGTGCTGCGGCGCACCGCGAACTCGTCGATGGCGTTTTGATGCAGTGCGGCGTTCGCGGTCATAACGTCGGCGGGACAACCCGCGCTGCGGGCTTCGTCGGCGTCGCCGTGACAACGCGCGGCGGCTCCCGCGGCGCGCTGGGCGTCGGTGAATTGCCAGGTGGCGAGCATCCGGTCGCGATCGACGGTGTTGTAGGCCATCTCCTCGCGAATCTCGTTCACCGCGACGATCATCACGGGCACGAACCAGAATACGATCAACACCAGCCACCGCCTGAACCAGCGGTTTTTATGTCTCCATGCCATCCTGCTGCCTCCGTCCGATGCAATGCTGCAAACCGGTAAAGGGGCAGCCCGATGGCGAATTGTGTTTTTGAGCGCAAGGTGAGGAGTGGGCCGCCTCCGCGCCATCTTAGGAGAAAACGGGCGCGGCGCGTATCACGAGCTTGGGTGCAGTGCAATAAGACGCGCCCCTCGATGCGGCGATCCGCCGCGCCGCCGCGTTTATGTACGCGGCGGTGTATGGCGGGAACGCGGATGTTTAGCCCTTGTTGCTGAGACAGCTCTTCATGTAGGCCGAACGTTCATCGCCTTTCTTGCCGGTCGCGGACTTGTTGCACGCCGTCATTTTTTGCTGCTGCGTCATCGGTGCGGAGGCGGCTACGGGTGCGGACGACAAGCAGTTGCTCATGAACGCCTTGCGCTCGTCGCCTTTCTTGCCGCCGGCTTGCGTGTTGCAGGTGCTCATTTTCGACTGCTGGCTGTTCGCGGCGAAGGCGGGCGCGGCAAGCGCGCCGCACAGCGCGATGGCGAACGCGGTGACGACGGCGGTGGATTGCATACGAATCTGGATGAACATGGAACGCTCCCTTGGACTGAATGACGATTTTTATCGGACGACGAGGACATCGATCACCACGGACGCGGATTCGATGCGTCCCGCGCATTATGGCAAAGGCCAATATGACTGGCGTGGCGTGCGGGGAAATCGGGATAGGCGGCATGCGTCGTCGCCCGTTTAATTCATACCAATTATTACAACAGGTATGTGTCTTGCACCTGTTTGCACGTGTTAAGCGGGACAAAACCAGAGCAAGCGTTTCATCCAATTCCAGGAGCCGCTGATGTCCGCACCGCTGTCCGACCACTACAAAGGGTTTGAAATCAACGTGCAGGCGTTACGCCGGGCCAAGGATCGCGACGATCCCGACGACGGCCCGCGCCATTTCGACATCGTCGTGAACATCTCGCGCAGTGCGGCCGGTGAAAGCGGCAAGTCGGAAATGTTCGGCGTGCCAGATCAGGAACCGTTCGCCAGTCCGATCGACGCGGTTCGCGCAGGAATCGACTACGCGCGCCAAATAATCGATAAGAAGATTGAAGGGGAATCCGTAGATGGGTTATAAAGCGGACACTGTCCCCTATTTGTCTTAATAAAGTGCGAGAACTTTCTCCGACGGCCGATTGCGCTTCAACCGCTATCTCGAATTTACTGGCGTCGCCGTTGCGCGACGTGGGCGAGACGCTTCGGCAAAGCGGCCTAGTCGTGCGATTCGCGTTGAGCGCGTGATGCGTCGATTCGTGCATCTCACGCAGCGTTTCCGCATCCGGCCGAAAGACGCCGCCGGCGCGCGACGCCTGTTTGCGCGCGCGCTCGCCTGGTTTGCGGGAACGCTGGCGCTGGTGTGTTCGTGCTGCGCGTTCGCCCAGCCGCAAGCGGCGCGCGCGCCGTCGATCGCGCTGTTCTACGGCGCGAAGGTGCCGGCCGCCGAGTTTTCGAGTTTCGATACGGTCGTCGTCGAACCGGATAGCGGATTCGATCCGCGTGCGCAGGCCGAGCCGTCGAAATGGTTCGCCTATGTGAGCGTGGGCGAAGTCACGGCGCATCGCTCGTACTTCGCGGCGATGCCGAAGTCATGGATCAGCGGCGCGAACGCGGCGTGGGAATCGCATGTGATCGATCAGTCCGCCGATGGCTGGCCGCAGTTTTACGTTCAGAACGTGATTGCGCCGTTGTGGGCGAAGGGTTATCGCGGATTCTTTCTCGACACGCTCGATTCCTACCAGCTTGCCGCCAGGACCGACGAACAGCGCGCGCGCCAGCAAGCCGGTCTCGTCAGGGTGATCCGCGCGATCAAGGCGCGTTATCCGGAAGCGAAGCTGATCTTCAATCGCGGCTTCGAACTGTTGCCGCAGACGCACGACCTCGTCTACGCGGTGGCGTTCGAGTCGCTGTATCGCGGCTGGAATCAGGCGCAGAAAAAATACACCGAGGTGCCGCAGGCCGATCGCGACTGGCTGCTCGGTCAGGCGAAGACGGTGCGCGAGAAGTATCGCCTGCCGGTGCTTGCGATCGATTATTGCGATACCGCCGATCGCGCTTGCGCCGTTGAAACCGTCGCAAAAATCCGCTCGGACGGGCTGATTCCGTATGTGACGGACGGGGCGATATCGACGGTGGGCGTCGGCGCCGACGGATCGCCGCCGAGTGCCGCGACGCCAGCCAGCGCAAAGAGCGCGGCAACGGGCCTCGGCGCGCGCACGATTCTGGTGGTCCAGAACGTCGATCCAGGCACGAACCTCAACGTCACACCCGGCGTGCGCTTCGTCGCGATGCCGCTCAATTATCTCGGCTATCGCGTGGAATTCGCCGATACCGCCAAGCCGCTGCCGGACGGGCCGCTCGCCGACCGGTACGCGGGCATCGTCGTCTGGCTGAACGGGCCGCCGTCGAACGCGAGCGCGTATCGCGCATGGTTCGAGCGTCAGGTGGACAGCGGCATGCACGTTGCCGTGCTGACGAGCTTCGGCGTGCCGCTCGACGAAGCGCTCGCGGCCAAGCTGGACTTGAGCCTCGTTTCCGGTCCGCCGATCAAGCGTTTGCAGATCGAATCGATGGATTCGGCCTTGATGGGCTTCGAAATGAAGCCGCAGCCGGACCCGCTCGACACGACCAATATCCGCGTCGGCGCGTCGAGTCATTCGCTGCTGCGTCTGCGCTCGGCAGAGGCGGGCAGCGACACCACGATCGACGCCGCCGCGATCACGCCGTGGGGCGGCTACGCGTTGCGCCCGTTCGCGGTGTTCGACATGTCGATCGTGAATCAGGCGCGCTGGGTCGTGCAGCCGCTGCGCTTTTTCAAGGCCGCGCTGCGGCTGCCCGACGACCTGCCCGCGCCCGACACCACGACCGAGAACGGCCGGCGGCTGTTCATGACGCATATCGACGGCGACGGTCTCGCGTCGGCGGCGGAATATCCGGTGGGCGGCGAGCCGATGCGGACGTCCGGCACGGTGCAATATTCCGGCGACGCGCTTTACGGCGTGCTGCGCAAGTTCGGCTTGCCGACCACCGTTTCGGTGATCGAAGGCGAAATTTCCGACGCCGGCCCGTACCGCGCGTTCGCGCCGCGCCTGCGGCAAATCGCGCGTGAGTTGTTCGCGTTGCCGAACGTGGAAATGGCGAGCCACACCTACACGCATCCGCTGCAATGGATGCGCGTGACCGGCCTCGGCCGCGTCAACGACGACAGCGGTTCCACCGAAGGCGGCAGCCGCGCGAACTACAACGGGCTGTCGATCGATATTCCCGGTTATCGCTACGACACGGACCGCGAGATCGCGGGATCGATCCGCTATATCGATACACTCGCGCCGCCCGCCAAACGCGTGAAAGTGCTGCTCTGGAGCGGCGACTGTCAGGTGCCAGGCAGCGTGGTCGCGGCAGCCGATCAGGCGGGCGTCTACAACATGAACGGCGGCGACACGCTAATCACGAAAAGCTACCCGAGCTGGGCCGCCATCGCGCCGCTCGGCGTGATGAAGGACGGTCACTATCAGGTGTTCGCGCCGAACCAGAACGAGGAGCTTTATACACAGCTCTGGCAAGGGCCGTTCTACGGCTATACGCGCGTGCTCGAAACCTTCGCGATGACCGAAACGCCGATCCGTTTCAAACCGGTCGACGTGTACTACCACATGTTCACGGGCACCAAATACGCGTCGGTGCAGGCGCTGGAGAAGGTCTATGCGGCCTTGCTGACGCAGCCGCTCAATCCGGTTTTCGTCTCGGAATATGCGCAGAAAGTGCTCGATTTCGAAAGCATGACCGTGACGCGCGAAGACGGCGGATTCTGGCGCATTCGGGGCGGCGGGCATCTGCGCACGGTGCGTCTGCCCGAAGGCCGCGCGCCGGAGATGAAGAGCGCGGAAGGCGTCGCGGGTTATCTCGCGGGGCCGGGTGGTGTTTATGTGCATCTGACGGGCGGGGAAGCGCGCTTTCGTGTCGTCGATCAAGCGTCGGCGAGCCGTGCCGCGCTGCCGTATCTCGCGGACGCAAACGGGACGATCGACCGTTTCGCGCGCACGCCAGCTGGTTTCTCCTTCGATCTCACGTCGCACGTCGCGCCGGAGTTCTCATTGGCGCATGCGGGCGCGTGCCGCGTCGCCGTGAACGGGCGTCCGCTCAGCGCCGCGATGATGCAAGGCCGCGCTGCGTACCGGCCGGGCGGCCCGCGCGCCGGCCTCGCGGGCAATCCGCCCAATGCCGCAACCGTAACGGTCCATGTCGATGTCGCCTGCTCAGCCTGACCGCCAGCGGCTCTTTTCGCCCTTCGTGATCGCGGCTTTCGGGCTGCTGGTCGCGCTGATGCTCGTGCTGGCTTTTCCGCGCGAACGTCTGCAGGAGCGGCTGCTCGGCGGCGACCGGATCGACGCGCTGACGATCGCGTATCTGGAAGCCTGGCTGCGGATCGAGCCGGACAACCCGGAAGTGCTGACCGAACTCACGCGGCAATATCTGAAGGCGCAGCGGATCGGCGAGGCGGAAAAGACCCTGACCCGGCTCGCGGAGTCGCATGAGCCGCAGGCGCAGGCGCACGCGCTGATCGTGCGGATAGAACTGGCGGAGAGCCGCGCCTATGCGCTCGCCCCGGCCGATCCGGCGCGGCCCGCGCAGCTTGCGGCGCTCGACCGGCTGCTCAAGCAGGCGGTCGAGCGGCCATGGGAGCCGGGCGATCTCGAAAAGCTCGCGGCGAAGGCGCGGGCACTCGACGACACCGCGCTCGCCGGGCGTTATTACGAACGGCTCGCCGCCGCCGAGCCCGCGCGCGCGGGCGAATGGCTCGCGCAGGGCGCGAAGTTATGGCTCGGCAGCGGCGACTATGTGCGCGCGTCGAACGCGTTTTTTGCGGCACAGGCGAAGGCAAACACGCTCGACGATCAGCGCCGTCTCTTCCTGAGCGGACTGCAGGCGCTGCAAGCGGGGAACCGGTTGAACGAAGCATTGCAGGCGGCCGACGCGCATATCGGCCCGCTCGGACGCGACCGCGAAACGTTGCGCTATCTGGCGCGGCTGGCATTGGCTGCTGGACGGCCGGATCTGGCGGATCGTTATGCACGGCGGTTGCTCAACATGTCGCGGCGCGGCCCGCTGCCGGACGATTTGCGTTATGCCTACGCGGACGGCTATCGGGCGGCAGCATTTCGTGGCGGGAATAGCAACGCGCCGCGTGTCATGCGGATCGCGGCGCAGTACGGGTCCGCGCCTGTCATGGGAGCCACGGCCCAACCGCCGCGCAAGCCGCTCGCGACGTCGCCCGCCATGACGCCCGCCGATTTTCCGGCCGCGGCATCGACGCCGCACGCCACGGCGCAATCCCCCAAAGCGCCAGCGAGCACGCCATCGAGCACGCCATCGAGCACGCCATCAAACGCCCCGGCCACCTCCGAACCGCTCGCCACCTTCGACGCCGACGACTACGAACTCGCCTTCAAGGTGTTCCTCGCTAATGGCAACGTGGCAAATGCGCAGCGCGTCGCGCAAAGCGCCGTCGATCACGATCCGTCCTCGGCGCTCTGGCGCGAGCGCCTCGCGCAGGTCGCCGAGTGGAATCACGCGCCCGACGTCGCGTTGCGCAACTATCTGGCGCTCGCGCAGCAGCGCGGCGACGCACGAAGCTGGCAGCAGGTCGAGCGCCTCGCGCCCGCGCTCAACGACGCGACCGCGATGCTGGCCGCATCGATTTTCGAGAGCGACGCGCGCCCGGGCGACTTAAAACGTATCGATCAGGTCGTGACCGCCTACGAACTCCAGGGCGACCCCGACGGCGCGCTGCGCTTTCTCGATGCCCGCGCGCGCGGCCCGGTCGCGCGAGCCGTGCTGGAACGCTACGCGGCGCTCGCCGAACGCAAGGGCGACGACGACCTCGCGCTCGCAACCTATACGCGTCTGAACCGCGAGTTCGGCCCGAACCCGGCTTACGCGTTCAAGCTCGGGATCATGTATTACGTCCGCACGGATTTCAGCCGTGCGCTCGACGTGCTGGCTCGCGCACGCTCGGCGGCCAAGCCCGCTGACGCCGACTTCTGGCGTCTCTACGCGATGATCGGCGCGATAGGCCAGCACGAGGACGCCGCCAAGGAAGGTTACGGACAGTTGCTCGCGAGCGGGCAGGCGACACCCGACGACATGGCCGCGCTTGTCTCGCTCTACGACGACACACCGCTCGACGCCGGACGTCTCGCCGAATTCGGCTACCGGCAGACCGGCCGCGAGCGCCTGCTGGAACTCGCGCTCTACCACTACACGCGCGCGCATGCGGATGGCCGGATCGACGCGTTGCTCGGATCGCTCACGCCGGCGCAGCGCGCGCAGGCCGAGAAGCGGCCCGAATTCCTGCTCGCGCGCGGCCAGTACCGGCGCGACAAGGGCGATCCGGCAGGCGCGCTCGCCGATGTGCGCGCGGCGCTCGCGCTCGCGCCGGACAACGCCGAGGCGCGCGCCGCGCTGATGTGGGCGCTCGTCGAACGCGGCAGCGACGCCGAATTGCGCGCGGCGCTGAAACGTTACGCGCGCGCGGCGGAGGACGACGGCGCGCTCTGGGGACCGTTCGCGGCGGCCTATATGCGTCTGGGCGACGGACGCGGCGCGCTGCACATGATGCATCGCCAGGCGGCCGATCGTCTGCGTCGCGACGACCCGCTGTGGGCGCTCGGCTACGCGGACGCGCTCGAACTGAACAACCGCGCCGACGAAGCGTGGCAGGTGCGCAACGCCGTGTGGCGTCGGCAGGCGGCGTTGCGCGCGAGCGGCCGCGCGCCGGATCTCACCGACGAACAGCGCGCGGACCTGCGCGCGCGGATGGTCGGCTTGACCGATCTGTTCCAGGGCGGCGATGCATCGCGTGCGGTGCTCGTCCAGATGCTGCGCGAGGACGAGAAACCCGGCGCGCCCGAAGCCCGGCTCGCGCTGCCCGGCCCGAAAGAGACGGCCGCGCTGCTTCCGGCGACAAAATCGGCTGAACTGGCGCGGCGCGAGCGCGTGTATTCGGCGGTCGCGAAAGAGGCGGCGCTCGGCTGGGCGCAATCGCACGACGCCTACGATCTGGAGCGCGTGTGGCTGCTGCGCCAGTACATCGACCGGTCGACGCGGCCGGTCTATGCCGACATCACGCTTGCGCTCGCCGAACACGACACGGTGACGATCGAGCGTCTGCTCGATACCGAATCCGATTGGGTGCCGCGCCAGAACCGGCTCGACGCGGAAGCCGTCACCGGGCGTTACGGCCCGCTGCAAACGCATGCCTACGAGCAGCAACTCGCGCTCCCCGACGACGAAATCGTCAACACGATCCTGCGCGAGCAGTTGCTTCGCAATGCGCAATCGCTGACGCCGCGCTTTCGTGTCGTCGATCAGGGCGGCCTGCGTTTCACCGAAAGCGCGCTCGGCGGCGGATTGCGTCTCTCGCCGACGCAATCGCTCATCCTCGATTACGCCGAGCGCAACCAGCACGGCGACGATTCGCTCCCCGGCGTCCCGCAACACGACCGCCAGCTCGATCTAACCTACCGGCATCTCGGCCTGAACGAGACCGAAAAGATGACGCTCGGCCGTCGCGACGCGCTCGACGACTTCACGACGTTCCGGATCGACGGCACGGTGCTCGACACGCATCCGCTGAATTTCAGCTACGCGTTCGGCGTGCATCAGATGGCGACCGAGACGAGCCAGTTGATGGTCGGCGGGATGAAGAACCTGGCGAGCGCCGGATTCAACTACCGGCTCGATCCGCATGTGTTTGTCGGCGGACGGATCGAGTACGACCGTTTCTACGGACAGGACAAGTCGTTTCTCGGCACGGGCATGGTCTACGACTTCAACGCGGGCTACAAGATTCGCTCGGAGTATCCCGATTACACCGTGCGCGCCGTGTTCACGCACGGTCAATACAGCGCGTCGGGCACGCCGGGCGGACAGTTGCGGCAGCTCTTGCCGGCGGGGTCGGCGTTCACGGCGGCGCAGTTCATGCCGCAGAGCTTTACGCAGGCCGGCCTGCTTTTCTCGGTCGGCGATGAAATCGAGGACGGCGACCCCCGGCGCGGCTGGCGGCCGTTTTTCGCGGCGGGACCGCTGCACGATTCGAATCAGGGCTGGACCGCGCAGGTGCGCGTCGGGCTGGCGGGCAGCGTGTTCGGCAACGATCAGGCGGCGGTGTATTACGAGCACGCGGGCGTCTCGTCCGGGCGCTCGCAGCCGTTCACCGAATACGGCGTGCGCTACCGATGGCTTTACTAAAAAACCTCGCTGAAACCGTTTCGCCCGCAGTTCCGAAAATCGCCTTCGCGCCTGAAGTAACGGAAAGAAAGCGGATAACAAGTAACACGCATCAAGCGGAGAAATCTCATGGAAAACGCGTTGAAATCCAATCTCGGCCATCGCGCCGCCCTGATCGCGCTGGCGCTCTCGCTCGGCGCGTGCGCGGTGGTCGATCGCAGCAGCGCGCCCGCCGTGGCGTCGTCGACGGACGCTAGCTGGACCGTGCTGCCGATCGCCAATCTGACCGAAACGCCGCAGGCGGGCTTGCGGGCGACCTCGATTGCACAGAGTCTCTTGAGTTCGGGCGGCTTCACGCAGCTCACGCGCTATCCGGCGTCCGGCGACGAGGAAAACCTCTTCGATCCCGCACGCGCCGACGCGCAGCAAAAGGCGCTCGACTGGGCCCGCGCCCAGAAAATCCGTTACGCGTTGACGGGTTCGGTGACGGAGTGGCGCTACAAGGTCGGCGTGGACGGCGAACCGGCGGTCGGGCTGACCTTCGACGTGATCGACGTGGAAAGCGGCAAGGTGATCTGGAGCGGCGCGGGCAGCCGCACCGGCTGGAGCCGCGACGCGCTGTCCGGCGTCGCGCAGAAGCTGGAAAAGCAGTTGCTCGCGCCGCTCGCCGCCACGCGATGAACGCTTCATCGAATCTTCAAACCCTGCAGATTCCGGAGACGCGCGGTGGCTGACGATACGGATCAAGCACGCGATGGAAGCGACGGTAGCGCCGCAAGCCGCGAGATCAAGCGCGACCTGAAGCAGGACATGAAGCGCATGCAGGCGCGCCGCCGCGAGCAGAGCGGGCAGGGCGCGGGCCGCGAACTGCTGTGGGCGCGCGTGTTCGCGCCGTCGCGCATCACGCGGCGGCGGGGGATCTACGTGGCGGCGGAGGTGATCGGCGCGACGCTTGCGATGCTCGCGCTCTGCCGGTTCCTCGATCCCGCCGATCCGCTGCTCGTCCACACCGGTTTCGGCTGGATCTGGCTCGTGCCGATGGTGCTGGCGCTCCGTTACGGCACGATCGCGGGCATCGCGAGCGGGCTGTTGGCCGCGTTCGCCTGGCATCTTTCGGCGCGTCAGGGACTGCACGCGGGCGTCGGCGCGCCGGGCTACGTGCCGTTTCCGACGGGCTTTTTCTTCGGCGGTTTCATCACGACGCTGATCGCCGGGCAATTCGGCGATATCTGGATCGGCCGCCAGCGGCAGGCGCGGGTCGCCAACGATTACCTCGCCGAACGCCTCTCGATCCTCACCAAAAACCAGTTCCTGCTGCGGCTGTCGCATGAACGCCTAGAACAGGATCTGCTCGCAAAGCCCGCGACGCTGCGCGATTCGCTCGGCCGGCTGCGCGGTCTCGCCCTGTCCGACGACGATCCCGGCCGTCTCAAAGGCGCGGCGCGCTTTCTGGAAACGGCCGCGCAGGCGTGCCAGATCGAGGCGGCGGCGCTCTACGAATGGCGCGACGAGGGCGTTGTGCCGACGCCGACGGCGACCGTCGGCGCGCCGTTCGAATGGGACCCGCAGGACCCGCTCGTGCTCGATGCGCTCGACAAGCTCGTGCTCGCGCATCCGCAATCGGTGGAGAGCGCGAGCGAGTTGCGCACGCGCTATCAGGTCGTCGCGCCCTTGCTCGATGCGGGCGGCGAGCGCGTCGCGCTGCTGGTGGTCGAGCGCATGCCGTTTCTCGCGCTGACCCGCGACAATCTCCAGTTTCTGGTCGTGCTGTGTGGCTACTACGCCGACGGCGTGCGCCACGCGGGCATCACGCGCGCGGTGATCGACGCGTTTCCGCGCTGTCCCTACGACTTCGCGCTCGACTACGCGCGGCTCGTGCGGCTTTATCAGGATACGAAGATCGAGTCGTCGCTGGTCGGGCTGGTGTTCGATTCGAGCGAGCGGAGCGCCTCGCTCTACGATCACGTGCTGCGCTCGCGCCGCTCGCTCGACGTGCAGTGGCCGGTGCGCACCGACGCGGAACGGATCGTCGTCACGCTGATGCCGCTCTCCGGCGAAGGCGCGGTGGACGGCTATCTGCTGCGTATCGAAGATAACCTGCGCGCGCAGTTCGGGATCGACTTCGAGGCGGCGCACATTGGCACGTATTCGATCCGGGTCGGACGCGCCGAGCCGGTCGATGCGTTGCGCGGGTTCTTGAGGCTGTGCCATGCCCACGCCTGAAACGCGCCGTTCCGGACGCTTGAGCGCGATGCTGGCGATGGTCGCCGCGCTCGCGGGCGTCGTGCTGCAAGCGAGCGTATTCGCGCTCGCCGCCGGCGACGGACCGCAAACGGCGTTGCTGCTGCGCTGCCTCGGTGTTCAGGCGGTCGCCGCCGCGCTGATCGCCTTCGCGTCGTGGCGCGTGCTGCCGCGCCGCTACCGGATGCCCGCGACGGGCGCGTGGTTCTATCTGTGGGTGTTCAATTTCGCGGTGCCGGTGGGCGGCGTCCTCGCGAGCGTCGCGGCGATGGCGCTGGCGCTCGCGTTGCCGAGACGAATCGAAGCGCGCGGCGTGGAATACGTGGAAGAACCCGAATTCGCGACGCATCTGATCCCGCACGTTTCCTACGGGCGCGGCGCGCGGCTGAAGGCCGAATTGCAGAACGCGGAGGCCGCTACCTCGCTGCGCATGACCGCGCTGCTCGCGATGCAGTCGATGCCCGCGCATACCATCAGCCCGCTCTTGCGCGGCATGCTGGCCGATCCGCTCGACGATATCCGGCTGCTCGCCTACGGCATGCTCGATAGTCAGGAAAAGGCGCTCACGCAGAAGATTCTCGCCGAGCGCCCGAAACTCGCGAACGCGACCGATCCCGACGAGCGTTATCGCGCGGGCAAGGCGCTCGCCGCGCTCTACGGCGAACTGATCTACGCGCATCTCGTGCAGGGCGACGTCTACCGTAACGCCGCCGATCAAGCCGACGGCTACGCCGCCGCCGCGCTCGCCATCCGGCCGGACGACGCCGCGCTCTGGCGCATGCGCGGTCGGCTCGCGCTGGACCGGGGCGCGCTCGACGACGCCGATCACATGCTCGCCCGCGCGATCGAGTGCGGTTTTGCCCGCGACCGCATGCTGCCGTATCTGGCCGAAGCGGCGTATCTGCGAGGCGATTACGATCGCGTGCGCGCGCTGCTCGCGCAGATGAGCCTGTCCGCCACGCTGCCCGTGATGAAGCCGGTGCTTGGCTACTGGACGCCCGCCGCTTCGCCCGAGCCGCCAATCCTGAACGTGAATCGACCGACATGAATACCACCGCCACCTGGCCCGCGCTCGATACGAACCTGCTGAAAGCGTCGAAAGCGGACGTCGTCCTTCTGCTGGAAGGCACGTTTCCCTACGTGAGCGGCGGCGTGTCGAGCTGGGTGAACCAGATGATCCGCGCGTTTCCGGATCTCACGTTCGCGCTGTGCTTTCTCGGCAGCCGGCCGCAGGATTATCCGAAGCTCTCGTTCGCGCTGCCGGACAACGTCGTGCATCAGGAAAACCATTTTCTCTACGATTTCCCGCCGCCGCCGCGTGTGGAAGGCGGACGCGGCGATGCGGCGGCGTTCGGCCAGTCCGCCGAACTGCACGACGCGCTGCGCAACCCCGCCATGCGCGAGGCGGCCGGGCAGATGCTCAAAGGCATGCTGAAAGACCTCGCGCCCGGCGGCAAGCTCTCCGAAGGCGAATTTCTGTACTCGCGCGAAGCGTGGAACACGATCACCGAGCAATATCGGGCGCGCTGCACCGACCCGTCGTTCGTCGATTATTTCTGGACCGTGCGGATCATGCACAAGCCGCTCTGGCAACTCGCGCGGATCGCGGAAAGTTTGCCGATGGCGGGCGTCTATCACACCGTGTCCACCGGTTACGCGGGCTTTCTCGGCGCGCTTGCACATTACCGCACGGGCCGGCCGCTGCTCGTGTCGGAGCACGGCATCTATACGAAGGAACGCAAGATCGACTTGTTCCAGAGCCAGTGGATTCGCGATAACCGCAGCATTTTCGAGCGCGACGTCTCGCAGGTCGGTTATTTCCGCGACCTCTGGGTGCGTTTTTTCGAGACGCTCGGGCGCGTGTGTTACGACGCCGCCGCCGACATCATCGCGCTCTACGAGGGCAACCGGCTGCGGCAAGTGGACGACGGCGCGAACGCCGCGCGCACCGCGAATATCCCGAATGGCGTGAACCTGCCGCGCCTCGCGCCGCTTCGTGCCCAGCGCGCGGCGAAGGTGCCGAAGACGCTTTGCCTGATCGGCCGCGTGGTGCCGATCAAGGACATCAAGACCTTCATCCGCGCGATGCTCACGGTGACGCGCCAGGAACCGGACGCCGAAGCGTGGATCGCCGGTCCCGAGGATGAGGACGAAGGCTACGCGAACGAATGCCGGAGTCTGGTGGAGAGCCTGGGCCTCGCCGACAAGGTGAAATTCCTGGGCTTTCAGAAAATCGACGAACTGCTGCCGAAATGCGGCGTGCTGATCCTCAGTTCGATTTCGGAGGCGCTGCCGCTCGTCGTGCTCGAAGGGTTCGCGGCGGGCGTGCCGTCGGTCACGACCGACGTCGGCTCGTGCCGTCAGTTGATCTACGGGTTGCCGGGCGAGGACGCGGCGCTCGGCGCGGCGGGCCGGGTGGTGCAGATCGCCGATCCGCGCGCGCTCGCCGACGCCGCGCTCGATCTGCTTCAGGAGGACAACTGGCGCGCCGCGCAGGCAGCGGGGATCGCGCGGGTGGAGCGCTTTTATACGCAGGACATGATGATCGGCGCGTATCGCTCGCTTTACACGCGGCTGATCGCGGAGCCGGATTCGGCGGCTTGACGGCGCCACTTTACTTTCAGTAATCGAGGAACGGGCATGGCCGGAATCGGCTTCGAACTGCGCAAGATGCTCAAGCGCGACACCCTCACCGGGATGATGCAGGCCTACGCCTACGCGGGCCTGATCAGCGCGGGGCCGTGGATTCTGTCGATCGTCGGGATTTTGCTGATCGGGATTTTCAGTCTGCCGTTCGTGCTGCCGACCGCGCTCATCACGCAGTTCCAGGTGTCGGTGACGTATCTGATTTCGCTCAGTCTCGTGCTGACCGGTCCGCTGCAACTGGCGTATACGCGCTTCACATCCGACCGGCTTTTCGAGAAGCGCGCCGATCTCGTGCTGCCCAACTTCCACGGCGCGGCGCTCGTGATCTCGGCGGTGGCGGCGCTTCTGGGCGGACTCGCGGTCGTGCTGCTGTTTCCGGCGCAGAGCGCGGCGTATCGGCTGCTGATGCTTGGCGGTTTCGTCGTGATGAGCAACATCTGGCTCGCGACCATTTTCCTGTCCGGCATGAAGCAGTACATGTCGATCCTGTGGGTGTTTTTCTTAGGCTACGGGCTGACGACGGGCGCGGCGATCGCGCTTAACGGCTTCGGCCTGACGGGACTGCTCGGCGGGTTCGTCGGCGGGCAGACGGTGTTGCTGGCGGGACTGCTCACGCTCATCTACCGCGATTACACCGGCAGCCGCTTCATGTCGTTCGAGCTGTTCATGAAGCGTTACCGCTATCCGACGTTGATGGCGACCGGCCTGCTGTACAACCTGGGCATCTGGATCGACAAGTTCATGTTCTGGTATGCGCCGGGCACGGGCCAGGCGGTGATCGGGCCGCTGCGCGCCTCGATCATCTACGACATTCCCGTGTTCCTCTCCTATCTCGCGATCATTCCCGGCATGGCGGTGTTCCTGATGCGTATCGAGACGGATTTTGTCGAGTATTACGACGCTTTCTATGGCGCGGTGCGGGAGGGCGCGTCGCTGCAGCACATCGAGCGGATGCGCAACGCGATGGTGGAGTCGTTGCGCAACGGGCTCTACGAGATCATCAAGGTCCAGGCGACGGCCGCGCTGCTTTTGTTCGCCATCGGCACGGCGTTGCTGCAGTGGCTGCGCATTTCGCCGCTTTATTTGCCGCTGCTTTATGTGGATGTGATCGCCGCGAGTTTGCAGGTGATGTTCATGGGCGTGATCAACGTGTTCTTCTATCTCGATAAGCGGCGGGTCGTACTTGCTTTAGTCGGGCTGTTTGTTGTGCTCAACGTGGTCTTTACGGGGGTGACGCTGGCGCTTAATCCCGGGTGGTACGGGTATGGGTTTGCCGGGTCGCTGCTCGTTGTGGTGTTGCTGAGCCTGGCTTGGCTCGATCGGAAGCTTGAGACGCTGGAGTATGAGACTTTTATGCTGCAGTGAGGGGTCGCTGGCGCTTGGGGTTTGGTTTGGGTACTTTACGGGCTTTGGCTTTGCTGGCACCCATTGCTTTTGTTTGCTTGCGCTTTTCGGGAACCTGCTTTCGTGTAGGTTTATTAGCACGCCGCCATGCGCGGCAGGAGTCACTTTCTTTGGCTAGCTGCAAAGAAAGTAAGCAAAGAAAGCAGCACGAGTTCGGCGCCGTGGGTCGGCTTCAGGGTGGGCGGGGTAAGCCGTTTGATGCTCGGGCGCTTTTTTGTGAACTTGCTTTCGTGTCGGTCTATTTGCACGCCGCTATGCGCGGCAGCAGTCACTTTCTTTGGCTAGCTGCAAAGAAAGTAACCAAAGAAAGCAGCACGGGATTTGGCGCCGTGGGGCGGCTTGAGGGTGGGCGGGTTACACCGTTTGATGTTCGGAAGCTTTCTGGGAACTTAATTTCGTGTAGGTCTATTAGCACGCCGCTATGCGCGGCAGCAGTCACTTTCTTTGCTGCTGCAAAGAAAGTAACCAAAGAAAGCAGCTTATCCATCTAAGTGTCCACCACACATAACCTCGCGGATAGGCGCGCAAGCTGATTAGGCTAACTCGCGTTCGTTCGGATTGGCACAGCTCCCGTCAGTTCCATCCTCGCTGCGCTCGGACGACGGGCCCACTCAAAAACCGCGGCTTCCGTTTCCTCCATGGCCTCGAACTGGCATTGGCATTGGCATTGGCATTGGCATTGACGTTGGTATTGGCAACGGCAACGGCAGTGGTAGTGGTAGTGGCAGTGGCATTGGCATTGGCAGTGGCATTGGCCGTGGCATTAGCAGTGAAAGTGGCATTCGTGTTGCCGTTAGGTTTTTAATATTGCCGTGCTGGCAGGCACTTTGTGCCTGCCGGGATGAATGAGCGGTTCCACTCTGTAGTGTGGTGCGATGGCCGAATCAGCTTGCGCGCCACTCCCGGATACGGTTCGTGGTGGACACTTAGACGGATAAGCTGCTTTCTTTGGTTACTTTCTTTGCAGCAGCAAAGAAAGTGACTGCTGCCGCGCATAGCGGCGTGCTAATAGACCTACACGAAAGCAAGTTCCCAGGAAGCACAAGCAAACAGAAGCCAACAGCGCCAGCAAATCAACCGAGTGCAAGTTCCCTGAAAGCGCAAAAAAGTCAGTGGGTGAAACCAAACGGAACCGAAGCCAAACCTAAACCCAAACCCAACCCAACCCAACCCAGGCACACAACGTGCCGCACTAGGGCCGACAGCAATTGCAGCAACGCGTCGATTCCGCCACGCTCAGAGTTCGGGCACCCGGCGGCACGTCCGTTCGTCGCAACCGCCGCCCGAACCCCAAAAAAACGCTGCCAGCGTCAACCCCGGCTGCCCAAAAAGCTCAAAAACTCGAACACCGATAAAAACGGAGATCCGCATGAACAAAATCATTCGACGGCGCGTGCTGCGCGCCACGGCTGCGCTCGCGGCAGTCGCCATCCTGCCGCTTTCGATCACCGAGGCGCTCGCGCAAGGCACGAAAAAGCCAAAAGTCGCGCTCGTGATGAAGTCGCTCGCCAACGAGTTCTTCCTCACCATGGAGACCGGCGCGAAGGAGTATCAGCAGCACAACCCGAACATGTTCGACCTCATCACCAACGGGATCAAGGACGAAACCGACACCGCCAACCAGATCCGTATCGTCGAGCAGATGATCGTCTCGAAAGTCGATGCCATCGTCCTCGCGCCCGCCGATTCCAAGGCGCTCGTGCCGGTCGTGAAGAAAGCGGTGGATGCGGGCATCATCGTCGTGAATATCGATAACCGGCTCGATCCCGACGTCCTGAAATCGAAGGATCTGAACGTGCCGTTTGTCGGCCCGGACAACGCGAAGGGCGCAAAGAAAGTGGGCGATTACCTCGCTAAGCGTCTCAAGTCCGGCGACGAAGTCGGCATTATCGAAGGCGTTTCCACCACCACGAACGCGCAGCAACGCACAGCCGGCTTCAAGGAGGCGATGACCGCGGGCGGCATGAAAGTGGTCGCGCTGCAATCCGGCGACTGGGAAATCGACAAAGGCAACGCCGTCGCCTCGCAAATCCTGACCGCCAATCCGAACGTGAAGGCGCTGCTCTGCGGCAACGACAACATGGCGATCGGCGCGGTCTCGGCCGTGCGCGCCGCCGGCCGCGCGGGCAAGGTGCAAGTGGTTGGCTACGACAACATCAATGCAATCAAGCCGATGCTCGCCGATGGCCGGATTCTCGCCACCGCCGACCAATACGCGGCGAAACAGGCGGTTTTCGGCATCGATACCGCGCTCAAGGCGCTTTCCGGCCATAAGAAGCAGTCGGAACTGTCGGGCGTCGTGGAAACGCCGGTCGATCTCGTCGTGAAGAAATAAGCGCCTGCATGCGCGGTTTTGCGGCTCCCGACGGCTTTCAATCGGCTTCCGCGAAAGCCGCAAATGAGCGGCAAAACGAGGCGCGAAACCACGGCCGAACGCGACGCCGGGCGTTTTCCCCGCGCCCGGATACGCGTTTCGCGGGGCGCGATTTCTCTTCATATGAATGCTCAAGTTTCGCGCCGGGCCGCCGATAAAGCACTGACGAGCGTATGGATCAGGACAGCCGGCGGCACGGGACGACGCGTTCCCAGCCGTTGCTAAACGCGCCGTCAGCGTTTCTCATGCACACCGCTTATCACCGGTCACCGCCGCGCGCGGTGGCTGGCCGACCGGCGGGCGTACCGCCAGGAACATGATGCAGAACGACGCTCAACCTGTCACTGCCGATGCTTCTACCGTATTGACCGTTCGCGGGGTCGGCAAGACCTACGCCGAGCCGGTGCTCGCGGACGTCTCGCTCGATCTGCGCGCGGGCGAGGCGCTCGCGCTCACTGGCGAGAACGGCGCGGGCAAAAGCACGCTATCGAAGATCGTCGGCGGGCTGGTCGTGCCGAGCGCGGGCACGATGACGCTCAACGGCGCGGCCTACGCGCCCGCGAGCCGCAAGGACGCGGAAGCGCTCGGCGTGCGCATGGTGATGCAGGAACTGAATCTTCTGCCGACGCTGTCGGTGGCGGAAAACCTGTTCCTGAACCGTTTGCCGTGGCGCGGGCCGGGCTGGATCGACCGGACGAAGCTGCGCGAGCAGGCGCGCCACGCGATGGCGCAGGTCGGACTCGACGCGATCCATCCGGATACGCTGGTCGGCGGCCTCGGCATCGGGCATCAGCAGATGGTGGAAATCGCGCGGAATCTGATCGGCGATTGCCGTGTGCTGATCCTCGACGAACCCACCGCCATGCTGACCGCGCGCGAGGTGGACCTGCTGTTCGAGCAGATCGACCGGTTGAAGGCGCGCGGCGTCGCGCTGGTCTACATTTCGCACCGGCTGGACGAATTGCGCCGGGTCGCCGAGCGCGCGGCCGTGTTGCGCGACGGCCGGCTCGTGCATACCGGCGACATGCAGGGCCTCTCGAACGACCGGATCGTCACCCTGATGGTGGGCCGCGATATCGGCGAGCGGATCGATCTGGGCGAGCGGCGGATCGGCGATACGGCGCTCAAAGTGACCGGCATGACGCGCGGCGAGGTCGTGCGCGACGTCTCGTTCTCGGTGCGCGCGGGGGAGATTTTCGGCATCAGCGGGCTGATCGGCGCGGGGCGCACGGAACTGATGCGGCTCATCTACGGCGCGGACCGGGCGGACGCGGGCACGGTGGAAGTGGTGAACGGCCATATGCTCAAGCCGGTGGCAATCGCGTCGCCTGCCGACGCGGTGAACCACGGCATTGCACTGATCACCGAAGACCGCAAGGGCGAAGGCTTGCTGCTGCCGCAGCCGATCGCCGCGAACATTTCGCTCGGCAATTTGCGCGCGGTGTCGGCGCACGGCGTCGTGGACGGCGCGCGGGAAACGGCGCTCGCGCGGCGGCAAATCGACGCGATGCGGATCCGCAGTTCGGGTCCCGCGCAGCCGGTATCGGAACTGTCGGGCGGCAACCAGCAGAAAGTGGTGATCGGCCGGTGGCTCGCGCGCGATTGCCGCGTGCTGCTCTTCGACGAACCGACGCGCGGCATCGACGTCGGCGCGAAATTCGATATTTACGGCCTGATGGGCGCGCTCGCCCGCGAAGGCCGGGCGCTGGTCGTGGTGTCGAGCGACCTGCGCGAACTGATGCTGATTTGCGACCGGATCGGCGTGATGTCGGCCGGGCGGATGAACGCCGTGTTCGAGCGGGAAGGCTGGACGCAGGATGCGCTGCTGGCCGCCGCTTTCGCCGGCTACGCGAATCGCGAGGCGATCCTCACCGCGCCGATCGAGCCCGACGCGAAGGCGCCCGACACCGGCGCGGGCACCGGCGCGGGCACCGGCGCGGGCACCGGCGCGGACACCGACGCGGGCACCGCCGCGGACACCAGGAGCACTGAATGACGACGCAACCGGAACAATCCGGAAACAAGCCGGACGCGGCAGTCGTGAGCGCGAAGCCCGCGGGCACGCGGCTCGGCTTTTCGAACTATCTCGGGCTCGCGGGCGCGCTCGCGGCGATGATCGCGCTCTTTTCGGCGCTCAGTCCGCATTTCCTGACCTACGACACGTTCAGCACGATCGCGAACCAGATTCCCGATCTCGTCGTGATGTCGGTGGGAATGACCTTCGTGCTGATCATCGCGGGGATCGACTTGTCGGTCGGCTCGGTGCTGGCGCTCGGGGCGTCGGTCGTGAGCGTCGCGGCGCTGCAGTGGCACTGGAGCGCGTTTCCGGCGGCGCTCTTGGGCCTCGCCGCCGCCGCGCTCACCGGCACGGTGACCGGGCTGGTAACGGTGGCCTGGCGGATTCCGTCGTTCATCGTGTCGCTCGGCGTGCTCGAAGCGGCGCGCGGCCTCGCCTACCAGATGACCAATTCGCGCACGGCGTATATCGGCGATGCCTTCGATTTTCTTTCGAATCCGATCGCCTTCGGTATCTCGCCCGCGTTCTTGATCGCGGTCGCCGTGATGGTGCTGGCCCAACTCGTGCTGACCAGAACCGTTTTTGGCCGCTATCTGGTCGGGATCGGCACGAACGAGGAAGCGGTGCGGCTCGCGGGCGTCAATCCGCGTCCGTACAAGGTGGTCGTGTTCGCGCTGATGGGCGCGCTCGCCGGCCTCGCGTCGCTGTTCCAGATTTCGCGGCTCGAAGCCGCCGATCCGAACGCGGGCTCCGGCCTCGAACTGCAGGTGATCGCGGCGGTGGTGATCGGCGGGACGAGCCTGATGGGCGGGCGCGGTTCGGTCATCAGCACGTTTTTCGGCGTGTTGATCATTTCCGTGCTGGCGGCGGGACTGGCGCAAATCGGCGCGAACGAGCCGACCAAGCGGATCATCACCGGTGCGGTGATCGTGGTGGCCGTCGTGCTGGATACGTACCGTAGCCGACGGACGCGCATCTAATCCGTTGGTATTTTATGCAGGACACGGCGCATAAGCCGAGCCAGCGCGAGGCGGGAAGGGCATTGAAAACGGAGCCTTCCCATCGCACCGGCATAAATTTGTGTAGAAAATTGTGGAAATAGACTAAATAAGGGCGCTTTTTTGGCGTTATACAGGACTGGAAGCTGTGGTAAAGCGGGTTGCAAGGCCGAATTAGCTGGGAGCAGGCGAGAGCAGGCTCAAGCAGACGCCGGGCAGGCGAAAATCCAGCGGCAAGCAGGCGCATAAGCGTGTAGGCAAGCAGTAGCACGGTCGGGGTGTATTGCCGTGTACGTGGCCGGTCTGACCGGTTGCAAACGCGTGAGCGGCGTGGATAACGCGCTGCCCACCATTAAAAGAGCAAAGAAGCAGGACCAAAGCTAGAGAAGGACGAAGTATGGCGACGATTAAAGACGTGGCAGCCATTGCGGGAGTGTCGTTCACGACGGTCTCCCACGTAGTGAATAATTCCCGGCCCGTTTCGGCGGATGTCCGGGCGAAAGTCGAGCGCGCAATCCGCGAACTGGATTACGTGCCGTCGGCGGTCGCGCGCTCGCTGAAGGCGCGCTCCACCGCGACGATCGGGCTGCTCGTGCCGAACGCGACCAATCCGTATTTCGCGGAACTGGCGCGCGGTGTGGAGGATGGCTGCGCGAAGAACGGCTACTGCGTGTTCTTCTGCAATTCCGACGACGATCCCGCGAAGCAACGCAGCTATTTGCGCGTGCTGCAGGAAAAGCGCATCGACGGCCTCGTGATCGCCTCGGCGGGCGAGGACGCGGTGCTCGCGCAATGTCTCGCGAGTTCGCGCGAGCCGCTCGTGATCATCGACCGCAATATTGAAGGCGTCTCGGCCGATCTCGTGCAGATCGACCACGAGAAAGGCTCGTATCTCGCGACCCGGCATCTGCTGCAACTCGGTCACGTCGATATCAGCTGCATCACCGGGCCGATCGCCACGGCGGTCAGCGCGATGCGCGTCCACGGCTTTATCCGCGCAATGGCGGAGCGGGGGATCGAGATCGAACCGCACGCCATCGTGGAAAGCGATTTCTCGGCGACCGGCGGTTACACGGCCGCGTCGACGCTGTTCGACACCATCAGGCCGAGCGCGATTTTCGCGTGTAACGACATGATGGGCATCGGGGCGTTGCGGGCAGCGGCCGAACGCGGCATCAACGTGCCGCGCGACTGTTCGATCATCGGCTTCGACGATATCGAACTGAGCCGCTACACGTATCCGGCGCTGTCGTCGGTCGGTCAGTCGGTGCGCGAACTCGGCGAAATGGCCGCGCAAACGTTGATCGACCGGATCGTCGGCAAGCTCGGCGGCACGACGCGCCGCCGCGTGGTCGCGCCGCGGTTGATCGACCGTGAATCGACGGCGGTGGTGTCGACGTCGCGCCCGCCGCTGCGTGCACGCACTGCGCGCGGCGTCACCGAAGTCTGAGCGTCGCTCGTTGAGTTAAATTGAATCACCCGCGGAGCCGCTTCAGGCTCCGCGTTTTCCATCCGCCTTCCATCTTCTCCCGCCTTTTTCCGATGCGTCTCTCGCGTATCGCGTGTCCCGTGCTGCGTTGTCCCTGACTGACGAAATAAACGTGCTCTGATTTCCACTAAAAGCACACTTGTTCACATCTTTCGTTTCCTCACACGAAAAGAAATTGCTCAAGTGCGCCGTTCCCACGCCGTAATAGCTGGATAAGCGGACCCGATGAGGCCGCCTCGGCCGGCGACGCGGATGACCGTACGGCTGCACCCGAAGCATCACTTACACAACACGTCCCGCGAAGGAAAATCATGAACAAGAGTTTGACGATCAAGGCCCGTCTCGGCATATCGATGGCATTTTTGGGCGCGCTCCTCGTTGCGATCGGCGTTCTCGGGCTGATCGGCATGAGCCGCACGAACGACGCGTATCAGGATACGTTCGGCAATCAGATGCCGAGCGCCGTCGCGATTGGCAACACGGAGCTGTACGCCGCGCGCGAACGTCTCGTATTCGACCGCGCCGCGCTCCTGACCGACCCGGCCGAAGCCGCCGCCCAGATGGACCGTGCGCGCCAGATGCGCGAACGCGCCGAAGGGTTCTGGAGCAAATACACGGCACTGCCGTCCGGTCCAGGTGAAAAGCAACTGGCCGACGCGTCGCACGACAAGCGCATGAAATTGCAAAAAGAAGTCGATACGGGCTTCGACGCGATCAAGGCGGGCGATCACGACAAGATCATCGTTCAGGCGAAGGCCATGCAGGCCGCCTACAACGAGTTGTCCCTTGCCGACGACGCATTGCGCAAATATCAGTTCGACAACGCCGAAGCCGGTTTTAGTGCGGCTCAAAGCGCGTTCGGCACGTTCCGGATCGTGAGCATTTCGGCCATCGTGATCGGTCTGGTAGCCGCCGTGTTCGCGTGGCTGTCGCTGCGCCGCGCTATCGCCCGTCCGCTCGACGAAGCGCTCGGCCACTTCGAGGCGATCGCTGCGGGCGATCTGCGTCATAAGGTGAACATCGTTTCGCGTGACGAAATGGGCCTGTTGCTGGAAGGGCTTTCGAAGATGCAGGCTAGTCTCGTCACGACGGTGCAGACCGTGCGTTCGGGCAGCGAGTCCATCGCGTCGGCCACCAAGCAGATCGCGGCAGGCAATATCGATTTGTCCTCGCGTACCGAAGAACAGGCTTCCGCGCTGCAGGAAACGGCGTCGAGCATGGATCAACTGACCGGCACCGTGAAGCAGAACGCCGACAACGCCCGCCAGGCCAGCGCGCTGGCCGCGAGCGCCTCGGAAATCGCGAACAAGGGCAGCACGGTGGTCGCGCAGGTCGTCGGCACGATGGGCGATATCAACCAGAGCTCGGCGAAGATCGCGGACATCATCACGATCATCGAGGGAATTGCGTTCCAGACCAATATTCTCGCGCTGAACGCGGCGGTCGAAGCGGCCCGCGCCGGCGAAGAAGGGCGCGGTTTCGCGGTCGTGGCAGGCGAAGTGCGCTCGCTCGCACAGCGTTCGTCGGCGGCGGCGAAGGAAATCAAGGAACTGATCGATACGTCGGTCGAGCGCGTGCAGTCCGGCACCACGCTGGTGGACGAAGCAGGCCGCACGATGACCGAGATCATCGGCGCGGTGCAGCGCGTCACGGACATCATGGGTGAGATCGCGGCGGCGTCGGAAGAGCAATCGAGCGGGATCGACCAGGTGGCGCGCGCCGTCACGCAGATGGACGAAGTGACGCAGCAGAACGCGGCGCTCGTGGAAGAAGCGGCGGCGGCGGCGCAGTCGCTCGAAGATCAGGCGGGCAAGCTTCGCCAGGCGGTGTCGGTGTTCCAAGTGGCCGAGAGCGGTACGGGTTTCTCGACGCCCGTTGCCACGCCCGCGCTGAAGCGCCCGCAGCCGGTGACGGTGAAGGCTTCGGCGGCCGCGCCGAAGCGCGTTGCGACGCCGGTGGCAGCAACGGTCACCGCGGCACCTGCTGCTGCGCCGGTCAGCGCACGCGTCGCGGCGCCGGTCGCGGCCAGCGGCGACTGGGAAACCTTCTGAAAGTGTTTTAAACAAAGGGCCGTAACCGGCGCCTGAAGCGCCGGGCCGGGATTGAACCTGGAGAAACGCGCGCCGCGAGTCACCTCGCGGCGCGCGTTTTTTTATTCGCGGGAAGGTTGTGCGCGCGGGATCGGCCTGGACGCCCGTACACTGGCGGCACTGCGCCACCGACAATCCTAAGGGGAGATCCGCCATGACCGCATCGTCACTCGCCGCGCAACTCGTGCACGCCCGCCGCCACCGCACGATGATCGAGGAACTCGCGAGCGCCGACATTCCCGCCGATACCGCGTCCGCCTACGCCATCCAGCACGAAGTCCTGCAGTTGCAAAATGCGCGGATCGGCGCGTGGAAGATCGGCGCGCGCTCGCCCAGCGCGCTGGCCGCCGCCGCGCCGATCGATGCGACGCTCGTGCACGCGTCGCCCGCGCAGCTCGAACGCGAGGCGTTCTTTCGCGTGCTGGTCGAACTGGAGATCGCGTTCCGGTTCGAGCACGCGCTCGCGCCGCGCGCCGAACCTTACACGCGCGAGGAAGTGTTCGCGGCGATCGGCGGTATCGCGGTGGCGATCGAAATCGTGGACAGCCGCTTCGCGCAATGGCCGAATCTCGCGCCGCTCGCGCAACTCGCCGACGCGCAGAACAACGGCGCGCTGATCGCGGGCAAGTTCGAGCCTTACGCGGTCATCGCGCCCGGCTTCGACTTCCTCGCGCCGACCCTCGACCTGACCCTCGATGGCGTGTCCATCGTGCCCGGCACGGCCGGCAACCCGGCGGGCGATCCGCGCGAACTGCTGGTCTGGTTCGTCAATCATTGCTCGCAGACCGGGCACACCGTCGAGCCGTTCTGGACCCTCACGACGGGTTCGTACACCGGCGCGCACAGGATCGAGGTTCCGGGCGTGGTGCATGGCCGGATCGACCGGATCGGCGAGATCGAACTCACGCTGGCCTAGCGCACCCGGGCCAGCGCGATGGGCATGAATGCGCGGTCGCAAGCGATTGCGACCGCGTATTCATGGCGCTATCGCCCGTTGGTTTGAGCGTCTTCCCACGCGCGTTTCACGTTGAACAAAACCTCCGGCGTGAGCTGAATAAATCCACGTGCGCAATACGGGTATCGGCGGGTATCGGGGATATTCGCGCGTGTTGCCGCGCACGCTCTTTGAGTAAATGTGAAAGGCGTAAGCGAAGATTACGGCGCGTGGAATTCGAACGCGATATGCATTCGATCCCGGCTATCGAGACCTGTGCGAACGACCGGACGTGCGGCCCCGCACGATGTATGAAATTTGCGCCCGCGCGGGTGCATCGGAACGCCGTTTCCGCGCGTATTCAATGAGTTGGCCGTGTGCTGACCGAGACTGCGATGCGGCGTTGCGACCTGCTGCAAGCCTTGTGTAGTACAAGCCCGGCGCGCCTGAACAAACGGCGTGCCCGTTGAGCGCGGGTCGCGGTGCGGGTCGCATGCAGGTCGCAATGCAGGTCGCGGTGCAGGTCGTAGAGGAGGCTTCCCGCAAGGTGTCCGCGTGCGTTTCGCGAGTCGGGACTGAGGATTGTAGGTGAACGAAAATAATCCACCAAGCTAGGAATAGTTCGAAGTAAATCAGCAACGCAATTGCGTGAAAAAAAATTCGAAAGGGTTTAGGATGAATTCAAGCGATGTCGTTTCGATTAGGCGCGCCGCGCACGCCATCGCTTTCTGACTTCGGCGAGGAGGTAGCATGGATATCTACAGCAGTTTCGCGACCCGCTTCGAAAAAACCCGCGAGGAGGAATTCTCGCTCGAAGAGTATCTCGCGCTCTGCAAAGAAGATCCTGCCACGTATGCAACAGCGGGCGAACGCATGTTGACGGCCATCGGTGAACCCGAACAAGTCGACACACGTCTCGATCCGCGTTTATCGCGTGTGTTTGCGAACAAGGTCATCAAGGTGTATCCGGCGTTCCGCGAGTTCTACGGAATGGAGGAAGTGATCGAGCAGGTCGTGTCGTACTTCAGGCACGCGGCTCAGGGTCTTGAAGAGAAGAAGCAGATTCTCTATCTGCTCGGACCGGTCGGCGGCGGCAAGTCGTCCATTGCCGAGCGGCTAAAGCAACTCATGGAACGCGTGCCGTTCTATTCAATCAAGGGTTCGCCCGTCAACGAGTCGCCGCTCGGTCTGTTCGACTACGACGAAGACGGTCCCATTCTCGAAGAGCAATACGGCATTCCGCGCCGCTACGTGAAGGGCATTCTGAGCCCGTGGGCGGTCAAGCGCCTTCACGAATACAACGGCGATATTCGCAAGTTCCGCGTGGTGCGGCGCTATCCGTCCATCCTTCGTCAGATCGGTATCGCCAAGACCGAACCGGGCGATGAAAACAACCAGGACATCTCGTCGCTCGTCGGCAAGGTGGATATCCGCAAGCTCGAAACCTATTCGCAGGACGACGCCGACGCCTACAGCTATTCCGGCGGCCTGTGTCTCGCGAATCAGGGCTTGCTCGAATTCGTCGAAATGTTCAAGGCGCCGATCAAGGTGCTGCACCCGTTGCTCACCGCCACCCAGGAAGGCAACTTCAAGGGCACGGAAGGATTCGGCGCGATTCCTTTCGACGGCGTGATTCTCGCTCACTCGAACGAGTCGGAGTGGAAGGCATTCCGCAACAACAAGAACAACGAGGCGTTACTCGACCGGATCTTCGTCGTGAAGGTGCCGTACTGCCTGCGCTACGGCGAAGAGATCAAGATTTACGAGAAGTTGCTGCGCAATTCGTCGCTGGCCGAAGCGGTCTGCGCGCCCGGCACGCTCAAGATGATGGCGCAGATGGCCGTCCTCACGCGTCTGCACGAGCCGGAGAATTCGAGCCTCTTTTCGAAGATGCAGGTGTACGACGGCGACAACCTCAAGGACACCGATCCGAAGGCGAAGTCGTATCAGGAGTATCGCGATTTCGCGGGCGTGGACGAAGGCATGACAGGCGTCTCCACACGCTTCGCGTTCAAGATTCTCTCGCGCGTCTTCAACTTCGATTCGACCGAGGTGGCAGCCAACCCGGTGCACTTGATGTACGTGCTCGAACAGCAGATCGAACGCGAGCAGTTCCCGCCGGAGATGGAGCAGAAGTACCTGTCGTTCATCAAGGACGTGCTGGCTTCGCGCTACGCTGAATTTATCGGTAAGGAGATTCAGACCGCTTATCTGGAGTCGTATTCGGAGTACGGGCAGAACATCTTCGACCGCTATGTGACCTATGCCGACTTCTGGATTCAGGACCAGGAATTCCGCGACCACGATACCGGCGAGAGTTTCGATCGCGCGGCATTGAATGCGGAACTGGAAAAGATCGAGAAGCCGGCGGGCATCAGCAACCCGAAGGATTTCCGCAACGAGATCGTGAATTTCGTCTTGCGGGCGCGGGCGGCGAATGGCGGCAAGAACCCGGCGTGGATCAGTTATGAAAAGCTGCGCGTGGTGATCGAGAAAAAGATGTTCTCGAATACCGAAGAACTTTTGCCGGTGATTTCGTTCAACGCTAAAGGATCGGCGGAAGAACAGCGCAAGCACGAGGACTTCGTCAACCGCATGGTCGCGAAGGGCTATACGCCGAAGCAGGTTCGGCTCTTGTGCGACTGGTATCTGCGGGTGCGCAAGTCGTCTTGATCGCCGTCGCGCGGCGTCGTGACGAAACAGTGATAACCGACGTGTCAGGCTCGCGCCGGAACGGGATCGGAGCTTAAGCTTCAAGACCGGTCCGGGCCTCGCGAGCGCCCAAGCGAGGCGTGAATCCCGGCGCCAGCCGCTCACGCGGCAGCGGCGCGAGCAGCGCCTCGCTTCCTCGCCTTTAGCGTCGTTTCTAACGCGGGAGACTGGATGTGCTGCATCAAATCATCGACCGCAGGTTAGCTGGAAAGAACAAGAGCATTGCCAATCGCGAGCGGTTTCTCCGCCGCGTCAAAAACTACATTCGCCGCGCGGTGTCGGACGCCGTGCGCGACCGTAGCATCAAGGATATCCAAAGCACCCAGAGCATCACGATTCCGAAGAAGGACATCGCGGAACCGTCGTTTCGGCATGGTCCTGGCGGCAAGCGTGAACTCGTGCATCCGGGCAACGCGGATTACATTCGCGGCGACAAGATCGCGCGGCCGCAAGGTGGCGGCGGTGGCGGTGGCAAGACCGCGAGCAACGAAGGCGAGAGTCAGGACGACTTCGTGTTCGAGCTGTCGCGCGAAGAGTTCATGCAGTATTTCTTCGACGACCTCGAACTGCCGCGTCTCGTCAAGACGCAACTGCTCGCCGTGCCTACCTGGAAGAATGTGCGCGCGGGTTTCGCGGCGGAAGGCACGCCAAACAATATCGACGTCGTGCGGTCACTGCGCAGCGCGCTAGGGCGACGTATCGCGCTCGGCTATCCGCTATCCAGCCAGTTGCGCGAGATGGAACGCCAGCTCGAAACGCTCAAGGACGAGAAAGGCGATGCCGAAGACATCGCGCGGCTCGAAGCGGATATCGTGATCCTGAAAGGGCGGATCACGCGCATTCCGTTCATCGATCCGTTCGATCTGCGTTACGTGAATCGGGTGAAGCAGCCCACGCCGTCGAGCAAGGCGGTCATGTTCTGCCTGATGGACGTGTCCGGTTCGATGGACGAGCAGCGCAAGGATTTGTCGAAGCGCTTCTTCATTCTTCTCTATCTGTTCCTCAACCGGAACTACGAGAAGATCGAAGTGGTGTTTATCCGCCATCACACGCGGGCCGAGGAAGTGGACGAAGAAACCTTTTTCCATTCCACCGAAAGCGGCGGCACGGTCGTGTCCAGCGCGCTCGAACTCATGAAGAAAATCATGGACGAGCGCTATTCGCCGACTGAATGGAATATTTACGGGGCTCAGGCGTCCGACGGCGACAACTGGACCGACGATTCGCCGAAGTGCCGGAAGCTCCTGTCCGACGACATCCTGCCCAAAGTCCGGTATTTTGCCTATATTCAAGTGGCGCCCGAAGAGCAGAATCTGTGGGTCGAATACGCTCAGCTCGCGCACAGCGCGCCTGAACTCGCCATGAAGAAAGTCGAATCGGCGGCGGACATTTATCCGGTGTTCCGCGAACTGTTCGAAAAACAACAGGCGGCGGCATGACGACACGGCATCTGAATAACGAAGCACGCGGTTATCACCTCGAACCGGATCAGCCCGAAGGCGAAAACGGGGCGTCGAAGCTCGAACGGTCTGCCGGCGCGTCCAGTGCGGCGGCCAAGGAAGACAGCATGAATGTTGCCGAAAGAAGGCCGTTGCCGTGTCCGTCGGACTGGACGTTCGAGTTGATCGAGGAATACGACACCGAGATCGCCCGGGTCGCGCGCTCCTACGGTCTCGACGTGTATCCGATTCAACTGGAACTCATCAGCGCAGAGCAGATGATGGACGCGTATGCGTCCGTCGGCATGCCCGTCAATTACCGGCACTGGTCGTTCGGCAAACACTTTCTCTCGACCGAAAAGAGTTATCGGCGCGGGCAGATGGGTCTCGCGTATGAAATCGTCATCAACTCGAATCCTTGCATCGCATATCTGATGGAAGAAAACACGATGACGATGCAGGCGCTCGTCATCGCGCACGCGGCTTACGGGCACAATTCGTTTTTCAAGGGCAACTACCTGTTCCGGCTGTGGACGGACGCCCACGCGATCATCGATTACCTCGTCTACGCGAAGAATTACATCGCGGAATGCGAAGAGCGGCATGGGATCGACCGGGTGGAAGAGTTGCTCGACTCGTGCCACGCGCTGATGAATTACGGCGTGGATCGCTATAAGCGTCCGCAAAAGTTGTCGCTCGCGAAGGAAGCGGCGATGCGGCGCGAGCGCGAAGCGTATTTGCAGTCGCAGGTGAACGAGTTGTGGCGCACGTTACCCAAGGGCCGCGAGCATACCGCCGAGGAAACCGAGAGCCGTTATCCGCCGGAACCGCAGGAAAATCTGCTGTATTTCGCGGAAAAGAATGCGCCGCTTCTGGAGCCGTGGGAGCGGGAAGTGATCCGGATCGTGCGGAAAGTGGGGCAGTATTTTTATCCGCAGCGGCAGACGCAGGTGATGAACGAGGGCTGGGCGACGTTCTGGCATTACACGTTGCTTAACACGCTCTACAACGAAGGGCGTCTCGAAGACGGCTTCATGATGGAGTTCCTGCATTCGCACAGCAACGTGGTGTATCAGCCGCCGGTCACGAAGCAGTATTACAGCGGCATCAACCCGTATGCGCTCGGTTTTTCGATGATGAGCGACATTCGCCGCATCTGCGAAAACCCGACCGACGAGGACCGCGAATGGTTTCCGGAACTCGCGGGCAGCAACTGGCTCGACTCGCTGCATTACGCGATGCGCAACTTCAAAGACGAGAGTTTTATCGCGCAGTATTTGTCGCCGCATCTGATTCGGGAAATGCGCCTGTTCTCGATTCTCGACGACGACATGCGCGATTCGCTCGAAGTGTCCGCCATTCACGACGGCAGCGGATATCGCTACGTGCGCCAGGCGCTCTCGCGGCAATACGACATGCATCACCGCGAGCCGAACATCCAGGTGTATTCCGTCAACACGCGCGGCGACCGCAGTCTCACGTTGCGCCACTTCATGACCGACAACCGCCATTTGTCCAACGACAGCGACGAAGTGCTCAAGCACATGGCGCGGCTGTGGCAATTCGACGTCTATCTGGAAAGCGTCGATGAAAACGGCACGGTAAGGAAGCGCTTCGAATGCAAGTACGTTCCGCCGGAATCGCGCGGCTAGAACGTGTGAGGCATGGACGGCTTCAACAAAAAACCGGCTCGAAAGAGCCGGTTTTTTATTAGCCACGAGGCAATCGCTTGCCGAAAACCGTCAGATATCGCGACCCGATTCCTCGGCTTGCGTGAACAAATCCCAGCTTGCCATGAAGAGCGCGGCAATCAGCGGTCCGATCACGAAGCCGTTGATGCCGAAGAGCGCCATGCCGCCAAGCGTCGAAATGAGCACCACCCAGTCGGGCATCTTCGTGTCCTTGCCGACCAGAATCGGCCGCAGCACGTTATCCACCATCCCGATCACGACCACGCAGAAAAAGATCAGGATGACGCCGCGCCAGATATCGCCCGCGATCAGCAAATACGCGGCGGCCGGCGCCCAGATCAGCGCGGCGCCGATCGCCGGAAGCAGCGACAGGAAGCCCATCAGCACGCCCCAGAGCAGCGCGCCCTGAATGCCGAGAATCATGAAGATCACACCGCCGAGAAAGCCCTGAACCGCCGCAACCGCAATATTGCCCTTGACGGTCGCGCGCACGACGGTCGTGAATTTCGCGATCAGATGCTGCTTGTGCGTTTCGTCGAGCGGCAGCGCGCGTCGAATGCGCCGCCCGATCTCCCCGCCGTCGCGCAGCAGAAAGAACACGAGATACAGCATCACGCCGAAGCTGATGACGAACTGAAACGTGTTCTGGCCGATGCTCAACGCCTGCGACGCGACGAACTGGCTGATCTGCGCGGCGCCGTCGGTCAGGCGGCGCTGGATGCCGGGAATGTCGTCGAGTCCGAAACGGCCGAGGAGCGTCTGGACCGACGTGGGCAGCGCGTGCAGGCCTTCCTGGAAGTAGTGCGTCATGTTGGGCTGATTGCCCTTGATCTGCACGTAGGCGAGGCTGATTTCCTGCGCGAGCGTCCCCGCGACGAAAATCAGCGGCAGGATCACGATCAGCACGATGAGCGCGAGCGTCGTCAGTGCGGCGAGATTGCGGCGCTTGCCGAAGCGCGCGGCGAACCAGCGTTGCAGCGGCTGGAACAGAATGGCGAGAATCGTGCCCCAGAATATCGCGCCGAAGAACGGCAAGAGAATGTAGGCCAGCGCGATCGTCACGGCGAACAGCAGGATGTGGAAAAACTTCTGATGCACGGAACGGTTGTTCATAAGGACTCTGAGGGTTCTGGAAAGCCGCGGTCGACGTTGGCGAGCGTTCCCGGTGCGCGGGGCGCACGGCTTGGGGCCGTATCGCGCAGACAGCCGGCATGCTAACACGCGTGTTTTCCGTGGCTTACGGCGTGCTGCGGGCGTGCTTGAGTTTCGAACGCGCATCGCATTCGTCTAGAATTCGTGGCTTGTCGCGGCGCCGACGCTTAAGCCGCCGCCAGCAACCGCATGAGTGACGGATAAAAATGAATCCAGGCGTCGTCTACGCAATCTCGGCCTTCACCATCTGGGGCCTGTTTCCGATCTACTTCAAGGCCTTACATTCGATCAGCGCGCCCGAAATGCTCGCGCACCGGATGGCGTGGTCGATGGCGTTTCTGTTCATCGTGCTCACCGTGCGCCGGCAGTGGCGCTGGCTGCGTCCGGTATTGAGCCAGCGCCGCCTGCTCGCGCGCTTCGCCGCGAGCGCCGTGCTGCTCTCGGCGAACTGGGGACTGTATATCTGGGCCGTGAACGACGGGCGGATCGTGGAGGCGAGTCTCGGGTACTTCATCAATCCGCTCGTGAACGTGCTGTTCGGCATGGCGTTTCTCAAGGAACGGCTGCGCGCGCTGCAATGGGTCGCCGTCGGCATCGCGCTCGCGGGCGTGCTGTGGCTCACGTGGCAAACGGGTCATCCACCGTGGATCAGTCTCGCGCTCGCGCTGACGTTCGGCGGTTACGGCCTCTTGCGCAAAACCGCGAAACTCGGCGCGCTAGAAGGGTTGACGCTCGAAACCATGCTGTTGTTCCCGGTAGCGGTCGCGTTTCTCGCATTTCTGGGCTTGCGCGGCGTGAGCGGTTTCGCGGACGCATCCACCGGCACGCAGATCCTGCTCGCCGCCGCCGGGCCGATCACCGCCGTCCCGCTTCTGCTGTTCGCCGCGGGCGCGCGGCGCATTCCGCTCTCGATGCTCGGATTGATCCAGTACATCACGCCGACGCTGCAGTTGCTGATCGGCGTGCTGGTGTACAGCGAACCGTTCGACGGCGACGATCTGATCGGTTACGGCGCGATATGGGCGGCGCTCGGCGTCTATTCGTTCGAAGGGATTTGGCAGGCGCGGCGCGCAAGGCCGGCGGCTCTGACGTCGTGATGCGTTGACGCTTCAGAGGCCGGCCCGTGCGTTTTTATCGGGCAGCGTCGCCGTATCGATATTCGACGCTGGCGTCGTCGAGCTTTGCTTTCAGGTCGGCGTCGAGCGTGAGGTCCACGGCGGCGAGCGTGTCTTCGAGTTGCTCCGGCCGGCTCGCGCCGATGATCGCCGAGGTCACCGCCGGATTCGCCAGCACCCACGCCACCGAGGTTTTCGCGAGCGATCCCCCCGTCTCGCCGACGATCTTCTTCAGCGTTTCAATCGTGTGAAACTCGCGCTCGTGCCAGTAGCGCTGCTGGTACATTTCGCCGGCTTTGCCCACGGTGCCGGTGAAGCGGCCTTCGCTCGGCGCGGCGTCGTGGCGATGCTTGCCCGTGAGCAATCCGCCCGCGAGCGGGTTATACGGAATCACGGCGAGCCCTTCTTCCTGCGAGAGCGGCAGCAATTCACGCTCGATCTGCCGAAACAGCAGGTTGTAACGCGGCTGCACCGACACGAACCGCGCGAGCCGCAGCGTGTCCGAGCGGCCGAGCGCGCGCGCGAGCCGATAGGCCAGATAATTCGACACACCGATATAGCGCGCCTTGCCGTGCCGCACGATGGTGTCGAGCGCTTCGAGCGTCTCGTCGATCGGCGTGTCGCGGTCGTCGGAGTGAAGCTGGTAGAGATCGACGTAATCGGTATTCAGGCGCGTGAGCGAGGCGTCGATGGCATCGAGCAGATGCTTGCGCGACGCGCCTTGCTGCCACGCCGCCGGGCCCATTTTGCCGACCGCCTTGGTCGCGAGAATGAAGTCGCTGCGCCGCCCCTTGATCCACCGGCCGACGATTTCCTCCGTGCGGCCGGTGGCGGTGTCCGTTGCGCCGAGCGGGTAGACGTCGGCGGTATCGATGAAGTTGACGCCCGCGGCCGCTGCACGGTCCATGATGGCGTGGGACACGCTTTCCTCGGTTTGCAGGCCGAAAGTCATCGTGCCCAGGCATAGTCTCGATACGTTCAGGCCAGTGCGGCCGAATTTGCTGTATTGCACGGGGGGTCTCCTTGGGGTCGACGGTTTGTCAGGATAGCGCTGGCGCGCGGGGCTTGCTTGGACGGTGGTTTTTGCTGGCGCGGTTTGCTTTTGTTTGCCTGTGGTTTCTGTGAACTTGCATTCGTGTGCGTTTATTAGCACGCCGCTATGCGCGGCAGCAGTCACTTTCTTTGCTGCTGCAAAGAAAGTAACCAAAGAAAGCAGCTAGTCCGTCTAAGTGTCCACCACGAACCGTAACCGGGAGGAGGGTGTAATTAGTTTTGTGTAAACGGTCATTTGGCAGGAGACTGCCTGTAACAGGAGCGACGATGACCGTAGCCAAACGCAACAAACGTGCGAAACCCGATCCTGAACTCGTCAAGCTGGCGGACAGGTTGCTGGCGAATTACCAGAAACCCGAGGACCTGGTTGGCGAGAACGGCCTGCTCAAGCAGCTCACCAAGATGCTGGTTGAGCGGGCGCTGGAGACCGAGATGTCCGAGCATCTGGGGCACGGCAAGAGCGAGACCGTCACCAACGCCACGGGAAACACCCGTAACGGTCACAGCGCCAAGACGTTGCAGGGTGAGTTCGGCGAACTACCGCTCGATATCCCGCGTGATCGTCAAGGCGCGTTCGAGCCGAAGCTGGTAGAACGCCATCAGACCCGCTGGTCGGGCTTCGACGACAAGATCATCTCCCTGTACGCACGGGGCCTGAGCGTGCGTGAGATTCAGGGGCATCTGGAAGAGATGTACGGCACCGAAGTGTCGCCCACGCTGATCTCCGCGGTGACCGACGCGGTCAGCGAGGAGGTGAAGCTCTGGCAAGCTCGCCCACTCGACGCGCTGTACCCCATCATTTATCTCGACTGCATCCACGTCAAGGTGCGCGACAGCGGTGCGGTGCGGACTAAGGCGGTCTATCTGGCCATTGGTGTGAACATGGACGGCCACAAGGAAGTGCTGGGACTGTGGATCGCCCAGACCGAGGGGGCGAAGTTCTGGCTGCAGGTGGTCACCGAGTTAAAAACACGCGGCGTGCAGGACATTTTTATCGCCTGCGTCGATGGGCTCAAAGGCTTTCCCGAAGCCATTGAAGCGGTCTATCCGAAAGCAGCCGTGCAGCTTTGCATCGTGCACATGGTGCGCAACTGCCTGAACTTCGTGTCGTGGAAAGTGCAGCGCGAAGTTGCCGCCGATCTGAAGATGATCTACACATCAACGACAGTCGAACTGGCCATGCAAATGCTCGAAGCGTTCGAGGCCAAGTGGGACAAGGACTATCCGTCAATCGGGCAGAGTTGGCGGCGCAACTGGGCACGCGTCGTTCCATTCTTCGACTATCCGCCGGAAATCCGCAAAGTGATCTATACGACCAACGCCATTGAATCGATCAACATGAGCCTGCGCAAGGTGATCAAGACCCGCAGCTCGTTTCCGACCGACGACGCCGTGACCAAGCTGTTTTACCTGGCGCTGAACAACATCAGCAAGAACTGGACGATGCCAATCCGCGATTGGAAGGCAGCTTTGAACCGCTTTACTATCCAGTTCGAGGACAGGCTGATGCCCCGTTAAACCACAACCTGTTTACACAAAATTCGGGACACCCCCACCGGGAGTGGTGCGCAAGCTGATTCGACCATCGCACCACTCAACAGAGTGGAGCCGCTCATCCATCCCCGCAGGCACAAAGTGCCTGCCGGAACGGCATAACCGAACAAACCATACCAACCGAACAAACCGAACAAACCGAACAAACCGAACAAACCGAACAAACCGAACAAACCGAACAAACCGAACAAACCAAACAAACCGAACAAACCAAACCAAACCAAGGCAAACCAGGCAAACCAAACCAAACCAAGGCAAACCAAACCAAACCAAGGCAAACCAAACCAAGGCAAACCAAGCCAAACCAAACCAAGGCAAACCAAACCAAACCAAGCCAAGGCAAACCAAACCAAACCAAGCCAAGGCAAACCGAACAAAACAAACCAAACCAAGCCGCCCGGTGTTGTTGGTGTGCCCGTCGTCCGAGCGCAGCGAGGACGGAACTGACAGGCGCTGTGCCAAAACGAATAACTGCGAGTTAGCCGAATCAGCTTGCGCGCCTATCCGGCTAGTTATGTGTGGTGGACACTTAGACGGATAAGCTGCTTTCTTTGGTTACTTTCTTTGCAGCAGCAAAGAAAGTGACTGCTGCCGCGCATAGCGGCGAGCTAATGGACCTACACGAAAGCAAGTTCCCAGACACGACAGGCAAACAAAAGCAAAAGCGCCAGCAAAAACCCTAGAGCGCCGAAGCAGACCCAGACCCAGACCCCGACCCCGCCCGCACCCCCGGCGGCCCCAGCCGCCGAAACACCAACGCCGATGCCAGCGTAATCCCGCCGACACAAACAAAGCTCAGCCGAAACCCGAGCGCGGCCGACCCAAGCTCACCCTCGAACACCTGCACCAGCGCACCGCCGATCGACACCCCCAGCCCGATCGCCAGCATCTGCACCATCGAGAACAGGCTGTTGCCGCTCCCCGCGTCGCGGATCGAAAGACCCTTGAGCGTGACGCTGTTCATCGCCGCGAACTGCATGGAATTACTCGCGCCGAACACGGCGAGAATCGCGATTTCGAGCGCGAGCGGCGTGTCGGGGGAAAAAGCCGCGAAGCCGATAATCGACCCGCCCACCAGAATCGTGTTGACGAGCAGGAACGTCTCGTAGCCGTATCGCCGCACGAGCGGCGCGATCCAGCCCTTCGCGATCACGCCGGCGAACGCGGCAGGCAGCATCAGTAAGCCCGAATGCAGCGGGCTGTAACCCAGTTGCAATTGCATCAGGAGCGGCAGCAGAAACGGCACGGCGCTCGAACCGATCCGGCAGACCAGATTGCCGATCAACCCGACGCTAAAATTCGGCTCGCGAAAGAGCGCCAGGCGAAAGAGCGGATTGTCGCTGCGCCGTGCGTGCGGAATATAGGCGAGCGCGGCGACGAGGCTGATCCCGAACAGGACCGCCGCGACCGCGCCGCGATGCGTCGGCGCCGGGCTGTCCAGCGCCATCGAGAACGCGACCATGCAAAGCGAAAGCAGCCCGCAGCCGATGAAATCGAAGGGCGGTGCGTCGCCGATCGCGTCGTCGGGCAAAAACCGCAGCGCGGCGACGAGGCCAAGCACGCCGATCGGCACGTTGATCAGGAAAATCCAGTGCCACGTGAACGCCTCGACGAACCAGCCGCCGAGCGTCGGCCCCACGATCGGCCCGACCTGTCCGGCAATCGAAATAGCCGCGAGCGCCGATACATACGCCTCGCCGGTCACGCTGCGCAGCACGGCAAGCCGGCCGATCGGCAGCAGCATCGAGCCGCCGATGCCCTGCAGCACGCGCGCGACGATCAACTGGTTCAGCGTGTGCGCGCTCGCGCAGCAGAGCGAACCGAGCACGAACAGGAGAATGGCGACGAAATACACGCGGCGCGTGCCGAACCGGTCGGCGAGCCACCCGGACGCCGGCGTGAGGAGCGCCATCGTGAGCGTGTAGGCGACAACCACCGGTTGCATCGCGAGCGGCTGGGCGTCGAGGCTGCGCGCCATCGTGGGCAAAGCGGTATTGACGATCGTCGTGTCGAGCGCCTGCATGAAAAAGCCGACGGCGACGATCCATAAGAGCGCCGTGTGAGAAGACTGTCTGGTCATGTGCGATGTAAGGCGAGGGAGATTCCAGCGGGCTTTTCAGCCATGGTGAAATGTTAATGACTGTCGCCGTAATCGGGAACCCCGTTAGCCACATTGACTGTGATCGAAAAAGTCGATAACAATGCGCTCATGCTCAATCCGGTTTGGCTGAACACGTTCGCGACGGTGGCCGCGTCGCAGAGTTTTACCGACGCCGGCCGCCAGCTCGGGCTGACGCAATCGAGCGTATCGGAACACATCCGGCGGCTGGAGGAGAGCGTCGGGCGCCGGCTTTTGACCCGCGACACCCACTCGCTCGCGCTCACGGCCGACGGCGAAGCGATGCTCACGCACGCGCGGCTGATTCTGGAGGCGATGTCGCGCGCCGAGTCGCAGTTCCGCTCGCCGCGCCTGAAAGGTCGCGTCCGTCTCGGTTCGTCCGACGATCTCGCGCTCGGCCCGCTGCCGAGCGTGCTCGCCGCCTTTCGCAGCGCGCATCCGGACGTGGAACTGGAGATCACGATCGGCATGACCGGGCGGCTTTACGAGCTTCTCGACGCGGGCACGATCGATTTACTGATCGGCAAGCGGCGCGTCGGCGATCCACGCGGGCTGCTGCTTTTCACCGGGCGGCTGGAATGGCTCGCGAAGCCAGGCACGATCGTCGATCTTTCCGCGCCGCTGCCGCTCAGTCTCGTCGCCGAACCGAGCGTGACGCGGGCCGCCGTCCTCGATGCGCTCGCCAAATCCGGCGCAAGCTGGCAAATGGTGTGTACGAGCAGCAGCCACGCTGGCTGCATCGCTGCGGCGCGCGGCGGGCTGGGCCTCACGGTGCGCTCGAATTTCCTGGCCGCGCGCGGACTCGCGCCGCCGGAAAACCGGGCGGCGCTGCCGGAGTTGCCGGAGGTCGAATTCATCGCGCTGGGCGCGGGGCACCTGAGCCGGCCCGCGGAAACGCTGCTGAAACTGATCCAGGATAGCGATCTGCGTGGCGAGTGGCCGGGCGAATGAGCACCGAAACCCGCGCGGCGCGGAACTTGCGGTGGCGCGAATGCAACGCAACGCGGCGCCCGGGCGCATCCGGCGATTGCGCGCGCCAAAAGCCTTCTTATATATTGAGCACCGTCTCCGAATACCGCCCTTTAATTTACCGGACGGCGCGTTTAATCCGTGAGTGTGCCCCGTTGCGTGCCCGGATTCCGTGCCCCGATTCCGTGCCCCGATTCCGTGCTCCGAATTGTGTCCCCGATCCTTCGTCCCATTCAATGAACGCAGTTCAAGCCGCCCGTTTCCGCCCCATTTCAGCCGGTGTCGTGCGACCGTGATCTTCGCCGCCCGACGCCTGATCGTCTCATTGCTCGTGCTGTGCGCTATGCCCGCGCAGGCCGCATCGAACGTCGCAAAAAACTGCGCCGCGCTGGAAGGCAAGGCCGTACCGGCGTCGATCATCGGCCTGCCGACGCGCGGCGCGATCGTCACCGGCGCGACGCTCGTCACGGCGGCGGCGCCCGGAAATCGCAACGGCGAATATTGCAGGATCACGGGCAGCATCAAGGCAGTGGTCGATACGACGCCGGATATCCGCTTCGAAGTGAACCTGCCGAGCCGCTGGAACGGCCGCGCGCTTCAGATGGGCGGCGGCGGCTACAACGGCGTGATCGTGAGCGGCACGGAGCCGATGTCGTTCGCGCCCGATTCGACGCCGCTCGCGCGCGGCTACGCGACCTTCGGCTCGGATTCCGGCCACACCGGTAATTCGGGACGCGCGGACTTCGCGGCGAACGACGAAGCCATCGTCAATTTCGGCTTTGCGCACCTGAAGAAAACCCACGACGTGGCGCTCGTGCTGATCGCGATGGGCTACGGGCGCGGTCCGGAGAAAACGTACTTCGCGGGCGGATCGACGGGCGGGCGTGAAGGCTTCACCGTGATCGAGCGCTTTCCCGCCGATTACGACGGCGTGATCGCCAATGCGCCCGCGATCAACTTCGCCGGCGTCCGGTTGATGGGCGCGAAAGTAGGGCAGTTGTCGTATGCCAAACCGGGCGGATTCGTCGGGATCGCGCAGCAGCGGCGCGTGTTCGAGACGGTCGTTCACGAATGCGACGCGCTCGACGGCGCGACCGACGGCATCGTCAGTAATGTCGAGGCGTGCCGCAAGCTCGAACCCGCGATCATCGCGTCGCTGCGCTGCGAGAACGGCCAGCGGCCCGCGCTGCGCGAGAGTTGTCTTTCCGACGCACAGTTGGCCACGCTCGAAGGACTGCGCGACGGATTGCAATTGCCGTATGCGCTCGCGCATGGCGTCGACGAATATCCGGGCTACAACGTTTTTCAGGGCGCGGATTTCACGAGCGGGCTCGGGCTCGGCGATTCGCCGGCGCTCGTGCAGCCGCCGAGTTTCGCCGCCAACGGCTATCTGTACGCGCAAGGCGACGCGTTCCTCAAATACTTCCTTACGCGCGACGCGTCGTTCGCGAGCCTGAATTTCGATATCGCCGATCCGGGCCGTTATCGCCAGCGCCTCGTGTCGCTGTCGTCCACGGTGGGCGCGATGAATCCCGACCTGTCCGTGTTCATCGCGAACGGCGGCAAGCTCATCACCATGCACGGCCTCGCCGACGAAGTTATCAGCCCGAACCAGACCATCGCGTTCTACCAGAATCTCGTCGATCATTACGGCCAGGCGACCGTCGATGCGTTCATGCGCCTCTACATGGTGCCCGGCTTCCAGCACGGCAACGGCGTATTCATTCCCGCGTGGGACGAACTCGGCGCGCTCGACGCGTGGGTCTCGCGCGACATCTCGCCGGAAACGCTCAACGGCACCGATATCGCCTCGGCGACCAACGGCCGCTCGCGCCCGATCTGCCGTTATCCGATGTATCCGCGCTATCTCGGGCACGGCAGCATCGACAACGCGTCGAGCTTTCATTGCGTGAATCCGTAATCCGCCGCGCGCGCTTGCCTGTTTAAAACACGCCGACACCCGGCGACGCACGCGGCAGCCATCTCCCCAGCACTCGTGCGCAAACGCGCTGCAACCGGCTCGTCGGCGACGTGCGGTAAGACGTGATCGACAGTGCAACCGGGTGCGCCATCTCCGATGAAATCCACACGCGCTCACCGCGCACGAGCCGCGCGATTTCGCCGGCTTCCAGCCAGTAGTCGTTGAGATCGCCGTGACGCGTGAGCCAGATGCGCACGTCGTGTGCGCGCAGTTCGGCATCGCGCGCGACGCGCCACGAGAGCGTCACGCGTGGTTGTAGATCGAAATACACCACGATCTTCGTGCGGGCCACGGCAACTTCCGTGGCGGCTTCTATTGCGAATGCGCGGGACTTCGAAACGTCTTTTATCGGTGCTCTCCACGTTGTGAGCCGAGAGACGGAGTCGCGCATCCAAAAAACAAAAGGCCCCGTCTGGATCGGCGGGGCCTTCGGAAACGACAGTGATGCTGTTCGTCTTAGCGCACGCGCGCTCCCGATGACCCGCCAGTGGCGTTCATTGGGTTGCAAATCGCGATTCGCGCGTGAAGACGGAGTGAGTGCATGGACCTGAGTATCGTGTGGCGTCGTTGCGCTGTCAATATCGAGATAGCGGAATTTACGAGAGGGCGCGAGGTGCCGGATTCGCGGCGCTTACTGGAAATTCGACGCTGCGGCGAGCGCCGCGCACCTCACACTTTCTTGACGAACGCGGTCTTGAGTACGAGTCCTTTCACCTTCTCCACGTTGCACTCGATCTCCTCCTCGTCGGCGGTCAGGCGGATATTTTTCGCGATCGTGCCGCGTTTTAACGTGACCGACGTACCCTTGACCTTGAGGTCCTTGATGAGTTGCACGGCGTCGCCGTCGGCGAGCAGGTTGCCGTTGCTGTCGCGAACCTTGAGCGCGTCGCGGTCGTCGGAAGAGGTCATGGTGAGGGTGCGTCCGTTGAAGAAAGTGAAATGACAAGCCGAATGGGGCGCCATTATAGTGCCGCCGCTCGCGCGTTTCGACGCGGCTATCCCATAACTGCGCCGGCGCGAAAAGGTGCTATTTTTGTGGTTTGAGCGCGCCGTGCGCTACATGTATCGGAGTTGAGCGACTCTTCGAGAATTATCTTATGCAATCGCACACTTTTAAACTGAATTAATACGGATGCCTAACGCTATTGCCACTGTTAATTACACCCGCGAACAAATCGACGGGTGGTTCGACGCGCGCGTCATCATGTTGGGTCGCGCGTGCGTCGATGCGGTGGCGAAACTCGAATGGCACGGCGCGACGTTGCGGGGAAAAGTGCGGGGCGCGGGGCGCGCGTCGAACGAAACCGAGGTGACGTTCGAGGCGCATGCGGACGGCGCGCTGGAAATTCATTGCCGCTGCTCGTGTCCCGGTGCGCCGGGCTGCGAGCACGCGGCGGCGCTGCTCATGCGCGGCATCGAGCAAAAGCCCGAGTTGCCCGGCAACGTGCGCCCCGAAGTGCTGCGATGGCTCCAGACGTTTCGCGGACAACTCGACGCGCCGCGCCGGGGAACGCGTCGCGCTTCATCCACGGAGCCGGTGTATCGGCTGTCTTACGTGATCGGCGAGGCGAGCGGCAGCAGCGCGCCGGCACGCGACGGCGTGGGCATCGTCAGTTTATTCAAGGCGCGGCTGAACGGCGATGGCTCGCTGGGCGCGCTCAGTCAGCGTTGGGACAGCGTCGAAATGGCGCTGGTGAATCCGCCCAAATTTCTCCTCGACGAAGATCTGGCGATCATGCGCACGTTGCTGCGAGACCGGCCGCGCGCGCGGCGCGGGCTGGAACTCGCGGGTGAGAGCGGCGCAACCGCGCTCGCGCAAATGATCGCGACGGGCCGCGCGATGACCCATCTCGGCGGCACGCTCAAGCCGTTGATGCTGGACGCGGCGCGCGGCGGGCGGATCGAGTGGAGACCCGAGCGCGACGAACGTCTGCGTCCGCTGTTGCATACGGATCCCGTCTCGACCCGCGTGCTCGCCACGCAGCCTCCATGGTTTATCGACGCAGGCGCGCAAGGTGAGCGCTCGCCGGCCACGGCCGGGCCGGTCGATGTGCCGTGGTCCCCGGCGCTACTCGAAACGTATTTGCAGATGCCGCCGCTTTCACTCGACGAAGCCGCGCTCGTCGGCACGGTGCTGCGCGAAAGCGCATCCACGTTGCCGCCGCCGCCCGCGCCGGACAGTCCGTTCGTGCGCGTGATCGACGTCGAGCCGGTACCGGTTCTCACGCTCGGCACGCTGCCGGTGTACGCGGTGAGTACGTCGGGTGCGACGAACGTGACGAACTCAACAAACGCGCCGGTCCGCGATGCGCATCGGGCGAGCACGCTGGATTATGCCGCGATCCATTTCGATTACGACGGCGTTCAGCTCGACATGGACGACGACGCGAGCCTGCTTGCGTCGTCGTCGGGTGGCTTCGTCCACGTGAAGCGGCACGAGAGCGCCGAGCGCGCGCGCCTCGGCCAGCTGAACGTGGCCGGGCTCGCCCGCATTCCCGCCGCGCGCGCCTACGGCCCCGAGCCGTTCCCGTCGCCGGTGTTCGGCTTCGACGACGCCGGGCAATGGGATGCGTTCGTCGCGGCTGCGCTGCCCGAGTTGCGCGCGAGCGGCTGGCGCATCCGGATGACGCCGGCCTTCCGCCTGAACGTGATCGAAGTCACCGAAATAGAAGGGTCGGTGAGCGAATCGGCCGATGGCTGGTTCGATATCGATATGGGTATCACGGTGGCGGGCCGGCGCGTGAAGCTCGGGCCGTTGCTCGTGAATCTGCTGCGCGCCGACCGCCGCTGGCTCGCGGCGCTCGACACGATCGCCGACGACGAGCCGGTCGAACTCGTCACCGAGCGCGGCGAACGCGTGATGCTGCGTGCGCATCGGCTCAAGCCGGTGGTGCGTGTGCTGATCGACCTGTTCGACGATCTCGGCGCCGCGAAACTGCGCGTGTCGCGGCTCGAAACCGGGCGGATCGAGGCGTTGCTCGAAACCGGCCGCTGGGAATTTCAAGGCGACGCGTCGCTCCGCCAGCTTGCGCAATACTTGCAAACCGGCGGCGGTCTTCGCGAAATACCCATGCCGCGCGGGCTCGCCGCCGAGTTGCGGCCATATCAGCGGCAAGGACTCAACTGGATGCAGTTCCTGCGCGAACACGGGCTTTGCGGCGTGCTCGCGGACGACATGGGTCTCGGCAAAACCGTGCAGACGCTAGCGCACATTTTGTGCGAGCAGGAAGGCGGGCGGCTCGACCTGCCTGTTTTGATCGTGGTTCCGACCACGCTCGTTCACAACTGGCGCGACGAAGTTCGGCGGTTCGCGCCGTCGCTGCGCGTGCTGGATCTGCACGGTCCGAAGCGCCAGGACCGCTTCGATGAAATCGGCAGGCACGATATCGTGCTGACCACGTACCCGCTGGTCTGGCGCGATGCCGAACGGCTGGCGGCGTATGCGTTTCACCTGCTGATCCTCGACGAAGCGCAGTACGTGAAGAATGCCGGCACCAAGGCGGGCGCGGCGATTCGCGCATTGTCGGCGCGTCATCGGCTGAGTTTGACCGGCACGCCGCTCGAAAATCATCTCGGCGAATTGTGGTCGCAGTTCGATTTCCTGCTGCCCGGATTTCTCGGCAGCCAGAAGGATTTCACGCGCCGCTGGCGCACGCCGATCGAAAAATCGGGCGACACCGTGCGGCGCGACCTGCTCGCGCGGCGCATCCGCCCGTTCATGCTGCGCCGCCTGAAGGACGAGGTTGCGCGCGATTTGCCGCCGAAAACGCTGATCGTGCGCAATGTGGAGCTGGAGGGCGGCCAGCGCGATCTTTACGAGAGCGTGCGCGCGGCCATGCAGGACAAGGTGCGCTCGGCGATCGCGGCGCAAGGGCTCGCGCGCAGCCGGATCGTCGTGCTCGACGCGCTGCTCAAACTGCGGCAAGTGTGCTGCGATCCGGCGCTCGTCAAGCTGCCGAGGGCCGCGAAGGTGAAGGAATCGGCGAAGCTCGAATTGCTGCTCGAGATGTTGCCGGAGTTGATCGATGAAGGTCGCCGCGTGCTGGTGTTTTCGCAATTCACCGGCATGCTCGGGCTGATTGCGAGCGCGCTCGACCGGGCCGGAATTGCCTATGTCACGCTGACGGGCGAAACCGCGGATCGGCGCGTCCCGGTCGCGCGCTTCCAGCACGGGGAGGTGCCGCTCTTTCTCATCAGCCTGAAGGCGGGCGGCGTGGGACTGAATCTGACGGCCGCCGACACGGTGATCCACTACGATCCATGGTGGAATCCGGCTGCGGAGAATCAGGCCACCGACCGGGCGCACAGGCTCGGACAGGACAAACCGGTTTTCGTCTACAAGCTCATCGCGGCGGGCAGTATCGAGGAGCGGATCGTCGCGATGCAGGCGCGCAAGGCGGCGCTCGCCGGCAGCATGTTGTCGGGCGACCCGCTCTTCGCGAAGAAATTTTCGGAGGATGAAATCGAGTCGTTGTTCGAGCCGATTCCGTCCGAATGAAGCGCGAACTAGAACGCTGGCGACGTGTGAGCGAAGCCATAAAAAAAAGCCGCTTCCGATAACACCGGAAGCGGCTTTTCCATACCGGTCGCAACCAATCGACCTTAGCGGTCAACCTTAGCTGCCGACATAACCCGTCGGCGTGGTCGCGTGCGCCTTCGCGACCGTCGCGTTCGACGACACCACGTATTGCGGCGATTCCGTCAGTCCCAGCGTCAATGTGCCGTTGCTGTAGGCGCGCGCGCTCGGGTTGCCCATCGAGTCGATCACCTGCACCGTGCCGCTCGTGCCCGGCGCATCGACGGCGAGCGAGTACGACTTGGTGTGCGTCCAGCTAAAGACCCGGCCGGCCGGCCAGACGTCGTTGTCATGCATCCACAGCGCCGTGACCACCTTGCCGCCGCCGACCTGCTGGAATGAATACGCGTAGACGCCGGACGGCGTGCTCTTCACCGGCCCGAGCGTGGTCGTGCCGTCGAGGACGCGGGTCATCGCGGCAACCGCCATCGCGGCGGGCTTCGGGCTCAGGTTAGTCGCGCCGAACTGGCCTTGGCTGTGGTCGAGGTCGAAGAACGTGCCGTAACCCACTTCATCCGGATAATCCGCGCCGTAGAACACATAGGTCTGGTCCGCGCCTTCGCCGAGCAGAATGATGTGCGTGCGCGCGACCACCGCGCCTTGCGCGAACAGCACGTTCGGCGTCGGATAGTTCTCGGAGTATTGCGAGCCGAGGTCGTAGCTGATGCCGGTTTCCGTGACGAAGAGCTTCATGCCCGGCTTGTACTCGGCGGCCATTTCAGCGCGCAGGTTGCGCATTTCGTTGGGCAGCGAGTTGGCGGCATCGGCGGCGTTCGCGTCCGTGTGATGGCGCTCGGGCGGATGCGACGGCGACGTGCCCGCATCGTAATAACCGTGCGTCGCCACGCCGTCGATGTAATTCTTGAAGCCGAGCGGGGCGAGCGCCTTCAGACGATCCGTCGTGAGCGACGGGAACGGATCGGCCGGACCCATCACGACAGCGCGGCTATCGGTGGAATGCAGCCCGTCATGCGCCGCGCGATACATCGCGACGAGGTTCGCGTTCGTGTCCTTCCAGTTCGGCTCCCAGGTCACCTGGTAGTAATTGGCCGACTGCTTCGGGTAATAACGCGCGCGGATCGACTCCGTTTCCGTGCCGATGCGGCTCATGTAGTTCTGGTAGTAGTCGAGATCGCTCGGCGCGTAGCTGAAATCCGGCGACTGGCCGTGCGAGCTGAGCCAGCCCGGAACGCCGTCGAGCCGCACGAGCCGCATGACATCGCCCGACGTGTAGAACGAATCGAGATGGTTCGCCGACGGGTTGAAGGTATTGCGCCCGTTCGGCTCCATGTTGTACATCTGGCGGTCGTCGATGGTCGACGTGATGCCGAGCGCGCTCAGCAAGGCGCCGTTGTCGTTGAAACCCTGCATGCCGAAGCGGTGCTGGTCCTGCTTCGTGTAGTTCACGGCGGGCAGGACGCTGCCGAGATCGGGCAGCACGCCGAACGTGGCGATGCCGTTCGGCCGCGTTCCCGCGTTCTGCACCTGGCCGCCCGCCGTCGCGAGCGAGGCCGAGACGGCGAAGTAACCGGCGACCGTGGACGTGCAGGTCAGCGTGTTCGTTTTAGCGCCGGCGGACGCGGCGAAACTGCCGCTCGTGACGATATCGCCGATGTTGTTGGTGATCTTCCATTTCAGCGTATCGGCCGCGTCCGGACGCGTCGTGATCGCGATCCGGAACGTGCTGCCCGACGCGTAGATGCGGCTGCCGTCGGCGGTGGGCGTATCGACGGTGATTGCGCCGCCGCTGCCTTGCGCGCCCGAAACGGCGGGCGACGTGCAGGTCATTTTCGGTTTGACGGCGGCGTTGGCGACGGCGGTGAGGCTGGCGTCGCTGCTATCGGTTGCCGCGTGGCTCGCGGCGCTGAGGGAACTGTCGTCGTTGCCGCCGCAGCCGGCGAGAGCGAGCGCGAGGGCGGAGAGCAGGAAAGGGGAGGATTTCATCGGAAGTCGTGGATACGGATTAGCCGGGGCTTGAATCAAAGGCCACAGCGACGCAATGTGCGTCAGGTTCGGGCGGAGACAGCCTGGTGTTGTCCGTCGGAATCGACGGCGTCAGGCCGATGAACGTCTGCACAGTGGTCGCGTCGCGAAAACCGACGCGGAAAGCCTGTCGCAAACGTTTGCGGTCGATCATGGGATCGATCGGTAAAACAATTCGGGCTCTTTTGGCCCAGATTCGACGGGGGAGACGAACGGACAACGAGGTGCTGCTTAAAGCGAAAAAAGCGGCGGAAAAAAGCGGCGGAAAAAAACGCGGTTGTGAAAGTCGCGGGGGCGTACGTGCGCGGGGCGCGTGTCGAATCGGAGCTTTTCAACAGCTTTTGACTGTCTTTCCCGAACCAGCTCGACAACGTTTCCGGCAGGCAAATCATACGTCTACTTAGGGTTACAGTCGGTAATATGAAGTAACGACTCGTAACGTATGACAATTCCGATGATTTCCGGAGCCTATGCCGAACGGCCGTATTGCGCTTGGCCCGCTGCGAGCCGGATACTCGGGTGATGGTGGCTGGTCACCGAAACCGCTGAATCCCGCGAGGAGAATTCGATGTCGTACTTGTTGCTGATCGTGGAGCCCGTTGGACAACGCGACGAGCGAACGCAGGAGGAGGGCCGCGCGTTGTACGAGCAGATGCTGCGTTTCGCCGATAAATTGCAGGCGCGTGGCGTGTTGCTCGCCTGCGAATCGCTGAGTTCGCAGCGCGACGCGGTGCGGGTTCAGGGAGCAGGCGGCGAACGCCGGTTGATCGACGGGCCGTTTGCGGAAGTGAAGGAGATGGTCGGCGGCTTCTTCCTGCTCGCTTGCGAGACGCGTGAAGAAGCGGTGGCGATTGCCGGCGAATGTCCGGCCGCCGCGTGGTGTACGGTGGAAGTTCGCCGCGTCGGTCCGTGCTTTACCTGATTTTTTTTTGCCGCGGCGTGTCGATTCGGTTGCGGCTCGCGCGTCGTCAGGAAGATAGGCGAGCGATTCTCGGCGCTGTGTTTCGCCTTGTCACGAAACGCGCGCAGACTTTCTCGATCCCAGACCGGCCGGCATAGATCCGATCACGCTGGCCGGTGCCGGTTGAACCATTCGAATGCAACTACGGAGCGCAGCATGCACAAGCAGATTTACGTGAACCTTCCGGTCAGCGATCTCAAGCGTTCACGCGCGTTTTTCGAGGCGCTCGGGCTCGATTTCGAGCCGCGCTTCACCAACGATCAGGCCGCGTGCCTGATCCTCGGCGAAAACATCTTCGCGATGCTGCTCACGACCGAGTTTGCCAAGGGCTTCACCGCCAAGCCCATCGCCGACGCGCGCGAAACCACCGAAGTGCTCGTTTGCCTGTCGTGCGAGAGCCGCGCGGAGGTCGATGGACTGGTCGAAAAGGCGGTCGCGGCGGGCGGAAAATCGCCGCGCGCGCCGCAGGACTACGGCTTCATGTATGGGCGCGGCTTCGAAGATCCGGATGGTCATCAGTGGGAATTGATGCACATGGATCCGCAAGCGTCGTGAGCGGCCAGGAAAAAGCGGAGAAGGGCACGTCGATCCATCGCGCGATCGAGGCGGTGTGGCGCATGGAATCGGCGAAAGTGATTGCGAGCGTTGCGCGAATCGTGCGCGACGTGGCGCTTGCCGAGGAATTCGCGCAGGACGCGCTCGTGTCCGCGCTCGAACACTGGGGCGGCGCGGGCGTGCCCGACAATCCGGGCGGGTGGCTGATGACGACCGCCAAGAACCGCGCGTTCGACCGCTTGCGGCAGGACGCGATGCACGCGCGCAAGCACGAGCAGCTCGGCCATGAACTCGACGCACTGGAGGCGCACGTGGTGCCGGATTTCGTCGATACGCTCGATGCCGCCCGCGAGGACGACATCGGCGACGATTTGCTGCGGCTCGTTTTCACCGCGTGCCATCCGGTGTTGTCGGTGGATGCGCGGGTCGCGCTGACGCTGCGCCTGCTCGGCGGCCTCACCACCGACGAGATCGCGCGCGCGTTTCTCGTCCCCGAACCGACCATCGCGCAGCGGATCGTCCGCGCCAAGCGCACGCTGAGCGCCGCGCGCGTGCCGTTCGAAGTGCCGCAGGCCGATGCTCGCGCAGCGCGGCTCGGGTCCGTGCTCGAAGTGATTTATCTGATTTTCAACGAAGGCTATTCGGCCACTGCGGGCGACGACTGGATGCGTCCCGGGTTATGCGAGGACGCGTTGCGGCTCGGGCGGATTCTCGCCGGGCTGGCACCGGACGAAAGCGAAGTTCACGGACTCGTCGCGCTGATGGAGATCCAGGCCTCGCGCATGGGCGCGCGCGTGGATGCCGATGGTCGTCCGGTGTTGCTGCCCGATCAGGATCGTGGCCGCTGGGATCCGCTGTTGATCGGGCGCGGGCTTGCCGCGTTGACTCGCTCCGAGGCACTCGGCGGAGCGCGCGGACCGTACGCGCTGCAGGCGGCGCTCGCCGCGTGCCACGCACGCGCGAAAACCGCGGCGGAGACGGACTGGCCGCTGATCGTTGCGCTCTATGACGCGCTGGCGCAGGTCGCGCCGTCGCCGGTGGTCGATTTGAACCGCGCCGTGGCGGTCGGGATGGCATTCGGGCCGGAGGCGGCACTTGCGATCGTCGACGCGCTCGGCAGCGAGCCGACGCTTGCGAAATATCACTGGCTGCCGACGGTGCGCGGGGATTTGCTGGAAAAGCTCGGCCGTATCGACGAGGCACGCGCGGAGTTCGTTCGGGCGTCTGCGTTGGCGAGGAATGCTAGGGAACGGGCGTTGTTGTTGGGACGGGCCGGGGAGCGGTGAATATTAGAGGCATGGTTATGGTCGCCGTTCTTCAGTTTACATAAGATAAATTATCGATGTTTTCGTTTGTTAGCGTTCAATAGTAGTGTCGGACTTTAGAGCAATAGAAATGTCGTACCTCGGTGGTTTCGGCGCACGCTAAAGGGTCCTCAGTCTGGATCGGAGCACGCGTCATGGACACTTCTGGACGGATTAGCATGTCGATGCGCGAGGTCGGACGGATCAAGGTCATTCAGGGCGTGATCGATGGTTTGCTGATGCCGTGGCGGGCCGCGGAGCAGCTCGCGCTGTCGGTGCGTCAGGTCGAGCGTCTGTGCTTGCGTTACCGTGCCGAAGGTCCAGCCGGCTTGATCTCTCGCCGGCGCGCCCGTGCGAGTAACCACCAACTGACGCCCGGTCTGGGCAAACGTGCTTTGGCGCTGATCGCCGCGCGTTATCCGGACTTCGGACCGACGTTTGCGTGTGAGAAACTTCGCGAGGCGCACGGTCTGGATCTATCGATTGCAACGGTGCGTCGACTGATGGTCGATGCCGGTCTCTGGATTCCGCGCAAACTGCGCCCGCCGAAGATCCACCAACCGCGTAATCGCCGTGCGTGCGTAGGCGAACTGATTCAGATCGACGGCAGCGATCATCGATGGTTCGAGGACCGGGCGCCGGCCTGCAGTTTGCTCGTATTTATCGACGATGCTACGAGCCGTCTGATGACGCTGCACTTTACGCAAAGTGAATCGACCTTTAGTTACTTCGAAGCGATGCAGCGTTACCTGGAGGCGCACGGCAAGCCGATGGCCTTGTACAGCGACAAGTTCTCGGTGTTTCGTGTGAATGCCAATAATTATGAAGAAAAGACCTTTGGCAAAGGCATTACGCAATTCGGGCGTGCCTGCTACGAGCTCAACATCGACACCTGGTGCGCGAACACGAGCCAGGCTAAAGGACGCGTCGAGCGGGCCAATTTGACGCTGCAGGATCGGCTGGTCAAGGAGTTGCGTCTGCGCGATATCAGCTCTAGAGAAGCCGCCAACGCGTACGCACCCGCCTTTATCGCCGACTACAATAAACGCTTCGGCAAGCCGCCGAGAAGTGATTATGACGCGCACCGCGTGGTGCGTGACGACGAACTGCTTGCGTCGATTCTCACCGTGCGCGTGTTGCGCAAGGTCACGAATTCTCTGACGGTGCAATACGATCGCGTGATGTATTTATTGGAGGATTCGGCTGCCAATCGAGCGCTGATTCATCGCTATGTCGACGTCTTTGAATTCCCCGACGGAAACGTTGAAATTCAGTGCCACGGCCGCCCTCTTACGCACACCCGCTACGACCGTTTATCGGAGATTGATCAAGGTGCGGTGGTGGAAAACAAACGTCTCGGCCATGCGCTGCTGATTGCGCAAACGCTACAGGCGCAGCGCGACAATCGTCCGATCGGAAGTTCACCGTCGCGAACCCATCGCGGCGAAGCCGTGAATCCTCGCAAGACGCTGCCGGGACTGAAAGAGCAGCGAGCGATTAACCGCGATGACTTCAACGAAGTGATTGAAAAGACCGCACAAAGCTGGAAAAGGCCCGCAGAAATGGACGTTGAACCGATAAAGATAGCGACCTCAAAAGCGAAGCCAAAGCACTGAGGTACGACATTTCAATTTAATTCCAGCTACGACATTTGTATCTAGCCTCGACACGACATTGTTGTCATTCATTCATCCTCGACATCAATTAGCTGTATTGGTGTTCTGTAGATCCCAAGTTCAAAAGGCGCGGTTTGACTAAGTACAACCACGCCTTATCCTCCAATCAGCGTCAACCCGGGCGCAATCCAATTAACCGTGCGCGGCTAAGCAAATCTCATCCAAGAGGAAGTTTCCATGAACACCACCGAACCATCATCCTGGACCAAGTCCTATAGTCGTGAAATCGGCGCCGCTGCGCAGGTCGTATGGGCAACGCTTATCGATATCGCGAACTGGAAGTCGTGGAATCCCGGCGTAAAGTCGATCCAGATAGATGGAATGTTCACCACAGGCACTTGGTTTTCGATGACATTGCCGGATAACGAGGTGATCCGCAGCAAGCTTGTCGAAGTTAGCGAACCGCATCGTTTCATCGACGAAACCTGGGTCGGCGAAACACTGATTCGTGTCGAACATCAGATCGACGCGTTATCCGCGAATCGCAGCCGGGTCACCTACGCCATCAGAACCGAAGGCGTCGACGCGCATGAGATCGGCGAAGCCGTGAGCGCGGATTTTCCGGACGTGTTAGCCGGTTTGGCAAGCCACGTAGCTTCGGCAGAGTAATTCGGCGAAAGCCGATCGCCGCGTGATCGAGACTTTCCCTGAGTGCTCGGCGCGACGGAATTGCGAAGCAATAGCCTGACTCGCGCAATTCAGGAAACCATAAGAGCGCCCTGCTCTTGGCCGTTCAGCTACGACCTTCCTTGAATTCGCATGGGCATCATCGATACAGAACGGCGTCCTAACTCCAGGGCGAATTCCTAAACCAAACGCCCGGTCTGGCCAAGCCAGAACCACGTCGGGCGCATCCAGTCAATCCGCGCGACTGCCACGCTGCGGACGCACGGGCTGCTTTGCGCCGTCGCGATGCCGCTCTCATCGCACCAAACTCAAACCAAGCGCGACAAATCAAACGAGTGGATTTTAAGCAAGGCAGCGAGACACTTATTCCAGAAACGATCCTAATAAGACACCCGGCCGAATCCTAAAACCGATGTCATTTTTCGACAGCGATCCAAAGCAATTAAGAATGTTCCCGTTTATGTCTTATGGCTTAAGTCTGAGAATGAATTTCTGATTTGGCGGTGCTGTGACGAATTTCATGGCTTCCGGCAGTCAATGCTTTATCTGGCATCAGCGCGTACTCGAACCATACCGGTCCCGGTAGCGCGCCTGCGAAGCACAGCGTCCAGCAGCAGCTTTTGTTCGACTCGCGTGATCCCTTCTTTCACGCGTGCCCAGACAAGCATGGTTCTGGCCACGGGTGAAGGTCGCCGTCCTGCGAGCACTGAGCAGCTCAAGTCGAAAGCCGCCCATCAAATCGTCGTTCTCATTTGCGAAATTATTGAAATCATGAACAAGACATATCGTGTTGTATGGAATGCGGCTTCCGCTACCTGGGTTGCAGCTTCGGAATTCGCGCGTGGCCGCAGCAAGAAATCCGGAAAAAGCGCCGCCGCAGTGCTGGCGCTGACCGCAGCAATGGGCGGCGCCGGCCTTCCGTCGGTGGCTCACGCCTACGTCGCCGGCACCGGCGCCAGTCAAGGCGATCCTGGCAACACGGTCGTCGGTGACGGCGCCTCGGCCGCTGCTGGCGCATGCGGCACGTCGACGACGAAGGATCCGAGCGGCAACCCTACTCCGCTGAGCACCAATCCCAGTTGCGCCACCGTTATTGGCAACGGCGCTTCGGCGACCACGGTGCCCGGCACCACCGTGGTGGGCGACCACGCAAGCACCACGGGCAACTTCTCAGTTGCGACGGGCGCGTATTCCACGGCAGACGGACAATCGACGGCCGTCGGCGCCGGCGCCACCGCGAACGGCGGTGACGCAACCGCGGTGGGCTTTAGTTCCTATGCAACAAATCAAGATTCTACGGCGCTGGGAAGTGGCGCAATCGCGCAAGCGAATGGGGCAACAGCAGTCGGTCGGCTTTCCAATGCGTCGAGTGTGAATTCCATCGCGATGGGGTACTCGGCAGTTGCAGCGGCGACGGACGCCGTCGCGCTGGGCGATACCGCGTCAGCCAATGGGCTGAACAGCCTCGCGCTTGGTGCGCGGAGCACCACGAGTGGTCGAGGCTCTATCGCGATTGGCGAACAAGCATCGGCGATAGGCACGGCGGCGGGCGGCGCCATCGCCATCGGTAGCACTACCGATGCCTGGGCAGCAGCGAGCGCGGGCGGCCTGAATGGGATCGCGATCGGTTCGGGGGCGGCAAACTTAGGTTCGGGAGCCGACAACGCGTCGTTCGGTCGTAGTGCGACCTCAGGCGACGCGACTGCCAATACAGCGAACAACTTGGCGGTCGGTGCTAGCTCCAAGGCGACCGGTGGCAGCAGTAGCGCGATCGGGGCCGGAGCGCAGGCAACAGCGCTATATGCCATCGGCGTGGGCGGCAGGGCAACTGGACAGAACTCCATCGCGATTGGTAATGCCGGCCTCGGAAGTACGTTTTCCAAGGCCTCTGCAACCAGCGCAGTCGCGGTGGGCGCATATTCCAACGCGTCGCTGGCGGATGGCGTCGCGCTCGGCAGCAACTCGTTGACCACGACCGACAAGGGCGTGGCAGGCTATACGGCGGCAGGCGCCAACGCAGCGCAGTCGGCGGCCATTGCCGCAACGACCAGCACGCTGGCGGCGGTGTCCGTCGGCAATTCATCGGCCGGCAAGTTCCGCCAGATCACTAGCGTAGCCGCCGGCACGAACGACAGCGACGCGGTCAACGTCGCACAGTTGAAAGGCGCGGTTTCGGGTTCGGTCGCGGATGCAGTGAAGTACGACGACAGCACGCACGGCATTATGACGATGGGCGGTGCATCGTACGATCCGGCCACGAAGACGGGCGGCACGACGATCACCAACGTAGCCGACGGCGTGGCCGATAGCGATGCAGTGAACATGTCGCAGTTGAAAGAGACGAACACCAACGTCGCGAACATCGGCAACACGGTCACTGGCCTCGGTGACACAGTCACCGGCCTCGGTGACACAGTCACCGGCCTCAGCGACACAGTTACGACCCTCAGCGACACAGTCACGGCCATCGCTGGCGACACGAGCGATACCTACGTGAACGCGAACGGCCGAGGCGTCAAATATGCCCGCACCAACGACGCAGGTCTGACCGCGAGCGACGCATCCGCTAAGGGCCAGGGTTCGACGGCAATCGGCTACAACGCCGCGACCGACGCAACCGCAACCAACGCCATTGCATTGGGCAACGGCGCGAGCGCAAGCTTCGCCAACAGCGTTGCGCTCGGCGCAGGTTCGGCGACGACGACAGGCGCACAGACCGGCTATACGGCCTACGCCCTTGCCTCGCCGCAAACGTCGGCAGGTGAAGTGAACGTCGGTAATCGCACGATCAGCGGTGTCTCGGCTGGTGCAGCGGATCAGGACGCGGTCAACGTCGCACAGTTGAAAGGCGCGGTTTCGGGTTCGGTCGCGGATGCAGTGAAGTACGACGACAGCACGCACGGCAGCGTGACGATGGGCGGTGCATCGTACGATCCGGCCACGAAGACGGGCGGCACGACGATCACCAACGTAGCCAACGGCGTGGCCGATAGCGATGCAGTGAACATGTCGCAGTTGAAAGAGACGAACACCAACGTCGCGAACATCGGTAACTCGGTCACTGGCATCGGTGACACAGTCACCGGCCTCGGCGAAACGGTCACCGGCCTCAGCGACACAGTTACGACCCTTGGCGACACAGTCACGGCCATCGCTGGCGACACGAGCGATACCTACGTGAACGCGAACGGCCGTGGCGTCAAATATGCCCGCACCAACGACGCAGGTCTGACCGCGAGCGACGCATCCGCTAAGGGCCCTGGTTCGACGGCAATCGGCTACAACGCCGCGACCGACGCAACCGCAACCAACGCCGTTGCATTGGGCAACGGCGCGAGCGCAAGCTTCGCCAACAGCGTTGCGCTCGGCGCAGGTTCGGCGACGACGACAGGCGCACAGACCGGCTATACGGCCTACGCCCTTGCCTCGCCGCAAACGTCGGCAGGTGAAGTGAACGTCGGTAATCGCACGATCAGCGGTGTCTCGGCTGGTGCAGCGGATCAGGACGCGGTCAACGTCGCGCAGTTGAAAGGCGCGGTTTTGGGTTCGGTCGCGGATGCAGTGAAGTACGACGACAGCACGCACGGCATTATGACGATGGGCGGTGCATCGTACGATCCGGCCACGAAGACGGGCGGCACGACGATCACCAACGTAGCCGACGGCGTGGCCGATAGCGATGCAGTGAACATGTCGCAGTTGAAAGAGACGAACACCAACGTCGCGAACATCGGCAATACGGTCACTGGCCTCGGCAATACAGTCACCGGCCTCGGCGACACAGTTACGACCCTTGGCGACACAGTCACGGCCATCGCTGGCGACACGAGCGATACCTACGTGAACGCGAACGGCCGTGGCGTCAAATATGCCCGCACCAACGACGCAGGTCTGACCGCGAGCGACGCATCCGCTAAGGGCCAAGGTTCGACGGCAATCGGCTACAACGCCGCGACCGACGCAACCGCAACCAACGCCATTGCATTGGGCAACGGCGCGAGCGCAAGCTTCGCCAACAGCGTTGCGCTCGGCGCAGGTTCGGCGACGACGACAGGCGCACAGACCGGCTATGCGGCCTACGCCCTCGCCTCGCCGCAAACGTCGGCAGGTGAAGTGAACGTCGGTAATCGCACGATCAGCGGTGTCTCGGCTGGTGCAGCGGATCAGGACGCGGTCAACGTCGCGCAGTTGAAAGGCGCGGTTTTGGGTTCGGTCGCGGATGCAGTGAAGTACGACGACAGCACGCACGGCAGCGTGACGATGGGCGGTGCATCGTACGATCCGGCCACAAAGACGGGCGGCACGACGATCACCAACGTAGCCAACGGCGTGGCCGACAGCGATGCAGTGAACATGTCGCAGTTGAAAGAGACGAACACCGACGTCACGAACATCGGTAACACGGTCACTGGCCTCGGTGACACAGTCGTCGGCCTTGGCAATACAGTCACCGGCCTCGGCGACACCGTTACGACCCTTGGCGACACAGTCACGGCCATCGCTGGCGACACGAGCGATACCTACGTGAACGCGAACGGCCGAGGCGTCAAATATGCCCGCACCAACGACGCAGGTCTGACCGCGAGCGACGCATCCGCTAAGGGCCAGGGTTCGACGGCAATCGGCTACAACGCCGCGACCGACGCAACCGCAACCAACGCCATTGCATTGGGCAACGGCGCGAGCGCAAGCTTCGCCAACAGCGTTGCGCTCGGCGCAGGTTCGGCGACGACGACAGGCGCACAGACCGGCTATGCGGCCTACGCCCTCGCCTCGCCGCAAACGTCGGCAGGTGAAGTGAACGTCGGTAATCGCACGATCAGCGGTGTCTCGGCTGGTGCAGTGGACACCGATGCAGTGAACGTGGCGCAGTTGAAGGCCGTGGATGAGAGTGCGGTCAAGTACGACAAGAACGCCGACGGTTCCGTCAACAACGCCAGCATCACGCTCGCCGGCAATACGTACGACTCGGCGACGAAGACGGGCGGCACGGTCATCAAGAACGTAGCGCGCGGTGTCGACGGCGGCGATGCGGTGAACGTCGATCAGTTGAATGATATGAACACGAGCGTCTCGAACATCGGCGACACGGTCGCGGACATCGCCGGCGACACGAGCGACACGTATGTATCGAAAAACGGTGTCGGCGTACGGTACGGTCGCACTAACGAAGCAGGCGTGACCCCGAGCGATGCGTTTGCACAGGGCGCGGGATCGACGGCAGTCGGCTACAACGCGAGCACGACTGATACGGCGACCAACGCGCTGGCGCTCGGCAATGGCGCAACTGTCAGCGTCGCGAACAGCGTCGCACTCGGTGCGGGTTCCAGCGCGACGGGCGCGACGTTGGGCCAGCAGGCATTTCTCGTCGGCGGAACGGCATCGGGCGAAGTGAACATCGGCAACCGGCGTGTTACCGGCGTCGCAGCAGGCGCGACGGACACCGACGCGGTCAACGTTGCGCAGTTGAAAGCGGTGGAAACGAAGGTGGACAACGCCAGCGCCGCCGGCAACCCGGTCCAGTACGACAGCAGCAAGCGCGACAGCGTGACACTCGGCGGCTCCAGCGGCACGGCCATCACCAACGTTGCGGCGGGAAACGTTTCGGAAAGCAGCATGGACGCGATCAACGGTTCGCAACTGTTCCAGACGAATACTCGTCTCGACCAAATCACGCAGCAAATCGATAACTCGATCGTAGATCCGGCTGGCACCGCCGGCTCGTTCAAGACCGACGGCAAGAACGACGGTTCGGACAATGCGATGGTCAAGGATGGCTCGCGTGGCGTAGCAATGGGCAGCAATGCGCAAGCCAACGGCAACAACAGCGTCGCCCTCGGTAGCGATTCAGTAGCGGATCGTGACGATTCGGTGTCGATCGGTTCGGCGGGTCATGAACGCCAGGTCACCAACGTTGCAGCCGGTACGCAGTTGACGGATGCAGTGAACGTGGGCCAGTTGAACAATGCGAGCGCTGCGGCGCTCAACCAGGCTAACGCGTATACGGACAACCAGATCGGCAATCTCCGGCGTGATTCGTTCTCAGGTATCGCTTCGGCGATGGCGATGGCGGGCCTTCCGCAAGCGGTCATTCCGGGCAAGGGCATGACCGCAATATCGGGTGGGACCTACCGCGGTCAGTCGGCCCTCGCGCTCGGCGTGTCGGCGCTCTCCGACAGCGGCCGCTGGGCCTACAAGGCGACTGCTTCGAGCGACTCGCATGGCACGTACGGCGTCACGATGGGGGCCGGCTTCCATTGGTAAATCGTTCGTCCAGCGATGATCCGATGTCTTCCGACTGATTGTCGAATCCAGGTTATGGCGGCCGGCATGGTCGATTCGACAAAGAGCGTCTGAGACCGTCAGCGAACGGTTTCGGACACGGAGTAGGCCGATTCATAAAGCGGTTATCGAGCAACGCTTAAGGGCTGAAGCTCCTGCAAAGGAGCCTCAGCCCTTTTTTTTGCATCGGCTTAAAGACGAGAAGCGCCCGCTCCCGGCCGGTGCGCGACACGCCGGCGACGTTATGTCATGATCGGCATAGCGCGAACCTTCCGACACTACCATGTCCGATTCGCTCAGCCCAGCCGAGGCGGATCATGCGATGCGTCACTGGACGCACCGTTCGCCCGGCCAGATCCGCACCGGCTTCACGCTCCACAAGCAGATGTTCTGCGAACTGCTGCTCAACACGCACAATCCCTACAAGCCGGCCGTTATCGATTGGCCAGCGCTCGATCCCGCAGCGCTCAGGCGCGTGAGACCTTCGAGCCTGTCATCCAGGAGGAGGCGCGTCATATTCTCTTCTTCGCGAACTGGATTGCGTGGTACAGACGCAATCTGCCTGGGTCCGAACGTCCCGCATTTCCTGAAAGTGTGCAGCGTATGGCTCGCGCTGATCCGCGACCGCATCTCGCTCGCGCGCGGCTTCGATTCCGACGGCGCTGCGCAGAACATGAATTTCCCGGCCAATGTGGGGGATTCGGTGGGCGGCGGCGTCTCGGTGTCGGCGCTGATCGACTTGTGTCTCGCCGAGAACGGCCGCCGCATGGCGGGCTACGACGCGCGTCTCTTGCGCCCGACCGTCGTGCCGAAAATCGCGCGTTTCGCGCGGCGCTTCCTTAAATAACGCGGCTTTCCGCGAGGCATTCGCGCGCTTTCACGCCGCAGCGGATGCAAGGAAAAAGCGGATTATCGAGCCCAGATGCATGACGTCCCTGGGTTCTGCGCAGAACGCGTCGAACCCGGCTGCCTTCGCGCGGCCGAGGTCCTCTTCGGACGCCGTCGCGGAATGCGCGATCAACACGGCGTCCGATGTCGGCTCGGTCGAGCGTACCTATTGCGTCATGTCCAGCGTCGACCTGCCCGGCATCGAGATATCCAGCAAGGCGACCTGTAGCCGCCAGCCCGCTGCGCTGTCAATGGCCGCGCGTCCCCGATATTCGGCTTGCGTGTCGTCGCGGGCTGCCGTGCGCATCCAAATTAGGGTCAATTAAAGTACGCGCCGCTACGGTCGATAAATAGGTCAGTGCGGATTCGTCACGGAGTCCGCGTGCTGTTTTCCACGTGCTTGGACGGGCGTGCTGCCGGTCTTATCGCCCTAACCCATGATTCACAAGATCCGCCTTTTGCCGCATCTGGAGAGCGTCAACGCAGAACTGATCCGATCGCAGTTCGAGGCGTTTTCGCGCCAGATTCCGCTGCTCTATTTCATCCTGGTCACCAATAGCGCGGCCGTTGCGTACACGCACCGGCATGCTGCGCCGATCTGGCTCTGGCTCTATTTGCCCGCCGCGATGGGTGCTTTTTGCGCGTGGCGCGTTTCGGTCTGGCTACGGCGCGGCGACGTGACGCTGTCGGTCGAAGAAATCGTCAAGCGCATGCGCGTGACGATCCAGGTTCTGGTCCCGCTCGGCGCGGCTTTTACCTTCTGGGGTCTTGCGCTTTATCCCTACGGAAACGCCTATCAGCAGGGCCACGTGGCCTTCTATATGTCGATCACGGTCATCGGCTGCATCTTCTGTCTGATGCACATGCGTACTGCCGCGCTGATGCTGACCGCCATCGTGATCGTGCCGTTCACGTTGTTCTTTTCGGCCACCGGCAACCCGGTTTTCGTCGCCATCGCAGTCAACGTGCTGCTGGTTTCGTTCGCGATGATCTGGATGCTGGTCACCTATTATCGCGACTTCGCGCGGCTGATCGAATCGCAAAAGGCGTTGCTGGCGAAGCAGGAGGAAACGGCCGCACTCAGCGACGAAAACCATCGGCTCGCCAACATCGACAGCCTGACGAATCTGCCGAACCGGCGCAGCTTTTTCGCCGAAGTCGACGCCCTGCTCTCTCGTGGCGGCGACGAGCCGCAAGGTTTCGCGGTCGGCATACTCGACCTCGACGGTTTCAAGCAGGTCAACGATCTCTACGGTCATGGTTTCGGCGACCGCGTGCTGGAACAGACCGGCAAACGGCTCGCCTCGCTCGCAAGCGATACGGTGATCGTCGCGCGGCTCGGCGGTGACGAATTCGGCGTGCTCGTCATGGATACGCATCTCGAAGACGAACTCATCGACTTTGGCGCTCAGCTCTGCCGCCTCCTTCAGGGACCCATCGTTCAGCCTCAGGCGACAGCACGCTTGTCCGCATCGCTCGGCTTCGCCGCCTATCCACAAGCGGGCGACAAGTCGGAACAACTGCTCGAACGCGCCGACTACGCGCTGTACTTCGCGAAGGAGCGGCAACGCGGCGGCACCGTGATTTTCTCGCACGATCACGAAACCGAAATACGCCGGATCGCAACCGTCGAGCAGGCGCTGCGGCGCGCGAATCTCGAGCACGAAATGTCGCTAGCGTTCCAGCCTATCGTCGATATTGCGGCGGGACGCGTGATCGCCTTCGAGGCGCTTGCGAGGTGGAACAGCCCGGCGCTGGGTAAGGTGACGCCGAGCGTGTTCATCCCCATTGCGGAACGCTGCGGCGTGATTCACGCGGTGACCGAAGTGCTGTTGTCGAAGGCACTGGCTTTCGCGCGCGCTTGCCCCGACGAGGTCCGGTTGTCGTTCAACCTTTCCGCTGTCGATCTCGCCTCGGAGACCGCGCTCGCTCGCATTGTCGAACTGACGCGCACGAGCGGCGTAGAGGCGAAACGCATCGATTTCGAAGTGACCGAGACGGCGATCATCAACGATTTCGATCGGGCGCAACGCGCGCTCATCGCGTTGAAGTCGCTCGGCGTGAACATCTCGCTCGACGATTTCGGCACGGGATATTCGAGCCTGAGCCGTCTTCATCTTCTTCCGCTCGACAAGATCAAGATCGACCGGAGCTTTGTCGACGATATCGACGGACGGCCGCGCGGACGCGACATCGTAAAGAGCATCAGGGATCTGGCCGCGAATCTGGGCATGGATTGCGTGGTCGAGGGCGTCGAAAATGCGACGCAACTGGACATTCTTCGCGCGTTGGGCTGCACGCTGATTCAAGGCTTTGTCTTTAGCGAACCGCTCACCGCCGACGCCGCCCGCGCCTATCTCGCCGGTTGCGAACTCAGCGCCTGAGTGGACACTTCAAGTTCTTCGCTTAACCGCCGTTATGACGGGTACGCAGACGAACTCGCGCACGAACGTGCGCACGCACGATAAGAACATGTTGAATATAAAAGCGACCACAGGGTCACGAAAATCCCGCTGGCTGGCCGTCGCCGCACTCGCTCTGATCGCTCACCCGGCCATCGCGGACGAAGCGCCTTCGACGAGCGGCAAGTTATTGCTGACCGGCGGTGTATCGCAAATCGAAGGCGCCGCGGGCGGTGGCCTCGTACCGTGGGCCGTGATCGACGGATACGGGACCGCCGGTCAACTCGGCGGCAATGCGCACGGCACTTATGTCAGGACGCAGGACTTCGCGCTCGCGACGTACGGCGTCGCGATGGGCGTTGCGAATCGCCTGGAGTTCTCGCTTGCGCAACAATCGTTCGACACGCGCAATGCGGGCACGAGCCTCGGTCTCGGCGCGAACTACAAGTTCAAACAGGACATTTTCGGCATGAAGGTGCGCGTGCTGGGCGAAGCGGTGCTCGACCAGGACACGTGGATTCCGCAGGTTTCGGCGGGTATCCAGTTCAAACATAACGAACAGGGCGACGTGCTCAAGGCCATCGGCGCCGCGAGTAATTCCGGCACGGATTTCTACGTCTCGGCGACCAAGCTCCTGCTCGCGCAAAGCGTGCTCATCAACGCAACGCTGCGGCTGACCAAGGCGAACCAGTTCGGCTTGCTCGGCTTCGGCGGCGACAAATCGAATGCTTATCACCCTGAATTCGAGGGTTCGGCGGCTTACTTGCTGTCGCGCTCGGTCGCGATCGGTGCGGAGTATCGAAGCAAGCCGGACAACCTGAGTTTCGCGCGCGAGCAGGACGCCTACGATGCGTTTGTCGCCTGGGCGCCGAACAAGCATGTCTCGTTCACGGCTGCGTATGTGGCGCTCGGCGACATCGCCACGTTCAAGCGGCAACGCGGATTCTATCTCTCCTGTCAGGCAGGCTTCTGATGCCCCGGTTTCCCATGAAAAAGCCCTTCCAGCATGGTGTATTCGCCGCGTTGCTCGCTATCGCGTCGCTACACGCCGCGACCGCGCACGCGGACGATTCGCTGTATCGCGCGTTCGGCGAAAAGCCGGGCCTCGTCAAGATCGTCGACGATCTCTACACCAACCTTCTCGCCGATCCGCGCACCGCGCCCTACTTCGAGAACGCACCGATCCGCCGTATCAAGGAGAAGCTCGTCGAGCAGCTTTGCGTGCAACTCGACGGACCGTGCGAGTACACCGGCCGTTCGATGAAGCGCACCCACGAAGGCCAGAATATCGACCGCGCCGCTTTCGATGCGCTGGTGGAAGACCTTCAGGACGCAATGGACAAGAACGGCGTCCCGTTCCATTTGCAAAACAAACTGCTCGCCAAGCTCGCACCGATGTACCGGGATATTCAGGACCGCGAGTAATCGAAAACGTTTGCGCGCGGCGGCGGAGCGGACTGCATGAAACCGTCGCCTTTCAAAAGGCTAAAGTTCGCAGCGGTAAGGCCGTTAGTCCGTATGAGCGCGCAACTTGCGCGCAACTCGCGACATCGGGAATATCGTCAAATGGTTTCAAGCAAACAAGTGATCGCAGGCATCGTATTCTGCGCAATGAGCTTGCCGCTGATCGCGGCGCATGCGGCAAGCCTGCGCGTGCAGATCGTCGATCAAACCGGCGCGCCGCTTCCCGACGCCGTTGTCTATGCGGTCCCCGCGAGCGGAAAAATCCCGGCGACGCGGCCCGCCGGCGCGGTGATCGACCAGGTCAAGCGGCGCTTCGTCCCGCTCGTTTCGGTCGCGCAAACCGGCGCGTCGATCACGTTTCCGAACAAGGACAACATCGAGCACGACGTCTACTCGTTCTCGCCCGCGAAGCGTTTCGAATTGAACCTGTACCACGGTATTCCCGCGAATCCGGTCGTGTTCGAGAAGGCAGGTCTCGTCGTGATGGGCTGCAATATTCACGATCAGATGGTGGCGTATCTGCTACTGGTCGATACGCCCTATTTCGCCAAGACCGACGCGACCGGCCGCGCAACGCTAGAAAATATTCCCGCCGATACGTACAAGCTCACCGCGTGGCACTACCGGCTCACCGATCCGAACGCACAGCCTGCGCAAAGTGCAACGACGAACGCGGACGCCGCCCATAAATTCACGCTTCAAGTGAAGCCCGAATAAGCCGTCATGCCGGAGTTCATGCGACTTCACAGTCTTCGCGCGCGAATCGCGGTCGTCTTCGTCCTCCTGATGCTGGTCGTTCAGGGCGCGGCGTATGTCGTCATCAGTTCGGTGATTACGTCGAATGCGCGCGGCAACGCGCAGGATCAACTCGCCGTCGCCGAACGTGTTTTTCGGCAGGTGCTGCGCTCGAACGCGGAAAAACTGACGCAGGCGGCAAGTATCGCGGCGTCGGATTTCGGCTTCCGCCAGGCCGTGGCGACCCACGACGAACGGACGGTGGCGTCGGCGCTCGAAAATCACGGCGATCGCGTGGCCGCGGATATCGTCATGCTCGTGGACCTCGACGGCAAGCTGATTGCGGATAGCAACGGGCTTGCGCATAAAGGGGCGAGCTTCCCTTTTCCGAAGTTGATCCGCGCTGCCGAGCGTCATGGCGATGCGTCGTCCATCGGGCTGATCGATGGTCGTCCGTATCAACTCGTGACCGTGCCGGTGAAGGCGCCCATCACCATTGCGTGGGTCGCGATGGGCTTCAGAATCGACGACAAGCTGGCGAGCGAAATGAGCAGCCTGACCTCGGTCGACGTATCGTTTCTCGATGAACGTCCCCATGGTGATTGGAGCGTGCTCGCCACCTCCCTACACGCAACCGCACAAGAAAACGCGCGGCACACGCCTTCGCCCGGCGATGAAGAATACGCGAACCGTCTCGTGATGCTTCAGGCGTCGGGCGAGCCCGTCGCGGCGTTGCTGCAACGATCGCTCGCCGATGCGCTCGCACCGTTTCACCGCCTTCAGACCACGCTTCTATTCATCACGCTGGGCGGCGTGCTGATCTCGATTATCGGCAGCGTTTTCACGGCACGCAGCGTCACTCGCCCGATCGTCGCATTGACGCGATTTTCGCGGCGCATCGGACAAGGCGATTACGCGGAACGGCTCGAAGTTCAGCAGCAAGACGAGATGGGCGAACTCGCCACCGCGTTCAATCAGATGCGAGACGGCATCGCCGCGCGCGAGCAGCGCATCACGGAACTCGCGTACCTGGACGGGCTGACGGGGCTGCCCAATCGCGCGCTTTTCAACGACCGTTTGCAGCAGGCCATCGGCGTTGCGGTGCGCGCGAACCTTCCGTTAAGCGTGATGATGATGGACCTGGACCGCTTCAAGTATGTCAACGACACGCTGGGGCATCCGATCGGCGACCTGCTGTTGCGCGAAGTAGGCACGCGCCTGCGCTCGGCGCTGCATCGGAAAACCGACACGGTCGCGCGCCTCGGCGGCGACGAATTCGCCGTGTTGCTGCCGACCGACGGTATCGAAGCGGCCACGACGATTGCGATGCGCCTGCTCAAGATGCTTGAAGAGCCGATCATGATCGAAGGTCAACTGGTGGATGTGGGCGCGAGTATCGGCGTGGTGAGTTTCCCGCATAACGGCACCGACATGAACGTACTGCTGCGCCGCGCGGATATCGCGATGTACACGGCCAAGCGCGCGAATCTGGGCTATGCGTACTACGACGAACGCCACGATCAGAACAGCGCCGAGCGCCTCACGCTGATGAGCGAATTGCGTCAAGCCGTCGAGCACGATCAGTTGACCCTGTATTTCCAGCCTAAAGTCGACCTGACCACGTGCGCGGTGAAATACGTCGAGGCGTTGGTGCGATGGGATCATCCGACCCGTGGCTTCGTCTCGCCCGACCAGTTCATTCCGTTTGCCGAGCAAACGGGGTACATCAAGACTATTTCGCGCTGGGTAGCGGATCGCGCGATTCGCCAGTGCGCGCAGTGGCAGCAACAGGGCATTCATCTGGCGGTGTCGGTCAACGTGTCGGCGCGCGAGTTGATCCAGTCGTCGTTGCCTGAAACGTTTCAGGCGATACTCGAAAAGTACGGCGTCGCGCCCGAATCGATCTGGGTCGAGATTACCGAGAGCGCAATCATGGACGACCCGAACCACGCGATCGAGACGCTCGACCGGTTGCATGCGCTCGGCATCCGTCTTTCGATCGACGACTTCGGCACCGGCTACTCGTCGCTGTCGTATCTGAAGCGCATGCCGGTGGACGAGATCAAGATCGACAAGTCTTTCGTCATGGGCATGGCCGACCACAAAGACGACGAAACGATCGTTCGCTCAACCATCGACCTCGGTCACAACATGGGCCTGAAGGTGGTCGCGGAAGGCGTCGAAACCGAAGAGATGCTTCAGCAACTGCAGGCGCTCGGATGCGATCTTGCGCAAGGCTTTCACTTGAGCCGCCCGTTGCCGCCGGCGAAACTCGAAGCGTGGCTCATGGACTGGAACATGCAACGGGAACGCGCGCTGGAATCCGGCGCGCTGTCCTGAGGCCGAGGGTGTAACGCTTCGCGCGGCTACTGGTCGAGCGGAATTACGTGATACACGTTGCTCCGGCCCTGCAGCTCGACCTCGATCAGGTTGTGTTTCTTAAGCGTGGCGATGGCGCTTCGCGTCGTCTCGACGCTCTTGCCCACGAGTTCCGCGATCTTCTCGATGCTGAGGCGGCAGGTCGGATCCTCTCGCGTCACGTCCGCGGCGATCACGGCCAGCACTGCATAGGCGGGCATGCCGACCTTGGAAATGAGTCCCTTCAATACCTCGTCGGAAAACAACTCGTTGCAGGCACCCTTAGCCATTGTTGTACCTCTCAGCAGTTTTATTCACTCGTTTTATTTAGGGACACACGAAGCTCGTCGACTTCTCGTCAAGGCTTTTCTATGGTCGTCTCCGATGGCCCGTGCCGCAAGCTGATTCTTCTTATCATGTGTCCAATAGCGTCGATTAGGTGAATTTCCCCGCGAAAGCACCGCCTTCGCGGAAAAACCAAAACCAATACGGCCCGCGCATTTTTCAGGCAGCCTGTTTTTGCAGCGCGCCATTAATGCCGGCACGCAACGGTCGGCGGCGCACGCTCGGCAATCGCACGGATATGCGAAAATCGCTGACGCACCTGCTCTGCACTGTCCGTATTCTCGACTTCGCGAGTTCACGCATACCCGCGCGTCGAATTGAGCGCGCGCCGACCATACCGTTGTAACCTCCATATCGATGCCCGCTGACGACAGCAAAATCTCCCTGCGTGAAGCTGCACTTATCGCCGAAAACGCGAGCTTGCGCGAGCAGCTTGCGCTCTTGCATCGCGCTCGCGGCGCCGAACCGGCACCTGCGATTGTTAAACCGGGCGACCCGCTCGGGGCCGAGCGCGATCTTCGCGATCTCGCGGCTTCGCTGGAACAGCAGGTAGAAGCGCGCACTCGCGAACGCGACCGGATCTGGGAAATGAGCCGCGACATGCTGGCGGTCGCCGATGAACACGGCGTGCTCCTCAGCGCGAATCCGGCGTGGACGCGCGTGCTCGGCTGGCCTGCGGAAGAAATTGTCGGTGCGACATCGGCGTGGATCGAGCACCCCGACGATCACGAAAAAACGCGCGAAGAGATCGTGCGTCTGTCGAACGGACACACCACGCTCGCCTTCGAAAACAGACTGCGCACGACGCGCGGCGATTACCGGCTTCTTAGCTGGACGGCGGTGCCCTTCGAAGGCCGCATGTATTGCGTCGCACGCGATGTGACGGACGATCGCGCGCGCGAAACCGCATTGCGCGACTCGATGGATTTCGCGCGGCTCGCGCTCTCGGCGGTGAGCGGGGTCGGCGTGTGGACCTATGAGGTCGCGAGCGATCTGTTCTTCTGCGACGCGGCCATCTCCGATGTCTACGGCATCGACGCGGCGATAGCGGCGCAGGGAATCAAGCGTGAAGCGTTTCTCGCGAACGTACATCCGGACGATCTGGCCGGATTGCGCACGACGATGGCGGGCGGCCTCGTGCGAAGCGGCGACCTCGAACTCGAGTACCGCATTCGTCATCCGGACGGGTCCACGCGCTGGGTCTTGTCGCGCGGCCACACTTACTTCGATGCTCTCGGTACGCCCGTTCGCCGCACCGGCGTGGGTGTCGACATGACGAAGCAGCGGCTGCTCGAAGAACAGTTGCGGCAGAGCCAGAAGATGGAAGCCGTCGGGCAACTGACCGGCGGCCTCGCGCACGACTTCAACAATCTGCTTCAGGGGATCATCGGGCCGCTCGAACTTTCGCACCGGCTCGTCTCGCTGAACCGAACGGATGGGCTCGACCGCTACTTCGACATGGCGATGGCGTCGGCGCAGCGCGCGGCGGCGCTCACGCATCGCCTGCTTGCGTTCTCGCGCCGACAACCACTCGATCCGAAACCGGTCGAGGTGAACGCGCTGGTCGCATCGCTCAACGACTTGCTGCGACGAACGACGGGTGAGCGGATTCGCGTCGAACTCGCGCTCGACAGCGAACCGTGCCGAACGCAATGCGACGCGAACCAGCTCGAAAGCGCCCTCCTCAATCTCTCGATCAACGCGCGCGATGCGATGCCCGAAGGCGGGACGCTCAGCATCGCAACATCGCGCATCGCGATCGACGCGCGGCAGGCCTCGAATCATCGCGGCGTGGAAGCGGGCCCGTACATCTGCGTCGCGGTGACGGATACCGGCACCGGCATGCCGGCGGACGTCATCAGCCAGGCCTTCGAGCCCTTCTTCACGACGAAGCCACTTGGTCAGGGCACGGGGCTTGGGTTGTCGATGGTGTACGGATTCGCCGGCCAGTCAGGCGGATTCGCCACCATTTCGAGCCAGCTCGCGCACGGCACGACGGTGCGCCTCTATTTGCCCGAGAGCGACGCACCGGCCGAAACGGCCCGCAAACCGATCAGGACGCACGCCGATATCCGCGCGGGTCTGGGCGAAACCATTCTCGTGGTGGAAGACGACGTGAGCGTGCGCCAACTGCTCGTCGATCTATTCGAGGACGCCGGTTATCAAGTGCTCCAGGCAGTCGATGGACCTTCGGGACTCGCCGTCCTGCAATCGGACACGCACATCGATCTGCTCGTGACCGACGTCGGCCTGCCCGGCATGAACGGCCGTCAGATTGCCGACGCGGGACGGCTCAGCCGGCCCGATCTGCACGTGTTGTTCATGACGGGGTATGCCGAACTGGCGTCGTCCGCGACCGGCTTTCTCGAGCACGGCATGCAGATGATCACCAAGCCGTTCGGCATCGAAGCCATCGTGAATCGCGTGCTGGGAATGCTGGCGACGCGCTCAGGCGGGGTTCGGCAGTGAGGCGAGCAGGCTCAGAAGCTTCTCGACATCGACCGGCTTCACGAAGTGATAATCGAAGCCCGCGGTCTGTGCGCGCAAGCGGTCGTCCGCTTGCCCGTAACCCGTAATCGCGATCAGCACCGGATGCGTTTCGCCCTTGTGGCGAAGACGTGTCGCGAGTTCGTAGCCGTCGATGTCGGGCAAGCCGATATCGAGCAAAGCGACATCGGGCCGGAACGTCTGCGCGCATTCGAGTGCCTCCGCCGACGCATACGCTACGCACGTTTCGTGCGCATCGGTCTCGCACAACATGGCAAGCGAATCGGCGGCATCGCGATTGTCGTCGACAATGAGAATGCGCCGCTTGTCGCTCGCCTCATGAATCTTCGACACCACCGGCACGCTCGGAAAGTGCCGCTCGTGGTGATGGAGTCGCGGCAGCCGCACCGTCACCGTGGTCCCGCAGCCGGGGCCGGGACTCTCCACCGTAATCGTGCCCGCATGCATTTCGACCAGTTTCCGCACGAGCGACAGACCGATGCCGAGCCCGCCGTTCGAGCGGTCGAGCGTCCGGTCGCCTTGCGAGAATAGTTCGAATACGTTGGGCAGCAAATCGGCTGAGATGCCGGTTCCGGTGTCTTCGATCACGATCGAAACGAACTCGCCATCGGCTCGCACGCGAATGGCGATACGCCCGCCTTCCGGCGTGTACTTGCTTGCGTTGTTGAGGATGTTGACGAGAATCTGCGAGAGCCGCGTGGGGTCGCCTAACACCCACGTCGTGGCTTCCGGCACGTCCACCTCGATCTGCTGCGCGCGGGCTTCCACCATCGACGCTATCGCCTCCACCGCGCCGTACACCGCGCTGCCGACGAGAATCTCCTCTTGCTTGAGCGTGATCCGCCCTTGCGTGATGCGCGATACCTCAAGCAGATCGTCGACGATGCGCGTCATGTGTTCGACCTGCCGCTGCATCAGATCGACGAGGTCGATCACATGCGGGTCCGCCACTGAAGCCTTTTGCAGAAGCGCGATGGCGGTCCGAAGCGGCGCGAGCGGATTGCGCAACTCGTGCGCGAGCATGGCAAGGAATTCGTCCTTGCGCTTGTCCGTCTCGCGCAGCATCAACTCCATGTTCTTGCGTTCGGTGATGTTGATGAGACTGCCGATAATTCGCAACGGCTTGCCGTCCTCCCTGCGTTGAAGCAAGGCGCTGCCTTCCATCCAGCGCTCGCCGCTTTCGTGGCTGATGCGAAACTCGAAATGCGGACCCGGTTCGCCGCCGTTCGCGAGTTGCCGGATGTACTGGTCGAGCTTGTCGGAATCGTCTGGATGAACCCGCGCCATCGCGGCCTGGTACGTGTGCATCTCACGAACGGGCGGTACGTTCCCCGCGTATTGCGCATTCGACTCGCGCGTGAGATCACCTTCGAGCGCAATCGACCAGTTGGCGAGATCGAGCGAAACGATGGTCATTTTCGCGGCCTGCATCGCAACGGTCAGGCGCAGATTGCGCTCCTCGATCGCGGCGCGCGCCTCGTGCTGACTATGCACGTCGGTCGTGGTGCCGAACCATTCCTGCAGGCTTCCGTCGGTGCCGTAGAGCGGCACGGCTTGCGCGCTCACCATCCGGTAAATGCCGTCAGGGCGACGCATGCGGAAGAATTCCGTCTCCGCCAATCGCTGCGAAAGCGCATGAAGCCATGTGTTTTGCGCGGTCGCGCGATCGTCCGGATGCACCGCTTCGAGCCAGCCGGTCTCAAGCTCGTCCGGCAGTTGCAGTCCGGTAAATCGCTCCCATTGGGCTGGATCGACATGGACCCCGCCCTGCGGCGACGCGGACCAGACGAGCGCATCCGTCGATTCCACCAACGCGCGATAACGCCGCTCGCTAAGGCTCAGACGTTCGTCGCTCTCGCGCTGTTCGCTGATGTCGAAGGTCACGCCATGCGCGCGTCTGAGCGTGCCGTGGCGGTCGAACTCCGGGTCGCCTCGCATGCGCAACCAGAGACGCGCTGGCGCGGGACCCGCGACGTCGATCGGATAGTCGATCTCGAAGGGTCGCCGGTCGCGCAGCTTTTCCGCGAGTTCGGCGTGAAAGTGCGCCTGATGATCGGCGGGCACGCGCGCCCACAACTCGGCCAGCGTGACGGCCTCGGTATCCGCCGGGAAACCGTAGATCTTGACGAGTTGCGAGGTCATTCGAACGACGCCGGACTCCATGTCCCATTCCCACGCGCCGAGCCGCGCGCCTTCGAAGGCCGCCTGCAACCGGCGCTCGCTTGCGCCATACAGTTCCCACGCGCGCTTGCAGTCATGAATGTCGATCGCGACGCCGACGGTCGTGTCCACCTTGCCGTTTGCATCGAGCACGGATTGCAAATGAAGCGTGTGCCAGCGCAACTCGCCGTCGGCGCGGCACAGCCGTGCATCGACACGTTGCAGCCGCTCGCCTTCGACCAGCGCGCGCCACGCGGCCACGACCGACGAGAAATCGTCCGCATGGACAAAAGCTTTCCAGTGCTGATCCACCAGCTGCTCGGGACTCATGCCGAGATAACTGGACGTCCACGGGTTCACGTAACGGATGCGACCGTCGGGTGACGCGTGCCAAACGAAGGATGGTAAAAAGTGAGCGGGATCGCGCAGCGGCATGTCGTTGTTATTGGTGTCCCGTTTGTCTGATGATTCGACTGGCGCCTGGGTCAGGTCCGCAACAGGAAATTTAAGCGACGGATTCTCAGGCCCGCCGGGACCTGGCGCACGTTCAGAGAACTTCCGATGACGACGCATGGCTCGCCTGCTTGAACCGAAAAAGCCCTTTTCTAACGGAGCATTCGAACGCGGTGCCCGTGAACCTCGCTCAATACGTACTAGCCAGAATCAACAAAATTATAAGTCCGGGCGACACGGCGCGCACGCCGATTCACTCGCGTTTCGCTTAGATTCGCTCGGCCGTTCTAATGCGCAAATTAGAGGTCGACGGCGGCAAGCCGGATCGGATCGGGCTCTCCGTTCACGACCTTGACGGCGGCTGCATCCTTGATCGTATCGGCATGAAGGATGAAGGCGCACATCGGACCATCTGCGCCCTCGGTGCCGAAGCGCTCCTCAAGCGATTCGTAATCGACCAGACCAAGATGCAGCACGCCGTCTACTTCAAAACGAAAGTTGACGGCTTCGGAAAACCAGTCGTCGAGTGGCGGTCCTATCGGCCGCACAGCGGTGCAATTCATCTTTTTCTCCTCCGTGATGGATGAACTAAAGCCGTTCAATGAGGCCGCATTTGCTTTGTTCATCGCACAGCGGCCGCAGAGTCGCGTCAGGGGCCATCGCGCGCTAGGGCGCATTCGTCTAGCGAAACAGCAAGTAGTTCCTTCTGTTGCAAAGTAAGTTTTTACTCGAGCGCTTGAGCAACAACCGCCGGGAGCCAAGGGCGAAAAGCCCACAATGGTTTGTCGAAAGAAGCTAGCATCGAACGTGCCAAAAAATGCACAAGTTCGTTGCTAGCCCACAACGTCCCTCTTGACCATCGGATAATTCCCCACTTTCGTGGTCTGGCCCACAAAAGACTTGAAATTTGCCGGGATACGATGTGCCTCAGGTTGCCTAACCCCTTGCGCGTCAGTGGATCAGCAGTGACCGCTCCGGCGCGCGACATCTGAAGTTCTCAGGCATCACCCGGGTATGCCGCATAAGCCGGCATACGTCGCCAGCGCAAGGCCATGTTCGTCAAACAGGTCGAAGCGCTTCAGTCTCAAACGAAACTTCGCTCAACCGGACACGCTGTTCCATGCCCGGTGCGAAAAACTGCGGCGGCGAGTCATCTACCGGCCACCTCTCAACTTTTTCAAAAAAGCGGGGCGTATGAAAGTCACTATTATCGGTACCGGCTACGTGGGTCTTGTTACGGGCGCCTGTCTTGCCGAAATCGGCAACAGCGTGTTCTGTCTCGACGTCGACGCCAAGAAAATCGACATCCTCAACAGCGGTGGCATTCCGATCCATGAGCCAGGGCTCAAGGAAGTCATCGAACGAAATCGCGCGGCGGGCCGCATTCAGTTCTCGACCGATGTCGAAGCAGCGGTCGAGCATGGCGAGGTGCAATTCATCGCGGTCGGCACGCCGCCGGACGAAGACGGTTCCGCCGATCTTCAATACGTGCTGGCTGCCGCGCGCAATATCGGCAAGTTTGCGAACGGCTTCAAGGTGATCGTCGACAAGTCGACGGTGCCGGTTGGCACGGCCGATCGCGTGCAGGCAACGGTTCGCGAAGCGCTGGGCCATCGCGGCGTATCGCATGGTTTCTCCGTCGTGTCGAACCCGGAATTCCTGAAGGAAGGCGCGGCAGTGGACGACTTCATGCGTCCGGACCGCATCGTGCTCGGCTGTGCCGAGGACGCGGACGGCCTGCGTGCCCGCGAAGTGATGACGCGTCTTTACGCGCCGTTCAACCGCAACCACGAACGCACGATGTACATGGACGTGCGCTCCGCCGAGTTCACCAAGTACGCGGCTAACGCGATGCTCGCCACGCGTATCTCGTTCATGAACGAGCTCGCGAACCTCGCCGATGTCGTGGGCGCGGACATCGAAGCCGTGCGTCGCGGCATCGGTTCCGACCCGCGGATCGGTTATCACTTCCTGTACGCGGGCTGCGGATACGGCGGCTCGTGCTTCCCGAAAGATGTCCGCGCGCTGATGCGCACGGCGCAGGAGCGCGGGCAGGATCTGCGCATCCTGAACGCGGTGGAATCGGTCAACGACACGCAAAAGAGCGTGCTCGTCGAGAAGATCACCGCTCGCTTCGGCAACGATCTCACCGGCAAGACCTTCGCGATCTGGGGCCTTGCGTTCAAACCGAATACCGACGACATGCGCGAAGCACCGAGCCGGCCGCTCATCATGGCGCTGCTGAAACGTGGCGCATCGATCCGCGCGTACGATCCGGTTTCGTCTGAAGAAGCGCAGCGCGTCTTCGCGATGGATCTGGAAGACCATCCCGCGCTCAAGTCGCGGCTCCTCTTTTGCTCGCATCAGTACGACGCCATCGCAGCAGCGGATGGGCTCGTGATCGTGACCGAGTGGAAGGCATTCAAGAGCCCGGACTTCACGCGCCTTCATTCGGCCATGCGCGTACCGTCTATTTTCGACGGCCGCAATCTCTACGATCCGGAGAACATGGCCGAGCTCGGCTTTACCTATGACGCCATCGGCCGTCGCAGCGTGGACGTAACGCCTGCGTAACGGGTCGATCCAGCCCACGCGCGCCGCGATACCTCAGGGTGTCGCGGCGCGCGTTTTGCTTTGATGGATCCTATGACGACACTACTTCCGCATCTGCATCGTTTGCTGACCAACATCGGCGACGCTGCCTTCACGCTTCCGATTGCCCTCACGTGCGCCGCGTGGCTCGCGATGTCGCACTGGCGGCTGGCGCTGCGCTGGGCGCTCACGCTCGCGGCCGGCATGTCACTCGTCGGTGCAACGAAGATTCTTTATGCAGGCTGGCACGTCGGCATCGCTTCGATCGACTTCCGCGTCATCAGCGGCCATACGATGCTCGCCACGGCCGTCTGGACCGTCGTGTTCGCCCTGCTGACCCGCAGATGGCCGTACCTCGAACGAGCGGGCATCCTGGGCGGTCTGATGGTCGGCGCGGCAACGGGTCTCGCACGCGTTCACGATCACTCGCATTCGGTGTCCGAGGTCATCTCGGGATGGGTCGTCGGCGCCGTGGTTGCTGCTTGGTTTCTGCACGCCTGTGCGCGCGCCGACATCAAGCCGCTTCGACCTGTCGGTGCCGCATTCGGCCTGATGCTCGTCTCGATGCTCGCTTACGGCCACCGCGCGCCGTTTCAATATTTGATCGACGTGCATACGCCCGTGCTCCGTGCGCGGGTCGCGGCCGAAGTGTCCAGCCTCCTCTGATAAATCGAATTAACCGCTAAAACAAGGCGTAAAAAAGCACTCGAAGCCTATTCTGCTTCGAGTGCTTTTGTCTTTCTGAGCGTCCAGCGCTTCTTATTGCGCTCTCAGCACCGCGCGCCGTTCTTCGATGGCAGCGTCCACCGTCGCGGGCGTTCCCACCGTGGTCGACGGCTCGGTACGCGACGGTTGTCCCATCGGGCCTTCCGAACGGAACTGCGCGAGCTTCAGCTCGATGAACGTGCTGATCGACGCCTTGAAGTTCTCCGTCGAAAAACGCTCGGCGTTCTCGCGGCAGAACTTCGGATCGAAGAGCCGCGAATGACGTTCGAAACGCTCGACAGCTTCGAGCAGCGACTCTTCCGTCTGATCGCGGAAGAACACGCCCGTGGGCCGTTCCTTCGGCAAGCCGACCACGGTCTCCAGAGCGCCGCCCTTGCCGAATGCGATCACCGGCGTGCCGCAAGCCTGCGCCTCGACGATCGAGATGCCGAAGTCCTCTTCGCCCGCGAAGACGAAGGCGCGAGCGCGCTGCAGATGGTCGCGCAGCACTTCGAACGACTGGTAACCCATGATCTCGACATTGGGGCCCGCAGACGCCTTGATCTTGCGCATCTCCGGTCCGTCGCCGATCACGACCAGCCGGCGTTCGGGCGTTCGGGAGAACGCTTTTACGATCAGGTCGATTCGCTTGTACGGCACCATTCGCGAAGCCGTGAAATAGAAATCGTCCTTCTTCGTGCCGACGGACAAGCCGCGCACATCGACCGGCGGATAAATCACCGTCGATTCACGCTGATACGCCTTCTTGATCCGCCGCGAAATGAACTGCGAATTCGCGATCAGATAATCGACCCCGTTCGCCGAGCGCGCGTCCCAGCCGCGAATGTAATGCAGCAGAACGCGCGCGAGGATCGACTTGAATCCCGAAGCCAGACCGGATTCTTTCAAATACTGATGCTGCAGATCCCATGCATAGCGGATCGGCGAATGCACGTAGCTGATATGCAACTGGTCCGGGCCGACGAGCACGCCCTTCGCCACTGCATAAGAACTCGAGATGATGAGATCGTAACCGGACAGGTCGAGCTGTTCGATTGCGAGCGGCATCAGCGGCAGATAAGCCCGATAGCGCTTGCGCGCGAAAGGCAGTTTCTGAATGAACGACGGCTGGACCGGGCGGTTTCTGAGGCAAGCGCGGTCTTCGAGAAAATCAACGATGGTAAAGATATCGGCGCGCGGAAAACAATCGATGATGTGCTGAAGAACTTTCTCGGCGCCGCCGGAAACCACTAGCCAATCGTGGACAATGGCAACTTTCACATGTTTCTCACTTAGGAAGATGGTGGGTCGGAGCAACATCCCGGAAGTGCGGAACGGACGAATCATGGTCGGCGGGAAAAGAATTGATCTTAGTGCGCTAGCGCACACTTCGACATCCGACGCAGAAGCGCAAGTGGATAAACGCTTAGAGACTGAAGATTTTTTGAGTAGGCATTCAGTGCGATTCCGTCCGTCCGGAAGCTTTTTCGCATTGCACGCCGCTAACGTAACGCAACCGGCACGATATGCCAATACCTTTCACGCAGTTGATGCGTGGGACGTTCAGACTATGGCAGTACATCGGATTTCGATGTACTGCAACGGCGAACTGCAAAACGTGGGCCAGCGCACGGACCCATTCGAACTGGATATGTTTAATACCGAGGCCGCTCAAGTTCTAGCGCAAACCCTAAGTGCTTGCCGCGAAAGACCCGCCTGCCGGCCGTTTGCGGCGACTGTGCGAAGCGCATTGGGGACCAGCCGGATTTGCGACTGCTCACGCCTTGACGGCGGCCGCAAACCCGCACTGGCCGATTTTTGATGCATTTATCCTAGCGATGTCCCCGGTGCCGGCGGCGCCGGGCCAGGCACTTTGTGCGGCTTCGATTGTCCACCTTACTTGCTCGACCCGTACGCGAATGACGCGTCCGCGTTTTTCGAGTGATTACTCAAGCCAGGATGACCGATTAATGGCTTCATTCAAAAAGAACTTTGCAATTTTGATGTTGCTGCAAGTGTCGACTTATGCAGCGCCGCTGTTGACCTTGCCGCTTCTCACCCGCATCTTGTCGCCGGGCGGCTATGGCCGGCTCGCCTTCGCGATGGCCTTCGCGAACTACTTCGTCGTGTTCACGAACTACGGGTTCGGCCTGACCGCCACACCGAAGATATCCATCAACCGCGCCAATCGCGCGGAGCGTTCCCGCATTTTCTGGGAGACGGTGTTATCGCAAGCGACGCTCACATTCGCCGGGCTGATCATCCTGGTGTCGCTGACGTTCATCTTTCCGAGGCTCGCCGAGGATCGCGATCTCCTGCTGCTCGGCTTTGGCATGGCGATCGGCGCGATGCTGATTCCGACCTGGTATTTCCAGGGCATCGAGGATCTTCGCATCATTAGCACGATCGTGTTCACGGGCCGCGTACTGAGCGTGCCCGCGATGTTTCTGCTGGTGCGTTCGCCGAAGGACATCTACTGGGCCATGGCCGTCAATACGCTTGTACCGATGCTCTCCGGCATCGCGATCTTCATCCACCTGTACCGAAGCCGTCAGCTCGATTTCGTCCGGACGCCCGTGAGCGCGATCGTCGCGGCCTTGAAGGACGGCTGGAGCGTGTTCATGGCAACCGCGCTGACCGAAGTCTATGCATCGACGAACATCGTATTGCTTGCGCTGATCTCCGGTAACGTGGCCGCCGGTTACTTCGCCGCCGGCGACAAACTGATTCGCGCGGCCCTCGGCATGCTGAGCCCGCTCAAGACTGCCGCTTATCCGCGCGTCAGCTATCTGATGCACCACGCCCGCGACGACGCCTTCGCGTTCTTGCGCCGCATGCTCGCGCTACAGGGCAGCGCGGTGGCGGTCATTTCGGTCACCGTGTTCGTCGTCGCGCCTTATGTGGTTCATCTGCTCTACGGGCCGAAATTCGAGCCCACGGTGGACGTGCTCCGCTGGATGGCGTTCGTGCCGCTCATGAACGGCTTGACCGATATCTTCGGTGTTCAGACCATGTTGCCGCTTGGTATGAAGGCGCAATTCAGCCGAGTTCTGCTAGGCTCCGCAGCGCTCAACTTCAGCCTGCTCGCCGTACTCGCGCACCTCTTCGCGGAACAGGGCGCGGCCGCCACGGTGCTGATCGTGCAAGCGACAGTCGCGGTCGCCATGGCGACCACGCTTTATATGCAAGGCGTGCCATTCCTCAAGCGGCGCGTCGCGGAATAGGCGCCACGCCCGACTTATAGCTGAACTGAAACGAAAGAAGGGCCGGGGAAATCCCGGCCCTTCTTTCGTTCAGCAAGCCAGCCTGGCAAGCCGGTCTGTCAAGCAAGCCTTAGCTTGCCTTCTTGTTAAGCGCGTTCTGCTTGGCGAGCGCGCTATCGAATACGTCGAGATAAGCCCCGACCATCGCATCGGGATTGTAGGTCTGGGCGTGGCGGAGCAACCGGTCGTGCACTGTCGCGTTCTTCAGCATCTCGACCGCATCGCGTATTTTGCCGATTACCGTATGCGGTTGCTTGATATCGAAAACCAGCGCCGACTCCGGCTCGAGCACTTCCGGGATGCCGCCAGTGTTCGCGCCGACCACCGGCACGCCGTGCGAATACGCCTCTACCGTCACGCGGCCAAACGGCTCGTTCCAGATCGACGGAACGACGAGAATGTCGATGCTGTCCAGAAATTGCGAAGCGACAACGTGTCCGAGAAATTTTACGCGCGGGTCGTCGTACTTAGCCTTGAGATTCGCGAGATAGGCCGCGTCGCCTTTGCCGCCGATCGAAAGCGTCCAATCGAAATCGAAGGTCGTGTCTTTCAGCAGTTGGTCCAGCACGAGCTCGATGCCCTTCTCGGGCGAGACGCGACCAAGGATGCCGAGTTGCACCGGATCGCCGCTCTTGCGAGGCGTCCTCACCGCCGGCGTTGCGTCCTTGAGCGGCACATAGCAATTGCTGATGACCGTCTGCGCCGCGCGCGGGAAAAAGCCGTTGTCCACATGCTTCTGCAAGACGAACTGGCTTACGCCCACCGCGACGTCCACCCGCGCCGATTCGACCCGCTTAGGGCCTGCATACACAGCGCAAAGATTGCATTGGCGCTCGCAAGCCTTGTCGTGTGTATACATCGTCGATGTCGGGCACATCAGGTAGTAATCGCGCATGGTGTGGACGACCGGCACGCCGGAATCGTTCGCCATGCGCCACATGCCGATCGAAAGACACGACAGGTTGTTCGTATTGATGACGTCGTACTTTTCCTCGTCCATCAGCTTCTTGAGCTTGCGCGCCATGATGACGTTATGCACGTCGATCGCGTGCCACACGAGCCGCGCCACCTTCGAGCGTTTCTTCGGCTGATGCGGCCAGTAGAGATTCGCAAAGCGCAGATGATGGATCTTCACGCCATTGAGCTCGCTCACCCGGTCGATGCCGGTGCCGGTCGCGCAAACGACACTCACTTCGTGGCCCGCGGCAACGAGTCCTTCGGCGAGAATACGCGTCGAGACCTCGGCTCCGCCGACCATGTCCGGGTAATACAAAGTATTTGCGATCAGTATCTTCACGGGGTCTGGGAAAGTGGATGCCGGCAGAATGCCCGACGTCATGGATCGATTCGCGTCCGCCCGAATTCGCGCGGCTGGCGCGGAGGCGGGTAAGACGCAGCGGAATAGGGCTACTACAAAGGCACCGTGTCCGGTTGCCAGAAATCATCCGGGCCGACGCGACTCCATGATCCGAGTCTGCCGTCGGCCCTTATCAAACCTTCGTACCGTGCGGACTTATCCGGCCGATGAATTCACGGTCAGACCCGCTGCGCGACCATGTGCTTCGCCATAAAGAGCCTCCAGCACATTCGTGGCCGAACGCTCCCACCGATAACGTTGCACGTGGCGCAGGCCGAGTTCACGGTGATGCTGCCGAAGCGCGGGGTCACTCAGCATCACACCGAGCTTGGTCGCGATATCGTCCACGGAATGCGCGTCGCAGTACATCGCAGCGTCGCCGCACACCTCGGGAATCGACGCCTCGTTCGAGACGAGCACCGGGCAGCCGCAATACATCGCCTCACAAGGCGGCATGCCGAAACCCTCATAAAGCGAGGGAAAAACGAGACATGCGGCGTCCGCGTACAAGCCCTTCAGTTCGTTATCGCTGACGAAGCCGGCCCAGATTACGCGCTCCGATTTCGTCGCCGTCTCAAGCTTCATCGAGGCGAAGACACGCGGATAGGACCCGCCCACGACTACGAATTTCACGTCCGGCAAATGATCGAGCTTTTCGATGGCAGCGAGCACGCGCTCGAGATTCTTGCGCGGATCGAGCGAGCCGACGATCACGCAGTAGGCGTCCTTCTTCAACTTGAGCCGCGTCACGATCGAAGGATCGCTCACGATGCGCTCGAAGTGATCGGCACCCGGATAGATCACCGAAACGCGCGATTCATCGACGCCCAGGTGATGGCAGATGCGGCCCTTCGAAAACTCCGACACGGTCAGGATGGACACGCCCTGGCGCGCCAGGATGGCAAACATGACGCGGTACCACAGCACGAATTTCTTCGAGAACGCGTGCGGCACATCGTGCACGGCCATGTCGTGAATCATCACGACCTGGTCGCGCTTGAGCAGCGGCGCGGTATTGCAAAAGCTCACGAGCGTTTTGCCGCGGGTGGCAAGCGGCAGTGTCAATTGCTCCCACAGGTTGCCCGTGAATCGCGGCGCGACGCGCTTGCGGTCGATCGGAGGTTCGAGTGTCGCCGCATTCGGCGGCACCACGACCTCCAGTTCATCAACGGGAATATCCCGCCCCTGCATCGCACGCGACAGCTCGTAAGCTAGCCGCTGGACACCGGTGAGTCGTTGCGACGTATATTTTCCGTTGACTACAAACGCCATGACACCTCCGCATCGCACTGCCGGTTCAATGAGCTAACAACACGCTTCCCGCAAGGGGATTCGAATCTCATTCGCGCGTGACCGGTTCGTTTGCGGGACGTCCTTCAAGCACGACGGACTGATCCTGAATCGCGCTCTCAGCCATGTTAAGCAAGACCTTCAGGTCCGCGACGAGAACCGCGGACGACTTCATCCGCAATGCGTCGGCGGTGTTGATGGACTTGCGGATGTGCTCAAGCGCAGCTTGCGATGCTTTCATACGGAACTCTCCAAACAGGATCGATTGACGAATCGAATCTCGGGTGTCGCGGCTTGTGGCTGCGGGTCCGGAGATTCGGCCGAAGAGAAGGTTGATGGGTGGCTATCCCTTTCGCGGATCAGCACCCGCGCGACAAAACTGACAGGTCGCTTTCGCAACCCGCGCACAAGGCGCGACCGAGGGTACGGGCAAACAGGAAGCCTCGACGACCATAAGACGAGCAGCCGATGATCGCTTTCATACTAAGGGTATTTCCGCACAATGTCCGACTCTGTGCGCCAGATCACATATCGTTAATCGACTTGCAACTACAAGTGCATGAATGAACGGATTACTTAGCAGCGCCATCGCAGCAGAAGGCGCGAGACAGCCTGTGCGCGGGCCGCACCGAGGCGCGCACATTCCATGCCCTCATCGATCGACCTCTATTGCCTGGCCCGCTGCTTCTGACCCAGCAACCGGTCGATCCACTCCTTCGCATGCGCCGAAGCCGATGCGCAAGCCTCTTCTTCGGATGCAAACGTCAAACCCTTCACGCCTTCGAGCGGGAATGGTGTCGGCACGCGTCCGCCGTATCGCTCGATCGTTTCGCGTGCTACGCGTACCTCACTTTCGCCAATCGAATACACCTCGACGACGATCTGAAATCCTTTGTAGCTTTCGACGTGTGGATATTTCATAACGGCGTTCTCCGCATCGTTGAACCGAGCGGGCTCAGACCTGCGCCATCGCATGCATGGAACCGCGATGGTGCGGACGAACCAGACCATTCGCGCGATACTCGGTGGGCGACATGCCATGGCGTCGGCGAAACAAACGCCCTAACCTGTCGCCGTTACCCATGCCGCAGCGCCGCGCGATCTTGTCGACAGGAAGATCGCTTTCGACGAGCAGCCGGCAAATCAATTCGAAGCGCGTGTGCATCAGGTATTCCTGCGGCGTCACGCCAAATTCCGCCTTGAACCGCCGTAAATAATTGCGGTTGCTCATCGCGGCCACTTCGGCGGCGTCGGCAATCGTGATAGCACGCCCAAAATTCTCTTTCATCCACCGCGCCGACTCGTGAATCTTGTCGATGGTAGTCGTGACGTTGAAATCGTCTGCACGAAGCTCGGCGCGAACCGGCGTGCTCGCGTGCAACTCACGCGACACACGGCGAGCAATCTGCGTACCGAGGTCGGCTTCGATTTTCGCGATCGCGAGACCCGAAGGCGTCTGCATACCGACTTGTTCGGCGGCGGGCGCGTCCCTGAACCAGTAGACCGGCACGGCCGGCCGATGCACGCGCGCCGGATCGAGCAGCACGCTCTCGGCGTGCCGGTGTCCGTCATACACCACGCAGCCCGGCCCGAACAGCCACGATAGCAAGTGAACGTCGCGGCCCGCCATCGCTTCGCTTTCGCTGCACGCAACGAAGAGCGCATCGAAATCGCGAACGGCATATTCCTGCAAATGATGCGTCCAGATGGAGATTGCCGACGACGTCGAAATGTTGCCGCCGCTGCTCGACAGCAGCGAAAGCTGATAAGCGGTCTCGCCGCTCGCCGTCGCCTCAAGCTCGTTGGCGAGACGAAATGCGTCGCTAATCAGCCCTGCATTAGGCAGACAACATCCGTCGAACAGCAGCAGTCCGATGTGCCTGGTGCGGGGCACGGCGGAAACGGGTCGAACGCTGTCCGATCGCGCATAGCCGGTCGGCTGATTCATCGAGTGTCCCTCCCGTGCACGTATTCGTATGTGTGTTGCATTGCATCCTAAAGACGATGACGGCGAATGAGAAAAGTACTGGCGGATAATGACGAACTCTTGTCGTAGACCGCATTGGTTAAATGTCGAAACCACCTATTCGTATACATATTAAGGATAGGCGAATTACATTTCGTCACACTTGAACCCTAATGGAATCATTTTCATTTCCTGCAATTATTGACAGATATATTTATTTCCAACCCCACACTTTAATTACAAGGGTGTGAAGCCTCGAATATCCGTCAAAGCCTTGCGTACAAAGGATGCCGGAACTTCGGTATTGCCGTCAATTTGTAACTCAGCAACCAAACGTATCAAAACGTAACCATTAATCTTTATCAGCCAATATTGCCCGATTCATTCGAGCGTGGAACCAAATTTTACCGAAATGCCGTTTCATATCGCGGAACGTGAATTTAAGGCCTCACACTTTTCGGCCAAGAGTTCGAGACTTTCGGCCCTTCGGGTTTTTACGCAGTTTTAGATGGATATGCTTCATCGCAGCAACACTCCGCACTACTCGGGTGTTCCGATTTCTTATCGTTTTGCATCACTCCCGTTATTCGACCTGACAAAGTGGACGCGCCCCGCTCCGGGTCCGCGCTTCCAGCAGTCGAAAAGAACCTGGTTGCTATTCGCCATACGGCTCGTTTTGTACGAGATCCGCGTCCTCAGCCCGCGACACGTATTGGAGTCAGAAATGAGCATTCCTGATGCACTCAATGATTCAGCAGTTCTCGATCGTATCGACGTTGCGCCCAGCGCCCCGACGATCCCGCTCTGCCCCGTAGTCCTCGCGGGCGGCTCAGGCACGCGTCTGTGGCCGATCTCGCGCAAGCATTATCCCAAGCAGCTTGTCGATGTGCTTGGCCCCGGCTCGTTGCTGCAAACGACCGTGCAGCGCCTCACGGGCTTGCCCGAGAGTCGTGCGAAGAATTTCTCGCCGATCGTCGTTTGCGGCGCAGAGCACCGTTTCATGACCGCGCAGCAGCTTGAGGAAGTCGGCAGCGGCGCGCGTATGATCGCCGAGCCTAGCGGTAAAAACACGGCGCCCGCGCTGACGATGGCCGCCTTGCTCGCGGCGGCGGAAGGCCCCGACTCGGTACTTGTCGTGATGCCCGCCGACCACTTGATCCGCGACCGCGACGCGTTCCAGCACGCAGTGATACAAGCTGCGCGTCATGCGGAGCGCGGTGCCCTCGTCACGCTCGGCGTAGTGCCGACGCGCGCGGACACCGGCTTCGGTTATATCAAGCTCGGCCCGGCCATGACCGACGGTGCGCGCGAGATCGACCGCTTCGTCGAGAAGCCCGCGGCCGAGGTGGCCGAGCAATATGTGGCTTCCGGCAATTACTTGTGGAACAGCGGCCTCTTCGTCGTGCGCGCAAGCGTGTGGCTCAAGACGCTTTATCGTCTGCAGCCGGCCATGTATTCGGCCTGCGCCGCGGCATTCGCGCAGGGACGAGACGACGGCGCGTGCTTCATTCCGGACCCGGAAGCGTTCGAAGCCATTCCGTCCGACTCGATCGATTACGCCGTCATGGAACATCTCGCCCAGGACAAGGAAACGCCGGGCGTGGTCGTGCCGCTCGACGCCGCCTGGTCCGATCTCGGTTCGTGGGATGCGGTGTGGGATGCGCTCGATAAGGACGAAGACGGCAACGTCGCACGCGGACGCGTCGTGTTCGAAGGCGCGACGTCGTGTTACGGACACAGCGAAGGACGTCTCATCGCGTGTCTCGGCGTGACCAACCTCGCGGTGATCGAGACGGCCGACGCGGTGCTCGTCGTCGACCGCTCGAGCGTGCAGGACGTCAAGAGCCTGGTGAGCCGCATCACGGAATCACGCGGTACCGAAGCCGATGCCCATCGCAAGGTTCAGCGGCCGTGGGGCTGCTACGACTCGATCGATAAGGGCGAGCGCTTCCAGGTCAAACGCATTGTCGTGCGTGAAGGCGCGCGCCTCTCCTTGCAGCTTCATCACCATCGCGCCGAACACTGGATCGTGGTGAGCGGCACGGCGCTCGTCACGCGCGGCGACGAAACGTTCCTGCTTAGCGAAAACGAATCGACTTACATCCCGCTCGGTGTGAAGCACCGGCTGGAAAATCCGGGCAAGGTACCGCTCGAAATTATCGAGGTGCAGTCAGGCTCGTACCTCGGCGAAGACGACATCGTTCGCTTCGATGACAAATACGGGCGTGTCGGCTAGCACGCAATCAATACCCATCAGTACGCCAGTTGCGCCGTTAGCCGGCCGTTTCAGAACGAACGCCCTTATTTGCTAAAGGAGGAACTGGATTGTCACCTTGAGGCCCGCAATGGGATCCGGGCCTCAAGGCGGAATCGTAATCCGAGGATATCGACACCGGCGGACGATGCATCGGGCGCGAGTATGCGAGTACTTAAGCGCCGCATCGACGGGCTGCTCGAATGAGCGGCAAAGGTGAAGTGGATCTATTTGCGCATTTCGAGGACATGCAGGGCGCCTGGGCGCCGGCGCCTCCCCGAAACGCCCGCGTTGGTAAATAAGAGCGCTGAAACATGGCGCGACATTGCGAGAGCACAAATCATGTTGATCCTTCAATCCGACCTGCACGGTAATCATTTGCTGGGCGCGCTACCGGCCAGCGAATGGCAGGCACTTACCCCTGATCTCGAACTCGTTCAGTTGCGCACCGAGCAACTACTCTGCGATTCAGGTCAGCGTATTCATCACGTCTACTTTCCCGCCACCGCGATCATCTCGCTGCTGCACACGATGGAAGACGGCAGCTCGGTGGAGATTGCAGCCGTCGGCCGTGAAGGCATGACCGGCGTACCGATCCTGACCGGCGGCGAAACCATGCCGACGCGCGTGCAGGTGCAATGTCCGGGCACCGCTTACCGGATGAGCGCGCAAACGCTGCGCGAGCATTTCCGGCGCTCCGATGTTCTGCGCCGCCTGATGCTGCTGTATATGCAAGCCCTCCTCACGCAGGTCGCGCAAACCGCCGCCTGCAATCGACATCATTCGCTTAGCAAGCAGCTTTGCCGCTGGTTGCTGATCGACATCGACCGTACGTCTTCCAACGAGCTTCTGGTCACCCAGCAACTGATCGCCGACATGCTCGGGGTGCGTCGCGAAGGGGTCACCGAAGCCGCCGGCCAGCTTCATTCCGCCGGCCTCATCTATCACAGCCGTGGCTGCATCAAGGTGCTCGATCGAGAGGGCCTCGAAGCCCGCGCGTGCGAGTGCTACGGTCTCGTGAGACGCGAGTTCGACCGGCTTCTGCCGCGTATGCGCGCGACCGAACCGGCCTGATGCTTTAAGCCCCTGGCGAATCGCTGAATGCTCTATGCGGTTCGCCCGCGCGGCGCGTCTAGCCCAATAAAAAAATCCGTGTTACCCGACGGGATTCGTTACGCGAGTCCCGCAACGCTTGGCGCCACCGGGATAACCATGACTGAGAAAAAGAAGACGACGCTGATTCAACCACCGCCTATCGGCGAGGGCGAGGACGAATCTAACGTGGTCGTGTTTGCACTGGCGCGCGTGATCCCGCTCTTTGGGCGATATCCGTTAAACAGCGTGGAGAATTTCGAAGCGCTAAAGACCGCGCTTGAGGATTTGCAACGCCAGCACGCAACGGCTTTGCCGTTCGTCGGCATTTTCCTGGACGATGTATTGCGCTTGCTGGAGGATGAGCGAGCACGCCTTCCGGTGTCGAAGCCTAAGGCGAAACCTGCCAGGAAAAAGTAAGGCCCGGAGAAACCAGGGCTTTTGGATTGGGTTGCGGCGGACAACGCCGCCCTTCCCGCTTTGCTTTATTTGACTTAGCGCGTCGACTAAGTCGATCGACTTAGCGCACGCCTACTTTCTCGAACACATTCGAGAGCGCCTCCTTGATGATACGGTCGCCGAAAAGGCCCTGAACGCGCGGGTCCGTTGCGGCCTCGGCCTTAGGTCTCGGGGTGGTCGGCAAGGAGCGTGCGAGATCGGGAATGCTCGAATGCAGCATCACCAGGTCGTCACCCAACTCCTGTCTTGCCCAATTCAAAAAGCCCGTTTCAATCGCAAGCACTCTGACGCCCAGGCTCACCGCGTAGAAGAATGTGCCGCTGACAATGACGTTCTCTTCCGCGTGGCAGATGATCACGCCTTCGCTGCCAAGGATCAGATGCTGCGCATCCTGCTCGGTAAAGTACTCGTCGCGGATAACGACATTCCCCGCCGACAGCGCATTCAACTCCTTGACGTACTCGGGATCGTCGCACGTGCCAATGATGAGCAAACGGCGATTGCGCGGAAAATGTTCGACCAGCGTTTCGAAATGCTTGTACCGCATGATGCGGCCGAAGCAGACGAAATAACCGGGCAACGGATCGTCGGCCGTGTCGGTTGAGGCTTCCACTTTATAAAGCGGATGGGGCACATACATGCGGGACCCGCGAGTCTCCGGCATCGAATGAACAACCGATGCGTCACAAAAACTTTCCAGAAAATCAGCGGCGCGTGCGGCCACTTTCTTGTGCTTTACGCAGGTGTTGTGCGGGAAGCGGTTGTGACGAACGTAGACGAGTTTCCTGGCGAACAGCTTGCAGAGGTTCAGCTTCACGACCGACTTGGCGAACCGGTAAACGGATAGCGACCCGCTCTTGGTCACTATTTCGTTTTCGATCCAGTTCAGAAATATGATGTCCGCCTTGGTCCTATTTCCTGCAACGAGATTTCGTAATCCTTTCTTTACGGTAAAGTCGCTTACGCTTCCGAAATCGGAAAGAATGTCCTCCATGTTTTCGCAGTATTTATTCGGATTGTTCTTCTGGAGCGGCAAGTACAAAATATTCAGCATATTTCCCCTTGGGAGATGAACACAAACCCGGACAGGTGAGTTAGCCGATGCCCATTGCCTTTGGAGTGCCGCCGCCGCGTGAAGTTTTCTCTCGAACGGAGAAATATGAAGAAATTCGCGCGAATACTTCGAGCGGCCTGCTGGTCAGGCCGCTCGAAGCATCAGGATCGCTGTACCAGCGGATGAAAATGCGGTTGCGGCGCTACTGGCCTGGCTTCATTTGGAAGAGACGTCCCCATTCGTAGTCCACGATATCCGGTCCGAATCGAAACACGCCAGCTCCCGGTGTAAAGGTTAACTCCCCAAAATAAATTTTGTCGTCCGGTGCGTAGAGATCGACGCGAACATATTCGAAATCCTGCGCAAGCGTGCTCGCGATGGACAGCAGCGAGTCCAGATTTTCCGGGCGCGGCGCCGGTGTCACGCTGCGCGGATAGTGACCGATCGACATGTCCTGAATCTTCCAGTCTGCATCGTACATGTCCCCACGCGGATGCACACCGAAGCGGTCCGAAATCACGGCGATATAAATCGTCTGACCGCCGGATTGATCGTTGAATATGTGAATCTTCAGGTCGGCCGGAATGTTGCCTTCACTATCGAGCAGCAGTGCTTCGAAAAAGATCCGCGGCTTGATCGTGCGGTAGTGGCGTTCGCGCGCGATCCGGTAGAAGTCGGTCGAAAGCCATTGCTTCGCGAGCAAGTCGAGCTCGGCAAACGACGTCTCCGATTTGTCGTTGACGATCTTCACGAAGCCGCTGCCGTGGTTTGCCTTCATCACGAAGGTCGTCGGCAGTGCGTCGAACACCTCCTCCGTGAACGCCTGCGGATCCGCGATCAGCGGAATCAAATGCTGGTCGCCGATCTTTCGGCTGACGTAGTCCCGCACGCTGAGTTTGTCGGTGAGATCGACGTAGCGCGGGTCCGGATAAAGGCACCGGTGCAGTATTTTTTCATTGAACGTCGTCGGGCTCTTGAGGTTCGGAAACCGTCCCACTTTTTGGCGGTGGGAAATGCTCAGAAAGACATTGTCGGGCAACCAGTCTTTTGCCCCGTCAATTAGCCTTTTCGAAAACGACATCATGGTTCTCCTCTATGAATATTCAATGACGATCCCGGCGTGCCGCCATTTATCGTCTCCACTCCCAAAGTGAAACGTGCGAGCGGTCCTGTTTGTTCCAGTCCGTCCAGCACTTTCCCGCACCGGCGAGCCCCATGATGAAAGCTTCGATCCGGCGCGCTCATTTTTTGATTCGCTCAGGGCCTTTAAACTTCAGTTGAAACGTTTGCCTTAAAGTCTGACAAATAGCGCGTGAAACAAATAGTTGTGCGACTAATCGGCAAAGATTCGACTAGTCGGGCAGGAATCGGTCAAAAACGTTCCTTTCAAAAGCAGAACCATGATCCGTGAGAGATTTTGAAAGGACCGTGCGCCACCCAACAAACAATTAGCGGGTTTAGTGCAGTCTCTATTTGTCTGCGTTTATAAAACAGCAAGATAAGCGAATTGTTTCAGTCGACGCCATTGGTTGCACGGGTATTTTGCATCGCGCTAAACCTGTCCCTTTCACCGACTGCGCAAAATGCAAAAAACCCGATCGTTTAAGCAAATACCTGTTCCATTGCCCGCGAGCTGTGGCGATTTCCCTACACATCGGAAAATTTAAAAGCGGAGTTGAACGGATATCCTGCCTTTCAGCGCGATTTCAATCCGTCGAATAAAACATCCGTTCACAAAAAATTAAATTCTGCAGATAACTTTAAAAAGTCCGCTCAGTCAATCGTTTAGCCAGCGAGTGCGGCAATGGGCGCTGCGGGCATTGTGGTGTCTATCGGCAGTTTCCCTGTCAGGCGCCCTACCGAGACGCCAGAACCGAAACGGCATCTCGCGTGCGCCCTATATGTATAAGAAAGAAAAGGACGTGCGAAACCGCACAATCAATACGAGTCTTGTGATGTAAAGTTCGGTAACAAAGCTGCATCGTCAGATGCCAACGTTTGCGTGAATCTTGCCCGATCCTGACGATGCCGCGATAACACGACCGCAGCCAGCCAACCAAGAATCAGAACAATGGCGCGGCAACTATATTTCGCTATCCGAATCATCCTTGTCCAACCCGTCGCTCATACAGAGTATCCAAACGCTTGCCCTGCACGCGCCCAACTACGGAGAAAACCATGACCAACTCGACGTTCAACCGACGGCATTTCCTAGGCACAGCGGCCTCAGCGCTCACGCTCGCGTCGCTTCCGAAAATGGCAAATGCAGCCACGACCTACGTCCGGCTCGAGTGGCAGCAGTTCAAGCTGACCCCGCAATATACGTCGTTCCTCACTGCCGTCCGCACCATGAAGGCAAATCCGAACGCAAATGATCCGAATTCCTGGCAATACTGGGCTAACGTTCATATGAATTATTGCCCGCATCGCCAGCCGTATTTTCTGGCGTGGCATCGCGGCTACATTTTTTATCTGGAGCGGCAGCTTCGGATAGTATCCGGCGATAATTACCTCAATCTGCCCTATTGGGATTACTACACGAACCCCAATTTGCCGAGCGAATTCACGGATACGGCCACCGGTAATCCGCTTTACATGCCGCGCCTGAATACAAACGTGTATTCCTCGCTGGACCTTTCTCCATTCGCGGCGACGACGGTGAATTTCCAGCGTGGCACGGTCAATTCGTTCGAAGAGAAATTCGAAACCGCGCCGCATAATCCCGTGCATAACATTCTCGGTAATGTGATGGCGACGATGCAATCGCCGATGGACCCGATCTTTTATCTGCACCACTGCAACGTGGACCGGCTCTGGCACGCATGGGCGCTCCCTGCCGGGGGCACCATGCCGGTGCCCGCCGCCGATTACTGGGCGGGCAGTTTCACTTACGCGACCGGCCTGACGATGCTCAAGGGGCAGACGTATTCGCCGCGCAGCCGCCTGGGCTACGACTACGCGAACACCGCGCGACCGCTCATCATGCCGCCGCAAGCCCAGCGCGGGCGGATCATCCGCGTCCAGGCGCAAGTCGGGCAGATTCGCCTGCGCCCGCAAATCGTCGCGCTCACCGCGACCCCCGCCCGTACGCTCGCTGCTGGACGCCGCTCCGTCGGTGGCGTGAGTAGCGTGCAGCTGACCGAAGATTCGATCAGCACGCGGATCGTCGCGCCGGCGTCGGCGGCCTCGGCTGTACAGGAAGCGCTCACGACCACCCAAACTGTGCTCGAAGCCGCGACCATCAGCCCGCTCGCGCAGTCCCGCGCGCTCGCGGCGACGCCGGCGAGCAAATTCAAGTCGGTGAAAATCGTTCTGGACGACGTCTCGATCACGAAAGCGGGACTCGCGGGCGGCTATTTCTACAACGTCTATTTGAATCTGCCGGCTGCCGGCGATATCGACGAGGCGCGCTCGCAGCACTTTCTCGGCACGCTCGGACCGTTCGAAGTGGCCGGCCTCGCGCACCACGGCAGCGTCACGCTCGACTATCCGGCGACCGAAGCGCTGCTCAATATGGGTGGCAATGTCAGCGAGTACGTGGTTTCGCTGGTGCGCGTGAATGGTCCGACGGCGCCGAAGGGCAAGGTCATGCGGATCGGCGAGATGCGCGTCGAGTTGTCGACCGATGCGCCGTACACCGTGAATCAGGTTCTGCCGCGTACGCCGGGCGACGCCTATTGAGCTATTAACTCCTGTCGGTGTTTTCACCGTTCGCGAGGTCTGGCCACCTCGGCCGGGTCTCGCGGGCGGCTATCAACGTCTTTCTGTTGTCCGTCTCGTCCTCTTCGCGCATTCGCGCACTCATCCCCATCCCGCTATTTGCGCAATGTGTATAGCTGCGCGCGATGAAACGTCTCCTTTGTCGCGCCATTAAAGCCGCAATTCGCTTCGCATTTAATTTGTATGACTAAAGAACAAATGACGCCGAGGCACTTTTCTAGCCAAAAATGATGCAGTTTCTGTACAGTCCCCGTTTATTTTTACCGTTTCGCAATTCGCGAACATGGGAATAGACGTACTAAATCCTGCAATCATCGGCAAAATTATTTTTTTCATACGATACGGATTAAGCATCTTCTCCTTTATCGGAAATTGTTACATCCAGTTACGTTGTCGGTAGGATGGCTCCGAATATACTCTGCACCCCAGAGTAACAACGTAATTGCTACCTATGCCGTCATCGAAACACCTAGTTCAGAAGCAAGAATTCCCTGTCGTCGAATCTTCTTTGAAAACGGCGTCGCCGATCCCGCGTAGAAAATTCCTTTCATTCGTCGCTGCCGGCGCCGGCTCGGTCGCGCTTGCCGCATGCGGCGGTGGCAGCGAAGCGGACGAAAGCGACGCAAGCACTGCGACCGCCACGGCCAAAGCGAGCGTAGCTGCCTCGGCCGACGGTACGACGATTCCTCCGGCTTCCAAGATTACCGATTCGAGCGGCGCGGTCTGGACCGTGGTTAGCGGCGTGATCTACAAGAACGGCGCGAAGGCCGGTAGTACACACAGCGTGACCTTGTTGCTGATCAAGAGCGGCAAGATCTATCACAAAGGCACGAACAGCCAGTTTTACGTCTGGAGCAGCAGCAAGTGGATCAAGACCACGGACCCGCGCACGACGTCCTCCACGCTCGCGACCACGACGAAGAAGCTCTTCTACGGCATGAACGGCCACATGGCCTACAGCACCGGCATCTACAGCACGCTGTCCCAGGCGACCCAACTCGCGTTGCTGAAGGACCTGGGCGCGACGAACTATCGCTGCGACGTGGCGAGCGGCGGCATGGCGCAAGTCCTCGCGGACGCGCTCAAAGGCCCGTTCAAGAACAGCGGCGTATCGATCCTGCCGGTGCTCAATCCGCGCTCCGCGCACTGGGATCCGTCGGGTTCGGAGTCCGAGGCCTACACGCTCGGCTATAACCTCGGCGTCAATTGCGCCAAGCCGCTCAAGGGTCTGGTCACGCATATCGAATGCGGCAACGAGCTTGACACCGTGGGACTCAAGATCGCTGGCAACGGCAGCTTGTCCACCGACTGGAGCCCGAAGTTGTGGCCGTCGTTCCGCGGGGTGATCCGCGGCATGATCGACGGCGTGAACGCGGTCGATTCGAGCATCAAATGTGGCGTCAACATGGGCATTCCGCTCGCTTATCGCGCGCTGCAGATGCTGTGGAGCGGCATTACGCCCAACGGTACGTCGTCGGGTAAATCGGGCGCATCGTCAGTGCGCTGGGACTTCACGACGTGCCACTGGTACAAGAGCTACTACAACATCGAAGCCGCGGGTCCGAACGGCGACATCAACGTGCTGCAGATCCTGAAGGACTCGTTCGGCAAGCCGATCTGGTTGACGGAATGGAGCTGGTCCGGTTCCAAGGACACGAGCGCGTCAGCGGCGGCCTACGTCACCAGTGCCCTGACCCAGTACAAGTCCATCAAGGACAAGTACGACATCGAGTCGATCATGATGTATTGCTTGATCGACGCGAGTTACGGCCTGATCGAGGCCAACGGCACGACTAAAAACGCGGCTTATTCGGCGTTCAAGAAGTTCACCGCCGCTAACGCGGTTTAAGTTCGAAATACGCCTTACCTCAGTCTTATCGTACTTAGCAGGCACGCGCGTTGCTACATAGCGTTGCCTGGATCGCCATCGCTTCCCCGCGATGCATCCGGCGGCCGCCTTTTTGCCCAAAGGCGGCCTGCTTTCAAATCCGTTTCGTATTAGCAATACTCAAGCAATACTCGACTGCGCTTAAAGAATGCCGCGTTTTATTGGCAAAAAACCAACACTTTTATTATTTTTGGCTGGTGCGCGCGGCTGATTTTTCCGCGTGTGCGCTAGTGAACAGACGCTGTCTTTCTAATGCGGGAATGTAAGACGTCGAAGATTGTTTGCTTCGAATGCTTCATCCATTGAAGGCGCCGGAACCGGCGACGGAACCTTCGGCCACCTGGCCGCCAAGCCGTTCCCGTCCCGCGTCTGCCCTCCCTGAATTGCCGGCATCGCGACACGCTCGCCCAGAGCGTGGCGAGCATGCGTGGCAGAACCAGCCAAGGCGATGGACTCCGGCATTTCGCGCATTTGGCAACTACGCTCAACGAATGAGGAATGCGTCACATGAATAGCTCTTATCTCGGCCACGAGCCCATTCGGGTGCGCGACCACGACGACACCTTCTCCGCCTCCGATCTATGGCGGCTGATCGTCGATAACGTGTGGCTCGTCTGCCTCATCATCGTCGCCATCACCGGCGCCGCTACCCTCTACGCCTACGTCGCCACACCCAGCTATGCGGCCGACGCGCTCGTCAAGGTCGATTTCCCCACGCCCAACGAACTCGGCGTCAGCTCGCGCGGCGGCGATCCGGTCACCCCGACCACGCTCCCCGACGACGCCGAAATGCAGATCATGCAAAGCCGGCGCGTGCTGCTGCCCGTGATCGCGAAGTACAAGCAAGACATCGCGATCACGCCCAACGAAGTGCCGTTCTTTGGCCGTATCGGCGAGATGCTCGCTAACCCCGGCCAGCCGATGCCCGCTTTCCTCGGCCTCAAATCGTTTGCCTGGGGCGGCGAAGACGTGCAACCCAACATCCTCACCGTGCCCGCGCGGCTGCAGGACAAGGAACTGACCCTGCGCGCCACCGAAGGCGGCGGCTTCCAGCTCCTCGACCCGGACGACCGCTTGCTGGTCGAAGGCCGCCCCGGCGAGCGCGCCGAAGCCAACGGCGTGACGATCCTGCTCGACAAGTTCGTCGCCCGTCCCGGCACGCAATTCACTGTTGTGCGCTACAGCGAGTTTCGCGCGATCGACCGGTTCCTGAAGAAGCTCAAGGTGATGGAGCAGACCAAGGAATCCGGCGTCGTGCAGATCATCTTCGAGAACGAGAGCCCGCGTCTCGCGCAGTTGATCACCAACGCCATCGCCGATAACTACGTCGCCGCCAATATCGCGCAGCGCCGCGAGGAAGCGAGCACCACGCGTGAATTCATCGACGGCGAATTGCCCAAGCTGCGTCAGGACCTCTCGCGTGCCGAAACCGCGTTGAGCGAATACCGCAGCCAGGTCAACACGATGGAGCCGACCAGCGAAGCGAGTTCGTACCTGCAAGGCAGCCTCGATCTCGATCGCCAGATCGCGCAGTTGAACATGCAGCGCGCCCAAGTGGCCGCACGTTTCGCACCGGGCACGCGCGAAGTGCAGACGCTCGATCAACAACTCGCGCTGCTCACCGCAGAAAAGCAACGCTTCGAATCGCGCTTCAAGTCCTTGCCGGATTCCCAACGCAAGAGCGCCGATCTCACGCGCGATGCCAAGGTCGCCGAAGACATCTACGTGGCGATGCTCAACAAGTCGAGCGAGCTTTCGGTCACGCGTGCCGGCACGCTCGGCAACGTGCATATCATCGACACCGCGCTGCTGCCGACCTCGGTTGCCAAGCCCAAGCGTCTGATCGTGATGGGCGGCGGTCTCGCGGCCGGCATCATCCTGAGCGTGCTGTTCGTGTTCACGCGCAAGCAACTCTCGCGCACCGTCGAGAACCCGCACGCGATCGAACGTCACCTGAGCCTGCCGGTGTTCGGTGCCGTGCTCTTTAGCGGCGAACAGGCAAGACTCGATCGCGCCAACACGCCCTCGCTGCTGTCGTCGTCCTCGTCGCTGGCATCGAAGAGCCGCGCCAATGCGGACGACGCGCGCGGCCAGGGCTATGCGCGCGCGGTGACGTATGCGGGCCGCGCGGCATCGCGCTTCCTGCTCTCGACCGACGCCGATAACGACATGGCGATCGAAACGTTGCGCACGGTACGCGCTTCGCTGCAACTCGATATCGCCGATGCGCGCAACAACGTGCTCGCTATCGCGGGCGCGACGCCGGGTACGGGCAAGACCTTCATCGCATCGAACCTCGCGGTGCTGCATGCGCAAGCGGGCAAGCGCGTGTTACTGATCGACAGCGACATGCGTCGCGGCCGGATCGCGGGCATGTTCGGTCTCGCCGCAAGCGGCGGCCTTGCCGAAGTGCTCAGCGCGCAGATGGAGCCGCGCCAGGCGATCCGTTCGGTGGGTGTGCCGGGCTTGTCGGTGATTACGTCCGGTGAATTCCCGGTGAATCCGTCGGAGCTGCTGTCGACTTCGCGCCTGCAGATGCTGCTTGAGGACCTGGGTCCGCAATACGATCTGATCATCATCGACACCCCCGCCGTGCTCGCGGTCAGCGACGCGAACATGGTGGCGTCGCACGCGGGATCGACCGTGCTGGTGGTGCGTCCGGCCGCGCAAAGCGAGAGCGAACTCGAAGATACCGTCAAGCGGCTCGACCGCAGCGGTGGTCGTGTGGTGGGCATCATCTTCAATGCCGTGCCGCGCCGTCGCAGTGAAAAACGCACCTACGCGTATGCGAGCGCGTACACCTCACGCGCACCGCAGGCGTGAAGTCTGGACGAACGAACCGGGCCTTGCGTTAATGAGAAAAACGCTGACGTTGGCAGGCTTCATGCACGACGCGCGCGCCGTTGAGCTTCAACGGCGCGCCACCACGCGGAGGACGCAATGTATCCGAAGGTAATCGCCTCCCTCTTCTACATGTTCTTTACCTGCGTGATTTTCAATCCGCAGATAGGGGGCGTGACGCTGTATTTCTTCCTGTTCATTCCGTTCTTCGACGCGGATTTTCTGCGCTTTCTCTCCACGACCTGCAAGCGCTGGAGCGGCCCGCTCCTGATCGCCATCGCGATCAGCTTATTGGGTTCGCCGAGCGTCGCGGTACGGGTGGTGTCGATTGCGATCTCGGTTGGCTATCTGATGTACACGATGGACCGGCGCATGAACTATCTGCATCACTGGATGGCGATCAACGTCGGATTCGCGATGCTGCAGTTCGTCCTTTACTACGTCGATCGCGGCCTCGCGATGCAGCTCGGACCGGCCGCGCTCTCGCAGACCATCTGGGGATCGTACGCGACGAAGGCCTACACGAACTTCTTCGAGATCTTCTACTTTGCGCGCGTATCCGGCTTCTCGCGAGAGGCGGGCTTCTTCTCCTCGCTGCTGGTGGCATCGCTCGTCTCCTATCTCTTCACGACCGAAAAGATAGACAAGCGGATCGTGGCGCTTTATTTCGTCGGGCTGTTCATCGGCTTCTCGAAATCGTCGATGATGCTGTTCATCTTCGCCGCGCTGTATCCGTTCCGAAACAAGCTGCGCGCAATCCATCCGCTCATCATCCTGATGGTGTTCATCTGCGTGGTCAGCCTGTTTTCGATCTTCATGGCGAACCATGGCTTCTTTGGATCTGAAACGTTCGGTCACCGGTTCGGCGGCTATCCGTTCATGTTCGAAGCGCGGCTCGAAGATGTGCTGCTCGGTGTGAATTCGCAGGACGTTCTGGCGCACTACATGTATCTGGATCACATGAAGCTCGTCGAGACGGAAATCCTGGGTGGCGTGCCATTCGCGGGCCTGCCGGCGAGCGTGGCCGACATGGGCTTGTTCCCTGCCCTGTTGTTGTTCGGCGTGATCGCGTTCACGGCCAGCGACGGTTTCGTGATGCTGCTCTTGCTCCTGATCACGTCCACCGTCAGCTTGACGACCGTGACCTCGTTCGTGCCGATCGCGTACCTGATTCTCTACTGGCCGCGCTTCGTTGCGTATCGTGCGCAACGGCTGGAATTTCAGCGCCAGAATCCGATGCGGCAGCCTTTGCCGCCGCGGTTTCCGAAGGATCCGTCACGCATCCAGCCACGCAATCCTCCGCGTAACCAGCCTCGCAACCCGCTGCGTCCGCAGCGTCCGCGCAGGACAGTCGCATTGGGCAACGGCAAATGACTAAGCGCTGAATAACTTGAGCGGTAGATCGAACCGGAAGCTGGAATGACAAAGAGCCCGCGGCGTGTCCGCGGGCTCTTTGCTTTTGCGACTGCTTGGGACTTAACGGGCCTAAAGGGCTTGAATGGCTTGGCGCTTGGATGGCTTGAAGGACACGAAGCGCTTTAGGCTTGCCTGCTCAAGGCTTAGCGGAATTACGGCTTGGCGGGGCGAAGTCGCAGCCGACTTAGGGCAAAAGACGCGCTCGTTAAAAAGCCTCGATGGCAACCGGTCGGGCGGCCATCGAGGCTTGGTCGAACTTAATTATTTCCCTTCATGCTTGGGGGCCGAGCCGTCCCCACCCAAGTCGAAATCGTTTAGCGGCCGTGATTTTCAGGCGCCGAGTCACCGACGAACACGGCTTGCGGCGCCGCTGTGCGCCGGCTCGACGTCAATGCATGAGCCAGTCGGATAAACGGTGCTTCCACGACCATGAAGCTCATCCACGACAAACCGATCGCCAGCACCGACGCCACGAGCATATAGACCGCGAGCGGGCCGCCCTCCCAGCCAAAGCGCTGGCACGCCCAGAACATCACATAAAGCGGGATGCCGTGGAGCAGATACATCGAGTAGCTGATCTCGCCGAGCCACGCGAATAGCCGGGAGTGGATCTTCCAGACCGTCGCCAGGAGCGTGAAAATGGCGAGCCCCATCAGATAGCTGCACGAGTTGATGATGTGCTCGCTGTCGTGCTGCTTGAGCGCGACCAGGAACGTCAGCACGGAAATGCTCGCGATCACCGCTGTCACGGCGGCAAACGCCTGCTTGTAGGACATGTCGATCCGCCTCGAACCCAAGCCGAATCGGACCCGCGCGCCCGGATTGTCGTAGGCGTGGCGGAAGCAAGCGCCCCAGAACATGATCGACAGGTGATAGAGCATGCCCTTGTACTGGCCGAGCGCGCTTGCCGGTATCACTTTCAGCGCCGACGTGACGACGAACGCCGCGCCAAGCGCGACGCAGGTGACACAAAGGTCACGCATGTTCTGGATGCAGCCGAGCCAGAAGAGAACCAGGCACAGCACGTAGAAAACCAGTTCGGTTTCGAGCGTCCAGTAGTGGCCCATCATTTCGCGCTGACCGAGCGCATCGGGAATCATGGTCGCGTTCGCAAGCCAGCCGACGGCGTCCATCTGTTTATCGAACAGCACCCAGTAGGCGAAGAAACCGAGCGGGATCGAAAGCCAGAACGCGGGATACAGCCGGAAGAAACGCCGGATCAGGAACTTGCGCGTTCCGCTGCCGAAAATGCTGTTGGGTCCGTTCAGGCTTTTAGGAATCAGCAAGCCGCTCAACGCGAAGAACACCACCACACCGATCCGGCCAAAATTGCCGTAATGCTGAACCGCGTTCAGCCATTGCTGGGAACCGGCAATATTGACGAATTTTTCGGCGTAATGCGTCCACATCACGAACAGCACCGCGACGGCGCGGATCGCGTCGATATGCGCCATTCGATGCGGCAAAACTTGAGTCGGTGTTTTCAACGGTCGATCTCCGTGCGTGAGAGAACACTCGGACCCTCATTCGCAACGCTCCGGCGTTTGATGTCGTTTTTTTCGACAACTTATCCGACGACATTGCAATGCGTGGTCTCTGCGGTGTTTATTCTCGCCAAGGGTCATGCGGATCGGTCAGACGGATCGGCTGCGCCTTTCAATCCGATTCGACAGACAAACGGTGCATGCTAGCGTCTCGAGTTGGCACGCTCAGTACGCGAACGAACAGATGTACGTTGGCGGATATGGAAGCAAGGTTCACAACGTCTTAACGAAAGCCAGGACGCGCGATGCGAACGAGCGTTCAGCGCCACGCCGCAGCCTCGCCCGGATCCAGGAAACCGGCCTGGAGCGTCCGCGCATGCTAAGGCCGTGGAATCCGGGGTGAATATAATTCGAAGCGGTTTAAGCCAATCCGAAAGCGAAATCGAAACTGCGATTTAACTATACGACAGCGAATAAGGTTCTCGCAAAGCCTTAAATAAAAAACTCAGCCGAAACTATTTATTTCTGGCGCTTAGCGTTCGTTTTCCCGCATGTGCGCTAGTGAACATACGTTGCGTTCTTAATGCGGGAATGTAAGACGTCGAAGATTGTTTGCTTCGAATGCTTCATCCATTGAAGGCGCCGGAACCGGCGACGGAACCTTCGGCCACCTGGCCGCCAAGCCGTTCCCGTCCCGCGTCTGCCCTCCCTGAATTGCCGGCATCGCGACACGCTCGCCCAGAGCGTGGCGAGCATGCGTGGCAGAACCAGCCAAGGCGATGGACTCCGGCATTTCGCGCATTTGGCAACTACGCTCAACGAATGAGGAATGCGTCACATGAATAGCTCTTATCTCGGCCACGAGCCCATTCGGGTGCGCGACCACGACGACACCTTCTCCGCCTCCGATCTATGGCGGCTGATCGTCGATAACGTGTGGCTCGTCTGCCTCATCATCGTCGCCATCACCGGCGCCGCCACCCTCTACGCCTACGTCGCCACACCCAGCTATGCGGCCGACGCGCTCGTCAAGGTCGATTTCCCCACGCCCAACGAACTCGGCGTCAGCTCGCGCGGCGGCGATCCGGTCACCCCGACCACGCTCCCCGACGACGCCGAAATGCAGATCATGCAAAGCCGGCGCGTGCTGCTGCCCGTGATCGCGAAGTACAAGCAAGACATCGCGATCACGCCCAACGAAGTGCCGTTCTTTGGCCGTATCGGCGAGATGCTCGCTAACCCCGGCCAGCCGATGCCCGCTTTCCTCGGCCTCAAATCGTTTGCCTGGGGCGGCGAAGACGTGCAACCCAACATCCTCACCGTGCCCGCGCGGCTGCAGGACAAGGAACTGACCCTGCGCGCCACCGAAGGCGGCGGCTTCCAGCTTCTCGACCCGGACGACCGCTTGCTGGTCGAAGGCCGCCCCGGCGAGCGCGCCGAAGCCAACGGCGTGACGATCCTGCTCGACAAGTTCGTCGCCCGTCCCGGCACGCAATTCACTGTCGTGCGCTACAGCGAGTTTCGCGCGATCGACCGGTTCCTGAAGAAGCTCAAGGTGATGGAGCAGACCAAGGAATCCGGCGTCGTGCAGATCATCTTCGAGAACGAGAGCCCGCGTCTCGCGCAGTTGATCACCAACGCCATCGCCGATAACTACGTCGCCGCCAATATCGCGCAGCGCCGCGAGGAAGCGAGCACCACGCGTGAATTCATCGACGGCGAATTGCCCAAGCTGCGTCAGGACCTCTCGCGCGCCGAAACGGCGTTGAGCGAATACCGCAGCCAGGTCAACACGATGGAGCCGACCAGCGAAGCGAGTTCGTACCTGCAAGGCAGCCTCGATCTCGATCGCCAGATCGCGCAGTTGAACATGCAGCGCGCCCAAGTGGCCGCACGTTTCGCACCGGGCACGCGCGAAGTGCAGACGCTCGATCAACAACTCGCGCTGCTCACCGCAGAAAAGCAACGCTTCGAATCGCGCTTCAAGTCCTTGCCGGATTCCCAACGCAAGAGCGCCGATCTCACGCGCGATGCCAAGGTCGCCGAAGACATCTACGTGGCGATGCTCAACAAGTCGAGCGAGCTTTCGGTCACGCGTGCCGGCACGCTCGGCAACGTGCATATCATCGACACCGCGCTGCTGCCGACCTCGGTTGCCAAGCCCAAGCGTCTGATCGTGATGGGTGGCGGTCTCGCGGCCGGCATCATCCTGAGCGTGCTGTTCGTGTTCACGCGCAAGCAACTCTCGCGCACCGTCGAGAACCCGCACGCGATCGAACGTCACCTGAGCCTGCCGGTGTTCGGTGCCGTGCTCTTTAGCGGCGAACAGGCAAGACTCGATCGCGCCAACACGCCCTCGCTGCTGTCGTCGTCCTCGTCGCTGGCATCGAAGAGCCGCGCCAATGCGGACGACGCGCGCGGCCAGGGCTATGCGCGCGCGGTGACGTATGCGGGCCGCGCGGCATCGCGCTTCCTGCTCTCGACCGACGCCGATAACGACATGGCGATCGAAACGTTGCGCACGGTACGCGCTTCGCTGCAACTCGATATCGCCGATGCGCGCAACAACGTGCTCGCTATCGCCGGTGCGACGCCGGGTACGGGCAAGACCTTCATCGCATCGAACCTCGCGGTGCTGCATGCGCAAGCGGGCAAGCGCGTGTTGCTGATCGATAGCGACATGCGTCGCGGCCGGATCGCGGGCATGTTCGGTCTCGCCGCAAGCGGCGGCCTTGCCGAAGTGCTCAGCGCGCAGATGGAGCCGCGCCAGGCGATCCGTTCGGTGGGTGTGCCGGGCTTGTCGGTGATTACGTCCGGTGAATTCCCGGTGAATCCGTCGGAGCTGCTGTCGACTTCGCGCCTGCAGATGCTGCTTGAGGACCTGGGTCCGCAATACGATCTGATCATCATCGATACCCCCGCCGTGCTCGCGGTCAGCGACGCGAACATGGTGGCGTCGCACGCGGGATCGACCGTGCTGGTGGTGCGTCCGGCCGCGCAAAGCGAGAGCGAACTCGAAGATACCGTCAAGCGGCTCGACCGCAGCGGTGGTCGTGTGGTGGGCATCATCTTCAATGCCGTGCCGCGCCGTCGCAGTGAAAAACGCACCTACGCGTATGCGAGCGCGTACACCTCACGCGCACCGCAGGCGTGACTAGGGTCGCCTGAACTTATGCAGCGTTTCATGCAGTGTTAAAAGGAAATTCGATGCTAGTAGTTCGCAATACGGTTTGCAATACGCGTACCGTCTCACACCGCTTGGGCATGGCGTCTCTCGCCTTGTCCGTCGCCTGCACCGCATGCGCCACGCAACCGGCGACCGTCACGCCCGCCGCACGCGCGGCTAGCCAAGCGCCTTCTTCTAACTCGCCGATCAGCGTCTCGAATCCGAAAGGCTCGCTGATCTTCGATTCGGCCGGCCAAAAGACGATCAATTTCACGATCGCAGGCGGCGCGTCCGGTTCGAATCTCGTGGTGGTGCTTTACGGCTACGACGGCAACGGCGTGCCATCGACCACCCCGATCGCGACCTATCGCGCGCCCGCTTCCGCTAACGTCTCCGTTCCGGTCACCTTGCCCGGACCCGGTCTGTACCAGGTGGCAGCGAGCCTCGGAACGGCGTCGAGCGCCGGGGCCAATCCGAAGCTCGTCAATCTCGCGGTGATCGGCAATGTGCCGCCGAACGCGATGCCGGGCGCGGGTGTCGTCACTCACTTCGGACAGGTCAACGGCAAGACATCGCCCGCAAGCGGCTTGCCGGCCAACCTCGTGCTGCCGCTCGTGAAAAAAGCGGGCTTTAGCTGGATACGCGACGAACTCTATTGGAGTTCGATCGAAAAGCAAGCGGGCCAGTTCGTCTATCCGAAGCAGTACGACGACTACATGAGCGCGGTCGCGGCGGCGAATATCAGTCCGCTTATCGTGCTCGATTACGGCAATGGCGCAGCGTACCCGACGATGTTCAAGGGCACGCGCGGCTTTCCCCAAAACGATCAGGAACGCGCGCTCTTCGCCAACTACACGAAGAACGTCGTGTCGCGATACGGCAAGACCGTCAAGGCGTGGGAAGTCTGGAACGAGCCGAACTTCAAGTCCATCACGTATGACAATTACGTGGGCCTGCTCAAGGTCGTCTATCCGACCGTCAAGGCGATCAGCCCGAACGCGTCGGTGGTCGCATGCGGTGGCGGCGGCGCGGGCGGCGGTCCCGGCGGCGATTGCATCAGCGAAGTCATCAAGAACGGCGGCGGCGCTTATCAGGACGGCTTCAGCATTCACCCGTACATGTCGCCCTATAACCCCGACACCGGCTATCCGGCCAAGGGAAGTCCGCTGCCCAATGTCAGCGTGAGTACGGTATGGCCGCATCTGAACAGCATGATGAAGACCGACCCTTCGACGAGGTCCGCGCGGCCGCGTCCGTTCAAGTTGTGGGTGACCGAAATCGGCTGGCCGTCGAGCCCTCAATCCGCCGGGTTGAGCGAGCCCGCGCAAGCCGCGAATTTCGCACGCACGTTCCTTCTTTCACGGCGATTCAACGCAGTTCAGGCGTTGTTCTGGTACGACTTCATTAACGACGGCGAGAACGATCCGAACAACAAGGAAGCCAATTTCGGCCTGCTTCATCTTGACCTGACCGCGAAGCCTGCTTACGTCGCCGCCGCAACGCTCGCGCGCACGCTGGGCTCCCGCGCCTGGACCCGCGCGCTAGTGGAAACAAACGACACCAAGGTCTATCAATACGGTTCCGGCGATACGATCTACGTTGGGTGGCAAACCGGCACGGGTTCAACGGCCACGCCTGTGAACATTCCGCCGGGGAACTACGTGCAGCGCGACTGGCAAGGAACGACCACTAACGTCGTCGTGCCCGCGCAAGGCTTTAGCTGGCAACTTGGCGCACTCCCCAAGTATCTGATTCCAGCGAGTCAGGCTCATTAACGGCGCCTGCCGGGACGTGACGTCGCATAGCCACGCATAACCACGCACAACGATGCGTCCTTGGCCTACGCTTGCAGCGCGGCGTCGCCGCGGCAAGCGGATCCAAATTATTCGGTGAGGAATTGAAATATCTGGGCGGGGAAGTAGGTAGAATAAGTCGGCCTCATCAATAACAACACGCGTTCATCGACCCTAAGGACGCTTGTGATCTGTAATCGAAATTGTGTTTGAATTAACAAAACTATTAGCTAGGCCGCTCGGGTCTCCGAGCATCCGGCACTTAGACCATGAATTGCGCGGGAAAACGTCCTTCACCACTCGGCATCGTCCGGCGTTTGTGCGGAGCATCGCATTGACCCGCACATCCTTAGTGCGCTTCATCATACTTAAGGCGCAGAATCTCCACTGCCCTCCCGGCGCGCGTCGCGCCGCGGATCGTGTGATGACGATGGCTCGCGGCGCGGCTAAGGAACGCAAATTGCGTCCCGAACAATTCACCATCGCGCCGGTGCATGCGGTTCCTCATCGGTGCCGCCCTGTTCGAAAGCACGATCATGCCAGTCGCTCTTATGGTGTGGACCCGCCGGTCGCGCCTGCCTTTTTACGGTTTGCTAGCACAACAGGCGGCTTCATCGCATCAGGCGAATGGAGGCTTGTCTTATCTTTTTGGCCGGTTTGCAATTCGGTACATCTGGAGGAAAGCGCATGGTTCCGATTTCAAAGAAGCTGATCACGGTCGTGAAAGATTGCATGCCGGACGTGCTTTTTCTTAGCATTTCGCATCGTCAGAAGATTGGCCGTTTTCCCAATCTGAAAAGCCCGACGACGTTTAACGAAAAAATCTTGTATCGCTGTCTGCATCCCGATCCGCGATTTGCCGAACTGACGGACAAATTGACGGTACGCGATTACGTCGCCCGCAAGATCGGCGCGGAGCATCTCATTCCGCTTATCGCCGATCCTGATTCGTTTACGGAAGCCGTATTCGAGTCGCTGCCGACGAGTTTCGTGATGAAAGCGAATCACGGCAGCGGCTTCGTCAAAGTAGTGCGAAACAAGGCTGAAACCACCTTTCAGGAATTAAGCCAGTTAGCCGATAAATGGCTGACCACCGATTTTTATCGCATCGCGCGTGAGCGGCACTACCGCACGATCAAGCCGAAGATTTTCTTCGAGACGCTGCTGCTCGACCGTAGCGGACAGATTCCGCCGGACTTGAAACTGCACTGCTTTCATGGCGCGCCGGGCGAGCAGATTATTTATATCGCGGTGATTTCCGGCCGTTTCGGCGACAGTCCGCGCGGCGACATGTACGACTCGCGATGGAACCGGCTCGACATTGCGTTCGGTCACTATCCGATGAGCGACGAAGCCGCGCCCTGCCCGCATAATCTCGCTGAAATTCTCGATATCGCCAAAGTGCTGTCGGCCGATTTCGGTTACGTGCGAGTCGATCTTTATGCGCCCGACGACGAAATCTTCTTCGGCGAACTCACGTTCACGCACGGCGCCGGCGTCTATCCGTTCGGCCCGGATGAAATCGACTACAAGTGGGGCGCCTTGCTGAAGTCGGAATAACTCACCGGCCGTTGTTTCTGAATTTCCCGCGGGATGGACGACACGTTCATGTGATCGCGCCACTCGCGGCTCCCCGCTTTTTCTTCCTGTCGCACGCCAATCGCCCGGCCTCCGTCTGTTGTATAAATGACGGCTCACGCCAATAACGTCGGACCCGAAAGGAGAAATCACATGCCACTCGTTCGTATCGATCTTTCAGAAGGCCAGCCCGCCGAGAATCGCCGTGCGATGACCGAAGTCGTCTACGAGGCGATGACGGCGACGCTCAACGTGCCCGCCGACGACCGCTTCATGATCGTGACGGAGCACACGCCGGGCGACCTGATTGCCGATCCGAACTATCTCGGCATCGCGCGCACGGCGCAATGCGTCATCATTCAAGTCACGCTCAATACAGGGCGCGACATCGAAATGAAACGCGCGTTCTATAAGGCCGTGGCGGATGGATTGCATGAACGGATCGGCCTCAGACGCGAGGACGTTTTCATCAGTCTCGTCGAAGTCGTGAAGGAAAACTGGTCGTTCGGTAATGGCGAGGCGCAGTACGCGAAATAGCGCGGAAATAACGCTTGAGCAGCGTCGAAGTACAGACTTCTTCGACGCGTCACACGGCCAATGCGATACTTGCGGCTTAACGCGCTTGACCAGGAGCCCCGCAATGAGCCGTATCGACAACCCGCTGCACGACCAGGAAACCGGCCGTGTCGATTCCACCCAGGACACGACGCGTATCGACGACGTGCGCATCGGCGCCGTGCGTCCGCTGATTTCACCCGCTCTTCTGCTCGACGAATTGCCCGTGCCGGCCGGCGTGCAGATGCTCGTCGAAAAGAGCCGCGCGGGTATCGCGGATATTCTGCACGGCCGCGACGACCGTCTGGTCGTGATCGTCGGTCCGTGTTCGATTCACGATCACGCCCAGGCGCTCGACTACGCGCGCCATCTGAAAACGGCGGCCGATTCGCTCGCCGACGATCTGCTGATCGTGATGCGCGTCTATTTCGAAAAGCCGCGCACGACGGTCGGCTGGAAAGGCTATATCAACGATCCGCGGCTCGACGGCAGCTTTCGCATCAATGAAGGGCTGCGGCGCGCGCGCGAACTGCTGATCGAGATCAGCGAGCTTGGCCTTCCGACCGGCACCGAGTTTCTCGATCTGCTGAGCCCGCAATACATCGCGGATCTCATCGCGTGGGGCGCGATCGGTGCGCGTACCACGGAGAGCCAGAGCCATCGGCAACTCGCTTCGGGCCTGAGCTGCCCGATCGGTTTCAAGAACGGCACCGATGGCGGCGTGCAGGTCGCCGCCGACGCAATCGTGGCGGCGCGCGCAAGCCACGCGTTCATGGGCATGACGAAAATGGGCATGGCCGCGATCTTCGAAACGCGTGGCAACGACGACGCCCACGTCATCCTGCGCGGCGGCAAGAACGGCCCGAACTACGACAGCGCGGGCGTCGAGGCGAGTTGTGCCGCGCTCAGACAGGTCGGCTTGCGCGAACAGGCGATGATCGACTGCTCGCACGCGAACTCGGGCAAATCGCATCTGCGCCAGGTCGATGCCGCCGACGACATCGTGCGGCAAGTGTCGGCGGGCGAAAAACGCGTGATCGGTGTGATGATCGAAAGTCATCTGGACGAAGGCCGTCAGGATCTGAAACCGGGCGTGCCGCTCAAACGCGGCGTATCGATCACCGATGCCTGCCTCTCGTGGCCGCAAACCGAACCCGTGCTGGAACGCCTCGCGCGCGCGGTGCGCGAACGGCGCGCGGGCTAACTCGCCTCTAACCAGACCGCTCTTCCCCTCGATCCGTGGCGCCGGGATAAATTCAATAGCTTGCTAACGAATTTATCTCTAAATATAATGCGCGCCATGTCGAATCTCAACGCACTGCGCCGCGCCGTCAGCAGCACGCTCGTGATCGCCGCCCGGCAATGGCGGCGCACGAGTCACGGCGTGCTTGCCGCCTATAACGTTTCCGAAGCCTGCGCGACGCCGCTCCTGATTGCCGGGCGGCTCGGCGAAGGCGTGCGGCAAGTGGTGCTCGCCGAGCATATCGGTATTGAAGGGCCGTCGCTCGTGCGCCTGCTCGACCAGTTGTGCGCGGCGGGTCTCGTCGTGCGCGCGGAAGATCCGAACGACCGGCGCGCGAAGACCATTTCGCTCACCGACGAAGGCCGCGCGGTCACCGCGAAGATCGAGCTGGAACTGGTCGGCCTGCGCGCGGGCGTGCTCGAAGGCGTGAGCCGCGACGACCTTGAGGCGACGCTGCGCGTGCTGAACGCATTCAATGCCAAGGACCGGGCGACGCGTGGCGCGCTGGATGCCGACGTGAACGAGGCTCGCCGCAACATCACCCAGGACACGGACGCCGATGCCGAATAAGACCATCGCGCGCGACCTTCCCGTGATCTCTCGATGAAGTACCCCACCCTCCGCGACTGGCTGTTCTCGCTCAAGACCTTCGCCGCCGCGATGCTCGCGCTGTATCTCGGGCTCGTGTTCGAATTGCCGCGTCCGTACTGGGCGATGGCGACGGTCTATATCGTGTCGAATCCGTTCGTCGGCGCAACGCGTTCGAAGGCGCTGTATCGCGCGCTCGGCACCATGCTCGGCGCGGCGGCGGCCGTGCTGTTCGTGCCGCCGTTCGTGGAGTCGCCCTATTTGTTCAGCGCGATCGTCGCGACGTGGACCGGCACGCTGCTCTATCTCGCCATCTCCGACCGCACCGCGCGTAGTTACGTGTTCATGCTCGCGGGCTATACGCTGCCGCTGATCGCGCTGCCTGCGGTTACGAACCCGGCCGGCGTCTTCGATCTCGCGGTCGCGCGCACCGAGGAAATCATTCTCGGGATCGTCTGCGCGAGCATTGTCGGCGGGGCGATATTGCCGAGCCGTCTGGCGCCGTCGATCGCCGAGCGCACCGACGCGTGGTTCCGCGATGCCGCGTTCTACGTGACGGAAACGCTCTCGGGCCGGATCGCGGGACAAGCGCTGTCGGCTGCGCGCCAGCGCCTCGCCGCGACCGTCAACGGCCTCGAATTCCTGCTGAGCCAGCTCGCCTACGACCACACGCGTCCCGATATCCTCGCGCGCGCGCATTCGCTGCGCGGACGCATGCAGTTGCTGCTGCCGATCGTTTCATCGCTCGCGGATCCGCTCGCGGCGCTGCTCGGTGGCAATCAACCGCGTCCACCGGGGCTCGTTGCGCTGCTCGCCGATGTCGTGAAATGGTTCGAACGTCCCACGGATTCGAGCGAGGACCACGACGCGACCGAGCGCGAGGCGGACGCTCTGCGCGCTCGCATCGCCGCGCTTCAGCCCACGCAATCCGCGTTGGCGACGTGGGAAGGAGCGCTGCTTTCCAATGCGCTCTGGCGGCTGCGTCAGGTGGTCGATGTGTGGCAGGACTGCCGCGCGCTGCGCCGGATCATCGCGCGTGAGAGCGGCGCGTGGCGGCCGCGCTTTCGGCACTGGCGGCTCGGCGGCGGCGAACGCTATTTCGATCGCGGCATGCTGCTGTTTTCTGCGGGATCGGCGATAGGCGCGATCTTCGTTGCATCGAGCCTGTGGATCAGTTCGGGCTGGGCCGACGGCGCGGCCGCCGTGTCGCTTGCGGCGGTGGCGTGCTGCTTCTTCGCCGCGCTCGACGAACCCGCGCCGCAAGTGTTCGCGTTCTTCATCTGGACCTGCGCGAGCGTCGTGCTCGCGGCACTCTACCTTTTCGTGATCCTGCCGAACGTACACGACTTTCCGATGCTGGTCGTCATGTTCGCGGGACCGTTCATCCTGGTCGGCACGCTCATTCCGCGCCCGCAGTTCAATCTCGCGACCATGCTCGTCGCGGTGAACACGGCGTCGTTCATCAGCATTCAGAGCGCTTACGACGCCAACTTCCTCACCTTCATCAACAGCAATCTCGCAGGGCCGGCGGGCCTGCTGTTCGCATTCGTCTGGACTCGCGTGACACGTCCGTTCGGCGCGGAACTCGCGGCTGCTCGCCTGTTGCGTTCGAGCTGGCAGGACGTCGTGGTGAGCGCATCGCCGCGTCCGATCGACGATCAGCGCAACCTCGCCGCGCGCATGCTCGACCGGCTGATGCAACTGATTCCGCGTCTCGCTGCAACCGACGACCATCGCCATCCGTCCATCGAAAGTTTTCGCGATCTGCGTGTCGCGTTCAACGCGCTCGATCTGCGCAGACTTCGCCGCAAGGTCGCGGGCGAGAGTTCGGACGCGATCGGGCTCGTGCTCGACGGCGTGCGCGCGCATTTCGAGCGCTGTATCGCGCGGCGCGAACGGCAGAGCGCACCGCTTGACTTGCGCGCGACGATCGACGCAGCGCTCGCGACCGTGACACGGCAAAGCGTCGCGGGTGCGGCGGGTGCGGACACGGGTACGAACACGAACACGAGCGTCGGCCCACTTTCCGCGCGGCATTTGCGCGATGCGCTGCACGCGCTGGTCGGCATGCGGCTGTCACTCTTTCCAGAGACGCCGGGCGCAGACGGCACGGCGGCGCCGGAATTGCCGGATGCACCGGCGCCGGAGCCCGCGGCATGATGCGTTCCCTCACTCCTCCTTTGAGCCTCGCGCGATGATCGGCGAAATCGATATCTTCGGCGTGTTCGTGCCGTCCGTGCTGGTGCTGATGCTGGCCGCCTATTTCATCAACCTCGCGATCCGCCGCACGTTCACGCGGATCGGCTTTTACCGCTTCGTCTGGCACCGTTCGATTTTCGATCTCGGCATTTACGTGCTGGTGCTGGGGCTCGTCGTGATTCTTACCCATCGGTTCTTGACGTGAAAAAAACCTGGTTCTCCGTGGGACAGATCGTCCTCACGCTGGTGGTCGTCGTGGTCGCGGCGTTCGTGCTGTGGCGGCTCGTCGGCTATTACATGTTCGCTCCCTGGACGCGCGACGGCCACGTGCGCGCAGACGTCGTGCAGGTCGCGCCGGATGTCGGCGGCCTGATCGTCTCGGTCGATGTGGTGGACAACCAGCCGGTCACGCGTGGCCAAACGCTTTTCGTCATCGATCAGGCGCGCTACGCACTTACCTTGCGGCAAGCGCAGGCGACCGCGCAGCAACGCCGCGCCACGCTCGATCAGGCACGCCGCGAGGACGCGCGCAACCGCACGCTCGGCGACCTCGTCGCGCGCGAGATCGGCGAGGAAAGCCGCTCGCGCGTGCAGCAAGCCGAGGCGGTGCTCGCCGACGCGGAAGTCGCCATCGATACCGCGCGTCTGAACCTGCAGCGCACGACCATCGTGAGTCCGGTGGACGGCTATCTCAACGACCGCGCGCCGCGCGCGGGCGAGTTCGTGACGGCGGGCCGCTCGGTGTTATCGGTGGTGGATATGCACTCGTTTCGTGTCGATGGTTACTTCGAGGAAACGAAGCTGCGCGGGATCGATATCGGCCAGCCGGTGGATATCAAGGTCATGGGCGAGCCGACGGTTTTACGTGGACATGTGCAGAGCATCGTCGCGGGTATCGAGGATCGCGACCGCTCGCAAGGCTCGAATCTGCTGCCGAACGTGAACCCCGCGTTCAGCTGGGTGCGGCTCGCGCAGCGTATTCCGGTACGCATCGCGCTGGATGAGGTGCCCGCCGATTTCCGCATGATCGCCGGGCGCACGGCAACGGTTTCGGTACGCGATCTGGCGGCGTCGTCGGGACGCGGTGCTCTACCTGCTTCGGGTGTTTCGGGTGTTTCGGGTGTTTCGGGTGTTTCGGGTGTTTCGGGTGTTTCGGGTGTTTCGGGTGTTTCGGGTGTTTCGGGTGTTTCGGGTGCTTCGGGTGCTTCGGGTGCGTCCATCGTGCCCTCGGCATCGGGAGCGACGCGATGAAAGCGCGCGTGGCTTTTGCATTGCTGCCCACCGCGTTGATGCTCGCGGGCTGCATGACGGTCGGTCCCGACTACAAGCTGCCGCAAAACGCCGTGGTCAACGCGCCGCTTGCCAACGCCCCGCTCGACATCAACGACGCGCGCGTGACGCAAGATGCCGTCCCGCCGAACTGGTGGCGTCTCTACGACGACCCCGTGCTCGACGATCTGATCCAGCGCGCCCTCGCCTCGAACACGGACCTGCGCGTCGCGGCGGCCAATCTCGCCCGCTCGCGCGAAGCGGTCGGCGTAGCGGACGCGCAAGGCGGCTTCTCAGGCGGATTCTCCGGCGTGGTGAAACGTGCGCAGGAATCCGCGCAGCAATACCTGTTGACCGAGAAATTGCCGGTGGTCAATGAAGGCGATATCGGCATCAGCGTGTCGTACGAAATCGATCTTTTCGGCACGCTCAGGCGCGGGGTGGAAGCGGCGCAGGCCGATAGCGACGCAGTGCAGGCCGCAGGCGATCTGGCGCGCATCACGGTGGTCGCGGATGTCGTGCGCGCCTACGTGGAGAGTTGTTCGTCGGCGGAAGAACTGGACATCGCGCAACGCTCGCTCACGTTGCAGAAGCAGCGTGTGACGCTCACGCGGCGTTTGCGCGATGCGGGGCGCGGTAACACGCCCGACGTCACGCGCGGACAGACGCAAGTGGAAACGCTCAATGCCGATATTCCCCGTTACACCGCGCGGCAGCGGATCGCGCAATATCGCCTTGCCATGCTGCTCGCGACCTCTCCCGACGAATTGCCTCGCGGCGTGCGGACCTGCAGGAAGACACCGCAGATCGAACAGCCGATACCCGTCGGCGATGGCGCCGCCATGCTCAAGCGGCGTCCCGATGTGCGCGAGGCCGAGCGGCGTCTCGCGGGCGCGACCGCGCGCATCGGCATCGCGACAGGCGCGCTGTATCCGACCATCAGCATCGGCGCATCGGCGGGCGTGACGGGCATTGCGGAAGATCTCGGCAAACCGCCGACTCAACGCTGGGGCTTCGGCCCGTTGATCTCCTGGTCGTTGCCGGCCAACGGCACGCGCGGCCGGATCCGCGAAGCCGGCGCGGGCGCCGATGCAGCGCTCGCCCACTTCGACGGCGTAGTGCTGAACGCATTGCGCGAAACGCAGACGAGCCTCGCCACTTACGCCGCCGATTACGCGCGGGCCGAAGCGCTGCAGGCCGCACAGAAATCGGCCGTGCAGTCCGCCGACGAAACGCACCGTTTCTATGTGGCGGGCCGCGAATCGTTTATCGCCGATCTCGACGCGACGCGCACGCTCACGTCGACGAACGCGCAGGTCGCGGCGGCAGAAGGACAGGTCGCGGTTGATCAGGTGAACCTGTTTCGCGCGCTTGGGGGGGGATGGGAAGTTGATGCCGCTGGCGCTTCGAAGGTGGGGCGGTAGGGGTGTTACACCGTCGGATGTGCGGACGAGAAAGTAACCAAAGAAAGCAGCACGGGATTTGGCGCCGTTGGGCGGCTTGAGGGTGGGTTACACCGTCTGATGTTCGGGCGCTTCTTGTGAACTTGCTTTCGTGTAGGTCTATTAGCTCGCCGCTATGCGCGGCAGCAGTCACTTTCTTTGGCTAGCTGCAATGAAAGTAACCAAAGAAAGCAGCACGGGATTCGGCGCCGTGAGGCGGCTTCAAGGTGGGTTACACCGTCTGATTTTCGGGCGCTTCTATGGACCTTGCTTTCGTGTAAGTCTATTAGCTCGCCGCTATGCGCGGCAGCAGTCACTTTCTTTGGCTAGCGCAAAGAAAGTAACCAAAGAAAGCAGCACGGGATTCGGCGCCGTTGGGCGGCTTCAAGGTGGGTTACACCGTCTGATTTTCGGGCGCTTCTATGGACCTTGCTTTCGTGTAGGTCTATTAGCTCGCCGCTGTGCGCGGCAGCAGTCACTTTCTTTGCTGCTGCAAAGAAAGTAACCAAAGAAAGCAGCTTATCCGCCTAAGTGTCCACCTCGAATAACCTCGCGGATAGGCGCGCAAGCTGACTATGGCAACTCGCATTCGTTGGTATTGGCACAGCGCCTGTCAGTTCCCTCCTCGCTGCGCTCGGACGACGGGCATATCTAAAAACCATCGATTTGGTTTGGTTTGGTTTCTTCGGTTATGCCGTTCCGGCAGGCACTTTGTGCCTGCGGGGATGAATGAGCGGCTCCACTTTGTTGTGTGGTGCGATGGCCGAATCAGCTTGCGCACCACTCCCAGAAACGGTTCGTGGTGGACACTTAGACGGACAAGCTGCTTTCTTTGGTTACTTTCTTTGCAGCAGCAAAGAAAGTGACTGCTGCCGCGCATAGCGGCGTGCTAATAGACCTACATGAAAGCAAGTTCACAGAAAAGCGCCCGAGCATCAAACGGCTTACCCCGCCCACCCTCAAGCCGCCCGACGGCGCCAAACAGCCGCGCCAGACCCGCCCCGGATAGGGGCAGAGCAAATAGACCGACACGAAAGCAAGTTCCCAGAAAGCGCCAGCAAACATAGACAACGCGCCAGCAAACAAAACCGCGTGCGAATTCCCCGATAACTCTCAAGAGACCACGCAACCCACCCCACCCAAGCGCCAGCGGCCAAACCTTATCCCCGCACCACAACGGCCCCCCTCTCCCCGCCTTCCGAACTGGCCCAGACCAACGACAGCGCCCCGCGCCCATAGCCCTTGCGCGCAACAATCACCCCAAGCGCGATATGCAACAGCGCCCCCGCAGCACCCACATCGCCCCAGCAATCGGCCGGTGCCACAAAATCCGACGCGGACCGCATCCGCGCTCCCATCCGCAATGCGCTGAACGCATACTCATCGGCGCGATAGGTCTCTCCGTTGAGATCGCAAAACACGTTGTCGACTCGCGTGCCGACGCCAAGTGAATCGAGCGCGCTATGAAAAGCCCGCGTCAACCCGTCCCCCGTACACACGTCCTCGCTCTTGATGAGATGCGCCTCACGACCCAGCCCGATGCTCACCACATCGCCCAGCGGATCGGCCATATCGCGTGCAATCGCGATCGCGCCCGCCGCCTCGCCGGGAATGAATCCCCACGCGTTGTTGAGCGGCCCGGCCCCGTGCAACTGGTCGCACGCTTCGAGCCATTCGAGCGTCTCCGGTTCGAGATACGAATCCACGCCGGCCACAACGAATGCATCGAAAGAAGTCGCCTCGTTCGACACCCGCCGGATCGCGGCATCGAGCGCGATCACGCCCGCTGCATGCCCGGCCTCGAAACACGCGACAGCTGTGAACCGCCCGGCAAAACGCGCGGCAATCTCGTCGCTGAGCGTGCGCGCCAGCCCTTCAGGAAGCCCCGGCCTGGGCGCAGGCAATGCAAGTGCCAAGCCAATACGCATTGCATGCAATGAACGATCGCCATCGATCTGCGCAAGCACTTCGTCGATAGCGGGGAACAGCAACGCGGCATAACGCGCCGCGCCTTCGATTTCCGCTGCAAGCCATTTCGCGGACGCGATCCGCATCGGGCCGCCGATCGTATCGACCATGAACGGATGCTGCGAGAATCCGCAGATGCCCGCGCGCGCGGCTGCGGCGCTCGCCCAGACCGTGCGGCCGATCGGCGTCGATGCACCCAGCCCGATAATCCCGATAAGCGGCGCAGGCATGGCGTTGCTCACGACGATGCGCCGCCAAGCAGCCGCGTCTGCCGCCACGCGGGCGCCGAGCAGTTGAACAACACGCTGCCCGGCGCGAGGATCGGCAGGAACAGCGCGGCGGCGATGCGTTGCCGCTGGAATCCGGTTGCAAGTACGTCGCGGCAATGCGCGGGCGTTACCGGTTTGCCGAGAAAATAGCGGCGGCCTGCTTCGAAGCGTCCTTGCTGCGCGCTCCACCACGACGCTATCCGCGCCGCATCGGGCCACGGCAGCGCCACGTCTTCAGGCACATCGACTTGCTCGTCGTCGGGGTCGTCGCTCGGGCCGTCCTCGAAACCGTCGGGCGGCGGCGCTTCCATCTGCTCGATGTTGAAATCCGTCCCGGCGATATTCACGAACGCCTCGGCGGCGATTCGCGCCAGCGCGGGATTCGCCATCTGCTCGACAAGCCACGCCGCATAACGCGGATTACCCGACCATCCCGCGCCGATCACCCGCAAGCGCGCCGCATCCGGCGTCGCGGCGAGTTCGAGCAGAAACGCGTGGGCATCGGCGGGATCGAGCGTTTGCAGCAGAAGCTGCATGGCGCGCAGACGCCGCGCGCCCGGCGCAAGCGCTGCGCGCCGCAAGACGGCCAGCGCATCGCCGCGATCGCCCAGCAGCACCGCCGAACGCGCGGCCCAGAACGCGGCTTCGGGCTTCGGATCGAACAGTTGCGCGCGGCAATGCGCAAGCGTATCGATACGCCCAAGTTCGCCCGCGCTACGCAACGCGCGAATCCGCACGCTGTCGGCGCTCGCGTTCAACGCGCGCACGAGCGCCGCGCCCGGGTCCAGACGATGCAGCGCGCACGCAGCAAGCCCGAGCTTCTGACGCAGCGGCGAAGGGTCGTCGAGCCACGCGACAACGCGCCCCGCGAGATAACGCGACGACACCCAGCCGAGCGCCGATATCAATCCCGGCACCACGTCCGGTTGTTTCGTGGCGCGCTCGACCAGTTGATCGAAGCGCGTATCCGGCGTTTCGAGCGCCAGCACAGCGGATGGAAAATAATCCTCCGGGCAACGATTCACCAGCGCCGCGCAAGCGATGTCCCAGCCCGCGTCGCCTGCGACGCGCAAGCCGTCGAGATGCGCTGCGAGCCGTTCGTCGAGATCCGCGAACTGCTTCGGCGAATAGTTCGGCGCATGGACCGCGTGCGCGCGCTGGAACCACAGGAACATGGCTTCGTCGGCGTGTTCCTGCACGACATCGGCGAGCGGCGCGTCGGCGGTATCTTGCGGAGTCATGCGCTCACGCTCACACTCGCGGCCGCGTTGGCAGGCGCATTGACGAGGGCCTTTTCGATAATCCGCGTGCGCTCCAGCTTGTAGACGAGCGGATGGCACGACAGCGCGCTATGCCAGACGAGCGACACGCGCGCGAGATCCGGTTCGATGATGACGGTATGCAGGCGCGGCGGATCGTGCCTGCGCCGCGCGCCGGTATGGAAGAACGTCTCCATGCCGAGATGCACGCGCGGCAGGTTGAATCGCAACGCGCCCGCGGGCGTCAGGTTCAGCAGCACGACCGGCTCGCCGCCCGTGAGGAAACCGGGCACTTGCTGATCGGCCGGCGCGCACTGGTAGTGGCGATCGTCGAAATCGAGCGGCAGGAGCGGCATGCGCTCGCGTTCCCATGCTTCATCGCACGTGCCCGCAAGCGACGCGCGCGGCTGCCAGTGGCCGGGAATCGGCCCGAATCCGGCCGGTCGCGGCAGGTCGTTCCAGCGCTGCATGCGCTCATCCGGATACTCGATCTCCGGCAGCCGCCCGAACGGCGGCTCTTTTGCACCCGGCGCAACATAGCCTATCCCCACCGGGTTGCGCATGTCCCACTGCGGACGCGCGGTCGCGAGACTCGCCGCGTCGAAGCCGCCGAATGCGCGCTCGTAGACGAGCGGCATCCGCGAGAACGGCGTGGGCCGCGACGGCGTGCGCCCGGCCCACGCGCGCTCGCCGGTCACGCAGAGACGCTTCGCGAGCGGTCCGACGCGAAAGCCCACGTCCAGTTGCGTAACCGCTTCTCCGTGCGGCGCGCAGGCGTGGCCGTGCAGCACGACGTCGGTCGCTGTCTTCGTTCGCACGAGGTCCATGTCGTAAAGCAGGCTCGAATCGCCGGGCGCGGCGCGGTCGATGGTTTGCGGGAACGGGATCACCGGCGGCTGTTTCGCCGCCGCTTGCAGCGTGCCGTCGGGGAAAATATCGAACGTGCATTTCACCGCGACGATCCATATTTCCTCGCCGCGCATGCCGCGTACCCAGGTGCGCTCGGCGGCATAAGGCGTGCGATTTTCGAGTTGCCACATTTGACGCACCCTCGCGGCCGATGCCGCCTAGTTGATATCGACGAACGCGCCCTTGATACGGTTCGCGCCTCGCGAACGCGAGACGATATAGTTGCCTCGGATAATTACTTTGCCCGCCGACGTCAGCACGAGACTCGCCTCGCCGCAGCGCAACTCGATCTCGCGCGCAGCCGACAGCACGACGCGCTCACCGTCGATCTTCACGCCCGCGCACGGTGCACTCGTCACGAGCCGACCGACGATCACCGGCCGCCGCACGTTGCCGTTCTCGAACGCCACGACGACGCGCGCACCGCGTTCGTCGCCGGATAGCGCCACCGTCGATAACGCCGCGAGCGGTTCGAGCGCATCGCTCAGACTCACGAGAAAGCGGCCGTCCGCATCGAGTCCGGCGAACGTCGCGAGCCGCACGCCGTCACGTCCCAGACTCGCCCACGCCGCCGCCTCGGCCATCATTGCGCCCGCGTGGGCCGGATCGAAATCGTCCATGGTGTCAGTCCTCGCCGAGATTCGAGCCTTTGATCGTGATCGCGCCGCCTGCCTTGAACGACGCGCCGCCGTCCGCCTTGATCGTGATTTTTGCGCCGCTAATGGTGATGCCGCCGCTTTCCATCACGATCTTGCTGCCGCCCGCCTTGAGCGTGATGGTCGGCGCTTCCACCGTGCATGCACCGCCCGCTTTCACCTTGAACACGCCCTTCGAGGTCTGGTCGATCACCGCCGCCGACAGCTTGTGCGAGCCTTTCACCGTGATCGATTGCAGCGGCCCGACGTTCACCTTCTGTGCGCCGCCGACGCTCACCATCTGCGCGAGCCCGACGCTGACCATCTGCACGCCCGCGATCGTCACGGTCTCGCCCGCGCCCACGTTGTGCATGCGGCCCGCGCCCACCGAATGCATTTCCGCGACCGTGATGGTGGTCTTCTGCACGCCGGTGACCGTGTGATCGCGTCCGCCGTGAACCGTCACCGTCTCGCCGCTATTGACCGTTTCCGTGCGGTGTCCGGTGATCGTCGTGTTCTCCGTGCCGCCCACGGTCTTCACGCGGTTCGTGCCGATGGTCACCTTCTGTTCTTTACCCACTTTCACCGTATGCGTACCATCGACCGTGTGCGCATCGTCCACCTGAATATGGTCCGTGCGGTTGTTCTGCACGGTCGTGGTCTTGTCGTGCTTGATGGTGGAACCCATGTCGTATTGCGCGTGAATCGTGATCTTTTCCTTGCCCGCCGTGTCGTTCATCGACATCTCGTTGTAGCCGTGTCCCTTGTGCGTGTTCGACTTCATGCCGCTCACCACGGCGTCGCCCGGCAGGGAGAACGGCGGCATCTGCTCGGCGTTGTAGACGCGGCCCGTGATGATCGGCCGGTCCGGATCGCCTTCCAGAAAATCGACGATCACTTCCTGCCCGATGCGCGGAATCGATACCGAACCCCAGCCCTTGCCCGCGAGCGGCTGCGACACGCGCATCCAGCACGAACTGTTTTCATCGCGTTTGCCCAAGCGATCCCAGAAGAACTGCACCTTCACGCGGCCGTATTTATCGGTATAGAGTTCCTCGCTCGCCGGGCCGACGACGACCGCCGTTTGCGGTCCCTGCACGAACGGCTTGCGGCTCGTGCGCGCGGGCGTGAACGGCTGCTTGGCGCTGATCGCGGCGAACCGGCATTCGCAGCGGCTTGATTGCGCGCCTTCGAATGCCTCGCGATCCGCGAGTTCGATCTCGTAATGCGTGTGCGTGACGAGATACTGCGTGTTCTGATCGGCGCGCGGATGCCGTTCGAGCGAAAGCAAACTTCCGGCGCGTACGCTGCCGCTATTCGTGCAGCCATCCACCTGATGCCAGTTGAACGCGTGCCAGTCCTGCGCGGGAAGCTCATGGCCGCTTCCGGCGCTTCCCGCGTTTTTCTGCCACTCGTCGGCGCGCGTCTTCACGCGACTCTCGCCGTAGTCCGGGTCCACGTAGCCGCCGGGAAAATCGAAATGTTCGAGATCGGCGAATGCGCTGAAGCCCGGCATCTCTTTCACCGCATGTTTTTGCAGGATGCGCGATGGATGCTTGAAGTCGTAATCGGTGAGGAGCCAGTTGTGCGTTTCGATTTCATAATGCGTCTGCCATTCGCTTACATACGGCAGATCCGGCGACGCGCCCTGCATCGCGCCATAAGGCAGCGAATCGCAACCGGGCGCGCTTTCGTGCATCGCGAGCGTATCGGTGAAGACTAGCGACTCGTGGCCGTCGCGATCGTCGAACCAGTAGTAGATGCCTTCATCTTCGAGCAGGCGGCTCACGAAATTGAAATCCGACTCACGATACTGAACGCAGTATTCGCGGCGCGGATGCGTGCGCGAACTCGCCTTCCACTTGATCTCGCCGGTTTCGACACCGGCATAAACCGGGTCCGCAAAAATCGCCTTGACGATGTCCTCGACGCTCTTGTCCTGGAACATCCTGCAGTTGCTGCGCCGCGTGAGCAGCCACAGCCAAGGCCTGAGGGCCGCGCGATAAACATAGGCGCGCCCGCGCATCCCCGCTTGCCGAAAACCCGTTACGTAGCCGCTGAATACGCGCGGCTTTTGTCCCTGCACTTCCAGCGACACCTTCACGCGTTTCGCGAGCACCTGCCGAAAGTCGATATCCGGCCGCTTCGACACGAGGGTGAGGTCGTAGCTGAACATGCGTCCGAGTTCCGCATCGCCACGCATGCCGAGAAACAGCAGATCGTCGCCGAGCGGCGTTTCGATGCGAGCGAGCGGAGGCGGCATGGCGGGTTCCACGCGGAGCCGGCGGTAAGCCGGCCCTCGGCATCTTCATGACAAAAACAGCGGATTGGCGGCGGTTTGCGACGGATCGGCCGCGGCTAGCGCGTCTTCGTGCTCGTCAAATCCCAGCCGAACTTGGTCGATCCGGCGAGCGCGCCCTTCGCGTCCTGCGTCTTGTATTCGAACTCGATGTCGCCGTAGCTCAGGTTCACGGTTTCCTGCAGGTCGCCCGTGTCCGTGCAGTTATCGACGACATGCACCACGGTGACCTGCTTGAGCGTGACGGTGAGGAACTCCTTCTGCCCGTCGCCCGACTTGCTCACCGTGAACTTCGCGGAATCGAGATGCTTGCCCGATACGCAGTTCTTCGCGAGATTCGGCGATGCCTTGTCGTAGGCGTGTACGAAGATGAGCGCGCCCGGTGTGGCCCGGCCCTTGCCGCTGCCGGTGGTGCCCGTTGAACTGCTCGGGTTATCCACGCTCCAGTCCCACGCGGTCACTTCGATTTGTCCTTCGGCCCCGTCGTGTTTCGACTCGCCTTCGATACCGTCGATCTTCAGATAGCAGTCAATCGCCATGATTCGCTCCTCGTATTGGGCCGGGAAACGTCGGCGTCGCCGGTGACGCTTGGCGCGGCCGGGCTCGCCGGTTTCGCTACAAGGACGAAGACCGGCTCGCGTTTTTAAACTTGATGCGCTCGAAAAGTCGCTTGAAGAATTCTTATGTCCGGGCCGTCTTAGAAGCACGACCCGCGCCTCAACCCGCAAAGCGCTTCACGCGCGAAGGAAGCGACGATGCCCGTCCCCGATGCCTCGCCGGTCCACGCCGCAAGCCGTCTCACGCTCGCGTATCTGAGCGAGTTCGACGCGCTGGCGATGGAAGCGTCCGACGACATGCTTCTGCAGATCGTGCCGAAGCGCAGCAACACGCCGGTGAAGGGCGAAGCGTCGGCGCGAGGCGACTGGGACACGCCGATGCAGATTCACGGCTGGCGCTGGGCCGAAGGTTACGAAGCCGTGCATCCGTCGCAAGCGTTGAACGCTAACGACATGCGCGTGACCGAACTCGGTATCGTCAAGACGGTGGACGCGGCGTCCCCCGCGCTTGCGCGGCTTTGCGCTCAAGTCGAGCCGCTTTCGCTCGCAGAACTGCGCTGCTTCAAGGCGGGCGGACCGGAGAACGGCGTGCAGATCGAGTACTTGTCGTTCAAGCTGGAAGACGCCTTCGTGCGCAACTATCACATCTATACCAGCGCGAAACTTGGGCGGATCTGCGAAGTATTCGAAATATCCGCGCGCAAGCTGACGATGACCTGCGCGCCGCAGAAAAACACCGGCGCGCGCGGCGCTGAAGTCGTGTTCTCGCTCGACGTCGCGGCGCGGCGGGCGACATGAGCACGACATGAGCACGCCCGCCGATCGCAGCGCGAACGAGCGTCTGCAGCCATCGCTGCTGGACCGGCTGATCGACGATCCGCGCGCCGATACGCCAACCAGACCGGATGCATCCGAAGGCCGTTTTCTCACGCGACGCGCCTTGCGCGCGGCGGTGCTGCGCGACCTGTCGTGGCTCTTCAACACGACGAGCCTCGGCGGCGATCTGAACGCGAGCGCGTATCCGCATGTGGCGTCGTCGGTACTTAATTTCGGCTTGCCGTGCTTGGCCGGACGGTTCGCCTCGACCGTCGATGCGGTCGTGCTCGAACAGGCGATCCGCCAAGCCATCGAGCGCTTCGAGCCGCGCATCGTGGCGTCGTCGCTTGCGATCGAACCCGTGTTCGACCGTTCCGTGCTCGATATGCATAACCAGATTTCGCTCGTGATACGCGGGCTTTTATGGGCCGAACCCGTGCCGCTCGAAATCGCGTTGCGCACACAGATCGACCTGGAAGAAGGCGGCATCACGGTGACTGAAATGCCGCGCTGAAATGCTGTGAATCGGCCCCGAACGAGCTAACCGGAGCGTGTATGGACCCGCGTCTCTTGCGCCACTACAACACCGAGCTTGCGCATCTGCGAGAGATGGGCGCCGAGTTCGCCGAGCAGTTTCCGCGTATCGCGGCGCGTCTCGGCATGACCTCGACCGAAGTAGCCGATCCGTATGTCGAGCGCCTGCTCGAAGGCAGCGCGTTCCTCGCCGCGCGCGTGCAACTCAAACTGGAAGAGGAATTTCCGCGCTTCACGCAGCGGCTTGCCGCCGCCGTGCTGCCGCAAACAGTCTGCCCGACGCCCGCGATGCTGATCGCGCGGCTCGCGCCCGACTTCGGCAACCCGAATCTGATCGCGGGCTTCACCGTGCCGCGCCAGACCGCGCTGCTCTTGCCGCCCGCACGGCTCGGACCGAACGAAACCAGCGCGTGCGAATTCAGGACCGGCGCGGACCTTACGCTGTGGCCCGTCGAGCTGACCGAGGCGTCGTATCTGCCGCGCGTGACGGACCTGCCGCTCGCGTCCGTGCCCGCTACCCGCGCCGTGTTGCCGCGCGTGAAGGGCGCGCTGCGACTGCGGCTCGCGACGCCGCCGAACGTCACGTTCGCCGCGCTCACGCTCGACACGCTGAGCCTCTATTTTTCCGGCGGCGACGACATCGCGTACAAGCTCCACGAATGCGTTACCGGTAACGCGCTGGCGGTCGTGGTCGCGGATGCCGGCAACCCGGGTGCGCCGCTTTACGTGCTCGCGCCGGATGCCGTCTCGCGTTCGGGCTTCAGCGATGAAGAAGCATTGTTGCCGGTCACGGCGAACGCGTTCCAGGGTTATCGGCTATTGCACGAATATTTTGCGTTTCCGCAGCGCTTTCGCTTCGCGCGGATCGCCGGATTCGCCGCCGTATTGCCCGCCCTCGCGTGCCGCGAGATCGAGGTGACGATCCTGCTGTCGAGCAGCGACGCTGCGCTCGAACGCGTGGTGTCGGCGGCGCACGTCATGCTCGATTGCGTGCCTGCGATCAACCTGTTTCCGAAGCGCGCGGATCGCGCCTTCGTCACCGACGATACCCCGCGCTTTCACGTCGTGCCCGACCGCATGCATCCGCTCGATTTCGAAGTCCATTCGGTGTCTCGCGTGACGGGCTTCGGCAGCGGCGCGGACAGCGAGCAGGTGTTCCATCCGTTCTATGCGGATTTTTTGTCCGATCGACCGGGAAGCGCTGCCTATTTCAGCGTCGAACGCGAGCCGCGCCGTGTGCCCGAGCAACGCCGGCGCAGCGCTTTTCGCACGGATTACGTGGGCAGCGAAGTGTTCGTGTCGATCGTGGATACCGCGCAAGCGCCCTATCGCGGCGACTTGCGCCAACTCGCTTTCGAGACGCTCTGCACCAACCGCGACCTGCCGCTTCTCATCAACGCGGGCGGGCCGCCGGCGCAATTCACGCTCGATATCGCCGCGCCGGTCGCCTCCGCCGCGTGCGTCGCCGGTCCATCGCGGCCCGGCACGCTGAGTCTGGACGGTGCGCACGGCTGGCGGCTCATCGACCAGTTCTCGCTGCACTATCTGTCGCTCACGGACGGCAGCGGCCACGACGATCCCGCGGCGGGTGCGGCGGCGCTGCGCGCGCTGCTGATGCTGCATGTCGCCGCGAGCGACGCGGTTGGCCGCAACCAGATCGGCGGCGTGATTTCCGTGAGCGCCACGCCGGTCGTGCGGCGTCTGCCGATGCAAGGACCGATCGCGTTCGGACGCGGCCTCTCGATCGCCGTGACCGCCGACGACCTGGCCTTCCAGGGCGCGAGTCCGTATCTGCTCGGCTGCGTGCTCGACCGGTTTTTCGCGCGCTACGTTTCCATCAACACGTTCGTGCAAACGGTGCTGCGCACACCGTCGCGCGGCGAAATCCTGCGCTTGTCTCCACGATGCGGAACCCGGCCCATTTTCTAGACGCGCGCGCGCCCGGCGAAACGGATGCGTTGAGCAAGCTCTTCGACGCGCTGCACGACGCGCCGCATCGCTACGATCTGTTTCAGGCGATGCGGCGGATCGAAGCGCTCACGCCGCGTCTGCCGCGTCTGGGTGAAGCCGCGCGTCCCGCCGACGAACCGCTGCGTCTCGCGCAGGAAGCCTCGCTCGTGTTCGCGCCCGCGCCGATCGCGGCCCTCACGCGCGCAGCAGACGAAACCGCGCGCCATCCGACCGTGCCCATGCTGACCCAACGCGGCTTCGGTTTTCTCGGACCGAACGGACCGCTGCCGCGTCATCTAACGGAATTCGCCCGCGAACGCGTGCTGCATCACGGAGACGCCGCGTTCCCGCGTCTGCTCGACACGCTGATGCACCGCTTCGGCCTGCTGTTTTATCGCGCGCATGCGCAGGGCCGCCCGGTGAATAATCTCGACCGCCCGGAGAGCGACCGCTTCGCGTTCTACATCGGCGCGCTGATCGGCATCGCCGACGAAGCCAGCCGCGCGCGCGACGCCGCGTCGGATCACGCGAAGCTCTATTTCGCAGGCCTTTTCAGCATGCAGACGCGCCCGCCCGAGGCGTTGGCCGCGATCATCGCGGCGGTGCTGCGCGTACCCGTGCGCATCGAACCGTTCTGCGGCCACTGGATGACGCTCGCCCGTGACGAGCAAACCGCGCTCGTGTCTCGTGCCGACAGCGACCGGCAATCGTTCGCCGCGCTCGGTCGCGGCGCGGTGCTCGGCGCGCGCTGCTGGGACCGTCAGCACAAGTTCAGGATCGTGTTCGGGCCGCTCACCTGGCGTCAATACGAAGCGCTTTTGCCTGGCGGCGACGCGTTGCCGGTACTCGTCGCGCTGGTGCGGCAGATGCTTAATCGCGAACTCGCGTGGGATGCGCAACTCGTTCTGCGCGCGGCGGAAGTGCCGACCGTGTGCCTCGGCCAAAGCGGAAGGCTCGGGCTTTCGACATGGCTCGCTCATCCGGCGCGTCAGGCCGACGCCGCCGATCTCGCGCTCGACGCCGATGCACACGTCGGCGCCGCCCTTCAAAATCGTCCGCGAGCGCCGTCTTAGTCATGTCGGCGGCTCGCGCGCGGGCCACGCTAAACACTCGTCAAGGAGTATCGGCAATGGCGGAAATCAGTCGCGTTGCGCTCTTCGCCAAGCTCGATCCGCTCGGGTACAAGGCCGTCGAAAGCGCCGCCGTGTTCTGCAAGCTGCGCGGCAATCCTTATGTCGAACTCGAACACTGGCTCATGCAGATTCTCGAGTCGCCGAACTCGGACCTGCAACGGCTCGTCGTGCATTTCGAACTCGACGCCGCCGCGCTCGCACGCGACATGACGGCGGCGCTCGACCGCCTTCCGCGCGGCGCGACCTCCATCTCCGATATTTCGGAGCACGTCACGGATGCCATCGAGCGCGGCTGGGTCTACGGCACGCTGATGTTCGGCGCGAATCGCGTGCGAACCGGCCATCTGATGGTCGGCATGCTGAAGACGCCGCGCCTGCGCAATGTCGTATTGGCGATCTCGCGGCAATTCGAGCGCATCAAGCTCGACGATCTATCCGATCGCTTCGCGCAGATCGTTGCGGGTTCGTCGGAAGACGCGCAATTGGCCGAGCAAGCCGTGGCCGATTCAGCGGGACCGCCCGCGCCCGCCGCGATGGGCAAGCTCGAAGCGTTGAGCAAATACGCGACCGATCTCACCGAAAAAGCACGCAACGGCGAGACCGATCCCGTCAGCGGCCGCGATGAAGAGATCCGTCAGATCGTCGATATCCTGATGCGTCGGCGGCAGAACAATCCGCTCTTGACCGGCGAAGCGGGCGTCGGCAAAACCGCTGTGGTAGAAGGTTTCGCGCAGCGGCTCGTGCGCGGCGACGTGCCGCCGCCGCTGCAGGGTGTGTCGCTCTGGTCGCTCGACCTCGGGCTGCTGCAGGCGGGCGCGAGCATGAAGGGCGAGTTCGAGCAACGCTTGCGGCAGGTGGTCGAAGAAGTGCAAGCCAGCGCGCAGCCGATCATCCTGTTCATTGACGAAATTCATACGCTGATCGGCGCGGGCGGCGCAGCGGGAACGGGCGATGCAGCGAACCTGCTGAAGCCGGCGCTCGCACGCGGCAACCTGCGCACGATTGGCGCCACGACGTGGGCCGAATACAAGAAGTACATCGAGAAAGACCCCGCGCTCACGCGGCGTTTTCAGGTCGTGCAGGTGCAGGAGCCGGACGAACTCAAGGCCGTGCGGATGCTGCGCGGCGTGGCCGCCGTCCTGGAGACGCATCATCGCGTGCAGTTGCTCGATGAAGCGATCGAAGCTGCCGTGCGGCTCTCGCATCGCTATATTCCGGCGCGCCAGTTGCCCGACAAGGCGGTGAGTTTGCTCGATACCGCGTGTGCGCGCGTCGCCGTCAGCCAGCACGCAACGCCGCCGCAAGTGGACGATTGCCGACGCCGCATCGAGGCACTGGAGATCGAGGCGGGCATCGTCGCGCGCGAGGCGAGTATCGGTATCGAGACGGGTGAGCGCGAGACGCAGGTGGCGTCGGCGCTCGCCACCGAACACGCGGCGCTCGCGGCGCTGGAGGCGCGCTGGAACGAGGAAAAGGACGTGGTGGACGCGCTGCTCGCCGTGCGTGCGAGATTGCGCACGGCCGGCCATGCGGTGGACGATGCCGCCCCGGTTACCCTCGACGAAGACCTGCCCGCGGGCGAACAGCCCGAAAGCCGCGACGAACTGCTAGCCCGCCTCGCCACACTCGACGCGCGGCTATCAACGCTGCAAGGCGATGCCCCGCTGATCCTGCCGAGCGTCGATGCGGGCGTGGTGGCGTCGGTGGTCGCGGACTGGACCGGCATTCCAGTCGGGCGCATGGTGCGCAACGAGCTCGCCGCGATCCTGTATCTCGCGGAGACGCTCGACCGCCGCGTGATCGGCCAGCGTCACGCGCTGGAAATGATCGCGCGGCGCATCCAGACATCGCGCGCGCGGCTCGACAATCCGAACAAGCCCGTCGGCGTGTTCCTGCTCTGCGGCACATCGGGTGTCGGCAAGACCGAAACCGCGCTCGCGCTCGCCGAAGCGCTCTATGGCGGCGAGCAAAACGTCATCACCATCAACATGAGCGAGTTCCAGGAAGCCCACACCGTCTCGACGCTCAAAGGCGCGCCGCCCGGCTATGTCGGCTATGGCGAAGGCGGCATTCTCACCGAAGCCGTGCGACGTCGTCCGTATAGCGTCGTGTTGCTCGACGAAGTGGAGAAAGCGCATCCCGATGTGCACGAAATCTTCTTCCAGGTCTTCGACAAGGGCTGGATGGAAGACGGCGAAGGCCGTTATATCGACTTCAAGAACACGATCATTCTTCTGACCTCGAACGTCGGCTCGGACGTCATCATGCGCATGTGCGGCGACGCGGCGCATCGCGAACGCGCGCCCGAACCGGATGAACTCGCGCTCGCATTGCGCGCGCCGCTCCTCGACGTATTCCCCGCCGCGCTGCTCGGACGCGTCGTGACCGTGCCGTACTACCCGCTCTCGGACACGATGATGGCGAACATCGTGCGGCTGCAACTGGAGCGCATCCGCCGCCGTGTCGCGGATAACCATGGCATCCCGTTCGATTACGACGAAGCTGCGGTGGCGCTGATCGTCTCGCGCTGCACGGAGGCGGAATCGGGCGGCCGGGTGATCGATGCGTTGCTGACCAATACGGTCCTGCCGCGCATCTCCAACGAATATCTGACGCGGCTCACCGAAGGCAGCGCGCTCGCGCGTATCCGCTTGTTGGCGAGCGCGGGGGATTTCGACTATGCGTTCGAGTGAAGACCGCCTGCTTGGACACCACGGACATGAACCGATGCTGACCCTCACCGTGAGCCGCCACAACGGCGAGCTGCCCGAGCAGCCGCTGGCGGCGCAATTCGATGAAACGGGCGGCACGATCGGACGCGCCGAGACGAACCGGCTCGTGCTCGCCGACGCCGAGCGCACCGTGTCGCGCGTGCATGCGCAGATCGTGATGCGCGATGGCCGCTATGGGTTGATCGACCGTGGCAGCAATCCCGCGCTCGTCAATGGGCGTGCGCTCGAACCGGGCGAGGAAGTGCCGCTCGGCGATGGCGACGAAGTGCAGATCGGCGGGTATCAGTTGCGCGCGCAGATCGATGCTCGGGTGGCTGAGTCGCGCGCCGCACCGAGCGTGTCAGACGATCCGTTCGCCGATATCTTCGGCGCTGCGCCCGCCACGGCGTTCGACAACTTCCTGGTAGCGGATGGACAACCGAAGAAAGACGCCGATACCCTGCCCGCCGATTTCGACCTCGGCTTCAACGATCCCGCGCAGCATCGGACGATCGACGAGTTGTATGGCCTCGGTCCCGGCTCGGATACAGAAGCGCCCGATAACGCCGCGCGCCTCGGCGCATTCGACGAACCACTGAGCGCACCGAACACCGCGCAAGACGCCGATCCCTTCGCGAGCCTGACCGGAGAATCGCACGCGCAAGCGCCGCGCGCGCCCTACGCCGATCACAGTTCGGAACTGCATAGCGCGCTGCCGATGCAACGCGCGCGGCCAGAACCCGCCGAGCGTGTCGAACCCGAATCAACCGACGACGAAGCCTTGCGCCGCGCATTCCTCGAAGGCCTCGGCGCGGACGTCGGCAACTTCACACTGACGCCCGCGCGGATGCGTTTGATCGGCGCGTTGCTGCGCGAATCGACGCAAGGCACGCTCGACTTGCTGGCCGCGCGCGCCGCGACCAAGCGCGAGATGCGCGCGGACGCCACGCTGATCGTCGCGGAAGAAAACAATCCGCTCAAGTTCTCGCCGAACGTCGACACCGCGCTCGCGCATTTGCTGCGTCCGCCAGCACGCGGCTTCATGCCCGCCGAGACTGCGCTCGCAGATGCCTTCGACGATCTTCGCGCGCATCAGGTTGGCTTTGTCGCCGGGATGCGCGCGGCGCTCGACGGCGTGTTCGAACGCTTCGAACCCGCGCGGATCGAGACGCGTCTCACGCAGCATTCGCTGCTCGATACGCTGTTGCCGCAACTCAACCGGCGCGCGCGCTGCTGGGATCTGTTCACCGAACTCTACGGGCAGCTTGCGAGCGAAGCGGAAGACGATTTCCATACGCTCTTCGGCCGCGCGTTCGTCGCCGCCTACGAGGCGCAGATCGACCGTCTCAAGCGTCGCGCGTAAAGCGACTTCTTTCAATCACCGGATAGTCATCGTGGAATTCCACACGGCAAGCGTCAGCGACGCGGGCGGCCGTCGCCGCAATGAAGACGCCTTCGGCATCTGGCGTGGCGCGGGGCGGCTTGCGTGCGTCGTCGCGGATGGCGCGGGCGGCCACGGCGGCGGCGATGTGGCATCGCGCGTGGTTGTGGATACCGTGCTCGCGGAACTGTCGCGTATCGACGCGGGCGGCGTGCCGCTAAGCGGCCCGAATTTGCGACGTGTGCTGCTGCGGGCGAACGACGCCGTGGTCGATGCGCAGGAAGACGGCGGAGCGCTTGCGGATATGCGCTCGACCGTCGTGCTGCTCGCCATCGACGCGACGGCGGGACTCGCGACCTGGGCGCATTGCGGCGACACGCGGCTCTACTGTTTTCGCGGCGGCGCGACGCGCATCCAGACGCAGGATCACAGCGTGGTGCAGAGCATGCTCGATGCGAATTTGCTGCCGGAGCAGGACGTGCGGCATCATCCGCGCCGCAATGTACTTTTCTCGGCGCTGGGGACGACCGACGAACTGTCGATAGCAGCGCCCGATACGCCGTTCGAAATCGCCGATGGCGATGCGTTCCTGCTCTGCACGGATGGCTTCTGGGAATACGTGGATGAGGCCGCGATGATCGCCGCGATCGCGCAATCGGACTCGCCGGATCGATGGCTTGCGGCGCTGGCCGCTCGGTTGCGCGAAAGCGCGCGGCCCGGTCAGGATAATTTCACTGCGACCGCGTTGTGGTGCGGTCAACCTTCGCAAGTGACTATCCTGCGCGCGCCTTGAAGAAAGCGCGCGCAGTCGGCATCTACAGCGACTAACCCGCCGCCTTCGCCGAAGGCAAGCGCGACACGAGCCGCAGCGACACCGTCAGCCCTTCGAGCTGATAATGTGGCCGCAAGTAGAACTTCGACGTGTAGTAACCCGGCGCGCCCTCCACTTCCTCCACCTTCACTTCGGCGGCGGCAAGCGGCTTTTGCGCCTTCGTGTGCTCGGATGAATTGGCCGGATCGCCGTCCACGTATTGCGTGATCCAGCGGTTGAGCCAGCTCTCCATATCCGAGCGTTCCTTGAACGTGCCGATCTTGTCGCGCACGATGCACTTCAGGTAATGCGCGAAGCGGTTGCATGCGAACAGATACGGCAAACGCGCGGCAAGCGCGGCGTTCGAGGTCGCATCGGGGTCTTCGTATTCGAACGGCTTTTGCAGCGACTGCGCACCGATGAACGCAGCGAGATCCGAGTTCTTGCGATGGATCAGCGGCATGAAACCGTTCTTCGCGAGTTCGGCTTCGCGCCGGTCGGAGATCGCGATTTCGGTCGGACATTTCATATCGACGCCGCCGTCGTCGGTGGGAAAGCTGTGCACCGGCAGCCCTTCGACCAAGCCGCCCGCCTCCACGCCGCGAATCCGCGAGCACCATCCGTACAGCTTGAACGAGCGGTTGATATTGACCGCCATCGCGTAAGCCGCATTCGCCCACGAATACTTGCGATGATCCGCGAAGGCCGTGTCTTCCTCGAAATCGAACTCATCGACCGGTGCGGTCTTCTCGCCGTACGGCACGCGTGCAAGAAAACGCGGCATCGCGAGGCCGATGTAGCGCGCATCCTCCGACTCGCGCAACGAGCGCCACGCCGCGTACTCCGGCGTGCCGAAAATCTTGGTCAGGTCGCGCGGATTGCCGAGTTCCTGCCACGAGTCCATCTGCAGGAGGCTCGGGTCGGCGGCGGCGATGAACGGCGCGTGCGCGGAGGCCGCCACCTTCGACATCTCGCCGAGCAGTTCGACATCGGGCGGGCTCTGATTGAAGTAATAATCGCCGACGATCATGCCGTACGGCTGGCCGCCGAACTGCCCGTATTCCTCCTCGTAGACCTTTTTGAAGAGCGGGCTCTGATCCCACGCAATGCCCTTGTAGCGCTTGAGCGTCTTGCCGAGATCCTTCTTCGAAATGTTCATCACGCGAATCTTGAGCATCTCGTCGGTTTCGGTGTTGTTGATGAGGTAATGAAGCCCGCGCCAGGAACCTTCGAGCTTCTGGAAATCCGCGTGATGCATGATCTCGTTCACCTGGCTCGTGAGCTTCGCGTCGATCTCGCCGATCATGCTGTGGATCGTGCGGATCGCGTCGCCGGAAATGATCTGGGTCTGCGAGAGCGCGTGCTGCGCGAGCGTCTGCACGGCGGCTTGCACCGCGCTTTTCGCCTCGTCGCTTTTCGGGCGAAACTCGCGGTTCAGGAGCGCGCTGAGATCGCTGCCTTCGAGCATCGCGCCGGGGAGCGTTGCCGCCTCGGCCGCCTGGGTCGATGAAGTCGGGATGTCGGACATGGTCGTGTTCCTTTCAAGCAGTGGCGGGTGCAGCCGGATCGGATGCGGACGCGGCTGATTCGGCAGCAGCGGGCGGCGGCGCGCTCGCGAGCGTCTTGAGCAGCGACGGGTCGTCGAGCACGCGCGCGATCAGTTCTTCCGCGCCCGTCTTGCCGTCCATGAAGATGACGAGATTGGCGAGCTGCGTGCGCGCATCCAGCAGCTTCTTGAGCGCATCGACCTTGTTCGCGACCGCCGCCGGCGAGAAGTCGTCCATCGTGTCGAAGGTGATATCGACACTCAGGTTGCCTTCGTTCGTCAGCGTGTTCGGCACCTGAAACGCGACACGCGGTTTCATCGCCTTCATGCGGCTGTCGAAATTATCGATATCGATCTCCTGAAACTTGCGGTCGCCGACAGCCGGCAGCGGTTCTTCGGGCTTGCCCGAAAGATCCGCGAGCACGGCCACGACGAACGGCAACTGGATCTTCTTCTCACTGCCGTACAGCTCCACGTCGTATTCGATCTGCACGCGCGGTGCCCGGTTACGGGCGATGAACTTCTGACTGCTGGTTGCCATGACGCCTCCCTGCAAGCGATAGAAAAAGCCACGTAATTAAGACGAACGGCAGCGCGTCGATTGAAACGGCTGTCGTGGGTTGCCACGTTCGGCGGCATCAGGAAGGCCGCGTCCCCGCGATCAGATGAACCTGCGAAAGACCGTCGGGCGCGAGGTCTTCCATGATCTCCATGAAGTCCTTGCCCATCAGCGAGATCGCGCGGCGGATCAAAAGCGGCGCGGGATTCGCCGGCTCGGTGCGTTCGAGGAACGCGCACACCGCGTCGAGCAATGCGACGGCATCCGCGCGAGTCGCGGGCGCGGCGCCATGCGTGAACGTCACGGGTGGCGCCGCGGGCGACGTCGTAATAACAGGCGTTTCGGCACTCGCGATCGAAGCCGCCGACATGACCCCGCGACACATCACGAGCAGCGTTTGCGCGACGCTCATCATCGTCGCGATGCTTGGCGCGCGGTCCGCGCCGAAGCGCTCGCTCATGCGGTTGGCGAGCGCCTGGATCGCACCGGGCAGCGCGAAGGCTTCGTCGAGTGCGTGCGGGTCTTCGCGCAGCGCGTCCGCTAGCACGCCCTGTACGTGCTGCAGCGACACGGCCGTCTCGCCCTCGCCCACCGGCAGCTTGCCCTGCGCGATCAGGACGTCGCGCACGATGACGCGTTCGCCGCGCACGCGACAGACTTCGGCCAAGCGCAAGTCGTGGAGCAAGGTCGCGGGGCCCGCGAACGGTGTGTACGGATCGGCGAGCGCGGCCAGTGCGTTGATGCGCAGCGCGGGGTCGCCGGTCTCGGACGCATCTTCGTCGTCGTGGTCGAGCGCGGGATGCAGCGTGTCCCAGTAGTCGTCGAAGAGCGCAAGCAGCAGCCGCAGCCCCGCGTGAAACCCACCGACGCCCGCGAGATGCGACGCCGCGCGCATCACGCCGAGCGCCACGCGCAAGTCCTTCGAGCGCGCGAGCAATGCCGCGCCGCGCTCCATGATTTCACGCCACGGCGGTTCCTCGGCGGCGGTATCGAACTGGCGATCCTGCTTGCCGTTCACGAGCGCTTCGAACTCGCGGAACGAGGCGTCGTATTCGAGCGACAGGCCGCCCGGCGGCGCGTCGAGCGTGGGCGCGAGCAACGGCGCGATATCGATTTGGAAGGCGGAGGCGGACATGGCGGCGCTCAGAATTCGCTGCAAGCGTGCTGGCCGTTCACGACCAGACAGTTGTTCAGGTTCGGCCGCGAGCGCACGCGCTTCCATTCGGTCGCGAGCGTATCGGCGGGACCGTCCGACTGCACGGCGGCGAGGATCGGCTGGGTCGAGCCGACGCAAATATTGATGCCGCCGAGATTGCTCTCGTAGACAAAACTCTGCTCTTGCGCCGTGAAAAGCGGTTGCAGGCCGGTGCGGCTGAACACCGAAGGAATCGTCTCGACCTGGGCGATGGGCGGCTGCTGCGGCGGTGGCGGCTGATCCGGCGGCACGACGACGATCGTGGGATTGACCGCCGCGTTGACGGTCAGCGTGCCGTTCGCATTCACGACGTTGTAGCCGACCGGCGACGACAACCCGCTCACGATGCCGTAGGTCCCGGGCGGCGAGCTGATCGTGGCGACAGTCGAGAGGCCACCGGCGAGCGCGTCGGCGGCGGTATCGCCGTTGATGAGCCGCGCCGATGTGAACGTCAGCGGTGGATTCGCCGTGTTCGCGTCGCGCGTCTTGTTGTCGGCGGTGACGGTCACGGTCGGCCGCGCCACGTAGACGAAGCGGTTGCCCGCGCTCGGCACCGTGCCGCCCCAGCCGCAGCCGCCCGCGAACGCGCAGCCGTAGAAGTCGGGCCGCGCATTGCCCGGCGCAATGCCGCCGCGCGCCTCGCCCGTCCACGTCGATGCCCACACGCGCCAGCCGTTGCCCGCGGTCAAACGGCCGCTGCCCGCGTTGGTGAACACGCCCTCTTCCATGATGAGGTCGATCGCGCCGCCCGCCGTGAGGTTGGTCGTTGCGCTGCCGGTCGGCCCGTTACCTGCTGCCTTCAGCACGGTCGTGATGCCGCCGTTGTTCGCGCCATTGCCGGTGTTATCGACGACAGCCACGACCGGCGTGACCGGTGTGACCGGAAAGCCCGGCGCGGCGGGCACTGCGACCACCGGCGAGATCGCCTGAACGCTTCCGCCGCCGAGCTGGATGCCGCCCGTCAGTGCTTGTGCCCGGAAGTCGCCGGTCACGCTCGAATTGGTCGCGTCGAGGACGGTGAACTGATTGGCCGCCGCATCGAAAGTCGGCGCGACGACCGGGCCGATGATGAGCGCCCCCGCGTTCACATAATTGACGCCGCCCGCATTCGCCGCCGCGAGCACGTTCACGGTATTCGTGGGATCGGTGAGCGTGAACTGCGATGCACCGGCGAGCAGCAGCGCATTGGCGGTGATCGGCCCGCCGACCGCGATCGGCCCTGCCGAGTCGAGCGCGATCGTGTGTCCCGGCGCGCTGATCCCGGCGGGCAGGCTGATGCCCGCGCTGCCCGCGCCAGCGTTCGCGAGCGTGACGTTGCCCGCGAACGGCGTGTTCGTCGCGACGCTGATGAGGCCGGTGTGCGTGGCGCTGCCGAACACCATCGACTGGAAGCCGGTGAGTTGTGACAGTTCGGCGGCGGTCAGGCTCAAACCGGGCGCGGACTGGTTCAGGCCGATCGGCACGGTATCGGCGGTTTGCAGCGCGAAGGCCGGATTCGCGGGTGTCGCGAGCACGCTGCCCGGCACGACTGCAAGGCCGCCCGAGGACGACACCACCGCGCCCGGTTCGATCGAAAGACTCGACGCCGAGCCGCCGAATCCACCCGTACCTTCGACCACCGTATTGCCCGCGCGCAGCACGATATCGCCGGTGGCGCTAAGCACGCTCACCGCAGGCAGATTCACCGCGAGCGGCGTGTTGTCGGGGATGATGATCGTGCCGTTGAACGGCCCGGCGACCACGACGCCCGCGTCGCTCGTATCGGTCGAGCCTGCAATGGAGATCAGCCCCGAATTCGACGATACCGCCACGCCCGATCCGAGTTCGACGCCGTGATACTCGGGTTCGTTCTGCGTCGCGCCGCGCACGCTCGATACGTTGCCGCGAATGTCCACCGTGCCGGATTGCGTCGATAACGCCGTGTTGCGCGTGAGCAGCACGCCATCCACCGCAATGTCCTGCGGTCCATGCACGGCCGAGCCATAGATGCGCAGCGCGCCGCTGGTGGTCGTGAGGGTTGAGGGTTCGTTCGGCAAGCCGACCGGCGAGGTGGAGAAGACGCCTTCGCCCGCTTCGCCTAAAGCGACACCGCGCATGTCGAGCGCGCCCGCGCCCGTCGCGAAGTTGGACGCTGTCAGGAGCAACGCCGTGCCTTGCGTGGACGCGGCGCGCACCGTGAGGTCGCCGTCGCCGGCCGGGCCGCGCGTATCGATATTGGTGAAGTTGAATCTCACCGACGACCCGTCGAAGGTGCCGCCCGGCGCGGTCGCGCCGACCGTGACGCTGCCGCCGTTGGTCTGCACGAGGACCGGCGCCGCGCTCGACGTGCCGGTGAAACCGATCGATCCGGCGACACCGCCCGCTGCCACCGGGCCGTCGGTGAAAATGACGTTGAGCTTGCCCGCGCTGGAAATGATCGACGGTGGCGGCGACGCGATGCCCGCCGGCGTCGTGAACGGCGCGACCACGATGCCGGTATTCGCCGCGAACGTGAGCGTCGCGTCGCCGCCCAGCGTCTTCGCGATATGGCCGAACAGCGTGATCTGCCCGGTGCCGACGCCGGTCAGCGGTTGTGTCGCGACCGTGAACGACGTGCCGCCATTCAGCACGGTGTCGATGGTGCTCGTCAGGATTTGCGTGGTGGTGGTCGTAGTGGTGCTATCCACGATCTGCACGTCGGCCGGATCGAGCAGCCACAAGCCGGCGCGGCCCTTGGGCGCGCTCGCGGCGAGCGTCGCGCCGTTCGTATCGACGAACGCGCCCGACGTTTCCAGATAGCCGCCGTTGCCGCCGCTCGGGCCGCCGAACGCCGACAACGCGCCGTGGATACGCGCAGTGTCGGCGCCGTACACCACGATGCTGCCGCCGTCCCCGTTTTGCGTCGCGTCCGCGTGAATGGCCGCGCCCTGCTCCACGGTCACGTCGCGCGCGTTGGCGAGCGTGGCGTCCTTGCCGCCCACGCCGCCGCCCACGCGGACCGTGCCGCCGCCCGTGCCGCCGCTTGCATCGAGCGACGCACCGTTCGCAAGCGCCACCGTCTGTCCCGTCACGTCGATCCGCCCGCCGCTCATCGACGCGCTGCCGGTCGCGTCGAGCGTGCCGGAAACCTGCGTTATGCCGTTCGCGCCACCGTCGAGCACGATCCGGCCACCGCGCGTCTCGACGCTCTGCGCGCGCACGATCCCGCGCTGGTTGATGACCGTGCCCGCGAGCGCGTCGGCGCTTGCGGCCGTCATCAGCACCTGGCCGCCGTCGGCTTGCACGAGCCCCGCGTTATCGACGAGCGCCTGGGCCGCGCGGCCGTCCACCTTGATCATCGTCAAGCCGTCGCCCGCGAAATCGAGCGTCATGTCCGATCCCGCGCCGAACGCCACCGTCCCGAGCTTCGCGGCCACCGTGCCACTGTTGCTGACCTGCCCGCCGAGCAGCGCAATCGTGCCGTGCGGTCCCGCCTCGATGCTGCCTTCATTGACCACGCTCGCAATGGGCTGGCCCGCCGCCGCGGAGAAACGATACCTGCCCGCGAGGAAATCGCTATTGGAAATATTGAGCGTCGATGCCACCAGCGACCCTACGTTCACCGACGCACCGCGCGCGAACAACACGCCCGCCGGATTGACGAGAAACACCCGGCCGTTCGCGTTCAGCCGCCCGGCGATCAAGCTCGCGTTCGTGCCGGTCACGCGGTTGAGCATCACGGACTGCGCATTGGGCTGACTGATATTCACCGTCTCGTTCGCGCCGATCGAAAAGCCGCGCCAGTTGACGATCGCTTGCGACGTGGTCTGCCGCACGTTCATCGCGGGGCCATTGGGCGTCGCGACCGGCGGCGCGACCGACACCGAACCTTGCACGACGTTCGCGCCCGTTGGAAACGCACCCGCGCCCGGCGCGAATAGCGATGCGGCAATCGACGCGGCCAGCAGCGAAGGGACGAACGTGAAATCCGGCGTGCGTGCGCGGGACAACCGGCGTGACGATGAGTTCATGGTGAGGCTCCGTCAGAACGACTTCGACAGTTGCACGTAGAGGCGCGGCACTTTGTCGTCGCCGGTGGAATCGCGGCCCGTGGTGCGCCACGCGAGGCTCGCGTCGATCGTCACGCCTGCCGGACCGGTCCAGAAGAGACCAAGGCCCGCGCCGCTGCGCGTGACGGTGTTCGCGCCCTGTCCCGCGATCGGGCGCGCGTTGTAGCGGCCCACGCCGATATCGAAGAACACCGAAGCCGTGAGCGTCGGAAAAATCGCGTAGCGCAGCGAAGCCGTGCCGATCAACCCTTCATCGACCACAGCTTCATCCGGCGAATAGGCCCGCACCGCGCGCGGACCGCCGAGCGTGATGCGCGACGAACTGTCGAGGTTCTCGTTCGCCCATTGCCCCGACACGCCGACGAACACGCTCGCGCGTTCGGTGATCGCGTTCAGCCGGTTCGCCTGCATCGTCAGGCGCACGCTGTTGCCTTGCGTGTTGCGGCCGCCCGGGCCTTGATCGAGCGCGGATTCGAGCGCCGAATCGATACGCAGATGCGCGAGCGTGAGTTGCACTTCCGCGCTGTTGAAGCCGCCGCCGAACAGGTTGTCGCGGCCTTCGTAGGACAACCCGACGTTCGCGGCGAAGAGCTTCTGGTGATCGTCGGTGCCGGCGGTATCGATCCTGTCGGTGAGCGAACGGTATTCGAGCGAGCCGCGCAGCAGCAGATTTTGCCCGCGCGAACGGATCAGCGGCTGCGAGAGGGACGCCGTGATGACATCGGCGTAACCGTGTGCGTCGAGCGCCGAAAAATCCTGGCCGAGGTAGTAGTACAGATGCGAATACGCGATTCCCGCCCGCGTGCCGAGACTGTTGATCGGCGCGTCGTAACCGATGCGTCCGTAGAGCGTATCGGCCCGTTCGGCGGCGAGCAGGTTCACATCCAGGTTATCGCCGATCCCGAACGGCGAGTTCAGCCGCCCGACCATGCCGAGCCGCACGCGGCCGGCGGGCGCGGCGCCGTAGTTGTCGCCCGAGACCGCGAACTCCCAGCGGCGCGCGGCTTCCACGTTGACCGTCAGATCGACGGTGCCCGGCACGCTGCCCGCTTCTATCGACGACGTGACGCGCAAGCCCGGCAAGTCGGATAAGAGCAGCATCGTGCGTTCGAGATCGCGCTGGCGCAGCGGCTCGCCAGGGCGGATCGCCGCGAGCCGCGCGACCACCGCGCTTTCGCGGATCGGCGCGCCCGCCGCCACGTTCACGCGCACATGGCCGATCTTGCCTTCGAGCACAGTGAACGTGACGTCGCCGCTCGTCACGTCCTGCGGCGGGATCACCACCTGCGCGAGCGCATAACCGCGATCCCGATACGCTTCGGCAACGCGCGCGCCGATCGCGTTGAGATCGTCGAGCGACACCGTCTGCCCGATCTTGTCCGACACGAGCGGCAGCAGCAGCTCGGTCGGCACGGAGTCGTTGCCCGAAAAGTGGATGCTGTGCAGCACGAAGGTCTTGCCCGGCTGCGCGCTCGCGCCGGCCGCTTCGTTCGTCGAAGGCGCGGCGGGCTTCGGCAGCGTGCCGCCGCTTCCCGGCGATGGCGCTTCCGGTTTTGGCCGTGCCTGTTCGTTCAGCAGCGTGCCCGCATTCGGGGCCTGCTGCGCGAACGCGGCCGTGGCGCTCGCGCAGGCCAGCGTCATGGCGAGCACGTTCTGCGCGAGGCGAGGAACGCGCGGGCCGCCGGAGTGAGCTTTAGCATGAGGTGTCATGAGATGACTCGCGAGTCGCGGTGCGGGAGCGGCGAATGAGTGATCGTTAAGGGGAGGGACGTTCAGCGCGCCACCGAGAGCCGCCAGCTTCCCATCAGGTCGAACGGCGCCCAGTAGAACGGATGGGAAAAGCGGGGATCGGCGAGCACGGCGAGTTGCGCCTGGCGCAACGCGTCGATCGCTTCGTCGCCGCGCGTGAGATTGCCGTAGAAGGTGCGCATGGTGAGCGCGGTCGATTCATCGGAGACCGGCCACATCGAGACGATCAGCCCGGACGCGCCCGCATAGAAAAACGCGCGCGTGAAGCCCATGATTTCGTCGCCGCGTTCGATCCGGCCGAGCGCCGTCTCGCACGCCGACAGCGTGACGAGCGCCACGTTGTCGAACTTCAGGTTGTAGATGTCTTGAGCGAGCAGCGAGTCCGGGCCGTCGGCGGGTTGCGTCGCGGGCGCGAGCAGGATGCGCGAATGCAGCGGGTCGATGGTGTCCGCCTGCGCGTGCGTCGCGACGTGGACAATGCGGCCCGCAGGCGCGTTATCGCTGAACGCCGTGCGCGTCACCGCGCTTTGCAGAAAGGTCTCCTGCTTCGTGAAAAGCGGCGCGATGCCGCGCACTTCGGCTTCCGCGCCGGGCAGATCGAATTCGGGCGAAATACGCGGATTGCCGAACGCGACGAGATCGCTCTTCACGCGCTGCTGGCGCGCGACCAGTTGCACGGCCACGCCCGCAGACGGCGCGAGCGCCAGCGGATGCCGCTGGATCAGAAAGCCATCGCCATTGCGTAGCGCCTGAAACGGCATGTAGTGCAGCGCGCCGTTCGGCACGATGATGAGACGCTCATCCGCACGAAGCCCGAGCGGCGCGATCAGGAGCGCGTCGAGCTTCTCGCCGTAGGTGAGCGCGGTGGCGCGGCCATGAATGATCGCGTTGCGGAAATCGCTCACCGCAAGCGTCATGTCGCGCCGGGCGATCGGCAGGCTGCGTCCGTTCAGACCGTCCGCGCGCACCACCCACACGATCATCTGGTCAGGCAGCGAATGAAATTCGACGATCGCCTCGTTCGGACGCAACGCGTGACGCACGTCGTCGAGCGACAGCGTGCGGCCGTTGAGTTGCTGCGCGTTCACGCCCGCGTCGATCCGGTTGCGCACCACGTCGAGCAGCGCCCGGCCACGGCTGCGCTCGGACAGCGTCCACGCGAGTTCGAAGTCGTTATCGGCGACGACCAGCGCGATGGTTTCCTCGAACACGTTCTGCGTGTCGGAAAACAATCCGGTCTTGAACTCGTCGCTTCGAAAACGCGCGCGGATGGACTCGGAATCGTCGAGTGCCTGAAGCCACGCCGTGCGCGCGGCGGCGCGGTTGCCGAGCGCGAGATACGCACGGCCCATGCCTTCGTGCGCCCACAGATTGTCGTAGCTAGCGTCGCCCTGATCGGCCTTCGTCAGACTCGCGGAAAACGCATCGAGCGCGGCTTGCGGCTTCTTCTCGGCCAGCAGCAAGTTCCCTTCGATACGCCTGTAAAGCGGCGCGAGCAGCGTGCCTTGAATTGCAGATGCGCCCGCCTGCTCGAAGGTGGCGCGCGCGGCGGCGGGGTCGCCCGCTGCGATCTGCGCGTTCGTCATCGAGAGCAAAACCAGCGGGCGAAAGCGCGGCGAAGCCGTCTCCAGCGCGGCCTGATATTCGGCGATGGCCGCCGCCGGATCGCCGCGCCGCAAAGCGACGTCGCCCAGCACTTTGTGTGCGGGCGCGAGAACCTGAGCGGGATTTTTCGGCTGGCTCGCGAGCGCTTCGCGGGCATAGCGCGTGGCGTCGTCGAGATCGCCCGCGTAGCTGTAGGCGAGCGCGAGATCGCGCTTCGAGAGCGCGAGAAGATCGGCGTTGTCCGTGTGTTCCGCGACGAGCATCGCACGCGACGCCGCCTCGATACTTTCGCGGAAATCGCCCCGCTCCGCCGCCGCGACCGACATGCTGCAGTACGCGTAACCGTCGAGCTTGACCTTGTCGCGGCCGAGCAGCAAACGTCCTTCACTCGACAATGCGGGCAATGTTTCGGCATCGCGGGCACGCGCTTCGGCTCGTTGCGCGGCGGCGGTGATGTCGATATCGCCGGTGTGTGACGAAGCCGTAACAGGACTGGCAGCGAAGGCTTCGTGCGTGAAGAACGCGCCCGACGCGACGGCCAGGTCGATCACGGTGACGACGGTCACGGCGAGCTTGCGCAATGTTGTCTGCATGGTGGCGCGCACCACGCGGGCATCGAAACGAGCGAGCGGTTTCACGGCGATGAGATCCGTCAGGAGGGTGGATCGAACGATGCGCTGAGCCAACCTTGCTGCGTGTGACCTGGCGCGCCAATGTGCCGACTAGACGAACCATCATGCGGAATTTAAAAAGCGCGCCAGGCCGCTCGTCTGCCCCACAAGAGGCGCGCGAGAGGCTCGCGAAAGACGGCGGACATCCGTGCGCCGGACGCCGTGAGAGACACCATGAGAAGCCGCGAATTCACCGCTGACACGCTCACCGTTCCGGGCCACTGGCGCTTGCTCGGCGGCTTCTTTGCCGCGCTGCTTGCAGCGCTCGCGGGCGCGCTTTTCATGTCGCTTGGCGGTTGCAAGTCGGCCCCGCCGCCGCCCGCGCCGACCATCGTCAAACTGAGCGTCGAAGCGCTCGCGGGCGTGAATCCGAGCGCGTCCGGCCGGCCCTCGCCGATCGTCGTGCGGATCTATGAACTGAAGTCGCGGGCGGCCTTCGATCATGCCGATTTCTTCACGCTCTGGGGCCACGACCAGACCGCGCTCGACGACGAGAAAAACGGCGCGAAGATCGAATACACATTGCGTCCCGGCGATCACCAGAGCGTCGACCAACCGGTCCAGCCGGGCACGAAGTTCATCGGCGTGGTGGCGGGTTATCTCAATCTCGAAGGGTCGCGCTGGCGCGCCGTCGCCGACGTGCCGCCCAACAAGACGACACCGCTCGCCGTGCGCCTCGACGCGGCCGATGTGACGATCGGGCCGCCGTAAACCCTCAGTCCTAGTGCGTCTTCCAAATTCGCGCGCCTCGCTCGTTCTTAAGGCAAGTCCCTTGCCGCTCAACCGCCCGCCTGCGAGCCATCCATGACCTGGCATCAACGAACGATCTGGTCCGAAGGGTTGTTCCTCACGCCCCAGCACTTTCAGCAACACGACCGCTTCGTCGAGAACCTCGTGCGCTCGCACGCGCGGGCAACGGCGGCGTGGTCGTGGGGCTGGGTGACGTGCGTGATCGATGAGGTTGCGCTCGGGCTGGGCAAGATCGCGATCGAATCGGCGTTCGGCGTGCTGCCCGACGGGACGCCGTTCTCGTTTCCCGGCGAAGGCCCCGCGCCCGAGCCGCTCGACATTCCCGCCGACGCGCGCGACGAATGCATTCTTCTCGCGTTGCCGCTCGCGCGCACCGGCGCGCAGGATGTGGATGCCGAAGGCGGTCCGGCGGGCGCGCTGCGCTTCGTCGCGACCGATGCCGAGGTGGCCGATGTCACCGTCGGCACGCAGCGCACGGCCGAACTTCTCGTCGCCACGCCGAACCTACGCCTCATGCTCGCGCGCGACGCGACCGATGCCTACGCGACCATCGGCGTTGCGCGCGTGATCGAGCGTCGCGCGGACAATCGCGTGCTGCTCGACACCCGCTACATCCCGCCGATGCTGCACGCGCTCGCTCATCCGCGCCTGCTCGGTTTCGTGCAGGAACTCGCGGGGCTGCTGCATCAGCATGGCGAGCGGATCGCCGCGCGCATCGCGCAGCCGGGACGCGGCGGTGTCGCGGAAATTGCCGATTTTTTGCTGCTGCAGACGCATAACCGCTACGAGCCGCAGTTCGCGCATCTGCTGAACGTGCCGCTGCTGCATCCGGACGAAGCGTACCGGCTCGCCATCGCGCTCGCGGGCGACCTTGCATGTTTCGACGAACGCCGCCGCGCAATCGCGTTTCCGACCTATCGGCACGACGATCTCGAAGCGTCGTTCGAGCCGGTCATGAAGGAATTGCGCAAGCTGCTCGAACGCGTGCGCGAACCGGACGCGATGCCGATCGAATTGCAGAACCGCAAGTTCGGCGTGCGCGTTGCGGCTATCGCGGATCTCGAACTCGTGAAACGCGCGGGTTTCGTGCTCGCCGTCAACGCGCAAATGCCCGGCGAATCGCTGCGCGTGCGCTTCCCGACGCAGACGACGATCGGCCCGGTCGATCGCATTCGCGATCTCGTCAATCTGCATCTGCCGGGTATCGCGTTGCGGCCGCTGCCGGTCGCGCCGCGCCAGATTCCGTTTCATGCCGGCTTCAGTTATTTCGAACTCGATCGCGGCGGCGAACTGTGGAAGCAACTGGAGCAGACCGGCAATCTCGCGATGCATATCGCGGGCGAGTTTCCCGCGCTCGAACTTGAATTCTGGGCGATCCGCCAGTAATCCGTGGACATGACACGAAGCGACCTCAACCCGTGACCGACATGACGAGCGACGACCCCTTCGCCGGTTTCGAATCGGACCAGACGATCATCAAGCCGAACCCCGGCGCTCGGCCGCGTCCGGCTGCGCCCGAGCCGTATCAGGCAGCGACGCGCCAAGCGTCCCCCGACCTGCCGCTCGATGCCGCGTTCGGGCACGGCGGCGCGTCCAATCCGCTGGTTGCGGCCTGCACGCCGCTGTTGCGCCTCGCGCCGCAGATCCGCGCGATGACGTCCTGCGCCGATCCCGCCGCGCTGTGCGACTCGCTCGCGCGCGGCATCCGCCATGTCGAGACCGAGGCGCGCGCCACCGGCGTGCCGCAGGAGCAGATCACGGCGGCGCGCTACATCGTTTGCACGATGCTCGACGAAGCCGCATCGGCGACACCCTGGGGCGCGGGCGCGTGGGCGCGGCAAAGCCTGCTCGTGTTGTTTCACAACGAGACGTGGGGCGGCGAGAAAGTGTTTCAACTGCTCGCGCGGCTCGCGCAGAAACCCGCGCAGCATCTGCATCTGCTTGAACTCCTGAGCGTGGTGCTGGCGCTCGGCTTCGAAGGACGTTATCGCGTCGCGAACGACGGCCGCCGCACGCTCGCCGCCGTGCGCGAGCGGCTCTATCAGATGATCCGCGCCGAACGCGGCGAACCCGAGCGCGCACTGTCGCCGCACTGGACGGGCGTCGCCACCGCGCGCCGGCGCGTGAGCGACGCGCTGCCGGTTTGGGTGATCGGCGCGCTTGCGCTTTTCGTGCTCGCGGGGGTTTATCTGGCGCTCAGCTTCCGGTTGAGCCGGCTGTCGGACCCGGTGTTCGACACGATCGCATCGATCCGCGCGGGCGCGGCGCGCGCCACCGTCATCGCCCCGGCTGCGCGGCCCCGGCTTGCCGAGTTTCTGGCGCCCGAGATTCGCGACGGGCTCGTGACCGTCAGCGATCAGGTGGACCGGTCGGTCGTGACCCTTCGCGGCGATGGCATGTTCGAGCCGGGCAGCGCCGAACTCACGGCGCGGATGAAGCCGCTTTTGCAGCGCATCGCGGCGGGGCTGAACGCCGTGCCGGGGAAGGTGCTGGTGGCCGGACATACTGATAACCAGCCGATCCGCTCGGCTCGCTTTCCATCGAATTGGGAGTTGTCGCAGGCGCGGGCGGCCAATGTGCGCGATTTGCTCGGCGGGACCGTGGCGGCGGCGCGGCTGACCGCCGAGGGGGAAGCGGATGCCGATCCGCTCGCGCCCAATGACACGCCCGCTGGGCGGGCCCGGAATCGGCGGGTTGAGGTGACGTTGTTTGCTCGGCCTGGGGGGTGAGGTCGCTGGCGCTTGGGGTTGGGGTTTGGTTGGGGTTTGGTTTGGGTTTGGTCTGGTTGTTACGTGGTCGGCCCGCGCTTTCTGCGAACTTGCCTTCGCGTAGGTCTATTAGCTCGCCGCTATGCTCGGCAGCAGTCACTTTCTTTAGCTAGCTGCAAAGAAAGTAACCAAAGAAAGCAGCACGAGATTCGGCGCCGTGGGGGCGGCTTCAGGGTGGGTTACACCGTCTGATGCGCGGGCGCTTCTTGGGAACTTGCTTTCGTGTAGGTCTATTAGCACGCCGCTATGCGCGGCAGCAGTCACTTTCTTTGCTGCTGCAAAGAAAGTAACCAAAGAAAGCAGCGTGACCTACTAAGTGTCCACCACGAACCGTAACCGGGAGCGGCGCGCAAGCTGATTCGGCCATCGCACCACACAACAGAGTGGAACCGCTCATTCATCCCGGCAGGCATAAATGCCTGCCGGTAAGGCATAACCAAACAACCAAACCGACCGCCAAGCCGAACCACGAACCACGAACCACGAACCGCGAGATGCGAGATGCGAGATGCGAGATGCAAGTGAGCGTGGTGAGGGAATTGGTTTTTGTTGCGCCCGTCGTCCTCGCGTAGCGAGGATGGAACTGACAGGTGCTGTGCCAATTCGAAAAACTGCGCGATGGCCGAGTCAGCTTGCGCGCCTATCCGCGAGGTTATGTGTGGTGGACACTTAGGCGGATAAGCTGCTTTCTTTGCTTACTTTCTTTGCAGCAGCAAAGAAAGTGAGTCCCGCCCCGGACAGGGGCATCGCTAATAAACGTACACGAAAGCAAGTTCCCAGGAAGCGTCAAGTGACCAAAGCAACAACGGGCGCCAGCAAACGCAAAAACCAGTACAAGTTCCCCACAAGCACAGGCAAACAAAAACCAAACCACATCCGCAGCAACGCATCACCAGCCTACTAGGCGCAACTGCAAGAACCCCCTCCGGGATGGCCATGAAAAAAGTCCTGTCGATCGTGTTTCATCCGTTCCTTCTACTGCTCGCAGGACTGCTGCTAGTGGCCGCCGTGATCTGGCTCTTCGGTCCGCTCATCGCAGTGGCCGGCCGCTATCCGCTCGAATCGGAGATGGCGCGCTGGATCGCCATAGGCGTCATGATTTTGCTCGTCGTGCTGCGCCAATTACTCAACGCATGGCGCGCGCATCGCACGCAAGCGGCACTCACAGGCGGTCTCGCCGCCGAACCGGTCAAGGCAACAACCCCCGATACGAACAACGCCGAAACCGCGACGCTCGCGCAGCGCTTCGACGAAGCCCTGCACGCGCTACGCGACGCGCGCATCGCGGCGTCCGGAAGAAAGCCCGGCTGGCGCGACTGGCTCTCGCTGTCGTCGCGTCAATATCTCTACCAACTGCCGTGGTACATGTTCATCGGCGCGCCCGGTTCGGGCAAGACCACGGCGCTCATCCACTCCGGCCTCACGTTCCCGCTCGCGGAACGCTTCGGCACGGCGTCGATCCGCGGCGTCGGCGGCACGCGCAACTGCGACTGGTGGTTCACTGACGAAGCCGTGCTGATCGATACCGCCGGGCGCTACACGACGCACGAAAGCGACCGCGATGCCGACAGCCGCGCATGGCAAAGCTTTCTAGCGCTTCTGAAAAAGACGCGCCCGCGCCAGCCGATCAACGGCGTCCTGCTGACAGTCAGCGTGCCCGATCTGGCCGGTGCATCGGCGGCCTCAAGCGACGACATGGCGGCGGCCCTCCGCGCGCGCGTCCACGAACTCACCGAGCAGTTCGGCACGCGCGTGCCGGTCTACGTGCTCATCACGAAGGCCGACTTGCTCGCGGGCTTTACGGAATTCTTCGCGGATATGAAACAGGACGACCGCGCGCAGGTCTTCGGCTTCACGCTCCCCTTCGATCCCGACGCGCCGCCCACTGCGCCCAACGCGTTCGGCGAGCGCGTGGACGCGGAACTCGCCGCGCTGGAAGCACGCCTCGTCGCGCGAATGCCCGAACGCCTGCAAGCGGAAAGCGGACTCGCGCAGCGCGCGGCCATCGTCGGTTTCGTGCAGCAGTTCGCGTGGTTCAGGCCGCTCGTTGCATCGTTTTTGCAGAAGACCTTCGTCCAGTCGAAACACGACGACCGCGCGCTCGTGCGCGGCGTCTACTTCACGAGCGGCACGCAGGAAGGCACGCCGATCGACCGTGTGATGGGCGCGCTCGCCCGCGCGTTCGGCGTCGAAAACCGCGTGCCGCCCGCGCCCGCCGCGAGCGGCCGCAGCTTCTTTCTCAAGCGTTTTTTAAGCGAAGTCGTGTTCGCGGAGCAAGGCATCGCCGGGGCGAATCTGAAGTGGGCGCGGCGGCGGCATCTCGCGCGGCTTACCGGTTATCTCGCCATCGCCGCGATGTTCGCGCTGGCGCTCGCGCTCTGGGGCGTGAGCTACGTGCATAACCGCGCGTATATCGCGAGCGTCGACGCGGCGGCCCACGCGACGCAAACCGCCGTCGCCACGACCAACCAGTCGAACGCGAGCCTCATCGCGCTGTTGCCGCTGCTCGATGCCGTGCAGCATCTGGCGTCGTCGGGTCAAGTGGATGCGAACCACGCGCCGCTCGCGATGCAATGGGGTCTGTGGCAAGGCCGCAAGCTCGATTCGGCCGCGCAAGCCGCGTATCGGCGCTTGCTGGACGATCTGTTCCTGCCGAGGCTCGCCGCGCGGATCGAAGAGCAGGCGCGCGGCGCGAACGCGGCGAATCCGGGCTACGCGTACGAGGCGCTCAAAGCGTATCTGATGCTGCATCAGCCCGAGCATCAGGACCCCGACGCGTTGAAGGCGTGGATCGTGACGGACTGGGACCGGACCTTGCCGCGCGATGTCGGCAACGATCAGCGCGCGGCGCTCAACGCTCATCTCGCCGCGCTCCTCGCGCGCGGCGCGGTGCATCCGGACCTGCCATTCGACGCCACGCTCGTCACGCACGTGCGCGCGATGCTGGCGGGCAATCCGCTCGCGGTGCGCGTCTACGGGCGCTTGCGGCAACAGGGCGTCGGCGCGGATTATCCGGACTTCACGGTGGCGCGCGCGGCCGGGCCGAATGCGTCGATCGTATTCGTGCGCGCGAGCGGCGCGCCGCTCACGAGCGGCGTCGCGGGCCTCTACTCCTACGACGGCTATCACCAGGCGTTCCTGAAATCGATCGATCAGGTCGCACTGCAACTCGCCTCGGAAGAACCCTGGGTGCTCGGCATTCGCGATCAGAGCGGCTTGCCGCGCGGCGATCCGGCCGCGATGCTGCGCCTGACCGAGGACGTGCGTCTTCTGTATCTGCAGGACTACGCGCGGGTCTGGAAGACTTTCCTCGACGATATCCGCATCGTCCATGCAGGCACGCTCACCGAGGCCACGCAGATCGCGCGCGTGTTGTCCGCGCCCGATTCGCCGCTCGCCGCGCTCGCCCGCGCCGCATCGCGCGAGACGACGCTCGGCGCGAAGCCGGCGGGCGAAGCGAGTGTCGTCGATAAAGCCGGGGACAAAGTGGATGCAGCGCGGCAGAAGCTGCTGAAAATCATCGGCGAGCCGGACCCGACGCAGATCGCGCCGGTCGCGCCGGGCAACCGGCTGGAGAGCATCGTCGATGACCGTTTCGCCGCGTTGCGCGCGCTCGTGACGAGTCCCGGCGAAGGCCAGCCCGCGCCGATCGCGCAGGTCATGGCGCTGGTGAACGACGTCTACCTGTACCTCTCCGCCGCCGACCAGGCGCTCCAGCAAAAGACCGCGCCGCCCGCCTCCGACGTGCCCGCGCGGCTGCGCGCACAAGCCGAGCGGATGCCCGAGCCGATCCGCGCCGCGCTCGTCGATCTCGGCAGCCAGGGCGCGGCGCAGGCGCAGGATGCGAAGCGCGCGAACATGTCGGCGGATCTGAAGGAATCGGTCGCCGCGTTCTGCACGCGCGCCATCGCGGGGCGTTATCCGTTCAACCCGTCCTCGACGACCGATGTCCTGCCCGAGGATTTCGGCGCGCTGTTCGCGCCCGGCGGAAAATTCGACGCGTTCTTCCAGAAGAATCTGGCCGCCGATGTCGATATGTCGGCCAAGCCGTGGGCGTTCAAGAAAGTGGACGAAAGCCAGTCGCAGATCAGCCCCGCCGGGCTCGCGCAGTTCGAGCGCGCGGCGGCCATCCGCGACGTGTTCTTCCGCGCGGGCGGCAAGACGCCCGCGCTCACGCTGCAGTTCAAACCGGTGGACATGGACCCGTCCATTCTCCAGTTCGCGCTCGACGTGGACGGCCAGGTGCTGATCTACGCGCACGGCCCGCAGGTGGCATCGGCGATCCAGTGGCCGGGCACGGGCGGGCGCGGACGCGTGAGTCTCCAACTCAGCCCGCCGCCGAGTTCGAACGCATCCGGGCTCGTGTTCGAAGGACCGTGGGCGCTCTTTCGCATGTTCGACCGGCTCACGATCGAGCCGACGCCGCAGCCGGAACGCTTTTTCGTGACCTTCGATGTCGAAGGGCGCAAGGCGCGCTTCGAAGTCACCGCGAACAGCGTGCAGAACCCGTTCCGGCTCGCGGAACTGCGCGCGTTTTCCTGTCCGGGCAGTTTATGAGCGATCCCATGTCGACTTCATCGTCGGCCTCGCTGGAGGGGGTCGCCGGCTGGTACGGCAAGCTGCCGTCGCTCGGCGATTTCGCGGCGCGCCGTCTCTCGGATGCATTCATCGCGCCGTGGGACGCGTGGCTCGCCGAGCGGATCGCGCAGTCGCAGGTGCGGCTCGGCGTGGACTGGCTCGCGCGTTATCTCACCTGCCCGGTGTGGCGCTTTTTCGCGATGCCCGGCGCGATCCATCCGAATCTTCAGGATTGCTGGATGGGCGTCTTGATGGCGTCGGTCGATCGGGTCGGGCGGCATTTTCCGTTGACCGTCGCCGCCGCCGTGCCGTCGCCGCCGATCACCGGCGAGGAGATCGGCGATGTGTGGCGCTGGCTCGGCGCGATCGAGTCGGTTGCGCTGGCGGCGCTCGAATTCGATCACGGTGTCGAGACGCTCGACGCGCAGCTCGCCGCCCTCCCCGTGCCGCGCCTGCCGCCGTGCGGGCCACGCGCGGGCGTGCTCAGCGAAGCGTGGCAGGTGGCGTCGCCGGATGAAATCGGCGCGCGGCTTGCGGCTGCGATCGCCCCGCTCTGGCAGGCAGAAACGTACGGCATGAGCCTGTGGACCGCAATGCGGCCGCGCGCGCAGGCGCAGGCGCAGACGCAGGCGGGAACGCAGGCGGGAACGCCGGACAGCGAGGCGTTCACCATCTGGCCCGCGTGCGGTCTACCCGACAACGACCTGTTCACGACGATGCTGCAGGATCACGCGCCATGACACCGCCCGACCTGCCCAGCGAGCGCAGCAGCACCGAGAACGCGCCAGAGAACGACCGGACGGTGATCGTCGATGCGAGCGCGAGCGCCATGCGCCGCGCGGCCGACGCGGCTTCTGCAACCGCCTCGACTTCGACTTCGACTTCGACTTCGACTTCGACTCCGCCGTCAGTATCGACGCAACCGTCCGACGCTCATTCCAGCGCCCACAACACGCTCGCGCCCGGCACGCGGCTCGCGGAATTCGAGATCGTGTCGCTGATCGGCGAAGGCGGTTTCGGGATCGTGTATCTCGCCTTCGATACCTCGCTCGGCCGACACGTCGCGCTGAAGGAATACATGCCGTCCGCGCTCGCGTCACGTGTCTCGGCCACCGAGGTGAGGGTCAAGTCCGAGCGCCACGAAGGCACCTTTCGCGCGGGTCTGAAGAGTTTCATCAACGAGGCGCGGCTCCTCGCGCAATTCGATCACGCATCGCTCGTGAAGGTGTATCGCTTCTGGGAGGCGAACGGCACGGCGTACATGGTGATGCCGCTTTACAAGGGCGCGACGCTCAAGGAGGCGTTGAAGGCGATGGCGACGACGCGCGGCAAGCCGCCCGACGAAGCGTGGCTGCGCGCGCTGCTCGCGCCGCTCCTCGAAGCGCTCGCGGTGCTGCACGAATCGCACTGCTTTCATCGCGATGTCGCGCCGGACAACATCATCCTGCTCGAAGGCAGCGGACGGCCCGTGCTGCTCGATTTCGGCGCGGCGCGGCGGGTGATCGGCGATATGACGCAGGCGCTCACGGTCATCCTCAAACCGGGCTACGCGCCGATCGAACAATATGCCGAAGTGCCGTCGCTGAAACAAGGCGCTTTCAGCGACCAGTACGCGCTCGCCGCCGTCGTCTATTTCGCGATCGCGGGGAAGACGCCGCCGCCCGCCGTCGGAAGGATGGTCGCGGACAGCTTCCAGCCGCTCTCGAAACTCGCGGCGGGCCGGTATTCCGAACGCTTCCTGCGCACCGTCGATCGCGCGCTCGCCGTGATGCCCGCCGATCGTCCGCAGACCGCGCAGCAGTTCGCCGCGGAACTCGGGATCGTGCTGGATTTGCCGGCTGGTCACGGCGGAGCGTCGGGCAAATCGGACGATGGCGATGGCGATCGCCCCGCACGCCGGCGCGTGTTGGCCGTTTGCGCGGCGGCGGTGCTCGGAATCGCGGGGGCGGGCGCTGTCGTGCGGTATAGCTGGCCGACAGAGTTTCCCCATTCGCCCGGCAGCGAGCGGCGGACGGCAACGGTTGTGGCGAGCGCACCGCCGTTGGCACAATCGACACCGCCGCCAATACAGCCGCCGCCCGTTACGCTCCCGCCCTTCACCGTGACCGGCGAATTCGCGCGCGTCGCCAGTCTCGCCGATCCAACGATCCACCTCACCGCCACGCTCCCGACGCCGCGCGCCATCGTGAATCGCGACAAGCTGCGCTTCACGCTCGAAAGCAATCGCGCGGGTTTCGTGTACGTGTTCGTCGTCGATCCGGCCGGGCAGCTTCTCCTGCTGTTTCCGAACGAACTCGACCGCGAAAACCGCATCGCGGCGGGCGGCAAGCTCGCTTTGCCGCGTTCGAGCTGGCCGATGCTCGCCGGCGAGCCGCTCGGCGCGAACCAGTTCCTCGCGATCGTCGCCGAATCGCCGCGCGATTTTCCGGGTCTGGATCTCGCGCACGACTCCGTTTTCGCGAGCGTATCCGCCGATGCAGAAGCGCGCGCGGCTGCGGCGCGCACGGCTGATTCGTCGCCGTTCGCGGGCGTTGCGCGATGCGGCGGAGGATCGGTGGCATCGGTGGCAAGTAGCGCAACAAGCGCACCGTGCCCCGCTGGTTACGGCGCGGCGACCTTCAAAATCGATGTCGCCGGATCGTCTAAATAGCACGCGCATCCAACCCGGGCCAAGCCTTTGAACCACGCGCGGGACGAGGACATCATGACCACCAAGACATGCGGCGCGGCGGCCCTCGCCGCCCTGCTCGGCGTGGCGCTGGGCGGCTGCGGCAATGTCGGAACGCCTGCGAAAACAGCGCCGGGCGACGCATTCACCACGCAATCCGACACCGCCGATTCCTCCGGCACGCTCGCGCCATCCAGCGGCGCGGATGCCGGCGTCGCCTATCCGCTGACGAACGCGGCGTCCGCCGATCTGGCCGGCACGGCGACCGCTTTCGCCACCCGCAACGCGCTCTACGAGCCGGTCCGTTTCGCGGATTTGCCGGGCTGGAGCACGGATAACGTCGTCGAATCGTGGGACGCGTTCCGGCGAAGCTGCGGCGCGCTCGGCGCGAAACCCGGCTGGTCGGCGCCGTGCACCGCCGCCAAGCAAGTGGACGGCGCGAGCGCGGCGGCCGTGCGGCGCTTCTTCGAGCAAAACTTCACCGTCTACCAGATCCGCAACGTGGACCGCACCGCGCGCGGCGTGCTGACGGGCTACTACGAGCCGACGCTCAACGGCAGCAGGCGTTATGGCAGCCCGTATGTGTATCCGGTGTACGGCGTTCCGCGCGACATGCTGTTTCTCGACCAGCGCCTGTTGCCGCCGAATGCGCGCGGCACGGCGGTCGCGGCGCGGATCGAAAACCGCTCCGTCGTGCCGCTCGCGTCCGTTTCGACGGGGAGCATCAAGGGCGTCTACGCGCTGGAACTGCGCGACAGCGTGCCGGATATCCGCGATAAAAAGCTGCGTCTGCGCCTCGACGGCAACCGCATCGTGCCGTACTACTCGCGCGCCGAAATCGAGCGCGGGCGGCTGAACGCGCCGGTGCTCGCTTACGTGGACGACCCCGCCATGCTCTACTCGATGCAGCTCCAGGGCGCGGGCCGCATCCGCATGCCGGACGGCACGACGCTGCGGCTCGCATATGCGGAGCAGAATGGCTTCGCGTTCAACCCGCCGGTCGCGAGCGCGAGCAGCAAAGGGCGCAAGATTCTGGTGCGCGGCGTGGAAATCGACGTCGATGAAGGCGCGGATGGGTCTCAGGACGGGGCTCAGGACGGGGCTCAGGACGGGTCCGAAGCGGGGTCGCAAACCGGCCGCCCCGACGACGCCGCACCGCAGTCCGCGTTGCTGCGCGACGCCAGGCCGGCGGGGGGATCGGCGGCATCCGATAACGCCGACGCCGCAGCCGACGCCGCCACCGACGCGCCCGCCTCACCGCTGCTGCGCGGCTTCAACCTGGCGAAAACCGCTGCGCCGGCCGGGCGGCCCGCTCGGGCGACGTCTGCTGCGCCTTCGTCTGCGCTTTCGTCCGCGGCTTCGTCCGCGCTTTCGCCTGTGACACCAGCCGCTTATCAGCCGACGCCGCCAACGGGTAAACCAATGGATAAGCCGATGGGTAAACCACTGGACAAACCGGCTATGCCCTACACCTTCGCCTCATCTGATCCCAGCTACGTGTTTTTCCGGACCGTGCCCGATTCGACTGCGGGGCCGCTCGGCGCGCTGGGCGTGCCGTTATCGGCGGGACGCTCCGCCGCGATCGACCCGCGCACGACGCCGCTCGGCGCGCCGGTCTATGTCGCGACGGGCACGGCTGGCGCCGGCGCGCCGTCGATCAACCGTCTGCTGATGGCGCAGGACGCCGGCGGCGCGATTCGCGGCGCGGTGCGCGCGGACTTTTTTTTCGGCTCGGGACCGCAGGCGGGCGCGCAGGCGAGCAAAATGAAGCAGCCGGCGCAAATGTGGGTCTTGTTGCCGAAGGGCTTGAAGATCGCCGCCAAGGACTCACGGGGGCGCGTTCGCGGTGGAAGCGCGCCGCTCGCGCAGGCACCGGATTGCATCGTGAGCGATCCGGAATTATGTGTGGAAGAGCCGCGCTGACGCGGGCGCAACACGGAGACGCTATGAGGTTTCTTGTGGCCGACGACCACGAACTGATCCGGCAGGGCGTGAAATCGCTTTTGCGCGGGCTCGATCCCGACGCCCAGTTCGACGAAGCCGACAGTTGGGAGACGCTCGCCGCCGCCGCCCGGCCCGACGCGAACCACGACCTTGCGATTGTCGACTTGCATATGTCCGGCATGGAGGGCGCGGCGTCGCTCGAAGCGCTGCTCAAGACGAACCCGGCGTTACCGCTGGTGGTGCTCTCGGCGGAGGAATCCGCCGACGAGATGCGCGCGGTGCTCGCAGCGGGCGCGCTCGGTTTCGTGCCCAAGCGCGAGCCTGCGAACGTCATGCTCAAGGCCATCGAACTGGTGCTGTCGGGCGGCGCTTACGTGCCGATCGAAGCGTTGAGCCTGCTCGCGCCGGGCCACGCGAACGTCCCGCAGGTCACCGGCGAGCGGCGTGGTTATCCAGCCTATCCGTCGTACTCGTCCCAATCGTCTCAAACGTCTCAAACGTCCCATCCTTCCGATGCGCAAGTGGCCGTGCTTCAGCCACATCACCGGCACTTGATGGAGAACCTCTCGCCGCGCCAGCAGGAGATCATGCGGCTCGTGCATCGCGGCTGGACGAACAAGATGATCGCGCGGGAGCTTGGCGTCGCAGAGGGGACGGTGAAGGTGCACCTGTCGGTGATTTTTCGGGCGCTTTCGGTTCATAACCGGTCGGCGGCCATTGCGCTGATTAACGGTTGGCTTGAAACCGGGCGATCGCTCTAGCGGGTTTTGCTGGCGCGGGTGGGTCGGGGTGTTGGCGCTTTTGGTTTTGCTGGCGCTCTTGGTTTTGCTGGCGCTCTTGGTTTTGGGCGCGTGCGCTTTCTGGGAACTTGCTTTCGTGTAGGTCTATTAGCACGCCGCTATGCGCGGCAGCAGTCACTTTCTTTGCTGCTGCAAAGAAAGTAACCAAAGAAAGCAGCTTGTCCGCCTAAGTGTCCACCTCGAATAACCTTGCGGATAGGCGCGCAGGCTGACTATGGCAACTCGCATTCGTTAGTATTGGCACAGCAACTGTCAGGTCCTTCCTCGCTGCGCTCGGACGTCGGGCATAGCTGGACTAGCAACGCGCTTTCTCGGAACTTGCTTTCGCGTAAGTCTTTAGCACGCCGCTATGCGCGGCAGCAGTCACTTTCTTTGGCTAGCTGCAAAGAAAGTAACCAAAGAAAGCAGCACGGGATTGGGCGCCGTGGGGCGGCTTGAAGGCGGGTGGGTTACACCGTTGGATGTTCGGGCGCTTTCTGGGAACTTGCTTTCGCGTAGGTCTATTAGCACGCCGCTATGCGCGGCAGCAGTCACTTTCTTTGCTGCTGCAAAGAAAGTAACCAAAGAAAGCAGCTTATCCGCCTAGGTGTCCACCTCGAATAACCTTGCGGATAGGCGCGCAGGCTGACTATGGCAACTCGCATTCGTTAGTATTGGCACAGCAACTGTCAGGTCCTTCCTCGCTGCGCTCGGACGTCGGGCATAGCTGGACTAGCAACGCGCTTTCTCGGAACTTGCTTTCGCGTAAGTCTTTAGCACGCCGCTATGCGCGGCAGCAGTCACTTTCTTTGGCTAGCTGCAAAGAAAGTAACCAAAGAAAGCAGCGTGACCATCTAAGTGTCCACCTCTGGCCGTAACCCGGAGAGGTGCGCAAGCTGATTCGGCCGTCGCGCCACACAACAGAGTGGAGCCGCTCATCCATCCCCGCAGGCACAAAGTGCCTGCAGGAAGGGCATAACCAAACCAACAGACCACTGTTGTCAGATATGCCCATCGTCCGAGCGCAGCGAGGAGGGAACTGACAGGCGCTGTGCCAATACCAACGAATGCGAGTTGCCATAGTCAGCTTGCGCGCCTATCCGCGAGGTTATTCGAGGTGGACACTTAGGCGGATAAGCTGCTTTCTTTGGTTACTTTCTTTGCAGCAGCAAAGAAAGTGACTGCTGCCGCGCATAGCGGCGTGCTAATAGACCTACACGAAAACAAGTTCCCCGAAAGCGCAACAAGATCGAACGGTGTAACCCAGCCAGACACCACCAGCCAGACACCACCAGCCAGCCCACGACCAGCAACACCAAACCCCTACCCCTCCGGCGGAACCCGCTCAAGTTCCGCATCCCTCGCGGCTTGCTGCCAAAGCGCATCCAACGTCCGCCGCAACCGCGTCGGGGTCACCGGCTTGTGCAGCACCGGCACCCCCTGCGCGGCGAGCGCCGCAAGCTCCGGCGACGCCATATCGCCAGTAATGAGCAGCGACACCGCGTCGCCATGTCCGCGCTCGTGCAACACCTGACGCACCGCCCGCAACGCCTGCGCTCCCGTACGCCGGTTGCCGAGCTGGTAATCGCAAAGCAGCGCGTCGGGCACGAATCCCTCTTCCACCAGCCGGATCGCCTCGCGTTCATCGCGCGCGCCGCGCACGATACAGCCCCAGCGCGTCATCAGGCTCTGCAATGCATCGAGAATCGCGGCTTCGTCGTCGATGCAAAGTATCCGGCGCCCCGCCGCCGACGCACCCACCGACGCCGGATCGTTCAGGCTCGCCGTAATCAGGCTCTCGTCGCCGAAACGCAACGGCACGCGCACCGTCGTGCCCTGTCCCGGTGCGGATCGCAATCGCAACTCGCCGCCAAGCAGACGCACGAGCCGCCGCACCGTCGATAACCCCAGCCCATGCCCCTGACGCGGCATCGTCGACACCTGCTCCACCTGATAAAACTCCTCGAATACAAGCTCATGCTCGTGCGGCGCGATGCCTATCCCCGAATCGCGCACCTCCAGATAACCCGACACCGCCCCGCCCGAACGCCGAAAGCCGATCCAGATCGCGCCCTGCTCCGTATAGCGCACCGCGTTCGACACCAGATTGCTCATCACGCGCTCAAGCAGCACCGGGTCGGAGAACGCGACCGCCGTGGTCGGCGCGATCCGCAGCGCCAGTCCCTTCGCGGCGGCGGGCGGCCGGTACTGACTATCGATCCGCGCAAACAACTCGGACACGCGAAAGTGCCGCGGAATGACCTGCGTCACGCCGCTCTCGATCCGCGCGAGATCCAGCACCTGATTGAACAGCCGGTTCAATGCTTCGACATTCGAAATAATGTTGTCCGCCGTTTCGTCGCGCTGAATCGTGCTGGCCGTGGTGTCCTTCAGCGATTCGGCAAGTAATCCGATGGCATGCAGCGGCTGCCGCAAATCGTGGCTCGCGGCGGCGAAAAATCGCGTTTTCGCGAGGCTCGCCTCCTCCGTCACGCGCTGCTGCACGGCAATCGATTCCGCGAGCCGCTGCTGATCGAGCCGCGCCTCCACGATGCTGCGAAAGAGCTTGCGGTAACGCGCCGCATAGATGTTGAGCGCGATGAAATAGAACGTCAGCACGGCGCCGACGACCAGCCGCTCGCGCGTCGGCTCCATGAAGTTGAGCACGACGGCCGGCACGATCAAAAGCGGCACGGCGGTCGCGAAATTGACGAGATCGAAGCCGCTCGACATGAATACGCTCGCCGCGAGCGTCACGAGCAGGACGGTGTGGAGAATCGGGAGATCGGGTTGCGCGCTGTGGAACGCGAACCAGATGGAGAAGCCCGGCGCGCTGTAGAGCGCGACCGCGTGCAACGCGTGCAGGTTGATCCACGCGCGCGAGCGGAGCGCGCGCGGCCAGCGCCGGTTCCAGGCCCAGAGCGCGAGACCCACGCCATTGGCGATGCCGTAGAAACCGACCCACGCGACGAAAAAGCCGCGCTCGGGCAGGAAAGCGGAATAAACGGCGCTCAGGATCGCGATGGAAAAACAGTGCGTGAAAAAGGCAAGCGGATCCTGCGCGTAGAGCACGCGGGCGAGATCGTTGTCGATCTCGCGTTCGATCGGATCGTTCTGCATCCTGTCCGCCCCCTTTTTCTGGCCGTTGGGACTTCGATGACATCAGCGCACGATGGATGAGCCCCGGCCCGGTTCGACGGGCTCTTTTCGACCATTCCGGAGTGAAACCCGTGAGTCCCACTAACGAAGGTATAGCGGGAAGTTTACCCGACGGCTATCACTTAATCCATATGGAAGAACCATTGCGCCGGAACCATACTCGTCTCGCATTCCAAGCCAATGAACCCGTAGGGGGACCACATGGATACGATGACGATGCACCCGAGTGCTCGCGCCGAGGAAACCGCCATACTGCCGGACCTGTGGCGTCGCCGGACTCATCTCACGCACGACGAGATGGTCAAAATGTACCACCTGGTACGCGGCGCGCTGCGTTCCTATCATCCGCTGGAGCTGCAGTCGCTGCGCGAGGACAAGGAAGAACTCGTCGCGCAGTTCATCTACGCGAAGGTGCTGAGGCTCGAACCGGGTCACACCGAGTCGCACGCCTGCCCGGAAAGCGCGCCGTCGAGCAACTACGCGATCTGCGCGTACTTCAAGCGCTATCTGATCGACTGCCTGAGAAGCGCGAGCCATCAGCGCAATGTGTCGATCGAAGTGGAAGGTGTCGGACAGGAAGTGGACGAACGGGCCCACGCAATCGACGATCCGGTGCGCTCCGTGCTGATTCAGTACGGCCTCGACGAAGCCCGCGTGCGCGGCCTCGCGCGCAGCTTTATCGCGGAACTGGACGAGCATGAGCGCATCGTTCTCGCGGGAAGCCTCGGCTGGTGTTCGGGGCAGAAAGGCGGGCTGTCGGGCATCGCGGCGATGCATCGCGTGCCGTCCTACCACTACCGCGCGGTGAAACTGGGCGTGACGCTCAAGAAGTCCGCGCTGCCCGCCGATTTCGCGGCGACCAAGATTGGCCGCTGGCTTTCCGACGTGATCGGGATCGACATCACGCTCGAAAACCGCACTGCCATCCTGCTCGTGTTCAATTTGCTCGCGGTGGAATCGAGCGAGCGCATCGCGAATTGAGCGACGGGCCAACGGGTAATCGGCGCGACCGCGGCTGCTTCGTCAACGGCGCTTCAGGAAGCTACTTCGGGAAGCTACTTCCAGGAAGCCACTTCGGGAAGCTATTTCGGGAAGCTACTTCGGGAAGCCATTTCAGGAAGCTACTTCAGGAAGCCACTTCGGGAAGCCACTTCGGGAAGCCACTTCGGGAAATCACTTCAGGAAGCTACTTCGGGAAGCCGCATCACGAAGCCGCATCACGAAGCAGGAAACGTCACCACGATCCGGCTGAACGGCACCGAGCGGTCGACGCTCACCGCGCTCGGCCCCTGTCCCGCGTAAGTCCGCACGAGCCGCATGCCGAGTCCAGTGCCGCGCGGCTTCGGGAAGTCTTCGGGAAATCCGTCGCCTTCGTCCTCGACGGTGAGCCGCAAGCTCGCTCCCGCGCGCGCCAGCGCGATGCGCACCGTGCCGCGCCCGTACTTCAGCGCATTCGTGATGAGTTCGGCGGCGACGAGCCCAAGCGGCGCGAGCCGCGCGGCGGGCAGCACGAGCGAAGGTGCGTCGAGCAGCAACTCGCGGTCGGTCGCGAGGCCAGACAGATCGTGAATCAGGCCCTTCAGGTATTCGCCGGCGTCGGTTGCCTGCGCGCCATTGTCCTCGTAGAGCCGCTGATGCACGGAGCCGACCGTCATCACGCGCGTCGCTGCCGCCTGCAACTGTGCGGCGACCACCTGATCGCCCGCCAGGTTGCCCTGCAGCGCGAGCAACGTATGCACCAGTTGCAGGCTGTTGCGCACGCGGTGATGCACCTCTTTCATCATCAGCGCGGAATCGCCGAGCTGGCTTTCCTGGCTCGATACGAGCGCGATCAGCTTCTGCTCGTTCGCATGGCGCTCGGTGACGTCGCGCAAGGCGAACACGATCCGGCGCACTTCGCCTCCTTCGTCGCGCACCGGCGCAACCGACACGTCCCACCAGTGGTCGTCGCCACCGCGCGCGGGACAGCGTGCCTCGAAGCGGTTCGCCTCGCCTTCGAGCGCGCGCCGCAGCGCCGTGTCGACGTGACGACGTTCCTCGTCCGGCCACATGTCGCAGCAATGCTGTGCTTCGGCGCTCGAAAGGGGGTCGAGATCGAACTGCGCGAGCGCGCTGTCGTTCACGAATTCGACGCGGCCATCGAGCGAAAGGACCTGGATGCAGTCCGTGCTCGCATTGAGCACCGTGGTCGAGAACAACTCGTCGGGCTCGCGATGCGCTTCGGCGGCGAGCCGTTCCCGGCTCATCGAAATGACGTTTGCGACGCCTTCCAGGAAGACGATGTCCGTTTCGATGAAGTCTTCGTCGTCGGCGCTGTCGGCTTCGAGCACGCCGTAGGTTTGCGGCACGCCGCGAATGGGCACGTTGATCGCGCGTTTGATGCCATGCGCCGCGAGCAGTTCGGGCGTGCGAAAGCGATGTTCGCCGCCGAGATGGTTCGACAGCACCGGGCGGCCGCACGAGTACGCGAAGCCGGCGGGACTGGCGTCGTCGGCGCCGAGTTCGAGCGTGCCGACGAGCGACGGATCCCAGCCCACGCCCGCTTCGAGCAGGAACGATTCGCTTTCCGGCATATATCGTAAGACCTTTACGAAGCGCGAGCGCAAACCCTGCGAGACGATCGCGCAGGCTTCCGCCATCAGCGCGTCGGGGCTGTGCAGACGCAGCACGGCGGTGGCGAACTGCACGGCGAGTTCATGCTGACGCCGCAAGCGGGCCGCCGAAACTTGCACAGCACTCTTGATGGTTTCCTCGGACGGCAGCGATTCCATCTGGTTTATCTCCGTTTGCGGCTTCGCGCTGATCCGCGTGACGGCTGCCGCGTACGCCGCTCCGCCATTATGCATGGCGAGAAAATCGAATCAATCGGGAGAATCGGGTGAATCGCGCGCGGGATTGGTGCGGCGCGGTATGACTTGCGGCGGCTATTTGGGCTGGCCGTTTGCGTCGGTATCGAAGGTCTGCGACTGGAATGCGAAAAAGAAGCCGCGCCACACGCCCGCCGGATAGGCGATCACGAGCGCGCCGTCCTGATACGCGCCGTTATCGGCGGCGTAGCTGCCCGAATTGCCCTGATTCATATGAATGTCGTGGACGCCGTTGCCCGGCACGAAGTGAAAATACTGATCGGGACGATTCGCCTCCGGTCCCCAGCGCGAGCCGAACGCGTAAACGGTCGATCCCGCCTGCGCCATCGCGGCCACCACGGCGGCTTCGAGCAGATCCTTCAAATCGTTCGACGCGCCCGGCCGATCCGGCGGCACCGGCTTCATCGCGGCGGTATCGACGAGTCCGCCGCGCACGTAGTCGATCGCTATCCCGCCCGGCTTCGAGTCCAGTTTCGTGAAACCGGGCGGCAGCGCGAGCAAGGCCTCGGTGAACGCGGCGGGGAACGTGTCGAGCGACTCGAACAGGACGGTCGAGGGCGCGTGCGGCGCGGCGGATTTCACGTTCGACGCGATCCGGAACGAGGTCGTCGCCGTGGTCCCGGTCGTCCCCGCGCCCGCGGCGGCTTGCACGAGTATCTGGTAATGGTCGTCGTCGGCGTCGCGCAAGTGGCCCGTGACCGTGCCCTTCAATACGCCGTAGTTGATCGTCATGGTTCGCTCCGTTGGATGAACCGCCATCATGCCGTCTCTTCACGCGCCTTGCCGGGTCCCGCACCATACGGCCACGTCTCGCCGCCGCAACGCGCGCGCGATGGCGGCGGCGAACGGCATGCGCTTCATCACGGTGGCGAGCAGCGAACGCGGCGAGCGCGCGCTCGATCGCGGCGCGCCTGGCCGCACGGTTATCCGGGAATCGAAACGCAGGCGATTCAGGTGATCGGCGGATGGCTCGGGAACCTGGCGAAGCCGCGATGCGCGTCAGCGAGCAGGCGCGATCAGATCGACGCGCAGTGCCGGAAGCTCCGGTCCGTTCTTTTTCACGCGGATCACGGTGCCGTAGACGCGCACCGGCCGGTTCTGCCATTGCGCGGCCTGCTGCGCGCTGAGCCCTTCGAGTTGCCAGACGCCGTCGGTCGTCGCGACGACCGGATACGCGAACGGCGCATTGCCGCGCATGTCCATCTTGCCGGCGAGATCGAGCCGCTGTCCCGCCACGATGTCGGGCGGCGGAGGCGCCGCCGTCGTGCAACCGAAAGCGGACAGCGCGAGAACGGACAGAAGCAGGAAGCGGCGAGCGTGCATCGAATCAGTGCCGGAAGGTGCCGGCCAGACCCGGCGAAGCACCAATCTTAAAACACGACGACCGCCAGCGTCGCGCCCACCGGAATCGGCAGCTTTTCCGAGTAGGTACCGCGCACGCTCGACGCACGCAGCAGCGGCGCGGACGCCAGCGCGTTCAGCGTGGCGGGCGTCGTGGCCGCGGCGCTCGGCGCGCTGTAACTCGACACGTCGATCGGCGCGAGCGTGAAGCCGCTTTCGCTGCGCGCCGGGAAACCGTAGCCTGCGGGCGCGATCGACGCGGGCATCATTGCGCCCATCGTGACGCCGAAGCGCTCGGCCTGATCGGCGAGGCTGGAGGTCGCGTTCGCCGCCTTGATCGCTTCGTTCAGCACGGTCGCGGAGTCGGTGCTGTCGGTGCGGTAAAGTAAGTCGCGATAGAACGCGAGACCGAGCTGGCGGTTCAGGAAGCCGCCGAACGATCCGTTCACCGCGTAGCCGTCGCAACCCGCGCCGTAGAAATTGACGAGCGAACAGCCGCTTGCGCTTTCGGCGACGAAGTCCCGCACGCGCAGGTCGCGCACGTTGTTGTAGGCGGGATCGAGCGTGTTGCTCGCCCAGTCTTCCATCATCATCGCGGTCTGTTCTTCAAGCCACGTGCTGTAGGTGTAGTCCTTGCCCGCGAGCAGCCCGCGCCGGTAGAAGTTCTGCATGTGCATGCCTTCGTGCGCCATCGTCGTGACGATAGTGCGCATGCCGGCCGCGGCGCCAAGATACATGGTCTCGGAATCGAGGAAGAGCGCGAGCGCTTCGTTGCTGTTCGGCGCCGAAACCTTCGAGATGTTGTTCTGGCTCCAGAAATAACCGACCGTGCCGTAGGCTGCGCCGTCGTGATTGAAGTTCAGCACGACGAGGTCGATCGGCTGGCTCGGTCCGATGATGTTCGAATACGGCGCCGCGCCCCACACCGGGCCGCCCACCGACACCAGCATGTCGTACACGCCGCCGCTCTTGGCATACGCGCTGAGCAGCGCATTGACGATGGCGTCGGACACCTTCGACGGATCGTATTCCGTGCTTTCCACCCACACGTTCACGCGCGGGCCGTTCGGCACCGTGGCCTGAGCGACGAGGCGCGTCGTGCGCGTCGTGCCGTCCATGTGATACCAGCTGCGCGAATCGCCGATGTTGTACGCCACCGGCGAAGACGTGGCGACGTGCGCGACCGCGTCCGAGCGCGGGCTCAGCAGCGCGGCGAAACCCGTGCGGTTGAATTCCTGGATCGCTTGAACAGGCGTCTGCGACGCTGGTGAAGCGCTGGCGATGGCCGCGCGGCTGATCGCAGACAGGCTCGCCGTCGCGGGAAAGTTATCCGACGACAACGCGATGTCGCTGCTCGTCGGATTCGTGTACACGAGACGCACCTGCTGGCCGGTCAATCCCGACAGGTTCACCGATGCGTGCCCGACCGCCGTGCCCGAATTGCTCTGCGACCAGACGCCCACACCGCTGCCCGAATATTGCGTCGCGCTCGTCGCGCCGCAGCCGGTGCACGCCGGCGTAATCGTGCTGACGCCGGCGACCGGAACCGCCGCCGCCGCGTTGCCGCCCGGCGCATCCGATCCTCCACCGCCGCCGCACGCGGCGAGCGCGCTCAATGCGCCCCACATCAACGCGGTCGTCGCGCTTTTCCACAACTTGCCTTGCATCGCCCTGAGTTCCTTTTTGAGCCGGGCACCGGCCCTTCGGGCGGTTTTCGGCTGTCTTTCGGCTATTACTCAGGGTTATGTCGGCAATATCGGGTAAGACTTGAGCAGCATCGAAACTATTCGATGCCGAATCGGTACTCGTACCCTTCAGGCGGTGTGCTTCAGCTTTTCGGCCAGCTTTGCGTCGTAGCTCGAATGAACGTGCGTGCGTTTCTGGTCGGGATACGCGTAGGCGTAAGCGCGGCGCAGCGCGAGCGAGGCTTCGTGGAAGCCCGAAAGAATCAGCTTCTGCTTGTTCGGATAATTCGCGATATCGCCCGCCGCGAAAATTCCGGGGCGCGAACTTTCATAGCCGCTCGTCTCCACGTCGATCCGCCCGCCATGAATCTGCAGGCCCCAATGCGCGATCGGTCCGAGATCGGCGACCAGTCCGTAGAGCACGAGCAGGTGATCGGCGTCGAGCGCCGCCGTGCCGTCGATTTGCCGCACCGTGAGCGACGCCAGCGCGCCTTCCGGCGCGTCGATCCCCGCGATCGATCCGACCATGAAATCCATCTCGCCCGCGTCCACCGCGCGCCGCATGTGGTCGACCGTGCCGTTTGCCGCGCTGAAACCGTTGCGCCGATGCACCAGCGTCACGCGCTCGGCCACTTCACGGAGCGCGAGCGCCCAGTCGAGGGCGGAGTCGCCGCCGCCCGCGACCACCACACGCCGGCCCGCGAAAGTTTCGAGACTCTGCACGCTGTAATGAACGTGGCGATTTTCGAGCGGCGCGGCTTCGTCGAGTGCGAGCCGCTGCGGCACGAACGCGCCGTTGCCCGCCGCGATCAGGATCGACGCCGCATCGAAAACGAGACCCGCGCCGGTCGTGACGAGAAAGCGGCCGTCCTCGCCCTGTTCGAGCGTTTCGACGCGCTGGTTCAGGTGGATCGGCACATCGAATGGGCGACATTGCGCCATCAGGCGTTCCACAAGCTCGCGCGCGGTGCATGACGGGATGGCGGGGATGTCGTAGATCGGCTTGTCCGGATACAGCTCCGTGCACTGGCCGCCCGTGCGTCCGAGCGCATCGACGATCTGGCACGACATGCCGATCACGCCAGCCTCGAACGCGGCGAACAGACCGACCGGCCCCGCGCCGACGATCAGGACATCGGTGCGAAGTGACGTGGGATCGGCCGTGGGATGGGCGTCTGGCGTTGTGAGGCGAGTTTCGTCGTGCATACGGATTCCGTTGATTGGCAGAACTGGAACGCCGACGATACCCAAACGCCTCGCGCGCGGCAACGATACCTACGCCGCGCGTGGGGTGGGCTTTAAGCGGCGTATGGCCGGTTCGGTTACCTAATGGAACGCTTGATGCTTTGCAACACGACCCCATACCGTCATTTCGAGGAGCGTCCCATGTCGACCGCCGCCGTTGAACTCACCACGCAGTTTTCGCATGTTCGTCCTGAGGACACCGCATTCGAAGATCAGGGATTGCGCGATTTCTTTTTGTATCGCGATTTAGGGATTGCGGCGGCGACGGGCGGCAGGGTCATCGCGCAGCTCGTCAAGGCCAACATGGCGCCGGAAAAGGGAACGGGCTGGCACCGGCACGAGGCCGACTTCCATATCGTACTGATGCTCAAGGGCTGGGCGCGGTTCATGTACGGCGACCAGGAGACGCTTGTCGCGACGGGCGACTGCGTGCATCAGGCGCCGGGTATCGTCCACTTTCTTTTCGATTACTCGGAGGATATGGAGTATCTCGAGATTGTTGGGCCCGCCGCGTTTACTACGCTCGCCGCTCAGGCTCCTTGTGAGGTGCCTGGGTGTACGCCCTGGACTAAGGGTGCGTGACGGCTGGCGCTGGTTGGGTTGGTCGCTTGGGCGCTTCTGGGAACTTGATTTCGTGTCGGTCTATTAGTGCGCCGCTATGCGCGGCGGCACTTACTTTCTTTGCTGCTGCAAAGAAAGTAAGCAAAGAAAGCAGCTTGTCCGTCTAAGTGTCGCCTCCACATAGCTGCGCGGATAGGTGCGCAGGCTGATTCGGCTAACTCGCAGTCATTCCTATTGGCACAGCGCCTGTTTGGTCCATCCTCGCTGCGCTCGGACGATGGGCATAGCCGGCCTAGCACCGTGCTTCCCGGGAACTTGATTTCGTGTCGGTCTATTAGCGCGCCGCTATGCGCGGCAGCAGTCACTTTCTTTGCTGCTGCAAAGAAAGTAACCAAAGAAAGCAGCTTGTCCGCAGAAGTGTCCACCACGAATAACCTCGCGGATAGGCGCGCAGGCTGACTCGGCTAACGCGCGGTTATTCCTATTGGCACAGCGCCGGTCAGTTCCATCCTCGCTGCGCTCGGACGATGGGCGTAGCCGGCCTAGCACCGCGTTTTCTGGGAACTTGATTTCGTGTAGGTCTATTAGCGCGCCGCTGTGCGCGGCGGCACTTACTTTCTTTGCTGCTGCAAAGAAAGTAAGCAAAGAAAGCAGCGTGACCGTCTAAGTGTCCACCACGAACCGTAACCCGGAGTGGTGCAATAGAACAGCCGTGGCATCGCGCCACCAAACAGAGTGGAGCCGCTCATTCATCCCGGCAGGCATAAATGCCTGCCAGTAAGGCATAACCGGAAAAACTAATCCGACCGCTGGTTGTTGATGCACCCGTCGTCCGAGCGCAGCGAGGACGGAACTGACAGATGCTGTGCCAATACGAACAAATGCGCGCTAACCGAATCAGCTTGCGGGCCTATCCGCAAGGTTATTCGAGGTGGACACTTAGGCGGATAAGCTGCTTTCTTTGGTTACTTTCTTTGCAGCAGCAAAGAAAGTGACTGCTGCCGCGCATAGCGGCGTGCTAATAGACCTACACGAAAGCAAGTTCCCAAGAAGCGCCCAAAAAACCAAAGCAAAAGCGCCAGCAACAAAAACCCGCCTACTTCACCCGCGTCCATCGCGCAACTCGTCCACCTCAACAACCCCACTTCCAGCCTTCATCAAAGGCGCGTCCACGCGCGTAACCGGCGCAATCGACCGCAAAGGCTGCGTCCTTGCATTAACGACCACCGCGCGCGGTTCGTTATCGTGGATCATCGCGCGCACGCGTGGATAAATGTGCCGCTCCCAGCGCCCGCCATTGAACACACCGTAATGTCCGACGCCCGTCTGCACATGATGCGTCTTCAAATACGGCCGCAGTTTGTCGCACAGATCCTGCGCCGCCAGCGTCTGCCCGACCGCGCAAATATCGTCGCGCTCGCCCTCGACCGTCAACAACGCCGTGCGCCGGATCGCGGACGGTTCCACCAGACGGCCCTCCACTTCGAGTTCATGCAGCGGCAACGCATGGCGCTGAAACACGGTATCGACGGTTTCGAGGTAGAACTCGGCGGTGAGGTCCATCGTCGCGAAGTATTCCTCATAGAACACGCGGATCGCCTCGGCCTTCGCCGGATCGCCCTTCGCGCGCTCGTAGTACATCGTCTCGAACGAATCCATATGCCGTTCGAGATTCATCGCCATGAACGCCGTGAGCTGCAGGTGCCCGGGATACACGCGCCGGCACGCGCCGCCGAAACCCCACGGCACGGCGCTGATCAACTTGCGCTCGAACCACTCCAGCGGTTTGCTCTTGGCGAGCGCGTTGACGTGCGTAGGATTGATCCGCGTATCGATCGGCCCGGCCATCAGCGTCATGCTCGCGGGCTGCGCCGGATGATTCTCGGCGGCCATCAGCGAAACGGCCGCGAGCGCGGCCACCGTCGGCTGACAAACAGCCACCAGATGCACGCCCGGGCCGATCGTCTCGATAAAGTCGATCACGTGCCTCACGTATTCGTCGAATCCGAAGCGCCCTTTCGAAAGCGGGACATCGCGCGGATTGATCCAGTCGGTGATGTACACGTCGTGTTCCGGCAGCATCGTCCGGATGGTGCCGCGCAGAAGTGTCGCAAAGTGTCCCGACATCGGCGCGATCATCAGGACGCGCGGTTGCGGCTGCGCCGAGCGCGACGCCGCGGGTTTCGCGAAGTGGAGCAGCGAGCAGAACGGCGTGGATGCTGCGATTTCCTCGGCCACCGGCACGGGCTTGCCGTCCATCATGACAGTGTCGATGCCGAACGCAGGCCGCGAATGGGTGAGTCCGCTGAGTGAAATCAACTCACAGGTCGCGCGGATCGAGCGGCCTTGCGGCGTCTCAGCGAATCCAGGCCACGCATCAAGCGACCCATTGAGGATCGACGCGCCGTGGCGCAGCGGCAGCGACAGGTCGGACATTGACTGAAAAGCGGAGTATGCGAATGGGTTCATCGCCTTTCGCACGAATGCGTTTCATGAGGGTGACAAATTTGGACGCAATGTATGTGCCAATCGAGCGCGCGCTGAACGAATGCGCCTGCCCCAGCACGCTCTCGCATGGCACATCCCTTGCCTTCTTCGGTGCGTGCGCCCGTTTTGCCGCGCTTTGGTGCGCGCCGCCGCATTTCGCGCACGCGTGCGTGCATAAATGCGATCGAAGCGTGACGAAGACACGCCGCAAGTGCGGATCAAACGACCCGCAAACGGTCTGCCCGACCAGCCAGGAGTTTCGAATGACGAATGCCACGCTCACCATCAGCAGCAAAAACTATTCGTCGTGGTCGATGCGCGGCTGGCTGCTCACCAAATTCAGTGGCCTGCCGTTCGATGAAGTCGTGATGCCCGTCGACGATCCCGGCGCGCGCGCCGAACTTCTGCTGCTGTCGCCGTCGATTCTCGTGCCGTGTCTTTTTCACGACGGCATCAAGGTCTGGGACACGCTCGCCATCGCCGAATATCTGCACGAGGTGCGTCCGCAAGCCGGACTCCTGCCCGCCGAACGGCCGATGCGCGCGCATTGCCGCGCCATCTGCGGCGAAATGCACTCGGGTTTCGGCTCGCTGCGCTCCGCCTTGCCGATGAATCTCAAAGCGCATTTCCCCGGCTTCAAGGTCTGGGCGCGCGCGCAAACCGACATCGAGCGCATCCAGGCGATCTGGAGCGAGTGCCTGGCGCAATACGGCGGCCCGTATTTGTTCGGCGAACTGAGCGCCGCCGACGCGATGTTCGCGCCGGTCATTACGCGTTTCGTGACTTACGACGTGCAGCTTCCAGCGGAAATCGCCGCGTATGCCGAACGCATGCTCGCGCGGCCGGAGATGCAGCAATGGATCGCGGATGCGCAGCGTGAAGTGGATGAAATCGACGAACTCGACGTGGAATTCTGAGCGCCGCTAGCGCTAATAAGTCCGCTAGATCAGCCCGCGCAGGACGGTCGCGAGCGGCACCTCGCCTTTCATCGTCTCGCAGGCGCTTTCGAACGCGATCCACCCTTCGTTGAAACCGTCGAGCATCTGCATGCGCGGCAGCGGATTGCGCATGCCTTGCGCGCGAAAGAGCGCCTCCCAGCTCTCGCGCGGCAGCACTTCCATCTCTACGCTGCGTCCGAGCATGCGCGCAAGCTCCGCGCCGATCATCTCCGGCGACACGCGCTCCGGTCCTTCCAGCTCCACGATCCGCCGCCCTTCCCACGACTCGCGCAGCAAGTTCGCGGCGACCCGTCCGATATCGGCGGTCGCGACCATCGGCACGGTGCGCGCGAGCGGTTGCAGAAAGCTCGGCACGACGCCGTGTTCGCGCGCGGGCGCGATATCCCACGCGGCGTTTTCGATGAACCACGCGGCGCGCAGGAACGCGATCGGCGTCGAAAGCGTGCCGAGTTCCTGTTCCAGCATGCCCAGTTGGTTCAGCAGATTCGGCTGGACGGCCTGCGCGCCGATGGTCGACAGGCAAACGATGCGCTTGGGCTTTGCCTGAGCAAGCGCCGCGCGCAACGCGCCGATCATCGCGCGGGATTCGGTGAAGCCCGGCGAGGGATCGAAGGTGGGCGGCAGCAGCACGAACACGCCTTCCGCGCCTTCGAAAGCCGCGGCGAGCGCCGCTGCGTCGTTCATGTCGGCGAGCGCGATGCTGCAACCTTGCGCCGACCACGCCGCGCCCCTGGCCGCATCGCGGACGACGGCCCGCACGTCGCAGCCCGCCGCGAGCAGCGTGCGCGCGACGACCCCGCCGACTTGTCCGGTGATTCCCGTAATGGCGTACATATCCTTCTCCCGTTGGTCCTTGCATTGGCTTGCAGCGGCTTGCTGCACGGAGAGGAGTCTGCGGCGTGAACCAGCGTTTACCGATAACCCGGGCGGCATGACTGAAATGACTTCATGGCATCGGCGCGCCCGGCCGAACGCTAGTTCGCCGGAATCGTGACGATCGGCGCTTTCGCGCTTTGCGACACTTCCGCGAGCGCCATCAGGTTCTGCACGACCGTGAACGCGTATTTCGAATCGAAATCCCCGCGCTCGATCCAGTAATTCGTCTGGCCGTAGAGAATATCGACATAGGCGTCCTCGGGCGGCTTCTCGCCCACCTTCACGATGATGGTCGGACGCGTCTCGCCGCCGACCAGCCCGAGGGTCGGCTTGGTCGAGCCGTTCTGAACCTGTTCGGACGGCACGCCGACCTGCGCGCCGAGATCGGTCAGGATGCCGAGCACGGAACGCGTCACCATCGGAATGCGGTCGCCGCGTTCGGCTGCCTGCCCGTAGACGACTTCATAAGTCTTCGTTTTCGGCGATAAATGCAAAAGGCGGCGCACCCGCGCCAGCGCGTCGCTCGTTTCGCGGCTTTCGCCGCTCGGGGTCGCGTTGATGGTCAGGAAAACGCGCATGCCGTGATCGCTCTCGCGCGATTCCACGTTCAGTTGTCCGGCCATCTGCAATTGGCGCAGCGCACGCAGCAACTGGAAGAAGCCGGCCGCGCCCGCGCTGTTCGGGCCGCCGAGCGCGTTGCCGTTCTGCAGGCCGCCGATCGACTGCGCGGTGATCCGCAGCAACAGGTCGATCGGAATGCCGCTGTCGGCGAGCGGCATGACGAGCGCGGGCGCGAGCGGCCGGATATAGGCGCTCGCGTAGGCTTCGCCGGTGGTCGGCGTGAACGTGAAGGTCGGGTGATTCGAATAGGACACGCTGCCGGTCGCGAGCGCGTAGTTCGGCTGGCTGCCGGAGCCGGCGTTGAGCGTCGATCCGGCGGTGGCATCGAACGTGTATGCCGCGATGATCTGGCTCACGCTCAGGAACGCGGGGGAATCGGCGAAGCGCAAACCGACGATGGCGGCAAGAATTTCACGCTTTTTCGCGTCGCCGAGCGCGCGGGCGTAGTCGACCTGATCGGCCTTCAGACGCGTCGGGCCGATGCTGGAACAGCCGGCGGTGAGACAGACGAGGCTCAGGAAGGCGAGCGATAGTGCTTTCCGTGTCATGGATTTTTTCGCGAGAGTCCAGGGAGGCGGACGACGGCAGCGCCGCCGAACCCGGGGCCGCGTTCGCAAGTTCCGTGCCTTTGGGGCCGGATTCGGGGCGTCTTTGCTTGAGAAATGGAGGCGCGAGGCGTCGGGTTTTGTTTTGTGAAGCGGGGGAAAGTCTGCGTCGAACGAGACTGGAGCCGGGATCGTCGGTATAACGCAGCGCACTATACTGTCCGATACATCCGAACAGTGCCGATCATCGATATGAACAAGCTCGACCTGCTGCGCACCTTCGTGCGGGTGACGGAACTCGCCAGCTTCACGCAGGCCGCCGATCAACTCAGTCTGCCCAAAACCAATGTTTCCGACTCGGTGAAGACGCTCGAAGCGCTGGTCGGCGCGCGCCTCCTGCATCGGACGACGCGCAAGGTGCAGCCGACGCAGGACGGTCTCGCGCTCTACGAATCGGCGAAGGAACTGCTCGGGCGCATGGAGGAACTCGAAGGCATGTTCCGGCGCGGCACGTCGCTGCTTGCCGGCCGGCTGCGCGTGGACATGCCGACGCTCGTCGCGCGGCGCGTCGTGCTGCCGCGTCTCGGGGAATTTTTGAGCGCGCATCCGAATCTCGAGATCGAGATCAGCAGCACCGACCGCCGCGTCGATCTCGTGCGCGAAGGCTTCGACTGCGTGCTGCGGATCGGCGGGCTCGCCGATTCGCAGTTGATCGCCCGTCCGCTCGGGCTTACGCCGGTCGTCAATTGCGCAAGTCCGGCGTATCTCGCGCAATACGGCACGCCGCGCACGCTCGACGACCTCGCCGCGCACCGGATCGTCCATTACGTGCAGGTGCTCGGCGCGCGTTCGGCGGGTTTCGAATACCTCGATCACGCCGATGCCACTGGATCGCCCGTCACTCAATATGTGCCGATGGCGGGCGCGGTCACGGTGAATAACGCCGACGCCTACGAAGCCGCGGCGCTCGGCGGCCTCGGCATCATCCAGGCGCCGGCGACGGGCGTTCGGCACGATCTCGGCAACGGCCGGCTCGTCGCGCTGCTGCCGGAATTCACCGCCGCGCCGATGCCCGTCTCGCTCCTCTACGCAAGCCGCCAGGTTCCGGAACGCGTGCGGGTGTTCATGGACTGGCTCGCGGAATTGATCGAAGCCGACCTCGATTAACGCGTGATTGTCCGGTTGAGCCGGACAGTCAAACCGGTTTTGACGGTCTTTATCCGCGCGGCGCATCGTCTTAAAGTTCTCTCACGCATTCCATCGGACCCTGGAGAGAACAGCATGAAAGGCAAGATTGCACTTATCACCGGCGCGAATCGCGGTCTCGGCCGCAACGCTGCGATGAAACTGGCGGAACGCGGCGTGAATATCGTCGCGACGTATCGGAATAATGCCGCCGAGGCCGACGCGCTGGTCGCGGAGATTGTGGCGGCGGGCGGCAAGGCGCATGCGCTGCGTCTCGACGTGGCGAAAAGCGAGACTTTCCGTGAGTTCGCAGCCGAAGTCGCGGCGCTGCTAAAACGCGATTTTCAGCGCGATACCTTCGATTTCCTCGTCAACAACGCCGGTGTCGGTCTGCACGTCGCGTTCGCCGAAACCACGCCCGCGCAGTTCGACGACATGATGGCGGTCCATCTCAAAGGCCCGTTTTTCCTGACGCAGGCGCTGCTGCCGCTGATCGCCGATAACGGGCGGATTCTGAACGTATCGAGCGGACTCACGCGATTCTCCCTGCCCGGCTCCTCGGCCTACGCGACGATGAAAGGCGGGATCGAGGTGCTGACTCGCTATCTGGCGCGCGAACTCGGCGGACGTGGCATCGCGGTCAACACGATCGCCCCCGGCGCGATCGCGACGGATTTCAGCGGCGGCGTGGTGCGCGACAACCCGGAAGTGAACCGCTTCGTCTCGCAAAACACCGCGCTCGGCCGCGCAGGCTTGCCGGACGACATCGGCGGCGCGATCGCGGGCCTGCTGTCCGACGAAAACCGCTGGATGACAGCGCAACGTGTTGAGTTTTCCGGCGGGATGTTTATCTAACACGCGCTAAAACCGCTGCGAAAACGCCTCCGTGCGCCTTGTGCCGGAGGCGTTTTCACGTCTGATAAAAGAAAAAAGCGCAGTTAGGTGGTGCGAACGCAACAACCGGGTAGATTATTCAACTCGCTGAATGATAACGATTCTCGTTAACGATATACTCCGTTCACTCTTACATAGGCCTGTCGACGGCCAACGACGGGCAGACAGAATCATGCCGCCGGCGATGCGCCAAAAAAACGCACGTCCGGACGGAATCAAGACCACTTCGCAAAACTCACATGTCCGTTTCCAGCTTGCCTGCGTCGCGAGTCGCTTCGCGCATATCGCCGATCACCGCCGCCACGCGTCACGTTTTCCTCATCGCCGCGCTCACCCTTTCCACGCACGCATTCGCGCAATCGACGACGGGCGACACGCCCGCAGCATCGCCAGGCACGGCCGACACCGCCCTGCCCGCCGTCAAGGTGAACGCGGCCGCCGAGGCGCTGCCCGGCGATTTCGCGCCGACCTACAGCGGCGGCCAGGTCGCGCGCGGCTCGCAGGTCGGGATTTTCGGCAACAAGGAAATGATCGACATTCCGTTCGCGATGTCGAGCTATACCGCGAAACTGATCGAAGATCAGCAGGCGCGCAGCATCGCAGACGTGCTCGATAACGACCCGGCCGTGCGCTCGGGCTTCGGCTTCGGCAACTTCGCGCAGGTGTTCGTGATCCGCGGCTTCACGCTGACCGGCGACGACATTTCGCTCAACGGCCTGTACGGCCTTACGCCGCGCCAGTTGGTGGCGACCGAGGCGCTCGAACGCGTCGACGTGTTCAAGGGCGCCAACGCGTTCCTGAACGGCGCATCGCCGACCGGCTCGGCCATCGGCGGCGGCGTGAACCTCGAACTGAAGCGCGCCGACGACAAGCCGCTCACGCGCGTCAGCGTCGATGGGAGCGGTTCCGGCGAACTCGGCACGCACGTGGACGTGGGCCGCCGCTTCGGCAGCGAAGGCCAGTTCGGGATCCGCGTGAACAGCGCGATCCGCGACGGCGAAACGAGTATCGACGACGAACACCGCCGCAGCACGATGACCTCGGTCGCGCTCGATTATCGCGGCGACAAACTGCGTCTCTACGGCGACTTCCTGTACCAGCGTCAGGTGATCGACGAAGGCCGTTCGGTCGTGTATGTCTCGGGCAACCAGATTCCGACCGTGCCGTCCGCGACGCACAACTACGCGCAATCGTGGACCAACAGCGTTCTCGAAGACACGGTCGGCATCGCGCGCGCGGAGTACGACTTCCTGCCCGCGTGGACGGCGTATGTGAGCGCCGGCGTGCACCACAGCAACGAACGCGGCGATTACTCGTCGCCGAACTACAACGCGGAGACCGGCACCACGGCGTATCGACTCGGCGTGCCGCGCAAATCGGATTCGCAAGCGGGCGAAGCGGGCGTGCGCGGCCAGTTCGCGACCGGTCCGGTGACGCATCAGGTGAACGCGGGCGTCGCGATCACGCATATCGAAGACCGCGCGCCGTACGAGTTCTCGGGCACGTACGTCACCGATCTCTACGACACCGTGCAGGTGCCGCGCCCCGCCGCGACGATCATCGGCGGCGACGAGGCGAATCCGCCCGTCACCGGCATCACGCTGATGAAGAGCATCGCCGTGTCGGATACGCTCGGCTTCCTGAACGACCGCGTGCTGTTCACCATCGGCGCGCGCCGCCAGCAGATTCACGAAAACGGCTACGCGGCCGCGACCGGCATCCAGAACGCAGCCTATAACGACGGCATCACCACGCCGCTGTTCGGCCTCGTCGTGAAGCCGTGGCAGAACGTGTCGATCTACGCGAACCGCACCGAGGCACTCGCCAAGGGCGACACCGCGCCGGTCGGCTCGACGAACTTCGGCCAGTTGCTCGCGCCGTATCGCTCGAAACAATACGAAGTGGGCGTGAAGTACGACGCGAAGGGTTACGGCGCATCGCTCGCGGCGTATCAGATCGAGAAGCCGACCGCTTATACCGATTCGACCGGCTTTTACGGCACGAACGGCACGGAGCGTCATCGCGGGCTGGAAGCGTCGGTGTACGGCGAGCCGGTCAAGGGCGTGCGCCTGATCGCGGGTGCGTCGTACATCAACGCCACGCTCGAAGATACGGCGGGCGGCCTGACCGACGGCCAGAAGCCGGTCGGCGTGCCGAGCGTGCTTTTCAACCTCGGCGCGGAATACGACATTCCGATGCTGACCGGCCTCACGCTCACCGCGCGCTGGATCCACACTGGCTCGCAGTATCTGAACGTGCCGAACACGCTGTCGATTCCGGCGTGGGATCGATTCGATATCGGCGCGCGTTACGCGGTCAATATCTACAACCACCCGACGACCTTCCGCGCCAGCGTGCTGAACGTCGCCAACAAGGGCTACTGGGCATCGACCACCGGCGGTTATCTGACTCAGGGCGCGCCGCGCACGTTCCTGCTGTCGCTCACCACCGACTTCTGATCGGCCGGGCCTGAACCGCTCCAGACGCTGTCGGCGCGACCCGCCGATACGCGTCGGGCGGTTTTTTTCATCATCCACGCGAAACATGCGGCGCCAATCGCGGCGCCGACATCCACGCCGAGCGCGCCGGCGCTCTGGCTTCCCCATCCGAATACCGAAGGCAGCAGCCAGCCGAGCAGGCTCACGGCCGGAATCATCGCGGTAGAAAGCGCCGCCAATCCGAGCAGCTCCACCGAGGCCCGCGCCGCGCCGCGCGCGAACGCCCAGCCGATACTTCCCAGAAACACGACGTAGTACACCCAGCGATGCGCCGCCTGCAAATCGGCGACATGGCCCGCCAGCACCTTGCCCGTGATGAGCGTCAACGAAATCCCGCAGATACAGCCGAGCGCGACGCCCACCGTGCCCGCCGCCATCAGCTGCGTCGAGCGGCGTTGCACGACCGGCCCGCCCTCACGCCGCTCGGCCCGTCGCCGGCTTTCGATCCACAGCAGATTGCCCGAATAGAACAGGAAGGCCCCGCCAAGGCCTAAGAAAAAGTACGCCCAGCGTACCGGTTCACCGCCGTAGCTGCCAAAATGGATCGCGTAGAGCGCGCCCGTCACGCTCGACCACGTGTTGCCCGCGCCGGGCAGGAATTCACCGCTCACGATGTGGCCGTCCGCCGCGTTGAGCAGCGCGAAGCCGCCGCCGAGCGAGAGATAGCGCGGATCGTCGCCGCGGATGAACACGGTCGCGTCCGAACTGCCCGCGCGCCGGTAGCTCATCTCGCTCGGCACGAAACCGGGCGCGCGTTCGTGCAGGATGGCGAGCAGCCGTTCGGGCGGCAGCGGCGCGGCCGGCGCGGCTTCGCCCGGTTTCGGCGCGGGGCCGAAGAACGGATTGTTCGCCTGCATCGACGCTTCGAGCTTGCCGTCGTAAATCGCGCGGTCCTGCGCTTTATAGAGATAGTCGTGCAGGCCAAAACCCACCGCCGTCAGCGCGATCGCCACGTGAAACGGCAGGCTCAGAATGCCGATCACGTTATGCGCGTCGAGCCACATGCGCTTCAGGTTCTTCCCCACGCGCACGACGAACAGGTCTTTCACCAGCGTCGGCAGCAACACGATCACGCCCGACACGAGCGCGAGCCCGTACAGCAGCGACACGACGCCCATCACGGCCATGCCCACGCCGATCGAGCCGGGCACGCCCGACGTCATGTGCAGAACGTCGATGAAACTCGCGGCGTCCGACGGACCGCTGGTATCCACGCGCAGGTGCCCGGACGGATCGCGGGTCGCCGTTAAACGCTGCGCGGGGCCGCGTGCCTGCCACATCAAGGTGGCGCGTGGCGTCGGGTCGCCATCGGAAGCGCCGCTCAGTTTCAGCGTGAATTGCTTTTTCGTGTCCGGATGCGCGGCGAGCGTCTCGGCGATCAACGCGTTGGCATCGGCTAACGGCACGGATGCGGCGCGCGCGGCGGGCGGCGTGACCCAGTCGGCGATCTCGTCCTTGAACATCGTGACCGCGCCCGCGTAGAAGGCGATGAAAAGAGCGAGACCGGCGACGATGCCGGTCCAGGTGTGCACGGTCTTATAGACCCGGATGACGTCGCTGCGCATGGGGAAACAGGGAATCTAGAGGAGAAAATGGCGCACGGCGGCCAACAGCGCGAAGGCGGCGGCGTTCGCCACGCCGAGCCAGCACCAGGCGCGTCGGCCGCTCGCGAACATGAAACTCGCGCCCGACACGCCGATCCACACCGGCGGCACGAGCCACATCGCCACCTGGAACTTGTTCGCGACCCACAGTCCGCCCGGCGTCAGCAACGCGAGCAAGCCGCTCGCGGCGATCGCGAGACCAAAGCCGCCGAGCGCGCCGGCGAGCGTCTTGGAAAGCCAGTCGCGCGCGATGGGCGGCGCTTTGGGGTCGTCGCCGATGGGCGTGTTCATCGAGTGGACGACCGCGTCCACGCGAGTCCTGCGAAAGGAAACGCGATGAGGCTCGCCATCGAAACGGCGACGGCCAAGAAGATCGCGGCGGCTGGATTCAGCGTGCGCGCGGCGGCGCAAATCGCGCCGGCCATCAGCGCGGTGGCCGCCACGCGGCTGGGCAACCGCGGCCACGGCGCGCGCAGCCACGACTGACCGGTGCTGCCGAGATAAAAACATAGCGCGCCGGCCACGGCCGCAGCGGTCAGGAAAAGCTCGTGCATTGGAATTCGATGCAAAGTTCGACGCGCGCCCGAAGACGCCGGCGCTGCTTAATGAGAATGATTATCATACAGTGAATCATGGCGAAGGGCAGCGGCGCGACCTCTTGCCGGCCAAGTCCGAGAGACGCGAGAAACGCGGGCGAAGCCAGCGAAGCCAGCGGAGCCAGCGGAGCCAGCGGAGCCAGCGGAGCCAGCGGAGCCAGCGGAGCCAGCGGAGCCAGCGAAGCCAGCGAAGCCAGCGAAGCCAGCGGAGCCAGCGGAGCCAGCGGAGCCAGCGGAGCCAGCGGAGCCAGCGGAGCCAGCGGCCAAAACAAAACGGCCCGCTTGCGCGGGCCGTTTTGAAGATTCGTGTCGCGGAAATCGATCAGACACACGCGACGAACATTGCCGTTACTGGCGCTTCGAAGCCTCCTTCTTCAACTTCTTCGCTTCCTTCTTTTCCTTCGGCGTCTTGGTGGCGACCTTCTTCTCGGTCTTCTTGGCGTCCTGACTCTTGCTCATGATTTACTCCCCTGTAAATAGGTCTATTTTGCGCGGACTGGCGCGTTTTTCCCACGACTAAATGCGGCGCTTATCGCCGCACTGTGGGTCCTGCTCATGGCCTCGCTCATGGCCGCAAGCGCCCGTGCTGCCTTGGCGACTCGACGGCTGCGCAGGCTATTTATCGATGTTCGCGCGCAGTTCCCGCGCCGTTTCCAGCAGCCCTTCATAACCCGAGCGCGCGTGCGCCGGCAGATCGGGATCGCCGACCAACGTGCCGAGTGTCTCGATGATACTGAACAGAATGCCCTTCGCCGCACCCGCGGCCATGCGTCCTGAAGCGTAGGAGTCGTCCACGTGGGTCAGCGCGGCATCGAAATGTTCGAGCTCCGGCTGTTGTGTGGTGGACGCCGAGGACGTCCGTTCCGGGTTGACCGGCTCAGGCCGGTCGATCGAATCGCGAGTCATGGTGGCAACCTCTCTGGTTTTAATCGATGAATTGAAACGTCACCGTGAGCGTACGGCGAACAGACGGCGGCGCCGCGCTTCTTGTATAACGCCCGAGCGCCGAACGCGCCAGCCCCGGGCGTCATGCATCGGGCGCGGTGCGTCATCAGGAAGCAGGCGACTCCGTGACCGGCACGATCAGATGCACTTTCCGCGCGGGCGGCGCGGCGCTAACCGCCGGCGCGCCCCGCGCGATCAGCAGCGAACGCAACTCGTTGATGACCGGGAACACCTCGTGATTATGGTCCGCGCCCTGCCGGTCGTGCGCTTCCTGTTCGCGCTCCACGATCCACCGGTCCTCCTTGAAAATGCGCTCCGTGAACCAGACGAGCAGCGGCCACGCCGCGTCGAGCAAGCCGGGAATCTTCGGGCGGCGGATCGACAGCAGGCCGAACGTGCGATTGGTGCGCTGCGCCCGGTCGAGCGGCACATACGCGATCCACAGATCCATCACCACCGTCTCGTCCTTCGTGCGGATCCTGAGCGTCTGGTATGGATAAGCCGTGCGGATCGTCATGACGTCCTTGTGATGATCCTCCGGCGCGGTGCCGCGGGTCTGGCCGAACACGAGCGCCTCGCCGATCGGCTGCTTGCCGTCCTCGCGCGCGAACGTGTAGTCCACTTCCACCCAGTCCTCGCCGCGCCGGCGGCCGACGGAGCGCGCGCGCATCTGGCCCATCTGTTTGCGATGCAGGAACTGATGGTTCATGTCCATCAGGTTCTCATGCATGAACGTGTAATGACACTTCACCGCGCGGCCGAAGCGCCGCGTCTTGTACGCCTTGTCGCTCGCGGAAGCGAGGCTCGGAAACGGAACGGATTCGGCCAGCAGCGGATCGCCTGGAAACACGAAGATCAATCCCGCTTCCTCGCGGCACGGATACGCGCGCACGCCGTTCGGCAGCCGTTCGCGGCCGAGGTACGGGACGTCGGTGCAGCGGCCGGTGCAATCGTAGGTCCAGCCGTGATAACAGCAGCGAATCGATTCGCCATCGACCACGCCCGCGTGCAGCGGCACTTGCCGGTGCGCGCAGCGGTCTTCCAGCGCGAACACTTTGTCGGACTCGGTGCGCACCAGCACGATCGGGTCGCCCGCGAAATGCACGCCGTGCGTTTTGCCGCGCTTCACCTCGCGCGACCACGCGACCGGATACCAGTGATCGGGATGAATATCGACGCGGCGCAGATCGCGCGGCGCCGCTTCGGCGGTGTCGTCGCGGATCGGGTCTTGAGTGGCTTCCTGGGTAGATTCCTGAGTGGCGTCCTGAGTGACTTCCTGCGGCAACGCTGCTTGCATGTACGAGGCCTCCGCTGGTGAGTGGAGATCGCTCGGCGCGCCGCGCATTCTGGCTGGGCGGCATGACGAGCAACCTTCTGCAGTCTACACGGCGAGCGCGGCTCAGGTATGAAGGCGTTTCCCGCATTCACGCGTGCGCGGCTATCGCTTACTTTGGCTTACGTCAGCTTACTTGGGCTCACGTGGACTCACGTCGGTTCACGTCGGCTCGTGCCAGCTCACGTCGGCTCACGTCGGCTCACGTCGTCACGTGGGCTCACGTCGGCTCACGTCGGTTCACGTCGGTTCACGTCGGCTCACGCCAGCTCACGTCGGTTCACGCCAGCTCACGTGGGCTCACGTCGGTTCACGTCGGCTCATGCCAGCTCACGTGGGCTCACGTCGGTTCACGTCGGCTCACGCCAGCTCACGTCGGTTCACGCCAGCTCACGCCAGCTCAAATCAGCCGCGCCGCCAGAAAGTCGATCAGCACGCGCACCTTCGGCGGCAAAAACCGGTTCGGCGGATACAGCAGCCAGACCGTGCCCTGATACGCGCGCGCCTCCAGTTCCCAGTCTGCCAGCACCGGCTCGATCTCGCCCGCCGCGAGCGCCTCGCGCGCGGCGAACTCGGGCAGGTTCGCGATGCCCAGACCGAGCATCGCCGCTTCGATCCGCGCGCCCACGTGATTCGCGATATAGCGGCCCGACACGCTGACCGTGGCCGTTTCGGCGCCGCGCCGGAAGCGCCAGCGGTTGTCGTCGGCGGTTTCGCCTAGATAGATGCAGTCGTGCGCGGCCAGATCGCGTGGATGATCCGGCGTGCCGCGCGCGCGCAAATACGCCCGCGATGCGCCCAGCACCCAGCGCACCTTGCCCGCCTGCCGCGCGGCCAGCCCCTCGGGCGGATGCTCGGTCACGCGGATCACGAGATCGAGGTCCGCTTCGATCGGATCGACGTCGTGATCGGCGAAAAAAAGCTGCAGATCGACCTCCGGATACAGCGCGAGAAACTCGGGCACGAGCGGATGCACCACCGATTTCGCATACGACGTCGGCGCGCTCACCGCGACGCGGCCTTGCGGGCGCGCGGCGCGCTGGCCGGCGGCATCGACCGCGCCGGACGCCGCCGCCGCCATGTCGCGGCAATACCGGTAAACCTCGCCGCCCGATTCGGTCACGCGCACGCGGCGCGTCGAGCGTTCGAGGAGGCGCGTCGCGAGCGCTTCCTCCAGCCGCTTGATCTGGCGGCTCACGGTGGACGGCGTCGTGCCGAGCTGGCGCGCGGCGATCGAGAAATTACCGGCATCGACGACCCGCGCGAACACGGCCATATCGGGCAACAAGGCGAAAAGTTCAGCGGGATTCACGGACGCTCCATTTGTGCGCCAAGTGCATAAATCCTGTGCGCGATGACCCGATTATCGCCACGGCCGCATGGATCGACAATAGGCGTCCTTGAATCCACCCGCGACCGAGACTACTTTATGTCCGCCAAACGCCTGGCCGTACTTTCCGATCTCATGCTGCTGGCGGTTGCCGTGATCTGGGGCAGCAGTTACGCGGTCGTCAAAGAGGCGCTGCTGGTCTATCCGGTGCTGGCGCTGCTCACGCTGCGCTTCGGCATCACGTTCGTCGTGCTCGCGCCCGCGCTCAAGGCTTTGCGCCATGCCGATGCCCGCGCGCTTCGCGGCGTCGGCGTGGCGGGCGTGTTGCTGCTGTCGATTTTTCTGTGCGAAACCTTTGGCGTCTCGATGACGAGCGCCGCGAACGCTGCATTTCTGATCAGCCTGTGCGTCGTGATGACGCCGCTTGTCGAATGGGCGCTGCTCGCGCGACGCCCGGCGCGGGCCGAATGGATCGCGGTCGCGGTGTCGCTCGCGGGCGCGTGGCTGCTCGCGGGCGATGCCACCTTTGTTTTCAATCCCGGCGATGCGCTGATCCTGGCGGCGGCGCTGCTGCGCGCGCTCAACGTCTGCGTGACGAAGCGCGTGATGCGGGACTCCACATTGCCGGCGCTGTCGGTGACGGCCGTGCAGTCGGGCATCGTCGCGGCGGGGAGCGCCGGGATCGCGTTCGTAGCGTCCCGGTGGTCGAGCGCCACGCCGCACGCTTGGTCCGCGCTTCCTGCGCTTCCTGCGCTTCCTGCGCTTCCTGCGCTTCCTGCGCTTCCTGCGCTGCCCGCGCTGCCTGCGCTCGCCGGGCACGGGGTGTTCTGGGCGTCGGTCGCGTATCTGGTGCTCGCCTGCACGTTATTCGCGTTCTTCGCGCAGAACTTCGCGATCCGGCGCAGCAGTCCTACCCGCGTCGCCCTCCTGATGGGCAGCGAACCGGCCTTCGGCGCGCTGTTCGCGAGTGTCTGGCTCGGCGAATCCATATCGACGACGGGCTGGATCGGCGGCGGGCTGATCGTCATTGCCGCGCTCTTCGCGACCGTGCGCTGGCCGGTGCGGCCCGTCGCCCGCGCGCAACAGGCGTCAACGCTTTAGGGTTTTCCGGAACACGAGGCTCAGATTGTTTGCCGGCATCGGCACGATTTCTTCGAGCACCAATCCGGCTGCGGCGCCTAGCCGCACGACATCGTCCAGATCGCGGACGCCGTAGCGGGCGTCGGTGGCGCGCAGTTGGGCGTCGAAGGCCTCGTTGCTCGGCGCGGTGTGCGCGCCGTCGCGCCGGAACGGGCCGTACAGATACAGCACGCCGCCCACGCCGAGCCGCTCGCCCGCACCGCGAAACAGCGCTTCGGCCGCCTCCCAGGGCGCGATGTGGATCATGTTCACACAGACAATCGCCGCCACCTCGCCGATACCCCAGTCGGCCGCGCGCACGTCGAGCGCGAGCGGCGCGTTCACGTTCGGCAGCGCATCGTGCGCGCGCCATGCGGCGATGGACTGGCGCGCGTTTTCGTCCGGATCGCTCGGTTGCCACGTCAGGCCCGGCAAGGCTGCCGCGCAATGCACCGCGTGCTGGCCGGTTCCGCTCGCGATTTCCAGCACCGTCCCGCTGGGCGGCAAGATGTCCTTGAGGACGGCGAGAATCGCATCGCGGTTGCGGTTCGCCGCCGGGGCGATGCGGCGCGGAGTGGGATCGAGGGAATCGGTCATGGGGTCTCTTTTTGGCGCGGCGCGGGGTGGTGCGGGGAGCGTACGGGGGAGCGCGTTGTCGCGTCAAGCGGGGTTGCTGGCGTTCGGGGTTTTTTGGGTGCGTGCGCTCGCTGGGAACCTTCCGTCGGTTTTGTTTGCTGTTTTGTTTTCGTTTGCCGGCGCCCTTCGCTTTTGTTTGCCTGTGCTTCTCGGTGACTTGCTCTCGTGTAGGTCTATTAGCACGCCGCTATGCGCGGCAGCAGTCACTTTCTTTGCTGCTGCAAAGAAAGTAACCAAAGAAAGCAGCTTATCCGTCGAAGTGTCCACCACGAATAACCTCGCGGATAGGCGCGCAAGCTGACTATGGCAACTCGCATTCGTTGATATTGGCACAGCGCCTGTCAGTTCCCTCCTCGCTGCGCTCGGACGACGGGTGCATCAAAATCGGCGGTCGGTGTGGCTTGGTCTGGTTTTTCCGGTTATGCCTTACCGGCAGGCATTTATGCCTGCCGGGATGAATGAGCGGCTCCACTCTGTTGTGTGGTGCGATATCACGGCTGTTCTATCGCACCACTCCGGGTTACGGTTCGTGGTGGACACTTAGACGGTCACGCTGCTTTCTTTGCTTACTTTCTTTGCAGCAGCAAAGAAAGTAAGTGCCGCCGCGCACAGCGGCGCGCTAATAGACCGACACGAAATCAAGTTCCCGGGAAGCACGGTGCTAGGCCGGCTATGCCCATCGTCCGAGCGCAGCGAGGATGGAACTGACCGGCGCTGTGCCAATCCGAATAACTGCTCGTTGACCGAATCAGCTTGCGAGCCTATCCGGGTAGTTATGTGCGAGAGACACTTAGGCGGACAAGCTGCTTTCTTTGGTTACTTTCTTTGCAGCAGCAAAGAAAGTGACTGCTGCCGCGCATAGCGGCGTGCTAATAAACCTACACGAATGCAAGGTCCATAGAAGCGCCCGAACATCAGACGGTGTAACCCACCCACCCTAATCCCTCCATAGCGCCAGCAAAAACCAAACCCCAACTGCGCCAGCCATCCATCGCCCCCCGTGCACCTGGCGCGATTCGTGCTGTCAACGTGCGCCCGCAAGAACGCGCTGTCCGCGAAACCCCGTGAAACCTGTGTATCCTGCCAACTAAACGGAACGCCGCGAACAGCCCCCACCCACGACTCATCTTCCGCCCATGGAGCGACGCTATGCAGCATGAACCCGGCACACCGTCCGGTGAAGGTCCCGGCGAAGGTCTAAGTGAAGGCCCCGACGACGACATGATCGCTTTCGCCAGCGAAGTATTCGACGTCGCCCGCCGTGGCGACGCCGCGATGCTCGACGCGCTGCTCCACAAGGGCCTGCCGCCGAACCTGCGCAACGATCGCGGCGACACGCTCGTCATGCTCGCGAGCTACCACGGCCACGCCGACGCCGTGCGCGTGCTGCTCGGCCACAAGGCCGATCCGGATCTGCGTAACGACAACGGCCAGACGCCGATCGCGGGCGCGGCCTTCAAAGGCTTCAAACCAGTGATCGAGGCGTTGCTCGAACACGGCGCGGACGTCGAGGGCGCATCGCCCGACGGCCGCACGGCGCTGATGATCGCGGCCATGTTCAATCGCGTGGAGATGGTCGAATTCCTGATCGCGCATGGAGCGAACCCGGACGCGCGCGATGCAAACGGTTTCACGGCCCGCGACGCCGCCGAAAAAATGGGCGCACCCGACACGATGAAGCGCCTCGCCGACGCCGCCGCCACGCAAACGCGGCCCGACGGCGTCTGAACGTGCGGGACGTCCGGCAAAGGCGTCGGACACGACACGACACGCGCGGCAGAGCATTCCTGGCCGCGCGCCATCAATCCGTCCGGTACCATCCCGGACGATCTGAATCATGGCAGGTGGCCCGCAACATGGAGTGTTTGTGATGATTGGCGGTTTCTCGCGTCGCGGCGACGCCCGCATAACCTCGATCCCCGGCAGCGCGCGCGCTTTTCGCGCGGCTTCCGGTTTCGCGCCCGGTTTTGCGTCGGCATTGAACGCCGCCCTCGCCCGCGCGCGTCGCCCGCTCGCGATGCTGGCGGCCGTATCGGCGCTGGCCGCGCTCAGCGCGTGCAGTCTTTTTCCGCAGCAGGGCGCCGCGCCCATCGTCGATCATTCGAACGCCGAGGCCCCGCCCGACCTGATCGCCGCCGAACCGGACGAAGCGTCCGCGCCCGCCGTTGCCGAACCGGCGTCGGGGGCGAAACCGCGCCCGGCCAAGCCGAAGAAGCGGGTCGTCAAGCCGAAGCCGCGCGAAACGGTGGTGCAGCCGCCGCCCGAGGAACCGCCTCCGCCTCCGCCGCCCGAAATCATCACGACGCGCATCATGCAGCCGGAACAGGTGCATGGCCTCCTCGACAGCGAGGTCCAGCGGCCCGATGGCAAGGTCATCGGCCGCGCGGTCGATGCGTTCGCGGATCCCGCCGGCAAGCCCAAACTCATGGTGCTCAACCTGTCGGGCTTCTTGGGCGTCGGCGACCGCAAGGTCACGTTCCCGTGGAGCGCGTTCCGCTTCAACCCGGCGGCGAAGAAAGCGCCGATCACTCTCGTCCCCACGCCGCCCGCCAATCCGAAAGCGAAGCCCGAGCCGCCGAAGCCCGGCTCGGTGAACGACATTCCGCCGAGCATGGCGCAACTCGTCGATTCGACCGTGCTGCAACGAAGCGGCGCGCGCATGGGCCGCGTGGTGGACGTGCTGATCGACGCGCAGGCGCGGCCTCAGGCGCTGGTCGTCGATTTAAGCAATTCGCTTTCTGGCGAGAAACGCCACGTTGCGGCGAACTGGGCCGACGTGCATATCGTGACGCGGAACAAGGCGCAGCAATTGCAGATCGACTTCAACGACGCGCAACTGAAAGCGTCACCGACCTACGCGCCGGAACAGCCGATCAAGATCGTCTCGCCCGTCGTGCCGCCGCCCGTGCCCGCTTCGGCGCCGGCTGCCGCTTCGGGCGCGTCGGCATCCGGCGTACCCGCTGCCGTGCAGCCTGCATCGGCCACGCCAGCCGCCGCGCCGGTCACGGCCGCAAGCGGCGGCGCGACGGCAAGCGCTGGAGCGCATGCGCCGAAACCGCCTACAGACAACGCCAAATAACGATACCTACGATAAAGAGAGCGATCCAAACCAATGGTAATTGCACGAAGTCTTCGCGCGCTCGACTGGCTGAACTTCTTCGTCGCCAACGTGCAGACCGGCTTCGGCCCTTTCATCGCTTCCTACCTTGCCTCGAACAAGTGGACGCAAGGTGAGATCGGCCTGATGCTGAGCGTCGGCACGATCAGCGCGATGGCGAGCCAGCTGCCCGCGGGCGCGCTCGTCGATGCGTTGCGCAACAAGAAAGGCGCGGCCGCGGCGGCGATCATCGCGATCATCGCGAGCGCGCTGCTGCTCGCGGCGAGCCCGACGTTCGTGTCGGTTTTCGCCGCCGAAGTGCTGCACGGTTTCGCGAGCTGCATGCTGGTGCCGGCGATGGCCGCGATTTCGCTCGCGCTCGTGTCGCGCGCCGATCTCGGCGACCGGCTCGGCCGCAACGCGCGCTGGGCGTCGATCGGCAGCGCGCTCACCGCCGCGCTGATGGGCGCGTTCGGCGAGTATCTGTCGCTGCGCTCGGTGTTCTTCCTGACCGCCGCGCTCGCGTTGCCCGCGCTCGTCGCGCTGCACATGATTCACCACGAAATGGCCCCGCGCGTGCCGCGCCAGCGCACGGGCGATCTGCGGAAGGACGCCGACCCGAACGCCGACGCCGACGCCGCTTCCGATCCGAGCGCGGCAGTGACCGAGCCGCCCGAAAGCCTGCGCGAATTGCTGCGCGATCGCCGCTTGCTGATTTTCGCGGCGTGCGTCGTGCTGTTCCACCTCTCGAACGCGGCGATGCTCAATCTCGCCGCCGGCGAAGTGACCGCGCACATGGGCGACAACGTGCAGCTCGTGATCGCGGCGTGCATCATCGTGCCGCAGTTCATCGTGGCGGCGCTTTCGCCGTGGGTCGGACGGCAGGCGGAACGCTGGGGACGCCGGCCCGTCCTCTTGCTCGGCTTTTGCGCGCTGCCGGTGCGCGCGCTCTTGTTCGCGGGCGTGAGCAGCCCGTATCTGCTCGTGCCGGTGCAGATGCTCGACGGCATCAGCGCGGCCGTGTTCGGCGTGATGCTGCCGCTGATCGCCGCCGACGTCGCGGGCGGCAAGGGCCGCTACAACCTGTGTATCGGATTCTTCGGGCTGGCGGCGGGCGTCGGCGCCACGCTCAGCACGGCGGCGGCGGGTTTCGCCGCCGACCGCTTCGGCACGGCGATGAGCTTTTTCGGTTTAGCCGCAGCCGGTGCGCTGGCGGTCGCGCTGGTCTGGTTCGCGATGCCCGAGACCCGCGATGCGCGCATGCAGGACGAAGCGAAGAAAGCCGCCGCCTGAGCGTTCGGGCGCCGCGCAGCTTGTCCGCTGTGTCCGCGCCGGTTTATTTCAACGGTTCGAGACTGCCGAGCAAAGTCGGGATCAGTTCGCAGACGGTCGGATGAATGTGCATCGCGCGCTGCAGCGTGGTGTACGGCGCGTCCGCGTTCATGATGTCGATGAACGTATGGATGGCTTCGTCGCTTTCGATGCCGAGCATCGCCGCGCCGAGGATCTTGCGGGTCGCGGCGTCCACCAGCACCTTCATGTGGCCCGCCGTTTCGCCGCGCTCGCGCGCGCGCCCGACGCGCGACATCGGCATGGTCGCGATCAACGCTTCGCGGCCGTCGGCGCGCACCTCGGCCTCGCTCATGCCGACGCGCGCGAACGGCGGATCGACGAAAACCGCGTAGGCCATGATGCGCGTGTCCACGCTGCGGGCTTCCGTGCCCGCGCTACCGTCCACACCGCCGTCCACCACGTTCGACGCGATGATTTCGTAATCGTTGTACGACGTATGCGTGAACGCGCCGCGCCCGTTCACGTCGCCGAGCGCCCAGACGCCCGCCACCGCCGTGCGCAATTGCCCGTCCACATCGATCATGCCGTGCTTGTTACGCGCGATGCCCGCGTGCTCGAGACCGAGATCGTCGGTATTGGGCAGGCGGCCGGTGGCGAACAGGAGGTGCGACGCGTCGATCGACGAGTTAATCGACGAATTCGCCAGCGTCACCCGCACGCCGCTGCCGGCCACTTCGAGCCGCGCCGGATTCGCGCCGAAGCGGAATTCGACGCCCTCGCCCGCCAGCACGTCCTGTATCGCCTGGGCGAAATCGTCGTCCTCGCGCGTGAGCCCGCGCTCGCCGCGCACGAGCACGGTCACGCGGCTGCCGAAGCGGCGGAACATCTGGGCGAATTCGAGCGCGACATAACTCCCGCCGACGATCACCAGATGCTCCGGCACGACCTCCAGATCGAGCAGCGTCGAATTCGTGAGGTACGGCACGTTCGCGATACCTTCGATGTCCGGCACCGCCGCGCGCGTGCCGGTGTTGATGAAGATGGCGTCGGCGGTGAGCGCCTGCAGCGTGCCATCCGCGCTTTCGACTTCGATCGCATGCGGCCCGCTGAAACGGCCGTGACCGTTGAACACGGTCAGGTTCGGCGTGTCGCGCAGCCACTTTTCGACGCCGTCGCGCGACGCGCCGATCACCTCGTCCTTGCGCGCCTTCACGCGCGGCATGTCGATCCGCACGTCGCCGCCGATCACCACGCCGAACTCGCCCGCATGGCGCGCGACGTGCGCCGCGCGGGCGCTGGCGACGTAGGTTTTGGTCGGCGTGCAGCCGACGTTCACGCAGGTGCCGCCGAACAGATGCCGCTCGATCACCGCCGTGCGCCGGCCGCTCGCCGCGAGGCGCACGGCGAGCGGCGCGCCGCCCTGTCCGGTTCCGATCACGATGGCGTCGAAATGGTGTGACATGCGAAAACCTCCGGTGGCGTTTGCGGACTCAAATAAGGACTCGAAATAGGACGCAGAAAAGGACGAGGCAGCGCGAAAGAATTCGCCATCTTAATCGCTCGGACGCGCGCGCGTCTGTACGCGGCTAACCCGCGGCGAGAACTTGTTTCAGCGGCTCGTGTTGCCGCGCCGCCGGTCATGGCGGGCACGGAGCTTGCGCCGCTTTCCGATCCTCCGGCCACTGGCGCGCGCGCCGGTCTGTCTTTGCGGCTCAACTCAACACAAACAGGTTTCCATGACCGAGACGATGTGGTTTCTCGTCGTTGGCGGTGTACTCATTCTCATGGGACTTGCCAGTTCGACCTTCAAGCACCTGCCGATCAGCACGGCCATGTGCTATCTCGCGATCGGCTTCGGTTTGGGGCCGCTCGGGGCGAACCTGCTGTCGCTCAATCTCGTCTCCGATGCCGCCTTGCTCCGGCGTATCACCGAAGTCGCGATGCTCGTTTCGCTCTTTGCGATCGGCCTGCGGCTGCGCGTGCCGCCCACCGACCGCATCTGGCTGCTGCCGGTGCGCCTCGGCGTCCTCGCGATGATTTTCACCGTCCTCGCGATGACCTTCGTCTGCGTGTACCTGCTCGGCCTGAACTGGGGACCGGCGCTGCTGCTCGCCGCGATCCTCGCGCCAACCGATCCCGTGCTCGCCCACGATGTCCAGGTCGATACCCCCGGCGACGTCGATCTCCTGCGCTTCTCGCTGACCGGCGAAGGCGGCCTGAACGACGGCATCGCGTTGCCATTCGCGCTGCTCGGTATCGCCGTGTGTAAATACGAGGCATCGCCCGGCCAGGCGCTTAGCTGGGCCTTCACCGGCGAAGCGGTGTGGGGCGTCGCGGGCGCGCTCGCGAGCGGCTGGCTGCTCGGCGATCTGTCGGTGCGGCTGGTCGCGTGGCTGCGCACGCGCCACAACCAGGCGCTCGGGCCGGAAGGTTTTTATGCGCTCGGATTGATCGCCCTGTCTTACGGCTTGGCGGAATTGATCCACACGTATGCGTTTCTCGCGGTATTCGCGGCGGGCCTCGCGATGCGTCGCGTCGAACAGAAAGCGAGCGGCGACAAGACCCCTCGCCAGGCGGTCGGCACGATCGATTCGGAGGATGTAGGCGCGACCGCCGTCGACCCCGAGCGCGCCCACGCGTTCATGGCGGAGCGCGTGCTGGGCTTCACGATCGAACTGGAGCGGATTGCGGAAGTCGCGATCATGCTGATGATCGGCAGCGTGCTCGCCACGTTCTGGCGCGCGCTGTTCACGTGGCAGACGCTTGCGTTGATCGTGGCGCTATTTGTGGTCGTGCGACCGATTTCGGTGAGCGCGGCGTTGTTGGGGTCGAGCGCCACCGGCCCGCAGCGCCGGTTGATGAGCTGGTTCGGGATACGCGGGGTTGGGTCGTTCTACTACCTCATGTATGCGCTCGAGCATGCGCCACGGAGCGCTGCTGCGCCGTTGATTCCGCTGGTGATCGGGGTGATTACGGCTTCGGTTATCGTGCATGGGATCTCGTCTACGCCGTTGATGAATCGGTATCGCAGTTTGAGGGATGGGGAGACGGCGGACATGCCATGAGGGGTTGGGGGTTGACTGGGGCGGCGAGTTTTGGCTCGATTTTCGAACGGGATTGGTCTGCTGGCGCCGTACGCTTTTGTTTGCCTGCGCGCACGGTGAATTTGCTTACGCGGACGTTTATTGGCGCGCCCCTGTGCGGGGTGGCTGGCGCGTTTGGGTTTGCTGGCGCTCTCTTCTTTTGTCTGCTCGCGCTTCCTGGAAACTTGCTTTCGTGTGCGTCTATTAGCGATGCCCCTGTCCGGGGCGGGACTCACTTTCTTTGCTGCTGCAAAGAAAGTAAGCAAAGAAAGCAGCTTATCCAGCTAAGTGTCCACCACGAACCGTAACCCGGAGTGGTGCGCAAGCTGATTCGGCCATCGCACCACTCAACAGAGTGGCGCCGCTCATTCATCCCCGCAGCCACAAAGTGCCTGCCGGTAAGGCATAACCGAACAACAAACCAAACCAAACCGAACCACCGAACCAAACCGAACCAACCGAACCAACCGAACCAACCGAACCAACCGAACCAACCGAACCAACCGAACCAACCGAACCAACCGAACCAACCGAACCAACCGAACCAACCAAACCAACCGAACCAACCAAACCAACCAAACCAACCAAACCAACCAAACCAACCAAACCAACCGAACCAACTGCTGGTTGTTAGATATTCCCGTCGTTCGAGCGTAGCGAGGACGGAACTGACAGGCGCTGTGCCAATCCGAGCAACTGCGCGCTAGCCGAGTCAGCTTGCGGGCCTATCCGCTAGGTTATTCGAGGTGGACACTTAGCCGGATAAGCTGCTTTCTTTGGTTACTTTCTTTGCAGCAGCAAAGAAAGTGACTGCTGCCGCGCATAGCGGCGTGCTAATAGACCTACACGAAAGCAAGTTCAAAAGAAGCGCAAGCAAACAAACACGCCAGCGCCACCAAACCAAACCGTTGCAAAACGTTCCCAAAAAAGCACACGCAAACAAGACCCAAAGCGCCAGCAAAAAACCCTTAGGCGATTGCAAGCCGCGGCAACTCCGCCCTCAAGGCAACGCCCTCATAAAGCTCCCCAAAGCGGTTCGCCAGAAACGCCCCCAGCGGTACTTGCTCCTGCCGCACAAACCCGCTCTGCGGCAACACGCCTTCGCGAAACAAATCAAGCTCCGCGCACAAAGCCCCCGCCGTCGCGATCTGAATCGCGCTCATCCCCGCGCCGCACACCTCGCGCGCGAAAATCTTCCGCGTGAACACGTCCTGCACCAACTGGCCGCGCCGCATCCCCGTCGCGGTGACAAAAACGAGCACCACGTCCTGCGCAGTCGATGGCACCGCGCGACGCAGCATCGCCTTGAGGCCGTCTCGATCGCTCGCCATGCGCAAGTCGTCAAGAAGGAATTTCATCAGGTCGCGATGCCCCGGATACCGCACCGACTTGTAATCGAGCGCCTCCACCTTCCCGCTCAACGTTTCACAAAGCGTCCCCAATCCGCCGGAAGTATTGAACGCCTCGTATTCGGCGCCATCGAGCGAAAAATGTTCGACGCCTTCGAGCGGCTGAACCCATTGCGTGCGCCCTTCGCGGATCGCCTCGCACGGCTGGCAATACTCGTTGATCAACCCGTCGATACTCCACGTCAGGTTGTACTTCAACGCGTTGGTCGGGAATTGCGGCAGCGCGCCGACCCGCATCTTGAGCTCGTGCAGGTCGTCGAAACTGCGCGCCAGATCGTGCGCCACGATGCCGATAAACCCCGGCGCGAGCCCGCATTGCGGCATGAACGCGTGCGTCGAGCCTTCGGCGATCGCGCGGATCGCGTGGGTCGCGCGCACGTCCTCGGTGAGATCGAAGTAATGGACGCCCGCCGCTTTCGCCGCCGACGCTACGTTGATCGCGAGGTAGTACGGCAGCGCGTTGACGAGCGCGTCGAAGCCATTGAGCGCCTCGCGCAGCGCGGCGGTATCGGCGCAATCGACACGCCGCGTCGCCACGCCGTCGGCCGCGAGAAGGTCCAGTGCGGCTTCGTCGCGATCGAGCGCGACGACCTCGAAATCGCCCGTGTGACGAAGCAGGCGCGCGATGCTCTGGCCGATCAGGCCAGCCCCGACGAGGGCGACTTTCATGTTCTTCTCCTGTGGTAGCGCGCGCCGTCCGGCCCGCTTCGAACCCCAGTGTAGAAGCCCCTGAATATTGATCCTAGACGCAAAGTGCTGCGTATCGACGTCGATTTTCGACGTTATGACGTCTCAATCCTGCAAAACGTCGAAAATCAACCGGTGCGGTCGATCTTGCGCGCGAGAATGATCGAGGTCGTCGTGCGTTCGACGCCTTCCAGCGCGCCGATTTCGTCGAGCAGATCGTTCAGCCGGTCGGGTGAATCGGCGCGCAGCCACGCGACGTAATCGAATTCACCGCTGACCGCGCACAGCAGTTGCATTTCGGGCATGCGAGCGAAGCGTTTCTGCACATCGCGGCCGAATTTCGGCGCGAGCTTGATGCCGACATACGCCTGAATGCTCGCGTCGAGCACGTCCTGTCCGAGCCGCACGCCGTAGCCCGCGATCACGCCGGTCTTTTCGAGCCGCGCCACACGCGCGATGACGGTCGTGCGCGCCACGCCGACCAGACGCGCGAGATTCGCGACGCTTTCGCGCGCGTTGGCCTGAAGCAGCGCAATGAGATTGCGGTCGATGTCGTCGAGTTGGTCGAGGCGCGGCGGTCTCATGCGTGGAGGTCCCTGGTGGTCTGCCGGTATTTTTCGCAGACGTTTCGGTTGTAAGCGTTTGTGGCGAAGAACGCGGCGCGTCACGCAATCGTGATACTAATATCAGCCACGGGAGGCAGGTTCTCCTCTGCGCCGTTTTTCTAAAATAAACCGAAGGTGTATCGAATGAAAAAAACACTCGCTGCTCTGGTTGCGTCGCTCGCGGTTTCGGCAGCGTTCGCTCAATCTTCCGCGCCCGCTGCTGCATCCGCACCGGCCGGCGCATCGGCCGCGCACGCCACGCCTCGCGAGGCGCGTGTCGAAGAGCGTATCGCCGATCTGCATTCGAGCCTGAAAATTACCGCGCAGCAGGAAGGCGACTGGTCGAAGTTCGCCGATGTCATGCGCGACAACGCGCACACGATGGGCGATCTGTATCGCCAGCGGCTCGCGCAGGCGAGCACGACAACCGCCGTCGACGATATGAAGCAATACGCGCAGATCGCGCAGGCACAGGCCGACGGCACGAAGCGGCTGGTCGATGCGTTCGAGCCGCTCTACGCGAGCCTCTCGCCCGAGCAAAAGAAACTCGCCGACACCACGTTCCACAAGTCGGGCCGCCCGCACGAGCACAAGGGCGCGCACCGGCCGAAGAAAGGCGCGTCGCCCGACAGCGTCGCACCGGAACCGGCGATCACCAAGCCGTAAGTGTTTGCGCTACGCCAACACTCAAAACCCGCATCGGCCGATGCGGGTTTTTTCCTTACGCGCCGTCGGCGTGTGAGCGGTCTCAGTGGTTTAGCAGCGGTTTAGCAGCGGTTTAGCAGCGGTTTAGCAGCGGTTTAGAAGCGGCGTCCAGCCTTCGCATAAGCGCGCAAAATCGCGCCGATGCAGTAAGATCGCGGATCTTTATTCGAACTCGTCAGCCCACTCCATGACCGCACTTACTCGCATCGATTTGACCGGCGACCCGGCCGCCCAGCGCGTCGTCAAGGACGAAGCCGTCACGGTGGAATTCGCCTCGGCGAACGGCGCGTTGATGAGCCTCGAAGGTCCGAACCGCTACGCGCCCGGCGACGCGCTCATTACCGGTGCAACCGGCGAGCGCTGGGTGGTATCGCGCGACCGTTTCGACGCGAAGTATCTGCCCGAAGGCGGTATCGCGCATGGCGTGGCGGGCATCTACCGGAACCGGCCGGTTGTCGTGCTGGCGCGGCAGATGCAGGAGCCGTTTTCGATCGCGCGCACGGAAGCGGGCGATGTCTTGATCGGCGCGGCGGGAGACTGGGTGATGCAGTACGCGCCCGGCGATTATGGCGTCGTGAAGGCCGCGCGCTTTGCGAAGGTGTATCGGCTGGCCGAACAGGGCTGAAGCACACGCTCGCCGCTGATAATCCGACGCTCGCTAAAGCGCATGCTCATGCCTAGATTCAGGCCTAGATTCAGGCCTAAATTCACCCCCGCGCTGCGTCCTCAGGCGAAATCTTCGCCCATGTCGATTTCCACCGTGCGCGGCACGGTTTCCCCGTTCGCATACATCTCCTCCAGCGAGCCCAACGTCGCCTCGACATAGGCGCGCAACACCGCGTAACTGCGTGCGTGCAGCTTCGCCGGCATCGCGCGATAACGCGCAAGCGCAGCGGGATCGAAACGCACGTCGATCGCGATCCGTCGCGCCGTCGCGCCGAAACGCATCGCCACGTAGTGGATCACGAGCGACGTGCGGCCATCCTCGCCGATCCGTTCCGCGAACTGCGTCTGCTCCGGGAACAGGTCGCTGACAACGTGCGCGAGCACGTCGATATCGGCACTCGGGCAATCGAACTGGTAGTCGTCCATAAGCGTGAACCTTCTGTAAGAGCGAGTGCCGACTCAACGCGGCGTCGTGACGGACACCGGCCGCCCCGCGCCACTGCGGAAATACCGGACCAGCGCGCGCAGCACGATCAAACCGAACACGAGATACACGGCATCGGCGGCGAGAAGCGGAATCAGCCGCGCCTGGAACAATGCGGCCGGCACGCCGATCAACGCATGCGCCGCAATCAGCAACGGCAGCGTGTAGCGAACGCGTTCGCGCAGCAGTTGCCACATCAGCACCGACAACCCGACCTGAAACACGAACGCGGCGGCACGCTCGATCACGAAGAGCGCTGCGTATTGCGGCGAAAGATTGCCGAGAATCATGTGCAGGCGCATCAGGTCGTCGAGCGGCACGCTCGTGAAATGCGCGTCGAGCTGGTTATTGTTCGCGAGCACCGCGTAGACAATCCATTGCAACTGCACGAACACGCCGACCAGCCACGCCTCCGCGCCACCTTGTCCGATGCCGTAGCCGAGCGCCGTGCCGGGATTCTCAAGCGAGGCCGGCGCGCGCGAAATCAGCCATTTCATCGCGATGAAGCGCCCCACTTCCTCGCAGACGCCCGCCGCCAGCGCGCCGTAAGCGACGAACGCGGCCGGATGCATCAGCCAGCCGACGAGCGCGGCGTTCCCGAGCACGAAACCGTGCAGCGCGCGCTCGACCACCATCGAAAAGAACGCGAACGCGGCGATCCCCGCGATCACCTCGCGCCGCTCGAAGCTGAAGCGCGGCTTGAGGCGTCGATAAAGCACAATCGGCAACGCGGCGATCAAGAGCGTTGCAAGCGTGAGGCAAACCAGCGTCAATACACTAACCATTCAATTTCCTTGAGGATTGTCACGCCGCGTCGATGCGCGCACGACCAGTTCGCCGGGCAGCAGACATTCGCGCGCGGGCATCTGCGCGCCTTCGAGCCGCTCGTGCAGAAACTCCACCGCGCGGCGTCCGATGTCGCCGGTCGGCTGGCGGATCGTCGTCATGCCGGCGAGTTCGGCCCATTCGGAATCGTCGATGGACATCAGCGCCGCATGGCTTTGCCAGTCCGCGCCGAAACGTTCCCGCAAATGCAGCGCGAGGCGCAGCGCGACAGGAGCGTTCGCCGCGAACAGCGCAATGCGTCGTCCGGCGTCGCGCGCGGTGTCGAGCTGCGCGTCGATTTCGGCGAGCGCGGCCGGCGCGGCGACGGCGTCGCCGAGATCGAGCACGACCGTTAAGCCGCGCATCGGCGCAGCGCGTGAACCGGCCAACCCTGGCCGGGCCAAACCTGGCCGGGCCGAACCTGGCCGGGCCAAACCTGGCCGGGCCAAACCTGGCCGGGCCAAACCGGGGCCGCCGATAGTGTCACGAAACGCCGCTTCGCGCACGCGGCGCGAACTGACCTGCCAGAACGGCTGCACGATAAAAACCACGTCGTCGAAGCCGGCTTCCGCGAGATGCCGCACGGCGAGCGATACGGCGCTCGGGTTATCGAGCGAGACCATATCGGTCACGAGACCGTCGATCGCCCGATCCACCAGCACGACCGGTACGCCGCCCTGATTCAGCGCGTGCAAGAGTTCTTCCTTGACGCCGAGCGCATTGACGATCACGCCTTCCACCCGATACGTCGTCAGCAATTGCAAATAACGCCGCTCCATGTCCACTTCGTTCGCCGCGTGGCAGATGAGCGGCATGTAGCCGAGCGCGTGGCACGCGGCTTCCACGCCGCGCAGCACTTCCACCGAATACGGATTGGTCAGGTCCGCGAGCAGCATGCCGATCAGCCGGTTGCGTCCGCGCTTCAGGCCCCGCGCCATCTGGTTCGGCCGATAGTCGAGCTTGGCGATCGCCGCTTCGATCCGCGCGAGCAGTTCCGGCGAAAGCACGCCGGTTTCGCCGTTCAGATAGCGTGAAATACTGGTCTTGCCGGTGCCGGCTTCGCGCGCGACATCGGTAATGGTCGCGCGGCGCGGCAGTGCCGTCGAGCCGGGGCGCGCGCTGGTCGGAAAAGATCGTTCGGTCATTCGCTCGTGGGTTCGGGCTGCAAGAAGCACACAGCGCGCTCGGGGCGCGCTGTGTGTCCAGACCGCGATCTTACTGCACGCGGTGCGCGCAACGCCGCTGCTTCAGCGCTTCAACGCTTGAGCACGGCCGGATTCACGATATTGATCGCAAGCGTGCCATCCAGCGCCGCGACGAGGTTCTCCGCCGCGTTCATCGCCATCGCGTGGCGCGTTTCGTGAGTCGCCGAGCCGATGTGCGGCAGCGCCACCACGTTGCGCATCTTGAGGAGCGGCGAATCGGCGGGCAGCGGTTCGGTTTCGAACACGTCCAGCCCCGCGCCGAGAATCGTGCCGTCCTTGAGCGCCTCGATCAGCGCGGCTTCATCGACGGTCGGTCCGCGCGATGCGTTGATGAGGATCGCGCTTCGCTTCATCGCCTTCAGTTGCGCCGCGCCGATCAACCCGCGCGTCGCTTCCGTCAGCGGCACTTGCAGACAGACGAAATCGGACGTGGCGAGCAGTTCGTCGAGTTCGACGCGCTTCGCGCCGTAGTCGCGCTCGGCCTGCGCGTTCGGGCTGCGGTTCGTGTATTGCACGTTCATGCGAAAGCCGAGCGCCGCTCGCCGCGCGACCGCGCCGCCGATGCGTCCCAGCCCGACGATACCGAGCGTCTTGCCCTGCACGTCCACGCCGAATTCCGCCTCGCCGATGCTCTTCTTCCACTGTCCCGCCTTCACCCATTCGGCGAGATCGACGACACGTCGCGCGCTCGCGAGAATCAGCGCGAAAACGGTGTCGGCGGTGGATTCGGTCAGCACGTCCGGCGTGTGCGCGAGCACGATGCCGCGTTGCGTGAGGTCGTCCACGTCGAACTGGTCGAAGCCGACGGAGATCGTCGACAACGCCTTGAGGCGTGTTGCGCCTTCGATCATCGCGGGCGTGATCTGCACGCTTGCGCCGATCGCGCCGTCCGCGTTCTTCAGCGCGGTGACGAAGGCGTCGTGGTCTTTCGACTCGACGTTGACGACTTCAGCGTGTTCGCGCAGATACGCGAGGACGTCATCGGGGAGCGGCTTATAGGCGACGATCTGCTTTTTCATCGGAACGGATTCCTGTTGGGAAGGTGGATTTTTCAGCCGCGTGTGGCGAGCTTCGCCGACGGCGCTGCGGCGGGTTGCGGGCGCACGGCAAGCGTCAGGATGACGGCGGCGACGAGCGCGGCGCTCATGAACACATACGACGCCGCGGGCGAACCGGTCGCGCCGTTAAGATAGCCGACAAAATACGATCCGACGAACGAACCGAGCGCGCCCATGCTGTTGATGAGCGCCATCGCGCCGCCCGCGACGTTCTTCGGCAGCAGTTCCGGCACGATCGCGAAGAACGGGCCGTAAGGCGCGTACATCGCCGCGCCCGCGATCACGAGCAGCGCATACGACGCCCAGAAATGGGTCGCGCCGAGCAGGTAGCTGCCCGCGAACGCGAACGCGCCGATCAGCAGAAACGGCCAGACGAACAGCTTGCGTCGATTGAGTTTATCGGAGGCCCATGAAGCGGCGAGCATCGCGATAGTCGCCGCCAGATACGGCACGGCCGACAGCCAGCCCGTCTCGACCATGCCGAAGCTCGACGCATTTTTGAGAATGGACGGCAGCCACAGCACGAAGCCATACACGCCGATGCTCCAGCAGAAATACTGCGCGCACAGCTTGATGACCGCGGGCGAACGGAACGCTTCGCCGTAGTTCTTGACCGGCTTGATGGCGGCTTGTTCGGCGCGCAGCGTAGCGTCGAGATCGCGCTTTTCCTGATCGGTGAGCCACTTGGCTTGTGCGGGCTTGTCCTGCACGATGAACCACCAGATCACCGCCCAGATGATTGCCGGCGCGCCTTCCGCGATGAACATGTGACGCCAGCCGAACGAATTCACGAGATAACCGGACACGACCGACATCCACAGCACCGTGACCGGATTACCGAGAATGAGGAACGTGTTGGCCCGCGAGCGCTCCGATTTCGTGAACCAGTTCGCGATGAAGATCAACATCGCGGGCATGACGGCCGCCTCCACCACGCCGAGTACGAAGCGGATCGCCATCAGCGAAGGAATGTTGCTGACGAGTCCGGTGAGCGATGCACACGCGCCCCAGAGCACGAGGCTCCAGAAGACGAGTTTCTTCACGCTGCGGCGTTCGGCGTAGATCGCACCGGGAATCTGGAAGAAGAAATAGCCGAGAAAGAACAGCGCGCCGATGAGGGACGCCAGACCGTGGCTGATGTTGAGATCGCGATTGATCCCGGCCGCGGCCGCGAAGCCGAAGTTCGCGCGGTCGAGGTAGGCGAGACTGTACGTGATAAAGACGATCGGCATGATCGCCCACCAGCGGCGCGCTGCGAGTTTCGGTTGCATGAATGGCTCCGGGGTCCGGGGGGGTTGGGTTGCTGGCGCTCGTGGTTTTGTTTGCCTGCGCTTCTTGGGAATTTGCACTGGTTTTGGGTTGCTGGCACTTTTGCTTTTGTCTGCCTGCGCTTCCTGGGAACCTGCACTGGTTTTGGGTTGCTGGCGCTTTTGGTTTTGTCTGCCTGCGCTTCTCGGGAACCTGCACTGGTTTTGGGTTGCTGGCGCTTTTGCTTTTGTCTGCCTACGCTTCTCGGAAACTTGCTTTCGTGTACGTTTATTAGCACTGCCCCTGTCCGGGGCGGGACTCACTTTCTTTGCTGCTGCAAAGAAAGTAAGCAAAGAAAGCAGCTAGTCCGCCTAAGTGTCCACCACACATAACCAGACGGATAGGCGCGCAAGCTGATTCGGCTAACTCGCATTCAATCGAATTGGCACAGCGTCCGTCAACTCCATCCTCGCTACGCGCGGACGACGGGCATAACAAAAACCAACCCACTAAGTACGTCTTCTTGCAGCTCACAGTTCACAGTTCACAGCTCACAGTTCACAGTTCACAGTTCGTGGTTCGTGGTTCGTGGTGGTTCGTGGTGGTCTGGTTTGGTTTGTCCCGTTATGCCTTACCGGCAGGCACTTTGTGCCTGCCGGGATGGATGAGCGGCTCCACTCCGTTGTGTGGTGCGATGGCCGAATCAGCTTGCGCACCACTCCCGGAAACCGTTCGTGGTGGACACTTAGGTGCCCTAGCTGCTTTCTTTGGTTACTTTCTTTGCAGCAGCAAAGAAAGTGACTGCTGCCGCGCATAGCGGCGTGCTAATAAACCGACACGAAAGCAAGTTCCCAGAAAGCGCCCAAGAAACCAAATCAACAAGCGCCAGCAAACCCAAACCCTCACGCGTGATTCAAAGCGTCCGCAGCCTGCTCGAGCAAATCGAGCTCGCCCCTTGTGGGCAACCCTTCACTATCCCCAATCACCTGAATCGCCAGCGCGCCAATCCGATTCCCGCGCGCGAGCGCATCCCTCACATCGCGCCCTTCAAGCAGCGCGCTGACAACCCCAACAGCAAACCCGTCCCCCGCTCCAACCGTATCGACGACCTTCGCCACCGGCATCGCGGGAACGATGCCCTGATCGCCGTCGGCGGTGCGGAAATACGCGCCATGTGCGCCCAGCTTCACAATCACGCCCTTCGATCCCTGATCCAGATAAAACCGCGCGATGTCCTCCGGCGTCGTGTAACCGGTCAGCGTGACGCCCTCGCTCACGCCCGGCAACACCCAGTCGGCGTGCGCCGCGAGCGCATTCAGCGCGTCGGCCATCGCCTCGCGCGAAGGCCAAAGCGTCGGACGCAGGTTCGGATCGAAGGTGATGGACTTGCCGGCTGCGCGCATCTCCTTCGCGAGATGGAACGCGAGTTCGCGCGAACTCGGCGAAAGCGCAGGTGCGACGCCCGTTAAGTGCAGATGCCGCGCGCCGAGCACGTAGTCGGCCACGTAGTCGTCGAGCGAAAGATGGCTCGCCGCCGACCCGCGCCGGAAATATTCGACCGTCGGATCGCTGCCGTCGTCGTTCTTCGATTTCAGCTGGAAACCCGTCGGATAACGTTCGTCGACCGTCACGCAGCCCGCATCGACCCCTTCCGCCGCCAGCACGTCGAGCACGTAGCGGCCGAACGAATCGGCACCGACGCGGCTCATCCAGCCCACCTTGAAGCCGAGCCGCGACAAACCGATCGCCACGTTGAGATCCGCGCCCGCGACGCGTTTCGTGAAGCGGCCGACCGCCGCCAGATCGCCCGTTTCAGCCGCGACGAACATGGTCATCGCTTCGCCGTAAGTCACGACGTCGAGTGCAGATTGCATCATTTTTCCTTCTTTTACACAGTTCAACACGTTCAGTACGGTCAGGCGGCGGCGAGCCACGCCACATAGCAAGCTGCATCGGCATCCGGCTGAGCGGTATCGAACGGAAACTCGATCCCGCGCGGCACGTTGCGCGGCAAGCTCGCGAGAAGCGCGGCGAAACGCGCGTCGTCGGCGTGCGGGGCGCACGCGAAACGCCGCGCGCCTTCGCCCGTGACCGCCTTGCAATGCACGTAAGTCACGAACGGCGCGAGACGGCGCGCCGCATCGGCCGGATCCTGCAACGCCCACAGCCAGTTGCCGGTATCGAAGGTCATGGTGAGCGGCAAATGCTCCGGCTGCGCGGACTCAAGCGCGGCGAACAATTGCTCGAATGCACGGATCGTGCCGCCCGCCTTCGGCTGCCCATTCTCGACCACCACCCGCGCCGGCGAATTGTGCGTCGCGTTCAAAAGCCAGTCGATCGTCGCCGGGTCGGTCGCGATGGCGGGCTGGCCGTTTTCAGGATCCGCGCCGCCCAGTTGCAGCTTGACGATCCGCGCGCCGAGCGCCGCCGCTTCGTCGATGGCACGCGTCACCGCCGCACGATCCAGCGTGCCGTCCGGCGAAAATGTGTCCGTCGGCGTCGAATAGACGGCCCAGAGGCCGAGCGCGCGGATCGTCTCGCCGAGCTTTTGCAACGCGTCGCGCGCGATGTCGGCGTCGTTTGCAAACAATTCGCGGCGAACCTCGAAACCCGCCGCCCCGGCGCGCGCCGCCGTGGCCGCCCAGATCGCGTGGCCATCGCGGCGGATCGCCTCGGCGCCGAACGCACTCGCGACGATCACGATCCCAAGCCGCTGGTTTGTCTCCACATCCATATCGAATGACCTTTGTTTTCGGCTCAATCGTCTGATTTTTATCGATTGGAACCGGTTCCAAATCTCGGTTTGAAAAAAGACGCGCTCGGCGTCTGTCTCAAAACGAATGGTGCGCCTCCGCCTCCGAAGCGCGCCATAGTGGAAATCCCTAGCCTGCTTCGCGCGTGTCTCCGATGTCTTCCAGACATAGTTCGTGGAAGCGCGCCGCGACGCGCGACGGCGTGGCGGCGTGCGGCATGAGGATCGAAAAGCGTCGTGCGAGGGGCTCGGGCGCGATCGGCAGCCGAATTAGCGCCCCGTCTTCGTGACGCATCGACATCGCGGAAACGAAGCCGATTCCCATGCCCGCGCGCACCGCTTCCTTGACGCCCTCGACGCCCGCGATTTCGAGCGCCACGCGCATCGGCGCGGCCGCGCGGGCGAACGCGCGCTCGACGATCTGCCGCACGCCCGAACCCGCTTCGCGCAAAACGAGCGGATACGCGGCGATCTCGGCGAGCGTGGCGGATCGCGGGGCCGCGCCCGCGCTGGTTTTCACCCACTGCGCCAACGCGTGCGCGCACGGGACGATGGCGACTATCTCGTCCTCGCGCCACGGCGTCACGCCGGTCCCCGGCGGCAAATCCGCACCGACCGGCCCTTCGATCATCGCAATATCCAGCGTGCCGAGCGCCGCGACGATGTCCGATGTGTTGCCGTCGATGGTCTGGATCGTGACGTCCGGATAGCGCCGATGAAATCCCGCAATCAAATAAGGCAGCAGGTAACTCGCGGGCGTCGTGCTCGCGCCGATGCGCAGCGTGCCGCGCTCGAACCCGCGCAATGCATCGCGCAACGCCTCGGCCTGCGCGAAGATTTCGGCGAGCCGCGCGGCATAAGCGGCAAGCTGCTCGCCCGCCGCCGTCAGCCTGATTCCGCGCCCGTCGCGCTGATAAAGCGGCTCGCCGAACTCGTCCTGAAGTTGGCGCAGTTGCCCCGACACCGCCGGCTGCGACAAATGCAGCGCGAGCGCGGCACGGCTGATATTCCGATGCTCGGCGACAACCGCGAAAGTTATAAGCTGGTCAGGGGTCATTTCAACGAAATATCCAGATTGCCGATACTTCACATTCTAAATGACGATTTTTTATATTGATATACGGAGATTAGGATTAGAGCCTTCAGAGATATCGAGGTCCCCATGTCCACCGTCACGACGCTCCCTTCCCCGCGCGGCCAACTGAACGGCGTCCTGTTCGTCGGCTTGTTCGCCGCGGCCGTGACGCAAGTGGCGTCGCTGCCCGCAATTGCCGGGCTGGGCGTGAGCCCGCTGATCATCGGGATCATCGCGGGCGCGGTGTATGGCAATGCGCTGCGTCACGGCATGCCGGAAAGCTGGGCGGCGGGCGTCAACTTCTCGGCGCGCAAGCTGCTGCGGATCGCGGTCGCGTTCTTCGGGCTGCGCGTGAGCTTGCAGGAAATCGCGCAAGTCGGCTTGACTGGTCTGACGGTGTCGGTGCTCGTGGTAGTCAGCACGCTCGCCATCGGCACCTGGGCGGGCATGAAGCTGATGAAACTCGACCGCGATACGGCGCTCCTCACGGCGGCCGGCAGCGCGATCTGCGGCGCGGCCGCCGTGCTCGCGTTCGAATCCACGTTGCAATCGAAGCCGCACCAGAGCGCCATGGCGGTCGGCAGCGTCGTTTTGTTCGGCACGCTCTCCATGTTCCTCTACCCGTTCGCGATGCACGCGGGCTGGCTGCATCTCGATACGCTCGGCGTCGGCCTCTTCTTCGGCGGCACGATCCACGAGGTCGCGCAGGTGGTCGGCGCGGCGAGCAACGTGAGCCCGGAAGCGACGCACATCGCGACAATCGTGAAAATGACGCGCGTGATGCTGCTCGTGCCCGTGCTCCTCTCGCTCGGCTTCTGGCTGAACCGTTCGCGAGCAAAGAACGCCGCAGACCACGCCGATCAATCGCGCGGCAAGCTCGCGGTGCCGTGGTTCGCGCTCGGCTTCCTGGCACTGGTGATCGTCAATTCGCTGCACATTCTGCCCGCCCACGCGACGACCACGCTGAACAACCTCGACACCTTCGCGCTCACGATGGCGATGACCGCGCTCGGCATGGAAACGCGCGTCGCGCAAATCCGTCAGGCAGGTCCGCGCGCGCTCGCAACCGGGCTGATCCTGTATGTGTGGCTGGTCGGCGGCGGACTCGCGATCACGATCGGCGTGGAAAAGCTGCTCGGCTGAACGCCGCTTACTGTGTGACCCTGCGCTGAACTCCTGGATTGCGTTCGAAGTCATAAGGGCTTGCGGCGGCTGAATCTCTCGCCGCCAGACCAATGACCGAACCGCGAGGACGAAGGCGCATGGCATACGAACTCTATTATTGGGACGGCTTGCAGGGCCGCGGCGAATTCGTGCGGCTCGCGCTGGAAGACGCCGGCGCGGATTACATCGACGTCGCGCGCGGCGCTAAAAAAGACGGTCTCGGCACGGATGCGATGATGAAAATCATCAAGAGCAAAACCGAGCCGCACATTCCCTTCGCGCCGCCTTTCCTGAAAGACGGCGACCTGATCGTTCCACACGTCGCCAATATTCTCCAATATCTGGGACCCAAACTCGGCCTCGCACCGAAGGACGAGGCGCTGCGTTTCGTCGCCCACGGCCTGCAGTTGACCATCGCCGATATCGTCGCCGAGGTGCACGACACGCACCATCCGCTCGCCACCGACCTCTACTACGAAGACCAGAAAGACGCGGCAAAAGTGCGTTCGAAGAACTTTATCGAAGCGCGCGTGCCAAAGTTCATCGGCTACTTCGAACGCGTCCTGAAACAGAATCCGCACGGCGACACCACGATGATCGGCGACACGGTAACCTACGTGGACCTGTCGATGTTTCAACTCGTCGATGGCCTGCACTATGCGTTTCCGCGCGCGATGCGGCGCTTCGGCGAGCAGTATCCGCGTGTCGCGGCGCTCCACGACGCCGTGCTGGCGCGTCCGAACATTGCTGCTTACGTCGATTCCGAACGACGGATTCCGTTCAACGAATCCGGCATCTTCCGGCATTACCCCGAGCTGGATCAGGACGCCTAGCCGTCGGCCATTCCGGTGTCCTTGTTCTGCTCGCCACAACAACACATTCAAGGACACCGCCATGTTAGAAAGCATTCCCCACTTCGGACTGGGCACGTTCCGCGTCGAGGCCGAGAAGACCGCGATCGCCGTGAAGAGCGCCTTGCTGCTCGGCTATCGTCACATCGACACCGCCCAGTACTACAACAACGAAGAAGCCGTCGGCAGCGGCGTGCGCGACTCGGGCATTCCGCGCGAAGATATCTGGATCACGACCAAGGTGTGGCACGACCGTCTGCGCCACGACGACCTGATCGCGAGCCTGAAGGACAGCCACAAAAAGCTCGGCGTCGGCGAAATCGACCTGGCGCTGATCCACTGGCCGTCGCCCGACAGCGTCGTGCCGATCGCGGAGACGCTCGGCGCGTTGCAGGAAGCGCAACGGCTCGGGCTGATCCGCCATTACGGCGTATCGAATTTCACCGCGCCGCTGCTCGAAGAAGCGCTCGCCGCGCCGGGCGGACGGGCGATCGTCACGAACCAGATCGAAGTCAGCCCGTTTTTCGCGAACCGCGCGCTGGTCGCGGCGACCCAGAAACTCGGCGTGAAAGTGACGGCCTACATGCCGCTCGGCGAAGGCCGCGCGCATCAGGACGCCACGCTTGGCGGCATTGCCGAGAAGCACGGCGCGACGCCGGCGCAGGTGACGTTCGCGTGGCTCTTGTCGCGCAATATCGTGGTGCTGTCGGCATCGACGAGCGCGGAGCATCAGCAGATCAACTGGGATGCGCAGAAATTGCGGCTCGACGCGGGCGATATTGCGAAGATCGACGCGCTCGACGAAGGCAAGCGCAACGCGAATCCGCCGTTTGCGCCGAAGTGGTGAGCGCCGGCGCACGATAGCCGGTGCAAAAAGCAAAAGCAAAAAAGCCCGGCCGCGTTGCGGCCGGGCTTTTTTGCGTCTGCGGCGGTTCCGGCGTTCGAGCGCTATTTTCGTCCGCGCGAGCGCTGCAACCTCTGTCGCGATGCTATTCTTGGCCGCGCATTCACCCTTCGTTCGTCGCTCGCCGTGCTCTCATTTCTGCTCAAGCTGCGCACCCGCGCGCAAAGCCTGTTTCGCTTCTCCGAATCGCACACGATGCTGCTGTGGGCCGTCGTGGTCGGCGTGGCCGGCGCGTTCGCGACCGCGGCGTTTCGCGAAGGGATCGACGCGCTGCAGCGCATCGCGACCGGCGAGAGCGGCAGTTTCGTCGATATGGCGCGCCATCTGCCGTGGCCGATGCGCGTCGCGCTGCCGACGGTCGGCGGCCTGATCGCCGGCGGCTGCCTGCTGCTGGCGCGGCGCGGCACGACCGACCACGCCAACGCCGACTACATGGAGGCCGTGACGATCGGCGATGGCGTCGTGCCGGTGCGGCCGAGCTTGTGGCGCAGTTTGTCGTCGCTATTCACGATTTCGAGCGGCGGCTCGATCGGCCGCGAAGGCTCGATGGTGCAACTGGCGGCGCTGGCCGCGTCGCTCGTCGGCCGCTGGGTTCACTTCGATCCCCCGCGCCTGCGCCTGCTCGTCGCGTGCGGCGCGGCGGCCGGAATCACCTCGGCCTATAACGCGCCGATCGCCGGTGCGTTTTTCGTGACCGAAATCGTGCTCGGCTCGATCGCGATGGAAAGCTTCGGGCCGATCGTGGTTTCGTCGGTGGTCGCCAACATCACGATGCGCGAGTTCGCCGGTTATCGCCCGACGTATGAAATGCCGGTGTTTCCGGCCATCACGGGCGTCGAAGTGCTTTTATTCGTGCTGCTCGGACTGCTCTGCGGCGCGCTCGCACCGCATTTCCTGCGCTTGCTGGCCGCATCGCGCAAGCACTTCGGGCGTCTGCCGTTGCCGGTGCCGGTGCGTCTTGCGTTTGGCGGGCTGATCGTCGGCGTGATTTCGATCTGGTGGCCGCAGGTCTGGGGCAACGGCTACGAAGTCGTCAATTCGATCCTCCACGAACGGTGGACCTGGGGCGCGCTTCTCACCGTGCTTATTTTCAAGACGCTCGCCACGGCCGCAACGGCCGGTTCCGGCGCGGTCGGCGGTATTTTCACGCCGACGCTTTTCGTGGGCGCCGTGGTCGGCTGTCTGTTCGGGCTCGGCGCGCACGCGATCTGGCCGGATTCCACGTCCGCGCCGTTCGCCTACGCGATGGTCGGCATGGGCGCGTTCCTTGCCGCCGCGACCCACGCGCCGCTGATGGCGATCCTGATGATCTTCGAGATGACCCTGAGCTATCAGGTCATGTTGCCGCTGATGCTGTCGTGCGTGGTCGCGTATTTCATCGCGCGGGCGTCGGCGCCGGCGTCGATGTACGAAGTCACGCTGCGCCGCACGCGCGAGGAGAAGGCGCGGCTGCGGCTCGCCGCGACCCAGATGCGCGAGCTCGTGCGTCCCGCCGACACCGTCGTGCCGCTCAGCGCCGACGTGAAGGAAATGACGCGGGTGTTCCTCGAATATCCGGTGAAGTACCTGTATGTCGTCGATCACGCCGAGCACTTTCAGGGCGTGGTCGCGCTGAAGGACATCACCTCGGACCTGCTCGACGAACGCGACACGGCCGCGAAAACAGCCGCCGATTACCTGCAGCCGCATTTCGACGTGCTCACGCCCGACATGGCGCTGGGCGTCGCGTTGCAGCACTTCCTCGCGTTTCAGGGCGAGCGTTTGCCGGTCGTCGAAAATGCGGCTGAGCCGCTGCTGCTCGGCGTGGTTTACAAAACGTCGCTGCTGGATGCGTATTTCCGCCTCAATCCCACCGCCACGCGCTGAAATACACGCAACCGTGCAATTTGGGCTGGCTTGGGGCAATTCCCGTGGCGGCGCTCGTTGTCCGGTCGAAAATGTCTGACATTAAGGCGTTACTTTAAGAGTTGCCGCGCGACCGCCCATTCTCGGGGGACGATGGCGCATGCGGGATGGACGACGTTAGGGCTCGGATAGGCGTGGATGCAAGCCGGTTCCAAGTGGCATATGCTTTGCTCTACTGCTCCCACGGCTCATGTCAGAGGGGTTGAGCGATGAAAACCTCAACGTTGTTGTCGATGGCTTTGGTTTCGGCGTCCTGCTACGCCGCGCCGCTTCACACTAGCGACTCGGACATCACCGGTCCGCGCGCGGCTGCGCAGGCCGCGATGGTGTTGCGGGCGAACGCCGCGCCGGTTGCGCCGCCCGCGCCGGATGTGAGCGCGGAAGACCTTGGCCACGCACGCTGGCGACATGTGCCGTTGCCGAAATCGCGAACGCCGAGTCATGGGATCGCGAGCCAGGTCGTTCAGGTTCAGACCTGAGCGGTCTTTTTTTCAGCCGAACTTGATCGGGAAACTTAACGGATGACGGACACGCGCGTGACAGACGAACTGAACTACGAACCCATCGACGATGAAATTGCGCAGGTGCTGCGGGCCGTGAAGTTTCCGGCGAATAAGGACGCGATTGTCGATGCCGCGCGGGAGGCTGGCGCGAGTAACGATGTCATTACTATTTTCGACGGGTTGCCGGAGCAGGATTATGTCGACGCGAACTCCGTCGAGCAGTTGTTGGGGAGTAATGGGGGGTCGGGGATTTCCGCCTAAGGTTGTTCAGTTTTGCTGGCGCTTTTGGGTTTTGGTTCTGCATGCGCTTTGGGTTCTGCTTGCGCCTTTGGTTCTGGTATTTAGCGCTTTTTGTGAACTTGCATTCATGTAGGTTTATTAGCACGCCGCTATGCGCGGCAGCAGTCACTTTCTTTGCTGCTGCAAAGAAAGTAACCAAAGAAAGCAGCTTATCCGTCTAAGTGTCCACCTCGAATAACCACGCGGATAGGCGCGCAGGCTGATTCGGCTAACTCGCAGTTCAAGGTATTGGCACAGCTCCTGTCAGTTCCATCCTCGCTGCGCGAGGACGATGGGCATAACAAAAACCGGCGGTTTGGTTTGGTTTTATTCGGTTATGCCTTACCGGCAGGCACTTCGTGCCTGCCGGGATGGATGAGCGGCTCCACTCTGTAGTGTGGTGCGATGGCCGAATCAGCTTGCGTACCACTCCCGGTTACGGTTCGTGGTGGACACTTAGACGGATAAGCTGCTTTCTTTGGTTACTTTCTTTGCAGCAGCAAAGAAAGTGACTGCTGCCGCGCATAGCGGCGTGCTAATAGACCTACATGAAAGCAAGTTCCCAGAAAGCGCCCGAGCATCAGACGGTTTACCCCGCCCACCCTCAAGCCGCCCAACGGCGCCGAATCCTGTGGGCAACCAAAACCCAAGCGCGCGAGCAAACCCTAGGGCGCACCAAAAACCACGCGCCTAAAAAACCCCCCCAGTACAGCTTCAGCAAACTCACTACTTACGGCCTGCGGATCGGCGGTATAAAAAAACTGGACCCCATCGCAAAGTGCCATTAACCCCATCGCAAGCTGCTCGGCCGGCATCGGCAACGGCGTCCCGACGCGATCCGAAAACGCGCTGATGTAATCAGTCGTGGTCTGCCGCAATTCGCGCAAAAACGCGTTAAACCGCACGCGAAACTTGGCATCGCGGCTAGCATGAAGCTTCGCCTCCATCCACAGCAAAAAGCACTTGTTATCGCGATAACACTGGCTGTAATACTGCAGCACGCGCGCTTCCATATCGGCGCGCGACGTCTCGCCTTCGAAGATGGAATGCAGCCGCCCCATGATCGAATCGTGGTCGCGCTTGAGTAACTCCAGAAACAACTCAGGCTTGCTGCCGAAATTCGAATAGAACGCGCCGCGCGTGTAGCCGGCCGCCGCGGCGATGTCCTCGACACTCGCCGCCAGAAATCCCTTCTTCATGAAAATCGCTTGCGCAGCGTCAAGCAGACGCTGACGCGTCTGGTCCCGGCTCTGCTCGCGTGTCAGTCGGATTCGTTTCATGCGCGGCAGTTTAGCATCGAACGGAACCCAGATTCATCTTTGCTTTCAGATACACTGTTGTATTAAAATCCATCTCGAATGTGTGTGCGCGCGCCTCTCGCGTCTGCCCGGGAAGCCCGCAGACATTGACGTTCGCGACGGCGAATCAGCCCGCCGAGAATCCGCCTCCTATCTCGAAATATGCCGGTGACGAGCGTGCGCGAGCCGCGTCGACGCCTTTTATGTGCATCACCCGTGGTGCTTTTCGCCGCCTTTGCGTCGAGGTTTCCCGTGACTCGCTTCTCCAGCCGTGTCTCCCGCAGTGCCCCTCGCCAACTCGGTGCGGCCGCGCTGATCTGTGTGCTTGCCGCGTGCAGCAAAAAAGAAGCGCCGCCGCCCCCGCCGCGGCCGGTCGTGGCTGTCGCCGCGCAAGCCGATCAGCGTCTGCCGCAATCCACGCTGCCCGGCCAGATCGAGGCGCGTTATTCGACGCCGTTATCGTTCCGGGTCGGCGGGAAAATTATCGAGCGGCGCGTGCGGCTCGGCGATACGGTGAAGGCCGGCCAGATCGTGGCGCGGCTCGACCCCGCCGATCAATCGAAGAACGCCGCCAGCACGCGCGCGCAACTCGACGCGGCGCAGCATCAACTGGATTACGCGACGCAGCAGCTCAACCGCGACCGCGCGCAGGCCGCTGAAAACCTGATCGCGCCCGCGCAACTCGAACAGACGCAAAACGCCTACGCGTCCGCGCTCGCCCAGCGCAATCAGGCGCAGCAGCAAGCCGCGCTCTCCGCCGATCAGTTGAACTACACCACGCTCACCGCCGACCACGCGGGCTTCATCACGTCCGAACAGGCCGATACCGGCCAGAACGTCGCGGCCGGTCAGGCCGTGTACAACCTGGCCTGGAGCGGCGATATCGACGTGGCCTGCGACGTGCCGGAAGGCGCGCTCGCCGCGCTCGCGGTCGGCCAGCGCGCGAACGTGAGCCTCGCGGCCGTGCCCGGCAAGCAGTTCGCCGCGCGCGTGCGCGAACTCTCGCCCGCCGCCGACGCGCAAAGCCGCACGTGGCGCGCGAAACTCACGCTCGAAGCGCCGACGCCGGAAGTCCGGCTCGGCATGACCGCCGACATCGCGTTCGCACAAGGCGCACAAAACGCACAATCGACGAGCTTCACCGTTCCCTCGACCGCCCTTTTCCACGACGGCCACGAACCCGCGGTGTGGGTCGTCAAGTCGCCGGGCGATGCGCTCGAACTCCGCCGCGTGTCGGTTGCGCGGTTCGGCGAACGCACGGTCACGCTGTCCGGCGGGCTGAACGCGGGCGATCGGGTCGTCTGGCAAGGCGTGCATACGGTCAGCGCCGGGGAGAAAGTGCGCGTCGTCGCGCCGCTGCATCCCGAGGATTTCGCGTCATGAGCGCGCCGGACTCAAAGCCGGACTCAAAGCCGGACTCAAAGCCGGAAACGTTGCCGGAGCCCGACTACCGTCACGAGGAAGGTCACTTCAACCTGTCCGCGTGGGCGTTGCGGCACCGCGCGCTGGTGATCTTCCTGATCGCGATGGCGACCCTTTTCGGCGCCCTCGCCTACACGAGGCTCGCGCAGTCCGAAGACCCGCCGTTCACGTTCCGCGTGATGGTGATCCGCACGTTCTGGCCGGGCGCCACCGCGCGGCAGGTGCAGGAACAGGTGACTGACCGCATCGCGAGGAAGCTCCAGGAAACGCCGTCCACCGACTTCCTGCGCAGCTACTCGCGCCCCGGCGAATCGCTGCTGTTCTACACGATGAAGGATTCCGCGCCCGCGAAGGACGTGCCCGAGGAGTGGTATCAGGTGCGCAAGAAAGTCGGCGATATCGCCGCGACCTTGCCGCCAGGCGTGCAAGGCCCGTTCTTCAACGACGAATTCGGCGACGTCTACACGAATATCTACACGCTCGACGGCGACGGCTACTCGCCCGCGCAACTCCACGACTACGCCGACGCGTTGCGCGTCGTGTTGCTGCGCGTGCCGGGCGTCGCGAAAGTGGATTATTTCGGCGATCAGGACGAGCGCATTTATATCGAGATCGCCAACACGCAACTGACGCGGCTCGGCATTTCGCCGCAGCAAATTGCCGATGCGGTGAACGGCCAGAACGCGGTCGCGCCTGCCGGCACGCTGACGACGCCCGACGACCGCGTGTTCGTGCGTCCGAGCGGCCAGTTCAACGATGCGCAGGCGCTCGCGGACACACTGATCCGCGTGAACGGACGCTCGTTCCGGCTAGGCGATATCGCGACCATCAAGCGCGGCTACGTCGATCCGAAAGTCACCGAGATGCGCTCGAACGGCCAGCCGGTGCTCGGGATCGGCGTGACGATGCAACCGGGACAGGACGTGGTGCGGCTCGGCAAGTCGCTCGACGAAACGGCCGCGAAGCTGCGCGCTCACCTGCCCGCCGGGCTCAGGCTCGCGGAAGTGTCGAGCATGCCGCACGCGGTTTCGCACTCGGTGGACGACTTCCTCGAAGCGGTGGCGGAAGCGGTGGTGATCGTGCTGATCGTGAGTCTCGTCACGCTCGGCGTGCGCACGGGCATGGTGGTCGTGATCTCCATTCCGATCGTGCTCGCCGTGACCGCGCTCTTCATGTACCTGTTCGATATCGGGCTGCACAAGGTGTCGCTTGGCACGCTCATTCTCGCGCTCGGGCTGCTCGTGGACGACGCGATCATCGCCGTCGAAATGATGGCGGTGAAGCTCGAACAGGGCTGGAACCGCACGCGCGCCGCGGCTTACGCGTACACCAGCACGGCGTTTCCGATGCTCACCGGCACGCTCGTGACGGTCGCCGGCTTCCTGCCGATCGCGCTCGCGAAGTCGAGCACGGGCGAGTACACGCGCTCGATCTTCGAGGTGTCGGCGATCGCGCTGATTGCGTCGTGGCTCGCGGCCGTCGTGCTGATTCCGCTGCTCGGCTACAAGCTCCTGCCCGAACGCAAGCGCGAGGCGCACGAGGCGCATCTGCCCGACGACCACGAACACGATATCTACGACACGAAGTTTTACGGACGTCTGCGCGGCTGGGTGACGTGGTGTATCGAGCGGCGTTTCGTCGTGCTCGCGATCACGGTCGCGCTCTTCGTGGTCGCGATGTTCGGCTTCACGCTCGTGCCGCAGCAGTTTTTCCCGAGTTCGGACCGCGCGGAATTGCTGGTCGATGTGCGCCTGCAGGAAGGCGCTTCATTCGACGCCACGCTGCGGCAAGCGAAGCGGCTCGAAAAAGTGCTCGAAGGACGGCCTGAAATCGATCACGTCGTGAACTTCGTCGGCACCGGCGCGCCGCGTTTTTATCTGCCGCTCGACCAGCAGTTGCCGCAACCGAATTTCGCGCAGTTCGTGGTCACGGCGAAATCGGTCGAGGATCGCGAAAAGCTCGCGCAGTGGCTGGAACCCGTGCTGCGCGAGAAGTTTCCCGCGATCCGCACGCGGCTTTCGCGGCTGGAGAACGGGCCGCCGGTCGGGTATCCGGTGCAGTTTCGCGTGAGCGGCGACGATATCGCGACCGTGCGCAAGATCGGCGAGCAGGTGTTCGCCGACATGCGCGCCGATACGCGCACGACCAACGTCCAGTACGACTGGGACGAACCGTCGGAGCGCTCAGTGCATTTCGAGATCGACCAGAAGAAGGCGCGCGAACTCGGCGTGTCGTCGCAGGATATTTCGAACTTCCTCGCGATGTCGCTTTCCGGTTACACCATCACGCAATATCGCGAGCACGACAAGCTGATCGGCGTGGATCTGCGCGCGCCGCTCAAGGAACGCGTCGAGCCGGCGCGTCTCGCCACGCTCGCCATGCCGACGCCGAACGGTCCTGTGCCGCTCGGCACGCTCGGGCGCGTGGTGGACGATCTGGAATACGGCGTGATCTGGGAGCGCGACCGCCAGCCGACCATCACCGTGCAGTCGGATGTGCGGGCAGGCACGCAGGGGATCGACGTGACGAACGCGATCGACAAGAAACTCGACACGATTCGCGCCTCGCTGCCGGTGGGTTATCGCATCGAAGTGGGCGGGCCGGTCGAGGAAAGCGGCAAGGGCCAATCGTCGATCAACGCGCAGATGCCGATCATGGTGATCGTCGTGCTGACGCTGCTGATGATCCAGTTGCAAAGCTTCGCGCGCGTGATGATGGTGGTGCTGACCGCGCCGCTCGGGCTGATCGGCGTGGTGGCGACGCTGTTGCTGTTCGGCAAGCCGTTCGGCTTCGTCGCGATGCTCGGCGTGATCGCGATGTTCGGCATCATCATGCGCAATTCGGTGATTCTCGTCGATCAGATCGAGCAGGACATCGCCGCCGGGCATAAGCGCTTCGACGCGATCGTCGGCGCAACCGTGCGGCGTTTCCGGCCGATCACGCTGACCGCCGCCGCCGCCGTCCTCGCGCTGATTCCGCTCTTGCGCAGCAACTTTTTCGGGCCGATGGCGACGGCGCTGATGGGCGGCATCACCAGCGCGACCGTGCTCACGCTGTTCTATCTGCCGGCGCTGTACGCGGCGTCGTTCCGCGTGAAGCACGACGAACGCGAAAGCCACGCGGGTACTTTAGCGGGCCAGGGAGAACAATCATGAGACGGATTCCACGAAATTCGATCGTTCCGGCGCTCATTCCGAGGCTTATTCCGGAGCGCGTTCCGGTGCTGATCCCGGCGCTCCTGCTCGCGCTCGCCGGCTGCTCGTTCGGCCCGAACGGCGACCTGCCGCCGGTGCCGCACCCCGCGCATTACGGCATCACGGCGCCGCCCCTTGAAACCGTGACCGCCGAGGGCGCGTCTCAACGGTTTGTCGCCGGAGCGAAGCCGGTGCCCGACTGGTGGACCCTGTACCGATCCGACGCGCTGAATGCGCTCGTCGCCGAAGGTCTCGCGAATAGCCCGAATCTCGCCGCTGCCGACCGCGGGCTCGCGGCCGCCCGCGAGCAACTGAAGGCGCAGATCGGCTCGTCGCTTTTTCCTTCCATCGATCTGGGCGGACAGGCCGCTCGCCAGCGCGGCCTCGGCGTGCCGAATTTCGGACCGCCGACCGCGCTGTACAACCTCTTCGTCGGCCAGGTTCAGGCGCAATACACGTTCGACCTGTTCGGCGCGGCCCGGCTGGAAGACGCGTCGCTCGCGGCGCAAGTCGATCAGCAGGCGCATCAGTTCGATGCCGCCCGCCGCGCGCTCGCCGCGAACATCGTGACCGGCGCGATCGGCGCGGCCGCGCTGAACGCGCAAATTCGCCTGACGGAGCGGCTCGCCGCCCTCGCTGCCGACGACGCCCGCGACGCCGAGCGGCGCTACGCGCTCGGCTCCGCGTCGCATTCGGATGCACTCGATGCCGAGCAGAACGCCGCGTCGATTGCAGCGCAGTTGCCGGGTTTGCGCGCCCAGTGGCTTGCCACGCGCCACGCGCTGGCCGTGCTGCTCGGCCGCACGCCCGACCAGGCTCCCGACGATCTCGATTATGCGAGTCTCGCCGTGCCGCCGGATGTGCCGGTCGTGGTGCCGTCGGCGCTGCTCGCGACGCGCCCGGACGTCGAGGCCGCCGATGCCGCGCTGAAGGCGGCCGCCGCGTCGGTCGGCGTGGCGACGGCGCAGTTGTTCCCGAGTTTGTCGCTGTCGGCGTCGATGGGCAAAGGCGGTTTTAGCTGGCCGGTCGCGTTGTCGGGCGCGGGGGCGTTGTGGAGTATCGGCGCTTCGCTGACTCAGCCGGTGTTTCACGGCGGCGCGCTGCTCGCCCAGCGACGCGCGGCCCAGCACACCTATGAGGCTGCCGTGCTGCAGTATAAGCAGACCGTGCTTGCTGCTTTTCAGAACGTGGCGAACACGTTGGCCTCGCTCGAAAACGACAGTCAGGCGCTGGCACAAGCCGACGCCGCGAGCCGCGCGACGCAAGGCATCTTCGACGATTCCGCCGCCCGCGTGCGGCTCGGCGCGATTCCGCCGCGCGCGGCGCGGGCGAGTGAGCAGCAGTACAGGAATGCGCAGTTGAACGCGCTGAGGTATTCGAGTGCGCGGTTGACGGATACTGCGGCGCTGTTTCAGGCGATGGGTTCGCCGGTTGGGGTGGGCGCTACGGCCGCGCGGTAGACGGGTTGTTTGCTCGCGCTTCGGGTTTTTTGTCTGCTCTCGCTTGTGCTTTTGTTTGCGTGTGCTTCTCGTGAACTTGCTTTCGTGTAGGTCCATAAGCACGCCGCTATGCGCGGCAGCAGTCACTTTCTTTGCTGCTGCAAAGAAAGTAACCAAAGAAAGCAGCTTATCCGTCTAAGTGTCCACCACGAACCGTAACCGGGAGTGGCGCGCAAGCTGATTCGGCCATCGCACCACCCAACAGAGTGGAACCGCTCATTCATCCCCGCAGGCACGAAGTGCCTGCCGGTAAGGCATAACCGGAAAAACCAAACCGAACCAACCGACGGTTTTCAAATATGCCCGTCGTCCACGCGCAGCGAGGATGGAACTGACAGGCGCTGTGCCAATACCAACGAATGCGAGTTGCCATCGTCAGCCTGCGCGCCTATCCGCGCAGTTATTCGTGGTGGACACTTAGCCGGATAAGCTGCTTTCTTTGGTTACTTTCTTTGCAGCAGCAAAGAAAGTGACTGCTGCCGCGCATAGCGGCGTGCTAATAAACCTACACGAAAGCAAGTTCCCAAGAAGCGCCCGAGCATCAGACGGTGTAACCCACCCAAACCAAGCCGCCCCACGGCGCCAAACCCCGTGCTGCTTTCTTTGGTTACTTTCTTTGCAGCTAGCCAAAGAAAGTGACTGCTGCCGCGCATAGCGGCGTGCTTATAAACCTACACGAAAGCAAGTTCCCAAGAAGCGCCCGAGCATCAGACGGTGTAACCCACCCACCCTCAAGCCGCCCCACGGCGCCGAATCCCGTGCTGCTTTCTTTGCTTACTTTCTTTGCAGCTAGCCAAAGAAAGTGACGGCTGCCGCGCATAGCGGCGTGCTAATAAACGCACACGAAAGCAGGTTCCCAAGATGCGCATGCAAACAAAAGCAACGAGCGCCAGCAAACCCTAAACCACGACTCTATTCCGCCCATCCCGCTTAGCGCGATACAGCGCCAAATCCGCCGCTTCGATCAACTGCTTGGCGTTTTCCTCCATCTCCGGCACCTGCGTGACACCACCCACGCTAATCGTGAGTCTGCCCGCGTCAGAACCCGAGTGCGGCACGTCGAGCGCCTCCACCGCAAGCCGGATCTTCTCGCCAAGCAGCCGCATGCCGCCTTCGGCTGTCGACGGCAACACCACAGCAAATTCCTCGCCGCCAAACCGTGCCGCCAAATCAGCCGGACGGTTGAGACTTTCCTCGATGGTATGCGCAACTCGTTTCAGCACGTCATCGCCCGCGACATGGCCGTAAGTATCGTTGTACGACTTGAAGTTATCGACGTCGATCATCAGGAAGCCGATCGGCAGCCGGTCACGCATCGCGCGCCGGAATTCGGCGCTCAGATAATCGTCCAGATGCCGCCGGTTCGACAGGCCCGTCAGGCCGTCCGAATGCGTAAGCCGCTGCAACTCCAGGTTCGTCTCCATCAACTGCTGTTGCGATTGCCGCAACGCGCGATACGCCTCGTCGCGCTGCAGCAGGTTCAGATACGAACGCGAGTGATAGCGAATCCGCGCCACGAGTTCGATGGTATCGGGCAGCTTCACCAGATAATCGTTGGCGCCCGCCGCGAACGCCGCGCTCTTGATGCGCGCTTCTTCCTTGGTCGAGAGCACGATGATCGGAATGTCGCGCGTCGCCTCGCTCTCGCGGTACTGACGCACGAGCGTGAGCCCGTCGACACCCGGCATCACGAGGTCCTGAAGAATCACCGTCGGCCGCGTTTCCTGCGCGACGCGCAGCGCGTCTTCCGGGTTCGCGCAATAGTGGAAGTCGACGTTCGGCTGGGTCGCGAGCGAGCGGCGCAGCGCCTCGGCGATGATCGCCTGATCGTCGACCAGCAGCACCATGATCGCGCAATCGGCGGCAGGCGGCGCGGCCAGCGCGGCGGCGAGCAGGTCCGTGCCGGCGCGCTCGTCGGCGAAAGTCTTGCGCTCTACGCTTGCCGCCGCGTCGGCACGCTGCGCACGGTCGGCGAGCGGATCCGGGTTTCGATGTTCCATGATGTGTCCTGTTATTGATTGCGTCCGGCGCTTAACGCGCGCGTCAGGCCGCGAAGGCTTTTTCGATCGCCGCGGCGATCTTCGGCAGCGGCAGGATCGCGACCGCTGCGTTCAGCGACGCAGCCGCTTTCGGCATGCCGTACACCGCCGAGGTCGCTTCGTCCTGCGCGATCGTGTAATACCCTTTTGCGCGCATCGCCTTCAGTCCGATCGCGCCGTCGCGTCCCATTCCGGTCAACAGCACGCCGACCGCGCGGCCCGTCCAGTGCGTCACCGCGCTCTGAAAAAACACATCGACGGAAGGACGGTACGGCATGTCCACCGGATGCGCCGTATAGCCGAGCCGGTTGACACCGCAAAAATGCAGGTGGTCGTTGGTTGCCGCCAACAACACCTGTCCCGCTTGCGGCCGGTCGCCCTCGCGCGCGATCCTGACAGGCAGCCGCGACTGCGCGTTCAGCCACTCGGCCATGCCGGCGGCGAACGCCTGATCGACGTGCTGCACGATCACCGTCGCCGCCGCGAAATCCGGCGGCAACGCGGCGAGGAGTGTGGCGAGCGCGGCCGGCCCGCCCGCCGACGAACCGATCGCGAGCAAACCCGTATCACTCGTGATACGCGGCAAAACGCTCGCTGGATGCGCGCCGGCCGATGCCGCGAGCCGCGCGCCGATCTGGTCGATCTTCGCGATCAGCGCAGCGATGCCGCGCCGCGAATCCGGGCCGACAAGCGTGGGGGTATCGACGGCGTCGAGCGCGCCCGCGCCCATCGCCTCGTACACGCGCCACGCGTTCGCGCCCACGTCGACGGTGACGATCAGGATCGCGCACGGTGCGCGCGCCATGATGCGCCGCGTGGCTTCGATCCCGTCGACGTTCGGCATCACGAGGTCCATCAGCACGACGTCCGGCTTCTGCGCGACGCAATATTCGACCGCTTCCGCGCCGTCCTTCGCGACCCACACGACCTCGAAATCGGTCCGCGTGGCGAGCGCGCGCCGCAACGCCTCGACCGCCAGTTGCACGTCGTTCACGATGCCGATTTTCATCACGCGTTCTCCACGGTTTTCATCGACGCCACATTGTTCGGACTTGTTCGTCCACACGCTACGACTTCGCCTCGCCGATCAGATCGCGCACCGCATCGAGCAGCGTCTGGTCGTGAAAACTGCCCTTCGCGAGATAGTAGTCCGCGCCCGCGTCGAGCCCGCGCTGACGGTCTTCCGCGCGGTCCTTGTACGACACGATCATCACCGGCGTGTCGCGCAATTGCACGTCGCGCTTGATGAGCGTCACCAGTTCGATGCCATCGAGCCGTGGCATGTCGATATCCGTAATCACGAGGTCGAAGCGCTCGCCGCGCACCGCGTTCCAGCCGTCCATGCCGTCCACCGCGATCGCCACGCTGTAGCCACGCGACGCGAGCAGCTTGCGTTCGAGTTCGCGCACGGTCAGCGAGTCGTCGACGACCAGCACGCGCTTCGCCGCCACCGTCGCGGCGCGTCCCGCGCCGAGCGAAACCCGCCCGAGTTCGCCGCCGCTGACGAGCTTCTCGACCGAGCGCAGCCAGTCATCGAGATCGGCGATCAACAGTGGATCGCCGTTTTCCATCAGCGCGCCCGCCGCGATGTTGCGCACCTTGCCGAGGCGTTTGTCGAGCGGCTGCACGACCAGCATACGCTCGCCGAGAAAACGATCCACAACCACGCCGTAGCTCGCCGCGCCCTGCCCGATCACGACCACGTTGAGCGTATCGGTGTCCGCCGTGGCGGAGGATTCGAACGCGCCCGCCTGGAGAATCTGGTGCGCTGTGACGAGCCCGACCCGGCGCCCTTCGAAGGCGAAATGCTGATGGCCTTCGAGCACGTCGATCGCACCGCGCGCGAGCGCGAGCGTGTGCGTCACATGCGCGAGCGGCAGGCCGTAAGGCTCGCCCGCGACCTCGACGATCAAACTGCGGATGACCGAGAGCGTCAGCGGCAATTGCATCAGAAAACGCGTACCCGCGTGCGCTTCCTGCGTCACGCGCACGCTGCCGCGCACCTGGCGCACGGTGTCCTGCACGGCGTCCAGTCCGACGCCGCGCCCGGACACGTCGGTCACGGTGTCGCGCATGGAAAAGCCCGGCAGAAACAGGAATTCGAGGAGTTCGGCTTCGGACAGGCGCGCCGCCGTTTCCGGGCTCACGAGGCGCTTGCGTTCCACCGCGCGCCGCAACGCGTCGATATCGATTCCGCCGCCGTCGTCGCTCACGCTGATGAAAAGCGCGCCCGCGCTGTGACGCGCTTCGAGCATGATGGTGCCTTCCTCGGGCTTGCCGAGCGCGCGCCTGAGCGACGGCGGCTCGATCCCGTGATCGACGGCATTGCGCAGCAGATGGCCGAGCGGGCCGTCGAGCAGATCGAGAATGTCGCGGTCCACCTGCGTCGATTCACCGACGGTGACGAGCCGCACCTGCTTGCCGAGCGAGCGCGCCACGTCGCGCACCATGCGCGCGAAGCCGCCGGTGGCATCGACGAATGGACGCATCCGGCATTCGAGCGCTTCGTCGTAAAGTTGCTGCGACAGATGCGTCGAACGACGGTCGTAGATGTCGAGTTCCGCGAGCCGCTCGTTCAGTTGCGCGTGCGCTTGTGCCGACAGACGCCGCGCTTCGTCGAGGGCGGCGAGCGCGCGGGCATCGAGCGATGTGGCGTGAGTTGCAGTTTCATTGAGCGATTCGTGCAGGCGATCCAACGCCCGGCTCGCGTCGCGCTGGATGCGCTTCACGCGCAGCATCGACTGCGCGAACGGTTTGAGCCAGCGCGACTCCACCAGCGATTCGCCGGAGTGGCCGAGTAGCCGGTCGAGCGTATCCGCGCGCACGCGCAGCATGCGGATTTCGCCGGGACGCGCGGACGTCGTGCGCTCGACGGTTTCCTGCAGCAGCGCCGGTTCGGGTTCGTCCGTAGGTTCGGCCGTAGGTTCGTCCGTAGGTTCGGCCGCGAGCGTGAGTTCGCGCGAGAGGTCGAAATACGCGTCCACGTCCGCTTCGGTCACCACGTCCTTGAGCGCGTCCGTGAGCACGTCCGCGCCGCCGAGAAGCGCGTCGAGCGCGGCGACGAATGCATCGGCGTCCTTCGGCGTCACGGCATCGGCATCACTGCCGCCATGCCCGATCTGCACGATCAGATCGACGCCGCGCAGCAACAGGTCGATATAGCCCGCATCGAGCGCGATCCGCCCCTCCTGCGCGCCGACAAAGCAATCCTCCAGCGCGTGCGCGAGCGTCACGCCCACCGGCACGCCGACGATCCGCGCCGCGCCCTTCAACGAATGCGCGGCACGCATGCAGATTTCGAGCGTCGCCGGATCGCGCGGCGCACGTTCGAGCGCGATCAGGCCGTCGGAGAGAATCTGCGCCTGCGTGCGCGCTTCCTCCCGGAACAGTTCGATGAGCGACGGCTGGCCCTGGTCGTCGGTACTCATGTCAGGCTCCGGTTCAGCGTGTCGAGAAGTTTGTCGGCGTCGAGCAGCCCGACGGTCGTGTCCTTCCACGCGACGACAGCTTCGGCGTGCGATGCCGAAAGCTGCGCGAGCGTCGCCGGGACCGCCTGAAAATCGGCGCGGGCGAAACGATGCACGCCGTCCACCGCATCCACCGGAAACACGACCGGCCCGTTCGTTGGGTCGCGGGCGTCTTCCACCACGAGTAACCGCCCGAGTTCGCGCGCGTCCACCGCGCGGTGAGCGGACGTGGCCGTGTCCCCCGCCGCCGCCGCCGACGACGACGACGATTCGATCCCGAACAGCCGCGCGAGCGACGCGCACACCGTCAGCACGCCGCGCACGTTGACTACGCCGAGCACCGCGCGATGCCGGCGATGCGGCAGCGAATGGATCGGCCGCAACTGCGCGACCTGCCGGAACAGCGTGGTCGGCAGACCGAGCCATTCGCCGCCGATCCTGAAGACGAGATACGACACGGTATCGGCATCGAGACGGCTTCGGCGCGGCGCGGCAATGACGGACTGCATGGCGCGTCCAGGTTCGTCGCGCACGTCCACCACGTTCACGCGATCGAGCACGCGCGCGGCGGCGGCGTCGTGTACCGGGCAATTGCGGCAATGCACGTAACCGATAAGCCGCTCGCAAGACCGGTCGCCGCGCACGCCGATCCGGTTCCAGCAATCGTCGATATCGTCGAGCCGCGCGTTGTCGAGCTGGTACGCGGAATCGGCGGCTTCGGCCATCAGCGGCAAAGGGTCATCGCCGGATGCGGGCAAATTGGGGAAACCGGGCAAATTCGGCAGATCGCTCATGAGCGCCTCCCGCCGACACGTCCGGCGCGTTCGAGCAGACGGCGCGCGCCCGCTTCGTCGCCGTCGAGCTCGAGCACGGCGGCGAGATGCGTCAGCGCCTCGCCGTGCGCGGGATCGAGATAGAGCGCGCGCTTGTAGTTCGCGCGGGCGTCGTCGACGTCGCCTTGCGCATCCGCGATCACGCCGAGCAGGTAATACGCGTCGGCGCTCGACGGATGCGCGTCGAGATAGCCGCGCGACGCGCTCGCCGCCTGCGCGAGCTTGCCGGCATCGGCGAGCGCGCGGGCGTGGGCGAGACTCGGCGCGGATAACGACGATAACGCGGGCGGCGTGAGTGTTGTGGATGGCGTGGGCACGAGATTGGCCGAGGGCGCTTGCACGCGCGGCGGCGCGGCCATCGGCACGAACGCGGCGCGCGCAGGCGGCGACGCGAACTCACCGAGAGCCGGCGGCGGCGCGAATCCAACGCGCGCCACCTCAGCCGCCACGCGGCGAAACGCAAACGCGAGCGGAATCTTCGCGGACGACATCCCTTCGCGCATCAGCAAACCCGTCTCGGCTGGACCGACGAACAGCGTGCCGCCGTCGGCCAGGAGACCGTCGATCACCCGAAGCGCCGCGCGTTGCGTGTCGCGGTCGAAGTAAATCAGCACGTTGCGGCAGAAGATGAAATCGAAGGATTCGTAGGTGGCGGGATCGAGTTTCAGCAGGTTCGTCTGCGTGAAATGCGCCGAGCGCGCGACGCGCGGATCCAGTTGCCAGCCATCGCCCGAAGCCGTGAAATGCCGCTCGCGGAAACTCAGCGCATGGCCGCGAAACGCGTTGCGCCCGTAATGCGCGCGACGTGCGCGGGCGAGCGCGCGCTCGCTCACATCGATCGCCTCGATTACGAACTGCTCGGGCGCAAAACCGGCGTCGAGCATCGCCATTGCCGCCGAATACGCCTCCTCGCCTGACGAACACGGCAAGCTCAGCACGCGCACGGGCCTGAACGGCGCATCGCGCAGACGCGCCTTCGCGAGCCGCACGAGCGCGGCGAAGGCTTCGGGATCGCGGAAAAACCAGGTTTCCGGCACGACGACCGCTTCGATCAGATCCTGCAGCCGCGCGGGATCGGTATTGAGCGCGTACCAGTAGTCGTCGAGCGACGCGCCCGCGTGGCCGTGCGCGCGCCAGTCGGCCAGACGCTCGCGCACGGCGCGTTCGATCGCGCCCGCGCCGATCGACTCGGCATCCAGTCCGATAGTCCGGTGCAAGAGCGCGATGAAGCGCGCGATCGACGCGTGGTCGGCGTGGGCGGCGGCGCGGTTCATGCGGCGCTCGCGGTGAAAAGCTGCGCCTGCACGTCGGCTGGCAGCAGATGCTCGATGCGCACCCATTGCAGCAGCCCGGCGGCATCGCGGGCGACCGGACCGAGATAGCGCGCGTGCGGCGTTTCGATGCCCGCATCGCGGAACGCGGTGGCATCGAGCGTCACCGTGCGCGTCGCCTGTTCGAGCAGAATGCCGAGCCGCCGCCTTTCGACGCCCGTTTCTGTGTGCGTTTCTGAGCCCGTTTCTGAGCGCGTTTCTGAGCGCGTTTCTGTGTGCGTTTCTGTGCCCGCTTCCGTCGCGCGCGGGTAATGCGGGTAATGCGGGTAATGCGGGTAATGCGGGTAATGCGGGTAATGCACGAGCGCAAGCCGGGTGGAAAGACGGTCGCGCGACCGGCGGCCGAGCGCGAGCGCCGAGAGGTCGATCACGGGCACCGGCGCGCCGTCGAAGTCGAGCAGACCCGCGACCCACGCGGGGACGCCCGGCAGCGCTCTGAGCGGCGTGAGCGACATCATCCGCTCGACTTGCGCGGCATCGAGCAGATAACGTTCCGTGCCGAGGTTGAACTGGACGAACAGCATGGCGGATCAGTGGGCGCGCGCGTTCACATCTTCACCTTGAAGCGCGACACGCCCGTGCGCAGGCCGTTCGCGACGTGCGTCAGGTCGTCGATGGCTTGCGTCGACTGGCGCAGCGACTCCGCCGTCTGCTGCGCGGCCTCGGACAATTGCGCGAGCGCCTGAGTGATCTGGTCCGCGCCGGTCGCCTGCGTCTGCATGCCTTCGTTGACCATCACGAAGCGCGGCGCGAGCGTCTGCACCTGCTGGATGATCTGCGACAACTGGCCGCCGACCTGCTGCACGTCGAGCATGCCGCGCCGCACTTCCTCGCTGAATTTGTCCATGCCCATCACGCCCGCCGCGACGGCCGACTGGATCTCCTTCACCATCTGCTCGATATCGAAGGTCGCGACCGCCGTTTGATCGGCGAGACGCCGGATTTCGGTCGCCACCACCGCGAAGCCGCGCCCGTATTCGCCCGCCTTTTCCGCTTCGATGGCCGCGTTCAGCGAGAGCAGATTGGTTTGATCGGCGACCTTCGTGATGGTCGCGACCACTTGGTTGATATTGCTCGCGCGCTCGTTGAGGATCGCGAGCTTGCCGTTCACCGATCCCGCCGCCTCCATCACGAGCCGCATGGTTTCCTCCATGCGCGTGAGACCCAACTGGCCCGTTCCGGCGAGCACCGCCGATTGTTCGGCCACGCCCGACACTTCGTTCATCGTGCGCACGAGATCGCGCGACGTCGCGAAAATCTCGCGCGACGTTGCGCCGATCTCGGTAGTCGTCGCGGCGGTCTCGCTCGCCGTGGCCTGCTGTTCCTTCGCCGTCGCGGCGATTTCCGCGACGGACGTCGTCACCTGGACGGCCGATTTCTGCGCCTGGCCGACCAGCCCGGTCAGTTCGTCGGTCATGCGGTTAAAGCCCGATTCCAGCGTGCCGAATTCGTCGCGGCGATTCAGACTCAGGCGCTGCGTCATGTCGCCGGTCCGCATCTGGTCCACGACATCCACGAGCCGCTGCATCGGCACGGTCACCGCGCGCAGGAGCAGATAGCCGAGCACGGCCGCCGACAGGATGGCCGCGACGAGCACGATCAGAAGCGTGAGTTCGGCCTTACGCACCGAATCTCGAATGCTCGCGACCGAGGTTTCCTCGTAGCTGTTGTTATGGTCGACGAGCGCGCGCACCGAGACGCGCCCCGCTTCCCAGATCGGGTTCAGCTGCGTATTGAAGGTGGTGGCCGCCGTCGCCTTGGCCGTGTCGAGATCGCGCAGGATCTGCGCCTGAATCGGCGCGTAGGCAGTGCGCTGCTGCCGGAACTGGTCGAAGAGCTGGCGGTCGGTATCCTCGAAGATCGTCGCGGTGTACTTGTCCATCAGCTTGTCGAGCGACTCGCGCGTCTCGGCCGCGCGCGCGAGGTCGCGCTTGATCTGGTCCGGCTCGGCGTCGATGAACACGAGCCGTTGCGTCACCACGTAGTTCTCGAACCAGGCGGCGCGGATCGTCGTGGCGAGGTAGACGCCGGGCATCGAATCTTGCTGGAGGCTCTTCGCGTCGCGGTCGATACCGCCCAGCAGCACGTAGGAAAACACGGCCATGAGCAGCATCAGCGACAGGATCACCCCGAAGCTCGCGAGAATGCGTTGCCGGATCGTGAGAGTGGACATGGAGGGCAACTGAGTCGGCTGCTTCACGCGGTGACCTTTGGCGAAGAGATTGGACGATTGCGCGGCGGCGCCTCGTAATTTCGAGACTATAGATCAGACGGATCTGCCCGGCACGCTTGGGTTGGGCGTAATTCTAAGATGTATTGGCGCAGCGGATGGAGTTTTGCGCCGAGGCTCCGCTTGTTGCGTGCGTTTCGCGCCGCTGAGGTTATCCCCAAATTTTGGGGACCACCTTGTTGACAACGTTCTGACAAGGCCGCCAACGTGTTGATCCGAAACGGCATTCGGCCAGTGCTTCGTGGGGTGGCTTTGCGGCGCTTTTGGCGGCTTCGGGCTTCGGAGTTATCCACGTCGAATGTTGAAAGGGCTGTGGACAACCTCGGGGCTACCCGGTCAAACGCTTGATTTTGCTGGATAAAAGACGCCCGGCGCGGTTTGCATCAGGGCTTGGGCGGGGGAATCGTGCGGAAAAGTGCGGGCGGGTTATCCACAGATTTTGTGGACAGCTTTGTTGATAAGCGCCGGGGAGAGACGTTAAGTGGTTGAGGAATAAGTGTTTCTTTGGGCGACCGGCTTGTGAGGCATGAGGTGCACTGGAACGCGGCGCGCCGGCGCGCAAGCGCGACGTACCGTACTATTTCCATGTCGCCCACGGATCATGTAAAGGGCCTGCGAGCGGACGCAAACGTCAATCGCTGCGAAACGCCAATGTGACACTTCGAGAGAGCGAACCCGTTAGCGACAACGCCCTCCTCCACGCGACAGCAAGCGCGATTCGAGCGGAACGAAATACGCTGTGTATTTCGGCATCGCGCTCAGCCTTTATCCGATAAAGCTCATCACATAATCCACGATCGCCCCCACAGTGAGCGCGACGGATCGAGGATGACGGATGATGAACAACACGAGCAGGAAGAAAACGGTAAGGCACGTGACGAGCATATCCCTCGTACTCCAGCCCTCGTCCCCTGACAGCAGCATGCCGACCATCCAAAACGACATGAGCGCGCGGAATTCGGGACCCAGCAACCGCTTGTACCCATATTCCTCCTTCCATGGCACGTCCACCGGAGCCGGTTCCTTCGCCACCAGATTCAGCGCGATACCCTGTTCGTCAGGAAGCGCGATGAGCTGTGACCCCTGGCCGAAGTGCGCCATCTTCGCGGCCAGCGCCTGAATCACCCAGCGCGTCACGGGGGCCTGCGGGCCGATGGCCGGATCGAGCGCGTGCGCTTCTACCTTCAGGTCGGACTCCCTTACGGCGCCGAGCGTCGCATGTTGTGTCAGCCCCTTGAGTCCGCTGTGCCAGAAGTGACGGATACGCTCTCTGGGCACCTGTTCCGCCTTGAGCAGCGAGGCAAGCAATCTGTCTGCCTGATCGGCGTCGCCGGTAATCTGGCGCAGCAGCCACGCCTGGCGCTTCAGGTCCGGCTTCGCGACCATGAGTGCAGGCGAACCCAGCAGCAACGCCACCGCCGCTTCGGAGTTCCGATGCTCTGCGCCCGGTCCGCTACCGTTCAGATGCCAGCCCAACAGCAGGCGGTACTTCGGCGTCCCGTCCTGCGCATACCGATAGGGGCGGGCCTCGTCCTCGAACCACGCATCAGCAAAGCCAACGTTGCGACGGTTATCCAGCCACCGCACTACCGGTTTGCCCGGTAGCTCCAGCCTGCCCCAGGCCGTCAGAACCTCGCTGGACAGCGCCTCGTGGTCGCACTGCATCACGATCTCGAACGATCCGTCTTTTGCCGCCTGCACGAGCTTCGCGGTCAGCGGCGTAAGCAGCGCATCCAGCAGGCAGTTCAAACGCGAGCCATCGTCCGCAGCATTGATGCTTCCTAGCGCCATCACTTTGCCTGCATTCTCGGGGGGCGTGCCTTCGAGACTCAGCATGCGCTCGGCCAGGTCCGGCTCGGGGGTGAGGATCACGCTGTCGAGCACCGCCAGGCCCGAGCGGCTCTGCTGCTGCCAGCCGGTTATCTCGCGCCAGCGCGCCGAGTTATGTTCGGCAGCCTGCGTCGCCGGAATGTCGTAGGCGAACCAGTGCACAAGACAACTCAGTGTCAGCCAGCAGAAAAACGGCACCGCGACCGCGTATTGCAGGACTTTGTCCCAGGGTATGGCGCCGGCCTTCGGCAGGCCAGGCACCACCATTGCGAGGGCGGCACCCTCGACAATCACGTACAGCACGAGATAGAACCAGATGGGCAACGGCTCGTATGACACCCGCTCGGACGGGAACTGCGGGTTCCAGCGAAAAACCATTCAACCTCCAGTCAGTCAACCGTCCATTCGTGCTGCGAGGCAAGCAGCAGGGGTTTCGGATTACAGGCGCACAGGCAGAAGTCGTTCTCCAGCGCGGGCACCTCGCCGTACCAGTCCTGTTCGAAGCGCTCACCGTTGCGGCCTATCCTGCCGGTCGTGCCGCAAGCCGGACAGGTCACGGGTGCGCCGATATAGCCCATCCTGCGTCCGTTATAGCCGGTGCCATCGATGCCATCGGTCACGATCCCGCGCGCGGTGGTGCAGTCGCCTTCGTAAATATGGGCGCGTGCTCCCATCTCAGGCGCCCACCCATTCCCAATCGGCCCGCTCGCCCGCACCTTTGATCAATGGCATCGGCTGGCCGCGCCGCAGCGTCACGAGGCTCGACAGGTCATGGCGATATTCCGGGTGCAGGGAATCCGATCCTGCATTGATGCGGGGCACCCAGCGCCCGCTGCGCGGACAGGTCGAACCCGCCGCGCAGAACTGCCGGGTGTCATCGATCATGTCGAACGACCACTGCTTGACCGGTGTCGGCGCGGTGGCCTGCCACTCCCACTGCACTGGCCCGCTGATGTTGATGCCGCTCCCGTTGTCCATCGGCATCTTGACGTTTTCGGTGGTAGCGACGTCACCGGCCTTGAATGGCTTGACCTGAAGACTGCGGTAACGGACACCGGAAATGAGTGTCACCGCACGATACAGGCCGTCCTCCGCAAACGCTTCACCAGGCTTGACTGGTTGAGACGACATGGTGGCGCGATGCGTCGCTTCCCACTGCTCGCGTTCCTCGGGTGTTGAGGGATAGTCGCGGTCGATGGTAACGCGTGTCTTGATCGGACCCAAAACCACAAGCCCAGACAGTGCCGCCCCACCTCCTTCACATTCAATACTCATATATGCGACACCAGAAAACTCGTACTCCCCCTTCGAAGCCTTGTTATCAGGGATCGTCTGAAATTTAAGGATCTTCGATTCCCCTGGGTTTAGCGTAACAAGCCCCTCGTGGAATTCATCCCTATTAATTAATTTTTGCCCGCCTAACGCGAATCCCCAACTACCTTCTACTGACTCACTTACCCCATTATCTCCAATTTTGTTTATCGCGCCTATGCCCAACCGCCCTCCCCAAGTAGTTCCCTGCCATTGATCTGGAGTATTAAATTTAATCCACCGATTTCCCGAATTTACGAATCGCACTGATACAATAAATTTTCCATCTCGGTACTCGACCTTGTCAGGCGCGAAGTCAAGTTTAACCAGCTTTTTTCCTTCCGAATATGCCTTATCCGATAATCTCGAAGTAATTGTATAAAGTTTGCTTTTGAGATCGTCCGGAATCGCCCGAAGGGTACCTTTTTTTGTAACAGCCGCACTCCCTTCAAAACATGTCACGGAGAAAATAGCCGGGGAGTCAGTTGTTTTTAAATCATCCTTCTGAATACTCTTATCACAAAGAACATTCGCAGCAGTCTTCACCTCTTCGAGGTCAGCATTCTGCAACTCAAGCTGGAAAGCACCAACGCCTGTCTGCGAGTCGCTGTGCAGGGTATCCCCAATTGCATAATAAAACCTTCGATTACCGTCGAAGCTGATCTCCCTCGAACCCCAGTCGTGTCCGCCGCTCCACAGCAGCGTGAATTTGCCACCGTCACCAAGGGACGTTTTGTTATCGGCAGCCATAACGTTTGTGCTCCATAAAAAGAAGAAGGACAGGAGAAAAATTGTCGACATGAACAGCCCCTGGAGGAGGGCTATATTCGCAACACCTTTCGGCTCCACCGCAAAATCACGCTTTATTCTCATAGCCAACCCTCCATTTCTTATTGGTATAGCTTGAAAACCATTGTCGGATGTACTCAAGATAATACGGCTGAATAATGGCACTTGATTTGTTGCATCCATAACCCATAAGATTATCTTGCGACTCAATTTGCCACGTCTTGTTATCACTTGAATTTTCCCTGCCACGCGCAAAGTCAAGTGTCATATCACTCTTGACGTACTGTTTGTGCACAAATCCCCCATATTTCCAATATTCGTCAGGGAACGCGAATAAATGTCCTGTCTCATGCGCCTTGACTTGCCAATTTTCCGCCACCGTTTGTCCGAAATTATCGACCCCGTAATGATCCGCCGCAGGCCAATTCTTCGCGCCTGCCCGATCGACGTTGGGAAACAGATTAATAGTAGTATCAGCATTAAGCTTTTCAGCTTCCGCTGGGGTAACAACCCGGATGTCAGCGCAAAATTTCACAGGGACTCGACAACCGCAGGACGCACCTTTCTGACAACCGTCAAGAATCAGTTTGTACCCACCTTTATTCAATGTCGTTTCAATTAAGTTTTTGTAGACCGAACCATTAACGTCGCTCACGTTTCGGTCGATCAACATAAGCCCTTGTTGAGCAAAAGTCTTACCGGAATTCGCGCCGTTGTTAACAGTTTCATAATTGACGACAACGTATCGGCCAGCAGCATCACGCAAAGGCTGCTTGGTTGCCGGATTCATTTTGACCAGTAACTTCGGCACCAGCGCGATGACTACTTTTGCCGTTAACGTCTTAGCATCAGAATCATAGTCAAAGTGACAAGTTGTATTCGCCGGCCCAGCCCAACTGATCGGATCATTGTTGGCATCCTTTTCTGGTGCGCTATCGGTGGAACCGTACCTGTGGTAAGTCGGCGTTTCCCGATGCAAGGTTGCACTCGTACTGAAAGCGCTCATTACCCAATTACAGGGCGCAGGCTGCTCCAATTTGACCGCTCTTGGATATTCATTAGGATTGGGTTCCAATCCTGTTTTCGGCGCATTCTCAGGATCATCGACCTTCAACGGGTTACGATTGCCGCTAAAGAAGTCACCCAGCGCAGACGGCGGCACCGGGCTCGTACCTAGCGACGGTGCGGGCGGCACTGTTCCCATGCTCTCCGGCCCGTCCATCTCAGACACTGGCGCTGGTGGCGGTACAAAATCTGGATTGGTACGCCACACTTCACACGCCGTCGTGTACGGCACGAACGCAGGAGCGAACGCCGCACCGCTCAGGTCCATCTGGGCGGGCCCGGTCCCCGTCACGCCAGCCGTGCGGTACAGCACACCGCCACGCGAACCGATCTCGACGCCGCCTCCGCTGATCTTCACGTAGGTGCCGTTCACGTTCAGGATGATTTCCTTCGCCGCCTTCACGTGAACCACGCCGTTGACCGACTCGACGGACATATCCTCCTGCGAGGCAAGCTGCATTCGGCCACGCTGGGCCTGCGCAACAAAGTCACCCGCCGACGTGATGAGGCTCATGCCCTTCTGCGAGAACATCGACACCATGTCACGCGCAGCGACCGTGAACCGTTTGAGCGTACTGAAATGCACGCCCTTCTTCGCGGTGCCGATGATCGAACCGTCTGCGGCAAGATGCACACCATCGCCGGACGCCACGCCCACCGGCCCCGGACCCGTGACCAGGACGCCAGGCGTCTTCAGTTCCTTCAGGCCATTATGGATTGCGTGCTGCGCATCCAGATCGGCGGGCGATGCCTTCGACGACCCGGCAGAATCAGCAAGCGACTTGACGAACGCCTGATGATCCTGCAGTTGCGCGTCCGTCTCATCCATGGCGAGCACCTTGCCGCTGCCACCCGCCTGGTTGTAGGCGGTCAGCATCGCACCTGCACCGCCGCGCCCCACCAGGTGACCCGACGTCCTCAGTTCAGCACCCGTGCCACGCTCCTTCAGCTCACGATCCGGTATGAATCCGAGGTTGAGTTGCGAGCGGCCCGAATGCTCGGTGCTCAGTTCGATCCCCTGCTGGTCGTCCCAGTCATCCATCCACATTTTGTTGCCGGACTGCGTGCGGATCTCGTTACGCGACATGCGCCGCCGCGACGAATTGATGAGGTCGGGACGCTGGCTGTTTGGCATGAAGCCCACCAGGATCGGCTTGTTCGGGTTGCCTTCGCGAAACGCTACCAGGGCTTCGTCGCCGTCCAACGCGGGCATATGCATGCCCGTATTGTTCTTGCCCGAAAAGGGTTTCGCCAGCCGCAAGGGGATGCTTTCCGCACCTTTGGGCCAGGTGCCGAAATCGCAATGAAAGCGCGCAACGTATTCCCCTTTGTTAGTCAGGTAGGCATATTTATACTTATCGGGCGAACAGATTGTGGCGCCTAGCGTGCCGTGTATCCGCGGCCACCTGTTTCTATCGATAACCATACGGTAGGGACGGTCAGCCGGAATGGCGGTAAAGCGATTCATGTAACTCTCGTCGCGCGCGCCGCTATGCACGACCTTTGTCACGAACATGCCCGCTTTCGCGTCTTCAAGCGACCGGTCCGACCGCACGAGGCGACCTGGCCTGAGCTCGAGCACGGTGGACCTGATCTTGTATCGCACCTGCCGTGCAAGCGCAGCCTCATGCCGCAACTGCGCCTCGCGTTTCGCGCCCGCAGCGTCTGCATGATGCGTGCCCCAGACGTAGGGCCGGCCGATCATCGTCTGGTCGCTACCCGTTGGCGCGCTTTCGTGGCGAAGCATCTCCCAGGCGTTTTCCGGGTTGTAGTCCGCGACGACAAAAGCCTCTGGCACAGCACGGGTGCGTACCTTGAACGAAAAGATGGACTCCTCGAACGTCGACAACCCGGCGGTAGGACGGTCGAGTACGGTGATGCAGGGTTGCTCGTAGCCGTCGATATCATCGGCGATCACCAGCACTTCGCCACGCTCGCTGGTCGTCGTAAAGCAGAACAGTCCTGCCTGTTCCATTTCTAGCCTGATGTAGGCCCAATCGCCCATGTTGTACTGAAAACGGAAGTCGTGTCTCGGGTGCTCGCGTCTAAGGCGAAGTTCGACCTGCATCCAGAAACGGATATCGTGGCGCTCGAGGATTGTCTTGACGATTTCCCACGATGCCATCTGCTGGTAAGTGGCGCAGTTGCTCGGGCCGTCGAGCGTGGCGAGCCGCTGGCGCACCACGACGCGGTAAGTGCAACCATCGCGCGACTCCGATACCAAATCGAAGCGCGATACAAAGCCGTTAAATATCCGCAACGCACGCCATCGTCGGGCTGGATCGAAAACTCGGCGAACTGCCCGAGCACCTTCTTTCTGCTGACTGGATCCAGCGTCGAGATCACGGCCTTGATGCGGTATGGTTCGCAGATTTCCTCATGCACTTCCCACGTTACGACCGATACAACAGGCGACGGGTTCGACCTGTCATTCCCAATCTCCCGGTCAACCTGCTGCGGCTTGCGCGGTACGAACTTCATATGGGCCGACTGCCGCCCGGTCAAATGCACGCTCAAACGATCCGACTCCGCCATATCGCTCCTATCAAAGTCCAGTCTTGTTCTTTTGCGCCCGCACAGGCCAATAAGTGCCTCGCGTCAAACCGGCTTGCTAATTGAACAATTTTGCTTCGACATCCTAACTTACCTAAACCTTAAAAATAGTGTCAAATGATTGAGTTCGGGTCGAACCATGCGTTGACCATGTGATGAAACAATGTTCCGGCATTCAGGATCGTCGCATTCAACCGCATCGGCTCAAAAGGCACGCTGAGCAATAAAAAAAACCCGCACATCGCGGGCAAGCGTCACTTCTTTTGCGAGGCGGGCCGATGCGGACCGACAGTCTTGCTGTGATCGGCCATGTCTCGTGGACTCGTACGCTGCAATCCGGGTTATCCACAGATTTTGTGGACAGCTTTGTTGATAAGCGTCGGGGAGAGAGGTTAAGTGGTTGAGGAATAAGTGTTTCTTTGGGCGACGACGCTGTGAGGCATCGGGTGCATGGAACGCGGCAGCCCGACTCGCAGCCGCCGCATCCCAAGTTACTCACAATTCAATTGATGCGCCGTCGAAGACCCGGATGACGCTGGCCCAAATAGCGATCGCAAATCCTCAAGCCGCGCCGCCTCAAACAACGCTCAACTCCCCCGATACTCCGCCGCACTCGCCGGACTCTTACTCGCCGGCGCGCTCTTCTTCCCCGCGGCGCCGCTAGCAGGCGAAGGAACCGCCGCCGCATCCGACGCCATATACCCCGGCGCTGCCTTAGCCCTCTGCTTCTGACCCGGCGGCGGCGCGGTCGGCGACGCGCGCATGTCGGCGAGCATCTGCGCGCACGGCAGCGGCTTGTTGTTGCTCGGCGCGATCAGCGGGATCAGCGCGGCGAACGGATTCACCAGACCCAGACCCACCGCCGCCGCACCGCGCACGGCCAACGCCCCCGCGTTCACGCCGACATGCGGGTCCTTGAACGTGCCCTTCACGTAAAGCGGCGAGCGCAGCGAGAACACCCGGAAGCCCTTCGTATGCGGATGAATCGCGAGATCCATTTCCTCGCTCTTCAAATTCACCGTGCCGTCCATGTTGATCACGGCGTCGTCGGTGTCGAGGGCGAACACGCGCGACTCCATCACGCCGTTCGTCGCGACGAAATCCGCCGCCGCGCAGTTGATCTTCACGTCGCGCTGGCCGAAGAGCTTCTCGTACACGACGTTCGCGACGTTCAAGCCCGCCGCTTCCATGTACAGGCGGCTCACGGTGCCGTCGGTGACCAGCGCCTTCACCTCGCCGTTCGCGGTTCCCGCGAGCGCGGCGGGCGAATTGCCGGTGGCCGAAAGCGCGGCGTCGCCGTTCACTTCGCCGAGCGCCGACTGCATCGTCTTGACGGTCGGGAACAACTGCTTGAGCTTCAGATGGCGCGCTGCCGTCGCGAAGCGGCCCTTGAGCGGCGTCGTGCTGCCGTCGAGGTGGATGTTGGAATCGAGCGTGCCGCCCGCCACGCCGAAGCGCAGCGGTTCGAACGACAGCACGCCGTCCGTCATGACGATGTGCGTGTAGAGATCGGTGATCGGCAGATCCGGATCCTTGACGATGCGCCGCCCCGTGAACTTCACGTTGGCGTCGATCGCCTTCCAGCGGTCCGTCTTGAACTCTTCCGTGGGCAGCGCCTTCGCCGACGGCTGCTTCTCGGTCTCGCCGCGCTTGGCCTTGCTCGCGTTCGAATCCGCGCCGATGACCGGCGCGAGATCGGAGAACTGCAGCAGGTTCGATACGAGTTCGCCGGAGAGCAGCGGACGCGGCTTCTTGCCTGCGAACACGAGCGAGCCATTCAGATCGCTGCCGCCCACGCGCCCGGTGAAATTCTCGTACTTGAAGACGTTGCCTTCGGCCTTGAACTGGCCGACCAACCGGCCTTCGGTCGCATACGGCGGCGTGGCCGGCAGCGTCACGCCGGTCAGCGGATACAGATGCGCCATGCTCACGCCCTGCAGCCACAGCCGCAGATCGAGCGCGGCGAGATGCGCCGGGTCGGTCACGGTGCCGACGAGCGCGATATGCGTATCGCCGATCTTCACGTCCGCCTGGACCGGGAACGGCCGCATCGCGTCCTGCAACGCGAGCACGCCGCCGGCCTTGCCTTCGCCCGAGACCGCCACCGCGTTGTACGTCCCCTTCACGGTCCAGCCGATCCCATAGGGTGGCACCGGCGGCTTCGGCCCTTCCTTGGTCGTGATGCTGTTGTTGGCGGACGTGCTGGCCGGGTTCGGCGCGGCACCGCTGGCGGCGGCCGCAGCCGATGCCGCCGACGCCGCCGATGCTTCGGACGCCGCCGCTGCATCGACCTGCTTGTTGAGCTTCGCCGCGCCGCTCTTGCCCACCACTTGCGCCGACGATTTACTCGACGCTTCTTCCTGCTGCTTCATCACATCGCCGATCGGCACGGACTGGCCGAGCGTATTGACGACCGCTTTCATGTCGGCCTTGGTGATGGCATCGGCGTAGGCGATATTCCCCTGATTCAGCGAGATATCGTGCAGCCGCAGATTCCACGTGGAAGGCTCCGACGACTGCTTGAATTTGAACGTCCAGTTATTGCGGTTATCCTTGAGCCGTTCGAGATCGACGGAAGGATTGACGAGGTTGATCGACGGAATCACGATGTCGTGCGCGAGCAGCGGCAGGATGGCGACCTGGAAGTCGATTTCGTCGAGCGTCGCGAAGTCCGGCTGGCGCGCCCAGTCCGGATTCGCCACGGTGATTTTTTGCGCCGAGAAGCGCGGCCACGGCACCCAGCGTTTCCAGCCGGTCTCGCTCGGCGGACGCTGCCAGCCGACTTTCAGGTCGCCGGTGATATGGAACTGCCGGCCGATGGCCTGCGTCACTTTATCGTCGATCCAGGGGCGCGCCCGGTTCCAGTCGAAGGTCAGGAAAAAGATCACGAGCGCGACGATCAACACCACTAGAACAGCGACCACCCACCCGACTATTTTTCCGATTTTTCTGCCAAGCGCCATGACGGCTCCATCGTTTTTTCTCATTGCGTTTGCGGCAGCACGGTTCATGCCCGGCGCGCCTTCTCTACTCTTTCCCCTGCATGCCTGAAGACATCGTTGAAGCGCTCGTTTCCGCCGAAAGCCTGACGCGCCGCGACCCCGCGCGCGAGCGCACCTTGCTGTTCCCTTGCGACTTCACGTTGCGCGCGGGCGACCGCGCCGTCGTGACGGGGCCGTCCGGATCGGGGAAAAGCGTGTTCATGCGCGCGCTCGCGCTGCTCGATCCAATCGATGCCGGCACGATCCGCTGGCGTGGCGAGCCGGTCGGACGCGCCGGGATTCCCGCTTACCGGCGGCGCGTCGCGTATATCGCGCAGCGCCCGGCGATGCTCGACGGCACCGTCGAAGATAACCTACGTTATCCGTACACGTTGAACGTGTATCGCGGGATGCGTTTCGAGCGCGCGATCGCCGCGCGGCTCGCGGCGGCGGCGGGACGCGACAGCGGTTTTCTCGACCAGCGCGCGAGCGCCTTGTCGGGCGGCGAAGCGCAGATTGCCGCCTTGATCCGCGTGCTGCAGCTTTCGCCCGACGTGCTGCTGCTCGACGAGCCGACCGCCTCGCTCGATCCCGCTTCGGCACGCGAGATCGAGGCGCTGGTGGACGCATGGTTCGACGAGGATCGAAGCCGCGCGAGCATGTGGGTCTCGCACGATCCCGCGCAGGCCGCGCGGGTCGGCGCGCGCGCACTCGCGATGAACGCGGGCGTGTTGACCGAACCGGCTGGAGCCACGCGATGAACGCTTATCAACCTTTAAGCCTCGTCGATATCGCCATTGCCGCATCGCTGATCGTGGTGAACGGCGCGTTGTCGGTGGCGTTGAAACTCGGCCTTGAACGCAAGCTCGCGTGGGCGGCCGTGCGTACGGTCGTTCAACTGCTGTTGATCGGCTACGTGCTCGGCTGGGTGTTTCAGTTCGGCCACTGGTACGTCGTGTTGCCGCTGATCGCCGCGATGACGTTGATTGCCGGACTCGCCGCCTCGGGACGCGGACGACGTACTTACGCTGGGCAGCGCGTGGACAGCGTGCTGTCGATCTGGGCGAGTTCGTGGCTGGTCGGCGCGATCGGACTGTTCGTCGTGATCCGGATTCACCCGTGGTACGAACCGCAATACGCGATACCGATCCTCGGCATGATTCTCGGCAATACGCTGACGGGCGTGTCGCTCGGGATCGAGCGGATGACCGAGGAATTGACTTCGGGACGCGGCGTGGTGGAGATGTCGCTCGCGCTCGGCGCAACGCGTTGGGAAGCCGCGCAAGGTCCTGCGCGGCAGGCGGTGCGGGCCGGCATGATACCGACGCTGAACCAGATGGCCGTGGTCGGACTGGTGAGCCTGCCGGGGATGATGACCGGGCAGGTGCTGGCCGGGCAATCGCCGTTGCAGGCGGTGCGCTATCAGATCGTGATTATGTTTTTGCTGGCGGCATCGTCGGGGTTGGGGACCGTTGGGGCGGTCGTGTTGACGTATCGGCGGCTTTTTTCGCCGGAGCATCGGTTTATGGCCGATCGGCTTTTGGAGCGCACTGTGGGTGCGCGGAGGGGGTTTTTGCGCGGGCGCGGGTAGGTGGTTTTGCTGGCGCCCTTTGCTTTTGTTTGCCTGCGCTTTTGTGGGGACCTGCACAAAAGAGGTTTGCTGGCGCCCTTGCTTTTGTTTGCATGCGCTTCTTGGGAACTTGCTTTCGTGTCGGTCTATTAGCTCGCCGCTGTGCGCGGCAGCAGTCACTTTCTTTGCTGCTGTGTACAGACCGGAGACATAGCTGACAGGTGTACGGAGACATGGTTGACACTTTCGGGTAATCGAACGCCCGAAATCCTCCCATGCCCTGGAACGTAAAAGACACCATGAGTCTCCGACAGGAATTCGTTCAACTCGCCACCCAACGGAGCGTGCCGTTCAGCGAGTTGTGCCGACGTTTCAACGTCAGCCGCCAGACCGGCTACAAGTGGCTTGCCCGCCACTCGACGCAAGGCCTTGAAGGTCTCGTCGATCGCTCGCGTCGTCCGCACGACAGTCCCGCGCGCTCATCCGATGAGATCGTCGCCGTCGTGCTCGACCTGCGCCGCGAGTACGGCTGGGGCGGACGCAAGATCGAGCGTCGTCTGCAAGATCTCGGCTACGCCAATGTGCCCGCACCCTCCACGATCACCGAGATCCTGCGCCGTCACGACCTGCTCCACGCGCCTGAGGACAGACCGCAGCGGCCCTGGCAGCGCTTCGAGCACGAGCATCCGAATGCGCTGTGGCAGATGGATTTCAAGGGCGATTTCCCGACCCTGGAGGGTGGCCGCTGTGCGCCGCTGACGGTGCTCGACGATCACTCGCGCTTTAACATCGTGCTCGCCGCCTGCGGCCGGATTACCACGGAAGTCGTGCAGACCGAGCTCAAGCGGGCGTTTCGCTGCTACGGGCTACCGTCACGCATCAATACCGATAACGGTGCGCCGTGGGGTTCTCCGAGCGCGCCGGGCCAGTTGACCGAGCTTGCGGTGTGGCTGATCAGACTGGGTATTCACGTGAGCTACAGCCGACCGTATCATCCTCAGACGAATGGCAAGGATGAGCGATTTCATCGGTCGCTGAAAGCTGAAGTGCTGGCGCGGCACGTGTTCACGACCCACGCCCACGTGCAGCAGGAGTTGGAACGCTGGCGACAGGTGTACAACACGCAACGCCCGCATGAGGCGCTGGACCTGGCGACGCCGGTGAGCCGCTACCAGCCCAGCCCGCGGACGATGCCCGAGCATCTGCCAGAACCGCAATACGGGCCTGCCGACGAGGTGCTGCGGGTCAATTCAAATGGCCTGGTGCGTTTTAGAGGCGAGGCGCTGCGTCTGTCGACTGCGCTCAAAGGGCTGTACGTGGCCGCACGTCCAAAGCACGACGAAGACGGCGTAATTGAGTTCTGGTTTGCCCATCAACGCATTGCAAAACTTGACCTGAAAGCAGCAAAACCCTGAACATCAGGTGTCAACGATGTCCTCGTACATGTGTCAACTATGTCTCCGGTCTGTACACTGCTGCAAAGAAAGTAACCAAAGAAAGCAGCTTGTCCGTCTAAGTGTCCACCACGAACCGTAACCGGGAGTGGTGCGCAAGCTGATTCGGCCATCGCACCACAAAACAAAGTGGAGCCGCTCATTCATCCCGGCAGGCACAAAGTGCCTGCCAGTAAGGCATAACTGAACACCAAATCAAACCAAACCAAACTAAACCGAACCGAACCGAACCGAACCGAACCGAACCGACCGCTGGTTGTTAGATACGCCCGTCGTCCGAGCGCAGCGAGGATGGAACTGACAGATGCTGTGCCAATACTAACGAATGCGAGTTGCCATAGTCAGCTTGCGTGCCTATCCGCAAGGTTATTCGAGGTGGACACTTAGGCGGATAAGCTGCTTTCTTTGGTTACTTTCTTTGCAGCAGCAAAGAAAGTGACTGCTGCCGCGCATAGCGGCGTGCTAATAGACCTACATGAAAACAAGTTCCTAGAAAGCGCCGGAGCATCAGCCGGTGTACCCCGCCCACCCTCAAGCCGCCCCACGGCGCCGAACCCCGTGCTGCTTTCTTTGGTTACTTTCTTTGCAGCAGCAAAGAAAGTGACTGCTGCCGCGCATAGCGGCGTGCTGCTAGACCTACACGAAAGCAAGTTCCCAAGAAGCACCCGAGCATCAGACGGTTTACCCCGCCCACCCTCAAGCCGCCCCACGGCGCCAAACCCCGTGCTGCTTTCTTTGGTTACTTTCTTTGCAGCAGCAAAGAAAGTGACTGCTGCCGCGCATAGCGGCGTGCTTATAGACCGACACGAAAGCAAGTTCCCAAGAAGCACCCGAGCATCAGACGGTGTAACCCACCCACGCTCAAGCCGCCCCACGGCGCCAAACCCCGTGCTGCTTTCTTTGGTTACTTTCTTTGCGGCTAGCCAAAGAAAGTGACTGCCGCCGCGCATAGCGGCGTGCCAATAGACCGACGCGAAAGCAAGTTCCCAGACCAGAAAGCACAGGCAAACAAAAACAACGAGCGCCAAGCAAAACCAAACCCCAAGCGCCAGCGACTACCCCGGTCGCTCAGCCAAAGCCCGAATCAAAGCCTCAAGCCGGGAAAAATTCACGGGCTTCGTAAGATGATCCATAAACCCTGCTTCGCGGCATCGCCGAATATCCTCGTCCATGCCGTAGCCCGTAATCGCCACCGACGGCGTCCCCGGCTGCAACGTCTGCCACGCGCGCGCGACGTCCAGCCCGCTGCCGTCCGGCAATCCGATATCGCTCACGAGCAGATCGAAGCGCCCGTCGCGGCCAAGCGCAAGCGCCTCGGCGACCGTCGTCGCAACCGACACCTGATGGCCCAGCACTTCAAGCACCTGCGCCATCGCCGATGAAGTGAACTCGTTGTCCTCGACCAGCAACACTCTCAGCGAACGCACGACGTCGTCCACGGCGGCGCTCGCGCGCGGCGCGGCCTCGCGCTCGGGCTCGGCCGACACGAGCGGCAGCGTCAACGTGAAGCGCGCGCCACGGTCGCGCCCTTCGCTCTGCGCGGTCAGCGTGCCGCCGTGCTTCTGCGCCAGCGTCCCGGCAATCGCGAGGCCAAGACCGAGGCCGCCGAACGCACGCGTGATCGAATCGTCGGCTTGCTCGAACGCCGAGAAAATGCGCGGCAACGCTTCTGCGCTGATGCCGATGCCGGTGTCGGTGACCGCGACGGCCACCGTCGATGCATCCGGATTCCATGTCCGCACTTCGATCCGCCCGCCCGCCGGCGTGAACTTCACGGCGTTCTTCATCAGGTTCCAGACAATCTGCTGAAGCCGCGCGGCGTCGGCGAGCACAAGCGACGCGCTCGCCTCGAAACGCGTCACGAGTTCAAGCCCCTTGCCGCGCAAATCCGATACCGACATATCGAGCGCGCTTGTCATCAGCGTACCGAGCGCGACGTTCGCAAAATTCAGGCTCAGCTTGCCGCGCGCGATGCTCGTGAGATCGAGCAGATCGTCGATCAACCGCGCCTCCAGCTCCACGTTGCGGCGAATCAGGTCGAGCGTGGGATGCGCGTCGGCGGGCAGCGGATGCTTCATTTCCAGCAAGCGCACGGCCGCCAGGATCGGCGTGAGCGGCGTGCGCAATTCGTGCGAGAGCACGGCGAGAAAGTGATCCTTCGCGCGGTTCGCGGTCTCGGCCTGCTCCTTCGCGAGACGCAGCGCGTCGGCGGCGATATGCGCGTCGGTCGCGTCGCGGATGATCTTCGAGTAACCGATCAGCTCGTCGCCTTCGGCGCGTTCGGTGCGAATGGCGGTGGTCACGCCCGATGCGAAAAACGAGCGGCCGTCCTTGCGCCACAGCCAGCGGTCGTCGCTCGCGCTGCCCTCGCGCCGCGCGGTGGCGAGCTCAGTTTCGAACACGCCTGCATCGCGATCTTCCTGACTCAGGAACACGCGCGCCGAATGGCCCACGACGTCCTTCTCCAGATAGCCGAGCATGCGCTCGGACGCAGCGTTCCAGGTGCGGATGCGCCCTTCCTGATCGAGCGTGATGACCGCGTAGTCCTTCAGCGCATCGACCAGCAAACGAAAATGCGTTTCCGTCTCCACCAGCGCGCGTTCCACGGCAATCCGCTGCTGGCGCTCCGCGCTCTCGGTCAGCGCGCGCCGCACCACGGCGGGCAGACGCTGAAGGCGTTGCTTGAGCACATAATCGGTCGCGCCGCGCTTGAGCATCTCGACCGCGTGCTCCTCGCCGAGCAAGCCCGATACGAAAATAAACGGCGTCTGCGGCGCGCGTTCGCGAGCGATCGTCAGCGCTTCGATGCCCGAAAACGTCGGCATCACGAAGTCCGCGAGAATCACGTCGAAGCGATGCGCGTCGAGTTCCGCGACGAACGAGGCTTCGTCATAGACGATAGCCGCGTCGACCGCGTAGTCGGCGCGTTCGAGTTGCGCGAGCGTCAACTCCGCATCGAGCGTGTTGTCTTCGACAAGAAGCAGGTGCAAAGGCTGCATGTTAGGCGGTGTGACGGCAATGAAGGCGGATATCCCGGCGTGCGCGGGACGCGTTTTCGGTATCGGCCTGAACGTGCTCCGACGCCGTCATCATGCGCCAGGCCGGCGAACGCGCAACGAACCCGGCGGCGGCTCGTTCAAAACGGCCCAGAACACGCCGAGATCGGCGATCGCTTCCACGAACGCGTTGAACTCCACGGGCTTCACCACGTAGGCATTCACGCCGAGTGCGTAGCTGCGCACGAGGTCCTGCTCTTCGCGCGAGGACGTGAGCATCACGACCGGCGTCGCCTTCAGCGTCTCGCTCGAACGGATTTTTTCGAGCACTTCCAATCCGTCGATCTTCGGCAGTTTTAAGTCGAGCAGGATCACGGCGGGATGGCCTGCCGGCCGCTCGGCCCACGCGCCTTCGCCGCGCAGATAATCGAGCGCTTCCTGGCCGTCGCGCGCCACGATCACCTCGTTTGCGAGCTGGCTCCGGTCGAGCGCGAGCAGCGTGAGTTCGAGATCGTTCGGGTTGTCTTCGACTAGCAGTATGGGTTTAAGCATGATCCGGTTTCGATGTTGATGCGGCCGCGCCGCCATAGGGCGACACGGCCGAAAGAGACGGCGAGGACAACCCGAGCCGGCGCGCCGGTTCGGGCCTGAACGTTTTCGGCAAGGAAAGATAGAACGTGGCGCCTTCGCCCACGCGCCCTTCGGCCCAGGTCCGGCCATCGTGCCGCTCGACGATGCGCCGCACGTTCGCCAGGCCGATTCCGGTGCCGTCGAATTCCTCGGCGCGATGCAGGCGCTGAAACACGCCGAACAGTTTGCCCACGTATTTCATGTCGAAGCCGACGCCGTTGTCGCGCACGCCGATCACGAATTCCTCGGCCGCCGCATTATTCGATTCCTCGGCGAACACTTCGATTTTCGCCGATTCGCGCGTCGCCGTATATTTCACCGCGTTCGAAATGAGGTTGCGCAGCGCGAGTTGCAGGAAGGCGGCGTCGGCGGTGACGTCCGGCAACTCGCCGATCACCCATTGCACGTCGCGCCCCGCCGTCTCCGGCCCAAACTCCTGAACGATCGAGCGCAAGAGCGCGTTCATATCGACACGACCCGGCCGCAGCGCCGCGCGGCCCATCTGCGAAAACGTCAGCAGATCGTCGACCAGCGTGCCTGCGAAGCGCGCCGAATCGAGCATGTTGTTCAGAAAGCGCATGCTGCGCTCCGACAGATTGCCGGCTTCCTGCTCGCGCAACAGGTCGCCGTATCCGGCGATATGGCGCAACGGCGCGCGCAGATCGTGCGACACCGAGTACGAGAACGCTTCGAGTTCCTTGTTGGCGCGCGCGAGTTCGGTCGCGAGCTGCGCGAGTTCCTCGGCGCGGCGCAGCACGATATTCACCGTCGCCGCGCGGAATTCGCTCGCGACTTCGATCTCGCCCGCGCGCCAGCGCGGCGAATGATTGCGCACGGTTTCGAGCCACGGCGCGAAGTCCGTGCGCGGCGCGTTGCCGCCCTCGGCCGTCCGCAACTTGACCGGCTCGCCGGCCCACTTGATCGTGCGCGCTACTTCAGGCCGGAACCACAGCACGTAGTGGCGGAAAATCTGCGAGACCGGGACGGCAAGCACGCCGCACGCCGTGTCCGTGTGTTGGGCGGCGCGCGGCCAGTGCTCCGGCAGCACATCGGTCGCATACACGCCCGACGTGCTCGCCGCGAGCCATTCGGTCAGCGCGAGCACGGTATCGGCGTCGGGCGTCGCGCCGATCAACGTGACGGCGTCGTCCAGCACGACCGCCGCGCCTGTCGATTGCGCGAACATCAGCATGTCGTCGGGCGACGCTTGCAGCGCATCGACGAAATGATCGCGCTCGGCCATCGCGCCGATCAGCCGCGACATCATGCGCCGCAGGCTCAGCAGATACGCGGTCTCCGCGCGCTCCTCCTTCGCCTCGATCTGCAGCGACAGCAGATTGCCGAGATGTTCGATCGCCACGCGGCGCTCGAACGGCACGAGGCGCGGCGCGTGATCGTGACAGGAAATGAGGCCCCACAGTTTGCCGCGCACGACGATCGACACCGACATGGACGCATGCGTGCCCATGTTGCGCATGTACTCCAGATGCACCGGCGAAAAACTGCGCAGCGTCGCGTAGCTGAGATCGGTCGGCCGCCCCGTCACGGGATTCACCGCCGGGACGATGCGCGCCGGCCGATAGTTCACATCGGCCACGAGCCGCACGCGGTTGCGCAGATACAGCGCGCGCGCCTGGCGCGGAATGTCGGATGCCGGAAAGAACTGATGCAGGAAAGACGCGTAGTCCGGATCGCGCTCTTCGGCGAGCACTTCGCTGCGCCCGTCCTCGTCGAAACGATAGAGCATCACCCGGCCGAAATTCGTGATCGCGCGGACCTCGCGCACCGCGAGACCGGCGAGCGCCTCGACACTCGCCACGTCCTGCAGGCTGCGCGTGAACGTGCGCACGAGCGGGTACATCGACGCGAAGACGTCCGTGTTTTCGTGCCGCGCGAGCTCGATTTCCACGATGAGATTGCCGTCGTGGCGATGCATCGTCACGTCGAATTCGGCGCCGGCCGCGCCCTCCGCCGCGCGTCGCGGCGCTGCGTTCTCCGGCGCGTCGAACAGCGGATTCGCGACGACGCCGAGATAGAGCGGCGCCTGATCGAGCGATTCGGTCGCCGCCGCGCTCGCGAGTCTTTGCATCGTCGCCGCGCCGAGCAGCGTTTCGAGCGGCTGGCCGAGCAGCGTTTCGACCGGCGCGCCGGTGAGCGACGCGAGATTCTCGCTCGCCTGCAAAATCGTGAAATCGTCGGATACGGATAGCAGAAAACCGTGCGGCTGGATGCCGCCGGGAATGTGGATCGGCTCGGCGTCGCAATCGGCGTTCGCCACGCCGGATTCGAGCGTGCGCCGGCGCGCGTCGTGTTCCGGCGTCGCAGGACTGACGCTCATGCCACTTTCTCCGATGCGTCCGCGCGTTTCAGTGCCGCGGTGAGCCACGTATGCATCGTGTCGAAAGTTTCGCACGCCGCCGCAACCGCATCGTCGTATTCGTGCGCGGGCACGCTCGCCGCCGCCGTCTCGCGAAACGCGTTCCACATGCTGCCGGTGCGCGCGCCGTAGCCTTCGAAATATGCGTTGCCAACGCCCGCCGCGAGGCCGAAAAGACGCGCGACGTGCGGCGCGATGAAGCGCCCGCCGAGCGTCGATCCTTCCATCACGTACATCGATCCGAACACGCGGCCGAGGTTGTCGAGCGCGGGCAGCGCATGAAGCGCAATAACAGGTGCGCTTGCCGAGCGGCCGTTGAGCGAAACGAGGTCGGCATCGAGCAGATGCGCCTTGCGCCGTGCGTCGAAGAAGTCCCGCAGATGTTCCGGCATGCGTTCGCCCGCCGCGTTTTCCCACGGCGCGATATAACCTCGAAAGCCTTCGAGCAACGCGATATACGCGTCGCGAGGCCAGTCCGCGCGCATCAGATCCAGCGCGCTTTCGAGGCGCGTGTGGCGCTCGGCGGTTTCATTCTTCAGGCGTGTCAGAAGATCGTATTGCATAGTTCCGTATTGCGTGATTCGTTCGATTCGTTCGATTCGTTTGGCATGCGGTGCAGCGAAACCACTCGCGCGTTTTCTGCCTGGGCGTTGGGTTCGCGAGGACGACAAGTGGAACACATCGATGCTGCGCATCCCGAGAACGCGCAACGCACGAAGCTCGTCAAGCACGCGCCGATCAAACGCAAATGTTATCGCGGTAGCGATTACCGGACGGGTCATGCAAACCGGTAGAAATGCGCCTGATCGATGGGATTTAACCGCGTCTCCGGCGCATTTTGCCGGCCCGCGCACGACGCGCCGCAAAGAGCGCGACGTAGCGCTCGAGGCGACTCATTCTACGCAAGAGGCGCGGCCTGTGCCAACGCACGCGCACGCGCTTGCTTGCCCTGAGATACAGCCCGAGCCGTCGTTTGAAGGTGTGCCGGCGGCGTGTCGCCATGACGCCGCGCTAGGTTTCAGCGTCGGGTTCGCCACCGCCCGATGCCTGCGTGCGCCGCTGATATTCGTCGCCGCCACGCCGGTCGGTATCGACAAGTCCACGTTCCAGATCCCGATGCGCCTGCTCACCCACGACGCGCGCGCCGTCCTCGTGCTGCGACTCCGGATCCTGATCCGCTTCGTGCGGCAGCGGCGCGTCGGAGCCGTCGTCCTTTGCTCGCTGCGCGGGATCGCGGCTTTCAAGTTCGCGCCCATCGGGCGTCGTGTTTGCCTTGTCTATTTTGTCTGCATCGGAGGATGCGGTCATCGTCGTTCTCCTTGATGGATTCGCAGATCAACCCTCGAAACCCAGCCGCTTTTTCATCGCGACGGTCAAGCGCTGGCGCTTTTTCGCGTAGCCCGCCCACGGGTCCGCGCGCAGTTGCGCGAGCCGCGCTTCGACATTGCCGATATGCCATTGATCGCCGCTCGTGGTCTCGTCGAGTTCGTCCCACGCGATCGGCACGGAAGCGCCCATGCCCGGCCGCGCACGCAGCGAAAACGCGGCAACCGTGCTCGATCCGCGGTTATTGCGCAAATAGTCGATAAAGATCTTTCCGCGCCGGTTCTGCATGCCCATCTTCGCGGAAAAGTGCTTCGGCAGCGTGCTCGCCATGTGTTGCGCGATGGCTTGCGAGAAGCCTTTTACCTCGTCCCAGCCGGCCTGTTTCGCAATCGGCACGACGACGTGCAGCCCCTTTCCGCCGCTCGTCTTGCAGAACGTTTCGAGCCCGAGTTCCGCGAGCAGTTCGCGCGTGAGACGCGCCGCTTCCTTCATGCGGTCCCAGCCGACGCCCTCGCCCGGATCGAGATCGAACACCATGCGGTCGGGCTTTTCGAGCGCCGCCGCGACTGCGTTCCAGGTATGCAATTCGATCGTGCCCATCTGCGCGGTGCCGACCAACGCCGCCGCCGATTCGATCGTCAACAGCGGCGGATGGCCCGGATCGATGTCGTGCTGCGTGATGTTCGGAATCGAGAGTTTCTGGCTATGCTTCTGGAAAAACAGTTCGCCGCCGATATCGCCGGGCGCGCGCACGAGCGACACAGGCCGGTCCTTCAGATGCGGCAGCATCGCGACCGCGGCCATGTCGTAATAGCGCACGACATCGATCTTGCGCGCGCCCGTCGACGGATCGATCACGCGATCAGGATGCGTGATCTTCACGCCCTCCACGGGACCGGCGTCGTCGGGCGGCGCGCTTTTCTTAGCCGCCGGCTTGCGCGCGGGCGCCTTCTTGGCGACTGCTTTTTTCTCCACGTCCGCCGCGACTTTCTCAGCGGATTTCGGCACTTCCTTCACGATCTGCCGCGCGGGCTTGTCGTCGCGAAGACTCACAAATGAGGCTTGCCGCACGATGCGCTCCTTGGTCCATTCAGCGAAATTACACTCGGCCACCAGTTCGGGCTTGACCCAGTGCACCGGCGTGCGGCTGCGTTCCTGAGGCTCGCGTGCGAATGGCCGCGTCTTGACTTCGCGCGCGTCGAGTTGCTTCTTGATATCGCGCAGCGTGGTCGCGTTGAAGCCGCTGCCGACCCGCCCCGCGTACTGCAATTTCCCTTCGCCGTCGTAGACGCCGAGCAGCAGCGCGCCGAATTCCGCGCGGCTGCCCGACGGTTCCGAATAGCCGCCGATCACGAATTCCTGCCTGCGCCGGCACTTCAGCTTGATCCACGAATTGCTGCGGCCCGAGACGTAATGACTGTCGCGACGCTTGCCGATAATCCCTTCGAGCGCCATGTCGCACGCGCTCTTGAGCAGGTCGTCGGCGCTGAACGAGAAGTCGTCGGAATAGCGCAGCGCGGGGTTATCGACGGGTTCCAGCACCGCCTTCAGAAGCGCGCGGCGCTGCGCGAGCGGCACGCCTGTGAGGTCGTAACCGTTCAGATAGGGCACGTCGAAAAAGTAGATCACGATGTCTTGTGGACGGCCCACGTCGAACGCGTTTTGCAGTGCCTGAAAATCGGGCAGATCGCGATCGTCGAGCACGACCGCCTCGCCGTCGAGCCACGCGCTCTCGACATCGAGTTGCGCGAGCGCCTTCGCCTGCTTGCTGAACTTCGCGGTCCAGTCGTTGCCGTTGCGCGTGAAAAGCTGAACGGGCGGCTGCGATTTCGCCGCCTTCCGGTCGATCCGAACCAGCACGCGATAACCATCGAACTTGATTTCATACGACCAGTCATCGCCGGGCGGCGCTGCATCGACCAGCGTCGCGAGCTGCGGCTTGAACGTATCGGCAAGCTTCGCGCGCACCGCGCCTTCCACCGATGGCTCGGCGGCGAGCGTGCGCAGCGATTCCGCATTGCGGCTCACGACGATATCGGGCCGCGCGCCCTTCGCTTTCGGATTTGCCTTCGCCGGCGTCTTCACCGTCTTACGATCGTCACGCTTGCGCACCGCGCCGCTTTTCGTGCGCGCGCCGAGCGAATCGGTCAGCACGCTGCCGGGCTTTTTCAGCAGCACGTCGTAGTCGGCTTCGCTGCGCGCATCGTCGTCGCGTTCCTTGATGAGCAGCCACTGCTCCTTGTCGCCGCTGCCGCGCATATGGCTGCGCACGAGCGTAAAACCGCCGTGCAGCTTCTCGCCGTCGAGCGTGAATTTGAGCTTGCCCTTCGCGTAGGATGCAGCCGCGTCTTCGATGCTGCCGCTCTGCGGCGCCCACGTGCCGCGATCCCACACGATCACGCTGCCCGCACCGTAATTGCCCTCGGGAATCGCGCCTTCGAACGAACCGTAGTCGATCGGATGATCCTCGACATGCACCGCCAGCCGCTTCACCGATGGATCGAGGCTCGGTCCTTTCGGCACCGCCCAGGACTTGAGCGTGCCGTCGAGTTCGAGGCGAAAGTCGTAGTGGAGATTACGCGCGTCGTGCTCCTGGATCACGAACGACAGCGCGTGACCGTTCGCGGCCTGCTCGGTCTTCGCGGCTTTCTTGCGCGCGGCCGCCTTCTTCGCCGCGACGCCCGAAGGTTCGGGCGTCTCGTTGAAGCGCCGCATGCGCTGGTAGGTTTCGAGTTTCCCGGCCATCGTCGTGCACTGCTCCTCTCATGAACCGATCACGCAACCGATCCCATCACGCCCGCTTGCGGCGCGTCGTCTTGCGCGCGGCGGGCCGCGCCGGCTCCTCGGATTCGGCGGGTTCGGCGGGTTCCTCCTCCGCTGCTGCGCCGCGTTTCGCCGGCTTGCCTTTTTTCAGGCTGCGCTTGAGCAAGTCGGACAGATCGAGAATCTCCGCCGACGACTTCCGCTCGCCGCCGTCCTCCAGCTGCATGACTTCTTCGGTCTTGCCCGCCTTCACCTTTTTGTCCACGAGCGCCATGATGTCGTCGCGGAACGTGTCGTGATACTGGCTCGGGTCCCAGTCGGCGCTCATGTCGTCGATCAGCCGCTTCGCCATATCGAGTTCCTTCGCCGAGACGCCCGCTTTCTTCGTGTCTTCGTCGGGCAGCTTGAAGTCGTCGAACTGACGCACTTCGTCCGCCCAGCGCAGCGTGTTGAGCGCAAGCGCCGGCCCGACGGGAATCAGCGCGGCCAGATGCTGCTTGTTATGCAGCACGACATTCGCGATCCCGACCTTGCCCGACGCCTTCAGCGCATCGCGCAGCAACGCGTACACTTTTTCGCCCTTGCGATCGGGCGCGAGGTAGTACGGCGTATCGAGGGAGAGAAACGAGATATCGGGGGCATCGACGAAGGCGAGAATATCCACCGTCTGCGTCGATTCGGGATTGGCCGAGCGGATTTCCGCGTCGGTCATCACGACGTACTTGCCCTTTTCATATTCGAACCCGCGCACGATGTTGTCGCGCGTCACGTCCTTGCCGGTGTTCTTGTTGAATTGCTTGTAGCCGATCGGGTCCATCGAGCGCTTGTCGAGCAGATTGAAGCCGACCTTCTCCGACTGCGTGGCCGGATAAAGCTGCACGGGAACATGGACCAGCCCGAAGCTGATCGCGCCCTTCCAGATCATGTGTGGCATCGCGCTTCCTCGGTTGTGACGAACCGGACCGGCCCGAACGGGCGAAGATTCCGGCGCTCCGGCGCGCGCGCAAAGGCGCACGCACTGAAACGCATCGAGGAAAGCAGCAGAAAATGTGCCATCCCGGGACGCGGGAGCCGCGCGCCGGAATGGCAGGGAATTACTTGCGATCGGCGCTCACCGTCAGTTGCGTGCCGTCGCCGAGCGTCACGTTTTTCGCGCCGCCGCCGGTCGGCATCGAGAAGCGCACGACCTGGCTGAACGCGTTATCGACCGGGCACTGGAGCTTCTTGCCCGCCACCGTGACCGGGCTGGACCCGCGTGGCGCGTGGCCCTGGAAACTGATCTGCACGTTCGCCGCGCCGTCGTCGGCGACGACCGACGCGAAGCGGATCTGCACCTGGCGGATCGGCACGCCGTTCGCGTTGCGCGGAATGCCGGTGGCGTTCGGGCACGCGTCGGGAACGGGCTGCGACTGGCCGGACGCGGCGGTTTGCCAGGTGAAATCGTCAGTCTGGCCGGAACGGATGGTGCGCGTTTCCTGTTGATTGCCGAAATTTTTCGACGCCATCTTGACCGTGTACTTGATCGGCCCGTCGGTCGCGGTTTGCGACAGGACCTTGATGCCGGGCGTGGCGAAAACCGCCGGCGCGGTGCTAACGGCAAGCGCGGCCAGAGCGGCGCGAGCGAGACAGCCAACCATTCGACGATTCATGCCGGCTACTCCGTTTAGAACGTCGCGCGGCCTGATCGCGCGGGCCGAACGCGTGAGGTCACGCACCCGGCGAAGTCAGTCTAGCTCGCTCTCGCGCCACGCGGTCCATATGGAAAACCCGAAGCGCGGCGAGCACGGCGCGACGCTTCGGATGCCGATCAAAAGCCGGTCAAAACCAGCTTGCCGATCGCGCGGCCTTCTTCCAGCAGACGATGCGCCTCACGCAGATTCGCCGCATTGATCGTGCCGAGGTCGCGGCCGAGCGTCGTCGTGAGCGTGCCTGCGTCGATCAGTCGCGCCACTTCCGTCAGCAACCGATGCTGCTCGATCATGTCCGGCGTGCCGAACATTGCGCGCGTGAACATGAATTCCCAGTGGAACGCCCCGCTTTTCGCCTTCAGCAATTCGACCGGCAGCGGTTTCGCGTTCTCCACGATCGTGCAGACGCCGCCTTGCGGCTTGATGATCTCGGCGGCGGCCGGAAAATGCGTGTCGGTGTCGTTGAAGATGAGCACGAAATCGACCTGTTCGAAGCCCGCCGCCTTCACCTGCTTCGGGATGTCCTCGAAGTGATTGACGATATGGTCCGCACCCAGTTCGGTCGCCCATTTCGCCGATTCCGGGCGCGAGGCCGTCGCGATCACCTTGAGTTTCGCGATTTTCTTCGCAAGCTGGATGCCGATCGACCCGACCCCGCCCGCGCCGCCCACGATCAGCACCGATTTGCCCGCGTCTGCGCCGGTCGCCGAGACGCCGAGGCGGTCGAAAAGCGCTTCCCACGCGGTGATCGCGGTCAACGGCAACGCGGCGGCGTGCGTGAAATCGAGCGATTCCGGCTTCGCGCCGACAATGCGCTCGTCCACCAGATGCAATTCGCTGTTCGCGCCCGGCCGCGTGATGCTGCCCGCGTAGAACACGGCGTCGCCGGCCTTGAAGAGCGTCACTTCCGGCCCGACCGCTTCCACCACGCCCGCCGCGTCCCAGCCGAGCACGCGCGGCGCGTCCTCGGTCTTGTCCTTCGGCGCGCGCACTTTGGTATCGACGGGATTCACGGAAATCGCCTTCACCCGGACCAGCAGATCGCGGCCGGTCGGCACGGGCGTATCGAGTTCGATATCGACGAGGGATTCCGGGTTGGAAATCGGCAGATAACGGGTGAGTCCAACAGCTTTCATAACGGCTCCTATTAAAAATTTACAACGCGTGAGGCGGATTATTGCGCGAACGCGGACGGTCCGTGTTTTGCCTGGACCGTACAATACGCGTTTTCGCGCCCACGCTTTTTACCCACGAAACGCAATGAACCTCGTCATTCAAAGCCCGAATCCGGTTTCCGAAGCGCATCTCGCGCCGCTCGCCGCCCTCGCCCGCTCGACCCAGACGCTCCGCATCGACGATTCGCTTTTGCGTCTGGTCGGCGCCGATCCGCTGCAACGTCCGGATGTGGACGCGTATTGCGGCTCGCACGGGCTCGACTACGCATTCGTCGCGCCCGACGCGCATCTCGCCGACTTCGGCCTGGTGGCGATGGATATGGATTCGACGCTGATCACAATCGAGTGTATCGACGAAATTGCCGACTTTTGCGGGCTGAAGGCCGAGGTCGCGGCGATTACGGAAGCGTCGATGCGCGGCGAGCTCAAGGATTTCAACGAGAGCCTGACGCGCCGCGTCGCCTTGCTGAAGGGACTCGATGCCAGCGCGCTCGAACGCGTTTACGAGGAACGGCTGCAACTGTCGCCGGGCGCGGAGCGCATGCTGAACGGCGCGCGCGCCGCCGGACTCAAGACGCTGCTCGTGTCGGGCGGATTCACGTTCTTCACCGAAAAGCTGAAAGCGCGCCTGAATCTGGATTTCACGCACGCGAACACGCTCGAAATAATCGATGGAAAGCTGACCGGCAAGGTGCTCGGCGAAATCGTCAATGCCGACGTGAAAGCGCGCACCTTGCGCGAAACATGCGCGCGGATCGGAATCGAACCGCGACGCGCCATTGCAATGGGCGACGGCTCCAACGATCTGAAGATGATGGCGGAAGCCGGTCTGTCGGTCGCGTTTCGCGCGAAACCGGTGGTGCGCGAGGCGGCCAGCGTCGCGTTCAACTTTGTCGGACTGGACGGCTTGTTGCGGCTGTTCTGAACCGCCTGTCTTCGCCTTAAATAAAAACGCGCCGTTTCTTCCGAAACGGCGCGTTTTTTTAAGCCAATGCGCGATCCAGACTTTGCGCGATATCGGCGCGCAGATCGGCTTCGTCTTCCAGGCCGATGTAAAAGCGCACGAGCACGCCTTCGTGCGGCCATTCGGCGGCCGTTCGCATCGAGCGAACGTTGTACGGCATGGCCAAACTGTGCGCGCCGCCCCAGCTCCAGCCGATCGCGAAGCAATCGAGCGCCTCGACGAACGCGTCGATCTGCGCCGCGCTGTAGCGCGCGTCGAACACCACGGAAAACAAACCGCCCGCGCCGCCCGCGAAATCGCGTTCGTAGAATTCGTGGCCGGGACAATCGGTGAGCGCCGGATGCAGCACGGCGGCAATTTCCGGACGCGTCTTGAGCCAGTTGGCGAGCGCGAACGCCGAGCGGTCGTGTGCCTCGAAACGCAGTTTCATCGAAGGCAAGCTGCGCAGCACGAGCGAGCAGTCGTCCGCCGAGACGCCGATCCCGAGCCGCATCCGCGCGCGTTTCAGCGCCTTGTGTATGTCGTGATCGGCGGTGATCGTCGCGCCCATCAGGACGTCGCTGCCGCCCGACTGGTACTTGGTCAGCGCCTGCACCGAAATATCGACGCCGTGCGCGAACGGCTTGAACGCGAGGCCGGCGGAATACGTGTTGTCGATGGCGGTCAGGATCTTGCGGGCGCGCGCAACCGCCGTGATGGCCGGCACGTCCTGCACTTCCATCGTCACCGAGCCCGGCGCTTCGAGCCAGATCAGCCGCGTGTTCGGCCGGATCAGCGCCGCGATGCCCGCGCCGATCATCGGGTCGTAATAGCTCACTTCCAGGCCGAAATCGGCGGCCAGCCAATCGCCGTGCTCGCGATTCGGCGAATACGCGTTGTCGGGAATCAGCACGTGGTCGCCGCTTTTCACGAACGCGAAGTACACGTTCGAAATCGCCGACAACCCCGACGGCTGGAGCAACGCGTGCTCGCCGCCTTCGATGGCCGCGATCCGCTGCGCCAGCGCGATGGACGTCGGCGTGCCGTGCAGGCCGTAGCGCCACTGGGAATCGTCGCTCCAGACGAGCGCGCGCATCGCGGCGAGGTTAGGAAACACCACCGTCGACGCCCGGCTCACCGGCACCGTGAACGCCTCGAAACCGGGCGTCAGGCGATCTTCCGCCTGGACGATGCGGGTCTGCGCGCCGCGCGGGTCGGACTTCTGGCTGGAATCGGTCATGACGTGTCGGTTTCTATGGTCAAAGAAAAAACGCCACCGGATTGGACCGATGGCGGATGAAATCAGCGCGGTGACGAAACGGGCGGCATTACTCGCCGATGATCACGTTGCTCGTGCCGCCAACCGCGTTGCGGGGCTTAGGCGGCGGCGCGGGTTCCAGCGAAGGCGCGGCGGGAACGACAGCCTTCGCGCCGTTCGACGCGCCCGCCGGCCTGAGTTCGAACGGCTGCGGATCGGAATCGTCGACATTCATGCGTTCGCCCGACACGCTGCCATCGGCGGCGAATTTGCCGACCCAGTTGCCCGTGATATGCGTGCCGTCGTTCGATTCCTCGATTTCGAGCGTGTCGCCGTCGCGGTCGCCCGCCACCAGCACGACCGAGCGACTGCCCGCGAGCCGGTATTCACCGTGGACGCCCGACGGTTCGTCGGTTTTCGCGCCGAGCCGCAATTCGATCTGCGCGCTGCCGAGCGTGCCGACGTAGCGCGGGAAACCTGCGTACTCCGGATTCGGCGTAAGCGGCTTCGCGGGCGGCAGCGCGAGCGTCTGAATGGCTTCGCGAGTGCCGACCGCCGGAACTTCGCCCGTGCCTTTCGCACCGAACGTGCCGTCGCCATTGCTGCTATCCGGCGGCATCGGCGAGTTGCAGCCTGCCACGAAGATCAACGCGAGCAGCGCGGCGAGTGTTCCGGTACGTGATGCGCGCGCGCCGTGCGCCGGGGTCGTGTGCTTCATGCTTCGCGTGTTCCTTTATTGCTTGCTGAATTAGCCGCTCGCAGCAGCGTTCAAATCCGCTCGAAGATCGCGGCGATGCCCTGCCCGCCGCCGATACACATCGTGACCAGCGCATAACGGCCGCCGACGCGTTGAAGTTCGTACAACGCCTTCACGGCGATGAGCGCGCCGGTTGCGCCGATCGGATGGCCGAGCGAGATGCCCGAACCGTTCGGATTCACCTTCGACGGATCCAGTTTCAATTCGTTCGTCACCGCGCAGGCTTGCGCGGCGAACGCCTCGTTGGCCTCGATCACGTCAAGATCGTCGACTGTTAGACCCGCGCGTTCGAGCGCCCGGCGCGTGGCCGGAACCGGGCCGATGCCCATGTATTTTGGATCGACACCGGCATGCGCGTAAGCGACGAGCCGCGCGAGCGGCTTCAGCCCGCGCTGTTCGGCGACGCTGCGCTCCATCAGCACGACGGCCGCCGCCGCGTCGTTCAGCCCCGACGCGTTGCCGGCCGTGACCGTGCCGTTTTCCTTCGCGAAAACCGGCTTCAGCTTCGAGAAATCGCCTTCCGATGCGTTCAGGCGGACGTGCTCGTCCTGATCGAAGATGGCGTCGCCTTTTTTCGATGCCAGCGTAACCGGCAGAATCTGGCTCTTGAAATAGCCCGCTTCGATCGCCCGGGCCGCGCGCCGGTGCGATTCCAGCGCGAGCGCATCCTGCGCTTCACGCGTCACGCCGTAGCGCGCCGCGACGTTTTCGGCCGTGACGCCCATGTGGATCGCGTCGAACGGGTCGTGCAGCGCGCCGAGCATCATGTCGGTCATGCGCGCATCGCCCATGCGCTGGCCGAAGCGCGCCGCCGGGAGGATGTACGGCGCGCGGCTCATGCTTTCCGCGCCGCCGCCGATCGCGATGTCGGCGTCGCCGAGCAGAATGGCCTGCGCCGCCGACACGATCGCCTGGAGGCCGGAGCCGCAAAGCCGGTTGACCGTCATCGCGGGCGCGGCCTGCGTGACGCCGGCATTGAGCGCGGCGACGCGTGCGAGATACATGTCTTTCGGCTCCGTCTGGATCACGTTGCCGAACACGACGTGCCCGACGTCCTCGCCGTCAACTTTTGCCCGCGCGAGCGCCTCGCGCACGACGCGCGTGCCCAGATCGGTCGGGCTGAAGTCTTTCAGCGACCCGCCGAAATCGCCGATCGCGGTCCGCACGCCGCTCACCACCACCACGTCACGCTGCATCGTGTCTCCTCCAATGCTGTTGTTTAGCTATTCAACGCGGCCTCGACCTCGGCGCTGCGCGGGATCGGCGCGACCGCGCCGAATCCTTGCGTGGACAACGCCGCCGCCGTGTTCGCGTAGCGCGCGGCCGCGAACGGGTCGTCGCCCGCCACGATGCGCGCGATAAACGCGCCGCCGAAGCAGTCGCCCGCGCCGGTTGCGTCGATGGCCTGCACGACGCGGCCCGGCACGACGCGGCGCGTCTCCGGCGTCGCGACATACGCGCCGTCGCGGCCGAGCTTCAACGCGACCACGCGAGGTCCGAGCGCGAGCAGGAAATCGACGATCTCGTCTTTATCGGTGAGACCGGTCAGCGCGGTCACGTCGTCCCAGCTCGGCAGGCAGATATCGGTGCAGCGCAAGGCTTCGAGCATTACCGCGCGCGCCCGCGCGAGCGGCCAGAGCTTGAGGCGCAGATTGGTGTCGAAGCTCACTTGCACGCCGTTTTCGCGGGCGTGGGCGATGGCCGCGAACGCCGCGTCGCACGCATTCGTGCCGATCGCGAGGCTGACGCCGGACAAATGCACCACTTTCGCGGCTGCAATTCCGTCGAGCGGCAGGTCCGACGGCGCGTAACGGCTCGCCGCCGATCCCGCGCGCAGATAGTCGAAACGATGGCCGTCCGCGCCGTGCGACACGAAATACACGCCGGTCGGCGCGTCGTTCGAGACGCGCACGGTCGAGGTATCGACGTTTTCAGCGCGCCAGAGATCGAGCAGCAGTTGCCCGAACTGATCGCCGCCGACCGCCGATACAAAGCCCGTCGATGCGCCCTGCCGCGACGCCGCGATCAAAAAATTCGAGACATCGCCGCCGAATCCCTGCAGGTAATTCGGCGCGTTTTTCTCCGACTGATTGAACTCGATCATCGCCTCGCCGAGCGCGAGGATCTCAGGAGAGGCAGTCAAAGAAGCCGTCATGTCAGACCTCGCCCCACAGATCGTGGCCGTCGGCGCCGGTGATCCTGACCGAAACGAAGTCGCCCGCCTTGTAGCGCTTCGACGCCTTCGTAGCCGGTTCGATATACACCACGCCGTCGATTTCCGGCGCATCCGCCGCCGTGCGGCCGACGCCGCCTTCGGCGTTCACTTCATCGACGAGCACTTTCAGCGTCTTGCCGACCTTTTTCTTCATGCGCGCCGCCGACAATTCCTCGGCCAACTCCATGAAACGCGCGCGGCGCTCCTCGCGGACCTCGTCCGGCAACGCGCCGTCGAGTTCATTGGCGGTCGCGCCTTCCACCGGCGAATACGCGAAACAGCCCACGCGATCGAGATCGGCCACGCGAATAAAGTCGAGCAGCGTCTGGAACTGTTCTTCCGTCTCGCCCGGGAAACCGGCGATAAACGTGCTTCGAATGGTCAGATCCGGGCACATCTTGCGCCACGCCTGCACGCGTTCGAGCACCTTTTCGGCATTGGCGGGGCGCTTCATGCGCTTGAGCACCTCGGGATGCGCGTGCTGGAACGGCACGTCGAGATACGGCAAAACGTGGCCCTTCAACGCGCCTTCCGCCATCATCGGAATGACTTCGTCCACGCTCGGATACGGGTAGACGTAATGCAGGCGCACCCACGCGCCGTATTGCGCGGCGAGTTCGCCCAACGCGCCGACGAGGTCCGTCATGCGCGTCTTGATCGGCTTGCCGTTCCAGAAACCGGTGCGGTATTTCACATCGACGCCATACGCCGACGTGTCCTGCGAAATCACGAGCAGTTCCTTCACGCCGGATTTGAACAGGTTTTCCGCTTCGAGCATGACATCCGCGACCGGGCGCGAGACGAGATCGCCGCGCATCGACGGGATGATGCAGAACGTGCAGCGGTGATTGCAGCCTTCGGAAATCTTGAGATACGCGTAGTGGCGCGGCGTCAGCTTGATGCCGGCGGCCGGCACGAGATCGGTGAACGGATCGTGCGGCTTCGGCAGGTGCAGGTGCACCGCGTTCATCACTTCGTTGGTCGCGTGCGGGCCGGTCACGGCGAGCACTTTCGGATGCACTTCCTCGATCAGCCCCGTGCCGCTCGCGCTCTTTTTCGCGCCGAGACAGCCGGTCACGATCACCTTGCCGTTTTCGGACAGCGCCTCGCCGATGGCGTCGAGGCTTTCCTGCACGGCTTCGTCGATAAAACCGCAGGTATTCACGACGACGAGATCCGCGCCGTCATAAGTGCCCGAGATTTCGTAGCCCTCGGCGCGCAGTTGCGTGATGATCTGCTCGGAATCGACGAGCGCTTTCGGGCAGCCGAGCGAGACGAAGCCGACTTTCGGCGCGGCGGAGGGAGACAGTTGCGACATAGAGTGGGTCTGGCGTTTTCTAGTACCTGACCGGGCAAGAAACCAAGCGGCGAACGCCGCAAAACAAGGCCGGAAAAGATACGGATGAGGGACGATTGCGGCGAGCGGCAGCAGAGAAGCTGCCAGCCGGGGCGGGAATCCGCGTTTTGCGGTTCCGGCGCTTAACGCCGCGCTGCAAACGTCTATTGTACCGTGCGGGCGCGGATGCGCGCCGCCGCCCGACGCAAACGCGCGGGCGGATATTGATGAAAGAAACAGGTTCGCGGCTTACTTCTTCTCAGGCGTCGTCACCGGCGCGCCCGGTGTCGGGAACGGGAACGTGTTGAACATGTTCTTCGCCTGCGACTGCATCTGTTCCTGCATCTGCACGAACATGTTCTTCGACTGCTCGATGTAGCTCGTCATCATGCCCTGCATCATCGGCGCTTGCATGTTCATGAACTGCGACCAGACTTCCGGATTCAGGCCGTTGGCGTTGTTGTCGTAGAGACCCTTCGACTGATCGGTCAGCTTATGCTGGATGTCGATGAACGCCTGGATATTCTTCTCCAGATACGTGCCCATCATGCCCTGCATCGCGTTGCCGTAGAAACGGATGATCTGCGACAGCATCGCCGACGAGAACATCGGCAGGCCGCCGCTCTCCTCTTCCAGAATGATCTGCAAAAGGATGCTGCGGGTCAGGTCTTCAGCGGACTTCGCGTCCATGACCTTGAACTCTTCCTGGTCGAGCACGAGTTGCTTCACGTCTGACAGCGTGATGTAGGTGCTCGTTTCTGTGTCGTACAACCGCCGGTTCGGATATTTTTTGATGAGTCGTTCGGCGGATTTCTTTGTAGTGGTGGTCATGTAACGCCTTTAAACGCAAAGCCTTCCTGCGGTGGCGGCGAACGGTTCCCGGCTCGGCCGGTGCATTGCCGCCGGAAATTTCCGGCAAGGCGGCGGGCGGGCGCGATCCCACGCCACGCCGCCCGCGCCCCGTCAGCCAGGACTCAGCCCATGTGCAGGCCACCGTTGAGCGAAAAGTCCGCGCCCGTGGAAAAGCCGGATTCCTCCGATGCCAGCCACGCGACGATCGAGCCGATTTCATCCGGCCGGCCGAGACGGCGCACCGGAATCGTCGCGACGATTTTCTCCAGCACATCCGGGCGGATCGACTTCACCATGTCCGTGCCGATATAGCCCGGCGAGATCGTGTTGACCGTCACGCCCTTGGTCGCCACTTCCTGCGCAAGCGCCATCGTGAAGCCGTGGATGCCCGCTTTCGCCGTCGAATAGTTGGTCTGGCCGAACTGACCCTTCTGGCCGTTCACCGACGAAATATTGATCACCCGGCCGAAGCCGCGCTCAACCATCCCGTCGATCACCTGCTTCGTCACGTTGAAAAGGCTTGTCAGGTTCGTGTCGATCACGGCCGTCCAGTCGTCGTGCGTCATCTTGCGGAACACGACGTCGCGCGTGATGCCCGCGTTGTTCACGAGAATATCGATCTCGCCGACTTCGGCCTTGACCTTGTCGAAGGCGTTCTTGGTCGACTCCCAGTCGCCCACGTTGCCTTCGGAGGCGACGATCTCATAGCCGAGCGCCTTTTGCTCTTCGAGCCATTTCACGCGGCGCGGCGAGTTCGGCCCGCAACCGGCCACTACCGTGTAGCCCTCTTTGTGCAGACGCTGGCAGATGCTCGTGCCAATGCCGCCCATTCCGCCCGTCACATACGCGATCCGCTTCGTCATTCCTCACTCCATTTTCGTTATCCGGGCCGCGCGTTTCGGCGCCCGGTTCGACCAGCGCTGTCTCCGGCGCGAAATTACGGACGCTCGACCGCCAGCGCCACGCCCATGCCGCCGCCGATGCAGAGCGACGCCAAGCCTCTCTTTGCATCGCGCTTCTGCATTTCGTGCAGCAGCGTGACGAGGATGCGGCAACCGGACGCGCCGATCGGGTGACCGATCGCGATCGCGCCGCCGTTCACGTTGATCTTCGACGTATCCCAGCCCATTTGCTGGTGTACGGCGAGCGCCTGCGCCGCGAACGCTTCGTTGATCTCCATCAGGTCGAGATCCGACGCCGACCAGCCCGCGCGTTCCAGACAGCGGCGCGACGCCGGCACCGGACCCATGCCCATGACCTTCGGGTCCACGCCCGCGTTCGCGTAAGCCTTGATGCGCGCGATCGGCGTGAGGCCGAGCGCGTCGGCTTTCTTCGCCGACATGACGATCACCGCCGCCGCGCCGTCGTTCAGGCCCGACGCGTTCGCCGCCGTGACCGTGCCTTCCTTCGAGAACGCGGGTTTCAGGCCCGCTAGCGCTTCGGCGGTTACGCCGTGGCGCACGAATTCGTCGGTGGCGAAACGCAGCGGCTCGCCCTTTCGCTGCGGAATCTCGATCGGCACGATTTCGTCGTCGAAACGGCCCGATTTCTGCGCGGCTTCGGCCTTGTTCTGCGACAACGCGGCGAACGCATCCTGCGCCTCGCGCGTGATGCCATATTCCTTCGCGACGTTTTCAGCGGTGGTGCCCATGTGATACGAATTGAACGCATCCCACAGACCATCGACGATCATCGAGTCGATCAGCTTCGCGTCGCCCATGCGAAAACCGTCGCGCGAGCCCGGCAGCACGTGCGGCGCCGCGCTCATGTTTTCCTGCCCGCCCGCGATCACGATGTCGGCGTCGCCCGCGATGATCGCGTTCGCCGCGAGCATCACGGCCTTCAGGCCCGAGCCGCAGACCTTGTTGATCGTCATGCCCGGCACCGACGTGGGCAAGCCCGCCTTGATGAGCGACTGGCGCGCCGGGTTCTGGCCCGAACCCGCGGTGAGCACCTGGCCGAGAATCACTTCGCTGATCTGCTCGGGCTTCAGGTTCGCGCGTTCCAGCAAGGCGCGGATCACGGCGGCCCCCAGGTCCGGCGCCGCGATTTTCGCGAGCGATCCGCCGAATTTGCCGACCGCTGTGCGCGCGGCCGATACGATCACTACGTCAGTCATTTCAGTTTCCTTTGAGCATCGAATGGTTGAAGCCACCGCCTGGGTCCGCCGCCCGCCCCGCATCCTGTTCCGGCAGCGCGACACGAACCCAGCGGGTCATTGATCGCGTTCCAGTACGTAGCGGCCCGGCGCAGGTTCGATCACCGGATACTTCTTCGAGCCCGCCGCCGCATGCGCCTTCATTTTCTTGCCGCCATAGCCGTCGAGCCATCCGGTCCAGGTCGGCCACCAGCTTCCCGGATGTTCCGTCGCCGCGCCGAACCAGTCGTCCGAGTTTTCGGGCAATTTACCGGCCGAATCGAGGACCCAGAAACTGCGCTTGTTCTTGGACGGCGGATTGATCACGCCAGCGATATGACCCGACGCGCCGAGCACGAATTTCTGCGGCCCGGAAAGCAGCGGCGCGGACGCATAAGCGGTCGTCCACGGCACGATGTGATCCTCGCGCGAACCGTAGATGAACGTCGGCACGTCGATACTCGACAGATCCACCGGCTCGCCGCACGTCTTGAGTTTGCCCGGAATCTTGAGCTTGTCTTCGAGATATGTATTGCGCAGATACCACGCGTACATCGGACCCGGCAGATTGGTCGAATCGCTATTCCAGAACAGCAGGTCGAACGCTTGCGGCGTGCGTCCCTTCAGGTAGTTATCGACGACGTAATTCCACACCAGATCGTTCGGGCGCAGGTAAGAGAACGTGTTCGCGAACTCGATACCGCGCATGAGACCGGGCTTCGAACCCGCCAAACCGCCGATGGTCTGTTCGCGCATCTTCACGTGCTGCTCGTCGACGAACACATCGAGCACGCCGGTGTCGGAGAAATCGAGCATCGCGGTGAGCAGCGTCATCGACGCAGCAGGATGTTCGCCGCGCGCCGCCAGCACGGCGAGCGCGGTCGCGAGCATCGTGCCACCGACACAGAAGCCGAGCGTGTTGATCTGCTCGCGCCCGCTGATTTCCCGCACGACGCCGATCGGCGCGAGCACGCCGTCTTCGATGTAATCGTCCCAGGTCTTGTGCGCGATCGACTGACCCGCGTTGCGCCACGAGATGATGTAGACCTGATGCCCGGCGTCGAGCGCATGGCCGACGAGCGAGCTTTCCGGCTGGAGATCCAGAATGTAGAACTTGTTGATGCACGGCGGCACGATCAGAAGCGGCCGCTCATACACTTGCGCCGTCTTCGGCTTGTATTGAATCAGTTGCAGCAGTTCGTTCTCGAACACGACCGACCCTTCGGTCGCAGCAAGATTCTTCCCCACGACAAAACTCGATTCATCGGTCTGCGAAATCTTGCCGCGCTGGAGATCGCCGAGCAGATTCATCATGCCCTGGCGCAGACTGTCGCCGTTACTTTCGATCAGCGCTTTCTGCGCCTCGGGATTGAACGCGAGGAAGTTACTCGGCGACGCGGCGGCGGTCCATTGCTGCACCGTGAAGCGGATACGCTCGCGCGTTTTCGGATCGGCTTCGATCGAATCGGCGAGTTCGGTCAGATAGCGCGCGTTGAGCAAATACCACGCGGCCGTGAACGCGTAAGCGGGCGTAGATTGCCATGCAGTCGTGCTGAATCGCCGATCCTTTAACGCAGCGGCGTCGATACTCTGCGCGCCTGCTTGCTTCAGCAACTCCATCACGTCGCGCGAATAATCGGACTGCAACTGCTGCAGACGCGCGGACGGAATCGCGGCGCTTGGAATCTGCGGCATCGAAGGCATTTGGCCTAACCCGGACATGCCCGCGAGTTTCGTGAAGTCGGGCATCGAAGGCATCGCGAATGGCGAGCCTGAAGGTGCGCCCGGAAAGCCAGGGAAATTGCCGAATGGACTCGGCGGCACCGAGCCATTGCCAGCTCCGTTCGCGGCCGCGGGCATGAACTTCGCCCATTGCGCGGGATCGGCGACCGAGCGCCACGTGTTCAGCCATTGCTCGAACACTTGCTGCATCCCCGCCGGATCGGCCGTGCGTTCAGCGGATGGATTGCTGTCGGCGGATTTCGGGCGGGAAGATGATGAAGAAGTTTTAGAGGCAGCCATACCCGCTTTTTGACCTGTGCGTCCCGAAAGACTGGTTTGCTGATGCAGGCGTTGTGTAGGGCTCGCCGTGACGCTCGCGCGAAGCCTGTTGCGCTTGAGCGCGAGGGAAGGTGCCTTGCTACGCCGTGCCCGTTTGCGGACCATTCGAGGAACATTCTTGCTCCCGAGCACCAAGCATGTCAATGCTTTGACCTGATTTTGCCGCAGTGCGATATTTTTTTAATTATCGTTTTCCCCCATGTGAGGGGGTTTGCCTCAACGCCAGTCGGCGCGGGCTAGCGAGGCGGCAACCGGCGGCCTGTGGAAAGCACCGATTTGTCTGTTTAAGGGCGCTAACCGCATCGGAAATGAGCGGATAAATGGAGCAGCGCAAAAACGCGGGATTTTATGCGCGCCGACTGGCTGATGTGCGCGATGGCGTGGTGAGCGTTGAGGCGGTGGCGCGCGCGACGATCCGCCACGGGAGCGTTCCAGCTTAATCGGCCAGCCAGATCATCGCGGCCATACGGCCCGTTACGCGCTCGCGCCGATACGAATAAAACCGCTCGCGTTCGGTCACCGTGCAATGCGTGCCGCCATGCACGCGCGCATGATCGACACCCACGCGCGCGAGCCGCAGCCGCGCGAGCGCGTAGATATCGGCGAGATATTTGCCCGCGTTCGGCGTCGGCGCGAACTGCGCGGCGGTGGCATCGCAGTCGGCAGGATCGGACGCCGCGACGAACGCGTCCAGCACGTCCTCGCCGACTTCGAACGCTTGCGGGCCGATCGCCGGGCCAAGATACGCATGCACCGCGCCGATCCCGCTGCCGAGCGCGGCCACCCGCGCCGCTGTCTGTTCGACGATCCCCGCCGCCAGCCCGCGCCATCCCGCGTGCGCAGCGCCGACTGCGCGACCGGCTTCATCGCAGAAGAGCACCGGCAGGCAATCCGCGACCATCACGACACATACGGCGTTCGCGCGCGCGGTGACGCTGGCGTCGGCGCGCACGGGCGTGGCGCTTGCATCCGGCGACCCCGCACAGAGGTCGATCACCGCGCCCGCATCTTCGATTTGCGCGCCGTGGATCTGTTCGAGCCACGCGGCGGGCGCCTGCGTCAGTTCGAGCACGCGTCGACGATTTTCATAGACCGCTTCAGGCGAATCGCCCGTGTGCAGGCCGAGGTTCAGACCGCCCGCGTCCGTTCCGCCAGCATAGGGCGGCACGCTCACGCCGCCATTGCGCGTCGTGACGAACGCCCGCACGCGGTTTGAAACCGGCCACGCCGGCCACAGACAATCGTCGCGCCCGAGCATCGCGCGCATTTAAGCGTCGTCCTCGAGGTCTTCTTCATCGTCGTCGAAGTCGGCGTCGCCCTCTTCCGACATTTCGTAGACTTCGCTGAAATCGTCTTCGTCGTCGTGCTGGTCGTCGTCGAGTTCGGCGTTTTCCTGGCCGAAGCCCAACGCCGCCGCGAGGACTTCGATGTCCTCCGGAACGTCCGCGCGCCAGCTTATTTCATTGCCCGTCACCGGATGGATCAGCCCGAGCCGCCACGCGTGCAACGCCTGACGCTCGAAACCGTTCGGCAACGGCGCGACCGACCGCTTGCCCCGCGCGTGTCCGTAGATCGGGTCGCCGAGCAACGGATGGCGCGTATGTGCGCAATGCACGCGAATCTGGTGCGTGCGCCCGGTTTCGAGATCGCAATGCAGCGCAGAAACCGGCTGACCGTGCCACATCGAACGGTCGATGGTGCGGTAATGCGTCCGCGCGGGCTTGCCCGACGCGCTGTTCACGACGGCCATGCGCGTGCGGTCGCGCGGATCGCGTCCGATCGGCGCGTCGATCGTGCCTTCGTCCGGCATCGTGCCCCACACGAGCGCGACGTAACGACGCTTCACCGTGCGCGCCTGCAACTGGCGCGTGAGGATGGTCTGCGCTTCCAGTGTGCGCGCGACCACCATCAATCCGGACGTTTCCTTGTCCAGCCGATGCACGATACCCGCGCGCGGCAGCCCCGCCGCCGCTTCGCCGTATCGATACAGGAGCCCGTTCAAGAGCGTGCCGCTCCAGTTGCCGGCAGCCGGATGCACGACCATGCCGGCCGGCTTGTTGATAACCACGAGCGCATCGTCTTCATAAATGATGTCGAGCGGCACCGGCTCCGGCGTGAACGCGAGTTGTTCGGGCAACAGATCCGGGATCAGCGTGATTTCGGCGCCGAGCGGCACCGGCTGGCGGATCTTCGCGGGCTTGCCGTCGATCTGCACGCGCTGCGCCTCGATCCACGCCTGCAGGCGGCTGCGCGAAAACTCCGGATACATCTTCGCGAGCACCTTGTCCAGGCGCTCACCGGCGAGTTCGTCGGGCACCTCCGCGACGCGCGGCGTCTCTGCGTCGGCACGGCGCGCGGCCAGCATGGTCGGGACGTCCGCGGCCGCGGGCGGCAGCGCGGGCGATTCGTCCGGACGAGCGTCGTCGGCCACACTGCTTGGGCTATAATCTTTGCTGCGATCTTTGGTACGAGTAGTACTTGAGCGGGTCATTTAGACTGAAAGCTAGGAAATGCAAGCACTGATGCGAGCCCTGAAAACTATCCACCAATCGATGCTTGTTATGCGAAACACGCTGCAAAATAAGTTGAAAATCCGATCGATCAAGTATCTGGCGCTGGTCGCTAGTGTTGCCATTGTCGCGGGTTGCCACGGCTTGCCCGAAAAGACCGACGAGACGGCAACATGGAATAACAACAAATTATACTCGGAGGCTCAGGACGCATTGTCCGGAGGCGACTTCGGCAAGTGCGCGAAGTACTTCGAGGCGCTCGAAGGCCGCGATCCGTTCGGCCATTTCGCGCAGCAGGCGCAGATCAACGTCGCGTACTGCAACTGGAAAGACAGCGAAACGGCCAACGCCGATCAGGCGATCGACCGCTTCATCAAGCTGCATCCGGATCATCCCGATATTTCGTACGCGTATTACCTGAAGGGCATGATCCACTTCAACGACGACCTCGGACTGTTCGGCCGCTTCTCCGGTCAGGACATGAGCGAGCGCGATCCGAAGTCGCTGCGCGAATCGTATGACGCGTTCAAGATCGTCGTGGATCGTTATCCGAACAGCAAGTACGCGCCGGACGCCGCACAGCGCATGCGCTACATCGTGAACGCGCTCGCGTCGCACGAAGTTCATGCGGCAGATTATTACTATCGTCGCGGCGCGTATGTGGCGGCCATCAACCGCGCGCAGCTCGCAATCAAGGAATACAAGAACGCGCCGGCAACCGAAGATGCGCTGCACATCATGATGCTGTCGTACGGCAAGCTCGACCAGCCGCAACTCGCCGACGACACCAAGCGTGTGCTCGCCGCGACCTTCCCCGACAGCCCGTATGTCACCGGCAAGCGCCGCGCGGGCACGGAAAAGGCGTGGTATCAGATTTGGTGAGCGGGTTAGCTTTCCGCTGCAAGCGAAGAACGCAAAGCAATAAGAAACCCGGCCTCGGCCGGGTTTTTTATTGCGCGTTCGCAAAATTTGACGGTTTGCGTTTTACGCGTCGGCTTGATCCGTGATGCTTGCCGGATCGGTGAAAAACTCGCGCACCACCTCGATTTCGCGCGTGCGCTTGAACGGCGGCAAGCTTTGCCAGATCCGCCGGCCATACGGTTTATCGACGAGACGCGTGTCGCAGATCATCAGCACGCCGCGATCCGTTTCCGCGCGGATCAAGCGTCCCGCGCCCTGCTTCAGCGTGATGACCGCCTGCGGCAACTGATGCACGGCGAACGGACTCAAACCCTTTTTCGTCAATGCTTCGAGCCGCGCGGACAGAACCGGATCGTCGGGCGGCGCGAACGGCAGCTTGTCGATCACGACGAGCGAAAGCGCATCGCCGCGCACGTCCACGCCTTCCCAGAAACTCTGACTGCCGACCAGAATCGCGTTGCCATGCGCGCGAAAACGGTCGAGCAACTCCGTGCGGCTCGCGTCGCCCTGCACTAGCAGCGGCGTGTCCCAGCCGCGCCGCTCGATCACATCGCGCAGATGGTTCGAAATACGATCGACCGCGCGCAGCGTCGTGCAGAGGAAGAACACGCCGCCGCGCGCAGCTTCGATCGCGGGCAGCGCTGCCTCGAACACGGCGTCGGTGAAATTCGGCGACGACGGCTGCGGCAAGTTGCGCGGCACGTACAGCAAACCTTGCGCGGGATAATCGAACGGACTCGGGAGCGTCATCGACCGGCGTGCGTTCAGTCCCATTTGCGCGGCGTAATGCGTGAAGTCGCCGCGCACGGAAAGCGTCGCCGACGTGAAAATCCACGCGCGCGGCACGCCCGCGCGCTGCTTCGCGAAGATCGGCGCGACGGAGAGCGGCGTTTCGTGCAACTGGACCGTGTGCGAAAACACTTCGATCCAGCGCACTTTCTCGTTCGGATCCGCTTTCGCCGCCTTCGCGGCTTCGGCGCTATCCTCGGCGACGGCGCGTTCGGTTTCGGTCGGCGGCGCGGTCCAGCCCGCGAGCAAGCCTTGCAGTTCACGCGCGCGACGCAAACACGCGCCGATGGACTCGGCGCGCTCGGCGTGCGCCGAAAGCGCCGCCGTCAGCGCATCGAGATGCGTTTCGAGCGTGTCGAGCGCCTCGAATAACGGATGGTCGGCGGCGAGCTGGCCGAGCGACATGCGCACGGAATCTTCGCGAAACGCGAGCCGCACATCGCGCGCCGCGCGTTCCAGCGCCGCGCCGAGCTTGGTCCAGTCGGTCGCGTCGCGTGCGTTGCCCAAGCCTTCCGCGACGCTATCGCGGGCGAGTTCGAGAAATTGCGTGGTGGACACCGTTTCGCCAAAAAAGAGCGTCGCGGTTTCGGGCAGTTGATGCGCTTCGTCGAAGACGATAGTGTTCGCCGTCGGCAGCAACTCGGCCATGCCGGTGTCGCGCAGCATGACATCGGCGAAAAACAGATGGTGATTCACCACCACGATATCCGCCTGCTGCGCCTCCTTGCGCGCCTGCATCACGAAACATTCCTTGTACTGCGGGCATTCCTGGCCGAGACAATTGTCGCGCGTCGACGTGACCATGCCCCACACCGGCGAATTCTCCGGCACGCTCGCGAGTTCGGCTTTGTCGCCGGTGCGCGTGATCTTCGCGAAACGGATGATTTCCTGCAGATGCGACGTGTCCTGACGTGTCGGCAGCCGCCCGCTATCGGCGGTGCGCTGCAGATAGTAATGACACAGATAATTCGCGCGGCCCTTCAGCATCGCGACCGACACCGGCACCGCGAGCGCGTCGCGCACGGTCGGAATGTCGCGCTGGAAAAGCTGGTCCTGCAAGTGCTTCGTGCCGGTCGAGACGATCACCTTGCCGCCCCACAGCATCGCCGGCACGAGATACGCGTAGGTCTTGCCCGTGCCCGTCCCGGCTTCCACGATCAACGTGTTCTCGCCGCCGTCGATCCCCGTCGAAGCGGTCGCGATGCCGACTTCGTCCGTGGCGGGTTCGTCGGGTGTGCGCGGCTGGTCGGACGGACCGAGCTTGCGCGCCGGGCGGCGCTGCGTGTCGAACATGGCGGGTTCGGGCATCGCGCGGCCGGACGCTTCGAGCGCGGCGGCGACGGCGCGCGCCATGTCGATCTGCGATGCACGCGAGCGGTATCCGTCGATCGCGCGCGCAAGCAGGCCATCGGACGAGAAGATCGCGTCGAGTTCCGCGCGGCGTTTCGGCGCGAGCGCGAGCGCGCCGTCAGGCGTGGCGACGGCGGTGGCTTTCGCTGTGGCGTCCACGTCGGTCGATGCGGTGGGATCGTTGGCGGGTGAATTCAAGGCGGGCGTTTCCTGCTAAAGCCAGCGCGCGGCGGGCGAATCGCCAGTGCCTCAGTGCGCGTCCGGTTCCAACTGCAATTGCAGCAGGAGAATGGTGTCTTTCACCTTGAGCTTGCGCTTTTTCAGGCGCCTCATTTCAAGGTCGTTGATGCCGGGAATCGCAGCCATCTTGGCGATCAGACTGTCCAGCCCATGATGTTCGCTCTGCAACTGGGCGATGCGCTCGCGGATCATGTCTGCATCCTCGGACGTGGTTCGCGCCGTCATGGGCTGATGATGATGCTGATAGTGCTGATGCATGTTCGCCTCCTCTCGTCACCGGCGCGACGCCTGACCTGACGTCCACACCCGAGGTTGCTGTACGGCCCGGCCCGTCTATGTGTCTATTTGTTCTGTTGCTTCAGTTGCTGCTGCTTCAATTTCTCGGCCTGATCGGCGTCGGCCTGCGCCTGCTGCGCGCGCTGCTGCTGCTTCGCCGCGGCTTCCTTCTGACGCGCCTCGACTTCAGCCTTGTGCTGCTCCGCCGTGCGCTGCTTCTCGTCGAAACGTTGCGCCTTCAGATCGCGCGCCTGCGCATCCTGAACGCCACGTGCACGCGCGTCGTCGAGTTGCTTTTGATAATCGGCCTGCTTGCGATCATAAGCTGCCTGGTTCGCGGCGCGCTGCGGCGCCTCAGCATTGCGCTGCGCCGTGGCAAGCTCGTTCTGGCGCTGCTTTTCCGCGAACGACGTTGCGTTCGCCTGTTCGGTCGCCGCGCGCTGCGGCGCATCCGACGCGTATTGCGCACGCTTGATCGCCGCCTGCTGATCGCGCTGCTGCGCGCGTTGAGCGCGCTGCTCGTCGTCGAGCGCCAGTTGCTCGCGGCGAATGTCCTGACGGACGGTGCGCGCTTCTTCGCGCGCGCGGCCCAGACAATGATTCACGAAGAACGTGCTGTAGCAGTCGTGTTGCGCGGCGCCGTAGCGGTAATCGTTCTCCTCGCTGCGATGGTTCAGCACTTTTTGGCGAGTGGCGAAATCGTTGGCCGCGGGGGTGTCGGCGTCGGCGTCGGTGGGATCGCCAGCCGAAGTCGTGTCCAGCGGCCTTACCTTGACCGACGTGGTCGGCTCGATCGGCTTCGGCGTCAGGACCGGCGCGGACGAGTTGCCCATCGCCTGAGCGTGCGTCGCCGGAGAAACCGCCGCGATGCCCGCCGCCACGAAAGCCATCAGCACCGATGCAATCGTCCGCCGCAAGACGCGCTGCGTTGCAGACATTGAAGCAAACATTGAAGCCGACTTTGAAGCCCGCCCAGGCGCGGCCGTCGAAACGCGCGCTGAAACGTCCGAACAAGGCGCCACGGACGATGCCGCCGGCAGGACGGAAGATGAGCTGAAGGTCGGCAACGGGGTGGGAAGCTGAGTGTGCAATGTAGTGGGCTGGCGGCTCGAACGATCCCGAAATTCTATCACCGCGCGCTTGGGCGCTCGGGCATTTATGGCAAAATGCCCTGCTTCAGCAACCCGGCCCACGCGCTCGCGCCCTTTAAGCTGAAGCGCGCGACGCCACGCCCTTGATGAGCCAGCAGGCAGACGCGAAAACCCATGACGCAAACCGTAGCACTCAAGATCGTACAGCGCATCGCCACCGAACTGGCCGTGCAGCCGCGCCAGGTCGCCGCCGCCGTGCAACTTCTCGACGAAGGCTCGACCGTGCCGTTCATCGCCCGCTACCGCAAGGAAGTGACCGGCGATCTCGACGACACGCAACTGCGCAATCTCGAAGAACGCCTGCTCTATCTGCGCGAACTGGAAGAACGCCGCGCCACCATCATTCAAAGTATCGACGAACAGGGCAAGCTGAGCGACGAACTGCGCACGGCGATCGAAGGCGCGGACAGCAAGCAGGTGCTCGAAGATCTGTATCTGCCCTATAAGCCGAAGCGCCGCACGCGCGCGCAGATCGCACGCGAGGCGGGTCTTCAGCCGCTCGCCGACGCGCTGCTCGCCAATCCCACGCTCGATCCGCAAATCGAAGCCGCGAAATTCGTGGACGCCGAAAAAGGTGTCGCGGATAACAAGGCCGCGCTCGACGGCGCGCGCGATATCCTGAGCGAGCAGTTCGGCGAAACCGCCGAAATCCTCGGCAAACTGCGCGATTACCTGTTTAAACAAGGCAGCGTGATCTCGACGGTGATCGACGGCAAGCAGAGCGAGGAAGGCGAGAAATTCCGCGATTACTACGAGTACTCGGAAACCATCCGAACCGTGCCGTCGCATCGCGCGCTGGCATTGTTCCGTGGCCGGAACGCGGGCGTGCTGATGGTCAAGCTCGGACTCGGCGAAGAACTCGACGCGCAAGTGCCGCATCCGGGCGAAGCGATGATCGCGCATCATTTCGGCATCGCGAATCAAGGCCGTCCGGCCGATAAATGGCTCTCCGACGTCTGCCGCTGGTGCTGGCGCGTGAAGGTGCAGCCGAATATCGAGAACGATCTGCTCACGCAACTGCGCGACGAGGCCGAAGCGGAAGCCATCCGCGTGTTCGCGCGCAATCTGAAAGACCTGCTGCTCGCCGCGCCGGCTGGCCCGAAAGCCGTGATCGGGCTCGATCCGGGGCTGCGCACCGGCGTGAAAGTGGCCGTCGTCGATCGTACCGGCAAGGTGCTCGCGACCGACGCGATTTTCCCGCACGAGCCGCGCCGCGACTGGGAAGGCTCGCTCGCGAAGCTCGCACGGCTCGCCGCGCAGACGCAGGCCGAACTGATCAGTATCGGCAACGGCACGGCGTCGCGCGAGACCGACAAGCTCGCAAGCGAACTGATCGCGCGTCATCCCGAACTCAAGCTGCAGAAAATCGTCGTGTCCGAGGCGGGTGCGTCGGTGTACTCGGCCTCCGAAATCGCGGCGAAGGAATTTCCGGACCTCGACGTGACGCTGCGCGGCGCGGTATCGATCGCGCGGCGCTTGCAGGACCCGCTCGCCGAACTCGTGAAAATCGATCCGAAGGCGATCGGCGTCGGCCAGTATCAGCACGACGTGAATCAGCGCGAACTCGCGCGTTCGCTCGACGCTGTGGTGGAAGATTGCGTGAATGCCGTCGGCGTCGACGCGAATACGGCCTCGGTCGCGCTGCTCGCCCGCGTGTCGGGCTTAAACGCGACGCTCGCGCGCAATATCGTCGAATTCCGCGATGCCAACGGTCCGTTCGCGTCCCGCGAGCAACTGAAAAAGGTGCCGCGCTTAGGCGACAAGACGTTCGAGCAGGCGGCGGGCTTTCTGCGGATCAACAATGGCGACAATCCGCTGGATCGTTCGTCGGTTCACCCGGAAGCGTATCCGGTCGTCGAGCGCATTCTGGCGAAGATCAAGAAGCACGTCGCCGACGTGCTGGGCAAGCGCGAGACCTTATCGGGCCTGTCGCCGGCGGAATTCGTCGATGACCGTTTCGGTCTGCCTACCGTGCGCGACATTCTTGCCGAACTCGAGAAACCGGGCCGCGATCCGCGGCCGGAATTCAAGACCGCGACGTTCCGCGACGGCGTCGAAAAGATCTCCGATCTGACGCCCGGCATGGTGCTCGAAGGTGTCGTCACGAACGTGGCCGCGTTCGGCGCGTTCGTCGATATCGGCGTGCATCAGGACGGTCTCGTGCATGTGTCCGCGATGTCCACCAAGTTCATCAAGGACCCGCACGAAGTCGTGAAGGCGGGACAGGTCGTGAAGGTCAAGGTGCTGGAAACGGACGTGAAGCGTCAACGGATCGCGCTCACCATGCGTCTCGACGATGATTTCGCGCCCGCGGGCGACGCGTCGGCAGGCGGCCAGACTGAGCGCCGCGGCGGCGGCGGCGGCGGCGGTGGCGGTGGTGGCGGTGGTGGAAGTGGCCGCGACGTTCGCGGCCAGCGTTCACGCGAGCCGGAAGCGGCCGGCGCGATGGCCGCGGCCTTCGCGAAGCTGAAGAAGTAATAAAAAACCCCACGCGAACAAAACGCGTGGGGTTTTTTCATGCGCCTCGCCGTTCGGCAAGCGCGGCTCAAATCTCGATCTTCGTTCCCAGTTCGACCACCCGGTTCGCCGGAATGCTGAAGAAATCGGTCGGCTTCGCGGCGTTCTGGTGCATCCACGCAAACACGCGTTCGCGCCACACCGACATGCCCGGCAATTGTGTCGGCACGACCGTTTCGCGCGCCATGAAAAACGATGTGTCCATCAACTCGAACGTCATGTCGTGCGACCGGCCGACCTGCTGCAGCGTCGCCTTCACATCCGGCGTTTCGTTGAAGCCGTAGGCCGCCTTGACGAGGAACAATCCGCCGCCGACATCCTTCACCTCGACGCGCGATTCGTCGTCGATATACGGCACGTCGCGCGTGACGAAGTTGAGGAAAATCGTGCGTTCGTGCAGCACTTTGTTGTGCTTCAAATTGTGCAAGAGACTGACCGGCACGAGCGAATCGCTGCCCGTGAGGTAGATCGCCGTGCCGGACACGCGATGCGGCGGATGCGCGAGCAACCCTTGCAGGAACGGCATCAGCGGAATACCGTCGGCGGCGGTCCGGTCCTTCACGATCATGCGGCCCTTGTACCACGTCATCAGCAGGAAAAAGAGCGCGCCGCCGATCCCGAGCGGCAGCCACCCGCCCTGCTCGATCTTCAGCAAGCTCGCCCCGAAGAAGCCGATATCCACCGTAAAGAACACGCCGATGATGCAGCCCACCAGCGCCTTGTTCCAGCCCCACAGCTTGGTCATCACGACCGACGCGAGAATAGTGGTGACGAGCATGGTCGCGGTGACGGCGAGCCCATACGCCGCCGCGAGATTTTCCGAGCTCTTGAACCCGAGCACGATGCACAAGATGATGAAGAGCAGCATCCAGTTCACGAGCGGAATATAGATCTGGCCGATCGCCAGTTCCGACGTATGCAGGATCTTCATGCGCGGCACGTAGCCGAGCTGGATGGCCTGGCTCGTCAGCGAATAAGCGCCGGAAATCACGGCCTGCGACGCGATCACCGTGGCGACCGTCGAGAGAATCACGAGCGGCAGCAGCGCCCACTCGGGCGCCATCAGGAAGAACGGACTTTCGATGGCGGACGGCGTATGCATCAAGAGCGCGCCCTGGCCGAAATAGTTGAGCAGGAGCGACGGCATCACGAGGCCGTACCAGCCGCAGCGGATCGGCTTCACGCCGAAATGGCCCATGTCGGCGTAGAGCGCTTCCGCGCCCGTCAGCACCAGCACGACCGAGCCGAGCACGATATACGCCTGCAACACGTGATCGGCCATGAATGAGAACGCGTAGTACGGGTTCAACGCGATGATCACGCGTGGCTCCAGCACGATGTGATACGCGCCCAGCACGGCAAGCGTCGCGAACCACACGAGCATGATCGGCCCGAATAGGCGGCCCACCACGGCGGTCCCGCGCCGCTGAATCCAGAACAGCATGACGAGGATCACCATGGTGATCGGCAGGACGAACGGCGCGAGCTTGGGCGTCGCGATTTCAAGACCTTCGACGGCCGAGAGCACGGACATCGCCGGCGTGATGACGGCGTCGCCGTAGAACATGCACGCACCGAAGATGCCGAGCATCATCAGGATGCCGGTCGCGCGGCCCGCGTCCTTGAACGTGCGCAGCGCAAGCGTCATCAGCGCGAGAACGCCGCCTTCGCCGTTGTTATCGGCGCGCATCACGAACAGCACATATTTGACGGCGACCACGATCACGATCGCCCAGAACAGCAGGGAAATGACGCCGAGAATGGACGATTCCGACAGGCCGATGCCGTGCGACGGACTGAACGCCTCTTTGAGCGCATACAACGGACTCGTTCCGATGTCGCCGAACACTACGCCGATCGCGGCCAGCGCAAGCGCGGGAAGAGGCTGCTTGCGCTCTTGCGCGTGAGTCATGTTAGTCATAAACGCGGAGTGATCCGTTTAGGGCGGAAAAAACGAACGCCATTCTAACGTCACGCATAGCCACCGGTTCGCATGTTGCGATGGCGCCACGAGAGCCGCGAAAAGGCAGTTTAGCATTGCGGCCCGCGACCGGAGGTGCATGGGTGAAGCTTTCGCTTCATACGGCCAGCACGGACGCCGACGCAAACCGGCCGCCCATGACAAACGCCGCTCGCTCACGCCTTGCGGCGCGGGCGAACGGCGTTCGTTCGGATGCTAGGTGGAGCGTGTTGAAGCGGTTCGACTACGCGCGGCCGTTCTGCATGCCGCGCTTGATCCACGCGCCTAGGTTGTGCGGACGCACGGTGTCCCACTCTTCGAACGGCTGGTGAATCCACGGATTCGTCTCCAGGAACTGGACGTGATAGTCGGGCTTCACTTTCGAGCACGCCTTGTACCAGAGCACCGCCGAGCGCACCGCCGAGATCGCCGGATACCGTTCCTTCAGATGCTCCTGCACGCGCGCGAGCGTCACGCCCGAATCCACCAGATCGTCCACGAGCAGGACGTTGCCCGACAGATCGCCGCGCGTCATCGTGATGTACTGCGCGATATCCAGCGCGCCCTGCTCGGTGCCCGCCGCCTCGCGATACGAACTCGTCGCGAGAATCGCGAGCGGCAGGTCGTAAATACGCGAAAGCTGGTCGCCGACGCGCAAACCGCCGCGCGCCAGGCACAGAATCTTGTCGAATTTCCAGCCCGAATCGTGCACCGCGAGCGCGAGCAGTTCGATCAGCCGGTGATATTCATCCCAGCCGACCCAGAGGTTTTTTTCGTCGTTGCGCGGGTCCGTCATCGCGATCATGGTGAGGCTCTTTCAAATACGTACTGCGGTTGGATACGAAATGTGGCCGCTACGGTGCGGCCACATTTTTTGATGCGGTCAAGTATCAGGTCCAACGCATCAGGCGCTGCGGACCATCACAACTCAAACCTTGAACGGATGACGCAGCAGGATGGTTTCGTCGCGATCCGGGCCAGTCGACACCATGTCGATCGGCACGCCCGCCACTTCCTGCACGCGCGTCAGATAGGCGCGCGCGTTTTCCGGCAGGCTGTCCCATTGCGTGATGCCGATGGTGCTTTCCTTCCAGCCGCCGAACGTTTCGTACACCGGCTCGCAACGCGTCACTTCCGACGCACCGCGCGGCAGGATATCGACCGACTTGCCATCGAGCTTATAACCGACGCACAGCTTCACTTCTTCGAGGCCGTCGAGCACATCGAGCTTCGTCATGCACAGGCCCGAAATACCGTTGATCTGGATGGAGCGGCGCAGCGCGGCCGCGTCGAGCCAGCCGGTGCGGCGCGGACGGCCGGTCACCGAGCCGAACTCCTTGCCGACCGTTGCCAGCGTCAGGCCGACCTGCTCCTGACGCGCGGCGTTATCGGCGTCGTACAGTTCGCTCGGGAACGGGCCCGCGCCGACGCGCGTGCAGTATGCCTTCGTAATGCCAAGAATGTAGTTCAGCTTTTGCGGACCCACGCCCGCGCCCGCCGTCGCCGCGCCCGCGACGCAGTTGCTCGACGTGACATACGGATATGTTCCGTGGTCGATGTCGAGCAGCGTGCCTTGCGCACCTTCGAACAACAGATTGCGGCCCGCGTGGTTTTCGTCGTACAAACGGCGCGAAACGTCGGTCACCATCGGCGCGAGACGGTCGGCGTAGCCGAGCATCGTGTCGAGCGTTTCCTGATAATCGACCGCGGCCGCGCCCAGATACTGGGTCAGCACGAAGTTGTGGAAATCGAGGGTTTCACGCAGACGTTCGGCGAACAACGGCGCGTCGAACAGATCCTGCACGCGCAAGCCGCGGCGACCGACCTTGTCTTCATACGCCGGGCCGATACCGCGCCCTGTCGTACCGATCTTGCCCGCGCCGCGACGCGCCTCGCGCGCCTGGTCGATGGCGACGTGGTACGGCAGAATCAGCGTGGCCGCTTCGGAAATGAACAGGCGTTTCTGGACGTCGATACCCGCCGCTTCCAGTTCGCCGATTTCCTTGAACAGCGCTTCCGGCGACAGCACGACGCCATTGCCGATATAGCACGCCGTGCCCGCACGCATGATGCCCGAGGGGATCAGGCGCAAGATGGTTTTCTTGCCGCCGATGATGAGCGTGTGGCCGGCGTTGTGACCGCCCTGGAAGCGAACGACGCCCTGGGCGTGGTCCGTCAGCCAGTCGACGATCTTGCCCTTGCCTTCATCACCCCACTGGGTGCCCACCACGACGACGTTGCGTCCCGGGTTCACATTCACTGCGCTGGCAGACATGTCAATTTGTTAGCTGGTTAAAAACGTATTTTACCTATGTTCGCCGAAGGTTCCGAGTTTTTCCGGGTATTTGCGAACGCGAGTCGATCGGATCAGTCGTAAAAAACCGTTGCCGATCAATGATATTGAACAAAAATTGTTGCCGTAAGCGGCTATCGCGGCTCGACGATCCACACGCCGTCGCGCTCGCTGAGTACGCGATCGAAGGCGAATTCGTCGAGATCGTGGTCGTGACCGGGCAGCGCCTGAATCACGACTTCGCCCGCGTCGCGCAACTTGGCGACAGCGGCGAGCAGCGGTTCGTCGTGGCGCCACGGCGCGAGAATCGCACTGCCGCGTGCATCGACCGGCGAAATACGCGCGACTTCGCGCAGATCCAGCGAAAAGCCGGTCGCCGGACGCGCGCGGCCGTAGGCGAGACCCACGTCGTCGTAACGGCCGCCGCGCGCGACCGCGTTCGGCACGCCGTCCACATAGGCCGAGAACATCACGCCGCTGTGGTACGCGTAGCCGCGCAAATCGGCGAGATCGATCATCAGTTCCGCGCCGCTCGCGTGCGCGGCGAGGAACGCGAGTTCGTCGAGCGCACGCGCGATGGCCGGCAAATTCGGCAGACGGCTGCGCGCTTCGTCGACGACCGATGCGTCGCCATACAACGACGGCAGCGCGCGCAACGCCTGACGCGGTACATCGCCGAGATGGGCGGTGAGTTCGGTCAGACGCGGCACGTCCTTGCTCGCGAGCGCGTCGTACAGCGCTTCGCCGAGCGACGCCGCCGCCGGTTCCAGATCGAGCAGCGCCTTGAGCACGCCCGCGTGGCACAAGTCGAGCCGAACCTTCGTGAGACCGGCGAGGCGCAACGAATCGAGCATCAGTTGCTGAATTTCGAGATCGGCTTCGAGCCCGGCATGACCGTAAATTTCCGCGCCAATCTGGATTTGCTCGCGCGTCGCGTGCAGGCCGCGCGGGCGCGTGTGCAGCACGTTGCCCGCGTAGCAGAGACGCGTCACGCCCTGCCGGTTCAGCAAATGCGCGTCGATCCGCGAAACCTGCGGCGTAATGTCCGCGCGCAGGCCGAGCGTGCGGCCGGACAGTTGATCGACGAGCTTGAACGTGCGCAGATTCAGATCGCTCCCGCCGCTCGTCAGCAGCGATTCGAGATATTCCAGCATCGGCGGCATCACGAGCTCGTAGCCATACGAGCGGAACCGGTCGAGCAGGCGCCGGCGCAGTTCTTCGATCTTGCGCGCTTCCGACGGCAAAACGTCGGCGATATTCTCGGGAAGTAACCAGGTGGACATCAATGCGTTCCTACGGGCGTTGCGCGCAATGCGTGCCAAAAAAGCGAAATGCGCGGCGATAAGGGAAAAGATAGGCGAAAAAGCGGCGCGCGGCGAACGGGTTGGGCGGCGCGCTCGGGCGGCGCGGCTTTCAGCTTGCAGTCAGGTTTCGATCAGGTTGCGATCCAGAGCAGCACGAGCCCGAGCACCATCGCGATCAGCCCGCCGATGCGGATCTGGGCCGTCGGCCGCTCGGCGATCCGCCGGAACGTGTCGCGCCACGCCGTCGGGAACATGAACGGAAACATCCCTTCGATGATGAGCATCAGCGCAAGCGCGAGCAGTAACGATGCAGCCATGTCCATACGAATGAAGGCGCCGCGGTATCGCCGCGGCGCTCGGGGCTCGGTAGGTCAGCGCTTTTGCGCGGGCGCGGCGTCCGCGCCGCCGTTCGGGCTGCGCATGAAGCGGAAGAAGTCGCTCGACGGGTCGACCACGATCACGTCGCCCGGCTTGAACGTCTTTTTATACGCTTCGAGGCTCTGATAGAACTGGTAGAACTGCGGATCGCGGCCATATGCGTCGGCCGCAATGGCGGCGGCCTTGCCGTCGCCTTCGCCGCGGATCGTCTGCGCCTGGCTGTAGGCGTCGGCGAGAACCGCTTCCTGCTGGCGCTCGGCCTCGGCCTTGATCTGATCGGCGTCGGCCGTGCCTTTCGCGCGCTCGTCGGCGGCGGCCTGCTGGCGCGCGGCGATCATGCGCTTGTAGACCGCGTCCGCCACGGCGGGCGGAAAGTCGATACGCGTCAACTGCAAATCGACCAGTTCCACGCCGAATGCCGCCGCCGGCTGCGCGATTGCCTTCAGCGCCTCGCCCGCGATCACCTGCTGCTGCGCGAGCGCGTCGTTGAGCGTGCGCTTCGTGAACGAAGTGGTGAGCGCCGTGCGCGCCAGCGCGGCGAGCCGCTCCTGCGCGGTCTGCGTGTTCTTCTCGTTGCTCACGAACAGCTTGAGCGGATCGGTCACGCGATACTTGATGACCGTATTCACCAGCACTTCGTTCTTGTCGGACGTGTTGAAACGGTCCGAGCCCGGTTCGTCGATGGTGAGCGTGCGCGTGTCGATCAGCGTGAGCGTCTGGAACGGCGGCGGCAGCTTGAAGTGCAGGCCCGGGCCGTCGAGCACCGGATTGCCTTCGCCGTGCGCGGATACGACCGCCGCGTGACGCTCGTCGACGACGAAGATCATCGACGAACCAATGAACAGCACAATAACGACAGCTACGACGAGCGCGATGATTCGATTCATGGTCGCGTTCCTCATTGCAGGTCGTCTTGACGGTTCCGCGAGCGGAACGCGTCGCGCGAACGCGAAGGATCGCTTGCGCCGTCGGCCTGGCTGGCGGCGTTCGCGGCGCTGGCCGGAGCGGCCGGCGTCGGCTGCGCCTGAGTCGGCGTCTGCGGCTGCACGGTCGCGCCGGAAGCCGGCGCGACGGCGGCCTGCGCGCCGCTGGCCGCGGTTCCGCTCGCCGCCGCAGCTTCGGCGGCACGCTGGCGGTTGGCATCGACGAGCTTGTCGAGCGGCAGATAAAGCACGTTATTCGCCGACTTGCTGTCGACGTACACCTTCGTGGTGCGCGAGTAGATCTGCTGCATCGTGTCCAGATACATGCGTTGACGAATCACGGCCGGAGCCTTCGAATATTCAGCGTAGACCTGCTGGAAGCGCTCGGCATCGCCTTGCGCCTGCGTGACGACGCGACTGCTGTACGCGTTCGCCTCGTCCAGCATGCGCGCGGCGTCGGCCTTGGCGCGCGGCACCAGTTGATCCGCGTAGGTCTTCGCGCCGTCGCGCGCGCGCTCGTTGTCCTGACGGACCTTCGCGGCTTCCTCGAACGCCGACTGCACTTGCGCGGGCACCTGAACGCTCTGCAGCGTCACGCCGGTGACCTGCAGACCCGTCTTGTAGGTATCGAGCGAAGCCTGAATGGTTTCGACCAGGCTCGCGCGCAACGCCTCGTGATCCTTGTAAAGCAAGTCGTCCGTGCTGTGCGAGCCAGCGATTTCGCGGATCGCCGCTTGTCCGGCCTGCGTCACGCTCTGCTCGGGATCGAGGTTGCGGAACAGGAAATCGGTCGGCGTCTTGATCTGATATTGGACGGCAAAGCGCACATCGACGATATCCGCATCCTGCGTGAGCAGCGACGCATCGCGAACGTTCGCCTGCGTGAGCGCGTTGTTGCGGCCCACTTCGACCGAGCGCACCTGCGACGTATTGACGATGTCGTGGCTCTCGAACGGATACGGCAGACGCCAGTGAATGCCCTCGCCCGCCGAAGCCTTGTAGCGACCGAATTGCGACACCACGCCGACATGGCCGTCCTGCACGACGAACACGCCGCTGCCAAGATAAATCGCAATCAACACGCCGACGACGATGCCGAAGCCGATCTTCGCGCCCCGGCCGTTGTCCGGCCGCGGCGAGCCGCCGTTGCCGGGCTTGCGTCCGAACAGGCCGGCGAGCTTGCGGTTGAAGTCGCGCCACATCTCGTCGAGATCGGGCGGTCCCTCGCCATCCTTCGCGCCAGGCCGCTTCGCGTCCTGGGGACGCTTCGGCTCGTTCTTGCTGGCGTCGCCATTGCCTCCATTGCCATCGCCCCGCCCCCAGCGCGGGTCGTTGATCGAGAAGACGGCATGCGAGTGATGCCGGTTACTCCGTTCGTTGTAGTCGTTCACTCGGTGATTCACCATTAGACAGCCGGGTCAATGCAAAAACGGAATCGTTCAGTGCCCGTGTTCGGGGACCTTGCGGTCGTCACTTTTTTCGGCCGGCCGCTGGTCTTGCGGTGGCGAGGTTCCGTCGTCGGACGTGGGTGCTGCAGGGTCGGTCGGTGATGCGTCCGCTGTGGCGCCGTCTTGCTCGCCGTGCTCGTCGTTTTCATCGAGCAATTCGTCGGCGGCGCCTACGTGGTCTTCGTGGTCTTCGTCGAGGTCGGAACCCGTGGCTTCGGAGTGGAAGGTCCCGTCCGGAAGCTCGGTGTACTCGTTCGAAACGATCACTTCCGACGCGGCAATTTCAGCGATTGCGGCACGCAGCACGTCGATTCCCTGACCCGTGCGCGCGCTTAAAAAGACGCGCGAAATATTACCATACTCATCCCTTTCAACCGCGTCGCCACGGGCCGCCAGCTCAGGCACCATGTCGATCTTGTTGAAGACGAGCACTTGCGGAATCCCGTCCGCGCCGATCTCACGCAATACTTCGTTCACCTGCTCGATCTGGTCGAGCCGCACCGCGCTCGACGCATCCACGACATGCAGCAGGAGATCGGCGTGAATGGTTTCCTCGAGCGTCGCGCGAAAAGCCGCGACCAGTTGGTGAGGCAACTCGCGGATAAACCCGACCGTATCCGACACGACCACATGCCCCGCTTCCTCGCCGAGATAGACGCGGCGCGAAGTGGTATCGAGCGTGGCGAACAACTGGTCGGCCGCGTAGGCCTGTGCTTTCGTGAGCGCGTTAAAGAGCGTGGACTTGCCCGCGTTCGTGTAGCCGACCAGCGACACCGACATCGTGCGGTTGCGTTCGCGCTGGCGCCGCTGCGTGCCGTGTTGCCGGCGCAATTTCGTCAACCGCGCCTTGAGCGCCTTGATGCGTTCGCCGATCAACCGCCGGTCGGTTTCGAGCTGCGTTTCGCCCGGCCCGCGCAAACCGATCCCGCCTTTTTGCCGCTCCAGGTGAGTCCACGCGCGAATAAGGCGCGTCGAAAGATATTGGAGCTGCGCGAGTTCGACCTGCAGCTTGCCTTCGTGGCTGCGGGCGCGTTGCGCGAAAATATCGAGGATCAGGCTCGTCCGGTCGATGACACGGCACTCCAGCGCGCCTTCGAGATTGCGCTGCTGCGCAGGCGCGAGCGCGTGATTGAAAATGACGAGTTCGACGTGGTTCGCTTCGCACGCAAGGCGCAATTCCTCGACCTTGCCGCTGCCGATGAACATCTTGGCATCGGGAGCCGAGCGGCGTCCGGTGAGCGTGACAGCAGGATGGGCGCCGGCACTCTGTGCGAGCAGACTGAGTTCTTCGAGACTTGCGTCGAAATCGATCTTGCCGAAGTCGACGCCAACAAGCGCTGCGTTGATCAAATTGAGGTTTTTTCGTTTTGAAGCGGCCGGCGAATACTTTTTATTGATATCGATTCGCCAGCCGCAGCGAGGTTTAGGACGATTCAGCGTCCGGGTGGAAATTCACCGGACGGGCGGGCACGACCGTGGAAATGGCGTGCTTGTAGACCATCTGGGTAACCGTGTTACGGAGCAACACGACGTACTGATCGAAGGATTCGATATTGCCTTGAAGCTTGATGCCGTTGACCAAATAGATCGACACCGGCACATGCTCTTTGCGCAGTGCGTTCAAAAACGGGTCTTGTAACAATTGCCCTTTGTTGCTCATAGCAAACTCCGTATTATTTTGCAGGTTGAACTAGATTGCCGACGAAGAAAAAGAGATCCGCCGACAATCGCTACACTATAGCCGATTTTCGTTTTCCCACCAGCGCGCCACCCCGGCGAAACGCTTGGTTGGCGCGGCTTCAGCCCTTGTCCGCGTAAGGGTTCGTGGTCGAACGAAACTCTATGCGCAATGGAGTCCCGGCCAGCCCGAAAGTTTCACGAAAACGCCCTTCGAGATAACGTTTATAGGTATCGGTAATCGCGTCGAGCGCATTCCCATGCACGACGATAATCGGCGGATTCTGACCGCCCTGGTGTGCGTAGCGCAGTTTCGGACGCACCGGACCGCGGCGGCGCGGCTGCTGGAATTCCACTGCGTCGATCAGCGCGCGCGTCAGCTTCGGCGTGGGCAGCTTGGCCATCGCGGCGGCGTAGGCGTCGTCGACCGATTTCATCAACTGGCCGATACCCGTCTTTTCCAGCGCCGAGACGTAATGGAATTTAGCAAAGTCCAAAAACTTGAGCTTGCGTGTGAGATCGGCCTTGGTGCGCTCGCGCACATGCGAGTCGAGCCCGTCCCACTTGTTCACGCCCACCACGAGCGCCCGGCCCTGCTCCACCACGAAACCCGCGATGTGCGCGTCCTGCTCCGAAATGTCCTGCTGCGCGTCGAGCAACAAAATCACGACGTTCGCGTCGGAAATGGACTGCAGCGTCTTCACCACCGAAAACTTCTCGATCGCCTCGAACACCTTGCCGCGACGACGCAGCCCGGCCGTGTCGATCAGCGTGTATTTCTTGCCGCCGCGCTCGAAATCGACGTAGATCGAATCGCGCGTCGTGCCCGGCATGTCGAACGCGATCACGCGCTCTTCGCCGATCAGCGTATTCACGAGCGTCGACTTGCCGACGTTCGGCCGTCCGACGATCGCGATTTTCACGCCGTGCTTCGCTTTTTCGTCGTCGTCCTCTTCCGGCTGGCCGGCGTAGGCGATTTCGAGCGCATCGCCGATCATCTCCGACACGCCGTCGCCGTGCGCCGCCGAAATCGCACGCGGGTCGCCCAGGCCGAGCTCGTAGAAATCGGCGGCAACCGCGCTGTACTTCATCCCTTCGGCCTTGTTGACGACCAGAAAGAGCGGCCGGCCAGTTTTGCGCAGGTAATCGGCGATCGCTTTGTCCTGCGGCGCGAGCCCGTTGCGTCCATCGACGATGAACACGACGACGTCGGCCTCTTCCACCGCCTGGCGCGTCTGGCGCGCCATTTCGTGCAGGATGCCGTCCTTCGCGACCGGCTCGAAACCGCCGGTGTCCACGACCAGATACGGACGATCGCCGACCCGGCCTTCGCCGTAGTGGCGGTCGCGGGTCAGGCCGGGCAAGTCGGCGACGAGCGCGTCACGTGAACGCGTCAGGCGGTTAAATAGCGTCGATTTCCCCACATTGGGGCGCCCCACGAGGGCAATTACGGGTTTCATCAGATTTTGTTCACGGTTGAACGCAAGACGGACGATTCGGGCAGCCGGACAAGTCCGGACTCCGGAAAACGCCGCGCAACGGGCTGCGTTTGTCGAAAATTAGCATGGATTCGGGGCGCAGCACGTTCGGCTGTATCGTGAGCGTCACGAATGATTCACCGAATGCGCGGCGCATGAAGCGCTTCTCACGCCGATCAGGCGCGCATCACCGCCCGGGAGCGGCTCGCTTCGCGACGCGGATTTTTCCGCCTCGCTGGATTTTTTATGGGGCAACACGGTGAACCGCCCGGACCAGATCGATCCGGCGATGCCGCTTGCCGCCCGCCAGTGCGCACCTTTGTCGCGAGGCGTTCTTGGTCACTTGGCGTTCGATACTTAGCCGCGCTTCGGTGCGCGGCCTGGAGTACGTACAGTTCGGGCAATTCAGACCGATCGCGCCGATAAATCGCGATCAACCGTGCGCTGTTCTTCGTTTCGCTGATTCGCTGCAACGCTTGCCCGATGACGCTTCGCGAGCACGCCGGGAAAGCGCACGAGCCGGCAATGCCGGCTCGCACGATTTCGCGTTTGCGGCTTACTTCGGACGGAATCCGTACAGATCACCGTCGTGCGTCTGGACGACGAGCGTCTCGCCCGCTAGCACCGGCGGCGCCGAAATCGGGCTGCCATCGGTTTTCGCGCGGCCGACGAACTCGCCGTTATCCACCGACAGGAAATGCACGTAGCCCTCGAAGTCGCCCACCACCACGGCACGGCCGAGAATAAACGGCACGCTGACATCGCGATTCTTCAGCTTGTCGTTCTTCCAGAGCACGCTGCCGTCGAGCGGACTGAACGCGTTGACCACCGACCAATCGTCGCCGGCCGCCACGGCATGTTCGTCCTGCGCCAGGCCGCTATTGCTCGAAAACGGCTTTTCCCAGACTGCACGGCCCGAATTCGCGTCGAAGCAACCGATACGGCCCTGGAACGTCACCGCACAGGTTTCGGAATTCACGAGGCCGGGCGCGCCCGTCACGTCGTTGATCCGCTCCACTTCCGTCACGCCCTTCGGGAACGACACCGGCGATTGCCAGTACGCATCGCCCGTCTGGATGTTCACGGCCGCGAATGTGCCGCCCGGGAAGCCCGCCAGCACGGCCTGATCGCCGGCGAAGGTCATGCCGGCCGCGACGCGCAGGTTGAGCGGGACCGAGCGGTTCTGGAATGTCCACTTTTGTTCGCCGGTCTGCGCGTTGAACGCGATAACCTTGCCGTCGATGGTACGCACGACCACGAGACCGTTGCCGACGAGCGGCGGCGACACGATTTCGCCGGCCGCGTTCGCGGTCCAGAGCACCTTGCCGTCCGGTCCAAGGAGATACACCATGCCCTTCAGGCCGGCGACCGCGGTCAGGTTGCCATCGCTGCCGACGCCCGCCGACAGGTCGTCCTTCATCTTCGCGCGCCACACATCCTGGCCGGTCTTCGCGTCGATTTTGGCGACCGTGCCGCTCGCGCCCGCCGCATAGACGAAATCGCCGACGGCCACCGGCGCGAACAAATAGCGCCCGGCTTTGCCGACGCTTGCCTTCCAGGCCTGATCGACATTGAGAACGGGCTTGATCTCAACGAGCGGCGTCGGCACGCGGCGTTCATCTTTCGTGGATGAGCACGCGGCCAGCAGGACAGTCATCGCACAGGCAAGCGGCACGGCGTAGCGTTTCAGAAAGGTCATCGGTGGACGCAACATGGTTTAAAAAATTCGGTTGATCGGCGTGCGCCGTGCCCGAGCGCCTTCGAAGGCACTCCCGGCGCGGCGGCACGGTGGCGGGCTGGAATTCAGCCGCCGAGCGCGTCCAGCTTGAACTGGACCAATTGACGAGCGGACGTATCGCTCTTCGGCAGCGCGTCGAGCGCGACCTTGTAGGCGGTGCGCGCATCGTCGCGCTTGCCTTGTGCCGCGAGCAAGTCGCCGCGGCGATCCGACACGACGCCCTTGAACGCATCCAGCGGCGCGTCGGCCAGCACCTTGAGACCTTGGTCGTAGGCTTTATCGTCGAGCAGCAACAGCGCGAGACGCAGCTTCGCGACCTGCTTGTACTCGTCGTCCTTTGCGTGGTCGATGGCCCATTGCAGTTGCGCCTTCGATCCCGCCGCGTCGTTCGCCGCGTACAGCGCGCGCGCCGCGACGAGCGCGGTCATCTGCGCGTAGGCCGTGCCGCCGAACTTGTCTTCCATGTCGGCTGCGACGCGGCCGATTTTCGCCTTGTCGTTCGAGGCGGCGGCCTGCTGAACCTGATCGTAGAGCACGGCAGCTTCACCGGCCTGCCGGCGCTGCCAGTAATTCCAGCCGTTCCAGCCGGCGGCGGCGACCAGCGCGACGAGGACGATCCACGTCGATGCGTTGCCCCACTTGGCCCACCAGGCTTTCAAATTTTCGAGTGATTCTTGTTCGTCGTGATAGCTCATCGTCCTGCTATTCCTTCAATGCCTTATGTGTTGCGCGTTCGACTTAACGGGGCGCCCCGGCGCCCGGCACGCGCTGCCTAATTTTTAATCAGCGCCGTCGTCGGCGGATGCAACCATCGCATTGATTAGAAATTCGGTCAAGTCTTCCACCGGTACGGTGGACTGCTCGCTCTTTTGACCATCTTTCGCGGTATTACGAAGCGGCTTCACGCCGACCGTGCCCTGCGCCAGTTCTTCTTCGCCCAGCACGACGGCAAAAGCGGCGCCGCTCGCGTCGGCCTTTTTCATCTGCGACTTGAAACTCGCCGACGCCCCGTCCGCACTGCAGTGGAGGATGACGTCGAGGCCCGTGTCACGCAAACGCTCGGCGATGATGAACGCCTGCTCGCCCGCCGCCGCGCCTTGATGGACGACATACACGTCCGTGCCTTCCAGCTCCGGCACGAGCTTCTCTTCCTTCAGCAATTCAAGAATACGCTCGATGCCCATCGCCCAGCCGCACGCGGCGGTCGGCTTGCCGCCGAGCTGCTCGATCAGCGGATCGTAGCGGCCGCCACCGGCCACCGTGCCCTGCGCGCCGAGCTTGTCGGTCACCCATTCGAACACGGTCAGGTTGTAATAATCGAGACCGCGGACGAGCCGCGGATTGATCTTGAACGGGATATTGTTCGCCAACAGAAGACGTTGAACGCCTTCGAAGTGCGCGCGCGATTCATCGCCCAGAAAATCGACGAGTTTCGGCGCGTTCTGCGCGATCTCCTGCATGTCCGGATTCTTCGTGTCGAGTACGCGCAGCGGATTGGTATAGAGGCGGCGCTTCGCTTCTTCGTCCAGCGCGTCGACGTGCTGTTCCAGATACTTGATGAGCTCCTCGCGATGCGCCGCGCGCTCTTCCGGCTGGCCGAGCGAATTCAGTTCGAGCCGGATGCCCGTCAGCCCGAGGTCGTCCCACAGGCGCTGACACATCATGATGATTTCGGCGTCCGAATCCGGCCCGGAGAAACCGAGCGCTTCCACGCCGACCTGATGGAACTGGCGATACCGCCCGCGCTGCGGACGCTCGTGACGGAACATCGGGCCGATGTACCACAGCCGCTTCGGGCCGTCGTAGAGCATGCTGTGCTCGATCGCGGCGCGCACGACAGCCGCCGTGTTTTCCGGGCGCATCGTCAGATGCTCGCCGTTCAGCGCGTCGGTGAAGCTATACATTTCTTTCTCGACGATATCGGTCACTTCGCCGATTCCGCGCGTGAAAAGCTGCGTATGTTCGAGAATCGGCGTGCGGATATTCTGATATCCGTAAGCGCGCAGCATCGACTTGACCGTCGATTCGAGAAATTCCATCAACGCCGCATCCTCCGGGAGGATGTCGTTCATGCCCTTCACGCCGCTCAGCTTGCCGAGCTTTTTCTTCTGTTCTGTCATCTGTCTTTAGAGTGAAACCGCGGCCGTCTCTTCGCGCTTGCCATAAGTGCGCGCAACGTAGTCGCTGACGATTTGCTGGAATTCTTCCGCGATGCGCTCACCGCGCAGCGTCTTGACCTTCACACCGTCGATAAACACCGGCGCGGCGGGATTTTCGCCCGAACCCGGCAAGCTGATGCCGATATTCGCCTGTTTCGATTCGCCCGGACCGTTCACGATGCAGCCCATGACCGCCACGTGCATCTTCTCGACGCCCGGGAACTGGTCGCGCCAAACCGGCATTTCATTGCGCAGATACGTCTGAATTTGCGACGCGAGTTCCTGGAACAACGTGCTCGTGGTCCGTCCGCAACCCGGACACGCGATCACCATCGGCGTGAACGAGCGCAGGCCCATCGTTTGCAGAATTTCCTGCCCGACGATCACCTCGCCCGTGCGCGCGCCGCCCGGCTCAGGCGTGAGCGAAATGCGGATCGTATCGCCGATGCCTTCCTGCAGCAGCACGGAAAGCGCCGCCGTCGAAGCGACGATCCCCTTCGAGCCCATGCCCGCCTCGGTCAGCCCGAGATGCAGCGCGAAGCTACAACGCTTGGAAAGCTCGCGATACACCGCGATCAGGTCCTGCACGCCGCTCACCTTGCACGACAGGATGATCCGGTTGCGCGGCAGGCCGAGTTCGACCGCGCGCTCCGCCGAGCCGATCGCCGATTGAATCAGCGCCTCGTACATCACGCTTTGCGCTTCCCAGGGCGTCGAACGCGCGGCGTTTTCGTCCATCATCCGCGCGAGCAGGTCCTGGTCGAGGCTGCCCCAGTTCACGCCGATCCGCACCGGCTTGTCGTAACGCGCCGCCGCTTCGATCATCTGCGCGTATTGCGTGTCGCGCTTCGCGCCTTGCCCGACATTGCCCGGGTTGATCCGGTACTTCGAGAGCGCCTCGGCGCACGCCGGATGATCGCGCAACAACAAATGACCGTTGTAATGAAAATCGCCGACGAGCGGCACCGACACGCCCATCCGGTCGAGCTGGTCGCGAACGTGCGGCACAGCGGCGGCGGCTTCCGGTGTATTCACCGTGATCCGCACCAATTCGGAGCCGGCTTGCGCCAGTTCCTTGACTTGAATCGCGGTGCCGATGGCGTCGGCTGTGTCGGTATTCGTCATCGACTGGACGCGCACGGGCGCATCGCCGCCGATGGTGACGAGCTGGCCGCCCCAGCGTACGTCGACAGCGTGCGACGCGCGCCGCGGCCGATGACCGCCGAACACCGGCTCGGTCGAACAAATCTGGCTTTTAATCAGGGATTGAGTTTCGGATTGCATCGAAAAACCCTCTTGCACCGCCGACTTCGCCGCGGTCAGTGCGTGTGTGGAATGCTGAAACCGGCGCCGCGAGCCTTAAGCCGCGAAGCCTCCAATCGATGAAGCGCCGTTAGGGTAACGAAAATCGCGCGACGTTGCCGCGCGCGTCGGCGTATTTCGCGGGATCGACGTTCTTGCCGTCGAAGGTCATGGACTGGAGCCCCGCCTTATTGCCGACCGTGACCTTGAACGGCGCGTCGCCCTGCACGCGCTGGCTGCTTCCGCCATGCACGAGCCCCGAGAACACTTCCTTTCCGTCGTTCTGGCGCACGCTGAACCAGCTGTCCTGCGTGACCGAGAGTTGCAGCGCATTCGATCCGCTGCCCGCCACCGCTGCCGCCGAAGCCGGCGCGGCGCTGGAAGGCACGGCCGGCGTGGACGCCGGCGAATTTTGGACGGCCGCAATCGTCGACGACGACGCAGGCTGCGCGTTCGTCCCGAGCGGACGCGGCATCGGCTGGCCGCCAATGGTAACGGCAGCGCCCGGCTCGCTGGCTGAACCCGCTGACGGAGTTGCGCCCGGCGTACCGGCCGAAGCGGCTTCGCCCGTATTCGCCGCGGCGATTTCATCGGGCGTCGCAACCGACGATGCCGCAACGGTCGCTTCGCTCGCGGTAGACGTCGGCGAGACATGGGCGCTTGCCTTCAGGCGAGCAAGCCACGCCGACGAATCGCCGCCCGTGTGCCACATCGCCAGCGCGAGCAATGCGACCACGACGGCCGCAACGCCCCACAACCACGACCGGCGACGCGGCGCGCTGCCAAGCGGCACCGAAACGCGGCCACGCGGAAGGCCTGCGCCGGACGACGCGGGCAAGGAGAGATTTTGTTCGAGCGGTCCGTTGGCGCGACGCAGCGCCTGCGTGAACGGCTCAGGATCGGCGCCGAGCATTTTTGCGTAACTGCGGACAATGCCCGCTGCGAACGTGCGATCCGGCAGATGGCTGATGTCGCCGAGTTCGAGCTCGCGCAGCTTCTGGGGCGAGACTTTCAGACGCGCGGACACATCGTCGATGGACCAATGCTTCGCTTCGCGCAATTGCGTCAGCGCTGCGCCGACAGCCACGATGGAATCCAGATTTCCGCCTTGATTTGCGCCCACGCGCGCTCCCGGCTGCTTGCCAAAATTCCCCTCGGCATGCTCAGCCTGAATTCCGGAGTGGTGACCGGTTTTATCTCCGAACGGCGCCGGGTGCTGCGGCTCACTCATCCCAAATTCCTCGCATCGATTCTTTACTTGCGCTGCCGGCGTGGCGCGCACTCACTGGGTGCACGCCGCGCGTCATAGGTTGCAACCCGAGGTTGCAGACCGCTTTATAGCAAAATCCGCGGCCTCGTGTGCCGCTTCCGATCGCCCGCTGCTTTTTGTCTGGTGTTTTTCTTGTGCTGGTACTGAAACGCGCCAGAAATGTCTGAGATTTCACGAAAGCCGAAGCGCTTTCTGCAAATCGGCTCGTGCGGCCGTCAGATCGATCGAACCTCGATTACCTTCGACGCCTTCCCCATCCGCTCGGCGAGACGTGTGCGATCCTGCACTGCACCGGCAAGTTGCCCGCATGCGGCATCGATATCGTCGCCGCGCGTCTTGCGTACGGTCGTGACGACGTTAGCGTCCATCAGAACCTGCGCGAAACGCTTGATCTGGTCATTGCGCGAACGCGTGAGACCGGATTCCGGGAACGGATTAAACGGGATGAGGTTGAACTTGCACGGCACATCGCGCGTGACCGCGAGCAGTTCGCGGGCGTGCGCTTCCGTGTCGTTCACGCCATCGAGCATGCAATATTCGAACGTAATGAAATCACGCGGCGCCACTTTGAGATAGCGCTGGCACGCGGCCATCAATTCGCGCAGCGGATATTTCTTGTTCAGCGGCACGAGCATGTCGCGCAGCGGATCGTTCGGCGCGTGAAGCGACACCGCCAGCGCGACCGGCAAATCGGCGGCGAGTCGATCCATCATCGGCACGACGCCCGACGTGGAAAGCGTCACGCGGCGACGCGACAAACCGTAGGCGTTGTCGTCGAGCATCAGGCGCATGGCCGGCACGACGGCGTCGTAGTTCAAGAGCGGTTCGCCCATACCCATCATCACGACATTCGTGATGACACGATCGCCCTTGCCCGGCCCGCCGACTTCACGGCCCATCGACTTGCGCATTGCGAATTCCGCCATGCGCAACTGACCGATGATTTCGCCCGTGCTGAGATTGCGTGAAAAGCCCTGCTTGCCCGTCGAGCAAAAGCGGCAATTCACGGCACAACCCGCCTGCGAGGAAACACACAGCGTGCCGCGGTTTTCCTCGGGGATAAATACCGTTTCGACCGCGTTACTGTTGCCGACGTCGATTAGCCACTTGCGTGTGCCGTCGGTGGAAACGTGATCGCGGACGATTTCGGGCATCGCCATGTTGGCGCGGCCCTTTAATTTTTCGCGGAGGGATTTCGCCAGGTCCGTCATGCCGTCGAAGTCGTCGGCGCCGTACTGGTGAATCCATCGCTGCAACTGTTTGGCGCGAAACGGCTTCTCCCCCAGGCTGTCGCAATAAGCGATGAGCCCGGCGGCGTCAAGATCGAGAAGGTTGACGGTGGTACTGCTCGTCATGTCGAATTCTGCCATTTCTGTCTTGAGCGAAGCCTGGACATTCGTCCGGGAGCCTTCGCGCCAAATTCCATCTTATTTCAGCGGATTCGGAGAGCAAGTGCGCGATCCGAATCCAGCCAAATTGATTAAAGCGACTGCTTATCGCGCCCGATTAACGCGAATAAACGTTCACTTCCGGGAAGAAGAATGCGATTTCCTGGCTTGCCGTTTCCGGGGCATCCGAACCGTGCACGGCGTTCGCGTCGATGCTGTCGGCGAAATCAGCGCGAATCGTGCCTTTATCGGCCTTCTTCGGGTCCGTCGCGCCCATCAGGTCGCGGTTTTTCGTGATCGCGTCTTCGCCTTCCAGCGCCTGGATCATTACCGGGCCCGAAATCATGAACTCGACCAGATCCTTGAAGAACGGACGTGCAGCATGAACAGCGTAGAACTTTTCAGCGTCAGCGCGCGACAGATGAACCATGCGAGCCGCGATAACCTTCAGGCCCGCATTCTCGAAACGGCTGTAGATTTGACCGATAACGTTCTTTGCCACTGCGTCCGGCTTGATAATCGACAGGGTGCGTTCGATCGCCATGAAAAACTCCAAAAAATTAACGGGTTACGAATTTAAATGAATCTGCAATTATAGCACGAAGAGAGGTATCATTGCGATTGAAACCTTACGGTTTAGTAAGAATCAAAGCAACGAAGTAGCGCGCGTGTCGTATGCAACAAACGGTAAGAAAAGTATTGTCGCATCCCATGTGGCCCTATTGAATTTGAGGCAAGCTGCATTCATATTGGCGTCATGGGCGGCGCGCGTCGGCGGAAAGCCGGAGTTCACGCGGCGCTTCGATTCGGCCTTATTTGTTGGCGCTTGCAACCATCAGCATTACATCGTCAAGGCAAGGAGAAACCATGAACGAATCCCCGTACAGTTTTGGCCGCAGCGGCACCGTCACCTCGGCCGAGACCCGAAACCGCGTGCTACGCAACACCTATTGGCTGCTTGCCCTTTCTATGGTGCCGACGGTGCTCGGCGCATGGATCGGCGTGGCGACCGGTTTCTCGCTCTTCGCGGCGACCAGCCCCACCATGAGCTTCATCGCGTTCCTCGCCATCGCGTTCGGCTTCATGTTCGCGATCGAGAAGACGAAGAACAGCAGCATTGGCGTGCTCGTCCTGCTCGGTTTCACGTTTTTCATGGGCTTGATGCTGTCGCGGCTACTCAGCTTCATCCTCGGTTTTTCGAACGGACCGCAGCTCATCATGCTTGCGTTCGGTGGCACTGGCGTGATCTTCGCGGCCATGGCGACCATCGCAACGGTCAGCAAGCGCGACTTTTCGGGCCTCGGCAAGTGGCTGTTCATGGGCGTGCTGGTGTTGTTGCTTGCCTCGTTCGCGAACATCTTCCTGCACCTGCCGGCGCTGATGCTGACGGTCTCGGTGCTCGCCATCGTGATTTTTTCGGCGTATATGCTGTTTGACGTCCAGCGTGTCGTAAATGGCGGCGAAACCAATTACATCAGCGCCACGCTCGCGATCTATCTTGATCTGTACAACGTGTTCACGAACCTGCTGGCGCTGCTCGGCATCTTCGGCGGCAATCGCAACTGAGCATCAAATAGGCACCCACTGAGCACCGATAGACGGGCTTCCGCTCGCTAAATAAGAAAGAACTAGCAACGCCTCTCGCAAAACAAAAAACCGGCCCTCGGGCCGGTTTTTTCATGTCTGCGCGAGATCGCGGCGCCGCTTGATCACGCCTCGTCTCGCTCGAACAACGCGATCGACTCGACATGCGACGTATGCGGAAACATGTTCACGACGCCCGCGCCCTTCATCCGATAGCCGGCCTCGTGGACAAGCAAACCCGCGTCGCGCGCGAGTGTCGACGGGCTGCATGAGACGTACACGATGCGCTTCGGCAGCGGTCCGTCCCCGCTTTGCGCGATTTCGGCCAGCGCCCGGATAATCGCGAGCGCGCCGTCGCGCGGCGGATCGATCAGGAATTTGTCGAATGCGCCGAGCGCGCGAATATCGTCCGCGGTGACCTCGAACAGATTCCGGCACGCAAACGACGTGTGTTCCGCGACGCCATTCGCGCGCGCATTTTCCAGTGCCCGCGCCGTCAAGACCTCGCTTCCCTCAATCCCCACCACTTCCCGCGAAATTCGCGCGAGCGGCAACGTAAAATTGCCGATGCCGCAAAACAAATCGAGCACGCGATCGGTGCGGGACGGCGCGAGCAGACTTAGCGCGCGGCTGACCAAGACGCGGTTGATCTGATGATTGACCTGCGTGAAATCGGTCGGCTTGAACGGCATGCGGATATCGAACTCCGGCAGCGTGTAAGCCAGTTCGCGATCGAGCGGATAAAACGGATAAACCGTGTCCGGGCCCTTTGGCTGAAGCCAGAACTGCACGCCGTGTTCGTCGGCGAAAGCGCGCAGCAGCGCTTCGTCGGCGTCGGTCAGGGATTCGAGAATGCGCAAAACCAGCGCCGTCACGTCCGATCCCACGGCGAGCTCGATTTGCGGCATGCGTTCGCGGATCGACAAACCGCCCACCAACTCGCGCAACGGCACGAGCAGCGCGGAAACATGCGGCGGAAGCACCTCGCAGCTCGTCATATCGACGACAAAACTGCTCTTTTTCTCGTGAAAACCGACCAGCACGCCGCCCTTTTTCGCTACATAGCGCACAGTAAACCGCGCGCGGTAGCGATATCCCCACGACGGTCCGTGGATCGGGCGAAACATGGTTTCAGCGCGCAACTTGCTTAAGTGTTGCAGATTGTCTTCGAGAACGCGCTGTTTCGCGGCGATCTGCGCGCGCACTTCGAGGTGCTGCATCGAACAGCCGCCGCACACGTCGAAATAACGGCATTTTGGTGTCGTCCGGATCACGGCCGGGCGCAGCACTTTGACGACTACCGCCTGCTCGAAGCTCGGTTTCTTGCGGTAGCTCGAATACGTAACCCGCTCGCCCGGCAACGCGCCTTCGACAAAAATCACCTTGCCCGGCTCGCCGTTGTCGGTCGCGGTCCGGCCGACGCCGCGCGCCTCCATATCGAGTGCATCGATTTCGATTTCGGGCGCGACAAACGATGGGTCGATTACAACGGTCTTAACCGGCGCGCCGCGGCGGCGATGCGAGAATTTTCGAGCGGATTCAGACACCTGCGAACTTCCTGACTGACGTGGCAAAGGCGAGATTGTAGACGAACCCGGCTCGGTTACTGATCGAACGCGGCCAGATATTCCGCCCAGTGTGGCGACGGTTCCAGCGCCAGCGCATTTTTGACGAGATTCACCTCGTCGGCATATTCATCGGCGGAAAAACCACCGCGCATCAACTGGAAACGGCAATAAACAAGATACGTATTCACCACGTCCGTCTCGCAATAGGCGCGAATTTCGTCGATACGCCCGTCGCAGAACGCGTCCCAAACCTTGCTTCCGTCCATACCGAGCTTGCCCGGAAAGCCGCACAACTTGGCGAGCGCGTCGAGCGGCGCGTTCGCCCGCGCCTGATACATCGCGAGGACGTCCATCAAATCGGTGTGGCGCGAGTGATAGCGGCTCAGGTAATTGTTGAACTTGAATTCGCGGTCGTCGGTGCCCTGGTCCCAATAACGCGACGCCGCGATGCCGTGAACCAGCGCGCGGTAATTCAGCACGGGCAGATCGAAACCGCCGCCGTTCCACGAGACGAGTTGCGGCGTGTATTTCTCGATCACGCGAAAAAACGACTGGATGAGCGACGCCTCGGAATCCGTCGACGTGCCGAGCGACCGCACGCGAAAGCCGTTGTTATCGCGGAATACACAGGAGATGGCCGCGATACGCTGCAGATGATGCGGTAGAAAGTCGTTACCCACGCGTTCACGTCGAGCGGCAAATGCGGATTCCGCCACTTCGGCATCGGTGAGATCGGCGGGAAGGTCTTCGAGACGGCGAATACCGTCGACATCGGGAATCGTCTCGATGTCGAAAACGAGAATAGGTGTCATTGAGTCTGAAAGTACGGTGGCGCCCTGAAGGATTGCACCTCGAAAGACGCCACCTTAAAGCACGGCGTCTTTCCGAACGCCGTTCGATGCGAAAAAGCGCTTGAGACGCACGAGCGCCTCTTGCTGAATCTGGCGCACGCGTTCGCGCGTGAGGCCCATTTCGTCGGCGAGTTCCTCGAGCGTTGCGGGCTCGATGTGATTCAGCCCGAAGCGCCGCTCGATCACGTGCCGATGCTTGTCCGACAAGCGCGACAGCCAAAGTTTCGTCAACGTTTCCAGTTCGCGATGCTGCACTTCGGCATCGGGCGACTGGCTTTGGTCGTCGGAAAGAAGGTCGAGCAGGCTGCTGCCCGGGTCGAGATCGAGCGGCGCGTCGAGCGAGGCCGTGTGCTCGTTGAGCGCGAGAATATCGGTCACTTCCTCCGGCGTCTTGCCGGTGAGATACGCGATATCGTCGATACTCGCGTCGCGCCGGTCGGGCGCGATCGCCGTGTTCGAATTCGCGGAGTTCTTTTCCAGATGCCGTTTCGCGCGCAGAACCTGATTCAGCTCGCGGATCACGTGCACCGGCAGGCGCACCGTACGCGCCTGATTCATGATGGCACGCTCGATACTTTGGCGGATCCACCAGGTGGCATAGGTCGAAAAACGAAAACCGCGCGTGGGATCGAATTTTTCGATGGCGTGCATCAAGCCGAGATTGCCTTCCTCGATCAAATCGAGCAACGGCACGCCGCGATTCAGATAACCCTTCGCGATGCTCACGACCAGCCGCAGATTGCGCTCGATCATCACCTGACGCGCTTCGAATTCGCCCGCCTTTGCAAGACGCGAATAGCGCTGCTCCTCCTCGACGGTGAGAAGCGGCTTGACGCTGATCCGGTTCAGGTAATGCTGGATGGTGTCGGCCGTGAGTTCGGCCTGGAGAATCGACTTGAAGTCGTCGGCGTCGGGCGCGGAATCGTTTGCGCTCCCCCCCGCGTCCTTGCCGGGCGCGTCCGAGTCGTCCTCGGCGGTGTCGAGTTCGTTCTCGGCCGCGTCGCCCTCCTCTTCATCATGGCCCGAAGCACCGTCTTCCGCCGAAACCTGCATGGGTCGGCTGATGGTCTCAGTCTCGGCTTGCGGCGCGCGGCGCTTCGTTTTCGGCATGATGGTTTCGCTTATTGCGGCGGCAAATACTTCAGTGGGTCGACAGGTTTGCCCTGCCGGCGAACTTCGAAATGCAACATCACGCGGTCGGAATCGCTATTACCCATCTCGGCGATTTTCTGCCCTTTTGTTACCGCGTCCCCTTCTTTTACCATCAAAGCGCGGTTGTGTGCATATGCCGTGAGAAAAGTCGCGTCGTGCTTGATGATTACGAGATTGCCATAGCCACGGAGCCCATTTCCGGAGTAGACGACCCGTCCATCCGCCGATGCATTCACCGCGTCGCCCGCCGCGCCGCCGATGTTGACGCCCTTGTTTTTGGCGTCGTCGAAGGTGCCGAGGATCGGACCGCGCGCCGGCCAGATGAACGCCGGCTGTCCGGTCGCTGCAGCAGCGCCGTTATCGACGCCCGGCGCGAGCGCTGCGCCGGCGACCGCGCCCGGCACGGCCGGTGCGGTTCCCATTCCCGACGATGATCCATAGACCGGCGCTGCCGCGAGTGTCCCCGTCGTCACGCCCGCTTGCGGTGCATTGCCGAGCGGTTGGCTCTGCACGCCGCCGCCCGCGACCGGCGACGTCGACACGCCCGGCGTCATCGCGGCGAGATTCGCGCCCGGCGGCGCGACCCGGACCAGTTGATCGACTTCGATCTGGTTCGGGTTGGTCATGTTGTTCCACGCGGCGATGTCGCGATAATTCTGACCGTTTTCCAGCGCGATCCGGTATAGGGTGTCGCCCGGTTTCACACGGTAATAGCCCGGCGGCGTCGGCCCGAGCGGGGCGCCGGCCTGAGCGTCCTGTGTGCTGATGGCCGCGCCGGTGCGGTCGACGACGGGCGCCTGATCCATACGCGTCGAACAGGCTGCCAGCACGGACAGCGCGAGGACGCACACGCCGCGCTCAACCGCCGTCAGACGGGCGTTAGCGCTCTTTTCTCGCATAGCATGCAACATACTCATCGGTGTCAAATCACTCCGGATTTTAAGGGTACAAAGAAAACACGATCGAGCTGCGATTCCCGCCACTGAGTGGCCGAGACGCGCTCGACAAGCGTGAGCACCTGCGATTGCGCCGTCTGCGAACCGACCGGCGCGACCAGCCGGCCGCCGATTGCCAGTTGCTCCAGCAACGCCTGCGGCACGTCCAGCCCCGCGCAGGCGATCACGATCGCGTCGAACGGCGCGGCGGCGGGCAACCCAAGCCGGCCGTCGCCGTAATGCAGGCGGATATTCGGCACCCGCAACGGCCGCAAATTCAGTTTTGCGCGCTCGGACAACGGCCGCACGCGCTCGATGGAATAAACATCGGTGGCGATCTGCGACAGCACGGCCGCCTGATAACCGCAGCCGGTGCCGATTTCCAGCACCTTCTGCAGCGTGCGGCCCGCTGCCACGAGTTCGATCATGCGCGCGACGACCGACGGTTTCGAAATGGTCTGGTGATGCCCGATCGGCAGCGCGGCGTCTTCATAAGCCTGCGCGGCAAGACCGGGATCGACGAACATGTGGCGCGGCACGACCGACATCGCGTTCAGCACGCGCGGATCGGTAATGCCGTTGCCGCGCAGCCTTTCGACCATGCGCTCGCGCACCCGTTCCGAAGTCAGCGCATGCACCGTATTGAGCGCGACGTTCGGCGCGCCCTTTCTGACAGTGACGGACGCGATGGCTTCGCGCGGATCGGCCGGACGCGGCGGTGCGCCACGCACCGCACCCGGCCGATGCAATGCGGCAGCGGACGGCGCGGGCTTCGGCTTCGGCGCCAGCGCGGGTTTCAGCGCCGCGGGTTTCAGCGCCGCGGGTTTCAGCGCCGCGGGCTTCGTGGCAAGGGTTTTCGTCGGCGCGGCTTTGGACGATGAAATTTTGGACGGCGCGGTTTTGGACACAGCCGAACCCGCGCCGCTCACCGACCGGAGCGCGCCCGAGGCGGAGGTCTTCGCGAGCGGTTTGCGCGGCTCGCGCACGAGATCGGCGAGTGCGAGCGGAAAGCGCTTCGCGCGCTCGTCCGTCATGGACGGCGGCTCCCGGCGTTCGCCCATTCGCGCGTCCCGGCTAGCAGCGCCGTATGCGTCAGGTCGAGTTGCAGCGGCGTGATGGAAACGTGACCGTTCGCCACCGCGTGGAAATCGGTGCCTTCGCTGGCATCGCGCGCATCGCCCGACGGGCCGATCCAGTAGATCGGATTGCCGCGCGGATCGGTTTGACGGATCACCGGCTGCGAAGGATGGCGTTTGCCGAGCCGCGTGACGCGCCACTCGCCCATCTGGTCGTAAGGCAAACTCGGAATGTTGACGTTCAGCAACGGATGACCGGGCATCGGATGCGCCAGATAATGCGCGACGATCTCCGCGGCGACCCGCGCGGCATCGTCCAGATGCAGCCAGTCGCGCCCGACGAGCGAAAACGCGATGGCCGGCACGCCAAACATGAAGCCTTCGGTGGCGGCGGCGACCGTGCCGGAATACAGCGTGTCCTCGCCCATGTTCTGGCCGTTGTTGATGCCCGAGACGACGAGGTCCGGCCGTTCGTCCAGCAGGCCCGTCAGCGCGATATGCACCGAATCCGTGGGCGTGCCGTTGAGGTAGTAAAAGCCGTTCGCCGCCTGATGAATGTTGAGCGGCCGCGACAGCGTCAGCGAATTCGATGCGCCGCTGCAATTCTGCTCCGGCGCCATCACGGTGACTTCGCCGAGCGGGGTGATCGCCTCGTGAAGCGCATGGATGCCGCGCGCCAGATAACCGTCGTCGTTGCTGAGTAGGATTCGCATCCGGCGATTGTAACCGAGGAAAGATTGCACGCGAACGACGGCTCGGCGCGTTTCGGCGAGTCGCGTTTTTCCGCGCGCGCGCCCTGCTCTACACTGGCGAGAAAACCCCTCACGGAGCACCTATGCGCGCCATTCGATGCCACCAGTACGGACCGCCCGACACGCTCACGCTCGACACTTTGCCCGACCTGCATCCCGACGCCGACGAGGTCGTGATCGACGTGAAGGCCGCGAGCGTGAATTTCCCGGACGTGCTCATCATTCAGAACAAGTACCAGTTCAAGCCGCCGCTGCCGTTCACGCCGGGCGCGGAGTTCGCGGGCATCGTGCGGGAGGTCGGCGCGAACGTCGCGCGGCTGAAACCCGGCATGCGGGTCGCGGCCTACACGGCGCAGGGCGGCTTCGCGGAACAGGCGCGCGCGACGGAATCGGCGTGTGTGCAACTGCCCGACGACATCGATTTCGCGAGCGCGGCCGCGTTCACGCTCGCCTACGGCACGTCGCACCACGCGATCGTCGACCGGGGCGCGCTGCAAGCCGGCGAGACGCTCCTCGTGCTCGGCGCGGCGGGCGGCGTTGGGCTCGCGGCGGTGCAGATCGGCCACGTGCTCGGCGCGCGCGTGATCGCGGCGGCATCGAGCGCGGAGAAGCTCGCGCTATGCGTCGAAAATGGTGCGGACGCGACAATTGATTACACACGGGAAGACTTGCGCGAGCGGATTCGGGCGCTGACGGACGGGCGCGGCCCGGACGTGATCTTCGATCTGGTCGGCGGCGACTACGCCGAAGCGGCGTTCCGCAGTATCGGCTGGCGCGGGCGCTATCTCGTGGTGGGATTCGCAAACGGCGAGATTCCGAAACTGCCGCTTAATCTGACCTTGCTGAAAGGCGCGAGTGTCGTGGGCGTATTCTGGGGCGAGCACATGAAACGCGAGCCGGGCTTCAGCGCGGCGGCGTTCGAACAGATGCTCGGGTGGATCGGCGAAGGCCGGCTCAAGCCGCACATCAGCCGCCGTTATACGCTCGAGCAAACGCCGCAGGCGCTCGACGATATGGCGAACCGCCGCGTGACGGGCAAGATCGTTATCGAGCCGTGAGCGCCCCTGCTTCTAGATGACCGACGCCGCCCGCAGTTGCGCGATCGCGTCGGCGTCGTAGCCGATCGACGCCAGCACTTCGTCGGTGTGCTCGCCGAGTTTCGGCCCGAGCCAGCGCGTCTCGCCGGGCGTTTCGGACAGCTTCGGCGTGACGTTCGGCAACGTGATTTCGCGGCCGTCCTGCCACGGAAAACGCTGGAGCATCTGACGCGCGATGAATTGCGGATCGGTGAACATGTCGGCCACGCTGAAAATGCGTCCGGCGGGTACGTCGGCGGCATTGAGGACTGCGAGCGCTTCGTCGATTCCGCGCGGCGCGAGCCACGCCGCAATTGCGCCGTCGATTTCCTGCGTTCGCGGCACGCGGCCGTCGTTCGAGGCGAGTCCGGGGTCGTTCGCGAGATCCTCGCGGTCGATCGCCGTCATGAGGCGCTTGAAGATCGGATCGCTATTGCCGCCGATCACGATGCTGCCGTCCAGACACGGATACGTATTCGAGGGCACGATGCCCGGCAGCGACGCGCCGGTGCGCTCGCGCACCATGCCGTACACGCCGTATTCCGGCACCACGCTTTCCATCATGTTGAACACTGCCTCATAGAGCGCGACGTCCACGACCTGCCCCTTGCCGCCGTTCGCTTTCCGGTGATGCAGCGCCATCAGCGCGCCGATCACGCCGTGCAGCGCCGCGATCGAATCGCCGATGGAAATGCCGATGCGCGGCGGCGGCAGATCCGGATAGCCGGTAATGTGGCGCAGCCCGCCCATCGATTCCGCGATCGCGCCGAAGCCCGGCCGGTCGCGATACGGACCGGTCTGACCGTAGCCCGAGAGGCGCACCATCACGAGACCGGGATTGTCGGCGGCGAGCGTTTCATACCCGAGACCGAGCTTTTCGAGCAGCCCGGGCCGAAAATTTTCCACGACGATATCCGCTTCCTTCGCGAGCCGCCGGACGATTTCCTTGCCCTCTTCGGCTTTCAGATTGACCGTCACCGACTTCTTGTTGCGCGCCTGCACCGCCCACCAGAGCGACGTGCCGCCCACTTCCGGATAAAGCTTGCGCCATTTGCGCAGCGGATCGCCGCCGTTCGGATCCTCGATCTTGATCACGTCCGCGCCGAATTCGCCCATGAAGCGGGCGGCGAACGGGCCGGCGATCAGCGTGCCGAGTTCGAGCACCTTCACGCCCGCGAGCGGGCCGGTCACTGCGCTCATGCTGTCTCCTTGTTGCTTTTCTCTGGCGTTTTTAAAGCGGAATGTCGAGCGCGCGAAAGCGCGGCGAACCGTCGGCGAGCGTGCCGTTGAACATCTCGGCGGGGCGCACCCAGAGGCCGCGCTCGTGCGGCCAGAGATGTTCGTAGACGATCATCGCCTCTTCCGTTTCCGAGTGCCGCGCCACGCCGATCACGCGATACAGCCCGCCCTTGTAATGCTGATGCGTGGCGAGCGTTCTGGCTTCTGCTTCGGTCATTGCGGGGTTCCTGAAATCGATGTCTATACCGAGCGGCGGTCGAGCATCGCGCGGGCGATCGTGCCCGCATCGACGTATTCGAGCTCACCGCCGACCGGCACGCCGCGCGCGAGCCGCGTCACTTTCAGGCCCTTCGCCTTGAGCGTCTGCGCGAGATAGTGCGCGGTCGCCTCGCCTTCGTTCGTGAAGTTCGTGGCGAGCACGACTTCCTGCACGATGCCGTCGATCGCGCGGCCGATCAGCCGGTCGAAATGAATTTCCTTCGGACCGATACCGTCGAGCGGGCTCAAGTGGCCCATCAAAACGAAATACAGCCCGCGATACGTCAGCGTCTGCTCCAGCATGATCTGGTCGGCGGGCGTTTCGACCACGCACAGGAGCGCCGGATCCCGTTCCTCATCGCGGCACACCTCGCAGATTTCCGCTTCCGTGAACGTGTTGCACTTCTCGCAGTGCTTCAGGTGCTCGGTCGCGAACTGGAGCGCGCGCCCGAGCTTTTCCGCGCCGGGCCGGTCGTGCTGCATCAGGTGATACGCCATGCGCTGCGCCGACTTCGGGCCGACGCCCGGCAGCGCGCGCAACGCTTCGACGAGCGCCGACAAGGCGGAAGGTTGTTTCATGTCGTCCTGCGAATGGTGAGGCGCGTCCGGATGCTCAGAACGGCAGTTTGAAACCCGGCGGCATCGGCATGCCGCTCGTCATGCCGCTCATCTTTTCCTGCGTGGTGGCTTCGGCCTTGCGCACGGCGTCGTTGAACGCGGCGGCGACGAGATCTTCCAGCATGTCTTTATCGTCGGCGAGCAGGCTCGGGTCGATCTGCACGCGGCGCACGTCGTTCTTGCAGGTCATCGTGACTTTCACGAGACCCGCGCCCGACTGGCCTTCCACCTCGATCAGCGCCAGTTGATCCTGCATCTTCTTCATGTTTTCCTGCATCTGCTGCGCTTGCTTCATCAACCCGGCGAGTTGGTTCTTCATCATGATCGGCTCCTTGATCGGAATGGTGCGAATGTGGACGAACGGATAAGCGTGGATGCAATCGGCGCGCGCGGCATCCAAGCGACGCGGCGAACGCCGATGCTTGGGCTAACTGCTGGCTTGCGACCCCGCCGCGAGCGGCTTGATCGAGCCCTGGACGATGCTCGCGCCGAAGTCGCGGATCAGCGACTGCACGAACGGGTCTTGCGCGATTTCCTGCTCGGCGTCCGCCTGACGGCGCTCACGCGCGGCGGCGTCGAGCGCGGCGGCGGTGCGTCGCGCCGGACCGACCACGACGATCACCTCCAGCGCGCGGCCGAGCTTGTCCGCGAGCGCGGTCTTGAGCTTCGCGACCTGCGACGCTTCGGCGTATTGCGGGACCGGCACGCTGAGCGTGATCGATGCAGCGTCGCAGGCGGTCAGTTCGCTGTTGAACGCGAGTTGATAGGAAATACCTTTGAGCGGCAAATCGACGGCGAGCGCGGGCCAGTCGCCTTCCACGCCGATTGCATCGAGCGGCACGCCGGGCGGCAGCGGCCGGGCGTCGCGGCGAGGCGGCACTTCGGTTTTCGGACGCGCGGCGGGCGCTTCGTTGGGTAAGTTGTCAGGTGCGTCGTTGAAGCGCAGATCGTCCGGCCCGCTTTCGAACGCGGGCACGAAGCCATCGTCGGGCGGCATGAAGTACGCATCTTCCGCCGACGCGGGCATGTAGTCGTCCGGCGGCATGTCGTCCCACGGCGCGACCGGCGCGCTTTGAGCCGAACGGGATTGCTGCGCCGTCGGTGCTGGCGTGGGTACTGGCGTGGGTACTGGCGTTGGTGCGGCCGGACGGCGCGGCACGGGAACCTGCACGATGGGCGCGGCAGGACGCGTCGTGGCGGCGGGTGTCGGTGCAGCCTGGGCGGCCGGCGCCGCACGCGCACCGCGATCCGAGCTCACCCGCATACCCGCACTACGCAACACATCGAGCGCGGCGCTAGCACCACCCGCGCGCGTCCGCTCGACGGGGGGCGTGGGCGGCGTGGGCTTAGGTGGCTCCAGCGCTTTTTGCGGCGCTTGCGGCGCGACGGCTTTCGGTTCGGCTTCGGCTTCGGCTTTCGTTTCGGCGGTAGCTTCGGGTTTCGGTTCGGCTTCGGCTGTCGTTTCGGCCTTGGCGTCGGGTTTCGCTTCGGCCTTGGCTTCGGCTTCCGATTTCGTTGCGGCCGTGGCTTCGGCTGTCGTTGCGGCTTCGGCTTCGATTGCGGTCTGCTGAGCGGCGGCAACGATTGGCGCTGCGGTCGTTTTTGGAACAGGCTCGCTCGCGGCCGCTACCGGCGACACGCCGGAGACAATCGATTCCGCCGGAGCGGTTTCTTCAACCGGTGTATCCGCTGCGGTTCGCCGCTGGGGCGCGAATTCCGCTTGCGCATTCGCGTCCTCGCGAGCCACAGGCGAACCCGCTGCTTCCCGATGCCCCGGCGCGTCCGATTGCCGAGCCGCGACAAGCGGTGTCGGCATCGCAACATCCACGCGATCCACCACCACAGGCGCCACGCGCGGTGCGACCGCAGCCGACGGCAAGACTGCCACGCGCGGCGCGGGCTCGGCACGCGGGGCCGCCGCGACCGAACCTGCCGTTCCCGCCGAACCCGCCGATACCGCCGCCGGCCGACGCGCCGCGATGCCGCCGCCCTTAGCCGTGTCGTGAGCATTGCCGCCGCCCGTGCCGCCACCGCCGCCCGGCCCTGCCGGTTCGAACGCGAGCATGCGCAGCAGCGTCATCGTGAAACCCGCGTATTCGTCCGGTGCAAGCCCGAGTTCGGCGCGCCCGATGGTCGCGATCTGGTAGAACAACTGGACCTGTTCGGCCACGAGCGTCTCGGCGAAGCGGCGGATATCGCCCGCTTCCGGCCATTCGTCGAGCACCGACGACGGCGCGAACTGCGCCCACGCGATCCGGTGCAGCAAGCCCGCCAGATCCTGCAGCGCCGTCGAAAACGACAGGCTGCGAAGCGCCATTTCGTCGGCAATCGCAAGCACGGTCTCACCGCTGCCTTCAGCCAGCGCGTCGAGCAGGCGGATCAGATAGCTCTGGTCGAGCGCGCCGAGCATGCCGCGCACGGCTTCCTCGGTCACCTGATTCGCCGAATAGGCGATGGCCTGATCGGTCAGCGAGAGCGCGTCGCGCATGCTGCCGTCAGCCGCTCGCGACAAAAGCCGCAGCGCTTGCGGCTCGAAGGCGATCTGCTCCTCGCCGAGCACGTGTTCGAGATGCGTCACGATATGCCCGGCCGGCATCTGCTTCAGATTGAACTGAAGGCAGCGCGAGAGCACGGTGACGGGAATCTTTTGCGGATCGGTCGTGGCGAGGATGAACTTGACGTGCGCCGGCGGCTCTTCCAGCGTCTTCAGCATCGCGTTGAAGGCGTGGTTCGTGAGCATGTGCACTTCGTCGATCATATAGACCTTGAAGCGCGCATCGACCGGCGCGTAGACGGCGCGCTCCAGCAGCGCGGCCATTTCATCGACACCGCGATTACTCGCCGCGTCCATTTCCACATAATCGACAAAGCGCCCCTCGTCGATCTCGCGACATGCGCGGCACACGCCGCACGGCGTGGAGGTCACGCCCGTCTCGCAATTGAGCGCCTTGGCGAAAATTCGCGAGAGCGTTGTCTTGCCGACGCCGCGCGTGCCGGTGAACAGATAGGCGTGATGCAGGCGGCCACCGTCGAGTGCGTGCGTCAGCGCCCGGACGACGTGCTCCTGGCCGACGAGCGACGCGAACGATTTCGGCCGCCATTTGCGTGCGAGAACTTGATAGGTCATGCCGAAATTGTATCAGCAACGTCAAGCCGACAAGGCCTTTCAGCGCCCACGCCGCGCGAGGCAAAGCGCATAGGCAGAAAGCGCACGACGACAGCACGAAGCGATAAAACCAATGGCCAAAACGAGCATGCCAAACGGCGGAGAAAAGCTGAAGAAACGTAGAAGGAATTGATAATGCGCGCTGGAAACCGCAAGGGAAACCACAAACGGAAACGCGAGAGAAAAGACGCGGAAAAAACCGCAGAGGAAACACTGAGAAAAAGCGGAAGGTGACGAGCCCGACCCTCGGCACTGGTAGAAAACGGCTGTGGCTGCTTCGTTCCCGACCTGACCAGGTTGACCGCGCCACCATGCGAGGAGGCCCGTCACGTCGAATCATATCACCGAGTGACGCACCGCGACAGCCCCGGCTCGCATTAATCTGCCGCCGGCCTGCTCGCCTGGCCCGTCCCGTATAGAGAAAGCATGCACGGCGCACGCGGCCCTTGCGAATCGTTCGGACGGCCTCATCTGAGCGCTATCGGCGCCCGGCAACGGATAGCAAAGTAAGCTAAGATTGCGTGTGAATCACCTGTAACCCTCGCGCCGCAAGACTTTCGCGGCGTGTTCGCGGTCTGTTTCGGCAATGATCCCCGCGTGCGGTACGCGAGCGCTTTCCAACTCGCGGCGCAACGAAAATTTTTCTGTTTTGATGTATCGTGGCGAGCATTCAAACGCGGGCCTCGAATCGATAGAGGTATCTACATAATGAGCGAATCAATCAAGCACATCAGCGACGCATCCTTTGAACAGGATGTCGTGAAATCGGACAAACCGGTCCTCCTCGACTTCTGGGCGGAATGGTGCGGTCCCTGCAAGATGATTGCCCCGATCCTCGACGAAGTCGCGAAGGATTACGGCGACCGTCTGCAAATCGCGAAAATCAATGTCGACGAGCATCAGTCCACACCGGTCAAGTTCGGCGTGCGCGGCATCCCGACGCTGATTCTGTTCAAGAACGGCGCAGTGGCCGCACAGAAGGTCGGCGCGTTGTCGAAGTCGCAACTGACCGCATTCCTCGACAGCAATCTGTGATTTTTTGAAAGCGCGGACCGTCGCCAAGACCTTCCGCGCTTTTTCTTGTTTGCGCCGACGGTTTCACGTTTGGCCTCGTCTTCGTCCTCGTCTTCGTCTTCAGGCGCGCCGGCGTGTTCATCTTCGAAGGCGAGTCTTGTTGTGAGGCGACAACAAGCGGAAATGACGCTCCCGGATCCCGCACCCGAGGCCTGCTCGGCGTGTGCTATGCTAGAATCACAAGACTTCAAGACGTATAAGTCCTAGAGCGGTTCCGCTCACCTCTTCCCCAAATTCTTTCTGTCGCTCCTCTTCTCCCTGGCGGGAAATCCGTATGCATTTATCCGAGCTCAAGTCTCAGCACGTGTCAGCACTGATCGAGATGGCTAATGGCCTCGAGATCGAAAACGCAAATCGCCTGCGCAAGCAGGAACTGATGTTTGCGATTCTTAAAAAACGCGCCAAGACGGGCGACACGATTTTCGGCGACGGCACGCTTGAAGTGCTGCCCGACGGATTCGGTTTCCTGCGCTCGCCCGAGACGTCGTATCTCGCGAGCACGGACGACATCTATATCAGTCCCTCGCAAATCCGCCGCTTCAACCTGCATACCGGCGACACGATCGAAGGCGAAGTGCGCACGCCGAAAGACGGCGAACGCTATTTCGCGCTGGTCAAGGTGGACAAGGTCAACGGGCAGCCGCCCGAGGCCTCGAAGCACAAGATCATGTTCGAGAATCTGACGCCGCTGCATCCGAACAAGCCGCTGCCGCTCGAGCGCGAAATGCGCGGCGAGGAAAACGTGACGGGCCGGATCATCGACATGATCTCGCCGATCGGCAAAGGCCAGCGCGGCCTGCTCGTCGCGTCGCCTAAATCGGGCAAGACGGTGATGCTTCAGCACATCGCGCACGCCATCAAGTCGAATCATCCGGATGTCGTGCTGTTCGTGTTGCTGATCGACGAACGTCCTGAAGAAGTGACCGAAATGCAGCGTTCGGTGGTCGGCGAAGTGATTGCCTCGACCTTCGACGAACCCGCCGCGCGTCACGTTCAAGTCGCCGAAATGGTGATCGAAAAGGCGAAGCGCCTGGTCGAAATGAAGCACGACGTGGTCATTCTGCTCGACTCCATCACCCGTCTCGCGCGCGCGTACAACACGGTCGTGCCGGCGTCGGGCAAGGTGCTGACGGGCGGTGTCGACGCTAACGCGCTGCAGCGCCCGAAGCGTTTCTTCGGCGCGGCGCGCAATATCGAGGAAGGCGGTTCGCTCACCATCATCGGTACGGCGCTGATCGAAACCGGCAGCCGCATGGACGACGTGATTTATGAAGAGTTCAAGGGCACCGGCAACATGGAAGTGCACCTGGAGCGCCGTCTCGCGGAAAAGCGCGTGTATCCGTCGATCAACCTGAACAAGTCGGGCACGCGTCGCGAAGAACTGCTCATCAAGCCGGACCTGCTGCAAAAGGTCTGGGTGCTGCGCAAGTTCATTCACGACATGGACGAAGTCGAAGCGATGGAATTCCTGCTCGACAAGATTCGCCAGACGAAGAGCAATTCCGAGTTCTTCGACCTGATGCGTCGTGGCGGAGGCTGATTTCAGCTTCGCGTCCCGCTGACAAAGCCGCCCTTCGCCGGGCGGTTTTTTTTCGTCCGTATAAAACGACAAGAATCAGCGCTTCCACCCAACCTGTACGTTCACGTTCAGGTTCAACTATAATCGGCTCCATCTTTTCCGCCCGCGAGGCCCGCCGATGCCGATCGCCAACGAATTGCCAGACGAACGCGCCCCGCTTCTCACCGTCCGCGATGCCGCCGATCGGCTGGGCGTCACGCCGCGCACGCTCAAATATTACGAAGAACGGGGTTTGCTTACGCCGAGCCGAAGCAGCGGGCGTTATCGGCAATATGACGAGAGCGATCTCGAACGCTTTGGCCGGATCTTGCGGCTGCGTTCGCTAGGCTTTTCGGTGCATGGCATCACGGAAATGCTCAAGCGACCGCTCGAAGATACCGACACGGGACGCAAGCGTTATTCGACCGAATCGCTTGCGGACATTCGGGACGGCTTGAGCGCGCAGTTGCAGGCGCTCGACGCGCGGATCGACGCGGTGCGGCGCGAACTCAAGGAAGCGCAGACCGTGCGCGACGAACTTCGGCTCGACCTCGATTACGTCGAAGCGCGGCTCGCGGGCGAATCCGCCGACGATCTGCTCGAACGCCGAAAGCGCGCGCAAGCATCGAATAAAGCCGCGAGTAAAACTTCCAAGCCGCGCACGAAAGGTCCGCGCGCATGAATTCGAGCGTGCCCGGCCGCCTGCGCGCCGATCTGTTTCCCTGGGTGCTCGCGTTCGCGACCGGCCTGGATTACTTCGACAACGCGTCGTTTTCGTTCTTCGCGAGCTATATCGCGGGCGGCATCAACGCGTCGCCGGACGAACTGGTGTGGTCGTCGAGCGCTTACGCGATCGCCGCCGTGCTCGGCATTCTCCAGCAGCAATGGTGGGTCGACCGGCTCGGCCACCGGCGCTATATCGCCGGGAGCCTGCTCTTCTACTCGGCGGCGGCAATCGCGTCGGGATTGTGCGAAAGCTCGCTGCAACTGATGTTCGCGCGGGGCGTGCAGGGCTATTTCATCGGCCCGATGATGGGCGCGTGCCGCATCCTGATCCAGATCAGCTTCGCGCCGCAGCCGCGTGCGAGCGCGCTGCGCTCGTTTCTCGCGCTGATCGTCGCGAGCAGCGCGCTCGCGCCGCTCGCGGGCGGCCTGCTCGTCTCGCATTTCGACTGGCGCGCGATCTTTTTCTGCACGGCGCCCGCGGGCGTCGCGCTCGCCGCCCTCGCGTTGTTCGCGCTGCCGAACTCGGGAAACGTGGCACCGGAGGCGCGCGGCGATACACCTTTCTGGCCGTATCTGCTGTTTGCGTTCGCGCAAGGCGCGCTGCAACTCGTCATGCAACAGGTCCGCTTCCAGCTTTTCACCGCATCGCCGATCCTGATTCTCCTGTCCGCTTCGGGCATCGGCGCGCTCGCGTGGTTTGTGTATCACCAATGGCATCATCCGTCGCCGCTCGTGCGGCTGCACGCGCTGCGAGAACGCACGTTTCAGGTCGGATTGCTGCTTTACATGTTCTATTACTACGAGTCCACGGGCTTCAGCTATTTGATCTCGCGGCTGCTTGAACAAGGGCTCGCTTATCCGGTCGAGAATGCCGGACGTCTGGTCGGCGTGACTTCGCTTATATCCGGCACGGCGCTCTTCGCCTATCTCCGCTATGCCAAGCTGCTGCCGCGCAAGAAGATGATCATCGTGCCGGGATTCGCGCTTGCCGCGCTGGTCGGCTGGCTGCTCACGCGCCTCACGCCCGCCGTCGGTCAGGAAACGCTGATCCTGCCGATGCTGCTGCGCGGCCTCTTGATTTTGTTCATCGTGTTGCCGGTCGCGAATCTGACCTTCCGGATTTTCGCGATCGAAGAATTCACGCACGGTTACCGGCTGAAGAATATCGTGCGGCAACTGACCATTTCGTTCGCGACTGCGTCGGTGATCATCGTCGAGCAGCATCGGCAGGCGGTGCACGAAGCGCGCCTCGCGGAGTGGGCAAATCCGTACAATCCGATGTTCCAGAATACGATGACAGCGCTCGCGCACGGTTTTGCAGCGGCGGGACGGTCGGCCGCCGACGCGCATGCGCTCGCGCTTGTCTCCGTCGACCGGATGGTGACGCAACAGGCGAGCTTCCTCGCTTCGCTGGACGGCTTCTATTTCCTGATGGGCGTCGCGATCTGCGGCGGCGTCTTCGCGTGGTGGCAACAACAAATCGACTAGAACGATGGCTAATCTCTTCACGCGCTGGTTCGGCGCGCAACGCCGCGAGCGCGCGCTGCGCAACTATGCAATCGACGACGCGCTCTGGCGCGACACGCTCGCGCGCCTGCCGTTTTTCGGCCATCTGAGCGCCGCCGATCTCGCTCGTCTGCGCGAAAACGCGAGCCTTTTTATCGCGCAGAAGGAATTTTCGACCGCCCACGACCTGCCGTTGACCGATGCGATGATCGTGTCGATCGCCGCGCAAGCGTGTCTGCCGGTGCTGAATCTGAGCCTCGATCTGTATCGCGGCTGGGTCGGCGTGATCGTGTATCCGGGCGAGTTCGTGATCCGCAAGACGGTCGAGGACGAAGACGGCGTCGTGCACGAAGTCGAGCAGGACGCGAGCGGCGAGGCGTGGGAAGGCGGCCCGGTCGTGCTCTCGTGGGAAGACGCGCAGATGAACACCGCGGGCGACGCGTACAACGTGGTGATCCACGAGTTCGCGCACAAAATAGATATGGTGAACGGCGAGGCCGACGGGCATCCGCCGCTTTATCGACGCTGGCACGCGCCGCTCGACGCAGCGGGCTGGACGGACGTTTTCGATCACGCCTACGACCATTTCTGCGCGCAGGTGGACGCGGTTCCGGCGCGGCGCTGGAGCCGTTTCGAGCGCGACTCGCTGATCGATCCCTATGCCGCCGATCACCCGTCGGAGTTCTTCGCCGTGTGCAGCGAGGCGTTGTTCGTGACGCCGACCGCCTTCGAGAGCGCGTATCCCGAGCTGTACCGGCTGCTCGCGCGCTATTACCGGCAGGATCCGGCGAGGGTCGGCGCGCTGGGCGATACGGATCAGTAAGACCCCAAAAACCTGCCAACCGACTGATTTTCTGGCATAATCTCCGTTTTTCGACCCTAGGCAAGTGGCTCGTTCTTAAAGTTATCTCCTGGAAATCCCCAGGCGAAACCAGCGAGTTGGCTACCGCCAGATCTCAGGAAAGACCATGAAAGAAGGCATTCACCCGAATTATCGCGAAGTTCTGTTCATCGACATGTCGAACGACTTCAAGTTCGTGACGCGCTCGACCATCAACACGCGTGAAACCGCTGAGTTCGAAGGCAAGACCTATCCGCTCGCGAAGATCGAAGTGTCGTCGGAATCGCATCCGTTCTACACCGGCCAGCAAAAGATCATGGACACGGCCGGCCGCGTCGAAAAGTTCAACAAGAAGTTCGCAGCATTCTCGGCGAAGAAGTAAGACGTTCGCCAACAGCACCGGTTCACGCCGATGCTCGCAAAAAAGGGCAGCTTTCGCTGCCCTTTTTTGTCGCCTGCGTTTTTCGTTTTTCTAACGGGCTCCCGGTTTATCGACGCAAACCACACCGCCCGGTGACGGGCCGTGCGCCTCGCGTCTACAATGCCGGATTGTCCGACGACGCCCGCCAGCACGGCGTCTAGGTCATGGCCCCGAGCGCCGTATCTCCCGGCCGCACTATTTGAATACGTCACGCGCGCCGCCCGGCTCTGCTTGTCCGCTCCGTTCCTTAAGTTCCCGCATGCGATCTGTCGTCCGCCTAACCGCCTCCGCCACCAGCGCTCTGCCGCGCTGGCTCCTGCTTGCCATTTGTATCGTGTATGCGTCGTTCGGGCTGTTCGGCCGCGATCCCTGGAAGAACGAGGACGCCGGCGGCTTCGGCGTGATGTGGACGATGGCGAACGGCGACCCGAAGGACTGGCTGCTGCCGAACCTCGTCGGCAAGGCGATCACCGCCGACGGCCCGCTCATGTACTGGCTCGGCGCGGGCGCAATCCGCGTTCTGAGCCCGTGGGTGGACGCGAGCAACGCGTCGCGCGTCGTGACCGGCCTGCTGTTCTGTATCGCTTGCGCGTTCGTCTGGTACGCGGCGTACCTGCTCGGCCGGCGCGCCGAAGCGCAGCCGTTCAAGTACGCGTTCGGCGGCGAGCCGGAACCGCGCGACTACGGCCGCACGCTCGCCGACGGCGCGCTCCTGATCCTGCTCGCGTGCTTCGGTCTCGCCGAACGCGGCCACGAAACCACGCCGCAACTCGCGCAGTTCGCGGGCACGGCGATGCTGATCTACGGTCTCGTGCGCAGCCTGGACAAACCGATTCAAGGCGCCGTCCTCTGGGGCGCGGCGCTCGGACTGGTCGGTTTGTCGAGCAGTCCGGTGCTCGTGTTCGCGCTCTTGCTCTGCACGCTCGCGATGACCATCGTCGTGCGCGAGGTGAAGCCGCGCTATCTGCTGTTGATCGGCTTGCCGATTGCGGTAGTGCTGATCGGCGCGTGGGTGCTGCCGACGCTGCACTACTATCCCGACGACGGCGAATGGTGGCTGCGTCAATGGTGGCGCTACAGTTTTCACACGTTTACCGGCCCGCCCGCGCAGGTATTCGGCTACGCGATGAAGAATCTGCCGCTCTTCACCTGGCCCGCGTGGCCGCTCGCGATCTGGACGTTCGTGAGCTGGGGCGGCCAGCGCCGCTCGCCGCACGTGGCCGTGCCGATGTCGGTGATCGGGCCGCTGCTCGTGCTCGTCGTGCTGCAAAGCCACGAAACCAATCGGCTGTTCATGCTGCTGCTGCCGCCGCTGTCCGTGCTCGCCACGTTCGCCCTGCCGACGCTCAAGCGCGGCGCGATCAACGCGATCGACTGGTTCGCGATGCTGAGCTTCACGATTCTCGGCAGCTTTGTCTGGCTCGTCTGGACGGCGGGCATGATCGGCTGGCCGGCGCCGCTTGCGCGCAATCTCGCGCGGCTCGCGCCCGGCTTTCATCCCGAGTTCAAGATTCTGTCGTTCGTCTGCGCGGTCGCCGTGACGGTGTCGTGGTTCCTGCTCGCGCGCTGGCGGCTCGCGCGCCATCCGAAGGTGCTGTGGCGCAGCGTCGTGCTCTCCAGCGCGGGCACCACGCTGATGTGGGTTTTGCTGATGACGCTGTGGCTGCCGGTCGTCAATTACAGCCGGACTTACCGCGACGTCGCCGAGCAGATCGCCGATCACCTTCCCGCCGACTACACCTGCATTTCGCCGGTGCGTCTCGGCGATGCGCAGATCGCGACGTTCGCGTATTTCGGCGGCATGCATTTCGCCTTCGACGAAGACTGCGACGTGATTCTCCGGCAGGACACGCAGGATTTCGGCGAGCCGTCGTCCATCTCGAATTTCGAGTGGAAGCTTGTCTGGGAAGGCCGGCGCGTCGCCGATCGCGACGAGCGTTTCCGCCTTTACGTGCGGATCGAACGGCCCGTTGCGCCGGTCAAGAAGCCGCGGCCGAAGACGCTACGCCGCAAGGGGCAATAACCGATGCTGGCCGATGTGCGCCGTATCGCCGCTCTCGCGTGGCCGGTCCTGATCGGCCAGCTGGCGATCATCGCGTTTGGCGTGATCGACACCGCGATGGTCGGCCGCTTTTCCGCCACCGATCTCGCCGCGCTTGGCCTCGGATCGTCTGTGTATATCTCGGTGTATATCGGGCTGACCGGCATTCTGACCGCGCTTCAGCCGATCGCCGGCCAGTTGTTCGGCGCGGGACGCGAATCCGAGATCGGCGAGGAAGTGCGTCAGGCGCTGTGGCTCGCCGCCGTGTTGTCGGTGCTCGGCTTCACGTTTCTCTATTTTCCCGAATCCTTGCTGCGTTTCGCCGACGCCCCGCCCGCGCTGCACGACCGCACGGTCGCGTATCTGCGCATCCTGTCGCTCGGATTGCCCGCGAGCCTCGCGTTCCGTGTCTATAGTTCGCTCACGAACGCAGTCGGCAAGCCCCGGCTCGTGATGTTCCTGCAGATCGGCGGGCTGTTGCTCAAGGTGCCGCTCAATACGTGGTTCATCTTCGGCGGCTTCGGCGTGCCCGCGCTCGGCGGACCGGGCTGCGCGCTCGCGAGCACGCTCATCAACTGGGTGCTGGCGGCGGTCGGCATGACGGTGCTCGTGCGCTTCGCGTTCTTCCGCCCGTTCGGCGTGTTCTCCCGGTTCTGCTGGCCGGTCTTGCGACGCCAGGCCGCGCTGCTGAAACTCGGCATTCCGATGGGCCTGTCCTATCTGATCGAGGTGACGTCGTACACGTTCATGGCGCTCTTCATTTCGCGCTTCGGGACGACGACGCTCGCCGGCCACCAGATCGCGGGCAATCTCGGCGCGGTGCTCTACATGACGCCGCTCGCGATCGGCATCGCCTCGTCCACACTGGTGTCGCAGGCGCTCGGCGCACGGCAATACGACGCCGCCGCTTCGCTCTCGCGCCACGGCATCGCGATGTCGTGCGGTATCGCGTGCCTGTACGGCGTGATCGTGCTGAGTCTCAGGCCGCATCTGATCGCGGCGTACACGCCGAATCAGGACGTGATCGCGGCGGCGATGCCGCTCGTGTTCATCATCGTGTTCTATCACTTCTTCGACGCGCTGCAGATCACCACCGCGTTCGTCCTGCGCGCCTACAAAGTGGCGGTCGTGCCGACGGTCATCTACGCGGTCGCGCTGTGGGGCATCGGCCTCGGCGGCGGCTATCTGCTCGGCTTCAATGCGCTCGGCGGCGTCCCGCAATGGCTGCAAGGCGCGCGCGGCTTCTGGATCGCCAATACGGTGAGCCTCGGCGTCGCGGGCATCGGACTGTATGTCTACTGGCGGCGCGTCAGTTCGCGGCATTTGCGCGCGCGATCGGCGACCCGATAAACCTTGCGTGTCGCGCAAGGTTTATCGTTGTTCTGTCACATCGTGCGTCAAATACGCTGAAAAAACCGCGCAGTCCGGTAAAATCGCCGCCAGTTAGCCGACATCCGGCTTTCGTCTCCCTTGCCCTGGAGCGCTCGCGATGGTCCGCGTCAAATCAAAACAACAATGGCTGCTGGCCGCCGCCGCGCTCACGATTGCCACGCTCACCGGTTTCGCCGCGCATCGCGCCGATGCCGCGCGCACGCTGAGCGTCTCGCCACAAGGCAAGGTGGCGCAAGTGCGCCAGGTCGTCGTGAAATTCGACGAATCGATGGCCCCGTTCGGCGACGCCAACGCCGCCGCGCCCGCCCAAGTGCGCTGCGTGGGCGGCGCGGATGATTCGGCGGGTGGGTCGGCGGCAGGCTCGGCGCGGTGGATCGACGATAAAACCTGGGCCTACGATTTCAAAAGCGATCTCGGCCCGGGCCTGCGTTGCTCGATCGATGTGAACGATGGTCTCAAGTCGAAGGCCGGCAATGCGTTCACCGGCAACCGCCACTATGCATTCCAGACCGGCGGTCCGTTCGTTCTGCGCGTGATGCCGGGTTACGGACCGATCGAGGAAAATCAGGTGTTCGTGCTGCGCCTGAACGGCCCGGCGACCGAAAGCTCGGTGCTCGAGCACATCTGGTGCGAAACGCGTGGCATCGGCAACCGCATTCCGGTCAAGTCGATCACCGGCGCCGACCGCGCCGCGCTGCTCAAACACTTCAGTCTGGACAAGGAAAGCGCGCAGACACTGACGCTCGCGTGCCAGTCCACCTTGCCCGCAGCGGCGCAAATGCAGCTTGTTTTCGGCGCGGGCGTCGCGGGTCCGAGCGGCCTCGCGAACGAGGTCGAAAAACGTTTCGACTTCACCGTGCGCGAGCCGTTCACCGCGAACTTTTCGTGCGAACGCGAGAACGCGAAGGCGCCTTGCACGCCGCTGCGCCCGCTCAGTCTGCGTTTCAGCGCACCGCTCGATCGCGCCGATGCCGCGAAAATCCTGCTGCGCGGGCCGAACGGCACGATCGCCCCGCATTTCGCCGACGACAAAGCCGCCGAAACCGACAGCGTCGAATTCGCCGCGCCGCTCCTCGAGAACGCGAATCTCACGATCGAGTTGCCCGCTGGCCTGAAAGACACGAGTGGCCGCGCGCTCGCCAACGCCGATCTCTTTCCGCTCAAGACCGCCACCGCGCCGATGCCGCCGCTCGCGAAGTTTTCGTCGTCGACGTTCGGGATCGTCGAGCGTTTTGCCGAGCCGGGCATGCCCGCGATGCTGCCGGTGACGCTGCGCCACGTCGAAGCGGATCTGAAGGTGAAGGGACTGAATGGCGGCGCGTCGCACGTGACGAAACTCAAGCTCGACGCCGATAGCGACATTCGCCGCTGGATGCGGATCGTCGATCGTTTCGACGGCTTTTCGCTGGCGCGCTCGCAGATCCTGACCGACATGCCGCAAGCGCTCGCGCACGGCGCCGCGCCGGTATATCTGCCGAACGGCGACAAGAAAGATCCGCAGATCGACGTTCGTTCGCTGTCGCTGCTCAACGGCCGCGCGGACGCGGAAACGCTGACCGTGCCCGCCGCCGATCCGAAAGCGCTCCGGCCGTTCGAGGTGGTCGGTATTCCGATTGCGAAGCCCGGGTTCTATGTGATCGAAATGGCTTCGCCCGCGCTTGGCGCATCGCTGCTCGGCAAACCGCAGTCGATGTACGTGCGAACGTCGGTGCTCGTCACCAATCTCGGCGTGCATTTCAAGCAGGGTCGCGAAAACAGCGTGGCGTGGGTCACGGCGCTCGACAGCGGCAAGCCCGTGCCGAATGCGCAAGTGCGCGTGTCGGACTGCAACGGCGACACGCTGGCGACCGCCAAAACCGACGCGCGCGGCATCGCGACCATCGCGCAACCGCTCGCCGCCGTGCGGCGCTGCGACGAACACAGCCTGGCGTGGGACGGCTTCTTCGTCTCCGCGCGCATCGACGACCCGAAAACCGGGCCCGACATGGCGTTCGTGCGCTCGGACTGGAATCGCGGGATCGAGTCGTGGCGCTTCAACGTGCCGACCGACATGGGCCGCAATCCGACCACGCACGCGCACACCGTGTTCGACCGGACGCTCCTACGCGCGGGCGAAACGGTGTCGATGAAACACCTGATCCGCACCGAAACGCTCAATGGTTTCGCGTTTCCGGCTCACTATCCGACGCGCGTGACGATCCGCCATCTCGGCAGCGGCCAGACTTATCACCTGCCGCTCACATGGGCGGCGGATCACAGCGCCGACAGTCGCTTCGTGCTGCCGACGGGCGCGAAACTCGGCGAATACGGCGTTTCGCTCGACGACGGCACCACGACCGACGACACCGACGCCGCCGACGAAAACGAAAACAGCGACCGCCCCGCGACGAGCTACGAAACCGGCAGTTTCCGCGTGGAAGAATTCCGTCTGCCGGTGTTCAAGGGATCGATCGGACTGCGCGGACAGAAAACCGGCGCGCTTGTCGCCGCGAAGGAAGCGCCGCTCGCCGTGCAGATCGAATATGTCGCGGGCGGGCCGGCGTCGAATCTGCCGGTGCGCGTATCGGCGCTGATGAAAAACACCAGCCCGCCGTTCGCCGCGCAGTACGACGCGTTCAGTTTCGCGCCGTATCGGAAGCCGGCCGACGACGGCGCGAGCGCGCCCGCCGAAGACAACGATTCAGCAGATTCCGCGAGTTCGCAAGACGACGCGGCGACCGCGAAACTCATCGCGGACAAGCTCGCCGTCACGCTCGACCGCAACGGCGCAGGCGCGCTCGTGCTCAAGTCGCTGCCCGCTGTCGATGCCCCGAAACGGCTCGCGCTCGAAGCCACGTTCGCCGACCCGAACGGCGAAGTCCAGACCATTCGCGGCGACGCGACGCTCTGGCCCGCCGCCGTCGCCGTTGGCATCAAGGCGGGAAGCTGGGTGTCGATCGGCGATACGGTGCCGGTGCAAGCGCTCGCGGTCGATCTCGACGGCAAACCGCGCGCGGGCGTCGCGGTCGAAATCCGCGCCGTGGCGCGGCTGATGTCGAGTTCGCGAAAGCGCATGGTCGGCGGCTTCTACGCCTACGACAACCACACGGAAACGAAGGATCTCGGCACGCTCTGCAGCGGCAAAAGCGACGACCACGGCCTCGTTTCCTGCGACGCGAAACTCAAGGACGTGGGCAATATCGACCTGATCGCGGTCGCGAAAGACGGCGACAACCGCAGCGCCACCGCGACCACGTCGGTCTGGGTCACGCGCGAGGACGAACTCTGGTTCGGCGGCGAAAACACCGACCGGATCGACGTGTTGCCGGAGAAAAGCCACTACGAACCCGGCGATACCGCGCGCTTCCAGGTGCGCATGCCCTTCCGCTTCGCGACGGCGCTGGTGGCGGTCGAGCGCGAGGGGATCGTCGAGACGCAGGTGGTCGAACTGAACGGCAAGAATCCGACCATCGAACTGAAGGTGAAGGACACGTGGGGGCCGAATGTTTATGTGTCGGTGCTCGCGCTGCGCGGACGGATTCATGAAGTGCCGTGGTATTCGTTCTTCACGTGGGGCTGGAAGGCGCCGCTCGAATGGGCGCACGCGTTCTGGTACGAAGGGCGTCAGTACGAAGCGCCGACGCCGCTCGTCGATTTGTCGAAGCCCGCGTTTCGCTATGGTCTCGCTGAAATCAAGGTCGGCGCGGCGGCGCACACGCTCGGCGTCACCGTGACGCCGGATGCGAAGTCGTACGCGGTGCGCTCGATGGCGCACGTGAAGGTGCGCGTCGCGCTGCCGGGCGGCAAGCCCGCGCCGGCGGGGACGCAAATCGCGGTCGCGGCCGTCGATGAAGCGCTGCTCGAACTCATGCCGAACGATAGCTGGAACCTGCTCGACGCCATGCTGCAGCGGCGCGCGTACGGCGTCGAGACGTCCACTGCGCAGATGGAGATCATCGGACGCCGCCACTTCGGGCGCAAAGCCGTGCCCGCGGGCGGCGGCGGCGGGCATAGCGCGACACGCGAACTGTTCGACACGTTGCTGCTGTGGAACCCGCGCGTGACGCTCGACGCACACGGCGAAGCCAGCATCGACGTGCCGTTGAACGATGCGCTGACGCGCTTTCGGATCGTCGCCATCGCGACGGTCGGCGCGGGGCAATTCGGCACCGGCAGTGCGTCGATCCGCAGCACGCAGGATCTGCAGCTCATCTCGGGTCTGCCGCCGCTCGTGCGCGAAGGCGACCAGTTCCGCGCCCAGTTCACGCTGCGCAACACCACCGCGCGACGGATGCAGGTTCTCGTCACGCCGCGCATTCAAGGCGCGGCGGGTTTCGCGCTGCCGCCGCAAACCGTCGATCTCGCGCCGGATTCGTCGCGGGAAATCGTCTGGGACGTGACCACGCCGGACGTGCTCGGCGCGAACGCTTCCGCCGCGCTGAACTGGGAGGTGAGCGCAGCCGAGCAAGGCGGCGCGAAGGCCGCCGACGCCGTGAAGCTCGCCCAGCGCGTCGTCGCGGCCATTCCGGTCACGGTCCAGCAGGCGACGATCGTGCAAATCGACGGCACGTTTAGCTTAGCCGTAGCGCCGCCGTCGAACGCAACCGCGTCGAGCGATGGCGTGACGCGCGGCGGGGTCCGCGTGTCGCTCCAGCCGAAACTCGCCGACGGTCTGCCCGGCGTGCGCCGCTGGTTCGAGCGGTATCCGTATAACTGCATCGAACAGCAAAGTTCGCGCGCGTTGGGTCTCGGGGATGTCGCGCAATGGCAGGCGGTGATCGCGCGGATGCCGTCGTATCTGGATCGCGATGGCCTCGCCAACTATTTCCCGCCCGCGGACGACGACAAACCGCGCGGCAGCCCGGCGCTCTCGGCCTATCTGCTGGCCGCAACGGACGAAGCCGCGAAGCTCGATCCGCGTTTCGCCCTACCCGGCGATTTGTCGGCCAAGCTCGCGGGCGGGCTGGCGAATTTCGTCGATGGGAAGATTCAGCGCGAATTCTGGGCGCCGCGTCAGGATCTCGATCTGCAGAAGCTGATTGCGATCGAGGCGTTGTCGCGTTACGGGCGGGCGCAGCCGCGCATGCTCGGCTCGATCGCGATCACGCCCGACCAGTGGCCGACGTCCGCCGTGCTCGACTACTACGCGATCCTTTCGCGTGTGAGCGGCATCGCCCAGCGCGACGAAAAACGCGCGCAGGTCGAGCAGATCCTGCGCGCGCGGCTGACGTATCAGGGCACGCGCCTCACCTTCTCGACCGACAGCACCGACGATCTTTACTGGCTCATGGCCGGGCCGGAATCGAACGCGGCGCGCACGGCGCTCCTGTTCGCCGATAACCCGGGCTGGAAGGACGAAATGCCGCGCCTGGTCGGCGGCTTGCTGGCGTTGCAAAAGAACGGCGCGTGGCAGACGACGACCGCGAATCTCTGGGGCACGCTCGCCGTCGGCCACTTCTCGCGCCTGTTCGAAAGCGCACCGGTCAGCGGCCAGACGAAGGTGCAGTTCGGCACTGCCGAGAAAGCCGTGGCGTGGAGCGCTCTCGCTCCCGCTGCGGCCGCGGCTCCGGCACTCGCGCCCGCCGCGTCGAACAACGTGCGCAGCGTCGCGCTGCCGTGGTCCGTATCGACGCTCACGCTCACGCAGGAAGGCAGCGGCAAACCGTGGGCGACGATCGAAAGCCTCGCGGCCGTCGCGCTCAAAGCGCCGTTCGCGGCGGGCTACCGGATCACGAAAACCGTCACGCCCGTCGATCCCGCCGTCAAAGGCACGCTATCGCGCGGCGACGTCGTGCGCGTTCATCTCGATATCGACGCGCAAAGCGACATGACGTGGGTGGTCGTGAACGATCCAGTGCCGGCGGGCGCGACGATTCTCGGCTCGGGGCTCGGCCGCGATTCCGAGGCGGCGACCGAAGGCGAACATAGTCCGGAAGGCACGTGGCCGGCGTTCGTCGAACGCGGTTTCGACGGGTATCGCGCGTATTACGACTATCTGCCGAAGGGCCGCCTGCAAGTCGAATACACCGTGCGGCTCAATAGCGCCGGCACGTTCGGCCTGCCGCCGACGCGCGTGGAAGCGCTCTACGCGCCCGCTTCGTTCGGCGCGTTGCCGAACGCGCCGGTGGTCGTCAAGCCGCTCGCGGCGCAGTAAGCGATGCGCCGCGCCGCCGCCTTGCTTTGCGTCGTCTGCTTGGCCCCGCAGGCGGCGCACGCGTGGCCCGCTTTCGGCACGGTGCGCGCGAACTGGCGCAGTTCGGACTGGGTGCTGCTCGCTCGCGACGGCGAAACGCTGCAGCGCGTGCGTATTGATACAACCGCGCGGCGTGGCGACTGGGTCGCGTTGCAGGACGTGTCGCCCGCGTTGCGCGAGGCGATCGTGGTCTCGGAGGACAAGCGCTTTTACGAACATAGCGGCGTGGACTGGCAAGGCGCGGCGGGCGCGGCGTGGGCGAACCTGTGGAACACGCGCACGCGCGGGGCATCGACGGTGACGATGCAGTTGACCGGGTTGATCGGCGAGAACGCGGACACGGCGCGCAGCGGGCGTCGAAGCATCGGCCAAAAGGCCGAGCAGACGGTCGGCGCGCTGTGGCTCGATCACGCGTGGCGCAAGGACCAGATTCTCGAGGCTTATCTGAATCTCGTGCCGTTTCGCGGCGAGATCGTTGGCTTGTCGGCGCTGTCGCAGACCTTGTTCGGCAAGGCGCCGTCCGGACTCGACGCGCGCGAAGCCGCGCTCACCGCCGCGCTCGTGCGCGCGCCGAACGCGCCGTATGCGCGGGTATCGGCGCGCGCCTGCGGGATTCTGCGCGACATGCGCGCCGCGCCGTCCTGCGACAATCTCGACAGTTACGTGCAACTGACTCTTGCGCGCGGCGCTGCGTCGTCGGCGGCGTCATACGCGAGCGGCGACGACGCACTCGCGCCGCACTTCGCGCGCCGGATCGCCGCCGAGACGCATCCGGCGGCGGGCGAGCGCGTTACGTCCACGCTCGACGCGCGCTTGCAACGCTTCGCCCGCGACACGCTGGCGCGAACGTTGATGGAATTGAACGCGCGCGCGCATCCGCGCAACGTCCACGACGGCGCGGTCATCGTGCTCGACAACCGCACGGGCGAGGTGCTCGCGTGGGTCGGATCGGCGGGCGGATTCTCGAACGCGCCCGAAGTGGATGCGGTGATCGCGCGGCGGCAAGCGGGATCGACGCTGAAACCGTTCCTCTACGCCCAGGCCATAGATGAGAAACGTCTGACGGCCGCCTCGCTTCTCGACGACGCCCCGCTCGATCTCGCCACCGGCGGCGGTCTCTATATCCCGCAAAACTACGATCACGACTTCAAGGGCTGGGTCAGCGTGCGCACGGCGCTCGGGTCGTCGCTGAACGTGCCCGCCGTGCGCACGCTCGTCATGGTCACGCCGCACCGGTTCGCGAAAACGCTCGTCGCGCTCGGTCTTCCGCTCGACGAAACCGGCGATTACTACGGCTTCAGCCTCGCGCTCGGCAGCGCGGACGTGACGCTCGCGTCGCTTGCCAACGCGTACCGGACGCTCGCGAACGGCGGCATCGCCGGGCCGGTGTTCCATCTCGGAGCGCATGACGCGCAGCCCGCGCCACGGCGCGTTTTCAGCCCCGAGGCGAGTTTCATCGTGACGGACATTCTCGCGGACAACAACGCGCGCACGCGCACGTTCGGCTTCGACAGCGTGCTCGCGACGCGCTTTTTCAGCGCCGTGAAGACCGGCACGAGCAAGGACATGCGCGACAACTGGACGGTCGGCTTCACCTCGCGCTACACGGTCGGCGTGTGGGTCGGCAATGCGGACGGCGCGCCGATGTGGGACGTCTCCGGCGTCACCGGCGCCGCGCCCGTGTGGGCCGCGCTCGTCAATTATCTGCAGCGGCGCGGCGCGGGCGACGCGAACGTGGCGCGCAGCGCGCCTGCGGGCGTCGTCCGCGCGGCAATCGCGTATCAGGAGCAGATCGAACCGGCGCGCGACGAGTGGTTCGTGCGCGGCACGCAGATGACCACGATCGCGCTGTCCGCCGGCATGTCGGGCGGCGTGGCGGCGGACCGCGGTGTCGCGAAGATCGCGGCGCCCACAGACGGCACCATCTTCGCGCTCGATCCCGATATCCCCGCCGCGCGCCAGCGGATCTGGTTCGAGCGGGCGAACGGCGGTCCGGCAGGAAGCGCCTGGCGTCTCGACGGCAAGCCGCTTGGCCGTGACGCGCGTCTTTCCTGGCTGCCGTGGCCCGGCCGTCACACGCTCGAACTCGCCGATGCACGCGGCGCGATTATCGATACCGTCCGCTTCGAAGTTCGCGGCGCATTCGCCCGATCGCCGTCGCCGCGCGTACGGCCGAAGCCCGCACAATCCGCCAATCTATCGTCAGAAGCCGCGCGTTAAGCCGAAACCGGCGTAAAACCGACTCGGCTACAAGGGTGGGCGTCATCCGCCAAACATGGCGCGACGTTAAATATTGTGCGACCGCGCGCTGATCGCGGGGTCGTCGGGCAAAATGCGGGCCGCAATCCCCGGTCCGGCATTTTGATCTATGCTTGACGGCGCTACATAGCAAGCACACACAGCACGTTCATGCTCGCTACCGCCCGTTTCGCATTCGCCCGTCCGACTTTTCAACCTTGCTCTCTCTGGAGTGCCTGTCATGCTGAAAAAGCTGCTGATGCTGTGCGTTGCACTTATGTTGTCGGTCGGCGTGGCGTTCGCCGCCGTCGACGTCAATACGGCCGATCAGGCCTCCCTCGAAGCCGTGAAAGGACTCGGGCCGGTCAAGTCGAAGGCGATTATCGATGAACGCACCGCAAACGGTCCGTTCAAGAACGCCGACGATCTCGCGACCCGCGTAAAGGGCCTCGGCACGAAGTCGGTGGCGAACCTGGAGCAGGAAGGACTGACCATCGGCGGTTCGTCCGCACCGCCGACGGGCGCTAAGGCGACGCCGCGCGCGAGCAGCACGAGCGCCCAGCCGAAGTCGACCACCAAGTCGTCCGCGGCGGCCACTGCCGCGACTTCGCCTGCCGCGACGACCGAGACGACGCCCGCCGCCACGCCCGCATCGGGCACCAAAGCGAAGCGTGCATCCAAGAAAGACGCCGCCAGCGCGGCAGCCGCCGCCTCGGGCGCGAGCGACGCGAAACCGGCGAAAAAGAGCAAGAAGAGCAAGGCTGCGAGCGCCGCTGCAGCAAGCCAGTAAGCTTTTAAGCGCGGCAAGCCGCGCAGCAGTATTCTTAATCCGCCAAGCATTTTCCTCACGCGTTCGCATCACGGTGCGAACGCCTATCAACCGCTTCCTTCATCGTGAGACTGCCATGAGCCTACTCGATTCCCTCTCGTCCGCACTCGGCAAATCGTCGCCGGAAGGTGGCGGCGGATCGCCCAATTTGATCGCTGCGGCACTCGAATTCGTCAATAACCAGCCGGGCGGCCTGAACGGTCTGATCCAGCGATTCCACGAGCATGGCGCGGGCGACATCGTGTCGTCGTGGATCGGCACCGGCGAAAACAAGCCGATCAGCCCCGATACGCTGAACAACGTGCTCGGCTCGGAACAGGTCGGCCAGCTCGCGCAAAAAGCCGGCGTCTCGGGCGATCAACTGTCCGGCATGCTGGCCGCCGTGCTGCCGAACCTCGTCGATCGCGCGACGCCCACGGGCGAGGTGCCCGCCGAAGGCAAGCTGGACCTGACGGGCGTGCTCGGCTCGCTCGGCGGCCTCGCCGGCCTGTTCGGCAAGAGCGAAGAGCCGAAGAACGGCTGAGCCGCTTTAGCTCAATAGACAGACGCGGATAAAAAAAGCCCCGCCGGCTTGCGCCGGCGGGGCTTTTTTCGTGGTGCTCAATACTCGGACGGGGGCTTTGACGCCTTTCGCGCGTCGGCGCGCTCCACACGCACCTGCCGCTTCTCCTCCTCGCTCGCGAATCGTCCTGCGGCATCGCCCGGAAGCTCCACCGACACGCTGATGCCCATGCCCTTGAGCACCTGAAACAGCTTGCCCCAATGCACGCTCGCCGCGCCCTTTTCGACCTTGCCGAGAAAACTCTCGCTCACGCCGATCTGCTCCGCTGCCGCATCCTGCCGCCAGCGCCGCGCCTTGCGGGCCGCGCGCACCGCCACGCCAATATCATGGGCATCCACGAGTTCAATTTTCATCGCGTCGATCCTTGAGAAGTCACGTTATCCGTGCGATCTGAGGGATTTTCGATCGTAACCTGAATTCGCTTACCACCGCGCGCGGAAAGGCGAAAAAAAAGCGGCGAATCGCTTCGCCGCTTTGAAACTTACTTTCTGACCGCTCAGTGGACGACGCGATCGAACACCAGCTGGCCATCGCGCATATCCACGGGAATCACGTCCTTCGGTCCGAACTTGCCCGCGAGAATCAGCTTCGCGACCGGATTCTCGATCTCCTGCTGGATCGCGCGCTTCAACGGCCGCGCGCCGAATACCGGGTCGTAGCCGACCTTGCCGATATGTTCGAGCGCCACATCCGACACATCGAGTTGCATGTCGAGCTTGGCGAGCCGGTCGTGCAGGCGCATCAACTGGATCTTCGCGATCGACTGAATGTTCGTGCGGTCGAGCGCGTGGAACACGACGACATCGTCGATACGGTTCAGGAATTCCGGCCGGAAATGCAGCTTGACCTCTTCCCACACCGCGTCCTTCACGGCTTCCTGCGGCTCGCCGACCATCGCCTGGATGACCTGCGAACCCAGATTCGACGTCATCACGATCACCGTGTTCTTGAAGTCCACGGTGCGCCCTTGCCCATCGGTCATGCGGCCGTCGTCGAGCACTTGCAGCAGCACGTTGAACACGTCCGGGTGCGCCTTCTCGATTTCGTCGAGCAGGATCACGCTATACGGCTTACGCCGCACGGCCTCGGTCAGATAGCCGCCTTCCTCATAGCCGACATAGCCCGGCGGCGCGCCGATCAGCCTCGCGACGCTGTGCTTTTCCATGAACTCGCTCATGTCGATACGGATCAGGTGATCTTCCGAATCGAACAGGAACGACGCCAGCGCCTTGCACAGTTCGGTCTTGCCGACGCCCGTCGGCCCGAGGAACAGGAACGAGCCGTAAGGCCGGTTCGGGTCCGAGAGACCGGCGCGCGAACGGCGGATCGCGTCGGCCACCGCGCCGATCGCCTCGTCTTGCCCGACCACGCGCTCATGCAGTTTGCCTTCGATCTGCAACAACTTTTCGCGCTCGCCCTGCATCATCCGCGAGACCGGAATGCCGGTGGAACGCGACACGACTTCCGCGATTTCCTCAGCGCCCACTTGCGTGCGCAGCAGGCGTGGACGGGTCGGATTGTTCTGCTCCGTGGCTTCGGCCTGCGTGACCTGCTTGAGCCGCGCGTCGAGCGCCGGCAGCTTGCCGTACTGCAGTTCCGCGACCTTTTCGAGCTTGCCTTCACGCTGCAAACGCGTGATGTCAGCGCGCACTTTCTCGATCTCTTCCTTCAACTGCGCGCTGCCCTGCACGGCCGCTTTTTCCGCCGTCCAGATTTCTTCGAGGTCCGAATATTCACGGTTCAGCCGCTCGATTTCCTCTTCGATCAGTTGCAGCCGCTTCTGCGACGCTTCGTCCTTTTCCTTCTTGACGGCTTCGCGCTCGATCTTCAACTGGATCAAACGACGGTCGAGCCGGTCCATTTCTTCCGGCTTCGAGTCGATTTCCATCTTGATCTTCGACGCCGCCTCGTCGATCAAATCGATCGCCTTGTCCGGCAGGAAACGGTCCGTGATATAGCGATGCGACAGTTCCGCCGCCGCGACGATCGCCGGATCGGTGATATCCACGCCGTGATGCAGTTCGTACTTTTCCTGCAAGCCGCGCAGGATCGCGATGGTCGCCTCCACCGACGGTTCGTCCACCAGCACCTTCTGGAAGCGCCGCTCGAGCGCCGCGTCCTTCTCGATGTACTTGCGGTATTCGTCGAGCGTGGTCGCCCCGACGCAATGCAATTCACCGCGCGAGAGCGCCGGTTTCAGCATGTTGCCCGCGTCCATCGCGCCTTCGGCCTTGCCCGCGCCGACCATCGTATGGATTTCGTCGATAAAGACGATGGTCTGCCCTTCGTCCTTCGCGACATCGCTCAGCACGGCTTTCAGCCGCTCCTCGAACTCGCCGCGATACTTCGCGCCCGCCAGCAACGCGGCCATGTCGAGCGACAGAACCCGCTTGTTCTTGAGCGTCTCCGGCACTTCGCCGTTGACGATCCGCTGCGCGAGTCCTTCGACAATCGCCGTCTTGCCCACGCCCGGTTCGCCGATCAGCACCGGATTGTTCTTCGTGCGCCGTTGCAGGATCTGGATCGCGCGGCGAATTTCGTCATCACGGCCGATCACCGGGTCGAGCTTGCCCGCCCGCGCCCGCTCGGTCAGGTCCACGGTGTACTTCTTCAGTGCCTCGCGCTGGCTTTCGGCATCCTGACTATTCACCTGCGCGCCGCCGCGCACCGCGTTGATCGCGGATTCCAGCGCTTTGCGCGTCAGGCCGTGCTGCTTCGCGATCCGGCCGGTTTCGCCCTTGTCGTCCGCGACCGCGAGCAGGAACATTTCGCTCGCGATGTAGGTGTCGTTGAGCTTTTGCGCTTCCTTGTCGGCGTTGTTCAGCAGGCCGGCGAGCTCGCGGCTCACCTGCACGTTGCCGTCCGTGCCCTGCACTTGCGGCAGACGCGCCATCGCGTCGTTCAGCGCGGTTTGCAGCGCCTGAACCTGGACGCCCGCGCGCGACATCAGCGAACGCGCCGAACCGTCCTGCTGCGCGACCAGCGCCGCCAGCAGATGAACCGGTTCGATATATTGATTGCCTTGACCGACCGCGAGACTTTGCGCATCGGAGAGTGCTTCCTGGAACTTCGTGGTTAGCTTGTCGATTCTCATTTGTCGAGACCTCCAATTCTTCAATAGGGTCAAAATGAGGTGTTTATCGGCGCTTTCAAGCGGTTAACCGCGCCCGATACGCATTTTTTTGGCTTTTTCGACAAATGCCATTCATAAGCCGGGATAAGACCGGCTTCTTCGCCGTTCTCAGGAACTCGCGACGGTGGCGCGGTTGGTTGCGAGCGCGGTCGGCGGCATGGCGCGTTCAAGGCGCGCGACTCGCACGATCCCGAGCAATCCGGCGAGTTCGCCCGCCGGATGCGCGAGTTCGGCCACCGTGTGACGGTCGAGTTCCGCGAGAAACGCATCGCGCGCGGCCGCGAACACGCCTTTCAGGCGGCAGTGCGACTGGATCACGCAATGCCGGTGCGGCTCGGTTTCATCGGCGAAGCAACCGACGATCGAAAAATCGTTCTCGGTGCGCCGCACCACCTCGCCGACGGTCAGCGCGCCGGAACGCGCGTTGAGGCGCAAGCCGCCGTTTCGTCCGCGAACGGTTTCGACCCAGCCCAGTTCGCCGAGCCGCTGCACCACTTTCATCAAATGATTTTTGGAGATGCCGTAGGCGTTGGCGATTTCCTGGATCGTGGTCAGCCCGTCTGGCCGGACGGCCAGAAAGAGCATGACGCGTAACGAGTAATCGGAGTAGTCGGTGAGTCGCATGGATCAATGCACGCGCGTCAGCGTATCGAAAAAGGGAAGAGCCGCGGCAATGCGGCCAAACGACGCCACGCCGGCGCCGGCCTGACGTTTGTCTTAAGATGGATAACGGCGTCATTGTCCTTCAGATCAAGGGCAGTCGTCATGCTTTCCCTGTAATCCGGACGGCCGTGCGGCAATCTGCGCAACAATCGCCGTCCACTGAATCGAATTCCGATGAACCACCCTTCCGGCACCGTCGCGGCAAACACCGACCATCCGCCGCGCGCCGCGCTTCCCGACGAAGCCAACGTGCGCGCGCTCGTCCACGCGTTTTATCGTCGCGTGGACGACGACCCGCTGCTCGGCCCGATCTTCTCGAGCAAGCTCGCCGGTCGCTGGGACGCGCATCTTGAAACCATGACGGGATTCTGGTCGAGCCTTGTGCTCGGTTCGAAGCAATATCGCGGCAACGTGCAAGAGGCGCACCGCCCGATCGACGATATCGCGCCCGAGCATTTCGCGCGCTGGCTCACGCTGTTCCTCGATACCGTCGAGGCGCGCTTTGAGCCGGCCGCCGCCGTGCAGTTCATGGAACCGGCGCTGCGGATCGCGCAAAGTCTTCAGTTGAGCAAATTCGGCTGGGATTACGCGATCCCCGCCGATCAGCAGGCGCTGCTTCAGGCGCTCAAACGCCTGCGCACCGGCCGCGACGACGAATCACCGCCCGCGCGCGACACGGGCGAGCCGTTTCCGGCGAAATTCGTGGGACGTGGTACGCAGGAAAATTAGACGTTGCGGCCAGCGACGCCCCAGCGCGCGAGCGCGGAGTCGTCGGCTTCGCGGGCGTCAACCCAGCGCTCGCCCACCGCGGTCTTTTCCTTTTTCCAGAACGGCGCCTGCGTTTTCAGATAATCCATCACGAACGCGCACGATTCGAACGCGTCCGCGCGATGCATCGACGTCGTGGCGACCAGCACGATCTGGTCGAGCGGCATCAACTTGCCCACTCGATGCACGATCAGCACGTCGCATCCCGCCCAGCGCGTGCGGGCTTGATCGGCGATCGCGGCGAGCGCCTTTTCGGTCATGCCCGGATAGTGTTCCAGTTCCATCGCCTCGACGGCGCTGCCCTCGTTCAGATCGCGCACCGTCCCGACGAAACACGCGACCGCGCCCACTTTCGGATTACCCGCGCGGAACGCGGCCACTTCCGCGCCGAGGTCGAAATCGGCTTCCTGCACGCGCACGATGGTCATGTCAGCCGCCCGTCACCGGCGGGAAGAACGCGACTTCGCAGCCTTCCGTGATGCGTCGCGACGCATCGGTCATTTCGTGATTGCAGGCCATGCGCAGCGCGCGGCCTTCCGCGAGCGCCTCGGCCCAGACGCCGCCGCGCGCGCGCAGCCAGCCGCGCACGTCGCCCACGTTGGCGATACCGTCGGGCACATCGACGCTTTCCTGCGCCACGCCGAGCGCTTCGCGCACGCTGGCAAAAAATCTCAATTCCACTTTCATGTTGCGTGACTTCCCAAGGCACACGGCCTGAATGAGCGCGCTTCTTTAGCGCATCAGTTCGGAAAACGGAATAAAACGCACGATCTCGCCGCGCTGGATGGCGTGATCCGGCGGATTGTCGATCAACCCATCGCCCCAGACGGTTGAAGTGAGCACAGCCGAACTCTGATTCTCGAACACGTCGAGCCCGCCCGCGTCGTTCAGGCGCGCGCGCAGGAACTCGTTGCGGCGATCGCCCTTTTTCTGCGTGAAGTCGGCGCGCATCGGATAGACACGCGGTTGGACGGCATCGACGCCCGCGATCCGCAGGATAAACGGCCGCACGAACAGCAAGAAGGTGCAGAAACTCGACACCGGATTGCCCGGCAAGCCAATGAAATAAGCCTCGCCGCCTTCATCCGCCGCCTCGCGACGCACCGCGCCGAACGCGAGCGGCTTGCCCGGCTTCATCGCGATTTGCCACATCGATATGTGGCCTTCCGCTTCGACGGCGGGCTTGACGTGATCTTCCTCGCCTACGGACACGCCGCCGCACGTGAGGATCAGGTCGTGCTCGCGGGCGGCGCGGCGCAAGGTTTCGCGCGTGGCGTCGAGCCGGTCCGGGACGATGCCGTAATCGGTCACGTCGCAGCCGAGTTTCGCGAGCAGCGCACGCAGTGTGAAGCGGTTGGAGTTGTAGATCGCGCCGGGACGCAGCGGCTCGCCGGGCATCGTGAGTTCGTCGCCGGTGAAAAACACGGCCACGCGAACCCGGCGCACGACGTCGAGCGTCGCGCAGCCGACCGATGCCGCCAGCCCGAGCGCCTGCGGGTCGAGTCGCGTGCCGGCGGCGAGAATCACCGCGCCGCGCCGGATATCCGCGCCCTGCTGCGTGATCCACTCGTCCGGATTCGGCGGTTGCGCAAACTGGACCGCGCCGTCGTCGGCGACCCGCGCCATTTCCTGCATCACGACCGTGTCCGCGCCCGGCGGCACGGTCGCGCCCGTGAACACGCGCGCCGCCGTGCCCGCTTCGAGCGGCTCGGCGGGCTGTCCGGCGGGCACGCGCTGCGACACCCGCATTGCGACGGGCGCGGCTTCCGACGCCGCGGCCAGATCGGCGGCGCGCATCGCGTAGCCGTCCATGGAACTGGTTCGCATCGGCGGGACGTCGAGCGGCGAGACGACGTCGGCGGCGAGAATCCGGCCGGACGCGTCGAGCGTGGCGATGGTTTCCACGCCCGCCCTTCCCCCAACCCGCCGCGCGTCGGCGAGCAGCGCGGCGAGCGCGTCGGCGGTGGCGAGCATCGGCGGACGCTTGGCTGGCGAGGAATTATCGGCGGATGAAGATGGCATGGGCTCGATTGTTATGTCGCGGACGAGACAACTATTGTAGCCAGAAGGTAGCAGGAGGCGGGCAAGAAGCGGGCAACAAGCGGGCAACGAGCGGGGCAACACGGCACCGCATCGCGTGCTTCGCCATGCCGCCGCGCGGCCCGACCTCGGTGATACACTCGCAGCACACTTTCAGACTCTTCCCCTATGAAATTCTGTTCCGTCTGCGCCCACGAAGTCAGCCTGAGCATCCCGCCCGGCGACAACCGCGAACGCTACGTGTGCGGCAACTGTGGCACGGTCCACTATCAGAATCCGCGCAACGTCGTCGGGACCGTGCCGGTCTGGGACGACAAAGTGCTGCTCTGCCGCCGCGCGATCGAACCGCGCTACGGCTACTGGACCCTGCCCGCCGGTTTCATGGAAATGGACGAGACGACCAGCGAAGGCGCGTCGCGCGAGACGCTGGAAGAAGCCGGCGCGCGGGTCGAGATCCAGAGCCTCTTTTCGCTGCTGAACGTGCCGCACGTGCATCAGGTGCATCTGTTCTATCTCGCGCGGCTGCTCGATCTCGATCTCGACGCGGGCGAGGAAAGTCTCGAAGTGAAACTGTTCGAAGAGCACGAAATTCCGTGGGATGAAATCGCGTTCCCGACCGTCGGCCAGACTCTGCGCTTTTTCTTTGCCGACCGCGCCGCCGGCAATTTCACGCTGCACACGGGCGATATCTTCCGCACGCTGCGCGACGGCTGAGCCGCTCGCGTCCGGTACATCGAACATGGTTCCGTGGCTCGCCTCAGACGACCCGTTTCCGCCCGTCGAGCGCGCGCTCGGGGCGGCGAGCGGCGCGCCCGGCTTGCTCGCCGCGAGCGCGGACTTGCTGCCGGCGCGGTTGATCGACGCTTATCAGCGCGGTATTTTTCCGTGGTATTCCGACGGCCAGCCGGTGCTCTGGTGGAGTCCGGACCCGCGCATGGTGCTGGTGCCAGATGAGTTCAAGGTGTCCGAGTCGCTGCGCAAGACGCTCAAGCGCGTGTTGCGCGATCCGCGCTGGGAAGTGCGCGTCGATCACGATTTCGCCGGCGTCATGCGCGCCTGCGCCACCACGCTGCGCGACGGCCAGCGCGGCACGTGGATCACGTCGGATATCGTCGATGCGTACAGTTCGCTGCATCGCGCGGGCGCGGCGCACAGCGTGGAAACGTGGTTCGACGGCGAGCGCGTCGGCGGCCTGTACGGCGTGTCCTACGGGCGCATGTTCTACGGCGAGTCGATGTTCGCGCACCGCACCGATGCATCGAAAATCGCGCTCGCGACACTCGTCGGACACTTGCGCCACCATAAAATAGAGATGATAGACTGCCAGCAGAACACGTCGCATCTGGCGTCGCTGGGCGGGCGGGAGATCGCGCGGCGCGCGTTCGTCGCCCACGTGCGGCGAACCGTCGGAGAGCCGCCGATTCCCTGGCTTTTCGACAAATCCGCGCTCACCGACACGCTCGCGCGCTCTGACGCCTGAGCCTGGCCACGCCCGATGCGGTTTCGAGAACCGGTGTTCGTCCGCGCGGCGCTGCTGCCGCCCGGCGCCCGATAGAGACAAGACGATTCCCGAGAGCCGCCAACGTGACGCATCCCAACGAGCTGCCGCTTTCACCGCTTTCCGCGCTGCAATTCTATGCAACGGCGCCTTACCCTTGCAGTTATCTGGAAGGGCATGTGGCGCGCTCGCAAGTCGCCACGCCGAGCCACCTGATCAACTCCGACGTCTACACCGAACTCGTGAAAGCGGGCTTCCGGCGTTCGGGCGTCTTCACGTATCGCCCGTATTGCGACGGTTGCCGCGCGTGCGTGCCGGTGCGTTTGCCGGTCGAACGGTTCGGGCCGAACCGGACGCAGCGGCGCGTGGCGAAGCTGCACGGCGAGCTGATCGCGAGTGTTGCGCCGCTCCATTACGACGAAGAGCATTACGCGCTCTACATGCGCTATCAATCGGCGCGGCATGCGGGCGGCGGCATGGACCGCGACAGCCGCGACCAGTACGAACAGTTTCTGCTGCAAAGCCGGATCAATTCGCGGCTGGTCGAATTCCGCGAACCCGCCGATCCCGCGCGCCCCGAACTGCCGGGCGTGCTGCGGATGATCAGCATGATCGATATTCTCGGCGACGGGCTTTCGTCGGTGTACACATTCTTCGATCCGGACGTGACGCACGCGAGCTTCGGCACTTACAACATTCTTTGGCAAATCGAACAGGCGCGCAGCCTCGATCTGCCTTACGTGTATCTCGGCTACTGGATCCGCGCGAGCGAAAAAATGGCCTACAAGGCGAATTTCCGGCCGCTCGAAGGACTAGTGGATGGCCGCTGGTCGCTGCTCGATCCCCTCACGACCGATTCGGCCGGCACGCCGCCGATGCCGGGGAAAACCATCGCGCCGCGCGATTTCTGAGCGCGGTCGTTCCCTGCCCGAAAGGCACCGCTGAACTCGCCGCTCCGGTCGCCCCGGAGTCGTTCCGAGGCGGCGGCGAACTCGCCACTCACTGCCGCTAAGACCACAGCCCAAATACGCTGCCAAACCGCCGCCCAAACCGCCACCAAACCGCCGCCCGAACCCACCGGCGCAAACCCGCTAAAATAGCGCGTCTCAATTTTAGCCGCCCGGCCTCTCCCTTCGTGTTCAGCTCTCTCTACCCGCTTGCCCGCGCCCAACTTTTCCGGATGGACGCGGAAGATGCCCATCACCTGACCTTGCGGATGCTCGGCGCGGCCGGCCGCACCGGTCTCGCGGGCATGCTGGCGAAGCGCGTGCCCGAATCGCCGCGCACCGTCATGGGGCTGACGTTCCGTAATCCGGTCGGCCTCGCCGCCGGATTGGACAAAGACGGCGCGTCGATCGACGGTCTCGCCGCGCTCGGCTTCGGGTTTATCGAAGTCGGGACGGTGACGCCGCGCGCGCAGCCGGGCAATCCGCGCCCGCGCATGTTCCGGCTGCCGGAAGCCGGCGCGCTGATCAACCGGATGGGTTTCAACAACGGCGGCGTCGATCAGTTCGTCGCGAACGTCCAGGCAGCGCGCTTTCGCGGCACGCTCGGGCTGAATATCGGCAAGAACGCCGATACGCCGATCGAGCGCGCCGCCGAGGATTATCTGTATTGCCTCGAACGCGTGTATCCGTTCGCGAGCTACGTGACGATCAACATTTCATCGCCGAACACGAAGAATCTGCGCGCGCTGCAAGGCGGCAACGAACTCGACGCGCTGCTCGGCGCGCTGAAGGACAAGCAGCAGCGCCTGTCGGACATGCACGGCAAGATGGTCCCGCTCGCGCTGAAAATCGCGCCCGATCTCGACGACGAACAGATCAAGGAAATCGCCGGCACGCTGCTGCGCCACCGCATCGACGGCGTGATCGCGACCAATACCACGCTCTCGCGCACCGCCGTAACCGGCATGCCGAATGGCGACGAAGCCGGCGGATTGTCGGGCCGCCCCGTTTTCGAGGCATCGAACGCGGTGATCCGCAAACTGCGCGCGGAATTGGGAATGGAAGTGCCGATCATCGGCGTCGGCGGCATTTTCACGGGCGACGACGCGCGCGCGAAACTCGCGGCGGGCGCTTCGCTCGTGCAGCTTTATACCGGCCTGATCTATCGCGGGCCGTCGCTCGTGACGGAGTGCGTCGAAGCGCTCCAGTAATATAGAAATAAACAAACGATATTTAGTGGACGATTGCTTTTTCACTATCATCGCGCCACTTTCAACCCACACGCTCCACACCAAGAGGCAAAGAACACGATGAAAATGACCCTGTTGAAGAAGCTGCTGGCTGTTGGCCTGATCGGCGCGTCGCTGTCGGCGGCGGCGCACGCGGAAGACCTGCTCGACTCCGTCAAACAGCGCGGCACGCTGCGCATCGGGCTGGAAGGCACCTTCCCGCCGTTCAATTCGAAGACGCCGCAGGGCGATCTGGTCGGCTTCGACGTCGATATCGCCAAGGCAGTCGCGGCCAAGCTTGGCGTGAAGCCGGAGTTCGTCACGACGGAATGGAGCGGGATCATCGCGGGGCTGCAGGCGAACAAGTTCGACGTGATCGTGAATCAGGTCGGCATCACGGACGCCCGCAAGCAGACGCTCGATTTCTCGCCTGCCTACACGTACTCGGCCGCGCAACTGATCCAGCGCAAAGACGACAAGCGCGATTTCAAGTCGCTCGACGATCTCAAAGGCAAGAAGCTCGGCGTCGGTCTCGGCACCAACTACATGGACATGGCGAAGGCCGTGGCCGGTATCGACGTGAAGACGTATCCGGGCGCGCCGGAATATCTGCGCGATCTCGCGGCCGGCCGGCTCGATGCGGCGCTGAACGACCGTCTGATGCTCGCGTATCTGATGAAGAACTCGCAATTGCCGCTGCGCACGGGCGCAAATGTGGGCGCGGGCAACCCGTCGGGCATTCCGTTCAAGAAGGGCAATCCGAAGTTCCAGAAAGCCATCGACGACGCCATGGCGCAACTCGAACAGGACGGCACGTTCAAGAAGATTTCCGAAAAATGGTTCGGTATCGACGTGACGCGCCCGATCAAGTAACACGCTGCTTTTCACCGATGAAAGCGTGAACGGGGCGGCATCGCGCACGATGCCGCCCTTCTCTTTTGCGCGCCCGGTATCATGTGCGCTTTCGCGCCGCGACTAGCCGCCAGCCTTTTCTCACCTCCATGTCCACGACATCCCTGCTCGTCCAATCCGCTCCCGTTCTCGCGCAAGGCGCGCTCTTGACCATCAAGTTCGCGGTCTACTCGATGTTCTTCGGGTTGATCGCAGGCGTCGTGCTGGCGCTGATGGGCATCAGCCGCAGCCGCGCGCTTGTCGGGATCGGCCGGGTTTATGTCAGCGTGATGCGCGGCACGCCGCTGCTCGTGCAGATTTTCGTGATCTATTACGGGCTGCCGAGCCTGAACATCTCACTCGACCCGACTCCCGCGGGCGTGATCGCGCTGTCTGCGAACGTTGCGGCGTATTTGTCGGAGAGCATGCGCGGCGCGATTCTCGGCATTCACAACGGCCAGTGGCTCGCGGCCTATAGCCTCGGCCTCTCGCGCACGCAGACGCTCCGATACGTGATCGGCCCGCAGGCGCTGCGCATCGCGGTGCCGAGCCTGTCGAACAGTCTGATCAGCCTGATCAAGGACACGTCGCTCGTTTCGGTCATCACCGTGACGGAGTTGCTGCGCAGCGCGCAGGAAGTGATCGCGGCGACCTATCAGCCCTTGCCGCTTTATCTTGCGGCGGCGGCGGTGTACTGGGTGCTGTGCAGCGTGCTCGAATTCGTGCAGCGCCGTTTTGAACGGCGGCTCGCGTTGCCGGGTCGGCATTGAACGCTTCGTGCAGATGCTAAAAAGCCGCTTTTTCAGCGGCTTTTTTATAGTTTGCGGTCGAGATTCTACTTTTTCGCGTGCGCATCGAGCGCGATGCCGAAGCGGTCGAGACGCGGCAGGAAATGACGCTCGGGATCGAGCGAATACGCGACGCGGCGCGTGCGGCCCATCAATTCGTCGCGGCGAAAAAAGCCGAAGTAACGCGAATCGGCGCTGTCGTCGCGGTTGTCGCCCAGCAGCAGATATTCGCCCGGCGGCACCGTCACCGGCCCGAACGAGCGGCGCGGGCTCGGCGCGAAGACGGAAAGGCGCACGACATGCGACGCGCGCACCATGCCGCCCTGCAGCTTTTCACTCAGATATTCGCCCGGCGACGCACCGTCGCCCTCCACGCCCGTCACCGAGACGTTGGCGTAATCCGCTTGCCGTCCGTTCAGATACAGCACGTTGTCGCGCATTTCCACGGTGTCGCCCGGCAAGCCGATCAGTCGCTTGACGATCAACTCCTTCGCCGCCTTCGAATCCACGGTGACGATATCGCCGCGCTGCGGATCGCCGAGACGCACGATCGCGATATGCGTGAGCGGCAGGCGTAGGTCGTAGGCCATCTTGTCGACGAGAATGCGGTCGCCGAGGCGGATGGTCGGCAGCATCGAGCCGCTCGGCACGACGTTCCAGTCGGCGATTGCGCTGCGAAATAGCACCATCAGCGCGAGAAACGCGAGCAAGCCCTTGTTGGCGGACAGGATATGCGGCAGATGGCGCATGACGAGATAGATTGCTGAAAGGGCCGAAGGATAGCCTAGTGCGCTTAAATAATGCTTAACGAACTAGTCGGGGGGATTGCTGGCGCCCTGGTTTTGTTTGCCTGCGCTTCTTGTGAACTTGCATTCGTGTGCGTTTATTAGCTCTGCCCCTGTCCGGGGCGGGACTCACTTTCTTTGCTGCTGCAAAGAAAGTAAGCAAAGAAAGCAGCGTGACCGTCTAAGTGTCCACCACGAATCGTAACCCGGAGTGGTACGCAAGCCGATTCGGCCATCGCACCACAAAACAGAGTGGAACCGCTCATCCATCCCGACAGGCACAAAGTGCCGCCGGTAAGGCATAACCGAAGAAACCAAACCGACCAACCAACGGTTTTCAGATATGCCCGTCGTCCGAGCGCAGCAAGGACGGAGCTGACAGGCGCTGTACCAATACCAATGACTGCGAGATAGTCGAATCAGCCTGCGCGCCTATCCGCGAGGTTATGTGTGTTGGACACTTAGATGGATAAGCTGCTTTCTTTGCTTACTTTCTTTGCAGCAGCAAAGAAAGTAAGTCCCGCCCCGGACAGGGGCAGAGCTAATAGACCGACACGAAAGCAAGTTCCCAGAAAGCGCAGGCAAACAAAAGCAAGGGCGCCAGCACCCCACCCCCCCTACTCCGTTTCGAACGGAAACCGCAGCCCGAGATCCCGCCGCGCGGCATCCATGATCGCGATCATACGCATCGACATGACGTGCGGCATTACCGGACTTTCGATCTCGCCCGCGCGCAACAGGTCGCAGAAATGCGCGGTCTCGTAGTTGAGGCCGCCGCCGTGAAACGGCGCGTCGAGTTCGACCGTGCGGCCGTCGAGATACGTAACCGTCGCGCGCGCCGGATTCCACCAGTTCTCGTGGATCGTCACGGTGCCGCCCGTGCCGGCGAGCAGCGCGTCGCCGCGTCCCTGCAGGTCCATGCCGCAGAAAAGCTGCGCTATCCCGCGTTCGTGGCGCACGTTCAGGCTCGCGAACGTGTCGACGCCGGTCGTGCCAAGCCGGCCGATGGTCTGCACGTCGAGCGCCTCGCCCAGCCAGTCGACGGCGAGAAACGCTTCGTAGATGCCGATATCGAGCAGCGCGCCGCCGCCCATGTCCAGCGAGAACGACGGATGCGTCTCGGGCACGTTCGCCATCGAGCAACCGGCGCGCACGAGTCCGATTTCACCGATCGGATCGGCCGCGAGATGCGCGCGAAGCTGCGTGTAGAGCGGATAAAACGGCGGTTTCATCGCCTCCATGAACAGACACTTCGACGCCCGCGCCGCGTCGATCATCCGCTGCAACACGCGCGCATTCACCGCCGCCGGTTTCTCGCAGAGCACGGCGCGGCCCGCCGCGAACGCGCGCAACGCGTATTCCGCGTGGCTGTCCTGCATCGTCGCGATATACAGCGCGTCGATCTCGCCGAGCAACGCGTCGAAACTGTCGACGCCGCGCGTCGAGAATTCGCGCGCGAAAGTTTCGGTCGATTCCGCGCGGCGCGACCAGACGCCCGCGAGCGTCGTGCCCGGGACATGCGCGAGACTCTGCGCGAATCGCCGCGCAATCCGGCCCGCGCCGACAATGCCCCAGCGGATCGTGGTGTCTTGGCTCATCGAAAGGCTTCTCCTTGTGTCGGTCATGTTCGCGCGGCGAGAGTGCGATCGAACGCCAGCGCCGCGCGCAAAGACCGAAAGCTTAGCCGATCAAAGCGGCGTACAGGCGCGCATACAGCGCGAACCCAACGCGAAAAAAGCCACTGAGCCGCGAGGCGCAGTGGCTTCTTGCTGCGAGCTTGAGTCTGCTTGCTTAAGTCTCAAGCGCCCGCTGGCGCATCGACCGCGGGCGGCTTCTCGCCGTTGTCTTCCTCACTGCGTTCGAGCGAAAACGCACGGCCCACTTCTTCCGCCGCCAGATCGATCAGCGCGCGCATCGCACGCTCGGCGCCGGAAGCGTCCTTCGCCTCGATCGCCTCGACCACGCGACGTTGCGCGGCGAGTGTCGCCTCACGCACCGACTCGATTCCATCGACGATAGGACTCACCGTCACCAACGCGCCGCGCACGATCGCCGTCATTTGCTGGAAGAACTGATTGCCGCTCGCCGCGACGATCCGCGTATGCAGCGCTTCGTCCGCACCCTGATAACCCGGCTCGCCAAACGAGACTTGCGCGAGCGCATCGAACGCATCGCGAATGCCCGCGACGGCATCCGGCGTGGCCCGCGCAGCAGCCAATGCAGCGGCGCGCGGTTCGATCAGCATCCGGAATTCGATTACATCGCGGAGAAAAATTTGATCCGGCTTTGCGCGAAAACGCCAGCTTACGACGTCTTCGTCGATCAACCGCCAGTCGCTCATCGGCCTGATACGTGTCCCTGTCTTTGGGCGCACGTCGAGCATGTGCCGTGCAAGCAGCATGCTGAGCGCCTCGCGCATCACGGTGCGGCTCACGTCGAATTCTTTGGACAAGATGTCCTGCGGCGGCAGAATCGCGCCGTATTTCTGTTCGACGATACCCGACACGAGCCCATCCATCACTTTTGCCACTAGTGATCGCTCTTTGTTCTCATCCATCACGCTTCTCCCCTTGCGCCTTGAGCTTCGCCTCATGCAACTCGCGCATCGCCCACTTAAGCTTCCCCAAGCCCTTCGCGGGACACGACGATTGCCCGACTTTGCATTCATCGTGCTCGATACGTTGCTTCTTGAATGCACCGAACGCCAGTTGGGAAACTCCTGACAGGGTATTCCCTCTGACGGTTCGACGCCCGCACATCGATTTTTAATTAGTACGCTGTATTAAGTGCCAACTGCGAATCCGGAGGCTCGGCACGCGCGATCGCATAACGCCGCACTCGTCCGACGAATGCCGGCAAACCGACCCGTTTCTCCTGGGAGCCCACGATCATGTTGTTCCTGAAGGGCGTTATGCAGCGCCGCACCGTTTCGAGATTCGAACCGGTTCGCCCATTTGAACAAGCATCTAATGTCGCATCTGTGCGTATTCGAACGCTCCCGGCGCTGCATCGGATTTTTGTCTGAACCAAATCGCGTCGCTTCGCGCGTCGCTTCGATATCCCGATGGATTTTTAAACGCGCGTTTTATAAAGCGCTCTAAAGCTGCTTTTACAGCACCGGGTCGGTCGTGCGCGCACGCCGCGCGGCATACGCCGCCTGCCTGCCGAGCCGCGTCGCACGCTCGGCGATCGCTTGTTCGTACACCGCGAGATATCCGGCGCACGCGCGATCCGCCGACAACGCCGCGAGATTTTGCCGGGCGCGCGAGCGAAGCGCATCGCGCGCGCCACTATCGATCAACAGCCAGTGCAGCTTCGCCGCGAGCTGCGGCGGATCGTCCGGCGGCACGAGCACGCCCGCCTCGCCGTCGTCGAGCAATTCGGGAATGCCGCCCACCCGCGTCGCGACGATCGCGCAGCCCGCCTCGCGCGCCTCGCTCAAAGCCAGCGGACACGGCGCCTCGTGCGACGGCAGCGCGAACACGTCGGCCTCCATCAGATACGGACGCGGATCCGGCACGAAGCCGACAAAATGCACCGCATGCGCCACACCGAGTTGCGCGGCAAGCGCCACCATTTCTTCCCGATCCGGCCCGTCGCCCACGAGATACAACTGCGGCTTCTGCGCGAAACCCGGCTCGTGTCTCGCGAGCGCCGCGTGCGCATCGCGGACTTGCGCAAACGCGTGCAGCAAGTCCGCGATGCCCTTGCGGCGAAACATTCCCGCAACGCACACCACGTTCGGATGCAGCAGCGGCCACGGCTTGACGGGCGGTTTCAGCAACGGCCGGCACGCGAGACGCGGCGAGCCGATCGCGCCGTTCAGCACCACGCTGATGCGCTCGCGCGGCGCGCCATGCTCGACAAGCGCACGTGCGACCGCGTGGCTCACCGCCACCATGCGCTCGCCGCTTCTCACGAGCGACGCGCCGGTGCGCATCGCGTGGCGCATCGTCGTCACGAGCGCGAAGCGGCGCTGCATGCTGGCGAAGCGCGAAATCAGCGCGCCGGTCATCATGTGTGCGTGGACGACATCCGGATCGAAACGTTCGATCAGCCGTGCGAAGCCCGCGATCATCGCCGGAACGCGCCATGGCTGGCGCGACTGCTGAAGCAGCACATGCGTGATGCCGTGGCGGCGCAGAAGCGGCTCGAAACCGCCGCCCGCCGACGCCACGACGACATCGTGCCCCGCGCGCGCCTGCAGGCACGCGAGATCGACCATCAGGTTCACCGCGCCGTTGCCGACCGGTTGCGCGTGATTTGCGAGGTGGACGATTCTCATGATCGGCGCGTCAACGCGGACCCGTGCGAGGCTGGAACGGCGACGGATACACCGGCTGATGACGACCCAGTTCGGCCCGCAATCCGGCCTTCAGTTCCTCGCGACGCTGCGGCCGGCTTTTGCGCGCAAGACCGATCGATACGACGCCGTGTTCCAGAAACGGGCCGCTCGCCTTGCGAAAACCGAACCCTTCGAAGAACACGCGCTCCGCGACCGGCGCGCACAGCCGCACGCCGCGTCCCGGCCAGCGTTCCGCCGCCACCGTGAGCACGCGTTCGATCAACGCCTCGGCCGTGCCGTCGGTGCGTCGTTGCGGGCTCGTCAGGATGCGATCCACCTGCACGTCCGCTTCGCCGATACATTCGCTGATGCGCGCATACGCCAGCACCGGCATCGGCCGCGTCATGTCTTCGGTCGCGAAAACGTGCACACCGGTTTCGTCGCGGCCATCGGGATCGAGATGAATATGCAACTGCTCGACGACGAATACCGCGCTGCGCGCCCGCAGGATCACGTACAGCTCGCGCGTCGTGAGTTGCTCGAAATCGAGCGCTTTCCAGTGCATTTTTATGGTCTCCCCAAGGCTGCCGTTCCGTCGCTCATAAGGTACGTGGCGCACCCGGCCGTTTCCGTGCGGCATCGCACCGACGCTTGACGTCCCGAATCCGTTAAATGGGGGCAACCGAACGCACGCGGCGAAGTGCCCGCGCCTACTCGCTTTAAAGCCGCAAACCGGCACCACGCGCCACAGAGCGCCATCACTTTCCTTCGAGGGACACACGCATGAATATCGGCACGGGAGCCGGGGGCACGCACGCGCCGCACGCATGCAAAATCAGTCATGCGTTCGATCGCGCGCGACCCGTATTTCACCGGATTCGCGCATGAGCTCGCCGCATCCTCCCGTGACGGGCGACGAGCCCGCCCGGGCGCGTGTTATCAAACTCGATCCGCTCAGCACGCGGATGCGCCGCCATCAGCCGCACGCGCTGCATCGCGGCGAGCACGTGTGGCAGGAAACGAATGCGTCGGTCGATATGTGGATCGAATTGCTGCACGGACGCGGCCACGATCCGCGCGCGGCGCTCGGCCCCACCGTGATGCAGGACTTCGAAGGCGACCAGTTCACGCCCGTCGCGTTTGCGCGCGAAGATCTGGAGGCGCTGTTCGGGCTGCGCGTCCAGCCGCTCGCGCTGCACGATTCGCTTGAAACGCACGTCGGCACGCAGACGCGGCGCGCGAATATCGTGCTGATCGAGGCGGATGCGTTTCATCTGCCGGAGTCGCACCCGGCCGCTTACCGGCGCGAGCATGTGAAAACGACCATCGCCGTCGACCATCTCGCGCACGATTCGCGGCGGCTCGGTTATTTCGATCACGCGGGCTACCACGCGCTCGACGGCGAAGATTACGACGCCGTTCTGCATCGCACCGAGCCGCCGGGTCCGGACGCCGATTTCGCCCCGCACGCCGAATTGGTCAAACGCGTACACGCGCCGTTGCGCGGCACGGCGCTCGCCGACGCCGCCGCCGACGCGCTGTGCGCGCATCTGCTGCGGCGTCCCGAGCACAACCCGGTCACGCAGTGGCGCGCGGCGTTTCCGGCGCATCTCGACACGCTGCTCGATCGCGACGACACCTACTTTCGCCGCTACGCCGCCGACGTCACGCAGCAACTCGGCGCGAACTTCGAACTGATGGCGCAGTACTTGCGCTGGATGCGCAAGCACGGCTTCGATATTCCGCTCGCCATTCCGGCGGCGGCGCATCGGATCGCGAGTGAAGCGATGGTGCTGCAATACCGTCTCGCGCGTTCGTTGTCGCGTAAGCGGCGCGATCTCTGCGACGAATGTTTCGACACGCTCGAAGAAGCCTACGACGAAGTCGTGCCGGTGCTCAGCAGGCTCGTTTGCTGACTCACGACGGACGGTACCGCCCGTCCGTTCATACGATTGACCCTACATTAACCCTACGATTAACCCGGCGCTTTCAAAAACGCTTGAGCGCAAACGTTTGCGTTTCATCGCTGCACGCTGCCGGGCGAAAGACGCACTGCGCTTGTGCGGCGCGTCGGTGCGCACGGCGACGCACGCCAATCGTGCTTATCGCGTGCGTCAACGCGTCTCGTGCGCGCCACGCAACGTTTCCGCGCAAGCGCCCCGAATCGTGGGAAGCATGCTTTAAACCGTCCTGCTCCTTGATAGGCTTGTGTCGCAAGGGCGATGCTCGCTGTCAAGTCGCCATAATCCACAACAACGTTCGATAACGCACGCATCCGATGGAACAGGAATGAATCATTTTTCAATCTCACTACCAAAGGCCACTCGGACGGTCCGGCACCCGCGCGCGCCCCATCCACAGTAAGATGGACAAAAGGTGGAAGGGCCACCAGCAAGGCATTGCGCAGACGAAACCCCGAATGCCCCGTCGCGGCGCATTGCGGCTTTGCGGGCCGCGATGTTCAGGACTGAAACATATTTGCTACGTCGCACAACGTGCGCGACCGCGCTAAAACAGAACATCCATGGTGGTATTGAGATTCGTCCGATTGGCACGTTCCTCGCTAAACAGGACTCGCAGCACGCGACGCACCGCTTAAAAGAAATCGAATACACGGCGCGGCGAAACTGCTACGGGGCTAGTCTGGAATCGTTGAAGGATGGAGCCGGTCGATACTCTTTCCTGCACGTGCCGGGCTGGAAAAAAAGTGAAGCGCAATGCGCGAAGTTACGAGAGAACCAACCATGCTGACCCTTCAGTCCGACCTGCACGGCAACCACCTTTTGGGCGCGCTGCCCGCGCACGAATGGCAAGCATTGACTCCGCATCTCGAACTCGTCCAGTTGCGCACCGAACAGCTTCTCTGCGACTCCGGCCAACGCATTCACCACGTTTATTTCCCGACCACGGCGATCATCTCGCTGCTTCACACGATGGAAGACGGCGGCTCCGTCGAAATTGCGGCGGTCGGCCGCGAAGGCATGACCGGCGTGCCGGTGCTGACCGGCGGCGAAACCATGCCGACGCGTGTGCAGGTTCAGTGTCCCGGCTTCGCTTATCGCATGAGCGCTCAGGCGCTGCGTGAGCAGTTCGGACGCTCGGATTTCCTGCGCCGCCTGATGCTGCTTTATATGCAAGCACTCCTGACACAAGTCGCGCAAACCGCCGCATGTAATCGTCATCATTCTCTGAACAAGCAGCTTTGCCGCTGGCTGCTGATCGAAATCGACCGCACGGCGTCGAACGAACTTCAGGTGACGCAGCAATTGATCGCGGACATGCTGGGCGTGCGTCGCGAGGGGGTCACGGAAGCCGCGGGAAAGCTCCATGACGCGGGCCTGATTCACCACAGCCGCGGCTGTATCAAGGTGGTCGACCGCGCCGGACTCGAAGCCCGCGCCTGCGAATGCTACGGGCTGGTCAAGCGCGAATTCGATCGCCTGCTGCCGCGCATGCGGACTGCCGAGGCCGCGCACTCGTCTTAAGGATTCAGTACCGGCAGCACCGGGAACCGGGCAATTTAGCGGCGAGAGACCTGAGGGAGCAACAAGAACGGCGACCAAGCAGCACAAGCAGTAAAAAAGCCAATTACAAGCCATCAAAACACGAAAGGCCCGGCGGTCACACCGCCGGGCCTTTTGTCTTTACTGTCTTTTATTCGCGTTATCGATCGCCCAGATCGCTGCGCGCGCCGAGCTGGATCTCGTACATCGCCGCGAGCATGGCGAGGTGGGCGCGCTCGACCGCCGCCTCGTCCGTCGACATCCCCGAGCAGGTTTCGCCGCCCATGATGATGCCGAGACAGAGCGCGTAGTTGCCCGCGAACGCCGTGGGCGAAGGATCCATGCGACGCATGCGCTCGTAAGCGGTATCGAGGACGTGACGGAGATCGGGTTGCATCGCAGGCGATTCTCAACAAAGGGTATTGCGACGATAAGCGCTCGGACGTGTAAGCGCCTGTCAGTTTTAACGCGGACAGCATGTTACCGGGCGTTCGCGCGCGCACTCTTAGAAAGGTATCCCTAAACATCGAGCATCGATCGGGCCTTGCATAAAGATATATCTTTGCTAAGATACATCTTAACAACTCTCAAGGAACGATCATCATGTTTGGAAGACACGGAAGAAGAGCATTTTTCGAAGCCGCCGCCGGTGCGCCCGAGCGCGGCCACGGCGGGCGCGGGCCGCGCCGCCGGCTGTTCGAATCGGGACATTTACGCCTGGTGATCCTGGAACTGGTCGGCGCGTCGCCGCGTCACGGCTACGACGTCATCAAGGCGCTCGAAACCCGCTTCGGCGGCCTGTACAGTCCGAGCCCGGGCGTCGTGTACCCGACGCTTTCGCTGCTCGAAGATCAGGGTTTCGTCACGGTCGAAGCAAGCGAAGGCAACAAGAAGCGCTACACGATCACGGAAGAAGGCCGCGCGCATCTCGCCGAGAATCAGGGTTTTATCGACGCGATCAACGCCCGGCTCGCCGGCGCGGATCACGTGCGGGGCCGGCACGGGATGCACGGCGGCCACGGCATGCACGGCGATCCCAGCGAAGACGCCGCGCGCGATCCACGATTTGGCGACCGTGCGCGCTCCTCCGAGCTTCGTGAAGCGTTTCACCGGCTCAAGGGCGCGGTGATCGAGCGGGTACGCACTGGCGATCTCGACGCCGCGCGCATCAAGCAGATTCGCGAGATTCTCGCGCGCGCCACGCAGGAAATCGACGAACTGCGGTGAAACGGCCGCCTCCCATGGCGCGCATCCAATAAAAAACGCGGAAGGCTCGATGCCGTCCGCGTTTTTGTCATGTAGTACCAGCGCGCTTTCAGTGCGCCGTGAAATCGATCCGTTCGACGCCGTCCGGCGTGCCGAGCAAACACAGATTCGCCCCGCGCGCGGCGAACAAACCCACCGTCACGACGCCCGGCCATGCATTGATCTCGGCTTCGAGCGCGCGCGGATCGTCGATCTTCAGGCCCTTCACGTCGATGATCTCGTTGCCGTTGTCGGTGATGAACGGCGCGCCATCCTTCGACACGCGCACGATCGGCACGCCGCCCATCGCGGTCACGCGCCGGCCGATCGCCGTGCGCGCCATCGGTACGACCTCGACCGGCAGCGGGAAGGCGCCCATCACGTCCACGCGCTTGCTTGCATCGACGATACACACGAAGACATCGGACACCGACGCCACGATCTTCTCGCGCGTGAGCGCTCCGCCGCCGCCCTTGATCATCGCGCCGCTCGGGTCGATTTCGTCGGCGCCATCGACGTAGACCGGCAACGACTCGATATCGCTCAGATCGAAAATCTGGAAACCGAGCGCTTCGAGCCGCGCGGTCGTGGCGAGCGAACTCGACACCGCGCCGCGATAACGCGCCTTCGACTTAGCGATTTCGTCGATAAAGCAATTCGCCGTCGAGCCGGTGCCGACGCCGATCACCGCGCCTTCCGGCACGGTCGCGTTCACGAAGTCGGCGGCAGCACGGCCAACCAGTTGCTTCAATTCGTCTTGAGTCATGGAATGAGGACAGCGAGAGAGAAAACGCGATTTTAACGTGCTGAATGTGCCGGCGCGTGCGCGCGCATTCAAATGCGGGCGATCGCGTTCAAAAAGCCGAGCGGATCGTGCGTGCGCGCGACCGACGCGATGAACGCGAACGTCAGGATAGCGAGCACGCCGAACCCGAAGCGCGCCGTTTTGGTCCGCCCGCGCTTGATCGCGAAGGTGCCGAGCACGACATAAAGCACGAGCGCCGCGATTTTCACCGACAGCCAGTTCGCATTCGGCCCGAATCCGATCACGCCGACCAGCGCGATTGCCGACAAGAGCAACAGCGTATCGACGAGATGCGGGAGCACTTTCACCGCGCGGTTTTGCAGCATCGGCGAGTCGCGCAGCATCCAGACCCAGCGCAGCGCGAAGCCGAGAATGCTGAGCGCCGCGCACGACATGTGTACTGCCCGCAGCGGCAGGAAGAGTTCGCTCATGGTTGGTGCGCTCTCATGGGAAGTATTTATCCAGCAGCGCGGCGGCGATGGCGTCGCTTTCGGCGTCCGCATCGCCCGCGTAATCGGCCGGACGGAAATGCATCTGGAACGCCGCGAAGACGCGGCGTGTTTTGTCGTCGAGCACGCCGTCGCTTGCAACGTCGTAACCGTAGCGGCGCAGCTTCTGCTGCAACGCGAGGACATCGGCGGGCGCTTTCGGATCGCGACCCGCCAGATGGCGCGCGACGTCGCCCGCATCCGGCCACGCACCGACGCCCGCCTCGTACAGCGTGCGCCACGGAAAAAGCGGACCCGGATCGATCTTGCGATGCGGCGCGATGTCGCTATGGCCGACCACGCGCGTCGGCGGAATGTTGTAGCGCGTAACGATATCCTTCGCGAGCCGCACGAGCGCCGCGACCTGCGCGGGCGGATACGGCTGCCAGGCACGGCCCGCAGGCGTTTCGACCGGTCCGAGATTCACGTTCTCGATCCCGATCGACGCTGCGTTCAGTTCCGTCGTGCCCTGCCATTCGCTTTGGCCCGCGTGCCACGCGCGCTGCGATTCCGGCACCAGTTGATACACGACCGGCTCGCCGTGTTCGAGCGCGGGCGCATCCGGCACGACGTAGTGCGAGCTCACGCCCTGGGTCGTCAGCACGTCGAGCGACTGCGCCTCGTCGATTTCCGTGTAGTGCATCACGAGAAACCGCACGCGCGAATCGGCATTTTTCGCGTGATAACGCGTGTCGGCGATATACGTGCCGCGATCGATTGAAGTGCTCGCGCACGCGCCAAGCAACGCGCACGCGAGCGCGCAGATAACAACCCGACGCACTTATTTCTTCACCGACCGCTGCCGCACGGCTTCAAAAAGACAAATCCCGCTCGCGACCGACACGTTCAGACTTTCGACACTGCCCGCCATCGGAATCTTCATGATTTCGTCGCAGGTTTCGCCGGTCAGACGGCGCATGCCCTCGCCTTCCGCGCCCACCACGATCGCCACCGGCCCGTCGAGCTTCGTTTCGTAAAGACCTGCCGTGGCGTCGCCCGACGTCCCGATCACCCACACGCCCGCGTCCTTCAGTTCGCGCAGCGCGCGCGCCAGATTGGTCACGGTAATGTACGGCACGGTTTCCGCCGCGCCGCTCGCCACCTTCGCGGCCGTCGCGTTGAGTCCCGCCGAACGGTCGCGCGGCGCGATTACCGCGTGCGCGCCGGCGGCATCCGCGACGCGCAGGCACGCGCCGAGATTATGCGGATCGGTCACGCCGTCGAGCACGAGCAGAAGCGGCGTGCCGGAAACGCCGTCGAGCAGTTCGGCCAGATTCTGCGCAAGCGGCATGTCGTTCGCGCGCGCAACGACGCCCTGATGCCCGACGTTGCCCGCGAGGCCCCAGAGGCGCGATTCGTCGGCGGCGATCAGGCGCACGCCCGCTTCCTTCGCGCTGCGCAGGAAATCCGTCATGCGGCGATCCTTGCGCGTCGGGTCGTACAGCACCTCTTCGATCGTGGATGCGTCCGCGCGCAGGCGCGCCGTTACCGCGTGAAAACCATAAAGAACCTTGAGACGTGACATGACGTGTCGAACCTTAATAAGAAAACTAAAACGCGGCCCGAAGCGTTCTACGCATCGGGCCGCGCCTCTTTTTTACAACAGCGCTGGATTGAGGCTCGCTAGAGCTTCAACGCTTCTTTCGCGCCGGATGACTTTTCGCCGCGGCTTTCGGCGACGCACCGCGCTTGCGCGCAACCACGGCGTCTTTCGCGACGGTCGGCGGCAACGGCGCCGCCGCTTTCTTGCTGCGATCGCGACGGCGGCTATTGACGCTGCTGCCTTCCTCGGCGGCAAACGAGCGCACGCGCGGACCCGCCGCCACGCCATTGCCTGCGTGTTCCGCCGCCGCTGCCGCTGCCGGACGGCCCGAAGGCGGCTTGACCGGCGTATCGCGCACGAGCCGGAAATCGATCTTGCGCGAATCGAGATCGACGCGGCTCACCTGCACGCGCACCCGGTCCGACATCCGGTACCGGATGCCGGTACGCTCGCCGCGCAGTTCGTTCTTGATCTCGTCGTACTGGAAGTAGTCCGAGCCGAGTTCCGTCACGTGCACGAGCCCTTCGATAAACAGCGAATCGAGCTGCACGAAGATCCCGAACGACGTCACGCCGTTCACCATGCCGCCGTATTCCTCGCCGAGCTTGTCGCGCATGAAATAGCACTTAAGCCACGCTTCGACATCGCGCGACGCTTCGTCCGCACGGCGTTCATTCGACGAACAATGCAGGCCGAGTTCTTCCCAGATCGCAACGTTGTTGCGCGAACGGCCGCGCGATTCGTCATCGGATTTCTGCATTTCGCGCGCGGCTTTCGTCAAACCCGTGCTCAGCGAAACGTGATGACCGACGTCCGGCTGATACTTCTTGCCCTGCAGGATCGCGTAGATCGCGCGGTGCGTGAGCAGGTCGGGATAGCGGCGGATCGGGCTCGTGAAGTGCGCGTAGGCCTCGTAAGCCAGCCCGAAGTGACCGATGTTGTCCGGGCTGTAGACGGCTTGCTGCATCGAGCGCAGCACCATCGATTGCAGCATTTGCGCGTCCGGCCGGTCGCGCACCTGCGCCATCAGCGCCGCGTAGTCGCTCGCGTGCGGCTTCTCGCCGCCGGTCAGCGTCAACCCGACGCCACGCAGGAAAGCGCGCAAGTTTTCGAGCTTCTCGGGCGTCGGTCCGGCGTGTACGCGATACAGCCCGGGATGCTTGTTGCGCTTGAGGAAATCGGCCGCGCAGACATTCGCCGCGAGCATGCATTCCTCGATCAACCGGTGCGCGTCGTTGCGATGACGCGGCACGATCTGCTCGATCTTGCCCTGCGCGTTGCAGACGATATACGTTTCGGTCGTATCGAAATCGATCGCGCCGCGCTTTTGCCGCGCCGCGTGCAGCGACTTGTAGACGCCGTACAGATTCTGCAATTGCGGCAGCAACTCCGCACGCTTCGCCGCTTCCGGACCCTTCGTGTTGGTCAGGACCGCCGCGACTTCCGTGTAGGTCAGCCGCGCCGCCGAGTGCATCACGCCGGGATAAAACTGATACGCCTTGATCTCGCCGCGCGACGTGATGACCATGTCGCACACGAGCACGCAGCGGTCCACTTGAGGATTGAGCGAGCACAAACCGTTCGACAGTTTCTCCGGCAGCATCGGAATCACGCGGCGCGGGAAATACACGGACGTGCTGCGGTCGAGCGCATCGACGTCGAGCGGCTCGTTCGGGCGCACGTAATGCGAGACGTCCGCAATCGCGACGAGCAGGCGGAAGCCCGCGCCGCGGCCGACGGTCATCGGTTCGCAATAGACGGCGTCGTCGAAGTCGCGCGCGTCTTCGCCGTCGATGGTGACGAGCGGCACGTCGCGCAAATCCACGCGATGGCGGATATCGATCGGACGCACTTCGTCCGGCAGCTTCGACGCCGCGTTGAGCGCGCCGTCGCTGAACTCGTGCGGCACACCGTATTTGCGCACCGCGATTTCGATTTCCATGCCCGGATCGTCGATATCGCCGATCACTTCCACCACGCGGCCAAGCGGCTGCGAATGGCGGCTCGGGAAATCGGTCAGTTCCGCCGAGACGACCTGCCCGACCTTCGCCTTTTTCGCGTTCTGCGTAATCAGGATGTCGTGGCCGATGCGCTTGTCTTCGGGCACGAGAATCAGCGCGCCGTTCTCGTTGATGAGCCGCCCGATGATGCGTTTGTTCGCGCGATCCGTGACCTCGACGATATGGCCTTCCGGCCGCCCGCGCCGGTCATAGCCGACGATCCGCGCGAGCACGCGGTCGTTGTGCATGACCTTCTGCATTTCGCCGTTCGGGAGGAAGAGATCGTCTTGTCCGTCATCGCGGATCAGGAAGCCGAAACCGTCGCGATGACCCTGCACGCGGCCCGCGACGAAGTTCGACGGATGCGTGAGCTGGTAATAGCCGCGCTTGTCGAGGCGGACTTGCCCGTCGCGCTCCATTGCCGCCAGTCGCTTGAAAAATCCTTCGCGCTCCTGGCGCTTGATCGACAGCGCTTCGGCGATGTCGTTCGCGGCGAGCGGCGTTTCGCTCGTGCGCAACGCGCCGAGAATTTCTTCGCGGCTCGGAATCGGATAGGGATATTTGCTCAAGGGCTTATCGATGATTTCTTCTCGTTGGAATGGACGTCGCGGAACGTCTTGCCTGGATTGACGATGACGGCCCGCACTGACGGCCCTCCGCGCTCACAGATTACCTGGCGGCCGGCCAAATCTGCGGACCATTCTAACACCCTATAACTGCTGCCAATTAGCCAGAACCTCAGGCAGAACATAAGGCCAGACGGGCCTCGCAGGCGGTTTCGGCACGCCGCTCGATCGCACTCGCCTTTCGATCTCAAAATGCTTGACAGCGGATTCAGCCCCGATATAATTACGTTCTTTGCTGCACACGCACCCTTGCCCAGGTGGCGGAATTGGTAGACGCACTAGGTTCAGGTCCTAGCGGTGGCAACACCGTGGAGGTTCGAGTCCTCTCTTGGGCACCAGATGTTTGAAAAAGCCACCTTCGGGTGGCTTTTTTGTTTTGTGAAGTGAACGAGCAATGCACGACCGCTCAATCACTTTCCGATTGACAGCACGTCGGAACCTGCTAAAGTAGCGGGCTCAGCAGTAACCCTTGGCCCAGGTGGCGGAATTGGTAGACGCACTAGGTTCAGGTCCTAGCGGTGGCAACACCGTGGAGGTTCGAGTCCTCTCCTGGGCACCAAGGTATTACAGTTAGGAGCAGCAAAACGATCAACCCCACAGAACTTCGTTCGTGGGGTTTTTTGTTGTCCGCACGTTTTGTGAGTTGCTGTGATGACATTCCGACGCGCGCAAGTCGGCGAGTTGAACCCGGATCGGCTCCCCGCCGAAATGCTTAAGCCGCACTGCATCAAATCCTTTCTGCCCCATTGCCTCTTCAATACATCATCAATTCATTTTCCTTTCAATTATCCAATACGCGGCAACGCCGTAAAGGAATATGAATTGCTAACGCATTGAACGGTCGATAAGCGCATCGGGTTAATACCGGTTAGACAGTTTCATTGCGAGCCGGGATAAAAGCATTGTATTAAACACCGGCGTACACTCGTCGTGCCCGCGCACGGCGGGCGCCCTGCACGGGCGGGCTTGCCACGCAAGCGTGTTGATTAATCACCGACTATTCGAATACGGAGACCACCGCAATGAGCTGGACTCGCGAACAAAGAAACGTGACGATTGCCGCCTATCTCGGCTGGACACTCGATGCCTTCGATTTTTTCCTGATGGTATTCGTGCTGAAGGATATAGCCGCCGAATTCAACACGAAAATACCGGCGGTCGCTTTTGCCATTACGCTAACCCTCGCGATGCGTCCAATCGGCGCGCTGATATTCGGCCGTCTCGCCGATAAATTCGGCCGCCGCCCCACGCTGATGATCAACATTGCGTGCTACTCCCTGCTCGAATTGCTCTCCGGCTTTTCGCCAAACCTCACAACGCTGATCGTGTTGCGCGCCCTCTTCGGCATTGCGATGGGCGGCGAATGGGGCGTCGGCTCGGCGCTCACGATGGAAACCGTGCCGCCCAAGGCGCGCGGCTTCGTCTCCGGATTGCTGCAGGCCGGCTATCCGAGCGGCTACCTGCTCGCGTCCATCGTATTTGGGGTGCTCTATCAGTACATTGGCTGGCGCGGCATGTTTTTCGTCGGCGTCATTCCCGCGCTGCTGGTGCTCTACGTGCGCGCCCACGTGCCCGAATCGCCGGCGTGGAAGGCGATGGAAAAGCGCCCGCGTCCCGGCCTCCTCGCGACGCTCAAGCAGAACTGGGCGCTCTCCGTCTACTCGATCGTGCTGATGACCGCGTTCAATTTCTTTTCGCACGGCACGCAGGACTTGTATCCGACGTTCCTGCGCGAGCAGCATCATTTCGATCCGCACACGGTGTCGTACATCACGATCGTGCTGAACATCGGCGCGATTTGCGGCGGGCTCTTTTTCGGGTCGATGTCGGAGAAGATCGGGCGGCGCTGGGCGATTTTCATCGCGTCGCTGATCGCGTTGCCGGTGCTGCCGCTGTGGGCATTTTCGAGCGGGCCGGTCGCGCTCGCGGCCGGCGCGTTCCTCATGCAGATCTCCGTGCAGGGCGCGTGGGGCGTGATCCCGGTCCACTTGAACGAAATCTCGCCCGACGAAATTCGCGCGACGTTTCCGGGGCTGGTCTATCAGTTGGGCAATCTGCTTGCATCGGTGAACGCGACGATGCAGGCATCGATCGCGGTCAGTCACGGCGACAACTACGGCATGGCAATGGCGATCGTCGCGGGCACGGTGGCGGTTGTTATCGCCGCGCTGATTTTGTTTAGCCGCGAACGACGGGGGATCGATATGACGCAGACGGCGCACGAGGTGGGGACGACGTAGGTACCCATGTGAACGTCTAATCGAGCTACGCATAGGATGCGATATGCGTAGCTCGGCGTCCAGTACGAGCATGGACTTCGAGCGAGCCGAAAGTTTAAGCGCGAGACGCTCCGCGCTCGGACTATGCTGCCCGACGCCATCTGCGCAGAGTGCTTTCGCTCACTTTGCAGCGGCTCGACACTTCCTTGATGGAGTATCCCCGAGCCAACAGGGACAGCGCGCGGCATTTCACATCAAGCCAGTCAGCCGAACTTCGCCTTTGCTGCGCCGGGTACGCGGCAAAGTCGAATCCCCACGCACGCGTTTCGTTCGCGCAGGGGAATTCATCGAATTCGACCGTGCTCGTGAATACCGTGCTTAAGCGATATTTAGATTTCTTCATATACCAGCGCTTCTCCGTGTTGTATTAATCTTCGGGCGCCGTAACGGTCAAATGGCGCTTAAGTTAATCCGGCGAGTCGCGTTGGTTTGACCAACGGTGGCGCAAGTCGCCACCGAGTGTTCCTTTCGTTAAAAGAGTGAGCGACGTTTTGGTTCGGGCGCCTGATAGCGGTCAGGCGTCCTCTTTACTTCGTTATCCCGATCATTTACTTTGTTCGGCCAGCGAAGCGCGTGGCCACTTCTGCCGACACCGCGCATCCGCTGAGGTCTCTGACCCACAGCTGACATATCGGACGACAATATCTCGTCCACGCAAAAAGTATCTCACGCGCTCGCAGCAACAATGCGACGCCCAGGAGAAATCGGAATTTACTCAAATAGAGTCCCGCCTCCACCAAAACCCCTCGCCTCTCCCCGCGATTCCTCTTATCTTAAAAAAAACAGCCGTTTAAATTAGAGATTTGAATCGCTTGTTCGCGACCGGGAAACCGGCAAGGAGGCGTGCATGCCCGCAACACGTTCAATCACTTCCGGCGCGGCAGCAGCGTCGCGTCCGCCCCGCTCGCCTCAAAACACCAAAGCGCGCATTCTCGATGCCGCCGAAACGCTCTTCATCGAGTTCGGTTTCGAGGCGATGTCGCTGCGCCAGATCACGTCGCGCGCCGAGGTCAATCTCGCGGCCGTGAACTATCACTTCGGCTGCAAGGAAGCGCTGATTCACGCGATGCTATCGCGCCGTCTCGACGGGCTCAACCACGATCGTCTCGCGCTGCTCGACCGCTTCGATACCCTGCTCGGCGCGCGCGTCACCTGCGAACACGTGCTCGGCGCGATGTTCATCCCGGCGCTGCGACGTTCGCGCGATCCTGCTCGCGGCGGCCCCGCGTTCCTGCGTCTGCTCGGCCGCGCCTATACCGATTCCTCGCCTTTCATCCGCGATTTTCTGCGCGCGCATTACGTCGCGGTCGCGGAACGTTTCTTCGAGGCGTTTCAGCGCGTGCTGCCGCATCTGCCGCGCGAGGAACTGGGTTGGCGGCTGCATTTTTCGATCGGCGCGCTGTCCGGCGTTCTGGCGGGCGGCGACACGGACAGTTTGATCCACGATTTTTCGCAAGGCCGGCGTCTTGACGATTGCCAACTGATCGGCCGCCTCGCCTCGCTGATGGTCGCCGCGCTCAAGGCTCCGCTTCCCGACGACTCGCACATGGCCGCGTTCGGCGCGGTGCTCTGCGACGCGGATGCCGTCGCCTGACCGGCTGCATCGTCTGGAACGCCGCGTGCTCGCGCACGACACGTCCCATAAAAAGGCGCACTGCCGCCAACACTATCGACAGGGAGGTTTTCGATGATTGCCAGCTTCGTGATCGCGCTTATCGTCGTCTCGGGGGCGCTCATGTTCATGCGCGCCCCCGCCGTGGCGTGGCTCGCGTGGACGGTCGTCTGGGTCGCGGCGTTCTCGCGCGTCGCCGCGCCGCTCGCGACCGTGCTGCTCGCGCTCGTGCTGATCGGCCCGGCGCTCGTGCTGGCCGTCCGGCCGCTGCGCCGCGCGCTGATCACGCGCCGCGTGCTCGGCATTTTCCGCAAGATCCTGCCGGAGATGTCGCCGACCGAGCGCGATGCCATCGAAGCGGGTACGGTCTGGTGGGACGCCGCGCTGTTCTCCGGGCGGCCGCACTGGGAAACGCTCCTCGCCCACGGCCCGGCGACGCTCAGCGCAGAAGAACAGCACTTTCTCGATAACGAATGCACGCATCTCTGCGATCTCGCGAACGACTGGGACACGACGCTCGCGTGGCAAGACCTCTCGCCCGAGACGTGGCGCTATATCAAGCAGGAAGGTTTTCTCGGGATGATCATTCCGAAGCAGTACGGCGGCAAGCAGTTCTCCGCCTACGCGCACTCGCAGGTCATCATGAAACTGGCGACCCGCTGCTCGGCGGCGGCCGTCTCGGTGATGGTGCCGAACTCGCTCGGACCCGCCGAGCTCCTGATGCAATACGGCACCGAGGCGCAGAAAAACCACTATCTGCCACGGCTCGCGCGCGGCGACGAAATCCCCTGTTTCGCGCTGACGAGTCCCTACGCCGGATCGGATGCCGCGGCCATTCCCGACGTCGGCGTCGTCTGTCGCGGCATGCATGAAGGCCGCGAGACGCTCGGCTTCAAGGTGACATGGAACAAGCGCTACATCACGCTCGGGCCGATCGCGACCGTGCTTGGCCTCGCGTTCCGCGCGCTCGATCCCGAGCATCTGCTGGGCGCCGCCGACGAACCTGGCATCACCTGCGCGCTGATCCCGACGAAGCATCCGGGCGTGAATATCGGCCGTCGGCACTGGCCGCTCAACGCCGTCTTCCAGAACGGCCCGAACTGGGGCCGCGACGTGTTCATCCCGCTCGAATGGGTGATCGGCGGGCGCGCGCAGGTGGGCAACGGCTGGCGCATGCTGATGGAATGTCTCGCGGCGGGCCGCGCGATTTCGCTGCCGTCGTCGAATGTGGGCATGGCGAAACTCGCCGTGCGCGGCACCGGCGCGTATGCGGCCGTGCGGCGTCAGTTCCGCACGGCGGTCGGCAGCTTCGAAGGCGTGCAGGAAGCGCTCGGGCGCATGGGCGGCAATCTGTACGTGATGGACGCGGCGCGCCGGCTTTCGGCGCAGGCGGTCGATCTCGGCGAGAAGCCGTCGGTGATTTCGGCGATCGCGAAATATCACATCACCGAGCGCGCACGGATGGTGGTGAACGACGGCATGGACGTGGTCGCGGGTAAGGGCATCTGCATGGGGCCGTCGAATTTCCTCGCGCGCGCCTACCAGCAAGTGCCGATTTCGATCACGGTCGAAGGTGCGAACATTCTCACGCGCTGCCTGATTATCTTCGGCCAGGGCGCGATCCGCTGCCATCCGTATGTGCTGAAGGAAATGGCCGCGACGCGCGAACCGAACGCGGGCCGCGCGCTCACCGATTTCGACGACGCGTTCTTCGGCCACGCGAGTTTCACCGCATCGAACGTGGTGCGCAGCCTCGTGTTCGGTCTCGGGGGCGACGCGCTGATTCCCGCGCCCTCGCGCGCGGACCCGCGCCTCGCCCGCTACTACCGCGCGGCCACGCGCCTTTCGACCGGTTTCGCGCTGCTCGCGGATGTCTCCATGTTCGTGCTCGGCGGCGAACTTAAGCGCCGCGAGCGGCTTTCCGCGCGTCTCGGCGACATTCTCTCTCAGCTCTACCTGATTTCCGCGACGCTCAAGCGTTTCGAGGACGAAGGCCGCCAGGCGGCGGATCTGCCGCTCGTCTGCTGGGGTGTCGAGGATTCGCTGCATCTGGCGCAGGCCGCGTTCGACGGCGTGCTCGCGAACTATCCGAACCGCGTCGTCGCCGCTGTCGTGCGTGCGCTCGTGTATCCGTTCGGCATGCCGCATCGCGTGCCGCGCGACCGGCTCGCGAGCGAAATCGCCGAACTCATGCAGACGCCCGGCCCGGCGCGCGAACGGTTGATCGCGGATTCGTACGCGCCGCAGGCCGATAGCGATCCGCTCGGCTACGGCGAAGTCGCGTTCGCGCTGAGCCCGCGTTTCGTGGAGATCGACCGCAAGACGCGCCGCGCGGTGAAGGCCGGACACATCACGCCGATGCCGCAAAGCCTGCCCGAACTCGAGGCCTGGGGCGAACGCGCGGAAGCGGCGGATTTGATCGACGCTAGCGACCGGCAAGTGCTCGCCGACTTCGCGCGCTACGCGGCTGAGGTCGTGAAAGTGGACGATTTTCCGGCCGATTTCGGTATGCTGGAGGCGCTGCAAAAACGCAAGCTCGCGCTCGAACAGCAGGTGGAGGAAGCCGAAGTCTGATCATGAAAGACCGCTATCTGAATTTCGTGAATTCGCCGTTCGGCGCGAGTCTCGCGCGCTCGATCGGCCTGCCGAAGCCCGAAGTGCTGCGCCGTCATCGCGCCGACCGTGACGACTTCGGCGGCATGGCCGCGATCGGCGCGGGGCCGTCGCCCACCTTGTTCGAGCCGCTCGTCGGGCTGCTTTCGGCGCTCTCCATGACCGGCGTCGCACACGAAAGCGCGCGCGGCTGGCTCGCGCTTGCAAACGCGCAGGGCGCGATGGCCGGCCGCTTCGAGCCGCGCGCGCCGGATGCCGTGTCGAGCGACCGCGTGGAGGCGCTGATCTTCGACGCCACCGGCTTTTCCGACAGCAGCCAGTTCGCCCCGCTGTACGGCTTTTTCCACGACGGTTTGCGCTCGGTCGCCAAAAGCGGACGTATCGTCGTGATTGGCCGGCCGCCTGAAAGCTGTGCGGACCCGCGTGCGTGGACGGCGCAACGCGCGCTCGAAGGATTCGTGCGATCGATTGCCAAGGAAGCGCGCGGCGGCATCACGGCGAACCTGCTCTACGTCGCGCCCGGCGCGCAGCTCGATTCCACGCTGCGCTTCTTTCTCTCGCCGCGCTCGGCGTATGTGTCGGGACAGGTCGTGCGGATCGACGCGGGAACGGCCAGCGCGCCCGCCATTGCGCCCGCCGACTGGGCGCTGCCGCTCGCGGGCAAGCGCGCGCTCGTGACGGGCGCAGCGCGCGGTATCGGCGCGGCCATTGCGCGGACGCTCGCCGATCAGGGCGCGCACGTCACGGGCCTCGACACGCCGCAAGCGGCCGACGCGCTCGACCAGACCATGCTCGGCATCGAAGACGCAGCGCCCTCGGAAGGCTCGCATTCCACGCTCACCGCCGATATCGCCGCCCCCGACGCGCCCAATGCCATCGCGGCGGCGCTCGCCGCGCTCGGCGGCGTCGATATCGTCGTCCACAATGCGGGCATCACGAAGGACAAGACGATTGCGCGAATGACGGAAGCCGCGTGGTCGAGCGTGATCGACATCAATCTGTCGGCGCAGGAGCGCATCGACGACGCCCTGCTCGGCCAATCCGTGCTGCGCGACGGCGGCCGGATCATCGGCGTTTCGTCGATCAGCGGGATCGCGGGCAATCGCGGCCAGACCAACTATGCGACCTCGAAAGCGGGCGTGATCGGCCGCGTGGAAAGCATGGCGGCGCGGCTGCGCGAACGCGGCATCACGATCAACGCGGTCGCACCGGGCTTTATCGAAACGCAGATGACCGCGCGCATTCCGCTATCACTGCGCGAAGCAGGACGGCGCATGAATTCGATGAGCCAGGGCGGCTTGCCGGTCGATGTCGCCGAAACGATCGCCTGGCTCGCGAGCCCCGGCTCGGCGGGCGTCACCGGACACGTGGTGCGCGTATGCGGACAGAGCCTGATCGGCGCGTGAGCGTGAACATGAGCTTGAACGCGCGCAACGCCATGCGGCCGCGAACCATCGCCGTCGATACGCTGCCGCCGCCCGCGCGACTCTACGGCCGCGCGCTGGCCGGGCTTTTCAAACACGGCAACACGGCCGAACTTCCCGCGCTGCGCCTCGTGCGCTCCGCCGTGACGCTCGCGCCCGACGAGATCGCCCGCTATGCGCGCGTGTGCGGCTTCATCCCCGAACATGGCGTGCCGCTCACCTTCCCACACGTGCTCGGCTTTCCGCTACACCTGATGCTGCTCACCGATCCGGCTTTTCCGTGGTCAGCGAGCGGCATCGTGCATCTCGCGAACACGATCAACCTGCGGCACATGCTACGCGCGGGCGATAACGTGCGGGTCGAGGTGGAAAGCGGACCGCTCGTGGCGCACGAAAAAGGTCACGCATTCACGCTGAATACGCGGATCTTTCGCGGCGGCGAAGCGGTCTGGGACAGTGACAGTGTTTATCTGAAGCGCACGCACGGCGCCGCCAACCCGAGTGTGCCGAGGATAGAAAGCGCCGACGCGCCGCTGCTCGAACGCGACGCGCGCTGGCAGCTTCCCGCGCAACTGGGCCGCGATTACGCGAAGGTTTCCGGCGACTTCAATCCGATCCATCTGCACGCGCTCGCCGCGAAGGCCTTCGGTTTTCCGCGCGCCATCGCGCACGGCATGTGGACGCTCGGCCGCGGCGTCGCCGCGCTGCAGCCCGCGAAAGCACTCGCCACGGCGAATGTTCAAGCCGATTTCAAGCTGCCGGTTTACCTGCCCGGCGACGTGACGCTCTGGAGCGCGGCACTGGACACCGCGCCGGACGCCGCCGCCCGTGAATTCGAAGTGCGTGATATCGCGGGAGAAAAGCCGCATTTGCGGGGACGTATCGCGTGGACGCTGCCATGAACCACGCATCACAACGCATTCGACGAGACCACCCATGATCGTGTCCGCTCCGCCCGCCGCGCGCCGTGTCGCCATTGTCGGCAGCAATCGGATTCCGTTCGCGCGCGCGAACACGGCGTATGCGACCGCATCGAATCAGGACATGCTGACGTTCACGCTGCAAGGCTTGATCGACCGTTACGATCTGCACGGGCTGCGGCTCGGCGAGGTCGCGGCGGGCGCGGTCATCCGGCACTCGCGCGATTTCAACCTCACGCGCGAAGCCGTCCTCGGCACGACGCTCGCGAAGGAGACGCCCGCCTACGACGTGAGCCAGGCGTGCGGCACCGGACTGGAAGCCGCGATTCTCGTCGCGAACAAGATCGCGCTCGGGCAGATAGACGCGGGCATCGCGGGCGGCGTGGATAGCGCCTCCGACGCGCCGATCGGCGTGAACGAAAACATGCGCCAAATTTTGTTGGAAGCCAATCGCGGACGCTCGGCGACCCAGCGGCTGGCCGCTTTCTCGAAGCTGCGGCCCGCCATGTTGCTCAAGCCGCTTTTGCCGCGTAACAGCGAACCGCGCACCGGACTTTCGATGGGCGAGCATTGCGAACTGATGGCGAAGCGCTGGAAGATTTCGCGCGAATCGCAGGACGCGCTGGCGCTCGACAGTCATCGCAACCTCGCGGCGGCTTACGAGCGCGGGTTCCTCAACGACCTGATGACGCCCTTTCGCGGCCTCACGCGCGACAACACGCTGCGCCCCGACCTCACGTCCGACCGGCTCGCCGCGCTCAAGCCCGCGTTCGACCGCGACGCGGGCACGGTTACTGCGGGCAATTCGACGCCGCTGACCGACGGCGCATCCGCCGTGCTGCTTGCGTCTGAGGAATGGGCGGCGGCGCGCAAGCTCCCGGTGTTGGCGTATCTGACGTGCTCGGAAACGGCGGCTGTCGATTACGTCGATGGAAAAGAAGGCCTGTTGATGGCGCCCGCCTACGCCGTTCCTCGCATGCTCGCGCGCGCGGGTCTCGCGCTTCAGGACTTCGATTTCTACGAGATCCACGAGGCGTTTGCCGCGCAAGTGCTGTGCACGCTCGCCGCGTGGGCAGACGACGAATACTGCCGCGCGCGACTCGGGCTTGAGCATGCGCTTGGGCCGGTGGATCGCGCGAAACTGAATGTGAACGGCAGTTCGCTTGCGACCGGTCATCCGTTTGCGGCAACCGGCGGACGGATTCTGGGGATGCTTGCCAAGACGATGTCGCAAGCGCCCGCGCATGGGCCGACGTCGCGCGGCTTGATATCGATCTGCGCGGCGGGCGGTCAGGGCGTCGTGGCGATTCTGGAACGCTGAGTGGTCGATAAACGTAGTAGTACCCGAGCGCTGGCCTCGACGCCGCGCCGCTAGAAGACGCGCACCGCCGCGTCACGGAGACAGCACATGAACCACGCAGACAGGCCGATGCGCCCCGCCGTATCGGAACCGCCGCACGCGACCGACGGCCTCTGGTACGCGGCGTATCCGCCCGGCGTCCCGCACGAAATCGACATGTTGCGCTATCGCTCGCTCGTGCATTTCTTCGACGAATGCGTCGAGCGGTATCGCGAACGCGTGGCTTACGTGAGCGTCGGATCGAACCTGACTTATGGCGCGCTCGCCATCAAGGCGCGTGCGTTCGCCGCGTATCTGCAAGGCTTGGGCGTCGCGCCTGGCGACCGCGTCGCGATCATGCTGCCGAACACGTTCCAGTATCCGGTCGCGCTGTTCGGCGCGTTGTGCGCGGGGGCGATCGTCGTCAACGTGAACCCGCTCTACACGGTGCGCGAACTCGCTCACCAGTTAAAGGACAGCGGCGCGCAGACCATCGTGGTGTTCGAGAATTTCGCGAAAACCTTGCAGGATGCGCTGCCCGGCACGCGGATCAAGCATATTGTGGTGACGGCTATCGGCGACCTGCTGGGCGATGGCATCAACGTCAAAGGCCACCTGCTCAACTTCATGCTGCGTCACGTGCAAAAGCGCGTGCCCGCCTATGAACTCCCGAACGCCGTGCCGCTGCTCGACGCGCTCGCACAAGGCCGTCGGCGGCGTCTCGAACCGGTTCGCGTCGGACACGGCGACATTGCGTTCCTGCAATACACGGGCGGCACCACCGGCGTGGCGAAAGGCGCGATGCTCACGCACCGCAATATCATCGCGAATTTCTTGCAGGCGACAGCGTGGGCGCAAGGTCAGCTAACCAGCGAGGCCGAAACCGTGCTCACGCCGTTGCCGCTTTATCACATCTTCTCGCTCACGGTGAACGCGCTGATTTTCATGGGTCTCGGCGCCCGCAATATCCTGATCGCGAATCCGCGCGATGTGAAGCGCGTGATGAAAATCCTGCGCCACGAAACCTTCACCGCGATCACCGCGGTCAACACGCTCTACAACGCGTTCCTCGACGACGAAGCCTTCCGCGCGCGCGATTTCTCGAAGCTCAAACTCGCGATGGCGGGCGGCATGGCGACGCACAAATCGGTCGCCGAACGTTTCGAGAAGGTGACCGGCCAGCCGATTATCGAAGGATACGGACTGACGGAATGCTCGCCTATCGTGTCGAGCACGCCGATGAATCCCGGCCACCTGAGAGCCTTCGACGGATCCATCGGCTTGCCGGTGCCATCCACGCTCGTGCGCCTGCGCCGCGACGACGGCACGTGGGGCGGCGTCGGCGAGCCGGGCGAACTGTGCGTGAAAGGTCCGCAAGTGATGCGTGGCTACTGGAACCGGCCGGACGAAACGGCGAAGGCGCTCGACGAACACGGCTGGCTCGCGACCGGCGATATCGGCGTAATGAACGCGGAAGGTTTCCTGCGGCTGATCGACCGGAAGAAGGACATGATCCTGGTTTCAGGTTTCAACGTGTACCCGAACGAGATCGAGGACGTCCTCACGATGCATCCGAAAGTGCGCGCGGCGGCGGCGATCGGCGTGCCGGACCGCGTTGCGGGCGAACGCGTCAAAGTGTTCGTCGTGCCGCGCGACGCCACGCTCACCGCCGACGAAGTGATCGCCTTCAGCCGCGAGCATCTGACCGGTTACAAAGTGCCATCGATAGTCGAATTTCGCACTTCGCTGCCCGAGACGAACGTGGGCAAGATACTTCGCCGTGAACTGCGCGCCGCGGAACTAGCCAAAGCAAAAGACTAGTCCACGGAGCGTTTCATGCCGAAAGCACGCAAGCGTCGTCTGAAGAATCGTGTTGTTCCGCTGTGCGCCCTGCTGGTGGCGGCGCTGCGCTTCGGCTGCGTACACGCCGCGTCCGAGAATGCGCCTGTCGTAGCGCTTGCTGGCTCGTTAGCAAGTCCCGCGCTTTCCGCAAGCGTTCCGGCCGCGCCCACGACGCCGCCCGCCAAGGTCGGCAAACTGACGCTCGACCAGCAGGTTCGCTGGCTGCGTCGCGCGGCGCAGAGCGGTCTGCTTGCCCAACTCGACGACGCCACCCTCGTCAACCTCTTCAATTCGCTCGATCCGCTCGCCGTGCCGCGCTATCTGAAGGACGGTCCGAACGGCTACCCGTCCTACGAATTGACGATGCGCCGCCGTGAGCGGATCGACGGCAAATGGCCCGACGAATCGGACCACATGCTCGTGCGGGTCACGCGCGAACCGCTGCGGATCTACGCGAAATGGCTGCCCGACGGCGCGCGCGCCGGGCAGGAAGTGCTTTACGACGAAACGCAACGCCGCGATGAAATGTACGGACATCTTGGCGGCGTACTTGACGTCATGTCGATCTGGGCGTCGATTTCCGGTTCGCTCGCGCGCTCGCAATCGAACCACACGGTGCGCGATCTCGGCCCGGAATACATCACGGGCCAGTTTCTCGCCGAGGGCACGAAATTCGCGGAAGCCGGCGTGACGCGCGCGAACCATATCGAAGTCAAGATGATCGACGGTGCGCGCGTGGTCGCCTTTACTTACGAAACGCCCGCCGGCCAGCCCGCGTTCTACGCAAAGAAAGAAGTGCTCGGGCTGGATTTGCGGCGGCCCTATTTCCGCTCGGCGGAATCGTTCGACAACCAGGGCCGCATCTTCGAGAGCATCGTGTTCGAACACATCGCGCCCAAGACCTTCGACGACACCACGTTCGACCCCAAGAACCCTTCTTACAAGTTCTAACGGGCGTACCTGCACTCAGTAAATGCGGAGTAATTTTCGGCGCCCACGCCTTTAAGTTTCGCCTAAGACTTCGCGGCTAAATTGCGCGGACGAGAAGAACCACATCAAGCGACACGCCGCGCGCCGCTCGCGCGTCAAGCCATGTATCACCTGGAGTTCGAGCCCATGAACCTCCGTCAGGCATCATCCGCGCCGGTCCGCGCGATCAAGCGGCTTTTGAGCCATCACGAACTCGCCGCGCTGCTGCTCTTGCTGCACGCGCCCATCGACGTCATGGCGGCCTCGCCCGATATCGCCTCGCTGCGCGAATACGGCTATGTCGAATACGTGTCGCCGTCGGAAGGCGAAACAAAAGTGCGCCTGACCGAAGACGGCAACGCCATCCTGCGCGGACTCGGAATCGCCGGCTAAGCGGCGGCGCTCAGGTTTCTCTGCAATAATCGGCGGCTGAGCTGAGTCGTGTTCAGCTAACTTCCGCTGCCGATCAAAGGAGAACACCGCGATGTCCGCCAGTGAACCCATCGTTCAACGCGTGCTGCTGACCAACGACGACGGTATCGACGCGCCCGGTCTCGCCGCGCTCGAAGCCGTCGCCGCCGAAATCGCCCACGAGGTCTGGGTAGTCGCGCCCGAACACGATCAAAGCGGCACATCGCATTCCATCAGCCTGCATTCGCCGCTGCGTGTCAGCCGCCAGGGCGAGCGGCGCTTCGGCGTGCAAGGCACGCCAGGCGACTGCGTCGTGATGGCCGCGCGGCATCTGATGAAGGACGCGCCGCCCACGCTCGTGTTGTCGGGCATCAATCGCGGCGGCAATCTCGGCGTCGAAACCATGTTCTCCGGCACCGTGGGCGCGGCCATGACGGGCCTCTTGCTCGGGCTGCCGTCCATCGCGCTGAGCCAGACCTTCCGCGATCCGCAGAACGTCCGCTGGGACACTTCGCGCGCACTCGCCGCGCGCGTGATCCGCCAGTTGCTCGCCATTTCTCACGACGCGCCCACCTGTCTGAACGTGAATTTCCCCGATATCGACGCCGCCGACGCCGGGCCGCTCACGCCGACGCGTCAGGGCGCCGGTCTCGTCGAAGGGATCGATGTATTGCCGCAAGTCGATCCGCGCGGGCTCGCCTATCACTGGCTGCGCTTTCAGCGCGGCGCGCGCGAGAATGCGCCGGACAGCGAAACCGCCGTCGTCGCGTCGGGTCGAATCTCGGTTACGCCGCTGCAGTTCGATCGCACCGACGAGCGCACTTTCACCGCGCTCGCCGCCGGATTATCGGGCTCGGCTTGACGAAGTCGGCGCGCCGTCGATCTAGCCACGTTCGATCTAGCCACGTCCGATCGCGCGCCAGCCGTTCCGCTTCGACCGTCTGGAACGCGCGCATCCGTTCGCAAGTTACGTTGCGGCGATGGCTGCGCATCGATGACACACTCGATCCGCGCGCGTCGATTTCACGCGCCGCCACGGCGTTTCGCAGTAGAGGATTTCCTATTAAACGCCGCCGGTGCTTTCCGTTATTCTGATCGGCCGTGAGGCGGGATGCGCCATTGCCGCGTGTTCGCGTTTTTCACGAGACACAATAATGACGAAGCACATCAAGGAGGAAAGATGACCGGATTCCCGAAACGCGCGTTCGCGCGTGCAATCACGGCGGGCGTATTGTTCGCGTCGGCGACCGTCGCGCTGGCGCAGTCGGCCTCGCCGGTAGGCCTCTGGCAAACTATCGACGACAAAACCGGCCAGCCGAAAGCCGTGGTCCAGATTCAGCAGGAAAGCGGCACGCTCGCGGGCAAGATCGTCCAAGGTCTCGGCGACAACGACAAACCCGACCGCCGCTGCACCGCCTGCACCGATTCACGCAAGGACCAGTTGATGCGCGGCATGACCATCATCAGCGGCATGAAACCGGACGGCGACGGCTGGGACGGCGGCCAGATCCTCGACCCCGAAAACGGCAAGCTCTACAAATGCAAGATGCATCTGGAAGACGGCGGCCAAAAGCTGATCGTGCGGGGATATATCGGGGTGTCGCTGCTTGGGCGCTCGCAGACGTGGATACGCCAGCAATAAGTTGCCCGAGAACGCGAGCAGCACAGATATGACAAAGCCGGTTCGGAACACTCGGTTCCGAACCGGCTTTTGCATCTGGACTGCGCGCCAAGCCTCAGGCGGCGTGGCGTTCGTCGAAGATCGTGAAGATCGACGTAGCCGGCAAAGCCGGACGTTGAACGGGGGGGTGAACGAGACCCGGCACGCTTTGTTCCTCGAACGCGACCGGATCGCCAGGAAGGCGCATGCGCGAGGTCATCAACGTGTAAAGGCTTTCGCCGGACGGACCGAACATCTGCTGCATGACGCGCAGCAGAACACCATTGTCGTGCCATGCCTTGAAGCGGCGATGGCAGGTCTGATACGACGGATATTTGCGCGGCAGCGTGGACCACGAAGCGCCGCTATACATGACCCAGAGCACGCCATTCAGCACGGCGCGCGTGTTGGCGAGCGGACGGCCGCGCAATTCGGCGCGCGGGCGCAATTCAGGAAGCAAAGGCGCGACCGCTTGCCATTCTTCGTCGGTCATGTCTCTGTACGGTTGCATGGTTCTCTCCACAAGTTGATGTAGAGAAGATACCGTTCGCGCCCGATGCGCTATATCAGAGATGTCCTAATCTTGAAAATGAATGCTCAGCCTTGCTGCAATTGGCGCAGCGCGGATTTTTGATTCTCGTATTTACGTGAGCGAGGTATCGACGAGACGTCGCGGCGTCTCCAGATATTCCTTCGACTGCATCTCTACGATCCGTGAAACCGTGCGCGCGAATTCGTTCGCCATCGGTCCTTCCACGTACAGCTCCTCCGCTTTCACGGCTGCCGACATCAGCAGCTTGACCTTGTGGTCGTAGAACACGTCGATCAGCCACGTGAAGCGGCGCGCCTCCGACGCCATGCGCGGCGACATCTGCGGCACATCCGACAAAATCACCGCGTGAAAGCGGCTCGCCAGTTCGAGATAGTCGTTCTGCGAGCGCGGACCGCCGCACAGCGTCGCGAAGTCGAACCACACGACGCCGTCGGCCTTTCGCAGCGCCTTCAACTCGCGCTTCTCGATATGCAGCAGCGGGCTTTCGTCGGGCACCGCCGCGAGCTTCGCGAAATCGGCCCGCAACGCCTCGTTGGCGGCCTGATTGAGCGGCGTGTGATACGCCTTGACCTGCGAGAGCGTGCGCTTGCGATAATCCAGGCCGGCGTCCACGTTGATCACGTCGAGCTTCGACTTGATGAGTTCGATGGCGGGCAACAGACGGTCGCGATGCAGCCCGTCCGGATACAGCGTGTCGGGATCGTAGTTGGACGTCATCACGAACTGCACGCCGTTGTTGAACAGGCGATCGAGGAGACGATACAGGATCATCGCGTCGGCGATATCCGAGACGTGGAACTCGTCGAAGCAGATCAGCCGGTAACGTTTCGCGATACGCCGCGCGAGTTCGTCGAGCGGATCGGCCTGGCCTTTCAAATCTTCGAGTTCGCGATGCACCTCGCGCATGAACTCGTGAAAATGCAACCGCGTCTTGCGCTGCACCGGCACGACCGCGAAAAAGCTGTCCATCAGGAAGCTCTTGCCACGCCCGACGCCGCCCCACATGTAGACGCCCTTCGGCAAGTCCGGGCGCAGGATCAGCTTCTTGAACGCGTTCGAGCGTTGCGACTTGTAGTCCACCCACTCGTCGTAGCAGCGCTGCAGACGCCGCACGGCGGCGAGTTGCGCCTCGTCGGACTGATAACCCCGGGTCCGCAGTTCGTGTTCGTAGTATTCGGTGACGTTCATGATGCCGCGAATGTGGCCTGTGGATATGACGAAGGCGGGTGGGCGGGAAATCCCCACCCGCCCGCCTTCGTCGAGGTGCTGCCTGCGCGTTGAACGCGTGCTTACATGTTCAGCGCGCGCTTGTCGACGGCGAGCGCGGCTTCGCGCATCACTTCCGACAACGACGGATGCGGATGGCAAATCCGGCCGATGTCTTCCGACGCCGCCTTGAACTCCATCGCCACGACCGCTTCCGCGATCAGATCCGACGCGTTCGCCGCGATGATGTGGCAGCCGAGCAGTTCGTCGGTCTTCGCGTCCGCGATCATCTTCACGAAGCCTTCCGCACGGCCGATGCCCAGCGCGCGGCCGTTCGCCATCATCGGGAACTGGCCGGTCTTGATCTCGCGGCCTTCGGCCTTCAACTGCTGCTCCGTCTTGCCGACCCACGCGATTTCCGGTTCGGTGTAGATCACCCACGGAATGCAGTTGTAGTCGATATGCGGCTTCTGACCGTCGATAATCTCCGCCACCAGCACGCCTTCGTCTTCCGCCTTGTGCGCGAGCATCGGGCCGCGCACCACGTCGCCGATCGCGTACACGTTCGCCACGCTCGTTGCGCAGTGCTCGTCCACCGGAATGAAGCCGCGCTCGTCGGCCGCCAGGCCGATCGCGTCCAGGCCGAGATTGTCCGTGTTCGGCACGCGGCCGATCGACACGATCAGGCGGTCGGCGTCGAGCGTCTGCGCTTGGCCGTCCTTGTCCGTGTAGGCAATCGATACGCTGCTGTCGGTGGTTTTCACTTCGCCGATCTTCACGCCGAGGTGAATGTCGAGGCCCTGCTTCTTGAACTGCTTCGCGGCTTCTTTCGCGAGCGAATCGTCGGTGGCGGCGAGGAATGCCGGCAGCGCTTCGAGCACGGTGACTTCCGCGCCCAGACGCCGCCACACCGAGCCGAGTTCCAGACCGATCACGCCCGCGCCGATCACGGCGAGCTTCTTCGGCACGGAGTCGAACGACAGCGCGCCTTCGTTGTCGGACACGATTCGGTTGTCGACCGGAATGGCCGGCAGATGGCGCGCCTTCGAACCGGTCGCGATGATCACGTTCTTCGCCGTGACCGTCTCGGTCTCTGCTTCGCCCGACACTTCGATCTGCACGCCAGCGTCCGTCTTGCCGGTGAACTTGCCGTGACCCTTGAGCCACGTGATCTTGTTCTTGCGGAACAGGAACTCGATACCCTTCGTCATCTTTTCGACGATGCCTTCCTTGCGGGCCAGCATCTTCGTGATGTCGAGCTTCACGTCGCCCACGTTGATGCCGTGGTCGCCGAGGTGATGCGAAACATTTTCGAACTCTTCCGACGAAGCGAGCAGCGCCTTCGACGGAATGCAGCCCACGTTCAGGCACGTGCCGCCGAGCTTCAATGCGCCGGCCGGGTTCTTCCACTTCTCGATACACGCAACCGTCTTGCCGAGCTGCGCCGCGCGGATCGCCGCGATGTACCCGCCCGGGCCCGCGCCGATCACGACTACGTCAAATTCTTTGGACATGACTATCCTTCTCTTGATGGATACGCGGCGGCCCCGAGCCTATCGGAGCGCGCCACGAGTCCGTAAATAATTACAGGTCGAGCAACAGGCGAGCCGGATCTTCCAGCGCGTCCTTCATCGCGACGAGCGACAGGACAGCTTCGCGGCCGTCGATGATGCGGTGGTCGTAGGAGAGCGCCAGATAGTTCATCGGGCGGATCACGATCTGGCCGTTTTCGACCACAGCGCGTTCCTTCGTCGCGTGCACGCCGAGAATGGCGGACTGCGGCGGGTTGATGATCGGCGTCGAGAGCATCGAGCCGAACACACCGCCGTTCGAGATCGAGAACGTGCCGCCCGTCATTTCCTCGATCGACAGCTTGCCATCGCGCGCCTTCGCGCCGTACTCGGCAATCTTCTTCTCGATGTCGGCGAGGCTCATCTGATCTGCGTTGCGCAGGATCGGCACCACCAGTCCGCGCGGGGAACCGACCGCGATACCGATGTCGAAGTAGCCGTGATAGACGATATCGTTACCGTCGATCGACGCGTTCACCAGCGGGAATTTCTTCAGCGCGTGAACGGCGGCCTTCACGAAGAACGACATGAAGCCGAGCTTCACGCCATGTTCCTTCTCGAAACGGTCCTTGTACTTGTTGCGCAGGTCCATCACCGGCGCCATGTTGACTTCGTTGAACGTCGTCAGGATGGCGTTGGTCTGCTGCGATTCGAGCAGACGCTCGGCGATACGCGCGCGCAGACGCGACATCGGCACGCGCTGCTCCGGACGGTCCTTGAGCCACTGATCGGCGGAGGTCGGCGCCTTGACGTCCGGCAGCGAGGGCTTCGCGGCCTTCGGTGCGGGCGCGGCTTTGGCCGCCGGGCCGCCCGTTGCGGCGACAGCCGGCGCGCCTTGCGTCGCGGCGAGGGCGTCGCCCTTCGTGATCCGGCCGTCGCGGCCCGAACCCGAAACCTGGTCGTTCGACAGACCCTTTTCAGCCAGGATCTTGCCCGCTGCGGGCGATGCCGCGTTGTTCGAACCGGTCGCGGCCGGCGCGGCTTCCTGGCTCGGCTGGGCTGCCGGCGCTTCGGCTTGCGGCGCCGGTTTCACTTCCGCGTCGCCCGCGGCGGCGACGGCTGCCGGCGCTTCGCCTGCCTTCGCTTCCGTGTCGATCTTCGCGATGATCTCGTCGGCGACGACGATATCGCCGTCATGCTTGATCACTTGCGCGAGCACGCCGGCCGAGGGTGCCGGCACTTCGAGCACGACCTTGTCGGTCTCGATTTCGATGAGAATTTCGTCTTGCGCAACCGCTTCGCCCGGCTTTTTCTTCCACGTCAGCATGGTGGCTTCCGAAACCGACTCGGAGAGCTGGGGAACTTTGACTTCTACGATAGACATTGTGAAATTATCCTAATACGTGTCTTGTGAGTAACGAACCGTGCGGCTCGCCGCGCCCGAACGATTGCGGGCACTGCAAGAAGCCGCAAGGTGGAACCGGGCGGGCCTGAAACCGGCCCGGTCCGCCGCTTGAGGCTTACTTGGTAACGATCTGCGCGCCTTTCAGACGGCCAAACGCGCCTTCGATCAGCGCCTTCTGCTGCTCGTAGTGCTTCGCGTAATAGCCGACGGCGGGCGATGCCGAAGCCGGGCGTCCGCTGTATGCCAGCTTCTGACCGTCCTTCATGCCTTCGCGCAGATGGTGCTCAACGTAGAACCAGGCGCCCTGATTCTGCGGTTCGTCCTGCACCCAGACCACGTCCGTCGCGTGCTCGTACTTCTTGATTTCCGCGTCGAACTGCTTGTGCGCGAACGGGTAAAGCTGTTCGATACGCACGATCGCGACGTCGTTCGCCTTCGCTTCGCGGCGATGCGCGACGATGTCGTAATACACGCGGCCCGAGCATACGATCACGCGCTTGACCTTCTTCGCGTCGATCGAATCGTCCACTTCGCCGATCACCGGCTGGAACGAGCCCTTCGCCAGTTCCGACAGGTCCGACACCGCTTCCTTGTGACGCAGGAGCGACTTCGGCGTGGCGATGATGAGCGGCTTGCGGAACAAGCGGATCATCTGGCGGCGCAACAGATGGAAGATCTGCGCCGGCGTGGTCGGCTGGACCACTTGCATGTTGTGATCCGCGCACAGTTGCAGGAAACGCTCGATACGCGCCGACGAGTGCTCCGGACCCTGTCCTTCGTAGCCGTGCGGCAGCAGCATCGTAAGACCCGACACGCGGCCCCACTTCACTTCGCCCGACGAGATGAACTGGTCGATCACCACTTGCGCGCCGTTCACGAAGTCGCCGAACTGGGCTTCCCACGCGACCAGCGTGTTCGGCTCGGCCGTCGAATAGCCGTACTCGAAACCGAGCACCGCTTCTTCCGACAGCACGGAATCGATCACGTTGAACTTCGCCTGACCGTCCGCGATGTTCTGCAGCGGAATGTACGTGCCGTCGTTCCAGCGCTCCCGGTTCTGATCGTGCAGAACGGCGTGGCGGTGCGTGAACGTGCCACGGCCCGAATCCTGACCCGTCAGACGCACGGCGTAACCGGACGCCACCAGCGACGCGAACGCAAGATGCTCGCCCATGCCCCAGTCGAGCTTCGATTCACCGCGGCCCATCGCGCGGCGATCGTTGATCACGCGCTCGACGAGCGGATGCAGCTTGAAGTTCTCGGGAATCGTGGTGATGCGTTCGGCCAGGCGCTTGAGTTCCGCGAGCGGGACGGCCGTATCGGCGGCGTCGGTCCACTTGCGGTTCAGGAACGGCACCCAGTCCACCGCGTACTTGCTCTTGAAGTTCGACAGGACCGGATCGACCGTGTGATGACCGTCGTCCATGGCCTGGCGATACGCCTTCACGAAACCGTCGCCTTCCGCTGCCGTGATGACGCCCTGCTGCACGAGCTTTTCAGCGTACAGCGCGCGCGTACCCGGATGCTTCGCGATGGTCTTGTACATCAGCGGCTGCGTGACGGCCGGCGTGTCCTGCTCGTTGTGGCCGAGCTTGCGGAAGCAGATGATGTCGACCACGACATCCTTGTGGAACTGCATCCGGAAGTCGATGGCGAGCTGCGTGGCGAGCACGACCGCTTCGGGATCGTCGCCGTTCACGTGCAACACCGGCGCTTCGATCATCTTCGCCACGTCCGAGCAATACAGCGTCGAGCGCGCGTCGCGCGGGTCGGACGTCGTAAAGCCGATCTGGTTGTTGATGACGATGTGCAGCGTGCCGTGCGTGCCGTAACCGCGCGTCTGCGCGAGGTTCAGCGTTTCCATCACCACGCCCTGGCCCGCGAAAGCCGCGTCGCCGTGGATCTGGACCGGCAGCACCTGCATGCCGTTTTCGTCGCCGCGACGATCCATCCGCGCCTTCGACGACCCTTCCACCACCGGGTTGACGATTTCGAGGTGCGACGGGTTGAACGCGAGCGACAGGTGAACCGGGCCGCCGTCTGTCGAGACATCCGACGAGAAACCCTTGTGATACTTCACGTCGCCGGCCGGCAGGTCGTCGACGTGCTTGCCTTCGAACTCGGCGAAAAGATCCGCCGGCATCTTGCCGAGCGTGTTCACGAGGACGTTCAACCGTCCACGGTGAGCCATGCCGATAATGATTTCCTGCACGCCCGCCGCGCCCGCGTGACGGACGACTTCGTCCATCGAGGCGATGAAGCTTTCGCCGCCTTCCAGCGAGAAGCGCTTCTGGCCGACGTACTTGGTGTGCAGGAAGCGCTCAAGCCCTTCTGCGGCCGTCAGGCGCTGAAGGATGTGCTTCTTCTTGTCGTTCGAGAAATTCGGGGTCGAGCGGATGGATTCGAGGCGCTCTTTCCACCAGCGCTTCTGTTCCGGATCGCTGATATACATGAACTCGGCGCCGAGCGTACCGCAGTACGTGTCGCGCAACGCCTTCACGATTTCACGCAGCGACGCCTGTTCAAAACCGAAATACAGGTTTTGCGCATGGAACGTCTGGTCCATGTCGGCTTCGGTGAAGTCGTAGAACGCGGGTTCGAGTTCGGGAATGGCGGGACGTTCGCGACGCTTGAGCGGATCGAGATTGGCCCATTGCGAGCCGAGGAAACGATACGCGCCGATCAGCGACTGGACGAACACCTGCTTGCGCGCGGTCGCGAGCTCGCCGCTGCTTTCGCGCGGGATGAAGCCGTTCGATTTGGCGCGCTGGGCGAACGATTCGACGATCGGGCCGTGAGCCACGTCGTTTTGGTTCGTGCCGTCGGATGCGGGCACGTTCTGCAACGCGTCGAAATAATCACGCCAGGTCTCGGGCACTGACGCCGGATTATCGAGATACGCTTCGTACAATTCTTCGACGTACGGAGCGTTACCGCCGAACAAATAAGAGTTCAGCTGGAATTGCTTCATCATTTTTACGCTCACCTTTCTTCGAGTTTCTCGAAAAATAGCGGGTTACTGAAACCTTCCGCGACACGGCCTGACCGTTTAGCGGATTGCGCGAATCAAGTCTGCTTGGAAGGACCTAAAAATCGGCAATACATCTGACTAGCATAGCACAGATCACATAGTCCATATAGCCGATCGCCGCACCCGAAGGCTTACGCAGCGGCGCTTTGCGGCTATCTCATAATGCTTGCAACGCCTATTTGCGGGCGTTACCGCGAAAAAAAAGCCGCCCGAAGGCGGCTTTCTGCAACGCTAGGCGACCGGAATCAGTCGACCGCGCCTTCACGGCTCGCGCGACGGCGATCGTGCTCTTTCAGGTAGCGCTTGCGCAGACGGATGGACTGCGGCGTCACTTCGACGAGTTCGTCGTCGTCGATGAATTCGACCGCGTATTCCAGCGACATCTGGATCGGCGGCACGAGGCGAACAGCTTCGTCGGTACCCGACGAACGCACGTTGGTCAGTTGCTTGCCCTTGATCGGGTTCACGACGAGGTCGTTGTCGCGGCTGTGAATGCCGATGATCATGCCTTCGTACAGCGCATCGCCCGGCGACACGAACATGCGGCCGCGATCCTGCAGCTTCCACAAGGCGTAGGCGACAGCCGCGCCGTCGTCTTGCGAGATCAGCACGCCGTTGCGGCGCTCGCCGACCGAACCTTCCTTCACCGGCGCGTACGAATCGAACGTGTGGCTCATCAGGCCCGTGCCGCGCGTGAGCGTCAGGAACTCGCCCTGGAAGCCGATCAGGCCGCGCGCCGCGATCTTGTACTCGAGACGCGTGCGGCCACGGCCGTCCGACGCCATGTCGAGCATTTCGCCCTTGCGGCGGCCGAGTTCTTCCATCACGCCGCCCTGGTGCGCATCTTCCATGTCGACGGTCAGGTTTTCGTACGGCTCGTGCTTCACGCCGTCGATTTCCTGCATCACCACGCGCGGACGCGACACCGCGAGTTCGTAGCCTTCACGACGCATGTTTTCCACGAGAATGGTCAGGTGCAGTTCGCCGCGACCCGCCACTTCGAACGTGGTTTCGTCGCCGGTTTCCTTCACGCGGAGCGCCACGTTGTGGTTCAGCTCCTTCATCAGACGGTCGCGGATCTGGCGGCTCGTCACGAACTTGCCTTCACGGCCAGCGAGCGGCGACGAATTCACGAGGAAGTTCATCGTGAGCGTCGGTTCGTCGACGGTGATCATCGGCAGCGCTTCCGGGGTGTCCGGCGCGCAAATCGTCACGCCGATCCCGATTTCCTCGATACCGTTGATCAGCACGATGTCGCCGGCTTCAGCCGAATCCACCTGCACGCGCTCCAGGCCCTTGAACGACAACACCTGGTTGATCTTGCGGTTCAGGATCGCGCCGTCCGGACCCGAGCGCACGGCGACCGCCATGCCCGGCTTGATCGTGCCGCGCGTGATGCGGCCCACGCCGATACGGCCAACATACGACGAGTAATCGAGCGAGGTGATTTGGAGTTGCAGCGGCGCTTCCGGATCGGCCGGACGCACCGGGACGTGTTGCAGCACGGCTTCGAACAGCGGACGCATGTCGCCTTCGCGCACGTCCGGGTTCAAGCCCGCATAGCCGTTCAGGCCGGATGCGTAGACGATCGGGAAGTCGAGTTGCTCGTCGGTTGCGCCCAGCTTGTCGAACAGGTCGAACGTCTGGTTGATCACCCAGTCGATCCGCGCGCCCGGCCGGTCAACCTTGTTGATCACGACGATCGGCTTCAGGCCGAGCGCCAGCGCCTTTTTGGTCACGAAGCGCGTTTGCGGCATCGGGCCTTCGACGGCGTCCACGAGCAGCAGCACCGAGTCCACCATCGACAGCACGCGCTCCACTTCACCGCCGAAGTCGGCGTGGCCCGGGGTGTCGACGATGTTGATGTGTGTGCCTTCGTATTCGACCGCGCAGTTCTTCGAAAGGATCGTGATGCCACGCTCCTTTTCGATGTCGTTCGAGTCCATCACGCGTTCGGTGAGCTGCTGGTTGTCACGGAACGTTGCGGTCTGACGAAGCAACTGGTCGACGAGCGTAGTCTTGCCGTGGTCGACGTGGGCAATGATGGCGATATTGCGAAGGGCGCGAGTCATAGGATATGTACAGTTGAGCGCCGTCAGTGCGAGCCGCGTAGAAGTCGAGTAAGCATTGAATCTGCTCAAACCTCGGTTTTAGCGGCTGGATCCACAATTGGTCCCGGCATTGGTCCCGGCAGTCGGCGCGATGGGAACCTGAAATTATAGCACGTAGATATGTCGCGATCTGGCAATAGGACATAACCCGCAAGTGCAACCCGCCGCAAACCCAAGCCAGCCGGGCAATTCGGCGCATCGCCATAAGACTTTTCTCAAAATAACAACGCAACAGTCGCTACAAACAGACGATTCCGTACGTTCGTGAACTTTTAAGCGTTCTCCTAAACCCCTTGCTGCGGCAAAGACGCGCACCTATAATCCTGCCTAGTCAACTATTGCAATCGCACGAGAATCCATGTCCGACGCCCCTACTCCTTCTTCCGGCATTGCTGATTACCAGCTATCCGAGAGCGTCGGCTATCTATTGAGCCGGGTGCGCTCCACCATGTGGAACGAGATGACGCAGCATACGTCGTCCGAACTCGGCATCACGGGGACGCAGGCGAGCATCGTCTTCATGCTCGCGGCCGGCCGTGGCACGACTTCGGCCGACCTGGCGCGCGAATACGGGATCGATGCAAGCGCGGTCACGCGGCTTATCGACCGGCTGGAAAAGCGCGGCCTGCTCTCGCGCGTGCGCAGCGAGGAAGACCGGCGGGTCGTGCGGCTCGCGCTGACGCCCGAGGGTTATGCGCTCGCCGAGCAGATTCCCGCTATCTTCAAGCGCGTTCTCGACAAAATGCTGAATGGGTTTTCGCCGGAGGAAGTGGGATTTCTAAAGAGTCTGCTGCGCCGCGTGCTGGTCAATTCCGGCGATCAGGCCACCATCCTGTTGTGCGGCGGAGGCCCGGAAAAAGCGCCATCTGCACCCGTGCGATGACAAGCATCTACGTTATTAAACTGAAAGAAATTAGTTGCAGCGTCCATATTTACATCCAATATTAAGAGCCGAGCGATGAAATACCTTTCCATGTCCGCGCCAGCCATTGCGCTCACCCGTACGCGCGGCGCGCTCGCCGTCGCGGCGGCCGTGGCCGCGATCGCGATGGCGGGCTGCGCGAACTACGCCGGAATCAAAAGCGACAAGCAGCTGGCCGAGGCGCAGAGCTTCGAGAGCGCGCAGAGCGTGCCCGCCGAGGCCGGCCAGTGGCCGACGCTCGACTGGGCGACACAATTCGGCGATCCGCAACTGCCGCAACTGATCGCCGAAGCGCTCGATGGCAGCCCGTCGATCGCGCAGGCGCAAGCGCGGATCGCGAAGGCGTCGTCGTATATCGAGACGTCGCGTTCGTCGCTTTATCCGAAGGTGAACGGGTCGTATTCGTGGACCCGCGAGCTTTACTCGGGCAACGCCCTCTTCCCGCCGCCCTACGGCGGCACATGGTTCAGCGAGAACAACGCGCTCGTGAGCGCGTCGTGGGATCTCGATTTGTGGGGCAAAAACCGCTCGCGCCTGAATATGGCGGTGTCGCAGGAAAAGGCGGCCGAGGCCGACATGCAGCAAGCGCGTGTCACGCTCGCGGCGTCGGTTGCGCGCACGTATAACCAGCTCGCGACGCTCTACGCGCTGCGCGACGTCGCCGCGCGCGAGATCGCGAACCGCGCGGATGTCGGACGGATCACGAACGGGCGCGTGATCGCCGGTCTCGATACGAACGTCGAGCGCCGCACGGCCGAAGGTAACGTGGCGACGAGCCAGTCGAGCCTCACCGAACTCGACGGCCAGATCACGGCCGTGCGCTACCAGTTGGGCGCGCTGCTCGGCAAAGGTCCGGATCGCGGGCTGCAGATCGCCAAGCCGACGCTGACAGCGAAGGCGAATATCGCCATTCCCGACAACGTGCCGGCCGATCTCGTCGCGCGCCGCCCGGATATCGTGGCCGCGCGCTGGCAAGTCGAGGCGACGACGCACAATATCAAGGAAGCGAAGGCCGAGTTCTTCCCGGACATCAATCTCGCGGCCGGTTTCGGCTTCGACGCGTTCGGCTGGGGCAAATTCCTGACCGCCGGCAGCCGTCAGATCAACGCGGGGCCGGCCATTCATCTGCCAATTTTCGATGCCGGCGCGCTGCGTGCCCAGTTGAAGAGCCGCTACGCCGACTTCGATCTCGACGTGGCGAACTACAACCAGACGCTGATCAACGCGCTGAACGACGTCGCGACGCAAATCGCCTCGATCCGCTCGCTCGACAAGCAGACGGTGGATGCCGAGCGCGCGCTCGACGCCGCGAGCCACGCCTACGATCTGGCCGTGATCCGCTACAAGGCCGGTTTGTCGCCGCAATTGCAGGTGTTGTCGGCGGATGAAAACCGGCTCGCGAACGAGCAAACCGTCACGAATCTGCGGATGCGCCGCGCCGATCTCCAGATCGGCCTCATCAAGGCGCTCGGCGGCGGTTTCGACGCAACGACCACGAATCTCGCCATCGACGGCAGCGGCCAGAAAGCCGCCGACGCGACCCAGAATCAGAGCCAGAACGCGATCCAGGCGCCGTCGACGACGGTCGCCCAGAAAGCCGCCAACTAAAAACACGCAACAACACAAGACAGAACCCGGAGCCATCCATGAGCGACCCTCAACAAAACGCCGCCGCGAGCGCGCCGAAGACCAATAGCGGCAAACGCCGAACGCTGATGACGCTGATCGTGCTCGTCATCCTGATCGCCGCCGTCGCGTACGGCTTCTATTACTTCACGATCGCGCGCTTCCACGAAAGCACCGACGACGCCTACGTGAACGGCAACGTCGTGCAGATCACGCCGCAAGTGGTCGGCACGGTGATCTCGGTCAACGCCGACGACACGCAGACGGTGAAAGCGGGCGATCCGCTCGTCGTGCTCGATCCCGCCGACTCGAAGGTCGCGCTCGATCAGGCCGAAGCGAATCTCGCGCAGACCGTGCGCCAGGTTCGTACGCTGTTCGTGAACAACAACCAGTACGAAGCGCAAGTTGCGCTGCGCAAATCCGATCTCGCCCGCGCGCAGGACGATCTGCGCCGCCGTATGACGGTGGCGCAGACCGGCGCTGTGTCGCTGGAAGAAATTTCGCACGCGAAGGACGCGGTGCGCGGCGCGCAGGCGTCGCTCGACGCCGCGCAGCAGGAACTCGCGTCGAACCGTTCGTTGACCGCGAACACGACGATCGCCAAGCATCCGAACGTTCTGGCCGCGGCCGCGAAGGTTCGCGACTCGTATATCAACTACGCGCGCAATAACTTGCCCGCGCCGGTGACGGGTTATGTCGCGAAGCGCTCGGTGCAGGTCGGCCAGCGCGTTTCGCCGGGCAATCCGCTGATGGCGATCGTGCCGCTGAACGCCGTCTGGGTCGATGCAAACTTCAAGGAAGTGCAGTTGAAGCACATGCGGATCGGCCAGCCGGTCGAACTGACCGCCGATGTCTACGGCTCGGGCGTCGTGTTCCATGGCAAGGTGATCGGCTTCTCGGCGGGTACGGGCTCGGCCTTTTCGCTCTTGCCGGCGCAAAACGCGACGGGTAACTGGATCAAGGTCGTACAGCGTCTGCCGGTGCGCGTCCAGCTCGATCCGCAGGAACTCGAAAAGCACCCGCTGCGTATCGGCCTCTCGATGAACGCCGACGTCACCATCAAGAACGAAGACGGCGGTCAGCTCGGCCAGGCGCAGAACACGGTTTATCAGACCAACGTGTTCGAGAAGTATGGCGACGAAGCCGACGCGGAAATTCAGCGCGTGATCGAAGCGAATGCGGGCAGCGGCACGGGCAACGGTAGCGGCGCGCCGCAAAAGATGTCGGGCACGACGAAGCCAGCTGCCTCGAAGCTGATGTAAGCGTCGACGTCCAAAGGTTCTTTACATGTCTCAGGTAAACGGCGTTCATCCGCCGCTGGAAGGCGCGAAGCTGGTGATCGGTACGATCGCCGTTTCGCTCGCGGTGTTCATGAATGTGCTCGACACGTCGATCGCCAACGTGTCGATTCCGTCGATTTCCGGCGATCTCGGCGTGGCGTCCGACCAGGGAACGTGGGTCATCACGTCGTTCGCGGTCGCCAATGCAATCTCGGTGCCGCTGACTGGCTGGCTCACGCAGCGCTTCGGCCAGGTCCGCTTGTTCATGAGCTCGATCGTGCTGTTCGTGATCGCGTCGTGGCTTTGCGGCCTCGCGCCGACGCTGCCCTTTCTGCTCGCCGCGCGCGTGTTGCAAGGCGCGGTTGCCGGCCCGATGATCCCGCTCTCGCAAACGCTACTGCTCGCGAGTTATCCGCGCGCGAAGGCGCCGATGGCGCTTTCGATGTGGTCGATGACCACGCTGATCGCGCCGGTCGCGGGGCCGATTCTCGGCGGCTGGATCTCCGACAACATCTCGTGGCCGTGGATTTTCTACGTCAACATTCCCGTCGGCATCGCGGCGGCGACCGCCACGTTCGCGATCTTCCGCGAACGCGATTCGGTCATTCGCCGCGCGCCCATCGACACCGTCGGCCTCGCGCTGCTGGTGATCTGGGTCGGCTCGCTGCAGATCATGCTCGACAAGGGCAAGGATCTCGACTGGTTCAACTCGACCACAATCGTCGTGCTGACGCTGGTCGCGGTGATCGCGCTCGCGTTCTTTATCGTCTGGGAACTGACGGCGGAACATCCGGTGGTCGATCTGTCGCTCTTCAAGCTGCGTAATTTCACCGGCGGCACGGTCGCGCTGTCTATCGGCTACGGGCTTTACTTCGGCAATCTCGTGCTGCTGCCGCTGTGGCTGCAAACGGACATCGGCTATACGGCCACCGACGCCGGTCTCGTGATGGCGCCGGTCGGCGTATTCGCGATCCTGCTCTCGCCCGTCACCGGCAAATTCCTGCCGCGCACGGACCCGCGCAAGATCGCGACCGCCGCGTTCCTCGTGTTCGCGCTGTGCTTCTGGATGCGCTCGCGCTACACGACCGGCGTCGACACGTTCTCGCTGATGATGCCCACGCTGATCCAGGGCATCGGCATGGCGGGATTCTTTATCCCGCTCGTCTCGATCACGCTGTCAGGCCTGCCGGGAAGCCGGATTCCGGCGGCGTCGGGATTGTCGAATTTCGTGCGGATCATGTGCGGCGGTATCGGCACGTCGATTTTTTCGACGGCGTGGGAACACCGGTCCATCGTGCATCACGCGCAACTCGTCGAGCAGGCGAACGCATACAACCCGACGTTCGGCAATTCGATTCATCAGATGGGCGCCGCTGGCTTCGATCAGTCGCAGGCTTACGGCATGTTCAACAGCATGGCGACGCAGCAAGCCGCGCAGTTGGGCGTGAACGATCTGTTCTATTTGTCGGCGGGGATTTTCGTCGCGCTGATCGCGCTGATCTGGATCACGAAGCCCGAGCGTTCGGGCGGCGGCGATTCGGCGGCGGCGGCATCGGCCGCGCATTAATAAAAAAGCCCGGAATTTTCGAATTCCGGGCTTTTTTTCTGGGCGGATGCGCCTGGATTCAGGCGTTCGCCGCGGTCACGACCAAGCGCTCCGGCGCGAGCACGCCTTCACCCGCTTTCGCCACGCCGAGCAGCCGGTTTTCATCCGAATACACGCGAAGACGCCCGTCTTCGACCGACGCGGCCGATATCTCCGACAGCTTCAACCGCTGTCCGTGCAAAAAGCGACGCGTCGCGTCAGCATCGAGATGCACGGCGGGAAACGTCGATAACAACGCATCGACCGGTTGCAGCCAGCCGTCGCGCTCGTCCTGCGGCGCGTCGTTCAACGCATCGAGCGTCACGGCGTTTTCAAGCGTCAATTCGCCGACACCCGTGCGGCGCAACGCCACCAGATGCGCGCCGCAACCGAGCGTCTCGCCGATATCCTCGGCCAGCGTACGCACGTAGGTGCCCTTGCTGCAAGTCACGCGGAATGCGACATCCGGCAACGCGCATGCAATCACCTCCAGCGCGTGAATCGTCACTTGCCGCCCTTCGCGCTCGACCGTCTGACCGGCGCGCGCGTATTCGTAAAGCGGCTTGCCGTCGCGCTTGAGCGCGGAGTACATCGGCGGAACTTGCGTGATTGCACCGCGAAAACGGGCTACGGCGGCGTGGATCGCTGCTTCGTCGCAGGTCACGTCGCGCGTGTCGATGGCTTCGCCTTCGGCGTCGCCCGTCGTCGTGCGCACGCCGAGACGCATCGTCGCCTCGTAGGTTTTATCCGCTTCGAGCAGATCCTGCGAAAACTTGGTCGCTTCGCCAAAGCAGAGCGGCAAGAGGCCCGTCGCGAGCGGATCGAGCGTGCCGGTATGGCCCGCCTTCTTCGCCGTGAACAGCCGCTTCGCGCGGATCAGCGCGTCGTTACTGGACAGCCCGAGCGGCTTGTCGAGCAGCAGTACGCCGTCGAGCGCGCGCCGGGGAATCTTGGGCCGTGCAGGAGCTTTCATCGATCAAACGCCTTCTTCGTCGTCCTTCGCCCGCGTCGCGTTCGCTTCGTCGATCAGCTTCGACATTTCGACCGCGCGTTCGATGGTCTGATCGTAGTGGAAATGCAGCGTCGGCACCGTGTGGATATGCAGGCGCTTGAACAGCAGGTTATGCAGATGGCCCGCGGCGTGATTCAGACCTTCCTGCGTCGCCGTCGGGTCGCCGGTCAGCGTCGTGAAGTAAATTTTCGCGTGCGCGTAATCCGGCGTCAGTTCGACGCTCTGGATCGTCACCATGCCGATACGCGGGTCCTTGACCTCGCGCAGCAACTCGGACAAATCGCGTTGAATCTGATCCGCGATCTGCACGTTGCGATTGGGGGAAGTACGTTTCTTAGCCATGATATTTCCGATATTGAGTGTTGCGCCGGCCCTGAAAAGCAAAAAGCGGAGCGGGCCTGAATAGCCCGCTCCGCCTTTCGTTCAAACGGCGGGCAACCTTACAGCGTACGCGCCACTTCCGTGACTTCGAAGATTTCGAACTGGTCGCCTTCTTCGATATCGTTGAAGTTCTTGAGCGACATACCGCATTCGAAGCCCTGACGCACTTCCTTCGCGTCGTCCTTGAAGCGCTTGAGCGAGTCGATTTCGCCGGTGTGGATGACCACGTTATTGCGAAGCACGCGCACCGAGGAGGTGCGTTTGACCGCGCCGTCGGTCACCATACAACCCGCGATCAAACCGATCTTCGGCACGCGGATCACCTGGCGCACTTCGACCGTACCCGTCACGACTTCACGCTTCTCCGGCGCGAGCATGCCGGACATTGCTGCCTTCACCTCATCCACGGCGTCATAGATGATGTTGTAGTAGCGAATGTCGATGCCGTTGTTCTCGGCCACCTTACGCGCCTGAGCATCCGCACGCGTGTTGAAGCCGATGATGACCGCCTTCGATGCCGTTGCCAGATTGACGTCCGACTCGCTGATCGCGCCGACCGCGCTGTGCACGATCTGCACGCGCACTTCGTTGGTCGAAAGCTTTTGCAGCGACTGCACCAGCGCTTCCTGCGAACCTTGCACGTCGGCCTTGACGATAAGCGGAAGGTTTTGAACTTCGCCTTCTGCCATCTGCTCGAGCATGTTTTCGAGCTTCGCGGCCTGCTGCTTCGCCAGTTTGACGTCGCGGAACTTGCCTTGACGGAACAGGGCGATTTCACGCGCCTTGCGCTCATCCGGCAACACGATGACTTCTTCGCCCGCGCCCGGCACTTCCGACAGACCCTGAATTTCGACCGGAATCGACGGGCCGGCTGACTTGGTCGGCTTGCCGGTTTCGTCGAGCATCGCACGGACACGGCCGTAGGCACTGCCGGCGAGCACGACATCGCCGCGATTGAGCGTACCCGACGTTACCAGGATGGTCGCGACCGGACCCTTGCCCTTGTCGAGCTTCGCTTCGATCACGAGACCCTTCGCCGGTGCATCGACCGGTGCCTTCAGTTCCAGCACTTCGGCCTGGAGCGAGAGGTTTTCGAGCAGGTTTTCGATTCCCTGCCCCGTCTTCGCCGACACTTCGACGAACGGCGAGTCACCGCCGTACTCTTCCGGCACGACGCCTTCCGCCACGAGTTCCTGCTTCACGCGCTCGGAATTCGCACCCGGCTTGTCGATCTTGTTGATCGCGACGACGATCGGCACGCCGCCGGCCTTCGCGTGAGCGATGGCTTCCTTCGTTTGCGGCATCACGCCGTCGTCGGCTGCGACCACCAGAATCACGATGTCCGTCGCCTTTGCACCGCGGGCACGCATGGCCGTAAAGGCCTCGTGACCCGGCGTGTCGAGGAACGTAATCACGCCACGCGGCGTATCGACGTGATACGCGCCGATGTGCTGCGTGATCCCGCCCGCTTCGCCCGCCGCGACCTTCGCGGTCCGGATGTAGTCGAGCAGCGAGGTCTTGCCGTGGTCGACGTGACCCATGACGGTAACGACCGGCGGACGCGGCAGGCGTTCGCCCACTTCTTCCTGCGTTTCGCCTTCGGACAGCAACGCTTCCGGATCGTCCAGCTTGGCTGCCACCGCGCTATGGCCCAGTTCCTCGACGATGATCATCGCCGTTTCCTGGTCCAGCACCTGGTTGATCGTCACCATCTGGCCGAGCTTCATCATCACCTTGATGACTTCCGAAGCCTTCACCGACATCTTGTGCGCCAGATCGGCAACCGAAACGGTTTCCGGCACATGCACTTCACGCACGATCGGTTCGGTCGGCGCCTGGAACGTGGTTTGTTCCTGATGCTTGCCGCGACCCTTCGGACCGCCGCGCCAGCCGCGATCGACACCGCCGCTCGAATCGCCGCGCGTCTTGATCCCGCGGCGCTTCGCTGCGTCGTCCTGCCAGCTGCTCTTGCCGCCGGCTTTCTTCTTGTCCGGCGACGACGGAGCCGCCGGTGCCGCTGCGCCTGCAGCCGGCTTCTTCGCCGCTGCCGGGCGCGCAACGGAGCCTTCCGGACGCGCCGGCTTGTGCAGCGTGCCCTTGGCTTCGGCAGCCTTGGCCGCTTCGACCGGCTTGGCGACAGGCGCCGGCTCGGCCGGCTTTGCCTGCTGCGCCTTGCGCGGCGTATTCATCATTTCGCGGATAGCACGCGCTTCGGCTTCAGCCGCCGCACGACGCTTCGCGATCTGTTCCTGCTCGGCGCGAGCCTTTTCCGTCGCGGCGCGTGCCGCGTCTTCGGCCTTCTTCGCCGCTTCGCGTTGCGCGGCGCGCTCGGCAGCCGCCTTCGCTTCGACCTGCTGGTCGGCGGTGTCGGCCTTCGCGGGTTCTTCAGCCTTCTTCTCTGCTTTGGCTTCGGTACGCTGTTCCTGACGCGCCGTATTGGCCGCGCGCGACACTTCCGCCGCTTCGGCTTGCGCCGCTGCGCGCCTAGCCGCTTCTTCCTCGGCCTTGCGTCGCTCGGCTTCAGCAGCCGCTTCACGCGCCGCGCGCTCCGCCTCTTCGCGTTCGAGGCGCTCCTGGCGTTCCTTCAGCTCCTGCGCTTCCTTTTCCAAGAGCTCGGCCGCGTGACGCGCTTCTTCCTCGCGACGTTGCAATTCGGCTTCGTCGACTTCGTCGTCGACGTGATTGCCTTCGACCACCTGTTCGGCGCCCGATTCATCACGCTTCATGAAGACACGCTTCTTGCGCACCTCGACCTGAATGGTGCGAGCTTTACCCGTAGAGTCGGACTGCTTGATTTCCGACGTATGCCGGCGGGTCAAAGTGATCTTGCGCTTGTCGGCATCGGAGGAACCGTGCGACTTGCGCAAATGCTCGAGCAGACGCGACTTGTCCATCTCGGACAGGTCGTCGTCAGCGCTCGCTTTTTGGACGCCAGCCGCCTGCAACTGCTCGAGCAGGACGCCCGCAGGCATTTTGAGTTCCGCGGCAAATTGGGCTACGTTGTTACTCGCCATTCATTCCTCTTGATGCAAGGTCGCAACCTTGCTGTTAGATCGGGGTCATGCGGCCGAACTGGCCGCGATATATCAGTGCGCCATGGTCATTTCTCACTGGAACCAGTGTTCACGTGCTTTCATGATCAACGCCTTAGCGGCATCCTCGTCAACGCTGGTCATTTCGACCAGCTCATCCACAGCCAGCTCGGCGAGTTCGTCGCGCGTCTGGATCTGGTGTTCTGCGAGCTTCGCGTACAACTCGTCGGTCATACCTTCGAGGCTCTTCAAGTCGAGCGCTACGCCCTCGACCTTCTCTTCATTGGCGATCGCCATCGTGAGCAGCGCGTCGCGCGAACGGTTACGCAGTTCGTGAACGGTGTCTTCATCGAAGGCTTCGATTTCGAGCATTTCATTGAGCGGCACATACGCGATCTCTTCGAGGCTCGTAAAGCCCTCGTCGATCAGGATGTCGGCCACTTCTTCATCGACGTCGAGTCGCGCCATGAACAGGCCACGCAGCGTGCCGCGCTCCTCGTTCTGCTTCAGCGCGGATTCATCCGGCGTCATGATGTTGATCTGCCAGCCGGTGAGTTCGCTGGCAAGGCGGACGTTCTGACCGCTACGGCCGATCGCGACCGCGAGTTCGTTCTCGTCCACGACGACGTCCATCGAATGCTTTTCTTCATCGACGACAATCGACTGTACGGCAGCCGGCGCGAGCGCGCCGATCACGAACTGGGCGGGATCTTCGGACCATAACACGATGTCCACGTTCTCGCCACCGAGCTCGTTTCGCACCGCCTGAACGCGCGAACCGCGAATGCCGACGCACGTACCGATCGGATCAATACGCTTGTCGTAAGCAATCACCCCTATTTTCGCACGCACGCCAGGATCGCGCGCAGCCGCCTTGATTTCGAGCAGGCCCTGCTCGATTTCAGGCACTTCCATTTCGAACAGCTTCATCAGGAACTCGGGCGCAGTGCGCGAGAGTTCGATCTGCGGGCCGCGCGCGGTGCGATCGACCTTCGCGATATAAGCGCGAACACGGTCGCCGACTCGCAGGTTTTCCTTCGGAATCAATTGATCGCGGCGCAAAAGCGCTTCCACGCGACCCGATTCGACGATGAAATTACCCTTATCCAGACGCTTGACCGCGCCCGTCATGATCTTTTCGCCGCGCTCCAGGAAGTCGTTCAGGATCTGCTCGCGCTCAGCGTCGCGAACCTTCTGAAGAATCACCTGCTTCGCAGCCTGCGCACCGATACGGCCGAACTCGATCGACGGGATCGGTTGTTCGATGTAGTCGTCGATTTCCGCGTCGGGCTTGTCTTCCTTCGCTTCGAACAGCAGGATTTCCTGATCCGGCTCCTGCAGTCCGGCCTCGTCCGGCACCACGCGCCAGCGGCGGAAGGTTTCATGCTCGCCGCTTTCACGGTCGATCGCGACGCGGATATCGACGTCTTCCTCGAACAGCTTTTTCGTTGCCGAAGCGAGCGCCGCTTCCAGCGCTGCGTACACCACGTCCTTGTTGACGTTCTTTTCGCGCGCCAGCGCATCCGCCAGCATCAAAACTTCGCGACTCATTGTTTGCGGCTCCTAAAGTCAACTTTGGGGACGAGACGTGCTTTATCGAGGTCTGCGAGCGTGAAATCGAGCATCGCAGCGCCGTCCTTCCCTTCGAATTCCAAACCGATTGCCTCGCCGTTCGGAGCATGCACGATGCCACGGTACGACTTGCGCCCGTCCAGCGGCTTTTTCAATGTGATAACTGCCTCGCTGCCCGCGAAGCGTTCGAAGTCGGCCAGTTTCTTCAGCGGTCGGTCGAGCCCCGGCGATGAAACTTCAAGCCGTTCGTAATCGATATTTTCGACCTCGAACAAATACTGAAGCTGACGTGTGACTTTTTCGCAATCTTCGATTGCGATGCCGGCCGGCTGGTCGATTGAAATGCGCAGCAGACCGGCTGGCCGCTCGATATCGACGAGTTCGTAGCCAAGTCCCGAAACCGTGGTTTCTATGATTTCCGTCAGTTGCACAGTGCCTCCAAGATGTTCGCGCGCGAGCTCCACGCCGAACACCTGCGGGCCGCGCCTCAAGCCGGCGCGCAGTTTTACTGCCCAGGATGCTGAACCGAAGACCCAAAAAAAAATGGGCGCAATGCCCATCTTCTAACTGCTAGCCAAGGTCGCACCCGGGCGGTGATCCATATTGCGTGCCCAGCGACTTCGTAATTTTAGCCATTTTTCGGGATAAACGCAAACGAAACGACCCCGATAACGGCCATTACAGCGACGTTCGCCGTTGTCGAGTAACGCGTCCGGCGCATTCGACCAATATCGCCGGTTGCGTGCCGGACAGTTGCCGATCACGCGTCGGTCGAACGCCGGCAGGACGCTAAAAATGCGCGCCGCCGCCCGCGTCGCGCGCATTTTCAAGTTCGTTCAGCGGCCTCGCGTCCGGTTGCGCGGTGCGGGGCGCGCGCCGCCGCGAGCCGCGCCACCGCTCGCGTTACCCGCGTTTCCGCCCTTGCCCTGCCCACCGCCCGGCGATCCTTGTCGGCCGCCCATGCGCGAGCCGCCCGGATTCGCCGCGCGCTTGCCCGGCGCGCCAGAACCGGCGCCTTGCGGACGCGGGCCGCGCGGACCCGCGCCGCCCGGACGTCCATTGCCCGCACGATTGCCGTTCGGCTCGCCGCCCGCGCGGTTGCCATTCGGCTCACCGCGCTCGCCCCGCTCAGCCCGATCACCCCGGCCGCCGCGGGCGCCATAACCGCCGCCCGCGTTGTTACCGAAGCCGCCAGCGTTGCCACCGAAACCGCCCGGCGCGCCGCGTCGCCCGCCGGCGGGACCGCCGCGCGTCGGCGTTTGCGTCATGCGCAGATGCGAACTCAGCACCGGTTCACGCGTGATGATGCCCATCGACGTTTGCATCGGATCCGGCTGGATTCGCTGCGGCGCGCTGCCGCGACCGCCCTTTTCCTCGGCGGGCGCTTTAAGCCCGACCGATCCCAGCAGATCGCGCACCGCATTGTCTTCAAGTTCTTCCCAGCGGCCGCGCTTCAGGCCCTTTGGCAACGCGATCGGGCCGTGACGCGTACGGATCAGCCGGCTCACCATCAGCCCGGCCGCCTCGAACATGCGGCGCACCTCGCGATTACGCCCTTCGGCCAGCGCGACGTGATACCAGTGATTCGTGCCTTCGCCGCCGCCGTCGCGAATCCGCAGGAAGTTCGCCGGGCCGTCGTCGAGTTCGACGCCTTTCAGCAACTTCTGGCGCATCCCTTCGGCCAGTTCGCCGACCACCCGCACCGCGTATTCGCGCTCCACGCTGTAGCGCGGATGCATGAACCGGTTGGCGAGATCGCCGGAGGTGGTCAGAAGCAACAGGCCTTCGGTGTTGAAGTCGAGGCGGCCGACCGCGAGCCACTTTGCGGTTTTCATCGGCGGAAGGTTGTCGAACACGGACGGACGGCCTTCCGGATCGGCGTGACTGACGATTTCGCCCGTCGGCTTGTGATAAATCAGGATGCGCGGCGGCTTGCTCGACAGCTTGCGCTTGACCGGCTTGCCGTTGATGCGGACCTGGTCGGTCGGCATGATGCGCTGGCCGATATGCGCCGGCTCGCCGTTCACCGAGACCCGGCCCGCGATAATCAGCTCTTCCATGTCGCGGCGCGATCCCATGCCTGCTTCGGCGAGCACCTTATGGAGCTTCGGCGCGTCGTCGTCCGGTTCCAGAACGCGTTTTTGCGGCGCAGCGCCCCGGCCACGGCGCAACATCGGCGCGCGGGCGGCATCGGCGCCATTGTCCGCGTCGAACGAGGGCGAGGTCACGTAGGCGAACACGTCGTCTTCACCCGATGCTGCCGCCGTGTTTCGCGGTTCGGCGGATACGGCTGCTGCGTCGTCGCGTTTCGTGCGCTTTTGCGGCTGGCCGTCGCGCGGACCCTGGCGGCGGGCGCCTTCGCGGTTCTGCTCGCGCGGTGCGCCGTCGCGGCTGCCTGCGCGGGCGCCGTCGCGGCTGCCGTCGCGATTGCCCTCTCGATTACCTTCCCGATTACCCTCGCGCTTCGCGCCCGGATTGCGAGGGCCTCGCGGACTCTTCGCGCCTGCGTCCTTGCGCGGCATGCGCACCTGAGCGGCCACGACGCCATCCGGCGGCGCTTCCGTCACCGCGCCGGTCGCCGGAGGCGCACCTTCGCCACCCTTCGTCTTGGCGACCGCGCGGCGTCGCGCGATCAGGCTGCGCGGCCCGCGACGCAAGCCGCGGCGCGGACGTCCGTCGTCGTCGACGGAATCGTCGCTGCGGGCGCGCTCGGCGTTGTCGGCTGAAGCCTGCGCGTCCGCGGCACGCGCGGGGCGCTCGGATTCGGAACGGCCGGTATCGGGGCGGCCGGCATCGGGGCGGCCCGCATTGGAGCGGCCGGCATCGGCGCGGCCGGCATCGGCGCGATCGGCATCGGGGCGGCCGGCATCGGGCGAATCGCTGTCGTGGGAATGTGTCAAAACAACCTCAAATGTGTCGGGACACGCGTCCGTCGCGGACGCGTCAAAAATTTCGACTGATGTGCTCGGCCGATCATGCCGGCCGGGCCTCAACTGGGCGTAACCGGGCTTCTACCGGGATATCCCCGGCCTTTACTGGGCGTCTGCCCGACTATTTACGAGCCGGGATTGGCCGGCCGCGCCGGAAGTTCCAATGAATCGTGGGCACGGTCGAATGCGAACCGGCCTGGGCTTGCTAATTCGGGCGCGTATCGGGTGCGCCGCGCAGTTTGCGTTTCAAGCGCGCCGCGCGGTTTGCTCGCGGATTTCTTCGTCGGTCAACGGGCCAGCTTCCGGTTCGCTTTGTTCCGGCTTGCCGGCATCGGCTTCGGCTTCGGCTTCGACATCGACATCGACATCGGCTTCGGCTTCCGATATAACAGGCGCATCCGTCGCATCCGGCGATACTGCCGGACCGTTCGCTTCGGCCGGCGCTTCGTTGTCCGCATCCGCTTCGCGCGATGCCCCTTCCGCGTGGACTTCGATCGGCTCGGCGGGTTCCCCGCTCGCGTCAAGTTCCGTAAATCCGGCTTCCGTATTCGCTGTTTCGTCGACGATCCCGATACTCTCGCGCGCAGCCGCAATGGTCGCCGCGGCGTCGCCGTCCGGAAACTCGATCGAATGCTGCGCGAGGAGCGCCGCCTCGAATTGCGCGGACGGGTTGTCGAGTGCGGGCAGTTCGTCGAGCGCGGTCAGCCCGAGGTCGTCGAGAAACTGTTTGGTCGTGGCATACAGCGCCGGTCGGCCCGGCACGTCGCGATGACCAATCACCTCGATCCAGCCACGATCCTCAAGTTTCTTGACCACTTCCGTATTCACGGTCACACCGCGAATTTCCTCGATATCGCCGCGCGTCACCGGCTGCCGATAGGCAATGATCGCGAGCGTTTCGAGCACGGCGCGCGAGTATTTCGGCGGCTTTTCGGGGTGCAAACGTTCGAGATAACCCCGCATCGCGGGCTTGCTTTGAAATCGCCATCCCGACGCCAGCGCGACGAGTTCCACGCCGCGTCCCGACCAGTCCTGCTTCAGACTGTCGAGCAACGTGCGAACCGTGTCAGCCGAGATATCGTCGGCAAAGAGCTTGCGCAGGTCACCGAGTTTCAGGGGCTCTTGCGCGCAGATCAAGGCAGTCTCGAGGACGATCTTCGCCTCTTGGGTATTCATGCAGCTAAGTCGGACCCTGTGTGGTCAATGAACCTGGTCAATGAGCCTGGTCAATGAGCCGGATCAATCGGATTTCAACTGACCGTAACGAACTTCAGCGGATACAGGCAGCCAAAGCGGATGCTGCGGACGTGAAACTGGGACGCGGAAACTCCAGACGCACTCGCCCGATTTTGATCGGCATATTGATTGGGAGCACGCGCCGGGGGGTAAGCGAATCGAGCGATCGGCTCTTGTTGAACGCCTCGCGCAAAATGTGCAATGCGAGGATTCGAGCGGGCCGCCGAACCATCCCAGCCGGTCGGAGTGGCGCATTCCAAGGCGGAAGCGCGTGACTGAGCGCCATGTTACGCAAAAAGAATCGGTGCGTAAAGATGAAAAACGGCTAAAAGACAGACGAAAAACCGGCCGCGGACGAGCCTGCGACGAAGCGGAAGTCCGCATTTTCTCGCAGACGAGACGCGCCTGCAAACGCTCGACTTCGATCACGATTTCGACCGTCAACCGGCTGAACACTACGCGCGGCGATGTCCGCCCAGAAAGGCGCGCAGCCGCTCGACGCCGCGATCGAGGCGCGCCGGGTCGCAAGCGTAGCACCAGCGCACAAAGCCCTCGCCTTCCGCGCCGAACGCGCTCCCGGGGGCCAGCCCGAGTCCCACCTCGCGCACCAGCGACTTGCACAATTCGAGACTGCGATCCGCCCCCGGCAACGCAAAGAACACGTACATCGCGCCCTCTGGCGCGCGCACCTCGACGCCCGGAATCGACTGCAGCGCGTTCACGAGGTGATCGCGGCTCGCGCGCAAATCGGCGACGAGCGATTGGGTGAACGCCTCGCCGTCCCGCACCGCCGCGATGCCCGCCTGCTGCACAAACGACGGCGCGCACGATGTGTTGTATTCGACCAGCTTGCCGAGATCGTCCATAAGAGAGGTCGGCGCGACCAGCCAGCCGAGCCGCCAGCCAGTCATCAGCCACGCCTTCGAGAACGAATTGACGGCGATCACGCGTTCATCGCGGCTCGCCAAGTCGAGAAACGACGGCGCGACGCGGCCGTCGTCGCCATAGTAAAGGCGCTCGTAGACTTCGTCGGCGACGATCCAGATGCCGTGACGGCGGCAATGGTCGAGCACCGCGCGCTGCTCGTCGCGCGTCATGACCCAGCCGGTCGGGTTGTTCGGCGAGTTGATCATCAGCATCCGCGTGTCCGGCGTGAGCGCGGCGAGAAGGCGGTCCAGATCGAGCGTCCAGCCGCGCGCACCAAAACCGAGCGCGACTGTTTCCACATGCGCGCCAAGAATTTTCGGAATTTCGACCAGATTGGGCCAGAGCGGCGTCACCGCGACCACGCGGTCGCCCGCGCCGGTCACGAGCTGCGCGGCGAGCATCAGCGCGTTCACACCGGCGCTCGTCACGGCGATCTGGTCCGGCGCGGTCGCGCCGTGCAGCCCGCTCACGTAGCCGGCCAGCGCCTCGCGCAGCGGTGCGATGCCGAGATTGTGCGTGTAGAACGTGTCGCCGGCGGCGAGCGCCCGGCTCGCGGCATCGCGGATAAAAGGCGGCGTCACGCGGTCCGACTCGCCGAACCAGAACGGCAGCATATCGTCGACGCCGAAACCGGCGTTCGCCACTTCGCGGATCTGCGACGGCCTGAGCGCGCGCACCGCGTCGCGGGCGTTCGGCGCGTGTGCGTCCTGGGTTTTGTTCAACGCGTGCAATTCCGCCGCCACTGCGCCTGCCGATTCACTCATTGCCTGCCCCGATTCCGAAAAAGGTAAAAGTCTAACGCGTCGATGCAGCGCGCGCGGAATTCGGCGCGCTTTCAGATCCAGCGCAGGTCTAGCGCAGATCCTCGGCCCGCCGGGGCAACCCGGCGATGAGCGCCCAGACCGGTTCCGCGGCCGGAGACAACGACCGGTCGCGCCGCCGCACCAGTTCCACCGTGCGCTCGGCGCGCGGCACGAGCGGCCGCGCGACCAGCGACGACCCGGCGGGCAGCGGCAACGCGAGCCACGGCAGCACGCTGATCCCGACGCCCGCTTCCACCAGCCCGAACACGGTCGCCGAATGCCCGAGCTCCTGCACCACATCGGCGCGCACGCCGTGCGCGTGCATCGCGGCGTCGATGATCGGACGGCTGCCCGACGTCTGGTCGAGCATCACGAGACGCTCGCCGTCGAGCGCGCGCCACGGCGCTTCGTCGAGTGTGGCGAGCGGATGATCGCGCCGCGTTACGACGCAGAACGAATCCGTCATGACCGCCTCTCCGTGCAGATCGCTCTCGTCGAGCGGGCCGATCACCACGCCGAAATCCGCCTCGCCCGACTTGACCTGGCGCAGAACGTCGCTCTGAACGTCGTCGCGGAGACTCAGCGCGACCAGCGGAAATTGCGCCCGGCACGCGGCGATCACGCCGGGCATCAGCCGGCACGCGACCGTCGGCGTGGCCGCGACGATCACCCGGCCGCGCCGCTGCTCGCCGAGATCGCGAATTTCCCGCAGCGCGTGGTCGAGATCGGCGAGCAGCCGCGACACACTCCCAACCAGATTCAGGCCGACGTCGGTTAATTGAACCTCGCGCGTCGTGCGGTCGATCAGTTTCAGCCCGATCTCGCTCTCCAGTTCGCGCACGCAGCGACTCACGGCCGATTGCGTCAGGCCGATCTCATCGCCCGCGCGGCTGAAACTTTGCAACCGCGCGACTTCGATGAACACGCGCAACTGGCGCAGCGTCACATTCATTCACGACCCTCATTAATATTGCCGATCAATGCTAACTATAAACAGAAGCCGCTTGTGAAACATTTCGCACGAGCGTTTCGCTGCGGTGCAGCAAGAGGCGAATCGCGCACGCACGGAGGGCCTTCTGCACAGGATTGGTGATTGTCCCGATTTCGCGAACCGCACTTTTAGAGTCTTATACGGGCCATGCTGGCACCGCGCCAGCCTACTGCCATGTGGGTTTCCCGGTGATTTCGACTTACATGGCACGGTTCTCGCATTTCATTGCGCACAGGGTCGGCGCCACTCGGCTACAAACGAATCTTCCGCCGCAGTGCTGCTCCGACCTCCCTGGTATTCGATCTTCGAATTCCGACCAGAGTGCGCGGCGCGGGGCAGCGCACCGGGGTTAGCTTCGCTGAGGTGAAACATGATGCTGTTCGACGATTTGAGAGATAACGAGTGGGCGCTAGTCGAGGCGTTGTTCTGCGCGGAACCCGCACGGAGCGAACGTCGTGGCCGCCCGCGTGTGGAAGCACGCGCCGTGGTCAACGCCGTCTTGTGGGTGTTGTCGACGGGCGAAGGCTGGTCGAAACTGCCGGGCCGCTATCCGTCGCCGCCGACTTGCCGCCGTCGCTTCGACGAATGGCAGGCAGATGGTACGCTCGCCGAAATTGTGAAGCGCCTCGGCAACAACGGCCGCGAAGTATCGCTGCGCGGCCGGATCGGCTCCACCGCCGCGAAACCGCCGGCACCGCCGAGCCGTGACCGTCTGCGTGGCGCGTTCTGGACCAATCCGGAATCGTGGCGCGCGCCGGCCAAGATGGCCTGAGGCGTCTCGTCCCCGAGTAACGCGCGAGATTTGGGGCTTCCCGTCTCGCGCGATTGAACTGTCTGCATGATCCGGCTTCGCCCGCTCCGTCGACCTGTACCAAGCGTCGATTCGCCCGCACACGAGGCCCGACGGTCCGCTTTCCAGGCGAGGCCGCTCTTCCCGTCCCTTGTCGCGTCCGGCCCGCACGAATCTGCGGCGTCCCTGTACGTCGGATACGCACCTGATACATTAACGAAACAACTCTTTACCAATCTTTACAGCACCCTTTCCGATGCGGGCATAAGTTGGTGAGCTTGGAAACCAAGTCCGTGGATGGATTTGAAGGGGGCTCCCATGAAACCAATGTCCCTGCTCGCATGCGGCATTGTCGTTTCATTGTTTGGCGGAACGGATAGCGTACACGCGCAGTCGAGGGAATACAGTCTGCGCGCCAGCGCAAAGCCAGGCGCGCCGCCTCAGGAACTGACGCACGCACCCGAGACCGCCCCGCCCGCGCCGCGGGGCGATTTACGCGGAGATATCGCGAGTAATGTGCGGGCGCGGCCCGAAACGGATTCGGAGCGCAACGGCCGGCCTCGTCGCCGGTGAAAGCAAGGACGGCGACTCGCTCTGAAAACTTTCGATTGATTCGGCAGGGAACCTGTCGACGTTGCCGAAGTCCGACCTTATGCCATGAGCACAGCGTGGCAGCAGTAGATCCGGTATGCCCGTATCCTCGTGATACGGGCTTTTTTTCGGCCGTCGGGAAGTAGATTAACGAGTGCATTGCGGCGATAGACGCGCACGCTCCCTGCGGACCACTTGCGGGTCCGCCAAGTCACCGCCGTCGGCCATATCCGGCGTTAAACCGTGCTCAGACCGTACTACACCCGGGCTTCGAGCGCTGCTTCCTGCATCGCCGACAGTGAATACGCTTCGGCACGGTGCAGGTCCCAGTCGAGGGATCGCTCGTCGCGCGCGAGGCGCGAGAATTCATGTTTTCCACGCTCGGTGACGACGGCAATATCGACGGGGGCATGAAAGCCCGGCGCCGGAGCCACCGTCCGCTGGCGGACAAGTTCTAGCAGACCGAGTGCGCGCAGGTGATCGAATACATTCGGGCGCCTCGCCCAAGGTACTTGACGGTACTGGGCCCGGCGTAGCGCTTCGAGTACGGCTTCGTTGGAATACGTGGTCATATCGTTCTTTCTTCCTGTGCAGCCATGACGACGCCGCTCCAGCGCAGTCTGTCGACTGCCTGCGGCACCGACTAAACGCGGCACGCCCCGAAACCAGTCAAAATGCCGACATCGCAGCGTAAGACCGGAAGACGCAACCGCCGCATGCTCTTAAGTTGCTGCTTATAATCTCGAGCCCCCGTAATGGACACCCAGAACGCGGCGCCGCCCGCATCACCGCGATGCATTCAAACGAATGCGATGTCGCATGCGGATTTGTCTCGAAAACTCTACGTTACCCCAATCAAATTGGTTCTTTTAACTTTATTGCTGCTTTTTTTTGCACTATTCGCGCTTTGGCGACACAGACGAGGTGTAATCGCAATCGTCTGCTGCTTGGTGTTCTGGACACTCGGCGCCGGATGGCTCTCCAAGCCCTTGCTGCATCTGGCTCAACGCGATTTCGAGGCGCCTTCGCAACCCACGTTTGCGACCCGTTCGGTGATCGTTTTGATGGGGGGCGGAACCCGTCGGACTTCGGCCGGAGAACTGGTTCCCAAGTCCGACGCGACCGTGCGGATTCAGGTCGCCGCCGAGCTGTATCGCGCGTGCCGGAAAGCCGGCGGCGCGTGCCGCGTGATCGTATCGGGCGGCGACCCGCAGCATAACGGCCAGGCCGAAGCCGACAACTACGCGCCGTATCTCCTCGCGCGCGGCGTGGCATCGAGCGATCTCACGCGCGAAAACCGCAGCAGGAACACGTACGAGAACGCGCAGAACGTGGCGGGCATTGTGCATCCCGAACGTGACCAGACCGTGATCGTCGTCACGTCCGCGTACCACATGCGCCGCTCGCTCCAGGCCTTCGAGGCGTTCGGCTTCGAGCCGCAGCCGTTCGTGTCGAACATACGCGTCGGGCGCGCGACGTTCTATCCGCGATTCGCGGGCTTCATGGACGCTCAGACCGCATTGCACGAATTGATCGGCGAGGCGCGCTTTCACGTCTACCGGCTGGTGCATCTTTATTGACGCGGGAGCGGAATTTGCTGAGGAAACGACGATGGCCTGTAGCGTGAGGCAGGCGATTTCCGGGTTCATCACTCCAAGGAGGAAACAATGAAGAAAGTGTCCCTGGCAGTTCTCTTGTCCCTCGGCGCCGTGGCGTCCGCGGCCTACGCGCAAAGCGATCAAGGCGTCACGATGAGTACCGACCCCGCCAAGATTTCCGATATCGAGATGCGGGCGCAAAATCTGCAATCGCAGCAGGACAACATGCAAAGCATGCCGATGTCGAGCAAGAGCACCATGCACAAGAAATCCGGGCACCATTCGAAAGGCATGAAGGGAATGGCGATGCCGGCGGAGGGAGCCAGCCAGTAAGTGACGGATGCACTCGCCGCGCGATTGGCGCCAAAAAAAAGCCGGGAATCGTACGATTTCCGGCTTTTTTGTTGGGTATTCGCGCAGTTCGCCGGTCGCGTCGTTCAGCGTCCGTGCGCGCGAGCATCCGGTAGAATGCTGCCCACCAAGCTTGGTTACCAGGCTCGCCCCACCAAATTAACCAAACACGCACCCGTGCGGAGGACAGCATGAGCAATATCCAGCTCGATATCGAATGGACGGAAGCCGCGTCGAAAAAGATTGAAAAACTAATGCCGCGCAACGCCAAGGACAAGGACGCGTATCTTGCGCTGCCGCCGGTGGAATGCTTGCCGATGGAAGGCGACGTGCTGTTTCTCGGACCGGACGGCAAGCAGCAACCGTTTATCGTCGCGGAACGGCAGTATCACCATGATGGCGATGCCGACTGGACCATCATTCTGATCCTCGACGTCCCGCACGAAACGCACTGAACCTCGTCAGATTTTCGAAACGACATTGACCTCGCCGTGCTCGATCAAATCGGGCGCGACGGCACGGAATGTTGCGATATGCGGCATTTCGTTGTGCTCGGCCAGCGCCTCGGCGCTTTTCCAGCGCTCGAAAAAGACGAAGCGGCGCGGCTCCTTCACATCGCGATGAAGATCGTATTGCAGCACGCCCGCTTCCTTGTGCGTCGCGGCGGACAGCGTCTGCAACGCGTCTTTGAGGTTTTCTTCCTGACCCGGCTTGGCGAGAAACGTGGCGACTACGGCAACTTCCGGCATGTGTTGTCCTCTGTAACGTTCATTGATGAACGCCAAGGATAACCGGGCGCGTCTTAGTCTGCCCACGAGCAAGTCTTGAGATGCCTCGTCACGCAGAAAAAAGCCCGCGTTTCAGCGAAACGCGGGCAAAAGCCGTCGCCCTACGAGGATAGGCGACGGGGCCACTCAGGCCCGCGCACTCGCGCGAGCCATCGTCCGTGACGCGACGAGCGGATTCTCGTCCGGCTCGTGGCGACCTCAATTCAAACCACTCGTTCTAGCGTTTCTCCAGCAGAAAGCCGGCGTGCGGATTTGCATGCCATTTATGCACTGTACTCGTTAGATGATTGATTCTTATAAGCTTTTCCGCACACAAGGGCGTAGAAAAAAGCCTCTGAAAATGGCGTGACTAAGCCTTGGCGCGACGTCAGTTTTTTGAGAATAAACCGCGGCATCGCGGATTCGCGGACGTAAAAAAACCCCGCCTCGTTCCGAGGCGGGGTTTTTAAGCTGCCGCAAACGCGTGCGTTAGCTGATCTGTCCGGCAAGCAGGCCCATGATCTGGCGAGCCGGCGCGGAATTGTCCACCTTGCCTTTGTCGTCGATGATCGATACGCGCGTCTGCTGTTCCGTCACCGCGCGCACGTTCACCTGATACTGCTTGGCGATCGGCTCTTTCCGGCCGTGGAACACCTGGCTCCAGAAACCCTGCTCGACCGATGTCGTGTCTTTCGGATCGACATAGCGCACGAAATAGATGCCGCGGCCGCGATCGCGATCGTCCACTGTGAAGTTGCTGCGATCGAGCGCGATACCGACGTGCAGCCACGCGCGGTCATACGGCTCGGAAAGCGTCACTTCCGTGGAAGCAGCCTCGGGCACGTCCTCAGTCGCGACCGTCGACTGACCGGCAATGCTCGCGTTGCGTGCGGCAGTGGCAGCGGCTGCGGAATCGGCCTTCGCCGACGCGGCGGCGCTCGCGGTCACGAACGGCGTTGCGCCTTCACCCGAAGCCTGACGCGACTGAGCGAGCGCAAGCGACGACATCAACCGCTTCAGATATTCGCCTTCGAGCGCGGGATCGTTTGGACGCGCCTGCCACTGGCTCAAGTCGTTATTCGTGCCTGTCAGCGCTTCGCGCATGCCTTTCTGGCTGACGAACACGTAGGTGCCGCCGCCCGGCGCGACTTCGAGGCGCGTACGGTATTTGTTGCGCTCGGCCGTGACATAGGAATTGCCCGTCGCCTTCGACAACGTGTCGCGGATCAAGCCATCCGAAATCTGCGGATGCGTTTCGTTCCAGTCGGTTTCCATCACGCCCTTGTCGCGCGAGTCGACGACCAGCAGGAAGCCCTGTTCCTGCCAGAAGCGGCGGATCTGCGGCCAGACTTCGTCCGGCGACCGTCCGTCGATCACGAGCCAGCGCTCCGTGCCATCACGCTGAATATGCATGCCCGCGACGGGTGGCACCACGGTGGGCGCGGTCGGCGCGACCTTCTGGACCTGCTGCAGATCCGACAGCGTGGCCTGCCCGCCCTGAGGCGGCAGCGAACGCTGGTCCACGGCTTCGTCCATCAGATTGGGCGGAACTGCGAGAGAAACCTGCTTCGAGCGCGAATCGCTTTTGTAGTCGATTGCCGTGGGTGACGACGTACCGCATCCAGCCACGAGCCCACCCGCCATCAAGAGTGCTGCCAACCGCTTGGTCACACGAAAATCTGTCATGTTTGGGAAGTCCTTCCGCTACGCCACGGCGTTTTCCGTGGATCAACCGAGCATTTTACCGGTCCCCGGCGTCGCCGTGCAAAAACAAGGACGACGCATCCACCGGGCGCGCTTTCGGTAGTCCACGGCCGCCCCTTTTTAGACGAGATTTCGTCATTCCGGCCACGCGATCCGGACCTCACAAAACCTCCCGCTCCATCTCGAAATTCGGCCCGGGCGCCGTTTAGAGACAATTTGTGACACATCGTCAGCACACTCCGAAAGAGGAAATCTTCAATCAAGCCATTGTTTAGAAAGAAATATTAAGCATTTCTATGCAGTTGCTTTTCTGCCGATTAGGAACAATCCGAAATAGTCACATTTCCCGCTTCCCATCTTAAAATTAAATCTCAAAATAACGAACACAGACGGGGAAGCAACAATGAATCGACTTAGTCATCCTTATCATTTGGCGCTGAGTGCCGGCGTCGCGGCAACGGTGATCGGCGCGCTTTCGAGTTCGCCTGCGCACGCGCAACTGGGCACGACGCTATCGCCCGCGAGTATCGCGAAAACCGGCGTGGTGGCACATCAATCGACGCGCGGCGCGCTCGCGTGGCAGGAATCGACCGACGCCGACGGCAATACGATCCGCCAGTACGTCGATACGACCGGCCGCGTCTATGCGGTCACGTGGCGTGGCCCGGCGATGCCCGATGTCGAGGCCTTGCTCGGCGCCTATTTCGGCAGTTTCAAGACCGGCGCGGCGCAACCGGGCGCGCTCGCCTACGGACTGCACACGACGCGCGTGGAACAAGACGATCTGGTGGTCGAAAGCGCGGTGCGCTTGCGCGAATTCAATGGCCGCGCGTGGCTCGCGAGCGCGCTGCCCGCCGGCGTTTCTTCGTCCGACATCAAAAACCAATAAGCCGATACCGCCATGCGATACAAAATTCTTCATCTTTTCCGAGTCGGCGTTATTGGCGTTCTGAGCGCTGTTCTTTTGAGCGGCCTTTCCGGCTGCGGCGGCTCGTCGGGGTCCTCGGGCGCATCGGGAACATCGAGTTCGGCCGGTTCCGGCGATGGCCCGGCGAGCAGCGCATCACCCGCCTCCGCCGCATCGACTCCCGAACCGGCCATGCCAGCGAGCGTCGTGCAATCGACGACACCCAATGTCCAGCCGATCAGCATCGGACCAGTCGTCAGCGGTTCACGCAATATCCTGCAAACAAGTGTGACGATCTGCGTACCGGGAACGGACACCTGCCAGACCATCGACAAAATCCAGGTCGACACGGGTTCGCAAGGACTGCGGATCCTGGCTTCAGCCATCTCGCCCGCTATCGCGCTCCCTGTCGTTACCGTCGCGGGAAGTAGCTCAGGAAGCAATCCGGGAAACGGCGCGAGCGGTAGCGGAGCAAGCGCGGTGGCCGCGTCGTGTACGGTGTTCGGCACGGGCTACACGTGGGGCGCGGTGCGCAGCGCCGATATCCGCATGGCCGGCCAGGTCGCCAACGCCACCTCGATTCAGGTGATCGCCGACCCCGGCGTGCCCGCCGCGTCAAGCGATTGCGCCAAATCCGGCCTGCCGATGCTGACGGCGTCGAGCTTGCGCAGCAACGGCATTCTCGGCGTGGGTCCGTTCAACGCCGATTGTGGCAGCGGCTGCGCCAGTTCGGCGCTCTCCCGCTGGTACTACGCGTGTACATCGGGCGCATGTGTTTCGACCTCCTTGCCGCTCGCGCAACAGGTGACTAATCCGGTGAGCCGTTTTGCCACCGACAACAACGGCGTCGTGATCGAGTTGCCCGCCGTCCCCGATGTGGGCGCTTCGTCGGTCAGCGGCACCATGACGTTCGGGATCGGTTCGCAGGCCAACAACCTGCTCGGCAACGCCACCGTGCTGAAAGGCGGAGCATCGACCGGCTATGTGACCACGAATTACGACGGACAGACGTATTCGGCGAGCTTTATCGATAGTGGCTCGAACGGCCTGTTCTTTCCTTCGACGTCGACCTCGCTCCCCCGCTGCGGCGTCTGGTTCTGCCCGCCCGCGCCGCAAACACTCTCCGCGCGGATCAGTTCGGGAACCGCCGCCGCAATCGACGTCACGTTTTCCGTGTCGATGGCGACAAGCCTCTTCGCAAGCGGCAACAGCGCCCTCGCGAATCTGGCCGGCCCCGTCAGCGGCTACTTCGACTGGGGCTTGCCGTTTTTCTTCGGACGCCGCGTGTTCACGGCGCTGGAAGGCCGCGTCACACCGTCTGGCAACGGCCCGTACTACGCGTTTTAGCCGGCCGCACGCGAGGTAGGGAACGTGACGGATTCCTCTGCTTCAACCGCCCAGCACGAAGCCGACGCCCGCGCGCACAATCGTGCTGTTGCTACCCGACGAAGCGACGCCGGCGTTGAAGTTGACGGTTCCCTTGTCGTTCCAGCGCGACACGCCGATACCCAGCGCCGCTTGTCCGCGATACGCGGCGACGCCGGCGTTCAGCGTGGTGCGACCGGGCAGATAAGGCGTGACGACGTTCAGCGCGGACGCCGATGCAATACCCTTGCGCGTGTCGTGATCGAGGTCGCGCAGCTGTTGATCGACGCTGTTGAAACGCTGGTCCGTATAGCTTTTTGCCTGACCGAGCGTGCTCGCGGATGCGCTTCTCAATTGCGCGACGTTTGTCGCGTCGGTGTCCGCCGAGCCCGCCGCCACGTTCACGATCTGCCGCTCGTTACCCGCCGAGCCAACCGATACCGTCGATGCGCGGTTCGCGACCGAATCCGTGCCGAGCGCGACCGCTCGATCCGCCGACGCCGAGGCGCCCGCGCCAAGTGAAAGCGCACCGCCCGCGCTGGCGACAGCCCCCGCGCCAACCGCCGCGGAGCGCGCGCCGCTCGATACCGCCGCCGGGGCAGAGGCGTCGCCATCGGCGCTGAAGAACGCGCTGCCGTTAAGCGCGGCATTCTGCACGCGGCTGAGCGCGTCGGTGAGTTGACCGACGTTCACCGCATCGGTCACCGCCACACCCGTTCCAACGTTGTGCAGCAACGTGCCGCCGCCGCGCGGCAGTCCCAGCGTGACGTTGTTGTAGTCGGTCGAACCGCCGGGACTACGGTCGTACACCAGCGCCGTAGCGGTGTTTCCTTTTGCATCGACGATGCCTGCCGTTTTGAGCTGCGCCACGTTCACGGCGTCGGTGTCGGCGGTGCCGGCCGCGACGTTCGTGATTTGCCGTTCGTGGCCCGCCGAGCCGACCGACACGCTGTTCGCCCGGTCCGCAACCGTATTCGCGCCGAGCGCCACCGTGTTTTCCGCACTCGCGAATGCGTTCGCGCCGGCCGCCGTCGAGTTCACGCCGGTCGCGCGTGCCTGGCCCAGGGACGAATTCGTGACGAAGTACTTCGACGCCCCGTTCTGCACGTTCGCGATCAGTTGCGCCGTGCTGAACAGTTGGTCGCCGTTGACGGCGTCGGTACTGCCCGCCTCCACGCGGCCCGCGGCGACGTTGCGCAACGCGACCGGCGCGCTGGCATTCGCGCCGCCGAGCGTCACACGCTGCCGGTTGATGGTGCCGTCCGGCCGCGTGTCGTAGGTCAGCGCGGCGAGCGCACGGCCCGCACCGTCGACGAGTCCGGTCTGCTTCAACTGCGCCACGTTCACGGCGTCGAGGTCGGCCATGCCGGCCTTCACGTTCGAGACCGTCGTGCCGCCCGCACCGCTGAGCGTGAGGCGTTCACGCGACGTGTCGTCGTAGGAAACCGTCCGCGCACCGGCCGCACTCAAACCGGCCACCGTGCTCGCCACGTCGCCCACTTTGCTGTCCGTGGCATGCAACTGCGCGCCGTTGACCGCGTCGGTGCTGGTTGCGCTCAGCGCGCCCGCTTTCACGTTCGTGATGGTTGTGCCGGCCGTTCCGCCGAGAGAAATGCGCTCCCGTGTGGCTGCGTCGTAGGCGACGAACGGATTGAGCGGATTGCCGCTTGCATCCACGGACGCGCCCAGCGCCCGCAACTGATTCAGATTGATGGCATCGGTGCCGGTGCGGCCCGCGCCCACGTTGACCACTCGCCGCTCGCTGCCTATCGCGCCCACCGATACCACGTTGTCTTGCGAGCCGTCACTGTTCGCGCCGAGCACGACGCTGTTCGCCCCGCGTGCCCTGATCTTGCTGCCTAGCACGAACGAACCGGCGCCGGTCGCGCTATTTTCGTCGCCGATCGCGACCGACCCCGCGCCCAGCACTGCGTTGCCACGTCCGATAGCGGTTCCCCGCGCCCCGCCGATCTGGTTAAAGGAACCGATCGAGACGGCATCGGGCGCGTCGGGTCCCACCGTCGAACCGGAGCCCACGATCACGCCGCGTTCGGACGCAAGTTCGTTCCGCGTGCCGAGCGCGACTGCCATCGCCGCGGACACTACGTTGCCCGATCCGACCGATACGGCGCTGTCACCCTTCACGTCCACCGACGTACCGACCGCCACCGCGTTCTGGCCGTCGGCAACCGTGTAGATACCGGCCGCTATCGAGTTGTTACCAAACGCCTGCGCGCTACCAGGCGTGAGCATCGGCCCGGCGACGATCAACTGGTCGGGAGGAACGCTCGACATCGGCGCTTTGAGGACGTCGTCCCGAGCGGCCACACGCGTACCGGCAGCGCCCCGAGCGGCGGTCAGCATGCCAACTTCCTCCAGTACGATCGGGCGCTGGACGCGTTCGGTCGATTGCAAAACGAACGGCGCACTCGCCGCGTGCGCTACGCCCACGAATGCAAAAGTGAACGGTGCGAGTGTCGCGAGGACCGCCGCGCGCAGTGCTGGCGCACCCGCCCCGCAGGTGCGCTCCCCGACGGCCTGGGTTACGGGGCACAGCTTCAGAGTCTTCGCGTGGCGGATATTCATTCGAGTTGCTCACTTGGTCGATCAGACGCGTTTTCGCGTCCGGAACAGATAGCGCGGGATGGAACGCACACAGTACGAGTACGCCGCTCCGATCCGCGAGTTCGCGCGCACGGTAGAAATCGACGGGCGGCGCCGCAAGATTTCGCGGGTTTGATGCCTCCGCTACGTTCTTCCACACCATCCCGCGACGCCTGTCGCGCGCTTTATCGGATATTGCTGACCAAGCCAAATTGCAACTACACGAAAACTCTTAAAGTCCGTGGACTATGACCTTCGGCCAGGTGTCCGAGTGTTTTTTAGCTTACTTAAGCTAAACACGCAGCGTAGTCGCACGGCCGAACTAAACAAAAAAGCGCCGCCCACCTAAATGGATGACGCCTTTCTGATTCATCGAAACTTACCGGTGCAAAGTAGACTGAAAGAGCCGACCGTTAGTTGCCTTTCCCCGCTTCTTCCACTGCCCGATCGTCTTCGTCGAAAATCTTCTGCGCGAGGTGGAACGCCGAATTCGCCGCCGGCACGCCGCAATAGATCGCGGTCTGCATCAGCACTTCCTTGATTTCATCGCGCGTGACCTTGTTGTTCTTGGCCGCGCGCAGATGCAGCGCGAGTTCCTCGCTGCGGTTGAGCGCCACCATCATCGAAATGGTCAGCAAACTGCGCGTATGGCGCGGCAAGCCGGGACGCGTCCAGATATCGCCCCAAGCGTGGCGCGTGATCATTTCCTGGAACTCGGTCGTGAGATCCGTGCGATTGGCGAGCGACCGGTCGACGTGCGCGTCGCCCAGCACCGCGCGACGCACTTCCAGTCCGGCTTCGTAACGTTCGTCTTCGGTCATGCGCGTTCTCCGAGAAATTCCAGGACGGCGCGCGTGTAAGCGTCCGCCTTTTCGATGTTCGACAAATGCGCCGCGTCCAGTTCCAGGAAGCGCGCGCCCTCGATGTAGCCCGCCAGTTCGCGGCCCTGCGCGGCGGTCGTCGACATGTCCTCGCGACCCGCGATCACGAGCACCGGCATGCCGATGGTTTTGGCTTCGTCGCGCAAGTCGGCGTCGCGGATCGCTTCGCAATTCGACGCGTAGCCTTCGCCCGACGTATGGCGGAACACGTCGCGAATACCGGCCATCAAAAGCGGCTGGCTCGCGATGAAACCCGGCGTGAACCAGCGCGCGATCACGGCGTCGGTCAGCGCGGCCATGCCGCCTGCCTCACGCGCCTTCGCGGCGCGCGGCGTCCACACGGCGTCCGAGCCGATCAGCGCCGCCGTATTCGACAGCGCGACGCGGTTGAACCGCTCGGGATGACGCGCGGCCAGCCCGATGCCGGTCAATCCGCCCATCGACAGTCCGCAATAATTCGCGCGGTCGATGCCGAGCGAATCCATCACGCCGACTACATCGCCGATCAACTGGTCGATCGTGTACGGACCGGTCGGCGCGTCCGAGCGGCCGTGGCCGCGCGTGTCGTAGCGCAGCACACGATAGTGCGCCGCGAACGCTTCGACTTGCGGCGTCCACATCGACATGTCGCTGCCGAGCGAATTCGACAATACGAGCCACGGCGCGTCGCTGCCCGCGCTCGCGTCCACGCGGTAGTGAATGTTGCAACCGTTCACCGATGCAAAAGGCATGCTGTAGTGCTCCAGAAAAGATCACGCGTTGGCGTGATGAAGCTCGAGCGCGGCATCGACGAACGCCTGCGCCTGTCCGACGTAATTCGCCGGATCGAGCAACTGTTTCAATTGTTCTTCGGAAAGATGCTGCATGACGATGGCGTCGGCGGCGAGCACGTCGTAGAGCGTGCGGCCGCTCGACACCGCCTGCTTCGACGCCTGTTCGACGAGTTTGTGCGCATCCAGCCGGCCGATCGTGTCGCCAAGCGCGAGCATCACCGCTTCGCCGAGAATCAGTCCGCGCGTCGCGCCGAGATTCGCCGCGAGCCGCTCTACGTTCACCTCGATATCCGGCACGATCGCCTTGATCTGCGCGAGCGCGCCGCCGGTCAGACGCGCGAGATCGGGGAGCGCTTCCCACTCGGCCTGCCAGCCGCCGAGCGCGCGTTCGTGCTCCTGCACCATGCCCGCGAACACCGTGGCGACGAGTCCCGGCGCGCGCGCGGCGGCGGTCAGCACGGCCGCGCAGCCGACCGGATTGCGCTTGTGCGGCATGGTCGACGATCCGCCCTTGCCCGCCGCGGCGGGTTCCGCGAGTTCGCCCACTTCGGTTTGCATCGAAAGGGAAATGTCGCGCGCGATCTTGCCGAGCGTGCCGGTCAGCATGCCAAAGCACGCAGCGGCTTCCGCGATGCGGTCGCGTTGCGTGTGCCACGGCAACGCGGGCATCGCGAGGCCGAGTTCGTCGCCGAGCGATTGCGCGACCGCCGGCGCCTTGTCGCGCAAGCTCGCGAGCGTGCCCGCCGCGCCGCCGAACTGCAACGCGAGCGCACGCGCGCGCAACGCGTTCAAACGCTCGCGGTGCCGCGTGAGCGCGTCGAGCCATTGCGCGAACTTGAGGCCGAGCGTGATCGGCAGCGCCTGTTGCAGCCAGGTCCGGCCGATCATCGGCGTCGTGCGGTGGCGGCGCGCCTGATCGGCGAGCGCGGCGCACAGTTCGCGCAGATCCGCGTCCAGCAAGTCGAGCGTCGCGCGCAATTGCAGCGCGAGACCGCTGTCGATGATGTCCTGGCTCGTCGCGCCCCAGTGCACGAATTTCGCGGCTTCCGCGTCGCGCGATTTCACCACTGCCGTCAATTGCTTGACGAGTGGAATCGCGAGATTGCCGCCCGACGCGGCGGCGCTCATCAGCGCGTGCGCGTCGATTTCATCGGCATTGCAGGCGGACACGATCGCCGCGACCGCGTTCGAAGGAATTACGCCGTGTACCGCCGACGCGCGCGCAAGCGCCGCTTCGACGTCGAGCATCGCCTGCACGGTGGCGCGCGGCGACCACACCGCGTTCATCGCTTCGGTGCCGCAAATGAGATCGGTGAGCCGCCCGGTCGCGTGGAACATGGCCTCAGACACGTTCGATCGCGATCGCGATGCCCTGCCCCACGCCGATACACATCGTGCACAGCGCGAATCGGCCGCCCGTGCGGTGCAACTGGTACGTTGCCGTGGTGACGAGGCGCGCGCCGCTCATGCCGAGCGGATGGCCGAGCGCGATCGCGCCGCCGTTCGGATTCACGCGCGGGTCGTCGTCGGCGATACCGAGCATGCGCAAGACCGCGAGTCCCTGCGAGGCGAACGCTTCGTTCAGCTCGATCACGTCGAACTGATCGATGGTCATGTTCAGGCGCGCGAGCAGCTTTTGCGTCGCCGGCGCCGGGCCGATGCCCATCACGCGCGGCGCGACGCCCGCCGTGGCAAGACCGAGAATGCGCGCGCGCGGCACAAGGCCGAAACGCTTCGCGCTGTCCGCATCAGCGAGCAGCAAAGCCGCCGCGCCGTCGTTCACGCCCGACGCGTTACCCGCCGTCACGCTGCCGTCCGGACGCACCACGCCTTTCAGCTTCGCGAGCGCTTCGATGCTGGTTTCGCGCGGATGTTCGTCCTGCGAGACGACGATCGGATCGCCCTTCTTCTGCGCAATCGTCACCGCGACGATCTCCTGCGCGAGCGTGCCGTCCTTCTGCGCGCGCGCCGCTTTCTGCTGACTGCGCACGGCGAACGCGTCCTGATCGGCGCGACTCACCTTGTAGTCGTCCGCGACGTTTTCCGCCGTTTCCGGCATCGAATCGACGCCGTGCAGCTTCTTCATCAACGGATTGACGAAACGCCAGCCGATGGTGGTGTCGTACAGATCGGCCTGACGCGAAAACGCCGAGGTCGCCTTGCCCTGCACGAACGGCGCGCGGCTCATGCTTTCCACGCCGCCCGCGATTAGGAAATTCGCCTCGCCCGACTTGATCGCGCGCGCGGCGATGCCGATCGCGTCCATGCCCGAGCCGCATAAGCGGTTGACGGTCGTACCCGGCACGCCTTCCGGCAAACCCGCGAGCAGCGACGACATGCGCGCGACATTGCGGTTGTCTTCGCCCGCCTGATTCGCGCAGCCGAAAATCACTTCGTCGACGGCGTTCCAGTCCACGTCCTTGTTGCGTTCCATCAGCGCGCGCAACGGCACCGCGCCGAGATCGTCCGCGCGGACCGACGAGAGCGCGCCGCCGTAGCGGCCGACGGGCGTGCGGATCGCGTCACAGATAAAAGATTCTTTCATGGTGTCTCCGGGAATCGGTTGGGTAGCAAGTTCAGACGGATCAGGCGGCTTCGGTCAGCGGCTCGTATTTGAGCGGCACTTTCGCGAGTTCCTGCAGTTCCTCGAACGACAGCCCCTCAACCATCTCGCGCACGACAAAACCATCCGCCGTCACGTCGAACACGGCGAGATCGGTGTACACGCGATCCACACAGTCCACACCCGTCACCGGATACGAACACTCGGCCACCAGCTTGCTTTCGCCCTGCTTCGTGAGCAGTTCCATCATCACGTAGACCTGTTTCGCGCCGATCGCCAGATCCATCGCGCCGCCGACCGCCGGAATCGCGTCGGGCGCGCCGGTGTGCCAGTTCGCCAGATCGCCTTTCGCCGACACCTGGAACGCGCCGAGCACGCAGAAATCGAGATGGCCGCCGCGCATCATCGCGAACGAATCGGCGTGGTGGAAGTAAGCGCCGCCGGTCAGCAAGGTGACGTGCTGCTTGCCGGCGTTGATCAGTTCGTCGTCTTCCGCGCCTTTTGCCGGTGCCGGGCCCATGCCGAGCAGACCGTTTTCGCTGTGCAGGAAGATTTCGCGGTCGGCGGCCAGATGGTTCGCCACCAGCGTCGGCACGCCGATACCCAGATTCACGTAAGCGCCTTCGGGAATGTCGTGCGCCACGCGCTTCGCCATTTCGTCACGAGTCAGTTTCTTCATGGCTAGTCTCCTTATGCGGCCGAGGTTGCGGCAGATTCAGCAGCAGATTCCGCGGCAAGTTCCGCGGCGTGCACGGCTTGCGGCACTTCCACGACGCGTTGCACGAAGATGCCCGGCGTCACGATGTTTTCCGGATCGAGCTGGCCCAGTTCGACCACTTGCGACACTTGCACGATGGCGGTTTTCGCCGCGCTCGCCATGATCGGCCCGAAATTGCGCGCAGTTTTACGATAGACCAGATTGCCCCAGCGGTCGCCCTTGAATGCTTTCACGAGCGCGAAATCCGCGTGCAGCGGCGACTCCAGCACATATTGCCGCCCGTCGATCAACCGCGTCTCGCGGCCTTCCGCGAGCTTCGTGCCGTAACCCGTCGGCGTGAAAAAGCCCCCGATTCCCGCGCCCGCCGCGCGAATGCGCTCGGCCAGATTGCCCTGCGGCACGAGTTCCAGTTCGATTTCGCCCGCGCGGTAGAGCGCGTCGAACACCTGCGAATCCGACTGGCGCGGAAACGAGCAGATGATCTTGCGCACGCGCTTCGCTTTCAGCAGCGCGGCGAGCCCCGTTTCGCCGTTGCCGGCGTTGTTGTTGACGATGGTCAGGTCGCGCGCGCCCTGCTCGATCAGCGCATCGATCAGTTCCGACGGCATGCCCGCCGTGCCGAATCCGCCGATCATGACGGTCGCGCCGTCGTTGACGTCTTTTACCGCCGACGCAAGCGAGTCGAAAATCTTGTTGATCACAGCCGTTCTCCTGCGAGGTTTCTCGCGATGAAACCCGGGTTAACCTGATTGCCTATAAATGTTCGGTATGCGAACATGGATTCGATTAGCGAACTTGCGAATGTTAGAGCCGGATTCGTTGTCATGTCAATAAACTGCGGGTTTGCCCTAGGCGACCGGCGTGCGCGTGTTTGAAATGCGTGTTTATCTCTGGAAAGCCGTCCGATGAATCCACCCGAAACCGCTGCTTCTTCCGAAGCCAACGCGTCGACCAAACCCGGCGACGCCTACGTTCAATCCTTCGCGCGCGGCCTCGCCGTGATCCGCTCGTTCGATTCGTCGCGCCCCGCGCAGACGCTGACCGAAGTGGCAGCCGCCGCCGGACTCACGCGCGCGGGCGCACGGCGGATTCTGCTGACCCTGCAGGCGCTCGGTTATGTCGAAGCGGACGGCCGCTATTTCCAGCTTACGCCGAAGATCCTCGACCTCGGGTTTGCGTACCTCACGTCGATGCCGTTCTGGAATCTCGCCGAGCCGGTCATGGAACAGCTCGTCGAAAAGGTGCACGAAAGCTGCTCGGCGGCCGTGCTGAACGGCGCGGAAATCGTCTACGTGCTGCGCGTGCCGACACACAAGATCATCACGATCAACCTGTCCATCGGCAGCCGTTTGCCCGCGTTCTGCACGTCGATGGGCCGCGTGCTGCTCGCCTCGCTCGACGAAGCGCAACTCGACGCCGTGCTCGACACGAGCGAACTCACCGCCCGCACGCCGCGCACGATCACCGACAAAACCGCGCTGAAAGAAGCGATCGCGGTCGTGCGCCGCCAGCGCTGGGCCATCGTCGATCAGGAACTGGAGGAAGGCTTGATCTCGATGTCAGCGCCGATCCGCGACCGGCAAGGGCGCGTGATCGCCGCGATGAACATCAGCGGCAACGCGCAGCGCAAGAACGCCAAGCAAATGGTGAAAGCCTTCCTCGATCCGTTGCTGGAGGCCGCCGAACGCGTGAGCGCACTGGTCGCGCGGCGCGGATGATTCCTGCTCGTTTGTCAGGCGGTAAGCCATGAACGATCTCGACCTGAACCTCATCCCGTTTCTCGTGGCGATCGAAGAGACGCGCAACGTGAGCCGCGCCGCCGAACGGCTCGGCGTGAGCCAGCCTCGCGTGAGCACCGCGCTCGGACGGCTGCGCGAATATTTCAACGATCCATTATTCGTGCGCACTTCGCGCGGCATGGAGCCGACGCCGCGCGCGCTCGCGCTGGTGCCCGCCGCGCGCGAGGCGCTCGGGCGGATCGAGCGAGGCCTCCTCGACACCCAGCATTTCGATCCCGCCACCACCACTGACACGTTTTCCATCGCGTTGTCGGATGTCGGTGAAATCGTGTTTTTGCCGCGGCTTTTGCAGGCGCTCGCCGTGCAGGCACCGCGCGCGAACCTGCGCTCGGTTTCGCTTTCGCACGGCGACGTGGAACGCGGACTCGAATCCGGCGATGTCGACTTGGCCGTCGGCTATTTCCCGGATCTGTCGGGCAACAATTTCTTTCAGCAGCGGCTTTTCACGCACCGGTTCATCTGCCTGATCCGCCGCGATCACCCGTTTGCGCGCGGCCCGCTCACGCTCGAACAATTTCTGGATTGCGGCCACGCCGTCGTCCGAGCCGAAGGCCGCAGTCAGGAAGTGCTGGAAAACTTCCTCGATAAACAGCGCATCCGCCGGCGCGCCGTGCTGGAAACGCCGCACTTCATGAGCTTGCCGTTCATCCTGTCGCGCACCGATCTGATCGCGACCGTGCCGCACGCGATCGGCTTCGCGTATGTCGCCGAACACGCGTCCATCACGCTTGCCGAGCCGCCGCTGCCCCTGCCCCGCTTCGATCTGAAGCAGCACTGGCACCGGAAATTTCATAACGATCCGCGCACGATGTGGCTGCGCGCGGTCGTCGCGTCGCTTTTCAACGACGCGCTCGACGAATGGCCCAAATGAAAAACGCCGGACGCTTGAGGCGTTCGGCGTTTTCGTGCCCTGGCTGCGAAACTACGCGCTGCGTCGAGCGTCGATACTCCACGCGCCCGCGCCCGCCGCCGCGAAAAACAGGAAAATAAAGCAGAAGAGCACGGCCGGCTCGCCTTGATTCAGCGCGGGCAAGAGCACGTTGCCCTGCGGCGCGTGCGCGATGAAATACGCGAACGCCATTTCGCCCGACAACACGAACGCCACCGGCCGCACGAACGCGCCAAGCAGCAGCAACGCGCCGCCGAGCAGCTCGATTACGCCCGCTGCGCCGAGCAGCGAAAAGAGCGGAAGGCCGTCGAAGGCCGCGATATGCGGCACGTGAAACAGCTTCGCCGACGCATGCACGATCAGCAAATACGCGGCAACGACACGCAAGACGGCTTGTGCGCGCGGCGTCCAGACAGTGGAAAGATTCATGATGAGCGACTCCTGATTAAGTGATGCCAGTCTATCCACCAACAAGCGCGCGATAAATCGGCCTACTATAGACGTTTTATTTCCTACCGAGAAATAACGATGGATGCGCTAACCAGCCTTCGCGTTTTTCGCGAGGTGGTCGAGGCCGGCAGTTTCGTTAAAGCGGCGGAGCGGCTCGACATTTCAACCGCGATGACGAGCAAGCACGTCGCCAATCTGGAACGCCAGCTAGGCGTGCGCCTGCTGAACCGGACGACGCGTCATTTGAGCCTGACGGAAGCGGGCAACGTCTATTACGAACAGTGCAGTGAAGCGCTCGATATTCTGCAGGCGGCGGGTGCGGCGGTCGGCACGCAGACCGCGCAGCCGCAGGGCGTGTTGAAGGTCACTACGCCCGGCTGGTTCGCGACGCGCGCGTTCGCCGACATTCTGGTCGCGTATCGCGCGCGATATCCGGACGTGCTGATCGATTTGCGGCTCGAAAATCGCTTCGTCGATCTCGTCGAGGAAGGTTACGACATGGCGATACGCGCCACGTCGGAGCCGTCGCCGTCGCTGATCGTGCGGCCGCTGTGCAAGGTGCCGTTCGTGCTGGTCGGCGCACCCGAATACCTGCGCGCGAGCGGCACGCCGCGGCATCCCGACGAGATCGCCGGACGGCCCGTCGTGTTGCCGACCTACACCAATATCGAGACGATCGAGCTTCGCGGCCCGGCTGGCGACTTCACGGTCAAGAACCACGCCGTGCTGAAGACCAACGACACCTCCATGTCGCTGCAACTCGTGCGCGCGGGCATCGGCCTCGCGTATTTTCCGGAATGGGTTGTCGCGGGCGAACTGAGCACAGGCGCGCTGGTTCGCGTGCTGCCCGAGTATTCGACTTTTGCCCCGTCGGTCTACGCGGTCTACACCAGCCGCAAATACATGACGACCAAAGTGCGGACCTTCATCGATTTCCTGTCCGAAGCGTTCTCCGCGTCGGAAGTTGGACTCCAAAAGATTTAGGACAAATCGTATTTCTAGCGCCTCGCGTGCATGTGATGATCGCGCCCGATTTCGCCATTCCGCAGCGCCTTTTCGCGCGAGAAGCGAAATCGAACGTGTTGATCTCACACCTAGAAGGGCGCGCGATGAATTTTCCGTGGTTTCAGTTGTTCCTCAATTTTGCTTTGCTGGGCGTGGCGCTATTTGCGGCGCGTCTGCTGAACGCCGACCGGCGCGCGCCGCCCGTCAACGGCGCGCTATTTTTTCTGGCGTTCTGCATCCTCGCGATGCTGCTCGATATCGCGCTCACTTTAGTGTTCGCCTCGGCGAGCACTGAACAGCGAATGCGCTATATCGATTTATCGTCGTCATCCGACTGCGGCAAACGCGCGCTTGCCTACGCCATTCCCGCCGCCCTGGCTGCTTTCCTCGCCGCGCGATTCCGCTTGCGCCACCGCCGTTCCGCGCCAACCACGCTGACCATTACAACATCGCAATACACGCGGTCGGAGATGCCGCTTTGAGCGCGTGAACGTGCAATTGGGCGCGGCTGTCAAGAGGCGACGATAGGCAAATGTGAGTGAATCCGCGAACGATCAGCGCATTAATCATTCGATGGGTTCTAAATTTAGAAGCGCTCTGATATACTTTCGCTCTTTCGGGGCGTAGCGCAGCCTGGTAGCGTACCTGCATGGGGTGCAGGTGGTCGGAGGTTCAAATCCTCTCGCCCCGACCAGGAATAGAACCCGCACAGTCAAAAGCTGTGCGGGTTTTTTATTGCCCACAAAAAATCGCAGCGTGAACAGCACAACGGGCGTTTTTCGATACTCGTCCGCATATCAGCGCCTACGGGAAATACCTACCGATTGCCATCCGTCAATGTGGCAATACGTACATACCGCATCCCGTCCTGCCGTAAAACTTACAGAAAAACACAGGGGATCACCAATGGATACCGCAGACGGCGCCGGTGCGACGTTCTGGTCGTGCGTCAGCGCGATCATCGCTATTTTGTTTTTATTTGGAGCCGACTGGGCCGGCGAAAAAGTATCGAGCGCGCGCAAGTCGACGCCTGCCGATTCCACGAAGCCGGACGAGGTTGTTGAGCGTTCGCGAGAAACTCGGCCATAACGTTTGACGCGGCATTGCCTATGTTCGGTTTATATCGTTTGCCCGTGCCTAAAGTTATTCACGAGTGAGCCGAAAACCCAATTATGGACAAAAAATTCGAAAAACCAGTCGATCTGCTCGCGGCCACCATCGAAGCGACCATTGCCACTTTCGAGGTAATTCGAAAGGCACAGGGGAAGCCGTCGTTCGAAGAGGAAGCACAACAGGCCGCGCGATTTCGAGACGAACTCATTTCCGAGGGCGTGCTCGCGCCGTGCGATTTTGGTGATATCGAAGGTGCTTCATTTGCCGCGCGATTGCTCGGTTGATCCACTCGCGATTCAAATGCGCGATACAACGCGCAATCCAGTTTATCCATAAAAAAAGCGCCGCGACTCGATAGTCGCGACGCCTTGGAATCATCTTTAAAGTTCAGCCGCCTAGCAAGCCGATCACCTGCAATAGCTCTTTGCGCAATTTATCGACATCCACCGATTGCGCGTCCGACAGCGCGCCGGCATCGTCCATCTCGCCCGCTTCCAACGCCTCGCCCTGTGCGCGGCCGTGCGAATCGAGCCGGTTACGCGCGCCGTTGATGGTAAAGCCCTGCTCGTAAAGCAATTCGCGGATCCGCCGGATCAGCAATACTTCGTGATGCTGATAATAACGCCGGTTTCCACGCCGCTTGACGGGCCGCAACTGCGTGAACTCCTGCTCCCAATAACGCAGCACATGTGGCTTGACGCCGCATAGCTCGCTAACCTCACCGATTGTGAAGTAGCGCTTGGCCGGAATCGGAGGCAAGACGACTTTTTCCATCGTCGATCAACCATCAAGGTGAATAACGCAGAAGCGCCCGGTTACGGTGGCGCGGGCCGTCAATGCTTTTAATCCTGGCTAATGGGTCGACTGATGAATCAGCTTATCAACGCCAGTTCACGTGCCAAATAGGGCACTTAATTATGCGCTAGCGATTAAAGCTTGTTTCCGCGCCGGTTTCAACCAGCGCTTTCAATTTTTGACTCGCGTGAAACGTCACCACGCGGCGCGCCGCAATCGGAATGGCCTCGCCGGTTTTTGGATTACGTCCCGGACGCTGCGGCTTATCACGCAATTGAAAATTGCCGAATCCCGACAGCTTGACGCTATCGCCGCTTTCAAGTGCGTCGCGAATGACTTCGAAGAACGCTTCGACCATGTCTTTCGCTTCGCGCTTATTCAAACCGACGTGATCGAACAGCATTTCTGCCAATTCGGCTTTCGTCAGCGTCGGCGTCTCGGGAGACGCCGCGCCGTTCGAAGTCGGGATATCTCGGATCATGGCGCTACGTTGCGCCGAAAGAAGGGCTTCGAAATCACTCGAGTTCATTTGGTTCATATCGAAAAGATGGCGTGACGATGAAGACGGAAATGGCCTACTTGCGGGCTATCCGCGCAACCGCGCGCCATGTACTCGAGCCAAGCGATCCACCAGCGTTTTGATGGCCGTTTCGACTGTTTCGTCCTGAAGCGTCCCGCCAGTATCTTGCAACGTTACACGGAAGGCAAGGCTTTTCTCGTGCTCTCCCAAACCACCGGAAGTGCTTGATTTTGGACGAAATTCATCGAACAAAGCCACCTTCACAACATGCTTGCAAGCGGGTTCCGACTGGGCGTTTTTGAGCTCGTCGAGCAGCGTTTGCGCCTCGACTTTCTGGTCGACGACAATCGCGATATCGCGCCGAACCGGCGGAAATTTCGACACTTCCGAGGGCACCGGCAGCGCGCGCTGAATGAGCGCATCCGCTTCGATTTCGAACAAAATAGGCGCGTGCGGCAAATCATATTTCTGCAACCAGCGCGGATGCAATTCGCCGATCCAACCCGCCACGCGCCCGTCAATTTCGATACGCGCGCTGCGGCCCGGATGCAGCGCCGGGTGTTCCGCTTTCACGAAACGCGGAACGACCGGCACGAACAGCGCCTCGATATCGCCCTTCACGTCGAAGAAATCGACCGTGCGCGACGGCGCGCCCCACTGCTCGTCGAGCGCCGGGCCGTAAGCAAGACCGCCGAACATTTTCGGTTGCGCGAAACCTTCGATAGCCAGTTCGCCCGCCTTGATTGCCGGATCGTGCAGGAACACGCGGCCCGCTTCGAACACGCGAATCCGGTCCGCGCGACGATTCAGGTTGTAGCGCAGCACGCTGATCAGACTGCCGAACAGCGTCGTGCGCATGACCGAAAGCTGACTCGCGATGGGATTCAGCAACTTGACCGGCCGGTCGTTGCCCGCGAAATCCGCTTCCCACTCAGCATCGACGAAGCTGAAGTTCACCGTTTCCGCGTAATCGCGCGCGGCGAGCGCGTAGCGAATAGCATGAACCGAGCGACGCGTTTCGTTGGTCGGACGCATCTCGCTCGTCGCGACGGGCGGCCGCGCCGGAATCTTCTCGAAACCGTAAATGCGCGCAACTTCCTCGATTAGATCCTCTTCGATCTCGATATCGAAGCGATAAGCCGGCGGCGTTACAGCAAACGTATCGTCGCCCTGCACAAAGCTCAGGCCCAGACGCGTGAAAATCTGTGCAATTTCATCCGCGCTAATCTTGACGCCGATAATGCGGTTCGCGCGCGAAACGCGCATCGTCACCGGTTCGCGCTTCGGCAAGTTGAGAATCTGATCGTCGACCGGACCCGCTTCACCACCACAAATATCGAGAATCAAACGCGAAATGCGCTCGATATGCTCGACGGTCGTCGAATAATCGACGCCGCGTTCGAAACGGTGCGCGGCATCCGTCGAAAAGTTGTACTTGCGCGCGCGGCCGCGAATGCTGTCCGGCCACCAGAAGGCGGCTTCGAGATAGATGTTCGCGGTATCGAGCGAGACGGCCGTGCTGTCGCCGCCCATGATGCCGGCCAGGCTTTCGACCTGCTGCGCGTCCGCGATCACGCCGACGGTTTCATCGAGTTCGACGGTGTTGCCATTGAGCAGCTTGAGCGTTTCGCCCTTCCGCCCCCAGCGCACTTCGATCCCGCCGTGAATCTTGTCGAGATCGAACACGTGGGTCGGACGACCGAGTTCGAGCATCACGTAATTGGAAATATCGACGAGCGCGGAAATACTGCGCTGACCCGAGCGCTCAAGGCGTTCAACGATCCATTGCGGCGTTTTCGCGCGCGCGTTCACGCCACGAATCACGCGACCCGAGAAGCGCCCGCACAGATCCGGCGCGGTCACCTTGACCGGCAACGTTTCGCTAAGCGTAGGCATGACGGGCGGCATATCGAGCGCGAGCAACGGCGCGCCGGTAATGGCGGCGGTCTCGCGCGCGACGCCGAAAACCGAAAGGCAATCCGCCTTGTTAGGCGTGAGTTTGATCTCGAAAACGGTGTCGTCGAGATTCAGGGTCTTACGAATGTCCTGGCCGATCGGCGTATCGGCGGGAAGAATCAAAAGACCGCTGTGATCTTCCGAGAGCTTCAACTCGCGCGCCGAGCACAACATGCCCTGGCTTTCCACGCCGCGCAGCTTCGAGAGCTTGATCGCGAACGGCGCCGCGCCCGCTTCCGCCGGCGGCAATTCCGCGCCGACCAGCGCGACGGGCACCTTGATGCCCGGCGAAACGTTCGGCGCGCCGCACACGATATTCAGCGTCTCGCCCGTGCCGGCGTCGACCTGACAGACGTTGAGCTTGTCGGCGTTCGGATGCTTCGCGACTTCCAGCACTTGACCGACCACGATCTTGCTTGTCGGCGGCGCGACCGGCGCGAGGCCTTCGACTTCGAGACCGGCCATCGTCAGCGCGTGCGACAACTCGTCGGTCGAAAGTTTCGGATCGACGAAGCTTCTAAGCCAGGATTCTGGGAATTGCATGTGTGTCTACGTTCGAAATGAGGGGTGTCTGCGCCCGGCACGATCAACAATTCGCGCCGGACACGCTCGCAGCATGCCGCTTTACGCGAATTGCCGCAGGAAACGCAGATCGTTTTCGAAGAAAAGGCGCAGATCCTGCACGCCATAGCGCAACATCGTCAGGCGTTCCAGGCCGCTGCCGAACGCAAAGCCGATATAGCGCTCCGGGTCGAGGCCCATATTGCGGATCACGGTCGGATGCACTTGGCCCGAACCCGAGATTTCGAGCCATTTACCCGCGTTTTTACCATGCTCGAACATCATGTCGATTTCGGCGGACGGCTCGGTGAAAGGGAAATATGACGGGCGGAAGCGCACGAGAATATCGTCGCGCTCGAAGAATTTCTTCAGAAAATCGGTATAGACGCCCTTCAGGTCGGCAAAGCTGATGTTCTCGTCGATCCACAGACCTTCGACCTGATTGAACATCGGCGAATGCGTCGCGTCGCTGTCGACGCGATACGTCCGGCCCGGCACGATCACCTTGATCGGCGGCTTGTTCATGCGCGCGTAACGCACCTGCATCGGGCTCGTGTGCGTGCGCAGCAACAGTTGACGGCCGTCGGCATCTTTACCGTCGACATAAAACGTGTCCTGCATCGAGCGCGCCGGATGATTCTCAGGGCTGTTGAGCGCCGTGAAGTTGTACCAGTCCGTCTCGATTTCGGGGCCGTCGGCCACATCGAAACCAATCGACGCAAAAATTTGTTCGACACGTTCCCAAGTGCGCATGACCGGATGCAGGCTGCCCGCGCCAAGGCCGCGGCCCGGCAGCGTGACGTCGATGGATTCGGCCGCGAGACGCTGATTGAGCAGCACGTCGGCGAGTGCCTGGCGACGCGCATTCAGCGCGGTTTCCACCTGTTGCTTGACGACGTTGATCCGCGCGCCTTCGGTTTTGCGCGTGTCGGGATCGAGCTTGCCGAGGCCCTTCAGCATTTCCGTGAGCGCACCCGATTTGCCTAAGAAACGCGCCTTCTCGTTTTCGAGCGTCGCGACATCGGAGGCTTGTTCAAAGGCGCTTTGTGCGTCGGCGACAATCTGGTCCAGATCCATTGATCCCATCATTTCAACGTCGAAGTTCTAAGTGATTTGGATTATTCGATAAGCCGGTCGAAACGGTCCGACCAACGAAAACGGGGCTCGGTGAGAGCCCCGTTTTCAGTCTGACTGCCGACCTGGAAAGGCCAGCAATCAGACGAACCACGCAGTACTAATTTCGCAATTAGGCTGCAACGACGGCTTTCACCTGCGTAACGATCGCAGCAAAAGCAGCCTTGTCGAACACAGCCATATCGGCCAGCACCTTGCGGTCGAGTTCAATATGAGCCTTCTTCAGGCCATTGATGAACACGCTGTACGTCATGTCGTGCTGACGCACCGCCGCGTTGATACGCGTGATCCACAGAGCACGGAACACACGCTTCTTGTTGCGGCGATCGCGATAGGCATATTGCCCAGCGCGCATGACCGCTTGCTTGGCGATGCGATAGACGTTATTGCGACGGCCGCGGTAACCCTTGGCCAGCTTGATGATCTTCTTGTGACGGGCCCGTGCGGTAACCCCACGTTTTACTCGAGGCATAATGCGCTCCTATGAGTTTCGGTTAAGGGTTAAGCGAACGGCAGCATTGCGCGCACGGAGTTCATATCTGCAGCATGAACAGCCGTGGAACCGCGCAAATGGCGTTTGACCTTGGTGGTCTTCTTCGTCAGGATGTGGCGCTTGAAGGCTTGACCGCGCTTGACGGTACCGCCCGGACGCACCACGAAGCGCTTTGCAGCACTCTTCTTGGTCTTCATCTTCGGCATGGAACAACTCCAGTTTATTAGATGGGCATGGGTGTGCGGTTGATCCTACGATCCTGACCCGCCCTTCGAAACCCACGCGCCACTTATGTGCGGCAGCTTTGACGCCGCCGCTTTTCCGTGAGCCGCGCCGATAAACGACGCCACTCCGAAACCTGCATCCGATGCCGCGCTTTAAACCAGCAGCGCGCGATCCATCGTTACTTCTTTTTCTTCGGTGCCAGAACCATGATCATCTGGCGCCCTTCCATCTTCGGCATCTGCTCGACCTGGCCAAATTCTTCCAGATCCGCCTTCAGGCGTTCGAGCACACGCATACCGATTTCCTGGTGGGCCATTTCCCGACCGCGGAAACGCAACGTGATTTTCGTCTTGTCGCCGTCTTCGAGGAAGCGAGTCAGGTTACGCAGTTTCACGTTGTAGTCACCGTCGTCGGTGCCCGGCCGGAACTTGACTTCCTTGACCTGAACGATCTTCTGCTTAAGCTTTGCCTCGTGTTGCTTCTTCGCTTCCGAGTACTTGAACTTGCCGTAATCCATCAAACGGCACACAGGCGGAACGGCCTGCGGTGCAATTTCGACGAGATCGACGTCCTGCTGTTCCGACATGCGGAAAGCATCGGCGAGTTTCACGATTCCGAGCGGCTCGTTGTCCACTCCGACCAAGCGCACCTCAGGTGCAGTAATTTCACCGTTGATGCGATGTGACGACTTATCAGTAGCGATGTTACGTTTCCTCTAAAAATTAAAAAAACGAGCCGGGCTGCGGGTGGATTACCTGAACGCCTGCACGTCCTGCTGCAGACGCTCGAGGAACGCGTCGAGCGACATTACGCCTGCATCGACACCGCCACGCGCACGCACGGCTACCGTTTGTGCCTCACGCTCCTTGTCCCCGACAACCAACAAATACGGGACCTTCTGCAGCGTGTGCTCGCGTATTTTATAGCTAATCTTCTCATTGCGCAAATCGCTCTCAACTCTAACCCCTTGTTTTTGCAACGATTGGGTCAGAGATCGCGCATATTCCATCTGGCTTTCGGCGATATTCAAGACAACAGCCTGTACCGGCGCAAGCCAAGAAGGCATCGCACCAGCATGGTGCTCGATCAAAATGCCAAGGAATCGCTCCATCGAACCGACGATTGCACGGTGGAGCATCACCGGGCGTTTGCGGCTGTTGTCTTCCGACACATATTCGGCCCCGAGCCGCTCCGGCAGCACCATATCGAGCTGCAACGTACCACATTGCCACGACCGGCCAAGCGCGTCCTTGATGTGGTACTCGATCTTGGGACCGTAGAACGCGCCTTCTCCAGGCAGCTCTTCCCATTGAAGGTCGCACGCCGTCAGGGCGTCGCGCAGACCCTGCTCCGCGCGATCCCAGATTTCGTCGGTGCCCGCGCGCTGATCCGGCCGCAATGCGAGCTTGATGTCGATGCGATCGAAGCCGAAATCCTCGTACACGCTCATCGCGAGCGTGTTGAACGCGATCGATTCCGAGATGAACTGTTCTTCGGTACAGAAAATATGAGCATCATCCTGAACGAAGCCGCGCACGCGCATCAAACCGTGCAACGAACCCGACGGCTCGTTACGGTGGCACGAGCCGAATTCGGCGTAACGCAGCGGCAGATCGCGATACGAACGCAAGCCGTGATTGAACACCTGCACGTGGCCCGGGCAGTTCATCGGCTTGATCGCGTAGTCGCGTTTCTCCGATTCGGTCGTGAACATGTTTTCACGATAGTTCTGCCAGTGACCCGATGCTTCCCACAGCGAACGATCCATCACCATCGGCGTCTTGATTTCAAGATAGCCGGCGTCGTTCACGCGACGACGCATGTATTGCTCGACTTGTTGCCACAACGCCCAACCCTTCGGGTGCCAGAACACCATGCCGGGCGCTTCGTCCTGCAGATGGAAAAAGTCGAGTTGCTTGCCGAGCTTGCGGTGGTCGCGCTTTTCCGCTTCCTCGAGCATGTGCAGATAGGCTTCCTGATCTTCCTTCCTCGTCCAGGCCGTGCCGTAAATGCGCTGCAACTGCTCGTTCTTCGAGTCGCCGCGCCAGTACGCGCCCGCGACTTTCATGAGCTTGAAAACTTTCAGCTTGCCCGTCGACGGCACGTGCGGGCCGCGGCACAGGTCGGTGAAACCGCCGTGCGAGTACAGCTTGATGTCGTCGGTCGCCGGGATCGATTCGATGATTTCGGCCTTGTACTTCTCGCCGATGCTCTTGAAGTAATCCACCGCTTCGTTGCGCGAAACCACGCGGCGCGACACCGGCTCGTCCTTCTTCGCCAGTTCCTGCATGCGCTTTTCGATCTTTTCGAGATCTTCGGGCGTAAAGGGACGGCTGTACGCGAAGTCGTAGTAGAAACCATTGTCGATCACCGGACCGATCGTGACCTGCGCTTCCGGATACAGGTCCTTCACCGCGTAGGCGAGCAAGTGCGCCGCCGAGTGACGAATGATGTCGAGGCCGTCCGCGTCCTTTTCGGTGACGATGGAAAGCGAGGCGTCATGGTCGATCAGCGCCGACGTGTCGACGAGCTCGCCGTCCAGCTTGCCGCCGAGCGCGGCCTTGGCGAGGCCCGCGCCAATCGAAGCCGCGACTTCCGCGACCGTCACCGGGTGATCGTATTGACGCACAGACCCGTCGGGCAAACGTATCGAAACCATTTCGTTCTCCAAGACGCCGGACGACGGCGACCAAGTTCAATCAGCAATGCCGCGCGAGACGCGCCGACAAATACGAAGGACAAAAAAAATGCGGCCCCACGATCGAGGGGCCGCATTCACTTTCCTGCAAACCACAAGGGCGAAAGAGGTCCTCGACTAGCGTCGTTCCGAAGCTGTCTCGGTCAACGTTCGCGGTGCCATCTATTTTCGCCTTTTACGCCGAAGCGCTTTTTGCGGTTTCGAAACCCCGGCAAAACCGGAGCTTCTGTTTCGTTGGTAGGCTCGATTGGACTCGAACCAACGACCCCCACCATGTCAAGGTGGTGCTCTAACCAGCTGAGCTACGAGCCTGAAGAAGACGAAATTATATGGACCGTTTTGATTTTTGGCAACTGCTTTTATGCATCCAGTGCATCAAAATTAGTCGATACGTTTAAGTTCTTCGAAAATACGCTGCGGGATCAAGGCGTTACAACCCGCTTTAGAACGGCGTTCACGCGCGTCGCGCGGCACGAATCACGCCCGACACCTCGCCAAGCAGCGTGCACGCACGCTGAATCTGCGCGGCGCTCGACACTTCGACCGTGAACTGCATATACGCGACATTCCGGCGGCTCTGGCTCTTCACGCCGATCACATTCATCTTCTCGCGCGCGAACACTTCGGAAATGTCGCGAAGCAGGCCTTGCCGGTCGGTGGATTCGACGGAAAGATCCACCGGATACACAGAAGATCCGCGCCCGCCCATGACGTCCGATGACCACGTCGTCTGCAACACGCGCTCGGGCGAGCGTTCGGCCATACGTTTAAACGTCTCGCAGTCGCTGCGGTGGATCGACATGCCCTTGCCGCGCGTGACGAAACCCGCGATCGGATCGGGCGGCGCCGGGCGGCAGCATCGCGCGAGTTGCGTGAGCAGTGCGTCCACGCCGACCACCAGCACGCCCGTCGATGCGCCCTGCGCCACGCTTTGCCCGCTGCTGCGCTTTTCGAACTGCTCGGGCGCTTCCGGGACGGGTTCCGGCTCGGGCGTGTCGTGCAGCGCGTGCTCGATATTGCGCAGGCTGAACTCTTCCTTCGCGACGAGCGCGTAGAGATCTTCCGGCGCCTTGAAGCCGAGCTTGGACGCGAGCTGGTCGAGATTGACCGAGGTTTTCCCCTCGCGCTGCAAGGTTTTATCGACGATCGCGCGGCCTGTCGCGATGTTTTCCTCGGCCTCTACCGCGTTGAACCAGGCGCGCACCTTCTGGCGCGCGCGCGGGCTGTGCAGGTAGCCGAGGTTCGGATTGAGCCAGTCGCGCGACGGGCCGCCCTCCTTCACCGCGACGATCTCCACCGTCTGGCCGTTTTGCAGCGGCGTGTTGAGCGGCACCATCGTGCCGTCGACCCGCGCGCCGCGGCAACGATGCCCGAGTTCGCTGTGCAGGTGATAGGCGAAATCCACCGCCGTCGATCCATGCGGCAACGCGATCACGCGCGCCTGCGGCGTGAGCACATAGATGTGGTCATCGTCGAGCGTGGCGTCGCGCAATTGCTGCCAGCCCGGCCGCTCGTTCTCCGAAACATCGTCCTTCCACGCGAGCAACTGGCGCAGCCACGCGATTTTCTCGTCGTATTTCTCGCTCGCCGTCACCTGTCCCGCATAACCGCGCACGCCCGCTTCCTTGTAGCGCCAGTGCGCCGCCACGCCGTATTCGGCGAACTGATGCATCTCCTGCGTGCGGATCTGCACTTCGAACGCGCGGCCATCGTCGCCGATCACGACCGTGTGCAGCGACCGGTAACCATTCGGCTTCGGCCTCGAAATGTAGTCGTCGAATTCGCGTGGAACCGGCTGCCACAGGTTGTGCACGATACCGAGCACGGTGTAGCAATCTTTAATATCGTCGACGATCACGCGAAACGCGCGCACGTCGTTCAGCTCCGCGAAGTCGAGCTCCTTGCCTCGCATCTTTTTCCAGATGCTGTAGATATGCTTCGGCCGGCCGCTCACTTCCGCGCGGATCTGCGCGGTGGCGAGTTCGGTCTGCAGGCGGGCGATCGCCCCGGTCACGTAGCTCTCGCGCTCGACGCGCTTTTCGTCCAGCAGCTTCGCGATGCGCTTGTAGGTCGGCGGGTCTTCGAAGCGGAACGCGAGGTCTTCGAGTTCCCACTTAAGTTGCCAGATGCCGAGCCGGTTCGCGAGCGGCGCGTAGATTTCGAGGGTTTCGCGCGGCACGTCGGCACTCGGTGCGAGCTTGTTCGCCGCGTAAAAACGCAGCGACTGCAGTCGCGACGCGAGCCGGATCAGCACCACGCGGATGTCCTGCGCGAAGGCGAGCAGCATCTTGCGCAGCGCTTCGACTTGAGCGCGGCGCGCGGCCTGCGCGTCGCGCCCGGTCTGCGGCAGCGTGGCCTGCGTGGCGCGCGAACTGACCGAGCCGAGCCGCAGCAACTTCCGCACATCGGCGACGAGATGCTGCACCTCTTCGCCGAAATGCTCGCCGATCAACCGGTCCGGGTCGTCCAGATAAGGCGCGAGCGCGAACAGCGCGGCGGCTGCGACGGCCTGGGGATCGACGTTGAGCGTCTGCACGATGCGCGCCGTTCCCGCCGCGTGATCCGCGAGCAACTCGCCGGTCTGCAGGCGCACGTCGGCGGCGTGCTCATGCACGAACGCGAGCGCGCGCTCGAACGACGGCTCGGGAAGGGATTCGGGGGAAACGGCGTCGGTCATGCCTGAAATCTGGCTCTTCGGCTGCGATCCGCGTTCAAACGGCGCATCGCGAGCGTATTGGCGGGCGCGATAAGGCGTTCAGCTCCGCTGCGCCGCGATCACGACCACTTCGACGAGGCACGCCGGATTGGCGAGCTTCGCCTCGACGGTCGCGCGCGGCGGCGTGTTGCCCTTCGCGACCCAGCCGTCCCACACGGCATTCATGGCGTCGAAGTTCGCGATATCGGAGATGAAGATCTGCACGTTCAGCAGCAGCGACTTGTCGCTCTCGGCTTCTTCCAGCAGACGGTCGATATGGCCGAGCACTTCGCGCATCTGCCCGGCGATGTCCTGCGTCGTGTCTTCGGCAATCTGGCCCGCTAGATACACAGTGCCGTTGTGGATCGCGGTCTCGGAAAGACGCGCGCCGACGTGATGACGAGTAACTGCCATGAGTGTCCCTGAAGGTTCGGTTGATCGAAGCTCGGCGCGGCTTGAACAGCGAAGCCGGCGCCGAACCTGTAATTATGCCCCGCCCGGCGCGGGATCGAGGAAGAAACCCCGTGCAATGGCGATCTCGGCGTCGGAGACGAATGCAGGCGCATGGCCCGCGCCCGCGACCTCGCAACTGCGCAACGCCTGTCCGCGCTCGATCATTTGCGCGACGGTTTTGCGCGACAACAGGTCCGAGCTCTCGCCGCGTACGACGAGCACGGGCGACGCAACCGACGAAAGCGAGTGCCACAGCACGGCTTCCCCGATCGCGCTGCTTTCTGCCGTTGCGCTGGCGAACGGCTCCGCGATGCGCGGATCGTAGCGAAACTCCCAGCGCCCCTCGCGCTCGCGCAGAAGCGGCGCGTTGATCGCGCGCCATTCCGGCGCGGTGAGCGGACCGAAATCGGACGCGAGCGCCGCCGCGTAATCCACGCCTTCCTGCTCGGTCGCGAAACTGATCGGACGGCCGAGATAGTCGCCGATGCGCTTGAGCGCGACCGGTTCGATACGCGGTCCAACATCGTTCAGCAGGAGTTTGTGAATCGGCGAATTCGGCAACCCGGCGAGCGCCATGCCGATCAGGCCGCCCATCGACGTGCCGAACCAGTCGACGGTTTCGACATTGAGCCGCGCGACGAGCGTCACCATGTCGGCGACATATTGCGGGATCACGTAGTGCTTCGGGTCCGCGAGCCAGTCGGATAAACCCCGGCCCGCCACGTCCGGGCAGATCACGCGATATTCATGGCAGAGTGCCGCCGCCAGCCGGTCGAAATCGCGCCCGGATCGCGTGAGCCCGTGCACGCAGACCAGCACGCGCGGATTGGCCGGGTCGCCCCATTCCGTGTACGCCATGCGATGCAGGCCGGCGGGACTCGCACACTGCACATAGCGCTGACGCGGCGCGGGAGCGGCCACGGACGTGGGCACGGACGTGGGCACGGACGAAGCGGCTTCGGCGGTGGTCAAGGACATAGCGTTCCCCTCAATGGCGACGCTCGATTGTAAGCGCTTTGCCCATTTCCCTGACGGCACGCCGTGCACCGTTAGCCGTTCGGCCAGGTGTGCCCAGCACGAAAAAAAACGGGGCTCGGAAGCCCCGTTTCGCTCAAGCATTCGACTGTCACTCAGTCGGACATCACTTCACGCCGCTGACATCGACCGGCGCGCCCGTCTTCTGCTGAATTTCCTCGGCAGTGACGCCGCTTGCCAGTTCCACCAGCTTCAACCCGTTCTCCGTGACGTCGATCACCCCGAGGTCCGTGATGATCCGGTCCACGACGCCCACGCCCGTCAGCGGCAGCGAGCATTCTTCGAGAATCTTGTGCTGGTCGCCTTTCGCGACGTGTTCCATCAGCACGATCACGCGCTTGACGCCCGCGACCAGATCCATCGCGCCGCCCATGCCCTTGATCATCTTGCCCGGGATCATCCAGTTGGCGAGATCGCCCTTCTTGCTGATCTGCATCGCGCCGAGGATGGCGAGGTTGATGTGGCCGCCGCGGATCATCGCGAACGAATCCGCCGACGAAAAGATCGACGAACCCGGCAGCGTCGTCACGGTCTGCTTGCCGGCGTTGATAAGATCGGCGTCCACTTCCTCTTCGGTCGGCGACGGGCCGATGCCGAGCAGTCCGTTTTCCGACTGCAGCCACACTTCGATGCCCGCCGGCACGTGGTTCGCCACCAGCGTCGGCAAGCCGATCCCGAGGTTCACGTAGAAGCCGTCCTGCAACTCCTTCGCCGCGCGCGCGGCCATTTCGTCTCGATTCCATGCCATGATCAGTCTCCTTTCGCGCGGACGATGCGTTGTTCGATGCGTTTCTCAGGGTTCGCATTCAGCACGATGCGCTGCACGAAAATACCGGGCGTATGGATCGCGTCCGGGTCGAGTTCGCCCACTTCCACGATCTCTTCCACTTCCACAACCGTGACCTTGCCGGCCATCGCGCACATCGGGTTGAAGTTGCGCGCCGTGCGGCGGTAGATCAGATTGCCGGATTTGTCCGCTTTCCACGCCTTGACGAGGGCGACGTCGGCGGTCAGGGAATGTTCCAGCACGTAATGGTTCTCACCGAACTGGCGCGTTTCCTTGCCTTCCGCGATGATCGTGCCGAAACCGGTGTTCGTGAAAAATGCCGGAATGCCGGAGCCGCCCGCGCGCAGTTTCTCGGCGAGCGTGCCTTGCGGTGTGAATTCCAGTTCGAGTTCGCCGGCGAGATATTGCCGCTCGAATTCCTTGTTTTCGCCCACATACGACGAAATCATTTTCTTGATCTGGCGCGTCTCCAAGAGCAGTCCGAGACCGAAACCGTCGACACCCGCGTTATTGCTGATGCAGGTAATGTCCTTCACGCCCGAATCGCGCAGCGACGCGATCAGCGCTTCCGGTATGCCGCACAGCCCGAAACCGCCGACGGCGAAAGTCTGGCCGTCCTTGACGATGCCATCGAGCGCCTCTTTCGCGCTGGGAAAGACCTTGTTCATCTGTTGTCCCTTCCTGTTATGGATGCAGCTTATTGATCACCTTATGGATCAGCTTCTATGAAACAGCCTGCCAACGCCGTTCCAGCCGCGTTTCTCGCGTGGCAAAAGAGTACGACGCGCGCGCCATCCGGCACAATACGCAAAAATACATAAGTACTTGCCGCCCACGCCCGCCCGCTTTCACGCGGCGGACGATACGCGGCGCAAACACAGCCACCATGCATTCACTGGATTACCAAACCGCCTTTCATCTTGCGCCAGTCGGACTGGTTTTGTCGCGCGACCGGATTATCGAAGATTGCAATGCGCAGCTTTGCGCGATTTTCGGCTGCGGCCGGGACGCGCTGATCGGGCGCTCGTTCGAGGTGCTGTATCCGTCGCCGGATGAGTTCGAGCGTATCGGCGAACGGATTTCCGCGCTGATGCAAAGTCAGGGCAGCTACGGCGACGACCGCATCATGAAGCGCGCGGGCGGCGAACTGTTCTGGTGTCACGTCACCGGCCGCTCGCTCGATCTGGCGGCGCCACATGCGGCGGGCGTCTGGACCTTCGAGGATTTGAGCGCGACGCGCCGGGTCGAGATTGAACTGACGCCGCGCGAGCGTGAAATCGCCGCGCAGCTCGTCACGGGGAAAACCAGCAAGCAGATCGGCCGCGCGCTCGATATCAGCCCGCGTACCGTCGATATTTATCGCTCGCGGTTGATGAGAAAGTACGACACCGGCAACGCCACCGAATTGCTCCAGCGGCTACTCGGCCACTGATCAGCGAGCGTTCAGCACGACCGGCTGCTCGATCGCCGCGCGCAGCAAATCCGGAATCGGCACGGATTTCGCGGCCGCATAGTCGATCCACACGCACTTCGCCGAACCGCGCGCGTAAAGCGTCGCGGGATCGTCCGCGCGATACAGCTCGAAACGTGTGTCGAAACTGCTCCGGCCGGGTTTGCCCGCCGTCATCCGGCCGATCACGTCGCCCGGATAGTGAAGCTGCTTCAGAAATTCCATCGACGCGTTGACGATCACCGGGCCCTGCCCCTCGCCGTTGCCGCCCGCGATACCGAGCGCCTCGAACCAGGAAATCCGCACCTGCTCCATATAGCGAAAATAGACGGTGTTGTTCACATGGCCGAACGCGTCCATGTCGCCCCAGCGGATCGCCAGAACCATCTCGAAAACAGGGTGATATTCGGCCGGGTTGTTGATTTCGCTACTCATTTGACTGACTGCTTCCTGAGATAAAAATTAAAGGCTGAAGCCGTCGTCGGCGGAAATGACCGCGCCGTTGAGGAACTGCGATTCGTCGGCGGCGAGCAGCAAGAGCAGCCCGTCCAGGTCTTCCGGCGTGCCGACGCGGCGGCGCGGCAACATCGCGACGAGCTTCTGGCCCTGCTCGGTCTTCCAGTGATGGTGATTGATTTCGGTATCGATATAGCCGGGACAGATCGCATTCACATTGATGCCGTGGCGGCCCCATTCCTGCGCCATCGCACGGGTCATCTGCACGACGGCGGCCTTGCTCATCGCATACAGGCCGATTTGCGGAAACACGCGCAAGCCGGCCACCGACGCGATATTGATGATGCGATACGACGGTTTCGACGCGCCATTGCCGCGCATGATCATCCGTTTCGCCACTTCCTGCGCGACGAAAAACGAGCCGCGCGTGTTCGTGTCGAACACGAAATCGAAGTCGGACGGCGTGACGTCCGTCAGTTTCTGCGTCGTCGACACGCCCGAATTGTTGACCAGAATGTCGATCGTCCCCGCTTCCGTCTCCGCGTGCGCAACGGCGGCCTTGATGCTCTGATAATCGGTCACGTCGAGGGCGACGACATGCGCCGCGCCGCCCGACGCCTCGATCTCGGCGCGTAGTTCCTTCAACCGCTCGGTGCGGCGGCTCGCGAGCACGACCTTCGCGCCCGCCTGCGACAACACTTGGGCAAAGCGCTTGCCCAGACCGCTGGACGCGCCGGTAATCAGCGCGCATTTCCCTTCCAGATTGATCGAACGGCCCATTGTGGTTCCTCGTTAAATACGGTTTGCAGAATTCGTCATGCAGGCGCCGAGTGCCGCAACTCGGTGGAAGCGTCAACACGCCAGCATATAAATAGAACGATCGTGCTAATGTACGGTGCGTCGGTTGCACCCTGCCGGACGTTCGCTGACAATACGCGATCCCCGAAAAAAGCATTCTAACGGTACAAGAGGAGCATTGATGACCCCGGAGCGTCTCATCGAGCAGTATGGCCCCCGCGAGTCGATGGAATATGACGTCGTGATCGTTGGCGGCGGCCCTGCCGGTTTATCGGCGGCGATCCGGCTCAAGCAGCTTGCCCAGGAAAAAGGCGTCGAAATCGGCGTGTGCGTGCTCGAAAAAGGCTCCGAAGTCGGCGCGCACATTCTGTCGGGCGCGGTCATGGACCCGCGTGCGCTGAACGAACTGCTGCCCGACTGGAAGACCCAGGGCGCGCCGCTCGACGTCGAAGTGACCGAAGACCGTTTCCTGTTCCTCACCGAAGACAGCGCGAAGCAGGTGCCGAACTGGCTGCTGCCCGACAACTTCAAGAACCACGGCAATTATGTCGTGAGCTTAGCCAACGTGACGCGCTGGCTCGGCACGCAAGCCGAAGCGCTGGGCGTCGAAATTTTCCCGGGCTTCCCGGCCGCCGAACTGCTCTACAACGACGACAACTCCGTGCGCGGCGTCGTGACCGCCAACATGGGCATCGGCAAAGACGGCGAACCGACCGAAAATTTCCAGCTCGGCATGGAGTTGCACGCGAAATACACGTTGTTTTGCGAAGGCGCGCGCGGCCATCTGGGCCGTCAACTCACCGACAAATACAAGCTGCGCAAGAACGCCGATCCGCAGGTCTACGGTCTCGGCATCAAGGAACTGTGGGAAATCGATCCCGCCAAGCACAAGCCGGGTCTCGTCATCCACACGGCGGGCTGGCCGCTGGAAAACGACACCTACGGCGGCTCGTTTCTCTATCACCTGGACAATAACCAGGTCGTGGTCGGCTTCGTGGTCGGGCTGGGCTATTCGAATCCGTACCTCTCGCCGTTCGAGGAATTCCAGCGCTACAAGACGCATCCGTCGATCCGCGCGTTTCTTGAAGGCGGCAAGCGCGTGTCGTATGGCGCGCGCGCGATTGCGGCGGGCGGCTTCATGTCGCTGCCGAAGCTCGTGTTTCCGGGCGGCGCGCTGGTCGGCTGCGACGCGGGTTTCCTGAACGCATCGCGGATCAAGGGCAGCCACGCGGCGATCAAATCCGGGAAGATGGCCGCCGAAGCCGCGTTCGACGCCGTGCAGGCAGGCCGCACGTCCGATGAACTGGAGGCGTATCCGGAAGCGTTCGAGCATTCGTGGCTGCGCGAGGAGCTTTATCGCGCGCGCAATTTCAAGCAGTGGATGGGCAAAGGTCTCTACCTCGGCACGTTCATGGTCGGTCTCGAACAGAAAGTGCTCGGCGGCAACGTGCCTTGGACGCTGCACCATCAGCACGCCGATAACGAAACGCTTAAGCCGGCATCGCAATGCAAGCCGATCGTGTATCCGAAGCCGGACGGCAAGTTGACGTTCGACCGGCTTTCGTCGGTGTTCATTTCGAATACGAATCACGAGGAAAACCAGCCCGCTCACTTGACGCTGAAAGACCCGAGCGTGCCGGTGAACGTGAATCTGCGCACGTATGCCGGGCCGGAAAGCCGTTATTGCCCGGCTGCGGTGTACGAATTCGTGAAGACCGACGACGGCGGCGATCGCCTCCAGATCAACGCGCAGAACTGCGTGCACTGCAAGACTTGCGATATCAAGGACCCGACGCAGAACATCGTGTGGGTCACGCCCGAAGGTGGCGGCGGGCCGAATTATCCGAACATGTGATTCGGTTTTTACCCATAAAAAAGGGCGCCAATCGCGAGATTGGCGCCCTTTTTTGTCTTGCGTGACATTTAACTCAAGGCGCGATCTTCGGCGTATCGACCTTAACGTCGCCGTTCTGCGCGCGATTGCGCAACGCGTGGTCCATCAAGACGAGCGCAAGCAGCGCTTCCGCGATCGGCGTCGCGCGGATGCCGACGCACGGATCGTGACGGCCGAACGTCTCGACCACGGCGGGCGCGCCGGCTTTGTCGATGGAATGACGTGGCGTGCGGATGCTGGAAGTCGGCTTGATCGCGATGGAAACCGTAATGTCCTGACCGCTCGAAATGCCGCCGAGCACGCCGCCCGCGTTGTTGGCGGCGAAGCCTTCCGGCGTCATTTCGTCGCCGTGGACCGAGCCGCGCTGCGCGACGCTCGCGAAGCCCGCGCCGATCTCCACGCCCTTCACGGCGTTGATGCCCATCATCGCGTGCGCGATATCGGCGTCGAGACGGTCGTACAGCGGCTCGCCCAGGCCAACCGGCACGCCGGTCGCCACCACGTCGATGCGCGCGCCGATCGAATCGCCGTCACGGCGCAGCGCGTCCATGAACGCTTCGAGTTCCGGCACGATCTCGGCATTCGGCGAATAGAACGGGTTTTCGCTCACGTGTTCCCAGGAAACGAACGGAATCTCGATCTCGCCAAGCGCGCGCATAAAGCCGCGCGTCTCGATCCCGAGCCGCTCGCGCAGCCACTTCTTCGCGACCGCGCCCGCCGCGACCGTCGGGGCGGTCAGACGCGCCGACGACCGCCCGCCGCCGCGATAATCGCGCACGCCGTATTTTTGCCAATAGGTGTAATCGGCGTGACCGGGACGAAACGTCTCGACGATATTGCCGTAATCCTTGCTGCGCTGATCCGTATTGCGGATCAACAGCGCGATCGGCGTGCCGGTCGTCTTGCCTTCGAACACGCCCGAGAGAATCTCGACCTGATCGGCTTCCTGGCGCTGCGTCACGTGACGCGACGTGCCGGGACGGCGGCGATCGAGTTCGATCTGAATATCGGCTTCGGTCAGCGCCATGCCGGGCGGGCAACCGTCGATCACGCAGCCGATCGCGGGTCCATGCGATTCGCCGAAATTCGTGACCGTGAAAAGCGTGCCTAATGTGTTGCCGGACATGGGCGTCGTCCTGAAAAGTTGAGTCGGGGAGACCGATATTATGCCAGCGCTGTCTCGTTAAAGCCGCGCGCCGGCCGCTGCGCTGCGGTCCATTTACTTGCGCGCGCCGCGCAAGGCCAGCACGACATCCTGCAAATGCTCGGGCGTCGCGTCTTCCGGCGCGATCGGCTCGCCGACCGCGAGCGTCAGCCGGCTCATCACGCCGCGCTGCACCGGACGCGGCCAGCGCGTGTCCTCGTGCCTCGAAAACACGCTGCCCCACAATCCACGCAGCGCCATCGGCACGACCGGCGCACGCTGACGCCGCAGGATTTCGCTGATGCCGTGCCGGAACGGATTGATATCGCCGGTGCGCGTGAGCTTGCCTTCCGGAAAAATGCAAACGAGATCGCCCGCCGCCAGCGCCTGCCCACACGCGTCGAAGGCCCGCTCGAGCAGCGCCGGGTCTTCGTGCGCGGGCGCGATCGGAATTGCCTTCACATGGCGGAACAGCCAGCCGACGAGCGGCGAGCGAAAGATCCGGTGATCCATCACGAAGCGGATCGGACGCGGACTTTCGGCCATGATGACGATGGCATCGACGAAACTCACGTGGTTGCAGACCAGCACGGCCGCGCCGTGCTCGGGAATCCGCTCGGCGCCGACCAGCCGGATCCGGTAGAACGTATGCACGAGCACCCACGCGATAAATCGCAGCAGGAATTCGGGCACGAGCGAATAGATATAGGCCGCGACGACGATATTGAGCAGCGCCGTGGTGAGAAACAGGCCGGGAATGCCGACGCCCGCCGACGTCAAACCAAGCGCCATCAACGCCGACACGATCATGAAGAACGAATTCAGAATGTTGTTCGCGGCGATGATGCGCGCGCGATGCGTCGGCTGGCTGCGGCTCTGGATCAGCGCGTAGAGCGGCACGCTGTAGAAACCGCCGAACATCGCGAGCAGGAAAAGGTCCGCGAGAATGCGCCAGTGCGCGCCGACCGCGAGAAATTCCGCGATACCCAGCAGATGCTCCGCCGGCGCGATGCGATGGCTGGCGAAAAAAAGGTCGATGGCGAACACGCTGATGCCAATCGAGCCGAGCGGCACGAGACCGATCTCGACGCGCCGCTTCGAGAGCTTTTCGCAGAGCAGCGACCCGGTGCCGATACCGATCGAAAATGTCGCGAGCAGCACGGTCACGACATCCGGATTGCCCGACAGTACGTCCTTCGCAAAATTGAAAAACGACGTGAGAAAAGTCGCGCCGACAAACCACAGCCACGAAATGCCGAGCAAGCTTAGAAATACCGTCCGATCCTCGCGCGCGAGCTTGAGATTGCGCCACGTTTCCGAGAACGGATTCCAGTTGATCTTGAGATTCGGCTGAGGCGCGTCCGACTTCGGCACGAAGCTCGATGTGATTCGTCCGATGATCGCGAAGGCAACACAACCGGAAGCCAGCAGCATCGCGCCGTGTTCGGTCAGCCCGGCCGCCGCGCCACCGATGATCGTCCCGATCAGAATGGCGACGAACGTTCCCATCTCGACCAAACCGTTGCCGCCGACCAGTTCGGACGGCTTCAGATGCTGTGGCAAGTACGCGTATTTGACGGGGCCGAAAACGGTCGAGTGGACGCCCATCAGGAACGTGCAAGCGTAGAGCAGCGGCGCGCTGTGCAGCAAAAAACCCGCGCCGCCGATCAGCATCACGACGATCTCGAAGCTCTTTACGAAGCGCGTGAGCATCGCTTTGTCGTACTTATCGGCGATCTGGCCGGAGGTCGCGGAAAACACCACGAATGGCACGATGAAGATGGCCGAAATCAGAAACGCGGCCGTTTTTGGATCGACGCCGGAAAAGCGCGCCGCCTGGAACGTGACGAGCGACGTGAAGCCGACCTTGAACAGGTTGTCGTTCATCGCGCCGAGAAACTGCGTCCAGAAAAACGGCGCGAAACGGCCTTCGCGCAGCAGACGAAACTGGCTTTCGCCGTGCTCGCGAGCGCGATGCGCGGCGCGGCGCGATTTCGGTACGGGACTTTCACTCATGGATTGTTGGAGTTGGTAGCTGAGTTGAGGGTGTCGTGCAGGCGCTTGCAGACCGTTGCCGATCGTGAAGGACGAAAAAAAAGCGCGCCGAAAGGCGCGCTCTTCTTGAAACGGATAAGCCTGATGCACCCGCCGAAAAGACGTTCGGAAACGTTCTCGAACCGTCGAATAGCGCGTGCTTCAGCGCGCTTCTTCCTGCTCGGGCCAGTCGCGGATATACGCCTTGAGCATCTTGTTTTCGAAGCCTTGTTCTTCCACGACCGCGCGCGCCACGTCGTAGAACGAGATCACGCCCATCAGCGCGCGATTTTCCATGACCGGCAGATAACGCACATGATGTTCGAGCATCATCCGGCGCACCTCGTTCACGTCCGTTTCCGGCGTGCAGGTGAGCGGATGGTCGTCCATGACCTTGCGGATGGTGGACGTTCCCACGCTCCCGCCGTTCTCGCGCAACGTCAGGATGATCTCGCGGAACGTGAGCATGCCGGCGAGATCGCCGTATTCCATCACGACCAGCGATCCGATGTCGTGCGACGCCATCGTGTTGATTGCATCGTGCAGCGGCGTATCGGGCGTGACTGTAAACAGTGCGTTGCCCTTCACTTTCAAAATGTCGCTGACCCGCATGATTGTCTCCTAGCGAAAATCCAGACTAGCCGTATCGTTTTTCGATGCTAGCGGAAAGGGCCTCAAAAAGAAAGCGTCGATCCCCCGCAGCGGCGCGCCACGCAAGCTGCGTGGCCGCGTCGAGCGAGGTTGGCGCAATGGCCCTAGGTCCGAACCTAAGTTCCGCCGCGTTATCCCGATGTTACGATAAATCACCGTTTTCCTCTCCGCCCCGGCGCTGCTTAACCCTACGCACGATTCCCACGATGCCCGCCAACCGTTTCGACACACTCGTGCTGCACGCGGGCGCCGCGCCCGACCCGGCAACCGGCGCCCGCGCCACGCCGATCTACCAGACCACCTCGTTCTCCTTTCGCGACACCGACCACGCCGCCGCGCTCTTCAACATGGAGCGCGCGGGCCACGTCTACTCGCGGATCTCGAACCCGACCGTCGCCGTCTTCGAAGAACGCGTGGCGGCGCTCGAAGGCGGCGTCGGCGCGATCGGCACGGCAAGCGGCCAGGCCGCGCTCCATCTCGCGATCGCCACGCTGATGGGCGCGGGATCGCACGTGGTGGCATCGAGCGCGCTCTACGGCGGATCGCACAATTTGCTGCATTACACGCTGCGCCGCTTCGGGATCGAGACGACGTTCGTCGCGCCGCACGATCTCGATGCCTGGCGACGCGCCGCGCGTCCCAATACGCGGCTCTTTTTCGGCGAGACGCTCGGCAATCCGGGGCTGGACGTGCTCGATATCGCGGGCGTCGCGGAGATCGCGCACGCGCATCGGGTGCCGTTGCTCGTCGATTCCACGTTCACGACGCCCTATTTGCTGCGTCCATTCGAGCACGGCGCGGATTTCGTCTACCACTCCGCGACGAAATTCCTGGGCGGCCACGGTACGACTATCGGCGGCGTGCTAGTGGACGGCGGCAGGTTCGATTTCACCGCCACCGACCGTTTTCCCGAATTCACCGAACCCTACGACGGCTTTCACGGCATGGTGTTCGCCGAGGAAAGCACGGTCGCGCCGTTCCTCTTGCGCGCCCGCCGCGAAGGTTTGCGCGATTTCGGCGCGTGCCTGCATCCGCAAGCCGCGTGGCAACTGCTGCAGGGCATCGAAACGCTGCCGCTGCGGATGGATCGGCATGTGGCCAACACACGGAAGATCGTCGAATTTCTGCTCGCGCATCCGGCCGTGGAAGGCGTGGCTTACCCCGAATTGCCGAGCCATCGCGATCACGCACTTGCCGCGCGCCTGCTGCCGCGCGGCGCGGGCGCGGTGTTCAGCTTCGACGTCAAGGGCGATGTGACGGCGGCGCGTCGGTTCATCGAGTCGCTGAGCCTCTTTTCGCATCTCGCGAATGTGGGCGATGCGCGCTCGCTCGTGATCCATCCCGCCTCCACCACGCATTTCCGCATGGATGCCGCCGCCCTCGCCGCAGCGGGCATCGCGCCGGGCCGCATCCGGCTGTCGATCGGACTGGAGGATCCCGACGATCTCATCGACGACCTGAAGCGCGGGCTGAAAGCGTCGCAGAAAACGTCGGACCCGAGCGCGAGCGCCGCCGGGAGCCGCGCATGATGCTCGACGTCGCGGGCGCGCCGGCCTACGCGTACACCGGCGGAAAACCGTTCGACCCGGCGCGCCCGGTCGCCCTGTTCCTTCACGGCGCGCAACACGATCACAGCGTCTGGGCGCTGCAAACGCGTTATTTCGCCCACCACGGCATGAGCGTGCTCGCCGTCGATCTGCCCGGCCACGGACGCAGCGCCGGCCCCGCGCTGCACACGATCGGTGCGCTCGCCGACTGGACGATGGCGTTGCTTGACGCCGTGCGCGCCGACCAGGCGATGTTGATCGGCCATAGCATGGGGTCGTTGATCGCACTCGACGCCGCCGCCCGCTACCCGGCGCGCGTTTCGAAACTTGCGCTCCTTGCAACGGCGTGTCCGATGACCGTCTCCGACGCGTTGCTCGACGCCGCGCACGAACGCGAGCCCACGGCGATCGCGATGGTCAACGAATGGTCGCACTCGACCATCGCGGCAAAACCGTCCAGCCCCGGCCCGGGTTTCTGGCTGCACGGCGCGAACCAGCGGCTGATGGAACGCGTGGCGGCGCGCGGCGAAGCGCTGCTTTTCCACACCGATTTCAGCGCGTGTAACGCCTACGTTGACGGCCTCGCGCGCGCCGCCGAGTTGCGTTGCCCGGTCCGTGTGATCTCCGGTCGCCGCGACGCGATGACGCCGCCGCGCACGTCGCACGCACTCGTCGACGCGATGCGCGACGCTGGCGTCAAGATCGACACCGTATCGCTCGACGCGGGCCACGCGCTGATGTCGGAGCAGCCGGATGCAACGCTCGACGCGCTTTTCAGCTTCGCCATACGCGCCGAGTAGTCCCGACGCGGCGCCCATTGCACCGATCGGTCAATCGCCGCACAATCAATTTTGGGATGACGTTGGAGAGGAGACCGTCATGGCACACGCCGCCGAACGCGACCATTTCGCCAGTTTTGCCGAGTTCTATCCGTACTATTTGAGCGAGCACAGCAACCTCGTCTCGCGGCGGCTCCACTTCGCCGGTTCGCTGGGCGTGATCGGCTGCCTTGCGATGGCGCTCGCCACCGGCGACTGGCTCTGGCTCCCGGCAGCGCTCGTGTGCGGCTACGGCTTCGCGTGGATCGGCCATTTCGTGTTTGAAAAGAACCGGCCCGCGACCTTCCGGCATCCGCTTTACAGCCTGATGGGCGACTGGGTGATGTTCAAGGACATCTGCGTCGGCCGGATTTCCATTTAGGGAATTTGGCGCTCACGCCGTTTGCTGCGGCATGGGCGAGTCCGACGCCCCGCCCCGTTCCGCCTCCTTTTGCGCATGCACACGCGACGCCAGCAACGCGCCGAGCGTGATTTCGAGCTTCTCGTTGGCGAGCGCATTCAGTAGCGCGTCGCCGTCGATCTGCGTCGCGTCCAGCCCTAACTGATAATCCAGTTCCTCGCGGTCGATCACGAACAGGTCGAACAACATGCCTGCCGTCACCTGCTGCGGATTCGCGATCAGAACGTAACGCGGCGCTCGCCCGTTGTCGTCGATACGCGCGATCCAGTCGAGCGCTTCGAGCTTGCGGATCAGCCGCATCGAGGTGTCCATGTCGCATCGCAACATTCGCGCGAGTTCCAGCGCCGTGTAGCCGGTTGTGCCTTCCTCACGCGCGGTGACGAGCCGTGCGAGCAGTTCGAGCGAATCGAGCAGATCGCTGCCCGGAAAATCGCGCCGATGAAACTGGCCGATGCGGATCGCGGGCAACGCGGAGGCGACCATCGCGCCGATCAGCGTAATCATCCAGCACAGATAAACCCACAGCAGAAACACCGGCAGCGCGGCGAACGCGCCGTACACGGCGGTGTACGTCGGAATCCGGCGCACGTAGTAGCCGAATCCGCGCTTACCCAGTTCGAACGCGACGGCGGCGATCAGCCCGCCGATCGCCGCATCGCGCCATTCCACCTTGCAGTTCGGCAGATAGACGTAAAGCATCGTGAACGCCAAAACGGTGAGCGGCAGCGACGCGCTTGCGAGCGCCCATTCCACGACGGGCGGCAGCAAGTTGTGCGAGCCCGCGTAGGCGACGGACTGCGCGAAAAGATAGGACGAAATCGACAGACTCACGCCGAAGAGAATCGGGCCTAACGTGATGATTGCCCAGTACACGAGCACGCGCTGCGCGAACGGCCGGGCGCGGCGAACGCGCCAGATCACGTTGAACGCGGATTCGACGGTCATCATGGTCATCACCGACGTAACGAACAGGATGATCATGCCGACCGTCGTCAGCCCTTTCGCCTTCGACGCGAACTGGTTCAGATACTTGAAGATCTGACTGTTGATCTGAGGCGGCATCAGATGAACCGCCAGAAAGTCCTGCAGCGACGACTGAAACGACCCGAAATCCGGAAACGCCGTGAATAGCGCGAACGCGACCGTCGCGAGCGGAACGAGCGATAGAACGGTCGTAAACGTCAGGCTGCCCGCGACCTGCGCGACGTGATCCTCACCCGTGCGTCTAGCGACAAAACCGGCGAGCCGCTTGACGGTGGTGAGGTCGATGGGAAATTTCTGCAAAAAACTAGCCTCCTGATCGGGGTGCATCGCCGTCGCGAAGTACGTTTTCGGAACCACGTTGAAAGCCGTGAAACGCCACGAAGATGAACCCTATCTCTATAATACCCGTTCACTAAAAAGGCTTATGAACGACATTCTTGTGCTCTATTACAGCCGGCACGGCGCGACCCGCGAACTCGCCCGCGCGATCGCGCAGGGCGTAGACAGCGTGCCCGGCGCGCAGGCCCGCGTCCGCACGGTGCCCCCGGTATCGACCGTGTGCGAGGCCACCCGCCCGGATATCCCCGACGACGGCCCGCCCTACGCCGAAGTCCGCGATCTCGAAGAATGCGCGGGCGTAGCGCTCGGCTCGCCGACGCGCTTCGGCAACATGGCCGCGCCGCTCAAATACTTCCTCGACGGCACTTCGCCGCAATGGCTTTCCGGCGCGCTCGCCGGCAAGCCCGCGAGCGTGTTCACCTCCACCGGCAGCCTTCACGGCGGCCAGGAGACCACCCTCATTTCCATGATGCTTCCGCTCTTGCATCACGGCATGCTGATCGTCGGCATTCCTTATACGGAAACGCAGCTCACCACCACGCAGACCGGCGGAACGCCTTATGGCGCGTCGCATTTCGCGCGGGCGGACGGCGCGGACACGGGTCACGGCATCTCCGCCGACGAAAAAGCGCTGGCCGTCGCGCTCGGCGCACGGCTCGCCCGCTCGGCGCTAAAGCTCGCGGCCGCCGATTAAGCCATGCACGCGCCCGCAACTCCCGCCAACACGCGCCCGTTGCTCGCGACCGGCGCATTCGCGAGCCTCGTCGCGCTTATCGTGCTGTCGCTCGCCTGGGAGCTCTGGCTCGCGCCTTTGCGTCCCGGCGGATCGGCGCTCGCGCTCAAGGCGCTGCCGCTGCTGGCCGCCGTTCCGGGCACATGGCGGCGTAGTCTTTACACGCTGCAATGGGCGTCGATGCTCGTCTTGCTCTATCTGGCCGAAGGCATCGTGCGCGGCATGACCGACCGTGGACTTTCCGCACGTCTCGGGTGGATCGAAGTCGTGCTGGCCCTCGTGTTTTTCGTCTGCGCGATCGCGTATGTCGCGCCGTACAAACGCTCGGCGCGGGCAGCCAGGCGCAGCCGCTCAAGCGACACAGCAAACGGCCACGCCGACAGCCCATGACCCGTTGTAACACGGAATTCCGCGTCGAACCCCGGCCTATGCCATTCGGCCAGGGTTCGCCGCGCCGCCGTCTGGGCGATACTGTGTTCGACGCTTTCCGACCCGAAACTCCATGACTTCCATGCTCCAAGCCGACTCATCCCGACAAGCGTTCGTGGCCGCCTGCGTCGAAGCGCTCGGTGCGAACCACGTGCTGACCGACGCGCGCGACACCGCGCCGTTTCTCACCGACTGGCGCAAGCGCTATCGCGGCGAGGCGTGCGCCGTCCTGCTGCCCGCCGATACCGCGCAGGTCGCGGCCATCGTGCGGCTCGCGCGCGAGTACCGCGTGGCGATCGTGCCGCAAGGCGGCAATACGGGACTCGCGGGCGGCGCGACGCCGGACGCGACGGGCGCACAAGCCGTGCTGAGTCTGCGTCGGCTGAACCGCATCCGGCAAGTCGATCCGCACAACAACACGATCACCGCCGAAGCGGGCGTCGTGCTCGCCGAACTCCAGGCCGCTGCCGAAAGCGCGCAACGCCTGTTCGCGCTGAGTCTGGCGGCCGAAGGCAGTTGCACGATCGGCGGGAATCTCGCGACGAACGCGGGCGGCACAGGTGTCCTCCGTTACGGCAACACGCGCGAATTGTGTCTGGGGCTGGAGGTCGTGACGCCGCAAGGCGAGATCTGGGAAGGCCTGCGCGGATTGCGCAAGGACAACACGGGCTATGATCTGCGCGACTTGTACATCGGCGCGGAAGGCACGCTCGGGATCATTACCGCCGCCGTGATGAAGCTGCATCCCGCGCCCGTGGCGAAGGTCACGGCGCTCGCGGCGCTTGCGTCCCCGCACGCCGCACTCGATTTCCTCGCGACCGCCCAGCGTTTCGCCGGGCCGCTGCTCACTGGCTTCGAACTGATGTCGGAGTTTTCGCTTCGGCTCGTGGGCGCGCACTTCGAACAGATGCGCTACCCGTTCGCCGAATCTCACGCGCAGACCGTACTGCTCGAACTCTCCGATAGCGAAAGCGAGGAGCACGCGCGCGCGCTTTTCGAGCGGCTGATGGAGCACGCGCTCGCGGAAGGTTTGGTCGAGGATGCCGTGGTGGCGAGCAATCTGGCGCAATCGCGCGCGTTCTGGGATTTGCGCGAGCATATTCCGCTCGCCCAGGCCGCCGAAGGTCTCAACATCAAGCACGATATTTCGGTGCCGATTTCGAGTATCGGCCGGTTTATCGACGAAACCGACGCGCTGATTGCGCAAGCCGTGCCGGGCGCGCGCATGGTGACGTTCGGCCATCTCGGCGACGGCAATCTGCATTACAACGTGCAGGCGCCGCAAGGCGTCGAGGCCAAGGCCTTCCTCGCGGAATTCCAGCAGCCGATCAACACGCTCGTCTACGATCAAGTGCACGCGCATCGCGGCAGCATCAGCGCCGAGCACGGCCTCGGCCAGTTGAAAGTAGCCGAGGCGATGCACTACAAATCCCCTGTCGAGGTGAAGTTGATGCAGACGCTCAAAGCCGCGCTCGATCCGGAAAACCTGATGAATCCCGGCAAGGTCGTGCGTTAGTACGCGCGGTTTTAAGCTGTTTTTGGAGAAAAAGCGTGAAGATTCGCGTTCTGTCCGACCTTCATCTGGAAGCCGACGAGCCGCTCGCGATTCCGTATGCCGAAGCGGATCTCGTCGTGCTCGCGGGCGACATCCACAATCACGCGGAAGGCTTGCGCTGGGCGGCGGAGAATTTCGATTCGCGCGTGCCGGTGGTCTACGTGCCGGGCAATCACGAGTATTACGACGCCGAATTCGGCGCGATGGAAGTGGCGATGCAGGACGCCGCGAACAGCGTCGACAACGTGCATTACCTGAACAATGCAACGCTGATCGACCGATACGGCCGCTGGCGCGTGCTCGGCACGACGCTCTGGACCGATTTCGCGCTTTATGGCGCGAGCGAGCCTGAGCGCGAGCGGTCGATCGAAGCGGCGGAGCGCGCGATGCTGGATTACCGGGGCGTGATCCAGATCGCGTGGCCGGAGCCGGACGGCGAGCCGCGCGCGTTCAGCACCAGCGATTCCTTCGCGCTGCACGAACAGGCGCGCGACTGGCTGGAATCTGAGCTCGCAAAGCCTTTCGACGGCCAGACGATCGTGGTCACGCATCACGCACCGTCGAAACTGAGTCTCGCGCCGAGGTTCGCCGACGATCTCGCCTCCGCCGGTTTTGTGAACGACCTGCCCTCACTTGTGCGCGCGCCGGTTTCGTTGTGGATCCATGGTCATACGCATACCGCGTTCGACTACCTGCAGAACGGCACGCGCGTGGTGTGCAATCCGCGCGGCTATCTGGACCGGCGCACGGGCGCGCTGGAGAATCCGGATTTCGCGTGGGATCGGGTCGTCGAAATTTGAACCCCGCCAAAAGTAGCGGAAAGCGGCAACGGTATTACGGAGGAACGTCATGTGCGGCCGAATCAGCCAGTACCGCGCGCCAGCCTACTACGCCGAGAATCTGCGCGTCTTCAATCCGTTCGTCATCGTCGATTCAGCGGACCGGCGGCCCGGCTACAACCTCTCGCCCGGCACGCATCCACTCGCGATCTATCCCGACGAGACGATCCGCGCGGTGCACTGGGGTTACTGCCCGCCCTGGGCCATGGCGAAAAAACTGCCGCAAACCATCAACGCGCGGCTCGAAACGGCATCGACTAGTGCGTATTTCAGCGTGTTATGGAAAAAATCGCGCATTCTCGTGCCCGCTGACGGGTGGTTCGAATGGCGAGTCGAGCCGGCATTGTCCGACGCGACAGTGCCGGATCAAGCGGTGAAACAGCCGTTCTTCATCCGTCGCGTAGATGGCGAGCCAATGTTTCTAGCGGCGCTGACGAGCGTAATGACCGAAGACGACGCGCTCACGCCGGGCGCCGGAATGGTGATCGTGACGGCGGCGGCGGATGAAGGGTTGGTCGATGTACACGACCGGCGGCCGCTGGTGTTCGGCGCAGATGCAGCGCGCCGCTGGCTGGAGCCGGCGACGTCCGCCGAGGCTCTCGACGCACTGTGCCGTCACGACGGCGTCGCCGCAACGCAGTTCGTCTGGTATCCGGTGAGCCAAGACGTGAATCGGCCGGTAAACGACGAACCGCGGCTCATCGAGCCGCTGCCTGACTGAATTACAACTTGAATTACAACTTAAGTCTCATCGAAAAAAGAACCGTTATCCGGTCCTTGATTCGATCAACGGTCGTATTCGTCGCGCGGATCGCGGGCACGCCGAACGCGCTGCGTTTCAATACGGATCGGGACGAGCCGCTGGCGTTGCGAGCGCTCGCGCAGCGTCTTGAGCAAATCGCGCGTGGCGGGCGTGGCAATCAGAAGCATCAGCGATGCAACGGCGAGCAACAGTGGCGTGTTCATGGTTCCGTCCTCGGGTCGTAACTGGCGTAGAAGCAAATAAACGATTTATTCAATCCTGCACCCAAGTCATCAAGATGCGGGCGAAATAAAAGTAAGCAAGTGTTGCGCCGCACACTTTTTGCGCATGCGATCCTTGCGCGCTCCCTGTTTTACGACGCTACGACGAATTCCTTTAGCGATTCCGCATCCGCGGCGAGCGTCGCCGGCAATTCGTCGCGCAAAAATTCCACCCAAGTGCGGATTTTCGCGTCCAGATATTGGCGGGACGGATAAAGCGCGTACACGTTCAGTTCCTGCATCGTGTATTGCGGCAGCACACGTACCATCGTTCCCGCGCGCAGCCCGGGCAGCGCGGACGACGTCGGCAACACGCCGATCCCCATGTTCGCGCGGATCGCCGAACTCATTGCCTCGGCGACGTTCACGGTAAAAGTCGACGCCCCGAGCCCCACCGTTTCCTGGCCGTTCGGGCCGTCGAACACCCATTTATCCGGCGGAAACACCGGCGTCATCAATTGCAGGCACGTGTGACGCACGAGATCGGACAAGACGTGCGGCATGCCGTGCTCTTCGATATACGCCGGCGACGCACACGCAATGCTGAACACACTGCCCAGCCGCTGCGACACCAGCCCGGAATCCGGCAAGTCGGAGGCGAGCAGCACGGACACGTCGTAACCCTCGTCGAGCAGGTCGGGAACCCGCTGCGCCAGGGTCAGATCGACCTGCACGGACGGATGACGCTTTTGATAACGCGAAATCATCGGCACGACGTAATGCTGGCCGAAGCTCGTCATCGAATGCATTTTCAGCTTGCCCGCCGGACGCGCGTGCGCATCGCTTGCTTCGGCTTCAGCCTGATCGACGTAGGCGAGGATCTGTTCGCAACGCTGCAAATATCGCTCGCCCGCTTCGGTCAGCGCGATCCGCCGGGTCGTCCGGTTGAGCAGGCGCGTACGCAGGTGAGCTTCGAGATCGGACACGGCGCGCGACGCGTAAGCGGTCGTCGTGTTCAGGTGCTGGGCTGCCGCGGTAAAACTGCCAGCTTCGACGACGCGCGAAAAAACGCGCATGTTTTGGAGCGTATCCATACGACTTCACTTTTCTGTTCGGGGTTCGTGCCGCAATTGTTACATAAGCGACAATGAACATTATCTCAATCCCCGTAAGAATGCTTTGCATCGTTACGGGTTATTCGACAATCTGCGTAAAAATATAATAGCTCCCATTAGTCTAAATCAAGTTTGGGAGTGAATCGTGCAAGCCCGGGTATCGAAAAGAGCCGCAGCGTCGGCGGTTCTTACACTTTGCTTAACAATCGCCGGATGCGCAAGCACGGGAAACGTCGCTCCCGAAACGAGCATGAAGGAACCGGCGGCGCTCGACGCGGGCGCCGCCATCCGTGCCGCCGACAAAGATGCCGGCTGGCCGTCCGCGCAATGGTGGAGCGCTTACGGCGATCCGCAACTCGACGCGTGGATCGAGCGCGCGAAGTCGGGCAATCCGACGCTCGCCATGGCCGCCGCCCGCGTGCGCGAGGCGCGCGCGATGGCGGGCGTGGCGAATTCGGCGTTGTTGCCGCATATCGACGGTTCGCTCAGCGTCACGCGCCACAACTGGCCGGATAACGGTTACTACGGCCCGGGCGAGTTCGGAAAGAACACGACGTGGGACAACACGGCCGCGCTGTCGCTTTCGTACAACCTCGATCTCTGGGGCCGCGACGAAAACGATGCCGAACGCGCGCTCGACGCCGCGCACGCACGCGCCGCCGACGCCCGCGCCGCGCAGCTCGAACTCGAAGCGAACATCGTGCGGACGTATATCGGCATGTCGCAGAATTACGCGCTGCTCGATATCGCGCAGGACACGCTCAGGCAGCAGGAACATATCGCGGAACGGGCGCGGCGGCGGCTCACGGGCGGGATCGGCACGCAGCTCGAAGTCAGTCAGGCCGAGACGCCACTGCCCGAATATGAGCGGCAGGTGGATATTTATCAGGAAGCGATCGCGCTCGACCGCAACCAGCTCGCGGCGCTCGCCGGGGAAGGTCCCGGCGCGGGCGATACGCTGACGCGTCCGGTGCTCGCGCTTAACGCGCCGCTCGGATTGCCGAGCGCGCTGCCCGCCGAACTGATCGGCCACCGGCCCGATGTCGTCGCCGCGCGCTGGCTGGTGGCGGCGCAGGCGCGCGGGATCGATGTGTCGAAGGCGCAGTTTTATCCGAACGTGAACCTGCTCGCCTCGCTCGGCCAGATGGCCGCGGGCGGCACGTTCCTGACCTTCCTTGCCGGACCGAATCGCGGATACAGCTTCGGCCCCGCCGTCACGCTGCCGATTTTCGAGGGCGGGCGGCTGCGCTCGCAACTCGGCGCGGCATCGGCGCAATACGATCTGGCCGTCGAGCATTACAACGCGACCTTGGTCGGCGCGCTGAAGGATATCGCCGATCAGGTCGTGCGCCTGCGCTCGCTCGATACCCAGCAGGACGCGTCGGCGCGCTCGGTCGCCGCCGCGCAAAAGAGCTACGACCTCGCTGGTCAGGGCTACAAGCGCGGTCTGACCGATTATCTGAACGTGCTGGTCGCGCAGACGCAGTTGCTGCGCGCGCAGGACGGCCAGGCGCGGGTTCGCGCCTCGCGGCTCGCCGCGTACGCGTCGCTTCAGGCGGCGCTCGGCGGCGGTCTCGACGACCCGTCGAACGGCCCGGACGCGTCGACACTCGCGCCCGCGAAACATCTCGGCCCGTTCGCGCGGCTGAGTGAAGCGCCAGACGCACCGGACGCAACCGACGCAACCGACGCAAAAGACGCCCGCGACGCTCACGCCGCCGCGCCCACGAAGTAAGGCGCCGCTCATGTCCACTCCCTCCCCTACGCTCCCGACGCCCCGCGAAAGCTGGCGCGGCGCGCTCGCCGACTGGGCGCGCACCGACGGCCTCGCGTGGATCTACATTTTCAAGGCGATACTCGCGGCGCTCCTCGCGCTGTGGATCGCGATGCGTCTCGACCTGCCGCAGCCGCGCACCGCGATGACCACCGTGTTCGTCGTGATGCAGCCGCAAAGCGGCATGGTGCTTGCCAAAAGTTTCTACCGGCTGTGCGGCACGCTGGTCGGCCTTATCGTGATGCTGGCGTTCATCAGCGTGTTTTCCCAGCAGCCGGTGCTGTTTCTCACCGCGACCGCGCTGTGGGTCGGCGTGTGTACGGCAGGCGCGGCGCGCAACCGTAATTTCCGCTCGTATGGCTTCGTGCTCGCGGGTTACACGGCGGCGCTGATCGGCATTCCGGCCGCGCAGCATCCCGACGGCGCGTTCCTGTCCGCCCTGACGCGGGTGGCCGAGGTGTCGCTCGGGATCGTCTGTTCGGGCGCGGTCAGCGCGCTCGTTTTGCCGCAACACGCCGGCGAGCAGGTCAAGGCGACGGTGCGGCGGCGTTTCAGCGGTTTCGTCGATTACGTGAGCCGTGCGCTCGGCGGCACGATGGATCGCGCGCAGATCGAAGCGACCAACGCGGCGTTCGTGACCGATGTGGTGGCGTTCGAGGCCGCGCGCAGTGTCGCCGTGTTCGAGGACCCGGACACACGGCGGCGCGGCGGCCGGCTCGCGCGGCTGAACACGGAGTTCATGAGCGCATCGACGCGTTTTCACGCGCTGCACCAGTTGATGAACCGTCTGCGCACGGCGGGCGACACGCTCACCGTTGACGCGATGGAGCCGTATTTCCGCGAAGTCGCGCCGTTGCTGGCGAAGTCGGGCGAACCGGTGCGCAACGCCGCCGATGCCGCGCACGCCGCCCGCCAGCTCGCCGGATTCAAGGCGGCGCTGCCGAAGCGGATCCGCGCGACGCGTACCGCGCTCATTTTCGACACCGACTCGTCACACGCTTTCGATCCGCTCGAATTCGACACGGCGTCCGAACTGCTGTACCGCTTTATCGACGATCTGCTCGCCTACGCCGAAACCTACGCGTCGCTCGCCGCGCCGATGCACGAGCGCGAGCAGTGGTTCGCCCGCTACGTGCCGAAGACCAACCTGCTCGCCGCCGCCGTCTCGGGCGCGCGCGCGACGCTCGTGATTCTGGCGTTGAGCGCGTTCTGGATCGCGACCGCGTGGCCGAGCGGCGGCACGATGGTGCTCAACGCGGCTGCCGTGTGCGCGCTCGCGTCGGCCTCGCCGCGTCCGACGCTGATGGCCTTCCAGATGGCGGGCGGCACCGCGCTCGCGGCGGTCGCGGGGATGATCGTCGTGTTCGGGCTGTATCCGCGTATGGACGGTTTTCTGCTGCTCGCCGTCGCGCTGATCCCGTTCCTCATGCTGGGCACATTCCTGAGCACGCGGCGCGGACTGGCGGGCTACGGCATCGGCTATTGCATCTTTTTCTGTTTCCTGGCCGGCCCCGACAACCTGATTCACTACGATCCGACCGGCTTCATCAACGACGCCATCGCGCTCGTGCTCTCGATGCTGGTCGCGTCGATCGCGTTCGCCGTGCTGTTGCCGACCGATGCCCCGTGGCTGCGCCGTCTCTTGCTCGCGGATTTGCGGCGCGAGGCGGCCATTGCCTGCCGCGCCCGTCTCACGCGGCTCTCGGCGCGTTTCGAAAGCCGCACGCGCGACCTGCTTTCGCAGATGGACGCGATCGCGTCGAGCCGGGCCGATCTGCGCCGCGACGCGTTGCAGTGGCTTTTCGCCGTGCTTGAAACGGGCCACGCCGTGATCGACTTGCGGCACGAACTGAGCGCGCTCGGACCCGACGCGCGGTATGCCGACACCACGCCGTGGCGGCGCGCGTGCGCCGCCACGCTCGCCGCCGCCGCGCAACTCTTCGACCGGCCATCCGCGAAGCGTTTCGACGCCGCGCTCGCCGCGACCACTGCCGCCATCGAGCAAGTAAAAACGCTGCTCGACGAAGTCAGCCAGGACGCCGGCCGTCCCGACGAGCGGCATCGTCTGCAACGCATTCTGAGCCAGCTTCATTTCATCCGTACCGCGCTCATCGATCCGCAGTCGCCGCTCGAAGCGGTGAACGGCGCCGCCCGCGCGCCTCAAGAAGGAGTGCCCCATGCCTCGTAATATCGCGATTCTCGAAGCCTACGTGCCGACCATGCTGCTTTTGATGGTCGCGGGTGCGCTCATCGCCTGGCTCGCCGACCGCGTGCTCGCGATGACGGGCCTTTATCGCGTCGTCTGGCATCCGTCGCTCTTTCGCGCCTCGCTGCTCGTGTGCATCTGCGGGCTGCTCGGCCTCGCGGTGTACCGCTAGCGCGCTCAGGAACACGCTCAAGCGCACGCCCACCTCATTCATAAGTTATGCAACGAGTCGCATCATGATCCTTCGAAAAATCACAGGTTTTATTCTCACGGCGATCATTTTCGCCGCCGCCATCCTGATCGGCCGCACGCTGTGGGTCCATTACATGGACGAGCCGTGGACCCGCGACGGCCGCGTGCGCGCGAACATCATCACGGTCGCGCCCGACGTGTCGGGCGCGGTGGTCGCCATGCCCGTCGAGGACAACCAGTTCGTGAAAAAGGGCGATCTCGTCATGGAGATCGATCCGGCGCACTACCAGATCGCCGTGCAGCAGGCGCAGGCCGCCGTGGCCGCGCGCCAGTCGGAACTGCGCATGCGCCGCGCGGACGCCGCCCGGCGCGCCGATCTGGACGCGCAGGTCGTGTCGAAGGAATCGCGCGAAAACGCGATGCAGACCGCGTCCGGCGCCGAAGCCCAGTTGCAGCAGGCGCAAGCCGCGCTCGACGCCGCGCGCCTGAACCTCGACCGCACGAAGGTCTACGCGCCGGTCGACGGTTACGTGACCAACCTGAACACGCATCGCGGCGATTATGCGAGCGCGGGCAAGCCGGAACTGGCTATCGTCGATAGCCATTCGTTCTGGGTGTACGGCTATTTCGAGGAAACCAAGCTGCCGCACGTGCGCGTCGGCGACCGGGCCGAAATGCGCCTGATGAGCGGCGGCGTGCTGAAAGGCCACGTGGAAAGCATTTCGCGCGGTATCTACGATCGCGATAATCCCGAAAGCCGCGAACTCGTCGCCGACGTGAATCCGACCTTTAACTGGGTGCGGCTCGCGCAGCGCGTGCCGGTGCGGATCCGGATCGAGGACGTGCCGGCGGGCGTCACGCTTTCGGCGGGCACGACCTGCACGGTGGTGGTGACGCCCGCAAGTTGAGGCCTTCGTTGGCGCCTTCGTTGGCGCCTTAGCCGGCTTTTTACGCGGCGGCGCTATGTCCGCCGCCGACGCAGCGCGGGTGTTCCAAAAACCGAACACTCTGCGCAGTGTCACCCTGCCCGTTTTCACGCATACGGCCGCTGGAATCCCATAAGCCAGAACCTCCGGCGCAATCCCGGCCAGACGCGCGCGCCGGGCGTACTCCTTGCATTCACTCGTTCCTCCGACCCTTCGAAGGAGCATTGCCATGAGCCAGGATCTGACTTTTCTCGCGGGCGAGGCCACCGTGTTCGCCGCCGGCGGCGGGCCGACGGACGCGATGCCGGAGATCCTGATCGGCCGGACCGACGGGCCGGTCGGCCACGCGTTTGCCGGAATGATGGCGCAGAGCAAGGGCCACACGGCGATGTTCGCGATCCGCGCGTGCAATCAGCTGGTCCGTCCGCCGACGATCATCGTCCCCAAAGTCACGCTGAAGGACATGGCGACCATCGACCTGTTCGGCGGCGTCGTGCAATCGGCGACGGCGGACGCGGTGGTCGATTGTTTGATCGAAGGGATTCTGCCGAAAGACCGCGCGAACGAGCTGTGCATCATCAGTCTCGTCTGGATCGATCCGCGCTGCGCGTCGGAGCTGAATCTCGACAAGAAGGACATGTACCGCACGAATTACGAGGCGACGAAACTCGCGATCCAGCGCGCGATGAATCACGAGCCGAGCGTCGATACGCTGATCGCCAATCGCCACACGATCAAGCACGACATGGACGACTGGAGCTGACCGGCTGCTGCGTTACCATGAGGCCTCTCGTCCACCCACGCTCAAAGCCCCATGAATGCATCGGAACGGATCGACCAGATGATCGCCGAACTCACCGACTGGCGCGGTGACACGTTCGTGCGCGTTCGCCGCGCCATCCTCGAAGCGGACCCGGAGATCGTCGAGGAATGGAAGTACATGGGAAGTCCGGTCTGGTATCGCGACGGGATGATCGCGGTCGCGAATGCCCACAAGGGCAAAGTAAAGCTGACCTTCGCTCACGGCGCGAACCTTGCCGATCCTGACAAGCTGTTCAACGCGGGCCTGGAAGGCAACGCGCGACGCGCGATCGATTTTCTCGAAAACGACAAGGTTGACGAGCGCGCGTTGAAAAACCTGATTCGTGCCGCGATCGAATTCAACCAGAGCAAACTGAAGAAGAAAGCGCCCGCGAAGTCGTAGAACGCGGCGGTCAACTACACATGCAAAAGGCCGCGCTGGGTCGAGTTTCAACCCAGCGCGGCCTTCTTCATTCAAGACTCAGGCGATACGTTTCGCTTACTTCAACACGACCTTCACGTCGAAATACTTCGCCGCGAGCTTGTCGATCGTGCCGTCCGCCTTCAGTTCTTTCAACGCGCGATTGAGCGCGTCCTTCAACGCATGGTCGTTCTTGCGCACACCGAAACCGACGCCCGCGCCCAGCAGTTTTTCATCCGATACCGCCGCGCCCGCGAACGCAAAACCCGCGCCTTGCGGCATCTTCAGGAAACCCTTCGACGCCGCTTCCGCATCCTGAAAAGCCGCGTCGAGGCGCCCCGACGCGAGGTCCGCGTAAATCTGGTCTTGCGACTGATACGACTCGACATCGACGCCCGCCGTCGCCCACTTCGCCTTCGCGTAGGTTTCCTGGATCGAGCCTTGCAACACGCCTACGTGCTTGCCCTTGAGGCCCGCCACGGTCGGCAGTACGTTGCTGCCCTTCTTCGCGATCAACTGGTTCGGGATCGTGTAGATCGGATCGGTGAAGTCGATGGCGGCGAGACGCTTGTCGGTGATCGTCATGTCGGAATTGATCGCGTCGAACTTGCGCGCCTGCAGCGCCGGAATCAGGCCGTCGAAGGAATTCTCGACCCAAGTGCATTTCGTCTTCAGCTTCGCGCAAACCGCGTTGCCGACATCGATATCGAAGCCGACCAGTTCGCCGCTCGGCGACTTCGATTCGAACGGCGCATACGACGCTTCCACGCCGAAACGGATTTCCTTCAGATCGGCAGCCTGTGCGCCGAAAGCAGCGAACGCCGCCGTGGATGCAACCGCGAACGCGGCGATTTTTCGATTAAGCCAATGCGTGGTGTTCAACTCGTACCTCTCCGATTTCAATGCCGTTTTTCAAAGCCGATGGGTCGCGCGCTGGTGGCGTCCTGGCGGCGCGCCGGCGGTGAACATAGCATCTGCAGGCAATAAAACGCGCTCAACCGGCCGGCGTCGCCATGGTGCGTTGCACCAGACGCGGGGCCGAGATTGTAACGCGGTGTCGCAAGGGATCCGGCGCAGCGGCCTTTGGAACGCGACGGGCCGAATCGGCAAGCGCGTGTCGCTCGCGCGCAAGAAGCGAGTGCTCGATACGGTTCAGCCGAGCGAAGCAAGCGTCACGTCGGTCGTATCGATCACCATCAACCCCGCACGCAAACCCGGCTTCACGCCTGGATTCGGAAAGACGATGCGCTCTTCCTCATGCTTCACGCGATAGCGATAATCACCGTCTCGCGCGAGGATCGTACCGGCCGGATACGGCGTGAAATTCGGCACGTCGCGCGCGACGGCGAGCTCGAACTGATCGCTCTGCTTGTCGATCTGCGCGACCACGGTGAACACGCGCAACGGCGCGCCGGACGCGGGCGGCTCCCCGCCGATCAAGCGCCGCAACGCCGCATCCGCCGCGGCGAATCGCGTCAGATCGTTTGCGCCGAACGGCCGAACCTTGCCAAGCTCAAGCGTGCAGGCAAGCGCGCCCGCGCGCTCGGCGGTGAAATGCGTGAACGTATTCGACCTCTCTCGATGCAGCAGCACGGCGGCGAGCCGCGCATCGCGAAGCCACTCGAACATCGGCCGGGAGAGCGGCGCGCCGGTATACGGCAAGAGCGCGAACTGCTCGAACACCGACGCACGGATGGCCGTGTGCATGTCGATATGCCACCTCGGCAGCGCGGCGTCGGCTTCTTCGAAGAACGCGAGCGTCGCGGCTTCGAGTTGCGCCGCGCGCGGCGCTTCGCGGCTTGCCTGCAACGAAGCGTGACGGCCGTTGAACAGACGGTTGAGGTCGTCGTCGAGATAGCGCTCGGCCGCGCGCATCGCCGCGATATTGCCGAGTATCACGAGCACGCGGCTCGCGAGCGGCGCGCGTCCGCTCGCGATATCCGCGATCAGCGCCGACAGCATTTCGATCGGCGCGGTTTCGTCGCCGTGAATGCCCGCCGACGCCACGACGCTCATCGTGGCGCCTTCGCGCGGTTCGAGACTGACGATGCCGTCGCCGCGCCAGGTCCAGTGAACGCCGGACGGGAGCGTGCCCTGATCGAGCGCGGGACGCTTGCCTTCGAGCACATAGCCGAGAAAGTCGGTCAGCATGGCGGCCTCTGTTTTAGCGCTGAAAATCGTAGATCGCGCCCACGCCGAGAATAGCCGTGAGTGCGTCGAGTGCGGCGCGCGATTCGTCGAGCAGCTTCGGATCGGCGAGATCGGCGGGCGTCAGGCGGTCGCGATAATGCGCATCGATCCACGCGTCGAGGCGCGCGAACAACGTGTCGTTCATCCAGGAACCCGCGTTCACGGCGGCGCGTTCGGCATCCGTCAGCACCACGCGCAGACGCAGACACGCGGGACCGCCGCCGTTCTTCATGCTCTCGCGCAAGTCGAACACGAGCACTTCGTCGATCGGCGTCGAACGCGTGCCGAGCGAATCCAGGTATTTCGCGACGCGCGCGTTCTCCCGGCATTCCTGCGGGACGACGAGCACCTGCCGGCCATCGGGCCGCGTGAGCAACTGGCTGTTGAACAAGTACGACGTGACGGCATCCTCGACGCTCACCTCGTCTTCCGGCACTTCGATCCGATCGAACGCCGCGCCTTGCGCCGCGAGCTTTTCGCGCAGTTGCGCGTAGACGGCGGGTTGATCGAGGAACGCGCGCTGATGGCAAAAGAGCGTCGTGCGATTTCCCACCGCGATCACGTCGTTGTGAAAAACGCCTGCGTCGATCACGTCGGGAAGCTGCTGCGCGAACACGGTCGTCGCGTCCGAGAGTCCGTGCAGGCGCGCGACCGCGCGGCTCGCCTCCAGCGTCTGGCGCGCGGGAAAGCGCTTCGGCTCGGCACCGTGCGCATATTCGCTGCGCCCGTACACGAAGAATTCGACGCCCTTCGCGCCGTATTCGCGGCAAAAGCGCGTGTGGTTCGCCGCGCCCTCGTCGCCGAGCGCGGGCGTGCCGGGCAATGCGTGATGAATCCGGAAATGCGCTTGATCGGCGAAGGTCGCGTCAAGCGAGCGGCGCGTTTCACCGTGCTCGATCGCGCGATGCAGCTTGCTCGCGAGATTTGCGGGCGTGAAATGCACGCGGCCGTCCGACGTATCCGCCGACGGGCTGACGGTCGCGGCATTCGCGGTCCACATCGCGGACGCCGAACTTGCGGCGGCCAGCATCTCGGGGGCTTCGCGCGCCGCACGCGCGATCACCTGAGCGTCGTCGCCAGTGAAGCCGAGTTCGCGCAGCAGCTTGAGCGACGGACGTTCCAGCGGCGGCAGCACGCCCTGATGAAAGCCGAGATCGGCGAGCTGCTTCATCTTGCGCAAGCCCTGCTTTGCCGCGGCCTTCGGATTCGCCGCCGACTTCTCGTTGTTGCGCGACGCGACGTTGCCGAACGACAGCCCCGCGTAGTTGTGCGTCGGGCCAACGAGCCCGTCGAAGTTCGCTTCGAATGCTTGCATATCAGTCCTTCGCGCGTTTTTTAGGCTGGAGTCGTCAGAACGTGAAATCAGAACGTGAGGCCGGGCGAGACGCTCGCCGGCATTTGCAACTGGGCGCTTTCGACCGAGGCCATCGCGTACGAGCAGTAATCCGCTGCGTAGTACGCGCTCGGCCGCTGGTTGCCGGAGCGGCCAATCCCGCCGAACGGCGCCGCCGACGAAGCGCCGTTGGTCGGCCGGTTCCAGTTCACGATGCCCGCGCGAATTGCGTGCTGGAAGTGCGTCCACGCGGCTTCGTCGTCGGCGAGCAGTCCCGCCGATAAACCGAACGCCGTGTCGTTCGCGCGCTCGATCGCTTCGTCGAAGGTGCCGTAGCGCGTGACCTGAAGCAGCGGTCCGAAATGCTCCTCGTCGGGCAGATCGCGCGCGTTCGTCACATCGAGAATCGCGGGCGAAACAAGGCCGAGATGCGGCGCGTGCTGCTTCATTTCGAGCACGGCTTTCGCGCCGCGTTCGATCAACTGCGTCTGCGCGCCGACCAGCTTCGCCGCCGCGCGCGCCGAGATCACCGCACCCATGAACGGCTGCGGATCGGCGTCGAACGCGCCGTAGCGGATGCTCGACGTCACCTCCGTCAAGCGCGTGAGGAAGCGCTCGCCGAACGCATCGGCGGGCACGAACAAACGGCGTGCGCAGGTGCAGCGCTGCCCCGCCGAGAGAAACGCCGACTGAATGGTGTGATGCACGGCGGCATCGATATCCGCCACTTCCGCGACCACGAGCGGATTGTTGCCGCCCATTTCGAGTGCGAGCACGATCTCGGGCCGCCCGCCGAACTGACGATGCAGCAGCGTGCCGGTATCCGAACTGCCGGTGAAGAACAGACCGTCGATCTGCCGATGGTTCGCGAGCGCGACGCCCGTGTCCTTTTCGCCTTGCACGAGGTTCAGCACGCCAGCGGGCAGGCCCGCGCGCGTCCATAAATCGACGGTCGCCGCCGCCACGCCGGGCGCGAGTTCGGACGGCTTGAACACGACCGCGTTGCCCGCGATCAGCGCGGGCACGATATGCCCGTTCGGCAAATGCCCCGGGAAGTTATACGGCCCGAACACCGCGACCACGCCGTGCGGGCGATGCCGCAACACCGCGACGCCATCGGCCATCGGCGCGCGCTTTTCGCCGGTGCGCTCGTGATACGCCTGCACGGAAATATCGACTTTCGCGGCCATCGACGCCACTTCGGTGCGCGCTTCCCAGAGCGGCTTGCCCGTCTCGCAGCCGATTGCGTGCGCGAGTTCTTCCTTGTGCTCGGTGAGCAACGCCGCGAAACGCCGCGCGATTTCGACGCGTTCGTCGAAGCCGAGCGCCGCCCACGCGGCGAACGCACGGCGTGCGGCGCGCACGGCGGAATCGACTTCGGCCGCGCTCGCGCTTTTGCCTTGCCACACGGGTCCATCGGTGGCGGGATTGCGCGACGCGAACGCGGGTCCGCTGCCTTCGGCCCACTCGCCGTCGATGAATAATGCATTCGGGATGGTCATTGTTCTTTCCTCAGCCTGCTGTTTTCGGGCGCACCTGCGATGCAAGCACGCGAATCATGTCCCCTTCGCCCACGCGGAGCGCGGCGGCTTCGTCGGCGGTGAGCAGGAACGTGCCGTCTTCCGGCGCACCGAACGTGGCGCCGCAACGGAAGTCGTCCAGCGACGTGTTCGACACCATGCTGCGCGCTTCGCCGCCATCCGCGCGCACGCCGATGCGCACCGTCGCCAGCACGCTTTCGCGCACCGTTCGCAAATCCGCGATATGGCATTCGAGCACCGGACCGGCATCGAAAATATCGACGTGATTTTCATAGCGCAACCCTTCCGCTTCGAGCATCTTGCGCGCGGGCGCGGTATCGCGGTGCGTCACGCCGACCGCCGCTCGCGCGCTCTCGGGAAGCAGGTCGAGATACACCGGATAGCGCGGCATCAGTTCGGCCAGAAACGACTTCTTGCCGTGCGAACTCAGATAATCCGCCGCGTTGAAATCGATCTGGTAGAAATGCGAGCCGACCGCATCCCAGAACGGCGATTCGCCGTTGTCGTCGAAATGGCCGCGCAATTCCGCGCACAGACGCTGCGGAAAACGCTCGCGAAACTGCGCGATAAACATGAAACGCGACCGCGACAGCAAACCGCCGACACCGGCCGTCCGATAACGCGGGCTGAGAAAAAGCGAACACACTTCGGCGTAACCGGTGAGATCGTGCGAGATGTTGAGCAGCGCCATCTTGGTCCAGACGCCGAGATCGCGGCTCGCATGCACGACGGTCGACACGCGATAGTTATAAAACGGCTGCTCCAGCCCGACTTCGGTTTCGATGCCGCACACGCCCGCCACGTCGCCGGTCGCCGTGTCTTCCATCACGAAGAAATAGCCCGCCTCGAACGGCGCGGCTTCGTCCGCGAGCGTGCGGCGCGCGCGTTCGACGCGCGCCACGAGCGCATCGCGATCCGGCTTGAACGTGGTGAGACCCGGACCCGTTTCATGCGCGAGCGCGACGAGCGCATCGACATCTCCGGGCTGCACACAACGCACGACGATCATTGCAGTTCTCCCGAAGCCAGATGCAAAGGCACGCAGCGCACCGCGTCCTGTTCGCGCACGCCGAGCGCCGCGCGCGTGGCGGCGTCGAGCGGCGCGCCGTCCGTGCGGGTCGGCGGTAAATCCGCGAGCGCGCAGCGAAACGCGTGCGCGCCGCCTGCCGCGACGAGATAGCGCGCGCCCGATTGCGACGGCGCGTCGTAGACCTGACGCGTTTCGTTGGTCGCGACCGACGCGCTGCGTTCGACGGCCACCGTCAGCACGGGGCCGGCATCGAAAATATCGACGAAACGATCCGGCTCGAAGCCTTCCTCCAGATGAATGTCGTAGGCGAGCAGCGCGCCGTTATCCGGCTCGCCGAGCACGCGCTGCGCCTCGGCGGGCAGGAGCGGCACGTAGAGCGGATAGCTCGGCATCACCTCCGCGATGAACGTGCGGCTGCGGCCGCCCGACTCCAGTTCCACCTGCTCGAAATCCTGGCCGAAGAACTTGCGGCCGACCGCTTCCCAGAACGGCGAGACGCCCGCGTCGTCGGTCACGCCGAGCAACAGCGAGAACACGTCCGGCGAGAAGCGCTTGCGGTTCGCGGCGATGTACATCATGCGGGCGCGCGACAGCAGATGCGCGGCGGCGTTCGCGGTGGTCTCACCACGCAGAGACTCTTCGATGTAGAACCCCGACAGACGGCTCTTGCCGGTCAGTTCGTGCGACATCGTGAGTGCGTGGATCTTGCGGTTCACCTTCAGTTCGCGCGACGCGTGGATCAGCGCATCGTTGCGGAACGCGTAGAACGGCTCGGAATAACCCGCCGACGCCACGATGCTCGACGTGCCGAGCAACGCGCCCGTTTCCGAATCTTCGAGCACGAACAGATAGAACTCTTCGCCGGGAAAATCGACTTCCGCGCGAAACGAGTCTTCCGACAACGCGACGCGCGTTTGCAGCGCGCGCCGGTCGCGCGGCAGCGAATGCAGTACCGGGTGCGCGGCGCGCGCCATCTTTTCGAGCGCGTCGAGATCCGAGAGTCTTCCGGGGCGAACGAATAGCATCATGGTGTCCGGTAAATGAAGAAGGCGCGTGCTTTAACCCGCCACGGCGGCGAAGGCTGCGTCGAGACGGCGGAAGCCTTCGTCGAGATCGGCGAGCGGCATGACGAGCGACGGCACGAAACGCAGCACGTTCGGCCCCGCGATCAACATGATGACGCCGTGCTTCGCCGCCGCCGCGTTGAAATCCTTCGCGCGGTCCTTGTAGGCATCGGCAAGTTCCGCGCCGATCAGCAGTCCCTTGCCGCGCACTTCCTTGAAAATCGACAGCCGTTCGTTGATGCGTTGCAGATGCGCGCGGATCGCGTCGCCGCGTTCCTGCACGCCCTTGAGCAATTCCGGATTGCTGATCAGTTCCACGACCTTGTCCGCGATGGCCGAGCCGAGCGGATTGCCACCGTAAGTCGTGCCGTGCACGCCCACTTTGAAATGCGCGGCGATTTCGTCGGTCGTCAGCATCGCGCCGATCGGGAAGCCGTTGCCGAGCGCCTTCGCGGTGGTCAGGATATCGGGCGTCACGCCGTACTGCATGTAAGCGTAGAAAGTGCCCGTGCGGCCCACGCCGGTTTGCACTTCGTCGAAAATCAGCAGCGCGCCGTGCTGGTCGCAGGCTTCACGCAGGCCTTGAAGGAACGCGGGATCGGCGGGGATCACGCCGCCTTCGCCCTGAATCGGCTCCACGATCACCGCGCACGTGCGCGGGCCGATGGCTTCGCGCGCCGCGGCTAGATCGTTGTACGGCAGATGGCGGATGCCTTGCGGGACCGGGCCGAAACCTTCCGCGTACTTCGGCTGACCGCCGACGCTCACGGTAAAGAAGGTGCGTCCGTGGAATGACTGGGTAAACGAAATGATTTCGATCTTGTCGGGGCCGTGTTTATCGATGGCATAGCGGCGCGCGATTTTGAGCGCCGCCTCGTTCGCCTCGGCGCCGGAATTCGCGAAGAAAGCACGGTCGGCGAAGGTCAGATCGGTCAGGCGTTTAGCGAGCCGCAGCACGGGTTCGTTCGTGTAGCCATTGCCGATGTGCCAGAGCTTGTCGCCTTGATCGTGCAGCACTTTCAGCAGTTCGGGATGCGCGTGGCCGAGCGCCGTCACCGCGATGCCGCCCGCGAAATCGATGTAGTCGTGGCCTTCGGTGTCCCAGATGCGCGAGCCTTGCGCGCGATCGGGGATGAAGTTCGCTGGCGCGAAGACGGGGACCATGACCTCGTCGAAGGTGTTGCGGGTTACGTTGGGGTTGGTCATTGTCACTCCTTGGGTTTTTCGCTTGCGCTCGGGCGGGGGCGTGTTGTTGCCGTTGGACTTTGGGTGTTGGGGGTTTTGCTTTGGTTACTTTGGCGCTTCTTGGGAACTTACTTTCGTGTACGTCTGTTAGCTCTGCCCTTGTCCGGGGCGGGCCGTTTTGGTCTTGCTGGCGCTTTGTTTCTGTTTGCCCGTGCTCCCAGGAAACTTGCTTTCGTGTACGTCTATTAGCTCTGCCCCTGTCCGGGGCGGGCGGTTTTGGTTTGCTACCGCCTTACTTTTGTTTGCCCGTGCTCCCAGGAAACTTGCTTTCGTGTAGGTCTATTAGCACTGCCCCTGTCCGGGGCGGGACTCACTTTCTTTGCTGCTGCAAAGAAAGTAAGCAAAGAAAGCAGCTAGTCCGGCTAAGTGTCCACCACACATAACAACCCGGATAGGCGCGCAAGCTGATTCGGCTACCGCGCATTCGTTCGGATTGGCACAGCATCTGTCAGTTCCGTCCTCGCTACGCAAGGACGACGGGCATATCTGAAAACCGTCGGTCGGTTTTCTGGGTTATGCCGTTCCAGCAGGCACTTCGTGCCTGCGGGGATGAATGAGCGGCTCCACTCTGTTGGGTGGTGCGATGGCCGAATCAGCTTGCGCACCACTCCCGGGTACCGTTCGTGGTGGACACTTAGACGGTCACGCTGCTTTCTTTGGTTACTTTCTTTGCAGCAGCAAAGAAAGTGACTGCTGCCGCGCACAGCGGCGTGCTAATAGACCTACACGAAAGCAAGTTCACAAGAAGTGCAAGCAAACAAAAGCACGAGCGCCAGCAAGCCAAAATCCGGGCAAATTCCCGAGAAGCACACGCGCACCAAAACCAAACCAACCCCACCTACACCCCAATACTAGCCAATCCAAACAACCCCGTCTTACACGTAAGCGACACATTCCCCCGGGCTTCAGCCCAAAAAAAACTCACCCCGGAGGATCGAGCAACGCGCCGCCCCTCGGCGCGGCAACCGCACTGTGCTGCAAGATCCAACTCCGCCGCTCCTCCCGGGGTGTCACCCCGAACCGATCCCGATACGCATTGGAAAAGTGCGCAGCCGAAGAAAACCCACATGCGAGCGAAATCTGCACGACCGATTTGCTGGTGCGCTGCAACTGCGTCCGCGCCTTGGTCAGCCGCAGATTGAGGTAATACTTCGACGGCATCGCGCCGAGATACTGGCGAAACAACCGCTCCAGTTGCCGCCGCGAAATCCCGACCAATCCCGCGATTTCATCGGTGGCGAGCGGATCCTCGATATTCGCTTCCATCAACTGCAGCGCGTCGTTCAAACGCGGATGCCGCTCACCCGGCGCAGTCACATAAGGAATGCGCTGGCGTTCCTCGGCCGAGCGCAACACGCCGACGCCAAGCGAATCCGCAATCCGGTCCGCCAGATCGCGCCCCTGCTCCCGCGCGATCATCGCGAGCATGAAATCGACCGTCGCCTGGCCGCCCGCGCACGTCGCGCGATCGCGATCGATCTCGAAAATTTGCTGCGTGACGATGGCGCGCTCGAATTCCTCGGTGAACTGCTGATAGGTTTCCCAGTTCACGGCCACGCGATAACCGCTCAACTGGCCCGCCATCGCGATCCACCAGACGCCGTGGTGAATGCCGCTCACGAGCGGCGTGCGCGACGCCACGCGCGCGAGCGCGGCGAGAAAGAGCCGGTAATCGGCGAATTGCTGGAAACGCTCGGCGACGACGATAAGCCAGTCGCACTGAATCGCATCGCCGAAAGCGGCGTCGGCGGGCAACACCGCGCCGCCGCCGAGCGTCACGGCGCGGCCGTCCCACGAACAAATCCGCCACTTGTAGAGCAAATGGCCGTCGATCTCGTTCGCGAGCTTGAGACTATCGACAATCGGCCCGACGCCGCTCATCGAACACGGCGGCAACACCACGATCGCCACCGACAGCGGCCGGCCGGAGGGCGCGCTTGCGCTCATCCGCGCGAGCCTTACTTGAGGCTGCCCGAGAGGAACTGCCGCAGCCGCTCGCTCTTCGGGTTCGTGAGCACGTCGGCGGGCGCGCCCTCTTCCTCCGTGCGCCCCTGATGCAGGAACATCACGTGATTCGAGACGTTGCGCGCAAAGCCCATTTCGTGCGTCACGACGATCATCGTGCGGCCTTCTTCCGCGAGCTTCTGCATCACCTTCAGCACTTCGCCGACCAGTTCCGGATCGAGCGCGGACGTGGGTTCGTCGAAGAGCATGACGTCGGGATGCATCGCAAGTGCGCGGGCGATCGCCACGCGCTGCTGCTGCCCGCCCGACAAATGCGACGGATACTGCTTTTCCATCCGCGGCGCGAGGCCGACCTTTTCCAGATACGTACGCGCGCGGTCCTCGGCTTCCTTCTTCGTGAGGCCGAGCACGTGCATCGGCGCTTCCATCACGTTTTCGATCGCGGTCATGTGCGACCACAAATTGAAATGCTGGAACACCATCGCGAGCTTGGTGCGCACGCGCTGCAACTGCTTGTGATCGGCGACATCCAGATTGCCTGCGCGATCCGCCTTCGTGCGCACGACTTCGCCGTCCACCGTGATCTGCCCGGCGTTCGGCTTTTCCAGAAAATTGATGCAGCGCAGGAACGTGCTCTTGCCCGACCCGCTCGCGCCGATGATGCTGATCACGTCGCCCGCGCACGCCGAAAGCGACACGCCTTTCAGCACTTCGTTGTCGCCGTAACGCTTGTGAATGTCCTGCGCGATGAGCTTCGTCGCGGCTTCTTGAGCGCTCGCCGTCAGCGCGTTCTCCCGGAGTGTCGACATGTGGCTTCCTTTTGACTTCTTTTAGCGCTTTCCTGAGCGCTTCCTCAGCGTTTCCTGAGGGACTTCGTGCGGTGGCCGGATTTTATCGAATGTCAGCGGCGTCCCGCGCCGAGATAGCCGAGCCAGCGCTTTTCGGCGCGCCGGAATGCCGCCACCAGCGCGAACGAAACGGCGAGGTAAATCAGCGCGGCCAATCCAAACGATTCGAACGACTGATACGTCGCCGAATTCGCGTCGCGTGCCACCTTGAGGATATCCGGCACGGTCGCCGTGAACGCGACGGTCGTGGCGTGCAGCATCAATATGACTTCGTTACTGTACAGCGGCAAGGACCGGCGCAGCGCGGACGGCAGGATCACGCGCCAATACATCGTGAAGGTGCTCATGCCGTAAGCGCGCGCCGCTTCCACTTCGCCATGCGGCGTCGCGCGGATCGCCCCGGCGAAGATTTCGGTCGTGTAGGCGCAGGTGTTGAGCGCGAACGCGAGGATCGCGCAATTGAAGCCGCTGCGGAAAAACGCTTCGAGAAGCGAGTGCGAGCGCACGAATTCGAGGCTGTACATGCCTGTGTAGAGCAGCAGCAACTGCACATAGAGCGGCGTGCCGCGAAAGAGATACGTATAAAAGCGCACCGGCACCGAGAGCCAGCGGCGCTTCGACACGCGCGCGCAGGCAAGCGGCACGGCGGCGGTAAAGCCGAGCGCGATCGACGCCACCAGCAGCCAGAGCGTCACGACGAGACCGGACGCGCGCATGCCGTCGGAGTAGAGAAACGGACGCCAGTATTCGGCGAGGATCGGGATCATGGCGGCGTTCCTTCAGAGATCGGCGTGGCGCACGCCGGTGGAATAGCGCCGTTCCAGCAGCATCAGCACGCCGTTCGACGCCGTCGTGATCGCGAGATACGCGAGCGCCGCTACCGCAACGAAGAAGAACATGTTGAACGTGCTCTTGCCCGCGTCCTGCGCGGCCTTGACGATATCGGCGAGACCGATGATCGACACGAGCGCCGTCGCCTTCACGAGCACCTGCCAGTTATTGCCGATGCCCGGTAACGCGAATCGCATCATCTGCGGAAAGAGGATGCGGGCGAACACGCGCGCGCCGCTCATGCCGTAGGCGCTGCCCGCTTCGAGCTGGCCGCGCGGCACGGCGAGGAACGCGCCGCGAAAGGTTTCGGTGAAATACGCACCGTAGATGAAGCCGAGCGTGAGGACGCCCGCCGTGAACGGGTCGATATCGAACTGCGCGAGGCCGAACGCGTCGGTCAGGTTGTTCACCGCGATCTGGATGCTGTAGAACAGCAGCAGCATCAGCACGAGATCGGGCACCGAGCGGATCAGCGTCGTGTAGGCCGTCGCGATGCCGCGCAGAACGCCGTTGCGCGCGAGTTTCGCGGAGGCGCCGGCCAGTCCGAGCACGACCGATACCGCCAGCGAGAGGACCGCGAGCGCGACGGTCTGTTTGGCGCCCGCGAGGAGCAGCGGGCCGTAGCCGTAAAGGAACACAGGCGTCTCCGTCGAGTGGAAAGGTCTCTACGGCGCCGATACTCACTGGCGAAAATTAATCGCTCAAATCCGGCTGCACCGGTCTATTGCGCTGCAACATAGCCGCTTCGAGGCGATCCGCGTACGGCGAGCACGGATCGCAGCGCGCCGCGTGAACCCGCCGCCGGTCGGAATTCGCAGGTTTTGCGTCGCTTTTTCGATAGAACGTTTTCCGAACGCTCACATCCGATTCACGCCTTCGGTTCCGGCGCGGCCGCCCGCACTAACTGCGCGACACGGCCATTCGCCACCGCGATATCCGGACTGGTCTGCAACAGCGGCAGATAACGCTCGGTGAACGCGGCGTCGCGCGTTGCAGGCGAGAACATCGCGATCACCGCGCGCGCCGCCTCCGAACGCTGTTCGGGCGTGGCTTCGGCGTCGTCGATGACATCGTCGATGGCGGCGATCAGCGTCGAAAGCGGCGCGAGCCACCGGTACGCGTTGCCATTGATCACGATCTGCAGGAATTCGCCCGGCGACACCGGCCCGAACTCGGCCTCGTGCTGCGCGCGCATCTCGGTCAGCACGCTGCGATGCAGCGCGAGCAGCGGATGGCGCACGTCGTTCAGAAAAGTCGCGGCTTCGTCGTTCATGGTGGCGTTCGTCCGATTCGTCAGTTAATGAGATGAACCGAGCCTACACCACGCGCGCTTCGTGCGTCTTGCCCGCATAGCCGATGAAGTCGGCGGCGGAAAGCGGCGGCGAAAAGAGCCAGCCCTGGCCGAACTGCGCGCCGCGCAAGAACAGGTAGTTCGCCTGCTCCTCGCGCTCGATGCCCTCGGCCACGACCTGCACGTTGAGCGTCACCGCCATCTCGATGATGTGCGACGCCACGCTGCTCGACGCCGCGTCCTGCCCGATCGTGTCGACAAACGACTTGTCGATCTTGAGCGCGTCCACCTGGAAATTCTGCAGATGCGAGAGGCTCGAATAGCCGGTCCCGAAATCGTCGATATAAACAGGATGCCCCGCCTCGCGAAACGCGCCGATCACGTTCTTCGCGGCCTCCGCGTCGAGAAAACCGCGCTCGGTCGCCTCGATGCGGATTTGCGCGGGCAACAGCCGATGCGCGGCGACGGCCGGCCCGAGCCGGTCGAGAAAGCGCCGCGACGTGAGATCGGGCGCGCTGAGGTTGATCGACACGTAGTAATCGCGATAGCGGACGAGAAAATCGCCGAGTTCGAGCAGCACGGTGTCGAGCACCTGATCGGTGATTGCCTGGATCAGGCCCTGATGTTCCGCAAGCGGAATGAAGTGATCGGGCCGCACGATCCGGTTGTGGTGCTTCCAGCGCACGAGCGCTTCCGCGCCAACGCAGCGCCGCGTGGCGAGATCGACGATAGGCTGATACGCGACGATGAACTGGTGGCGGCGCACGGCATCGCTCAACTGACCGCGCGGCGAAAGCCGGCGCACGACCATGAAGCCCGCCCACGCCGCCAGTCCGAGCCCGCCCGCCATGCCGCCGAGCAGCCAGCCCCACGGAAGCGCGCGCAGCCGCTGCGTGAGACCCTGGTGCGCCGCGCTGACGACGACCGCGAGCGGCATCGAGACGGAACGGCGCACGACGTAAGGTGGATCGATGCTAGTCGAGGCGAGCGGCTGGCGATAGAGCGCGAGCAGCGCGATGGGATCGGCGCTCGGCGTATTGGCGATCACCCGGCTCGCGGCGGTATTGATGATGCCGAGGCCGCTTGCTGCACCCGTGGCGCTCGCGAGGCCGTCGAGATACGAAGTCGGATCGGCCGCCACGTAATAGCCGTCGCGCCCGAGCACCAGCGATTCGCGGCCGCCGGGCAGATCGAGCAGGCTGAACCACGCGATCAGGCCGTCGCTGCCGTGCCAGTCGGGCGGCGGCAGCACGAGGCCATCCAGGGTCCCCGCCGACACTGCGCCGAGCAGCGACGAACAACGCCAGCGGCCGTCCGTGTCGTAAGCGCCGGCATCGCGCACCTGGCGATGAATCAGCGCGATACGCCGCAATTCCCGCAGATACGTCGCCGAACAGGGCGCGCCGCTCACTTTCGAGATTTCACCGAGCGCGCTCGACAGATGCCGCGTCACCGCTTCCGCGTTCTCCAGCGCAGCGCTCGCAACCGAATTCAGCCGCTCGGTCTCCCGATGCCGCAAATCCCGTTGCGCGAGCAAAAAGCCGAGCGCCGCCGGTGCAAATGCCACCAGCATCACGACGACGGCCACGAGCGCCGCCAGCCCCCTGCGTTCGAGTTTTCTCATCGCCCGTCATTCGCCCGGCGCCGCGCGTGGCCGTCGGCCCGCGCAGCGCAGTCACCGCCGCCCCCTTCCCCGCACGCCCCTGGTCGTCGCGCGCAGCCCCGTTTCAATCGACTCAGTGTAGAGGTCCGAGGCCGCGCGACTCAATGCCTCCGCGACGATAAAAGGGGTCGGTTGGTGGGCTGGCGCACGCCCGTGGTCCGCTTTTTTTCGGCGTGCGGGCTTTTACGCCACGGCATGAGAAAATCCCGCCAAGATCCGGTCATTCGACCGGCACATGTTGCAACCGGAAGCACAGGACGCCCGCCTCATGCAGCCCATTCATCAACATTCCACGCAACCCGCGATCCGCGATGCGCATCCTGCCGATTTCGACGCCATCACGCGCATCTACGCTCACTACGTGCTGCACGCGCTCGCGACCTTCGAGGAAGTGCCACCCGCCGTCGACGAAATGCGCGCGCGCCATGCCACGATTACCGCAGCCGGTTTGCCGTATCTGGTCGCGGAACTCGACGGCACGGTGGTCGGTTACTGCTACGCGACCGCGTACCGGCCGCGCTCGGCGTACCGGCATACCATCGAGGATTCCGTGTATATCGCCGATGGCATGAACGGACGCGGAATCGGCCGCGCGCTGCTCTCGACGCTGATTGCGCGCTGCGAAGCCGGTCCGTGGCGGCAACTGGTCGCCGTGATCGGCAATAGCGGCAACGCCGGGTCGATCGCGCTCCATGCGCGGCTCGGCTTCGAGCATGTCGGCGTGCTGCGCGGCGTCGGCTTCAAGCACGGCGGCTGGGTCGATAGCGTGCTGATGCAGCGCTCGCTCGGCCAGACGTCTGACGCAACCGACGCAACCAAGGCCGGCTGATCGCCGCCGTTTTCCGCCTCCCTCCATAAATACGCCGTTGCCCACCTACACGCTCGCCGCGCCCGTCACCGCCGAAATCGACATCCGCAAAAGCCGCTTTATCGCGCTGGCGATTCCCGTCGCGGATCGCGATGCCGCGATGGTCCAGCTCGGCCTGATCCGCGCGCAACATCCGGCGGCGACGCACGTGTGCTGGGCGCTGCTCGCGGGCGGCCAGTCGGGCATGTCCGACGACGGCGAGCCATCCGGCACAGCGGGACGCCCGATTCTCGAAGTGCTGCGCCATCACGAAGTCGACAGCGTGCTTGCGGCGGTCGTGCGCTACTACGGCGGCATCAAGCTCGGCGCGGGCGGCCTCGTGCGCGCCTACACGGACGCCATCGCGAGCGCGATGCAACTGGCCGAGCGGATCGAGCGGATTGCGCTCAGCGACTTGCGGGTGCAGATCGACTACGCCGACGAAGCGCGCGTGCGCCGCTGGATCGAGCAGGCGGGGCATGAACTCGTTGAAAGCGCCTACGACATGACGGTGCGGCTTACCGTGCGCCTGCCGCTCGCCATGCTCGACGACGCCGCCGCCGAACTGCGCGACCTAACGCATGGCCGCGCGCTGATCGGCGAAGAAGCGTGACGCACCGTCTAACGATCACGCCGCTCGTCCGCACGGTGGAGACACGCGCGGACGAGTCGCTCCTCGATGCCGCCGCGCGCGCGGGCGTGCGGCTGCCGAGTTCGTGCCGGAACGGAACGTGTCGCGCGTGCCTGTGCCGGCTAGTCGCGGGCGAGGTGCGGTATCGCGTGGAGTGGCCGGGCGTGACGGCCGAGGAAAGGGCCGATGGGCTGACGCTGCCGTGCGTCGCGATGGCGCTGTCGGATGTGACCATCGATCAACCGGGCGCGCTGCCGGTGGAAGCTACGCCTGCAAGACAGTCTTCTCGCGGGTTTTAGACGCTTCGAAGCACTTTCGCCGTGCCAATACGCGAACCCGGGTAATTCAGGATTTTTCGTCTCTTTTCAACGACCTACGATGTCCGTTCGCCGGAGCACCTGGCACGCTTTCGCGGATCGGCGTTCAGTTCGCCTCTCAAAAAGTGTACAATTGCTCTTTGCCCCAAATTCTGGCAGGGCCAGACAACCGAGAACTCAATGACTAAAGTACTGTTGAAAGAGAACGAGCCTTTCGACGTCGCCATGCGTCGTTTCCGTCGTACCGTCGAACGCACGGGCCTGATTCAAGAATTGAAGTCGCGTATGGCTTATGAAAAGCCGACCACCGAGCGCAAGCGCAAGAAAGCTGCTGCTGTTGCTCGCCTGCGGAAGCAAATCCGTCGCGCACAATTGCCGAAAAAGTTTTATTGATTCAGTTTCGCTGAATCCGATTCGAGTCTTATTCGAATTCATTGTTTCTCACGCGTTAGTCGCTCGCGCATCGGACGGAATAAGTCGCTGAGTTTGTCGCGAGCCGTCGTATTCAACCCAACGCAGCGATTAGCCCGTTATCCGTAGAAGCTTCGTGGCACCGGCATAACTTCTGGAGACACCTGAATGCGTCGAATCGACGATTCAGGCGCCCTGCCACCGGACGTTTAGCGGAATTGGCCAAAGCCAGTTCCGGCGCTTCGGAATACGAATACAAAAGCCTGCACGACTTGATCGTCGCGCAGGCTTTTCGTGTTTGTACGTCGAGATAGTGTCGAGATTCGCGGGATTAAGGCAGTCGCGATGAATGGCGCGATTCGTCGGAAATCCGCGCCACAAAAGAAAACGCCGCCCGAAGCATTTAACTTCGAGCGGCGTTTCTTTGAATCTGGTTGCGGGGATAGGATTTGAACCTATGACCTTCGGGTTATGAGCCCGACGAGCTGCCAGACTGCTCCACCCCGCGTCTGAGAAATAAAGTATAGCGGAAAACGGCAGGCTGGGTCAAATAACTTCGGTATTTTCCCTAATCGTCGAAAATCTTTCGGCGGGCGCGTCGCCGGCGACGCCGCAAAAACCCGGTCAGAAGCGATGCCGGATGCCGGTTGCGATCATGAACTGGTTGCGGCTGCTTGATGGATCGTTGGTATTGATGACGGCCGGCGCGCCCGACGAAGCCCGCTGATAAATCGATTCCACATAAACGTCCGTGCGCTTCGAGAGCAGGTAATCCGCCTGCAACGCGCCCGTGTGCCAATGCGCGCCCGCGCCGTTCGTGTAGGTGTAATTGCCCGCCAGCGTGAGCGTCGGCGTCAGTTGGTAAAGACCGTTGATTTCGTAATTCGAGAGACCGATCGACGGGACCGCGTCGCCGGTATCGGTATTCACCACGCCGGTGTTGACCGAACGCGACCACGCGCCGCCGACGGTGAAATCGCCGATTGCGTAGCTCGCGCCCGCGCCGAATGTGTCCTGCGTCTGGACGCTCGCCGTGAACACCGAGCTGTCCGGTCCCGGCAACGTGAGTCCTTCGTAGGCGCCGTTGGTCGTGTTGCCGCGGCCGTTCGCGTGCAGGTAAGCCGCGCCCGCCTTGAACGATCCGAGTTCGTAGTTCGCGCCCGCGCTATACGCGCGGTTGTTCGCAAATGCGCCCGCCGCGTTGGAAAACGCGTACATGCCGCCGACGCTGAACCCTTCGATGCTCGGACTCGTGTACTTGATCGAATTGCTGGCGAGAAACGAGTTGTTGGCGTTGTCGTTGTCGAACGGATGCGCGAACGCGGTGCCGCCCGCGCTGCCGGTGAGCGTGAACGGCGCGAAATAATCGTGGATCGAGTCGTATTGATGGCCGAGCGTCACCGTCCCGAGCGCTTCGGTGCCAAGACCGACGAAGTACGGGTGATCGTTGAGACCTTCGCCGTTTGCGATCGAAAAGCCACGCTCCAGCCGGAAAATCGCCTTCGCGCCGCCGCCGAGATCTTCCGAACCCTGCAAACCCCAAAAACTCCCGTCGATCAACCCCGTCGACATCCGATATTGCGAATTCCCAGCGACATTGCTCACGTAAGCCAAACCCGCGTCGATCTCGCCGTACAGCGTGACGGAACTCTGCGCGGCGGCCGGCGCGCTTGCGAGCGTCAACGCGCTCGCGCCGATGCCCAAGCCGATGCCGAAGCCGATCCCAATTCCCATGCGAACACGAAGCGGAGCGGTCAAACCAGAGGATTTGAGTGCCTGGGTCATCGGAATCTCCGAAATTGAAGGGTCATCGAAATGATATTGATTTTCATTTGAAAGCATTTCCATGTCGAGCAAATCAATTTGGATTTCGAACTTATTTGCGTAACGCTCCGATGGCGCGGCGCGTTGCGCGTTGCGCGGATGCGTCAGCGGCGTTTTGTCGTACCGATGCAGCGCGACCTATATTCCTTCGACCGGACAATTTTTCAGGATTATCGCGAGAGTGTGCATTCCCCGCCCGGCGCATTTGGCGGAATAATCAGGGGATTCGTTTAGCGCAGTTCTGCAATTATCTCCGTCCGTCAAACAGCGTTACCGGCCATTCCCCATGAAAATAGACTCCGTTTCGCTCGCTCATCCCGCTGCTCATTCCGCTACTCATCCCGCAGCGTCCAGCCGCGTTGCCTGCCCGAGCGTCGTGCCGCTTTCATCGATCCTGCCCGAAGAGCCGCTCCTGATGATGGGCGCCGGTCCCGTGCCGATTCCCGACGCCGTCGCGAAGGCGAACGGCGTGGTCATCAACCATCTCGGCTCGACGATGGCGACCGTCATCGGGCAAGTGAAGGCGATGGCGCGCTACGTCTTCCAGACCGAATCGAAATGGGTGATGGGCGTGGCCGGGCCGGGCTCGGCGGCGATGGAAATGGCCGTCACGAATCTGGCGTGGAAAGGCACGCGCGTGCTGTGCATCTGCAATGGCTTTTTCAGCGAGCGGATGGCGGAAATGGCGCGGCGCGTGGGCGCGGACGTGGAAATGCTGCATATCGAGGACGGCCGGGCCGCAGAAACCGCGCAGGTCGGCGAAGCGTTCGAGCGGTTCCGTCCGGAGATCGTGACCATCGTGCATGGCGAGACGTCGAACACGGTATGGAACCGCAACCTCGACGGCATCACGGCGCTGGCGCGCGCGGCGGGCGCGCTGGTTATCGTCGATGCGGTCTGCACGCTCTCGACGATGCCGCTGCCAATGGACGAATGGGGCATCGACGCCGTGATTACCGGCGGCCAGAAAGGACTTTCGTCGATCCCGGGCGTGTCGCTGCTGGCGTTTTCCGAACCCGCGTGGCAACGCATCCGGACGCGTCCGACGCCGCCGGTTCATTGGTGTCTCGACGCGTCGCTCGCCGAAAACTTCTGGCACAACGCGTCGTATCACTACACTGCGCCCGTGTCCGGCGTGCTCGCGCTGCACGAAGCGCTGCGGCTCGTGTGCGCGGAAACGCTGGAGCGGCGGTTCGCGCGCCATCTCAAATGCTCGCGGGCGTTGCAGGCGGGCATCGAGGCGTTGTCGCTCGAACTGTACGTCGCGCCGGAAAGCCGTCTGAATTCCGTGGTCGGCATTCGCTTGCCGGAGGGCGTCGCCGGCGCGGCGGTCACGGCGCATATCTCGCGGCATCATCATGTGGAGATTGCCGGGTCGTTCGGCGCGCCGATCGTGCGGATCGGCCAGATGGGCGAGCAATGCCGCGAACATCACCTGTTCCGCACGGTGCATGCGCTCGGGCGGACGATGCTCGATCTTGGCGTGGCGGTGGATCTGCCGGGCGGTGTGGCTGCGCTGGAACGGTCGTTTTCGGCGGGTTGATTGGTTCGGGCAGTTCGGGCCGCTTGTATATCCGAACGCGCTCGCCCGGTTCAACACGCGCGAGCGCTCGAAACGTAAAATTTCGAACCACCGTTCCCTGCCGATACTTCACATGACCGACTCCCCTTCCATCCCGTCGATCCGCGCGATCGTCACCGGCCACTCGCGCGGTCTCGGTGAGGCGCTCGCCGAACATTTGCTGTCGCTCGGCGTCCGCGTGCTCGCGCTTTCGCGCACCCGCAACGCGGCGCTCGCCGCGCGTTTCGGCGCGGGTTCCGGCGATCTGCTCGAAGAAGCCGAACTGGATCTCGCGGACCCGGCAAGCCTGGAAGCGTGGCTCGCGGGCGAGACGCTCCGCCGCTTCGCCGCTAACGCCGACACGCTCCTGCTTATCAACAACACGGGCGTGCTGCAACCGGTCGGCCCGATCGCGAGCCAGACGCCGGGCGCGATTGCCCGCGCGGTGAGCCTGAACGTCGCGACGCCGCTGATGCTCGCCGCCGCGCTCGCCGCGACGCCCGCGCGCGAGCGCCGGATTGTCCATATTTCAAGCGGCGCGGCGCGCCAAGCGTATCCCGGCTGGAGCATTTATTGCGCAACCAAAGCCGCGCTCGATCACCACGCGCGCGCCGTCGCGCTCGATGGCGACCGCACGCTTCGCGTGTGCAGCGTCGCGCCGGGCGTGGTCGATACCGGGATGCAGGCCGAAATCCGCGCGACCGATCTGGCGCATTTCCCGCTGCGTGAAAAATTCGACGCGCTCAAGCGCGAAGGCCAACTCGCGACGCCGGCTGAATCGGCGCGAAAAGTGATCGACTACGCGCTGAGCGACGCATTCGGGGAGACGCCCGTCGCCGACGTCCGCGATCTCGCTTAGGCGGCGCGCACGGCCTGCCGCGACAGCGCATCCGCGCGCGCGTTTTTCAAGCGCGGAATCCAGCTCAACTCCACCGTCCCGAGCGTATCGATCAACGCCCGCGCCCGTTCGGCGTGATGCTCAAGCGCAGCGGCGCCCGGGCCATTGCGGCGCAATACATCGTCGATCACCACGCGGCTGTCGCCGTACACCAGCAGTTTCGCGGGCCGCACAGCGAGCGCTGCCTCCAGCACGGCGATCAGCGCGAGATATTCCGCGTTGCTGCTGTCGCCGTGTCCGGCCGGCGCGCTGATTTCCACCGTTTCGCCCTGCGGCCCGGCCAGCAACCCGCCGATCCCGAGCCGCCCCGGATTCGGCAAAGCCGAGCCGTCGAACCACGCCGTCCACGTATCCACGCAACGCCCGGCATTCCAGCTTCCGGGTGTAGCCGCCCGCGCCGCGCGCACGGCGTTCTGCCGCGCCGCGCGGGCTTCGCGGGCCTGTTGAGCGCTCGTCTGAGCCATATGCTGAGCGGCGCGCCGCGCGATAACCAGTTGATCGAGCGGCTTTTCGCCAGCGGATTTTTCGAGAATCCGGACCAGCGCGTCGTGCGGCGAGAGCGCCGCATCGCGCGCAAGCCGGCGGCTCTGCGCGCGTTCCTTCTTATAGGCAATTGAGCAAAGCTCGTCGAAATCGATCATGCGCGACGTGTGGGAATCAATGGACAGCAGCATAAACGAACGTACTGGATTAGCCAAAACGGTCTACTGGCAGTCGATACATGCATCGGCTATGGTTTAAGCACGCTCTGCGCTTTTCTTAAGACCCACACCGATGTTCGACTTCCAGCACGCCCGCGAGCGCATGGTCGAATCCCAGCTCGTCGCGCGTGGCATCCTCGACCGGCGCGTGCTCGACGCGATGCGACGCGTGCCGCGCGAGGCGTTCGTCGCGCCGGATCTGCGTAAATTTGCCTACGACGATACGCCGCTGCCCATCGGCGAAAATCAGACGATCTCGCAGCCTTACATGGTCGCGCGGATGATCGAGGCGGCCGAAGTCACGGCGATTGACCGTGTGCTGGAGGTTGGAACGGGTTCGGGTTACGCGGCGGCGGTGCTGGCGCGGCTCGCGGCGCATGTCGATTCGATCGAGCGGCGCGTCGCGTTGGCCGATGGCGCCCGCGCGATGCTGGCGGCGCTCGGCATTGCGAATGTGGAAGTGCATCACGGCGACGGCACGCTCGGTTTTTCGGCGCGCGCGCCGTTCGATGCGATCATCGCCGCGGCGGGCGGCCCCGCGGTGCCGTCGGCGTGGCTCGCCCAACTCGCGGCGCGCGGGCGGCTCGTGATGCCGGTCGGCGAGCGCCGGCACTATCAGCGGCTCGTGAAGATGGTGCGGCTCATGCCGCCGCAGACCGGTTATCGGACGGAAACGCTCGGCGACGTGCTGTTCGTGCCGCTGATCGGCGAAGACGGCTGGCGCGCCGGTCCGGGCGATCCCTGAATGCGATCAGTCCGTCGGATCGCCCAGCATCGATTGCACGTCAAGCAGGTCCGGCTCGGCCATCAGCGCGCGAAGCACGTCCTCGGCGAAATCCTCGACGGCGGCGTGCCATTCGATCGTTCCCACCGTGAAATCGGTCGGATTCTTCTTGCCTTGCGCCTTCCGGATAGCGCCGACGCTCAAGCTCAGCGCCCGCGCGTGCTGATAGTGCGGGTCGAAGTCGTGGGGAGTGTGTTTGTTTTCCATACTCGCGTTTTCGGCAAGGTATGGACGAACTTGAGACAAATTCAGAAAAGCTTTTTAGGCGAAACGCTCTAAATCGTTGGATCATTGCTGTCCGGCCCGTTCCGCCCTGTTCCGGCCTGTTCGATAACCGCGAGCGTCGCCTCGCGCAGCCGCCGCGCGCGCACGACAGCGGGCGTCGTCTTCGACCAGTTTTGCATCGGCGCTTCGATGCTCAGCGGCAAGCCGTCCGGCAGCGCGCGAAGAATTCCGGACAGATCGAGACCGCCCTCGCCCGGAATCAAGCGTTCGCAGCGCGCCTGAAAGAGCAGCGTCTCGAGATCGGCCGGGCGTTCGGCCGGCGCGTCGCAAAACTGCAGGTAGCCGAAATACTCACGCGGCAACGCGCGCAATTCATCGACCGACGAGCCCGCGCGGTCGAAATGGAGCGGATCGACGATCAAGCCCGTGTTACGCCGCCCCGTGGCCGCGACGGCCGCTACCACGCGCGCGCCCTGCCCGATGTCGCGCACGTCGGTCCAGGGCATCGGTTCGATCGACGGCGACAGACCGAAAGGCGCGGCGAGATCGCAAAGTTGCGCGAGACGCTCGGCAAGACGCGCTTCGTCGGGATCGTTGCCGGCCACGAGCACGAAGCGCGCGCCGAACTCGGCGGCGGTCGCAAGGACCGGCAGATACGCCGCGACATCGGTTTCCGGCTTCAGTCGTAGAATTTCGACGTCGAGCACGCGGATGCCCGTGTCCTTCAGACACGCGAGCGTCTCGCGGCGGAGCGGTGTATCGCCGACGATCTCGTGCCGGACCTCGTGATCGGTCGCGGGCAACAGCCGCAAGCCGACGCAATCGTAGCCCGCCTCGGCCGCACAAACGACCATCTGTGGCGGGCTGAGTTCGAGCACGGTCAACGCCGAGAGCGAAATTTCCCTGGCCGAATGGTGTGGCATGTCGTCTCCTCGCAGCGATACTTCATCGAATATGGAATTTACTTCGTTAGTGGAATAGTATTCCGAAATCCGCGATGAGAGAAGCAGCGCGTCGCGTGGCCGGAATGATCGAAAAGGAGTCAGCGCAGCATGAACGCAAGTCAGGTGTCGTCTTTGTCGGAGTCGTTTCCCCGCTCGCTCGATGAAGGTTTGAGCGGTGCCACGCGCGTGTATTTCATCGTCGGGCATCCGGTGGCACAGGTGAAGTCGCCCGCTGGTGTCACCGCGGAACTGCGCGCCGCCGGGCGCGATGCGATCGTCGTACCCGCGCACATCTTGCCGGCCGATTTGCCCGCGTTTTTCGCGTGCGTGAGTTCGATGCGCAATGTCGACGGCGTGATCGCCACCGTGCCGCACAAGTTCAGCGCGGTCGCTTTTTGCGCGACGCTCACCGACGAAGCCGCGTTTCTCGGCGCGGCCAATACGCTGCGCCGCAACGCCGACGGAAGCTGGCACGGCGCGATGCTCGACGGCCGCGCGATGGTCGCCGCGCTGCTCGGCGTGGGGTGCGAACTGACGGGCAAGCGCGTGTTGCTGGTGGGCGCGGGCGGCGCGGGATCGGCGATCGGCCATGCGCTCATCATGGCGGGCGTGGCGTCGCTCGATATCCGCGACAACGATACCGCGCGCACCGACGCGCTCGTCGCGCGGCTCGGCGGATTGCGGCGCGCGACCGTGCGCCGCGCGCCGGACAACGACGACGACCTCGATACCTTCGATGGCGTGGTGAATGCGTCGCCGGCGGGCATGCAGGCGGGCGACCCTTTGCCGGTCGATGTCACGCGCCTTCGAGCAGGCGCGTTTGTCGGCGACGTAGTAACCAAGCCGCCGCTGACGCCGATGATCGAAGCTGCGCGGGCGCGTGGTTGTCCGACGGTGACAGGCACGCAGATGTTCGAGCAGGTGAGCGGGTTGATCGTGGCGTTTTTTGTTGAGGAAACGACGGTCGGAAAAACAAAAAGCCGTTGAACCTGAAGGGTTCAACGGCTTGTCAATTCTGTGTGGCGGAGAGACGGGGATTCGAACCCCGGATAGGTTTGACCCTATACACGCTTTCCAGGCGTGCGACTTAAACCGCTCATCCATCTCTCCGGCAAGAGGCGGATTATAGCAAACTCCCGCGCGAGCGCCAGCCCCTCGTCAGGGATGACGAATGTAGTCCACCAACGCCCGCATATACGCGTCGGGCCGGGTATCGAATAGGCTCACGACGACTGTCGCGGCGAACCCCGCCGGCACACCGAACACGCCCGAGCTGATCGGCTCGATGCCGAACCACTGCGCGCCCGCCACGCCTGTCATCTGCGTGAAGAACGGGTAGGTCGAAACGATGTAGTAGATGCACACCGCCAGCCCCGTGAGCATGCCCGCCACTGCGCCGGCCTTCGTCGTGCGCTTCCAGAACACGCCGAGCACGAGCACGGGAAAGAGACTCGACGCCGCCAGCGAAAACGCCGCGCCGACCAGAAACAGAATGTTGCCGGTGTTCAGCGACGCCACATACGACGCGAACAACGCGACGCCCAAGAGCAGGATCTTCGAGATCGTCACGCGACGCTGGCTGCTCGCGGTCTTGTCGACCATGCAGTAATAGACGTCGTGCGAGAGCGCGTTCGCTATCGTGAGCAAGAGGCCGTCGGCGGTCGAGAGCGCCGCCGCAAGCGCGCCCGCCGCGATCAATCCGGAGATCACGTAAGGCAGCCCCGCTATCTCGGGCGCGGCGAGCACGACCATGTCCGGCTGCATCTGGATGCCGGCCCAGCGCACGATTCCGTCGCCATTGATATCGGCGATCCGGATCAGATACGGCTCGACCTTGCGCCACTGAATCACCCATTGCGGCAGATCGTCGAAGCGATGACCCACGAGCCCGGTCAGTATCTCGTGCTTGATGAGCACCGCGAGCACCGGCACGGACACGTAAAACAAGGCCACGAAAAAAAGCGTCCAGCCGACCGAGCGCCGCGCCGATGCCACCGACGTCGTCGTGTTGTAGCGCGTCAGGATATGCGGAAGGCTCGCGGTCCCGAGCGACAGGCACAACAGCAGCGAAAGAAAATTGCGCTGATGGACACGGGCGCTGTCCTCGGCCGATGTTTGCGAATTCGTTTTGGCATCGGAAGGCACCGGGAACGCCTCGGCCATTGGCACCGGCGCGGCCACGCGTTCGAGCAACGCGGCGCGCGCGCGCGTCCATTTCGCGCGGGCATCGGCGGGATCTTTCGGGAACGACGCGAGTTCGTGCTCGCGCTCGCCGATCTCGCGCAGCGGTCCGTTATGCCGGCGTAGCTCGCTGATCGTCTGCACGAGCCGCGCGTGCTCGCGGCGGTACGACTGCGGCAAATCGTCGAGCTGGCGCTGCATCTCATCGGCCTGGCGGCGAAACGTGTCGCGCACGCGCGCTTCGTCGGGCGATGCGGCGACCTCGCGCTCTAGCGCTTCGACGCGCTCCATCAGCCGCCCGTAGTTGAATTGCGGCACCCAGCCGAGTCCTTCGCGATGGCCGATCATCGAGACGGGGATCAGCATCGCGCTGATGAGAATGATGTATTGCGCGACCTGCGTCCACGTCACGGCGCGCATGCCGCCGAGAAACGAGCACACGAGTATGCCCGCCAGCCCGCAGAAAATGCCGATCGAAAAGTCGATGCCGATAAAGCGCGCGGCGATCAGTCCGATGCCCTGGATTTGCGCCACGAGATACACGAACGAGCAGAGGATCGCGGCGAGCGCGGCCAGTCCGCGCACGAGATTGCTTCGGTAGCGCGTGCCGAGAAAGTCGGGGATCGTGTAGCGCGCGAGCTTGCGCACGTACGGCGCGAGCAGGAACGCGACGAGGCAGTAGCCGCTCGTCCAGCCCATCATGTACGCGAGGCCGTCGTAGCCGGTCGCGTAGATGGACCCGGCGAGGCCGATAAACGACGCCGCCGAAAGCCAGTCGGCGGCCGTCGCCATGCCGTTGAAGACCGACGGCACGCGCCGCCCGGCGACGTAATATTCGACGAGATCGGACGTCCGCGATAACAGGCCGATCACCGCGTACACGGCAATCGGCACGAACAGGAACACATAGCCGATCCACATGCCCGGACCGGTCACGCGCTCGATGCGCGCCATCACGTAGATGAACAGCAGAAAGCCGAGCGTGTACAGCGCGTAGGCGAGGATCAGCCGGTTGGTCAGTTTCATCTAGCCGGCTCGCCTCGACGCCCGCAAGAGCCGCGCATCGGCGAACTGCATCAGCACGATATACACGACGATCAACACCACATACACGATGATCGCGCCCTGCGCGCCGAAGTAGAACGGCAACGGAAAGCCCGCGAAGCGGAGACCCGCCAGCCGCGCCGCCATCAGCGGCAAGCCGAACGAGACCGCGAAACCGAGCGCCATCAACACGGCGATCAGCGCGACATTGAAGCGCCAGTACGCGCGATGCGCGTGCGCCATCGCGGCCGTGACCGGCGGCGGTTCGGGCGTGGGTGGGAGAGCGGGATCGGTTGGAGGGGGCGCGGCCATGCGCCTGTTTACCAAAACCGCATGACGGCGGCAATCGGGATCGACCGCGCCATAGCAAAACGGCTCCCGTGGGAGCCGTTTTGCTTCGTTCAAGCGGACGCCGGATTAACGCGCTTCGCCCAGTTGATCGAGGATCGCCGGGTTCTCCAGCGTGGAGATGTCCTGCGTGATCTCCTCGCCCTTCGCGAGCGAGCGCAGCAAGCGCCGCATGATCTTGCCCGAACGCGTCTTCGGCAGGTTATCGCCGAAACGGATGTCCTTCGGCTTCGCGATCGGACCGATTTCCTTCGCGACCCACGCGCGCAGTTCGTTGGCGATCTGCTTGCCTTCCTCGCCTTCCGGACGCGAGCGCTTCAGCACGACGAACGCGACCACCGCTTCGCCGGTCGTGTCGTCGGGACGCCCGACCACGGCCGCTTCCGCGACCAGCGGGTTCGCCACCAGCGCCGACTCGATCTCCATCGTGCCGAGCCGGTGACCGGACACGTTCAGCACATCGTCGATCCGGCCCATGATGGTGAAGTAGCCGGTGTCCTTGTCGCGCACCGCGCCGTCGCCCGCGAGGTACAGCGTGCCGCCCAGTTCCTCGGGGAAATAGCTCTTCTTGTAGCGCTCCGGGTCGCCGTACACAGTGCGCAGCGCGGACGGCCACGGCCGCTTGACGACCAGAATCCCGCCCTGCCCGTTCGGCACGTCCTGCCCGGTTTCATCGACGACCGCCGCCATGATCCCCGGCAGCGGCAGCGTGCACGAACCCGGCACGAGCGGCGTCGCGCCCGGCAGCGGCGTGATCATGTGACCGCCGGTTTCGGTCTGCCACCATGTATCGACGATCGGACATTTGCTGCCGCCCACGTTCTCCTGATACCAGATCCACGCTTCCGGGTTGATCGGCTCGCCGACCGTGCCGATGATGCGCAGCGAACTCAGATCGAAGCTCTTCGGATGCACCTTCGCGTCGGCTTCGGCGGACTTGATGAGCGAGCGGATCGCGGTCGGCGCGGTGTAGAAAATCGTGACCTTATGGCGCGCGATCATGTCCCAGAAGCGGCCCGCGTGCGGATAGGTCGGTACTCCCTCGAACATGACCTGAGTCGCGCCGATCGCCGTCGGTCCGTAGGCAATGTAGCTGTGACCCGTGATCCAGCCGATGTCGGCGGTGCACCAGAAGACGTCGTCCGGCCGCGCGTCGAAGGTCCACTTCATGGTCTGCGCGGCCCACAGCAAATAGCCGCCGGTGCTGTGCTGCACGCCCTTCGGCTTGCCCGTCGAACCCGACGTGTAAAGGATAAAGAGCGGATGCTCGGCGCCGACCCATTCCGGCTCGCAGGTGTCCGCTTCGTTCGCGACGAGATCGTGCATCCACAGGTCGCGCGCTTCGTTCCACGCGACCTTGCCGCCGGTGCGCCGGTACACGATCACGCTCTTGACCGCTTCGCAGCCGCCCGCCGCGAGCGCTTCGTCGGCGATGCTCTTGAGCGGCAACGCGCGGCCGCCGCGCATTTGTTCGTCGGAGGTAATGAGCGCGACCGCGCCGACATCCACGAGCCGTTCGTTGAGCGACTTCGACGAGAACCCGCCGAACACCACCGAATGCGTCGCGCCGATCCGCGCGCAGGCCTGCATCGCGACCACGCCTTCGATCGACATCGGCATGTAGATCACCACACGGTCGCCCTTCTTCACGCCGCGCGTCTTGAGCGCGTTGGCGAAGCGGCAGACGCGCGCGAGCAGGTCGCTATAGGTCACGTTGGTAACCGCGCCGTCGTCCGCTTCGAAGATGATCGCCGTGCGCGCGCCCTTGCCCGCTTCCACATGACGGTCGATGCAGTTATACGAGACGTTCAGCTCGCCGTCCTCGAACCACTTGTAGAACGGGGGATTGCTCTCGTCGAGCACCTTGGTGAACGGCTTGTGCCACGTAAGCGTTTCGCGGGCGAGACGCGCCCAGAAGCCTTCGTAGTCGCGCTCGGCTTCGGCGGTGAGCGCCCGATACGCGTCCATGCCGGAAATCGCGGCGCCGGCGGACGCTTCGGCCGACGGAGGGAAAACGCGGTGTTCTTGGCGAACGGATTCAATCGCGGACATCGACAACCCCTTTGATGATCTAGCTGAAAATCTGCCGGCGCGCGTCTGGATGCGTGCTTCAGAATATCGCGCGGCCATATTGTTTAAGGCTCTGACGGCGCGGGATGCGGCGGGTTCCGTCCCGCTTCCCATCGACGCCGTGTCTCCTGCCCTTTGTGCGTCGCAACATCGCGATGCGGATCGTAGGTTCGGGTATTGAGATGCGAGGTTCCAAGATAAGCCCCGCGCCTTACCCGCTTCTTACGTGAACGTCTTCGCGGCGCGCGAAATGGCCCGGGGTATACACGTAGCCGGCGCGCCTCATACAATGCGAGCCCTGAATGCGGGCGTTTATCTCGCTCCATGCTAACTGAACTCGCCGTCCGGATTCCAGCTTGAATCGCTACGCGCTCTATCTCATCGCAGCCATGCTGCTCGTCGGAAGCAATGTCGGCATTGGCAAGTCGATCGTCGCGTTCGTTCCCGTCACGCTGTTCGCGCTGCTGCGCTTCGTCATCGCGATGGCCGTGCTGTGGCCGCTTCTCAAGCCCGCGAAAATCAAGCGCGTGAAGCGCGGCGAATGGGTCAACCTGTTCCTGCAGGCGTTCTTCGGCACCTTCCTTTTCACGCTGCTGATGCTCAACGGCGTGCAGCGCACGAGCGCGGTCGCGGCGGGCGTCATCACGAGCACGATCCCCGCGGTGGTCGCGATCTTCTCCTGGCTCTTCCTCAAGGAACGGCCGAACGGCCGTGCGCTCACGTCGATCGCGCTCGCCATCGCGGGTGTCGTCGTCATTAACGTGGCGCAGAACGCGCACGGCGCGAGCGGCGCGTCGGAAAGTCCGTTCGCGGGCAATCTGATGGTGCTCGGCGCGGTCTGCTGCGAGTCGTTCTACGTGATCCTGTCGCGCCGCCTCACGCAGACGCTGCCCGCCATCGATATCTGCGCGTACACGCACGGCTTCGGCCTCTTGCTAATGCTGCCGCTCGGCGCGTCGGCGCTCGTCAGTTTCGATTACGCGAGCGTCGGCGCTGGAACGTGGGTGCTCGTGCTGTGGTACGGGTTATCGGCGAGCATTTTCTCGTTCTGGCTCTGGATGAAAGGCATTCGCCACGTGGACGGTTCGCTCGCCGGCGTGTTCTCGGCGGTCTTGCCGATCGCGGCGGCGGCGTACGGGATCGTGTTTCTCGGCGAACGGCCGACCGCTGCGCACGGCGTGGCGCTCGTCTGCGTGGTCGCCGGAATCGCGCTCGCGAGCCTGCGCACGCGCGCAGTGCCGCCGATGGCCTCCTGACGCCGCGTTCCGGAAGCATCGCGGCCGTCGAGTTACAATGTCGCGCTTCGCAGAATTCAGACATTTCCGATGCGTTCGAACCCGGAAAGCCATGCGCCCGCGTTATCGCCTGACCGGGCGGCAGCCAAGCGTGAACAATGAATCGCCCGTGCGCACATGAGCTTCGTCAGAAAGCTCGCCAAGAACATTCGTCCCCAGAGCCCAAGCCATGACCGTCATCAAGCAGGAAGACCTGATCCAGAGCATCGCGGATTCGCTTCAGTACATCAGCTATTACCATCCGCTCGACTACATCACCGCGCTCGGCCGCGCGTATGAACTCGAGGAAAGCGCGGCCGCGAAGGATGCCATTGCGCAGATCCTGACCAACAGCCGCATGTGCGCCGAAGGCCACCGGCCGATCTGCCAGGACACGGGCATCGTCACCGTTTTCGTGAAGGTCGGCATGGACGTGCGTTGGGACGGTGCCACGATGGGCGTCACCGACATGATCAACGAAGGCGTGCGCCGCGGTTATCTGAACCCGGACAACGTGCTGCGCGCGTCGATCGTGAGCCCGCCGGAAGGCGCGCGCAAGAACACGAAGGACAACACGCCGGCCGTGATCCACTACGAGATCGTGCCGGGCGACAAGGTCGATATCCAGGTCGCGGCCAAGGGCGGCGGCTCGGAAAACAAGTCGAAGTTCGCGATGCTGAACCCGTCGGATTCGATCGTCGACTGGGTGCTGAAGACCGTCCCGACGATGGGCGCCGGCTGGTGTCCGCCGGGCATGCTCGGCATCGGCATCGGCGGTACGGCGGAAAAGGCGATGGTGATGGCGAAGGAATCGCTGATGGAGCCGATCGACATTCAGGAGATCATCGCGCGCGGTCCGCAAGACTGGATCGAGGAATTGCGCGTGGAACTGCACGAGAAGGTCAACGCGCTCGGTATCGGCGCGCAGGGTCTCGGTGGTCTCGCGACCGTGCTGGACGTGAAGATCATGGCCGCGCCGACGCACGCGGCAAGCAAGCCGATCGCGATCATCCCGAACTGCGCGGCGACCCGTCACGCGCATTTCACGCTCGACGGTTCCGGCGTGGCGAAGCTGGAAGCGCCCTCGCTCGACGCCTGGCCGAAGGTGCAATGGACCGCGAACACGGAAACGAGCCAGCGTGTCGACCTGAACACGCTGACGAAAGAACAGGTGGCCGCGTGGAAGCCGGGCCAGACGCTGTTGCTGTCGGGCAAGATGCTCACGGGCCGCGACGCCGCGCACAAGCGCATCGCCGACATGCTGGCCGCGGGCGAACAACTTCCGGTCGATTTCAAGAACCGGGTGATTTACTATGTCGGCCCGGTCGATCCGGTGCGCGAGGAAGTCGTCGGCCCGGCCGGCCCGACCACCGCAACGCGCATGGACAAGTTCACCGATCTCATGCTGTCGCAGACCGGCCTCATCTCGATGATCGGCAAGGCCGAGCGCGGTCCGGTCGCGATCGAGGCCATCAAAAAGCACAACGCGGCGTATCTGATGGCGGTCGGCGGCGCGGCGTATCTGGTCTCGAAGGCGATTCGCGGCGCGAAGGTCGTGGCGTTCGAAGACCTCGGCATGGAAGCGATTTACGAGTTCGACGTGCAGGACATGCCGGTCACGGTCGCGGTGGATTCGACGGGCAGGTCGGTTCACAAGACCGGGCCCGCTGAATGGCAGGCGAAAATTGGCAAGATTCCGGTCGCGACGGTTTAAACACGCGCTGTGAAACGCGCGGAAGCCGGGCGTTTGCCCGGCTTTTTCATTTTGCGCGACACCGTGTTAATACGCGTTTCCATTCTCATTTAGATCCGTAGCAAAGAAGTTTTATTCAACCTTGGCTTTTCAAACACCAGCGGTTATCTTTGAAAGGCTCAAGCTCCACCGAACAAAAGGACAACCAATCATGCAAGGCGACGCAAAAGTTATCGAGTATCTGAATTCGCAGTTGAAGAACGAACTCACCGCGATCAATCAATACTTCCTGCACGCCCGGATGTACAAACACTGGGGCCTGGAAAAGCTGGGCAAGCACGAATACGACGAATCCATCGGTGAAATGAAACACGCCGACTGGCTGATCCAGCGCGTGTTCATGCTCGACGGCCTGCCGAATTTGCAGGACCTTCACAAGTTGCTGATCGGCGAGGAAACGAAAGAGATTCTCGAATGCGATCTGAAGCTCGAACAGATTTCGCAAAGCACGTGCAAGGAAGCGATCGTGTATTGCGAATCCGTTCGCGATTTCATTTCGCGTGAAATCTTCGTGAAGATTCTCGACGACACGGAAGAGCATATCGACTGGCTGGAAACGCAAATCGACCTGATCGACAAGGTTGGTATCCAGAATTACCAGCAAACCATGATGGGCGAAGGCGAGTAATTCGTTTGACCATCGCTGCATTACCCTTGAACGCGCCGACTGTGCGCACCGTGTCCGGCACGCGTGCGCCAGTCGGCGTTTTCGATTCCGGCCTCGGCGGTTTGTCCGTGCTTCGCGCGGTGCGCGCGGCGCTGCCCGACGAGCGGCTCATCTACTTGGCGGACTCGCGCTACGCGCCGTACGGCGAACGCGACGACGATTTCATCACCGACCGCACGATGGCGATCGGCGAATGGCTTGTCGCCGAGGGCGCGAAAGCGCTGGTGGTCGCGTGCAACACGGCGACCGCACAGTCGATCGCTTACGTACGCGAGCGCCTGCCGATTCCGCTCGTCGGCGTGGAACCGGGCATCAAGCCCGCCGCGCTGCTGTCGCAAACGCGGGTGGTCGGCGTGCTCGCGACGGCGGTCACGCTGCGGAGCGCCCGTTTTCAGTCGCTGCTCGACCGATATGCGGGCGATTGCCGTTTTATCAGCCAGCCCGGACACGGCCTCGTGCAGGCGGTCGAACGTGGCGACGTCGATTCGCCTGCGCTCTGCGCCTTGCTGCAAAGCTATCTCCAGCCGATGCTCGACGCCGGCGCGGATACGCTGGTGCTCGGCTGCACGCACTATCCGTTTCTCGACGAAACCATCCGGTCGATCGCGGGCGAACGCCTCGCGTTGATCGACACGAGCGTCGCAATCGCGCGACAACTCGAACGCCTGCTCGACGCGCACGCATTGCGCGCGCCCGCCACCAGCGAGCCGCCGCAGCCGCGCTTTTGCTCGACCGGCGAAGGCGAAGCGCAGCGCCGCCTTGCGGCCTCGTTGTTGAATATTGACGCGTTAGTCGAACACGTCGATATCCCTTCCCGCCGCACGATCTCGCTCGAATCAGACCCGGCATAACGGTCGGGAGCGGCTTTTTTCACATCGTGATATCGGCGCAAAACCACGCGAGGTAAAGCCACGCGCTCCGCCCCCATCTTATTCCTCGTTTTGTTACAAAAAGACTTGCGCACTCGCTTGCAATGCTACCCATACTGAATGATAATAATTCGCATTAACGTTAGCTATCGCGACTGATCATGATCGTCTGTGTATGCAAATCCGTGTCGGACCGAACCATTCGCGCCTCGATCGCCGGGGGCATCGACTCGTTCGATGAACTCCAGTTCGAACTGGGCGTCGCCACTTGCTGCGGCAAATGCGAGGAATCGGTGCGCGATGTGATGGCGCAAAGCGGCGCGTGCGCCACGCACTGCGGCGTGCAACACCTGCCGCACCACGATCACGCTCAGGCCGTGCCGGTGACGTTCTACGAACGCAAGGCTGCTTAACGCCCTTTCGTGCGCTGTTCGCGGCAGGTTGCGGCAGACCGCGGCCTTCGCGCCGCGCTCCCGTTTCTTCTTCACCGCCCGCAAGCCAGGTCAGATCAGCCAGCCACGCCACCCCCGTTTCGGAGGGCAAGATGGAATTGCTGATCGGCTTTGTGACCACGCTGTTTATTTCTCTGCTGATTTTCCGAAAATGACGCCGTTCAGTTCGAAATACCGCGCTCACGCGTTGCTCGCGTTCGTAGCGCCGGATGCGTCCGTCGCGGCGAGCCACTCATAAGATGCAGGTTCAGACCACTTCACCCGCCGGCGTCCAATCGCCGAGCGAGAACGGCGCGAACGGGATTAATCCGCGCGTGATCGCGGCAACCGCTGCTGTCGTCGCGATCCACGTCGGGTTGCTCGTCGTCGCGATGAACGTGCGCAACGAACCCGTGCAGCGTCCGATCGAAGCGAAGGCGATCACCGCCGAACTGCTGAGCCCGGAACCGCAACCGGTCGCCGCGCCCGCCGCGATCGAATCGACGCCCACGCCGCCCAAACCCATTCCGCCGAAACCGGTGCCGAAGCCGAAGGTCCAGCCGAAGCCGCGGCCGACACCCGCGCCGACGCCGCTGCCGCAATCCGCCGCGCCCTCGCCCATCGCCGCGCCCGCCGCCGATCCCACGCCGCCCGCGCCCGCGGCCCCGGCGCCGGCCGCGCAGGCCGCACCCGCAATCGGCCGTCCGACGATGGAAATCGCGGCGCCCAAGAACGTCGCGCACCTCGAATGCAATATCGCCAGGCCCGACTATCCGGCCATGGCGCGGCGTCGCGGCGAGAGCGGCACGGCGGTCGTGAAATTCGTGGTCGGCCTGACGGGCAGGATCGAGAACATCGAGTTGAAACGGAGCAGCGGTTCGTCGCGTCTCGACGACGCCGCGCTCGACGCAATGCGCGCGAGCGCTTGCAAGCCGTACAAGGAGAATGGCGAAGCGATCCGCGCCGCCTATTCCCAGCCTTTCGAATTCGGTCTGAACGACTGATCCGCTTTTTATAGATACAGGAACAGCAATGGAAAACTACGGACTCGCGCATGTCTGGGCGCAAGGTGATTTCGTGACGCGCGGTATCGCGCTGGCGCTCGCGATCATGTCGGTGCTGTCGTGGACGGTGATTGTCGTGAAGGGCTGGAATGTCGTGCGCCTGAAGCGCCTGACGAAAAACGCCGAACAGGCGTTCTGGCATTCGGACGATTTCGCCGACGGCATCACGAAGCTCGGCAGCCACGCATCGCGCCCGCAGGACAACCCGTACCTCGCGCTTGCACTCGCGGGCCAGGATGCCGCCGATCACCACCACCAGACGCAGCCGCATCTGCACGACCGCATGGATGTGTCGGACTGGATCACGCGCTGCCTGAAGGACACGATGGACGAAGGCGTCGGCCGCATGCAGAGCGGTCTCGCGGTGCTGGCGTCGATCGGCAGCACGGCGCCGTTCGTCGGACTGTTCGGCACGGTGTGGGGCATCTATCACGCGCTGTTGACCATCGGCGCGACCGGCCAGACCTCGATCGATCAGGTAGCGGGTCCGGTCGGCGAATCGCTCATCATGACGGCCTTCGGCCTGTTCGTCGCGATTCCGGCCGTGCTCGGCTACAACGCCCTGACGCGCGCGAACAAGGGCATCGTGACGAAGCTGAACCGCTTCGCGCACGGCCTGCACGCGTTCTTCGTGACGGGCACGAAGCTGTCGTCGAGCAAGCGCGGCGCGCAGACGGCCGACGGCCTGCGTCTCGCGACGCGCGTCAGCTAAGCGGAGAATTTCGATGGCAATGAGCCCTTTCAGCAGCGACGAAGACGACGGCATGATGAGCGAGATCAACATGACGCCGCTCGTCGATGTGATGTTGGTCCTGCTGATTATTTTCCTCGTCACGATTCCCGCGATGCACCACGCGGTGAAGATCGATCTGCCGCACGCGAGCAGCCAGCCGCAGGACGAGAAGCCCGCGCATGTGAGCATCGCCGTGCAAGCCGACGGAACCGTGCTGTGGGACGATCAGCCCGTCGATCAGGACGCGCTGCGCGCCCGCATCGAACAGGCTGCGCAGCGCACGCCGCAGCCCGAACTGCAATTGCGCGCGGACCGCAAAGTGGCGTATGAACGCGTGGCCGAAGTGATGTCGGCGGCGCAGGCCGGCGGGTTGTCGAAGATCGGTTTTGTGACCGAGCCTAAAGCGGGCAAATAAGCGGGCAAACAAGCGGGCAAATAACAGAAAGTGCCCTAAAAACAGGCACTAAAAGTAAAAGGCCTTCATCAAACGATGAAGGCCTTTTTTTGTGCGCGCTCGGCGCATTCGGGCTGGCGATCACTTCGGATTGGAATAACCCGAACCGTCTCCGCATGCGACAGCCGTGGTCGACACGGACAGCGCGATTAGCCCTATCAGGCTCACTATAAGAGTAGCCGTCAATTTCCGCATAGGAAGCTCCTTAGCGAAGAGTCTTCAATATAGGCTTGCGCGCCGTCGCACTCAAGCGCGCACCGATTGAATCTCACCATCGCAAGCACGCGCTTCAATGCTAGAAACGATGCGCGCCGCCGCGATTAGGTCAAACTGTTTCCCGAGCAGGCGCTTGCTCGACAGGACATTCTCCTGGGAAGCGCTTGCCGCCGTCGATCGACTCAACGAGAAAATCGACGAACGCGCGAATCGCGGGCACCATGCCCTGCCGCGACAAAAACACCGCGTACAACTGCGGCGACGGAAAGGTCCAGCCGGGCATCACGGGCGAAAGCTGGCCGGTCCGCAGCGGCGCGCCGTACATCATTTCAGGCAGTGCAGCGATACCCACGCCCGCCAGAACCGCCTCGCGGATCATGCTCAAATCCGCCGTGACGAGCCGCGGTTCGTGCTCGAACTCATGCCGCGTGCCATCGGGCGCAATCAGCCGATACACGTGACGGCCGTCGCTCGACGGTGTATCGAGGGTATCGAATTGCGCCAGTTCGGCAGGCGTGAGCGGCGGCGCGTTCGGCTTGAGCAGCGACGGCGCGCCGACCAGCATCTGCTCCGTGCGCCACAACGGCCGCGCGACCACGGTCGAATTCGCGGGCGGCTCCGAGCGCACGCGCAACGCGACGTCGATGGCGTCCTCGAACAAATCCACCACGCGGTTGGTGACGCGCAACACGACACGCACTTCCGGGAAACGGTGCAGAAATTCGGGCATCACCTGCGACAAAAACGTCTGCGCGATCGTGACAGGCACGCTGACCCGGACCGTGCCGCGCGGCGAATCGCGCAGATTCTGCACGACGTTCACGGCCGCCTGCGCTTCGGCGAGCATCGCCTGGCAATGCTGGTAGAAAAGCTGGCCGGCTTCCGTCAGCGCGAGCTTGCGGGTCGAGCGCTGCAAAAGACGCACGCCGAGCGACGCCTCCAGTTCCGACACCCGCCGCGATAAACGCGATTTCGAAATGCCGAGCACACGCTCGGCCGCCGAGAATCCGCCGTTTTCGACGACATAGGAGAAATACATCAGATCATTCAGATCGTGCGAATCGGCTTTCATCGTGGTTGTGTGTGGCTTTTCGTCGCTATTCGTTGCTTTTGGTTGCTTTTGGTTGTTTCGCTGGCAGGACAATCCATTGCGCGCGGGGGGCTTTTAAGCCGAAATGCGGTCCATATAATAGCTCTACGTCTCAAAATTAGCGCTAATTCCCTTGATGGGAGGAAATATTCATGAGCACCGTCCGCACTATCGAACGCACGATTCCCGCTATCCGCACAGTCGAAGGCGGCGGTTTTGTCGTTCATCGGCCTTTTCCGACCCGCCTTCTGATGGACTTCGACCCGTTTCTGCTGCTCGACGAGATGGGCCCGGTCGATTACGCGCCCGGCGAGGCCAAGGGCGCGCCGGATCATCCGCATCGCGGGTTCGAGACGGTCACCTATGTGCTCGAAGGTCAGTTCGGCCACAAGGACTCGGCCGGACACTCCGGCACGCTGCGCGAAGGCGACGTGCAATGGATGACGGCCGGCGCGGGCGTCGTTCATAGCGAAATGCCGGACCCGGACTTCACGCGCACCGGCGGCCGCGTGCACGGACTGCAACTGTGGGTGAACCTGCCGAAACGCGACAAGATGATCCCGCCGCATTATCAGGAAATCGGCTCGGCGAGCATTCCGGTCGCGGTGAGCGACGACGGCCGCGTGCGCGTGAAGGTGATCGCGGGCGAGGCGCTCGGCGTGAAAGCGGCGATCGAAACGCGTACACCGATCCTGTATCAGCATTTTTCGCTGCAACCGGGCGCGAGTATCGAGCATCGCGTGCCGCGCGATTATCGTGTTTTCGGCTACGCGTTGTCGGGCGCGGGTCGGTATGGCGCGGATGCGCGGCCGGTGCCCGCGCGGCAAATGATCGTCTTCAACGACGACGGGGAGACCGTGCGTATTGCCGCGGGCGATGAACCGCTCGAACTGCTGCTGATTGGCGGCGTGCCGCTGAAGGAACCGGTCGTGCGTTACGGTCCGTTCGTGATGAACACCGAGGACGAGATCCGTCAGGCGGTGATCGACTATCAGGCGGGCCGGATGGGCGCGATCACGCACTGAACGCGGTCATAGGCGTCGAAAATCTCGCCAGAACGGTGGGATTACACGCGTAGCGCGGCACAAACGGCCACATTGAGTCACAATGACCGTTTTCGCCGCGCTGCTTTTTTGGACGCGCGACACCACGATTTTTACCGGAGCACCGCATGGCTGAACCGTCCGTGATCGCGACCATCGGCGCGACCGACTATCAGGTACAACTCGACGACGGCATGCACAAATGGCTCGCCGACGAACCCGAGACGCTTGGCGGACGCGATACCGGCCCGTCGCCGGTTTCGCTCTTGCTGTCGAGTCTCGGCGCCTGCACCTCGGTCACGCTGAAGATGTACGCGAAGCGCAAGGACTGGCCGCTCGACACGGTGCGCGTGACGCTCACGCTCGAAAACACCGCGGACGGCACTGCGATCGACCGGAAAATCGTGGTCGGCGGCGCGCTCAGCGAAGAGCAGCGGGAACGGCTTTTGCAAATCGCCAATGCGTGCCCCGTGCACAAGATCCTGACCGGCACGATCGTCATCCGCTCTGGCCTGGCATCGGCCTGAAGTCAGAACGGGCGTGCAGTCCGAACGTCGAAGGAAACGTCGTCTTGAATTTCGAACACCTCATCCAGATCAACGATCCCCTCAACCCGTTCGTCGAAGCGATGACGCGGGAACAAGTGTGGGAAGGTCTCGTGCTGCGCGCCGAGCAGCCGCAGCTTTTCGTGATCGGCCTCGACCGCTGCGTGATCCTGTCGCGCGAAGGCGACGTGATGGAGCGCGAGCTGCATTACGGGCAAGCCGTCGTGCGCGACCGCGTGACGCTCGACCCCGCCAACAGCGTGCGCTACGACATTTTGCCGACGGCGGATTACGTCGGCGGTTCGCTCACGATGGCGATCGAGCAACCCGACGAACTCCAGCTTTTCGTGCGTTTCACTTACAGCACGACCCTGCCTACCGCAGATGATCCGAGCGTCAGTGTCGACGCGCATCAGACGCAGGAAATCGTCAAATCGGCGTATCGCGAGGCGGATATCGATACCATTCGCCTGATTCGCCAGTTCGTGCACAACCGCCAGGAATCCGGGCCGCTGCACTGATTGCCGATGGACGCCCGCACTATCCGGGCGTCCGCACCCTCTGCTATCGAAAATATCCGCCAATCAGAAGATCGTTGTTGCAAATAGGAATGGTTATCATTTACTATGGCTACATCGAATCAACGAACGGACTTCTCCGACATGACCGAAATCCTGCGCTCCACTACGCTTCGGCTGCGTCGCCCGGTCGAACGCACTGCCGCCGTGACCCGCCCGAAAACGGCCGCGGTCACGACCGTGCGAGCTTCGAACGTGGAAAGTCCGAGTGGCGAGCGCTCCGTGCGCAGCGACACGCTGCTGCAGGGTCACAGCCATATCAGCATCATGCATAACGGCGAGACATATCAACTACGCGCGACGCGTCTCGGCAAGCTGATCCTGACGAAGTAAAGAAGCGCGCGCTGACTTCGAGCGCCGCGCGTTTTCGAGAATTGCTGTACCGGGTATTGTGGGGACCACCTCTCCGAGAGGTGTTTGGCATTAGCCAGCAATGACGACTTGCACGCGAGAATTTAGACCCCTTCGTGCAAACACCAGCCAGTCGTCGATAGCCAGCGAAGCCGCTTTTTTTGGTTCCCGCCAGAGCTGTGACCTGCGCTTAATGCAAGCATCGCCAAATCGACAAAAAGGCTCGTTTCCTTCGCGGAAACGAGCCTTTTTTCAATCGCGGGCGGCAAGAGCCGCCTTCACGCCTCAGACGTTCTCGATCTTCAGCGCCGCGATGCCCGCGCGCGCAATTGTCGCGTCCTGATCGGACTTCACGCCCGACACGCCCACCGCCCCGACGATATCCGCGCCGACCATGATCGGCACGCCGCCTTCGAGCATCGCGGTCAGCGGGGCGCTCAGGAACGCCGTGCGGCCCTGCTTGATCATGTCTTCGTAGACTTTGGTTTCGCGGCGGCCAAGCACGGCCGTGCGCGCCTTGCCGTTCGCCATTTCGGCCGTGCTCGCGCCCGCGCCTTCGAGGCGATGCAGGTGCAGCAGATGGCCACCATCGTCGACGATGGCGACGGTCACGTTCCAGCCGTTTTCAAGCGCGTGTGCTTCGGCGGCGGCAGCGATGGTTTTGACGTCGTCGTCGGTCAGTACAGGTTTGGTTCTCACGAAAAGCCTCTAGATTGCTTGTCTCAGAAACCGCGCTGATGGATGCGTTTCGGAAAACCGGCCGCGATCAGCGCGAAAAACCCCAGAACATCAGGTACCAGGCACTGTCCACGACGGCCAGCGCAGCGACAAACCATAGCATCGCCACCCCGCGCGCCACAATACGCCCGGCCGCATACCGACTAGTCACGCGCCACGCGAGCCATCCGCTCCACGCGTTCGCAATGCCAAGCAGGCCGAGACGCAAATCCGTCACCCACCAGAGCGGAAGGTGCTCGGCGCGCAGCAGCGAGACGGTGGTCGCCGACAACCCCAGAAACACGCCGCAGCCGGCCACCGGAATCAGCGCCTGCGTCAGATGATGCAGCCGACGCATATCGAAACGGCCGAGCATGCGCGTGGATCCCGCCAGCAGCGCCAGGAGCGCCGTGCCGTAGACCAACCCGGTCGCGACGATATAGCCGATCACCATGCTGCCGTCGAGCCACGAAAACACGTCGTTCTGCTCGGGATAATGCGTGAACAAAAACCACGGCGCGTTGGTGTCGAGCGGCCAGAGAATGTTGTGATCGATCAGCCAGCTCGCGAAAATCTGCTTCAGATCGACGAACCACGTGCTCACCGTCCAGTGAAACGCGCCGATCGCAATGCCGAGCAAGCCGTACAGAATCAGCGCGGTATCCCACGGATTCGCCTGCTTGTCGCCGAGCGTCACGACCTCTTCCGACGGCGACCGCCACGTCAGCCCGATGGCGTCGCGATGGCCGCTGCATCGGCCGCACATGTGGCAGTCGGACGCGCCTTTCATGTTGCGCAAGGGCACGAGCGGCGCGCAATTGACCGGAATCACGCGATGTCCGTGCTCGCCTTCCTTGTATGAGCGGCGCCACGCGTCTTCATCGACTTTGTAGTGGAACGGCGCGAGGCGCGCGAGCAGCGAGAACACGCCGTTGACCGGACACAGGTATTTGCACCACACGCGCTTTTCGCGGCCATACAGCACGCCGATAATCATCGCGCCGACCGTCGATCCGCCCAGCACGAGCAACACCGCTTTCGGATATTGATAGACGCTCACCATCTGGCCGTAGATGGTCGTGAGTCCGAACGCGACGAACGGCCAGCCGCCCCAGCGCATCCAGCGCGGGATCGCCCAGCCTCGGCCGAACTTGCTCGCGAACTCGGTCAGCGCGCCTTCCGGACACAGCACGCCGCACCAGACGCGGCCAAGCATCACCATCGACAGCAGCACGAACGGCCACCAGATGCCCCAGAAGACGAATTGCGCGGCGAGCGTGAGGTTGTTCCACAGATGCGCCGTGCCGCCGGGTAACGGCATCACGGCGGGAACGAGGATCAGAAATGCGTACACGGCAACCACGACCCACTGAATGCCGCGGATCGCGTTGCCGTGTTTTTGCATCCACTGCCCGGCCCGGGCTAACCGGCCGGGCCGTTCAAGGACATGGCTCATGCTGGCCGACTCGCGCTCTTTTGTGCCATCCGGGTCTTGGAACGGCGCAGCAGCAAGTAGATCACCGCCCAGAACACCGCATAGGCAATCAGGTTCATGCCCGCCGGATGTGCCCGGTAACCGGTGAGCGTCGCGACGAGCGAGCCGAACGTGCTGGAATCGTCGAGGAGCCACGACGTGTCCCACACCTGATCGATCACGACCGGCAGCTTTTCCATGCCGATCAGTTTGTCGATGCCCGTCTGGAAGAGACCGGCCGCGAGGAACAGCAGCATGATTTCAGTGACGCGGAAAAACGAGCGCCACGAGAACACCTTGCCGCCGAGCTGCAGGAAGTAGAACGTCAGCAGCGCGAGGCCGAAGCCGATCGCGACCGCCAGATACTGCGCGCCGCCGACATGGCCGGACTGACCGAAACCAAGCCCATAAAGGAACACGGCCGTTTCGCTGCCTTCGCGCGCGATGGCGAGCGCGACCAGCACGGCCACGCCCCACCAGTTGCCGGCCTGCGTGCTTTTTGCGAGCGACGCTTCCATGTCGCGCTTGAGCGTGCGGCCGTGGTGCTTCATCCACAGCACCATCTGCACGATCAGCACGCACGCGACCAGCACCATCGCGGCCTGAAAATAGTCCTGGGCGTCGCCCGAAAGCACTTCGGTGAAACCGACCAGCGCCGCGCCTAGCGCGACCGCCGCCAGCAGCCCCGCCGCCACACCCGCCCACAGATAGGGCAAGCCGTGCTGCGCGCTTTCGTCGCCGTTTTTAAGCCAGGCGTACAAAATCCCGACCACGAGCAGCGCCTCGACGCTCTCGCGCCAGACGATAAAAATAATCTGACCCATCACTGACCTCCAGCCATTTGCTACCCATTCCGATTGCCGGACGCATCGCCCGGCCAATCCTTACTTCGCGACGATCACGCCCTGCGCCGACTGGTGAAAATCGTCGAAAAACTTGTACTCGCCCGGCGACAGCGGCGCGATCACCACAAACGAATCCGCGCCCGGCGCGAGCACTTTTTCCTTGCGCAACTGCACGCTTTCGAACTCGGCGGCGCCCGTGCCCTTATTGATCACTTCAATCTTGATGCGCTTGCCCGCCGGCACTTCGATCCGCGCCGGAGTGAGCTTGCCGTCGTTCAGTTCGAGCTTGAACGTCGGGAGATCGTCGGCGAACGCGGCGCCGGCGAACGAGACGGCGGATACCAGCACCGCCAACTGCGTCTTGAATTTCATGCGGCCTTCCTGAATGGGCGCGGTTGAGTGCCCTTGGCTTTCGCCGCCGTCGCCCGCGGAAGAGCGGGCGGCCGGCGGATGCACAACGATTTAGTAGCCGCCCTTCTTGCCGATGCCGGCGAACGGGAAATCGTATTCGACGGTGTAGGGCTTGAACCACGCGCCGACGCCGGTTTCCTTGTCGACGTGACGGCCGAACGCCATGTGACCGGATTGCATCGGCGGCGAGACCTTGAGCTTCAGGTGATATTTGCCCGGGCCGAAGAGCTTCACGTTGTCGCCGTAGTGCGGGCCGTCGCTTGCAACCATCGCCATCAGGTCGCCCTTGACGGTCTGCGTCGTGCCGACCTTGGTCAGTTCATACGTGACCTGCAGATACGGCATCCAGTCGCCTTCCGCAAAGCCGTTCGGATTGTTCTTGACCGCGTGGATGTCGGCCTCGAGGTGGACGTCCGAGTCCGACGCCTTGCGCATCATGCCTTCGGGATCCATCGTGATCGGCTGCAGGTAGACCGCACCCAGTTCCATACCGCCCTCGATATGTTGCTTCCCGATCGGATATTCGGCGGCCACCGCCGACATCGTTGCAGCGAGCGCCACTGCGGCGACTGCGCCGCGCACCAAAGTTGAACCCGACATCCGTCACTCCCTATTGTTTTTGACCGGTCACATCGCGCGCCGCATGTCTTCAACGTGACATGAAACGCTGGCACAGTGCGCCCGGCGCGATCCAAAATTTTGTCAATGAGAATACATACCGGAACGTTAATACGAACCATTCTCAATAGTTGACGAGTTTAGCACCGATCATTCGGCTAAACAATTTGCGCAGACTTACAGCTTTGGTTCGGCGGAGCTTTCTACCAAATAAAAAACGGCGGGTTTCGAAGTCCGCCGTTTTCTTTTCTACGGAAGCCGCCTCGCCTAACGAGAATCCGGGACGTGATCGCCCACGTTCGCACCGAACACGCGCTCACGCAAAAGCGACAGTTGGTCGCGCGTTTGCGCCGCCTTCTCGAATTCGAGATTCTTGGCGTGATCCATCATCTGCTTCTCCAGCCGCTTGATTTCCTTCGCAAGCTGCTTCTCCGACATGTCCTCGAACTTCGCGCGCGTCTGCGCTTCCTTCAGTTCGGCGCGCGCATCGTCCACGTTGTACACGCCGTCGATGATGTCCTTGATGCGCTTTGTCACACCGCGCGGCGTGATGCCCATCTTTTCGTTGTGCGCGAGCTGTTTCGTGCGCCGCCGCTCGGTTTCGCCGATCGCGCGCTTCATCGACTCCGTCATGTTATCGGCGTAGAGAATGGCCTTGCCGTTCACGTTACGCGCCGCCCGGCCGATGGTCTGGATCAGCGAGCGTTCGGCGCGCAGGAAACCTTCCTTGTCGGCGTCGAGAATGGCGACGAGCGACACCTCCGGAATATCCAGCCCTTCCCGCAGCAAGTTGATGCCGACGAGCACGTCGAAGGTGCCGAGCCGCAAGTCACGGATGATTTCCACGCGCTCGACCGTGTCGATATCGCTATGCAGATAGCGCACCTTCACGCCGTGATCGGCGAGGAATTCGGTCAGTTGCTCGGCCATGCGCTTGGTCAGCACGGTGACCAGCACGCGGTCGCCGGCTTTCACGCGCACATTGATCTCCGAGAGCACGTCGTCCACCTGCGAGCGCGCTGGCCGCACCTCGATTTCCGGATCGACCAGACCGGTCGGCCGCACGAGCTGCTCGGCGACCTGGCCGGACGTGCGGTTCTCGTAATCGGCAGGCGTCGCGGAAACGAACACGGCCTGGCGCATCTTCCGCTCGAATTCGTTGAACTTGAGCGGCCGGTTATCGAGCGCGGACGGCATCCGGAAACCGTAATCGACGAGATTCTCCTTGCGCGCCCGGTCGCCGTTGTACATGCCGTTCAACTGGCCGATCAGCACGTGCGATTCGTCGAGCAGCATCAGCGCGTCGGGCGGCAGGTAATCGACGAGCGTCGGCGGCGGCTCGCCCGGCGCCGCGCCCGAAAAGTGCCGCGAATAATTTTCGATGCCTTTGCAGAAACCCAGTTCCTGAAGCATCTCGAGGTCGAAACGCGTGCGCTGTTCGAGCCGCTGCGCCTCGACCAGCTTGCCGTCCTTGTGGAAAAACTCGAGCCGCTCGCGCAGTTCGGACTTGATGGTCTCGATGGCGCGCATGACGGTGTCGCGCGGCGTCACGTAGTGCGACGACGGATAAACGGTAAAACGCGGAATTTTCTGGCGGATCCGGCCGGTCAGCGGATCGAACAACTGCATGCTCTCGATTTCGTCATCGAAAAGTTCGACGCGCACCGCCATTTCCGCGTGTTCCGCCGGAAAAATGTCGATCGTGTCGCCCCGCACGCGGAACGAGCCGCGCGAGAAATCGGCTTCGTTGCGGTTGTACTGCATCGCGATCAGCCGCGCGATGACGTCGCGCTGGCCGAGTTTGTCGCCGGTGCGCAGCGTCAGAATCATCTTGTGATATTCCGACGGATTGCCGATACCGTAAATCGCGGAAACGGTCGCCACGATCACCACGTCGCGCCGCTCCAGCAGGCTTTTCGTGGCGGAGAGGCGCATCTGCTCGATGTGCTCGTTGATCGACGAATCCTTTTCGATAAACAGATCGCGTTGCGGAACGTAGGCTTCCGGCTGGTAGTAATCGTAGTACGAGACGAAATATTCGACGGCGTTGCGCGGAAAAAACTCGCGGAACTCGGCATAAAGCTGCGCGGCGAGCGTCTTGTTCGGCGCGAACACGATGGCCGGCCGGCCCATGCGGGCAATCACGTTTGCCATCGTGAAGGTTTTGCCGGAGCCGGTTACGCCCAGGAGCGTCTGGAACGACAATCCGTCCTCGATCCCTTCGACGAGCGTCTGGATCGCAGTCGGCTGATCGCCCGCGGGCGGGTATGGCTGATAAAGCTCGAACGGAGAACCCTCGAACCTGACGAATTTCGACTCATCCAGCGAATCGGTGGTTTCCACGACGGTTTCGGACATGAGGAGACTGAGCCTTCGCCGAGAGATAAACGACTATTCTAGCCGTTCGCGCCCGGGCAGGTTTGGGGCCGCACGCGGCCCGATTTTGGTGATCTGGCGATAGCGCGGCTCACCGCGCTCTCCTTTTGAAATGCGGGCATCGACGCCGATCGCAAGAGCGCCGGTTTTTTTGACAAAAGTTGCGATTACGCCGAAATCCTCGTGCTGGTGCGGTTTCCGCACCGAAATCGGCCGAAAAAGTCCCGATTTTGCATCGGGCGTCCGCGAAAAAGCGCGCCACGATTCGCTACAATGGCGGTTTGAGCCCATCGCGCTTATTCGCATCGACGCCGCCGGGGTTGTTCACCTCTCGCGGTAGTCGCCGCCTCGTCGCACTTCCAGCCGCACGCCTTTTCACTACTGCCGATAAATCATGTCTCTTTTCTCTGCCGTCGAACTCGCTCCCCGCGACCCGATTCTGGGCCTGAACGAAGCTTTCAACGCCGACACGCGCACGACCAAGGTCAATCTGGGCGTCGGCGTGTACACCAACGAAGAAGGCAAGATCCCGTTGCTGCGCGCGGTCCGCGAGGCGGAAAAAGCGCGCGTCGAAGCCGCTTTGCCGCGTGGCTACCTGCCTATCGAAGGCATTGCCGCCTATGACGCGGCCGTCCAGAAGCTGCTGCTCGGCAACGACTCGGCGCTAATCGCCGACGGACGCGTGGTCACGGCTCAGGCGCTCGGCGGTACGGGTGCGCTCAAGATCGGCGCGGATTTCCTGAAGCGCATGAATCCGTCGGCCAAGGTCGCGATCAGCGATCCGAGCTGGGAGAACCATCGCGCGCTGTTCGAAAGCGCCGGCTTCGAAGTCGTGAACTACCCGTATTACGATGCAGCCTCGCACGGCGTGAACTTCGACGCCATGCTAGCCGCGTTGAACAGCTACCCGGCCGGTACGGTTGTCGTGCTGCACGCGTGCTGCCACAACCCGACCGGCGTGGACCTGTCCACGGCCCAATGGCAACAGATCGTCGAAGTTGTGAAGGCGCGCTCCCTCGTGCCGTTCCTCGATATCGCCTACCAGGGTTTTGGCGACAACATCGATTCCGACGCCGCCGCCGTGCGCCTTTTCGCTGCCGCGGACCTGAACGTGTTCGTGTCTTCGTCGTTCTCGAAGTCGTTCTCGCTGTACGGCGAGCGCGTCGGCGCGCTGTCGATCATTACGGGCGCCAAGGAAGAATCCGCGCGCGTTCTGTCGCAGCTCAAGCGCGTGATCCGCACGAACTACTCGAACCCGCCGACGCACGGCGGCTCCGTCGTCGCCGCCGTCCTGGCTTCGCCGGAACTGCGTGCCACGTGGGAACAGGAGCTCGGCGAAATGCGCGACCGTATTCGCGCGATGCGCAATGGCCTTGTCGAGCGCCTCAAGGCAAGCGGCGTGGATCGCGATTTCAGCTTCGTGAGCCACCAGCGCGGCATGTTCTCGTATTCGGGCCTGACGGCGCCCCAGGTCGATCGCCTTCGCGAAGAATTCGGCATCTACGCGGTCAGCACCGGCCGGATCTGCGTGGCCGCGCTGAATACGCGCAACCTCGACGTCGTGGCTAACGCGGTCGCCCACGTGCTGAAGTAAAGGCATTGGCGTAACGGTATCGGCGAACTCGTTTCGCCCCCCGCTGATGAATGGCGCCCTCACGGGCGCCATTTTTTTTCCCCGCCGGAACGCGCAATTCGTGTTCTGTCGGGCCGCTACGTCAATCGCGAGATTGTGCGTCCCGGTGAATATCGTGGGTGACGAACCCGGATTCGCCAGTCGGCATGTCGAGCCAGCCTCGATGCGCGAGCGTGCCCCGGATATCCTGCAACCCGCTCGCCCAGTGTTCGCGCATGGTCGACAGCCCGAACTGGTAGTCCTTGTAATGCCCTTCGTATTCCTTGTGCCGGTATATGAGGTGAATGACGTTATAGCGCTTCGAGCACGCGAGCTCTTCCGCGAGCCTGCACCATTCGTCGCTGTGACGGAGCGCCTCGGGAACCTGATCGAGTACATGTTTAAGCACGTTCCGGTAACGCTGCGAACGTTGCATCATGTCGGTCACGAACCGCGTCCGGCTCGAATACTGAATGTCTTTCACGCGCCCCATTACATCGACGATGCTATCCGGCACCGGACCGCGCGCACTCCATAAGTCCACCTGAAAGGCGAGGGTATCGCGGCGCGGCGTAGCCTGTGCGATTTCGTAGAGCGGCGTGTTCGACATCAGTCCGCCATCCCAGTAAAACTCGCCGTCGATTTCCACCGCCGCGAAACCCGGCGGCAACGCGCCGGACGCGATGAAATGCTCGGCGCGCAATGTGATGCGCATGTTGTCGAAGTAAGCGAAATTGCCGGTTGCGACGTTCACCGCGCCCACCGACACGCGCGTCTCGCCGGAATTGATACGATCGAAGTCGCAAAGACGCTCCAACGTTCCTTTGAGCTGGGTTGTGTCGTAGAAACTCGCCGTCTGAGGCGAGCCGGCGGACAGCGGCGACGGAGGCGGAAAACGCGGCGTGAAAAATCCTTTCTGTCCTTCGAGGATTGCACCAAATGCCTGCATCGCGGTGAAGGCCTTGCGGATTTCGTCGGTCGAGTTGAAGAACGCGTGCTCGACAAAGGCCGGCAATGGCGGCCCGAACGCCGGCTGGCAAATCGTCTCCCAAAATTCGAGGAGGCGCGGCACGCGATTCTCGGGCGCGTTCCCCGCGATGATCGCCGTATTCAGCGCTCCGATGGAAATGCCCGCTATCCAGTTCGGATGAATACCGGCTTCGTTCAACCCCTGATAAACGCCCGCCTGATAAGCGCCGAGCGCACCGCCGCCTTGCAGCATCAACGCGATGGTTTCATACGGCGGCAACACGATCTGATGCGCGCCCGCGGGCGTCGCGGCTTCCAGTTCTTCCAATGCGGCGTGGTCAGCGGCTTCATCGGCGGCATCGCGCGCCGAAGTGTTTAGGCGTGGGCCTGAACGACCTACCGGCGCGCCGCGGCTACGCCGCAACGGCTTTTTCACTTCGGCACTGCTAGCCTCTCCTGCTTTAACCTCGTCGTGCTCCGCCATCGATACGCCTCCTTATTGCATGAACCAGCCATGACTCACGACAACCGATTGGCCGGTCAGCGCTGCGCTCGGGAACGCGGCGAGAAACAGCACGGTTTGCGCGACGTCCTCCACGGTGGTGAACACGCCGTCCACCGTGCCGCCGAGCATTACGCGCTTGATCACGTCTTCCTCGCTGATGCCGAGTTCCTTCGCCTGCTCGGGAATTTGCTTGTCCACGAGCGGCGTGCGCACAAATCCGGGACACACCACATGCGAGCGCACATTGTGTTTTGCGCCCTCTTTCGCCAGCACGCGCGCCAGACCAAGCAATGCGTGTTTTGCCGTCACGTAAGCCGATTTGAGCGGCGAAGCCTCATGCGAATGGACCGAGCCCATATAGATCACGACGCCGCCGCGGTCATCGCGGTACATATGCTGGAGCGCGGCTTTGGTTGTCAGAAACGCACCGTCGACGTGAATGGCCTGCATCTTCTTCCAGTCCGAATAAGCGTAGTTTTCGATCGGGTTGACGATCTGCACGCCTGCATTCGACACCAGAATATCGACCGAGCCAAGCTCGGCCGCAACCCGGTCGATGCCCGCATTTACGGCCTGCTCGTCGGTCACGTCCATCGCGAGGCCCATCGCCTGCCCACCCGCCGCGCGGATTTCCTCCGCGACCACGTTCGCGCCGTCGAGATTCAGGTCCGCGATCGCCACAGCGGCGCCGGCTTGCGCCAACGTCAGCGCAATCTGCTTGCCGATGCCGCTCGCGGCCCCCGTGACCACCGCGACTTTCCCGTCCAGTTTCGTATTCAGTGCCGACATTCGAGATCTCCTCCGGTTGACGAATCACATCACGCATCGGCACGCCAAACAAGTTAGCCAAACGTAGTAGGCCGATGCCTCGATATATTCTCAAGCCATCCTATGACGTTTGGCTGACTATGCGGCATGCGTCGAGCGGGTTATTGTGACGAACGTTTTCAGACGCTGCAGCGACGGCGGCGCGCCACGCGGCGCGTTTTGTCGATTTAAGCTTGATCGCAACTCTGCTCGCAACCTGATCCGGGGCAGACTGGACAGAGCGGGAACAATCACGAACACGGAAGGAGGCGGCATGAAACAACGCATTTATAGATCGAAAATGCGCGCCGGCGTAACGCCGCCGCTTCCGGTTCCGTCGATCCGCGGCAATGCGCGCGAAACCGTCGGATACAATGGCGGCCCTCCGCGCGTGCATTCGCGCCACCTTATCCCGCCTCGCTGATCCGCTCGCCATGCTTAGCTACCGACACGCATTCCATGCAGGCAACCACGCAGACGTGCTGAAGCACGCCGTCACCGTGCAGTTGCTGCGCCATCTCGCCCAGAAAGACAAATCGTTCTGGTATATCGACACCCACGCGGGCGCGGGTGTCTATTCGCTCACCGAAGGCTACGCGACGAAAACGGGTGAATTCGAATCTGGCATTGCCCGTCTCTGGGACAAGACCGACCTGCCGCCAATCCTTGCAGACTACATGGCGGAAGTGAAAGCCCTTAACTCGGACAATATCGCGCGGTTCTACCCCGGCTCGCCTTATCTAGCGTGGCGGCTATTGCGCGAGCAAGACCGCGTGCGGCTGTTCGAATTGCACACCACGGAAATCGACGTGCTTCGTCACAATTTCCGCGATGCCGGCCGACGCGCAATGATTTACGAAGGCGATGGTTTCGACGGCATCAAAGCGCTGCTTCCGCCGCCGCCGCGTCGGGCACTCGTCCTGATCGATCCGTCCTACGAGGACAAGCGCGATTATCACCGGGCGCTGGTGTGTGTCGAAGAGAGCCTGAAGCGTTTCGCGACCGGCACTTACGCGGTGTGGTATCCCCAGGTGACGCGTCTTGAGTCACAACGGTTTCCCGAGCAATTGAAGCGGCTGCAGCCAAAGAACTGGCTGCATGTTTCGCTGACCGTGAGCAAGCCGCCCGTCGACGGCTTCGGCTTGTTCGGCAGCGGCATGTTCGTGTTCAATCCGCCTTATACGCTCGCGGCCGAATTGAAAAAGGCGATGCCGTATCTCGTGGAAGCGCTCGGACAGGATGAGAAAGCGACGTTCAAGCTGGAGCATCGCGGCGACTAAGCAGATCGTCGCACTACGATATTGGCTACGGGGCCGGATTAGTGATCACGCTCGGTTGCGCTGCGTGCGTCGCCCTAATCGGCATCCTGCGTGGAAATCGAAAGGTTGGCGGGACGGGAATTGGCGCGTTGCGCGGGGTCGGCGGGCCGATTTGGTGATCGGGTTTGTGCACCCGCTTGACCTCCCGCTCGGCTGCCGCCCTGCTTGCCACCTTGCGACGAAATCGCAGGATTATGCGAAGTGCCCGCCCGATAAGATTGCCCGGTTGCGGCTCCAGACCCGGTTGCGCCGTTCCATCGCGTCGAAGAATCAGTACGGGGATAACCCGGCTGCACAGGCGCCTGGGGATATAGCTGCGGATACTGCGGCGGGTGCGGACGAGCACTTTGAGGAGACGAATATCCGTGATGCCCGCCTCCACCGCCGTTCGTCTGGCCGGGTTGGTAAGGCTGCCCCGGCTGAATACCCGCGCCTGATGTCTGTCCGCCCGAATACTCGACGTAAGGCGAGACCACGACCGTCGTCTGGTCTTGCGGCGATAGTTGCGGCAATGTCGCCATCGGAACCATTCCGGGGCCGCCCATCGGACCGGTTTGCAGAATAGTGCCGCCAGCGCCGCTGTGAATGCCGGTCTGTGTGTCGAGGACGAGTGGCTCCCCGCCCGGTTTCGCGAGCGCGAGCGGCGAGCAGCAGAGGCTGAGAGCAAGCGCGACGAACGGCGTCGCGAATGCGGATAAGCCGCTCGGGCCGCTCGATTTTTCGGCAGATTGGGTAGTCATAAGGCGCGCCGTCGTTCAGTTAGACAAAACGCTTTACCTTACCGCGATGGCAAGCCTTAGGCTAGCGGAGTCGAAAATCGACACTCAGGGAGATTTGATGAAATTGCAGAAAATTCGGCTGGCCGCGCTGACGTTTATTTGTGCCGCATCGGTGTCGGCTGCGCTCGCTCAGAATGCAGCGCCGCCGCACGATGCCATGTCTGACATGAAAATGTCCGCGAACCCAGCGACTGCGCAGGCCAATGAGCCGGCGTCCACCAAGGCGTTCCGGGAAGCTGACCAATCCATGATGAGCGGCATGGAAAACATTCCGTACAGCGGCGACGCCGATCGAGATTTCGTCACGCACATGATTCCGCATCACGAAGGCGCGGTCGCAATGGCTCGCGCTCAGCTGAAGTACGGCAAGGATGCGCAGTTGCGTGCGTTGGCTCACGATATCGTCGCGGCGCAGGATCGTGAGATCGCGTTTATGAAGAACTGGCTCGCGAAGCATCCGGAAAAACATTAACGCGCAGAATTTGCGCCCAAACGACAAAGCCCCGCTTTTGCGGGGCCTTCTTTTCCAGCAGCCGTCTTGCAGGCGCTTACAGCGTGTAGCCGTTGGTTTCAAGCGAGCGGATGCGTTGTTCGAGTTGAACGATATCCGACGATTGCGCCAGATAGTCTTCACGACGACGGCGTTCTGCGGTTTCAAACCAAATGCTGAGTTTTTCGAGCACAAATGCAAACATGATGTTTCTCCAAGGATTTCAGTTGAATCCCCGGCGGTTCGAATCAGGGATTTCCCTCAAAAGGGTTAACCCGAATTATAGCGAGAAACCTGTGAGCGCGTTAGTGAAATGCTCGCATCCAGTGCATTCCGAATTGGAATGGTGCATGCACCTTCGGCGCACAAGCCACTGAAAACATTGAATAAAGACGGTCTGTCACGAAATTCTGTACCGAAATGCACTTTTTATGTGCATTCGCGCCTAGCTTTGGGTCACTGCGCAAGTTTTTCCAGAATGGGGCAGTCTGGCCGCTCATCGCCATGACAATGGGTCGCTAGATGCGCCAGCGTGTCGCGCATTTCGGTGAGTTCCGCGATCCGTCGGTCCAGTTCGCCGACATGTTCTAACGCAATCTCCTTCACTTCGGCGCTTGCCCGGGAACGATCCCGCCAGAGCGCGAGCAATTTACGGATATCCTCGACTAAAAAGCCCAGCCGGCGTGCCTGCCGCACGAAACGCAGCGCATGAACTTCTTGCTGCCCGTATACGCGATAGCCGGACACCGTTCGGCCGACTGGCTCAAGCAGCCCGACACTTTCGTAATAGCGGATCATTTTTGCGGTCACGCCAGACGCGCGGGCCGCTTCGCCAATATTCATCTGGAATTCCCTCTCAAATTTCGCTCGACTCTACACCTTCCAACCATGGGAACGTATAGGATGGAATTTATCTTCAATCTCGAGAATATGAAATGACTGAAATTAAAGTGGAAGGTATGAGTTGCCAGCATTGCGTCGCGGCCGTGACGCGCGCCATTCAGGAAATCGATCCCGCCGCTCAAGTCCGCGTCGATCTCGTGCAAGGTCGAGTCGCCGTCGAATCGACGCAATCGGAAGAAGCGCTAAAAGGAGCCATCGACGAAGCCGGCTACACGGTCGCATGACGAGCGACACGCGTTTCAAAGTGGCGGTGATCGGCGCGTCGGGGCTTCTTGGCCGCGCGATCGCACGCGAACTGGACGGTATGACGCGAACGGCCGGTTGGCAAGTCGTCTGCACGGCACACAGTCGCGGCGACGCACGACATGTGCGGCTCGATATCTGCGACGCTGCGGCAATTGACGCCCTTATCGCCCGTGAAGCGCCCGACGCCATTGTCGTTGCAGCGGCCGAACGTCGGCCGGATGTGTGCGAGAACGATCCTGCGCTTGCCCGCGCGCTGAATGTCGATGCGCTGCGTTCCATTGCGCTCGCCGCCCATGCCCAGCGCGCATGGGTTCTGTCAATTTCGACCGACTACGTCTTCGATGGCACTAAGCCGCCCTACTTTCCCGACGATCCTCCCGCGCCGCTGAATGCCTACGGCCGCAGCAAGCTGGAAGGCGAACGTGCTCTTGCCGCCACCGGCGCGTCGTCGTGCGTCTTGCGCCTGCCGTTGCTTTATGGCCCCGTCACCGATTGGAGCGAGTCGGCGGTCACCAGTTTGACTCCCGCGATCGTCGGCTCTGCCGTGGATCGCCATGCCCCGCCCGCGCTTATGGACGCGTGGGCCACCCGCTATCCGACATTCACGCCCGACGTCGCCGTCGTAATCCGGCAAATGCTGGAGCGCCGTGCCCGCGCGGAGACGGTCACCGGCATCACGCAATGGTCGGGCGACGAACCGATGACCAAGTTCGACATCGCGCAACGTATCGCGAGCGTGCTTAACATCGACGCTCGGCTCGACGCGCAGCGGACGCCCACTGATTCGACGCCGCGCCCGCACAATTGCCACCTTGATTCGGGCAAGCTCGAAGCGCTCGGGATCGGGCAGCGCACGCCATTCGACACCGCCTTGCGAGCCGTCTTCGCCCGTTATCCTGCGCCGACGCACTAGCAACAGATCGGAGATGTGCCAAGCGGCGGTCTTGAAATTGAAGGCGAGATACTGTACATCCACACAGATTTTCGAAAAAAATGTCCGCTGTCGCCCGTCGTTCCGATGACATCCACTGATCATTCTGGCTTGTTCCCAGCTAGCGCGCGGTCGGGAGCGATGCATCTAGCCGACGCTCTACCCGATTTCGAAAAAGGGCGGCGGAGCCCGGCGAGCCAGAATAGATTCCGCTCGACCTACGATTCGACCTGCAAAGCCGACACCGCTGGCGTCTGCTAGATTGAATCGCGCGCAGATGCGCATGCTGCCGCGCCTGAAGTGTCAGCGGCTCACGCGGGCCGTTTCTGCGCATGCGTGCACGTGAGGCATGATGGTGATTCGGAGTCGCCCGGTCAGGCAGAGGAACTCGGCGAAGTACGTGGCGTGCGCAGCTTGTCGACGACGCCGCGAATGGCAACCTCGATTTCATAGAGACCGCCAATGTAGTCGAGTGCTTTCTGCGTCGTGTCAGAGGGCGTGCGAACGTGGATGTCGTAGAACTTTCTCCTCGCGTGGGCCGGCATGCTGCCTCGCGTATCGAGCCATCGCGGAACAACTCGTCGAAGCCCGCGTAAGCGTCGGCTTGCAGAATCCCCTTGAAGCTGGCGAGATGAGTTTGAGGGTGGATGCCCTGCCTGTTCGGTGAGTAGGCGAACCAGACTGAAGCCGGTTGCGTCGAACCCGAGCGGCGATCGTCGCGCACGTAGACCCAGAGCCGTCCAGTGCGGGTCGTCTTGTTGCCCGGTGCGAGCACGGGAATAGGCGTGTCGTCCGCATGCAGTTTGGCGGCCGACACCGTATAGCGGCGCAGCGCCTCCGTCAGCGGAGCACACAGTGCCTCGCATTGGCCGACCCAGCGGCCCATACTGGCCCGGTCAAGCGTGACGCCATCGCGCGCCGCGATCGCCGATTGCCGGTATAACGGCTGGTGGTCCGCGTACTTCGAGACGAGAATATCCGCCAGCAGGCTTGGATGAGCGATGCTTCGCTCGATCGGCAGGCCAGGCATAGGCGCCTGGGTGATGGTGCTACAAGATGGGCAAACCAGTTTGCGCCGGATCGTGCGAATGACCTTGAACGCCGCTGCGACCCGCGCGAGTTGTTCGGACGCATCCTCGCCGAGCGCTTGCATCGGCTGACCGCAGTCTGGGCAACCCGATTCGGGCTCGAGCACGTGATCTTCGCTCGGCAGGTGCGCAGGAAGCGCTTGCCTTGAAGCCGCTTCGCCCGTGGTCGTATTTGAGATGGACACGTTTGCACTGCGGGCCTGCGCACGCTGCACATCCGCGACGCCGCGCCCGGCGGCCAGATCCTCGAGTTGAGTCTCGAGCGTCTCGATTTGCCGCTGCAACTGCTCGGACTTGCGACCGAAGTGCAAGCGCCTGAGCTTGTCGATCTGGGCTTTGAGCTGCTCGATCTCGACATCGCGTTCGGCAAGCAGGCTACGGGCCTCGACCAGCAAGGCCTTCAGGGCTTCGACATCGTCAGGAAGATCGGCGCCGTTCGACATGCGCCGTAGTTTACGAGTATGCCGCGCGGTTTACAACATCGATAACGCGGCGGTGCGACGGGGCTGCCTCCAATCGATGCCCTCCAGAAGCATCGACAGTTGGGCTGAACTCAGATGGACCTTGCCACAGTCGGCCTGCGGCCAGATAAAACGGCCTCGCTCGAGCCGCTTCGCGAGCAGCCAGATACCGTCCTCGGATGCCCAAAGAATCTTTAGCAGATCCTAGAGGTCAGCATGGTCGAACTGCATATCTGCATTTCCGGCGGCGTCAGGGATTCGAGAACGCCGGCTATCCTGGTCCGAAGATGAAAACCGCCAAACCGCCTTTCGGTACAGTGGGCGTGCCGATTTTTAGGAGCAGGTTATGCCAGTCGCGATGCTCGCGGCGGGTTTCTCTGCTGACGACGCGCACGAACTGCACAACTCACCGGCCGAAATTCATTTCGAAATCGCGATTAACTCTTCGCGGTAAAGGCGTCGCGGGCGCTCTGGTTTAGACGCGCACTGAAACGCAAAAACCCCACCTTTTTGGGGTGGGGTTTAGGCGATACTGCATAAGGAGCCTGACGATTACCTACTTTCACACGGGAACCCGCACTATCATCGGCGTAGAGTCGTTTCACGGTCCTGTTCGGGATGGGAAGGGGTGGTACCGACTCGCTGTGGTCATCAGGCATGACTTGTTGTTGCGTCGTTTCTTGGGAGAAACGTCCACAACCAATCTGGGAAGAAGTAGTCGAACTGCGCAGGTTAAACGCGTTCGGTGTTACTGGTGTTACTTGGGCTGTGCTTGTATTGGGCACAACACTTAATCTCAACCTGGGTGTGCATGACGTACCCCCTTCGGGGATGGTCCTGAGTAAGCGCTAAAGCACTCACTCATGACGTAAAACACACTGGTTATAGGATCAAGCCTTACGGGCAATTAGTATCAGTTAGCTTAATGCATTACTGCACTTCCACACCTGACCTATCAACGTCCTGGTCTAGAACGACCCTTCAAGGGGCTCGAAGCCCCAGGGATATCTCATCTTAAGGCGAGTTTCCCGCTTAGATGCTTTCAGCGGTTATCTCTTCCGAACATAGCTACCCGGCGATGCCACTGGCGTGACAACCGGTACACCAGAGGTTCGTCCACTCCGGTCCTCTCGTACTAGGAGCAGCCCCCTTCAAATATCCAACGCCCACGGCAGATAGGGACCAAACTGTCTCACGACGTTTTAAACCCAGCTCACGTACCTCTTTAAATGGCGAACAGCCATACCCTTGGGACCGGCTACAGCCCCAGGATGAGATGAGCCGACATCGAGGTGCCAAACACCGCCGTCGATATGAACTCTTGGGCGGTATCAGCCTGTTATCCCCAGAGTACCTTTTATCCGTTGAGCGATGGCCCTTCCATACAGAACCACCGGATCACTATGACCTGCTTTCGCACCTGCTCGACTTGTCGGTCTCGCAGTTAAGCACGCTTATGCCATTGCACTATCAGCACGATTTCCGACCGTACCTAGCGTACCTTCGTACTCCTCCGTTACACTTTGGGAGGAGACCGCCCCAGTCAAACTGCCTACCATGCACTGTCCCCGACCCGGATCACGGGCCAAGGTTAGAACCTCAAACAAACCAGGGTGGTATTTCAAGGACGGCTCCACCGAAACTAGCGTTCCGGTTTCATAGCCTCCCACCTATCCTACACAGATCGGTTCAAAGTCCAATGCAAAGCTACAGTAAAGGTTCATGGGGTCTTTCCGTCTAGCCGCGGGGAGATTGCATCATCACAAACACTTCAACTTCGCTGAGTCTCGGGAGGAGACAGTGTGGCCATCGTTACGCCATTCGTGCAGGTCGGAACTTACCCGACAAGGAATTTCGCTACCTTAGGACCGTTATAGTTACGGCCGCCGTTTACCGGGACTTCAATCAAGAGCTTGCACCCCATCATTTAATCTTCCGGCACCGGGCAGGCGTCACACCCTATACGTCCACTTTCGTGTTTGCAGAGTGCTGTGTTTTTATTAAACAGTCGCAGCCACCAGTTTATTGCAACCCTCTCACCCTCCTGGCGCAGGCCAGTCAAGCTACAAGGGCGTACCTTATCCCGAAGTTACGGTACCAATTTGCCGAGTTCCTTCTCCCGAGTTCTCTCAAGCGCCTTAGAATACTCATCTCGCCCACCTGTGTCGGTTTGCGGTACGGTCTTGTTAGACTGAAGCTTAGAGGCTTTTCTTGGAACCACTTCCGATTGCTTCTTCACCTAAGTGAATGGCCTCACACCCTTGAATTCCGCGCCCGGATTTGCCTAAGCGCCTTCTCCAATGCAAGGACCGGGACTTCCAACACCCGGACAACCTTCCGCGATCCGTCCCCCCATCGCATCTAACAATGGTGCAGGAATATTAACCTGCTTCCCATCAGCTACGCATTTCTGCCTCGCCTTAGGGGCCGACTCACCCTACGCCGATGAACGTTGCGTAGGAAACCTTGGGCTTACGGCGAGGGGGCTTTTCACCCCCTTTATCGCTACTCATGTCAGCATTCGCACTTCCGATACCTCCAGCGCACTTTTCAATGCACCTTCGCAGGCTTACGGAACGCTCTCCTACCATGCATATAAATATGCATCCGCAGCTTCGGTGACTGGCTTGAGCCCCGTTACATCTTCCGCGCAGGACGACTCGATCAGTGAGCTATTACGCTTTCTTTAAAGGATGGCTGCTTCTAAGCCAACCTCCTGACTGTTTTAGCCTTCCCACTTCGTTTCCCACTTAGCCAATCTTTGGGACCTTAGCTGGCGGTCTGGGTTGTTTCCCTCTTGACACCGGACGTTAGCACCCGATGTCTGTCTCCCGTGATTGCACTCTTCGGTATTCGGAGTTTGCTATGGCGTAGTAATCCGCAATGGACCCCACAACCATGACAGTGCTCTACCCCCGAAGGTGATACACGAGGCACTACCTAAATAGTTTTCGGAGAGAACCAGCTATTTCCAAGTTTGTTTAGCCTTTCACCCCTATCCACAGCTCATCCCCTAACTTTTCAACGTTAGTGGGTTCGGTCCTCCAGTACGTGTTACCGCACCTTCAACCTGGCCATGGATAGATCACTTGGTTTCGGGTCTACGCCCAGCAACTGAACGCCCTATTCGGACTCGCTTTCGCTACGCCTGCCTTAATCAGTTAAGCTTGCTACTGAACGTAAGTCGCTGACCCATTATACAAAAGGTACGCCGTCACCCCTTACGAGGCTCCGACTGTTTGTATGCATGCGGTTTCAGGATCTATTTCACTCCCCTCCCGGGGTTCTTTTCGCCTTTCCCTCACGGTACTGGTTCACTATCGGTCGATCACGAGTATTTAGCCTTGGAGGATGGTCCCCCCATCTTCAGACAGGATTTCACGTGTCCCGCCCTACTTGTCGTACACCTAGTTCTTCCTCGCTGTTTTCGTCTACAGGGCTATCACCTGCTATGGCGGCACTTTCCAGAGCCTTCGACTAACAATGAAGATAAAGAGTACAGGCTGATCCCATTTCGCTCGCCACTACTCTGGGAATCTCGGTTGATTTCTTTTCCTGCGGTTACTTAGATGTTTCAGTTCACCGCGTTCGCTTCGCATGACCTATGTATTCAGTCATGGATACTCCATTAGGAGTGGGTTTCCCCATTCGGACATCTACGGATCAAAGCTCGTTTGCCAGCTCCCCGTAGCTTTTCGCAGGCTACCGCGTCCTTCATCGCCTGTGATCGCCAAGGCATCCACCACATGCACTTGTTCGCTTGACCCTATAACGAGTGTGTCTCCGTGTCCCCGTAGGGAACTTCGCCACAACGCCATAGGTTGAGTATTCGTGTTGCGCCGTATTCCAAAGCAATCTTTCGATTACCTTTTCATACTTTGATACAATCACAACCCTGATCCACCTACTCACACACCCATCTCTAAGTATGCTTTCGTGAATCTCTTTACTACTTCTTCCAGATTGTTAAAGAACGTGCAGCCGATATTAAATAATTAATATCCTCTGACTGGCTCAATCGCCAATGCACAAGATTCAAAACCATTCACCCGAATGGCAAACCCTGTGCATTGAAGATTGGTGGAGGATGACGGGATCGAACCGACGACCCCCTGCTTGCAAAGCAGGTGCTCTCCCAGCTGAGCTAATCCCCCTATTACCATGTCGCTTGAGGGTCCGCACAACACGCATTGCGTTTCGCGTGTCATGGTGGGTCTGGTTGGATTCGAACCAACGACCCCCGCCTTATCAAGACGGTGCTCTAACCAACTGAGCTACAGACCCTTAGCCTGTCTTCTTACAGCCGATAAGCGTGAGCGCTCAACGTTGACGTCTTGAGCTCGAGAAAGGAGGTGATCCAGCCGCACCTTCCGATACGGCTACCTTGTTACGACTTCACCCCAGTCATGAATCCTACCGTGGTGACCGTCCTCCTTGCGGTTAGACTAGCCACTTCTGGTAAAACCCACTCCCATGGTGTGACGGGCGGTGTGTACAAGACCCGGGAACGTATTCACCGCGGCATGCTGATCCGCGATTACTAGCGATTCCAGCTTCACGCAGTCGAGTTGCAGACTGCGATCCGGACTACGATCGGTTTTCTGGGATTGGCTCCACCTCGCGGCTTAGCGACCCTCTGTTCCGACCATTGTATGACGTGTGAAGCCCTACCCATAAGGGCCATGAGGACTTGACGTCATCCCCACCTTCCTCCGGTTTGTCACCGGCAGTCTCCTTAGAGTGCTCTTGCGTAGCAACTAAGGACAAGGGTTGCGCTCGTTGCGGGACTTAACCCAACATCTCACGACACGAGCTGACGACAGCCATGCAGCACCTGTGTATCGGTTCTCTTTCGAGCACCCCTAGCTCTCACCAGGGTTCCGACCATGTCAAGGGTAGGTAAGGTTTTTCGCGTTGCATCGAATTAATCCACATCATCCACCGCTTGTGCGGGTCCCCGTCAATTCCTTTGAGTTTTAATCTTGCGACCGTACTCCCCAGGCGGTCAACTTCACGCGTTAGCTACGTTACTAAGGAAATGAATCCCCAACAACTAGTTGACATCGTTTAGGGCGTGGACTACCAGGGTATCTAATCCTGTTTGCTCCCCACGCTTTCGTGCATGAGCGTCAGTATTGGCCCAGGGGGCTGCCTTCGCCATCGGTATTCCTCCACATCTCTACGCATTTCACTGCTACACGTGGAATTCTACCCCCCTCTGCCATACTCTAGCTCGCCAGTCACAAATGCAGTTCCCAGGTTAAGCCCGGGGATTTCACATCTGTCTTAACGAACCGCCTGCGCACGCTTTACGCCCAGTAATTCCGATTAACGCTCGCACCCTACGTATTACCGCGGCTGCTGGCACGTAGTTAGCCGGTGCTTATTCTTCCGGTACCGTCATCCCCCTCAGGTATTATCCAAGAGGTTTTCTTTCCGGACAAAAGTGCTTTACAACCCGAAGGCCTTCTTCACACACGCGGCATTGCTGGATCAGGCTTTCGCCCATTGTCCAAAATTCCCCACTGCTGCCTCCCGTAGGAGTCTGGGCCGTGTCTCAGTCCCAGTGTGGCTGGTCGTCCTCTCAGACCAGCTACAGATCGTCGCCTTGGTAGGCCTTTACCCCACCAACTAGCTAATCTGCCATCGGCCGCCCCTATAGCGCGAGGTCCGAAGATCCCCCGCTTTCTTCCGTAGATCGTATGCGGTATTAATCCGGCTTTCGCCGGGCTATCCCCCACTACAGGACACGTTCCGATGTATTACTCACCCGTTCGCCACTCGCCACCAGGATCACTCCCGTGCTGCCGTTCGACTTGCATGTGTAAGGCATGCCGCCAGCGTTCAATCTGAGCCAGGATCAAACTCTTCAGTTCAATGCCTGTTACTGTTTTTCGGTTCAGTTAAGAACCGGTCGCTCACTCAACGTACTGACAGATCCTGCTTATCTTTCGATACTCAAAACCTACCTTAATACTAGTGTGAGACTTGATACTTTCGCTTCAAACCAGATCCGAAAATCCGGTCCAACGTCGCTATCAAGCGCCCACACTTATCGGCTGTTAGTTTTTAAAGAACATTCGCAAAACTTGGCGCCTATCTTAGTCGCCCGAACCGCTTCGGCTTACCGCTTCAGCACTTCGTTTTTTGCGTCGCTGCATCTGCAGCAGAGAAACGAGATTATGAAGAACGTTTCGCTTATCGTCAACAAGTTTTTTTAACTTCTAAACTCACCGACCGCCTTGAAGACCCCGTCCCGCTTGGCTCTCCAGACTTTACGTACCGCCCCGCCTTCCCGCTTCCTTCGCACTCACAAAAGCGCGAAGGACCGAATTCTAGTCACTCGCAACGCACTATGCAAGCGCAATTTCGAGAGACTTTTTCGGCGGTCCGAAAACGCTATCGACGACGAATCCAGCGTCGTTCGATTCGTCGTCGATAGGCATGAAATTGTCGAACCTTTCCGCGCCATTCGAAGCCGGCAAGCTCGCCGCTCGAGAGCGCTGCGTCCGCCCGCCGGTAAATCCGATCGCATAGCGACTACAATATAAGGTTCTCTGCACCTGATATTACTCGACCACACTATGCGCTCGCGAATCGCCAAACGTCTTCCTCCGGACGCCGACAAACTCGTCGGCCTCTCGCTCGCGCTGTTCGCGTCGGGCAGTCGTATCGAAGATCGCTTCTGGGAAGCGCAACTGGACACGCTGCTCGTCAAGCTCCTGCGCGGCGGCAACCAGACCACGCTCGACGCGGCGCTCGACCACCTCCAGCAAAATCATCCCGATGCCTATGGCGCGCTCGCCGATATGGCCGAAACGCATAGCGAATCGTTTCCGGTCGATGTGGACGGCGTGCCGCACGAGGCGCTGTTGATTGCCGCGCCGGTGCTCGCGTGGACCCGCTACGCGATCCCGTCCGGGCCGCTGAAGGCCGACGTCGCGGACGCCTTGCGCGCCCAGATGCAGGCGCATGTGCTCGCGGCGAATGCGCGCGTGGCGGTCGCGCCCTATCTCTATAGCATCGATCAGTTGCCGCGCCATCACGTCGATACAGCGCGCGTCGCGCAGCAACTCATCCAGACGGCGCTCGGCGGCGCACCCGCTCGCCTCAGTTTGGCGGATTTGCCTGAAACGTCGCCAATTCTCGCCGATCCTCGCTTTTTGCTCGCAGTCGCGCTCGTCCCGGTCGGCGCCGCGCTCTTTCGCTGGCAGGAAACCGAAGGTGGCGCACGCATCGAGCGCAGCCAGTGCCAGGAGCAGTGGGCGGCGCAGGGTGGCGCGACCTTCGGCGCGATCCTCCCCGGCTGCGAATTCGAGTGCCTGCTCCCCGATGCGTACTACTCGGCGTGCCGCGACGCCGACGAGCAAGTCCGCCCGCACACGGTCCGCACGGCGGTGCGCTACCTGTTCGACACCGTCGGCCACGCGCCGCAGGAATTGCGCGCCGTGATTGCCGGGTTCGGGGAGCGGCGTATCGATGAATATCGCGTCGCCTTCACCCGGCGCGGCAGCAACGAAGTGATTTACGGCGTCGTATGGCCGCTCTACGGACGCGAGAACGGCGAACTCGGCCTGGAAGAAGAAGCGATCGAGCTCGAAGGGGCCAACGGTCCGGTCGAGGAAATCGTCGCGCTGCTGAAGAGCACCGGCCTGACTGACGTGCGCCGCCATTCGGGTCGCTTCGAACCGGAATATTGCGACGACTGCGGCGTGCCGCTTTATGCCGATCCGCTCGGCGAGATCGTCCACGCGGAAATGCCGGAAGACGCCGAGCCCGCACAACCGCACTTCCACTGAGATAACTCGCAATTCGACGCAGCGCGTTGAGACGAAATCAGAAAAGCCGCTCCGATTCTTATCGGAGCGGCTTTTTTCTTATGTGCGTCCGACGCGACGCCACGAAATCGCCGTGAAGCCCGCCTTTCATCCTATGCCTTCCGTCTAGGGCGCTAAAACCGCTGGAGTTTGTCACTATCGTCTCGAGGGCATACGGTTCGACAGCGGCGGCTTGGTGCTCCGGCGAGCCGTGCCGGCAAACAAACAAAAAAGAGAGGCGAGTATGAAATTCACGATCATCAATTCCGATGCCGAACGTCGCGAGGGACTCAAGGCACTCCTTCGGCATATCGACCGTCATGCGCATTTCAGCGACGGTCAAGACTGGCGGCAAGGCCGGCAGACCGTCGAGCGGATGTCGCCCGACCTGATCGTGATCGACTGGCAGTCGGCGATGCGTGTAAGCGACCTGCGCGAGTTGCTGCTCCGGTGTCCGGGAATCCCGGCGGCGGTGATCGTCGATGAAACGGCGGCGCCTCAGGTCCGGAGGCTGCTCGTGGCCGGCGCGCTCGGCGTGGTGCCGCGTGCGCTCGATCCGCGCGTGCTCGTCCGGGTGCTCGAAATAGTGCTGCTCGGCGGTCACTACGTCCCGATCGACGCGCTCGCGCCCGGCTTGTCGCCCGAATTCTGCCCGCGCAATCCGCCCGCGCCGGTGACGCGGAGGCCGAACGCCCGACAAGTCGATTCGCTCTCGAAGCGCCAGCAGCAGATCATGCGTTGCGTACATATGGGCAATACGAACAAGGTCATCGCGAAGACGCTCGGGATCAGCGAAGGCACCGTCAAGATCCATCTCACCAGCATCTTCCAGCAACTGGGCGCGAGCAATCGCGCGGCGGCGGTCGCGATCTACAACGGTTGGCAGAACAGCTATCTCCAGGTATTGCGCCGGGAAGCCGATGTCGAGAGCCGGCCCGCGCTTGGCGAACCCGGGCCGCAGCCGCTTCGTCGAGGGGCGGCTGAGGCGTACTCCATCATGGCGGAAAACGACGACGTCGCCCTGCCGCTCGCGGCCGAACCCTCGAACCGCTTCGGAAGTTAGGAAGGCGCCGATGGACGGACGCGTGCGCGCCACAGTCCGTCGACACGTTTTATGCGCAACGAGTAAGATGCAATCCATGGGTTTCTTCTATACGCCGCTTCCGCTTTGGCTCGCTGTCGGTGGCTGGATTGCCGCCGTGGGCGTGCTCGCGCTCGCGTTTTTGCAACGTCCGTGGGGACGGATGCAGGATGGAACGCTCCAGCATGTCTGGTTCGGCATCGTCGTCGCGCTTACCGTGCTGTGGACGTGCAACGCGTGGTTCGACGACGGCCCGGTCATCCATCTGCTCGGCGCAACCCTGATGGTGACGCTCTTCGACTGGCCGCTCGCACTCATCGCGATGGCCGCGAGCACCGGCCTCGCGGCAGTCGTACTCGATGCATCCTGGGAAGGCGTTTCCATCACCTTTCTCTTGTTCGGCGTGCTTCCGGTCGCGGTTTCCGCATTGCTTCAGCGCGCGAGTCTCGCGTGGATGCCACGCAATCTCTTTACGTTTATCCTCGGGCACGGCTTCATCATTTCGGCAGCGGCCGTCGCGGCTGCGTGCGCGGCGGCTGTGTCGCTGCAGGTCGCGCTTGCGGGCGGTCCGTTCGTCGTCCCGGCCGGCGTGGCGGCCGGCGCGCTTTTGCTTGGCGCGGGCGAGGCGCTCTTTACCGGGCTGCTCACCATTTTGATCGCGGTGTACAAGCCGGCCTGGATCACGACGTATAACGTGCGCCGATACCGGCTGGATCGAGGACCGCGAGTCTGATCGGCGGACGTGGCGAGTGCAGTACGGCCGCGCGCTGTCTCGGCCATGCCATCAGGCGGCCAGGCGTCCTCACGGCAATCGCGATAAATTGCGATAAGATGGAACTCCTTATCCTCGCCGGGCATCTTACTTGCCTGTCGTCTCTCTCGCGCCCACATTGATGCAAAGTATTCACGCACCGCGCCGACTGCTTCGGCTCGTCGGCCGGCTGGCGGTTTGTGCCTCGTTCATCGCGTCAGCATGGTCCGTTACCGCTGCAGCCGACACGCTTGACGAACGCAACGAACTCGTCAACCACTTCGTCACCGATCTCAACGCGAACCCATTGATTGCCGACTGCGCGGCGCACGGCAGCTTTGTCGCGAGCACGTCGACGGCGTTCGATCACGTCGAATTTCCGGCAAGTTCGTTCGACGCGTCGCATTCGTCGCTCGTGCCGTGGAACGATTCCTTCGACGAAAAAAAGCAGCGCGTCAAGGTCGACAACGTCGTGACCGTGGAGGGAGTCGGTGTGGGAAAAGAAAGCAGCGATCCGGCCACGCTCAAGTTCCGATGCGGTTATGTCGGCAGCCAGATGCTCGCGTTCGGCTGGAACGATCCGGTGCCGCCGGCCCGCCCGCGCGCCGAGCCGCGCAGTTCGAAAAGCAAGCATTCGTCGAAGGGCAAATCCGGATCGAAATCGAAGTCTTCCGGCAGCAAAAGCGCGAAAAAAAGTTCGACCAAGCAGACGCATTAAATCGGCGAAGAGAAGCAACGGCCTATGCGCGAAGGGCGCGTCCACCTCACGGTGAACGCGCCCTTCTCTTTTTCATCTCACCGTTCTGGGGAAGATCAAAAAGCCTGCACGTGTCGCAAGACGGCTTGCAGCATTGCCGCGCCGAGCGCCGCGCTGCGTTCGCCGTTCCAGCCGACACGTTCGTCGGGCAGATCGGCGTTGTCCTTGAACGGCATTTCGAGCGTCAGCGACAAGCATCCGAACGCGTTGCCAATGTACTTCGAGGCCAGCTTCAACGCATCCGTCTGGTACTTGCCCGCCTCGTAGCCGTGGACATCCTGAAAATCCGGGCTCGCCTGCTTGAAGAATTCGATGAACGCGGCCTGCTCGGTGCGTTGCTCGTCGGTGAAGCCCGGCAGCATTTCCGACCCCGCGACGAACACGTGCGGAATCGCTTCGTCGCCGTGGATATCGAAAAAGAGGTCGCAGCCGATCGCGTGGATCACATCGCGGACGGCAAGCACTTCCGGGCTGCGCGCCGCGTCCGGCGTCATCCATTCGCGATTCAGGTTCGCGCCCGCCGCGTTGGTGCGCAGGTTGCCGAGCACGCTGCCGTCCGGGTTCATGTTCGGCACGATGTGGAACACGGCGTGCTCGAACAGCTTGCGCGCGACCGGGTCGCCCGCCCAATCGCCCCAGCCGGCGAGCCGTTTCACCAGCCCTTCGACGAACCATTCCGCCATCGTCTCGCCCGGATGCTGACGCGCGATGATCCACACGTTCTTCCTCGGCGGCGCGGTTTCGTCGGCCGGCGGCATGCCGAGCGTGAGAAGCGACATCGGACGGCCCTGAACGGTGCGGCCGATTTCGGTCAGCATCGCGTGCGGCATCTGCTGGACCGCGCCGAGAAATTCGGACTCGCGCTCCTCGCTGTACGGCTCGAAATACGCGTAGTAGATACGGTCGAAATCGGGCGTGTGGTCGATGGTCATCACCCGGCCGTCGTAAGTCGTCGGCACGCGGAACCAGTTCACGCGGTCGTAGCTCGCGACCGCCCGATAGTCGCGCCAGCCGTCGGCGAACGCGCACGCCGCCGCGTTTTCGAACGTCATCACGAGGCGCTCGCCGCGCACGCCCGATACGCGGAAATAGAACCACTGCGCGAAATCGGCGTGGCTGTCGGCGTGCACGCGCAGGCGGATGTCGGCGGGATTGTCGGCTGAAAGAACGTCGATCGCGCCCGCGTCGAAGTTGCTGGTAATCGAGATGCTCATGTTGTTTCCTTTAGCGGTTCACCCGGCTTTACTCGGCTTTACTCGGACGTATTCGAACTTTTCGAACTTATTCGGCAATCCGCCGGCGGAACACGTAAGTGGTTTCGTTCGAGGCTTTCTTGTCGAAGCGATAACCTTCGCTGTCGAAAGCCTGCAATTTTTCCGCTGTATCGATACGGTGCTCGACCGCGAAACGCGCCATCAGCCCGCGGGCCCGCTTGGCGTGAAAACTGATGATCTTGTAGCGGCCGCCCTTCCAGTCTTCGAATACCGGCGACACAACCGGCGCATCCAGCAACTTCGGCTTCACCGACTTGAAATACTCCTCCGATGCACAATTGACCAGCACGCGCTCGCCGCGCTGCTTCTTCAACTGGGCGGCGAGCGCGGCGGTGATCCGCTCGCCCCAGAATGCGTACAGATCCTTGCCGCGCGCATTCGCGAACTTCGTGCCCATTTCGAGCCGGTACGGCTGCAGCAGGTCGAGCGGCCGCAGCAGTCCGTACAGTCCCGACAGCACGCGAACGTGATTCTGCGCATAGTCGAGATCGGCGGCGCCTAGCGACTTCGCGTCGAAACCGGCGTATACGTCGCCGTTGAACGCGAGCATGGCCTGCTTCGAATTGTGGGTATCGAACGTGGCCGACCAGTCGGCGTAGCGCTGAAAGTTCAGTTGCGCGAGCGGGTCGGAAATGTGCATCAGGCTGCCTATTGCCTGCGGGGACAGCTTTCTCAATCCGTCGATCAATTCGGCGGAATCGTCGATAAATTCGGGGAGCGTGTGCTTCTTGATGTGCGGCGGCGTCTCGTAGTCGAGCGATTTGGCTGGAGACAGAACGATTATCATAGAGGGTCGCCGGCACCCGCCGACGATCATGGACATAAACCCCGATTGTATCGAATGGAAAACTCTCCTGCCCGTCTGTCGGCGGCGCCAGCGTTGAACGTGGTGCTCGATTCGAACGTGTGGATCGATATTCTCGTCTTCGACGATCCCGCCACGCGCCCGATTCGCGCGGCGCTGGAGGCGCACGCGCTCGCCGCGCTGATCGATACGCGCTGTCTGAACGAACTCACCTACGTGCTGGATTATCCGCAGTTCGTGCGCATGGCCGTCGATAAATCCGCCGCGCTCGAAACGCTCGCGCGCCTGTCGCAATGGGTCGCGCCCGCGCCGCCCGACGATCCACGTCCGCTGCCGAAATGCCGCGATCGCGACGATCAGAAATTTATCGAACTCGCGTATGCGTCGAAGGCCGCGTGGCTCGTCTCGAAGGATCGCGCGGTGTTGAAACTCGCGCGGCGCACGGCGCGCGACTTCGGCTTCCAGATCGCGCAGCCGGGGCCGTTCGTCGCGGCCATCGAGGCGCATTTGAAAGCGCACCTCGACGCGCTCGCTGTTTAGAATAGATCACGCTCAAAGACACGACTACCGAACCGGACATGAACGCACCGATGAACACTGCTTCGACCCGCGCCTCGCACGAACTTCTGCCGTTTTCCGCGCCGGGCTTTCCGTCACGCCTGCCGCAAGTCGGCACGACCATCTTCACCGTGATGAGCGCGCTGGCCGCGCAAAAAGGCGCGGTGAATCTGGGTCAGGGTTTCCCGGATTTCGAATGCGATCCGCGCGTGGTCGACGCCGTGGCGAACGCGATGCGCGATGGTCACAATCAATATCCGCCGATGGCGGGCGCCGCGCCGCTGCGCCAGGCCATCTCCGCAAAGATCGAAGCGCTTTACGGCCGCCATTACGACGCCGACAGCGAGATCACGGTCACGGCCGGCGCGACGCAGGCGCTGCTCACGACCATTCTGTGCTGCGTGCATCCGGGCGACGAAGTGATCGTGATCGAGCCGATGTACGACAGCTATCTGCCATCGATCGAACTCGCGGGCGGCAAGCCCGTTTTCGTTTCGCTGGAAGCGCCCGATTACGCGTTGCCGTTCGACAAGATCGCCGCCGCGATCACGCCGAAAACGCGCCTCTTGATGATCAACACGCCGCACAATCCGACCGGCCGCGTGTGGCGCGATGCGGACATGAAGAAGCTCGAAGAGATCGTGCGCGGCACCGACGTGCTGATTCTCTCCGACGAAGTCTACGAGCACATGGTGTTCGACGGCGCGCCGCACGAAAGCGTGTCGCGTTATCCGGAACTCGCGCGCCGCAGTTTCGTCGTGTCGAGTTTCGGCAAGACGTTTCACGTGACGGGCTGGAAGATCGGCTATGTCGCCGCGCCCGCCGCGCTGACCGCCGAATTCCGCAAGGTTCACCAGTTCAACGTGTTCACCGTCAACACGCCGATGCAGATCGGCCTCGCGCATTATCTAAACGATCCCGCGCCGTATCTGAACCTGCCCGCGTTCTATCAGCAAAAGCGCGACTATTTCCGCGCCGCGCTCGAAAAATCGCGCTTCAAGCTGCTGCCATGCGACGGCACGTATTTTCAGTGCGTCGATTATTCCGCCATCAGCGACCTGCCGGAAGCCGACTTCGCGAAATGGCTGACGAGCGAGATCGGCGTCGCGGCCATTCCGGTTTCCGCGTTCTATCACGAGGCGCACGAATCCGGCGTGGTGCGCTTCTGCTTCGCCAAGAAGGAAGAGACGCTCAAGCTCGCGCTCGAACGCCTCGCCACGCTCTAGGCGCGCACGGGTGATCGAACCGCCATCACCCGCCCGCCTTTTGCGCCTTTTGCGCCTTCTGCGCCTTCTGCGCCTTTTGCGCCTTCTGCGCCTTCTGCGCCTTTTGCGCTTTCTGCGCCTCGATATAAGCCACGCGATCGGCCGTCACTTTTTGCGCGGCCGGCCGCTCGCCGACTTTCTTGACGTGCGCTTTCCAGTCGATTCCGGCGTCCAGCACGAAGTCGCTGCCGTACACCGCGCGCGTCGAGAGACCGACGAGCGGCAGGCTCACGAACGCGCAGACATCGGCGATACTGAATGTTTCGCCGGTCAAATACGGGCCGAACTTCGCGATCCGCGCGAAACCCGCGATATGCCGCCGCAGCAGTTTTTCGACTCGCGACTTCGTGTAATCGGTGACCGTGCCGCCGAAGAATGCCTGCTTGTAAAGATCGCGCGCGACGAGCTCCAGATGCAGATCGACGAACGTCATCAGTTCGCGCTCCTTCGCCGCGCGATACGGATCGGCGGAGAAAATGCGTTTCTCCGGATGCGCCGCCGCCAGATATTCCACGATCACCTGCGATTCAGCGAGCGGCCCCGACTCCGTTTCCGCGTACGGAATCTTGCCGAGCGGCGACAGTGCGAGCGCGGCTTCGTCCTGACTGAAATTCGCGCCGATCTCCTCGAACGGGATGTCGTGTTCGAGCAAGACAAACTTCACTTTGTTGAAATAATTGGACAGCGGAAAACCGTAAAGCTTCAGCATGAAGCGTCTCCTTTTCAATTCTCATTTTTGCGGCCCGCGGAACGCCCGGACCGGATTCATATCTCATAAACAGCACGCTCGTGCTAATCTAACCCATCAGGAGACGACCCGCACCATGAGCTTTTCGGATCTTCAGATCGAAACCATCGGCATTGTCGGCAGCGGCGCGATGGGACGCGGCATCGCGCAGATCGCGGCGCTCGGCGGCCTTACCGTGCGTCTCTACGACGCCAACGCGCAGGCCGTCGAGGCCGCGCGCGCCTATCTCTCCGACACCCTGACGAAACTCGCGGCAAAAGGCAAGCTGAGCGACGCCGACGCACACGCCGCGCTCGCCCGCATTCATCCGGCGGCGAGCGTGGGCGAACTGGCCGGCTGCGAGGTGGTGATCGAGGCGATCGTGGAGAAGCTCGAGGTGAAGCGTGAGCTCTTCCGTGAGTTGGAAAGCGTGGTCGGCGAGCGCTGCATTCTGGCGTCGAATACGTCGTCGCTGTCGATCACCGCGATTGCCGCGGGTTGCGCGCATCCGGCTCGCGTCGCCGGTTTCCACTTCTTCAACCCCGTTCCGTTGATGAAAGTGGTCGAGGTGATCGACGGGCTGCGCGGCGATTCCACGGCCGGCGACGCCCTGATGGAACTCGCGCGCCGCATGGGTCACACGCCGGTGCGCGCGAAGGACATGCCCGGTTTCATCGTGAATCACGCGGGGCGCGGTATGAATACCGAAGGCTTGCGGATCGCGGGCGAAGGTGTTGCGAGCTTCGCGGCGATCGACCGCATCATGCGCGAACAAGCGGGATTCCGGCTCGGACCGTTCGAATTGCTGGATCTGACGGCGCTCGACGTCTCGCATCCGGTGATGGAGTCGATCTATCACCAGTTCTACGAGGAACCGCGCTTCACGCCTTCACCGATCACCGGCACGCGTCTCGCGGCCGGGTTGATCGGACGGAAGACGGGCGAAGGGTTCTACAAATATGTGGATGGCCGTCAGGAACGTCCAGACGAAGCGCCCGCGCCGACCGTGCTGCCGCGCCGCGTATGGATCAGCCGGGCTTCGGCCGCCGCGCGCGCGCAGGTGCTGAAACTGATCGCGAAATTGGAAGCGGCGGTTACGCTCGATACGGGCAACATGCCCTCGCCGGATTCGCTGATCGTCGTGACGCCGCTCGGACACGACGCGACCACGGCGGCCGTCGCCGAGCATCTCGACGCCACGCGCGTGGTCGCGATCGACACGCTGTTCCCGCTCGACATGGCCGCCCGCCGCACGCTGATGACCACGCCCGCGACCCGCCCGGAATGGCGCGACGCGGCGCACGCGCTGTTCGCGGCCGACGGCGTTCCGGTGACGGTGATCCGCGATTCGACCGGATTCGTCGCGCAACGGGTGGTCGCGACTATCGTGAATATCGGTTGCGACATCGCGCAGCAGCAGATCGCGACGCCCGCGGATATCGACTTGGCCGTGACGCTCGGCCTGGGTTATCCGCATGGTCCGCTCGCGCTCGGCGACGTGCTCGGCGCAAGCACGATCCTTGAGATCCTGCGCAATATCCACGCAGTGCTCGGCGATCCGCGCTATCGGCCTTCGCCATGGCTCGCGCGCCGCGCGCAACTCGGCTTGTCGCTGACGCAACCGGAAAACGAAGCATGAGCGCCGAACTCCTGACCGACCGTCCGACCGGACACGACGCCACGCTCGTGCTCAAGTTGTCCAATCCGGGCACGCGCAACGCGCTGCATCCCGACATGTACGCCGCCGGAATCGAGGCGCTGAACACGGCCGAGCGCGACAACTCGACGCGCGTGATCGTGCTCACTGGCGCGGACAATTTTTTCTGCGCGGGCGGTAATCTGAACCGGCTGCTCGACAATCGCGCCAAGGACGAGTCGGTGCAGGCCGCGAGTATCGACATGCTGGGCGAATGGATCAGCGCGCTGCGTTCGTCCACTAAGCCGGTCATCGCGGCGGTCGAAGGCGCGGCGGCGGGCGCGGGCTTTTCGCTCGTGCTCGCGTGCGATCTGGTCGTCGCCGCCGACGACGCCAAGTTCGTCATGTCGTATGCCCGCGTCGGGCTGACGCCGGACGGCGGCGGCTCGTGGTTCCTCGCCCGCGCGTTGCCGCGCGCACTCGCCACCGAAATCCTGCTCGAAGCCAAGCCGGTCGGCGTCGCGCGGCTTCATCAGGTCGGCGTGGTCAACCGCGTTTCGAAAAAAGGCGCAGCGCTCGACGACGCGCTTGCGTGGTCCGACGAACTCGCGGCGATGTCGCCGAAAGCGCTCGCGGGCATCAAGTCGCTAATCGACGCAGCCGGTACGCAGCCGCTCGCGGCGCATCTCGATGCCGAGCGCGACAGTTTCGTCGATGCGCTGCATCACGGCGACGCGCTCGAAGGCATCAGCGCATTCCTCGCCAAACGCGCGCCGGAGTACAAATGACTGAAGCCTACACACTTCCGAAGCGCCGCCGCATCTTCCTGATGCGCCACGGCGACGTCACGTATTTCGACGATACCGGCCGCGCGATCGACCCGGAACGCGTGCCGTTGAACGAGCGCGGCCGCGCGGAAGCGAGCGCGGCGGGCCAGGCTTTCGCCGCCGAGAACGTGCGCTTCGACCGCGTGATCGCGAGCGGTTTGCCGCGCACCGTCGAGACGGCGCAGCGCGTGCTGGCGGCAACGCAGCAGGAAATCGATATCGATATCTGGCCGGAATGGGAAGAACTGCGCGGCGGCAAGCTGCGCAGCCTGGGCGAGACGCCGGCGGACGTCGAACGCGCATTTCTCGGCGTGTTCGACGGCGTCGTGCCGGAAGAAACGCGCTTTCTCGGCGGCGAGAGTATCGGCGAGTTGATGGATCGCGTACTGCCGCCGCTCGCGCGGCTTGTCGACGATCCTTCGTGGGACACCGTGCTGCTCGTGCTGCACGGCGGCGTCAATCGCGCGCTGCTCTCGCACGCGATCACCGGCGGCGGCCGCGTGTTTTTCGGCCATCTGTCGCAGACGACCGGCTGCATCAACGCGCTCGATATCGGCACGCGGCCGAACGACTGGGTGATCGGCGCGATCAATCATTCGCCGCCCTCGCCGCTTCACGCCGGCACGCGCAACACGACGATGGAACTGCTGTACGCGCAATTCACCCAATACCAGACGCCGATGAAATAAGCGACGATCCACGCGCGTCCACACAGCGTCGAGCAAAACGCGGCCCCGCGCGCGCCGAGACACTCACTGGAGGAGACATGCCGAGAGACGAGCTGCAGCAGCAGGATTATTCCGCATTCGAAGGCACGCGCGCCGTCAACGAGCGGCAGCAGTTCGACACCGACGCGTTATCCGCGTGGCTCGGCGCGCACATCGAGGGCTACGCGGGACCGCTCGCCGTCGAGCAGTTCGCGGGCGGCCAGTCCAATCCCACCTTCAAGCTCAACACGCCCGCACGCAGCTACGTGATGCGCGCGAAGCCCGGACCGACGGCGAAATTGCTGCCGTCGGCGCACGCGATCGAGCGCGAATACCGCGTGATGAACGCGCTGCACGGCACCGGCGTGCCGGTCGCGAAGATGCTCGCGCTCTGCGAGGACGAGAGCGTGATCGGACGCGCGTTCTACGTGATGGAGTTTGTCGAAGGGCGCGTGCTGTGGGACCAGTCGCTGCCCGGCATGACGCCGGCCGAGCGCACGGCTATCTACGACGAAATGAATCGCGTGATCGCGGCGCTTCATACGGTGGACGCAAGCGCGCCGGGACTCGTCGATTACGGCAAGCCGGGCAATTACTTCGAGCGCCAGATCGGACGCTGGAGCAAGCAATTTCTCGCGTCGCAGACCGAGCCGATCGATGCGATGAACCGGTTGATCGACTGGCTGCCGCAGCATATTCCGCGCGGCGCGGCGGGCGCGCGCGAACGCGTTTCCGTGGTTCACGGCGACTATCGGCTCGACAACTTGATCTTCCATCCGACCGAGCCGCGCGTGCTCGCCGTGCTCGACTGGGAACTCTCCACGCTCGGCGATCCGCTCGCCGATTTCGCGTATCACTGCATGGCATGGCACGTCGATCCCACGCAGTTTCGCGGTATTGCGGGGCTGGACTGGGCGGCGCTCGGCATCCCCGACGAGGCCGCGTATGTCGCGAAATATTGCGAGCGCACGGGCTTTGCGATCGAAGGCGACTGGAATTTCTATCTCGCCTACAACATGTTCCGCATCGCCGCGATCCTGCAGGGAATCATGAAGCGCGTGAGCGAGGGCACGGCCGCGAGCGCGCAGGCGCTCGACGCGGGACGCCGCGCGCGTCCGATGGCCGAGCTTGCATGGACTTATGCGCAGAAGGTGCGCGCTTAAGCGCTAAAAAGATACTGGACGTCCTGACCGCGAGACCACACATGAATTTCGATTACACCCCGAAAGTGCAGGACCTGCGCGAAAAGCTGCTCGCCTTCTTCGACGAAAACATCTATCCGAACGAGCGCGCGTTCATCGACGAAATCGCGGCGAATCGCGCGAACGGTAATGCGTGGATTCCGACCCGGCTGATCGAAACGCTGAAGGAAAAGGCGCGCGCGGCGGACTTGTGGAATCTCTTTCTGCCGGCGTCCACGCGCGGCGCTGGTTTGACCAATCTCGAATACGCGCCGCTGTGCGAAATCATGGGCCGCGTGCCCTGGGCGCCGGAGGTCTTCAACTGCAACGCGCCCGACACCGGCAACATGGAAACCATCGAGCGTTACGGCAGCGACGAACACAAGGCGCAATGGCTCGAACCGCTGTTGCGCGGCGAAATCCGCTCGGCGTTTCTGATGACGGAGCCGGACGTGGCATCGTCGGATGCGACGAACATTCAGTGCGGCATCGTGCGCGATGGCGACAGTTACGTCGTGAACGGCCACAAGTGGTGGTCCTCAGGCGCGGGCGATCCGCGCTGCAAGGTGTATATCGTGATGGGCAAGACCGATCCCGAGGCCGCGAAACACCAGCAGCAGTCGATGATCCTCATTCCCGCCGACGCCGCCGGCGTCACCGTGCATCGTCCGCTTTCGGTGTTCGGCTACGACGACGCGCCGCACGGCCACATGGACATCACGCTCGATAACGTGCGCGTTCCCGTATCGAGTGTCCTGCTCGGCCCCGGGCGCGGCTTCGAAATCGCGCAGGGACGGCTCGGCCCGGGCCGCATCCACCATTGCATGCGTCTGATCGGCCTCGCCGAGCGCGCGCTCGAACTCATGGCGACGCGTACGCTGCAACGCGTCGCGTTCGGCAAGCCGGTCGCGCAACACGGCGTCACACAGGAACGGATCGCGGAAGCACGGATCATGATCGAACAGGCGCGGCTCCTCACGCTCAAGGCCGCGTACATGATGGACACAGTCGGCAACAAGGGCGCGCGCGGCGAGATCGCGATGATCAAGGTAGTCGCACCGAATATCGCTTGCCAGATCATCGACTGGGCGATTCAGGCACATGGCGCGGGCGGCGTAAGCGACGACTTTCCGCTGGCTTACGCGTATGCCTCGGCACGGACGTTGCGCCTCGCGGACGGCCCGGACGAAGTGCATCGCAACGCCATCGCCAAGCTCGAACTGGCGAAGTATCTGCCGCCGCGCGCTTGATGAACGTAGCGCAAAGGCTGAGTCCTGCGCGCTCGCTAAAAACGTGATCTAATTTTCGCCACCTTCGAGCGCCCGTGCCGCACGGCACGCGCGCTCGATTCTTCCAGCATCCCGCACCGGGACAGGAGCGAAAGAGATGATCGACGTCTATACCTGGGCCACGCCGAACGGCCACAAGATCCACATCATGCTCGAAGAACTCGGCATGGAGTACAAGGCGCATGCGGTGGATATCGGCGCGGGCGACCAGTTCAAGCCCGATTTCCTCGCGATCAGTCCGAACAACAAGATCCCCGCGATCATCGACAACGACGGCCCCGAAGGCACGCCGTTTTCGCTGTTCGAATCCGGCGCGATCCTGATTTATCTCGCGGAAAAATCCGGCCAGTTCCTGCCCGCCGACCCGGTCGGCCGCTATACGACGCTGCAATGGCTGATGTTCCAGATGGGCGGCGTCGGTCCGATGCTCGGGCAGACGCACCATTTCCGCAATTACGCGCCGGAGCGGATCGAGTACGCGGTGAACCGCTATACGAACGAGACCAAGCGTCTTTATGGCGTGATGGACAAGCAGCTCGGCGTCACGCGTTATCTGGCGGGCAACGAATACACGATCGCCGATATCGCGACGTTTCCGTGGACGCGTTCGTGGCAAAACCAGGGTATCGAACTCGACGAATTTCCGAACGTGAAGCGCTGGTTCGACGAGATTGCCGCGCGGCCGGCCGTGCAGCGCGGTGTCGATGTGCTGGCATCGCAGCGCAAGCCAATGACCGACAAGGACAAGGAAACGCTGTTCGGCGCGACGCAGTACGCGAAGCGCTGAAAGGTTTGGTCAGACGTCGACGTCCGGCGAAGCCTCAGAAATAGTGCCGCGTGATGAACTCCGCGACGCACACCGGCTTCTCGCCGCCGCGCGCCACAACCGTCACGAGCCAGACAACCTGCACGCCGCCGCGATCGACGTCGCTCACCTGCGCCACCTCGAACGTCGCGCCCAACGTTGCGCCGACGAGTACCGGCGCCATGAAGCGCACGCGATTCACGCCGTAGTTCACGCTCATCTTGTGCCGCATCGGCACGCATTGTCCGAGCCACATCGGCAGCAGCGCGAGCGTCAGGAAACCATGCGCGACCGGCCCGCCGAACGGCGATTCGACGCGTGCGCGCTCGGGATCGACGTGAATCCACTGGTGGTCGTCCGTGGCGTCGGCGAAACGGTTCACGCGCGCCTGATCGATTTCGAACCACTCGCTCGTGTAGCGCGCGACGCCGGACGCCGCGTGGAACGCCGCCGCGCTGTCGAGCAGCGCCGCCGTCATTGCCGTCATTGTGTATTCGCCGGATGACGCAAGCCGAAGATCGCGGCCGAATCGACGGTGATGACGAGTTCGCCGTGCTGGTTATGCCCTTCCCAGCGCGTCGAGACGATGCCGCGATCCGGCTTGCTCGCCGAGACGCGCTTGTCGAGCACGCGCACGGTCAGACGCACCGTATCGCCGACGCGCACCGGCTTCAGCCAGCGAATGTTGTCGAGTCCGGGCGAACCCATCGACGTGGAATCGGCCAGCACGTCGCGCACGAGAATGCCCATCATCGCGGCGCACGTGTTCCAGCCGCTCGCGACCAGCCCGCGAAACGGCGACGCCTCGGCGGCGGCTTCGTCGAGGTGGAACGGCTGCGGGTCGTAGCGCCCCGCGAATTCAACGATTTCCTCGCGCAAGAACGTGTGCGCGCTCAACTGCACCGCCGATCCGACCTCGAAATCTTCATAACTGAACGTCATGCTCATCTCCTGTTTTTTTCGTCGTCAGGCGTCAGTGTCGGCGAAACCGCGCAGCGATGCAAAACGCGCGAGATGATGATCGACATCGCCGAGCGTGGTTTCGATAATCGACAAGCGCTTGAACCAGTGCGCCGCCGCCACTTCGTTCGTCACGCCCATGCCGCCGTGCAACTGAACCGCCTGCTGGCCGACAAAGCGCGCGGCCTGCCCGACCCGCGCTTTCGCCGCCGACACGGCCTGCCGGCGAGCGTCGGCGTCTTCCGACGCGTAGCGCGCGGCGGCGAGATAAGTGATCGATCGCGCCTGTTCCGCATGGATCAGCATCTCGACCATCCGATGCTGCAACGCCTGAAAACGCGCGATCGGCGAGCCGAACTGCTGGCGCGTCTTGGTGTAATCGACGGTGGCGTGGTTCAGCGCGTCGAGCGCGCCGAGCGCTTCGGCGCAGAGCAAAAGCGTCGCGTAATCGGCGATGTGTTCGAGCGTCGCCGCGTTGCTGTCGCCGAGCCGGACGGCAGGCGTTCCGGCGAAAACGAGCGTCGCGGCGCTCTGCCCGTCGATCGTGCGATACGGCGTGACGTTCGCGTTCACCGCATCCCGCGCCACCAGAAACAACGCGATCTCGCCGCCGACACGCGCCGGGACGATCCAGAAATCGGCCTCGTCGCCGTGCTGGACGATCGACTTTTCGCCATCGAGCGCGAAACGATCGCCCTCCGCGCGCGCCGTGGTTTGCACCGCGAACAGGTCATACCGCGCGTGCGGCTCATGGAAAGCCACCGCGAGCTTGACCTCGCCCGCCGCCGCGCGTTCGAGCAAGTCATGCGACGCGCAAAGCCGCAGCGCCTCGATCCCCACGGCCGTCGCCCAATACGGCTCGACGACCAGCGCGCGCCCGAGTTCCTGCATGACCACGAGCATATCGACGGCCCCGCCGTCGAAACCGCCCTGCGCTTCGGGCACCGGCAACGCGGTCAGCCCGAGTTCGGCGAACGCCTGCCAGTGGCGCGCGTCCGTGCCCGCGCTCGACTGCACGATTTTCTGCCGCGCATCGAAGCTATATTCGCGATCGAGATAGCGGCGCAATGCGTCGCGAAACTGCTGCTGCTCATCCGTGAAATTGAAGTCCATGCGCCGCTCCTCACAGTCCCAGAATCATCTGCGCGATGATGTTCTTTTGAATTTCGTTCGAGCCGCCGTAGATCGAGGTCTTGCGGAAGTTGAAGTAGTACGCGGCGAGCGGCGCGGCGTCGTCGTCGCCTGCGGCGCTGTGTTCGCGCTCGCCTTCGAGGAACGCGCGATCGAAGGCGGCGGCTTGCGGGCCGGCCGCCTCGAACATCAGTTCGGTCAACGCCTGCTGCACTTCCGTGCCCTTGATCTTCAGCATCGACGCTTCCGGACCCGGCCCGCGCCCGTCCGCCTCGCTCGCGACCACGCGCTGCACGGTCACTTCCAGCGCCATCAACTCGATTTCGAGCGACGCGACCTTCGCCGCGAACAGCGGATCGTGCAGCAGCGGGCGGCCGTTTTTCTTTTGATCGAGCGCGAAACGCTTGAGAAACACGAGCTCGCGTTTGGATTGCCCGACCCGCGCGATACCCGTGCGCTCGTGCCCGAGCAGATATTTCGCGTACGTCCAGCCACGGTTTTCCTCGCCGACCAGATTCTCAACCGGCACGCGGACGTCTTCAAAAAACACTTCGTTGACTTCGTGATCTTCATCGAGCGTGATGATCGGGCGCACCGTAATGCCCGGCGTCTTCATATCGATCAGGATGAACGAGATGCCCTCCTGCTTTTTCACGCCGCTGTCGGTGCGCACGAGGCAGAACATCATGTCGGCGTGCTGGCCGAGCGTGGTCCACGTTTTCTGGCCGTTGACGACGTAGTGATCGCCGGCGCGCTCGGCGCGCGTTCTGAGCGACGCGAGATCCGATCCCGAGCCAGGCTCCGAATAGCCCTGGCACCACCAGTCGGAGCCATCGAGAATACGCGGCAAGTAGCGCGCTTTTTGCGCCTCGCTGCCATATTTCATCAGAACGGGCGCGACCATCGACACCCCGAACGGCAAAACCGCCGGCGCGCCGATGCGCGCGCATTCTTCATCCCAGATGTGTCGTTCGGTGGCGTTCCAGCCCGGCCCGCCATACTCGCGAGGCCACGCGACCACCGACCACCCGCGCGTGCCGAGCAGCTTATGCCAGCTCGCGAAATCGTCGCGATTCAGTCTTTTGTGATTGAGAACTTTGTCGCGCAATGCCTGTGGCAAATTGGCTTCGAGCCAGGCGCGAATGTCGACGCGGAAAGCGTCGTCGGCGGGGGAATAATTCAGGTCCATGCGCAGTGTCTCCTGTCCGATACAGAGCAGCACGCCCTGCTCCGGTCACCGGAGAACCGCGCTATTGCAGCGGCTCTTTCAGTGCGTCGGGCACGGGCAGCGGCATCACGTCGATGCCTTCCTCGATCAAGGCGTGCGCGTCCTCGGGCGTCGTGACGCCGCGAATATTGCGCGCCGGCGCTTCGTTGTAATGAATGCGCCGCGCCTCCTCGGCAAAGCGATCGCCCACGTTCTCAGTCTTGTCCAGGACCTCGCGCAAGAACTTCAGCGCACGCGACTGCAGCGCGTTCGCGTCGGATGCGGAAGCTGCGGCTTTCGCCGCCGCGTCGCCCGACGAACGGCCCGCCGAAAGATTCAGGCGCGGCGCGGACGGCATGCGGCTCACCTCCGTCGACGCGCAGACAGGACATGCCACAAGGCTGCGCGACAACTGCGATTCGAACGCCTCGGTCGAAGCGAACCAGCCTTCGAACCGATGTTCGTGTGAGCACTTTAAATCGAGGACCTTCATGCTGATTGGGAGCTTGACCTGAGTTTAGCGCAAAATTTCCATTTATGAACGGTCGTTCGTAAATTCGATTTGCGCGTAGCACGGAAGTTAGTTTTCGATTTTAGCTTGCCGCGCGAACTCGTGCCGCGCGCACGCCACGTAGACGAAAAAAAAGCGGCCGTCGGGCCGCTTGGGACATCTCACAGGATCAGCCGCGCGGATCGCCGAGCGCCCATTCGCCCGAGACGATCTTTTCGAGCCAGAAACTGCCGATGATCGTCTTGACGTCGCTGATCTCGCCGCTCTTCACCCATTCGCTCAGTTGCGCGGGATCGGCGATAAACGTTTCGAGAAACTCGCCCTCGTCGAGATTCTGCTCGCCTTCAGTCAGCCCACGCGCCAGATACAAGTCGATAAATTCGGTCGAATACGAAATGACCGGGTGAATGCGCGTCAGGAAAAACCACTCGCGTGCGGTATAACCCGTCTCTTCGCGCAGTTCGCGCTTCGCGCAGGCGAGTTCGTCTTCGTTCGGATCGAGCTTGCCGGCCGGAAATTCCAGCATCACCTTCCCGATCGGATAACGATACTGACGTTCGAGCAGCACGCGGCCATCGTCGAACACCGGCAGAATCATCACCGCGCCCGGATGTTCGACGAACTCGCGCGTCGCGTGCCGGCCATCCGGCAACTCGACCGTATCGCGTTTGAGCAACAGGAATTTGCCGTCGTGTAGCGTCTCGCTCGACACCAGCTTTTCGACGAGACCTGCATCGTTTTCGGGAATAGCGCGGGAGTCAGCCATCGGAGCGTCCTTCGAACAGGCCGCGACAGCCGGGATGTCCAGCGGTCAGCGGCGTTTGACCAGGTATTGGAAAGTGAAGCCGGGAAACGCGAGCACGATGAACAGGCTCAAGGTGATGGCGTAAAACTGCCAGCCCTGTTCGAAACGGTTGCCCGCCCGCGCTTCGAGCATAAAGCCGAGCGCGCCGACGACAAAATAAAGCACGATCAATTCGCCAATGCGGATCCACGCGCTCTTTTTCGCGGCCTTCAGGGGAATGGTCGCGAAAAGGCGCTGATTGGCGAACGGAAGGTTGGCGCCGACGAGCGCCAACAGCACGATAAACCAGCCTGCTGCCGACATCAGAGCTGCAGCGTGTGCGTAATGGCCGTGAGGCATGCCGTCATCAGCGGACCCGGCACGATGCCGAGCACGAGCACGGCCAAGCCGTTGAACGCCAGAAGCGCGCGGTTCAGGCTGCCGGCGACAATCGGCGATGCGTCTTGCGGTGCGTCGAAATACATCAGCTTGACGATACGCAGGTAATAGAATGCGCCGATGAGCGAGGTCAGCACGGCCAGCACGGCAAGCCACGTCAGACCGGCGTTCATCGTGGCTTCGAGCACGGCGAGCTTCCCGTAGAAGCCGACTGCCGGCGGGACGCCCGCGAGTGAGAACATCATCACCATCATCACGAACGCGAACACCGGGCTGCGTTGATTCAGGCCCTTGAAGTCGTCGAGCGTTTCGGCTTCGAAATCGCGGCGTGCCAGCAACATGACGACGCCGAACGTCCCGAGCGTCGTGATCAGATAAATGATGCTGTAGAACATCGCCGAGCTATACGCGCCCGCCGCGCCGCTGATCTTGCCGTCCACGACGCCGGACAACAGGCCGAGCAGCACGAAGCCCATGTTCGCGATCGCCGAGTAAGCGAGCATCCGCTTGATGTTCTTCTGCACGATCCCGGTGATATTGCCGACGATCAGCGACAGTGCCGCGAGGATCACCAGCATCTCTTGCCAGTCGACCGCGAACGGCAGCAGGCCCATGACCAGGAAACGCAAGCCCCAGGCGAACGCCGCGACCTTCGGACCGCCGCCGGTGAGCAGCGTCATCGCGGTCGGTGCGCCCTGATAAACGTCCGGCACCCACATGTGGAACGGCACCGCGCCCATCTTGAACGCCACGCCGGCCACCACGAAGATCACGCCGAACAGCAGCACCGCATCGTTGATACGGCCCGAACCGGCCGCGCGCAGCACTTCGCCGAGTTCGAGCGAGCCGGTCGCGCCGTACAGCATCGAGATGCCGTAGAGCAGGAAGCCCGAAGCGAGCGCGCCGAGCACGTAGTACTTCATCGCCGATTCATTCGATTGCGGCGCGTCCTTGCGCAGCGCGATCACCGCGTAGAGCGACAGCGACATCAGTTCGAGGCCGAGGTACAGCGTCAGGAAATTGTTGCCCGAAATCATCACGCACTGGCCGAGCAGCGAGAACAGGCCAAGCAGGAAAAAGTCGCCGCGGAACAGATCGCGATCTTCGAGATACTTGCGCGAATAGATGACCGACACCGCGTAACCCAGACACACGACCGCTTTCATCGCGCTCGCGAACGGATCGACGACGTACATGCGCGTGAAGAAGTAATGCGGCACCGGATCGAGCGCGGTGATGGCGAACCACACACCGCACACCAGCGTCGACAGAATCGCGATCAGATAGGTCGTGCGTCGGCTAGCCGTGCCGAAGATCGTATCGTTCAACCAGGCCACGACGACAGCCGCCATCAGGATGGTGTCGGGCAACAAGGCACTCATAGGGGCGTTTTGCATGATCTTTTAATTCCTCCGCACGCGTTACGGGGTAAGCGGCAGCTTGGACTGCGCGACGTGGGAGAGGAGGTTAGCCACGGATTCGTGCATGACATTCGTGAAAGGCTTCGGATACAGGCCCATGTACAGCGTGAACGCGGCGAGCACGGCGAGCATCAGGAATTCGCGGCGGTTCAGGTCTTTCAGCTTCGCGACCTGTTCGTTCGCCACCGCGCCGAAATGCACGCGCTTGTACATCCACAGCGTGTAGGCCGCGCCGAGAATCAGCGTGAACGTCGCGAGAAAACCGATCCAGAAGTTGTACTTCACGGCGGCCAGAATCACCATGAACTCGCCGACGAAACCCGAGGTGCCCGGCAAGCCGCAGTTCGCCATCGAGAACAGCATCGCGAAGGCCGCGAACTTCGGCATGACGTTCACGACGCCGCCGTAGTCCTTGATCTGACGCGAGTGCAGGCGGTCGTAAAGCACGCCGATACACAGGAACATCGCGCCCGAGACGAAGCCGTGCGAGATCATCTGCACGATCGCGCCTTCGATACCAAGCTGGCTGAAGATGAAGAAGCCGAGCGTGACGAAGCCCATGTGCGCGATCGACGAATACGCGACCAGCTTCTTCATGTCTTCCTGCACCAGCGCGACGAGCCCGATGTAGATCACCGCGATCAGCGACAGCGTAATGACGACCGGCGCGAGAAAGTGGCTGGCGTCCGGCGCGATCGGCAGCGAGAAGCGCAGGAAACCGTACGCGCCGAGCTTCAGCATGATCGCGGCCAGCACGACGGAGCCGCCCGTCGGCGCTTCCACGTGCGCGTCGGGGAGCCAGGTGTGGACCGGCCACATCGGCACCTTGACGGCGAACGCGAGGAAGAACGCGATGAACAACATGATCTGCGGCGTGAAGCCGATCTTCGCGGCGTGCCACGCGGCGAGGTCGAACGTGTGCGTTTGCGTGTAGAGATACAGCAACGCGATCAGCATCAGGAGCGAGCCCATCAGCGTGTACAGGAAGAACTTGAACGCCGCGTACACGCGGTTCGGTCCGCCCCACACGCCGATGATGATGTACATCGGAATCAGCGTCGCTTCGAAGAAAACGTAGAACAGCATGCCGTCGGCGGTCGAGAACACGCCGACCATGATGCCCGACAGGATCAGGAACGCGGCGAGGTACTGACCGACGCGCACGGTGATCACTTCCCACGCGGCGATCACGACGATCACGGTGATGAGCGCGGTCAGCACGACGAACCACATCGAGATGCCGTCCACGCCGAGGTGATACGAGATATTGAAGCGTTCGATCCAGTTAGCCTGTTCGACGAACTGCAGCGCGGCCGTCGACGAATCGAAGCCGGTGATGAGCGGAATCGTGACGACCAGACCGAGGATCGCGCCGACCAGCGCGAGCCAGCGCGCCGGTGCGGGGTTTTCGTCGGAACCGACTGCTAATACGAGGATGCCGAAAATGATCGGCAACCAGATCGCGACACTGAGAATCGGAAAAGAGTGCATAGAGTCCCTCGCCTTATTTGCCGCCGAGCGTTACAAACAGGGTCAAGAGCCCCAACATGCCGATAATCATGGCAAACGCGTAGTGATAGATGTAACCGGATTGGAGGAAGCGAATCACACCGGCAAACCAGCCGACGAACTTCGCGCTGCCGTTGACGATGCCGTCGATAACCGCCACATCGCCCTCTTTCCACAAACCGCGGCCGATCGCCACGGCGCCCTTCGCAAAGACCACTTCGTTGAACTTGTCGAGGTAGTACTTGTTGTCGAGCAGCGTCCACACCGGCAGGAAGCGTTGCTTGATCACGCCCGGCAGGTCCGTCCGCTTCAGATACAGGAACCACGAGACCACCACGCCCGCGAGCGCCAGCCAGACCGGCAGACCCGTGACCGAGTGCAGACCCATCGCGGCCCAGCCGTGGAATTCCTCGGCCATTTCGTGCAGCGCCGGATGGTTCTCGCCGATCTCGATAACCTTGTCGAACACGACGCCGTGCGCAAAGAAATCGCCGAACAGCATCGGACCGATCGCGATCGCGCCGATGATCACCGAAGGAATCGCCAGCAGCACGAGCGGCAGCGTGATGACCCACGGCGTTTCATGCGGTTCGTGCGCGTGGCCGTGGCCGTGTGCGTCGTGGCCGTGTGCGTCGTGACCATGTGCGTCATGCGCAGCGGCTTCCGCGCCCATCGGCGAATCCGGGTGCTTCGGATTGCGGAAACGTTCTTCGCCGTGGAACACGAGGAAATACATGCGGAACGAATACAGCGCCGTGACGAACACGCTCGCCACCACCGCGAAGTACGCGAAGCCCGAACCCGGCAGATGCGAGAGCTTCACGGCATCGATGATCGAGTCTTTCGAGTAGAAGCCCGAGAAGAACGGCGTGCCGATCAGCGCGAGCGAACCGAGCAGCGACGTGATCCACGTAATGGGCATGTACTTGCGCAGGCCGCCCATGTTGCGCATGTCCTGGTCGTGGTGCATGCCGATGATGACCGAACCCGCGCCGAGGAACAGCAGCGCCTTGAAGAACGCGTGCGTTGCAAGATGGAACACGGCCACCGGATACGCGGAGACGCCGAGCGCCACCGTCATGTAGCCGAGCTGCGAGAGGGTCGAGTAAGCGACGACGCGCTTGATATCGTTCTGGACGATGCCGAGAAAGCCCATGAACAGCGCCGTGATCGCGCCGATCACCGTGATGAACGACAGCGCCGCATCCGACAATTCGAACAGCGGCGACATGCGCGTCACCATGAAAATACCGGCCGTCACCATGGTTGCCGCGTGGATCAGCGCGGAGATCGGCGTCGGGCCTTCCATCGAATCCGGCAGCCACACATGCAGCGGGAATTGCGCCGACTTACCCATCGCGCCGATGAAAAGACAAATACACGCGACCGTCAGCAAGCCCCAGTCGCTGCCCGGGAACGCGAGGCCGGCGAGTTGCGTGCGCTGCGCGAAGACATCGCCGTAATTCAGCGAACCCGCGAACGCCAGCAGAAGACCGATGCCGAGCAGGAAGCCGAAGTCGCCTACGCGATTCACGAGGAACGCCTTCATGTTCGCGTAGATCGCCGTAGGCCGGGTGTAGTAGAAGCCGATCAGCAAATACGAGACGAGACCCACCGCTTCCCAGCCGAAGAACAGCTGCAGGAAGTTGTTGCTCATGACGAGCATCAGCATCGAGAACGTGAACAGCGAGATGTACGAGAAGAAGCGCTGGTAGCCGTCGTCGTCGGACATGTAGCCGATCGTGTAGATGTGCACCATCAGCGAGACGAAGGTGACGATCACCATCATCATGGCCGTCAGCGAATCGACGAGGAAGCCGACTTCCATCTTCAGCGTGCCGACGCGCAGCCATTCGTAAATGGTCGCATTGAAGCTCGCGCCGTTCAGCACGTCGAAGAACACGAGCGTGGACAGCACGAACGCGATCATCACGCCGAGAATGGTGATCCGGTGCGCGCCCTTGCGCCCGACCGCGTTGCCGAACAGCCCGGCGATCAGCGAACCGACGAGCGGTGCGAGCGGAATCGCGAGCAGCAGGTTTTCATTGAGTGTCGTTGACATAACAGCCTTGCCTGAATTTAACCTTTGAGCTGGTCGAGATCCTCGACGTTGATCGTGTCGAGGCTGCGGAACAGGGTCACCAGAATCGCGAGACCGATTGCCGCTTCAGCAGCCGCCACGGTCAGCACGAAGAACACGAAAATCTGGCCGTGTACATCGCCGAGATAGTGAGAAAACGCGACGAAATTGGTGTTGACCGCGAGCAGCATCAGTTCGATCGCCATCAGGATGATGATCACGTTGCGGCGGTTCAGGAAGATACCGACGATGCTGATCGCGAACAAAATCGCACCAAGCACCAGGTAATGGGCAAGACTCAACATGGTTCTCTTTCTCCTCTCGCTCTAGCCTTTGTTGTCGACCGGACCCGCGCCGATATTGCCGGTCACGGGCGGATTGGTCGTCGCATCGGGAGCTTCTTTTTCGGACTTCATCTTCACGATCCGCACGCGGTCGCTCGCGCGCACCTTGACCTGCTCGCTCACCGTCTGGCGCTTGTTGTCCTTCTTCTCGCGAATCGTGAGCGAGATCGCCGCGATGATCGCCACCAGCAGGATCAGGCCGGCGATTTCGAACGCGAAGATGTAGTCGGTGTAGATGACCTTGCCGATCAGTTGCGTGTTCGACATCGCCGCCGCGCCGCCGACACCCGCGCCCGCCGTGACGTCGTGCACCGGCGTCACGGTCGCGCCGTAGCCGCGCCACAGAATGAGCGCGGTCTCGATGATGATGATCGCGCCCACGATGCTCGCGAGCGGCACGAACTTCCTGAAGTCGCGGTGCAGGACGTCGAGGTTGATGTCCAGCAACATCACCACGAAGAGGAACAGCACCATCACCGCGCCGACGTAGACGAGCACCAGCAGGATCGCGAGGAATTCGGCCTGCAGCAGCATCCAGATCGCGGCGGCGTTGAAGAACGCCAGCACGAGGAACAGCGCGGATGACACCGGGTTGCGCGAAGTGATCACCTTCAGCGCCGACACAGTCAGCAGCAGTGCGAAGATGTAGAACAGTACGGTCGTGAATTCCATGATTACCGGTTCATCGTTAGGCCAACGTCAGGCATTGTGTTTTGACACAGGCACGTTCCGTGGCGAACACCACAACCAAGAAACATGCGGGCCGGAACAGCAGGTCGACTCAATTACAGAAACTTGTTACGGGACGCGACGCTGCCGGCGCCCCGCTCGCCCATCACCGATAAGGTGCGTCCGCTGCCTTCGCCGCGGCGATTTCCGTTTCGTAACGGTCGCCGACTGCAAGCAGCATGTCCTTCGTGAAGTACAGGTCGCCGCGCTTTTCGCCGTGATATTCGAGAATATGCGTTTCGACGATCGAATCGACCGGGCAGCTTTCTTCGCAAAAACCGCAGAAGATGCACTTGGTGAGGTCGATGTCGTAGCGGGTCGTGCGGCGCGTGTTGTCCGCGCGCGTTTCCGATTCGATCGTGATGGCGAGCGCCGGGCACACGGCCTCGCACAGCTTGCACGCGATGCAGCGTTCTTCGCCGTTTTCATAGCGGCGCAACGCGTGAAGGCCGCGAAAACGCGGGGAAATCGGCGTTTTTTCTTCCGGGAACTGCACCGTGATCTTGCGCTGGAACACGTAGCCGCCGGTCAGCGCGAGACCCTTCAACAACTCGGTCAGGAAGAAAGTCTTAAAAAAATTCTGTAGTGCGTTCATGGTTATTTCGTCCGCCCTTTATTTCCAGATGTTCACCGGCGACATGATCCAGAAGCCGACGATCACCACCCACACCACCGACACCGGCAGGAACACTTTCCAGCCGAGACGCATGATCTGGTCGTAGCGATAGCGCGGGAACGTAGCACGTGCCCAGATGAACACCGACAGCAGGAAAAAGATCTTCAGCACGAACCAGAACACGCCCGGGATGAAGGACAGGAAACCGAACGGCGCGCTCCAGCCACCGAGGAACAGCGTGGCCGCGATCGCCGAGATCACGATCATGTTGATGTACTCGGCCAGGAAGAACAGCGCGAACGCCATGCCCGAATAATCGATCATGTGACCCGCGACGATTTCCGACTCGCCTTCCACCACGTCGAACGGGTGACGGTTCGTTTCAGCGATACCCGAGATGAAGTACACGACGAACATCGGCAGGAGCGGCAGCCAGTTCCACGACAGGAAGTTGATGCCCCATCCCGCGAAAATGCCGCGCTCTTGCGAGAGTACGATTTCCGACATGTTCAGGCTGCCCGTCACCATCAGCACGACGACCAGCGCGAAGCCCATCGAAATTTCGTAGGACACCATTTGCGCCGCCGCGCGCATCGCGCCGAGGAACGCGTACTTCGAGTTCGACGCCCAGCCGGCCAGAATCACGCCATAAACGCCGATCGACGAGATTGCCATCACGTACAAGAGGCCGGCGTTGATGTCGCCGAGCACCGCCTTCGCCTGGAACGGAATGACCGCCCACACGGCGAACGCCGGGACCACGGTCATGATCGGCGCGATCAGGTAAATCCACTTGCTCGCCTGCGACGGCTGGATCACTTCTTTCAGCAACAACTTCAGCACGTCGGCGATCGGCTGCAACAGCCCCATCGGGCCGACGCGGTTCGGGCCCAGACGCACGTGCATCCAGCCGATGAGCTTGCGTTCCCAGAGAATCAGGTACGCGACGCACAACAGGATGACGACCGCCACCACCAGGATGCGGACCAGCGCCCACACCGTCGGCCACGCGACGCCGAGGATCTGCGTGCCGCCCGCGTTGATCGTATCGAACAAGCCCATTTACGCCTTCTCCACTACCAGTTCACCGAACAGGCTGCCCAGTGCAGCACCGGCCGAAGTGCCCGCCGACACGCGGACCACGTTTTCCGCCAGATTCGCATCGCGAACCGCCGGCAGGACCACCGAGAGATCGCCTTGAGCGACGCGCACGGCGTCGCCGTTCTTCAGACCGAGCGTGTCGAACAGCAACGTCGGCAATGCGGCGACGTTGGCATCGCGAGCGGCCGCCGTAAGATGCAGCGATTCGGCGCGGCGCGAGAGTGCGTCGGCGTGATAGATCGGCACATCGGCGATACGCTCGAAGCGTCCATCTGCCGCAGTTTGTGACACTTTTGCCGCGCTAAACTTCACGCCCGTTTTATTGGACAGCTGCGCGCTCAGATCGCCTTGACCCAATGCAGCATTGCGCACTTCTTCCGCGGTATCGAACTCGAAGCCCTTCAGGCCGAGCACGCTGCCGAGCACGCGCAAAACTTTCCAGCCCGGACGCGTTTCGCCGAGCGGACGCACCACGCCGTTGAACGTCTGCGCCGTGCCTTCCGCGTTGACGAACGTGCCGGACGTTTCCGTGAAAGGCGCGATCGGCAGCAGGACGTCGGCGTAATCGGCGCCGTGCTTGAACGCCGACATCACCACGACCATTTCCGCCTGCTTCAGCGCCGCGAGCGCGGCAGCGGGATCGGCGGTATCGAATTCAGGTTCGACGTTCAGGAGCACGTAGCCCTTGCGCGGTTGCTCGAAGACTTCGCGCGCGTTCAGACCGCCCTCGCCCGGCAGTGCATCGACGAGATGCGCGCCGACCGTGTTGGCCGCTTCGGTCAGGAAGCCGAGCGTCGCGCCCGTGTTGTCCGCGATCCACTGAGCCGCTGCCTGGATCTGCGCGAAATCCGGATGTTGAACCGCGCTGTTGCCGAGCAGCACGACACGTTTTTCACCTGCCGACAACGAAGCCGCGACGTCTTTCGCCGCCGCCGATACCTCGCGTCCGCCAAAGGCTTCCGGCAATGCGACGCCACGCGCTTCCGAGACCGCCGCAGCAATCGCCGCGAGCTGGTCGAGCCATGCCGACGGTGCCGCGACCAGGCGATGAGCGGCCGGGATCAGCGAGTCGTCGTTGCTGGCGTTCAGGAACGTGAGCTTCGCGCCGCTCTTCGCGGCCTGGCGCAGACGCGCGGCGAACAGCGGATGATCGCGGCGCAGGAACGAGCCGATCACGAACGCGGTGTCGATCAGCGAGAGATCCGCGATCTGCACGCCGAGCCACGGCGCGCCAACTGCGGCAGGCGCCGAGAAGTCGCTCTGGCGCAGACGGAAATCGACGTTCGGCGTGCCGACGCCTTCCGCGAACTGCTTGAGCAGGAACAATTCTTCGACCGTGCTGTGCGGCGTCGCGAGGGCTGCGATCTGATTCGCGCCGTGATCGGCCGTGATGCCCTTGATGCCCTTTGCGACGTATTCGAGCGCGGTCTGCCAGTCGGTTTCGAGCCACTTGCCGTCTTGCTTCAGCATCGGCGTGGTCAGGCGATCGCTGCCATTGAGCGCTTCGTACGAAAAGCGGTCCTTGTCGGAGATCCAGCATTCGTTGATGGCTTCGTTTTCCATCGGCAGAACGCGCATCACGCGGTTGTTCTTCACCTGGACCACGAGGTTCGCGCCGACGGAGTCGTGCGGGCTCACCGATTTACGGCGCGACAGTTCCCACGTCCGCGCGCTATAGCGGAAAGGCTTGCTGGTCAGCGCGCCGACCGGGCACAAGTCGATCATGTTGCCCGACAGTTCCGAATCCACCGTCTTGCCGACGAACGACGTGATTTCCGAATGCTCGCCGCGACCCAGCATGCCGAGTTCCATCACGCCGGCAATTTCCTGGCCGAAACGAACGCAACGCGTGCAGTGGATGCAGCGCGTCATTTCTTCCATCGAGATCAGCGGGCCGACGTTCTTGTGGAACACGACGCGCTTTTCTTCGTTGTAACGCGATTGCGACTTGCCGTAACCGACCGCCAGATCCTGCAACTGACATTCGCCGCCCTGATCGCAGATCGGGCAATCGAGCGGATGGTTGATCAACAGGAATTCCATCACGGACTGCTGCGCCTTCACGGCCTTGTCGGACGTCGTACGCACGATCATGCCCGCCGACACCGGCGTCGCGCACGCCGGCACGGCCTTCGGCATCTTCTCGACTTCGACGAGACACATACGGCAGTTCGCCGCGATCGACAGCTTCTTGTGATAGCAAAAGTGCGGGATGTACGTATCGACCTTGTGCGCAGCCTGGATCACCATGCTGCCCTCGGGCACTTCTACCGTCTTGCCGTCAATTTCTAGTTCAACCATGATGGGGAATGGTCCTTAAGCCTTGGTCTCTGATCACGCGGTAAGCGCTTCGGACGCCGCATGATGCGCGTGTCCGCCGACGAGACAATGCTTGTGCTCGACGTGATATTCGAATTCGTTCCAGAAGTGCTTCAGCATGCCGCGCACCGGCATGGCCGCCGCGTCGCCGAGCGCGCAAATCGTGCGGCCCATGATGTTTTCGGCCACCGAGTTCAGCAGGTCGAGGTCTTCCTTGCGCCCTTGCCCGTGCTCGATCCGATGCACCACGCGATACAGCCAGCCCGTCCCTTCGCGGCACGGCGTGCACTGACCGCACGACTCCTCGTAATAGAAATACGAGAGACGCAAGAGCGAGCGCACCATGCAGCGCGTTTCGTTCATCACGATCACCGCGCCCGAACCCAGCATCGAGCCGGCCTTTGCGATCGCGTCGTAGTCCATGTCGGTCGCGAGCATCATTTCGCCCGGCACGACCGGCGCCGACGATCCACCCGGGATCACCGCCTTGATCGATTCGCCGCGCACACCGCCCGCCAATTCCATCAGCGTCGAAAACGGCGTGCCGAGCGGAATCTCGTAGTTGCCCGGACGATTGACGTCGCCGGAAACCGAGAAGATCTTCGTGCCGCCGTTGTTCGGCTTGCCGATTTCCAGGTAGTTCTGCGGGCCGACAGCCAGCAGGAACGGAACGGCGGCGAACGTTTCGGTGTTGTTGATCGTGGTCGGCTTGCCGTACACGCCGAAGCTCGCCGGGAACGGCGGCTTGAAGCGCGGCTGGCCCTTCTTGCCTTCGAGCGATTCGAGCAGCGCCGTTTCTTCGCCGCAGATGTACGCGCCGTAGCCGTGGTGCCCGTAGAGTTCGAACGAGAAGCCCGAGCCGAGGATGTTCGCGCCGAGATAACCCGCCGCGCGCGCTTCTTCGAGCGCAGCTTCGAACACGCGATAAACCTCGAAGATCTCGCCGTGGATGTAGTTATAGCCGACCGTGATGCCCATCGCGTAGGCGCCGATCGCCATGCCTTCGATCAGCGCATGCGGATTCCAGCGCAGGATGTCGCGGTCCTTGAACGTGCCCGGTTCGCCTTCGTCCGAATTGCAGACGAGATACTTCTGTCCCGGGAACTGACGCGGCATGAAGCTCCACTTCAGACCGGTCGGGAAGCCCGCACCGCCGCGGCCGCGCAGACCCGACGCCTTGACGTCGGCGATCACCTGCTCGGGCGAAATCTTCTCCTCGAGGATACGGCGCAGCTGGGCATAACCGCCGCGCGCCACGTAGTCTTCGAGATGCCAGTTGTCTCCATTGAGACCGGCGAGTATCAACGGCTTGATGTGACGATCGTGAAGAGACGTCATTTCGATAGTTCCTCGATCAACTGGTCGATCTTCTCGCGGCTCATGAAGCTGCACATGCGGTGATTGTTCACCAGCATCACAGGCGCATCGCCGCACGCGCCGAAGCATTCGCCTTCCTTCAGCGTGAACTTGCCGTCCGGCGTCGTCTCGCCGAAGTCGATCTTCAACTTCTGCTTCAGATATTCCGCCGCGCTTTCCGAGCCGCCATCCGGCCCGAGCTGACACGGAAGATTCGTGCAGAGCGTGATCTTGTGTTTGCCGACCGGCGACGTCTCGTACATCGTGTAAAACGTCGCCACTTCCTGCACCGCAACCGCGGGCATCGACAAATACTCCGCCACGAACTGCATGAGTTCGGGCGACAGCCAGCCGTGCTCTTCCTGAGCGACGGCCAACGCCGACATCACCGCGGATTGCTTCTGCGCCGCGGGATATTTCGCGACCGCGCGATCGATTTCTTTCAGGCCTTCAGCTGAGATCATTTTCAGACACGACTCTTTCAATTCCTACCGAACGAAAACCTGCCGCGCCCTTCTGTTGCGGCAGACCTGGCGTCCTGCTGTTCTCTTGTTCGCGCGGTATTGCCGAAGTTGCGGGGGTTGCCGATGTTGCTTTGGCAACCGCTACAACTGGTGCAACCCGCGCGCCTGTGTGCCGACCGGACCGGCGTTTCAGCGATCGATCTCGCCGAACACGATGTCCTGCGTACCGATAATCGTCACTGCGTCGGCGATCATGTGACCACGCGCCATTTCGTCGAGCGAGGCGAGATGCGCGTAGCCCGGCGCCCGAATTTTCAGTCGATACGGCTTGTTCGCGCCGTCCGACACCAGATAGATGCCGAACTCGCCTTTCGGATGCTCGACCGCGGCATACGTCTCGCCTTCCGGTACGTGAAAACCTTCGGTGAAAAGCTTGAAATGGTGAATCAGCTCTTCCATGTTGGTCTTCATGCCGACGCGCGACGGCGGCGCAATCTTGTGATTGTCGATCATCACCGGGCCAGGATTCTTGCGCAGCCACTCAATACACTGTTTCGCGATCCGCGTTGACTGGCGCATTTCTTCGACACGAACCAGATAACGGTCGTAGCAATCGCCGTTCACGCCAACCGGGATATCGAAATCGAGCTGGTCATACACTTCGTACGGCTGCTTCTTGCGCAAATCCCACTCGATACCCGAGCCGCGCAGCATCGCGCCGGTCATGCCGAGCTGCAACGCGCGCTCTGGGCTGACCACACCGATACCCACCAGACGCTGCTTCCAGATCCGGTTATCGGTGAGAAGCGTCTCGTACTCGTCGACGCACTTCGGAAAGCGCGCGAAGAAGTCGTCGATGAAGTCGAGCAGCGAGCCCTGGCGCGTCTCGTTCATCCGCGACAACGCCTTCGCATTACGGATTTTCGACGCCTTGTATTGCGGCATTGCGTCAGGAAGATCGCGATAGACGCCGCCCGGACGATAGTACGCCGCGTGCATCCGTGCGCCGGACACCGCTTCGTACACGTCCATCAGGTCTTCGCGCTCGCGGAACGCGTACAGGAACACCGCCATCGCGCCGACGTCAAGCGCGTGCGAGCCGATCCACATCAGGTGGTTCAGCACACGCGTGATTTCGTCGAACAGCACGCGGATATATTTCGCGCGAATCGGCACGTCGATGCCGAGCAGCTTCTCGATCGCCATCACGTAGCCGTGCTCGTTGACCATCATCGACACATAGTCGAGACGGTCCATGTACGGCACGGACTGGATGAACGTCTTCGTTTCCGCGAGTTTTTCGGTCGCGCGATGCAGGAGGCCGATGTGCGGATCGGCGCGCTGGATCACTTCGCCGTCGAGTTCGAGCACGAGACGCAGCACACCGTGAGCTGCCGGGTGTTGGGGCCCAAAATTGAGCGTGTAGTTCTTGATCTCTGCCATGGCGTTCTCTTAGTGTTTCAGACCGCCATAGCGATCTTCGCGGATCACGCGCGGCGTGATTTCGCGCGGCTCGATCGTCACGGGCTGGTAGACCACGCGCTTTTCTTCCGGGTCGTAACGCATTTCGACGTATCCCGAGACCGGGAAGTCCTTGCGGAACGGATGGCCGATGAAGCCGTAGTCGGTCAGAATGCGGCGCAGATCCGGATGGCCTTCGAACACGAGACCGTAGAGATCGAAGGCTTCGCGCTCGTACCAGTTCGCCGACGACCACACGTCGACCACCGACGGCACGATCGGCACTTCGTCGTCCTGTGCGAACACGCGCACGCGCAGACGCCAGTTGTTCGAGATCGAGAGCAGATGCAGGACGGCGGCAAAACGCGGGCCTTCGTAGGCGCCGTCGCCGTAGGTGGAGTAGTCGATGCCGCACAGGTCGACGAGCTGCTCGAAGCCGAGCGAGCGGTCATCCCGCAATTGCACCGCGGCTTCCGCGTAGTTGCTCGCCTTGACGACGACCGTCAATTGACCCAGCGATTCAGTGACGCTCTGGAGACGGTCGCCAAACGCCGCCTCGAGGTTCGCTTTTAGGGTCTCGAGTTTGCTTGCCATAATTGGGGAGGCTCAGGCCTTAAGAACGCGCGATGGTGTTGGTGCGGCGGATCTTCGCTTGAAGCTGGATCACACCGTAGACGAGCGCTTCAGCCGTCGGCGGACAGCCCGGCACGTAGACATCGACCGGAACAATACGGTCGCAGCCGCGCACGACGGAATAGGAGTAGTGATAGTAGCCGCCGCCGTTCGCGCACGAGCCCATCGAAATGACCCAGCGCGGCTCGGCCATCTGGTCGTACACCTTGCGCAGCGCGGGCGCCATCTTGTTGCAGAGCGTGCCGGCCACGATCATCACGTCGGACTGACGCGGGCTCGGTCGGAACACCACGCCGAAACGGTCGAGGTCATAACGGGCAGCGCCCGCATGCATCATCTCGACCGCGCAACACGCGAGACCGAACGTCATCGGCCACAGGGAACCGGTGCGCGTCCAGTTGATCAGCTTGTCAGCCGTGGTGGTGACAAACCCTTCCTTCAAGACCCCTTCGATACTCATTTGCTTTCCACTCCAGATGAGCAGCCAGCCAAAGCCGCCCATGAAACCGGTGATTTAACCCGTCACTCCCAGTCGAGACCGCCCTTTCTCCAGATGTAGGCGAAGCCGAGCAGAAATTCGAGCAGAAAAATCATCATGGCCATGAAGCCCGGCCAACCGATGTCGCGCAGAGCTACGCCCCACGGAAACAGGAAAGCGGTTTCAAGGTCGAAAATAATGAACAGAATGGCGACGAGATAGTAACGCACATCGAACTTCATCCGCGCGTCTTCGAAGGCTTCGAAGCCGCACTCGTACGGTGCGTTCTTTTCGGTGTCAGGCTTGTTGGGGCCGAGAATCTTGCCGATGCTGACCAGCGCTATACCTAAACCAGTGCCCACGAGGAGAAACAGCAAGACGGGGTAATAGGGTGCGAGGTTCAAGGCAATCCTCAAATCGGTTGGTTCAATCGAATGATACGATCGTTGTTGCTGGCTTGCCCGCCGGGCAAATCCACCCGATGGGTTTCACTCTGGATCATTCGCGGGCCACGAGACCCGGCCGGAAACGACCATTAGAAGTGACAATGCCAGCCGAAGCGATGCATGCGGCTGGCATTGGATAACTTTGGTGCCGACGGCGAGACTCGAACTCGCACAGCTTTCGCCACTACCCCCTCAAGATAGCGTGTCTACCAATTTCACCACGTCGGCACTGTCTTGCAATCCGGGAAAACAACTTGTTATCGCTGCGAATCGCTTCAAGAATTGAATTATAACTGGGTAGTACAGTTTGTTCAACGCACAAAAAGCGATTTTCCCGAAAAATTCAGTTTGTTGCTTTTTCGCGCTTACTTCGGCACATCAGCGCCCGGCGCCGACGAAGCAACAGGCGCCGAGCCCGGTGCCGAGCCCGCGACGCCAGCCGACGCGGGCGCCGATACGGCCGCACCGCCCAACACGCCCGCAGACGCTTTCGGCTTGTAGCTTCCGAGATAGGTCAGCGTCAGTGTCGAGATGAAGAACACCGCCGCGAGGACCGCGGTTGTGCGCGACAAAAAATTAGCGGATCCCGTCGCGCCGAAGAGGCTGCCCGATGCCCCGCTGCCGAACGCCGCGCCCATGTCGGCACCCTTGCCGTGCTGCAACAAAACCAGTCCGATAACGCCCAACGCCGACAACAACTGCACGACGATAATCAAAGTCTTCAAATACAGCATTTCCACTCACCTGGATCTTTAATGTTGCCGCGACACCGATTGCATCGCGATGACTACTTTCCCGCGTCCGGGCGAATCCGCCCTTATTTAAACCGCCACGACTCCTGCAGCCTGGCAAATCGCGAGAAAATCCTTTGCCTTCAGCGACGCGCCACCGATCAGCCCGCCGTCGATATCCTGTTGCCCGAACAATTCCTGCGCGTTCTCCGGCTTGACGCTGCCGCCGTAAAGCACCGAAACGCCCGCCGCGCCCTTCTCCGCCAACTTCGCGCGGAGAAAAGCGTGAACCGCCTGCGCCTGTTCCGCGCTCGCGCTCTTGCCCGTGCCGATAGCCCAGACCGGTTCGTAAGCCACCACAATTCGCTGTGCGTCCGCTTCGTCCAGCACCAGCAATACGGCTTCGAGCTGCGTGCCGACTACCTGCTCGGTCGCGCTCGCCTCGCGCTGCTCCAGCGTTTCGCCGACACACACGATTGGCGTCAAACCCGCTTCCAGCGCCCGCCGGGTTTTGACCGCGACGAGATCCGAGCTTTCGCGATGATACGCACGCCGCTCGGAATGCCCGACGATTGCGTATGTCGCGCCGAAATCGACCGCCATTTCCGCCGCGACCTCACCCGTATAAGCGCCGCTTTCATACGCCGACACGTCCTGCACACCCCACGCGACCGTCGATTCGCCGAGCAGCGCTTGCGACTGCGCCAGATACGGACACGGTACGCAAATTCCCACGCTCACGCCGTTCTGCAAACCCGCCGCGCCCGCCGCCACGCTTTGCAGCAGCGCGGCGTTATCGGCGAGACGACCGTGCATTTTCCAGTTTCCGACAACCCGCTTAGCTCGTTGATCCGCTCGTTGATCCGCTCGTTGAATCGACATCCGTTTCTCGCTCCGTGTCTCGCCGTCATGGCAGCCTGGCCGCCGTGATTAGAAGGAAAGCACCCGTTCATAGGTGCCTGCGAGGGGCCCGCGCTTCGTGAAACCGCGCAAATCGTCTGCAAAACACGCGATTTTACTGTGTCGCGGGGAACCCGGTCAAACCGGCGCGGTCATCAGGCCGCAGCGTTCCAGTCCAACATGATCTTGCCGATGTGCGTGCTGCCTTCCATCAGCGCATGCGCCGCGGCGGCGTCGTGGGCCGGAAAAACCTGGTGAATCACCGGCTTGATCCGTCCAGCCTCGATTTCCGGCCAAACGCGCGCCTTCAACTGCGCGGCGATTTTCGCCTTGAACGCCACCGGACGCGGACGCAGCGTCGATCCGGTGATGACGAGGCGCCGGCGCAACACGTCGTTAAGGTTGATCTCCGCTTTCGCGCCGCCCAGCAGCGCGATTACGCAGATCCGGCCGCCATCGGCGAGCGCTTTGAGTTCGCGCGGCAGATAATCGCCCGCCACCATGTCCAGAATCACGTCCACGCCGCGGTCATGGGTCAGCGACTTCACCACGTCGACGAAATCCTCGGTCTTGTAGTTGATCGCCCGTTCCGCGCCGAGCGCCTCGCACGCGCGGCACTTCTCTTCGTTGCCGGCCGTCACGAACACGCGATGGCCGAGCGCCTTGGCGATCTGGATCGCCGTGACGCCGATACCGCTCGATCCGCCCTGGATCAACAGCGTTTCTTCCGCGCCGTTCTCACCCGAGCCAAGATGCGCGCGCTCGAACACGTTGCTCCACACGGTGAAGAACGTTTCCGGCAGCGAAGCCGCTTCGATGTCGGTCAGGCCCTTCGGCACCGGCAGGCACTGTTCGAGCGGCGCGGCCGCGTATTCCGCGTAGCCGCCGCCCGTGAGCAGCGCGCAGACCCGATCGCCCTTCTTCAAACCAAACGGGTTGTGCTTCGATTCGAAAACGCCTTCGGCGCCGTCGACAATTTCGCCCGCCACTTCCAGCCCCGGCAAATCCGACGCGCCCGGCGGCGGCGCATATCCGCCCTTCCTCTGGAACACGTCCGGCCGGTTTACGCCCGACGCGCTGACCTTGATCAGCACCTCGCCCGCCTTCAGCGCGGGCATCGGCCGCTCGCCCAGTTTCAGAACTTCGGGCGCACCAAATTCAGTGATTTCGATCGCTTTCATCTGCTCCCCCTGGATATGCGCTTATCTGGATGCTTCCGGACGCTTTCGTATGTTCTAACCGGATAGAACTGTGGACCACGAGACGACTTTACGAGAGTAATCCACACTGCCATCGAGTCAGGCAAGACCCGTCAAAAAAACGGCCGGTGCACTGTCGCGCGACCGGCCGTCCATGAAACTAACGCATTATTGCGGTTGCGTCGGTTCTGCTTGCGGCGCGCCGCCTTCGTTCAGCAACGCCTTCGCCGACAGACGCACACGACCCTTCTCGTCCGTCTGGATGACCTTGACCTTCACGATCTGGCCTTCCTTCAGGTAATCGTTGATGTCCTTGATGCGCTCGTTGACGATTTCCGAGATGTGCAACAGACCATCCTTGCCCGGCAGAATGTTCACAATCGCGCCGAAATCCAGCAGCTTGAGCACCGGACCTTCGTAGATCTGACCCACTTCCACTTCGGCCGTGATGTTCTCGATACGCTTCTTGGCTTCAGCCATACCTTCGCTGCTCGTGCTCGCGATGGTCACGACGCCGTCATCGGAGATGTCGATCGTCGTGCCGGTTTCTTCCGTCAGCGCGCGGATCACCGAACCGCCCTTGCCGATCACGTCGCGGATCTTTTCCGGATTGATCTTGATGGTGATCATGCGCGGCGCGTAGTCCGACAGCACGGTGTTCGTGCCCGGCACCGCCGAGGTCATCTTGCCGAGGATGTGCATGCGGCCTTCCTTCGCCTGCGCGAGCGCGACCTGCATGATTTCCTTCGTGATGCCCTGGATCTTGATGTCCATCTGCAGCGCGGTCACGCCTTGTGCCGTACCGGCCACCTTGAAGTCCATGTCGCCGAGGTGATCTTCGTCGCCCAGGATGTCGGTCAGAACCGCGAACTTGTTGCCTTCGAGGATCAGGCCCATCGCGATGCCCGCGACGTGCGCCTTCATCGGCACGCCGGCGTCCATCAGCGCGAGACAGCCGCCGCAAACCGATGCCATCGACGACGAACCGTTCGATTCCGTGATTTCCGAGACGACGCGGATCGAGTAGCCGAATTCGTCGGCGGACGGCAGGCACGCGGCCAGCGCGCGCTTGGCCAGTCGGCCGTGACCGATTTCACGGCGCTTCGGCGAACCGACGCGGCCCGTTTCGCCGGTCGCGAACGGAGGCATGTTGTAGTGGAGCATGAAGCGCTCGCGATACTCGCCTTCGAGCGCGTCGATGTTCTGCTCATCGCCCTTCGTGCCGAGCGTCGCCACGACCATCGCCTGCGTTTCGCCACGCGTGAAGAGCGCCGAACCGTGGGTGCGCGGCAGCACGCCCGTGCGGATTTCGATCGGGCGGACGGTGCGGGTATCGCGGCCGTCGATACGCGGCTCGCCGTTCAAAATCTGCGTACGGACGATCTTCGCTTCGATATCGAACAGCAGATTGCCGATCGTTGCCTTGTCGGCGGCGACCGAACCCGACGATGCTGCGTCCTGTTCGAGTGCGGCCGATGTCGATGCGACCACTTCCTTCAGCTTGGCCGAGCGCGCTTGCTTGTCGCGGATCTGGTACGCGGCGAGCAGGTTGGCTTCAGCCAGTTCCTTCACGCGCGCGATCAGCGGCTCGTTCTTCGCGGCCGGCTTCCAGTCCCATTCCGGCTTGCCGCCGTCACGGACGAGGTCATGGATCGCGTCGATCGCGACTTGCATCTGCTCATGGCCGAACACCACGCCGCCGAGCATGATTTCTTCGCTCAGTTGCTGCGCTTCCGATTCCACCATCAGCACCGCGCGTTCCGTACCGGCGACGATCAAATCGAGCGCCGACTCCTTCATTTGCGGGCGCGTCGGGTTCAACACGTATTCGTTGTTGATGTAGGCCACGCGAGCCGCGCCGACCGGGCCGTTGAACGGCAGGCCGGACACGGCGAGCGCCGCCGACGCGCCGATCAGCGCGGGAATGTCGGCGGGAATTTCCGGGTTCAGCGACAGGACGTGGATCACGACCTGGACTTCGTTATAGAAGCCTTCCGGAAACAGCGGGCGCAGCGGACGGTCGATCAGGCGCGACGTCAGCGTTTCGCCTTCCGACGGACGGCCTTCGCGACGGAAGAAACCGCCCGGAATCTTGCCGGCTGCGTAGGTCTTTTCGAGGTAATCGACGGTCAGCGGGAAAAAATCCTGACCCGGCTTGGCATTCTTCGCGCCGACGACCGTCGCGAGCACCACCGTGTCTTCGATGTCCACGATCACGGCGCCGCTTGCCTGGCGCGCGATTTCACCTGTTTCCAGGCGGACCGTGTGTTGTCCCCACTTAAATTCTTTGACGATTTTGTTAAACATAGTCACTCCTTTTTCGTTACGGCCGCGCGGTCCGCACCGTGCACATGCCGATGCGCCGTTTAAGCCAAGCGATACCGGAACCGCGCCGCAAGAGGTGTGTATGCCATTCCAACGCAACACGACACGCGATGCGCATGACGCGCTGGAATGACACAAAGCTCTAACCGCGAAGTCCGGCCGTGAGTTGAACCGGCCAAGCGCGCTAAGAACGCGACCAGCCCGATTCGGTGCTACCGATGATGCAGTGTCGAACGACGCGCCGCGCCTGAAAAACCGGCGCGTTGCGTGCCGTTGAAAAACAAAATGCCTGTATCAGCGGGCTGACACAGGCACTTCTTAGACCGTTGGCCGCTTGTGTGCCAATTACTTGCGCAGACCCAGCTTCTCGATCAGCGAACGGTAACGATCCGCGTCCTTGCCCTTCAGGTAGTCGAGCAGCTTACGACGACGGCTCACCATGCGCAGCAGGCCGCGGCGGCTGTGGTGATCCTTCGAATGGGCTTTGAAGTGGAGCGTCAGTTCGTTGATACGGGTCGTCAGCAGTGCAACTTGCACTTCCGGGGATCCGGTATCGTTGGCGGCGCGCGCGTAAGCGGCGACGACGTCGGACTTCTTGGTTTGAGCTACAGTCATTTGCTTTTCCTTGAAACTAACAGGCGGTCACGGAAGAAAGGCCGTGCCGTGGGTTGCTTGGATGTTTTGCTGCTTTTTTGCTGCTTTTTTGCTACGTTTTCGCTGCTTTCCATCTTCGTTCCAGGGCGACGACCCTTTTAAAAAAGCCGTCTATCTCAAAACGAAGCGCGAATTATAGCACAGCTCATTTGGCCGCCGGACCGGTTCGGGCCGGGCGAATCATCGCGCAAGTCGTGGGCTGGGCGGTGCTCGCGGCCGGAATGCTCAGGATCGTGCGGAAGCCGTAGCCCGAACCCTCGTTGTCGAAGCGCACACCCGCCGTGCCCGCGCGATCCATCTCCATGACGTAAAGGGGCTGGATCAATTGGTGATCGGGGGCACGCATTTGCGCGCCGTGAAAACCGTTGTCGTAGTTCATCCCTTCCAGCGCGCGGGCCACCGCGGCAGGATCGGCGCTGCCGGCTTGCTGCATGGCCGCCGCCAGCATGTCGATCATGAACGGTATGCGCAGGAACAGGTAATCGTCGGCGGCGGCCGGGAAACGCGCGCGGAACGCGGCGTAGTAAGCATCGGACGCCGCGTTGCCGATATTCGGATGCCACTCTGCCACCGCGAGCACCCGCCCGACGCCGGCATCGCCGAGCGCGGCCGGTGCGCCGAGACTGTTGCCGTAGAACGTGTAGAACTTCGTGTTCAGGCCCTGCTCGCGCGCGGCCTTGACGAGCAGCGTCAGATCGTTGCCCCAGTTTCCCGTCACGACCGCATCCGCCCCGCTCGCCCGGATCTTCGCGATATACGGCGCGAAATCCTTCACGCGGCCGATCGGGTGATATTCGTCGCCCGCGATGACGATATCCGGCCGGCGCGCCGCCAATGCGCGTTGCGCCTCGCGGCTGACGTCGTGCCCGAAGCTGTAGTCCTGGTTCAGCAAGTACACTTTTTTCACCGACCGGTCGCGTTCGATGACGTCGGCGAGCGCGTCCATCCGCATGCCCGCGTGGGCGTCGAAGCGGAAGTGCCAGAAACTGCACGACGCGTTGGTCAGCGCGGGATCGTCGGCGGAATAGTTGAGAAAAACCACGCGATGCGCCGGATCGCGCGCGTTTTGCCGGTCGATCGCCGCGATCAACGCTGCCGCGACCGCCGAACTGTTGCCCTGCGCGACGAACGCGATGTTCTGATCGATTGCCGAGCGAAGTTGCACGAGGCTCGCCTCGCTGCTGCCTTTGCCGTCGAGGACGACGAGTTCCAGAGGATGCGCGCCGTCCGCGAGCTTCACGCCGCCGCGCGCGTTCACGCGCTCGACGCCGAAGCGCAGATTGCGCTCCACGGCCGCGCCCGCATTGGCGAACGGGCCGGACATGCCTTCGATCATCGCGATGCGGATCGGCGCAAGATTCTGTGGGGCCGCCGAAGCGCCCGCCGCGACCGTCATGCAGAAAATTCCCAACCCGCGTCTCACCACTCGCATCGTGTTTCTAGCCCAGACTCCGCCCGACATTGATCGCTCCGCTTGGGCGAATTTCGCCTCGATGAAAGCGCGGATCATAGGCCGCGCGACGCCCGGCGCGCAACCCGTCGCGATCTTTGGCTCGCGCACATGTCAAAATGAACGAATACGAAGAATCCGCGATTTGTCGCGGATACACACGCTCTGGAGGATTCCATGTCGCCTCGATTCACTCGCATCCGCTATGCGCTCGCGGGCGCCGCACTCACGCTGCTCGCCGCGTGCGCCCAGCCGTGGCAGAACTTTCAGGCGGGCGCGGACGCATCCACCGTCACCGCGCGGCTCGGGCCGCCGCGTGAAATCTACGATCTGCCGGACGGCGGCAAGCGCCTGATGTGGCCGACCCAGCCGTTCGGCGAAACCACCACCGCCGCCGACGTCGATGCGTCCGGCAAGCTGGTCACGGTGCGCCAGGTGCTCGATGAGAACGAGTTCTACAAGGCGCAGATCGGCACCTGGACGCGTCAGGACGTGCTGGTGAATTTCGGACGACCAGTGGAAACGTCCTATTACCCGCTGATGAAACGCGAGGTCTGGACGTATCGTTATATGGAGGCAAACGTCTGGTACATGATGTACAGCTTCTATTTCGACGACAACGGCCTGCTGCGGACGACGCAAAAATCGCCGGATCCGCTGCACGATCCCGACCGCCGGAGTTTCTTCTAATCGGCTGATGGCGCGCGCCGCATCATGAAAAAGGCCCTCGCTTTTGGCGAGGGCCTTTTCGTTAACACACGAGCGACACGCGGGCGACACGATCGGCGTCGCCCGGCGAGCAGCTTTACGACAGCTGCGGGTTAAGCTTTTCGACCTTCGAATGCAGTTTGTTGAGCGCGGCAAGATACGCCTTCGCCGATGCCGCGACGATATCCGGATCGGTGCCCACACCATTGACGATACGGCCGGCCTTCGACAGCCGCACGGTCACTTCGCCCTGTGCCTGCGTGCCGGTCGTGATCGCGTTGACCGAATACAGCACGAGTTCCGCGCCGCTTTCCACCTTCGATTCGATCGCGTGCAAGGTTGCGTCCACCGGCCCGTTGCCGCGCGATTCGCCCTGCACTTCGGTGCCATCGACCGCGAACACCACGCGTGCGTGCGGCTGCTCGCCGGTTTCCGAGCGCTGCGCCATCGAGACAAAACGGAAATATTCCTTCGCCTGCATTTCAGCCGATTCTTCGGAGACGATCGCCATGATGTCTTCGTCGAAGATTTCGGACTTGCGGTCGGCGAGTTCCTTGAAGCGCGCGAACGCCGCGTTCACTTCGCCTTCCGATTCCAGCGTAACGCCGAGTTCTTCCAGACGCTGCTTGAACGCGTTGCGGCCCGACAGCTTGCCGAGCACGATCTTGTTCGCGGCCCAGCCCACGTCTTCCGCGCGCATGATTTCGTAGGTGTCGCGCGCTTTCAGGATGCCGTCCTGATGGATGCCCGACGCGTGCGCGAAGGCATTTGCGCCGACCACGGCCTTGTTCGGCTGCACGACGAAACCGGTAATTTGCGAGACGAGCTTCGAGGTCGGCACGATCTGCGTCGTATCGATCCCGACGTCCAGACCGTAGTAGTCGCGGCGCGTCTTGACCGCCATCACGATTTCTTCCAGCGACGTATTGCCCGCGCGCTCGCCGAGCCCGTTCATCGTGCATTCGACCTGACGCGCGCCGCCAATTTGCACGCCAGCCAGCGAATTCGCCACCGCCATGCCGAGGTCGTCGTGGCAATGCACGGAGAAAATCGCCTTGTCGGAATTAGGGATGCGCTCGCGCAGCGTCTTCACGAGGTTGCCGTACAACTCGGGCACGCCGTAGCCGACGGTATCGGTAATGTTGATCGTGCGCGCGCCTTCCGCGATCACGCCTTCCAGCACGCGGCAGAGGAAATCGAGATCCGAACGGCTGCCGTCTTCCGGCGAGAATTCGACGTCGTCGGTGAATTTGCGCGCAAAGCGCACCGACATACGCGCCTGTTCATACACCTGCTCGGGCGTCATGCGCAGTTTCTTCTCCATGTGCAGCGCGGAAGTCGCGATGAACGTGTGAATGCGGAACTGGTTGGCGGGCTTGAGGGCATCGGCGGCGCGCTGGATGTCCTTGTCGTTCGCGCGGGCGAGCGAGCAAACCGTGCTGTCCTTGATCATGCCGGCGATCGTCTGGATTGCGTCGAAATCGCCATTCGAGCTAGCGGCGAAGCCCGCCTCGATCACATCGACCTTCATCCGTTCGAGTTGCTTCGCGATGCGGATTTTCTCTTCCTTCGTCATCGACGCGCCGGGGGATTGCTCGCCATCGCGCAAGGTCGTGTCGAAAATGATCAGTTTTTCTGCCATGTCGGGCTCCAGTCAGGAGATTTTTGAATGTGGGGAAACGAGGACGAACAAAAATGGAATTCGGGTGTTCGCGCCACCGCTGGCGTCGAAACCACGAACGAGCAGGCGGGAGGCGAGACGAATTAGCGCGGTAGGCGCGCTAGTAGCGATAGCGCGCGTAGCGGCGCACCAGCTAGAAGAGACGAGAAGGGGAACGTGAAAAAGTTCATTCTTCGACTATAGCGAGAATTTTCGGGCCATGCAATTGGGCTTTCCGATTGATCCGATTGCTTTTGCCTGTTGTTAAATCTCACGCGCAGATATCGCCGTTTCTGCCGCAGCGCAATAAAAAGGCGGCAAAAAGCCGCCCTTCTTTTGCATCGATACGCCGATCAATGCGCCCGTTCTGAAGATCGCGCGGGATTCGGTCTGCCGCGGATCGCCATGTAGCCCCACCACGCGTAGCCGGAGAAGCCGTACAGAACGAAGAGGCCGAACAGCATCAACGGCGGATCGGACGACACCACCAGGAAAGCGACCACTACCAGCAGCACGCCCGCAAACGGCACGCGATACCGCACGTCGAGCGCCTTGCCGCTGTAGAACGGCGCGTTGGACACCATCGTCACGCCCGCATAAATGGTCAGCGCGAACGCCACCCACGGCAGCCACACGAGCTTGAGCGGCACGCGGTTATCTGTTGCGAGCCACACGAAACCCGCGATCAGCGCCGCCGCCGCCGGGCTCGGCAAGCCCTGGAAATAGCGCTTGTCGACCACGCCGACGTTCGTATTGAAGCGCGCGAGCCGCAAGGCCGCGCCCGAACAATAGACGAACGCCGCGAGCCAGCCCCAACGGCCCAGGTCCTTCAGCACCCATTCGTACATGACGAGCGCGGGCGCGACGCCGAACGACACCATGTCGGACAAGCTATCGAATTGTTCGCCGAACGCGCTCTGCGTGTGCGTCATGCGCGCCACACGGCCGTCCATGCCGTCGAGCACCATCGCGACAAAAATGGCGATGGCCGCGATCTCGAAGCGCACGTTCATCGCCTGGACGACGGCGAAGAAGCCGCAAAACAGCGCGGCCGTGGTGAAGGCGTTCGGCAGCAGGTAGATACCGCGCTTTCTCAGAAACTGCTGCCGCTTGGCACGCCGCGTTTCCACGGCGCCGACGTCCTGCGCGGCCTTGTTGCGTCGGAATGCGCGCGGGGGCGCTCCGTTGGTTCGGGTACGGCGCGGTTTGAATGCCGCCATCAAGTCCTCCGTTGTGCCGCACGAACTGAAATTATTCTGCGAATTCAGCCAGGATCGTCGACGATGCCGACACTTTTTCGCCAATCGAAACACGCGGACGGCTGCCGACCGGCAGATACACGTCGACGCGCGAACCGAAGCGGATGAATCCGTAGCGCTGACCGCGCGTGAGCGGCTCGCCCACATGGACGTAGCACAAAATGCGCCGCGCGATCAGGCCGGCGATCTGAACGGAGGTGACCGTATGTCCCGAACCCGTTTGAATGACGACCGCGTTACGTTCGTTTTCCGTCGACGCCTTCTCGACCGCGGCGTTCAGGTACGCGCCCGGAAAGTACTCGACCTTGCTGATCGCGCCGTCGACGGGCGAGCGTTGCGAGTGGACGTTGAACACATTCATGAACACGCTGATTTTCAGCGCTTCGCGCCCAGCGTAAGGGTCGTGCGCCGTTTCCACCGCGACGATCCGGCCATCGGCGGGCGCGAGCACGGCGTTGGCCTGCGTGGGAATGGGACGCGGCGGATCGCGGAAAAACTGCACGACGAAGATCACGATCAGCCAGAAAAGCCAGGCAAAACCGAAACCGCCGATAGCCTGGATCAGAATGGCGACGACGACGGCAATAGCGATAAACGGCCAGCCTTCGCGCGCGATGATCGGATGGGGATAGTTCATGAATGGGTTCTGTCTTTTTGGAGGGTAGCCCCCCTTCCTCGCGGAAGAGGAGCCCCCTAAGAACCGTACGTGCGAGTTTCCCCGCATACGGCTCAAATCTACAAACAAAGCCCGGGGTTAGTCCCGGGCCGGCTTAGTTACTGCAATTTTACCTGCGTGCACTTGCCGGTGGCAGTCTGGGTGAAGCAAAACCCTGTTCGAAAGAGCATCCGATCCACCATGCATCCGATACTCCAGATGATGGTCATGCCAACCGGTTTCCTTCGTCAGAGCGCAGCCACAGTGCGCACACAACCCGCCCTGTGACATGTACAACGAGACCCATTGTCGCCGGTGTCGCATTGAATGTTCCATGCGTGCCTCGCGCAACTGCTCGCCGTATTGCTCCCACTCTGGGTCAAATGGGTTGAACGCCCCTTTAACCTTTTTGTGTCGCCTGATTTCAGTACCGCTGAGGTGGTACAGCTCAAGTAACCCCTTCCCTGCTTCACGAACCACTGGAACAGCAAACACCCAGTGTCGGCTGCCGTCTGAGTGAAAGTACTTCTTTCTCACCCACTCGGCACTCTTGCTCGGGTGTCGCCTCTTAGACCACCGCCAGAGTCTCCGGAAAATCAAAGACTCCATGCGGCTGTACGCCTCTTTGGCTACTACGGGACTGTGATACCGTGCCCAGCCTCGTAGCATCGGGTTCAGTAGCCGAATCAGACTCGCCTGCTTTACCGTCTTGTTACCGCTGATCGTTTCCGCTACCTTGCGATAAAACGCCTGTGCGTTCTTTTTGCTCGGCTTGATGAGTAGCGTTCCCGAGTACCTTCGGAAATTCCACCCAAGGAAATCAAAGCCTGTGTCAACGTGCGTGATCCGCGTTTTCTCCTCAGAGAGTTGCAATCCTCTTACGGCAAGGAATGCTTCCACCCAAGGCCGAACTTCCTGCTCCAGCACCTCTTGCGAGTCGCCACTAATCACGAAGTCATCCGCGTACCGCACAACATTCACTTTCAGCTTCTTGGCCTTTGCGATTCCGAATTTCGCACCGAGGTGCGCAATCAGTTCACGCTCCAGCCCGTTCAACGTCACGTTCGCCAACGTCGGGGAGATAATCCCTCCCTGCGGCGTACCAGCCTCAGTCGCCTGTAGCTGGCCTTTATAAATCAGGCCGGCCTTCAACCACTTCCGGAGGATCTCCCTGTCCATTGAGACATGGTGTTCCAGCCATTCATGGTTGATATGGTCAAAGCAGCCTTTGATGTCCGCTTCCAGAACCCATCGGGCTGAACCCTTTTGGGACATGGAAACGAAGATCTGCGACATGGCGTCAGCCGTCGAGCGGTTTAACCTGAACCCGTACGAGTTCGGGTCGCTCGTCGATTCCGACACCGGCTCCAGAGCCAGCAGATACAGAGCTTGCATCGCCCTATCCCGCATGGTCGGAATGCCCAGAGGGCGTTCTTTTCCATTGGCCTTGGGGATAAAAACTCTCCGTAATGGCAGAGGTTTATATCCGCGCCGTTTCAACCTGCCGATAGCTTCCCATCGGCTTTCAGGCGAATCCCACAGTTCACGATCGACTCCCGCCGTTCGCGCACCCTGGTTCTGCGTAACACGTCGTACCGCATACAGCTTCGCGGACAACGTGCGGGTCAGCATCCGTTGCAGGGCTTTCACCTTGCGCCAGTCACTTTCCCGCGTCGCCTTCGCAATTCGAATCTGCATCCCTCTCACGTTCCGTTCGACCCGACGCCAATCGACGGCGTACCAGTTGTCCGGCGCGTGGGAAAGCGCAGATCCACCCTCTCGGATAGATACTTTCATGCTGCTCTCCTACTCGAAGAAGTGAATCCCGAGCGAAGAACCGATCGCCCCTTGCGGGAGCGATCTGCTCCCGCAAGGGGGTAAACAACAAACACTGGCGGCTAAGAAGCCGCCAGCAATCACCAATTCCAGCTAAAGGTCAGTCAGCCGTCTTGCGACGGTAGACCAGACGGAAGTCTGCCCGCTTTCGCGTGAGGTAATGTCTCAACCCCTATCCGGACCATTACAGCCCGGCCTTCGCTTTTTCCGTCGTCCTCTACCTGCACAATCAACAGCGTTCCTCACGGTCCGCCTGCCAGCCTTACTGCGCCGGCAACCGTACAGGCTTACCACGTTCCCGGCATGTCACACGACCGACTTAGGTTCTGCCTATTCCCCGGCGGTTCAAAGACGACGTAGCCCGAATTTACAGCGGGCTATCCGACCGCACACCTTTTGGTTGATGCCTATCAGCAGCTTTGGCACCGTCCTACTTACGAGGTTTATCAGCAGTTCACTTGCGTTAACCGTATCAGCCAGCCTAGCCCCTCAACCCCGTTGCTGCTGGGAGTCTCCAGATGATCGCTTCACAACCACCATCCGCCCGAACTTCCGGGGAGTACATTGTTGGAAGAGCTTCACACCTCACCGTTACCAGTGACGCATGTCTTCCTAGGCTACTGCTGGTCGTACAGCAGGTTCACTACCCTCGCCAATGCAGCCAGCGAGTCCGAACAATGACATGCCGAGCTTCGCTCGTGTCGTTTAGTGACTCCGTTGCCTAGGGCGCGGAAATTACAAACATCACCCCGCCCTGTCGGCGGAGATGAAGCCGCTGACTGGGCGGGACCTGACGGTAATCAGGCCAATGCAATACGGTTCACGGCAGACTGCACCGTGTCCCATGTTCACTACCAAGGTGCGCCCCGAAGGACACATCCACTTCTTAAAGTGCGGCTCACAAGGGAGCCGCCTGCGGAGGGCATGGTGAGTCCAGTCGAGACCTTCCTCAATAACCCTCTAGTCGATGCCCCGTAACGTGGGGCTGACGGACACGAGCGTGCGTGTCGCACGTAAAACCGTAGGATAGCAAAAGCCGTCCGGGGTGCAGCACGCCCGGACGGCTCTCGTTTGTTACGCCGCCTTCGCAAGACGGCTAATAAAGCGTCTGATGCTTAGTTCTTCGATTGATCGACGAGCTTGTTCTTCGCGATCCACGGCATCATCGCGCGCAGCTTCGCGCCGACCTGCTCGATCTGGTGCTCGCTCGTCAGGCGACGGCGCGATTGCAGCGTCGGCGCGCCGGCCTTGTTCTCGATGATGAAGCTCTTCGCGTACTCGCCGGTCTGGATGTCGGTGAGAACAGCCTTCATCGCCTTCTTCGTTTCTTCCGTCACGATGCGCGGACCCGTCACGTACTCGCCGTATTCGGCGTTGTTCGAGATGGAGTAGTTCATGTTGGCGATGCCGCCTTCATAGATCAGGTCGACGATCAGCTTCAGTTCGTGCAGGCATTCGAAGTACGCCATTTCCGGCGCGTAGCCGGCTTCCACCAGCGTTTCGAAACCGGCCTTGATGAGGTCGACCGTGCCGCCGCACAGAACGGCTTGCTCGCCGAACAGATCGGTTTCCGTTTCTTCGCGGAAGTTCGTTTCGATGATGCCGGCACGGCCGCCGCCGTTAGCCGCTGCGTACGACAACGCGATATCGCGTGCCGCGCCCGACTTGTCTTGCGCCACTGCGATCAGGTGGGGCACGCCGCCGCCTTGCGAGTACGTGCCGCGAACCGTGTGGCCCGGCGCCTTCGGGGCGATCATGATGACGTCCAGATCCGCGCGCGGGATCACTTGACCGTAGTGCACGTTGAAGCCGTGCGCGAACGCGAGGGCCGCGCCTTCCTTGGCGTTGGCGTGAACTTCGTTCTTGTAGACGTCGGCGATCTGCTCGTCCGGCAACAGCATCATGACGACGTCGGCGTTCTTCACAGCTTCCGCCACTTCCTTGACCGGCAGGCCGGCGTTCTCGGCCTTGCTCCACGATGCGCCGCCCTTACGCAGGCCGACCGTCACCTTGACGCCGCTTTCCGTCAGGTTCAGCGCGTGCGCATGGCCTTGCGAGCCATAACCGATGATGGTGACTTGCTTGCCCTTGATGAGGGAGAGGTCGGCGTCCTTGTCGTAGAAAACTTTCATGGTGGTTCCTTAACTGTGATTCGTTGAAATTGAATGTGTGTCGTGTGTCGTGCAATACATAGCTGCGTAGCTGGCGCTCAAACTTTCAGAATGCGCTCGCCCCGGCCGATGCCGGAACTGCCCGTGCGAACCGTTTCCAGAATCGCCGTGGCATCGAGGCCCTGAATGAACGCATCGAGTTTGTCGCTCGCGCCCGTCAGTTCCATCGTGTAGGTCTTTTCGGTGACGTCGATAATGCGGCCGCGGAAAATATCCGCCATCCGCTTCATCTCTTCACGTTCCTTGCCGACCGCTCGAACCTTGATCAGCATCAGCTCGCGCTCGATGTGGGCGCCCTCTGTCAGGTCGACCACTTTCACCACCTCGATCAGGCGGTTCAGGTGCTTCGTGATCTGTTCGATCACGTCGTCCGAGCCAATGGATACGATGGTCAGGCGCGACAGCGAACTGTCTTCCGTCGGCGCCACCGTCAAGGTTTCAATGTTGTAGCCGCGCGCCGAAAAGAGCCCGACGACCCGCGATAACGCGCCCGGTTCGTTTTCCAGCAGCACGGAAATAATGTGTTTCATGGTGTTTGCGTTCCCGATTTATCCAGTTTCTTGTCGACCCGCGCGCCGCGAACGTCTTTTGTGAAGACGTGCGCGCGCGAGCCTCGAAAAGGCCAGAAGCCAGCCCTATAGATCTTCCGATCCGAGCAGCATTTCCGTGATGCCCTTGCCTGCCTGGACCATCGGAAATACGTTTTCGGTGGGATCTGTCTGGAAGTCGAGAAATACGGTGCGATCCTTCAGGCGCAGAGCTTCCTTGAGCGCCGGTTCGACATCCGCCGTCTTTTCGATACGCATGCCGACGTGACCGTAGGCTTCGGCGAGCTTCACGAAATCAGGCAGCGCGTCCATGTACGAACTGGAATAGCGCTTCTTGTATTCGATCTGCTGCCACTGGCGCACCATGCCCAGATAGCGGTTGTTCAGCGAGATGATCTTGACGGGCGTGTTGTACTGCTTGCACGTCGAGAGTTCCTGGATGCACATCTGGATCGAGCCTTCGCCCGTGATGCAGACCACTTCGTCGTCCGGATGCGCCATCTTCACGCCCATCGCCGCCGGCAAGCCGAAACCCATCGTGCCGAGGCCGCCCGAGTTGATCCAGCGGCGCGGCTTGTTGAACTTGTAGAACTGCGCCGCCCACATCTGATGCTGGCCGACATCCGAGCAGACGAACGCTTCACCGTCGGTCAGTTCATACAGCTTCTCGACCACATATTGCGGCTTGATGATCTCGCTCTTGCGGTCGTACTGCAGGCAATCCTTCGAGCGCCATTGCTCGATATCCTTCCACCAGTCGGCGAGCGCTTTCGTGTCGGGACCGTGATCGGCCGTCTGCAGTTGCTCGATCAGTTCCTTCAGCACTTCCTTCACATCGCCGACGATCGGAATATCCACCTTCACGCGCTTCGAAATGGAAGACGGGTCGATGTCGATATGGATGATCTTGCGCGGCGACGAAGCGAAGTGCGCCGGATCGCCGATCACGCGGTCGTCGAAACGCGCACCAATCGCGATCAGCACGTCGCAGTGCTGCATCGCCATGTTGGCTTCGTAAGTGCCGTGCATGCCGAGCATGCCGAGGAATTTCTTGTCGTTAGCACGATAGCCGCCGAGGCCCATCAGCGTGTTCGTCACCGGATAGCCGAGCAGATCGGCGAACTGGTTCAACTCACGCGATGCGTCCGCCAGGATGATGCCGCCGCCGGTATAGATATACGGGCGTTTCGCCGACAACAGCAGTTGCACGGCTTTGCGGATCTGGCCCGAATGGCCCTTCGTGACGGGATTGTACGAACGCAGCGACACCGTTTTCAGCGGCTCGTACTTGCACGGCGTCTTCGACACGTCTTTCGGAATGTCGATCAGCACGGGGCCAGGGCGGCCCGTGCGCGCAATATAAAACGCCTTCTTGACGGTCGCCGCGAGATCGCGCACGTCCTTCACGAGGAAATTGTGTTTGACGCAGGGACGCGTGATGCCGACCGTGTCGCACTCCTGGAACGCATCCAGGCCGATTGCCGCCGTCGGCACCTGGCCGCTGATCACGACCATCGGGATGGAATCCATGTAGGCCGTGGCGATGCCGGTCACCGCATTGGTAACGCCGGGGCCGGAAGTCACGAGGCAAACGCCCACGTTGCCGGTCGAGCGCGCATAGGCGTCGGCGGCGTGGACCGCGGCCTGCTCGTGGCGCACGAGGATGTGCTGGATCTTGTCCTGCTTGTAAAGCTCGTCGTAGATGTAGAGTACCGAGCCGCCGGGATAGCCCCAGATGAACTCGACGTTTTCATCAGCCAGCGCGCGCATGAGCACGGTGCCGCCGATCGAGTCAGCTTCGTGGGGGGGTGTGGTATCCGACGTGGAGAATTCCGCGCTAGGCATATTCATTGTTCACCTTTCGAATTTTCGGCAAAAAATTGATCGGGTGCTCTCTGCCGGGCTTGTGGCTCGGGTTCAAGCGGCGCGTCTTAATTGACAGGCGGGCTTCTTGGGCTCGCCTCAAATGAGACATTCACTTTATGATGCGAGTCGGAAAAGATAGCCCGCGCGGCGAACGGGGTCAAGCAAAAAGTTGCCGTTTCGCGCGAGAAGGCTGGCTTCAGGCCCGCTTCCAGGCTACTTGCAGACCCACTCGCAAGCCGCGGAAAAGCCGCTTAAAGCCGCTTAAAAGCCGCCCGCCAGTCGTGCATCACGGCGCACGCGGACGCGTTTTTCCCTAGCGCCGGCAAAAGTTTGCTAGCATCCGCAGGTTTTAATCCCTCACAAACCCTTTCGACGCACACCAGTTGCGCCGGGCACCACGGATGGCATCAGACAAGGAACTCGCCGATTTTCTGGCGGGCGTCGAAAGACGCGCGTTCAAGCAGACGGTCTACACCGTGCGCGACGACGACGCGGCGCTCGACATCGTTCAGGATGCGATGATCAAGCTCGCCGAAAAGTACGGCGATCGCCCTCCGGCGGAACTTCCGCTTTTGTTTCAGCGTATCCTCCAGAATGCGACGCACGATTACTTTCGCCGTCAGAAAGTGCGCAATACCTGGGTGAGCCTGTTTTCGTCGTTCGGTAACGCCGACGACGACGAATTCGACCCGCTCGAAACCTTCGAATCCCAGGATGGCGCCGTCGGCGCGGAAAGCAGCGAGAACAAACTCGAGCGCGAACAGGTCCTCAACCTGATCGACGCGGAAATCCAGAAGTTACCAACACGTCAACGGGAAGCGTTTCTCATGCGTTACTGGGAAGATATGGATGTCGCCGAGACCGCCGCCGCTATGGGCTGCTCCGAGGGAAGCGTGAAAACGCACTGCTCGCGGGCCACGCATGCGTTGGCTCGCGCGCTAAAGGCGAAAGGAATCACGCTATGAGCACCCCTCTTGAATCGAAGGAAGCCGAGTTCGCGCTGAAGATTTGCCGCGCACTCGACGAACAAACAACGCAGATCGACCCCGCCGCCGCTGACCGGCTCGCCGTCGCGCGCCGGACTGCGCTCGCCCGGAAAAAGCCGGAAAAGGTCGCGATGGCAGCGCCCGTCATGACGCCGGCGCTGGCCGGTGCTGGCGGCATGAACATCCTGCCCGGCGACGAATCGCGTGGATCCGGCGGGCGTTTCAGTCGCTTCGGGCGCTTTGCGCTCGCGTGGCCGCTGCTCGCGCTGGTCGTCGGACTGGCGGGCATCGCGTATTGGGAAGACCAGCAGCGCACGGCCGAACTCGCCGATATCGACGCCGCCATGCTGAGCGACAACCTGCCGCTCGACGCCTATCTGGATCACGGTTTCAACGCGTACCTGACGCGCAATCACTAAAACAGCAGGAGCTTCCGGGTGAGTTACAAACGCGGCCTCGCGATTGTTTTTGGATGCGCGATCGCTGGAGTCGTCGCGTTTGCCGCGACTTATCCGCGTTTTTATTCGCCGGCGAACTCTCCCGCGTCATCCGTCGCGTCGCCCTCGGGCGCGAGCGCCGGCGAAGGTCTCTCGCCGCTCTCCGCTCTTTCATCGACCAGCCCGCTTTCGTGGAATCGTCTGACTGAAGCGCAGCACGTCGCGCTTGCGCCGTTCGCTGCGCAGTGGGATGGTTTCAGCGAAGAACGCAAACGCAAATGGATAAAGATCGCGTCGCGTTACCAGAAGATGTCGCCTGAAGCGCAAACAAAGCTGCATCAGCGCATGGCCGAATGGGCCAAAATGACGCCGGACGAGCGCAAGGTCGCGCGCGAAAATTATCAGGTTTCGAAATCCGTTCCGCTCGAAAAACGCGAGAGCGCGTGGGAGTCTTATCAGAAGCTCTCCGAGGAACAAAAGAAGAAACTCGCGGCGTCGGAGCACAAACGCAAACCGACCGTCGTCAGCGCGCCGCCGTCGGGGAAAAGCGAAATCCACGATATCAACCGGCTCGCGACCGCCCGCAGTCCCGACGCGCCCGAAATGGGCTCCGGCCCGCACGCTGGCACGGCAAGCGGCGCGACGGCAGGATCGCCGAACGGCGCGATTCCGGCGCCCGGCAGCTTCGTCCCGGCGACGCCCATTCCGGTGTCGCCGCAGCAGGCGCCGTCCCTCTATCAAGGCTCCTGAGAACCGCATGCACGCGCCCACGCTGCGTCGACGGCTTGCCACCATGCTCTACGAAGGCGTGATCCTGTTCGGGATCGTGTTTATCGCTGGGTATTTGTTCAGTACGCTCACGCAGCAACGCAACGGTTTCACGCACCACAACGTCCTGATGACGTGGATCGGGGTCGTGCTCGCCGCCTATTTCGTGTGGTTCTGGACCCACGGCGGACAGACGCTGCCGATGAAAACCTGGCGTCTGAAAGTGGTCGACGCGCACGGTCTGCCGCTCAAACCGTGGCGTGCGCTCGCGCGCTACGTGCTCGCGTGGCTGTGGTTCCTGCCGCCGCTCGCTTTGCATCCGCTGCTTGGACTTGCCGTGCCGCAGACGCTCGCGCTGGCCGGCGCGTGGATCGTGCTGTGGGCCGCGGCGGTCTGGCTCGATCCGGCGCGGCAGTTTCTGCATGACCGGATCGCGGGGACGCGGATTATCGCGGTGGCGCGGTAGCATTTCCTCGCAGCCTCCCGCCCCAGTAATAAGAACTTCTCGTGACTGTCATGGCTTCGTCACGGCTGCATGGCGCAATGCGACTACCGCAACCCGCCGCGCGAGCCAATGGCCTACAAACCGTCCGCGACTTCCCTCCTGCGCCAGCCGGACCCGAGCATCGATCCGATGGCGTTCCGGTCCGTCTCCGATCCCACGCAACACTTCCCGCAGTTCCAGCACGCCGGCCAGGATTCGCGCTCGTCTCATACCACTGAGGACGAGATTGGCGACATAACCGACTCTCCCGATCACCGCTACCGCACCATCTGGCTATCCGATATCCACCTCGGCTCGGGCGGCTGTCAGGCGCCGTATCTGCTCGATTTCCTGCGCCACAACGACTCGGAATACCTGTATCTGGTGGGCGATATCATCGACGGATGGCAGTTGCGCAAAGGCTGGTTCTGGCCGCAGGCGCACAACGACGTCGTGCAGAAGATTCTCCGAAAAGCGCGCAAAGGCACACAGGTCGTCTATATCCCCGGCAATCACGACGAAGCCGCGCGCCAGTTCTGCGACCTGGCGTTCGGCGACATCCACGTGCGCGGCGAGGCGTTCCACACGACGCTCGCAGGCAAACGTCTGTGGATCGTGCACGGCGACCTGTTCGACGGCGTCATCCAGCACGCCAAATGGCTCGCCTATCTCGGCGACACGCTCTACACGCTGATCCTCTTGCTCAACCGCTGGTTCAATCGCGCGCGCACGCGCCTCGGCCTGAATTATTGGTCGCTCTCGCAGTACCTCAAGCATCAGGTCAAGAACGCGGTCAACTTCATCTCGCAATTCGAACGCGTGATGACCGACGAAGCGCGCCGGCGCGGCTGCGACGGCGTCGTCTGCGGACATATCCACAAGGCGGAGATCCGCGAGATCGACGGCGTTCTCTACTGCAACGACGGCGACTGGGTGGAAAGCCTGTCGGCGCTGGTGGAGACCTACGACGGCGAACTGAAGATCGTCTACTGGACCGTCTTGCGCTCAGCAGAAGCGAACACGGTGAAAGAACGGGCAACTGCCTGACTCCGCAGTACAAACCCCGCCGCACAACCCGAGTACAGGCCAATACCGATGAAAATCATGATCGTCACCGATGCATGGGAGCCGCAGGTCAACGGCGTCGTGCGTACGCTCAAGAACACGACGCGCGAACTGACCGCGCTCGGCCACCGCGTGGAACTACTCACGCCGCTCGAATTCAAGACCATCGCGTGCCCGACTTATCCCGAAATCCGCCTTTCGCTGATGCCGCGCCGCCGCGTCGCGCAGCGCATCGACGAGTACGCGCCCGATGCGCTGCATATCGCGACCGAAGGTCCGCTCGGTCTCGCCGCGCGCGCCTACGCGATCCGCAGGAAATTGCCGTTCACGACTGCCTATCACACGCGTTTTCCGGAATACGTGCACGCGCGCTTTCACATTCCGCTCGCCGCGACCTACCGATTTCTGCACTGGTTTCACGGTCCGTCGCAAGCGGTGATGGCGCCGACGCCGGTCGTCAAAAGCGATCTCGAAAAGTTCGGCTTCACGAATGTCGTGCTATGGACGCGCGGCGTCGATCTGGAGATTTTCCAGCCGACCGATTCCAAGGTGCTGAACACCGCGCGGCCGATTTTCCTGTACGTGGGACGCGTCGCGGTCGAGAAGAATGTCGAGGCGTTTCTCAAGCTCGATCTGCCGGGTTCGAAATGGGTCGCGGGCGAAGGCCCGGCGCTCGCCGAACTGAAATCGCGCTATACGAACGTGAACTATCTGGGCGTGTTGTCGCAGTCGGAACTCGCGAAGGTGTACGCCGCCGCCGACGTGTTCGTGTTCCCGAGCCGCACCGACACGTTCGGTCTCGTGCTGCTCGAAGCCATGGCGTGCGGCACGCCGGTCGCGGCGTATCCGGTGACGGGTCCGATCGACGTGCTCGGCAGCGAAGGCCCGGGCGCGATGAACGAGGATCTGCGCGAGGCCTGTCTGGACGCGCTGAAAATCAGCCGCGCCGATGCCCGCGCGTGGGCCGAGCGTTTTTCGTGGCGCGCGGCGTCGGAGCAGTTCGCATCGCATCTGCGTCCGCTCGGCTCGGCCGGTACGCCCGGCACGGGCACGCGAGAGGCCGCCGCGTGAGCCGGCCGAACGCCGCGCGCGGGCCGCGCGTCGCAACGGGACGCACACGGCCGCTCACTGATCGCGCACGCCGGCGCGCGGCGCACGCAGCGGCCCGCGATCCTTTCGCCGAGGAAGAAGCCGAAGAACCCGCGCTATTCGAAACGGATGAGCCGCTCGGTCCCGACGATCCGCTCGCGCCCCTGCCCTTCAATCCGTACAAGGGCAATCGCGGCGTAACCCGCGCCTGGCACGCGATGAAAAACTCGCTGAACGGTTTTCGCGTGGCGATCCGCGAGGAAAGCGCGTTCCGCCAGGAACTGACGCTCGCGGCGATTCTCGTGCCTTGCGGGATCGTCGTGCCGGTCGAGCCGGTCGAGCGCGCGGCGCTGCTCGCGACGGTGTTTCTCGTGCTGATCGTGGAGTTGCTGAATTCGAGCGTCGAGGCGGCCATCGACCGGATTTCGCTCGAACGCCACGAACTCTCGAAACGCGCGAAGGACTTCGGCAGCGCGGCGGTGATGACCGCGCTGTTCGTCTGCGTGCTGACGTGGGCGCTGATTCTCGTGCCGCCGTTCTGGCGCTGGCTGCACGCGCTGTCCTGAAAACCTTTTCGGCTTAAGCACATGCCCCGCCCCGGGCGGCCGAACGACCGGTTTATAATCGTCCGACATTCTCAAAAATAGCAACCGAATCCGGAAAACGCGTCGCGCCTCGTGGCTCGCGCGCGCTTCGGATAACCAGGTCCGGACGTCATGGAAGCAAAACCTCCCCGCCGCACCCGCGAACGGATTCTCGAACTGTCGCTGAAGCTGTTCAACGACATTGGCGAGCCGAACGTCACGACGACGACGATCGCAGAAGAGATGGAAATCAGTCCAGGCAACCTGTACTACCATTTCCGCAACAAAGACGACATCATCAACAGCATCTTTGCTCAGTTCGAGCAGCAGATCGAGAAGCGGCTGCGCTTTCCGGAGGACCATCGTCCGACGATCGACGAGATGTGGTCGTACTTGCAGTACATGGCCGATTTCCTCTGGACCTACCGTTTCCTGTATCGCGACCTGAACGACCTGCTCGCGCGCAATCGCACGCTCGAAACGCACTTCAAACAAATCATCAGCCACAAGGTGCACTTCGCGCAGCAGTTGTGCGAAGCGCTCGTCGCCGATCAGGAAATGGTCGCGACGCCCGCTGAGATCAAGGTGATCGCGACGAATATCGGCGTGATTTCCACTTACTGGCTGTCCTACCAGTTCGTGATGAACCCGCGCAAATACAACGATCAGGACGCGATCCGCGCGGAACTGCATCAGGCGAGCCTGCACATTATTTCGGTGATGGCGCCGTATCTGCGTGGCCGCTCGCGCCAGATTTTCGACGATCTCGTCTCGGGCAAGCTGCCCGAACGTGTCTTTACCGACTACCTGCCGCCGAAGGACGACACGCCGAAACCTGGCGACACGCCCAAACCTGGCGACACGCCGAAACCTGGCGACACGCCGAAAGACAGCGGCAAGCCGAAGGAATCTCGCTAATGAAATCCGTCTGCGTTTATTGCGGCTCCGCGAACGGCGCCCGTCCGGTCTATGCCGAAGCGGCCCGCGCGTTCGGCCAGGCATTGGTCGAAGCCGACCTGTCGCTCGTCTATGGCGGCGGGCGCGTCGGGCTGATGGGGATCATCGCCGATGAAGTGCTGGCCCGCGGCGGCCGCGCGATCGGCGTGATTCCCGAACTGCTGCTGAACAAGGAAGTCGGCCACACCGGGCTGACGGAATTGCATGTCGTGCCCGACATGCACGAGCGCAAGAAGCAGATGGCCGATCTCGCCGACGCGTTCGTCGCGATGCCCGGCGGTGTCGGCACGTTCGAGGAACTGTTCGAGGTCTTCACGTGGGCGCAGCTCGGCTATCACCAGAAACCGGTCGCGCTCCTCAACGTCGACGGCTACTACGATCCGCTGCTCGCGATGATGCGTCACACCGTCGAGGAAGGTTTCATGCGCGCGCCCTATCTCGATATGCTGCAGGTCGCGAACGAACCCGCGCCGCTGATCGACAAGCTGCGCGCTTACGCGCCGCCGACCGGCGACAAGTGGGCCGAAAAGCGCGACGCGGTTTAATCAAGGAAATCAGCGATATGTCGAAAGTGGTGCTCATCACCGGCGCGAGCCGTGGCATCGGCCGCTCGGCGGCGCGGCTCGCGGGCGCGCGCGGCTGGTCGGTCGGCGTGAACTACGCGAACAACGCCGCGGCCGCCGATGAAACCGTCGCCGCGGTCGAAGCGGCGGGCGGCCGGGCGATCGCGATTCGCGGCGACGTCGGCGAGGAAGCCGATGTGATCGCGATGTTCGATGCGACGATAAAAGCGTTCGGTCCACTCTGCGGTTTCGTGAACAACGCGGGCATCGTCGCGCCCGGATCGGCGCTGGCGGACATGGATCTGGCGCGCCTGAAGCGCGTCTTCGACACCAACGTGCTCGGCGCGTATCTCTGTGCGCGCGAAGCGGCGCGGCGTCTGTCCACGCGACGCGGCGGGCGCGGCGGCTCGATCGTCAATATTTCCTCGGCGGCGGCGCGGCTCGGGTCGCCGAACGAGTATGTGGACTACGCCGGATCGAAAGGCGCGGTCGATTCGCTCACGCTCGGTCTCGCCAAGGAACTCGGCCCGGAAGGCGTGCGCGTGAACGCGGTGCGGCCGGGGTTGATCGATACCGAAATCCACGCGAGCGGCGGCAAGCCGGATCGTGCGGCGGTGCTCGGCGTGCAGACGCCGCTCGGCCGGCCGGGCACGGCGGACGAGGTGGGCGAATCGATCGTGTGGCTGCTGTCGGACGCGTCGTCGTATGTGACGGGCGCGATTCTGGACGTCGCGGGCGGACGCTGACGCCCCGTTTCAGAAGCCGCGGTTTCTAGCGAGCCACGCGGCTTCTTCTTCGCTCGATACACGGCCGAGCACCGCGTTGCGATGCGGAAAGCGCCCGAAGCGCTCGATCACCCGCGCGTGGGCCGTCGCGTATCTCAAATATTCCTGATCGCCGGTTTCGTCGGCCAGCGCCGTGAAGAGCCGCACGGATTCGCGCTGGCTTTCGGGCGTTTCGTCGTGTTCGAACGGCATATACGCGAACACACGGTGATGCACGGTCGGCAAGCGGCGATCGTCGTGCGTCGCGACGAGCGTCTTCGCGAGTTCGAGCGCGCGCGCATCGCCCGCGAACGCGCGCGGCGTGTTCCGGTAGGCATTGCGCGTGAACTGGTCGAGCAACACGATCAGCGCGAGCGCGTCCAACGGCGATGCGCCCAACGGCGACGCGCCCCAGCCGGACAACTCGCCCGCCTCCGCACGATCCAGCGTTGGGCCGAAACGCGCGGCGAGCGTTGCGTCGAAGGCGGCGTCGCGCTTGAACCAGAACCGGTGCGCCTGGCCGAACGCAGCGGAATCCGGCGCGCCGAACCAGAAGTCCAGCACCTCGCGCGCGGCCGCGTCGAGCGCCGTTTGCGTCGCCGTCACGCGAATTCCAGCACCAGCCGCCGCGTGCGCGCGCTTTTCTTCTCGATTTTCGCGACCCGCAGCGCGCCGATCTCCGCCGTGTTCTTCACATGCGTTCCGCCGCACGGCTGCAAATCGACGCCTTCGATCCGCAGCAGCCGCACGCGCCCAAGCCCCATCGGCGGCTTGACGCTCATCGTGCGCACGAGTTCGGGACGCTCGGCCATCTCGGCATCCGTGATCCATTCGGTTTCGACGCCGTGCGCCCCGCTAACCAGTTCGCCCAGCCGCATTTCGACGAATTCGCGCTCGATCGGCTCGACGGTCGCGAAATCGAGCCGCGCGTAGTCGGCCGTGATGCTGCAGCCATCGACCGGATACGGGAGCACCGCGCACATCAAATGGCTCGCCGTGTGCAGGCGCATGTGCCGATGACGGCGCGTCCAGTCGATCTCGGCGCTCACCCGCTCGCCCGCCGCAAGCCGCGCGAGCACGGCGTCCTGCCCCGGCGCGGGAACATGGATGGCGTCGTCCGGCGTCGCGCTTTCGAACTTGGCCTTGCGCGTATCGGCGATCACGAGCGGCGTGCCGTCCGCGAGCACCAGCGTGCCGGCGTCGCCCGCCTGCCCGCCGCCGAGCGGATAGAACACGGTCTGGTCGAGGCGGATGCCGTGCTCGTCGATCGCGACGATCGTGGCGTCGCAACGCGTCTGATAGGCGTCTTCACGGAAAAGGGCGCGAGTGCTCATGGGGTATTTTTATTTGTAGTGACGCGTTAGCCCGGACGGTTGCGCATCCAGTCGGCGGTATCGAAGAAGGAGGTCAGCAGACGTTCGCGCAACGGTTCGTCGAGGCCGATGTCTTCCATCGCCCACGCCATGCAGCGCAGCCACTGGTCGCGTTCGTCGGAGGCGATCGCGAACGGCAGATGGCGCGCTCTCAGACGCGGATGACCGAACCGGCTGATGTAGTGATCCGGGCCGCCCATCCAGCCGCACAGGAACCAGAAGAACTTGTCGCGCGAGCCGTCGAGTGTCGGCGGATGCAGCTTGCGGATGCCCGCGAATTCGGCTTCGAGGTCCATCAGATCGTAGAAACGATCGACCAGTGCGCGCACGCGCGCTTCGCCGCCGACCAGATCGAACGCCGTGGGTTGCTGCGGCGCTTCTGTCGCGGGTTCGTTATTCACTTCGCTCATTCGAGTTCTTTGTTACTCGTTGAAAAACGCTACGCGTCGCGCAGCGACTGCAGCGCCGGGCGCGTCAGCACGCGGCGCAGGCTCAGCCAGCCGCCGACACCCGCGCAGGCCACGCCCGCCATGATGCCCGCGGGCACAAGCCACGGATTGAAATCGATGTGAAATTCGAACACGCGCACGGCCAGCACCCAGCCGATCGCCTGTGCGCCGAGCGCCGCCATCAGCCCCGCGAGCGCGCCCACGGAGACGAATTCGGCGATCTGCACCGAGCGCACCTGCCGATGCGACGCGCCGAGCGCGCGCAAAAGCGCGGATTCGCGCATGCGCTCGTCGCGCGTCCCGGCGAGCGCCGCGTACAGCACCAGCACGCCAGCGGCGAGTGTGAACAGAAAGAGAAACTGCACTGCGCCGATCACCTGCTCCAGCACGCGCTGGATTTGCGCGAGGATCGGCGCGGTATCGATGGCGGTGAGGTTCGGATATTTTGCGATCAGCCCGTCGATCAGCGTCTGCCGGCCCGGCGGCAAGTGAAAACTCGTGATGAACGTGGCGGGCAGATCGGCGAGCGCGGGCGGCGGCATCAGCACGAAGAAATTGACCTTGAACGAGCCCCAGTCGAGCTTGCGCAGGCTCGTGACCGGCCCTTCCACCTGCAAGCCCGCGACGTCGAAGCGCAAGGTGTCGCCGAGTTTCACTTTCAGGATTTTCGCCAGGCCCTGCTCGAACGAGATCTGCGGTTTCGCATCCGCGCCAAACCACGTTCCGCCGACGATCCGGTTATCGCCCGGCAGTTCGGTCGTGTACGACAGGTTGAATTCGCGATCGACCAGCCGTTTGGCGTCGGGCGTTTCGTAGTCGTCCGGGTTGACCGCGCGGCCGTTCACGGCGACCAGGCGGCCGCGCACCATCGGCGACAGTTCGGTGTCGCGCTGGCCTTGCTGGCTCAGATAGGCGGCGACGCCTGCGCGCTGGTCGGGCTGAATATCGATCAAAAACTCGTTCGGCGCGTCGGGCGGCGTGGACTGGCGCCATCCGGCGATCAGGTCGTTGCGGGTCATCGCGATCAGCAACAGGCACATCAGGCCGATGCCAAGCGCCGTGATCTGCAACGCGCTCGCGCCGCTGCGCCGCTCCAGCGACGCCAGCGCATAGCGCCAGCCGACGCCCGCGCCGCTGCGCTCACTGCGAACGAAGCGCGCCGCTGCCCAGAGCGCCGCGCGCGCCACGCCGCCGAACAGAATCAGCCCGCCCGCGAACCCGCCCGCGACGATCCCGCCGAGCTTCCACTCGCCCGCCGCAAGCACCAGGAGCGCGGCGAACAACAGCACGCCCGCGCCGTAGGCGAGCCACGCGATCCGTCCGGCATCGCCGAGTTCGCGCCGGATCACCCGCACTGGCGGCACGCGCGTCAGCGGCAAAAGCGGCGGGAGCGCGAAGCCTAGCAGCAGCACGAGTCCGGTCGCGAGCCCTTGCAGCGCGGGCCAGATGCTCGGTGCGGGCAATTCCACTTCGACCAGCGTGCCGAGCCAGCGCAGCAAAACGTGATGCCCGCCGAAGCCGAGCACGACGCCGACTGCGCTCCCCAGCACGCCGATCAGTAAAAACTCGCCGATAAACAGCCCGCGCAGCGTCGACTGGCTCACGCCGAGACAGCGCATCGCCGCGCAGCCGTCCAGATGGCGGCGCGCGAAACGGTGCGAAGCCATCGCGATAGCGACGGCGGCGAGCAGCGCGGTCAACAGCGAGACAAGCGTGAGGAAATGGCTCGCGCGGTCGATGGTCTGGCGCACTTGCGGCTGGCCGTCCTGCAACGATTCCAGCGCGACGCCGCGCAGCTTGCCGCCATCGACGCGCGCGCGCGACCACGCCGCGAACTGCTCGACGCGCGAATCCGGACCCGCCACCAGCAAGCGATACGTGACCCGGCTGCCATACGTGATCAACCCGGTCCCCGGCAAGTCGTCGGCGCGGACCATGAGGCGCGGCGAAAAGCTCACGAACGAGAAACCCCGGTCGAGCTCGCGGGTAATCACGGCGGCGATGGTGAACGTGCGCGCGCCGACCTTAACCGTCTGGCCGACCTTGAGCCTGAGCGCGTCGAGCAGCGCCGGATCGAGCCAGACCGTGCCGGGCGCGGGAATCGCGGTGGCGGGTGCGTCGGGGGCATCGGGTGCGGGCGCGATCCGCACCGCGCCGCGCAACGGATAGCCGGGCGACACGCCTTTGATCGCCGCGAGCCGCGACACCGGCGCCGCGCCGGTCGCGCTGATCATGCTCGGGAAGATGGCGGTCGAGGCCGTTTGCAGGCCGAGGGACGTGGCTTGGGCAGTAAAAGTGGGATCGACGGGGTGATCGGCGCGCACGACGAAATCGGCGGCAATCATCTGGCGCGCGTCGCGTTCCAGACCCTGACGCATCCGGTCGCCGAGAAATCCGACACTTGCGAGCGCCGCGACGGCGAGCACGAGCGCGAGAAGCAACATGGTGAGTTCGCCCGCGCGCCAGTCGCGCGCGGTCATTCTCAAGGACTGACGGACGATTTGAGAATAACTAAGACCACGCGACCCCACGCTTTTACTCAATCGTGCTTGCTCCTGAGCGGATTGACGCTCGGCACCATGTGTTTGGCCATCCGGCTGACGCCGCCGTGAATGCCGCGCGCGAGCCGTGGTAGCGCCCAGCCGGCCAAAAGCAGAAACGCGATCACGAGCGCGAGGAAAATCAGCGGCATGAACAGCGCGAGCGTGATGCCCGCGAGCGCGCCGACATCCTCGGTCGCCGATGCCGCCCAGTTCGACACCGGTTCCGGCGATAAATTGATCAGCGCGCGCGTGCCCGCTTTCGCGAGGTGCGCGGTCCCGGCGAGCGCGCCGCCGAGGAGCGCGGCGACGGTGAGCAACGCCGGGTCGGCGTGGCCGAATGCGCCCGCCGCGAGCACCGCGCCCGCCGGAATGCGGATGAACGTGTGCACCGCGTCCCAGAGGGAATCGAAAGCAGGGATTTTATCGGCGAGAAATTCGACGACCGCCAGCAGCGCCGCCACGCCGATCACCCATGGCGACCCAAGCACGGAAAGCGTGTCCGGCAGATGCACGAGGCCCATGCGCTCGCACATTCCGGCGACGAAAACCGTCAGATAAAGGCGTAGCCCGCTGGCCCAAGAAAGGCCCGCAGCGAGCGAAAGTGCTTCAAGCATAGCCGCCTCCTGGCGCTTGGCGCGTGCCGCACGACCCGCCCGGCCGTGAGCCGGGCGCGTCTGCGGCGGCCGCCCCAAGCCAATGTCGGCCGGACGGCTCGCGCCGAAACGGCGCGGATAACTCGTTTAACGGATGCGGCTCGGCGTTTCTTGAATCGATTCGCACGACTCGAGTCACTTGAATCGAGTCACTTGAATCGAGTCACTTGAATCGAGTCACTTGAATCGAGTCGGAATTTCGGGATAAGTTCGGATCATTATAGCCACGATAAAAGCGGCGCACGCGAGCGCGTGCGGGCCTTTCAGTGCCCCGACGACATTTTCAGCCCGATCAGCCCGATCACGATCAGCGCTGCGCTCGCGACGCGCGCCACCGTCAGCGCCTCGCCCATCATAACGATCCCAAAAATAAACGCGCCGACCGCGCCGATGCCCGTCCAGACGGCGTAGGCCGTGCCGAGCGGGAGCTGCTTCATCGCGATGGCGAGCAGCACGAAGCTGCCGACCGCCGTGACCAGCGTGAAGACAGACGGCCAGAGCCGCGTGAAGCCATCGGAAGATTTCAGCCCGGCCGCCCACGCAACTTCGAGCAAACCGGCGATAAAAAGAAGAATCCAAGACATGCGACGAACTCCATGGAAAACCTGGGGCCGTCCCCGTCATGAGTGCAAGCACGCGCGGCCGTCCACGCGAGCGCCCTGCCCGATTGTCCGTGCAAGGCGTTTGTAATTGTACCAAAAAGGTGCATCGGGTTCCGAGCCGCGCCACCGACCCTGACCGCGCGCTTCTTCGAATCGTGCTATTGATTCATTTGGCGCAACGCTTCCGCGCGAACCGTAGAGCATTAAAGCAGCCAGAAACCATCGACACGGAGCGCTCATGGAGTTCGACGCCGTCCTGCTGTCCCGCTTCCAGTTCGCCTGGGTCATCGCGATGCACATTCTGCTGCCCGCCTTCACGGTCGGCCTGTCGTGCTTCATCGCCACGCTCGAATTCAACTGGTGGATCACCAAACGCGATGTCTATCGACGGCTTTCCGCGTTCTGGCTGAAGATCTTCGCGGTGTCGTTCGGCCTGGGCGTCGTCTCGGGCATCGTGATGCCGTTTCAGTTCGGCACCAACTGGAGCCGTTTCGTCGATACCACCGCGAACGTGATCGGCCCGCTGATGGCCTACGAGGTGCTTACGGCGTTCTTCCTGGAAGCGGCGTTTCTCGGCGTGCTGCTGTTCGGACGCAAGCTCGTGCCGCAATGGGCGCACGTGATGTCGGCGATTTTCGTCGCGGCGGGCACCGTGATTTCGTCGTTCTGGATCATCGCGGTGAATAGCTGGATGCAGACGCCGCGCGGCTACCGGATCATGCCCGATGGCCGTTTCGAGGTGACCAGCTTCTTCGAGGTGATCTTCACACCCTCGTTTCCGTACCGGCTCGGCCACACGGTCAGCGCGTTCGTCGTGACCACCGCGTTCGTGATTCTCGGTGTCGGCGCGATGTACGTGCTGCAGCGGCGCGCGATCGAGGAAAGCCGCGTGATGCTGAAGATGTCGCTGATCTTTCTGGTCATCATGGTGCCGGTGCAGATGGTGCTCGGCGACATGCACGGCCTCAACTCCCTCGAACATCAGCCCGCCAAGGTCGCGGCGATGGAAGGACTGTGGGACACCGGCTCGCGCGTGCCGGCCAACGTCTTCGCGATCCCCGATCCCGAGCACGAGCGCAACCGCTTCGAAATCGCCATTCCCGTGCTCGGCAGCATCTATCTGACGCACGATCCGAACGGCGTCGTGCGCGGCCTGAAAGACTTCCCGCCGGAGGACCGGCCGCCCGTCACCGTGGTGTTCTTCGCGTTCCGGATCATGGTCGGCATCGCGATGCTGATGTTCTTGCTCGTGCTGTCGGGCATCGTCCTCTATGCGCGCGGCAAGCTCGAACAGACGCGTTGGTGGCTGCGCGCAGCGACGTTCGGCATGCCGCTCGGGTTTATCGCCGTGCTGGCCGGATGGACGACGACCGAAGCCGGCCGCCAGCCGTGGACCGTCTACGGGCTGATGCGCACCAGCGCGTCGGTCACGCCGTCGCTCACGACCCGCGATGTCGCGCTCTCGCTCGCGCTCTACGTGATCGCGTATGTCGTGATTTTCGGCGCGGGGTTCATTCTGTTGCGGCGGCTAGTGCGGATCGGCCCGGCCGAACTCGTGCAACAAGCCGACAACGAGCAGTTGCAGCCGGAAACGCGCGCGGCGCGGCCGTTGTCGGCGGTGTCGTCGAAGAAAGCGACGCCGAACGATGCAGCCAACCCGGACGCGCCGCGCGCGTGACCCACGTCTGACCCAGGGAGACGAAGATGCTCGATCTCGTGCCGTTGTGGGCCGCCATTCTGGCGCTGGCGGTGTTCATGTACGTGCTGCTCGACGGCTTCGATCTCGGTGTCGGCATGATGTTCTTGCTGCGCCGCCACGGCGAAGACCGCGACCTGATGATCAACTCGGTCGCGCCGGTCTGGGATTTCAACGAAACGTGGCTGATTCTCGGCGGCGGCGGCTTGCTCGCGGTGTTTCCGCTGGCGTTCACGATCATCGTGCCGGCCGTCTATTTTCCGATCCTGTTCATGCTGCTCGGGCTGATCTTTCGCGGCGTCGCGTTTGAATTCCGCGAGGTAATCGGCGCGCGCAAATGGCTGTGGGACAACGCTTTCGGCTGGGGATCGCTGGTGGCGACGTTTGCGCAGGGCATCGTGCTCGGCATGTTCATTCAAGGCTTTCCGATTCACGGACGCGTGTTTTCCGGCACGAGCTGGGACTGGGTCGCGCCGTTTCCGTTGTTGGTTGGCGCTGGGCTCGTGTTCGGCTATTCGCTGCAGGGCACGACTTGGCTCGTGCTGAAGACCGAAGGCGAATTGCAGACGTGGGCGCGGGGTATCGCGCGTTATGCGCTGCTCGGCGTGATCGCGTTCATCTTGCTCATCAGCATCTGGACGCCGCTCAAGGACGCGCGCATCGCCGCGCGCTGGTTCGGCTTTCCGTCGAGTTTCGCGTTCACGCCGGTGCCGGTGCTCACTGCGCTGCTCGCGTGGACGTTATGGTCGACGCTTGCGCGCGGTCGAGAACTCGCACCGTTCCTGTGTTCGATCGGACTGTTCTTTCTGGCGTTCACCGGGCTTGTCATTAGCCTTTGGCCGTTTATTGCGCCGCCGTCGGTGACGTTATGGGACGCTGCCGCCGCGCCCGTTTCGCACGAGTTTTTGCTGATCGGGACGATGTTTCTCCTACCCGTTGTCGTGCTTTATGTAGCGTGGTCGTACTGGGTTTTTCGCGGGAAGGTGCGGGGGGATATGGGGTATCACGGGTAGGTGGACGTGGTCGCGAGGCGCGGCGTTGGGCGCGCATTCTTTTGCTCGCTTCTGAGCAGAAGCTTTAGGCTGGCCGGGGTGGGTTTGCTGCCGCTCTTTGGCTTTTTGTTTGCCTGTGCTTGTTGGAACTTGCGTTCGTGTGGGTTTATTAACCAGAGGAAGCGGCGCGGGGTTGGGCGCCGTCGGGTGGCTTGGTGTGGGTGGGGTACACCGTCTGATGTTCGGGCGCTTCTTTTGAACTTGCTTTCATGTAGGTTTATTAGCACGCCGCTATGCGCGGCAGCAGTCACTTTCTTTGCTGCTGCAAAGAAAGTAACCAAAGAAAGCAGCTTATCCGACTAAGCGTCCACCTCGAATAACAACAGGGATAGGCGCGCAAGCTGATTCGGCTAACTCGCAGTCAATGGCGTTGGCACAGCGCCTATCAGTTCCATCCTCGCTGCGCTCGGACGATGGGCATATTCAAAAAGCAGCGGCTCGGTCTCGGTCTCGGTCTCGGTCTCGGTCTCGGTCTCGGTCTCGGTCTCGGTCTCGGTCTCGGTCTCGGTCTCGGTCTCGGTCTCGGTCTCGGTCTCGGTCTCGGTTTCGGCGCGCATACGTTCGAGGCCGAGATCGCGCGCTTGCGGCCGCTTGAGGACGACGGGCTGGTCGCCGTCGAGCACGACCGGATCCGCGTGCTGCCCGCCGGCCGGATGCTCGCTTCTTCGGCTTTCGCCGTGCGCGCGGACACCTTCAGAAAAACGTCGGTTTCGGCTTTTTTGGGTTTCGGTTATGTCGTGCTGGCAGGCGCTTTGCGCTTGCCGGGATGGATGAGCGGCTCCACTCTGTTGTGTGGTGCGATGGCCGAATCAGCTTGCGCGCCTATCCGCTAGGTTATTCGAGGTGGACACTTAGACGGATAAGCTGCTTTCTTTGGTTACTTTCTTTGCAGCAGCAAAGAAAGTGACTGCTGCCGCGCATAGCGGCGTGCTAATAGACCTACACGAAAGCAAGTCAAAAGAAGCGCCCGAACATCAGACGGTGTACCCCACCCACACCAAGCCACCCGACGGCGCCCAACCCCGCGCCGCTTCCTCTGGTTAATAAACCCACACGAACGCAAGTTCCAACAAGCACAGGCAAACAAAAAGCCAAAGAGCGCCAGCAAACCCACCCGGCCAGCCTAAAGCTTCTGCTCAGAAGCGAGCAAAAGAATGCGCGCCCAACGCCGCGCCTCGCGCCCATCGTGCATCGGCAACATCCACTCCGCGCGCCGCGCATCCTTAACCTCGAGCACGACGTGCCACCCCCCGCCGCCCTGCACCGCCCGCGCCCCGCGCAGATCCGCGAAGATATAGCGGCCTTCGTCGACGTCCACGCGCACGTTGCAAAGACGCTTGCCCGCGGCAAGCCGCACGCTCACCGAGTCGCGCGCAAATTCGTGCGTCCAGTCGCCATCCGCGCCGCGCGGCAGATTCGGCGCGATATCGCGATGACGCCGCCAAGCCCGCGCCAGCCCCGCCGCGATCAACCCCGCAACAACCACCGCCACGCCCACGGCGACATTCAATCCAAATCGCGCCGATACCGCATGAAACGACCACAACGCGCCCCACACGAGCGCGCCGAAAGCAAACAGAGCGACGACAATCGGCATCGGCGCGGCCTAGCGAGTCATACGCGAGTTCAGCGCGATCATTGCGTCTTGTGCTTGGCGTTCCACTCGCGCAACGCCTGCAGCGTATTGGCGACGTGCTTGTCGGGCGAGAGGCTCGTGTACTCGTAGATCACCGTGCCGTCCGGCGCGATCACGTAGGACACGCGGTTCGCCATCGAACTCATGAGCGGCATCGACGCATCATAGGACTTGATGATCTTCGATTCCGCGTCCGCCGCGACCGGAAATTTGCTGCGGCACTCGCTCACGGAAAACTTCTTCAGCGTATCGATGTTGTCATGCGACACGCCGATCACCGTCGCGCCTTCGGCCTTGTATTGATCGACGGCTTCGGCGAATTCATGCGCCTCCACCGTGCAGCCCTTCGTGAACGCCGCCGGATAAAAATAGAGCACGACGGGCCCCTTCTTCAGCTCGTCGGCAAGCGAATAGCGATACACATTGCCGCCGAGCGACGCATCGGCGCTGAAGCGCGGCGCGGGGTCGCCGGGCTTCAGCGTCGCGAACGCAACCAGCGCGTAGGCCGCAAGCCCCGCGCCGAGCGCCGCCGTCAACATTGCACCTGCGAATTTGCGTTTCATGGACTTGTCCAAAAAGTGACGCGTGCTCACACCACCCGGTGCGCGCCAAACCACGTCGCGGCCTGCACCTGAAGCTGCGCGAGGGTCGAGGGCGTCAGCACGGCGAATTCGGGCAGCGACTGAATGATCGAATCGAGGTCGGGCGTGTCGCCCCGATCGGCGGCCTGCGACATGCGCAGCAGCGCGCCAAGCGCACCGTCGCCATCGACGATCGCCTGGTTGATGTCCTTCGACAGCCGCAGCATGCCGAGGATCTCGGCGGGCGGCATGTCCACCACCACGTGAACGAGCGAAAAGATGCCGGTCAGGAAAGCGGCGTCGGCGAAATGATCGTCCGATGGCCGCATCAGTTGCGCGGCCAGTTCCATGAACCGCGCGCGCGTGCCGACGAGCTGCACGAGCGGGTCCGAACGCCACGGCAGGCGGCGGCCGTCGGCGTAGAGCAGCAACTGCGTCCAGCGCGAAATCTGCCGCGTGCCGGTCGCGCGGATCGCCTCGCGCAACGACGAAACGTGGCGCGGCAGCCCGAACGCGCTCGAATTGGCGAGCCGCATCAACTGCACGACGACGTTCGGATTGAGCTTCAGTTCGGCTTCGAGTTCGCCGACGTTCGGGTCTCCCGACAGCACCGACAAAAGCCGCAGCAACGCGGTGCGAGACGGACTGGCGCGGCGGGTCGCGAGCACTTGCGGACGCGCGAAAAAGTAGCCCTGGAACAGGTCGAAGCCGAGATCGCGCGCTTCCTCGAAATGCTGGTGCGTCTCGATCTTTTCGGCGATCAGCGTCTTGCCCGCGCCCTTCAGCGTCGCCGTGAGTTCCGGCAGATGGCCGGGATCGGTCGCGAGAAAATCCACCTTGACGATATCGACGTAAGGGAGCGCCGCCATCAGCGGCTCGGAAATGCGTTCGATATCGTCGAGGGCGAACTGAAAGCCCGCCTGCCGCAACTGATGACAGCGCTTGAACAGACGTTCGTCGAAGGTCACGGTTTCCAGGATTTCGAGCACGAAACGCTTGGGCGGCATGATGTGGACGATATCGTCGAACAGCAGGTCGCGATTCATGTTCACATAGCCGCGATATTCGCCCAGCACCGCCGAGACGCCGATTTCCCCGACCGTGCGCGCCACGACGTGCGCGGTCGCCTGAACGTCGTCGTGAATGCGCGCGTGATTGTCCTCGCCGTCGCGAAACAGCAGTTCGTAAGCATGCAGCGCGCCGGAGCGATCGAGGATCGGCTGGCGTCCGAGATAGACGCTTTCGGGTTCGCGAGGGGTCGATGCCGGATCGGGTTGCAACGGTTCGTCCATGATCGCTAGATGGCAGGAAACTGACAGGTCCCAGGGTTCACGCGGGAGCACACCGCGCCGGGTTCGGCGGATGAGGCGAGCAAAGCGAACGGCATGCGCGTGGCGCCGTATTGCGGATGGCTCGGCGGATGGCTCGGCAGGTGGCTCGGCAGGCGCTCGCCTGACGGCGTGCGGCGCGCGGACGAAGGCATCGAAAAGTCGGTCAAGGGCACAGTCTGCAGCCAGGTGTAATCGGTAAGGGCACTCGAAGCCATGGCACTCGAAGCCGATGCGCCGGCGTTGCCGGCCGTCCCGGCGCGAGCATCAAACGGACCCGCCGCGCCGTGACGCAGACGGGCGCGACGGATCGGTCTTACGCATCGGTCATAAGCATCGGTTTTACGCATCTGACTTACTCATCTGACTTACTCATCTGACTTACTCATCTGACTTACACATCGGCGTCACTTTAACCGAATTCGCCGGATCGCAGAATTAGCGTGAACCAGCGCCGGGCGGCGTTTCGCGTGCCCCCGCGAGCCTTGGCCGAAGCCGGGGCGACGCCGGTCGCGTGCGATTAAAGATTTTTTTCGAAGGGCCGATAACCTGCCTGATAGGGCGATGACCTGCCGCGCCGAAGCCGCCCCCGCTCAAGCTGCTCAACCCAGCCACGGGCGGGCGATTCAGGCGAGCCACGACGGCTTACCGGCAGGTCGCGCAACCAGAAGGCCACACGAGAACATGCAAGCGAACCGGATTACCGATAACCGCCGCAAATCCTGGCGCACCGCCTTTACCGGCGTTCGCGCGCTGATGAAGGCGTTGCAGACGTCGAGCGCGGAGAGCGTCGCGACAAGCGTCGCCACCGCCGATGGCCTGGCCGACGCAATCAGCGCGCCGGGTGCCCACGCGCCGGGTGCCCGGACGCCGGAAGCCCGGATGCCGGACACCCGGACGCCGGAAGCCCGGATGCCTGCCGCCGCGCTGCCCGCCGCCGTGCTCGAAGCGACGCTCGGCACGGTCGATTTTCTTGCCCAGCTCGACGACGCCCTGCGTTTCCAGTATGTATCGGACGCGAGCATCAGCTTTATCGGGTATCACCGCGACTATCTGCAGACGCTGACGCTTCACGACCTCGTCCCGTCGATCGAAACCGACGAACTGAACGCGCTGGTCGCCCGCGCGCACGTGAGCGGCAAGCTGGAAACGGCGACGCTGCATCTGGTCAAGTCGCTGACCTATCCGATCTGCGTCGAGTTGCGGCTGCGCTCGACGGCCGCCCAAGGCGTGCCGGGCTTCGCGCTCGCCGCCTTCGACGTTTCGCATTGGCGCGAGCACGAAGCGCAACTCACGCACGCACTTCACCACGACCCGCTCACCGGCCTCGAAAATCTCGCCGCGCTGATTCCCGCGCTGAACGCCGCCCAGGCCGAGGCGGAGCACACGCGCACGCAGGCCGCGCTCGTCGTGCTCGATATCGACGATTACCAGCGCATCAACCGCGCGCTCGGCTACGACGCGGGCGACGACATGCTGCGCGAGACCGCGCGGCGCATTCAGCACGCGGCGCATCCAGGCGAGCGTGTCGCGCGGCTCGCGAGCGATTCGTTTGCCGTGCTGCTGCCGGTCGGCGCGACCGCCGAGAGCGCCGAGAGCCTCGGGCGGCGTCTGTTGACCGCGATCGCCCAGCCGTTCCGGTTTCGCGGCCAGCACACGCATTTGTCGGCGAGTGTCGGCGTGGCGCTGTATCCCGATTTCGACGATCCCGCCGTGACCGCGCCCGGCACCGTCGACGCGCATTTGCTGCGCATGGCCGACCACGCGCTGTCGCAGGCGAAGGCGGCGGGCGGCAACACGCTCGTGTTCCACGTTCCCGACGACGATCCGACCGACGCCGAGCGCCTGAAGCTCGAAGCGGATTTGTACGAAGCCGTGCGCAATGGCGAGTTCGCGCTCCATTTCCAGCCGATCACGAGCAGCCTGTCGGGCGGCGTGGTGGGCGTCGAAGCCTTGATGCGCTGGCATCATCCGGTGCATGGGCTGGTTCCGCCGACCACCTTCATTCCGCTCGCGGAATCGATCGGTCTGATCAACTATCTGGGGAACTGGGTGCTGAAAGCCGCCTGCATGCAGCTCATGCAGTGGGACGCGATCGGCATCCGGCTCGACTATGTTTCGGTGAATGTTTCGCCGCAGCAATTCCGCGATAAGCGTTTCACCCAGGCCGTGCAGGACGCGCTGAACCTGACGGGCATCGACCCGCGCCGGCTGGTTTTCGAAATCACCGAGAGCCTGCTGATGCACGATCCCGAGGAAGCCACGCGCCTCTTGGAAGCGCTGACGGCGTTCGGCATCCGCTTCGCCGTCGACGATTTCGGCACCGGCTACTCCAGTCTTGCTTATTTGCAGCGTTTTCCGTTGTCGAAGCTGAAAATCGACCGGAGTTTTGTCGAAAATCTGCTTACTTCGCGCAACAATCGCGCGATTGTTTCAGCGGTGGTCGGGCTCGCTCAGTCGCTCGGACTGGAACTGGTCGCGGAAGGCGTCGAAACCGAGGCGCAACGGGACCTGCTGACAGAAATGGGCTGCGATCACATTCAGGGCTGGCTGATCAGCAAAGCATTGCCGTCGGAGGAATTGGCACGTTCGTTCCATTCCAACAACCTGTTCCTGCACGCGGCATTATGAGATACGTGTACCTTCATGCTTTAATCCCATAACGTGTTACGAAACATCGTTTTGGAAAAAATTCGTTTCGACTTCACGTCGATGATCTACCTCGCTTCGGCCCACTCGTCCGGCGCGTGTATGGTTTTCACACAATACGCATGGTAAGCACCGTCAAGGCCGAATTACTGGACAAGCTGTGGTCGCGCATGAGCGAGCGCGGGGATTTCCCCATGCTTTCGCAAGCGCTGCGCACGACTGTGTCCGCGATGAGCGACGACGACCTCGACTTCACTGCGCTCGTCCAGGTCGTGCTGTCCGATTTCGGCCTCACGCAGAAGGTGCTGCGCCTCGCCAACTCCGCGATGTACATGGCGTTCGGCGGCAACATCACGACCGTCACGCGCGCGCTGATGGTGCTCGGCATGGATGCCGTCGGGCATCTGGTCGTCGGTCTCAAGCTCGTCGATCACTTTCATCACAGCGCGCCGCGCCGGATCGACGCGAAGCTCGAACTCAACCGCACGCTGCTTTCCGGCGCCGTCGCCCGGCAGATCACCGAGGGCACCGACCTGCGCGCCGCCGAGGAAGCCGTCGTCTGCACGCTGATGCGCCAGATCGGCAAGCTGCTGGTTGCGTTCTATCTCGAAAGCGAGTGGGATCAGTTGCGCCGCAAGGCCGAGAGCGACAACATCACGGATAGTCTCGCGTGCGCCGCCTTGCTGGGCGTGAGTTTCGAGGAAATCGGGATCGAGGCCGCGGACCGCTGGCGGCTGCCCGAAACCATCCGCGCCGGGATGCAGGTGAGCGATCCGACTGCGCCGGTCGACGAAAGCGTGCCGAAGCACGTGCGCTGGCTGCAGGCCGTGACCAACTATTCCACCGAAGTCGCCGATGCGCTGACCGCGCAGAACATGGCGGGCGCGCATCGCGAGACGGTGTTGATCGATATTGCCAACCGTTATTGCACGGCGCTGTCCACCGATCCCGCGACGCTTGCCGCGATGAGCCTGGCGCTTGCCAGCGAGGAAGGCGGCGACGGCGTGATGGCCGAGATCGTCGAATTGCGCGCGAATGCGGATGCGATCGCGCGCGCGGGGATGTCGGCGGAGGCGCGGATCGGCGCGAGTCTGGAGGATCTGCGCTCGTTGCCGTCGAAGAACGCGCTCGGGCAAGTGCTCGCGCTGGCGTCCGAGGCCGTGCTCGCCGGGCTGACGTTTTCACGCACCGTGGTTTTCGTGCGGCAGGCGAACGACGAGTTTCAGGCGCGGCTTGGGCTGGGACTCGGGCCGGTTGTCGAACGGCAGTTGCCGAAGATGCGCTTTGCGGCGGCGTTTCAGCCGGACGTGTTTCATCTCGCGATTTCGAATCCGGTGGGGATTTTTATCGAGAATGCGCACGATCCGCGGATCGATGCGCGTCTGCCGCGATGGTTCAAGGACACGTTGGGCAATGCGCAGGCTTTTGTCCTGCTGCCCGTGAAGGTGAACGACTCGACGGTTGCGCTGGTCTATGGCGACTGGGTTCTGACCCAGAACGTGCGGAAGATTACGCCGGTGGAGATGGGCGCGCTTAATGAGCTCACCAAGGAGTTGAGCCGGTTTTTCGCTAATGCCGATTGGAAGGAAGTGGAGTTGTTGTAGCCGCTGGCGCTTGGGGTTTGTGGTTTGTGGTTTGGTGCTTGTTGACACCGTCTGTGCGCTTCTCGTTTCTGAACACTTGCTTTCGTGTAGGTCTATTAGCACGCCGCTATGCGCGGCAGCAGTCACTTTCTTTGCTGCTGCAAAGAAAGTAACCAAAGAAAGCAGCTTATCCGACTAAGTGTCCACCACGAATAACCTCGCGGATAGGCGCGCAAGCTGACCAGGCTAACTCGGCTTCATCGGTTTTGGCACAGCACCTGTCAGTTCCATCCTCGCTGCGCGCGGACGTCGGGCATATCTTCAGCACCCAGCTTTCTGCGAACTTGCTTCCGCGTAGGTTTATTAGCACACCGCTATGCGCGGCAGCGGTCGCCGCTGCTTTCTTTGCCTAGCCGCAAAGAAAGCCGTATATCCGCCTACGTGTCTACCTCGAATAATCTTGCGGATAGGCGCGCAAGCTGATTTGGCTAACTCGCAGCTATTGGTATTGGCATAGCGCCTGTCAGGTCCGTCCTCGCTGCGCGCGGACGACGGGCTTTGGTTTGGTTTTTCAGGGTTATGCCTTACCGGCAGGCGCTTTGCGCCTGTCGGGATGAATGAGCGGTTCCACTATGTAATGTGGTGCGATGGCCGAATCAGCTTGCGCGCCTATCCGCTAGGTTATTCGAGGTGGACACTTAGACGGATAAGCTGCTTTCTTTGGTTACTTTCTTTGCAGCAGCAAAGAAAGTGACTGCTGCCGCGCATAGCGGCGTGCTAATAGACCTACACGAAAGCAAGTTCCGAAGAAGCACAGGCAAACAAAAGCAACGAGCGCCAGCAGAACCAAAAACCCGCCCGCCCCGGCCAGGGGCAAGCAAGTTCCCAGAAAGCACAGGCAAACGAAAGCGAGGGCACGAGCAAACCCACCCGCCCCGCTCAGTGCAACTGAAACTTCCCGACCAACCCCTTAAGCGCCCGCGCCTGATCATCGAGCGATTGCGCCGCCGCAGCAGCCTCCTCGACCAGTGCAGCATTCTGCTGCGTCCCCGCGTCCATCTGCGTGACCGCGCGATTGATCTCCTCGATCCCGCTGCTCTGCTCCGCCGACGCCGCCGAAATCTCGCCCATGATATCGGTCACGCGCTTGACCGCTCTCACCACGTCGTGCATGGTTTCGCCCGCTTCCTGCGCGTAGGTCGAGCCGTCCGTCACACGCGACACCGACGTGTGGATCAATCCCTTGATCTCCTTCGCCGCCGCCGACGAACGCTGCGCCAGGCTTCGAACCTCGCCCGCGACGACCGCGAAACCACGTCCCTCCTCACCCGCGCGCGCCGCTTCCACCGCCGCGTTGAGCGCCAGGATATTGGTCTGGAACGCAATCCCCTCGATCACCCCGATGATGTCGCCGATACTCTTCGCGCTCGCGTTGATCTGCTCCATCGTCGAGACGACCCGTCCGACCACCACGCCGCCCTTCTCCGCAATCTCCGACGCGTTGTGCGCCAGCACGCTCGCCTGCTTCGCGTTGTCGGCGTTCTGGCGGACCGTGGACGTGAGCTGCTCCATGCTCGTCGCCGTCTTCTCCAGCGCGACGGCCTGCTGTTCCGTCCGATGCGACAAATCGACGTTGCCGGTTGAAATTTCGCCCGACGCCGACGCGATTGCCTCGGCGCTCGCCGCGATATCGCCCACCGTCGCCGACAACCCCGACTGCATCTCGGACAACGCCGAAAGCATGCTGCCGCTGTCGCGCTTCGCAATCGCGATGCGGTTCGACAAATCGCCCGCCGCGATCCGGCTCGCGATTTCCTTCGCATAACCCGGCTCGCCGCCAAGCTGGCCGGCGAGACGCCGCACGACCCACTCGCTCACGACCATCGCGAGCACGATCAATCCGACCGTCAGCACCGAGACGATTACGAACGACGAATGAAAAATGAACGCGGCGGCGTCGATGGTCGCCTTGGCGGCCGCGCCGCGACGCGCGACGACTTCATCCACCGTCTTTTCGAGCTTGCCCGTTTCAACCAGCAGCGATACATCCTGCATGCCGACTTGCCAGTTCATCTGCGAGAGATCGAGCGGCTGCTGCTTCATCAGCGCGACGAACGCGCGCAAGTGTTCGCTCCACGCGCCGACCGCCGTGACGAGACCTTGCTGCTGCGTCGCCGATGCCTTGTCGGAGACGTCGATATATTGCTTGAGCGTCGCCTCTTCCCGCTCGATCGCGCCGAGCGCACGGTCGATATCCGCGCCCAGTTCGTCGCGCTCCTTTGCAGTCGTCGCAGTCAGCAGCATTTTTTGCGAACGGCTCGCGCGCAGGACGAAACCGCGCAATTCCTCGGCCGAACGGCTCGCGACATGGCCCTGCATATAAATGGATTCCGTCGCGCCGTTGAGGCGGCTGATTTGCGTGAGCGCGATCACGCCGATGGCGAGCGTGCCCGCCAGCACGAGCGCGAACGCGAGGCGCAGCGACGCTTTCACGGACATACCGCCGGCGTTCTTTTGCTCGCGCGCAGGCGTGCCGGCGGCCGGTCCGGTCGGCGCGAAACCCGCGCCGGTGCTACCGCGTAACGAAAACGATTTCATCTTTTAATCCCCGAGATTTCCGATATTTCCGACGCGCGGCACGCCCTCGCGCGCGCACGTCTGTCACTGGTCTACGGCAATTTCCGCGCACTTCTTTAAGCTCTTTTTAACCGATTTCGCACGTGCGTTCGGATGCCGAAAAAGCGTTATACCCGGTCAAAATTTATGCGGCGACGACGCAGGACAAGCGTTCAGAAAAGCGTCGGCCCGCTGCAACGCCGCAACGCGACGCTGTCCGATCCGCGACAAAGGTTGGCAGGACAATGTAAAGCGGACACACTAAACTACGATCCATTCATCCCGCGCATGAATCGTCGATACGCCGGGCACACGAATATACGAGACACGTCAAAGAATCCGCACCATGCAAACGAGCATCGAACAAGGCGCGGCCGGCGCCGCGCCGGTCGCGCCCACAGGCGTCGCCAAGCCGCAGAACACCGTGTTTTCGGTATTGGGCGCGATCAGTTTCGCGCACTTGCTGAACGACATGATTCAGTCGCTGATCCTCGCGATCTATCCGATGTTCAAGAGCGAATTCGCGCTGTCATTCGGGCAGATCGGGCTGATTACGCTGACTTATCAGATCACGGCGTCGCTGCTGCAGCCACTGGTCGGGCTTTATACCGACAAGCATCCGAAGCCGTATTCGCTGCCCGTCGGCATGGGTTTTACGCTGTCGGGGCTGTTGCTGATGTCGATGGCCGGCAGTTTTCCGGTGCTGCTCGTCGCGGCGGCGCTGGTGGGATGCGGGTCGTCGGTGTTTCATCCGGAATCGTCGCGGGTCGCGCGGATGGCGTCGGGCGGCCGGCATGGGCTCGCGCAGTCGCTGTTTCAGGTGGGCGGGAACGCCGGATCGTCGCTTGGGCCGCTGCTGGCCGCGTTGATCGTGATTCCGCACGGCCAGCGCAGCATTGCGTGGTTTTCGGCGGCGGCGCTGGTGGCGATTGTCGTGTTGACGGGGATCGGGCGCTGGTACAAGCAGCATCCGGCGGTGAAAAAGGGCCGTGCGCAGGTGAAGCACGCGACGTTGCCGCGCAATCGCGTGATGGCCGCGATGGGCGTCCTGATGCTGCTCGTGTTTTCCAAGTACTTCTATCTCGCGAGCATCACGAGTTACTTCACGTTTTATTTGATCAGCCGGTTCGGGCTGTCGGTGCCCGAGGCGCAGATCCATCTGTTCTGGTTTTTGGCGGCGGTCGCGGCGGGGACGATTATCGGCGGTCCGATCGGCGACCGGATTGGGCGCAAGGTCGTGATCTGGGTATCGATACTGGGCGTCACGCCGTTCACGCTGCTCTTGCCTTATGCAAATCTGTTCTGGACGGGCGTGTTGTCGGTGGTGATCGGCGTGGTGATTGCATCGGCGTTTTCCGCGATTCTGGTTTATGCGCAGGAGCTCGTGCCGGGGAAGGTCGGCATGGTCGCCGGGCTGTTTTTTGGCTTCGCCTTCGGGATGGGCGGGATCGGGGCGGCCGTGCTCGGGCATTTGGCCGATGCCACGAGCATCGGGTATGTGTACCGGGTTTGCTCGTTCTTGCCATTGATCGGGATTTTGACGGTTTTTCTGCCACGGGTGGGGCGGTGAGGGCACCTTGGGATTGCGGTTACACCGGCTGATGTGCACGTGCGGTTTTAGGGATTGCCGTCGGTTGGTCTTCTAACGCGGCTCCCGCCTCGGACAGGTTTTTGTTTGCTGGCGCTTGGGGGTACGTTTTGTTGGCGCTTTTTGCTTTTGTTTTGTTTACCTGCGCTTTCTGGGAACTTGCTTTCGTGTAGGTCCATAAGCACGCCGCTATGCGCGGCGGCAGTTACTTTCTTTGCTGCTGCAAAGAAAGTAACTACTGCCGCACACAGCGGCATGCTCACAAACCGACACGAAAGCAAGTTCCCAGACACCACTGGCAAACAAAACCAAACGGCGCCAGCAAACCCAACCGCCCCCTAAATCGAAAAAACTCCACCCACGTCCGGCCCAGCGCTCGTGGCGAGCGCCTTAACCCATTGCCGAGCGGGCAGCGCTAACTCCTTTTCGATCAACCGTGCACGCTCGCTCAACGCCACGAACGGAACCGCAAGCGCCGGCCCGGCGAACGCGATCGCGATGCGGTTGCCATCGTGTACTTCCGGCAACGCGATCACGCGACCATCGAATGCTTCTTTCAAACGCTTCATATTGCGCACAAAGCTCGGGTGATCGCCGAACAGATTCACCGTGACGATGCCCGCCTCCGGCGAGAGACACGCGCGACACGCGCGATAGAACGACACGCTGTCGAGCACCGGGCCGCGCGCGGTCGCATCGTAGACGTCGATCTGCAACGCGCCGATCGTGCCGTGATTCGCCGCATCGTTGACGAAATCCCACGCGTCGCGCTCGTCCACGGTAAGGCGCGCGTCGTCGGACGGCAGCGCGAACATCGTGCGCGCCGCGATCACGACAGCCGGGTTCAATTCCACCGCCGTGACGTTCGCGCGCTTGAGGAACGCGTGGCAGAACTTGGTCAGCGCAGCCGCGCCAAGACCGAGCTGGACGACGCGCTTCGGCGTTTCGATGAATAACAGCCACGCCATCATCTGCTGCGCGTATTCGAGTTCGATATGGTTGGGCTTGCGCAGACGCATCGCGCCCTGCACCCATTCCGTGCCGAAATGCAGGAAGCGCACGCCGCCCATTTCCGAGAACGTCACCGGCGCGAAACGCGGCTTGCGCGGCGCCTCGATTTGCGGGGCGTCGTGAAGATCGTCTTCGTCGAAATCGTGGCGCGAGCGCTTGTTCGGCTTCTTGTTGCCGAAAGCGCGCGCTTCGGCGGACGCGCGTTTGATCAGTTTCGTCATGGGGAGATGTCGCGCCAGATGCGCAATTTTTGGTCGAACGAGAGAATAGCATTCGCCGCACTCGACGACGGCAACACGAGCGTCCTGTAACCCGCCGCGCGGATCACCGGCTCGAAGCGGCCCGACGTCTTGCCATTGAAGCACACCTTTTCGAGGCGCGGCGCGTGCACGCGAAACGAGGCGAAATCGTTCGGATTCGCGTGACGGATCGCGGCGTCGAGACTGCCTTCGCGCTCGCACGCAGCAAGCACGTCCCACAAACCAATGCCATGCGCGAGCAGGCGCGCAACCCGCGCGTCGTAGTCGAGTTCGTGCAGCGACTCGCCGATCGCGGCGCCCGTCAGCCGCCAGAACTGGTTACGCGGATGCGCGTAGTACTGCGTCGCGGCAAGCGACGCCACGCCGGGAAAACTGCCGAGTATCAGCGTATGTGTGCGTTCATCGGCGATGGGCGGGAAACCTTCGAGCATCACGAACGCTCGCCGTGAATGGCGCGCGAGGCCAGATGCAGCAGCGCACGCGGATGATCGCGGTGGATCGCGTGCCGCTCCTCGCGCTCCCGCAGCGTGCGCCACAGCGCGGGCAACATGCATTCGGTGACCATTAGCGGCGCGTTTCGGCGCAGGAACACGGAACGCCGCGCGAGCAACGTGCTCGCGATCGGCATCGGCGAAGACGCGGATGCCATCCGGAACAACGGATGCCGCGCATTCACGCGACGGCTCGCGAGCGCCGACCGCGCGACGCTGCTGTCGCTATACAGCAGTTCCGCGAGCGGCCGCGTGCGCAAGCGCCGGATGGCTTGCCAGACGCCCGCGCTCGCATCGAGCGGAACGACACTGTGCGCCGCGACGAACGGCGCGCCATTCACGCTCAGCACCACTTCGCGGATCCACGCCGGCGTGCGCGGCGCGACGCCGAGCGCGCGATATTCGTCGGCCCACGGCTGGCCGACCGCCTCGCGCGTCACATCGACGCTCACTGCGCCCAGCGTCGCGAGATGCGCGGTGAGCGAGCCGCCGCGCGTCGTCCAGTCTTTTTGATCGGCGGAGAAGGACGCGAGCGGCGCGAGACGCCAGTGCGGGTCGATGGGATCGTGGGGAATCGGCATGGCGCGATTATAAAACCCGAAGCGATATCGGATAAATCGTATAGAGCGCGTCTTTCAGATACGGATGATTGAGCCGCCGGCCGCGACATCACGCGCGCCGGTCAAACAACTGAGAGGAGATTTATGTCGGTCAACAAGAAAGAAACGTCGGCGAAGGTCGCGCACCTCGCGTCGGAAACGCTGCACGACCCGAAAGCGTCGGCCATCGCGAAAAGTCTCGCGGCGTCCGCGCTCGCACAGGCGCACACGGACAAGCAGACGAGCGCAGCCATGGAGCACAAGGCAAGCGAAGTCCTGCACAGCGACAAGTATTCAAAGGACACGAAAACGCTCGCCGCGTCGGTGCTCGCGCAGGCGAACAAGGAACGGTCGGTGAAATAAAAAAAGCGCTGCCGGAGCATGCTCCGGCAGCGCTTCTGCTTGGGACCTTCGTGAACGCTTATTGCGCGAGCAATAGCGCGTTCGTGCGCTTCACGAAGCTCGCCGGATCTTCGAGCGTGCCGCCTTCCGCGAGCATCGCCTGATCGAAGAGAAGATGGCACCAGTCCGCGAAATGCGCGCCGCTCGTGTCCAGTTTCTTCACCAGCGGATGCTCCGGATTCACTTCGAGAATCGGCTGCATCTGCGGCGCGGCCTGCCCCGCCTGCTTCAACATGCGTTGCAGATAACCGCTCATGTCGCCTTCATCGGCCACCAGGCATGTCGGCGAATCGGTCAGGCGGAACGTCAGACGCACGTCCTTCGCCTTGCCCGCGAGCGCTTCCTTCATCTTCTCGACGAGCGGCTTCAGTTCTTCGCCCACTTTTTCCTGCTGTTCCTTCTCGGCGTCGTCCAGCGCGCCGAGATCGAGGTCGCCGCGCGCGACGCTCTGAAGCGGCTTGCCGTCGAATTCATTGAGGAACGAGAGCATCCATTCGTCGACGCGATCCGTCAGCAGCAGCACTTCCACGTCCTTCTTGCGGAACACTTCCAGATGCGGGCTGTTCTTCGCGGCCTGCCAGCTATCGGCGGTGACGTAGTAGATCTTCGTCTGCTCGGGCTTCATGCGCGCGACGTAATCGGCCAGCGCCACGGTCTGTTCGGCCGTGTCGTTATGCGTGGATGCAAAGCGCACGAGCTTCGCGATCCGCTCTCGATTGCCGAAATCCTCGCCGATACCTTCCTTGAACACCTGGCCGAATTCGGTCCAGAAGTTCGCGTATTTCTGGCGGCCTTCGTCGTCCGTTGCTTCCGCCGACGACGACGCGATTTCTTCCAGCATCGAAAGCACGCGCTTGGTCACGCCTTCACGAATCGCCTTGACGTCGCGGCTTTCCTGCAGGATTTCGCGCGAAACGTTCAGCGGCAGATCCGCCGAATCCACCACGCCCTTCACGAAACGCAGGTACGTGGGCAGCAATTGCTCGGCGTCGTCCATGATGAACACGCGCTTCACGTACAGCTTCAGTCCGCCGCGATGATCGCGATTCCACAGATCGAACGGCGCGTGCTTCGGCACGTACAGCAATTGCGTGTATTCGCTGCGGCCTTCGACCCGATTGTGCGTCCACGCGAGCGGCTCATCGTGATCGTGCGACAAGTGCTGGTAGAACTGCTTGTACTGCTCGTCGGTGATGTCGTTCTTCGAACGCGTCCACAGGGCGCTGGCCTGATTGACGGTCTCGTCCTCGTCCTTCGTGACCATCTCGCTCTTTTCCGCGTCCCACTCTTCCTTCTTCATCAGGATCGGTAGCGCGACGTGGTCCGAGTACTTCTGGATGATCGACTTCAGGCGATGCGTCGCGAGGAACTCGTCTTCCTCTTCACGCAGATGCAGCGTGATCGACGTGCCGCGTTGCGCGCGCTCGATCTGTTCGATCGCGAAATCGCCCTCGCCCGCGCTTTCCCAGCGCACGCCTTCCGAAGCCGGCAAACCGGCGCGGCGCGTTTCGACCGTGATCCGGTCAGCGATGATGAAACCCGAGTAGAAGCCGACGCCGAACTGGCCGATCAACGCGGCATCCTTTTGCTGGTCGCCGGAAAGCTTCGAGAAGAATTCCTTCGTGCCCGAGCGCGCGATCGTGCCGAGGTTCGAGATGGCTTCGTCGCGGCTCATGCCGATGCCGTTGTCCTCGATCGTCACCGTGCGCGCCGCGCGGTCGAACGACACGCGGATTTTCAGGTCCGGATCGTTTTCGTACAGCGCGCTGTTTTCGATGCCCTCGAAACGCAGTTTGTCGGCGGCATCCGACGCGTTGGAAATCAGTTCGCGAAGGAAAATTTCCTTGTTGCTGTACAGCGAATGGATCATCAGATGCAGAAGTTGCTTAACTTCCGCCTGAAAGCTCATGGTTTCTTGCGCCATGCTCGGTTCCTCTGTGTTTATGTGTGTGTCAACGCTATTTGCGGCGAAATTCCGGGCGAAAGTGCGGGCCAGCGCCCGACGGCTCGCGCCCAATGCTGCGTCAAATTGGGGCCGCCGCCGCCCTTTTCAAGTACCGCGCCGCGCGGACTTCGCGGCGTGTTCGATCAGCATGCCCGGCAGCCCCGAATCGGCGCAATTCGCGACGTTGAAGCGCATCCAGGTGCTCGGCGACTGATGCGGCGAGAACAAACTGCCGGGCGCCAGCACGAAGCCGGCCTCGTTGCCCGCCGCGGCGAGCGCGTCGGAATCGACGCCAGTGTCGGTCCACAGGAACATACCCGCCGACGGCACCAGAAAGTTGCGGAAACCGACTTCTTCGAGCATCCGCGCGGTGCGGTCGCGCACGCCGTCGAGCCGGCCGCGCAGCCGCTCGACGTGGCGCCGGTAATGGCCTTCGGTCAGGACTTTGTAGAGCACGCGCTCGTTGAGCTCCGGACTCGTCATGCCGACCAGCATTTTCTGGTCGGTGAGCGCTTTCGCCACCTCTTCCGATGCCGCGATGTAGCCTACGCGCAGGTTGGCCGCGAGCGTCTTCGAAAAGCTGCCGAGGAAAATCACACGCTTGAGTTGATCGAGGCTCGCGAGGCGCGTCGCCGCGAAACCGGGCGGACAAAGATCGCCATAGATATCGTCCTCGACGACGATGAAGTCGTAGGTCTCGGCGAGTTGCAGGATGCGGAACGCCTGCGCGGCGGAAAGCGACGTGCCGGTCGGATTCTGCAAGACCGAGTTGATGACCAGCATCTTGGGCCGCCACGCCGCAACCATCGCCTCCAGCGCGTCGAGGTCCGGGCCGTCGGGCGTGTACGGCATGCCGACGAGCCGCGCGCCCTGCGACGCGAAGCGCCCGAACATCTGGAACCACGCCGGATCGCCGACGATCACCGTGTCGCCGGGCTGCACATAAAGCCGCGCGATCAGGTCGATGGCTTGCGTCACGCCCGACACCATCACGATCTGCGGCGGCGTCGCGCGGATTTCGAGTTCGGCGAGACGCGTCTGCAGATGCTGGCGCAGCGGCAGAAAGCCTTGCGGCGTGCCGAAACCGAGCATCTGCGCGCCACTTTGACGACTCAGCGTGCGCAGCGCGTTGGTAATCAGTTCGCCGTCGAGCCAGCGCGTCGGCAGATAACCGAGACCCGGCCCTTTTTCCGGATTCGTGTTCAGCAGCATGTTGCGCAGCAGCCAGACCACGTCGATCGTGCTCGCGACCGGCGCGCGTTCCGGGACGATCGCAAGCGCCGGCGGCCCGCTCACGCGCTCGCGCACGTAGAAGCCGGAGCCGCGCCGCGAATCGAGATAGCCGTGCGCGACCAGCCGTTCGTAAGCCTCGACGACCGTGAAACGCGACACGCCTTTATCGAGCGCGAGCTTGCGGATGGACGGCATGCGCATGCCGGGCCGGAACACGCGTTCGTCGATCCGGCGGCGTCCCCACTGCACCAGTTGATCGACGAGCGTGCGCTGCGGCGCGTCGTGCGGCGCGGGAATCTGGTCGAGCGGGACGGACATTAAGCGGCTCCACGGAAACGGTGTTCGGCGAATTCCGAAAATAACGGAAAAAGTGTACCGAATAGTATTGGTCCGATTGTACCGTTACTGTGCAGGTGATAGCCGCTACATTTATCGTCCGGACCGGGCGCCGATGGTTACCCAGCCTGCCCGCGCGGCTCGCCGGGCCGCAGCGGTTATGCTGTCGGCCCTTCGATACACCCGGCTCCCGCCTCACCGCTCTCCCGAAATATCGCCATGACCGTTCAATCGCTTGCTCTCGATCACCTCGTTGTCGCCGCTCGCACGCTCGAACAAGGCGTGCAGTTCCTCACGGCCACGTTCGGTGCGGCGTTCGCATCGACGGATGCGCTTGCGCAAGGCGGCGCGCATCCGTCGATGCGAACGCACAACCGTCTGCTGAATCTGTGGGGCGGCGCGTATCTGGAAGTGATCGCCGTGGACCCCGCTGCGCCTTCCGCCGCGACGCCGCGTCCACGTCTTTTCGCCCTCGACGATCCCGCGTTCCAGCAGCGACTCGAAGCCGGTCCGCAGTTGGTGCACTGGGTCGCGCGGGTTGATCGGCCGAAACTTTTGGCGCGCTGGCAGGCGCAGTTTCCGGAGCGCATCGCGCCGGTCGTGGCGATGTCGCGCGGCACGAACACGTGGTCGCTGACGGTGCCCGACGACGGCGCGTTTCCCGCGTGGCAAGGCGCGGGCGACGGCGTCGCGCCGTCGCTGATTCAGTGGGACACGCCGCGTCATCCGAGCGCGTCGCTGCCGGAAACGGGCATCGCGCTGCGCTCGCTGACGGGCTTCCATCCGACGCCTGAGCGGATCGCGGAGCAGCTTGCGTGGCTCGGCGCGGCGCATCTGATGCGCGTCGAGCCGACGGCGGGCCGCCCGGCGCTCGTCGCCGAATTCGAGTTGCCCGACGGATCGCTGGTGACGATCGGCGAGTTGGCCGAAACGGCCGAGATGGCCGAAGCGTCGGCCCTCAGCGCGGAGAAGCGCACCGCGAAACCACGCAAGCGCGCCGCGAAAGACGCCGCGCCGACAATACAAACCGATGGAGACACAACCGAATGAAGTCCCGTGAAACCGAAGGCATGCTGCTTGGCTTGATCGGCGTGATCATCTTCAGCCTGACACTGCCGATGACCCGCATCGTCGTGCAGGAAATTCATCCTCTCCTGAACGGGCTCGGGCGCGCGCTCGCCGCCGCGATTCCCGCCGCCGCGCTGCTCGTGTGGCGGCGGGAACGCCGTCCGACCTGGCCGCAGATGAAGAGTCTCGCGGTCGTCGCGTTGGGTGTGATCGTCGCGTTTCCGGTGTTTTCGGCATGGGCGATGAAAACCGTTCCCGCGTCGCACGGCGCGGTGGTCAACGGGCTTCAGCCGCTTTGCGTCGCGATCTATGCGGCATGGCTCTCGCACGAACGGCCGTCGAAAGGCTTCTGGCTCGCGGCGGTCGCGGGCAGCGCCATCGTGGTCGCGTTCGCGCTGCAAACGGGCGGCGGCGGCGTGCAGGCGGGCGATCTGCTGATGCTGGTGGCGGTTGCCATCGGCGCGCTCGGCTATGCGGAAGGCGCGCGGCTCGCGCGCCAGATGGGCGGCTGGCAGGTGATCTGCTGGGCGCTCGTCGTGTCGGCGCCGTTTCTCGTGCTGCCGGTCGGCTGGCTCGTCTACGCGCACCACGCGGCGCACCCGGAGCCGCTCGCGCTGCGCACCTGGCTCGCGTTCGGCTACGTGACGCTGTTTTCCCAGTTCATCGGCTTTTTCGCGTGGTACGCCGGGCTGGCGATGGGCGGTATCGCGCGTGTCGGTCAGGTGCAATTGCTGCAAATCTTCTTCACGATGGCGCTCTCGGCGCTCTTTTTCGGCGAGAAAATCGACGCCACGACGTGGATCTACGCCGCCGCCGTGATCGCGACGGTTGTCGTGGGGCGGCGCACGGCCGTTCGCAACGGTGTCGGCACCCCGATCACCACCGCGCCGACGAAGCCCGCCGCGCGCCCGTCCGAAGCCCATCCGACGAGTGCAAGATGACGCCCGCGAGCGATAATGACCGTTTCCCGCTGCATCCGATGCAAACAGATCCACCCCGACCGACCGAGGACCTCATGAATCAAGCCGACCTTCGCGCCACGCCGTGGCAACTTTCCGAACGCGCCCGCAAGCTGACCAGCTCGGCGATCCGCGAAATTCTGAAGGTCACGGAGCGGCCCGAGGTCATTTCGTTCGCGGGCGGCCTGCCCTCTCCGGCAGCGTTTCCGGTCGATGAAATGCGCGTGGCGTCGGAGCACATCTTGCGCGAACACGCCGCGAGCGCGCTGCAATACAGCGCAACCGAAGGCTTCATGCCGCTGCGCGAATGGGTCGCCGCGCGATATTCGGCGAACGGCGTGTCGATCCGCCCGACGCAGGTGCTGATCACGACCGGCTCGCAGCAGGCGCTCGACCTGCTCGGCAAAGTGCTGATCGATCCCGCGAGCCGTGTGCTGGTTGAAACGCCCACGTATCTCGGCGCGCTGCAATCGTTCTCGATGTTCGAGCCGGAGTACGTGCAAGTTCCGACCGACACGCACGGCCTGATCCCCGAAGGCCTCGACGCCACGCTGACCGCGGGCGCGCGCCTGCTTTACGCCCAGCCGAATTTCCAGAATCCGACCGGCCGGCGTCTGCCGCTCGATCGCCGGGTGAAGCTCGCTTCGTTCGCGCAGACGAGCGCGTTCCCGGTGATCGAGGACGATCCCTACGGCGCGCTCGATTACGCCGGCGCGCCGCTGCCCACGTTGCTTTCGATGGCGCCCGACCATATCGTCCATCTCGGCTCGTTTTCGAAGGTGCTCGCGCCGGGCTTGCGCGTCGGCTACATCGTCGCGCCCGAGGACTTGCACTTCAAACTGGTGCAGGCCAAGCAGGCAACCGATCTCCACACGCCGAGCCTCACGCAGCGCATCGTCCACGAGGTGGTCAAGGACGGTTTTCTCGACCGTCACATTCCGACCGTCCGCGCGCTCTACCGCGACCAGTGTGCAGCGATGCTCGCCTCGCTCGAACGCCACATGCCGGCCGGTGTCGAATGGAACCAGCCGGAAGGCGGCATGTTCGTGTGGGTGACGCTGCCGAAACACATCGACACGATGAAGCTGCTCGCCGAATCGATCGAACAGCACGTCGCGTTCGTGCCGGGCGGCCCGTTCTTCGCGAACGAAGCGGAGCACAACACGCTGCGCCTGTCGTTCGTGACGGTGCCGCCCGCGAAAATCGACGAAGGCGTCGCCAAGCTGGCCGCGCTGATCCGCGCCAAGGTCTGACACGTCCGTTGCCGCCCCGCCGTGTTCGAACTGCGCGGCGGCAACGGCCCGTTTTTAACGCAAAACTAAGGAGCAACAGATGAGCGAATCGAATGTGTACGACAAGCTGAAAGCCCTCGGCATCGACCTGCCGACCGCCGGCGCACCGGCCGCCGCCTACGTGATGAGCGCGCAGAGCGGCAATACGGTCTATCTGTCGGGCCATATCGCGAAGAAGGACGGCCAGGTCCACGTGGGCAAGCTCGGCGCGACGCTATCGACCGAGGAAGGCAAGGCAGCGGCGCGCTCGATCGCTATCGATCTGCTCGCGACGCTGCACGCGCACGTCGGCGATCTGAACCGCGTGCAGCGCGTCGTCAAGCTGATGAGCCTCGTCAATTCGACGCCCGATTTCACCGAGCAGCATCTGGTGACGAACGGGGCGTCGGAACTGATTGCCGAGGTGTTCGGCGAACGCGGCAAACATGCCCGTTCGGCGTTCGGCGTCGCGCAGATTCCGCTCGGCGCGTGTGTCGAGATCGAGTTGATCGCTGAAGTGGCTTAACTTGGTAACTTAGTCCGGCTCGCGCGAATTATTCCTCGCCGTGCTAGCTCGCTCTTAATTCAAACGTTCATGCCATGAGCACGGTCCCGTTCAAGCAGGTCGACGTATTCACTTCGGTGCCGTTCAAAGGCAATCCGCTCGCCGTCGTCTTCGACGCCGACGCGCTCTCGACCGACACGATGCAGGCCATCGCGCGCTGGACGAATCTGTCGGAGACGGCGTTCCTGCTGCGGCCGACCGAGCCCGGCGCGGATTATCGCGTGCGCATTTTCACTACGGCGAGCGAGTTGCCGTTCGCGGGCCACCCGACACTCGGCGCGGCGCATGCGCTGCTCGAAAGCGGTTATGTGCCGAAGCGCGACGGCCATCTGGTGCAGCAGTGCGGCGTCGGACTGGTCGCGCTCGAACGTCAGGAAGACGGCGCGTGGGCGTTCGCCGCGCCGCCCGCCCGAATCGTTCCGCTCGATGCGCCCGCGCAACAGCGTCTCGCCGATGCACTCGGCCACGATGCCATCGACTTCAGCGCGCCGCCGGCTGTCGTGAACAACGGCGTGCCGTGGCTGGTTGCGCGCGTGCGGTCGGCGAACGCGTGTCTCGCGCTCGCGCCCGACCCCGCCGCGATGACCGCGCTTACCGCTGAAACCGGCGCGGCGGGCCTCGCCGTCTACGGTCCGCACGACGGCGATGGCCCCGCGACCTTTGAATTGCGCTGTATCTGCTATGGCGCGGAAACCTGTGAAGATCCCGTGACCGGCAGCGCGAACGCCGCCCTCGCGTGCCTTTTGACGGCGCAGGACCGGCGTCCGGGTTTGTCCTACACCGTGCGTCAAGGCACCGTTCTCGGCAGCGACGGTCAAATCAGCGTGGCTTACGACGATCCGCCATCGGACGCAGCACCGGGCGCAAACTCAGGCCGAATCTGGATCGGCGGGCATTCGGTCACGGTGGTCGCGGGTCATTTCCGGTGCGCCTGAAACGTTGCGCGCGGCGCACAACTGCCGCGCCGCGCGTTAACCCCCAAGCGGCGCTCTTTCTTAAATCGGGCTCATTCAGTAATATCTGAACAATCAAGGGGCGGATTGCGCGATGCCGTGCTCTTCGCTTCACATCGGCAGTAGTGGGCTAAACGGTTGAACAACGCGACCGCCCCGCGCCGATGCAGTTCATAGCGGTCCAAACGAGCCGCGCGATTCTGGACACGTCCGTTCGCCGCAACCGAAGCCATTGCGGCTGAAGCCCCATCAGACGCATGGTCGAACATCCGGTGCCGCAGCGCCGCGTGATATATGGACTGAAGCGAAGCAAATGAACCGAACACGGCCCAGAGTGTCACGCGAAGCCAGGCATGGCGATGCGCCCGCACGCCGGCGCCGCGCGCTGCTCGCCATCCCCGCGCTCGGCGCGCTCGTGCTCGTGCTCTTGTGGACCGTGATCTTCGCGCGGCTTTCGGTCGAACGCGAGGCGGCTACGCACGAGGCCATGTCCTCCGCCGCGATCCTCTCGTCCGCGCTGGAACAGCACACGATCAAGGCGATTCATCAGGTCGATCAGGTCACGCGCTTCGTCAAGTACGAGTTCGAGAAGACGCCGGACAACTTCGATCTCGCCCGCACGGTTGAAAAAGGCGTCGTGCAGAGCGACACGCTCGTGCAGGTTTCGCTCATCGACGAACACGGCATTCTGGTCGCGAATACCGCCGATCCGCATCCGAAGCCGATCGACCTGTCCGATCGCGAGCACTTCAAGGTCCATACGCACTCGAACGACGACCTGCTCTATATCAGCCGGCCGGTGCGCGGACGCGTGTCGGGCGTATGGACACTGCAAATCACCCGCCGCCTCAATCATCCCGACGGATCGTTCGCGGGCGTCGTGGTCGTCTCGGAAGACCCGAGCTACTTCACGAGCGACTTCTACAACGTCGCGTCGATCGGGCACGAGGGCGTGATCGCGGTGGTGGCCGACAACGGCGCGGTGCTTGCGCGCAACACGGGCGCGGGGGCGTCGGGCGAAGCGGCGCCGTCCGACACGCCACAAGGCAAGAGCGCCGCCGAAAAAGCGCGCGCCGATTTCTCCGCGAGCGGCGTCTATCCGACCGCCGATCACGCGTCGGGCATCTACGTCGATCCGATCGACCACGTGACGCGCATCGTCTCGTACCGGCATCTCGACGGCTATCCGCTCGGCGTGCTGGTCGGCCTGTCGCAGCGCGAGGAATTCGTCGATTACAACCACACGCGCAATGTTTATCTGCTGATGGCGATTTTTATCTCGCTCGCCATGCTCGGCTTCTTCGCGGTGGCGACCGGGCTGATCGGCAAGCTGCTCGGGCGCGAGCGCGAGATGACGCATCTGGTCGAATACGATCTGCTCACCGGCCTGCGCAACCGGTATTCGACCTTGCAGGCGTTGCGGCACGACGTCACGCAGCCGCACAACATCGGCCATCTGGCGCTGCTCTTCATCGACCTCGACAACTTCAAGACGGTGAACGACACGCTCGGCCACAACGCCGGCGATATCGTGCTGCAAATGACGGCGTCGCGGCTCGCGGAAACGGTCGGCGACAACGGCACGCTGTCGCGCATCGGCGGCGACGAGTTCGTGGTGATCGTCAAGGGCGACGACGTGGAAACCGAGGCGGTCGTGCTCGCGGAAGCCATTTCGTCGATGTTCGCGACGCCCTTCGACGTGCGGGGCAGCGCGTTCGTGCTGCACGCGAGCATCGGCATCGCGCTCTTTTCGGTTTCGAACGAGAGCGAGATCGACTTGCTGAAGAAAGCGGATCTGGCGATGTACAGCGCGAAGGATTCGGGCAAGAACTGCTACCAGTTCTATTCGCCGCATCTCTCGCACCGCGCCGATCACCTGATGAAGTGGGAGCAGCAGCTACGCGTCGCGCTGACCGAAAACCAGTTGTTCCTCGCGTATCAGCCGAAAATCGATCTGACGCACCGCTGTGTTACCGGCTTCGAGGCGCTGGTGCGCTGGAATCATCCGCAGCACGGCCTGATTCCCGCCAACGAATTTATTCCGGTCGCGGAATCGACGGGCCTGATCGTGCCGATCGGCGATTTCGTGATCCATACCGCGTGTATGCAACTTGCGCAGTGGCGCGCGCAGGGTTACACGGCGCTGTCGCTGGCGGTCAATATTTCGGCGGTGCAGTTCTGGCGCGGCGACCTGCTGGAAACGGTCGAGCGCGCGATCGTGGAGAGCGGGATCGCGGCGGACAAGCTCGAACTGGAGATCACCGAAACGGTGATGATGGAATATCCCGAACTCGTGCAGGACAAGATCGCCGCGTTGAAACGTCTGGGCGTGCGGATCGCGCTCGACGACTTCGGCACCGGCTATTCGTCGCTGTCGTATCTGAACCGCTTTTCCGTCGATACGCTGAAGGTGGACCGCTCGTTCATTCAGGCGGTGCCCGACGACCGCAGCGTGTGCGTGATGGTGTCGGCCATCGTGAATCTGGCGCGCTCGCTCGGACTGACCGTGGTGGTGGAAGGCACCGAGACCGAAGAGCAGATTGCGTGGCTTTCCGGCCTCGGGCCGATCGAGGCGCAAGGTTTCCTGTTCTCGCGCCCGGTGCCCGCCGACGGCGTGCAGGCGCTCCTCGACCGCTTCGGCGTGTGCGGCCGCCCGCTCGCCGATCTGCCGCGCTTGCGCCGGGAACCGTCGAGCACGGCGGGCTGACTTCGTCCGAAAGCGGCTTAGCGCGCGGCGTCGAAATTGCCGAAGAATGCCCGCGCGTTCGCGTCGAGACTCTCGATGTGATAGCCGCCTTCCTGCACGATGAGCGTCGGCAATTTCAGCGCGCCGATTGCGCCGCCAAGCCGGCCGAAACCCTCGGTAGTCACCGCGACCATCGACTGCGGATCGTCCTTGTAGATGTCGAAACCCAGCGCGAGCACGAGCGCGTCCGGCTGGAAGCGATTGACCACGCGCAACGCGGCGTCGAGTTGCTCGAAGAACACGTCTTCCGTCGAGCCGTGCGGCATCGGCAGATTGACGTTGAAACCGTCGCCCTCGCCTTCGCCGCGCTCGTCCTCGTAACCTGCCACGACCGGATAGAAGTTGGTCGGATCGCCGTGGATGGACACGTAGAGCACGTCGTCGCGGCCATAGAAGATTTCCTGCACGCCCTGGCCGTGGTGCATGTCTGAATCGAGGATCGCGACGCGTCCGTACTTCGCGCGCAACGCCTGAGCGGCGATCGCGGCGTTATTCAGATAGCAGAATCCGCCCGCCGCCTCGCGCCGCGCGTGATGGCCGGGCGGCCGGCACAGCGCGTAGGCCTCGCGCGCGCCTTCGTTGATCGCCGCCGCGCCCGCCAGCGCGCTTTGCGCCGACCAGTACGCCGAGCGATACGTCTCCTGCCCGACCGGACAACTGCCGTCCGCGAGATAGCGCGCCGCCTGCGCGAGCACGCCGCGCAACGGATTGCCCTCGCGCACGTAGACGTTCGACATCACTTCGTCGCCCCAGTCCTGCGGAATCTTTTTCCAGTCGGCGTGCGCCTCTTCGAGAAAGCGCAGATAGTTCATGCCGTGAACGGCCGCGATCGGCGCGACGCCCCGATCGGCCGGTTCGCTCACTTCATAGCCGAGCGTCTTCACCGCCTCGACGAGCCGCAGCGCACGTTCCGGCACCTCCTGCGGCGTGCGCATCTGGCCGCGCGAGAGATAGCTGCGCGGATGGTGTTTCAGTTGGTCGGGATGAAAGAAAGTCTGCATGGCGTTTTTCTCAGGCTTCGGCGGGCGTGCGTGCGACCGCGCGCGCCAGCACCGCGTTGATCAATACGTTCGCGCCGGATTCCACGTCGTCCGGCAGCGCGTCTTCGGCTTCGTTGTGCGAGAGACCGTCCACGCACGGGATGAACACCATCGCCGTCGGGACGTGGCGCGCGAGATGAATCGCGTCGTGGCCCGCGCCGCTCACGATGCGCTCGTATCGATAACCCAGCGCACCCGCCGCTTCCTCCACGAGCGTCACGCAATCGGCGTCGAACGGCGTCGCGGGGCTGGTCCAGTAAGAGGCGACTTCGACGCCGAGTCCGCGTCCGTTCGCGACGCGCGCGAACGCATCGCGAACGTCGCGCTCCATCGCGTCGATTTTCGCGTCGTCGGGATGGCGCAGATCCACCGTGAACGACACGCTGCCCGCAATCGTATTGCGCGACGAGTTCGGAATCGCGACCTGGCCGATCGTAACGAGCCCGAGCGGCGCGAAACGCGCGGCGACCGCTTCGAGTTGCAGCGCCATCTCGGCACAGGCGAAAAACGCGTCGCGCCGATACGGCATCGGCGTCGTGCCCGCATGCGCCGCGACGCCCGACACCGTCACGTCGAGCCAGCGGATCGCCTGCCCGCCCGTCACCACGCCGATCGGCGTGCCGTGGCTTTCCAGAATCGGCCCTTGCTCGATGTGCGCCTCGAAATACGAATCCACATTCGCGATATCCGCGCGGCGCGTGCGTTCGGCGGTGCATTCGTCGAGCGCAGCGGCGAGCGTCACGCCGTCCGCATCGCGCGTGGCGAGCGCGTGTTCCAGCGGCGTCGCGCCGACGAACACCGCCGAACCGAGCATCGCCGGCGTGAAGCGCGCGCCTTCCTCGTTGGTCCACGAGACGATCTCGATCGGCTTCTCCGTCACGACGTTCGCGTCGTTCAGCGCGCGCACGACTTCGAGCGCGGCAAGCACGCCGTACACGCCGTCGAATCGGCCGCCTTCGGGTTGCGTATCCAGATGGCTGCCGATCACCACGGCTTTCGCGTTCGCATCTGCGCCCGCGCGCCGCGCGAACAGGTTGCCGACTTCATCGGCCGAGACCGTCATGCCTGCTTCCCGGCACCAGCGCGCGAACAACTCGCGGCCGCGCCGGTCTTCGTCGGTGAGCGCGAGACGGCGCACGCCGCCTTTTTCCGTCGCGCCGATTTTCGCCATCTCCATCAGGCTCGCCCACAGGCGCGCGCCGTTTGCTTTCAGCATGAGTCCAGTTCCTCTTGAAGTGCGTGTGTTCATCAGCGCGCGGCGAGCGCTTCGGGTGCATCGGCGCGGCGTGCCTTCAGCGCGTCGAGCGCGACGATACACACGAACGACAACCCCGCGAGACACGTGTAAAACACGGCGAGCGGCCACCATTGCCCGACGAAACGATGCGCGAGATACGTGCCGACGAGCGGCGTCAAACCGCCCGCGATCGCGCCGCAGACCTGATACGACAGCGAGATGGCCGAGTAGCGCACGTGCGTCGGGAACACGCCGGACACGAAGCCCGCGATGACCGAATAGAAGCTCGCCATGCACACGACGGCCAACGCAATGCCGATCACCATCGAGACGATGTTGCCGCTCTGGACCAGGATGAACATCGGATATGGCGACACCATCGCGCACAGCGCGGCGAGCTTGAGAAAGCGCGCGCCGCCGATTTTTTCAGCGATATACGCGGCGAGCGGCTGCGCGAGGAACTGGATGATCGCCACCGCGAACAGGCAGTCGAGAATCAGCGATTTCGTCACGCCCACGTACTGCGTCGTGTACGAAATCATGAAGGTGTTGGTGAAATAGACGCCCGCGATACCGATCGTGTTCGCGCCGATACAGAGCGCGACGAGCGCGCCCGAGGTGCGGAACACTTCGGCCACCGGCAATTCGACCGTGCGCTTGTTCTGCTTTTCGCGCTCGAATTCCGGCGACTCGTTCACGCCGATCCGGATAAAGATCCCCACCGCGAGCAGCACCGCGCTCGCGAGGAACGGCAGACGCCAGCCCCAGGAAATGAAGTCGGCGTGATCCATCGAGGTCACGGCGCGAAACGCGATCAGCGAAAGAATCAGCCCCGCCGGACTGCCAAGCTGCGCGAACGAAGCGAAGAACGTGCGGCGTCCTTCCGGCGCGTGTTCGCCGGCCATCAGCACCGCGCCGCCCCACTCGCCGCCGACCGCCACGCCCTGCACGACGCGCAGCAGCACGAGCAGTACCGGCGCCAGCACGCCGACGCTCGCAAAACTCGGCAACACGCCAACACAGACGGTTGCGACGCCCATCATCATCAGCGTGGTCATCAGCGCTTTTTTGCGGCCGATCTTGTCGCCGAGATGCCCGAAGATCAGCCCGCCGAACGGCCGCGCGAAGAAGCCGACCGCGAAGGTCGCGAACGAGGCCATCGTGCTCACGAACGGATCGTGCGAGGGGAAATACAGCTCGCCGAACACCAGCGCGGCCGCCGTCGCGTAGATATAAAAGTCGTACCACTCGATCATCGTGCCGATGAAAGCCGCCGCCGCGGCGCGGACGGGCTGGCGGGTCGTCGTTGGAATCGAACTCACTGATGGCTCCTGTTTTCGCTGGTATTCGCGGTCGATGCCGCGCTTGAAGCGTTTATCGCCATCCAGAAAACATTAGTCAAATTTCGGATTATTATCTTGGATATAAATTTGGCTAATACCTTGGACGAAAATCACCATGACTCAGCTTCGCGCCGATGTCGCGCGCTTTCTGAACGACCGGCTCGACTGGAATCTGCTGCGCACGTTTCTCGTCATCATGCAGGAGCGCAGCGTGAGCCGCGCTGCCGTCCGGCTGCATCTGACGCAGCCGGCGGTGAGTCAGGCGCTCAAGCGGCTGGAGGACACGCTCGGGCGCACGCTGATCCAGCGGCGCGGTCCGCATTTCGAGCCGACGCGCGCCGGCGATGAGGTGTATCGCATCGCGAGCGATATTTACGGGCACATGTCGCGGCTGGAAACCGAGCTAGACGACCGCGCCGACGACATCACCGGATCGATCCGCCTTCTGACCGTGAGCCGGATCGACTCCGCCGTCTACGACGAATTTCTCGCGGAATTCCACCGGACGTATCCGCGCATCGACCTGCAGATCGAGATCATGCGTTCATCGGACATTATTTCGTCGTTGCTGCAGAAGACGGCGGCGCTCGGGCTGGGACTGTGCAGAAGTCCCGTCGACAAGCTGGAGAAACGCTGCTTCCTGCGGCAGCGTTACGCGATTTTTTGCGGGCGGCATCATCGCCTCTTCGGGCGCCATGCGCTCACGATGGACGACCTGCTCGCGGAGAATTTCGTTTCGTTCACGAGCGACCAGATCGGCGATAGCCTCTCGCCGCTGACAGTGTTTCGCGATCAGCGTGGCTTCACGGGGCGGATCGTTGCGTCGTCGCCGAGCCTCGACGAAGTGCGGCGGCTGATTTTCGCGGGGTATGGGATCGGCTGCCTGCCGGAGCACATCGTGCGCGACGACCTGGCGCAGCAGCGTCTATGGCGATTGCCGCCGGAAGAAGGACTCGCCGATGTCGATATTCACCTGCTCTGGCACCCCGCGCGCAAGATGAATGCGGCGGAGCAGGCGTTTCTCGACGGCATGGCGCGCACGATGCAGCGTTACGCGCTGCCGGAGCGGCTCGCCGCGCGGTAAGGCGCTCCCGCCTCAGAACCCGCGCGACAACACCGCCGTGCCGATCGTGACGACGCCGAGCACGAGGTTGATCACCACGAGACGGCGCACCGTGCCGACCGCCCGCGCGCCGTCCGGCCAGTTCTGCGCCTGCACGGCGCGTCGAATGCGCGGAAATACGCCGTAGCGGATGTGGCCGAAGATCAGCATCATCACGATGCCGAGGCCCGCCATCGCGTGAAGCGGCCACGCCGCATGACCGCCGCCGAATTGCATCAGCAGGAAACCGCCGCTGATGAGAATGACGAGCACCGAGCCCGCGACCCAGTTGAAGAACCGCGCGAACACGGATTCCCAGAGCGGCAGGCGCAGTTGCGGCGAGAGATCGGCGAGCGCCGGGCGCAGGCAGAAGTGCGCGAAGACCATCCCGCCGATCCAGACGGCCACGGCGAGAAGATGCAGAAAGAGCGCCAGTTCGATGGCTTTATTCATGAGGATCCTTGGGGTTTCGGCAAACGTAATGCGAGTCTCGCAGGTCCGGCGTTCGACCCGCCGGGCGCGGGCCAGTTCCTGAGTTCGGATAAAGACGCGCCCCGGACCTTCTCAGAAGATCCGGGGCGCGTCTCGCGTGCACTGCCTTTCTAGCCTTCGAACACCGGCCGCAACGCGCTCACCTTGAGCGTCGAATCGGGCGCGCGGCCACGGCGCGCACGTTTCGCGATATGCGCTTCCAGCGCTGCGCCGGCCAGCTTGTCCTCGCGGATCTTGCCGCCCCGCTGCGCGCCGATCAGCAACAGCCCACGCGAATCGATGGCGACCGCCTGAACCAGCGTCTCCTTCGGATCGAGCGCCATCAGCGTGACGCCACGACCGCCGCCCGACAGCGTCTTCATCTCGTCCATGCCGAACACGAGCAGACGCCCGCCGCTCGACAGACACGCGATGTGTGTCGCGTTCGGCACGACCGGCATCGGCGTGAGCGGCGCCGCGCCTTCGTCGATGGTCATGAACGATTTGCCCGCCTTCACGCGACTCACCATGTCGCCGAGTTTGGCGGTGAAGCCAAAACCGTTGGTGGATGCAAGCAACAGCGGCTGCTCCGTCGACGCCGCGAAGTAGTGCAGCAAGTGCGTGCCCGATTCGAGTTCGATCAGCGACGTGACCGGCACGCCGTCGCCGCGCCCGCCCGGGAGCGCCGCGACCGGCACCGAATACACGCGCCCCTTGCTGCCCCACGCGATCAGCATGTCGGGCGTGCGCGCCTGGAATGCCGCGTACAAACCGTCGCCCGCTTTGAACTGGAAGCTCGCCTGCTCCAGCCCGTGGCCCTTCAGCGCGCGCACCCAGCCCTTCTGCGACACGACCACCGTCACCGGTTCGTCCACGACACGCGCCTCGAACGTCGCGCGCTTTTCCGGCTGGATCAGCGTGCGGCGCTCGTCGCCGTACTGCTTCGCGTCGCCTTCGATTTCCTTGATGAGCAGACGCTTCATCGCCGCGTCGCTGTTCAACAGTTCTTCGAGTTTGGCTTTCTCGTCGCGCAATTCAGTCAGTTCCTGCTCGATCTTGATGGCTTCCATCCGCGCCAGCTGACGCAGCCGGATTTCGAGAATGTCCTCGGCCTGACGGTCGGAAAGTTTGAACCGTTCGATCAGCGCCGCCTTCGGCTCCTCGGCTTCGCGAATAATGCGAATCACCTCGTCGATATTCAGGAAGACGATCATCCGTCCTTCGAGAATATGGATGCGGTCGTTCACCTTGCCGAGCCGATGCTGCGTGCGCCGCGTGACGGTCGTGAAACGGAAGCCGACCCACTCGCGCAAAATCTCGCCGATCCCCTTCTGGCGCGGCCGGCCATCCGCGCCGATCATCACGAGGTTGATCGCCGCGTTCGACTCAAGGCTCGTGTGCGCGAGCAGCGAATGCACGAACTCGGTCTGGTCCGTGCGGCTCGATTTCGGTTCGAAGACGAGCCGCACCGGCGCGTCCTTGCCGGATTCGTCGCGCACCGTGTCGAGCAGCGCGAGCAAGGTTTGCTTGGTCTGCAACTGGTCGGGCGTGAGCGTTTTCTTGCCGAGCTTGATCTTCGGGTTGGTCAGTTCCTCGATTTCCTCGAGCACCTTCTGACCCGACGCGTTCGGCGGCAATTCGGTGATGACGAGTTGCCACTGGCCGCGCGCCAGTTCCTCGATCTTCCAGCGCGCCCGCACTTTGAGGCTGCCGCGTCCCGTTTCATACGCCGCCGCGATTTCCGCCGCCGACGAAATGATCTGGCCGCCGCCGGGAAAGTCCGGGCCGGGAATGCGGTCCATCAGCGCCGCGTGATCCATTTTCGGATCGCGGATCAGCGCAACCGCCGCGCCCGCGACTTCGCGCAGATTGTGCGAAGGAATTTCCGTCGCGAGGCCGACCGCGATGCCCGATGCGCCGTTGAGCAACAGGAACGGCAGGCGCGCGGGCAGCAGCTTCGGCTCTTCGAACGAGCCGTCGTAGTTCGGCATGAAATCGACGGTGCCCATGTCGATCTCGTCCATCAGCAGCTTCGCGATGGGCGTCAGGCGCGCTTCCGTGTACCGCATGGCCGCCGCGCCGTCGCCGTCGCGCGAGCCGAAATTGCCTTGCCCGTCGATGAGCGGATAGCGCATCGAAAAGCTTTGCGCGAGACGCACGAGCGCATCGTAGGCCGATTGGTCGCCGTGCGGATGATATTTACCCAGCACATCGCCGACCACCCGCGCCGACTTCACCGGCTTCGCCGTGTTCGCGAGGCCCATCTCGTTCATCGCGAAGAGAATGCGGCGCTGCACGGGTTTTTGTCCGTCGCAGACGTCGGGCAGTGCGCGGCCTTTGACGACGCTCACCGCGTAGTCCAGATAGGCGCGTTCGGCGTAGTCGCCGAGGGTTAGTTTTTCGCCGTCCGGAACGGCTTGTTCGTCCGTGAAGAGATCGTCCATCGAGATTCCGTGGGTTGGGGTTTTGCTGGCGCCCGGGGGTGCTGTTTTTGCTTGCGCTTGGTTGTTTTGCTTGCGCTTGTTCGTTTTGCCGGCGCTTGGTTGTTTTGCTGGCGCTTGTTCGTTTTGCTGGCGCTTGTTCGTTTTGCCGCCGCTTGTTCGTTTTGCCGGCGCTTGTTCGTTTTGCTGCGCGCCTTTGCTTCTGTTAGCTCGCGCTTTCTGGAAACCTGCTTGCTTCTCGGTCCATTAGCGATGCCCCTGTCCGGGGCGGGACTCACTTTCTTTGCTGCTGCAAAGAAAGTAAGCAAAGAAAGCAGCTTATCCGCCTAAGTGTCCACCTCGAATAACGTTGCGGATAGGCGCGCAGGCTGACTCGGCTAACTCGCATTCGTTCGTATTGGCACAGCGCCCGTCAGTTCCATCCTCGCTGCGCGCGGACGACGGGCATATCGAAAAACCCTTGGTTGGTTTGGTTTGCTTTGTTCGGTTATGCCGTTCCGGCAGGCACTTTGTGCCTGCGGGGATGAATGAGCGGCTCCACTCTGTTTCGTGGTGCGATGTCACGGCTGTTCTATCGCACCACTCCCGGAAACGCACAGTGGTGGACACTTAGATGGATAAGCTGCTTTCTTTGGTTACTTTCTTTGCAGCTAGCCAAAGAAAGTGACTGCTGCCGCGCACAGCGGCGAGCTAATAGACCTACACGAAAGCAAGTTTCCAAGAAGCGCCCAAGAAACCAAAACAAAGGGCGCCAGCAAACCAAACCGTCCACGCAGGGGCGTGCTGATAAACCGACGCGAAAAGCAGGTTCCCAGAAGGCGCAAGCGAGGCAAACGGTGCACCCGTCCACCCCCGCGAAAGCGTCAAATGTCCGCTTCCACCTCGTTCCCCTTCTCCTCCAACCAACTCCTCCGCGAAGCGGCCTCCCCCTTCCCCATGAGCATCGTCATCCGCGAAACCGTGAGATCGAACCCGAGCGCGCCAAGCTCGACAGGCAAAAGTCGCCGAGTATCCGGATTCATCGTCGTGTCCCAAAGCTGTTCAGCGCTCATCTCGCCGAGGCCCTTGAACCGGCTGATAGTCCACTGCGTATCCCGCACGCCGTCCTTCTTCAGCTTGTCGAGAATCGCGACGAGTTCGCCTTCGTCCAGCGCATAAAGCTTCTGCGCCGGCTTCTTGCCGCGCGCCGGGGCATCGACACGGAAAAGCGGCGGCCGCGCGACGCACACGTGCCCGCGCTCGATCAATTGCGGGAAATGCTTGAAGAACAGCGTGAGCAGCAAGACCTGAATGTGCGCGCCGTCGACGTCCGCATCCGACAAAATGCAGATCTTGCCGTAACGCAGATTCGAGAGGTCGATCTTGTCGTCGGGACCGTGCGGATCGACGCCGATCGCCACCGCGATATCGTGCACCTCGTTGTTCGCGAACAGCCGGTCGCGCTCGGTTTCCCAGGTGTTCAGCACCTTGCCGCGCAGCGGCAGAATGGCCTGGAATTCCTTGTCGCGGCCCATCTTGGCCGAACCGCCCGCCGAATCGCCCTCGACCAGGAACAGTTCGTTACGCGAGATATCGGTGGATTCGCAATCGGTCAGCTTGCCCGGCAACACGGCGACGCCCGAACTCTTGCGCTTCTCCACTTTCTGGCCCGCGCGCGTGCGCGCCTGCGCCTGACGGATCACGAGTTCCGCGAGCTTCTTGCCATACTCGACGTGCTGGTTGAGCCACAGTTCGAGCGCCGGGCGCGTGAACGACGACACCAGCTTCACCGCGTCGCGGCTATTCAGCCGTTCCTTGATCTGCCCTTGAAACTGCGGGTCGAGCACCTTCGCCGACAACACGAACGACACCCGCGCGAACACGTCTTCCGCAAGCAATTTGACGCCCTTCGGCTGCAGGTTGTGCAATTCGACGAAACTCTTGACCGCCTGGAACAGGCCGTCGCGCAAGCCGGATTCGTGCGTGCCGCCCGCGGGCGTCGGAATCAGGTTCACGTAGGATTCGCGCAGAAGCGGACCCTCCTCGCTCCACGCGACCACCCACGACGCGCCCTCGCCCTCGGCGAACGTGTCTTCATTCGATCGCGAGCTTTCGGCAAAGCGTTCGCCCTCGAAAAGCGGGATCAGCAGGTCGCTGCCGCCCATGCCTTCGAGCAAATAGCCGCGCAGGCCGTCCTCGTATTTCCAAGTCTGGCGCTCACCGGTTTTCTCATTGACGAGCACGACTTCGACGCCTGGCAGCAGCACGGCTTTCGAGCGCAGCAGGCGTTGCAGTTCGCCGAGCGGCAGGTTCGGGGAATCGAAATATTTGGGGTTGGCCCACGCTGTGACGCGCGTGCCCGATTTCTTTTCGCCGCGATTGGCCGGGCGCGTTTCGAGCGCCTTGACGACGTCGCCGTTCGAGAAGCCGAGGTCGGCCACTTTGCCGTCGCGCCAGACGGTCACGTCGAGGCGCGTGGACAACGCGTTCGTGACCGACACGCCGACGCCGTGCAGGCCGCCCGAGAACGTGTAGGCGCCGCCGGCGGCCTTGTCGAATTTGCCGCCCGCGTGCAGGCGCGTGAAGACGATCTCAACGACCGGCACGCCTTCTTCCGGATGCATGCCGAACGGAATGCCGCGCCCGTCGTCTTCGACGGAGACCGAATGGTCGGCGTGCAGCGTGACCGTGATCTGTTTGCCGTAGCCGCCGAGGGCCTCGTCGGAGGCGTTGTCGATGACTTCCTGAATGATGTGCAGCGGATTTTCAGTACGCGTGTACATGCCGGGCCGTTGCTTGACCGGCTCAAGGCCCTTCAGCACCTTGATGGATGCTTCGCTGTATCCGCCGTTCTTGCTGCTGTCGGCAGCGCTGGGTTTTTTCGTGGACATGACTGAACGTTGGACCGGTGTCCGTCGCTTGGGGCAAAAACGCCGAAAACGGCCGGACAGCCGGCGAATTGCGTGAACAGAGCGGGCCGCCGGCAAGCTGCCGGAGGAGGCCTCGGAGATATCCAATATTCTGTAAAGCGGCGTGCCGGGTTCCTTTGGCCTCACCGGTTACGACCGGTACGAATGCCGCCCTTGCACGCCTGAAACGCGACGTATTTTACTGTTTTCGATATAAGCGGCAATGACTGCGCGCGTTTTTTTCGAGACAGCCGGCACGCGCCCGGCCCGCGGCAACCGCGCGCGTGCTTGTGGCAACGCAGTTACTTGCGCTTCGCGTCGAGCGACTCCCAGCGTTCGAGCGCGACGAGCAGTTCCTCGTCGATCGACGCGTGGCGCTGGCTCAGTTGCATCCCTTCGGCCGGGTCTTTCGCGTACACCGAACCGTCCGCGAGTTTCGCCGCGATCGCCGCCTGCTCCGCTTCGAGCTTCGCGATGGTATCCGGCAGCGCGTCGAGTTCGCGCTGTTCCTTGAATGACAGTTTCACCGTGCGCTGCGCGTTGCGGCCGGTCGCGCTGTCCTTCCCCGCGTCGCCCTTCGGCGCCGCTTCTTTCGCGACCTGGCGCGCGGCATCCTGCGCGAGTTGCTCGGCGCGAGCGCGCTGGATCTGCCAGTCGCTGAATCCGCCCACGTACTCGCGCCACTTGCCCTCGCCTTCCGACGCGAACACCGACGTCACCACGTTATCGAGGAACGCGCGGTCGTGGCTCACGAGCAGCACGGTGCCGTCGTACTCGGTCAGCAGTTCTTCGAGCAGTTCGAGCGTCGGGATGTCGAGGTCGTTGGTCGGCTCGTCGAGCACAAGCACGTTTGCGGGCCGCGCGAACAGGCGCGCGAGCAGCAAGCGGTTGCGTTCGCCGCCGGACAGCGAGCGCACGGGCGAGCGGGCGCGTTCCGGCGCGAACAGGAAGTCGCCGAGGTAGCTCATCACGTGCTTCTTCACGCCGTTCACTTCGACCCATTCGCTGCCCGGACTGATGGTGTCGGCCAGGGTTTTGTCGAGATCGAGTTGCGCGCGCATCTGGTCGAAATACGCGACCTGGATGTTCGTGCCCGTGCGCACCGCGCCTTCGTCGGGCTTGAGTTCGCCAAGGATGATCTTCAGGAGCGTGGTCTTGCCCGCGCCGTTCGGGCCGACAAAACCGATCTTGTCGCCGCGCATCACGGTGGCCGTGAAGTTATCGACGATGGTGCGGTTGCCGTAGCGCTTCGTCACGTCGGTGAGCTCGGACACGATCTTGCCCGACTTCTCGCCCTGCCCGACATCGAGCTTCACGTTGCCCTGCACGTTACGGCGTTCCGCGCGTTCGTTGCGCATTTCCACGAGCCGCGCGATCCGACCGACACTGCGCGTGCGCCGCGCCTCCACGCCCTTGCGAATCCACACTTCTTCCTGCGCCAGCAGTTTGTCGAACTTGGCCGCCTCGACCTGTTCGATCTCAAGCTGCTGCGCCTTGCGCGTCTGGTAGGCGCTGTAGTTGCCCGGGTACGACAGCAGCCGCCCGCGATCCAGCTCGACGATCCGCGTCGCCACGCGATCCAGAAATGCCCGGTCGTGGGTGATAAACAGTAGGCCGGTGCGCAGCGTGACCAGCAGGTCTTCGAGCCAGCGAATACCGTCGAAGTCGAGGTGGTTGGTCGGTTCGTCGAGCAGCAGCACGTCCGGCTGCACGACGAGCGCGCGCGCGAGCGCAACGCGCTTTTGCATGCCGCCCGAGAGCGATCCCGCGCGCGCCTCGCCGTTCAGGCCGATCTGCTGCAACGTCGTCGCGACCCGGGTCCGCCAGTTCCATGCGTCGCTATGATCGAGCGCCGACTGAAGCGTGTTCATGCGCGTGAGCAGGTCGTCGTGCGTTGCGCCCTCCGGTGCATCGGCGAGTTCGTGCGCAACCGCGTCGTACTGGTCGAGCAGATCGCGCGCGTGCGTCAGGCCCGACGCCACGACCTCGAACACCGTGGCGTCGAGATCGAATTCGGGTTCCTGCGGCACGTAGACCGTGCTGAGTTCGTTCTGGCGCGTGACGAGCCCGTCGTCCGGCCGGGTCAAACCGGCGACGATCTTGAGCAGCGACGACTTGCCCGCGCCGTTGCGCCCGATCAATCCGACGCGTTCACCCGCTTCGAGCGAGAAATCGGCGTGATCGAGCAACGCAACGTGGCCGAACGCGAGTTGCGCGTTCGAAATGGAATAAAGCGACATGGAAGGCGGCCGGAAAAGTGCGGAAACTGGAAGCGGCCATTGTACCGGTCTTGCGCGCGGCGGCTCGCGGCCTATGACGTTTGGACAAAGCGCGGAACGCGCTCGATAGGCGTGGCGCGGCCCACGCCCGTCGAAAATCGACGTGGACCGCACTGCAAACTTTATTTGACGTGAACGGTGATCGTCTGGCTCATTTCCGGTCCGAACGAACGGTGCGAGCCGTCGCCGAACTGGAGCGTCAACGTGTGATCGCCCGGCGGCAGCGTCACGTCCGCCTCCGTCTGGCCCTTGCCGTAGTGCAGGGATTTATCGTTGGCGGGAATCACAAGACCCCGTTGCATCGGCCCCGCGTCGATCAACACGTGGTGGTGACCCTTGGTCGGCGACGTGCTCCCCGCCGGCGCGACCTCCATGCCCTCGACACCGAACTTCATGTGCACCGGGCTCGATACCGTCGCGCCGTCCTTCGGTTCCTCGAAAAACACCCGCGCGCTTTGCGCCTGCACGCCCGTCGCTGCGACGAAAGACGCCGTCAGCACCGCTCCCGTCAACCATTTCTTCAACATTTTTTTCTCCTTGGAAGACGACGCCCGTCTCGCGGATACGCCCACTGACCACGCGTTCCGGCCGTCCGAAAGCATTCATCTAATTAGAACGCTTCAGCGCGAAGCATACACCGGGGCCAATGGCCGACGCGGCATGCCATAGGACGGTTCCGAGTCACCGAGCCGCCTTACCGGTTTCCGGTAAAATAGAAGATTCACCCTTGATCCGAATTACGATTCCGGGTCATTCTTACCTGTTATCTAAAACGCAACGAAGAGTCTGTCGTGAGTGAAGTTCTCGAATACAAAAGCTGGGTCTGTCTGATTTGCGGCTGGATCTATAACGAAGAAGACGGCCTGCCGGAAGAAGGCATTGCGCCGGGCACCCGTTTCGCCGCCATCCCCGACGACTGGCGCTGCCCGTTGTGCGATGTGGGCAAGGCCGATTTCGTCGCCGTCGAATTCTGAAAATCTCAGCGCTTCAGGTGCATTAACCCGCCACGACGATCAGCTCGCGTCCCGGGCTGACATCGTCCCAGCCGTCATGCCACTGAAGTTCGCCGAAACCCGCGCGCACCAAAAGCGCCGCGAGTTCCGGCTGACTGCGAAAGCGCAATTCGCTTTCGGCGCTGACGCGCTCGCCCGTCGATTCGAAGCGGTAATGCGTGTCGAACGCGACGCGGCCATCGTCGGTCGGCCCGAAAAGCCGTTCCTGCCAGACTTCCACCGATTGCCCGTCCGCATCGCGAATCAGCCGGCGCGAGCGGTCGCGCGTCCAGTCTTCCCACGCTTGCGCCGCCGGATCGCGGCTTTCGAACGCGAGCCGGCCGCCGCCGCGCAACGCATGGCGCGCGGCGGCGAGCGTCGCGAGGAACGCGGCGTCATCGAGGAAAATCTGCGCGACGTGTCCCGTCATCAGCAGCAGATCGGCCGGCGGCAGCACGGCGAGCGCCGTGGCATCGCCTTCGATCCACTGCACGTCGTCGCCATGGTCGCGCTTGCGGGCGATCCGCAGCATGTCGCGCGACGGATCGATGCCGATCACGTGATGCCCGTCCGCCGCCAGCGCACAAGTCAGAAGTCCCGTCCCGCATCCGAGATCCACGATGCGCGAACGCGCGCCCGTCCTGGCCGCCAGCGCCCGGTAGAACGCCGTATCGGGCCCTTCAGGGTTGAGCGCGTCGTACAGGGCGACGAGGCGCGGATCGGTGTAAAGCGTGGAAGACATAGGAGCGTTGGCTAGCGAAGCAGATAACCGAGCGCGTCGCGCATCGGCGCGCTCGCGATCTGGATGGGGCCGCTGAACGGCGTGTCGAGATCGACGATCACCAGCACGGCGGTCGCAATCGACACGGCGCCAAGCGTGATCGTGACGAGCGACAGCGCGTTGCGCGGCGCGATCAGCCCGAAGGACAGAAAAATGATGAGCAGCCAGAAGACAAGAATCCGGTCGAACGGATACGCAATCGAGCCGTGCGCTTCCTCCACCAGTTTCCAGCGCAGCGCGACCAAACTTTCGAAGCGCGCGACGATATCCTGCGCGAGCTTCTGATGAAATGTGTCGGTCGAGTCGAAGCGGCGCACTTCGAGCTGGGCGCGTTCGAGCAACTGACCGAGCGCGCGGCTATCGAGATTGCCGTTCGGCTGTTGTTGAGTAATCTTGCGCGGATAGAAATCGCCGGCAGGCGGCGGCTCGCCGGGCCACGTGCTCGCGATCGCCGCGCCTGTGTAGGCGCGCAGCATCCGGCGCGCGTTGTCGGCGGGCGGCCCGAATTCGCGCAACGACTGGTCGAGCTGGATCAGCGCGCTCGCGTAGCTGCGGATGTCGTTGTTGGTGGTGTCGAAGGTGGCTTTGGCCGACGCCGTCAGGAGGCCGAGCACGAGCGCGGCGAACGTGACCAGCATGCCGACCACGAGCTGCACCAGTTGCACCGTTTCGCGCGCCTTGTGTTCCTCGGGCAGCAACGGCCGGACGATCGCGCCGAGCGCGGTGCTGGCAAGCATCAGGACGAACACGAAGACAGCGGTTTCGATCTCTGACATCGGCGTGGATCAATGTGCGAGCGGGTGTCGCAGCATTATCACGGAAAGTCAGGGGTTTTTGGCGGAAGGTGCTGCGGGACGTGGTCCCCCCGGCAGGAATCGAACCTGCATCTAGCGCTTAGGAGGCACTTGTTCTATCCATTGAACTACGGGGAGACGGATAGTGGCGAGGCTGATTTGCGCGTCACGGCGGTGAAAACCGCTTCTTCCTAAACGAAGCGCCGTGCGCGTTCGCCGGGCGGCCAGACCGCCAGCGAGCGCAGAGTATATCAAACGCACTGGCCGCCAACGCGCCCCAAAGCGCACCAAAGCGCCGCCATCGCGCGCGCCGCCGCTCAAAAATTCCCGCCTGCTTTCGTTCTTCGATCAGAACCCGTCAAAACCTGAGCAAAGAGGCATCGCCATGCCCGGCCGTCGCCATGTCCGTCACGATTAAAGTCAACGGCACGGTGACGTCGCTGGTTCACAAGATGAGCAGCGGCATCTCCACCGCGACGATCCCCGATGTCTGCAAGACGCCCAGCCCGGGCGGCCCGGTGCCGATGCCCTATCCCAACATCGCGCAGTCGGCAACGCTCGCGGACGGTACCACGACGGTCAAGGGCGACAAGGCGATGGCCGCGCGCAAGGGCTCGAAGTTCAGCCTGAGCAACGGCGACAACGCCGGGGTCGCGGGCGGTGTGAAATCCAGCACCTTCATGAAGGAAGCGACCTGGATCCTGTACTCGTTCGACGTCAAGATGGATGGCGGAAACGCTTGCCGGCTCACCGACAAGATGTTCCACAACAGCGAAAACGCAGCGAATCTGGGCGGCGAGATTCAGGCCATCGCGAAAGCGCTGGGGGTGTCGGAGGAAGAGGCGAAAATAATCTGCGATGCGTTTTGCGAGACGCAGCGCAAGTACGACAAGGGCGAGATCAAGGGCCGCGGCTGCTGCAGCAGGGAATTCGCGGAGCAACTCAAGCAGCGCAGCGGCGATTGCTCGAGTAAATTTCTCTCTGAGCAGTCTTTCCTGATCGAGCGAGGCGCGACGCCGATGCTCACCGGTTCACTCTTCACCCAGATGGCGACGAAACTGGGCGACGCCGGGTCGCGGCTCTTCAACTTCGTGTCGGGGATCGCCGAGAATCCGCCGCTCACCGACGGCGGCTCGGTCACGATGGCCGCAGCCGGCCGCATGAGCCGGGCGCTCGCGCGCTCGGGCGGCGCGGAGTCCATCGTGCGGCCCGATCTGGTGATCCCGCGCGGCGAGGAGTTTCAGGTTTTCGACGCCAAATTCAAATGGAAAAGCGGCAAAGACAAGCTTTCCGCGTCGCAGAAGCGCAATTACCGGAAAATCGACAAGGACGGCAAGCCGAAGGTCGTCGATTCCAAGAAGTGCGCCTGCGGAAAATAGCGGCGCCCGAGGCAGGATTTCACCTCACCGGAAACGCATGCCATGACGAAGCCCGAACCCCTCACCTACCACGACGACGAAGGCCAGAAAGCGCTCGTCGCGGCGGAAATCACGTTCTACCTGACGCAACTCGATCAAGCCGAAGGCCTCGCCGACGCCTACGCAAGCGCGCGCGTTCACCTCGATCCGCACGTGCGCTGGTATCGGACCGAGACGATGAAGCGGCCGCGCGCGGTCACGCCCGCCGTCCACGAGTATCTGTCGACGTGGTTCAAGCCGGGCGCGAAACGGCGCGCGGAATATGAACTGGACCTGACGTCCGGCGCGAACGGCGATCTCGTCGAACCGTGGGGATTCATGTTCGGCGTCGAGCCGCCGCTGATTCCGGATGTCGCCGGTTTCTTCTCGGTGAGCTTGCCGCGCGCGTTCATGGAAAACGATCCGGCCGGTTTCATCGCGTTCGCGCTCGAACTCGCCGACCGTGTGCCGTTCCGTTCGGGTCAGGCGGGTTATGGCGTGCAATACGACGAAGGCGAATTCGACGACGACCGCGACGCTCAAATCGGCGCGTGGTGCAAGCGCTACCGCTGCGTGGATTATCGCGATTTCGCGGCGAGCGGTGAGTTCCTCGGCCACGCGATCAAGGGCGTCGGCTGGCTGACGTTCCTGGACGCGGCATTCGTCGCGGAACTGGGCGGCGTCGATGCGCTCAAGCAAGCGCTGCCGGCCGAAGCCTACGTCCACGAGCGCCGGCACGGACTCGTGATTCAGGCGGGCGACGCGCCGATCCTCGGCGATCGAAATCGCCGCGAGGACATCGGCGTCTATCAGCGCATCTTCGAGGCCGTGCGGCCCGTCGTCACCGATGACGATCTGGCGTTCCCCGGCTTCGAGGACGACGAATCGGTCGAATGGATCAACCGCTTTGCTTAAAAACCCGTCCATGACCACGCTGCTGGAAGTGCATCTGCCCGAACACGCATCGCACGTGCGGGTGGAATTGCACGCCGGCGAGGCAGATCCGCGCTGGATCGACGTGTGGGATACCGCGCTCGAATCGTTCGCGACGGTGCTCAGGCTCGGCGGCTTCGGCGACACATCGGCGCACGACAACGCGCTCTCGATCGAACCCATCGACGCCACCACGCGCGCCTACACGCTGCGCGCCGCCGATCGCGGAATCGCACCCGGCGCGTGGCGCATCCTCGCGAACCTGCTGATCGCCCGCGCGACATGGGCCGTGCCGCTCGGCCGCATCACGATCACAGCCGCAGGCGAATCGCGCAACAAGCCACTGCGTTACACGGCAAACGAACTGCGCGCCGCGCCGTATCCCGCGCGGCGCGACGACGTGCCGTTTCCTTGCGCGATCACGCCGAACGTGCATGCGGCGGGCGCGGTCACATTGCGTCTCGGGTTGACGCGGCCGGCCACGGCGCAGGAGATCGGGTACTGGTCGGACGCGCTCGCGAACTGGGTGGATGTGGCGAACGGCGGCTATGGCGACGACCTGACGCCGCCCGAGGACTGTGTCGTGACGGCGACCGATCTCTACGAACTCGATCCGCACACGCTGGAAATGCACTGCGCCTATTTCGATGCGTCCTACGACGCGTGGGACACGGTCATCAACATGCTGGCCCGCGACGATACCGCGCGCATGCTTGTGGCTGCATTCACCGTCGAGCCATGAATAACCAATTCATCCGCAAACGATAACTGCGGGAAACTACTCATCAAGAAAAGGCACGAACGACCGTAAGTCATTGATGGACCCTTTCTTCGATACCAAGCCTCGCGGCGCCTTCTCGGCGCTGCTTGCGGATCAGGATCTGGCGCACCTGGAACTGGTGCTGCGCCGGTCTCTCTCATGCGATTTCGGCGGGCCGCTGTTGCCGCCGTCTTACTGGCGCGAGCGGCTTGCGCTGATCGCCCGCGATTCGCACTTGTCCCATACGCAGATCCAGACGGTTCACCGCCTGTACTGCCAGATCGATGCGTTCGAGGCGCAGCATCGCGTGCCTTTGCGCAACGCCGCCGCGCCGCCGCCCGAAGCGGTGAAAGCGCCGCCCGGTTAAACGCGACCGATCCCCCGCCGATAGGAAAAAGGGCCGCTCCGGCAAACGCCGGAAACAGCCCTTCGTGTCGTTCTACGCCCCGGCCCGCTCAGTGCCGATGATGATGCACCCACCACTCGCGCAAACCGTGATGCGCGTCGTGGCGCATCAGCATCCGCTCGCGATGCGTGTCGCGCCAGTCGGTGGCGAGCAGCACGATCGCGACGGCCGCGAGGCCCGCGAGCCCGGTGAGGATATTGGTGAAGTCGTCCATGGCGCCCTCCGCTGCAGATTGCGACTGCGGCCATGATTAATCATAGGTCACAGCCAGCCTGTCCGCAGCGCGATTCGCCTCATGCCACGCCTCATGCCACGCCTTAAGCCACCCCTTTAAGCCACCCCTTTAAGCCGCCCCGCGCGCCTTCAACATCTGCGCGTGCGCCGCGAGCCGCACCGCCGCGTTCGACGCGCCGTAGCCGTCGTAGCCGCCGCGCCGCTCGATCACCTCCAGGAAGAAGCGCTGGTCGAGCTGCTCCGTGTACGCATGGAAGAACTCACCGCCTCGCTCGTCGCGGTCGTAGAGAATGTTGTGTTCGAGCATCGCGTCGATCTGCTCGTCGGGCAACGAATAGCGCGCCGCAAGGTCGTCGTAATAGTTGCGCGGAATGCGCAGGAAACGAACGCCATCGGCAACGAGCCGCGGGATCGCGGCGAAGATATCCGGCGTGCTGAACGCAACGTGATTCAGGCCCGATCCGCGATACGTCGCGAGCGATTCGACCACCGCCGTGTGACGGTCGATCGACGCGTTGAGCGCGATCCGCACCGAGCCGTCGCGGCTCCTGACCGCGCGGCTGCGAACGAGGCCGTACGGGTCCGGCACGAGCACGCTCGCCTCGGGCAGAAAGCCGAACGCGGTGCGGAAAAACAGCACCCAGGTGTCGAGCGCGTCGGCGGGCAGCGACAGGCAAACGTGGTCGATCGCGGTCAGCGGGCCGACCTCGTAAGGGCCGTCGATATCGGTCAGCACGAAATCCGCTTCGTAAAGCGTGGGCGCACCGGGCGCTTCATCGACGAAATATTCGAGGCTGCCGTCCGGCGCCTGCACGCCCGGCAACACGCGCTCGTTCGGGCCGACGCGGCCGGAAAACGGCGTGTAGCCGAACGCGGCAGCACGTTCGAACGCCAGCTTCGCGTTATCGACGCGAAACGCCGACGCGCACAGCGACAAGCCGTGCTGCTGGAAGAACGCGTTCGCGAACGAATCGGCCTCGGCGTTCAGCACGATCGACGCCGCGCCGTGCCGATACAGCGTGACGTCCTTCGAGCGATGCCGGCCCGCGAGGCGGAATCCGAACTTGCCGAGCCACGCGGCGACCTGCGCGCGGGCGGCGTCGTCCACGGCGAATTCAAGGAACTGGAAACCGATATGTTCCGGCGTCGCGGGCGGCTCGAACAAGATGTCCGGCGCCTTCGCGGCCAGCACGCCGCGCGTTTCCTCTTCGAGAAAGCGCAGCGACCGATGCCCGTCGGCGGCGGTCACGGCGGTCGGCGCGGCACGGAAACCGTCGTTGAAAATTTCGAGCGAAAGCGGGCCGTCATAGCCACTTTCGATCACCCGCGCCGTGAAGCCCGCGACGTCGAGCGCGCCCTGCCCCGGAAAACACCGGTAATGGCGGCTCCATTCGAGCACGTCCATCGCGAGCACGGGCGCGTCGGCAATCTGCACGAACGCGATACGGTCACCGGGAATCGATGCGATTTCATCGACCGAATCTTTGATGGACAACGTGTGAAAGCTGTCGAGCACGAGACCGAGGTTCGGATGGTTCACTGCATCCACGAGCCGCCACGCGTGCTTGTACGAATTCACATGACGTCCCCACGCAAGCGCCTCGTACCCGACGATCACGCCCGCTTCCTTCGCCGCGAGCGCGAGCTGGCCGAGTTGATCGGTAATCAGCGCGTCGTCGGCGATGGTTTCCGGCGATACGTTGCTGCACGCCAGCATGCGGTTCGTACCGAGCTCGTGCATCAGGTCGAACTTGCGTTTCGCGCGGTCCAGGTTGCGCGCGAGCCGCTCGGCGCTCACGCCCTCGAAGTCGCGAAACGGCTGGAACAGGAAAATTTCGAGGCCCAGGTCGGCAGCCATGCGGCGGACGTCGGCGGGCGTGCCGTCGAAGTAAAGCAGATCGTTTTCGAAGATTTCCACGCCGTCGAAACCCGCGGCGCGGATCGCGTTCAGCTTTTCGACCAGCGTGCCGCTGATTGAAACCGTCGCGATGGAAGTTCGGATTGAACGCAGCATCGCTGCCTCCCAAGTGCTGTGAAAAAGGTGCCTGCACGAGCCTCGACCACGGCTCAGTCTACGCCGTCCGCGATCCGCCAGCTTTACAAAAGCCGCAATCTAAACCAATCCGCCGTCTAGCGCAAACTAACTAGATGGTACAAATTGGGATAAACCCCGAAGGACAGCGGCCGCGTGCTCACGCACACTGCGGGTCGCCGTTGCAGTGCGGCAAAAACTCGCCCTGCCCTGTCCAACGTTCATCTTCCAAGCGAAAGGTTGCCGATCCATGCCCGCCACGACCCACGACCAAACCAAGACCTCCTACCTGATCGGCCTGATCGGCTCGGGGATCGGCGGATCGCTCACGCCCGCGATGCATGAACAGGAAGGCCGTCACCTCGGTCTCAACTATGTGTACCGCCGCATCGATCTCGCCGCGCTCGGCCTCGAAGCCGTTGCGCTGCCGGACTTGCTGACAGCCGCCGAACACATGGGTTACGACGGACTGAACATCACATATCCGTGCAAGCAAAGTGTGATCCCGTTGCTTCACGCGCTCTCCGACGACGCCCGCGCGCTCGGCGCCGTGAACACCGTGGTGCTGCGCGACGGCCAGCGGATCGGCCATAACACCGATTGGTCGGGCTTCGCGCGCGCGTTCCAGCGCGGCTTGCCCGATGCGCCGCTTGGCCGCGTCGTGCAACTGGGCGCGGGGGGCGCGGGCGCGGCCGTCGCGCACGCGGCGCTTTCGATGGGCGCGCGCTCGCTCGTCCTGTTCGACTCCGACACCTCCCGGGCCGCTGCGCTCGCCGCCGAATTGCAGGCGCGCTTTGCCGATCGCGAGGTGACAAGCGGTGGCGATCTGCGCGACACGCTCGCCGCCGCCGACGGCTTGATCCACGCGACGCCGACCGGCATGGCTAAACTGCCCGGCCTGCCGCTTCCGGCCGAGTTTCTGCATCCGAAGCTGTGGGTCGCGGAGATCGTCTACTTTCCGCTGGAAACCGAGTTGCTGAAGACCGCTCGCGCGCTCGGCTGCCGGACGGTGAGCGGCGGCGGCATGGCGGTCGCGCAAGCCGTCGATGCAATGCGTATTTTCACGGGACGGGAACCCGACGCGGAACGCATGTTTGCGCATTTTCAGACGCTCGTCGGCCGCTGAAAGCACGTCACAACAACCAAAAGGAGACCCCATGTCACAACCCTCGACCACTCAGGGCACGTCGCGCGCCACCGCGACAGGCCGTGCACCGCGCCGTTCGCGCGCGCGCTTCGGCATACTCGCGCTGCTCGCCGTCGGCACGATGATCAACTATCTCGACCGCACGGTGCTCGGCATCGCCGCGCCGCAGTTGACGAAGGAACTCGGCATCAGCGCCGCCGTGATGGGCGTGATGTTCTCGGCGTTCTCGTGGACCTACGTGGCCGCGCAGATTCCCGGCGGCCTGTTCCTCGACCGCTTCGGCAGCAAGCTCACGTACTACCTCTCGATGACGTTCTGGTCGGTCTGCACGCTGCTGCAAGGTTTTGTCGGGGGCATCGGCGCGCTGCTTGCCTGCCGGCTCGGTCTCGGCGTCGCGGAAGCGCCCTGCTTTCCGGCCAATAGCCGCGTCGTCGCGACGTGGTTTCCGCAAAGCGAACGCGCGATGGCGACCGGCACCTACACGGTCGGCGAGTACATCGGCCTCGCGTTCTTCAGCCCGCTCCTGTTCGCGTTGATGGGCGCGTTCGGCTGGCGCTCGCTCTTCTACGTGGTCGGCGCGGCGGGCATTCTGTTCGGCGGCGTGTGGTGGCTGTTCTATCGCGAGCCGCGCGATTCGCGGGCGAACGAAGCGGAACTCGAGTACATCGCCCAAGGCGGCGGCCTGATGGAAACCTCCGCCGATGCAAAGGCGAAAAGCCGCTTCGAATGGCGCACCATCGGAAAGCTGCTGAAAAAGCGTCAGCTCGCGGGCATCTGCTTCGGCCAGTTCGCGGGCAACTCGACGCTCGTCTTCTTCCTCACGTGGTTCCCGACCTACCTCGCGACCGAGCGCCACATGGGCTGGCTCAAGATCGGCTTCTTCGCGGTGCTGCCGTTCATCGCGGCGTCGGTGGGCGTGATGTTCGGCGGCCTCGCGTCGGACTGGCTGCTGCGTCGCGGCAAGTCGGCGAACGTCGCGCGCAAGCTGCCGATCATCGCCGGTCTCCTGCTCGCCTCGACCATCGTTCTTGCCAACTACGTCGAAAGCAACGCGGTCGTGATCGCGATTCTGTCGGTGGCGTTCTTTGCGCAAGGCATGGCGGCGCTCGGCTGGACGCTGGTGTCGGATATCGCGCCCGAAGGGTTGCTCGGCGTGACCGGCGGCATCTTCAACTTCGCGGCGAATCTGGCGGGCATCGTGACGCCGCTCGCGGTCGGCTTCATCGTGGCCGCGACCGGCTCGTTCGTCGGCGCGCTGGCGTTCATCGGCACGATCGCGCTGCTTGGGGCGCTGTCGTATATCTTCGTGGTGGGCGATATCAAGCGCATCGTGCTCGATTGATACAGCGCGCTTCAGTGCCTTCAATGCAAAACGGCGGCCTTCTTGGAAGGCCGCCGTTTTTTTATGCCGCGTTCAGTCGTCGCGGCGCATGAACCGCAGCACCGCATCGACGATCATGTCGCGATGCCGCGTGCGCGAGCGCGCGCTCGACGGATCGCGGCCGAATGCCGTGCCGAAGGTATGACGGTTCGCGACGCGATGAAAGCACAATGAACTGATCATCAGATGAAGGTCGATCGGATCGACGTCGCCGCGAAACTGGCCCGCCCCGACACCGCGCGCGATCAGGTCCTCGATGCTTTTGACGGCGCTCGAATTGCGGCTTTTGAACGTCTTCGACTGCTCGATATATTTCGCGCGATGCACGTTCTCGATCGTCACGAGGCGCACGAAATCGCGATGCTTGTCGTGATAATCGAACGTGAATTCGACCAGTTCGCGCAGCGCCTCGACGGGATCTTTCTCGCCGAGATTGAGTTCCTGCTCCAGCGCGCGGATGTCGCCGTACACTTGCTCCAGCACGGCCTCGTAGAGACCTTCCTTGCTGCCGAAGTAGTAGTACAGCATGCGCTTGGTGGTGTTGGTACGCTCCGCGATCGCATCGACGCGCGCACCGGTCAGCCCCATCGCGGAAAACTCCTGCGTCGCGATAGCGAGAATGTTGCGCTTGGTCTCTTCCGGATCGTACTTGCGCCGTGTCGTGGCGACGGTTTCGGCGCCCGCGGGCGCGGCCTCTTTCACGGCGTCCTTCGCGATTTCCGTAGCGGAATCCTTCGATGCAGCCTTGCTTCCCTTTTTCATTTTTCTCGTTTTAAAAGCGGCGGTTGAGCGACGATTCTAGCATGAGGCAAATGCGCGCCCGGCGAGGCGCGAACTCACGACAAGCCTGATTTTCAAGGCGTATTCGCTATAATCGCGCTCAACCCACAAGGAACAGAATGACTCTCCGCCATGCCGCTTTCGCCACGCTTTTGAGTGCGTGCGCGCTCGGTTTCGCAGGCTCCCGCGCCGCCGCGCAGACACCGGACCTGCCGCCCGATCACCCGCCCGTTCAGACGCAATCGCCGCAAAGTCTCGCCGCCGAGGGCGTGCGCACGAGCGGCAACATCGCGCGCGGCGCGGCGGATATCTGCCATATCGACCACGCGAAAATCGAGCGCTTCAAGACCGCCGCGCGCAAGAACTTCACGGCCGCGCCCGACTTCGACGCCGAATGGAAACTCGGCTATACCGAAGCTCAATCCACCGTGGATCGGCTGGCGAAACTCAAGACGAGCGATCCCGCCGAGTACGCGAAGGAAATCGGCGAGGCGTGCCCGGCGCTCGTGCGCGGTATCGACGAAGTCACGCGCTAACGCTTTTTCACCGCGATTCGCCGCGTCGATCGCGTGTTGCATCGCCGTAATGCGCGCGCTTTTCGGCATACATCGCGGCGTCGGCGCGCTGCAACATGGCTTCGAGCCGCTCGCCGTCCCGCGCGGTCGCCATGCCGATGGAAAAGCTGAGCGGCATGCCCGAATAGAACTGATTGTTCAGTTCCACCAGCTTCTGGATGCTTTCCACGACGGCTTCGCCGCCGCGTTCGTCGGCGCCGGGCAAGAGCAGGACGAACTCGTCGCCGCCGATCCGCGCGGCCTGAAACGGCTTTTCCACCGCTTTGCCGAGCACTTCGCCCGCGCGGCGCAACAGCGCGTCGCCGGCGGCGTGGCCCAATTGATCGTTGACGGTTTTGAGGCCGTTCACGTCCACGGCAATCGCCGTCACCGGGAACGGACCCTTGCGTTCCAGCCGGTTGATTTCGTCGATATAAAACGAGCGGTTCTTCAGCTTGGTCAGCGCGTCGTGCTTGCCGAGGAATTCGAGGTACGCCTCGGCTTTTTTGCGCGCGGTGATGTCGGTGAGCGCGACAAGCACGAGATCCCACGTGCGCTCGTGCCCCGGAAACACCGAGAACTGCAGATGCACGTTGAGCTCGTTGCCATCCAGCGAATAGTTGAGCACTTCGCGCTGATGGAACAGCCGGTTCTCCCACAAGTCGATCAACTGCTCCTGAAAATGCGCCAGCATGTCGTCGCGGAAAACGTCTGAAAGCCGGGCGAGGAGCGCGGTTTTGTCTGGCGCCCCGAACATCTTGAGCGTGTGCTGGTTCACATCGAGCACGTGAATTTCCTGCATGCACCGCTCGATGAACTCCGGATGCACGTTGGTGAACGTCCGGAAATCCACGATCCCGCGTTCACGCAGATCGTCGAGCAACGCTTTCACCGAACTGAAGTCCTCCACCCACAGCGACACCGGCGAATGCTCGAAGAGACCGCGCGCGTAAAGCTCGCTGTTCGCCGCGCGGCGCCGCACGTCCTCCAGCTCCGTAATGTCCTCGACGGTGACCAGCACGCGGTCCCAGCGCGCTTCGTGGCCGGGCAGGATGACGGCTTTCAGCAGCACGTCGAGACGGCGGCCGTCGAGCGTGTAGTTCACCGTCTGGCTGACAAAGCGCGTCTTGCCGGACCACAGTTGCGCGAGTTCGTCGACGTGAGTATCGAACATGTCGTCGCGGAACACCTGGCCAAGATGCGCGATGAGGTGCTCGAGCGAATCCGCGCCGAAGAGTTCGAGCGTGCGGCGGTTCACCTTGAGCAAGCGGATCCGCGACGAGCACGCGGCGACGCGTTGTGAATCCTCGCGCAGATACGTCTTGATATCCGTGATGCCAGCGGCACGCCAGTCCTCGAAGAGCGCTCGCACGGCGCTGAAATCCTCCAGCCATAGCGAGACGGGCGCAAGCTCGAACATGTCGGCGTCATCGGAGGGGGTGGCGCTCGGGGGCTCGCTTGCGGTTTTTGGATTTGTTGTCCGGTCGCTTGGGTTGTGAGTCTGGTTGTTGGTTCGTGTCTGCACCCCGTTGCTCCTTCTCGCTGCTCGCTTCTCGCGTATCTCGATATTCTAACGCGACAGTTTTACAGATCGCGTGTTGAATTTGGGTATGTTTTACCGAACAAACGACGGTTGCTGGCGCCCGGGGTCGCTTTGGTTTTCTGGGCGCTTTCGGGGAACCCACCCCAAGCCGCCCCACGGCGCCGATTCCCGTATGGCTTTCTTCGGTTACCTTCTTTGCAGCTAGCCAAAGAAAATACCTGCTGCCGCACACATCGGCGTGCTCACAGACCTACACGAAAGCAGGTTCCCAGAAAGCGCCCAGGAAACCAAAGCAACAACGAGCGCCACCGAACCTAAAACCCCGCGAAAGCATAAACAGGGCCGATGCTAAACTCAACACCCACCAAAAAAGATCCCTGCGGGCACATTTGCTGCACGCCCCAGCGCGTTTATCCCCGTTCAAGGAGGCAAAGAATCTCATGGCTGACTTTAGAATCTGGTCCGACGAATTTCCGGCCAACGGTTACATGTCGAAGGCGCAGGAATTCGATCAGCAATCCTTCGGCGTCGCGGGCGAAAACCTGTCCCCCGCGCTGCAATGGGACGCGCCGCCCGCCGATGCGCTCAGTCTCGCCCTCACCGTCTACGATCCCGACGCGCCCACCGGCAGCGGCTTCTGGCACTGGGTCGTGGTGAACATTCCAGTCGATGTCCGCTCGCTGCCGCGTAACGCGGGCAAAGCCGACGGCAGTCTGCTGCCCGCCGGCGCGCTGCAGCTGCGCAACGACTACGGCACGGTCGGCTTCGGTGGCGCCGCGCCGCCGCGCGGCGACAAGCCGCATCGCTATATTTTCCGCATCCACGCGCTGAAAGCTGAACGCTTGCCTGTCGATGCCAACGCGACGAACGCCGTCGCCCGTTTCATGACGCATCTGAACGAAATCGATTCGGCGACCTACACCGGACTCTACGAACTCAAGTAGGCTCTCGCGCGGCAGGCGTCGTCACGCCCGCCGCGCCCGCCGCGCCGCACCGCGCGGCTCTCGTTTCGTCACCCATCCGCAATCCAACCTCGAGCCGATGACCGCCGAACAAGGTCTCCCCTTCCCGCAACGCTTATGGGCGATCATCGTCGTCGCGCTCGGCATCACGCTCGCTGTGCTCGACGGCGCGATCGCGAACGTCGCGCTGCCCACCATCGCGCGCACGCTGCACGCCACGCCCGCGGCGTCGATCTGGGTCGTGAACGCCTATCAGCTCACCATCACGATCTCGCTCTTGCCGCTTGCCGCGCTCGGCGACCGCATCGGCTACCGGCGGGTCTATATGGCCGGGCTCGCGCTGTTCACGCTGGCGTCGCTCGGCTGTGCGCTTTCCGGCTCGCTCGCGACGCTGACGCTCGCGCGCGTCGTGCAAGGCTTCGGCGCGGCGGGAATCATGAGCGTGAACACGGCGCTCGTGCGGATGATCTACCCGCCCGAGCACCTCGGACGCGGCGTCAGCATCAACGCGTCGGTCGTCGCGATTTCCGCCGTGCTCGGACCGACGATCGCGTCCGGCGTGCTCGCCATCGCGCCGTGGCCGTGGCTTTTCGCGATCAACGTGCCGATCGGCATCGCCGCGCTCCTCCTCGGGACGCGCGCCTTGCCGACCAACCCCGGCCACCGCCAGCCCTACGACTACCTGAGCGCGCTGATGAATGCCGTGTTCTTCGGCCTCGCGATCATCGCCCTCGACGGTCTCGGACACGGCGAGCGCTATGGATACGTCGTTGTGCAACTCGTGGTGGCGGGCGTGGTCGGTTATTTCTTCGTGCGCCGGCAACTGACGCAAAGCGCGCCGCTGCTGCCCGTCGATCTGCTGCGGATTCCGCTTTTCGGGCTTTCCGTCGCCACGTCGTTCTGCTCGTTCACCGCGCAGATGCTCGCGTTCGTCTCGCTGCCGTTCCTGCTTCAGAACGGCTTCGGCATGAGTCAGGTCCAGACCGGTTTCCTGATGACGCCGTGGCCGCTCGTGATCGTGTTCGTTGCGCCGCTCGCGGGATCGTTATCGGACCGTTATTCGGCGGGCATGCTCGGCGGAATCGGGCTTGCCATCCTCGCGGCCGGGCTTCTGCTGCTCGCTGCGACCGGCGCGCATCCCGAACCGTTCGATATCGCATGGCGGATGGCGCTATGCGGCCTCGGTTTCGGGCTGTTCCAGTCGCCGAACAATCGCCAGATGTTGTCCGCCGCGCCGCGCCACCGCAGCGGCGGCGCGAGCGGCATGCTCGGCACCGCGCGTCTGTCCGGCCAGACGCTCGGCGCGGCGCTCGTCGCGCTGGTCTTCGGCATCGCGCCCGAGCGCGGCGCGATTTACACGCTCGTCGCGGCGGGCGGCTTTGCGGCGCTCGCGGCCGTCGTCAGTGTGCTGCGTGTCGCGCGGCGCGGGGAAACGGCGTCGGCGTGAACGTCCGATCCTGCGCTCGCGACGTCCCTTTTCCGTCATTGCCGCGCCTTCCCTGGGCACATCCTTTGCTGCGTCGATGACACGCGGTTCCGCGCGTCAAGTCTTAGCCGGAACCTGTCTCGATGCACGAATCAGCACAGGAAAGGAGAGTCAAATGGCGCAATCTCTCAATGGCTACAAGGTCGCGATCCTCGCCGTGGACGGCTTCGAACAGGCCGAACTCGTCGAGCCGCAGCGCGCCCTCAAGGAAGCCGGCGCGGACGTTCACGTCATTTCGCAGAAGCCGGGCCAGATCCAGGGTTTCAAACACGTCGATAAAGCCGACAAGGTCGCGGTAGACACTACATTCGATCAAGCCAAAGCCGCCGATTACGACGCCGTGGTTCTCCCCGGCGGCGTCGTGAACGGCGACGCGATCCGTCTCGACGCGAAGGCGCAGGGCTTCGTCAAGCAGGCAAACGAAGCGGGAAAGCCGATCGCGATCATCTGCCACGGCGGCTGGCTGCCGATCTCGGCGGGTATCGTCGAAGGTAGGACGCTCACGAGCTGGCCGAGCCTGCAGGACGATATTCGCAACGCGGGCGGCACGTGGGTGGATCGCGAAGTGCAGCGCGACGGCAACCTGATTTCGAGCCGCAAGCCCGACGATTTGCCGGCGTTCAATCAGGCGCTGATCGAGGCGATCGGCGAGCAGAAGAAAGCGGCCTGAGCAGCGCGTCGCCTTTCTTTCCGCTCACGCCGCCCTTCGACATCAAGGAGTCACGCATGCGCGAAACGCCCTTCGCCGCCGTCTGCGCCGCCCTGCTGATATTCGGCGCGAGCGCCGCACCGGCGCTTGCTGCATCGGAAGCCCCCGCATCGGAATCCGCCGGCGCGCCGAAGACCGCTCCGTCCGACAAGCTCTCTCCCGCCGATCAGCAATTCGTGCAGGACGCGGGTCAGGCGGGCGCGACCGAAATCGCCGCGAGCAAACTCGCGCTGACCAAATCGAACAATCCGGACGTGAAGCGCTTTGCCGAACGGATGATCGCCGATCACACCAAGCTCGCGCGCAATCTCGATATCGTCGCGAAGCGCCACGGCATTACCGCGCCGCCGAGCGCGGACTCGGCCGTGATCGGCAATCTGGAAACGCTCAATGGCGACGCGTTCGACCACGCCTATATTGAAAAAGTCGCGGTCGAAGGCCACCAGAAGGCGGTCGAATTATTCAAGAAGGAAAGCGAGGCCGGCAACGACGCGCTCCTGAAGGGCGCGGCGACCAAGGCGCTGCCGATCATCAAACATCACTACGGCATGGCGCAGCAACTCGCGAAAAGCCGGGCCGCCGCCGCATGAACACGCTGAACACGCTGAGCGCGCCGCCCACGTCCACCCACCGGCCGGCCTACGAGGACTCGACCATGCACATCACCTTTGCGGACGATCTACCCGTTTTCGACGGCCATGACATCGCTATTCATTTCACCGCGCTGGTCGACGGCGAGCCGGTGGTCTGCACGATCACCGCGGAAGCGCTGGAGGACCATTTCGGCGCCCATTCCGCCCGCGAAGACGACCTGATGCCCGCGTTCGAGAAAGGTCGTGCGCGAATCCAAGCGGTCTGCGCCGAGGCGCTGGACGACAACGGCGGCGAGCCGGTCGTGCTGCGCAGCGGCTTGTTCCGCGTCGCGGGCATGGAGCCGAAATAAGCGGCTTTTTGCTGACTGTTCGCTGTCCGCAGCGGAAGTTCGCGCAACCACGCAACACGCAACATTCACCGACTACGGAGGCAATATGTCGCTCATCATCGCAGGCCGCTTCACGACGTTTCCGGCCGCCGAAGCCGCCGCGCAGCGGCTGTTCGCACGCGGCTTCGTCGAAGAAGACGTCACGCTGTTTTTCGTGAATCCGGGCGGCCAGCACGCGCGCTATCCGATCGGCGGCGACGTTCACACCGATGCGGGCGCGGCCGCCAGTCCCAAAGGCGCGGGTAAAGGCGTGACGATCGGCGCGGTCGCCGGCGCGATTGTGGGTGCGGTGATCTTCGCGCTGTTCAAGGCGCCGATGCTGGTGTCGGCGGTCGCGGCCGGCGTCGGCGCGTATATCGGCTCGCTCGCGGGCGCGATGTCGCACACGCGCGGCTCGAAATCGAATTCCGCGCACTCCAGCGCGAACCAGGAAAACGCGCGCCATTCCGGCGTCATGGTGGCCGTCCACGCATCGCCCGACACGCAGGCCGATGCCGCCGCCATTCTGCGCGACGCGGGCGGGATCGAGATCGAGCGCGCATCGGGACGCTGGCAGCAAGGCCGCTGGAGCGACTTCGACCCGCTCAAGGCGCCGCAGCCGGTCGGCGAATACGCGGAACGCCGTGCTTGAGGATTCCTTCCTAACGCCTACTTTGCACACAGAAAAGCCGCTCGATTCCGAGCGGCTTTTTTTCGCAACGCACGCCGCGATCAAACCCAGAGACGCCCGTTCAGACGCGCCGGGCGTTGCGCACTGCTCGCCGCACACGTCGCCGGGACCCGCCGCGCATGGGTGGCAGCGGTCTCATCGCGATCGCAGGTTGGTTGCGCCGCGGCGGGCATCGACAGCGTCTCTGCACTGTCGTGTTCGAGCGCGTGCTGTTGGATCTGCATCACGATCGCCGAAGTGACGATCGCCACGAATACCAGCAGTTCGCGTGTGTTCAGTGTCATTCAGCTCTCCGGTTTGTCGTCGTTACAGGCTTTTATTGTCAGCGGCAATTACGCCCCAGCTTCGCCCGACGGCATTCAGCAAACCGCATGCCGCTCCGGCAACCCGTTGAATTCGCTGGAATCCCAGATCAAATGCCCACGCCGATCAGGCAAGTTCTACGGCATCTGGAGCCAAGCGGCAGGACGCGCACAGCAGGCACGCCGCGTGCGATAGAACTCGTACCGCGCCCCGCCGGATTTCATGTCGCGGGGAAACTTCGATAATTAAGGAGCTATACATGAGCACGAATATCGTATCGGTACTCAATGATCTCGTCGAAACGTCGAAGGACGGTGAAAAGGGCTTCCGCAAGGCAGCCGAAGACACGCGCGATCCGCAACTCAAGCAACTGTTCCAAGGCCGCGCCGATGACTGTGCACGCGGCGCAACCGAGCTTCAAGGCGTCGTGCAGCAACTCGGCGGCAAGCCGGAAACGGGCGGCACGGTGGGCGGCGCGCTGCATCGCGGCTGGGTGGATGTGAAGTCAGCCGTCACGGGTCGCGACGACCACGGCATTCTCGCCGAATGCGAGCGCGGTGAAGACGTCGCGAAGAAGAACTACCGCGATGCACTCGACAAGGAACTGCCCGCCGACGTGCGCGCGGTGGTCGAACGCCAGTATCAGGGCGTGATCCAGAACCACGATCGCATCCGCGATCTGCGCGACCAGTACGCTGCTGCGAAGTCGTAATGGCGTAGTGGCTTGACGCAGGGAAAGCGGGCTTCACGCCCGCTTTTTTTCGCCGGTACGTCGTGTCTTTTTCTGTGTCGCAACCGTGCAAGCGGCGAAAAAATCAGGCTGGATTTGTAGGCGTCAGCCTGGCTGCGGCCGCCCTTTCGCTCGATATGCGAGCGCTATGCGAGCGCTATGCGAGCGCATCGCACGCCGTATTCGGCCGCCAGACGCAAAACCGCGCGGGTCCGCGTCATCCGGACAAACGTCCGGTCGCGGCCCGCGCGGGCTTTTACCGCTTATCGTCCCGACGCATCGGGACGATTTCACGTCATTACTTCGCGGCGATTTTCAGGTGGTTCTTAACCGATGCCACGCCGGACACCTTCGACACCACATCCTCAGCCGCCGTCTTGTCTTCCGCCGACGGCACCGTGCCGGTCAGCGAAACCACGCCGCCGTGCGTCTTCACGTGGATGTGCGTGGACTTCACTTCCTTGGCGCCGAGCAGTTCGGCCTTCACCTTCGTCGTGATCGCCGAGTCATCAACCTTCTGGCCGACCGACGATTCCGTTGCCGGCGGCGCGGATGCCGCAGTCACCTGAGCGCTCGCGTTCAACGCGAACACGACGCAAGCGATACCACCGGCAGCCTTCAGGAATTGGGTCGTCTTCATAGATATTTCTCCTTCTCTTCGGTTTAAAGATGCGAGTCACGCTGAGATTTTCCAGCGACGAGCACCGCATGGACGTTGTTATGAGCGCTTCTTGTTTTGCTACTGCCCAACGGTTTGCAACGCCTGAGCGAGCGTTATCCCTTATGCAAGCACCGTGCCGGGTGGCGCGATTCCGCGCAAGCGCAAAAGCGGCGAGCCGCGCGCAATCCCTTATACAAAAGGAACCGCGGCTGTTCAGGAATTGTCTTGGGATACCGAAACGCGTTGCAGGAACTGTCGCCGCGGATGGTGGGAAGGCGCGCATACGGACGGCGCTTTTGTCGGGCGGCGTGTAAAAACTGCGTGGATCAGGCGGGGACGCGGCCCGAAAACTGCTGGAGAGAGCCACGCGCGGCGCGGCTAAAAAACCTGCGGGAAGTCTGCTGCGGGTCGGCTGCAACTCAAATCCGGCGCGGTTTTCCGATTGCCTGGCACGCCTGTTGCTTTTCAGGACGCACAACGAATGTCCGTTCCGTTAAGAACATCGAGGAATACCACGCAATGCCGCCTTCCCTTGAACTACGCACCAAGCAAAGTCTCGCGCTCACGCCGCGTCTGCAGCAATCCGTGCGGCTCTTGCAGCTTTCGTCGCTGGAGTTTCAGCAGGAACTGCGCAACGCGCTGGATACGAATCCCTTCCTCGAATACGACGAGTCGCAGACCGAGGACAACGCGCTCTCGAACGACAACGGCAGTTCGATGACCGAAACATCGGTTGCCGCACCGGGCGACGGCGCGGCGGAAGCGCCGCTCACTGGCGACAACGCGAGCACGCTGTCCGAGAGCACCGATACGTCCGATTCCGATTCCTCGTCCCACGAGGATTCGATGGGCGGCATGGACGAGTATTCGTCCGATCCGTTCGGCCGCGCGTCGCGCAACAACGGCGACGGCGAAGGCGCCGATCCGGCCGACTGGGTTCGCATCGAACCGTCGCTGCATGAAACGCTGCACGACACGCTGCGGCTCTACCCGCTGAACGACCGCGACCGCGCCGTGGCGCAACTGATTATCGAAGCGCTCGACGACGACGGGTATCTGCGTCAGGACATGGCCGAACTCGCCGATCTCGTCGATATCGAGCCCGCCATCAGTAGCGACGAAATGAATATCGCACTGAAACTTGTGCAATCGCTCGATAAACCCGGAGTCGGCGCACGCAATCTCTCCGAATGCCTGTCGCTGCAACTCGAAGCGCTGCCGGTCGAAACGCCGGGACGCGACGTTGCGCTCGAAATCGTCACGCATCATCTCGAACGGCTCGCGCGGCGCGAGCAGGCCGAACTTCAGAAGAAGATCGGCTGCAGCGCGGACGAACTGCGCGTTGCCTGCGCGCTCGTGCGCAAGCTCGATCCGAAGCCGGGCGAGAATTACGGCCAGACGGAAGACAATTACGTGGTGCCGGATGTGATCGTGCGTCAGGTGAAGAAAAGCTGGGTCGTGACGATCAACCCCGCCGTGCTTCCGCGCGCCCGCATTCACCGCATGTACGCCGAGTTGTTCGCGCAATCGGCCGGCGCAAGCCGCTCGCCGCTCGCGCAGCAGTTGCAGGAAGCGCGCTGGTTGATCCGCAACGCGCAGCAGCGTTTCACGACCATTCAGCGCGTGGCCGAGTGCATCGTGTCGCATCAGAAAGCGTTCTTCGATTACGGCGAAATCGCGCTCAAGCCGCTCGTGTTGCGCGATGTCGCCGACGAACTCGAACTGCACGAATCGACCATCTCGCGCGCGACGGGCAACAAATACATGGCGACGCCGCGCGGCATCTTCGAATTCAAACACTTCTTTCCGCGCGAACTCAGCACGGAAAGCGGCGGAACGTGTTCGGCCGCTGCTGTGCGTGCGTTGCTGAAGGAAATGATCTCGAACGAAAACTCGCGCGATCCGCTCTCCGACGTGAGCCTCGCGAAAATGCTCGCCGATCAGGGCGTGATCGTCGCGCGGCGCACCGTGGCGAAATACCGGCACTTGATGAAAGTCCCGCCGGCGGAATTGCGTCGGCAGGGTTGAAGCGTTCTGAAAGTTCGCATACGAAACGCCCTCGGATCCGAGGGCGTTTTTACATTCAGCGCCAGCCCGATTCCCGGTGCGTGCGCTTTCGCGCCGCTGTCGCCGCGAGTTCCGCGCCAAGGAGAAACACGGCCGCCGAGTAATAGAGCCACAGCAGAATGATCGCCAGCGATCCGGCCGCGCCAAAGGTGTTCACCATGCCCGCGTGCTGGATGTAAAAACCGAACAGACCCTTGCCGCCCTCGAACAGCAACGCCGCCGCGAGCGCGCCCAGCGCGGCGTCGCGCCAGCGCATCCGCGCTTCGGGGAGGTATTTGAGGAGCACGGAAAACGCCAGCACGAGCATGCCGAGCGTGATTGCGCGCTGCGCGAGGCCGGAGACCAGCATGAATGGCAAACCATCGCCGAGCGCGCGCTGCCCGAGCAGAACGACGAGCGCGTCGAGCAGCAGCAACGCGACGATCAACAACCCCGAGCCGACCACCAGCCCGAACGAGATCAGCCGGACCCGCAACACGGCGACGATACTTTCGCGCGCGCTCACGGCGGGCGTCGGCCAGATCACGTTGAGCGCGCTATGCAGCGACGAAAACGTGGCCGACGCGCCGATCAGCACGCCCGCGACGGACAGAATCGCGGTGCTGCCGGCAATATCCGTTTTCCAGGCGTTCGCGACGATCGATTCGAGCGCCCGCGCGGCATCGACGCCCACGACGCCGCTGATTTCCCCGAACAGACGGCCCTGCACGGCATCCGCGCCGAAGAAGATGCTCGCCACCGAAATGATGATGACAAGCGTCGGCGCGAGCGAAAACGCCGCGAAAAATGCGATCGCGGCGGAGAACATCAGGCAGTGATCGCGGATCCATTGCTGAATGGGATCGGCGATCCAGGACCAGATGCCGCCAAGCCGCGACGCGGGGCCGCGCGCGATCGGCGTGGAACGGGGAGAAACCTCGGGATTCATCGTGTCGGCAAGGGCGGGCGAAAAAAAGGCGCAATGGCCGATGGTAACGTGCGCGCCCGGGAATTGCCGTCAGCATGAAAAACGGCGCAGGCCGTGAGCGCTGCGCCGCGTGCTACGTCTGCTAATCTAGACCGCTGCGTCGTCGTCCGGATCGAGCGTTTCGTCGCTGATCGCGCGAGCTTCGTCTTCCACCTCGTCGGGCAGGATGTCGGCGTCGGGTTCGAGATTGTTATCGCCATCCGCCGATGCCGCCTCGCCCGTGCCGTAGCGATCCGTGTCGCTGTCCAGTTCCGCTGCGGACTGGCCGAGCGCATGGTTGTCGAGTTCGTCGTCGATCTCGCCCGGATAACGCTTTTCGCCCTGCACGTCCGAGCCGCTGTCCGACGAATCGCTCGGGCCCAGCGCGCCGGTGCCGTGTCCCTTGCCCACTTCCACGCCGCCCTCTTCGGGCGGATTCAGCGTACTTCCACTCATGGCCGATCTCCTTTAAACGTGATTCGGAATGCGTACACCCACGCAAACCGCGTACCGCGACGCGCAAAAAAAACCCCGCGTCTCGCGCGGGGTTTTTTAAAGCGGAGGACTCATCGGCCCATCGACATTCTCGCGCTTCGCTTCGGCTCCGCCACTTTATCGACGGTTTTCTTCGTTACCGATGCCGCCGTCGCGACGCTGCGCAAATCGCGCAAGAACGAATCGCGCCAGACGGACAGATTATTTTCGCGGAGCGGCGCCATCATATCGGCGTGGCGCGCCTGACGCTCGGCGAGCGGCATCGACAACGCGCGTTCCAACGCCTCGGACATCTGCGACAAATCAAACGGATTGACCACTAGCGCGCCCGGCAGCTGATCCGCCGCGCCCGCGAATTGCGACAACACCAGCGCGCCCGGATCGGCCGGATCTTGCGACGCCACATATTCCTTCGCCACGAGATTCATGCCGTCGCGCAGTGGCGTGACGTAACCGACCTGCGAAAGCCGGAACAGCGCCATCAGCAGATTGCGGTCGTATTTGCGGTTGAGATACTGAATCGGCGTCCAGTCGAGTTGCGCGAAACGCCCATTGATGCGCCCCGCTTCGCCTTCCAGATTCTGGCGGATGCGCTGATACGTCTGCACGTCCGAGCGCGTCGGCGGCGCGATCTGCACGAGCGACACACGACCATGCCAGCCCGGCGCGTTCAAGAGCAGCCGTTCAAACGCCTGAAAACGCTCGGCAAGCCCTTTCGAATAATCGAGCCGGTCGACGCTCATGATGAGCTTGCGGCCGCGCAGTGCATCGCGCAGGCTCCGCACCGGCTTGCGATTCGAAAATTGCTCGGCGGCTTTCGCGATCGCGTCCGGATAGATTCCGATCGGATACGCGCCCACTTTCAACATGCGGCCATAGGCCTGCAGCATGCCGTCTTCGCTCGAATGGCCGAGATTGCCGCGCTCGATGTAATCGACAAACGATTGCTTATCGGCTTCCGTCTGAAAGCCGACGATGTCGTAGCTGCACATCGCCTTGATCAATTCCTCGTGCGGCGGAATGGTCCGCATGACTTCGGGCACGGGAAACGGAATGTGCAGGAAGAATCCGATCGGATTCGTGATGCCCGCCGCCCGGCATTCCTGCGCGAACGGCAGCAGGTGGTAGTCGTGAACCCAGATGATGTCGTCGGGTTCGAGCAGCGCCTTCAACTGGCGCGCGAGACTCGCGTTGACGCGCGCATAACCCGCATATTCCTCGCGATCGAAGCGCGAAAGGTCGTTGCGATAATGGAACGTCGGCCACAGCGTGGCGTTCGAGAATCCGCGATAGTACTGGTCGTAATCGCGCCGGGTCAGCCCCACCGTCGCGTAAGTCACGTTGCCGCGCTTTTCGATCACCGGCGGCGCGGCCTCACCCACGATCTCGCCGCTCCACCCGAACCACACGCCGCCTGTCTCCTTCAGCGCATCCAGCACGCCGATAGCCAGGCCACCCGCAGCGGGTTTGCCTTCCTGGATCGGCGCGACGCGATTCGATACCACGATCAATCTGCTCATTACAGCTTCACCTCATCAGTTGTCGTTGCTTTCTCGAATTGACGTATGAGGGTATGCAAGACGCATGCCGTTTTTTACAATCGGTAAAATAAAATTTGTATTTAAATGTGACCGACGAATTGAAACACGCGGCGAGGCATCGCCACGGAGAAGAAAACTCGCGCAGAACGCGTGCGCTTAAGCGTCCTGCTCGGAACCCAGATCGCGCTGATAGTCGATTCCCTCGGGCCTCGCGCCGCCCTGATTGTGGGCGCCATCGGGCGGCGCGCCAGGCGCGGGGCGGTTCTGGCTCGCGGGATCGTGGTCCGCTGCCGCCGCATTCGCGCTCGGCGGAAGCGCGTCTTTTCCCTCGGCGGCGCGTGCTTCGCGCTTGGATGAATGGCGTGCGGAACGTCGAAGTGCGGGGTGCCTCATTGATGCCTCCAGGTAGAAGGCCGTCGAATGATGGGTCGGCGGCGGCTATCCTGACGCAACAATGACCGGTTCGCGACGCGCGTCCCGGTCATTGTTGCGTCCTACGTTGTAATGCCTACAGTGCGGCTGGAAAAATGTTCAAACCGCTGCGCATTGTCCTGCTCCTGTCTGCCACCGAAGCCTCATCCGACATGCGGCGTTTCGTTCGGTCCCGGAGGCGGATCGCCGATCGGCTGGGACGGCGGCGCGGGCGGCTCGCGCGTCGGGTCTGGAATCGTATCGGGCGGCATGGTCGGCGGCTGATCGGGCGGCGTGAACGGCGGATCCGGCGGTTGCGGCGTCTGGGCGTGGATGAGATCGGATCGTGGGTCGGAATGTGACCCGGAATGTGACCTGGAGCGTGACTCGGAATGAAAATCGGGCAAAGACATGGCGGGCTCCTTGTTGGCTTATCGTAGTGATCGGAGACGACCCTTACAGTTCAGCAAAGCCCATGCCCCCGCGCCTTCATCCATCGCCTTCTATCTCATTATCGGCGCGCAATGCTCGAACGCCAAAAGAAAAACGCCCGCGGGCTGGAAGCGCGCGGGCGTTTTTAGGGTGCGTTTTTGGTGTGAAGAATCAACGACCTAACCGTGAGTCGCGTCGGCGTCGCCGAGTTCGCTGGCGACGCTTTCGCCCGCCTTGTTCGCTTCGTCGCCGTATTCGACCAGCCGGTTGTACAGCGTCTTCAGGCTGATGCCGAGAATTTCGGCCGCGCGCGTCTTCACGCCGCCGCACTGTTCGAGCGTCGCGAGAATCAACTGACGATCCGCTTCCGCGAGCGACGTGCCGAAGGGAATCGTGACCGCCGTGCCCGCCGACGGCTTCGACAGCGAAATCTGCAGCGGCACGGTCGCCGTGCTATCCGATTCCGCGCCCGACATGATGTACGCGCGCTGCACGTAGTTCTTCAGTTCGCGCACGTTGCCCGGCCACGGATACGACGCCAGCATTTCACGCACGCTCGCCGGGAATGTCTTCTTGGTGTTGTAGCGCGAGTTGAGTTCGTCGAGGAACGCCTGCCCGAGCAATTCCACGTCCGTGCCGCGTTCACGCAGCGGCGGCAGGTTGATCGGGAACACGTTGAGCCGGTGATACAGGTCGAGCCGGAGCTTGCCCTCGAGCACGGCCTGCTCGGGATCGCGGTTGGTCGCGGCGATCAGGCGCACGTCCGTTTCCAGTTCCTTGGTCGTGCCGACGCGCATGAACATACCGGTTTCCAGCACGCGCAGCAGTTTGACCTGCAATTCGATCGGCATTTCGGTGATTTCGTCGAGGAACAGCGTGCCGCCGTTCGCGCGCTCGAAATAGCCTTTGTGCTGGCGATCCGCGCCGGTAAACGACCCGCGCTCGTGGCCGAACATCTCCGATTCGATCAGATTCGGCGAGATCGCGCCGCAGTTCACCGCGATGAACGCGTGCTTTCGGCGCAGGCTCAGTTCGTGGAGCGTCTGCGCGGCGACTTCCTTGCCGGTCCCCGATTCGCCGATCAGCAATACCGACGCCGCCGTCGGCGCAACGCGGCCGACCTGGTCGTAGACGGTTTGCATCGCCGGAGAATTGCCGAGCATGAGACCGAAGCGGCCCATGCGCCGCAACTCGCCGCGCAACGTGCCGATTTCCGCCTTCAGGTCGCCCGGACGCGGCAAGCGCGACAGAATCGCCTTGACGCGCTGCATGTTGATCGGCTTCACGAGGTAGTCGGTCGCGCCCATTTTGAGCGCGCTCACCGCCGATTCGACGGTCGCGTGACCGGTGATCACGATAATCTCCACGCCCGAGCGCGGATCGAGATCTTCGAACAAATCGACGCCCGAACCGTCCGGCAGCTTGAGATCGGTGAACACGACATCGGGCGTCTGGCGCACGAGCTGGATGCGCGCTTCGCGCAAATCGCCGGCCGTGGCTGTCGTCAGTCCGTCTTCGCCGATGATCGCGGCTAGTGCCTCGCGGGTACTGGGATCGTCATCGACAATCAATACATGTGGCATGCGTCTTGAGTTTTTCCAATGCGTTGAAGGTCACGCGCTGAAAGCGGCGTGGTGTCTCTGGGTCGTCGGGGACGCCACCAGGCCGGGCGCGCGCGAGCGGAAAACGCTGACGGCGCAAGGGAGAGTAAAATTTTCCGGATGCTCGGCATGACGAAATGAATTGTGTGCAATTCTTGCCATACAGTGAGCTAATTACGTTATCTCAGTCGATTATAAAGCGTTATCGAGATAAAGCGCACCCGCTGGGGTGCGCTTTCGATCTTCCTTCACGGCGCCGCACGCGCCGGCCTTGCGGCGTTCAGCTAGTCGGAAAATGCCATGCGTCAGCCGTCCCGCCGATCACGCCATTCGCAGCGCTCCCGTTGGTCGCGGGCGCTGCGGCGGCGACCGCCGCGCTCGACGGCGTGACGACCTTACCGCCCTCGTCCTCCCAGCGGTGCAACTCGCGCGGCGCGCGTTTCGGCGCGTCGTTCCTCGACTGCACCCATTTCCACGCCAGCACGCTGCCCACGGCGAATAACGCGCTGAAAATTCCAATCTTCGGTCGTGCCATTGTTGACTCCCTCTTCGTTATACAAATTCCGCCCGCGTCGCCGGCCCGGTCGACTTTTCGTGAAGACTTATCGTGAAATAAGAATGCCCAAGAAAAATCCGATACCCGCCGCAACGCCGAGCGCCTGCCACGGCTTGTCCTGAACATATTGCGCGGTGTTATCGACGTGCGCGCGGTAACGGGCCTGCGCGGTTGTCTGCGCGCCCTCGAGCGCGCTGCGGGCGGAATCGACGTGATCGCGCAGCCGCGAGCGCAGCGCGTCGACACCTTCGCCCGGCAAGGTTGCGCTGAGACGGAGCAATTCCTCGGAATCGTTCAGCAGGACCTTGATATCTTCGATGATCTTTTGCTTGCCTAGCGCAAGCTGCACAGTGGTCTGGCTCATGTCCGTGAGGTCCTTCGGTAGCTTGTGGGGTTGAGTCCGGAAACAGGCGGCGGTCGCGTCCTTGCCGCTGGACGGCGCCGCGCCGGGCCGGGTGTGTGGGCGAAGCCGCGCGTGGGAACGCGTCATTGCTGCCTCTCGTCGGGCGTTCGGCGCCGATGACGCTTCATTGCCCGCGCGACGCGGCCAGTGTGCCGTCGCCTAACGATACGGCGGCGGCACCGCGTACGGCCAGCACTCGCCGACGCATCGTGCGGACCAGTCCGCCCGCGATCAGCACGCCGCCGAGCACGCCGAACGCGATGCTCGTCAGGGTCGCCGCCCGCGACAGCGCTGGCGTACCGGCCGCGTAGGCCAGCACGGCGCACATAAGCGCCGTGACGAGCGCGACTGCCGCCCAGTGATAGATGTCGATCGGCTCGCCAGCCGGGAGTTCCTGGCGCTCGACACGCGCACCCGTCGATCCGGCGTCGCGTCCGCTTCGGCCCGCACGAGGCTGGCGCGGGAGGTCGGGCAGCGAATTGTCGAAATTAAGTGAATTTTCCATAGCGCGTCGCCGGAACCGGCCGTTCAATTGCGAATGCAGAGGCTCACGCACCTTTCGTGCCATCCCGCTTTTAACGGCCACGACGCGCCGCAATTCGGGCATGACGCGATCCGGGCGTGGGTAAGTATTACGTTTTCACCGTGTAAGTTCAGGGCGGGTCGGTGAAGGTTGCCGGCTGGCGCGAGACCGCCGCGCATCCATATCCCGAAAATGCCCACATACTGCCGAAGCTCGTTGCCGCGACCTCGCCGCGAATGGTTAAATAGCACCTGAGAGTAATTTTTGAGACAGGGCGCGCGTGCTTTGTCCGGGTCTCGTGCGGGTTTCGTCCGCATCGTGCCCGGCGCCATATCGACGCCGATGCCGACGCGGATCGGAGCGTCTAAACCCCGCGCATCCGGCCCACGCCGGCGACGTTCACGACAGGCCTGCTGCAGCGTGCCGATCGCGCGGCAGGAACGTCGGCCAGGCAGCCGGCCGGGCGAACCCAACGAAATTCGTCCACGCAACCCTTTCGACGCGTATCTGGCGGCCGACCTGCCGCCCTAGCCGACCAACATTTGCAGGACAAGAAAGACATGGCGTCAACCGATCTGGACTCGCCGGCAGCGACCGCAGGCGACACGCCGGCGCAGAAAAAACGTAACGCGGGAGAAGTCGCCGGATTGAAGTCTTACGGGCTTTTGTACGGATCGTCGCCCGTGATGCTGGAGTTGTATTCGCAGATCGAGCGCGTGGCCGGCACCGACGCGACCGCGCTGATCATCGGCGAGTCCGGCACGGGCAAGGAGCTGATCGCGCGCACGATCCACGATCACAGCGCCCGCCGCGACGCGCCGTTTATCGCCGTGAACTGCGGCGCGATTCCCGACAATCTGATCGAAGCGGAATTGTTCGGCCACGAAAAGGGCAGCTTTACCGGCGCGGTGTCGGGACGGATCGGCTATTTCGAGCACGCGAACGGCGGCACGCTGTTTCTCGACGAAGTGACGGAAATGTCGCCGGTGCGGCAGGTGAAACTGTTGCGCGCGCTCGAAACGGGAACGTTTTTCCGGGTCGGCGGCAACGACCTGATCCATTCCGATGTGCGTGTGATTGCCGCGACCAATCGCGATCCGATCGTCGCCGTGAAGGAAAACGGCCTGCGCGAAGACCTGATGTACCGGCTCGCCGTGTTTCCGTTGCGCGCGCCGCCGCTGCGCGAACGCGACGCCGATCGCGAATTCCTCGCGCAGCATTTCCTTTCGGAAATGAACGCGCAGGAAGGCACGAGCAAGACGTTCAGCAAGCGCGCACTCGACATGCTGCGCACGTATTCGTGGCCGGGCAATGTGCGCGAGTTGAAAAACACCGTGTATCGCGCGTTCATCCTCGCCGAAAAGACCGTTGAAATCGCGCATCCGCATTTGGCGTCGCGGGTGAAAAAGCCCGTCACGCAAGGCGACGCGATGAATGTCTGGGTCGGCACACCGCTCGCCGACGCGCAAAAGCAGATCATTCTCGGCACGCTCAAACACTGTGGCGGCGACAAGCGGCGCGCAGCGAAAGCGCTCGGCGTCAGCCTCAAGACGCTCTACAACCGGCTTGGCGCGTACGAAAGCGAAGGCGGCGAATCCGCCGATACGACGCCCGCCGGCACCGACGGCGTCTAAAACGTTTATCAAAGGCGCCGCGCGGGCGGCGCCGCTTGTCTTTCAGACCCCCGCTTTCCTTTCAGTTTTCGCTTCATTCCTTTCGGCCGTTCCAAAATTTTGCATTTGCTTGCAATTTTCTTTGCCCGCCTTTTAGACGGTTGCTTCAAAATGCCGTTGCGCCTTGTATTGCTTAGGTTTCCGACAGATCACCGGCTGTTTTGCGGCGGTTTGTCGCGCCCCGGCGTTGCATCGAAAGAGAAAAGAAAGGCATACGAAGGAACGGAGCAACATGCGTAATTCGAATTACCGGCGCCGTCCGAGCGCCGTCACGCTTGCCGCGTTCGTGGCAGGCGCCCTCGCCTGCGTGAGTCTCACCGGCTGCAACTCGCTGTATAGCGAAGGCGCGACCGCCGGCGCGGGTGTCGCGGGCGCGGCCCTCGCCGCAAAAGTCACCAACAACGCAGCAGTCGCAACCGGCATTGGCCTCGGCGCCGTCGCCGCCGCGCGCGCCGGCGTGCAGTATTCGCAGCGCGTCGTGCATACCGATACGCAGGACAAGATCGCCATGGCCGCCGGTCCGCTCCAGGTCGGCGCGGTCGCGCCCTGGCTTTCCACGCATTCGATTCCCATCGAAGACGACGAAAAAGGCCGCGTGACGGTAAGCCGCACGATCAGCAGCGGCACGCTCGACTGCAAGGAAATCGTGTTCTCCGTCGATCACGACGCCACCAAGGACCACGCCGCCGACAGCGCGTTTTATGTCGCCTCGGTATGCCGCGACGGCGCGAAGTGGAAATGGGCGTCGGCGGAACCTGCCACGCCGCGCTGGGGCGCGCTGCAATGAGCGTGCGCACGGGTTTCAGTTGCGCGGCGCTCGCAGCAGCAGCGCTTGCGGCGGCGGTGTCCGTCTCCGGCTGCTCGTCGATCGGCGCGGCGAGCGGTGCGGCGGCAGGCGTCGCGACCGGTGTAGTCACGAGTAATCCGGCGATCGGGATCGGCGTCGGGATCGCGGTTCAGGCGGCCACCGACGAAGTCGTCAAACGTGTAATGAAATCGATGCACACCGACCAGCAAGTCGCGATCGCCTATGCGGCGGGCATGTCCGGCGTCGGCGAGACACGGCCGTGGCGCGTCGATCACACGCTGCCGGTCGAAAACGGTCACGGCGATGTCCGCGTGCTGCGCGAATTTTCGAGCGCCCTCGCCACCTGCAAGGAATTCGCGTTCTCGGTCGCGGATGGCGAAGCCGCGGGTGCTCATCAGGACTGGTTCCTCGCGACGGCGTGCAAGCAGGACGTCGGCTGGCGCTGGGCGTCGGCGGAACCGGCGGTCGAGCGCTGGGGCAATCTGCAATAACGCGTGGTCCAAAGAAAAAGCGCGGTGTCCGTCAAAGAACACCGCGCTTTTTTTCGCCCTGAAAACCTGCCGCCTACGCTTCCACGTCTTCGAGGCTCAGCATTTCCGTCTGGTCGTTGTACGAGAAAATCTCGCCGTAACGGCCCCAGGTGATGACGGCATCGAGCGTTTCCTCGGCGGCTTTGTCGGAGAGAAAATCTTCCAGTTCCTGCTCGAAGCGCACGCGCGGCGCGCGATGACCGGGCCGCTCGTTCAGCACTTTCTTGATCCGCGCGGCAAGCGGCACGTGACGCAGCAGATGCTCGGCGAACATCATCTTGCGTTCCTGCGTGCCGAATTCGGCGAAGACGCGCGCGGGCGGCGTGAGGAAAATGTCGCCCTCGCGGACATCGGCGAAACCGAGATGCTGCAGCACTTCCGCGACCGGGAAGAGATCGTCCACTTCGAGATGCAGCGAACGCGCGATTTCCGGCATGTCCGCGCGGCCGTGGTACGGCTCGGCGGCGAGCGTCTCGATCAACCCGGCCATCAGGTTGGTCGAAACGTGCGGCAGCCAGCTACCGAGTTCCAGCCCTTTCTTGGTCGCCTCGCCGCTCTTGCGCGCGGTCATCTTCGCGTAAATATCGTCGACCAGACGCCGGAACGCCGGGTCGAGCCGGTTACGCGGATGCTTGAACGGCACCTTGATCTCGGCCATCACGCGGCCCGGATTCGACGACAACACGAGAATCCGGTCGCACATGAACACGGCTTCCTCGATATTGTGCGTGACGATCAGCACCGACTTGATCGGCATGCGCCCTTGCGTCCACAAATCGAGCAGATCGGTACGCAAGTTCTCGGCGGTCAGCACGTCGAGCGCGGAAAACGGCTCGTCCATCAGGAGCAGCGTGGGATCGACCACGAGCGCACGTGCAAAGCCGACGCGCTGGCGCATCCCACCCGACAACTCGCGCGGATACGCATTCTCGAAACCGTCCAGCCCGATCAGATCGATCGCCGCCAGCGCGCGCTCGCGCCGCTCGCGCGACGCCACGCCTTGCGCTTCCAGCCCGGCTTCCACGTTTTGCAGCACGGTCAGCCACGGGAACAGCGCGAAGGTCTGAAACACCATCGCGACGCCCTTCGCCGGGCCGCGCAACGGCTCGTTCAGGTACGTCACCGCGCCCGCCGTCGGTTCGATCAACCCGGCGATAATCCGCAAAAGTGTGGACTTGCCCGAGCCGGATCGGCCGAGCAATCCGACGATTTCACCTTCGCGCAACGACAGATTCGCGTCTTCCAGGACGAGCAGTTCGCCCTGTGTCTTGTTGAAACCGCGACTGACCTGATCGACGCGCAGGATTTCCGCGCCGAGCCGCGGCGGCGATGCGGGTGCGCTGGCCGCCGCGCCGCCGACACCGTTCGTTTGCATGGTTTTGACGTTCTGCATGGGAACTCGTCCTCAATCCAGCCGGAGCTTCGCTTCGGCGTAGGCGTACATCGGGCGCCACAGCAGTCTGTTGAACAGCGTGACAAAAAGCGACATCACGGCGATGCCGAGAATGATCTTCGGGTAGTCGCCCGCGGCGGTGGTTTCGGCGATATACGCGCCCAGACCGTGCGCGACGACCTCCGTATTGCCCCACGACACCGCCTCGGCGACGATGCTCGCGTTCCACGCGCCGCCCGACGCCGTGATCGCGCCGGTAATGTAATACGGGAAAATGCCCGGCAGGATGGCCTGGCGCCACCATTGCCAGCCCTTGATCTGAAAATTGGCGGCGGCCTCGCGGTAATCGTTCGGGTAGGACGTCGCGCCCGCGATCACGTTGAAAAGGATATACCACTGGGTTCCGAGCACGATCAGCGGCGACAGCCAGATATCCGGATTCAGATCGAACTTCACGATCACGACCACGAACACCGGAAACAGCAGGTTCGCCGGAAACGCGGCGAGGAACTGCGCGAGCGGCTGAAGTTTTTCCGCGAGCGCCGGACGCAGCCCGACCAGCACGCCGATCGGCACCCACACCACCGACGCCAGCGCGATCAGCACGACCACGCGCAAGAGCGTGAGCAGGCCGAGCCAGAACACGTGGCCGACTTCGCCCCAGGTCACGCCGGTCATCACGAAGGTCGTCACTTTCCAGACGACGAACGCCGTCAGCACGAGTACGGCCGCGCCCCAGAGAATGTCGCCGGTACGCGTCGAGACGCGTTCGGTGGGCAACTTCGGCAGCGGCAGATGAAAGCTTTGCAGCGACGGCAGCCGGATCGGCACGCGCGCGGCCTTCGCGAACAGCCAGCCGGCGGGCACCAGCAACTGGTGAATCAGGCGCGTACGGCGAATCAGGTCGAGCAGCCACGACTCCGGCGCGTTGCCCGAACTCGTGTTCTCCATGCGAAATTTGTCGGCCCACGCGACGAGCGGACGGAACATGAGCTGATCGTAGGCGAGGATCACGACGGTCATCGTCAGAATGACCCAGCCGATTGCCGAGAGATTTCGCTCGCCGATCGCCGCCGCCAGATACGCGCCGATCCCCGGCAACACGATGGTTCGATTGCCGACCGTGATCGCCTCGGACGCGACGACGAAAAACCAGCCGCCCGACATCGACATCATCATGTTCCAGATGAGGCCGGGCATCGAGAACGGCACTTCGAGCTTCCAGAAACGCTGCCAGTTGGTCAGGTGAAAGCCGCGCGAGACTTCATCGAGGTCGCGCGGCACCGTGCGCAGCGACTGATAAAAGCTGAACGTCATGTTCCACGCCTGGCTCGTGAAGATCGCGAAGATCGCCGCGCACTCCGCGCCGATCACGCGGCCCGGAAAGAGCGCGAGGAAGAACGTGACGGTGAAGGAGATATAGCCGAGCACCGGCACCGATTGCAGGATGTCCAGAATCGGCACGAGCACGATCGACGCGCGGCGGCTTTTCGCGGCGAGCGTCCCGTAGACGAGCGTGAAGATCAGCGACGCGACCATCGCCGCGAGCATTCGTAAGGTGGTGCGCAGCGCGTATTCGGGCAGATTCGACGGATCGAGCGAAATGGCCTGCGTCTTGAGCGTCGAAATCGGCGCCATGGTTTCGTGAAAGCCGACCGCCGCGAGCGCGATGATGCAGATGATCATCGGGAAAGCGACGAAATCCCACCGATTGGGCAGGAGCCGCCACGCCGATGCGTTCGCCGTGCGATTCAGGTTGAAGCCAAAATCCATCAGATGCCCTCCCGGTGAGGCGTGTTGCGCCCGCGCGCGGCGCGGGTTACGGCTAAAGCCCCAAGGCTTGGCGGGTCCGCGAAGTCGCGGCTAGTTTCTTTTTCGATCCGGAGCGCTGGCTTGCGGCAGGCTCGACAGGCTCCGATCCCTCGGCTGAATTCCGGGAACGGACTACGCCGGCGGCGCTTCTGGCGCGCCTTCCGCCGCAGTTCGTCGCAGTTTGTCGCAGGACGCACGACACTACACCAACCCGTGTTTCAGGCACAACCTCGCGCGCAAGATTGAGCGCGCAAGCGTGAGCCGATTGTTGTAATTCACCACCATTTAACCGCTCGATTGCCGCCGCTGCAGGGCGAGACGCGTGAACCGCCGGCACTGCATCCCTCGATCAATCCGACAAGAAACTTGAAAGCGATGCAAAAACATCGTCCAATCGGGCCTTGTCCGCATGAGTTGCATAATAGACAGACTCACGCGGTGCCGCCGGATGCTCCCGATGCGCGCCGGATACTACAGGCGCGCAGCCATCGAAAGGCGTCGCCGGACGCAGGACTCGCCGGACAGGCGGGGCGCGGCGCTTGTCGCATGACGGTTAAACAGACTAGAGGATCGATGAACAAGACAATCTTGCACCGTGTGACCGCGACGCTTCTGCTCGCGTTGCTCGCATGCGCGTGCTGGGTTGCCGCCGGTGCGCTGGCGGACCGAATGGTACAGCAAGAACTCACGTCCACGATGCGCGCCGAGCGCCAGATGGCGGCGTCGATCGTCGATAACATGGCGCAGATCATTGCCAGCGATCTCGCGATGTCGCGCGCCATTCCCGGCACGCTCGCCGAACTCGACATCACGCAGCAGGCGCTCTCGGAATCCCGGAATTATGCCTCGAAGATGCTGGCGGCGGAAACCGACCGGCGCGCCGAATTGATGCGCGAACCGCTGCTCACGAAAATCAACGCGTTCCTTCACAACGCGCAAGGTTTCTCCGGCCTCGATTCGATCTGGCTCGTGAACGACCAGGGCGTCTGCATCGCGTCGAGCAACGCGGGCGACAAAAACAGCTTCATCGGCGTCGACATGCACGCGCGCGGTTATATCCAGAAGGCATTGGTGGGCGGATTCGCGGAAATGTACGGCGTCGGGCGGCTGTCGGGCGACCCGGGCATCTTCATCGCCGCGCCCGTGTACGCCGACGGCTTCCTGGTGGGCGCGGTGATCTCCAAAGTGAGCATCGACCGGCTGCGCCACTGGGTCGCGCGCACGGGCACGTTCGTCACCGACGGCAACGGCGTCGTGGTGATGGCGCACGACGGCCGGCGCGAAAACACGGCGATGCCGGACACGCCGGTGACGCACATGACGCGCGCCGAGCGCTTCGAAAATTACCGCCGCGAGGACTTTCCGATGTTACGGATCGACCGGATCGGTCCCCGGTTGCGCGCGGACGCGCCGTGGCTGCCGGCGAGCGTCACGGATTCGTTCTACTCGACCGGCGGGGGCGCGAAACCCGCGCTCTACGATGAACGTACCGGGCTGAACTCAGGGTTATCGGCGCATATCGTGCATCCGCTCGCCGGCTGGGACGAGATCATGCGCAACCGCGCGCGCGACCGCGTGCTCGTGTTCCTCACGACGGTCGGCGTGCTCGGACTGGCAATCGTGATCGCGACGTCGTATCTGCGCGAGCGGCGTCTGCATCGCGGCTCGCGCGATCTGGCCGCGCAACTGCAGTCGGCCAACACGCTGCTTTCGGCGGAAGCGCGCCACGACGCGCTGACCGGCGCCCTCTCGCGCCGCTATTTCCTCGACACGTTGCGCCGCGAAGTCGATCTCGCGCGCGCGGCTGGCACGCCGCTCGCGGTCGCGATCGCGGATCTGGACCACTTCAAGCAGATCAACGACCGCTTCGGCCACGCGGCGGGCGACCGCGCGCTGGAGCATTTCGTCGAAGTGAGCCGCGCCCAGTTGCGCACCTGCGACGCGATCGGCAGGCTCGGCGGCGAGGAGTTCGGCGTGCTGTTGCCGCAAACCGGTCTCGCCGACGCGCAAGCGGTGTTCGAACGGCTGCGGATGGCGTTTCATCACGAGCGTTCCGCGCACCTGCCATCGGAAGCGCTGCTCCGAGTGAGCATCGGGATCACGGAACTGGCCGATGCCGACACCACCGAAGGGATGCTGAGCCGCGCCGACCTCGCGCTCTATCAGGCGAAATCGCTCGGGCGCGACCGCACGCAAACCCGCGCCGCCGATGCCGACGCCGATACCGCGCCATCCGCGCGCCGAACCGAGAATACCTACGCGGGAAAGTAGCGGCTCGCGGCGCTGCAGCAGGTATTATCGAAGCTCGATAATCACTGCCGTTATCCGGAGGTTCGCATGAAGGGAAATCTGGTCATCGTCTGCCGGGATCAGGACGCTTACGCCTTCGACCAACTGCTTGGCGAATATGGCGCGTTCCAGACCCGGCTCTCTTCGACCGCGTGGTATTTGAAGCTCGAGGTCGCGCCCGAAGTGATTCAAGAGGAAATTCTCGCGCGGCTCGGCAAGTACACCACGCACTACATCTTCGAAGCCTCGACGGTGACCTACAACACGGTCGATAGCGACGCCGCCGCCGCGCTCGACTCGCTGTTCGGCTGACAGGTCCTCTCGCGGCTCAGAGCGCGCGGGCTTCGCGCGGCGCATGGCCCGCGAGTTCGTCGGCGTGGCGGGTGGCGATGTCGAATGGGAAAGTAATCACCACCTGCAAGCCGCCGTTCCGATGATTGCCGATCTCGCACTCGCCACCCGCGCGGCGCGCGAGCCGTTCGACGATCGCGAGACCGAGGCCGCTATGGCCGCTGCCGCCGCGCGCCGGATCGAGCCGCACGAACGGCCGGCTCGCCTTGATCAGATCGGCCGGCGGGATACCGCCGCCATGATCGGACACCGTCAGCAACCATCCCTTAGCGGCCCGCGACGTTTCGATCACGACCGGCGGCGCCCCATAAGCGTGCGCGTTTTCCAGAAGATTCGAGAGAATCCGTTCGAGCGTGGCGGCGGGAAGCACGAAATTGCGTCCGGCGCGAAGCTGCGTCTGCACTGGCTCCGCGGCCGGCGACACCGCGCGGTAGTTGCGCGCGATGCGTTCGCACTGGTGATCGACCTCGACCGGCTCGCTGCGGTCCGCGCCATCGTGCGCGAAGACCAGGAACTGATCGACGATATGCGCCATTGAATCGACGTCGCGCACCACACCGTCGCGCAGCTTCGCCTCTTCCATCATTTCCGCGCGCAATCTGAGACGCGCAAGCGGCGTCTTCAGATCATGCGCGACGCCCGCGAGCATCACCGCGCGATCGTTCTCGGTCTGCGAAAACTCGCGCACCATCTGATTGAAACCGTGTGTCAACTGACGAAGCTCTCGCGGCCCGCGCTCGGGCACGGGCGGCGTCGGCTGGCCGCGTCCGAACCGGGCGACGGCCTGCGCGAGCGAGCGCAGCGGATGCTGCAACTGCCACGCGGCGACGAGCGCCGCCATGACGGCCGTCGAGAAAATAATGGCGAGCCACAACAGCATGCGGTCGCGCGAACGGGGCGGGCGCAACGGCTGAACCGGCACGACGATCCAGTCGGCTTCCTTCGCGCCGCGCACCCAGATGCTCGGCGGTCCGCCTGGCTCGCCTGCACGCACGTCGGTGCCCGCGGGCATGCGGTCGCGCAGGTCGTCGAGGAAGCTCGCAAGCGGCGGCGGGGTCTCGTCGCTCGCGGGCTTGGGCACGTCCGCGCTCGACGCCGGCACGATCCGCACGCGCGACGGCAGCGGCTGATCCGGCGTATTGGCGACGTGCTGGCGCACTGCATCCACCAGGAACGTCGCCTCTTCTACCGCGTAACGCGTCTGCGAATTGTCGCGCTCGACGCGGATGACCGCGAACCACGCGAGGTGCGACAGCACCAGCACGCCGATAACGAGCACGACCAGCCGGCCGAACAGCGAATCAATGGGCCGACGCATTTTGCTCGCCGTCCGGCACGAACACATAGCCGCGCCCGCGCACGGTCTGAATGAAGCGCGGCGCGGACGGATCGGTTTCGAGAATGCGCCGCAGACGCCACACCTGCACGTCGATCCCGCGGTCCGTGCCGTCGTATTCCGGACCGTGCAGCAGTTCGAGCAGACGCTCGCGGGTGAGCGTGCGCATCGGATTGTTGACGAAGATTTTCAGGAGCGCGAACTCGCTGCCGGAAAGCGTGAGCGGTTTTTCGTCCTGTTGCAGCGTGCGCGACTGGAAATCGAGCCGGAAGCGGCCAAACGAAAACGGTTCGCGCTGCTCGGGCGCAGCCGACGGAATGGTGCGACGCCGGCGCAACACCGCCTGCACGCGCGCCAGCAGCTCGCGCGGATTGAACGGCTTGCCGAGGTAGTCGTCGGCGCCGAGTTCCAGCCCGACGATACGGTCCACGTCGTCCGCGCGCGCGGTGAGCATGATGACCGGAATGTCATCGCCCGAGGCGCGCAGCTTTCTGAGCGCCGTCAGACCGTCGACGCCCGGCATCATCAGATCGAGCACGATCAGATCCGGACGTTCGCGCTCGAGCCTGCGTTCGAGCGAACCGGCGTCATGCAGCACCGATACCTCGATGCCTTGCCGGACCAGATAATCGCGCAGCAGGTCGCGCAGTTCAGCGTCGTCATCGACGACAAGTATTTGAGTAGCCATGGGAGGAAGTTTAACGCCACTCGCGGCCGGGAACGCCACGACGGCGGCCCAAAGGGTTACCGGGTGTTACTGCGAAAGCAGCTCGTAAACCAGCGTAATACCGGCAACCGGGTCCGTAACACGGCTCGCCGGATGAATGTCTACGCTGTGTCTTACCGAAGGCGAGACGCCGGCCACGACGGCCAGCCCGCCCCGCCTCATCGGCTTCGCACACTAATAATGGAGTATCCGATGCTCAAGCACACGTTGAAGCAATCCCGCCTGATCGCCGTGACGGCCGCCGCGCTCGCCCTGACCTTCGGCGCCGCGCACGCCGCCACGCCGGACGCGCCGCCGCCCGGCGGCCCGGGCATGGCGATGGGTGGTCCCGGTGGTCCCGGTGGTCCAGGCGGCCCCGGCGGTCATCGCATGGAAATGCGCATGCAGAAGCAGCTCGACCAGTTGCACGGTCAGTTGAAGCTGAACGCGGATCAGGAAAAGCTCTGGCAAACCGCGCTCGACACGATGAAGCAAAACCGTGCCGCCATGCGCGAAAGCCACAAGCAGATGCACGACCAGTTCCAGTCGATGCAGCAGCAGCCGATCCTCGATCTAAACGCGATGAACGCGGCGCATCAGAAGATCGAGCAACAGAACGCTCAGTTACGCGACCAGACCACCGGCGCGTGGCTCGCCTTCTACAACGCGCTCGACGACAGCCAGAAAACCACGGTGAGCACGGCGCTGAAGAAGCATTTCGCGCGGATGCACGAGCATGAGATGAAGATGCACGAGCGCTGGGGCAAGCAGCCGGGCGGCCCGGGCATGGCGCCCAACGGAGCATCGGCGCCCTTGATCAAGCCGTAAGCGACGCGTTCCAGCGTCGGGCGTAAACGCAAAAAGCCGCGGGATTCGCTCCCGCGGCTTTTGCATACGCCCTGGCTATCTCGTACTCACGCGCGTCGGCCAGATTCACGCGAGGTCGAAGAGCAGCACTTCGGCGTTATCGCCGTGGTCGAGCGTCACCTTCGCGACGTCTTCCAGCTTCGCCGCATCGCCCGCGTTGAGCGCCTGTCCATTCACGGACACCGCACCGCGCGCCACATGCACATACACGCGGCGGCCAGCCGGCACGTCGAATTCGGCGCGTTCGTCGCCGTTGAACAGACCCGCGTAGATTTCCGTGTCCGCGCCGATCTTCACCGCGCCGTCCCGTCCTTCCGGCGATGCGATGACGCGCAGACGGCCGCGCTTTTCGGCGTCGTCGAAGTGCTTTTCCTCGTAGCCCGGCGCGCCGCCCTGTACATCCGGAATGACCCAGATCTGCAGGAAATGCGCGGGTTCGGTGGCCGAACCGTTGTATTCGCTATGGCGCACGCCGGTGCCGGCGCTCATGCGCTGGACGTCGCCCGGGCGGATGGTCGAACCGTTGCCCATGCTGTCACGGTGGGCCAATCCGCCTTCGAGCACGTAGCTGACGATCTCCATGTCGCGGTGACCGTGCGTGCCGAAGCCCTGTCCGGCCGCAACGCGGTCTTCGTTGATGACGCGCAGCGCGCCGAAATGGACGTGCTCCGGATCGTGGTAATCGGCGAAGGAAAAGCTGTGATACGAATCGAGCCATCCGTGGTTGGCGTGGCCTCGTTCGTTGGCGCGTCGAATGTCGAACATTGCGTTTCTCCGGTTGGTTTCGCGATGCATCCAATGTATGCGCGCGCACCCCGACAAACAACGCCCCGCGCAGGCACCACACCGTCCCGCTGGTGTGACTAATCGCCTCAAGTCCGACGATTTGCGCCGCCCGGCGCGCTGCCGCTGGCGTCCCGGCCCCGTTCGGGTAAAATACCGCGCTTTTCGAGATCGGCCGTCCGGTCGGCGCTCTGTGGCTAGCGGCACGCGATCCCGGGCAAACCCGGCCGCGCCCCGCACACCCGCGCGACGCCCATTTTTGGACGCCTAGAATGGGCACCGTCGCAGGTGCCGTCGCAGGTACCGTCGCAGGCACCGTCGTAGGTGCCGTCGGGCGGCCGCCAGGCGAGCGTCGGCCAGCGAACCCTGAGTCATTCGCTAAGTCATTCGCTGAGTCATTCGCTGAGTCATTCGCTATTAACTACCCGCCGTTTTTTGCGGTTTCCGGCGGCCACGCGCACGTCACCAAGGAATCACCATGTTTCTGCAAGGCTATGGGCCACTGATCCTCGCGGGCACCTGGCAGACCGTCAAGCTGGCGGTGCTGTCGCTCATCTTCGCTTTCGCGATCGGGCTGGTCGGCGCGGCGGCGAAGCTCTCGCGCAACCGGATCGCCTCCGGCGTCGGCACGCTGTATACGACGCTGATCCGCGGCGTGCCCGATCTCGTGCTGATGCTGCTGCTGTTCTACAGCCTGCAGATCTGGCTGAACCAGCTCACCGATCTCATCGGCTGGGACCAGATCGATATCGATCCGTTTCTCGCCGGCATCATCGTGCTCGGCTTCATTTACGGCGCGTATTTCACCGAAACGTTCCGCGGCGCGTTTCTTTCCGTGCCGCGCGGCCAGCTCGAAGCGGGCGCGGCCTACGGCATGACGCCGTGGCAGACGTTCTCGCGCATCATGTTTCCGCAGATGATGCGCTTCGCCCTGCCCGGCCTCGGCAACAACTGGCAGGTGATGGTGAAGGCGACGGCGCTCGTGTCGATCATCGGCCTCGCGGATGTCGTCAAGGCGTCGCAGGACGCGGGCAAGGGCACGCTGCGCTTCTTCTTTTTCACGCTGCTCGCGGGCGCGATCTATCTCGTCATCACGACCGTCTCGAATCTCGTGCTGATCTGGCTGGAACGCCGCTATTCGATCGGCGTGCGCCGAGCCGACCTTTAAGCGCTACCGAACGCTCCCCATCGCTCAAAACGCTCAACGCGGCGGACACCATGATCGAAATCATCCAGGAATACTGGCGCAATTATCTGTTCACCGACGGCTACCGCGTGACCGGCCTCGCCATCACGATGTGGCTGCTGGTCGTGTCGATCGGCCTCGGCTTCTGTCTCTCCATTCCGCTCGCGGTCGCGCGCGTCTCGAAGAACAAGGTGCTGTCGAGCGCGGTGTGGCTCTACACCTACGTGTTCCGCGGCACGCCGCTCTACGTGCAGTTGCTGCTCTGCTACACGGGTCTTTACAGTCTGCAGGTCGTGCGCGATCACGTCGTGCTCGACGCGTTTTTCCGCGACGGTATGCGCTGCACGCTGCTGGCGTTCACGCTCAATACCTGCGCCTACACGACGGAAATTTTCGCCGGCGCGATCAAGGCGACGCCTTACGGTGAAATCGAAGCCGCGCGCGCGTACGGGATGTCGTCGTTCACGCTGTATCGGCGGGTGATTCTGCCTTCCGCGCTGCGCCGCGCGCTGCCGTACTACAGCAACGAAGTGATCCTGATGCTGCACGCCACGACCGTCGCCTTCACCGCGACCGTGCCGGACATTCTCAAGATCGCGCGCGACGTGAACTCGGCCACGTATCAGTCGTTCCAGGCGTTCGGGATCGCCGCCCTGCTGTATCTCTTCATCTCGTTCGCGCTCGTGTGGCTGTTCCGCCGCGCCGAGCACCGCTGGCTCGCGTATCTGCGGCCGCAGGGCAAGTGACCATGAACCGCCAAATGAAATCACCGATGCACAAACTTTTCGTCGACGACCTCCACAAGCAATACGGCAGCAACGAAGTGCTCAAAGGCGTTTCGCTGAAGGCGAATGCGGGCGACGTAATCAGCATCATCGGCTCGTCGGGTTCCGGCAAGAGCACGATGCTGCGCTGTATCAACTTTCTGGAGCAGCCGAATCAGGGACGCATTTTTGTCGACGGCGAAGAAGTGCGCACGCTGAAGGACAAGCACGGCGCGCTGAAAGTGGCCGATCAGAAGCAGTTGCGCGAAGTGCGCTCGAAACTTTCGATGGTGTTCCAGCACTTCAATTTGTGGTCGCACATGAACGTGCTGGAAAACGTGATGGAAGCGCCCGTCAACGTGCTCGGGCTGTCGAAGAAAGAAGCCGAAGATCGCGCGCGGACGTATCTCGAAAAAGTCGGCCTCGCGCCGCGTGTCGAGAAGCAGTATCCGTCGCATTTGTCGGGCGGCCAGCAGCAGCGCGTGGCGATTGCGCGCGCGCTCGCCATGCATCCCGACGTCATGCTCTTCGACGAACCCACCTCCGCACTCGATCCCGAACTTGTCGGCGAAGTGCTGAAGGTCATGCAGACGCTCGCCGAGGAAGGCCGCACGATGATCGTCGTGACGCACGAAATGGCGTTCGCACGCAATGTCTCGAATCACGTCGTGTTCCTGCATCAGGGACGGATCGAGGAAGAAGGTCATCCCGATGAAGTCTTCGGCAACACGAAGAGCGACCGTCTGCGGCAGTTTTTATCGGGCAGTCTCAAGTAACTTTTGCCTGTTTCTCAGTAACTACTAAAAAGCGCCGAAAGGCGCTTTTTGCATTTGCATCCCACAAACGGAGAAGTTTCTCGCTTTTTTTGCCTAATCCTCTACGCCGGCGACGTCAATAGAAAATATCCTTAAGTGTTAGCTCGCGAATCCCACAAACCCTTACCCAGTAAGGCGATCGCGTATTTCAGGCAGGGTTATCCAGACCACGCAACGGCGGCGGAATTGCATTTTCGAGACACATCATTGGGAAATAACAATTTTCTTGGCGTGGTAAACGGTTTTTGCTAAATTAGTAACCAAAGTACGCAAACGAAGTTCATTAAAAGTAGTTTTACTTCAAAAAGAACTGAGGAGACACCGATCCCAAGGTCGGCCGTGGAGTTCGTCCGGAGGGCACGGCCCTCATGCGAACCACATCGGGCACAGCCGCCCTAGCGTGTCATTCCTCAATAAAAGCTTTCCGGTTCGGTGCGCTGGCGCCGGATCATACGGCAGCACTTGGGTTCTATTTTTTCGACAGGGTTGGAGGAGATGATGAAGAAAGCTTTGCTCGCGGCATCGCTGCTGACGTTCGGCGTTGCAGCTCACGCCCAAAGCAGCGTGACGCTGTATGGCCGTTTGGACGCCGGCCTGGAATACATGTCGGGCGTGCCTCAGGGCGTTGGCGCAAACGGCCAGGCCACCGGCAGCACCAACCGTTTCCGCGCAGAAAGCGGCGACTGGGGCACGAGCCTCTGGGGGATGAAGGGCGTTGAAGATCTGGGCGGCGGCAACAAGGCCGTGTTCCAGTTGGAAGGCAGCTTCAACACGATGACGGGCACAGGCCCGGGCGGCGGCGGTCTCTTCAATCGCTGGGCGACGGTGGGTGTCGCCAACGACCAGTTCGGTACCTTCTTGCTGGGTCGCGAACTGTTCATCTCGAACGGCGTGTGGGACTTCGACCCGTTCGGTCAGTCGAACTGGTCGTCGGCGTCGCTGGTGCGTGGTCGTAACTGGCCGCAATCGAGCAACAACCTGTCGTACCAGTCGCCGAAGGTTGCAGGCTTTGACTTCTACGGCCAGTACGCGCTGTCGAATGCAACGAACTGGAACGGTAACGGCACGACGCCGCAAGGCCGTGAAGGCGGCGCGCAGATCACCTACACGAACGCGCTCTTCCAGGTTCGCGGTATCTACGACGAAATCCGCAACCCGGCAAACGGTACGCTCAGCGGCCCGTACGGTGCGGCGCAGTCGAACGGCGGCGGTGTCTACGGGTTCTCGCGTGAATACACGGCAGCCCTTAACGTGTTCCTGGGCCAGTTCAAGATCCAGGCCGCTTACCAGGCTATCCGCACGGCAGGCCAGACGGGTCAGTTGCCCGGCCAGCCGACCACGCTCGACCACGAATGGGGCGGTGTGACGTGGCAAGCCACGCCGGCAGCAGCCCTGATCGCAGCGGTCTACCACGTCAACGGCAACAATGGCGCGGGCAATGCGACGATCTACACGTTCGGCGGTTCGTACAACCTGTCGAAGCGCACGCTGCTCGACATCCAGTTGGCAACGGTGCGTAACAGCAGCTCCGCCAACTACGGCCTGAACGCCAATGCGGCTGGCACGACCACGGCATCGGACAACCCGCTGCTCGGTCACCAGCAATCGGGCGTGTACGCAGGTATCCAGCACTCGTTCTAATCGACGGGTCTGAACAGAAAAGAGTCTAGTTTCAAGTTTTCACGCTGCTGCGAGAGGCGCGTATCGGTGCGGTATCCGAAAGGGTATCGCACCGTTTTTTATTGGGCGTCAGAATCTCGCGCCGAACTGGAAGTAGACGCTGTTCTGCCCGTGCGGCGCAGCGGCAAAGCCCACATAGGCCGGCCCGAACGCCGTCACCGTGCCGATGAACACGCTCAGGCTTTTCTTGAGCGGATCGTCGCGCAATGCCGCGCCGCGCTGCGTCACGTTGCCGACCTCACCCGTCGTGCCCAGATAGATATCCCGCACGATCTGCCCGTTGGGCGTCGCGATCTGATACTGGTAGGTCAACTGGCCGTAAGCGAGATAGTTGCCCGTGAACTGGTTCACGCCGTACGCGGCGAGATGGCGGAACCCGCCGAGCGAGAATGGCGCACCCGCATGCTGCGCCATGCCGCCCTCCACCGATGCGTTGAAGCTGTGTCGCCCGAACCGCGTCGCGCCCGTCGCGAAGACATGCGCGACCTCGTAGCTGCCCTCTGAATCGAACGATTTCGCGACGTCCGCCTTGAGGTAATAGCCGGCGCGCGGAAACAGCGCGTTATCGAGTTGATCGATCACGATCTGCGCGCGCGCGAACGTCTGTTTATCCGCGGGAATGCTGAGCTGGCTGGCAGGCACGTCGTTCTGTTCATCGCCGATGAGAATATCTTCGGTAGCCTGCCGGTTGATCACCGTGGCGCCCACACCGACTCGCAACTCCCCGAGCCGCCCGATCGGCGCGGCGAAGTCGACGCCCGTCTTCGCCTCGATGATGCGCAGGCGAAGCTGCGGCCGCTTGCCGGAGGCGTCGTCGAACGCATCGTAGTAGTTCGCGAAACGTTGCGACGCCTCGGCATACGGCGCGATGTAGTAGCCGAAGCGCTGGAACACGGGCTGGCGTAATTCGGTGTGGAACGCGAGGTCCTCGGTGCCGAGTTTCAGGTCGTTGCGCCATTCGAGGCCCGACGCGGTGATCCACGGCCGCCGGTGGCCGACATTCAGCACGAAGCCGCCCGTGCCGGCGAAATCCGTCGATACGCCGAGTCCGAACAGAAGGAAGTTCGGGCCCCACTGCTTTTCCCGGGCGTCGACGCGCAGCCGCTCCACGCCGTCCTTCTCCACGAGTTCGTGCGTCACGCTCTCGAAGTAGCCGGTCGATTCGAGCGTCGCCAACTGGCGGTTGATCGCGGCGGCGTCGTAGTGGTCTCCCGGCGCGACGGTGACGTATTGCGCGATGTAGTCGTGCGGCACGCGGCCGTGGCTGTCGATATCGACCGCGCCGATCTGGATGCCGTTTCGCGGCTTCGCGTTCACGACGTGCGCGGCGCGGTAAGCGGCGTAGTCGCTTTCCGACAGCGACAGCGCGTCGAGCTGCGTGTGCAGCGCCTCGGCGGCTTCGCTGCCGCGCTCGATCGCCTCCGCCGCCCGCGTGAAGTCGGTGAACGTGATGTCGCCGAGGTCCGGGCTGACCAAGATATCGGTTGCGCGCAGCGACGCGATCTGCGCCTTCACGTTCTGGCCGATCAAAATGCCGACCATCTGCTGCGCGACATCGGCGGGCGAATTGATGGCCGCGCGCGTCCTGAGCGGCGTGCCGATATTCACCGCGATCACGATGTCCGCGCCGAGGTCGCGCGCGACGTCGACCGGCAGGTTATCGGTCAGCCCGCCGTCCACCAACGTGCGGCCATTCACTTCGATCGGCGAAAAGAGGCCGGGCGCGGCCATGCTCGCGCGGATCGCGACAGGCAGCGAGCCGTGGTCGAAGACGACGCGATCGCCGCTTTCGAGATCCGTCGCGACCGCGCGGAACGGCAACGGGAAGCGGTCGAACGGTCCGTCGGCGGGTACGTCGGCCGTCCATTCCTGCATCAGCGCGAGAAACGAATTGGCGCGCACGAAGCCTTTGGGGAGCTTCAGCTTGCCGCTGTCGTCGATTCCGGCCGACAGCGCGATCGGATATTCCGCCTCGTCCTCGCGCAACGACTGCGGCAGCGTCGTGCGTGACGTGCGGTCGAACGCGATCTCGCCCAGATTCACCTCCGCCACCCGCCGCTCCAGTTCCTCCGCCGGCAGACCCGACGCGTAAAGCCCGCCGACCACCGCGCCCATGCTCGTGCCGACGACCATATCGATAGGAATCCGCAGCGCTTCGAGCGTCTTCAGCACGCCGATATGCGCGTAGCCGCGCGCGCCGCCGCCCGAAAGGACGAGCGCTATTTTCGGACGAGGCGCCACGACACCCGGCGCAGCGGTTTCCGGCAACGTGCCGGAATCGGCGCGGGTGAGCGGACTCGCGGACAGCACGCAAAGGGCAAGCAGGCAAAGCAACGCGTTACGCATGGGGCGGGGTGCGCAACGGAATTACGCAGCTAGAAAAGTGGCGGCTCCCGGATTCGGGGAATCGAGTGCGTCGAGTCGGACGCAATCCGGCGAGAAATTCTAGAGACACGCTAAAAGTATGTCTATCCCTCAAATCAATATATATCGGATTAATTTTATTTTTTAACGGATTTTTGTAGATTTTTTACATTCATATCAGATGAATCTGATATGAATTTACTGGTAGAAAAATTACGCTCGGCGCTTCCATCTGTCCTCTTCATTGCCGAGAATTGTTATGCGTCCGCGTTCGCGTCAGCGTCATCAACTCGGTGGCCTGCTCTGGTCACTTCCCTATTTCCTCGCTGCTTACGCATCGGCCGTTCTTTCGACTGGCGCCGGTCCTGCGTCGTCGATCTGGCTGCCTGCCGGCGTCGCGATGGCCGCGCTGATGCTCACGCGCCCCGGGGCATGGCCCGCGGTGATGATCGGCATCGGCTGCGCGCAGACGCTCTTCGGCGTGATCCACGGCGCGAACCTTCTGCTCTCGATCCTCCTGGCGATCGTTGCCATCGGCGCGCCGGGCATCGCGCTCGCCCTCGTGGTCCGCCTGGCGCAAGTGCCGCTCCACGGGCTCTATTTCCTCCGCGCACTCTTTCTCGCCGCGCTGATCGAATGCCTGCTCGCCGCCTGCGCAAACGCCGCCGTGCTCATGGCCGACGGTGCGGATTTCGCGTCGAGCCTCCAGATGCGGGCGATCGCGCACTTCGTCGGAATCTTCGTGATCACGCCGGTCTTCACGACCTGGGCGCGCTTCCGGCCGAGCCGGCAGGCGTCGGGCGGGCGGGCGGAACTGGTGATCGGCGGTCTTGCGTTCGCCGCGCTCGTACCGACCGCGCTTCTGGTTTTCGGCGCGAGCGCGGCCGAACACGCGGGCGCGAACCTCACGATCGGGCTGAGCTACGTGCCGCTCTTGTTCTGCGCGCTGATCGCGCTGTTGTGGGGCGCGCGGGGCGGCGTCGTCTCGGTCCTCGTGCTCGCGTTGATCGCGCTCGCGGCGACCGCCTCGGGCAACGGGCCATTCACGTGGACACCCGACGCGGATTCGCTTCTCGGCGTGCAGTTGTATCTCGGGGTCGCTTCGGTGCTGGTCCTGCTCACCACGACCTTGCGCGGCCATCGCGAGCGCCTGCGCGACAGCGCGACGCAGTGGCGCTCGAATATGGAACTGGCGCTCGCGGGCAGCGGCCAGCTGGTCTATTGCCTCGATCCGAGAAGCGGCCGGATCGAATGGGGCGGCGACGTGGAAAATCTGCTCGGCCGCAGCGCCGACACGCTCGGCACGCTCGATCAGGTCATTGCCGCGATCGATCGCGACGACCGCGCGCGCGCCCGCAACCGCTGGCTGCGCGCAACGGACGGCAACTCGACCGGCGAGATTACGTTCGCCCTTCCGATGGCGTCGGGCAAGCGCGTGTTCGTCACGGATAGCAGCCGGGCGATCAGCGATCTCGACGACAACACCGCGTTCATCGCGGGCACCTGGCGCGTGCCGCTCGCAACGGACGCCCGCGACCCGACGGCGGTCGTTCGCGAAACGGAGGCCGCATGAACACGGCCGAGGCAGACAAGCCAACGGTGCAGCCCGGAAGCACGGCCGCGCTGTTGATTCACGGGCTCGGCGGCACACAGTTCGACCTCGGTTCAATGCACAAGGCGTTAAAGCGCGCGGGTATCGATACGCATTCGCTGACCTTGCCGGGCCACGGCACGACGCCGGAAGATCTCTCCGGCGTGCGGGCCGAGGCCTGGCTCGACGCGGTCACGAAGAAATATCGCGAAGTCGCGCTCGCCTACGACACCGTGCATGTGGTCGGCATGTGCATGGGGTCGCTGCTCGCCATCGCCCTTTGCGCGCGCGAAGGCCACTCGCGCGGACGGCTCGTCACGCTCGCGCCGCCGATCTTCATCGACGGCTGGGCGACGCCCTGGTATCGCGGGCTGCGGCATCTGATGTATCTATTGCCGTTCGTGCCGAGCCGGATGCGGGTGGACGAAGACGAGCCTTACGGCATCAAGAACGCGCTCGTGCGCTCGATCGTGAAAGCGAAATTCGATCGCGGCGAGAATTTCCATTACCGATGGGTGCCGCTCGCGTGTATCCGCGAGGTGGATCGCTTGCGGCGGCTCGCCAAGCGCGCCGCCACCGCGCTGCGCTGCGAAACGCTCGTCATGCATGCGCGCGAAGACGAACTCACGAGCCTGAAATCGGCCGATTTCCTGCGCGGCGCGGTGGCGCGCTCGGAAGTGGTCGTGCTGGAAAACAGCTACCACCTGATTTGCGTCGATAACGACCGCCAGACCGTCACGACGAACGTCCTGCGCTTTCTCGGTCTCGATCCGGCCGCCGCCGACAGCCCGGCTGAAGTCGAAGTCGACGTACCGATGAGCGATGCGGAAGTTCGCGACGTCGCCGGGCGCTACATGGCGGCGATGACCGCGCAGCAATTCGAGGCGGCGTTGCCGCTGTTCGCGTCCGACGTCGTGTGGGAGCAGCACGGCACTGGCCCGCTGGCGGGCGAATACGCCGGACGCAGCGCGCTGATCGACCTGTTTTCCGCCCTGCTCGACCGCTCGGACGGCACGTTTGCCGTGCAGTCCTACGGCGAACCCGCGTTCGAAGGACAAACCGCTTCAGCCGACGTGCTGTTCGTCGCGACGCGCGGCGGCAAACCCTTCCACGGCGCGGCGCGGCAAACTTTCACGTTCCGCAACAAGCGGATCGTGCGCGTGGTCTACGATCCACGCGACGCCGAGGCCGAAGGCGCATTCTGGCAATCGGGCGAGGCGCTCGTGCGCGCGGCCGGTGCGTCCGGTGCATCACATCAGTCACCGCCCGTGTCCGCGGCGCTTGCCGCGCTCGACGGCGACGCGCTGGAACGCCGCTTCGCGCAATCGCAAGCCGAGGTCAAGTCGCTCGCGCGGCGTCCGCCGAACGACGTGCTGCTGCGCCTGTATGCCTGCTACAAGCAGGCCGTGGAAGGCGACGCGCCCGCGCAGCAGCCTTCCGCACTCGATCCCGCCGGCCGCGCGAAGCATGCGGCGTGGACGCGGCTCGGCGGTGTCGGACGGGACGACGCCCGCCGCCGCTACGTGGCGCTCGCCGACGAACTGGCGCAGGCTGTCGTCGCGTAATAGCGTTTTCGCAATGACAAAGGCCGCCGATTCGCATCGGCGGCCTTCGTTTTTTCAGCGCAAGACAGAGCGCCCGCGTGGATCAGTCGCGTGCGACGCCCGCCGCTCCGTGACTGAGCCAGTCGAGCACGGCGCCCGTGTCCTCGTCGCCCGCATCGCGGACCTTCGCCACGGCATCGTCGATGTCGGCGTTCGGCGCGGGCAGCGCGCGACGGATCGCGACACCCACCGCGAGAATGTCGATCATCACGAGGTGCAGGATGCGCGAGATCATCGACAACTGCGATTCGCGGATTTCGATGTGATCCGTTTCCAGCGCGACCGTCGCGCGCTTGGCGAGCGGCGTGTTGCTGGAGGTGATGGCGATCACGGTCGCGCCCTGCTGCATCGCTATTTCGAGCACGCGCAGCAATTCCGGCGCGCGGCCCGATTTCGACACCGCCACGATCACGTCGCCCTTGCCCAGCAACGCGGCCGACGCCGCCTGCATGTACAGGTCGCCGTAAGCGATGGTCGGAATGCCGAAGCGGAAGAACTTGTAGTGCGCGTCCTGCGCCACGATGTTCGAATTCCCGAGTCCGTAGAACTCGATACGCCGCGCGCCGTTCAGGATGTCGATCGCCCGTTCGACGTGCTCGAAATTCAGGTGCTCGCGCAGTTGCAAGATTGCGGAGACGGTGTTGTCGAGCACTTTCGCGCCGAAATCGGTGGCGGTGTCGCCGAGATGCACCTGGCTGTGGCTCACGGGAATCGTGCCGGTCAGGCCCGTCGCGAGCTTCAGCTTGAAGTCGGACAAGCCCGTGCAGCCGAGCGAGCGGCAGAAGCGGATCACGGTCGGCTGGCTCACGTCGGCCTTGCGCGCGATGTCGATGATCGGGTCGTTGATGATCGAGCGCGGATGATTCAGCGCGAGATCGGCCACCCGGCGCTCGGCGGGCGTGAGCGCGTCGCGCATCTGGCGAATCCGCTCGAACACCGCCGACGACCCGCCGTTCGCGCGGTTCGACAACTGTTCGGACAGAATGGCCGAGACGCCGAGGAACGCCGGATATTCCGCCGTGATGACGAAGGTCGGAATGGTCGACAGATACTGCTGAAAGCGGCCTTTCGCCTCGAAACGCTCGCGAAACGGCGACTTGTTGAACAGTTCGCCGAGCTTCAGCACCACGCCGCCGCCGATGAAAATCCCGCCCAGCGCGCCGAGCGTTACCGCGATATTCCCGGCAAACGTGCCGAGAATGCCGCAGAAGCAATCGACCGCTTCGAGCGCGAGCGGCTCGCCCGCCTGCGCGCGTTGCGTGACGTCGGCGGAATTGACGGCTTCGGCCACGTTCGTGCCGTCGCGTTCGGCGAACGCGCGGTAGATCAATTCGAGGCCGGGCCCTGCCGCCACGCGTTCGAACGACACATGCGGCCATTTCTTGCGGGCATAGCGCAGCACGATGTCCTCGCGCTCGTCCGACGGCGCGAAGCTCGCGTGGCCGCCTTCGCTGCCGAGGGCGATCCAGCGGTCGTCGGCCGGAATCAGGCCGGATACGCCGAGACCCGTGCCCGGCCCGAGCAGGCCGATCACGCTGCTCTGACGACGCGCGCCGCCGCCGACCTGCACGCGTTGCGCATCGGTCAAACCGGGCAGCGCCATCGCGAGCGCGGTGAAGTCGTTGACCACCAGAAGCGTGTCGAAGCCGAGCGCGCGGCGCGTCGCTTCGATCGAAAAGCTCCAGTCGTGATTGGTCATCGCGACGTGGTCGCCGTCGACCGGATTCGCGATCGCGACCGCCGCGTGGTTCACGCGGCCGACCTTGGTGTCCTTCAAATACTGCTGCATCACCTCGGCGATGCCGGGGTAATCGGCGCCGGGATACACGCGAATCTGCCCGATCTCGCCGGGCGCGGTTTCCAGCGCGAAACGCGCGTTGGTCCCGCCGACGTCGGCCAAAAGCCTCGGTCCGTCGGCGTGCTGGCTTCCGGCCGGTACGGCCTTATGCACACCAGTAGACATCGACCTTTACTCCCTGTGTATTGATAAGCGTCGACATGGCGTTCTTTTGCGGCGCGGCGAGCGCGGCGTTCAGCACGTCGAGTTTCTTTTGGCCAGAAATGAACAGATAGAGCTGCCCGACTTCGCGGAGCGCGGACATCGAGAGGCTCACGCGCGCGTGCGGCGCGGCCACCGGATTCACCGCGACGAAACGCTCAGGCGTGGTGACGGCGAGATTCCACTCGGGGGCATCCGCGAAAATGGACGCCGTGTGGCCGTCCTCGCCCATGCCGAGCACCGCCACGTCGGGGACGCGGCGCTGCGGGTCGCCGTTCAAATCGGCGATATGCGCGTCGAGCGGACGCGAGGTGTCGACGAGCGGCCAGAAATACGCGTTCGACGCTGCGTTCTGCAAGAGCGTCGTGCGCACCAGCGTGGCGTTGCTCGCCGGGTCCGTTTCCGGAACCCAGCGGTCGTCGACGAGCGTGACGTCGATATGCGCCCAGTCGAGCGCCTGCGTGGACAGCGCCTGCAGGAACGGGCGTGGACTGGTGCCGCCGGATACGGCGAGCGTTGCATGGTGCGCGGCGTCGGCAGACGCAGCGCCACGGGCCGCCAGCGACGCTTGTAGCGCGTCGCCCACGGCCTTCGCCAGCGCGTCGGATTGCGCGCGCGGGTCGTCGAAAGTGTGAAGCTCGATCACTGCTCCTCCATCCTGCTTTGTTTTGGTTTCATCGCTCCGCCACGCATCGCGAACATCTTGCGTAGACCGCACGCGCGGCGGCGTTGTCTCAGTTTTCTTTCTTCTTTGGTTTTCATCGCGGCTTGTGTCCGCCGCGACGCCGGGTCCGTCAGTGTCCAGAATCTGTGCGCAACCCGGATGCCGGATCGCGCGGCCGCCAACTTCAGTTCTCTTCTTCGAGCCAGCAGGTGCCGTGCTGCGCGAGCATCGCACTCGATGCCGCCGGTCCCCACGTGCCCGATGCGTAAGGCTTCGGCGGCTTCGGCGAACTGGCCCACTCGTTCAGGATCGGCTCGACCCAGCGCCACGCCGCCTCCTGCTCGTCGCGGCGCACGAACAGCGCGAGCCGCCCGTTGATCACGTCGAGCAGAAGGCGCTGGTACGCCTCCATCTGGCCTTCCTTGAAGAACTGATCAAACGCAAGGTCCAGATGGACGCTCGCGAGATTCATGCCTTCGCCCGGCTGCTTCGCGAGGCAGTAGAGGCGGATTGTTTCGTTCGGCTGCAGGCGGATCACGAGACGGTTCATGCCCGCGCGCAACGCGTTGGCGCCGAGCGCCGAGTGCGGCACGGGCCGGAAATTCACGACGATCTCCGCGACGCGATCGGCGAGCCGCTTGCCGGTTCGCAGGAAGAACGGCACGCCCGCCCAGCGCCAGTTCTCGATTTCCACCTTCAGCGCGACGAAAGTTTCCGTGTGGCTGTCTTCGCGCACGCCTTTTTCGGTGGCATACGCCGGCACCGACGTGCCCTTGATGACGCCGCCGTGATACTGGCCGCGCACCGCGACCTTGCTGATGTCGCGCGGATCGATGGGCTTGAGCGCGCGCAGCACGCGCAGTTTTTCGTCGCGGACCGAGTCGGAATCCATCGAATGCGGCGGCTCCATCGTCACGATGGAAAGCAGTTGCAGCAAGTGGTTCTGCACCATGTCGCGCAGCGCGCCGGTGTTGTCGTAGAAGTCGCCGCGCGCTTCCACGCCCAGTTCCTCGGCAATCGTGATCTGAATGCTTTCCACCCATTCGCGGCGCCACAGCGGCTCGAACAGCGCATTGCCGAAGCGCAGCGCGAGCAGGTTCTGCACCGGCTCCTTGCCGAGATAATGGTCGATCCGGTAGATCTGCTCTTCGCGGAAGATTTCGCCGACGGCGTCGTTGATCGCCTTCGACGACTTCAGATCGTAGCCGAGCGGCTTTTCCAGCACGATGCGCGCGTTTTCGCTCAGGCCGACTTCGGCGAGCGCGCGGCAGATCGGCACGAAGAGAGACGGGCCGGTCGCGAGGTAAAACACCCGCGTGCCGCCCTGCTTCGCGACCGCGTCGCGCAGCAGGCGGAAGTCTTCCGGCTTGCCGAGATCGAGCCGCACATAGACGATCCGCTCTAAAAAGCCCTTCCATGCCTCCGTATCGACACCCTTCTTCGAGACGTGCGGCTTCACGTGTTCTTCGACCCATGCGAGATAGGCTTCGCGATCCTCGGCCGCGCGGGCCACGGCCACGATCCGCCCGGCCGGCGCGAGCATGCCCGCCCGGTGCGCTTCATAGAGCGCCGGAAGGATTTTTCGCATCGACAGGTCGCCGGTTCCGCCGAAAAGAACGAACGTGAAATTCGAGTCGAGTTGCATGTGTCTCCGTCGTGTTCAGAGGGACCGTAGTCCGATAAAATTTTTTTTGACACTGAATTGTAGTTTAACTACAATCCAAATCAAGAGGTAACGTCATCCCGGAAAAAAAAGCTTAAGTCAATCAGAAGATTAGCGTTTTCCCGGAGATACACGTGGAATTTGCATGTTAACGGACATAAAGCATCGGCGCTCTTGGGAGCAGCCAGAGTCGGTTGGCATGCGCCTCGGGCTCGTTTCGCGCCAGCCGCTGGCCGGGGCGGGCAAAAATCAAAAGAGGAGACAGCCGTTGCGATTCAACCCACTCATCTCTTGAGAGCCGTGCGACCGGATATCGGTTAGCCGGCTACGCACGCGCGCGCCACGTGAAAATTCACGCGCCGCACGCTGCAGTTCTCCCAGCCGACACCGCCGACATCCGGCCACACAAGTTTTGCCTGTTTTGCTAACCAACGCTTCCTGGCATGTCAGGGGCCAACCGTTTTTTGTTCAGGTGTTCGGAGGAGATAAACAATGAAAGTCCGTAAGCTCATGGGCGCGCTTGGCGCCGCTGGTCTGTTGTGTGGCATGTCGGCGCAGGCGGTTCACGCTGCCGAAGCCGTCTCGGTGCTGCACTGGTGGACCTCGGGCGGCGAATCGAAGGCGATTGGCGTGCTCAAGGACGACATGACGAAGCAGGGTTACACCTGGAAGGACTTCGCCGTCGCAGGTGGCGCAGGCGCCGCTGCAATGACCGCGCTGAAGACCCAGGTGATCTCGGGCAACGCACCGTCGGCCGCCCAGATCAAGGGTCCGCTGATTCAGGAATGGGCCGAGCAAGGCGTCCTGGTGCCGATCGACTCGGTCGCCGGCGACTGGAAGAAGAACCTGCCGCCCGAAATCGACAAGATCATCCACGCCGACGGCCACTATGAAGCCGTGCCGTTCGCCGTGCACCGCGTGAACTGGCTGTACATCAACAAGGCCGCGCTCGACAAGGCAGGCGGCAAGGTTCCGACGACGTGGGACGAGTTCTTCGCGGTCGCCGACAAGATGAAGGCGAACGGCATCGTACCGGTCGCAGCAGGCGGCCAGCCGTGGCAAGACCTGACGCTGTGGGAAGACGTCGTGCTGTCGCAAGGCTCGGCTTTCTACAAGAAGGCGATCGTCGATCTGGACCAGAAGACGCTGACGTCGGACCAGATGGTCAAGGTGTTCGACACGGTCCGCAAGGTCCAGTCGTACTTCGACAACGGCCGCACGGGACGTGACTGGAACCTGGCCACCGCCATGGTCATCAACGGCAAGGCCGGCATGCAGTTCATGGGCGACTGGGCGAAGGGCGAATTCGCCGGCGCGAACAAGAAGGCCGGCAGCGACTACGTCTGCGCCGCTGTTCCGGGTACGGAAAAGGCCTACACGTTCAACGTCGATTCGTTCGTGTTCTTCCAGCAGAAGGGGTCGAAGGAAGCAACGCCGGGCCAGCTCGCCCTCGCGAAGACCATCATGACGCCCGACTTCCAGGAACAGTTCAGCCTGAACAAGGGTTCGATCCCGGTTCGTCTGGGCGTGCCGATGGCTAAGTTCGACGACTGCGCGAAGAAATCGTACGCCGACGAACAGACCGCCATCAAGTCGGGCGGCTATGTTCCGTCGCTCGCGCACGGCATGGCGCAAGGCGATGCAACCGCCGGCGCGATCACGGACGTCGTGACGAAGTTCATGAACTCGACGCAAGATTCGAAGAGCGCAGTTGCCGCTCTCGCGAACGCAGCGAAGACGAAGTAATAGAGCAATAAGCAAACAGAACCGGGCGTCCTTCCAGCGGAGGCGTCCGGATCGACAGTGGCAGCGAAATAAATCGTCGCATCATGTGCCGGCCGAATATCCGGGCAACAGCCGGGACATTCGTGCCGGCACATTTCCAGGAGTCTAGTAGTGGCTGCCTCCCTTAGCGGTACCGCGGAAAAGCGTCCGCAAACCCCGCCGCGCCGCACGTCGCCGATGGCGGCAATGGCTGACCGGTACATCCCGAAACTCGTCCTCGCGCCGAGCGTGCTGATCGCGCTGGTGTTCGTGTACGGCTTCATTCTCATCACCGGCTATTTGTCGCTGACCAATTCGCGACTCATGCCGCGCTACGAATTCTCCGGATTCGACCGCTACCGGCAATTATTCGACAACGACGTCTGGTGGACGTCGGCGGCGAACCTCGGCTGGTTCGGCATTCCGTTTATCGCTATTTGCGTGGGTCTCGGCCTTTTCCTTGCCATCCTTCTCGACCAGAAGATCCGCAACGAAGGCGCGCTGCGCGCGATTTTTCTGTATCCGATGGCGCTGTCGTTCATCGTGACGGGCACCGCCTGGCAGTGGATTCTGAATCCCGGCCTCGGTCTCGAAAAGGTGTTCCACGACTGGGGCTGGACGAGTTTCTCGTTCGACTGGCTCGGCAATCCGGACAAGGCCATTTTCTGCGTCGTGATCGCGGCCGTGTGGCAATCCACCGGCTTCGTGATGGCGCTGTTCCTGGCGGGTCTGCGCGGCGTCGATGCGGAAATCTTCAAGGCGGCGCAAATGGACGGCGCGGCATTGCCGACCATCTACCGCAAGATCGTGATTCCGAGCATGCGCCCGGTGTTCTTCTCCGTGCTGCTGATTCTCTGCCACATCACGATCAAGACCTTCGACCTCGTCGTGGCCTTGACCGCGGGCGGCCCGGGCACGTCGTCGTCGCTGCCGGCCATGTTCATGTACACGTTTTCGTTCAATCGCGGGCAACTGGGCGTGGGCGCGGCTTCGTCGATGATGATGCTGGCGACCGTCGTCGCGGTGCTCGTGCCGCTGATGTATCTGGAATCGAGGAGCACCCGAAATGCAGCCTAAGATGACGATCAGCCGCGCCGTCATCTATGCGGCGCTGATCCTGTTTGCCCTCTACTTCCTGTTTCCGATTTACGTGATGCTCTCGACGTCCTTCAAGGACCTCGACCAGTTGCGTACCGGCAACCTGCTGACGCCGCCCACCCACTTCACGTTCGCGCCGTGGGTCAAGGCGTGGCAGGAAGCCTGTACCGGCGTGCGCTGCGACGGCATGGAGCCGTTCTTCATGAACTCCGTGAAGATGGTGATTCCGGCCGTGCTGCTCTCGTCGATCATCGGCGCGTTCAACGGCTACGTGCTCACGCACTGGCGTTTTCGCGGCGCGGACGCGCTCTTCACGATGCTCCTGGTGGGCTGCTTCATCCCCTTCCAGGCCATCTTGCTGCCGATGGCGCGCCTGCAGGGCATGCTCGGGCTGTCGAACACGACGACCGGCCTCGTGCTGGTTCACGTGGTCTACGGTATTGCGTTCACGACCATGTTCTTCCGCAATTTCTACGTGAGCATTCCGGCTGAACTCGTGAAGGCGGCGCGGATCGACGGTGCGGGTTTTTTCGTGATCTTCACTAAGATCCTGCTGCCTGTTTCGCTGCCCATTTTCATGGTCTGCCTGATCTGGCAATTCACGCAAATCTGGAACGACTTCCTGTTCGGGATCGTGTTCTCCGGCGTCGATTCCATGCCGATCACGGTCGCGCTGAACAACCTGGTCAACACCTCGACCGGCGTGAAGGAATACAACGTCGACATGGCCGGCGCGATCATCGCCGCATTGCCGACGCTGCTGGTCTACATGGTCGCCGGGCGCTTCTTCGTGCGCGGCCTGACGGCGGGCGCGGTAAAGGGCTAAAGACAGTCGGGGCCTGGCGCGGCGTGAGATGCCGCCGCGTCACGGTACACAACAAACGCGCAGCAAGAGACATAAGAGGATTCACAGCATGGCAAGCCTTTCCATCCGTGACGTGTACAAGACCTACCCGAACGGGGTTCCGGTCCTGAAGGGCGTCAATATCGACATCGAAGACGGTCAGTTCCTGATTCTCGTCGGCGGTTCGGGCTGCGGTAAGTCGACGCTGCTCAACATGATCGCGGGTCTCGAAACCGTGACGAGCGGCGAGATCCTGATCGACAACAAGACGGTGAACAACCTGTCGCCGAAAGACCGCGACATCGCGATGGTGTTTCAGTCCTACGCGCTCTACCCTTCCATGACGGTGCGCGAGAACATTTCGTTCGGCCTGAATATCCGCAAGGTGCCGAAGGACGAGCAGAAGACCATCGTGAACCGCGTGTCGGACACGCTGCAAATTCAGCATCTGCTCGACCGCAAGCCCGGCCAGCTTTCCGGCGGCCAGCGCCAGCGCGTCGCGATGGGCCGCGCGCTCGCCCGCGACCCGGTCATGTTCCTGTTCGACGAACCGCTTTCGAACCTCGACGCGAAGCTGCGGATCGAAATGCGTTCGGAAATCAAGCTGCTGCATCAGCGCCTCGGCACGACCATCGTCTACGTGACGCACGATCAGATCGAAGCGATGACGCTCGGCGACCGTATCGCCGTGATGAAGGACGGCGTCGTGCAGCAGTTCGGCGCACCGCAGGACATCTACGATTCGCCGTCGAACCTGTTCGTCGCGGGCTTTATCGGCGCGCCGCCGATGAACTTCATCAGCGGCAATCTGGTGCAGGCGGGCTCGGGCATCGGGATCGAACTTGACACGGGCGTGGCGCGCACGGTGCTGAACCTGCCGTTCGACGCCGCCGCCGTGCGCGGCAAGATCGGCCAGGAAGTGATTCTGGGCCTGCGTCCGGAACGCATCACCGACGCTCGCAGCGCGCACAACGTCGAAGACGCGCGCCTGCAGCCGATCGAAGTGAAAGTGGACGTGATCGAGCCGACCGGCCCGGACACGCTCGTGTTCGCGCAGGTGAACGGCAAGCGCATCGTGAGCCGCGTGCACCCGGCATCGAACCCGCAGCCGCTCACGAACACGACGCTGTTGTTCGACGTGTCGAAGGCCGTGCTGTTCGATTCGAAGACCGAGGAACGGCTTGCCTGAGCGTTTTCAGGCGTTGTCCGCTTGAGAAAAAACCGCGCCATGTGCGCGGTTTTTTTATGTGTTCTTGATGGGCACGCGCGAGCCGCGTTGCGCGCGAAAAGGCGGCCGGCCCGCCGACAAGGCACAATCATCGTTTTGCCTTCGCTCCCGCTCAATGACCCTGCCCTTGCCCCACGATCCCGCCCTCCTCTGGCCGCCCGCGCCGGACGGCGACCCGTACCTCGCGCTGGAAGCACTCGACGACGCCCATGTCGACGCGTGGATCGACGCCCAGAACGCCCGCACGATGGCGGCGTTCGGCACGACGCCCCTCGCCGATGCGCTGACCGCGCGGCTCGCCGCGGCGTACACGTCGAAGGACCGGATCGTCGCGTGCTCGCGCTATAACGACTGGGGCTACAACACGTGGCAGGACGAGGATCATCCGCTTGGCATTGTGCGTCGCACGCCGTGGAGCGCATGGCTCGCCGGCACGCCCGAGTGGCAGATCGTGCTCGACGTCGATGCAATCGACCTGAACCGCGACGCCGCCGAGGATTCGCGCTGGGCACTGCACGACTTCGACATGCTCTATCCCGACTACGACCGTGCGCTCGTGAGCCTGTCGCCGGGCGGCTCGGACGCGTGCCTCGTGCGCGAGTTCGACGTCGAATCGCGCACGTTCGTCACCGACGGCTTCAATTTGCCGGACGTCGGCAAGCACGGTATTTCGTGGATCGACCGCGACACCGTGTATGTCGGCTGGGACGACAGCGCGCACACGAAGAAGCCCGCGCTCACCACGTCCGGCTTTCCGCGCCAGGCTCGCCGATGGACGCGCGGCACGCCGCTCGCCACAGCGCCCGTGGTGTTCGAGGGCAAGCGGCGCGACGTGTCGGCGGGCGCCGATTACGATCCACTGGAAAAGCTGCATCTCGCGTCGCGCGCCGTGACCTTTTTCGAGACGCTGCAATACTGGCTCGACGAAACATCCGGCGAGTGGATTCAGTACGACGTGCCGCTGCACGTCGAGCTGGAACACTGGAACGGCTGGCTGTTCGCCACGCCGCGCGAGCCCTGGGACGTGGGCGGCACGACGCACGCGAGCGGTTCGCTGCTGGTGATCCGGCGCGACGCGTTTTTGGCGGAGTCGCGTGACATGACCGTGCTGTTCGCGCCGCTGGGACGGCGCGTGCTCGCCGATATCGACTTCACGAAACACTGGTTGATCGCAAGCGAGATGGACGACGGCGTGCCGCGCGTGAGCCTGTGGAAACCGCCCGCGGACACGGACACGGTTTGGACGCGTCGGGATTTTCGGTTGCCCGACGGTCAGGCGTATCTCGATTCGATCGATTCCGAGCGCGACGACACCGTGCTCATCCACACCGAGCATTTCCTCACGCCGCCGACGCTTTATTTCGCCGATCTCGCCGTCGACGCCCCGTGGCGCCAACTCGCTCAGCTTCCCGCTCAATTCGATTCGACCGGGCTCGCGGCGGTGCGCCGTCACGCCACCGCGCCCGACGGCGTCGAGATTCCGTATTGGCTGATCGGCCGAGAGGCGAATCTGAACGGCGCGGCGGCCCCGTGTCTGCTCTACGGCTACGGCGGCTTCGAAGTCGCGCTCGACCCCGACTACGACGCCACGACCGGCATCGCGTGGTTCGAACAGGGCGGGCTGCTCGCGATCGCCAACATCCGGGGCGGCGGCGAATTCGGCCCGGACTGGCATCGCGCGGCGCAGCGGCAAAAGCGCCAGGTCGCGTTCGACGACTTTATCGCCGTGGCCGAAGCGCTCGTCGCCTCGGGCGTGACCGCGCCCGAGCGGCTCGCGATTCGCGGCGGCAGCAACGGCGGGCTCCTGACCGGCGCGGTGATGATCCAGCGGCCCGAGTTGTTCGGCGCCGTGCTCTCGGAGGTGCCGCTCCTCGATATGGCGCGGTTTCATTTGTTGTTGCAGGGCGCGTCGTGGATCGACGAGTACGGCGACCCCGACGACGCTGACGATCTTCGCGTGCTGATGCGTTACTCACCGTATCAAAACGTGAGCGCCGATGCGGCTTATCCGCCGGTGTTGTTCACGTCCTCCACCGCCGATGATCGCGTTCATCCGGGGCATGCGCGGAAGATGGCCGCGAGGATGCTCGCGCAGGGGCATGAGCGCGTTTGGTATCTGGAGAATCGCGAAGGAGGACACAGTGCGGGGATTGAGCCCGAGGCCGCGGCGCGGGTGCAGGCGACCGCGTTTGCGTTTTTGCTTGGGGCAATAGGACGGGGGTGAGGGCTGGCGCCCGGGGTTGGGGTTGGGGTTGGGGTTGGTTTGGTTGGCTGCGGCCGTCGGGGTCCGGTTTGGTTTTGCTAGCGCGGTTTGGTTTTGCTAGCGCGGTTTGGTTTTGCTGGCGCCCTGTGCTTTTGTTTACCTGCGCTTTCGGGGGTGTCCCGAATTTTGTGTAAACAGGTTGTGGTTTAACGGGGCATCAGCCTGTCCTCGAACTGGATAGTAAAGCGGTTCAAAGCTGCCTTCCAATCGCGGATTGGCATCGTCCAGTTCTTGCTGATGTTGTTCAGCGCCAGGTAAAACAGCTTGGTCACGGCGTCGTCGGTCGGAAACGAGCTGCGGGTCTTGATCACCTTGCGCAGGCTCATGTTGATCGATTCAATGGCGTTGGTCGTATAGATCACTTTGCGGATTTCCGGCGGATAGTCGAAGAATGGAACGACGCGTGCCCAGTTGCGCCGCCAACTCTGCCCGATTGACGGATAGTCCTTGTCCCACTTGGCCTCGAACGCTTCGAGCATTTGCATGGCCAGTTCGACTGTCGTTGATGTGTAGATCATCTTCAGATCGGCGGCAACTTCGCGCTGCACTTTCCACGACACGAAGTTCAGGCAGTTGCGCACCATGTGCACGATGCAAAGCTGCACGGCTGCTTTCGGATAGACCGCTTCAATGGCTTCGGGAAAGCCTTTGAGCCCATCGACGCAGGCGATAAAAATGTCCTGCACGCCGCGTGTTTTTAACTCGGTGACCACCTGCAGCCAGAACTTCGCCCCCTCGGTCTGGGCGATCCACAGTCCCAGCACTTCCTTGTGGCCGTCCATGTTCACACCAATGGCCAGATAGACCGCCTTAGTCCGCACCGCACCGCTGTCGCGCACCTTGACGTGGATGCAGTCGAGATAAATGATGGGGTACAGCGCGTCGAGTGGGCGAGCTTGCCAGAGCTTCACCTCCTCGCTGACCGCGTCGGTCACCGCGGAGATCAGCGTGGGCGACACTTCGGTGCCGTACATCTCTTCCAGATGCCCCTGAATCTCACGCACGCTCAGGCCCCGTGCGTACAGGGAGATGATCTTGTCGTCGAAGCCCGACCAGCGGGTCTGATGGCGTTCTACCAGCTTCGGCTCGAACGCGCCTTGACGATCACGCGGGATATCGAGCGGTAGTTCGCCGAACTCACCCTGCAACGTCTTGGTGCTGTGACCGTTACGGGTGTTTCCCGTGGCGTTGGTGACGGTCTCGCTCTTGCCGTGCCCCAGATGCTCGGACATCTCGGTCTCCAGCGCCCGCTCAACCAGCATCTTGGTGAGCTGCTTGAGCAGGCCGTTCTCGCCAACCAGGTCCTCGGGTTTCTGGTAATTCGCCAGCAACCTGTCCGCCAGCTTGACGAGTTCAGGATCGGGTTTCGCACGTTTGTTGCGTTTGGCTACGGTCATCGTCGCTCCTGTTACGGGCAGTCTCCTGCCAAATGACCGTTTACACAAAACTAATTACACCCTCGCGGCAGCAGTCACTTTCTTTGCTGCTGCAAAGAAAGTAACCAAAGAAAGCAGCTTGTCCGCCTAAGGGAGGGTCCACCACACATAACCACGCGGATAGGCGCGCAAGCTGACTCGGCCACCACGCAGTTATTCGGATTGGCACAGCGCCGGTCAGTTCCATCCTCGCTGCGCTCGGACGATGGGCATAGCCGGCCCAGCACCGCGTTTTCTGCGAACTTGCTTTCGTGTCGGTCTATTAGCGCGCCGCTGTGCGCGGCGGCAGTCACTTTCTTTGCTGCTGCAAAGAAAGTAACCAAAGAAAGCAGCGTGACCATCTAAGTGTCCACCTCTGGTCGTAACCCGGAGTGGTGCGCAAGCTGATTCGGCCATCGCACCACACTACAAAGTGGAGCCGCTCATCCATCCCCGCAGGCACAAAGTGCCTGCCGGAAGGGCATAACCAAACCAAACCAAACCAAACCAAACCAAACCAAACCAAACCAAACCAAACCAAACCAAACCAAACCAAACCAAACCAAACCAAACCAAACAGACCACTGTTGTCAGATATGCCCATCGTCCGAGCGCAGCGAGGATGGACCTGACAGGCGCTGTGCCAATACAAACGAATGCGAGTTGCCATAGTCAGCTTGCGCGCCTATCCGCGAGGTTATTCGAGGTGGACACTTAGTCGGATAAGCTGCTTTCTTTGGTTACTTTCTTTGCAGCAGCAAAGAAAGTGACTGCTGCCGCGCACAGCGGCGTGCTAATAGACCTACACGAAAGCAAGTTCCCAAGAAGCACAGGCAGACAAAAGCAAAAGCGCCAGCAAACCAACGCCCGTGCGCTCCGCGCAAAAACCACAAACCTTCAAACCCGCACCGGATGCGCGTGCCACCGCAAAACGAGCACCCGTCCGCCGAAGGTAAGCACCCCGCAGATGCCAATCACGATCCCCATCCCATGGGGTGTGCCATCGTGCAACAAGCCCACGGCAAGGCTCGACAACGCCCCGAGCGACAACTGCACCGCGCCGAACACGGCCGCCGCCGCGCCAGCATTATGGGGATACCGATGCATCAAATCGGTCGTGCAATTGGCCGAAAGCACCCCGACCACGCCGACCACGAAAAACAGGCACACGACAATCGACCACAACCCGCCCCACCCCGTGAGACACACGAGCGAAACGGCGAGCGCCGCCACCACGCTCACGATCGACGCGGCCGAAATCATGCGCAGCGACCCAAGCCGCCCGACGAGTTTCGCGTTCAGCACGTTGCCGCCGATGATCCCCAAAATGTTCAGCCCGAACAGAAAACCGTAGTGCTGCGCCGGGACGTGGAAGTAATCGATATAGACGAACGGCGTCGCCGTGATGTACGCGAACATCGACGCGAACGCCATGCCGCCGCAGAGCATGTGGCCCCACGCGACGGGATCGGTGAGTAGCCGCCCGTAGGCCGCAAACGACTTGCCGAGCGCCGAACTCGCGCGCTTTTCGCGCGGCCACGTTTCCGGCACACGCAGATACGTCGTGACCGCGCAGCCCAGGCCGAACAGCGTCAGCGTGACGAAGACCGCGCGCCAGCCGCCGAGCAACAGCAATTGCCCGCCGATCAGCGGCGCGAGCAGCGGGCCGATGGCGGTGACGATCGCGAGCATCGAGAGGACGCGGGCCGCGTCGCTTGGCGCGTGGGCATCGCGGGCGATCGCGCGCGCGAGCACGGACGCCGATCCCGCGCCGAGCGCCTGGAGGAAACGCAAGCCGATCAGCGAGTCGATCGAGAACGACAGCGCGCAGCCGATTGTGGCGAGGACATACAGCACGATGCCGGCGAGGAGGACGGGGCGGCGGCCGTAGGCATCGGAGAGCGGGCCGTAGAGCAGCATGCCGAAGGAGAAGCCGAACATGAAGCTCGTGAGCGTCGTCTGCGCGGCGGCGGCGCTCGTGCCGAAAGCCGCGGCAAGCGCGGGCAGACTCGGCAGATACATGTCGATCGACAGCGGACCGCACGCGGCAAGCGCCCCGAGGAGCAGGATGAGCCGGGCGTCGGGGCGGCGGGGAGATGTCTGGGGCATGGGCGGGGCCGCGCTGGGGCGCGCGGGTTTTGCGGGGAGCCTGCAATTGTACGCGACCTTTTTTTGGGGTTTTTGCACGGGTGCTGGTGCTGGCGCTGGCGCTGGCGCTGGTGCTGGTGCTGGTGCTCGCGCTGGCGCTTGCGCGGGTGCGGGTGCGGGTGCGGGTGCGGGTGCCTTTGTCTGCCTGTGCTTCTTGAAAACTTGCGTCGGTCTGGTTTGCTGGCGCATTTGCTTTTGTCTGCCTGTGCTTCTTGGAAACCTGCTTTCGCGTAGGTCTATTAGCACGCCGCTATGCGCGGCAGCAGTCACTTTCTTTGCTGCTGCAAAGAAAGTAACCAAAGAAAGCAGCTTATCCGCCTAAGTGTCCACCTCGAATAACCAGCCGGATAGGCGCGCAGGCCGACTCGGTTAGCGCGCAGCCATTCGGATTGGCACAGCACCTGTCAGTTCCATCCTCGCTTCGCGTGGACGACGGGCATATCAAAAACCGGAGGCCAGCGGCCGACGACCGGCGGGCCGCCGCCGGCCGCCGGTTTGGTCTCTTCGGTTATGCCGTTCCGGCAGGCACTTTGTGCCTGTGGGGATGGATGAGCGGCTCCACTCTGTAGTGTGGTGCGATGGCCGAATCAGCTTGCGCGCCACTCCCGGTTACGGTTCGTGATGGACACTTAGTAGGTCACGCTGCTTTCTTTGGTTACTTTCTTTGCAGCAGCAAAGAAAGTGACTGCTGCCGCGCATAGCGGCGTGCTAATAGACCTACACGAAAGCAAGGTCCCAAGAAGCACAGGCAGACAAAAGCAAAAGCGCCAGCAAACCAACGTCTGAGCAAGTAGCGACGCCATCCAACCGAGAAAATTCAAACTCCCAAAACCGGCCGGATACCGGCAACACCGGTCCAAACACCAGCCCAAACACCAGTCCAAACACAGCGAGCCCAGCAAGCGCCAAAACTACGCCTCCCTCCCCTCTCCGGTACAATTTCACACGAAATCGGCCGCAGGCAAACGCCCCCGGCTGCACGCCCCAACCCCGAGCAAACGCAGGCCCCCACCCCATGTCTAAGAACGAAGCCCTCTTCGAACGCGCCCAGCAAACCATCCCCGGCGGTGTGAATTCGCCCGTGCGGGCATTCCGCTCGGTCGGCGGCACGCCGCGCTTCATCGAACGGGCGCAAGGCCCCTATTTCTGGGACGCCGACGGTCAAAAGTTCATCGACTACATCGGCTCCTGGGGTCCGATGATTCTCGGTCACGTTCATCCCGAAGTCCTCGACGCCGTGCAGCGCGTGCTCGCGAACGGTTTTTCGTTCGGCGCGCCGACGGAATCGGAAATCGAGATCGCGGAGGAAATCTGCAAGCTCGTGCCGTCGATCGAGCAAGTCCGCATGGTGTCGAGCGGCACTGAAGCGACGATGAGCGCGCTGCGTCTCGCGCGCGGTTTCACGGGCCGCAGCCGGATCGTGAAGTTCGAAGGCTGCTATCACGGTCACGCGGACAGCCTGCTCGTGAAGGCGGGCTCGGGCCTTCTCACCTTCGGCAAGCCGACATCGGCGGGCGTTCCGGCCGATATCGCCAAACACACGACCGTCCTCGAATACAACAACGTCGAACAGTTGAACGAGGCGTTCGCGGCGTTCGGCGCGGAAATCGCGTCGGTGATCGTGGAGCCGGTCGCGGGCAACATGAACCTCGTGCGCGCCACGCCGGAATTCCTGCAGGCGCTGCGCGACCGTTGCAACGACTACGGCACGGTCCTGATCTTCGACGAAGTGATGTGCGGATTCCGCGTCGCGCTCGGCGGCGCGCAGGAAGTTTACGGCGTGAAGCCGGACCTCACCTGCCTCGGCAAAGTGATCGGCGGCGGCATGCCGGCGGCGGCGTTCGGCGGACGCCGCGACATCATGGCGCATCTCGCGCCGCTCGGCGGCGTCTATCAGGCGGGCACGCTGTCCGGCAACCCGATCGCGGTCGCGGCCGGCCTCAAAACGCTGCAACTGATTCAGGCGCCCGGTTTCTACGAGACGCTGACGCAGCAAACCCGCCGCCTCGCCGATGGCCTCACCGCCGCCGCGAAGGAAGCGCAGGTGCCGTTCGTGGCCGATGCGATCGGCGGCATGTTCGGCCTTTATTTCGCGAAGGACATTCCGGCGAGCTTCGCGGAAGTCACGCAGGGCGACACGAAGCGGTTCAACGCGTTCTTCCACGCGATGCTCGACGCGGGCGTCTATTTCGCGCCGTCGGCCTACGAGGCGGGCTTCGTCTCGATCGCCCACGACGACGCCGTGATCGACGCGACGCTCGACGCCGCGCGCGGCGTGTTCGCGCACCTCGCAGCCTGACGGACCCCGCGCCATGTTCTCGCAGACCGACTTCACCTATATGGAGCGCGCGCTCGCACTCGCCGCGCGCGGCATGTACACGACGACGCCGAATCCGCGCGTCGGCTGCGTGCTGGTCAAGAATGGCGAGGTGATCGGCGAAGGCTTCACGCAGCCGGCTGGGCAGGATCACGCCGAAGTCCGCGCGTTGAAGGATGCCCGCGCGCGCGGTCACGACACGCGCGGCGCGACGGCCTACGTGACGCTCGAACCGTGCAGCCACTTCGGCCGCACGCCGCCCTGCGCGCATGCGCTCGTCGAAGCGCGCGTCGGCCGGGTGATCGCGGCGATGGAAGATCCGAATCCGGCCGTGTCCGGACGCGGCCTCGCGATACTGCGCGACGGCGGGATCGACGTGCGTTGCGGTCTGCTCGCGGCCGAAGCGTACGAAATGAACATCGGCTTCGTCTCGCGCATGACGCGCCGCCGCCCGTGGGTGCGCATGAAAATCGCAGCGACGCTCGACGGCCGCACGGGCCTGCCCTCGGGCGCGAGCCAGTGGATCACGGGCGAAGCGGCGCGCGCCGACGGCCACGCGTGGCGCGCGCGGGCCTGCGCGATCCTGACGGGCATCGGCACGGTGCGCGAGGACGATCCGCAACTCACCGTGCGCGCCGTCGATACCCCGCGCCAGCCGCAGCGCGTGCTGGTGGACAGCCGGCTCGACGTGCCGCTCGACGCGAAAATCCTGGAAGGCGCGCCGCCCTGGGTGTTCCACGGCGAAAACGCCGATCCGGCGCGCGCCGCCGCCTTGCAGGATCGTGGCGTGCAGCTTTTCGAGACCACGAATCCGCATGGCAAGGTGGATCTGCCCGCGATGCTCTCGCTCCTCGCCGATCGCGGCATCAACGAACTGCATGTCGAATCCGGGCACAAGCTGAACGGCTCGCTGCTGCGCGAAAGCTGCGTGGACGAATTGCTCATCTACGTCGCGCCGAGCCTGCTCGGCAACGCGCCGGGCATGTTCGATTTCGCCGCGCCCGAGACGCTGGAAGCGCGCACGCATCTGCGCTTTCACGCCATCGACCGGCTCGGCGACGACCTGCGCATACTCGCGCGTCTCGTCGATACGCAATCCACTCAATAACCGAAGGAAATCAGATGTTTACCGGAATTGTCGCGGCGGTCGGCCGCATCGAAAAAGTCACGCCGCTGGGCGCTGAAGCCGATGCCGGCGTGCGGCTGACAGTCGGCGCGGGCGCGCTCGATCTCGCGGACGTCGAACTCGGCGACAGCATCTCCATTCAGGGCGCGTGCATGACGGTCGTCTCGAAAACAGCGGCCGCGTTCGACGTCGACGTATCCCGGGAAAGCCTGAACAAGACCGCGGGCCTCGGCGACACCGGCGAGGTCAATCTCGAAAAGGCATTGCGGGCGCACGACCGGCTGGGCGGCCATCTGGTCTCGGGCCACGTGGATGGCCTGGGCGTCGTGACGCATTTCGCGCCGATCGGCGAATCGCACGAACTGCGCGTTCTGGCCTCGCGCGATATCGGCAAATACCTGGCGTACAAGGGTTCGGTGACCGTGAACGGCGTCAGCCTGACCGTGAACTCAGTGACCGACCGCGCCGACGGCTGCGAATTCTCGATCAACCTGATCCCGCACACGGTGGAAGTGACCACGCTCAAGGCGCTCGCGGCGGGATCGAAGGTGAATCTGGAAATCGACCTGATCGCGCGCTATGTCGAGCGGATCCTGAGCGTGGACGGCGCGCGGCCCGCCGCGCTGTAACGTTTCATCGCGCGGCGCGGGTGCGGCGCGAGTGCTTCGTTAAGGCAGCATGCCTCGCCCGCGCCGCGCAAAACCTGCCGAGCGACCCGCAATTCCAGCGCCCGGGCGCCCGCCGTGGCGTAAAATATGCCCTTTCCCGAACCGGACGTCACCATGTCGCTCGCCTCCACCCTTGAGATCATCGCCGAACTGAAAGCCGGTCGGATGGTGATTCTCGTCGACGAAGAAGATCGCGAAAACGAAGGCGACCTCGTCCTGGCCGCCGAATTCGTGACGCCGGAAGCGATCAATTTCATGGCGCGTTTCGGACGCGGCCTGATTTGTCTCACGCTCACGCAGGAACGCTGCCGTCAGTTGAATCTGCCGCCGATGACCTTGCGCAACGGCACGCAGTACGGCACGGCGTTCACGGTGAGCATCGAGGCGGCGGAAGGCGTGACTACCGGCATTTCCGCCTCCGACCGCGCCCGCACCATCGCGGCGGCCGTGGCGCTTAATGCGCGCGCGGAAGATATCGTCCAGCCGGGCCACGTTTTCCCGATCATGGCGCAACCGGGCGGCGTGCTCGTGCGCGCGGGCCATACGGAGGCGGGCTGCGACCTGACCTCGCTCGCCGGGTTGTCGCCGGCAGCGGTGATCTGCGAAGTCATCAAGGACGACGGCGAAATGGCGCGTCTGCCGGACCTGATCGCGTTCGGTGAGGAACACGGCATCAAGATTGGCACAATTGCCGATCTGATCCACTACCGGAGCCGCACGGAATCGATCGTCCAGCGCGTAGCCGAACGCACGATGCAAACGGCGCACGGCGCGTTTCGCGCGGTGCTCTACCGCGACCAGCCGAGCGGTTCGCCGCATATCGCGCTGGTGCGCGGCACGCCTTCGCCCGATCGCGAAACGCCGGTGCGGGTGCACGAGCCGCTTTCGGTGCTGGATCTGCTCGAAATCGACTCGTCCACGCATTCCTGGACGCTCGACGCCGCGATGAAGGAAATCGCCTCGCGCGATCTCGGCGCGATCGTTTTGCTCAATTGCGGCGACACGAAAGAGCATCTGGTGGACGTGTTCGAAGCGTTCGATCAGGAAGCGAAGGCGGCGGAGCTGAAGCGCCGCCCGATCGACTTCAAGACTTACGGTATCGGCGCGCAGATTTTGCGCGAACTCGGCGTCGGCAAGATGCAGGTGCTCTCGAATCCGCGCAAGCTCGGCAGCATGTCAGGCTATGGACTCGAAGTCACCGGCTTCATTCCGATGCCCGGCTGCCCCGCCACCGCGGCGGATGCCAGCGTCGGCCATCTGCGCTCGGTCTGACGCGCCGCGCCACACACTCAAAACAAACGGACTCGAATAATGGAAATCGGACAATATCAGCCGAATCTCGACGGTGACGGACTGCGTATCGGCATCGTCCAGTCGCGCTTCAACGAACCGGTGTGCAACGGCCTCGCGGACGCGTGCATCGAAGAACTGGAACGCCTCGGCGTGATCGGCGAGGACGTGCTGCTCGTCACCGTGCCGGGCGCGCTCGAAATTCCGCTCGCGCTGCAAAAGCTGGCGGAATCGGGCCAGTTCGACGCGCTGGTGGCGCTCGGCGCAGTCGTTCGCGGCGAGACGTATCACTTCGAACTCGTGTCGAACGAAAGCGGCGCGGGCATTTCGCGCATCGCGCTCGATTTCGGCACGCCGGTCGCGAACGCTGTGCTCACGACCGAAAACGACGAACAAGCCGTCGCCCGCATGACGGAAAAAGGCCGCGACGCAGCCCGCGTGGCGGTGGAAATGGCTAACCTGTCGATCGCGCTGGAGCAACTCAGCGGCGACGACGACGAAGACGAAGAAGAGGACCGCGCATGAAGAGCGCTCGCCGCCGTTCGCGCGAACTCGCGACGCAAGGGCTTTACCAGTGGCTGCTGTCGGGATCGACGGCAACTGAAATCGACACGCAACTGAAGAACGCGCAAGGTTTCGACAAGGCCGACCACGAACATCTGGACACGATCCTGCGCGGCGTGATTCGCGATGCGGATACCTTGTCGGCCGATCTGCAGCCGTGTCTCGACCGTCCGCTCGAGCAGCTTTCGCCGGTCGAGCGGGCGGTGCTGCTCGTCGCCGCGTTCGAGTTCAAGCATCACCTCGACATTCCGTATCGCGTGGTCATCAACGAAGCGGTCGAACTCACCAAGACGTTCGGCGGCTCGGATGGCTACAAGTACGTGAACGGCGTGCTCGACAAGCTCGCCGTGCAGTTGCGCCCCGCTGAAGCTCAAGGGCGCGGCCGGGGCTGATTTGCCTTGAAAGCCGGGCCGTGCGCGGTTTTTCTACCCGCCGCGTCCTGGCCACGCCTGTCTGACTGGATTTTCACCATGAATACCGTTACCGAACCGCTCGTTCGGTTAGCCGCCCGCGTGGACGCCATCGAGCCGTTCTACGTGATGGAACTGATGAAGGAAGCGCAGGCGCTGGAACGCGCCGGCCGCGACATCATCCACATGGGGATCGGCGAGCCGGATTTCACCGCGCCGGAACCCGTGATCGAAGCGGCCGCGAGCGCGTTGCGCCGCGGTGTCACGCAATATACGAACGCGCTCGGCGTGACCGCGCTGCGCGAGGCGATCGCGCAGCATTATCGCGATGCGTTCGGCGTGGACGTCGATCCGGCGCGCATCGTGGTGACGGCGGGTGCGTCGGCGGCGTTGCTGCTCGCGTGCATGGCGCTCGTCGATCACGGCGACGAAGTGCTGATGCCGGACCCGTGCTACCCGTGCAACCGCCATTTCGTGGCCGCCGCCGATGGCCGGCCGGTCCTGATCCCGAGCGGCCCCGCCGAACGTTTCCAGTTGACCGCCGAACACGTCGAAGCCCACTGGGGACCGAAAACGCGCGGCGTGCTGCTCGCGTCGCCGTCGAATCCGACCGGCACGTCGATCGAACCGGACGAACTGCGCCGGATCGTGGAAGCGGTGCGCGCGCGCGGCGGCTTTACGATCGTCGATGAGATCTATCAGGGCCTGAGCTACGACGCGAAGCCGGTTTCCGCGCTGACGCTCGGTCAGGACGTGGTGACGGTCAACAGTTTCTCGAAATACTTCAACATGACCGGCTGGCGGCTCGGCTGGCTGGTCGTGCCGCCGTCGATGATCGACGCTTTCGAGAAGTTGTCGCAGAACCTGTTCATTTGTGCATCGGCGCTTGCCCAGCATGCCGCCCTGGCCTGCTTCGAACCGGCCACGCTGGAAATTTACGAAGCGCGGCGGCTGGAATTCCGCCGCCGTCGCGATTTCATCGTACCCGCGCTCCGCTCGCTCGGCTTTGAAGTGCCGGTCGTGCCGGACGGCGCGTTCTACGTGTATGCCGACACGCGCCGCGTCGCGCATCCGGCTGCGGGCAACAGCGATGCGCTGACCAAGGCGATGCTGCACGACGCAGGCGTTGTGCTCGTCCCCGGGGCGGATTTCGGTTTTCATGCGCCGGGCGACTATATCCGGCTGTCTTATGCGACGTCGTATGCAAAGCTCGAAGAGGCGGTCGAGCGGCTGGCGGTGTTCTTCAAGCTTTGACACGAAGCGCCAACCCATAAAAAAAGGACACTGGAAGGTGTCCTTTTTTACATTTCAGCGCGTCTAAGAACCGTTTCAAGCCCCGAGTTCCGCCGATGCAACGTGCTTCGGCTGCGCCTCGGCGTCGTCCTGACCGCTCGCCGGCGTGCTCGGCTTCGGCGCGGTGATCGCCGGTGCGTTGTCGAGCGTCACGTGCACGCGCTTGTTCGCGTCGCCGGAATTCGACGCCAGCACCTGCTTCGGCGCGGGTTGCGCGGGCGCTTGCGGCGAGTTGATCGGCACATTGCGGCCACGCGCGACGTCGCGCAGGCGCGAGCGCTCGGCCAGCACTTTCGCGCCGTAGCCGCCGTCGTCCTGAGTCGACGAGCCGACATAGAACCGCAAGCCGCCAGCCACCGAACCGCCCCGCGCGATGCAATCTTTCAGCACCAGCGCGCCGACCTTGATATTCGCGAGCGGATCGAGCGCGGCGTGCGACCCGCCGAAATACTCGAATTTGTCGGAATGAACCTTCGACATGACCTGCATCAGGCCCTGCGCGCCCACGCCGCTTTCCGCATACGGATTGAAACCGGATTCGATCGCCATGACCGACAGCAGCAGCAGCGGGTCGAGACCCACTTCGCGGCCCGTGTCGAAGGCGGCGCGAACGAGTTCGCTGACCGGTTCCTGCGCCACGCGATAACGCCGCGCGATAAAGCTCGCCACCAGATTCTGCTCGCGGTTCGAGACCAGCACGCGATCGTCGCGGGCATCGGCGACCACCCGCTGCGACGGAATCGCGTTCGCGAGTGTCGCGACCGTAGGCAGCATTCGCGGATCGAGCCCATTCGGCGACACCGCCAGGCTGATGCCGCCGGTCAGTTCGCGCGTGCTGTCGTCGTCGGACGTGGCCGAGCCGAGCGACGGCGCCGCGGGCGACACCAGCGCGACCGACGTGGCGACGCTTGCCGCGTCCTCGTCGGGCGGCGGCTTGTGGCCGACCGCGAACGGCGGAAGCGGCTGACCCTGGAGCAAGCGTGCCGGGCCGGCCTGAACTGCGGCGGAGACCATGGGCATCACTTTTGCTGCAAAAGTACCGCGCCAGCTGGGCAGCAGCCAGAGGGCGAGCGCGGTGACAACGGCCGCGCAGCCGACCAGGCTGAATAGATAGTGACTCATGCGGGTCCCGCGACGCAGGGCCGCGCGCATGTTCTGCGCGATCCTTGCGTCGGGACGCCACGACAACCAAGCGTTCATTGATGCTCCCATATTGCATTGATTCCACCGATGAAAGCCGCGAGTTCCAGCTGACAAAGGCGTATATCAGATGCCGCCTGCTTCTTGGCAAGCCATAGGCGACATCGGGAAAACGGCGTGTACCGTCTGGGAAGCCGGACCGGAACATTCGGTTTCCGGTCAAGCGCGCAGCACGAAAAGCATGCCGGGGCGCGCAAAAGGCTTCCACGCGAAAAACCGGCGGAGAAGAGCGCCGGCTAGGACAACCAAAGCCACGAGTCGCCGACAGGAACGGCGCAGGCGACGCATTGCGTCTGACAAAAACCTGAGGCAACGGGTAAAAAGTTTCAAATCCTGCTGTTAATGTCGAGCGATTCTAGCAGGGTTAAATGATCCGTCAATGCTATAGACGTTGATTTCGATTACTTTTGGTTATAATGAACACTGTTCAGTTGATTAAATCGGCGCTTCGGGACGACTTTCTATCGGAATTTGCTGAATGTCCGCAAACGCACGGACTACGATGCAGGTAAAATCGACAATCGCTTTCTGCGCGCAGCTTGCAATACCCCGCGTTTGTGCGCTCCATCCGTTTCCTCGATGAAATATAAAGACCTGCGCGATTTCACCGCGCGCCTCGAAGCGCTCGGCGAACTGCGCCGAATCAGGCAGCCTGTCTCCCCCGTACTGGAAATGACCGAACTCTCCGACCGCGTATTGCGTTCGGGCGGTCCCGCGCTGCTGTTCGAGCAGCCGGAAGGCCATTCCATTCCCGTTCTCACCAATTTGTTCGGCACGCCGCGGCGCGTCGCGCTCGGCATGGGGATCGAAACGACGTCGGCCAGCGGTAAATCCGTCGACGCCAGTCTGCTCTCCGACACCGCCGCGCTCGAATCGTTGCGCGATGTCGGGCGGCTACTGTCGGCGCTCAAGGAACCGGAGCCGCCAAAAGGCCTGAAGGACGCGGGCAAGCTGTTGTCGCTCGCGAAGGCCGTGTGGGACATGGCGCCGAAAACGGTCAGCGCGCCGCCGTGCCAGGAGATCGTGTGGGAAGGCGGCGATGTCGATCTGAACCGCCTGCCGATCCAAACCTGCTGGCCCGGCGACGCGGGGCCGCTCCTCACCTGGGGCCTCACGGTCACGCGCGGGCCGAACAAGACACGGCAAAATCTCGGGATCTATCGGCAGCAACTGATCGGGCGCAACAAGCTGATCATGCGATGGCTCGCGCATCGCGGCGGCGCGCTCGATTTCCGCGAGTTCGCGCTCGCGAATCCCGGCAAGCCGTATCCGGTGGCGGTGGTGATCGGCGCCGATCCCGCCACTATTCTCGGCGCGGTCACGCCGGTCCCCGATTCGCTCTCCGAATATCAGTTTGCGGGCCTGTTGCGCGGCGGGCGGACGGAACTGGCGAAGTGCCTGACGCCGGGCGTCGATACGCTGCAGGTGCCCGCGCGCGCGGAAATCGTCCTCGAAGGCTTTATCTATCCGCAGGACGGCGCGCCCGCCGATGCACCCGACGGCGCGCCGCCGCGTCCGTCGAAAGGGGCGTCGGCGAACTACGAGCACGCGCTCGAAGGCCCTTACGGCGATCACACCGGCTATTACAACGAACAGGAGTGGTTCCCGGTCTTCACCGTCGAGAAGATCACGATGCGGCGCGACGCCCTCTTCCACTCCACCTACACCGGCAAGCCGCCCGACGAGCCCGCCGTGCTCGGCGTCGCGCTGAACGAGGTGTTCGTGCCGCTGTTGCAAAAGCAGTTCACCGAGATCACCGACTTCTATCTGCCGCCCGAAGGCTGCAGTTACCGGATGGCGATCGTGCAGATCAAGAAGAGCTATCCGGGCCACGCGAAGCGCGTGATGTTCGGCGTGTGGAGCTTTTTGCGCCAGTTCATGTATACGAAGTTCATCGTCGTCGTGGACGAGGACGTGAATATCCGCGACTGGAAGGAAGTGATCTGGGCGATCACGACGCGTATCGATCCGTCGCGCGACACCGTGCTCGTCGATAACACGCCGATCGATTATCTCGATTTTGCGTCGCCGGTGGCCGGGCTCGGCTCGAAGATGGGGCTGGACGCCACGAATAAATGGCCGGGCGAGACGGATCGCGAATGGGGCCGGCCTATCGTCATGGACGAGGCGGTCAAGCGCCGTGTCGATACGCTCTGGGACGAGATCGGGCTGGGAGGCGCGCGATGATCGCCGCCAAGGTTTATCGCGGCGGCGAGATTGAGAACACGCACGCGGCGCATGTCGCGGTGGTCGATGAAAACGGCGCGCTCGTCGCATCGTTCGGCGACCCGCACCGCATGACGCTTGCCCGCTCGGCCGCCAAGCCCGCGCAGGCGCTGGCCGTGGTCGAAACCGGCGCGCTCGAGCGCTTCGGTTTCGACGAAGCCGATCTCGCGCTGATGTGTGCGTCGCACAGCAGCGAGCCGCGCCATATCGAGCGCACGCGCGCGATGCTCGCGAAGGTGCACGCGACCGAGGCGGATTTGCGCTGCGGCGGCCACGCACCGTTGTCGGACGCGGTCTACAAGGACTGGATCCGGCGCGACTTCACGCCGACGCCCGCGTGCAGCAATTGCTCGGGCAAACACGCGGGCATGCTGGCGGGCGCGCAGGCCATCGGCGCGGCCATCGCCGATTACCACCTGCCCGAGAATCCGCTGCAGGCGCGCGTGAAGCACACGGTGGCCGAAGTCTGCGATCTGCCGGACGACGGCGTTCACTGGGCGATCGACGGTTGCAACTTGCCCACGCCCGCGTTTCCGCTCGACCGGCTGGCGCGTTTGTTCGTGAAACTGGCAACGGCCGACGGCAGCCAGCCGGACGCCAGCCCGCGCAGCGCCGCCCTCGCCCGCATCTATCGCGCGATGACGGCGCATCCGGAACTCGTCGCGGGCGACGGCCGCTTTTGCACGATTCTCATGCGCGCATTCGACGGCGAACTCGTCGCCAAGGTGGGCGCGGACGCGAGCTACGCGATCGGCGTGCGGCGGCCGGAAGGCGCGCTCGGCATCGCGGTGAAAGTCGAGGACGGCAATGTCGCGGTGCTCTACGCGATCGTCGCGACGCTGCTCGACCAATTGCAGATCGGCACAGAAGCCCAGCGCGACGCGCTCGCGACCTTCCGCCATCCGCCGATGCGCAACACGATGGGCATTGAAACCGGGCGTATCGACGTGTCGCTGCAACTCCGAAGTCACTAATAAAAATCAAGGAATACGCGTCAAATGCACTCGTGGCCGCTGTTGTCGGATGGATTTTTCCTGTCGTTGTCGCTTTGTCTCGATATTGGTATCGCGAACGTCGCGATTATTTCGCTCGCGCTGTCGCACGGTTTCAAACCGGGTCTCGTGCTCGGCCTCGGCACCTGTTTCGGCGATCTCGTCTATGCGGTGCTCGCGCTGGCGGGCATGTCGGCGCTGTTGCAATTCGCGCCGGTGCGCTGGGTCGTGTGGATCGGCGGCTCGATCGTGCTGCTTTTCCTGACGTACAAGATGGCCCGCGAAGCGCTGAATCCCGCGTCCGCGCCGCCCGTGGAAGGCGAAGCCGATCATTCCGCGCGCCGTCCGCGTCATCACAAGAGTTTCCTGCGCGGGTTTTTGCTCGCGGTGTCGTCGCCGAGCGCGATTCTCTGGTTCGCGGCGGTCGGCGGCGCGCTGATCGCAAAAGCCGGCGCGACGAGTCCGATCAGCGCATCGGTGTTCCTGACCGGCTTCTTTCTCGGCGGCCTCGGCTGGACGCTCTTCATCTGCACGCTCGCGAGCCACGGCCGCAAGCGCGCGGGCACGACGCTTCTGCGCGCGTGCCATGTGATGTCGGCGCTGCTGTTCGCGTACTTCGCGTACAGCGTGATCGTGAACGGCTACCGCGATCTGATCGTCGGCGCCGCAGTCTGATTTCCGCGCGGCGGCGTCAGGCGATAAATTCGGCGAAGCGCGCGAGATCGACGTTCCCGCCGCTCACGATCACGCCCACCCGCTTGCCCGCGACCGGCACGACACCGTGCAGCACGGCGGCGGCGGCGAGACACCCGGTCGGCTCGACGACCATCTTCATGCGCTCGGCGAAGAAACGCATCGTATCGACGAGTTGCGCGTCGCTCACCGTCACGATTTGATCGACGTGGCGCTGGATCACCGGAAAGTTGTATTCGCCGACATGCGTGGACGCCGCGCCGTCCGCGATCGTGCGCGGCACCTCGATATGCACGATCTCGCCACGCGCGAGCGACTGCTGCGCGTCGTTGCCCGCTTCCGGCTCCACGCCGATCACCTTGCACGACGGACTCAACGCGGCCGCCGCCAGCGCGCAACCGGCAATCAGCCCGCCGCCGCCGAGACACACGAACAGGTAATCGAGCGGCCCGGTTTCCTCGATCAACTCCTTCGCCGCCGTCCCCTGCCCCGCGATCACATGCGGATGGTCATAGGGCGGAATCAGCGTCATGCCGCGTTCCTCGGCCAGTTTTGCGCCGAGCGTCTCGCGATTTTCGGTATAGCGGTTGTAGGTAATCACTTCGCCGCCGTAGCCGCGCGTCGCCGCGATTTTCGCGGCGGGCGCGTCCTCCGGCATGATGATCGTCGCGCGGATGCCGGCAAGTTGCGCCGACAACGCGATGGCCTGCGCGTGGTTCCCCGACGAATACGTGAGCACGCCGGCCTGGCGCTGGCGATCGTCGAAATGCGAGATCGCGTTGTACGCGCCGCGAAACTTGAACGCGCCCATGCGCTGGAAATTTTCGCACTTGAAGAAAAGCGACGCCGCGGCGCGCGCGTCGGCGGTGCGGGAAGTCAGGACGGGCGTGCGATGCGCGGCGCCTGCAATGCGTTCGGCGGCGTCGGCGACGTCTGAATAGGTGGGAGCGGGAAGCGGCATGTCGGCGTCGGGCAGCGTGGAAGATGCCCACATTGTCCTGTGCGCGAGCGCGCTTGAACAGATACAGACGGCTAGCGCTTGAATGTGTACAGCGCGGCACGCGTTCAAACGAAAAAGCGGTGCAACCTGACGTTGCACCGCTTTTTAGACAAGTCAAATTCGCGGACTAGCGATGCCAGCCGCCGCCGTGTCCATAACCGCCACCATAGCCGCCATAACCGCCGCCGCCGTGCCCGTAATAACCGTGCCCATAGCCACCACCGTAGTAACCGCGGTTCCAGTACGGACGGCCGTAATACCCGCCGACCACCACAGGCGGGGGCGCATAGACCACCGGCGGCGGCGCGTAATAGACGGGCGGCGGAGGCGGCGAGTAATAGACGGGCGGCGGAGCGGCGTACACCGGATAAGCGGGCACCCCAATGCCCACGCCGATCGACACATGCGCTTCTGCGTTGGCCGCGAAACCTGCGGCCAGCGCGACACCGGCTAATAAGGGAATGGTCTTCTTCACGTTATTTTCTCCTCGCCGCTCGGCCTGCAGGTGCGGCTGAAAATGTGCGGCGGCATGATTTGAATTTAGCGAAAAAAACGCAGCGCCGCCGAGCCCATTTGTTGCAAATTGCAATTTGCTGCACGGGTTTGCAAGCATCTTTGAAACGATCGTGCCAACCGGATTACAGGAATTTGTCTGAAGAAGGCTGGGGAGACGCTACCAGCGCCCTTCGAGCCGCCGCGCGAGCGTGAGCGGCGATTCCCGAACCCTTACGCGCCGACACACCGGTAAACTTTATTTGCAAATGAGTTTCAGGCGTGTCAACCGGCCCGCAACTCGACTATCGCGGCCCAAAAGCAAAACCCCGCGAAACGTCGCCGTTCGCGGGGTTTTTCGAAGCTTTTTGGGGCATCGCGGGATCATCCGCGACCTGTCAGCGCCCCGGCGCGCCGGAACGGATCATCCGACCTTGACGTAAGCAAACTCACGCGAGACGTTCGGCGGCACGTAAGCGCCACCGATCACCACGCGCGGCGTCAGCCGTTTCTTCTGATCCCACCAGCGCCTGCGTTGCGCCTGACTCAGGAACCGCAGATGTTTTCGATATGAAAAAATACTCATGGCGACCTCCGTACATAGCGAATGACAACCACAAAGGAAACAAAGCGATCCAATTGCACTTCGAAACCGGATTTCCCTGTTCTGATCGTTTTTGGAACACCTACACCGGCTAACCCGAGGCGCGACGGATCGTCGCGCGGATGCGCCGTCTGGCGGAACGCCAATTAGCGTCCCACGCCGCGCATCCGGCTAATTGTCTGACTTGGAGCAGAAAACATGCCAAATTCCCCGACGCTGACAGCTGCCACGCCGCCGACGCCGACGAAGCCACGCCTGGCTTTCGTCGGCGCCGGACGGCTGGCTCGCTGCGTTGCGAGCGTCTGGTCGCGGGCGGGCTTTCCGGTCACCGCCATCGCCAGCCGTTCGCCGGCCTCCGCCCGCGAACTCGCGGAGAAACTGCCGAACTGCGTCGCCGTCGGCACGGCGGATGAAGCTGCCGCGCGCGCCGACATCCTCTTTTTGACAGTTCCCGACGACAACATCGGTGCGGCGGCGAACGCTCTGCATCTCGATGCGTCAGGGGCGGGCGCGCGCGCCGTGGTTCACTGCAGCGGCGCAACACCCGTCGATATCCTCGCGCCGGTCCGCGCTCAGGGCGGCGCGACGGGCGGCTTTCATCCGTTATTTCTATTCGGCGGTATCGACCGCGATCAAACCCTTATCCAGGGCTGCTCCGTCACGATCGAAGCCGATGGCGCGCTGCGTGAAACGCTCGTCGAACTGGCGCGCGCGCTCGGTTGCCACCCTCTCTCGATCCCGCCCGGCGGCCGCATGCTTTATCACGCGGCTGCTCACTATGCTGCCAGTTTTGCGCTATCGGCGCTTTCTGAAACCGTCGCACTTTGGCAACACTTAGGGTTTTCCGAGGACGATGCGCTGCGCGCCGTCCTCCCGATGCTCGCCGGCACGATCGAGACAGCGCGCGCCAAAGGCTTGCCCGGCGCGCTCGCCGGACCGGTTTCGCGCGGCGACACGAGCGTGGTCCAAAAGCAGCTCGCGCTGTTGCAGGACATGGGCGGCGACCACGCCGCGCTCTACGCGCTGATGACTCGCCGCGCCGTCGCGCTCGCGCGCCGCCGCAGCGTGCCGCCTCCGGCCGAAGCGCTCGCGGCGATGGATCGCGCCGTCGATACGACGCTCGGCCACGCGGCGTCCGCCACCACCGCGCGAGGGGACCAAAATGCCGGTGCCGTGTGACGCGCGGATGAACGTCGAGGGATCGGCGCTGCCGTTTCGTGCGCGACGGAAATGGCCGGACGGCGAGACTTTACGGAGCGATAACCAGCGCACCCAAGCCGCATTAAAGCCGTGCTAAGGTACGTCCGGCGTGCCTCGACAGACAATTGGCGGGGTGCCGGGGAGTGCCGCTAAACACCGGGCACGCATAACAAGAGTCGCGGGACGGCACGGATCGAGTCTCGCGCGCCGCACAGCGTGGCGGCCTGGCATGACATTTCAGCTACGAGAACGATTAATGATCAAGGTCAGCTTCCACTATCCGTTTGTCGCAAACGGACGTTTCGACATCGATTACTACTGCACGCGCCACATGCCGCGCGCCGCCGAACTGCTCGGCGCGGCGCTGAAGGGGTGGTCGGTGGAGACGGGGCTCGGCGCCTCGCCGCTCTACGTCGCGAGCGGCAATTTGCTGTTCGAGTCCATCGAGGCGTTCACGCAAGCGATCGGCCCGGCCGCGCCCGAACTCGAAGCGGATCTGGCGAATTACTCGGACGGCCCGCCCGCCAAAATGCAGATCAGCGAAGTACGCGCCGAGGCCTGAGGCCTAGGCCTAGGCCTTAGGCGTAGGCTTAAGCACAGCGCTTTCTCAGGCAATCTCACGTTTTTCACGACCCGAGCGCAGCCTTACTGCGCCACGTTTTCGAAAGGACCTCAGATGTTCGGCGATATCGCCCGTTTTCTGCTCAATACCATTTTCACGCTGTTTGGCGCGGCGCTTTTGCTGCGCGCCTGGATGCAGGTCGTGCGCCTGCCGCCCTACAACCCGGTGTCCAACGCCGTGATGCAGGCAACCAACTGGATCGTCCTGCCGCTGCGCAAGATTTTGCCGTCGAAGAGCAAGATCGACTGGGCGAGTATCGTCGCCGCGTTGATCGCCTCGCTGGTGTTCGTGGTGTTGAACGTGCTGCTGCTCGGCATCGACCCGACGCCGATGATGCCGATGCTGCTGCTCGTCGCGCTGCTGACGGTCATCAAGTGGGCGCTGAACCTGATCATCTGGGTGACGATCCTGATGGCGCTGCTTTCGTGGCTCAACCCGCAATCGCCCGCGATGCCGATTCTCTATCAGATCACCGCGCCTTTTCTGGAGCCGCTGCGACGCGTGCTGCCGCGCCTCGGCGGGATCGATCTGTCGCCGATCGTGTTGTTCGTGATCGTGCAGGTGTTGCTGATGGTGCTCTCGCGGCTCGCGCTTTCGGTGCCGATGTTTGGGTTCTGAGTCGGCTGCTGAGTCGTTAAGGAGCGCACGCCGATTTGTCAAAGCGGACTAAAACCCGTTAAAATCGATGGTTCTGGCGGGCGTCGTATAATGGCCATTACCGTAGCTTCCCAAGCTACAGACGTGGGTTCGATTCCCATCGCCCGCTCCAGACCGAACATGACGAAGCACAATAAAAGCCGCCTCAGACGCGGCTTTTATGCTTTTCAGCGATACCGGGATCTTCCACGCAGCATGTCGATTCCACCCCGCTTAGCGCCTACGAGAAGCATCCAGCAATGACCCACGATTCCCACGACGCCGAGCCGCTCGGCACCGGCGACCACGATCAGCCCGAAGCGCAAGCCGCCGCCGACACGGCACACCATCGGCGTATCCGCAGCTTCGTCACGCGCGCCGGCCGCGTGTCCACCGGCCAGCGCCGTGCGATGGACGCGTTCGGCCCGCGCTTCGTCGTGCCCTACGCCGACGCGCTGCTCGACTGGTCCGCGACGTTCGGCCGCGATGCGCCGCGTATCCTGGAAATCGGTTTCGGCATGGGCGCGACGACGGCGGAAATCGCGGCGGGCCGCGCGGGCGATGACTTTCTCGGCGTCGAGGTCCACGAGCCGGGCGTCGGCGCGCTGCTGAAGCTGATCGGCGAGCAAAGCCTCACGAATATCCGCATCGTCCAGCATGACGCCGTGGAAGTGCTCGAACATATGCTCGGCACCGACAGTCTCGATGGCGTGCACATCTACTTCCCCGATCCGTGGCACAAGGCGCGTCATCACAAGCGCCGCCTGATCCAGCCGAAGTTCGTCGCGCTGCTCGTGTCGCGGCTCAAGCCCGGCGGCTACCTGCACCTCGCGACCGACTGGCAGAACTACGCGGAGCAGATGCTGGAAGTGCTCTCGGCGGAACCGGCGCTCACAAATACCGTCGATCCCGCCGTCGGCTATTCGCCCGCGCCCGATTACCGGCCGGTCACGAAATTCGAGCGTCGCGGCTTGCGGCTCGGACACGGCGTCTGGGATCTGGTGTTTCGGAAGCGCTAAAGCGTCGCTCGAAACTCCGAGTAGAAAGCAAAACGCCACGGCAAGCCGTGGCGTTTTTTCGTCTGCAAGGCGCGCGCTTACTCGGCCCAGCTCAATCCGCCGCTATAACCGACGATCAAAATAAGCAGCCCGAACCCGATCCGATACCACGCGAACGCCGTGAAATCGTGCGTCGCGACGTAGCGCAGCAGCCAGCGCACGCAGATGAACGCGCTCACGAACGCGGCGACGAGGCCGATCGCGAACAGCCCGATATCGTCGACGGAAAGCGTGCGCCAATGTTTCGCCAGTTCGTAAAGCGTCGCGCCGAAGATGATCGGAATGGCGAGGAAAAACGAGAATTCAGTGGCGACGCGGCGTTCCAGCCCGAACAGCATCCCGCCGATAATCGTCGCGCCCGAGCGCGACGTGCCCGGAATCAGCGCGAAGCATTGCGCAAGTCCGACTTTCAGCGCATCGCCGTAGGACAAGTCGTCGACCGACACGACCCGCGGCGCGACGCCGCGATCGCGCTGACGCGCTTCCGCCCAAAGAATCACGATCCCGCCGAGAATCAGCGCGACCGACACCGGAACGGGCGCGAACAGTACGGATTTGATCGCTTTTTCGAACATCAAGCCGAGCACGATGGCCGGAATCGTCGCGATGATGACATTGACAGTGAAACGGCGCGCGTCCGGCCGGGTCGGCAATCCGGTGACAACGGTGGCGATCTTGCGTCGATATTCCCAGCAAATGGCGAGAATTGCGCCGAACTGAATAACGACGTCGAAAACCTTGGCTTGCGCGTCGTTAAAATTGAGCAAACTGCCCACCACGATCAAATGTCCCGTGCTGGACACCGGTAGAAACTCAGTCAAGCCTTCCACGACGCCGAGAATGAGCGCCTTGCACAATAGGATCCAGTCCATCCGTCAGCCCTTTTTCGCTGTTATCTGCTGTTCGCCGGAGGCATTCGCGGGCCATTCCCGATTTACTTTTCGAGAATCTGCACACGTATACCGTTTGTAAGGATGGTGATTGTACCGGGTTCGTAATTCACGCCGGCAAATTGCAATTGTTCGGGCTTGAACGTGTAGATCGGGTAACGGTCGAGCAACTGCGTCGCGAGCGCTGCGCCGGCCGCGCCAATTTGCTGGTTGTACTGAGCAGCGTCGCCCGTGACGCGCGAATCGTCGACGGTCGGCGCGAGCAGGATCACCGAGCGGCTCGCCGCGTCGTAACCGAGCTGGCTCGACAGCGTGAACGCGCCGTTCACCGGATTCGGCATGAACGGCGTCGACAGCCGCGCGTCCAGCTTCACCGTCACGCGATTGCGATCCGGCGACAATCCCACCACCGGATTGCTCAGGACGACGTCGAAAATCTGCGAGGCCGAGCGCTGCAGCGGGAACTTGCGCGCGACCGCGTCCTGGACCTGCTGCTGGGTGAACGTGTAGTGATCGGGGATAAACGGAAACGTCGATACGGCGCGCGCGGCGGGCGTCGCAACCGCAAAAGTGCTCGCGAGACACGCGAGCAGGAACCGGCGCCGATGCGGCGCGGCGGTTTGAGTCATGCGAAATCCTCCCTTCAGGGTGTTGATGGCGAGCGCGCCGGCTGCGGTTCCGGCCGTGTCGCGGCTTCAAGATGCGTGAGCCACGCGAGTGCATCGACGCGCGTGTCGCCGCACATCTCCCGCGACGGCTGCAGGCCCGAACAGCACGCGGGCCGGCGCGGATCGCCGAAGATCATACAGCGCAGGTCGGCGCCCAACTGCACGCAGCGCACGCCCGCGGGCTTGCCATTGGGCATCCCGGGAATCGGGCTCGAAATGGACGGCGCGATGCAGCAGGCGCCGCACGCTTCGCGGCAGGCGTGATCGGGAAATGTGGCGGTAGCGGACATGAGCGATGAGACCGTGCGGACAGAACCGCATTTTGCCATCGAAGGGCTTATGGGCCGCTTTTGAGCCGCTCATATGCTGCTTATATGCCGCTTATATGCCGCTTATGGATCGTTGGTTCACCTAGTTCCGTGCGGCGATATCACGCAAGGCCGCCGAGCGACGGTTCGCTACACTCGTCTCACCTGTTTCCAATCCGTCCCTCAAGCCACGGCATCGCGATGACTCCCGCCGACACGCTCTTCCGCCCCGACCTGCTCGCGAAATACAGCGCGAACGGGCCGCGCTACACGTCGTATCCCACCGCCGTCCAGTTCACCGAGCAATTCGATCCCGCCGACTACCGCCGCGCCGCCAGCGCTCAGGCCTCCGCGGCGAACCCGCTGTCGCTCTACTTCCACATTCCGTTCTGCGACACGGTGTGCTTCTACTGCGGCTGCAACACGATCGCGACAAAAAATCGCGCGCGCGCCCGGCCGTATCTCGATCGGCTGAAGCGGGAACTTGCATTGCAGGCGGCGCTCTTCGATACCTCGCGCCCCGTCACGCAGCTGCACTGGGGCGGCGGCACGCCCACGTTCCTCGCCGACGACGAAATGGCCGAACTGATGGACGCGACCGCCGCGCACTTCAAGCTCGTACCGGACGACGAAGCCGAATATTCGATCGAGGTGGATCCGCGTGAGGCGTCGGAGCGCACTATTCGCGGATTGCGGCGGATCGGCTTTAACCGGCTGAGCCTCGGCGTGCAGGATTTCGATCCGCGCGTGCAGGAAGCGATCAACCGCGTGCAGCCGCGCGAAATGACCGAGACGGTGATCGCGGCGGCGCGCGCGGAAGGCTTCAAATCGGTGAGCGTCGATTTGATTTACGGGCTGCCGCATCAAAGCGTGGAGAGTTTCAGCCGCACGCTCGACACCATGCTCGAACTCGCGCCCGACCGGCTTTCGGTGTTCGGCTACGCGCACATGCCGTCCCTTTTCAAGATGCAGCGCCAGATGGACGAAGCCGCGCTGCCCTCGCCCGCCGTGCGTCTCGCGATCCTGCAGCGGGTTATCGAGAGACTGACGGGGGCTGGCTACGTGTATGTCGGCATGGATCACTTCGCGCGGCCCACCGACGAACTCGCGCTCGCGCTGAAAGCCGGCACGTTGCATCGGAATTTTCAGGGCTACAGCACGCAGGCGGATTGCGATCTGATCGGCTTAGGCGCTTCGTCGATCGGCAAGGTCGGCGATGTTTATGCACAGAACGCAAAGGACTTGCCCGGCTACGCGGCGGCGATCGACCGGGGGGAACTCGCGATCACCCGCGGCGTGCGCCTGAGCCCGGCCGACCTTCTACGCCGCGACGTCATCGCGCGGCTCATGTGCCAGCTCGAAGTCCGCTTCGATGCGATGGAAGCGACGCACGGCATCGACTTCGCGCACACGTTCGAGGCCGAGATCGCGCGCTTGCGGCCGCTTGAGGACGACGGGCTGGTCGCCGTCGAGCACGACCGGATCCGCGTGCTGCCCGCCGGCCGGATGCTCGCGCGCAATGTCGCGATGATCTTCGACAGCTATCTCTCCCGCACTACGCCCGACGCCAAGCGCTTCTCGCGCACCATCTGAGCGGCGGCGTTCCGCTTGCGGGGAACGCCTGCTCAGGCTACCTTCTCTGACTTTGCCGCTCCGGCATTGGCCGTTCGGCATCTGCCGCCCGCCACGCCGGGCGGCGTGCCCGACACAAGCTCAGACCAAGCGTAGACAGGTAATGCAGAACTCCACCAGACGGAAGGCCGTCATCGCGGTCCTGATCGTGATTGCCGTGATCGCGGTGCTCGCGCTCGGCATCGCCCATGCGCTCAGGAAACGCTCGGCCACGCTGGCCGAACCGGCGACGGCGATGCCCGCCGAATCGGCGATCGAATTCACGCCCGACGACCTGGCCGCCGTCACGCGCCGCACGCTCTCGGAAACGCTGCCGCTGACCGGCTCGCTGCGCGCGCTCACGCAGGCGACGATCAAGGCGAAAGTCGCCGGGTCGGCGTTGAGCGTGCTGGCCCGCGAAGGCGATTCGGTACGCGCCGGCCAGGTGCTCGCGAAAATCGATGCGCGCGACTTCACCGCCCGCGCCGAGCAATCTCGCGGCCAGATGGCGGCGATGGCCGGCCAACTGGATATCGCGCGGCAAACGCTCGAAAACAATCGCGTGCTGGTCGAAAAGGGCTTCATCTCGAAGAACGCCTTCGATACCGCGCAAAACCAGTACGCCATCGCCGCCGCGAATCTTTCGGCGGCGCGCGCGGGGCTGGCGTCGTCGAATTTGTCGCTCGCGGATACCGTCGTCACCTCGCCGCTCGACGGCCAGATCGCGTCGCGCAGCGTCGAGCCGGGCGAAAAGCTCTCCGTCGATACCACGCTCTTCACCGTCGTCGATCTGCGCACGCTCGAACTCGAAGCGCCGGTGCCGGTCGGCGAGATCGGCCGCGTGCGGATCGGCCAGCCGGTCGTGATCCGTTTCGACGGCATCGATCGGCCCATTACCGGCACGGTCACGCGGATCAACCCCGCCGCGCAAGCCGGTTCGCGCTCGATCCGCCTATACGTGCAAGTGTCGAATCCGGATTCGACCTTGCGCGTGGGCATGTTCGGCACGGGCAGCGTGACGGTCGGCGAGAAGGCGGATGCGCTCGTCGTGCCGGACACGGCGGTGCGCAGCGACGGCGCGCGGCGCAGCGTCTACGCGCTCGATCACGGGCGGCTCACGGAAGTGCCGGTGCAGACCGGCGTGACCGGCTCGGCCGATGGACACAACTGGATCGAACTCGTGAACGCGCCGCTCGCGCTCGGCCAGCAGATCGTGAAAAATAATCTCGGCTCGCTGCGGATCGGCAGCACGGTGCGCATGGTCGGCGCCGCGAGTCAGCCCGCCGCCTCGAACTGACCGGAGCCGCCATCCATGTGGTTCACGCGCGTCAGCATCAGCAACCCGGTCCTCGCCACGATGATGATGGCGGCATTCCTCGTCATCGGGCTTTTTTCATATCAGCGGCTGAAAGTCGATCAGTTTCCGGACATCACGTTTCCGGTCGTCGTCGTGCAGACGGCGTATCCGGGCGCGTCGCCGGAATCGGTCGAGTCGGACGTCACGCGCAAGATCGAGGAAGCGGTCAACACGATCAGCAGGATCGACGAGATTTCGTCGCACTCGTATGACGCGCTGTCTGTCGTGATCGTGAAATTCGATCTCTCGGTGAACGTGATGCAGGCGGCGCAGGACGTGCGCGACAAGGTGGCGCTGGTGCGCCCCGACTTGCGCGACGGCGTGAAAGAGCCGCGCGTGCTGCGCTACGACCCAGCCGACATGCCGATCGTGACGGTCGCCGTCTCCAACGCGCCGGGCGCGAAACTCACCACGCGCGACCTGACCACCGCCGCCGACCAGATCGTCAGAAAGCGTCTGGAAACGGTGCGCGGCGTGGGATCGGTGTCGCTGGTCGGCGGCGTGAAGCGGCAGGTTCGGATCGACGTGAGTCCGGACCGGCTGCAGGCGCTTTCAGTCGGCGTCGATCAGGTGATCCGCGCGATTCAAAATGAAAATCAGGAGATTCCGGCCGGCCCGCTGACGTCGGCGGGCGTCGAACAGACCGTGCAGATCAAGGGCCGTTTCCAGACGCCCGACGACTTCCGGCGGATCATCGTCGCCCGGCGCGGCGTGAGCGACGCGCACGCGGTCACGCTCGATCAGGTCGCGCAAGTCGTCGACGGGCAGGAGGAGCCGGACAGCATGGCGCTCCTGAACGGCAACCGCGCGCTGTTTTTGTCGGTGGTGAAGGCGCAGGGCGAAAACACCGTCGATGTCGCCGAGGGCGTGCGCGCCGAGGTGAAGGCGTTGCAGGCGTCGCTGCCGCCGGGCGTGAAGCTCGACATCACCGACGATTCCTCGCTCAACATCCAGCACAGTGTCGATGAAGTCAAAGGCACGCTGTTCGAAGGCGCGCTGCTCACCATCGCGATCGTCTTTCTGTTTCTCGGCTCGTGGCGCAGCACGGTCATCACCGGCCTCACGCTGCCGATCGCGCTGATCGGCACGTTCGCGTTCATGTTCGCGGCGGGCTTCACGATCAACGTCATCACGCTGATGGCACTCTCGCTCTGCGTCGGGCTTTTGATCGACGATGCGATCGTCGTGCGCGAGAACATCGTACGGCACGTCGAACTGGGCGCGGATCACCGCACGGCGGCGCTCGACGGCACGAAGGAAATCGCGCTGGCCGTGCTCGCGACCACCTTCTCCATCGTCGCGGTGTTTCTGCCGGTCGGCTTCATGAGCGGCATCATCGGGCGCTTTTTTCACCAGTTCGGCGTGACGGTGGCCGCCGCGGTGCTGATCTCCATGTTCGTGTCGTTCACGCTCGACCCGATGCTCTCGTCCATCTGGCCCGATCCCGACCTTCACGGCAACCGCCGCCGTCACCTCGCGCGCGTGCTCGGCTGGTTCGACGCGCAGATCGAGCGGCTCGCGCGGTTTTATCAGCGGTTGCTCGGCTGGTCGCTCAGGCATCGGGTCGCCACGCTCGGGGCGGCGGCCGTGACGTTTTTCGGCAGCCTCTTTCTCGTGCCGCTGATCGGGACCGAGTTCGTGCCGAACGCCGATTTCTCGATGACGCAAATCGGCCTGAACACGCCGGTCGGCACGTCGCTCGACGCCACCGCCGAGAAAGTGCGCCAAGTGGAAGCGGCGCTCGCCGAGTATCCGGAAGTGCGTTTCAGCTACGCGACCATCAACTCGGGCAACGCGCAGGGCAAGAACAACGCGCTCATCACCGTGCGGTTGAAAGAGCGCCGCGAACGCACGCGCGGCGTGCAGGAACTGAACCAGGCGTTTCGCGCGCGGCTCGCGCGCATCGCGGGCGTGACGATCACGGAAATCGGCATGCCGGATGGCGCGGGATCGACGAAAGCGGTGCAGTTCAGCCTCCAAGGCGACAATCTCGACGAACTCCGGCGCTTGTCGGCCGAAGCGGAACGGCGGCTCGTTAAGATTCCCGGACTCGTCGATCTCGACGCGAGCCTGAAGGACGACAAGCCGATCATCGCGATCGACGTGCGGCGCGAACTGGCGTCGGATCTCGGCGTCGGCGTGGCCGACATCGGCCAGGCGCTGCGCCCGCTCCTGTCGGGCGACGCCATCAGCACGTGGCGCGCCCCGGACGACCAGGACTACGACGTCAGCGTGCGCCTGCCCGCCGCCGAACGCCGCAATATCGACGATCTTTCCAAGTTGATGATCGCCACCACGCGCACCGATTCCAACAACGCGCCCGTGCTCGTGCCGCTGCGGCAAGTCGCCGACCTGACCGAGACGGTCGGGCCGGACGTCATCAGCCGCCGCGATTTGTCGCGCGAGGTCGAGATTTCGGCGAACGTGAACGGCCGCTCGCCGGGCGAAGTCGCCGCCGACGTGAAGAAAACGCTCGACGACATGCATCTGCCCGCCGGCTACCGCTACCGCTTCGGCGGATCGACGAAGAGCATGAACGAGTCGTTCGTCTACGCGGTGCAGGCGCTCGCGCTCGCTGTGATCTTTATTTACATGATTCTGGCTTCGCAGTTCGGCAGCTTCCTGCAGCCGCTCGCGATCATGGCGTCGCTGCCGCTCACGCTGATCGGCGTGTTGCTGGCGCTCTTGCTGTTCGGCAGCACGCTCAACATGTTTTCGATCATCGGTTTCATCATGCTGATGGGACTCGTCACGAAAAATGCCATCCTCATTATCGATTTCGCGAATCAGGCGCGGCGCGGCACGCTCCTCGACGCGTCGGGTCACGGCCGCCGGATGGCGCGCGCGGAAGCCTTGCTGGAAGCCGCGCGCGTGCGGCTGCGCCCGATCCTGATGACCACGCTCGCGATGATCTTCGGCATGCTGCCGCTCGCGCTCGGACTCGGCGAAGGCGGCGAGCAGCGCGGACCGCTCGGGCAGACGGTGATCGGCGGCGTGATTACGTCGTCGCTGCTGACGCTCGTCGTGGTGCCGGTCGCCTATACCGTGCTCGACGACTTCGGCGCGTGGGTCGCCCGCAAATGGCGGCGGCAGGCGGCGCCCGGCGCGACGCGAAACACCCGCGAGGAAATTCAGGCCGTGGCGGAGAACGAAACGCATGAGCCGCGCCGCTGAGTACAGTATTTCTTACCGCGCTGGCATAGAATGACAGCCACTCAGGGCGAACCGTTCCGTCGCCCGTCCATTCACGCCGAAGCGTGACGAAGCGCCTGCACGAGGCTTCCGGCACGCTCCGGCCACAGCCTTTCACCATGCCGACCGCGTCCACCGAATCGCCGCTGTTTCCGCCTCTCGCCCGCCTCGCCGCCGATCTGCGCGAGGGCCGGACCACGAGCCGCGCGCTCGTCGATCAGGCGCTCGCCCGCATCGAAGATCCAGAAGGCCAGGGCGCGACAGTGTTCCTCGAAGTCGATGCCGACGCCGCCCGCGCCGCCGCCGACGCCCACGACGCCTTGCGCCGCGCCGGCACGGTGCTTTCGCCGCTCGCGGGCATTCCGGTGTCGGTCAAGGACCTGTTCGATATCGAAGGCCAGGTGACGCGCGCCGGATCGCGGGTACTCGCAGGCTCGCCGCCCGCGCAAGCCGACGCACCCGCTGTCGCCCGGCTGCGGCGCGCGGGCGCGGTGATCGTCGGGCGCACCAACATGAGCGAGTTCGCGTTCTCCGGACTCGGCCTGAATCCGCACTACGGCACGCCGCGCTCGCCGTATCGGCGCGACGTGGCGGGCGACGAACGCATCGCGGGCGGGTCGTCGTCGGGCGCGGCGGCGTCGGTCGCCGACGGCATGGCCGCCGCCGCGCTCGGCACCGACACCGGCGGCTCGATCCGCATTCCCGCCGCGCTGTGCGGCCTGACCGGCTTCAAGCCGACCGCCTCGCGCATTCCGACTCAAGGCGGCGTCCCGCTCTCCACCACGCTCGATTCGTTCGGGCCGATCGGCCGCTCGGTCGCGTGCTGCGCGCTGGTGGATCGCATTCTGGCCGGGCGGGAGCCTGAGATTCCGGCCAAACGTCCGCTCGACGGCGTGCGGCTCGGCGTACTGACCAATTACGTCACCGAAGGCGTGGATTCGACGGTCGCGAGCGCGCTCGCGGCGGCGCTCGGGCATGTGTCGGCGGCGGGCGCGCTCGTCCACGAGGTCCGTTTCGCCCCGCTCGACCGGCTGCCGGAGATTAACCGGTTCGGATTTTCGGCGATGGAAGCGTATGCGTGGCATCGCAAGCTCGTGGCCGAGCGCCCCGGCGAGTACGATCCGCGCGTGCTGACGCGCATACTTAAGGGTCAGCACGCGAGCGCTGCCGACTATCTCGATTTGCTGCGCGAACGCGCAGCGATGATCGACGCGGCGCGCACGCTCTGGCAGCGCTTCGACGCCATTGTTTGCCCGACGGTGCCGGTCGTGCCGCCGCGTATCGCGGAACTCGAACACGACGACGACGAGTTCGGCCGCACCAACGCGCTCATCCTGCGCAACCCGAGCGCGTTCAATTTCCTCGACACGTGCGCGCTGTCGCTGCCCTGCCATCCGCGCGGCGACGCGCCGGTCGGGCTGATGCTAGTGGGCGCCCCGCGCGGCGACGACGCGCTTGTGTCGATTGGACGCGCGGTGGAGGCCGTGCTCGAATCCACACGCTGACGTTTTCCCGGTAGGCTATCGCGATAGAGATCTCTGGCTTTGCCGCACTTTTTAGTGCATCACCCTCGAATATTGCGAAATATGAATAATTCTCTACACCATTTCACGATGCATCAGGAAGACCGCGTGATGCGGCGTGAACGCCGTCTGCTGGTTTTGCTCGGATTCGTGTGTCTCGCGCTGATCGGCGGGGCGCTTTATCTGCAGTTCGTGAAGCACGAGGACCCCTGTCCGCTGTGCATCATCCAGCGCTACTTTTTCGCGCTGATCGCCGTTTTCGCGTTTCTCGGCGCGGGGTTGAAAGGCTGGCGCGGTATCGCCGTGCTCGAAACGCTCGTGGCGCTATCGGCGCTCGGGGGGATCGTCGCGGCGGCGCGGCACGTGTATGTGCAGGCGCATCCGGGCTTCAGTTGCGGTTTCGACGCGCTGCAGCCGGTTGTCGACAGCTTGCCGCCCGCGCAATGGCTGCCGCAGGTGTTCAAGGTCGCGGGGCTCTGCGAGACAGCCTATCCGCCAATTTTCGGGTTGACGCTGCCGCAATGGGCGCTGGCGGCGTTCGCCGTGATGTTCGTCGCGGTCGCGGGCAGTTTGTACGGCAAACGGCGACTGCGCTCGAATTAAGCGCGCTGGTTTTCAGGGTTCGTCGACTGGCGTTGCCGCGTTCCGGGCAACGCCAGTTTTGCTTGCGCGGCTGCTCTCGGCCAACGCATCGCCCGGCATTTTCGAGATGCCGCGCTTATTTCCCCTTCCCTCCATTTCCGCCTCCGCATAACCTTGATATGTGCATCGCAATATTTTCAAGATATTGCGGTGATATCTTCGGACACTGGATGGCGATCTACGTGCGCCCGGCCGGACCTTTCCGCGCCCGCGTAACGCGCGCCCCGATCCGCAATGTCTCGGGCTACTTTATGACAACGCAAACCATCCGATTTCTGCACCGTGGAGCAATCCGCGAAATTTCCGGCGTACCGGCCACGCGGTCGGTGCTCCAGTACCTGCGCGACGGCGCGCAATGCACCGGCACCAAGGAAGGCTGCGCCGAAGGCGATTGCGGCGCGTGTACGGTCGTGATCGGCGAACTCGACAGCCACGGCGAACCGAGGCTGAAAGCCGTCAACGCGTGCATCCAGTTTCTGCCGACCCTCGACGGCCGCGCGCTTTTCACGGTCGAAGACCTGCGCGACGCGAGCGGCGCGCTGCATCCGGTTCAACAGGCGATGGTCGATTGCCACGGCTCGCAATGTGGCTTCTGCACGCCCGGCTTCGTCATGTCGATGTGGGCGCTCTATCAGAACCACCCCGCCGCCGCCGGTCTCCCGACGCGCGACGAAATCAACACCGCGCTGTCCGGCAATTTATGCCGATGCACCGGCTATCGGCCGATCGTCGATGCGGCGCAGAAGATGTTCGATGCCTCGGAATATCCTCGTCCGCCGTTCGACCGCGATGCCCTCAAACAAGCGCTCGCCGCCATTCGACGCACCGGCACACTCGATTACCGCGCGCCCGACGCGCGCGGCGCAGCGTTCGGCACGCCCGCATTCCTCGCGCCGTCGACGCGCGCCGAATTCGCCCGCCTTCGCGCGGCGCACCCGGACGCGCGCCTGCTCGCGGGCAGCACGGACGTGGGCCTCTGGGTGACGAAGCAATTCCGCGATCTCGGCGACATCCTGTTTATCGGCAACGTCGCGGAACTGAAGACCATTTCGCGCGACGCGCAGCATCTGGAAATCGGCGCGGCGGCCTCTCTCGAAGACGCTTACGCGGCGCTCGCCGCCGATTTCCCCGAACTCGCGGAACTCTGGACGCGCTTCGCTTCGCTGCCGATCCGCAACGCGGGCACGCTCGGCGGCAATGTCGCGAACGGCTCGCCGATCGGCGATTCCATGCCCGCGCTGATCGCGCTGGAAGCCGAAGTCGTGTTGCAGCGCGCTGAAAAAATCCGCTCGATGCCGCTGGACGCGTTCTATCTCGGCTATCAGAAAAGCGCGCTCGAAGCGGGCGAATTCGTCGCGGCGATTCGCGTGCCGCGACCGTCGGCGGCGCTGCGCTTTCGCACCTACAAAGTCGCGAAGCGCTACGATCAGGACATCTCGGCGGTCTGCGCCGCGTTCGCGCTGAAACTCGACGGCGCGCGCGTCACGGGCGTGCGGATCGCGTTCGGCGGGATGGCCGCGACGCCGAAACGCGCGAGCGCCACCGAGGCCGCGCTCTTGCATCGCGAATGGACTGAGGAAACGGTGCGGGACGCGATGCATGCGCTCGACGTCGATTTCCAGCCGCTCACCGATATGCGTGCGTCGAGCGCGTATCGCAGCAAGGTGGCGCGCAATCTGCTGCGGCGTTTCTACCTCGAAACGCGCGATGCCGCGCCGCTCGCGCTACGCGAAGTGAACGCCTTCGCGTTCGACGCGCACGCCGACCACGCGCACTGAAGGAGCCGCCATGAACAAGCGAACCGATCCGCAGGTCGATAGCGCCGCCGACCTGGTGCGCGGTCTGCATCAGGACACGCATACGGCCGAACCGCAGGCGATCGGCGTCGGCCTGCCGCACGAATCGGCCGCGCTGCACGTCAGCGGCGAAGCCGTTTATACGGACGACATCCCCGAATTGCGCGGCACGCTGCACGCGGCGCTCGGACTTTCGCGTCACGCGCACGCGCGGATCGCGGCGCTCGATCTGGACGCGGTGCGCGCCGCGCCCGGCGTGGTTGCGGTGCTGTGCGCCGCCGATGTCCCCGGCGAGAACAACTGCGGTCCCGTTCTCCACGACGACCCGATTCTCGCCGACGGCGTCGTGCAGTATCTCGGCCAGCCGGTCTTCGCGGTGATCGCCGAAAGCTACGAACTGGCGCGGCGCGCGGCGGCGCTCGCGAAAAGCGCGGACGTCGTGCGTTACGAGTCGCTCGAACCGGTGCTCACGCCGCGCGAAGCGAAGGCGCAGAAGCAGTTCGTGCTGCCGCCGCTGCACCTGCGCCGGGGCGACCCGGACGCGCGGATGGCCGCTGCGCCGCATCGTCTCGCGGGCGAATTCGAAGTCGGCGGGCAGGAGCAGTTCTATCTCGAAGGCCAGATCGCATATGCCGTGCCGAAGGAAGCCGACGGGATGCTCGTCTACAGTTCGACGCAGCATCCGAGCGAGATGCAGCACGTGGTCGCGCATATGCTCGACTGGCCGACGCACAACGTGATGTGCGAATGCCGGCGCATGGGCGGCGGATTCGGCGGCAAGGAATCGCAATCGGCGGTGTTCGCGTGCGTCGCGGCGCTCGCGGCGCATCTGTTGCGCCGCCCGGTTAAATTGCGTGCGGATCGCGACGACGACTTCATGATCACCGGCAAGCGCCACGACGCCGTGTACACCTATGAAGCGGGCTTCGACGACGAAGGCCGGATCATCGGCGCGAAGGTCGAAATTGCATTGCGCGCGGGCTATTCGGCGGATTTGTCGGGTGCGGTCGCGACGCGCGCCGTCTGCCATTTCGACAACGCGTACTTCCTGCCCGACGTCGATATCGTCGCGCTGTGCTGCAAGACGAACACGCAGTCGAACACGGCGTTTCGCGGTTTCGGCGGACCGCAAGGCGCGCTCGTGATGGAAGTGATGATGGACGAGATCGCGCATCGCGTGAAGCGCGATCCCGTGGACGTGCGGCGCGTGAATTTTTACGGCGAGGCCGGAAGCGAGGCCGGACGCGAGGCCGGACGCAATACGACGCCTTACGGCCAGACCGTCGAGGACAACGTGATCGCGCCGCTCACCGACGAACTGCTCGCCTCAAGCGACTACGTCGCACGGCGCGCGGAGATCGCGGCCTTCAATGCGGCGAGCCCGGTGCTCAAGCGCGGCATCGCGTACACGCCGGTCAAGTTCGGCATCTCGTTCAACGTGCCTTTCCTGAATCAGGCGGGCGCGCTCGTGCATGTGTACAAGGACGGCTCGGTGCTCGTGAATCACGGCGGCACGGAGATGGGCCAGGGTTTAAACACGAAGGTCGCGCAGGTGGTGGCGAACGCGCTCGGCGTGTCGCTGCCGCGCGTGCGCGTGACGGCCACCGATACATCGAAGATCGCGAACACGTCGGCCACCGCGGCATCGACTGGCAGCGACTTGAACGGCAAGGCGGCCGAGGCCGCCGCGCTCACCATTCGCGCGCGGCTCGCGGCGCTCGCGGCGGCCCAACTCGGCGGCACGGCGGACGCGGTGAGTTTTCACAACGGTGTGGTTGAATCGAACGGTGGCCAGATGCCCTTCGATCAACTCGTCGCGGCGGCCTATCTCGCGCGCGTGCAACTTTGGTCCGACGGTTTCTACGCGACGCCCAAAGTGCACTGGGACGCTAAAACGCTTACCGGCCGGCCGTTTTATTACTTCGCGTATGGCGCGGCGGTGTCGGAGGTGGTTGTCGATACGCTCACCGGCGAGTGGAAATTGTTGCGCGCGGACTTGCTGCACGACGCCGGCCAGTCGATCAACCCGGCCATCGATATCGGGCAGGTCGAAGGCGGTTTTATTCAGGGCATGGGCTGGCTCACGACCGAAGAATTGTGGTGGAACCGCGATGGACGGCTGATGACGCACGCGCCGTCGACCTACAAGATTCCCGCCGTCAACGACGCGCCTGCCGCGTTCAACGTGGCGCTCTATCGCAACGACAACGTGGAGCCGACTGTGTTCGGCTCGAAGGCAGTTGGCGAGCCGCCGCTCTTGCTCGGCTTCTCGGTGTTTCTCGCGATTCGCGCGGCGATCGCGGCGGCGTCGCCCGGTTCCTCCGATGCCCCGCCGCTGCGCGCACCCGCGACGCCCGAAGCGATTCTCGATGCGCTCGACGCGTTCGCCGACACCGCCGCGCCGCTTTCGCCGCAAGCAAATCCCGGCGCGCGCAGTCCCGCGCCGGTAAACTAACGCCTTTTCGCGCGCCGGGCCGACCGTTCCGGCGCACTTTTGCACCCATTATTGGAGCGTCTTCGATGCAAGCCTGGCTGCACGACCTGCAACACCTTCTCGCGCACGGCGACGCCGTCGTGCTCGTGACGGTCGCGCGCGTCGAAGGATCGGCACCGCGCGAAGCCGGCACGAAGATGATCGTGACGCGCGAGGAAGCGCGCCATACGATCGGCGGCGGGCATCTCGAATGGAAGGCGATCGAGACGGCGCGGCAAGTGCTGAAGGACGGCATGCGCAGCCCGCGCATGCGGCGGATCGAACGTTTCGCGCTCGGCCCGAGCCTCGGCCAGTGCTGCGGCGGCGCGGTCGTGCTCGCGTTCGAACGGCTCGACGTCGGCGATCTCGGCTGGGTCACGTCGCTTGCCAAGCGCATGGCGCAAAACGTATCGACAGTGCGCAGCGTCTCGTTCAGCGCCGCGCCCGACGCCGTGATGCTGTCCGATCCCGAACCCGGCGTCGCCGGTCCCGACTGCCTGCTGTGGGACGGCGCGGGTTTCGACGACAGCGGCGCGCTTCTCACCGAAACCATCGCGCCACATGAGTTCGCGGTCGCGCTGTTCGGCGCGGGGCACGTGGGCGCGGCGCTGGTACGCGTGCTCGGCACGCTGCCGTGCCGCGTCACGTGGACCGACGCGCGCGACGCCGCGTTTCCCGCGAAGGCGTATCTGCCGGACAATGTCGTGATCGACGAAAACGATGCGCCCGATTCCGCCGTCGATAGCGCCCCGCCCGGCGCGTATTTCATCGTGATGACGCATAACCACGCGCTCGATCTCGAACTCGCCGAACGTATCCTTCGACGCGGCGATTTTTCGTTCTTCGGCATGATCGGCTCGCATACGAAGCGAAAGCAATTCGAGCACCGGCTCGCGTCGCGCGGCATCGACCCCGCGCGGATCGCCCGCATGATGTGTCCGATCGGCGTGTCTGGAATCGTCGATAAAGCGCCTGAAGTGATCGCGGTTGCCGCGGCGGCGCAAATACTGCAGGCGGTCGAGGCGAATGCACACGCCCCGGCCGCGCATCATCCTGCGTGATTCAACAATAGCCCCTAAATAAAGCCCTAAAAACAGCATGAACCCCACACTCGCAGACAAGATCGCACGCGCGCCGAAGGCCGAGTTGCACATCCATATCGAAGGCTCGCTCGAACCCGAACTGATCTTCAAGCTCGCGCAGCGTAACAACGTGAAGCTCGCGTACGACTCGGTCGAAGCGCTGCGCGCGGCTTACGCGTTCACGGATTTGCAGTCGTTCCTCGACATCTACTACGCGGGCGCGAGCGTGCTGCTGCATGAAGAAGATTTCTACGACATGACCATGGCCTACGTGGAGCGCGCGCTCGCGGACCACGTTACGCACACGGAAATTTTCTTCGATCCGCAAACGCACACGGAACGCGGCGTATCGATCGCAACGGCGGTCGCGGGCATCGAGCGCGCGCTAGCCGAAGGCGAACGGCGCGGCATGACGAGCAAGATGATTCTCTGCTTCCTGCGCCATCTTTCCGAGGACGACGCGCTCGCCACCTACGACGCCGCGCTGCCGCTCTTCGATCAATACGCGCATCGTCTGATCGGTGTCGGGCTGGACTCGTCGGAGAAGGGACATCCGCCGTCCAAGTTCGCGCGCGTGTTCGCAAAAGCCCGTGAAAAAGGGCTCAAACTCGTCGCGCACGCGGGCGAGGAAGGTCCGCCCGCTTATGTCTACGAAGCGCTCGATGTGCTGCAAGTGCATCGTGTCGATCACGGCGTGCGCAGTATCGAAGACCCGGCGCTCGTCGCGCGTCTCGCCGATTCGCGGATCGCGCTGACCGTGTGCCCGCTCTCGAACCTCAAGCTCTGCGTCTTCGACGACATGACGAAGCACACGCTGAAAGACCTGCTCGATAAGGGCGTTGCGGTCATGGTGAATTCCGACGACCCCGCGTACTTCGGCGGCTACGTGAACGCCAACTACTTCGCGATCGTCGATGCGCTGAAGCTCAACGACGCCGAAGCGTACACGCTGCTGAAGAACAGCCTGGAGGCCTCGTTCGTCACGCCGGCCGAACGCGATGCGATGGTCGCCAAACTCGATACGTACTGGCACGCAGCAGCGTAACCAGGAATACAGGCAAGAGAACAACGCAATGAAGATGGAAACAGTAGAAACGGCAGGCGACGACACCACTCCGATCGAACGCTTCTTCGGCATCCGGTCGGCGGGTTCGCGCACCAAGACGGAAATCGTCGCGGGCGTGACCACCTTCCTCACGGCGATGTACATCATCGTCGTGAATCCGGGCATTCTTTCGCAAGCAGGCGTCCCGTTCGCGGCGGCGCTCACGGCGACCGTGATCGTCAGCTTTCTCGGCAGTTGCGCGATGGGTCTCTACGCGCGCAACCCCGTGCTCGTCGCGCCCGGCATGGGCATGAACGCGCTCTTCGCGTTCGTGATGGTCCACGGCGGCAAAATGCCGTGGCAGACCGCGCTCGGCTGTGTGTTCTGGGCGGGCGTGATCTTCGCGGTGCTCGCGGCGTTCAACGCGCGCAAGCTCGTGGTGGATGCCATCCCCGCAAATCTGCGGCACGCGGTGTCGTGCGGCATCGGTTTGTTCATCAGCCTGATCGGGCTCGTGAACGCGAAGTTCGTGATCGGCGATCCGGTCACCATCGTGCATTCGGCGACGCTCAATCCGGTCGTGATCACGTTCCTGATCGGCCTCGCGGTGACGACGATTCTGGTCGCGCGGCGCGTCACCGGCGCGTTGATGCTCGGCATCGTTTTCACCACGCTCATCGCCATTCCGATCGGGCGCGTGTGGGGCGACGGCACCGCGTACTGGCCCGCCGCCATCGCGACGAAAACGCTTGTGAACTGGAACGGCGTGTTCTCCGCGCCGGACTTTTCGGCGCTCGGCCAGCTCGATATTCTGGGCTCGCTGAAAGTGATCTACTGGCCGTTCATCTTCGTGATGCTGTTCACGTCGTTCTTCGACGCGCTCTCCACGTTCATGGCAATTTCCGAGGCAGGCAAGCTCTACGACCGCGACGGCAACCCACGCAACATCCGCCAGTCGATGATGGTCGATTCGTTCGCGGCGCTCATTTCCGCGCCGCTCGGCACGAGCCCGGCCAACGCGTATATCGAATCCGCCGCGGGCATTTCGGCGGGCGGCCGCACCGGCCTCGTCGCCGTGATCGCGGGGCTTTGCTTTCTGCCGTTCCTGTTCCTTTCGCCGCTGCTCTCGCTCGTGCCCGCCATCGCCACCGCGCCCGCGCTCGTGCTGGTCGGCGTGTTCATGATGGAGTCGATCACGAAGATCGAATGGAGCCGGTTCGACGAGGCCATTCCCGCTTTCCTCGCGATGATTCTGATCCCGCTGACGTACTCGATCACGGACGGCATCGCCTACGGTTTCCTCGCGTTCGTCGTGATCAAATTCTTTACCGGCCGACGCCGCGAGATCAAGCCTGCGATGTGGATCGTCGCGGCGCTTTCGCTGGTGCTTCTGACGCAGCTCTGACTGCCATAAATACGGAGACGTTTCACCCATGACTCAAACCGCCTACCGCGCGCAGCTTCTGACCTTCCGGGACGATCCCGCGCACGCCGCCGACGGCGCGATTTTCGAACAGGACGGACTGATGATCGTCGAGGACGGCCGCGTCGTCGCAGCGGGCGGCTATGCCGCGCTGCGCGACACGCTCGCACCCGATGCGAAAGTGGAGAACATGCGCGACAAGCTGATCGTGCCGGGCTTTATCGACTCGCACATTCACTATCCGCAGACCGACATGATCGCGTCGCCCGCGCCCGGTTTGCTGCCGTGGTTGAACACCTACACGTTTCCGACCGAGCGCCAGTTCGAAGATCCGGCGCACGCGCGCGATACGGCGAGCTTTTTCCTCGACGAACTGCTCGCGTGCGGCACGACCACGGCGCTGGTGTACTGCACGGTGCACAAGGAATCGGCGGACGCGTTTTTCGCCGAGAGCGAAGCCCGTAACCTGCGGATGATCGCGGGCAAGGTGCTGATGGACCGCAACTGCCCCGAGTTCCTGCGCGACACGCCGCAGTCGGGCTACGACGACAGCGCCGAACTGATCGGCCGCTGGCACAATCGCGGCCGCCAGCAATACGCGCTTACGCCGCGCTTCGCGCCGACCTCCACCGAGGCGCAACTCGAAGCGTGCGGCGTGCTGGCTCGAAAGCACGAGGACGTTTATATCCAGAGTCACGTCGCGGAAAATCTCGACGAGATCAAATGGGTCGAGAGCCTGTTTCCGGGACATCGCAGCTATCTGGACATTTACGATCACTACGATCTGCTGCGCCGGCGCGCGGTCTACGGCCACTGCATCTATCTCGACGACACCGACCGCCAGCGCATGGCAGAAACCGGCGCGGTCGCGTCGCACTGCCCGACCTCGAACCTCTTTCTCGGCAGCGGCCTGTTCGACTTCGAGAAGGCCGGCGCGTCGAACATGCCCGTCGCACTCGCGACCGATGTCGGCGGCGGCACGTCGTTCTCCATGCTCCAGACGATGAACGAAGCGCACAAGATCGCGCGACTGACGGGGCATCATCTGACGGCGACGCGCATGTTCTGGCTCGCGACCACGGGCGGCGCGAAAGTGCTCGATCTCGACGACAAGGTCGGCACCCTGGCGCCCGGCAGCGAGGCGGATTTCGTCGTGCTGGATGCCACCGCGACGCCGTTGCTTGCACGGCGCACCGCGCGCGTCGAATCGCTTGAGGAACTGTTGTTCGCGTTCGCGCTGCTCGGCGACGACCGCGTGGTGTTCGAAACGTATTCGGCGGGCAAGCGCGTGCATCGACGCGATGCACCGCGCCGCTCGGCGCTCGAACTCGCGGCCTGACGCTGTAGGGGCCGGATCCCGCTAAAAAAACGCCTCGATTTCGAGGCGTTTTTTTTCAACATATGACGAAAGCCGGGGGGTATCTTCAAGCAAAATTTGCGACTTACCGCTAAAGTCTAGCCTTCGCTGCCCGCACATTCGACGCCCGACCGACGCCCGATGAAGCACTTCGCACTGTCCACGCTCGCCGTCGCGCTTGCGGCCTTCTCGGCAACGCAGGCTCACGCGCTCGCGCTCGACGCGCAACTCGACTGCAAGTCGAATCCGCACGCCTTCATCGCACCGCTCCAGCAAAAGCATTTCATCGACGCCAGTCCGATGCGGGTCGAAGCTAATTCGATCAACGCGTTCAGGCCGGTGCACGGCACGGAATTGACGGCGTTCGATTTTGGCGTGTACGCGGTCGTGGCGTATCAGAAGGACGATACGCTTTTCACGCGCGGCAGCGGTGAGCCGATTGCCGAGTCGGCGTATGGGGCTGTTGTGATCGGGCGGGAGAGTTCGGTGGAGGCCAAGGTTCGCGCCGCGGGCAGCGATGCGATGATTCATAGCGTCGCGCCGTTCATTACTGCTATTTTTTGTAAGCAGCAATAGGACGGGGGGTTGGCCCAAGGGGCGCGTGGCATGGATTGAACACCGCTTGGTTGCCTCGCGCTTCTTGGGAACTTGCTTTCATGTGCGTTTATTAGCACGCCGCTTTGCGCGGCAGCAGTCACTTTCTTTCGCTAGCTGCAAAAGAAAGTAACCAAAGAAAGCAGCACGGGGTTCGGCGCCGTGGGGCGGCTTGAGGTGGGTTACGCCGTTTGATTTTCGGGCGCTTCTTGGGAACTTGCTTTCATGTAGGTCTACTAGCACGCGGCTTTGCGCGGCAGCAGTCACTTTCTTTCGCTAGCTGCAAAGAAAGTAACCAAAGAAAGCAGCACGAGGTTTGGCGCCGTGGGGCGGCTTGAGGTGGGTTACGCCGTCTGATGCTCGGGCGCTTTCTGGGAACTTGCTTTCGTGTAGGTCTATTAGCACGCCGCTTTGCGCGGCAGCAGTCACTTTCTTTGGCTAGCTGCAAAGAAAGTAACCAAAGAAAGCAGCACGAGGTTTGGCGCCGTGGGGCGGCTTGAGGTGGGTTACGCCGTCTGATGCTCGGGCGCTTTCTGGGAACTTGCTTTCGTGTAGGTCTATTAGCACGCCGCTATGCGCGGCAGCAGTCACTTTCTTTGCTGCTGCAAAGAAAGTAACCAAAGAAAGCAGCACGAGGTTCGGCGCCGTGGGGCGGCTTGAGGTGGGTTACGCCGTTTGATTTTCGGGCGCTTTCTGGGAACTTGCTTTCGTGTAGGTCTATTAGCACGCCGCTATGCGCGGCAGCGAGGGTGTAATTAGTTTTGTGTAAACGGTCATTTGGCAGGAGACTGCCCGTAACAGGAGCGACGATGACCGTAGCCAAACGCAACAAACGTGCGAAACCCGATCCTGAACTCGTCAAGCTGGCGGACAGGTTGCTGGCGAATTACCAGAAACCCGAGGACCTGGTTGGCGAGAACGGCCTGCTCAAGCAGCTCACCAAGATGCTGGTTGAGCGGGCGCTGGAGACCGAGATGTCCGAGCATCTGGGGCACGGCAAGAGCGAGACCGTCACCAACGCCACGGGAAACACCCGTAACGGTCACAGCGCCAAGACGTTGCAGGGTGAGTTCGGCGAACTACCGCTCGATATCCCGCGTGATCGTCAAGGCGCGTTCGAGCCGAAGCTGGTAGAACGCCATCAGACCCGCTGGTCGGGCTTCGACGACAAGATCATCTCCCTGTACGCACGGGGCCTGAGCGTGCGTGAGATTCAGGGGCATCTGGAAGAGATGTACGGCACCGAAGTGTCGCCCACGCTGATCTCCGCGGTGACCGACGCGGTCAGCGAGGAGGTGAAGCTCTGGCAAGCTCGCCCACTCGACGCGCTGTACCCCATCATTTATCTCGACTGCATCCACGTCAAGGTGCGCGACAGCGGTGCGGTGCGGACTAAGGCGGTCTATCTGGCCATTGGTGTGAACATGGACGGCCACAAGGAAGTGCTGGGACTGTGGATCGCCCAGACCGAGGGGGCGAAGTTCTGGCTGCAGGTGGTCACCGAGTTAAAAACACGCGGCGTGCAGGACATTTTTATCGCCTGCGTCGATGGGCTCAAAGGCTTTCCCGAAGCCATTGAAGCGGTCTATCCGAAAGCAGCCGTGCAGCTTTGCATCGTGCACATGGTGCGCAACTGCCTGAACTTCGTGTCGTGGAAAGTGCAGCGCGAAGTTGCCGCCGATCTGAAGATGATCTACACATCAACGACAGTCGAACTGGCCATGCAAATGCTCGAAGCGTTCGAGGCCAAGTGGGACAAGGACTATCCGTCAATCGGGCAGAGTTGGCGGCGCAACTGGGCACGCGTCGTTCCATTCTTCGACTATCCGCCGGAAATCCGCAAAGTGATCTATACGACCAACGCCATTGAATCGATCAACATGAGCCTGCGCAAGGTGATCAAGACCCGCAGCTCGTTTCCGACCGACGACGCCGTGACCAAGCTGTTTTACCTGGCGCTGAACAACATCAGCAAGAACTGGACGATGCCAATCCGCGATTGGAAGGCAGCTTTGAACCGCTTTACTATCCAGTTCGAGGACAGGCTGATGCCCCGTTAAACCACAACCTGTTTACACAAAATTCGGGACACCCCCGCGGCAGCAGTCACTTTCTTTGCTGCTGCAAAGAAAGTAACCAAAGAAAGCAGCTTATCCGTCTAAGTGTCCACCACGAACCGCAACCGGGAGTGGTACGCAAGCTGATTCGGCCATCGCACCACACTACAAAGTGGAGCCGCTCATTCATCCCCGCAGGCACAAAGTGCCTGCCGGAACGGCATAACAAAAAACCAAACCCAACCCAACCCAACCAAACCAAACCAAACCGAACGCTGGTTGTTAGATATGCCCATCGTCCGAGCGCAGCGAGGATGGAACTGACAAGTGCTGTGCCAATACCAGCGAATGCGAGTTGCCATAGTCAGCCTGCGCGCCTATCCGCAAGGTTATTCGAGGTGGACACTTAGGCGGATAAGCTGCTTTCTTTGGTTACTTTCTTTGCAGCAGCAAAGAAAGTGACTGCTGCCGCGCATAGCGGCGTGCTAATAAACCGACACGAAAGCAAGTTCCCAAGAGGCACCCGAGCATCAGACGGTGTAACCCACCCAAACCAAGCCGCCCCACGGCGCCGAATCCCGTGCTGCTTTCTTTGGTTACTTTCTTTGCAGCTAGCCAAAGAAAGTGACTGCTGCCGCGCATAGCGGCGTGCTAATAAACCGACACGAAAGCAAGTTCCCAAGAGGCACCCGAGCATCAGACGGTGTAACCACCCAAACCAAGCCGCCCCACGGCGCCGAATCCCGTGCTGTTTTCTTTGGTTACTTTCTTTGCAGCTAGCCAAAGAAAGTGACTGCTGCCGCGCATAGCGGCGTGCTAATAGACCTACACGAAAGCAAGTTCCCAGACACCACACGCAGACAAAACCAAAAGCAAACCCCGCGGCTACCGCGCCAACTGTGCAATCCCCGCAATCAGCCGATCAATATCGGCGCCCCCGACCGCTCCCATCGTCGAGATGCGAAACAGTTCCTTCGACAACCCGCCCTGCCCCGCATAGATCACAAACCCGTGCGCCTTGAGCGCATCGTGCAGCACCGGATATGTCACGCCAACAGGCAGCCGATAAGCACGTAGCACGACCGACGACTCATCAGCGGACAACGCACCATCGATCCCCAGCGCAGCAAGTCCCACCCGCGCCTGCTCAGCAAGCGCCGCATATCGCGCGTGACGCGCCCGCCAGCCGCCTTCTTCCTCGAACTCGCGCAACGCCTCCACCAACGCGTAATACGCATGCACCGACGGTGTGAACGGCGTATTACGCTCATCCTGAAGCCGCGCGAGACGCCCAATGTCGAGATAATACGTACGGCTCGCTGCGCCCTTCAACGCGTCGCGACGCACGATCACGAAGGCCGCGCCCGGCACACCGTGCAGGCACTTGTTCGCCGTCGCCGCCACCGCGACGATACCGCCGCCGTCGAAGTCGATCGCCTCCGCGCCGAAGCTGCTCACGCCGTCGAGCAGCAACCCGACGCCGCGCTCACGGCACGCCACGCTCAACGCATCGAGCGGATTGAGCCGCCCCGTCGTGGTCTCGTGATGAATGATCGCGAGGTGCGTGAAGGCGGCCGCCGAGGCGGCAGCATCGTCGAGCCGCGCGATGATCGCGTCGACGTCCGGCGCTTCCATCCACGCGTATTTAACGACTTCGTGGTCGATGTGATACTGGCGCGCGATCTGCGCGATGCGCTCGCCATACACACCATTTTCGACGATCAACAAACGGCCGCCGTCGGGCACGATGCCCGCCGTCATGCTCTCGACCGCCGCCGTGCCGGAACCGGTCATCAACACCGCCGACCAAACCGCCGGATCGAGTTTGTAGGCGGCAAGCAAACGCGTGCGCGCTTCGTCCTGCAAGTCGAAGAACTCGGGTTCGCGGTGGCACAGATCCGTTTGCAACAGACTCTTGCGCACGCGCTCCGACAGCGTGACGGGTCCGGGATTCAGTAGCAGCATCAAGCGTCTCCGAAGGTGGATCGCGCGTCGCGGCGCAGATGGTCCTGCAGGCGGCGGCGCACGTCTTCCGGGGTGATCGACGGGCGCGGCAGGTCGCCGGGCGTGCCGGTGCGGATCGACAAACGCGCGAAGCGCACGCCATCGACGTCGCGTGCTTCGAACAGTCGGTCGATCAACGAAAGGTCGTCGCCATCGAGCGCCAGCGCGTAGCCGCACGCGGACGCGATATCCGCGAACGCGACGCCCGCCGATACGGTCGCCTGGCCGCCCGTCGATTCGTGCGCGCCGTTGTCGAGCAACACGTGGACGAGGTTGGGCGGACCATACGCGCCGAGCGTCGCGAACACCCCCATGCGCATCAGCGCCGCGCCGTCGCCGTCGATCGCGACGACCGTCAGGTCCGGGCGCGAGAGCGCGAGACCGAGCGCCATCGGCGTGACGCATCCCATCGAGCCGACCAGATACAACTGGTTGTCGCGGTCGTCGATGGCATAGAGTTCGCGGCCGCAAAATCCCGTCGATGCCAAGACGACCGTCGAATCCACCGGCGTGTGCGCGATCACGCGCTGCAACGCGTCGTGACGCGTCACGCGTTCGCCCGCGAAGGTCTGAACCTCGGCTCGCGCTGCACGCTTGCGCACACCGGCAAGGCCCGCGGTCTTCAACGGATACGGCGCGACGCTGCCCTTTTGCATCACGAGCGCGTAAGGACGCCCGGTGCGATCCATGTGTGCCGTCGCGCGATCGAGCGCCGGACCGATTGCTCCAGCCTCGGTCGGAAACAGCTCCCACGGAATGTCCATCGTGTCGAGCATCGTGGGCGTGACTGGACCCATCAGCGCGTGCTGCGGTTCGTCGGCGACACCGGGCTGGCCGCGCCACGTCACGATCAACAATTGCGGCAGACGGAACGTCCACGTCATCGACGTGAGCGGACTGACGGCGTTGCCGAGGCCGGAGTTCTGCATCATCGCGATGCCGCGCCGGCCGTTTTGCGCGCCGAGCGCGACGCCCGCGATCAACGCGACCGCATCGCCTTCGTTGGCCGCCGACACGTAGTTGAGCGACGCGTCCTGCAGCACGTAGTTGATGAACGGCGTGAGGTACGAGCACGGCACGCCGGCATACCAGTCGAAGCCACGCTCGCGCGCCGCATCGACGAACTCCGCAGCTTCGATCACGCGCCGCCCTCCGGCGACACTACGCTGCCCGCCCCGCTCGATCCGAACGGCGCCTGGCCGTGCGCGAAATCGCCCGCGCGACGGAAATCGTCGAGGTCGTTCACGCCGCGCCAGTGACCATGCACGTATTGCACTTCGATCTTTTCGCCCGCATCGACGAGCGCGTTGAGCAGCGCGGCCATGTCGAGCGTGTTGAAGCCGTCGCGCGTCTGAAGCGTGGCAAGCGCTTTTAGCAGCCGTTCACGGCCTTCGCCACGCACGTTGAGCAAACCCATCCAGCGGCCTTGCGGCGATCCCGTGCGGGCGTTTCCACGCGCGCTCACGACGTTTTCAAGCCACACTTTGCGGCCGAACAAGGCGCGATCGTCGGCGGCGGAGCAATACGCGAAATCGGTCGGCGCAACGCCTTCGACCGGCGCTTGCGACGAATCCACCACGACGCAAAACTCACTGTCCGTCTCGACCAGATCGCGAAGAATGTAGCTGCGGAACAAGAGGTCGCCGTAGGAAATCACGGTGTCGCCGCTGATCGATTTGGCCGCGCACGCGAGCGACGCGAGTTCGCCCGATTGCGCGTGCTGCTCGTTGACGACAAGACGAATGCCCGAGGTGTCGATCGCGTCCGAGCGATAACCGCCCACGACCGTAATATCGTTGATGCCTTCCTTCTTGAACGCCTCGACGAGATGCCTCAAGAGCGGCTTGCCCGCGACCGGCAGCATCACTTTGGGCCGCTCGGCGGTCAGCGCTTCGAGTCCCGCGCCACGGCTCGCGGCGAGCACGACGGCCGCGCGCGACGCGCTCGACGCCGACAGGTACACGCTCTCGGCGGCCGAATATTCATCGGCGTCCTGGAGGCGGAAGATTTCGTTCACCGAGGCGATACGGTCTTCCACGTTCACGAGCGTCTCGCTTTGGTGGATTTCCTGAGCGATCGCCTGCATCGCCGATGCCGCGCCGCGAATCAGATGGTTGGCCCAGATCACGGTGCTGATGCCCGCCTGACGGAACACGTCGGTCGGCGTGCTGTAGTACTTGGTCGGCACGATCACGAGCGGCCCGCGCCCGGCCCACTCGCGCGCGAAGGTCAGGATCTCGTCGGGCTTGGAAAGCTTGCTGTGAATCAGGATCGCGTCCGCGCCGGCCCGGCGATACGCCTCGGCGCGACGCAGTGCCTCTTCCATGCCCCAGCCCGCGATCAGCGCTTCCACGCGCGCGACGATCGAGAAATTCGGATCGCTTTGCGAGTCTTTGCCCGCCTTGATCTTGCCGCAGAATTCGTCGATATCGGCGAGCGGCTGCGCTTCGCCATTGATGAAACTATTCGTTTTCGGAAACTGCTTGTCCTCGATACACACGCCCGCGATACCGCGCTGTTCCAGCTTCCGCACGAGCCGTCGCACGTTGTTGAAGTTGCCGTAGCCGGTGTCGCCGTCGAGAAGGATCGGCAGATCGCTCGCGTCCGCCATGAATTCGAGCATGTCCACAACCTGCGTCCAGCTCGCTTCGTTGTTGTCGCGCACGCCGAATTGCGCGGAGAGTGCGAGGCCCGATCCCCAGATCGCCTTGAAGCCCGCTTCCTTCACGATGCGCGCGGAAAGGCCGTTATGCGCTTCCATCAGGAATTCGAGGCGATTGCTCTGCAGCATTTCGCGCAGGCGCAGCGTGCGCGAAAAACCAGCGGGAAGTTGAGTGAGCGCGTTCATCGCAATGCTCCGGCTAGCTGGCGCAGTTGCGGCAGGATTTCATCGGCCGCGCGCGTCACGTCGTTCTGAAAGTCGATCTCGATCCACGGCGCGCCAGTCACGTCGGCGATATCGAACACGTGGCTTCGTTCGAGCAACAGGTCGCGCACCGCTTCTTCGTGCGGCAGATTCGCGCGGCCCGTCGCGACATAATGCGCGACGATTTCGCAGAAGCGGCGCGCCGCGTGTTCGTCGAAACGGAAAAATCCCACCGATTCGCCGATGGTGTCGTACTTCGTGCCGACCGCCACTTGCTTCCTCAATTCGACCGGCACGCCGTGATCGACGCACAGTTTCACTGGCTCGTCGCCGGCCTCGAAATCGCGGTCGATCAACAAACGGTTCACGTGCTTGCCCATCACGAGCGGTTCGAGCACGCGCTCGTCGTAGAGCACGTCCGCGTCCATCAGGAGCACGTCGCCGCCGCGCGTCATCGCCTCGGCTGCCGTGTGTACCGACAGCACACTGCCGAGCGAAAACTCGCTGTTCACGACCACTTCGGTCGTTGGCTTCCAGTCGATCGTCGCGAGTTCGGCTTCGACCATTTCATGGCGAAAACCGAGCACGAACACGATCTCGTTCACGCCCGCGGCCTTCAGCAATTGCAGATGACGTTCGAGCAACGACGACTCGCCGAAGCGCAGCAGGCATTTCGGTTTTTGCTGACCCTCCGGCTGGACGAGGCGCAAGCCCATCCCGGCCGCAAGAATAATTGCGCGCATTGTTGTTATCCCAATCGAGGATGAATCAGTCGATCTCCGGCACGCGCGCGAGACGTCGGCGCTGCCAGCCCTTTTCAACGAAATGCAGATAGACGATACCCGGCACGCCGAGCAGCAACTCGCGCGCGCGCTTCGCGAGCGACAGCGCGAGCGCGGCTTCCGGCGGCAAACCGATCAAATGCGCGAGCAGCAGATAACCGCCCTCCTGCACGCCGAGCGAGCCGGGAATCGCGAACGCCGCGCCACGAATGGCCTGACCGAGGCTTTCGAGCATCAGCGCATCAGCCCAGTCCACCGGATGCCCGAGCAATCGCAACGCGAGCCACACTTCGCCCGTCCCGACCAGCCAGCCGATAAGACTCAACGCGAAACTCGCCGCGACCTTGCTGCGTTCGCGATACATCGCGTGGACGGCGGTATCGACGGCGTCGGCGCGCGTCACGAGCGACGACCAATCGCGCTTCGCCGAGAAGCGCGCCGCGAGCGCGGACGCGAACCGCATCGCGCGGCCGAAGAGTCCGCGACGCTGCGCCACGTAGAAGAAATACAGCAGCGCCGCGATCACGCCGATCACGATCATCAGCGGCGTCCGCATGCTTGCCGTGCTTGTGCCGCTTGCGCCGCTCGCGCCGCTCGCATAGCGCCCGAGCATCGCCACGCCGACGAGCGCGAACACGAGTTGCGCGATCGTCTGCAGCGTCGTGCTTACCGTGATGACGGCCGCCGCGTCGCGTGCGCGCAAACCGCGCTGCGTGAGGTAACGGACCATCAGCATCGGCCCGCCGATCTGTCCGGCCGGCATCAGGCTGTTGACCGACTCGCCCGCCCAGCGCGCGAGGAGCGCGTCGCGCATCGTGACATCGCGTTCACGCGGGGAAAACAGCACGCGGATCGCGCCTGCGTCGAGAATCACCGGCAACAGATGGAATGCCGCCAAGCCGACGAGACCCCAGCCGGCCGCGGCCAGGATCGTCGCGACCGAACCGAAGCCCTGCCAGCCGAGCAGCGCGACGAACAGCACGACGCCCGCCGACAACAGGAAAGTTCCGGCGCGGTTCATGCGCGGCCGTTCTTGCCGCCTTTGCGGCGAAAGACCTGCCCGAAGCCGAAGTAGGCGATCGAATCTTTCATGTTCGAGATGAAGCGCTGCCACGGACGCATGTTCGGGTCCGTCACGTATTCGAACGTCAGCGATACGCGCATTTCGTTCGCGCCGAGCGGCGTGATGCGGTGACGCAGTTTGTCGCCGTCGAAGAAAACGAGGCCGCCCGGCGGAATCTGCACCGAGCCGGGTTCGTCGGCGCGTTCCGGCGTGCGCGTATGGAGTTCGTAGTCGAGACGGCAGGACGAGTCGTCGAGCACGCCGAGCAGGAGCGTATAGCGACGGCCGTCGTAGTAGGACGTGTCGTAGTGCCAGCCGATGTGATCGCCCGGGCGCGTATAGAAATACAGCGCGTAGGCGTGGGGATCGTCGGCGGGGGAAACCTGCAGCTTGTCGCCGCTGATCTTCGCAAGCCACTCGATCAGCGCGGGCGACCGGTAAAGGTCCGCGATGAACGGCGCGAGTTGATCGATGGTGTGGCGGCTCACGCTGCCGCCCTGCTTGTGGCCCGGCAGATAATTGCGATTCACGGCGGGCGTCACCGCGTGGACGGCGGCGATGAGACGCGCGGTGAAGTCGCGTGGCAAGAACGTGTCGAGATAGAGAAACGCGCCCCGTTCGTCGAACGATTCATGCAGCGATGCCGTGCGCAGTTCGGCGAGGCGCGCGCCGAGCGCCACGTCGATTTCATGCGCCGTGGGGTCGCGGGCGATCTGCGGCGCTCTCGCCGCGGCCGGGACAAACTCGCTTGCTGTTTCGCTCATTGCACGGCCTGAAAATCGTTGCTGTCGGAACCTTTCGGCGCCGCGCGCTGCGCCATGCGTCGCGCGACCCGCCGGTAATCCACCGCGACCCACGCCGCGAACAGCGGCGCGCCGAGCGCCGACGCGATCAAGAACGGGGTCATCGCGTTCAGCACGGTCACGACCGGCAGCAAATACAAAATGTCCTCGGTTTCGAAACCCGCCACCGACGCCTGCTGTGTGCCCGACTTGCCGATCATCGCCTCGATGCGCATGCGCAGGAAGAAGATCAGCGCGACCGCCACGCCCGCGACGACGCCGAGCCACTCCGCGCCGACGATCATCCCTGGATGATGCACGCCCACATAAAACCCGAGCCCGACGAAGAGCAGCACCGTCACCAGTGCATCGCACGCCAGATCGTAAAAATGACCGATTTTGCTGGACTGTCCGCTGATACGCGCGAGTTCGCCGTCGGTGTGATCGACGAAGTTGGACAACGCGACCAGCAATGCGCCCAGCGTACACAACCAGAATTGCCCCAGCGACAAATAGTAAGCACCGGCGACGCCTATTGCGAGGCGCAGCGTGGTCAGATGATTGGGTGTAACAGGAGTGCCGACGAGCGGCGTAACGAGGCGGCGGGCGAGCCGTGCATCCCATGTGGTGGGCGGCGGCAGGACGCGAATGTGATGAGGTGGCGACTTGGTCATGTCCGCGAATATAGCTCGATTCGCGTTTACTTGCATATGCGGCAAAGCCAGTCCCGGCGCGCGGCGAGCGCCGTTGCGCACCGTTCAGGAGCGCTCAGCAGCATCGATCCGGCACCGTATTTCAGGCGGCGAAACGAAAGCGTCCGAGCGTGCGTAAAAGTTACTTCTTCGCACGCCCGGCTCCAGCCAGCGCGCTCAGGTCTTCTGCGGCGCGCAGACTTCATGCAGTACGTTCAGGCGGCGCACGGGATCGGCGACGAACGGATTCGATTCGTCCCATGCGTAACCCGCGAGCACCGCGCTAATCATGCGACGAATGGACTCACTCTGCTCCGGGTAAAAAATGATGTCCTGGAGTTCGCCGGTGTACCAGCGCTCGACGAACGCACGGAACGTGTCGATGCCACGGCGCAGCGGTTTATCGTAGGCCTTCGTCCAGTCGATCTGCTCGCCCGCGAACTGCCATTCGAGCACCTGCACCGCGAGATGCGCCGAGCGTAACGCGATCGTGACGCCCGAGGAAAACACGGGATCGAGGAATTCGCCCGCGTTGCCGAGCAGCGCGTAACCCGGCCCGTGCAGCCGCTCGACGTTCGCCGAGTAGCCGCCGATATGCCGCGCGGGCATGCAGAACGGCGCATCGCCGATCAATCCGCCGATAGTCGGCTCGGCGCGGATCAGCGAGCGCAGCAGCGCGTCGCGCTCGGCTTCCGGCACGTCCAGAAAGGCGCTCTCGGCGACGCAACCGACCGACGAGCGGCCTTTCGCGAGCGGGATCATCCAGAACCAGACGTCGCGATGCTCGGGATGCACGCCGACGATGATCTTGTCGCGGTCCGTCGTGCCTGCCGGAATGTGGTCCATCACATGCGTGAAAAGCGCGCTGCGCACCGGAAAGCGCGTCGGCGCTTCGAGGTTCAAAAGGCGCGGCAGCACGCGGCCGAAACCGCTCGCATCGAACACGAAACGCGCATTCACGCGATACGCGCGGCCCGTTTCATCGACGACATCGAGCACGGGCGCATCGCCCGTCTGGATCGCGCGGACCTCGTGACCGAAACGCACGTCCGCGCCCGCTTTTGCCGCACAGTCGATCAAAATCTGATCGAACGCCGCGCGCTCCACCTGATACGTCGTGCCCCAGCCGGGCGTGTGCTTGTCGCGGAAATCGTAGGCCGTCGATTCGCCGTTGCGCACGAAACGCGCGCCGTTCTTGTACTGAAACCCCGCTTCGACGACGGCCTGCAGCATGCCCGCCTCTTCGAGATAGGCCATGCTTTGCGGCAGCAAACTCTCGCCGATCGAAAAACGCGGGAACTGCTGGCGCTCCAGCACGAGCACGGAACGGCCGCGTTTTCGCAGCAGCGCCGCCGCCACCGCGCCCGACGGCCCCGCGCCGATAATCGCCACATCGACGCTCATGTCGTCCATCTGGCCCGGCGTCTCTTTCACTACATCGTTCATGCTCGTTGTGCTCCGTTCACTTCGCCGGACAGCGCGCAACGCGAGCGGCCCGCCGCGTCGCGCGCTTCGTTTTTATCTACCGAGGGTAACGACGTCGCCCTTGAGCGCCACGCCCGCGATCACCGCGCCCGCGCCGCAGGTGTATTGCGTCGCGCTCGCGCGCTCTTCGTTGCGGTAGTTGCTCTTGATGTTGATCACCGCGTTGCCGCCTTCCTTGCGCGCGCGTTCCTGCAATTCGAGCACGGCGGAGAGGAAGACGTGACGGCACGCGTCCTCGTCGCTCTTGCCGAACGCGTTGGTCTTCTTGTTGGTCGCGAATTCACCGAAGCTCTTCGAGGTTCCCGCGTGCGGCTGGCCCGCGAAGTAGAGCTTGATGTCGTCGCCGACTTTCTCGTGGCCTTCGCCCATCGTCAGCGCGTCCTGAATCGGGTACTCGTGAACGGTGTCGCGGGCTTGCGCTGCTGTCGATGCCAACACGATGGCGAATGCGGCAAACATCATCGAACGTTTCATTTCTTTTTCTCCTGGTTGAAAAACGGTTGATTTCCCTGGACGTTGCTCATTCACTCACTCACTTAATCAGTCGGGCCACGCACCGAACGCAAGGCACGCCGCGACGCCGCCGAAGCCGAACGATATGGAAAGCGCATCGCGCACGCGCGCCTCGCGCCCTTCGATCACGAGCGGCAGATCCCGCACGGCAGCGTCGGGTTCGCTCAGATTCGGCGTCCCGGCGATCCAGCCGCGCTGCATCATCAGCAAAGTGTAGATGGCTTCGTGCGCGCCGCTCGCGCCGAGCGAATGGCCCGTCAAGGCCTTCACGGAGGAAAACGGCGGGACGTCCCCGTCGAATACATCGACGAGCGCACGCGCTTCCTCCGCGTCGCCGAGCGGCGTGGACGGCGCATGCGTGTTCACGTAATCCGGCACGCGGTTTCGCGTCGCCGAGCGGACCGCGCGCGCAATGCTTTCGCGACCCGGCGCGACCATCTCGCCGCCGTCGGTCGCCTGGCCGAAACCCGTCAGTTCACCGTGGATGCGCGCGCCGCGTGCGAGCGCGTGATCGAGCGATTCGAGCACTAAAACGCCCGCGCCCGACGCGATCACGAAGCCGTCGCGAGCGGTATCGTAGGGACGCGAGGCGCGCGTTGGCGCGTCGTTGAAGCCTTCCGACAACGCGCCCATTGCGCCGAACATCATCGCCGTGCCGTCATGCAGTTCCTCGCTGCCGCCCGCGAGCACGATGCTTTGCGCGCCGCTCTCGATCAGTTGCATTGCTTGCCCGATCGCTAGCGCGGAAGTCGAGCACGCCGACGAAGGCGAGTACGTCACGCCCTGCAAACCGTATTGCTGCGCGAGCGTCGCGGAACACGTGCTGCCCATCGAGCGCGGCACCGTGAACGGCCCCGCGCGCGCGATGCCGTGCTCGCGGACGAGGTCGAACGCGGCGTCGTAGGCGTTCATCGAACCGGTGCCCGAACCGACGACCGCGCCCGCGTCCGGCGCGCGCAGGCGTGCGGGATCGAGCGCGGCGTCGGCGAGCGCCGCGCGCGCGGCATGACTCGCGAAGCGCGCGGTGTCGCCCATGAAACGTTCGACCCGGCGCTCGAACGGCGCTTCGTCCGCGACCGTCGCCACGCCCGCGATCTGGCTAGCAAAGCCACGCGCACGCCATTCATCGACGCGCACGATTCCCGCGCACGAAGCCTGCAGCGCGTCGAATACGGCATCGAGCGTATTGCCGAGACACGACACGATACCCATGCCGGTCACGACCACGCGATGACGCGCACTCATGCAACGCGCCGGAAAATCAGCGACGTGTTGATGCCGCCGAACGCAAAGTTGTTGCTCATCACGTATTCGGTGTCGATCGCGCGCGCGCCGCCGATGATGTAGTCGAGCGCGGCGCACGCCGGATCGACGTGTTCGAGATTGAGCGTCGGCGCGAACCAGTTGCGCTTCATCATCTCGATCGTCCACCACGCCTCGATCGCGCCGCACGCGCCGAGCGTGTGGCCGATGTAGCTCTTGAGCGAACTGATCGGCGCGCGCTCGCCGAACACGAGCGCGCTCGCGTGGCTCTCTGCGATATCGCCGCGATCGGTCGCCGTGCCGTGCGCGTTCACGTAGCCGATCGCGGCGGGATCGAGCTTCGCATCGTCGAGCGCGAGTTGCATCGCGCGCGCCATCGTCGCGGCGGTCGGCTGCGTCATGTGCGTGCCGTCGGAGTTCGAACCGAAGCCGACGATTTCCGCGTGGATCGTCGCGCCCCGCGCCTTCGCGTGTTCGTATTCTTCGAGGATCAGCGAGCCCGCGCCTTCGCCGATCACAAGTCCGTCGCGCGCGGCATCGAACGGACGCGGCGTGAGTTCCGGCGAGTCGTTGCGCGTGCTCGTTGCGTACAGCATGTCGAACACGGCGACCGCCGGACCGGACATTTCCTCCGCGCCGCCCGCGATCATCAGCGTCTGCTTGCCGGTCGCGATGGCCTCATACGCGTAGCCGATCGACTGACTGCCCGAGGTGCACGCGCTCGATGCCGGAATGATGCGCCCCTTCAAATCCCAGAAAAGGCCCACGTTAACCGCCGTCGTGTGCGACATCATCTGCACGTAGGTATTCGACGTGACCGCGCTCATCGAGCCGGTTTCGAGCATCGTGCCGAATGCGCGGATCGGCTCGACCGATCCCGACGACGACCCATAGGCCACGCCCATGCGGCCATCGGCGATGCTCGTGTCGCCGACCAGACCCGCATCCGCGAGCGCGATCTCGCTCGCGCGCACCGCGTACAGCGAGACGCGGCCCATCGAGCGCAACTTTTTGCGCGGATAGTTCGCGGGTGCGTCGAAGGAAGGCAGCGGGCACGCGAGCCGCGTATGCAGCGCGTCGAAGAAGTCCCATTCGGGCATGCGGCGTACCGCGTTGCGGCCTGATCGAAGATTCGCTTCGACGTCCACCCAGTTTTCGCCGAAAGCGGTCACACCGCCCATTCCGGTCACGACGACGCGTTTCATCACACGATCCCGCCATTGACGCCGATCACCTGGCGCGTCACGTAAGAGGCCGCATCGGACATCAGGAAGCCCACGACCGACGCCACTTCCGCCGGTTGTCCCACGCGATTCATCGGCACGGTTTTCAGCGCATGTTCGATCGCGACGTCGCCCAGCATGTCGGTTTCGATCAAGCCCGGCGCCACGCAATTCACCGTGATATTGCGGCTCGCGAGTTCGACGGCGAGCGCCTTGGTCGCGCCGATCATGCCCGCCTTCGCCGCGCTGTAATTCACCTGCCCGCGATTGCCGATCACGCCCGACACCGACGCGATCGTCACGATACGGCCGCCCGCTTTCGCGCGCACCATCGGCATGGTCAGCGGATGCACGACGTTGTAGAAGCCGTCGATCCCCGTTTCGATCACCGTGTCCCAGTCGTCTTCGGTGAGCGCGGGGAACGCCGCGTCGCGCGTCACGCCCGCGCAGCACACGACGCCGTAGTAAGCGCCGTGCGCGGCAAGGTCCGCTTCGAGCACGCTGCGGCATTGCGCGCGGTCGCGCACATCGAATTGCACCACGCGCGCCGTGCCGCCTTGCGCGATGATGCCCGCGACCACCGCGTCCGCTTCCGCGCGGCCCGAGCGGCAATGCACGGTGACGGCAAAGCCATCGCGCGCCAGTTGATACGCGATCGCACGGCCAATGCCGCGACTCGCGCCCGTGACCAGAACACGCCGGTTGATCGGGCTCATACGCTAACGCTCCCTTCTATGAACGACTCGAAATCGGTCGGTTGAAATACCTTGATGACCGCGCGCGCGACGACCGTGCCGTCGGCGAGCGCGATCGTGCAGTCGTACGCGCCGTGCCCTTCGGCCGCGCGCAACACTTCATCCGCGAAGATCGTCAGCTGCGCTTCGGGATCGAACGCGGGCCGCAGTGCCTCGTACTTGCGCGAGCCGAGCAGCACGCCGGGCCGCGCGTGGCCGCCCGACTGCCGCGCGATCAGGCCGACGTGCGCGGCGATCGCCTGCGCCATCAGTTCGATCCCGATCCATGCGGGCATCGCGCCGTGTTCATCGGCGTACCACGCGTTTGCGTCCACGCGCGCCGCGACGGTCACGCTTTGCGCGGTGCAGTCGAGTACGCGGTCGACTAGCGCCATCGTGCCGCGATGCGGCAGCAATTCTTCGATAGCCGGAAATTCGGCGTTCTTCATCACGATCATCCCGCCAGAATCAGGCTTACGTTGCTGCCGCCGAACGCAAACGAATTGCTCATTGCATAGGCCGCGCCGCTCAGATGCCGCACGTCTTCGATCAGATCGAGCGCGGGCAACGCGGGGTCGGCTTCGCCATCCCACACGTGAGCCGGCAACGCGATCCGCGCGCGCCCGTTCGATTCATCGAGCGCGAGCCACGCAAAGCCGAGTTCGGTCGCGCCCGCCGCGCCGAGCAGATGGCCGGTAAGCGGCTTCGTCCCGCTCGCCGGAACGCCCGACTCGAATACGCGCGCGGTGAGCTTCGCTTCCATGTCGTCGTTCTTCGGCGTGGCCGTTGCATGAAGGTTCAGATAACCGATCGCGGCAGACTCGATGCCCGCATCAGACAGCGCCGCGCGCAACGCAACTTCGCCGCCGACGCCATCGGGATCCGGCGCGGAAACATGGTGCGCATCGCTCGATTCGCCGACGCCGGCGAGCGACACTTGCGCTTCCTCGCGACTCATCAGGAACACGGCCGCGCCTTCACCGACATTGATGCCGCAGCGATTGCGGCTCATCGGATTGCTCTGCGCGAGGCTGGTCGATTCGAGCGACGCGAAGCCGCGCACGGTGAGTTCGCAAAGCGAATCGACGCCGCCGACGATCACCGCATCGCAGAGATTCGCCCGCAACAAGCGCGCAGCCGACGCAACGGCCTTCGCGCTCGACGTGCAGGCCGTGGAGACCGTGAACGCAGGACCGGACACGCGAAGCGCGCGCGCGGCAAACTGCGCGACGGTGCCGATCTCCATCTGCCGATAGTTGAATTGCGGCGGCAACGCGCCCGAACGCAGCCGGTACAGCAACGCCGTTTCCGCCGATTCGATCCCCGACGTGCTCGTTCCCAGCACCACGCCGATCCGCGCCGCGCCATACTTTTCGCGCGCGCGTTCGATGGCGGGTTCGATCTGTTTGAGCGCCTGCAGCAGCAGCCGGTTATTGCGGCAATCGTAGGGTGCGAGTTCGGGCGGCGGCGCGAGTTCGAGCGGCGCGCGCACGCGTCCGACGAATGCGGGATCGCCCGTGCCGACCGGCGCGAGTCCCATGCCGGGTGCTGTGCGCATCGCGAGCGAACGTGCAATATCTTCGACGTCGTCGCCGAGCGCATTCAGCATGCCGAGTGCATGCAGGTAGACACGGGACGATTTCATCGCGTCTCCTTTAAATTGTGGTGAGCGGATGAGCGCATGGCGTTCATCCCCATCGGTGCAAGCAGAACGGCCACCGCGATACCGCCGGCAAGCGTCGCGCCGAAGCTCTTGAGCGCCGGCATCGAACTCAATGCGAGCATGCCGAACGAGAGCAACGTGGTCGCCGCCGATAAAAGCACGCCGGTCCACACCGCGCCGGATTCCGCGCCTTCGCGTTCGCTGCCTTCGCGCAGGAACACCGCGTAGTTCGAGCCGACACCGAGCACCAGCATGAGCGCGAGCCAGTTGAAAAGATTGAGCGGCACGTTCGCGTAGCCGAACGCGGCGAGCGCCACGCCCGCCGCGAGCGCGACCGGCGCCGTCGCGGCAAGACCGCCGCGCACGCCGTATTGAAGCGCAAGCGCCACGAACACGACAACCAGCGCGCCCGCGAGCCAAAGGCTTGCATCCACGCGATAACGGCCGAACAGCGCCGAGACGCTCGCCGCCTTATCGACGAAGCTTACGCCCGGCAGCGCAGCGGCCAGCGCGTTGAGTAGCGGCACGGTCTTGTCGGCGGCGCCGAGCGGCAGAACGACCGCGGCAAAACGTGCGTCCGGCGCGTTCACCGCACCGAGCCACAAATGACGATAAGGCTGCGAAATCGGCGCATCGAGCCAGGTGTCGATGGTGATCGGCTGTGTGTCGTGGGCGTGCGCCGCGATGTACGACGCCGCGATTTCATCCTTGAACCCCGCCTTCGACAAACGCTCGCGCAACGCGTCGGGATCGGCGAAAACGCGTGCATCGAGCAGCGCGCGGTCGTTTGCCTGCGTGCGCGCCGAGGGCACAAACGCAGTCACACTCTGCACGCTCTTGAGCTGATTATCGGCAAGCAGCGGCGCGAGTCGCGCGCTGAGCGCTTCGCTACGCTGAAGGACTTTCTCCGCGCTTTCACCGCGCACGAGATAGAACTGCGAGCCGCCATCGAAGCCGGTCGCCTGCCGCAACGCGTTCTCTTGCGCGACGAGCGAGGGATCGCGCTGAATCAGCAGATGCACATCGTCGTCGCTCGTGAGACGAAGCCAGCCCGGCACCGATACCGCGACGATCGCCGCGGCGACGACGAACGCACGACGTCCGCCGAGCGCCGAGCGCCAGACGCGCAGCAAGTGGGCCGCGCGCATGAAAAGCGCATCGGGCGAGCGCTTCGCGGGCGCGACCAGCAACGCGGGCAACAACCACAACACGGACGCGAACGCGGTGCCGATCCCCGCGATCGCAAAGCAGGCGATCTGCTTGAGCGCCGGGAACGGCACGCACGCGAGAATCGCGTAGCCGAACAGGCTTGTCGCAAGCGCGATGCTCAACGCCGCGCGCACCGCGCGTGCGCCGTCGCGAGCACGCCATGCGCGCCCCGCCGATAGATACACGACAAAGTACTGAATCGAATAATCGACGGCCTCGCCGATCAGGCTCGCCCCGAACACGAGCGTGAGCAGATGCAGCTTGCCGAAGACGAGCAATGTCACCGCGAGCGCGCACACTACGCCCAAAGCGGTCGATACGAATCCGAGCAGCAGCAGACGCGGTGAGCGAAACACCCACAGCATCAAGAGCGCGATGCCGAACGCGGACGCAGCGCCGATCAAGTGGACTTCGCGCTCCGATCCGCTGCGCGCGGCATCGGCGTAGAACACCGCGCCGGTGCGCGCAAGTTGCACGCCGGGATAGCGCGTGGCGAGCATCGCCGATGCGCGCGCGATGCTGTCACGCACGGCGCGCTGCGTCTGCGATTCGTAGGCGGAACCGCGCAATGTCGCGGTGACCAGCACGCTCGTTGCGTTACCGCGATGCAGGACAAGCATGTTGTCTTCGACACCGACGTTGGACGTCGCGAGCGGCAACGTGGCGAGATAATTTTCGAGCCAGCCGAACGGGTCGTCGGCGAGCGGCGTGGCGAGCCCGCCATGCACGGGCGTATACAACCGGCGCGCCAGCGTTGCATTCAGATCGGTTTCGCCGCTCTTTAGCGCCGCGCGGTCGTCCGCGTTCAGCAAGCCAAACCGGTACGGCAGATAAAGCCGCGCGATCTGCGAGAGATCGAACGGCGGCAATTCCGCGAGCACGTTGTTGAACGCGTGGTCCGCTGCGATCGACCGGCCGAATGCGCGCGCGGCGTCCTTCGTTTTCGATGCATCGTCGCCGGTGATGAGGAACACCGCGCGGTCGCCCATCGCGGATGCCAGCGAATCCACTGCACGCTCGGCGACGGGATCGGCCTCGGTCTGGGGAAGCAGCGCGAGCAAATTGGTCTGCAGCGGCGATCCTTCCGTGAAGCGCACGAGACAATACGCGCTCGCGACCAGCGCGATCAGCAGCCACGCGATGCGCGCGGCCTTGATCGAACGAGTGCTGTCGCGGCGCACGTCACGCATCATTGCGCTCCGAACAGCGCAAGGTCGGACGCCGGCAACGTATCGAGCGCCGTGCTGCCGTTGAATGTCATATGCGTCACGTCACCGTTTGCCGCGTCGATTTGCAGGCTTTGCAGAAACGCGCCGCCCGTCATCATGAGCATCTTGAGCGCCTGCGCAATTTGCGGCTGATTCGGCTTCAGTTGCAAAGTCCAGCGCTCAGGCGTGCCGGTCGCGCTCACATCGAATTGCGAATACAGCGCGGAGAGATCGCCGCCGAGCATCGCGCGCATCATCTTCGACACCTGTCCCACACCGGCCGGTGTGCGCGCGGTGCGCTGCACGCGCTGGCCGTTCGCGTTCACTTCCACCACGCCCGAATCGCTGATGACGTAGGTCGCGCGGTATGGATCGTCGAGCCGCCAGATCACGCCGCTATCGCGCATGAACACGAGCGAGCCGTGGCTCACGAGCGGCGCCTTCATCGCGGCGAGCGTTTGCGTCTGCGTGAATTGCGCGCGCACGCCGGCAGGACGCGCGAGCCGCGCGGCAATTTGGCGGACGAGCGGCGAACTGTCTTCCGCGAACGAGGCGAGCGGCACGCATAAAAGCGCTGCCGACGCGAGAAATCCGCGCCGCGTGATGCTCATCGCGCCCATGCCCGCTCCAGCTTTTCGAACACGACCGGCGGCGACACGAACTGAAGCTCGCCGTTCGCCTCGCACACGGCGACTTGCGTAGTGTGGCCTTTGGTCAGCAGCGCGCCGCTCGCCGTATCGACGATCCGGTAGGCGATCTTCAGCCGGTTCTCGTACTCCAGCAAACTCGCGCGTACCTCCAGTTTCTGCCCGTACACAGCGGGCCGAATGAACTTCAACTGGCATTCGACGATCGGCCACACGTAGCCCGACGCCTTCATTTCGAGGTAGTCGTAATCGAAGGCGCGCAGCAAAGCCGCGCGGCCGAACTCGAAATACTTGAGGTAATTGCCGTGCCAGCAGACGCTCATCGCGTCGACATCGTGGAACGGCACTTCGAACGCCGTTGCCGCTTCGAGCGTGCGTTGCTCAGTCATGCTCGCGTCCCCCTCCATCAACGCTATCTTCGATAGCGATGCGCGCGCCGCCGAGCACGACGGTCGTGCGATTCAGATCATTTTCGGCCATGAGGCGCGGTCCCGGTGTGTTTCGATCCCACCGGCATTTGCCAGAAGTCGTAGAAGTTGAACCATTGATAAGGCGCTTTCCGGCAATAGTATTCGAGCCGCGCGGCGTACTGCTGCGCATATCGGCCGATCTCGCGCGCACGGGTCGCGCGCGGCAATTCGATCTTCGCCGCGAAGCGTTCGAAATAAAGCTGATAACGCGCGCCTACTTTAAGGCAGAAGAACAGGTACACCGGGCACCCCAGCAAATGCGCGAGCACGTATGGCCCTTGCGCGAACGGTGCATCCTTGCCGAGAAAACGCGCATCGACGGTGCGGCCCGTTTCGTTCGCCGGCACGCGGTCGCCGACGATCACGAGCAACTCGCCCGCGTCGATACGTTCCTGCATGAGCAGCGCCGTTTCCGGACCGACGTCGCTGATTTCCAGCATCCGCAGGCGAAAGCCGCTGTTCGCGTTCGCCAGCACGCTGTTGAATCGGCGCGCGTGTTCCGTATAAACCACGGCGGTTACGCGCGCGATGCCGCCGAGCGTGGCGAGCGCGCGCGTCATTTCGAGGTTGCCCAGATGCGCGCCGATCAGGAGCGCGCCGCGACCGCTTGCCACCAGTTCGTCGAGCGCGCTGTGATCGAGCATATCGACGTCGCTTCGCTGCACGCGCCCGCTCCACGCGGCCAGTTTGTCGAGCCCCGATTGCGCGAACGCGAGCATGTGCCGATACGCGGTCTTGAGACCGGGCGCGGGCGTCGAATGCGGCGGCGATACGTCGGCGAGATGCGCGAAATAGTTGTCCGATGCTTCACGCGCGGCGCGCCCGGTCAGCACGAAATACGCAACCACCGGATGCAGCCAGAACGACGTGAAACGCATGCCGAACACGCGGCAACACAGCGCGAGCGTGCCGATGCCGAGCCGGCTGCCGCGTTCGCCGATACGCCACCACGGCGTCTTCTCGCGCGCGCGCGGCATCACCTTGCGTGCAAGAAGAAGCGGCGAGCGCAACAGCATGCCGATCACCAGACGCGTATGCGTCGTGCTGATCCGCACGTTGTCCCACAGCACGTCGAAGTGCGAGACGCCGTCTTCGGCGTAGGTCACGCGGGTCGGAATGGTGTGAAAGCGCAGACCGCGCCAATGCAATCGCACGAGAATTTCGATGTCGAAATCCATCCGCGTGCCAAGCCGCACCGAGTCGATCAGCGCGCACGCCGCGTCGAGCGGATACAGGCGAAAGCCGCACATCGAATCGCGAATGTCGAGCGAAAGCGTTTCAATCCAGACCCACACATGCGTGGCATAGCGCCCGTAAAGACGCGACTTCGGCACGCTCGCGTCATACACCGGCCGACCGAGAATCAGCGCGTCAGGCGCGGCATTAGCTGCATCGATGAAGCGCGGCACGTCGGCGGCGTCGTGCTGTCCGTCGGCGTCGATCTGCAACGCGTGCGAGTAGCCCGCATCGCGCGCCGCACGCAATCCGGCCATCACGGCCGCGCCCTTACCGCCGTTTTCCGGCAAACGCAGCACCGTTATTTGCGGCGCGTAGTGCGTAGCAAGCGAAGCGAGCGCGCGCTGCGTCGCTTCATTGCTGCCATCGTCGACGATCAGAATCGGCAAGCCGTGCGGCACGAGACGCGCGAGCGTCCCGACAATCGCGACGTCGTGGTTGTAGATCGGAATGACGATAGACGCGTGGATGCTCATGCGCCCGCGCTCCGGTAAGCGATCACGCCCGACGCGCAATCGCGCACGGCGTCGGCGGAATCGATCCGATACTGGAACTGCACGCGCGCGTTGGCGGCGTCGTGCTTGAGCGTAAGGCGCAACAATGCGCCGGGAAGCACGGGCGCGAGAAATTTCAGCCGGTCCACGCTCGATACATCGCGAACGTGCGGTACATGTGCCGACGCGAAGCGAATCGCCCAATCCACCTGCACGACGCCGGGCAAAATCGGCAGGCCCGGGAAGTGACCGGCGAAATGCACGAGTTGCGCGGGTACGCGCAAGTCGAGCGCGATGGTATCGGCAACGCGGACTTCCGCGAGCACCTCGGGTCCGTACGTGCGCGCGGAAAATTCGGCGGCGAGCGCGGCAGCGGGCAGTTTGCCGCGCGTATCGAATGGTAATGCCACGCGAAAACGCCAGTGACGCGGCAACACGGCGACATCCACATACTGCGCGAGGTGTCGCCGCAAGCGGGCGGCAAGCGCGTTGCGGCCTTCGTCGCGCCAGCAAGCCGCGCCTTCCTCTGATAGCGCGATCACCGCGCCCAAACGCTCGCGCTTTTCTTCGTTTTTCGCAGCGAGCGGCACGAGCGCGGCTTGCGCGACACATGGATGCTGCGCGAGACGCGCTTCAAGTTCGGCGAGCGATATGCGCTTTCCGTCGAGCTTGACCACGCGATCCAGCCGGCCGAGCAACTCGAAGCAGCCGGTGTCGTCGAAGCGCGCGGCGTCGTCGGTGGCGTGCCAGTTGTCGTGACCGAGATGCGGCGAGCGAACGTTGAGCGCGCCTGCTTCATCGCGACGCGCCTCGACGCCTGTGAGCAGACGCCATGCGGCGCGTTCGTTCTGACGCCGCCACGCGACTCCGCCCGTCTCCGTGCTGCCGAATATCTCGACCGGCGCGCTGCCGAACTGCGCGGCGTAACGCAGCGCGGCGTCGCGCGCGAGCGGACCGCCCGACGAGAAGAACGCGAGCGGCGCGGGAGCGAGCCGTTCGAAGCCGTCGAGCAGCGGCCAACGTGCAAGATGCGCCGGACTCGATACGACCGCGCACGCGCCGCATGCGTCGATCCGCGTCTGCAATTCGGAGGGATCGGCGCAGGTCGAGCGGTCGAACGGACGGCCCGCCGCCAGCGGCCAGAACACGCGAAACAGCAAGCCGTAGATGTGATGATGCGGCACGCTCGCGAGCACCGTCGCGCCGCCGAGTTGCGCGCCCCACTCCGCTTCAAGCGTGCGAACTTCGGCGTCGAATTGCGCGAGCGTCTTGGCGATCGGCTTGGGCGTGCCGCTGCTGCCCGACGTGTAGAGCGTCAGCGGCGCGAGCGGATCGATCGAAAGCGTGACGTGCTCGTGGGGCGATGCGTTGTCTTCTTCGCGAAGATCGCTGTCGCGCAGCAGAACGTCGAACGCATTCGCGAGATCGGCCAGATAGCCCGGCGCCGCGTTGGCCGGAATCACCGGCTCGCGACGCGCCGCGAACAGCGCGAAGAGCGCGCAGGTAAAGTCGTAGGGATCGTCGATACACAGCGCGACGCGGCGTTGTGGCATCGCGTCGAAACGCGCCGCGAGCGACGCGACGCGCGCGCGAAACGTGCTGAACGGTATCCGTTTCGCGCGGTCGATGCAGACGGTGCGAGCCGCGTTCACATCGTCCTCGACGCTAAAAATTCGATGCAGCGCAATCATGCGGGTTCAGCTCCGGGGTGGCCCGGTTTGACAAAGGCGCACCGCCACGCGTACTCGCCGGCAAGCAGCACGCCGATCAGCCCATACGCGATCACGCCGTTATAAAGCGCCCACGCATCGCGCGAAAACGCGTAAGCCGTGTAGGCGGAAAACGCGCCGTTCAGCACGAAGAACGCGCACCAGACCTGCGTGACGCGTCGTGTGTAGGCGACCGCGCGCGGCGGCAGATAAGGCTCGCGCACGCGCGCGAATTTCTCGATCATCGACGGCGGACGCACGAGCGTCGCGCCGAACGCGGCCAGCAAACCGAGGTTCACGAGCGCGGGATAGCAGCGCAGCAAGGCCTCGCTGTTGGTCAGCGCAATAGACGCCGACGCCACGCTCAACACGCCCGCGACGCACCAGTCGAGCGCGGACAGCCGACGCAGCGCGCGAGCCATGCCGCCCGCGCCGAGCCAGCGTTGCAGCCACAGCAGCGCGAACAGCGCGACGCCCATGTAGCGCGGCTCGCCGATGCGCCACGCCCCGAGAATCACCACCGGGTACGCGAGCTTCAACAGCACTTGCACGATCACACCCGCGACCGGATGCGCGCGCGGCGCGGCAGCGGGCGCCGCGCTTTGCGCGTTCGCCCGCCGCACGGCTTCCACGCGCCGGCTGAGTTCCGGATCGATGGGCAACTACGCGGCCAGCAGCGATTCGACCGCGCCGATCACGTCGCCGACGGTGCGCACGGTCTTGAACTCTTCCGGCTTGATGCGCCGTCCGGTCATTTCCTGCAGCTTGATCGCGAGGTCGACGGCGTCGATGCTGTCGAGATCGAGATCTTCGAACAGGTGCGCTTGCGGCGTCACCTTCGCCGGATCGATGCCGAAATTCTCCTGGAAGATCGCGCGGATCCGCGCCAGGATTTCTTCTTCGTTCATGTTCTCACTCCCCTTGTTTCGTTGCTTGAGCCAGACTCGCAGCCGCTTCGCGCTGACTCGCGACGAGCGCGGCCAGCGTGCTGACCGAGCGAAAATGCTCGCGCGTGCCTGCGTCGTTGGCGGCGATCGTCAATTGATAATGCTTGCGCAATACGATGCCGATTTCGAGCGCATCGATCGAATCGAGACCGATGCCGTCGGTGTCGAAGAGCGGCGCGTCGTCGTCGATATCGGCGGGCGTCATGTCTTCGAGATCGAGCGCCTCGATCAGCAAAGTTTTAATTTCCAGTTTTAAAGAATCCATACTCAAGCAGATGCCGTGTGATGTGAGATTGCAGGCCGTTCGCGAGCGCGCGCGCGGCAAGCGCGGGCGGCTCGGCGCCGTTCGTCCACTGGCGCGCGCTGACGGTGTCGAGCACGGCCACGCGAAGACAAAACGCACGCGGCGGAATATGGAACCACCGCCGTGTCTTGGTGAACACAGGCGGATCGCAGTCGATCAACACAGGCACGATCGGCGTCGTGTCGAACGTGCTGGCGGTATCGGCTTCGAGCGCGCCGCTCGTGCCGCTCGTGCCGCTCGTGCCGGTCATGCCCGCGAGCGCCATGTGCGCGAAGCCGCGCGAAAACGGATGCAGGCGCGCGCCTTCGGGACTGCGCGTGCCTTCGGGGAACACGATCATCGAATAGCCCGCGCGCAACTGTTGCGCACCCGCTTCGACGAGTTCGAGCGGATCGGCGTTGCTCACATAATTCGCGGCACGCACGATGCCGTAGAAACACGGGTTGCGCCAGTGCGCGTGCTTGACCACACAGCAAGCCGACGGCAGCAGCGACAACAGCACCATCACGTCGAGATAAGTCGGATGATTCGCGACGATGATCGCCGGGCGCGACGCCGTGCGCCGAAAATCGCCGCGTACTTCGAGCTTCATCACGCCGATCGCCTTCAGCATGCCGACGAACGCGCGGAAAAAAAGGTGGATCAGCGTGGTGACGGCGCGCTGGCGCGACGCGCGATGCGGCCATAGCCAGGCGAGCGGAAACAGCACGAGGGAAAACGCGGTCCCGCATAGGCCGAACAGGAGAAAGCTCAGTCCCGTGGCGACGAATCGCCATGCGTAGTCGAGGCTGCCGGCCTCGTTCGCTTCACGCTGCGCCATCGCGCCACCGCCATTGCCATTCGTCGCCGGTTGCACCGCTTTTCGCCGCTCGCCACGCGCCGTATGCGCGCGTTGACAGCGCATGCTGCAACGCATCGCTTTGCGTCTCGAATACCGGCAGTGCCCCGTCCGCATTCGTGGAATTTTCGGTGACCGCGCAGTCGAGCCGCGCCGCGCCGTTCGCGTCGATCAGCACGGCCAGCGCGCCGCCCGGTGCATCGTGTTCGACCTCGCCGTACTGTTCGCCGACCGGTTCATCGGCGTAGACCACGAGCACGGGCGACGCCGGATCGGCCGCGTACTGCGCGTAGCCTTCCAGCAGCGCGTAGCCGAGCGTTTCCTCGCCCGACGAAACGGCGCTCGCCGCCGACCGGTCGCCGCGCGCGATGCCGAAGATGCCCGTCATCGCGTTGAGCACGGACAAGCTGAACGCGGTCGGCGAGACCGGTTCATGCGCGTTCATGGCATCGAGAATGCCGGTCGTGCGGCGCAGTTCGCCGTGCCGCGAGCCGAAGACGACCCTCGCGCGCGGCACGTCCGAGGCGCAGTCATGCGCGACCTTGAGCGCCATTTTCGACAGCGAACTGAGACGGCGGCGCACATTGGCATCGATGAAGCCGATATCCGCTGGCGCAATGGCGCCGCCGGTCGATACTGACCAGCGCGCAATTGGAATTGTCCATTGGAGTTCGGGCATGACGATGACGGGTTTATACCGGGAAGCCGGCCAATGCGACGCGGACGGTTTTATCGTCCGGCATTCGACGCGGCCAGTTTTATTGTCTTGGAGATTCGATTAACGGCACGCGCGGCCGATTATTTAGTGCGCGCTGAGGCGTTTCAGCGCTTTTAGTGTGTTCGTACCAGTCATCGCCAACGTCCGCAACCCACGCGGGATGATACTGAACTTCGTCCGATAAATCACCTCGGAGCGCTACCGAGTGTCCGCTATGCGACGGATTATTAAGGGGTTTTGAGAATCAAACCGGATTTTTTACATTTTCCAAGACAATGAGCGACTTTGAAACGATTTCAATTCCTTTCATTTAAATTACTTCTTCGCCGCCCGGAATTGACGAAGCCCGTCGCGCTTCACGATGCTTCAGATTGCGCAGCCCAAAAAAAGCCGGGCATACCCCGGCTTCATTTCGCGGACCACCAGCGGGTTTATTGCGCCGGTGCGGGCGCGGCAGGTTTCTCGTTCGCGTTCATCGCAGGCGCTTCATTCGACGCACCGCCGTTCTTGTCGAGCGGAATTTGCACCGTGCGCACCGTGCCGTTGCCGAGTGGAAAATCCGCGAGCGCACTGCGGATCAGATAAGGCATCGCGCGAATCAGCGACGATTCACCGCCTGAATTGCTCGCCACGACCTTGTAGACCTCGCGCCCGGACGCGCGCTCCGTCATCCGGATCTGCAACGTATGCACGAAAATCGGGTAGCTCTGGTTGACATAGCCGCTCGGACCCATGCCCCATGGACCCCACGGACCCCAAGCGCCCCAATACGGACGGCCATATGGGCCGTACATCGGCCACGGGTCGTAGTAAAGCGGCTGGCTGACGGTCACGGTGTCGCCGCGAATCGCGTAGGCGAGTTCGACGCGATACCGGGCGTCCGCCTCCGGCACCTTCTTGAACGCGTGCATCGTCAGTTCGTTGGCGACCTGCGCCTCGTAAGTAGACTGTTCGATGCTGTTTTGCTGATCGACCCCGCGCGCGAACGCGTAGGTGCGTGTTGCATCCGTGCCGGACCAGTCTGAAAACGCCGTCACTTGCGTTTGCACATAAGTCGTACAACCGCCCAGCCAGATCGCGCCAAACGCCAGCGCAATTCGCGCCGCCGCGCCGATTCGCCCGCTCCATCGTTCGAACTTCATGGTCATCCTCTTTCTTATGCGCGCTCGTGTTGACGCCGAACGCGGGACGTACGCCGCAGACATGGCAGTACGCGGTCGAACAAACAACTCGAGTTCCAAGTTTCGCATACGCGGACAACGCCTGGCAGATTGACCCCGCTCGCAACCTGCCGCAGAGCTTTCCCGGGCTCCGGGCGCCTGCCCGCCAGCCGCCAGTTGTGAAATCCATAACCGGCCGCAAGTTTGTACAATGGGCCGATGCGTCCGATGCGTCCGATGCGTCCGTTGTTTCGGTCCGTGAGACCCGCGAGCCTGCCTGCTGTCGAAACTGCCTTTGAACCTGCTCATAACCCGCTTCCGATAAAGAACCCGCCATGTCCACTTCGACCGCCCCAATCGTGATCCGCCGCGCCGACTACGCGCCGCCCGCCTTTTTGATCGACACCGTCGCGCTCGAATTCGACCTTTCCCCGGAACGCACCGTCGTCAAGAACACGATGCGCCTGCGACGCAATCCGGACGCGCAGACGCGCGTCGAAAGTCTGGAGCTGATCGGCGAGCACCTCGAATTCGTCGGCGCGAAGGTCGACGGAAAACCGCACGCAGCGGTGCGTATCAGCGAGAACGGTTTGTCGGTGGACGATATTCCCGACAGCTTCGAATTGAGTATCGAAACGATCTGCAATCCGGCTGAAAACACGACGCTTTCGGGACTTTATGTATCGAGCGGCAACTTCTTCACGCAATGCGAGGCGGAAGGTTTTCGCCGCATCACCTATTTCCTCGACCGTCCGGACGTCATGTCGACCTACACGGTGAAGCTTCGCGCCGACAAAACCGCGTACCCGGTGCTGCTCTCGAACGGCAATCTGATCGATGAAGGCGACCTGCCCGACGGCCGCCACTTCGCGACCTGGGAAGACCCGTTCAAGAAGCCGAGCTACCTGTTCGCGCTGGTCGCGGGCAAGCTGGTCGTGCTCGAAGAGCGCATCGAGAGCGGTTCGGGCAAGGAGAAATTGCTGCAGGTCTGGGTCGAGCCGCAGGATCTCGACAAAACGCGCCACGCGATGGATTCGCTCGTCAACTCGATCCGCTGGGACGAGAAACGCTTCGGCCTGGAACTCGATCTCGACCGCTTCATGATCGTCGCGGTGAGCGACTTCAACATGGGCGCAATGGAAAACAAGGGCCTCAATATCTTCAACACGAAGTATGTGCTGGCGAACCCGGAGACCGCGACGGATGTGGACTTCGGCAATATCGAGGCGGTCGTCGGACACGAATATTTCCACAATTGGACCGGTAACCGCGTGACCTGCCGCGACTGGTTCCAGTTGAGCCTGAAGGAAGGACTGACCGTGTTCCGCGATCAGGAATTCTCCGCCGACATGGCCGCCGGCGACACACCGGGTACAGCCGCCGACGCGGCGCGCGCGACGAAGCGCATCGAAGATGTGCGAGTGCTGCGTCAGATGCAGTTCGCCGAGGACGCCGGCCCGATGGCGCATCCGGTGCGCCCGGAAAGCTACGCCGAGATCAACAACTTCTACACGATGACCGTCTACGAAAAGGGTTCGGAAGTCGTGCGGATGTACCAGACACTATTCGGCCGCGACGGATTCCGGCGCGGCATGGACCTGTATTTCGAGCGCCACGACGGCCAGGCCGTCACCTGCGACGACTTCCGCCACGCGATGGCCGACGCCAACGGCCGCGACCTGGCGCAGTTCGAAGGCTGGTACAGCCAGGCTGGCACGCCGCGCATCGACGTGCGCACCGCCTACGATACCGCCGCGAAGCGCTACACCGTGACGCTCACGCAGGGTTATGGCGAGGCATCGGAAGCCGCGCGCGCGACGCAAAAGGGACCGCTGCTGATTCCCTTCTCGATCGGGTTGATCGACCGCAGCGGCGCTGATTTGCCGTTGCGTCTGGAAGGCGAAACGGAGCCGCGCGGCACGACCCGCGTGCTCGAATTCACGCAGCAAACCCAGTCTTTCACGTTCGTCGATGTCGCCGAGGAACCGCTGCCGTCGCTCTTGCGCAATTTCTCGGCGCCGGTGATCGTCGATTATGACTATACGAATCAACAGCTTGCGTTCTTGCTGGCGAACGACAGCGATCCGTTCAACCGCTGGGAAGCCGGCCAGCGCCTCGCCACGCGCGAACTGCTGGCGCTCGCCGGCCGCGCCGCGAAGGGCGAGGCACTCTCGCTCGACGATCAGGTCGTCGCCGCGTTCGAGCAGGTGCTCGACGATCCCACGCTCACGCCCGCATTCCGCGAACTCGCGCTGATGTTGCCGTCCGAGTCGTATCTGGCCGAACAGATGACCGTCTCCGATCCCGCCGCCGTCCACGCGGCGCGCGTGTTCGTGAGCCGCCGGCTCGCCACCGCGCTGCGTGACAAATGGCTCGCCATCTACGAGGCGAACCGCACGCCGGGCGCGTATCGCCCGGTTCCCGAGGACGCGGGCAAGCGCGGCCTGAAGAATCTGGCGCTCGCCTATCTGGCCCAGCTCGACGATCCCGCCGACGCCGTGCGCCTCGCCTCCGCGCAATACGATACCGCCGACAACATGACCGATCGCTCGGCCGCGCTGTCCGCGCTGCTGACGGCGGGCGCGGCGGAGAACGCGGATCCTGCCATCGCGAATACGGCGCTCGACGATTTCTACCGGCGCTTCGAGCACGAGCCGCTCGTGATCGACAAGTGGTTCGCGCTGCAGGCCACGCAGCGCGGCGGGCCGAACCGCAAGGTGATCGAGATCGTGCGCAAACTGATGCAGCATCAGGCGTTCACGCTGAAGAATCCGAATCGCGCGCGTTCGCTGATTTTCAGCTTCTGCAACGCGAATCCGGCGCAATTTCACGCGGCCGACGGTTCGGGTTATGCGTTCTGGGCCGAGCAGGTCGTGGCGCTCGATGCACTTAATCCGCAAGTTGCCGCGCGTCTCGCACGTGGTCTGGAAATGTGGCGGCGCTACGCGCCCGCGTTGCGCGAGCAGATGCACGCCGCGTTGACCGGCGTCGCCGCGCAGGTGAAGTCGCGCGACGTGCGGGAGATCGTGGAGAAAGCGCTCGGCTGACCGTTTTACTGCTTTCGTTGTGTGAAGAACCGGCGCTCAGGCGCCGGTTTTTTTTTCGTCCTTCGTCCGTCAGCGGCGCGCGGCGCTGGGCGCGCGCTGCGTTGGCCGTTCGGACGACTGCCTCAAAACATGTCGATGCGGGAAAGTGGGTGATGGATCGCGGCGCTGTCCATAACGCGCAACAAATAACACAATCCATTTAACGCCACATGTTATATCCTACCCATGATCCGAACTTTCGCTGACAAAGCGACCGAAGCGCTCTTCGAAGGTTTCTCCGTGCGGTCGCTGCCGCGTCACATTCAGGCGTCCGCTTATCGCAAGTTGTTGATGCTGAACGCGGCGGCGTCCGCCAGCGATTTGCTCGCGCCGCCCGGAAATCGTCTGGAGGCGTTGCAGGGAAAACGCAGCGGCCAATGGAGCATTCGCATCAACCACCAATGGCGCATTTGCTTTTATTTTGTCGGAGAAGACGTGCTGAACGTTGAAATAACCGACTATCACTAATATAAGGAGTCGTTTCATGATCCATCGCCGCCACGCCCCGGGCACGCGCGACTTTTCCGACGTTTCGACCGGCGAGCGCCTGACGCCCGTGCATCCGGGCGAAATCCTGCGCGACGAGTTTCTCGCGCCGCTCGGCATCACGGCGCACGCGCTGTCTATCGCATTGCGCGTCCCCGCGCCGCGCATCAACGACGTCGTTCGAGAAAAGCGGGCTGTATCGCCGGAAACCGCGCTACGGTTAGCGCGCTACCTTGGCACGACGGCCGAATTCTGGATGAATCTTCAGGCGGACTACGACTTGCGCGTCGCGACCGCAGCCGTGGGCGAGCAGATCGAGCGCGAAATCGAGCCGTTGCCCGCTGAACGCCGCGCGTGCCTGGTGCTGGAAGACGGGCCGCGCGCCTGACTTTGGACACTTCCGGCGCACGCCGCCGCGTCCTACACCGCGAACACCGAAACTGTCTGTGACCCCGATGACACGGGCCTGCAGTATCGAGCAGGTAGAATCAGGGGATTCGTCAAACGCTCCTGGAGCCACGTAATGTCCCTCTCCCGTCGAACAACGCTGACCAAGTACCTGATCGAGCAACAGCGCGAGCATCAAAATCTACCCGCCGACCTGCGGCTTCTGATCGAAGTCGTGGCACGCGCCTGCAAGCAAATCAGCTATCAGGTCAGCAAGGGCGCGCTCGGTGACGCGCTCGGCAGCGCCGGCAGCGAGAATGTCCAGGGCGAGGTTCAGAAGAAGCTCGACATCCTGTCGAACGAAATTCTCCTCGATGCCAACGAATGGGGCGGAAATCTCGCCGCTATGGCGTCCGAGGAAATGGAAAAGATTTTCCCAATCCCCAATCGCTATCCGAAGGGCAACTATCTGCTGACATTCGATCCGCTCGACGGATCGTCGAATATCGACGTGAACGTCTCGATCGGCACGATCTTCTCCGTGTTGCGCTGCCCAGACGACAGCGAGCCGAGCGAAGCCGCGTTCATGCAGCCCGGCTCCGCGCAGGTCGCGGCGGGTTACGCGGTGTACGGCCCGCAAACGGTGCTTGTCCTGACAACGGGTAACGGCGTGAACTGTTTCACGCTCGACCGCGAACTCGGTTCGTGGGTGTTGACCCAAAGCGACATGCAAATCCCGGTCGATACCCGCGAATACGCGATCAACGCATCGAACAGCCGCCACTGGTACGAGCCGGTCCAGCAATATGTGAGCGAACTGAACGCCGGCAGCGACGGCCCGCGCAAGGAAGACTTCAATATGCGCTGGATCGCGTCGATGGTGGCCGACGTGCATCGCATCCTGAATCGCGGCGGCGTGTTCATGTATCCCGCCGACAAACGCACGCCTGACCGCCCGGGCAAACTGCGCCTGATGTACGAAGCGAACCCGATGGCGTTTATCGTCGAACAGGCCGGCGGCGCGGCGACCAACGGAGAGAAGCGCATTCTCGATATCGTTCCGCAGAGTCTTCACGAGCGCGTGCCGGTGTTTCTCGGGTCGAAGAATGAAGTGGATCGTGTGACCCGCTATCATCTCGAAAAGAAAATTTGATCAGGGTATTGCCAAACTCAGGAAAGAGTCTCTATAATCTCGTTTCTCTGATGCCGGAATAGCTCAGACGGTAGAGCAGCGCATTCGTAATGCGAAGGTCGGGGGTTCGATTCCTCTTTCCGGCACCAAGCTTCATTTTAAAACCCGCGTCGCCTTTCACGGCTTCGCGGGTTTTTTCTTTTGTCCCACGTTTGCGCGCAGTCTCGCCTTTTGCCCTTCTTCCTGCGGCATTAACAATCCGCCCAATGCATTACGCTTCCACATAACGTCTGACTCACACAATTATTACCTTTGTGTGCAGCCGCACATAAGTCAGATATTTATTTACAACACTCGAAAATACGTCAACCGCCGTTTCCCGGTATCGTTATAACGAAGTGAGCGGTTGCAAATGAGCACGTGCATGACGCTTAACTACGTCCGGGGCGCTGCGCCGCAACACGGCGCAACGGCGAACTGGCGGGAAATTTTGCGAGATGACTCGATGCCAAGCGGCAATAAATTCACGACCATTTATTAAGTCGCAATTTCGAACGCCCGTCCTTTAGCACGGACATTTTAAATATTATTGGCTTCGCTCAAAGTAGCAACGCTCGTGTTCCGTTAAAGCAACAAAGGAACGCGCAAAAGTTCGGACAGCACATTCGACGCTGGCGTGATGCCAAAGCGCAGATCGATAATCGAGTGGAACAAGGAGAGCAATGATGGACAAGCCAACGAAAATTCCGACCCCCGACAAGGTGTCCTGTCCGGATCCGGAACCGGTAGCTGTCGAATTTCTGGCCGCGGAACTGCCCGAGCACGTTCGCGCCTTCTTCGACGAGCAACGCAACCTGTGCGATTCGAAATAAGCGGTAAAGCGCATCGCGCGCACCGCAACGTTCGTACGACCGGCGCGTCACGCGTCAGGTGCGTCGGACGCATGGTAATCGCGCCGGGTTTTGTCGCGCGCTGCAAAACGATGAACGCCCAGCCGTTCCTGGATGCGCTCGCCTTTAGGTCCTGACCGCCCGTCTCTCACTGCCCCGGGCGAATTCTGTCGCGCGTGTGCGCTATGCTGGCGCTTTTCCGTCGCCGCGACCATCATGCTTCGCTCTCTCCGCATCTCCGCTTCGGCCCGATCGCTGGCCGCGCTTTCTGCCCTTTTTCTCGCTTTGACATCGACCGCTCGCGCCGACGGCGACGACGCCCCTCTGACGAACCTAATTGCGCTGACTTCACAGCGGCTCGCGTTGGCCGAACCGGTCGCGCGTTGGAAATGGGCGCGTCACGAGCCGATTACCGATGAACCGCGCGAAACGGCGCTGCTCGCGAGCGTCGATAAAAAGGCGCGCGCAACAGGCCTCGATCCGGCATTCGCGCAACAATTCTTCCGCGATCAGATCGATGCGAGCAAGCTCGTGCAAAACGCGTTGTTCGAAAACTGGCGGGCGTCGCGGCCGCCGGAAGGCGCACCGCCCGATCTCGCCACCGATACGCGACCCAAACTCGATCGTCTGACGCAATCGCTGATCGCGGCGCTCGCGCGGGTCGAGCCGCTGCGCACGGCCGACGATTGCCCGCTGCGCCTCGCCGACAGCATCGCGCGATGGAAACATCTGACACGCTACGACGCGGCGCAGAACGCGCCGCTCGCCCGCGCGCTGTCGCATGTGTGCGCGGCGGGCGGCGTCGGTGCGGTGGGTTGAGCGGCGAAAATCGCCGCGTCAAACAAGCGCCGGATCGAGCGGCACGATTTTGAGGCCGCGGCCGAGCCGCTCGCCCAGGATGCGATAGCTCGACAGTTCGAAGCCGGTCGCCGGTTTCGCTGCCCGCAGGAGAACGGCGTCGGCAAGCGTCGCGGCGGTTCCGAAATATTGCCAGCGATCCACGACGTGCCACGCGCGATCGCCCGTCGCCGGATCGCGCTCTTCCACTGCGATCGCGCCGGGATACGTCCAAGCGGCGCCGCGCGCGTCGTCGCGGCCCGACCGCGGGACGCGGTTGTGAGGCGGACGCAAGCGCGCGATCGCCGCCGCTTCCGCGAGCAGCGCGCCGACTTCGCCGCCAGTCGCCGTCCACTCCACGCGCCGCACCAACTGCGCGAGCCGTAAATCCTTCGCGGATCGGCGCGGGCCGCTTAAGTGCGCGCGCACGCGCTGGCGCACGCGAACGCTTCGTCCGACGTAAAGCGGCACATCATTCTCGCCAAAAAATACGTAGATGCCGCATCCGGCCGGCATCTGCTCGACCGTGTCTTCGTCGATATCGCCCGCGAGTCGAAAGCGCCGCGTCACCTGATCCATGTGTCCGCGCAAAACTTCTGCGGCATGCGAGCGATGCAGGTGCTGCCAGAATTGCCACAAAAGATCGGCATCGGCGAGCGCGCGATGGCGCGCCGACGGCACCAGCGCGTGCCGCTCGACCAGCGCGTCGAGACCGTGCCGCCGCTCCGCCGGATATATCGCGCGCGACAATTGCACGGTGCAGAGCACGTCCGGCTGGAACCGCGCGCCGATCCGCTTGAACTCGCTGCGCAAAAAACCGTGGTCGAAACGCGCGTTGTGCGCGACGAACAGCCGGCCGTCGACGCGCTCTAGCAGTCCCTGCGCGACATCCTCGAACGACGGCGCGTCGCGCACCATCGCATCGGTGATGCCGGTGAGTTGCTGGATAAACGGCGGAATCGCCTGATTCGGATTGACGAGCGAACTCCATTGCGAGACGCCCGACGGCCCCGCTTCGACGATACCGATTTCAGTAATACGGTGAACGCCCAACGTGCCGCCGGTCGTCTCGAGATCGACGAATACGATGGGCTCATCAGGGAGAAACGGGGTGGGAAGCGGAGGAAAGACGTGCATCGCAGCATTAAAAGTGCGCGGCGCTCGAGCCATTCGAGGATGAACCGGTGGAGCGATCGCGCGTGAAGTGCTCGCATTTTAACGCATGCGGTGGTGGTTCGCGCCTTTACACGTGCGCCGTGCGGCTGCGCGCGCCATAAAACGACAGCGATCGGCATTAACCCTTATTTATCAAGCGAATTTACTCGGTCGTTTGTAATTCAAAATTTGAAAACTCGAAATTAAAAAAGCCCCTGCATTGGCAGGGGCTTTTACGCCGCGCGGATTAAGCGAAGGCTTAGATTCCGCGAATGTTCGCAGCCTGCTTGCCCTTCGGGCCTGCCTTCACCTCGAATTGCACGCGCTGGTTTTCTTTAAGCGACTTGAAACCGTCGGCACGGATCTCGGAGAAGTGCGCGAACAGGTCTTCACCGCCGGTATCCGACGTGATGAAGCCAAAGCCTTTAGCGTCGTTGAACCATTTGACGATACCGGTTTCCATATACCTGATTCCCTTCGAAGTTTGATAAAAGCGGGCGAACCCAATACAGCCGTGCGCATAAAATACACGGTCCCGCTTTTATATAAGGCACAGTTTCTGTCGTCAAGAGGATTTTTATAACATCCATATAATCCATAGGCTTTAACGAAACGGTCAAAATAAGCATGAACATTCGGATAGGCGTACTGCCACGCCGTCATTTTTTCTTATGATCGAAATGAAAATAACAAAATTACCGTTTATTGGCCTTATATGTAACCGATGTTTTCGAATCGTAAGTGTTTACGCGTCTTGTTCGATCACATGCCGTTCGTCACTATGAAACATGAATTAGCAGACATATCTGGAGGAAATAGTGATGACCGATCTCAAGCGCATGGCTCTCTGGCTTAAATCGCTCGCCGCCCCTGTTCATCTGGTTACGCCCGACACTTCCGCCGCGCCACTCAATATCGATCCCGCCTGGCACGGCGATCATTGGCAGAACCTGCTTTCGTGTCCGATGATGGACGCGCGCCACTACGTAATGGAAGACTGGACGATCCCGCTCACGCGCGAATTCCCGCCCGAGAACGAGGCGTTGCAGGACGACGAATCGCCGGATGACGAGCACATCGAAACGGAAGACCGCCGCGCCGCCTGATCCGAGCGATCGCTTATCGGCGGGCAAAAAAAGCGCGACTGGAAAGTCGCGCTGACAAAAGGCTTTGGAGATCTTTTCCGTCGCCGGAAAAGTCCGCTTCGGAAAGCAGAAATTTCAGTATAGCGGGAACTTTTGGCAGAATTACCGACAGAAACCACAAGCGTCTATTACAAACTACTCAACAATGCAGATTGAGTTTTGTCCTGTTGCATATAGACGTCAGAAAGTGTAGCCGCTGCGCAACGACTCCGGGTTGACACCTCCGCATCAAGCCCCCGAATTTCTCTCAAAGCCTTACCCGACAAGGCTTCCGCCGCGCCCATCCATCATTGCCGATAGCAGAATACTTTATTGCGTAAATCGGAAGGTGTGAGCATTTGCAGGGTCTTTACACTTCGTCTGGTCCGGAAACAAATGTGACTGCTGCAGACACATTGCTTTGCTAGTCAGCGCCTCTCGCAGCGCGTCCAGTGAAGGTTTCCTTCAAGCCTGGGTTCGAAGAAACCCAAACTGCTCTCTCGGAGTGATAAAGATGAAAAAGACTCTCATGTTCGCGGCCCTCTCGGGCGTATTCGCTACCGCAGCTCACGCACAAAGCAGCGTCACGCTGTACGGCCTGATCGATGCTGGCATGACGTACACGAACAACCAAAATGGTCACAGCAACTTCAAGGCGACGAGCGGTTCGGTGAACGGCAGCCGTTGGGGCCTGCGCGGGTCTGAAGATCTCGGCGGCGGCCTGAAGGCAATCTTCACGTTGGAAAACGGCTTCAACATCATGAACGGCAACAACGGCCAAGGCGGTCGTGAGTTCGGCCGTCAAGCATTCGTCGGCCTGTCGAGCGAGCAATTCGGTACGACCACGTTGGGTCGTCAGTACGACTCGATGGTCGACTTCGTCGGCCCGCTGGCGCTGACCGGCACGCAATACGGCGGCACGCAGTTCGCCCACCCGTTCGACAACGACAACCTCAACAACACGTTCCGTGTCGACAACTCGATCAAGTACACGAGCGCTAACTACGCTGGGTTCAAGTTCGGCGGCCAATACGGCTTCTCGAACACGGCAGGCGCCTTTGCGGACAACCGCGAATACAGCGTCGGCGCGTCGTACAACTACGGCCCGTTGAACGTTGCCGCAGCGTATATGCAACTGAACAACAACCCGGCGAACCTGAACCTGACGAACGGCGCAGTCGCAGGCGACCAGCCGTTGTTCGCAGGCCGTCAACGCACGTGGGGCGCTGGCCTGAACTACGCTTTCGGCCCGGCAGTGGTCGGCTTCGTGTTCTCGCAAACGCAACTGGCTAATGGCGCAGGCCTGAACACGGCAGGCGCGGGCGTCGGCGGCGCAGCAGGCATCGCTTCGCTCGGCGACAGCGCGCGCTTCAACAACTATGAGTTGAACGGCCGCTACGCATTGACCCCGGCATTGAGCCTGGCCGGTTCGTACACGTTCACCGATGCGCGTATCGACGGCGTGAAGCCGAAGTTCCAACAGGTCAACCTGCAAACGGCCTACGCGCTGTCGAAGCGCACGGACGTCTACCTGCAAGGCGAATACCAACACGTTTCGGATCTGGAAGGCACGGGTCTGGGCGCGACGATCAACGGCGTCGGCATGTCGACGACGCCGAATCAAGTGTCGGCAACGGTTGGTCTGCGTCACCGCTTCTAAAGCAGTACAGCAGTTCAGATGTGAAAAAAGCGCCGCTTTCGCGGCGCTTTTTTTATGCTCGTGCGGGACGGGCGAATGCAGCGGTCAGACTTTCGGCGGATAACGCACATCGAGGATGTCGATTTGTTGCACGCCGGCGGGCGTGTGCAGCGCGACGGTATCGCCGATTTTAGCCTTCAGCAACGCGCGTGCAATTGGCGAGATCCAGCTGACACAGCCCTGGTCGAGGTCCACTTCATCGACACCGACGATCCGCACCGTGTGCGCCTCGCCGTCGTCACCTGAGTACTCCACGGTCGCGCCGAAAAAGACTTGATCCACGTTCTCCTGCCGGCTACTGTCGACAACTTCCGCCAGATCCAGGCGCTTTGTCAGAAAGCGAATCCGACGATCGATCTCACGCAGCCGCCGCTTGCCGTAGATATAGTCGCCGTTCTCCGACCGGTCGCCGTTGGACGCCGCCCACGAAAGCAGTTTCACGACATCCGGGCGCTCCTCGTCGAGCAGATGCAGCAACTCATCGCGCAGGCGCTGATGCCCTGCCGGCGTGATGTAGTTCTTCGTGCCGGCGGGCATCTCCGGCTGGGCGATATCGAGGTCGTCGTCGGTATCTTCGGATTCTTTGACAAAGGCTTTATTCATGGTGCAAACCGCTTGGAATGGCATAAGGAGAAGCAAGATCGCCGAATGGTTTAATCAGACGATCACTGATCTATAAGATTACACGAAGGTGAAAGGTTCATAGTTTGTGCCGGCGAGGTCTTCCAATTTTAGATAGTCTTGGCTATAATCTCGCTTCTGAATGCGGCTGTAGCTCAGTTGGATAGAGTACTTGGCTACGAACCAAGGGGTCGTGGGTTCGAATCCTGCCAGCCGCACCATTTATTGAAGTGTGTTCCTTTCGGAGCGCACGGATTGAAGAAATCAGCGTTTAACCATAAACGCGCGAAGTAATAAAGCAGTACCGTTTTGCGTGCGGCTGTAGCTCAGTTGGATAGAGTACTTGGCTACGAACCAAGGGGTCGTGGGTTCGAATCCTGCCAGCCGCACCACTCTTTGAAGGGCCTTCCATTCGGAAGGCCCTTTTGTTTTGCGTCTACGGTTGTATCGCGCTTGAGCGAACGTTACTGACGCGGCGCGGAACCAATATCGCCGATCCGCCCATCTGGCATCGGTACGTCCTCAACGGAAGCCGTCGCGCCCGGTTCGCCGATAATCTCCACGCGATCGCCCAGCAGCGTATGGGGCCGATGCGGAAAAGTGTCCTCGACGGTATCGCCGAAAACATGGCGCACGAACGCGCGCAGCAATGCGATGCGCAGCGACGGCCCTCGCCCTTCCTGCGGCTCCACGTCGTGGCCGAACGTCGCCGTGCACACCACTTCGCCCCGGCCGTGATCGTACATTTCGATACGGCACGCGCGCTCCAACACCACGGCCGCCGAATCCCACGATGCTGACGGCAAGAAGCGTCCGTCCCACGGCTTGCCGCGATCGTTGCCACGGATCGCGAGCGTTTCGCCGCCATCGGTAAAGCGAATCTCGCGAACGAATTCATGCAGACTGCGCGCCACCCAGTAATCCAGCGCGGGCGCGTCGAGATCGGAGGTATTCATGTTGGTGTGCCCTTGTGCGTACGTCGAATGAGTACAGGACCGCAGGATATGTTCCAGCGCCGTTCGGCCACGGCGCCGTTCAATCAATAATCGCCGCGCTCGCGATCGACCCGCATGCCGCCTTCGCTGTTGCGATGGTGCGGCTCGTCGCTCGGGCGCTCGCGGGCGATGCGCATCACGTCCGGGTTCGTGCGCACGCGGCGCATGACGTTGGCGAGATGCACGCGGTCGCTCACCTGGATCACGAAACGCAGGAACGTGGATTCCTGCGTGACGTCCTCGTCCATCGCGATATGCACGATATTCGCGTCCGCCGACGTGATGTCAGCCGCGACTCGCGCGAACACACCCTTGGTGTTATTGACCAGCACCTTCACCGCGACATCGAACAGGCGACCCGGCTGCGGCGCCCACGCCACGTCGATCCAGCGGCCCGGATCGCGCCGATGAATACGTTGCGCGACGCGGCAATCGGTCGTGTGGATCGCCATACCGAGGCCGATGCCGATATAGCCCATGATGTCGTCGCCGGGGATAGGACGGCAGCACGCGGACAACTGCACCGACATGCCTTCCGTGCCGGTAATCACCACCGGCGGCGCGGTGTTCGTGGTGAAACTTTCGCGCGGCGAATCGTCATCGTCGCGGCCGTTCATCAGCACTTCGATCCGCTTCGCCATGACCGCGGCCACGCGCCGGCCGAGGCCGATATCGGCGAAAATTTCCGAGCGGTTCTTGTTGCCGGTCCACTGCGCGAGCCGCTCCCACACTTCCGGCGTGACCTCGGCGAGCGAAAGACCGTAACCCTTGAGCGATTGATCGACGAGCCGTTCGCCAAGTTGCACCGATTCGTTCAGGCGCATCGTCTTCAGATAATGGCGAATGGCCGAGCGCGCCTTGCCGGTTCGCACGAACCCGAGCCACGCGGGGTTCGGCTTCGAATACGGCGCGGTGATGACCTCGACGATATCGCCGCTCTTCAGTTCCGTACGCAGCGGCAGGAGTTCGTTGTTGATCTTCACCGCGACGCACTGGTTGCCCAGGTCGCTGTGGATCGAATACGCGAAATCGAGCGCCGTCGCGCCGCGCGGCAGCGGCATGATCTTCGACTTTGGCGTGAAAACGTAGACGGCATCCGGGAACAAGTCGATCTTGACGTGTTCGAGGAATTCGCTGGAATCTCCAGCTTCGCTCTGAATGTCGAGCAGCGACTTCAGCCACTGATGCGCGCGCTTTTGCACGTCGTTCAGATCCGCGCCGCCGTTCTTGTAGAGCCAATGCGCGGCCACGCCCGCTTCCGCGATTTCGTGCATCTTGCGCGTGCGGATCTGGAACTCGATCGGCGCGCCGAACGGACCGACCAGCGTGGTGTGAAGCGACTGATAGCCGTTCACTTTCGGGATCGCAATGTAATCCTTGAACTTGCCCGGCACTGGTTTATACAGCGCGTGCAGCGCGCCGATACACGTGTAGCACTCGAGCGCGCTCTCCAGCACGACGCGAAAACCGTAGACATCGAGCACCTGCGAAAACGACAACTGCTTGTCGCGCATCTTTTTGTAGATGCTGTAGATCGTCTTTTCGCGGCCGGTCACTTCGGCGGTGATTTTCGCATCGGCGATGGTGCGCTGCACCGCTTCGAGAATCTTGCCGACCACTTCCCGCCGATTCCCGCGCGCCGCCTTGACCGCTTTTTCGAGCGTGGCGTAGCGGTTCGGATTGAAGTTCGCGAAGCTCAAATCCTGCAATTCGCGATACGTATTGTTCAGGCCGAGCCGGTGAGCGATCGGCGCGTAGATATCGATGGTTTCGCGCGCCACGCGCCGCCGCTTTTCCGGCGAGACCGCGCCGAGCGTGCGCATGTTGTGCAAGCGGTCCGCGAGCTTGACGAGAATCACGCGGACGTCGCGCGCCATCGCGAGCAGCATCTTGCGGAAATTCTCCGCCTGCGCTTCCTCGCGATTGCGGAATTCCATCTTGTCGAGCTTCGACAACCCGTCGACGAGTTCCGCGACCTTCGCGCCGAACGGCTCGGCAATCTCGGCTTTCGTCACGCCCTGATCTTCGATCACGTCGTGCAGCAGCGCCGCCATGATCGACTGTGCATCCAGCTTCCAGCCTGCGCAAATCTCCGCGACCGCGACCGGATGCGTGATGTACGGCTCACCGCTCTGCCGATACTGGCCGAGGTGAGCTTCGTCGCTGAAATGGAAAGCGGCCTTGACCTCCTTGATTTCCTCGGGCGTGAGGTAGGAGGCCAGCGTGGTGGTCAGTTTCGCAATGGAAACGACGTCGTGACGGCGCGGCTTTTCGGGCGTCGCCGTCGGACCGAACAGATGCCGGAACGACTGTTCCAGTACCGCGTCGATATATTTGCGCGCCGCCGAGGGCGAATGCGAGTCGTGGTCGGACTCTTGCGCGCCGTCGTGTGCGCCGTCGTGGGAGTTTTCGTGCTCCGCATCCACGGAGACGGGCAAATGGCTCTCACTCATGTTTGCCTCCGTGGTGGACGATGCGGTTGGGTAGGCCGAAATCGCGGACTGAGTCGTGCCGTTAAACCGGCACCTTCTTCAGCATTTCCACGCCGACCTGGCCGGACGCGATTTCGCGAAGCGCGACGACCGTCGGCTTGTCGCGGCTTTCGATCTTCGGCGTGTGGCCCTGCGCGAGCTGACGCGCGCGATAGGTTGCCGCGAGCGCGAGCTCGAAGCGATTCGGAATCATTTTCAGACAGTCTTCAACGGTGATGCGGGCCATGTTTTGCTTCCTTCTCAATATGTTCTTTATTCTACCTTATGTGACGGGTAGGCCTGATCACTCCGCGTGCGGCGAATGAATCCCCAACTCGACGAAAAGCTGCGTGTGGCGCGCGTATTGCGATCCGAAGCGCAAACGCGTCGCCGCGACGAGACACTGCAGTTCGGCCAGCGCCCGCTCGAAATTCTCGTTGATCACTACGTACTCCGCTTCCGGCGCGTGCGCCATCTCGCTGCCGGCCGCGAGCAAACGCCGCACGATCACGTTCTGCGAGTCCTGTCCGCGCTTCTTCAGACGGTCTTCGAGCGCGTCGAGCGACGGCGGCAGAATGAAGATCTCCACCGCGTTGCGAAACTGCTTCTTGACCTGCTGCGCGCCCTGCCAGTCAATTTCGAGCAGTACGTCGTGGCCGCTTTTCATCTGCTCCTCGATCCACACGCGCGACGTGCCATAGTAATTGCCATGCACTTCCGCGCTTTCGAGAAACTCGTGCTTCGCGTGGCGGGCCATGAAGTCGTCGACGGTGGCGAAGTGGTACTGCACGCCGTTTTCCTCGCCCGGACGCGGCGCGCGCGTCGTGAACGACACTGACAGCCGAATCGCCGGATCCTGCGCGAGCAGCGCGTTCACGAGCGTCGATTTGCCCGCGCCCGAAGGCGCCACGACCATGAACAGATTGCCGGGATACGTGCCGGTATAAGTGTTGAGATGCGCGTTGCGCGTCGAATCGGTCATGTCGCGTTACTCCAGGTTCTGTACTTGCTCGCGCATCTGTTCGATCAACAGCTTGAGCGTCATCGACGCATCCGCGAGTTCCTTCGCCGCCGCTTTCGAGCCGAGCGTGTTCGCCTCGCGGTTCAGCTCCTGCATCATGAAATCGAGCCGCTTGCCGACCTTGCCGCCCTTTTGCAGCACATGACGCGTTTCCGTCAGATGCGCGATCAGCCGCTGCAACTCTTCCGCGATATCGATGCGGATGCCGTACATCGTCACTTCCTGGCGAATCCGTTCGGCGATTTCCTCGCGCGGAATGCTCGTCGACGTGCTTTCCGGCGCGGCGATACCGAGCGCGTCCTGCAGCCGCTCGACAATCTTTTGCTGATGCTTCGCGATCAGTTCCGGCACGAGCGGCGTGATGCGCGCGACGATCGCTTCCATCTCCGTCACGTTCGCGATCAGCACCGCGCCGAGCGCCGCGCCTTCACGCGCGCGGACGTCGATCAGATCCGCGATCGCCTGCTTGCCGCACGCGAGCACTGCATCGCGCAGCACGTCCGGCGACACGCCGCTCTCCGACAAAATGCCCGGCCAGCGCAGGATTTCGCCGGTACGCATGCGTTCGGCGTCCGGGAAAATCGACAGCACCGACTGCTCCAGCGCCGCGAGTTGCGAAAGCGCGTCGCGATTGAGCGCGCCAGCGGTCGCCGTCTGTTCGGCGCGATTCAGGTTGATACGAATATCGACCTTGCCGCGCGACAGCTTCGTCATCAGCATTTCGCGCAATTGCGGCTCGCAGACGCGCACGTCTTCGGGCATGCGGAAATTCAGGTCGAGAAAGCGCGAATTCACCGTGCGCAATTCAACCGATACCCCGATGCCCGAGCCATTGGCTCCCGTGCCCGCCGCGGCGACTTCGCGCGTCGCGCTGGCATAGCCTGTCATGCTGTAGATCATGGTACGTCTCGCGGTTTCTTGGCCTTCAGAACGAAGGCCGGATAACTTCGATCCGCCCGGTATCGAGGTGCGCGGAGAACGCACGCATAGGGTGTCCGGGCGAGGAAGGACGCATTATCCCATTTTTGCCGAGCGACGCCCGATGTAGGCCATGCAGGCGCGTTTTTGCCGCGACGCTTCGTGCGCGCCTTCCGACGCCGATCAGACGCTGAACCCGAATAACGCTAAAATTCGTGAGTTACGCCGTGCGCGCCTGCGCGGCTCGTCCCCTCTTCCAGCGCCTTCCATGACCGACTCCACTCAGCTTCAATCCGCCTTCACACGTCCGAGCGGCCGCCGCCCGAACCAGTTGCGCGACGTGCGCATCACGCGCCATTACACGAAGCACGCGGAAGGTTCGGTGCTCGTCGAATTCGGCGATACCAAGGTGATCTGCACGGCGAGCATCGCCGAGCGCGTGCCGGAATTCCTGCGCGGCCGCGATCAAGGCTGGCTCACCGCCGAATACGGCATGTTGCCCCGCGCGACTCACACGCGCAGCGACCGCGAAGCCGCGCGCGGCAAGCAGACCGGACGCACGCAGGAAATCCAGCGGCTGATCGGCCGTGCGCTGCGCTCGGTGTTCGACCTGAACAAGCTCGGCGCGCGCACGCTGCATATCGATTGCGACGTGATTCAGGCCGATGGCGGCACGCGCACGGCCAGCATCACCGGCGCGTTCGTCGCCGCGCACGACGCGGTGTCGAAGCTGATCGCGGCAGGCAAGATCGCGGAATCGCCCATTAACGATTTCGTCGCGGCCATTTCGGTCGGCGTGTACGAAGGCGAGCCGGTGCTCGATCTCGACTACGACGAAGACTCGCAATGCGACACCGACATGAACGTCGTGATGACGGGCGCGGGCGGTTTCGTCGAAGTTCAGGGAACGGCCGAAGGCGTGCCGTTCTCGCGCGACGAAATGAGCGCGCTGCTCGACCTCGCGACGAGCGGGATCGATACGTTGATCGCCAAGCAGAAGGCCGCGCTGGAGTTGCAAGGTGTCTGATAGCACGTTGAAGAGCGCGCCCGGGCGCGTGGTCCTCGCGTCGAACAACGCGGGCAAGCTGCGCGAGTTCGCCGGGCTGCTGAACGCCGCCGGGATCGAACTCGTGGCGCAAGGCGCGCTCGGCGTGCCGGAAGCCGAGGAACCGCACGCGACGTTCGTCGAAAATGCGCTGGAAAAGGCGCGCCACGCCGCGCGTCTGACCGGTCTGCCGGCGCTCGCCGACGACTCCGGCCTCTGCGTCCGCGCGCTCTCCGGCGCGCCGGGCGTGTACTCGGCGCGTTACGCGCAACGCGCGGGCGGCGAGAAAAGCGACGCCGCGAACAACGCGCGGCTGATCGCCGATCTCGCGGACGAAGCCGACCGCCGCGCGTATTACTTCTGCGTGCTGGTGCTCGTGCGTCACGCCGACGACCCCGAGCCGCTGATCGCCGAAGGCCGCTGGCACGGTGAGGTGATCGATGAGCCGCGTGGCGCGAACGGTTTCGGCTACGACGCGCATTTCTTCCTGCCGACGCTAAACGCCACCGCCGCCGAGCTCGATCCGGCCACGAAAAACGCCACGAGCCATCGCGCGATCGCCCTGCAACAATTGCTCGCGCGGCTGAAGGAACTGGCGTGAGCACCGGTCCGCAAACCATCAATGTCGTGAAGGCGTTCACGTCGCCGGGCAGTATCCGGCTGACGTCGCTGCCGCCGCTCTCGCTCTACGTGCATTTCCCGTGGTGCGTGCGCAAGTGCCCGTATTGCGATTTCAATTCGCACGAGTGGAAGGGCGAGGCGTTTCCCGAGGAACGTTACCTCGATGCATTGCGCGCCGATCTCGAAGGCGCGTTGCCGCTCGTGTGGGGCCGTCAGGTGCACACGATCTTCATCGGCGGCGGCACGCCGAGCCTGCTGTCCGCGAAGGGTCTCGACCGCCTGCTGTCCGATGCGCGCGCGTTGCTGCCGCTCGACGCCGACGCCGAAATCACGCTCGAAGCCAATCCCGGCACGTTCGAAGCCGACAAGTTCGCGCAGTTCCGGGCAAGCGGCGTGAACCGGCTGTCCATTGGCATTCAGAGTTTCAACGAGGCGCATCTGAAGGCGCTCGGACGGATCCACGATTCGACGCAGGCGCACCGCGCCGTGGAAATTGCCGCGCGCAATTTCGATAACTTCAACCTCGACCTGATGTTCGCGCTGCCCGAGCAGACGCTCGACCAGTGCCGCGCCGATATCGAAACCGCGCTCGCGTTCGCGCCGCCGCATTTGTCGCTGTATCACCTCACGCTCGAACCGAACACGATGTTCGCGAAATTCCCGCCACACGTGCCCGACGACGACGCCTCCGCCGACATGCAGGACTGGATACACGAGCGCACGCAGCAGGCGGGCTATGGGCGCTACGAGGTGTCGGCGTATGCGAAGCCGCATCGGCAGAGCCGTCACAACCTGAACTACTGGCGCTTCGGCGACTATCTCGGCATCGGCGCGGGCGCGCATACGAAGCTGTCGTTTCCGTCGAAGATCCTGCGTCAGGCGCGCTACAAACATCCCGCCACCTACATGGATCAGGCGCTCACCGGCACGCCCGTGCAGGAAGAACGCGAAGTCGGCCCGCGCGATCTGCCGTTCGAATTCATGCTGAACACGCTGCGGCTCGTCGAAGGATTTCCGGTCCATGCATTTCTCGAACGCACCGGACTCGCGATGTCCGCCATCGAACCGGCGCTCGCGCTCGCCGAACAGCGCGGGCTCATCACGCGCGATTTCGAACGCATCGCGCCGACCGAGCGCGGCCAGAATTTCCTCAACGACCTTCAGGAACTCTTCCTGAAAAGCGACAAGTCACCTTGAGCGTCTCGCCTTCCGCCCTGCCCCGTTCCGTCATGCGTCACCGGCCGTTCGCGCTTTTCTGGAGCGCGCGCGTGATGTCGTCGATGGCATTCCAGATGTTGTCGGTTGCGATCGGCTGGCAGATCTACGCGATCACGCACAGCGCGTTCGCGCTCGGCTTGGTCGGCCTCGCGCAATTCGTGCCGATGTTCGTGCTGACGCTTTTGGTCGGCCATGTCGCCGACCGCTACGACCGGCGGCGCATCGCAACGGTTTGCCAGGTGATCGAAGGGCTGGCCGCGCTCACGCTGTGCGTCGGCGCGTGGCGCGGCTGGGATAGCGTCGCGCTGATCTACGCGATCGCCGTGATCAGCGGCGCGGCGCGCGCGTTCGAATCGCCTTCGATGGCCGCGCTCCTGCCGAATCTCGTACCGCGCGCGCAGCTTCAATACGCGACGGCGTGGTCGACGTCGGCCAATCAGACCGCGCAGATTCTCGGCCCCGCGATGGGCGGGCTGCTCTACGGCGTCGGCGCGCTCGCGGTGTACGGCATGGTGAGTTGCGCGTTCGTCGGCGCGGCGTTTTCGATGGCGTCGATCCGTATCGAACAGGCCGTGCGCGTGCGCGCGCCGCTCTCGTTCGAGGCGCTGTTTTCGGGCATCGCGTTTATCCGCAGCAAGCCGGTGATTCTGGGCGCGCTGTCGCTCGATCTTTTTGCCGTGCTGCTCGGCGGCGCGACCGCGCTGCTGCCGGTGTTCGCGCGCGACATCCTGCATACCGGCCCATGGGGACTCGGCGTCCTGCGCGCCGCGCCCGCTGTCGGCGCGCTGGCGGGATCGATTTATCTCGCGCACTTTCCGCTCAAGCGGCGCGCGGGGACGGCATTGTTCGGCGGCGTGATTGCGTTCGGCGTGGCGACGATCGTCTTCGGGTTGTCCACTAACATTTTCCTCTCGCTTGCGGCACTCGCGGCGCTCGGGGCGTCGGATGTGATCAGCGTGGTCGTGCGTATGTCGCTCGTGCAATTGCAGACACCCGACGACATGCGCGGCCGCGTCGGCGCGATCAACTCGCTGTTTATCGGCACGTCCAACCAGCTGGGCGAATTCGAATCGGGGATGACGGCGGGGTTGTTCGGCGCGGTGCCGGCGGTGTTGATCGGCGGGTTGGGGACGATTGCCATCGCGATTCTCTGGATGCGGCTTTTTCCCGCGCTGAAGGCGACCCGCACGCTCGAAGGCTGAAGTGTGTTTCCCTCGATGAGCGGCGCGAAAAGTTGCGCTACAATACGCGCCTTGCTGGAGGTGTGGCCGAGCGGTTTAAGGCACCGGTCTTGAAAACCGGCGAAGGAGCGATCCTTCCGTGAGTTCGAATCTCACCGCCTCCGCCAGATCTTTCTTTCAGCGCGCCCGAAAAATCCGGCCCGCGCGCCAAACTCCCCCCGCATTCACCTCAAAGCGCACGCCCGACGATCAACGGATCGACCGTGCCGATCGCCTTCATATCCCGGTTCGCGTAAGGCAGCTTGTGCAAGATATAGCGCATGGCGTTCAACCGCGCGCGCTTCTTACAATCCGAACGCACGACGGTCCACGGTGAATCGGCGGTATCGGTTTGCGCGAACATCGCCTCCTTGGCTTCCGTGTATTCGTCCCATTTGTCGAGCGACGCCAGGTCGATCGGACTCAGCTTCCACTGCTTAAGCGGATGAATCTCGCGCTCCCTGAAGCGCCGCCGCTGCTCCTCTTGGCTCACCGAAAACCAGAACTTGATTACATGCGTACCGCTTCGAACCAGATGGCGTTCGAACTCGGGCACCTGCTGCATGAAGTCGTGGTATTCCATTGGCGTGCAAAAACCCATCACGCGTTCGACGCCGACGCGGTTGTACCAGGAGCGGTCGAACATGACGATCTCGCCCGCCGTCGGCAAGTGCTGGACATAGCGCTGGAAATACCACTGGCCGCGTTCGGATTCGCTAGGCTTTTCAAGTGCGACGACGCGAGCGCCGCGCGGATTCAGATGCTCCATGAACCGCTTGATCGCGCCGCCCTTGCCGGCTGCATCGCGACCCTCAAAAAGAATGACGACGCGCTGGCCGGTTTCGCGCACCCATGCCTGCAGTTTCAGCAACTCGACCTGCAGCGCGTATTTCTGTCTTTCGTAAGCCCGCCGCGACATCAGGTTGCTATACGGGTACACGCCCGTGCGCCAGCCGGGCGCCAGTTCGTCGTCGGGATGAAGCGACGCGCCCTTGCGCCACACGGCCGGATCGCCTTCGAGCATCAACGCGCGCAGTGCAGCGGCTTCGTCGGGCGAAAGGCCGTTCATCACCGTCGTGAGCGCGTCGATCAACGTGCCCGAATCCTGCGAAGCAGCCGATAAAACGTGCCGCAGATCGTTCGCGTTCCGTTCGAGCGCGACCGCTGCCGCGATCTTCGGTTCATTGAGTTCGACGGCTCGCGGCGTGGTGGTCGGCATGACATCGCCGTGCGCAACGCGCCGAGCGGGCTCGGGCGCACGGTTAGCCGATTTGTTGAGAGGTTTCGTTAGATTCGACGCCAAGTTTGTTTTGTCCTTGTAGTTCCGTACTCCGAAGTTCAATGCGTCGTAGGCACGCCCTGATCCGCCGCGGACGCTTTTTTCAGCGCGACATACAGCATGTCCTTCAGATGCAGCTTCTCTTTCTTGAGATTCTCGATGGATAAGTGGTCGCCGGCGACGCGCCCCGCCTCCATGTTCTCGATTTGCTGATCCAGTTCGTTATGACGATGGAACAGCTTGGCGAAATGGGCGTCTTGCGTCTTGAGTGTGGAAATGAGATCGCGGAATTCGGGAAACATGGGTCGTTCCTCCTGCAGTGGTCAAAAAGAGTCGGCATCCCGGTGATGCCGATCATATTGAGCATTCTGCTGAGGAATCGCACTGACCAATGTCATATTTAATCGACGTTTGTTGAGCCTTTTTGCGTCGTCCCATAACGAAGAAAGCCCGCGAATTCGCGGGCTTTCTTCTTCAACGGTTTTAACGCTCGATCAACCCACGTCCGGCTCACCTTCTCCCGGCTTTTTCCCAGGCTGATCGTTTGGCGCCTGCTTGCGCGCTTCGTCGTCGCGTTCGGGAAGCTTGCTCTTTTCGTTATCGCTGTGCTCCGCCGGTTGCGGATCGGTCACATTGGTCGGATCGCTGCTCATCGCTGGCTCCTTGCACGGTTGAACTGACGATTTGTCAGCAAGAGTCGGACCCGATTTCCCCCAATCGTCCAGCGTTGCGCTTTTCGATACCATGGGTCATCGCGGCTCGTTCCGGTCAATTTGAAGCGCCCATGACTCTCGTCAAGTTTAAATACGCTTTGCCGTTGCTCGCGGCCATCGCGCTCGCGGCATGCACGATCACGCCGCCGCCGAAACCCGCCGAGCCGCGCCCGGCCGCGGCTGCGAGCGGCGTGACGCTCGATCAGTACAAGGCGCGCGTGGCCCAACATATCCTTGAGCGCAATCCTTCGCTTGCGCTGAAAGGCACGCCGCAAGCGATGCTGCGCTCGCTCGTCGTGGTTGCGTACACGGTCGATGGCAACGGCCGCGTGCTGCAATCCGAGGTCTACCGCAGCAACGGCGACGACGAAGCCGAATCGGCGGCGCTGGCGTCGCTGCGCCGCGCATCGCCGTTGCCCGCGCCGCCCGCGCGGCTTCTGAACGGCGTTGGCCGGCTGGAGCTTTTCGAAGGCTGGCTTTTCAACGATAACGGCAAATTCCAGCTCCAGAGCGCGCATTCCCCACAGGCTACGACCATCGATTAATTGCCCCGCGCCGCGCACGATCGTTATAATTTTTGGCATTGCCCGCCGGACGCCTGTCCGGCAACGCCTCCGCCGCGCGCTCATCCGCGTGCCGGCCGAAGCGCCGCCCGAAGCGCGCCGCACCACTCGTGCCGGCGCTTTCCGGCGAATTGTCCTCGGACATTCGACGCGTCAAATCACAATAAAAGACGTGTGCCGATGGCAGCCGCTCATCGGCCAAACTCATCGGCCAGAACCGACAAGCATCAAGACAAACGGAGACTCCATGTCATCAGCATCATTTTCCGCCGCCACGCCCAACGACGGAAAAAACAGCAATTCGCGCGTGATTTTCGCGAGCTTTATCGGCACGGCCATCGAGTTCTACGATTTCTACGTCTACGCGACCGCCGCCGCGCTCGTCATCGGCCCGGTCTTTTTCCCGCATAGTTCGCCCGCCGCGCAGGCGCTTTCGGCGTTCGTCACGTTCGGCATCGCGTTCGTCGCGCGTCCGATCGGCTCGTTTCTCTTCGGCCATTTCGGCGACCGCATCGGCCGCAAATCGACGCTTGTCGCGTCGCTGCTCGTCATGGGCGTCTCCACCACATTGATCGGCTTCGTGCCGGGCTACGATTCCATCGGCAGCCTCGCGCCGATCCTGCTCTGCGTGCTGCGCTTCGGCCAGGGCATCGGACTCGGCGGCGAATGGGGCGGCGCGGCGCTGCTCGCGACCGAATACGCGCCGCCGGGCAAGCGCGGCTGGTTCGGCATGTTCCCGCAGCTCGGGCCGTCGATCGGTTTTCTCGCCTCCAACGGTCTCTTCTTCGGCCTGGCGCTTTCCCTCTCCGACGATCAATTCCGCAGCTGGGGCTGGCGCGTGCCGTTTATCGTGAGCGCGGTGCTGGTTGCGCTCGGCCTCTACGTGCGCCTGAAAATCGCGGAAACGCCCGCGTTTCGCGCGGCCGTCGAGCGCGACGAACGCGTGCGCGTGCCGATCGCGACGCTGCTCGGCAAATACCTCGGGCCGACCATCCTCGGCGCGCTCGCGATGGTCGTCTGCTACACGCTGTTCTACATTTCCACGGTGTTTTCGCTGTCCTACGGCGTATCGACGCTGCACTTCACGCGCGAAAAATTCCTCGGGCTGCTGTGCTTCGCGGTGTTGTTCATGGCGCTCGCGACGCCCCTTTCCGCGCGTGCCAGCGACCGTTTCGGCCGCCGGCCGGTGTTGATCGTTGGCTGTCTCCTGGCGATTCTCTCCGGCTTCACGATGGCGCCGCTCCTCGGCAGCGGCAACACCTACGCGGTCGCGCTGTTCCTCACCATCGAACTGTTTCTGATGGGCGTCACGTTTGCCCCGATGGGCGCGTTGCTGCCCGAGTTGTTCCCGACCAACGTGCGCTACACCGGCGCGGGCGTCGCGTACAACCTCGGCGGGATTCTGGGCGCATCGGTCGCGCCGTACATCGCGCAACTGCTCGCCAATCGCGGCGGGCTGACCTGGGTCGGCGGGTATGTGTCGGCGGCGGCGGCGGTGAGTTTGATCGGCGTGCTGTGCATGCGCGAGACTCGCGGCATCAAGCTGAGTTGACGGACGAGACGCGTCGACGAGGCGCGCCGGCTGCGCGCCGTCAGCGATCCGGCGCGGTCGCCGGGCGCGCCTTGACGGCAGGCGCGAGCCGCGCGTCCTTGCGCTCGCGCCAGATGCGCGCGAGCCACACGAGACTGCCGATCGCGACGGCATCCGCCCCGAGCCCGGCGAGCCACTGCCAGTGGCCGAGCGAAATCAGGCGCAGCGCGGTGTCGAGCACGAGCGACACGAACGTGCCCGCGATAAAGCACACGAGCCCCTGCTTCCCGACATTCACGACATCCGGCACGCTCTTCGCGAGCATCCCGATCCAGCCCGCCTGCACCGCGCGCGCGCCGAGCCATGCAATCGCGACGAAACTCACGATCCGCAACGTCGCCAGGTTCTGCTTCATATAGCCGGGCGGCGGTTGCGTTTCGATAAAAAGCTTCGCGAACGCGAACCCGAGCACCACGACAATCGCCGCACGCGTGAGCCAGCGCGCGGTGGCGCTCGCGTGGAACCCGCCGCTGATCGGCTGCGCGCGGGCGAGCACGCCGAGCGCGAACATCAGTTGCCAGGCAAACGGATTGAACGCCCAGCCCTCTTCGTAGGCGGACGGCAAGCCTTGCGCGAGCGTCGACGCGAAGAGCCAGATGCCGAGGCTCGCAAACAACGCGACCACGGGCCGCCGCTCGGCGAGCGGCACATAGAACGGCACGGCGAGCGCGAAAAGCGCGTACATCGGCAATACCGACGACAAATACGGCTGATGCCGCAGCAAAGCGGTATCGGCGATAAATCCCAGCGGGCGCGCGAGCAGCGAGGGCCATTCGGTGTTGGCGAGCATCGGCGAGTCGATGCCGAACCACGTCAGCAGCGCGCCGCCGAGCAGCATCAGCGCGGCGGTGACCAGATAAGCACGGTAGATTTCCCAGCTTCGCTTGAAAAAGCGCCCGCGCGCCGCCGCGTTGCCGCGCCCGCGCGCGACCCCGCTGTAGGCCGCCGCCGATGCATAGCCGCCGAGAAACACGAACACTTCGGCCGAATCGCAGAACGCGTATTTGTGGAGCGTGAAATCCGCCAGCACGCTGCCCGAAATATGGTCGATCGCGATGACGAGGAGCACCAGTCCCCGAAAGAAATCGACTTCGAGCGAACGTTTTACCGGGGAATTCATCGGTACGGCTCCGAGAATTTCACATGTTGAACTGTATCGGGCGATGCAGCACGAATAAACGTTTTGGTCGAAGCACGATGCAAAGATTCCCGCGCCGCCGATTATTTAATCGGGTAATGATCAGAACGAATTGCTTGACTCGATTTGAAACCGGCGCGTCGCCTTTTTGTCGAGTTTGCAGCGTTCTTTTTGATGCCTATACTCGGATTATGGCCAAGCTATATTAAGGCCATCCCAGCGATTTCTCTCGGCGGAGAACGAAATGAGCCTGCATCTGCGAAGCGCCCATCTTGTCGCAATCATCGCAATTGCCCTGTTTACCGCGCTGCTGCTCGCGGTACGCTACAAAACCACCAGCCTGCGCGGAATCGTGTTCGAGGCGGTGATCGCCAATATCGGCGCATTCGCGGCCGTCGTGGCTTTCGAAATGCTGACTGCCTGAATTATCCGGAACGGCTTGAGACGCATAATCCGGCACTGCTCGCGCAGTATAGGGCGCGGTCAATGGCTGCTGGATGGCAGTTCAATGGCATTTCCGTCAGCAGCAAATCGTTTCTTTCGTTTTTATTTCATGCGGCATCAAGTTATGACGCGTCGCTATAATCGACGCTTTGCAACTCGATCCCGCACATGGCTCATTCGCTCAAGCGCTTTGTCTTAGGCTCGCACCGGCAAATCCGCAATCTCTGGCGCCGGTTCGGCGTGTTCTGGATGGGCGCGATCGCCGTCGGCGTGGTGGCTGTGTTCTATGCACGGCTGATCGACTGGGGCTTTGCGCGCTTTCACGACGCGCAACAGCAGCACGCGTGGCTGCCGCTCATCGTCACGCCCGCCGTGGCGGCCGTGTCCGTCTGGCTGACGCGCCGTTTCTTCCGGGGCGCGGAAGGCAGCGGCATTCCCCAAGTCATCGCCGTGCTGCACAGTCCGCCTTCGGCGGCGGGTGCGCGGCTGCTGACGCTGCGGATTCTGATCGGGAAGATCGCCATATCGTTCCTCGCGATCCTCGGCGGCTTCACGATCGGACGTGAAGGGCCCACGGTTCAGGTCGGCGCCGCGATGATGTTCAACCTGCGCCGTCTGCTGCCCCGCTCGAACGCGCGCATCGACCATCAACTGGTGCTCGCGGGCGCGGCGGCGGGATTGTCGGCGGCGTTCAACACGCCGCTCGCGGGCATCGTGTTCGCTATCGAGGAACTCACGCGCAGCTTCGAGGCGCGCGCGAGCGGCGTGCTGATCACCGGCATCATTCTGGCCGGTATCGTCGCGCTCGGGCTGAACGGCAACTACACGTACTTCGGCACGATCCAGGTGGCGAAGCATTTCCCCAGCCTGCTCGCGGTCGCGGTGATCGCGACGGCGCTCGTGACGGGCGTCGCGGGCGGCCTCTTCTGCTGGCTCCTGCTGAATACTTCGCGCTGGCTTCCCGCGCCGCTGCGCGCGCTGCACAGCGGCCGGCCGGTCGTGTTCGCGGCGCTGTGCGGGCTGGTCATCGCGGCGGTCGGCGTGATTTCCGGCGGCAACACGTTCGGCAGCGGCTATGCGGAAGCGCGCGGACTGCTCGAAGGGCACCAGCAGCTTTCTGTCTTCTATCCGCTGCTCAAGATGATCTCGATGATCGGCTCGTACCTGCCGGGCATTCCGGGCGGCATCTTTGCGCCGTCGCTCGCGATCGGCGCGGGATTCGGCAACGTCCTGCACATGGTGTTCGAGCCGATGCAGCTTTCCATGCTGATCGCGCTCGCGATGGTCGGCTATCTCGCGGCCGTCACGCAATCGCCGATCACCTCGTTCGTGATCGTGATGGAGATGATCGACGGCCACGCGCTCGTGATTTCGCTGATGGCGACCGCGTTGATTGCGAGTCGCGTCTCGCGGTTTTTTGCGCCGCCGCTCTACGACACGCTGGCGCGCCGCTACATGGCGCCTGTTCCCGCGCCGCGGACGGAACCAGCGCCGCCCGCAAAATCGGCCGCAGCCACCGAACACGAAGATACGACGCAGAAGTAGCGCGCTGAAATCAGGCCCAGTGCCCCGCCGCCCAGCGCCATTCACCACCGCGCGCGACCCAGTGCCCCGGCACCCAATGCGCGCCGATCCGCTCCGCCTGCCAGTGTCCCGGCGTCCACACATACGCGCCGTGCGCCCAGCGCCAGTGACCGTGATCCCATACATAGCCGACGCGCGTCGGCGGAACGGGCTCATAGCGCGCGGCGGGCGGCGCATGCGGCGCGACCACGACGATCTGCGCCGATGCGCCCGTTACGGCAGCCGCGCCCGCCGCTAAGAAAGCAGCTTGTGCGAGCAAAAGACGAATGGATTTTTTCATGTAAGTCTCGTTTGAAAGTGCGCCTATCCGGCGATAGTTGTTTAATGCGCGAGACCCGATTCCCGACGACATCCGGCACGTTACCGGAGCGCAGAAAATGCTACTGAATATTCCCGGAAGCGCGCCTGCGAACGTGATAACGCAACGACCGAACGCAGCACGCAAACGATAGCGCGGCCAACAAAAAAGCCGGAATCGGCACGATTCCGGCTTTTTTTCCATCTTCGCGCGCACCATCGAATGGCGCGCGCACAGCGCCTTAAAGCACTTACGCCTGCGGAATTTCGATCTTCACTTCAAGCACTTCGAGATCGTCCTGACGTTCGAGACTCACACGAATGTCGTTATCGGAGATTTTTACGTACTTGGAAATCACGGCAACGAGTTCCCGTTGCAACGCCGGCAGATAATCGGCGGGCGGATGACCGCCCGCGCGCTCGTGCGCAATGATCAACTGCAAGCGTTCCTTCGCGACCGAAGCGGACTTCTTTTTCTCGCCCAGCAAAAACGAAAGAATCGACATTGCGTCCCCTTACTTGTTGCCGAAGATGCGTTGCAACAGACCTGGTTTCTGATAATCGGTAAAACGCAGCGCCTTTTCCTCACCGAGGAAACGCGACACGATGTCCTTGTAGGCTTCGGCGACATCCGTACCGTCCAGATGCACGGCCGGCAAGCCCTGATTCGACGCATGCAGCACGGCTTCCGATTCCGGAATCACGCCGATCAGCTCGATGCGCAGAATTTCCTGAATGTCGTTGAGCGACAGCATTTCGCCTTCGCTCACGCGCTTCGGGTTGTAGCGCGTAATGAGCAGGTGTTCCTTGATCGGCTCTTTGCCTTCGATCGCGCGCTTCGTCTTCGACGACAAAATGCCGAGAATGCGGTCCGAGTCGCGCACCGACGACACTTCCGGATTCGTCACGATCAGCGCTTCGTCGGCGAAGTGCATCGCCATCAGCGCGCCCGATTCGATGCCCGCCGGCGAATCGCACACGATGTATTCGAAGTCCATCGCGATCAGATCGTTGATCACCTTTTCCACGCCTTCCATCGTCAGCGCGTCCTTGTCACGCGTTTGTGACGCCGGCAGGATGAAAAGGTTCTCGCATTTCTTGTCCTTGATGAGCGCCTGGTTCAGGTTCGCTTCACCCTGGATCACGTTGATCAGGTCATACACCACGCGGCGTTCGCAGCCCATGATGAGGTCGAGATTGCGCAGGCCGACGTCGAAGTCGATCACGGCCGTCTTGTGGCCGCGCAATGCGAGCGCCGATGCGAAGCTCGCGGAGGTGGTCGTCTTGCCGACGCCGCCCTTACCCGAAGTCACCACAATGATTTTTGCCATACAAAAGTACCTTGTGTTCGTCAATTAAGTCCGCGTGGGCTGTCTGCTCGCGTCGCGCGCCGTTCGACTCAGGCGCGCGCAGCTTTACGTCAGCCGCAGCGGTTCGATCATCAGTTTTTCTTCGTCGAGCCAGATCTGCACCGATTTGCCGAGCACGTCGGCAGGCAGCGCGTTCTCGGTCGTGCGATAGATTCCCGCGATCGAGATGAGTTCCGGTTCGAGACACGTGCAGAAAATTCGCGCATCGGTGTTGCCATGCACGCCCGCAAGCGCGCGCCCGCGCAACGGCGCATAAATATGGATGTTGCCTTCCGCGATCACTTCCGCGCCGTAGGACACGAGCCCGAGCACGACCAGATCGCCCTTCGCGTAGACCTGCTGGCCCGAACGCAGCGGCCGCTCGATGATGGTAGTCGCCTGCGCGATCACGCCCGGCGGCGGCGTTTGTGCGACCGCGGCTTCGATTACCGCGGCGGCTTCGGTATTCTCCTCGGCCTCGTCGGCGGACGGCTTCGGCGCGCCGCGCCGGTCGCGCGATTCGAGAATCGGCAGGCCTCCTTCGCTCGCCCACGTCTGCGCCGCGTTTGCCACGACGCCGATCGGACGCATGCGCACGCTGTCGAGCAACTGCGCGAGATCGGCGATCGACACGCGTTCGCTCGCATCGAGCCGGCGCACGTCGATCGCGACGGTGTCGTTGGCGAAGAATTCGGGAGTCGCTTCGAAGCGCCGCGTGAGTTCGGTGCGCAGTGCGTCGAGGTCAGGCGTCTTGACGACAAAGAGAAGCGTGTCGACCGAGCCGCTGCGCAGTTCGAAGAAGGGCGTTTTTTTGAGCGACATAGGAGCTGACAAAAATTTTGCGTATTTTACAGGCGTGACGCTCGCGACGATACTTTTTAGATTCGTGCGACGAACCGAAAACGCGGAAGAGATCAGAAGAGCACTACGATGCACGTTGCGCCAGCGGGAACCGGCGCGAGGGTGACGGGCGAAGCGAGCTCGCGAGGCAACGCTCGCGCGCCAAATCGATAACGATCACGCCGGACCGCGCGCGCCTTCCTGTCCGGTCTGCACGCGGCGCACGAGCAATGTCTCCCAGCCCTCCGCATGCGCGGGCATCGCGCGGCGCTCCCCGGCCGGACCGAAACCGAGCCGGTCGTAGAAGCGCATCGCGGTGCGGTTTTCATCGGCGACCCAGGCGAACACTTCAGGCGCGCCCTGCTGCCCGAGCCACACCGACGCCTCGTTCACCAGCAATTCCCCGCCCCGCAGATGCCGCACCGCAGGCGCGACCCACAACGCGTGAACGAACGCGCGACGGTCCGGTTCATCGTCGACGAACGCGCTGACGAGTCCTGCCGGATGCCCTTCGGTATAGAGAAGAAAAGTAGCGGTGCGAGGCGAATTTGCGTGATGCGCGGCGGTTTCGTCGAAACTCGAAACCTCGGCGGATAACGCTTCTTCAAGCGTCTCGCCGAACGCATACGGCGCCTCGCGCAACGACGCGGTACGCAGCTCGCGCAGGACTGCGCCTTGATGCGCGGCAATGCGGCGGACAGTCAGTGAAGGACTCATGCGGGCGATTATCTCTCAAGCTGTCACGTAGCTTCAACCGATCCGGCGAACGAGTCAATCCATTATTTTCAAAGGGACTCGCCCGACGCATCCGGTCACGTTTTATCGCGTAGCGGGGACTGCTTCCATGCGCGGCTTAGGGGGTCATTCACGGCGCCGGGTAAGCGCCAGTGCCATCCGGCCACGGCGTCAGCAACTCGAAACCGTCTTCGGTCACCGCGACCATGTGCTCCCATTGCGCGGACAACGAACGGTCCTTCGTCGTCACTGTCCAGCCATCGCGCGATTGCTGAGTCGCCGCGCGGCCTGCGTTGATCATCGGCTCGATGGTGAAGACGAGACCCGGCTTCAGACGCAGTCCCACGCCGGGCTGGCCGTAATGCAGCACCTGCGGATCTTCGTGATACACGCGGCCGATGCCATGTCCGCAATACTCTCGCACGACCGAAAAGCCGTCGCGATGCGCGATCGATTGAATGGCGTGACCGACATCGCCGAGCGTCGCGCCCGGACGCACCTGGCGGATGCCCGCGACCATCGCTTCGTAGGTCGTGTCGCAGAGACGCCGCGCGTCCGCGCTCGGCGTGCCCGCGTAGAACATGCGGCTGGTATCGCCGAAATAACCGTCCCTGATGATCGCGACGTCGATATTCACGATGTCGCCGTCCTTCAGTTCCTTCGCGCCCGGAATGCCGTGGCACACGACGTGATTCACCGAGGTGCAGACGGTTTTCGGGAAGCCCATGTAGCCGACGTTAGCCGGAATCGCCTTGAGTTCCTCGACGATAAAGCGGTTGCAGCGGGCGTCGAGTTCGTCGGTGGTGACGCCGGGACGCACATGTTCGCCGATCATCGCGAGCACGTCGGCGGCCATGCGGCCCGAGATGCGCAGCTTTTCGATATCGGCGCGAGTTTTGAGGGTAATAGCCATTGAACGGTGCTGGAATGCGAGTGTGCCGGCGATGATAGCATCGCGCGGCGGGCGCTTTGCTTGCCAAAGAGGCGGATTTGGTTTTATCGTCGGGGCCGCTCTGCCCGCTTATCTCGAAATTGGAACGCCATGCACTTGTCTTGCCGCCACGCCCTCGCTGCCCTTGCCTCCTTCACGCTTGCCGCCTGCAGTTCGACGAGCGGCCCCGAATTGCACGCGGCCAAACCGCTGATCCACGTATCGTCGGCGCGCGCGGCGTCGGATGTATCGAGTTGCCTCGAAGAACGGCTTCCCTCGGTGCAGGAAGCGCGCTTGCAGGGCACGACGGAACTCGTGGTCGGACCGAACGCGTGGCTCGTGACGCTGACGCCTTCGGGCTACGGCACGATCGTCAAAGTTCAGAAAGGCGGCGGCGATTACAGCGGCTTGCCCGAGCCGGAATTGCGCTTCGATATCGCGCGCTGCACGACGTGAGCTGAACGGCGTAAGACGAGCGACGGCCGCTGTCGGCGGCCACGAGCGACGCACAAGCAAAAACCCCGCAGATCTTGCGATCTGCGGGGTTTTCTAATTTTGGCGGAAAGGGTGAGATTCGAACTCACGGTACCCCTAAAGGTACACTGGATTTCGAGTCCAGCGCATTCGACCACTCTGCCACCTTTCCGTCTACCGTTTCCGGCCTTCGTCTAGCGGGTCGTTGCTCGACGAAGAAGAAAGATTATAGACGATGAAAAACCATTCGTTCAAATGTTTTTTTCATCTGCAGATAAAAAAGCTCAAACGGCCTTCGCCGCTTCCAGCCGCTCGACGCCGCGCAAATACGGGCGCAGCGCGGCCGGCACCGTCACCGAGCCGTCCGCGTTCTGGAAGTTCTCCAGCACCGCCACCAGCGTCCGGCCGACCGCGAGACCCGAGCCGTTCAGCGTATGGACGAACTCCGGCTTGCCCTGCGCGTTGCGGAAACGCGCCTGCATCCGGCGAGCCTGAAACGCCTCGGTGTTCGAGCAGCTCGAAATCTCGCGATAGGTGTTTTGCGCGGGCAACCAGACTTCGAGGTCGAAGGTCTTCGTGGCCGAAAAACCCATGTCGCCGGTACAAAGCGTGATGACGCGATACGGCAGTTCGAGCTTCTGCAGGATCGCCTCGGCGTGACCGACCATCTGGTCGAGCGTGTCGTACGACGTTTCCGGCGCGACGATCTGCACCATTTCCACCTTGTCGAACTGGTGCTGGCGGATCAACCCACGCGTGTCGCGCCCATAGGAACCGGCTTCCGAGCGGAAACACGGCGAATGCGCGGTGAGTTTCACCGGCAGCGCGGCGGCGTCGAGGATGCTTTCCCGCACCGTATTGGTGAGCGAAATTTCCGACGTCGAAATGAGATATTGCGTGACCGTGTTCTCGTCGCCACCCTTTTCCACGCGGAACATGTCGTCGGCGAATTTGGGCAACTGGCCCGTGCCGAACAGGATTTCCGGATTGACGATGTACGGCGTGTACGCCTCGGTGTAGCCGTGCTGCTCCGTGTGCGTGTCGATCATGAATTGCGCGAGCGCCCGGTGCAGCCGCGCGATCGGGCCGCGCAGCAGCGTGAAACGCGCGCCCGACAGCTTCGCGCCCGTCTCGAAATCGAGTCCGAGCGGCGCGCCGACATCAACGTGATCCTTCACCTCGAAATCGAACGTGCGCGGCGTGCCCCAGCGGCGCACTTCGACATTGGCCGACTCGTCTTTTCCCACTGGCACGCTTTCGTGCGGCAGGTTCGGCACGCCGAGCATCAGGTCGGAAAGGCGCTTCTGGATATCGTCGAGCTCGCCAGCCGACGCCTTCATCGTGTCGCCGATCCCGCCCACCTCCGCCATCAGCGCGGTCGTGTCCTCGCCGCGCCCTTTCATCCCGCCGATCTGCTTCGACAGGCTGTTGCGGCGCGCCTGCAGGTCTTCGGTGCGGGTCTGGATCTCGCGACGCTCGACTTCGAGCGCCGCGAACGCCGCGACGTCGAGAGTGTAGCCACGTTCGGCGAGGCGCTTCGCGACGCCGTCCAGGTCTTTGCGCAGGAGTTGAATGTCGAGCATGGCGGGGCTTGCTTCTTGAGTAATCGGAATCCGCGATTTTAGCGCAGCGCGGGGCTGAATCGGGCTCGAATCGGGCTATCCGGAAATCCTCGCGCCGCGTCAGCGCTTTTTCTCGTCCTTGTGCTCGCGCCGCCATTGCGCGTCGAGGTCGGCGAGACGCGCCATTTTCTCGCCGATCTTGCTTTCCAGCCCGCGCGGCACCGGCTCATACCAGTGCGGATCCCGCATGCCGTCCGGCAGATACGTTTCGCCCGCGGCGTAGGCGTCCGGCTCGTCGTGCGCGTACCGATACTCGTGGCCGTAGCCGAGTTCCTGCATCAGCTTGGTCGGCGCGTTGCGCAGATGCACCGGCACGCCGCGCGACTGGTCTTTACCGACGAACCGCCGCGCGTCGTTGTACGCCTTGTAGCCCGCGTTCGACTTCGGCGCGACTGCCAGATAGATCAGCGCCTGCGCGAGCGCCAGTTCGCCTTCCGGTGTGCCGAGCCGCTCGTAGGTTTCGGCGGCATCGAGCGCGATCCGGCCCGCGCGCGGGTCCGCGAGACCGATATCTTCCCAGGCCATCCGCACGATCCGCCGCGCCAGATAACGCGGGTCCGCGCCGCCGTCGAGCATGCGGCAGAACCAGTAAAGCGTCGCGTCCGGATTGCTGCCGCGCACGGACTTATGCAACGCGCTGATCTGGTCGTAGAACGCGTCGCCGCCTTTGTCGAAGCGGCGCAGATTCTCGGCGAGCGCGCTGCCGAGCAGCGTTCCGTCGATTTCCCGCGTCTTTTGCTGGGCCGCCGCGCGCGCGACGATTTCGAGATTGTTCAGGAGCTTGCGGCCGTCGCCGTCGGCGGAACCGATCAGCGCGTCGCGGGCTTCGTCGGTGAAGGTGAGGCCGCCCAGTTCGCCCTGCGCGCGGTCGAGCAGTTCCGCGAGTTCCTCGGCGTCGAGGCTTTTCAGCACGTAGACAGCCGCCCGCGACAACAACGCGCTATTCACCTCGAACGACGGATTTTCGGTCGTCGCGCCGACGAACACGAACAGCCCCGACTCGACGTGCGGCAGGAAAGCGTCCTGCTGGCTCTTGTTGAAGCGGTGAACTTCATCGACGAACACGAGCGTCTGATGCCCGTTCGCGCGATGAATCTGCGCCATTTCGACGGCCTCGCGGATGTCCTTCACGCCCGACAGCACCGCCGAGAGCGAGATGAACTGGGCGTTGAACGCCGCCGCCATCAGGCGCGCGAGCGTGGTCTTGCCGACGCCCGGCGGGCCCCAGAGGATCATCGAATGCGCCTCGCCGGACTCGAACGCGACGCGCAACGGCTTGTTGGGGCCGAGCAGGTGCTTCTGGCCGATTACGTCGTCGATGCTGCGGGGACGAAGGCGCTCCGCAAGCGGAACGTTGCCACGGTTTTCTTCAAACATGGTGCCTGGAATGACGCAGGTTGAGCAAAGCCAGCGATAATCTTTCGCTTTTCGAGACAGACGCCGGCATGCTTCGAGACGGGCGGCCGGCGGACGAAACGAGCCATTATGACAGCGACCCGCGCGCGACGCCGGCCAAGGCGCGCGGGCGATAAACCAAAATAGGGACGAGACTCCGATGGAGCAAGAGCGCAAACGAGAGAGCAAATACGAGAGCAAATACGAGAGCAAGCAGGCATCGCATTCAGACGGTTCACACGCCGACTACGCGCCGCTCGTGCCGGTGCCTGACGCGCGCCGCGCGTTCGGCACGCGCGATGCGTTCGCGCTGTGGTTCTCGCTCGGGATCGGCTTGCTGGTGGCGCAGGCGGGCGCGTTGCTCGTGCCCGGTTTGTCGCTGCCGCACGCGCTCGCGGCGATCGCGATCGGCACGGTGATCGGCGTGTTGTTGCTCGCGCTCGCGGGCGTGGTCGGCACGGACACCGGGCTCGCGGCAATGTCGTCGCTACGGCCGACGCTCGGTTTGCGCGGCGCGTCGGTGCCGGCGGTGCTGAACGCGGTGCAGCTGGTCGGCTGGGGATCGTTCGAGATCATCGTGATGCGCGATTCCGCCGACGCGCTCGCCAAGCAATCCTTCGGCCTTTCGATGCCGCTCATCTGGACACTCGCGTTCGGCGTCCTCGCGACGCTGCTTGCCGTGACTGGCCCGCTCTCGTTCGTGCGGCGCTTTTTGCGCACCTGGGGCATTTGGCTGCTGCTCGGCGGCGCGGGATGGCTCACCTGGAACCTGCTCGCGAAGCACGATCTCGCCGCGCTGATGCAGCGTCCCGGCACCGGCGAAATGTCGTTCGGCGCGGGGATCGACCTGGTGGTGGCGATGCCGTTGTCGTGGCTCCCGCTGATCGCCGATTACACACGTTTTGGCCGCAGCGCGGGCGGCACGTTCCGCGGCACGCTGCTCGGCTACGGCATCGCGAACCTGTGGTTTTACGCGCTCGGCGCGATCTACGGGCTGGCTGCGGGCGGCGGCGACGCGCTCCTGACCGTCGCGTTCGCGCAGGCGGGCGGCGGCATCGCGCTGCTCTTGATCCTGATCGACGAAATCGACAACGCGTTCGCCGACATTCACTCGGCGGCTGTATCTACCGGCACGTTCTGGGCGCGGGCAAGCGTGCCGGTGCTGTCGGCGGCGTTCGGCGCGCTCTGCACGCTGGTCGCGCTGGCGGTCGAAATGGGCAAGTACCAGAATTTCCTGCTGCTGATCGGCTCGGTGTTCGCGCCGCTTTTCGGCGTCGTGCTCGCGGACCATTTCATCGTGAGAAAACGGCGTATCGATACCGCCGCCCTCGCCGATTCCTCCGGCCGCTACGCGTTTTCCGGCGGCTGGCACATGACGGGTTTTGTCGCGTGGGCGCTCGGCATCGCGACTTATCACGCGATCAACCAGTGGCTGCCGAATCTGGGCGCGACCCTGCCGGCGCTGGCCGTCGGCGGGGTGGCTTATCTGGCGCTTGTGTCGGGCAGACGCGCCGCGCTGGCGTGAAAGCAGCGCGATCGGCAAAGCAAAAAGCCGTGGCGCATGCGCCACGGCTTTTTTTACGTTCAAGATTACGACTGAATCAAACGGCCACGCGGAAGGCGATCAGCGCGCGTCGTCCTGCACAACCGCAACGACGCGCGCGAAGTCGCTTTCCCGGATGCCGCGAATCACTTTCTCTTCCGCGTCGAGGTCGAGCGAGCGGCTGAGGAGCCAATACACGCCGCCCGACACGATCAGCCCGACGAGCCACGCCAGATCGACGCCGCCCATCAGCCGCGCAAAATAACCCTCGAACACGGCTTTTTCCGCAGCGGCGTCGTAGACGAAAAAGAACGGGATCATCGCGACGAAACCCACGACATAAGCGACGATCCCGCGCATCTGCCACGCGCCGTAGATGCCTTTCGGCGTGAAGAAATGCGGGATCGCGTAACGACCGCGCCGCACGAAGAAGTAATCGACGAGATTGACGGCCGTCCACGGCACGAGAAAATACAGCATCACGATCAAGAACGTATTCAGCAACGCGATGCCGTTGCCCTTGATCGCGAGCACGCAGGTCAGCACGACCGCGCTGATCGCGATGATCGACGCCACGCGGGCGCGGCGCGTCGGCTTGACCTTCGCGATCGAATCGACGCCGGTCAGCACGGTGAGCATCGCGCTATACGTGTTCAGCGCGATGATCGGCAGAAAGCCCGCCACCGAAATGAACACGATCACGCTGCCGAGGCCGGGAAAAATCGACGAGCCGATCTGGTTCAGCGCCACCAGCGCGTCAGTCGCCTTCAACTGCTGCGCGAGCCACGCGCCGAGACCGATCATCCATGTGCCGGAGAGCGCCGCGCCGAGGAAAATCGCGGCGATCAGCTTGCGCCGGCTCGTGTTCTTCGGCAGATAACGCGAATAATCCGACACATACGGCGCGTAGGAGATGTTGTAGCTCGCGCCGATCGCGAATTGCGTCGCGAACGCGATCCAACTGAAGCCGAGATTCGGTGCGTGCGCCACCTGAACGCTCGCGGGCACGTGCGCCGCGCCGAACAAGAGCGCGAGCGTGACGAGCGCATACAGCGGCAGCGTCGCGATCAGCGCCCACTTGAACGCCTTGTGCATCAGGTCGTGGCCGTAGATCGACAGCAGCGCGCCAACCGCGATCGCGACGACGGCGACCGGCGTCGCGTCGAGGCCGAACACGTGTTTCAGCCCGTCCGTGATGAGCGAAACATTGACCACATTGAAGCCGACGAACACGAACAGCGTCGCGAACAACGCGAGAATCACGCCGCGATAGCCGAACTGCGCGCGCGACTGAATCATCTGCGGCAGGCCCATTTCCGGACCCTGCGAGCCGTGGAACGCCATGAAGATCGTGCCGAACATGATGCCGAGCGCACCGGCGAGCGTCGTCCATCCGGCGGAAAGTCCCATGCCCGGCCCGACGAAGCCGATCGAAATGGTGAAGAAGTGGAAATTGCCGAGAAACCAGAACGGTCCCTGGCTGGAGAGACGCGCGTGCCGCTCGTTTTCGGGAATGTAATCGATGGAATGGCTTTCGATCTCGACCGCGTGCCCGGATTGCCCAGCGTTCGCTAAGTCGATTGCTTCTGGATTATTCATGGGGAAATCGTCTCACTGGTGTTTTTTTAATTTCGCGCGGCCCCGCGCCTGATGCGCTGTGTGCCGCGCGTCGCGCGCGTGCCAGGGCCGCGTCGTGCCGATCACGTCAGGCGCGGTATTGCACGCCCGGCAGCACGCACAGCAGTTCGAACGCGAGATTCGCGCCGAGCAGCGCGGTCGTGCCGAACGGGTCGTAAGGCGGCGCGACTTCCACCAGATCCGCGCCGACGATATTCAGCCCGCGCGCGCCGCGAATGATCTCCAGCGCCTGCGGCACCGTGAGACCGGCGATTTCCGGCGTGCCGGTGCCGGGCGCGAATGCAGGATCGATACCGTCGATGTCGAACGTGATGTACACCGGGCCGTCGCCCATCTGCTCGCGCACTTCCGCCATCAACGGCGCGAGCGATTTATTCCAGCACTCCTCTGTCTGCACGACGCGAAAGCCCTGCTCGCGGCACCAGTCGAAATCGCCTGCTTCGTAGCCCGTGCCGCGCAGGCCGATCTGCACCACGCGGTTGCAATCCAGCAGGCCCTCTTCCACCGCGCGTCGAAACGGCGTGCCGTGCGCGATCTTCTCGCCGAACATCGTGTCGTTCACGTCCGCGTGGGCATCGACGTGGATCAGCCCGACCTTGCCGTGTTTCTTCGCGATGGCGCGCAGGATCGGCAGCGCGATCGTGTGATCGCCGCCGAGCGTCAGCGGCTTGCAATCGTGCGCGAGGATTTCGTCGTAGGCGCGCTCGATCCGGTCGATCGAATCCAGCAGGTTGTACGGATTAATCGCGACATCGCCGATGTCGGCCACGCGCAGCGAATCGAACGGCGCGGCGCGCGTTGCCATGTTGTACGGGCGCAGCAGCACCGATTCGCTGCGCACCTGACGCGGCCCGAAGCGCGCGCCGGTGCGGTTCGAGGTGCCGAGATCGAACGGCACGCCGACAAAACACGCGTCCAGCCCGGCGGCGGACTGAACGTGCGGCAGACGCATCATCGTCGCGATGCCGCCGCAACGCGGCATCTGGTTCCCCGAGAGCGGTTGCGGGCGCTCGTTAGCGTGATCGGGCGCGTTGAAGTGGGAATCGAAATGCTCGGCCGGGGCGAAATGTGAAAATGTATTCATGATATTCAATGCATCCTTATCAAGTGAGTTCACTTGTTACCGTTGCTATCTGCCATTCTTCGTCCGTTCTCCATCGAGGTAAAATGGGAAATCAATCAACTACACATCGTTTTTTGTCGATGTATCGGTCAAAGGCATGCTCAATAAGGCTTCCGACCTGGATTTACGGCTTATCAGGGTTTTCCTTGCTATCGTCGATGCAGGCGGAATTTCGTCCGCCCAAGCGACGCTCAACGTCGGCCAGTCCACTATCAGCACGCAACTCGCGACGCTCGAAACCCGGCTCGGATACCGCTTGTGCGAACGCGGACGCGGCGGTTTTGCGCTCACCGCGCGCGGCGAACAGTTCGTCGAGGCGTGCCGCACGCTGCTCGCGGCCATCGATACTTTCGGGCTCGCCGCGCGCAATGTCGGCAAGAAACTGGCAGGAACGCTCACGATCGGCATGATCGGCCATACGCCGATCAGCGCCAGCGCGCGCATCAGCCAGGCTATCGCGCGGTTTCGGCAACGTGAGGAATCGGTGCGGTTTTCGGTGCTGATCCGCTCGCCGGGCGAGCTTGAGGAATTGCTTTTGGCCGGGCGGATCGAGGTGGCGATCGGGTATTTCTGGCATCGCGTGCCGTCGCTCGACTACACGCAGATCTACGCGGAAGAACAGTTCGCGTATTGCGCGCTCGGGCATCCGCTATTCGAATGCGCGGGTAACGTCGATCCGGCGGAAGCCGCCGATCACGAATGGGCATGGCGCAGTTATCCGCTGCCGGAAGCCGACGCGGTCGCGCCGCGCAACATCACGGCCTACGCGGACAACATGGAAGCGGTGGCGATGCTGGTGTTGTCCGGGCGGCATCTCGGCTATTTGCCCGAGCATTTCGCCGCGCCGTATGTCAAAGAGGGTTTGCTCGCGCCGCTGAACACGGCGCGGATGCGCTACGGCGTCGCGTTCCACATGGTGACGCGGGCGAAACGGGTGCGCAGCGAGATCGTGGAGGCGTTCGTCGAGGACATGAGCGCGGCTCATGCCCCAACGCTTTCGCCCCTGAATCAGCCGTTGATCACGTCCGCGCCCTTCGGCACGTCGAACTTGAACTGATTGGCCTTGAGCGGCGGATTTTTCTGGATGTTCGAGAACGTCAACAACGTCACGTTGCCGAACACGTCATGCAGTTCCATCGCTTCGAGATTGCCGTCCTTGAAGCCGATGCCGACCTTCTCGAACTGCGTGTCCTTCGCGATCGGCGTGAGTTCGAGCCAGTCGATCCCGCCCTTCACGCCTGCGTCGCGCAACGTGAAGTTCTTTTCGAGATCGTTGCTGCCGAACAGGATCGCGGCCGGACTCGCGCCCAGCGCGCCGTCGAGCTTGCGCACCGTGACCTGGTTCAAGTCCTTGTCGTAGACGTAGAGCTGGTCGCCGTCGGCCTGCAACACTTGCGCGTAGGGTTTCTCGTAGGACCAGATGAACTTGCCCGGCCGCGCGAACATGAACGTGCCGCTCGACGGAGCGGACACCTTCGGCGCGGCGCTCTGGCTCGCGGCGGGCGCTTTGTTCGGCGCTTTCACTTCGCGTTGCGTGAAGGTGCCGCGCGCCGCGTGAACCTGCGCGACGAACGCCTTCAGTTGCTCGGTGCCGCTCGCGAACGCCTGCGATGCACACAAAAACGCCGCGCTCGCCAGCACGGCGCCGCTCAGGAATTTGATCGAAGACTTGCTCAAAATGCGCCCCGGAAACTGCTGCATATAGTTGTTCTCCAAAATTGCCGATTACTCCGGCTCGCGGGCGGGCGTCAGGATTTCCCGGTTGCCGTTCGACGACATCGCCGACACCAGCCCCGAGTTTTCCATCTGCTCCAAAAGCCGCGCGGCCCGGTTATAGCCGATGCGCAAATGCCGCTGAACCAGCGAAATCGACGCGCGCCGGTTCTTGATGACGATCTCCACGGCCTGATCGTAGAGAGGGTCCGACTCGCCGTCCGCGTTGCCGGTTCCCGCCGCGCCCGCCGATCCTTCGTCGCCTTCGCCCGCGAGACCGCCTTCCAGCAAGCCTTCGATGTAATTCGGCTCGCCGTGCTCCTTCAGCTTTTGCACGACGCGGTGGACTTCCTCGTCCGATACGAACGCGCCGTGAACGCGCACCGGCAGGCCCGAACCGGGCGGCAGATACAGCATGTCGCCCATGCCGAGCAGCGATTCCGCGCCCTGCTGGTCGAGAATCGTGCGCGAGTCGATCTTCGACGACACCTGGAACGCCATGCGCGTCGGCACGTTCGCCTTGATCAGCCCGGTGATGACATCGACGGACGGCCGCTGCGTCGCGAGAATCAGGTGGATGCCGGCCGCGCGCGCCTTCTGGGCGATCCGCGCGATCAGTTCTTCCACCTTCTTGCCGACCACCATCATCAGATCGGCGAGTTCGTCGATCACCACGACGATATTCGGCAGGCGCGTCAGCGGTTCCGGCTCGTCCGGCGTCAGGCTGAACGGATTCGGGATCTTTTCCTCGCGCTTCGCGGCTTCGTCGATCTTGTTGTTGAAACCCGCCAGATTTCGCACGCCCATCTTGCTCATCAGCTTGTAGCGGCGTTCCATCTCGGCCACCGCCCAGTTCAGCGCGTGACCGGCCTGCCGCATATCGGTGACGACCGGGCAAAGCAGATGCGGAATGCCTTCGTACACGCTCATTTCGAGCATCTTCGGGTCGATCAGGATCATGCGGACCTGATCGGCGCTCGCTTTATAGAGCAGCGAGAGAATCATGGCGTTGATGCCGACCGACTTGCCCGAACCCGTCGTACCCGCGACCAGCAAGTGCGGCATTTTCGCGAGATCGGCGCACACCGGCTTGCCGCCGATATCCTTGCCGAGCCCCATCGTGAGCGGCGAAGCGGCTGCTGCGTAGACCTCGGAGCCGAGAATTTCCGAAAGTTTGACGGTCTGGCGGCGCTGGTTCGGCAATTCGAGCGCCATGAAATTCTTGCCCGGAATGGTTTCGACCACGCGGATCGACACGAGCGAGAGCGAACGCGCCAGATCCTTCGCCAGCCCGACGATCTGGCTGCCCTTCACGCCGGTCGCCGGTTCGATTTCGTAGCGCGTGACCACTGGCCCCGGATACGCGGCCACCACGCTCACGTCCACGCCGAAATCCTTCAGCTTCTTTTCGATCAGCCGCGAGGTGTATTCGAGCGTATCGGCCGAGATGGTTTCGGTCACTTCCGGCGCGGCGTCGAGGAGCGCGAGCGGCGGCAAAGTGGAATCGCCCGGCAAGTCGGTAAAGAGCGGCACCTGCTTTTCACGCTCGACGCGCTCGGACTTCGCGGGCGTCGCGATCGGCGGAACGATCATCACCGGCTCGTGATCCTCGATCTTCACGCGACCGCGCACGACTTTGTCCTCGCGCTTCACGGCGGCGACTTCGCCCATTTTCCGGTCGCGGCCCGCTTCGCGGCGCAGCTTCGCGCCGGTGATCGCGGCCATGATACCGTCGCCGGTTTTCTCGCACACGGACAGCCACGAGAAGCGGAAATACAGCGACAGCCCGATCGCGAGCGCGATCAGCAAAAACAGCGTCGCGCCCGTGAAACCGAGCGCGTGCGACATGCCGCGCGCAACCGCCTCGCCGACCACGCCGCCCGGCGCGCGCGGCAACTGCACCTTGAGCGACCACATCCGCAACGCCTCGATCCCGTCGCTCGCTGCCAGCACCAGCACGAACGCGAACGCTTCCGCGAGCCAGGTGCGGTCGGGCGGCGCGTCGTCGTCGATCGTCTCGGGGCGCGTAATGCGCCGGTAATTCGCGATGATGCGCCGCGCGAGCAGCACGACCAGCCAGTATGACGAGAGGCCGAAGAGGAGCAGCAGGATGTCGGAAGTCCACGCGCCGACGCGGCCCGCCCAGTTGCCGATATGGTCGACCTGCGCGGCGTGCGTCCAGCTCGGGTCGCGCCGGCTGTAGCTCAAGAGGGCCATCAGCAGGAACAGGCCGAGCGCGACCTGGAGGATCCAGCGAATTTCGGTGAAGAGGCGCGACATGCGGTGCGGCAATGCCTGCGCGCTCGCGGAGTAGGTAGCTTTTGCCATTGATCCGTTAGGCTTTGCGCGGCTGCGGTGTGTTGCTCGCGCAGCCGAAAGTGTCGGTGGGCTATTGTAAACGCTGCATTGCAATGCACGGCGTAAAAACGGCCGCCGTTGCAACCTGTAACACGACGACGGCGCAGGCATTCCCCTTGGCGCACGCGGCTTCGCGGCTATCGTGGCGATTAAAACGTTCACTCGGGTAAGTACGGGGCCAAGCCTTTATAATTACGGCCTTGCACCCAAATAGGGTCTAACGGGCGCAAACCGGCACGGCCCGCAGCGAGGCGCGCATCGTTCGCAGCCTCGCCCGCTCTGCCGCTTGGCCTCCCGTTCAACATCAACAACGGATTCCGCTCATGTCATCGACCAAACACGCCAAAGTGCTGATTCTCGGTTCCGGCCCCGCGGGCTACACCGCCGCCGTCTACGCCGCGCGCGCCAACTTGTCGCCGTTGCTCATCACCGGCCTCGCGCAAGGCGGCCAGCTGATGACCACGACCGACGTCGAAAACTGGCCCGCCGACCCGCTCGGCGTGCAAGGCCCGGAACTCATGCAGCGTTTTCTCGAACACGCCGAGCGTTTCAACACGGAAATCGTGTTCGACCACATCCATACGGCCAAGCTGACCGAAAAGCCGATCCGTCTGATCGGCGATTCGGGCGAGTACACCTGCGATTCGCTGATTATCGCGACGGGCGCGTCGGCGCAGTATCTCGGCGTGCCGTCGGAAGAAGCGTTCATGGGCAAGGGCGTGTCCGCGTGCGCAACGTGTGACGGCTTCTTCTACCGCAACGGTGAAGTCGCGGTGATCGGCGGCGGCAATACGGCGGTAGAGGAAGCGCTCTACCTCGCGGGCATCGCGAAGAAAGTGACCGTGATTCATCGCCGCGACAAGTTCCGCGCCGAGCCGATCCTGATCGACCGGCTGCTGGCGAAGGAAAAGGAAGGCGTTGTGGATATCAAGTGGAACCACGTACTCGACGAAGTGAAGGGCGACGCGTCCGGCGTAACGAGCCTGCAGGTCAAGTGCACGGAAACGGGCACGGTCACCGACGTGCCGCTGCAAGGCGTGTTCGTCGCGATCGGCCACAAGCCGAACACCGATCTTTTCGTCGGCCAGCTCGAAATGAAGAACGGCTACATCATCACGAACGGCGGCCTGACGGGCAACGCGACGGGCACGAGCATCGACGGCGTGTTCGCGGCGGGCGACGTGCAGGACCATATCTATCGCCAGGCCATCACCAGCGCCGGCACGGGCTGTATGGCCGCACTGGACGCGCAGCGCTATCTCGAAAGCATCCACGAGAACCCCGCCGCGCATTCGATGAGCCACGAAGCGCTGCGCTGATTCGTAGCGCGCGGATTAGCGCATATCAGGACGAGGCGGAATCGGTAAAATAACGTTACCGCGCCGTGTCCACGCCGATTGCATCAGGGCGCCGGTTACGATCCTTGAGGATCGCCCGGCGCTTTTTGTTTTTCGCGGGCCGCAAATTGGCGAGCGCGAACCCGCTGCAAATCCTTTTCACCGCCACGCCGACCGCCCGCCGCGCGATGCCCAAGAATCTGCCTCATCCGAACGAACCGAAACGCAAACGCCCGGCGCCCGCGCCTGCGCCGGAACCTGTCGCGGTTGAGCCGGCGGCCGTGTCGGAGGCGGTTGCGCGCGAGGGACTCGCCGGCCTCGGCGCGTTACGCGGCGCGCTGAAAGCCGACGCCGCGCGCCGCGAGCGCGAACGCGCCGCCGCGGCGGCCGCGAAGCGCGAAGCGGTGGCGGACGCCGACGTGTTCCGCCGGGCGATCGGCGAGATCGAGCCGCTGAAAACGCCGCCGCGCACGACGCTCACGCGCGAGCCGCCGCTACCCGTGCCGCTTCAGACCCAGCGCGACGAAGAAGCGGTGCTGCACGAAGCGCTCTCCGACGAATACGATCCCGAAAGCCTGCTCGACACCGACGACACGCTCTCCTATTGCCGCACCGGCGTGCGTCAGGAAGTCGTGCGGAAACTGCGGCGCGGCGCGTGGATCGTGCAGGCGCAACTCGATCTGCACGGCATGCGCCGCGAGGAAGCGCGCGAGGCGCTGGCGCTCTTTATCCGCGAGGCGGTGAAGCGCGGGCTGCGGTGTCTGCGCGTCATTCACGGCAAGGGACTTGGGTCGATCGGCCGCGAACCGGTGCTCAAAGGCAAAGTGCGCGCGTGGCTCGTGCAGAAAGAAGAAGTGATCGCGTTTTGTCAGGCACGTCCGCACGACGGCGGCGCGGGCGCCGTGCTCGTGCTGCTGCAACCGAGCGGAAGCCATGCGCACCACGCGCATCCGCAGGACCGCACTCATCCGAAGGATCCGCACGGTGCATCCTAGACTCACGCTGGCAATATCCATCATGGAGGTGGTCGCGCTGCTCGCGTATGCCGTCTCCGGGCTGATCGAGGCGCGCACGCGGCGGCTCGACGCAGTTGGCGCGTTCCTCGTCGCGATCGCGAGCGCGTTCGGCGGCGGCACGGTGCGCGACGTGCTGCTGTCGCGCCGCCCGTTCTACTGGGTGCAGCATCAGGATTACGTGATCGTCGTGTTCGTCATGGCGATTTTCGCGCCGTTCGTGCTGCGCATGACCTCGCGTCTCTTCGACCAGCGGGCGCTGCTCGTCGCCGATGCGATCGGCCTCGGCCTGTTCAGCATCTCCGGCACGTCGATCGCGGTCGATGCGCAGATGCCCGCGTTCACCGCCGTCATGATGGGCGTGGTGACCGGCGTGTTCGGCGGCCTGATGCGCGACGTGCTCTGCAACGAAATCCCGCTCATTTTGCGCGACTCTCGCCCTTACGCCGTTTGCGCGTTCGCCGGTTGCTGGCTGTATCTCGGGCTTGAGCATCTGACGGTTCTGCCGGTCTACAACGTGCTCGTGTCGACGGCTTTTATCCTCTTCGCGCGGCTCGTGACCTATAAACTGGACATTCGTCTGCCGCATTAACTGCCGCGTCGCGGCCGGTTGGCCGCCGCCTCCGATTTGCTACAATCTCGGAGTTTTCCCACCCACTGTCGATCGACCCGCAGACTGACCATGAACATCGAGCAAGCGCGTTTCAACATGATCGAGCAACAGATTCGTCCCTGGGAAGTGCTGGACCAGGACGTCCTGAACCTGCTGTCGATCGTCAAGCGTGAAAACTTCGTCCCCGCCGCGTATCGCAATATCGCGTTCGCGGATCTGGATATTCCGCTGCCCGGCGGCGAGCGCATGCTGTCGCCGAAAATCGAGGCGCGCGTGTTGCAGGAACTCGCCATCAAGAAGCACGAGACCGTGCTCGAAATCGGCGCGGGTTCGGGCTACATGGCGGCGCTGCTGGCGAACCGCGCGCGCTCGGTGCTGACGGTCGAGATCGCGCCCGAACTGGCGCAGCTCGCCGAGCAGAATCTGGCGGCGAACGGCGTGTCGAACGCGCTGGTCGCGACAGGCGACGCCGCACGCGGCTGGGAACAAAGCGCGCCCTACGACGTGATCTGCGTGTCGGGCGGCCTGCCGGTTTTGCCGCAGGAATTCCTCGATCAACTGAAAATCGGCGGCCGGATCGCCGCGTTTGTCGGCACGGCGCCGGTCATGAAGGCGCAGATCATCACGCGCGTCGACGAAAAGCAGTATCGCGTGTCCGATGTCTTCGAAACGATGGTCGCGTCACTCAAGAACGCGGTGCAGCCGCCGCGTTTCAAGTTCTGAAATAAGTTGCACGGGGCGCGGCTGCATTGCGCGCCCCTTTATCCGATACAGACAATCCATGCAAAACCTGACCGCCACCGATCTCGCCGAATGGCTCGCCGATACATCGCGAGCCGCGCCCGTGCTTCTCGACGTGCGTGAACCGTGGGAACTGGAAACGGCCAAGATGAACAACATCGTGTCGATTCCGATGCGCGACATTCCCGCGCGCAGCGAAGAACTCGACGACGAAGCGCAAGTCGTCTGCATCTGCCACCACGGCGCACGCAGCGCGCAGGTCGGCATGTTCCTGGAATCGCGCGGCTTCACGCACGTGTTCAACCTGTATGGCGGGATCGACGCGTGGTCGCGTCAGGTCGATCCGTCCGTTCCGACTTACTGATTCGCTGCCGAGCGCCCATTTCATGCGCCCGCTGTTCGCATTCGCGCTCGGCGCTGCGCTCGGTGCGCAATATTCGCTGGCGAGCGCGGTCGGCCTCAACCAGCTCTACGACGAAGCGCTCGCCACCGACGCGCAACTCGAAAGCGCGCGCGCAAGCCTCGCCGCCGATAGCGAGCAGCTTCCGCAGGCGCGCGCCAAACTTCTCCCTCAGCTTTCTGCCGTGCTCACGGCCAACCGTCAGCGCACCGATTTCGGCGGCGGCTTTCCGGCATCGACGGGTAATAGCGACGGTTACGCCGTATCGCTCACGCAGCCGCTTATCAACGTGGCGAGCTGGCAAGGTTTCGAGCAGGGAAAAATCGCGCTGACGACGGCGCAGGCGCAGTTCGCGAGCGCGCGGCAGGATTTGATCGTGCGGCTCGGGCAGGCGTATTTCGACGCGCTTTCAGCACAGGACAGTCTCGCCATCGCGCGCTCGCAGAAAACGTCGATCGCGGAGCAGCTCGAATCGGCGAAACGATCGTTCGAGGCAGGCAGCGCCACCATCACCGACACCAACGAGGCGCAAGCCAAATACGATCAGGCGATCTCGCAGGAGATCGCCGCGCAGAACGATTTGAGCGTGAAACTCGCGGGGCTGGAACAGATCGTCGGGCATCCGGTGGAGCATGTCGATGGTCTCGCGCACGGCACGACGCTGCCGCCGCCGTTGCCGAACGACATGCAGCAATGGGTCGATGCGGCACGCGCGGCGAATTATCAGGTCGTGCTCAAGCAGCTTTCGCAGGCGAGCGCGCAGCGCGAGACGGCCAAAGCGCAGGCGGGGCATTATCCGACGCTCGATCTCGTCGCGAGCTACACGAAAAGCAGTCTCGGCGCGGCGGGTCTCGGGAGTTTCGGCGGCAATTTCGGCGGCGGATTCGGCAGCGGCAACAACACGCTCACGCCGGGCATTCCGGCGGGCGCGGCGGCGCTCGGCAACTACGGCGCGTACTACACGAACGCGACGATCGGCGTTCAACTGAACATTCCGCTCTACGAAGGCGGCGGCACAGAGAGCCGCGTGCGCCAAACGCTCGCGCTGGAAGACAAGGCCGCCGCCGATCTCGACGCTGCGCGCCGCTCGGCGGCGTTATCGGCGCGGCAGGCGTTTCTCGGTGTATCGAGCGGGCTCGCGCAGGTCAACGCGCTGCAGACCGCCGAACGCTCGGCGCGGACATCGCTCGAATCCAACTTGCTCGGGTATCAGGTGGGCGTGCGGATCAATATCGACGTGCTGAACGCGCAGGATCAGCTATTTTCGGCGCGCCGCGATCTGGCGAAGGCGCGCTACGACACGCTCGTCAATTCGCTCAAGCTGAAGGCCGCGACCGCGAGCCTCACCGATCAGGACATCCTGAATCTCGACAGCATGCTGTCGCCCATCGACGACACCGCGCTCACCGCCCTGCCCGCCGTTGCGCCGATGCCGCATCCGCGTGCGGCGGCAGGCGCGGGCACAGCGAGCCGGCGCGCGATGCCGCCGGGCGCGGGATCGTCGTCGAATTAAATCAAGCGCCGCAAATAAAAAACCGCATGCGTCAGCCACGCATGCGGTTTTTTTTGCGCGCGGCGCGCGACTCGGAGCGCGATCAAACCACGTTCATCGCCAGCGCGCTCTCGCGATAATGCAGGCTCGCCTTCTCGGCGTCGCCGAGTTGCTCGTGCAGCCGCGCCAGCGCGCGATGCGTGCGAATCCGCAGCGGTTCGTTATCGGCGAGTTTCAGCGCCGATTCGAGGAACGCCTGCGCTTTGCCCCACAACTTCTGATGCAGACACAGCCGGCCGAGCGTGAACAGCAGATCGGCGTCTTCGGTGCGTTCCTTTTGCCACGCTTCGGCGCGCTGGATCAGCGGCAGCGCGTCGCCGCCGATCGCGCAATCCGGATAGCGGCGCAACAGACGCGCGTCCCAATTGTGATTGAGCGCCTCTTCGACGATCTTGCGCGCTTCCGTGCGCTTGTCGAGCGCGATCAGCAACTCGGCGGCGAGATCGGCGAGACGCGGCGACTGGCGCTCCGTCGCCGACAGCGACTGCCAGAATTCGAGCAGCGCGTCCGGATTGTGGCGCCGGTCGCGCAGCAGATTTTCCGCCGCCACCTGACGCAGACGCACCGCCACCGCCGGATGCAGCGCCTCGCGCTTCTCCAGCGTCTTGACGAGTTTCAGCACTTCGCCCCAGTTCTTCAACTGCTGCTGCGCCCGCAACGCGATCTGCTGCGCGTGCAGACGGCGGCCACCCTGCGCCTGCATCTCGGTGAGCGCGGTGAGCGCGCCGTCGGCGTCGCGGCCATCGGCGCGCATGTCGGCGGTCGCCATCAGCCGCGCGTCCTGCCAGTCCGCGCCCGTCACCTGCGAGAGCCACTCGTCGCGGCGCGCGTACTCGTGCATTTCGTGCGCGGCGTTCGCAGCGACGAGGCCCGCCGCGCCCTTGTTTTCATCGACGGAAAGCGCGTCGCGCGCCGACTTCTCCGCCTTCGAGAAACGTCCGGCGTACAGATGCCCGATCGCGTCGCGCAACGACCGGTTCGCCTTCGCCAGCTTGCTGCGCGCGCGGTACGCCGAGACCCGCTGCGGCATTTTCCAGACCGTGCGGACCGCGCGGATCAGCGCGTAAAGCACGATAAACAACACGACGATCGCGACGATAAACAGGTTTAGCGAAATATCCACGCGATACGGCGGCATCACGACGAGCACCTGCCCGCCGTCGAAACGCCCGACCGTCGCGAGCACGACCGCGATGGCGAACAGCAGCGCGAGCCAGATCAGTCCACGAATCGTCATCATCCGCCTCGCTTGAACTGGTGAACCGCCTGCAGGCTCGTGTTGAGGTTCGGCACGGCAACCGCGAGCGACGCCTGATCGACTTGTTTGACGAGATCGCGCACCGCCTGCACCTTCTTCGACGACGGATCGAAGTAGCGGCCGAGCGCGGCATCGGCGGCGGCGAGGTCCGACTTGAGCGTCGGTTCGCTGCGCGAGAGTAGCGAAAGACGCGCCGACAGCAAGCGCAGCTTCACGTTTTCGCGCACGAAATAACCTTGATCCGGCGACGTGAGCATGGCGTCGGCGTTATCGATCCGGCGCACCGACACGAGGCTCCCAAGCTGCTGGAGAATCCCGCCCGAAAACTGCTGCCACCAGACTTTCCAGCGCGGCTGGCCGGTCGCGGCGGCGATCGACGCGCTGTCGGCGGGCGCGGCGGCATGCGCGTTCGAGCGCTCGATGGGCGCTTCGCCCGCGAGCGGCAGGCCGTCGATCTGGTCGATGGCGGTGTCGAGCTTGATGGCGAGGCCGGTGAGATCGGTGGACGGCGTGCTTTTCAGCCGGTCGATATCCTGCGCGATCGCCTTGCGGATCGCCACGACCTGCGCTCCGTTGGTAGCCGCGAGGCGCGTGTCGGCGCTTTGCAGCGCGAACAGCGCGAGCTGCACATTGCCGGTGAGCTGCAATTGCTGGCTCGCGCTCGACAGGATCTGCTCGACTTCGGCCATCGTCCAGTCGTCGCGGTTGCTCGCGAGATCCTGATATTGCTGCTGCAGGGCCGCGCTGTGCGTTTCGGCGTCGGTGAGCTTGCCCTGCAACTGGATGATCTGCGTATTCGCGACGCCCGCCGCGCTCGCGGCCTGATCGGCTTTCGCGCGCAATTCGGTGTTCTGCGCCTCGGCGGCGTCGAGCCGCTCGGTGACGCCCTGATTGGCCTTTTCGAATTTGCGGTTCAGCACGAACGCGCCTGCGCCCGTGGCCACCGCGAGAATCACGATGATGAGCCACAGCAACGCGGCACCCGCGCTGCCGCCGCGTTTTTGCGCTTCGAACGGCGTGAACGGCGTGTTGCGCGGCAACGGCGGAGGCTCGGTCGATTGAGGCTCGGGCTGAGGTGTGGCTTTTTTGTAGTCGTTCGAATCAGTCATGCGCGATTGAGCCGGTTGGTGGTCCGGCGCTAAGGCCGGTTCGGAGTCCGTCGGCGCGGACTCCGCATTGTTCGGGTCGGCCGGATCGACCGCGGGCCTGCGGCCCGGGCCGTAATCGGGACGGCGAGTTGCGTTGTCGGCGTCGGTTTGCGCCGCGGCCGGTAAAGAGACAGGCGACGCCGGTTCGAGCACGGCTCTGATCGCCTCGACGATCCGCTCGTCGCCCGCGCCGGACACCGTAATCCTATCAAAACCCGCCTGCCGCGCGGCTTCTGCAATACGCGGATGCGGCGTGACGAATGGCGCGCGTTTCAACTGCACGGTTTCGTCGGCGGTCAGATGTTCGCGCGCGAGATCGTCCAGATTGCGCACGCCTTCGGAACTGGTGATGAGCCACGCGTGTGTGTCGCGGGGTTCGTCGGTGAGAAGCGCGTGAATGCGCTCCCATTGGTGCATCGCCGGTTCCGGCACGATGCGCCGGTAAGCGGCGACCTTCTCGACGCGCGCGCCCACTTCGGCGAGCCGTTCCGCGAGCCATTCGCGGCCGCCATCGCCGCGCACGATCAGCACGCGCCGCCCTTCCAGGCCGCCCGCGCCGAAATGCCGCTCGATCGCGACGTAAAGCGCCTCGGAATCGAAGCGCGGGTTCGGTTTGTTGAGCGCCGGCGTGATAACCGTGTAGCCCGGCGCGCCGACCCCCTGGCGCGCCAGCGCCGCGACGCTGCCCGGCCCGACTACAGCCATCGGCACGTCCGCGGGCCACGCCGCGCCGAGCCGCGTGAAGGTCTGATCGACCGCGTTCGGCGAGACGAACACGACCAGCGCGTAGCGCTCGGGCGCGTACAACTCGTCGAGCGCGGCGCGCAAGGGAGCGGCATCCGCGACGGGCGCGATGTCGATGAGGGGAAATTCGAGCGTCTCGTAACCCGCTCCGGCCAGCCGCGCGACGAGCGCGCCGGACTGGCCGATCGGCCGGGTAACGACGACGATAGCGCGGCGGGCGCTCGTCATCAGACCTCCGGCGAAGCGGCGGGCGGCACGCGCGCCCCGCTCGCCGTGCTCAAGGCGCGCACGATATCGAGCGCGCCTTGCGCTTCGAGCGCGGCGGACACGCGGCGGCCGAGTTCGAGCGCGGCGTCGGTGTCGGTATCGGCGGCGGACGACGATTCCTCGGCCGTCAGCACGCGCGTGCCGTCGGTGGTCGAGACGCAGCCGCGCAGATGCAGCGCGCCGTCGCGCCACATCGCGTAGGCCGCGAGCGGCACTTCGCAACTGCCGCCGAGCGAGCGCGACACCATGCGCTCCGCTTCGACCGCCGACGCCGTCGGCGCATGATGCAGCGGCGCGAGCCACGCGGCGAGTTCCGGGCGGCCCGTGCAAATTTCGATTCCCAGCGCGCCCTGACCCGCCGCCGGCAAACTGTAGTCGGCGTCGATCAGCGCGCGGATCCGGCTTTCCAGCCCGAGCCGCTTCAAACCCGCCGCCGCCAGAATGATGGCCGCGTAGTCGCCGCGATCGAGTTTGGCGAGCCGCGTGTCGAGATTCCCGCGCAGCGGTCGCACATCCAGATGCGGGAAATGCATCCGCAGCATCGCTTCGCGCCGAAGGCTGGAAGTCCCGACCACGCTGCCTTCGGGCAGGTCGGCGAGCGACGCATACGCCGACGACACGAACGCATCGCGCGGATCTTCACGCTCCAGAATGGTGGACAGCACGAAGCCTTCGGGAAGCTCCATCGGCACGTCTTTGAGCGAATGGACGGCGAGATCGGCGCGCCCTTCGGCCAAAGCGGCTTCGAGTTCCTTGACGAACAAACCCTTACCGCCGACTTTCGACAGCGTGCGATCGAGAATCTGATCGCCGCGCGTTGTCATTCCGAGGATTTTTACGTCGCAAGATGGATATAATTTGTGCAGCGCACACCGCACGTGTTCAGCTTGCCACATGGCGAGCCGGCTCTCACGCGAAGCGATGACCAGACTGTGGGGCGGTGGCGTGGAATGCGTCTCGGAATTCGTTGCAGGCTTCATTGAAGTCATTCGAATGACGGGATGGATAACAAACAATGGTAGCACGCACGCCAGGGTCTATTTACAGACGGACAGCGCGCGCGGGCCGCATCGGAATCCTTTGGGGAGCCTTGCGGCGTGGGCGCGTCGACCAGAGACAGGGCAGTAGACAGGGCGGGAGACAGGGCGGGAGACAGGGGCCGGAGAGCCTCGGCTGCGATGAACTGACCGAACGCGCGGAATACGCTTTTCGTGCGCGCGAGCGCGCAGTGCAGCACGCGACAAAGCGACCCCAAGCCGCGGACGGCGCGGGCCCGCTTAACCTCCCCTCGCTTCCTTCTTTATATAGGCCTTGGCTTCCAAGAGGAACTCAACGTGACGTCTTCCGGATCGGCGCGCCCCGCTCGCCGCAAAGCTGCATTGCCCGATGTTCCCTCCGACGCCACGGCCAAGCAGGCCGCCAAAGGCATCGCCGCTACCGCCACGCGTGCATCGAAAACCGCTGTTGCGGCCAAGAAGAGCGCGAAGCCTGCCGCCGCTGAACAGGCTGCGAAGCCGGCTGTAAAACCGGCTGTAAAATTGGCCGCTAAACAGGCAGTGAAGCCTGCCGCTAAACAGGCCAGCGCGAAGACGACCAACGGCGCAACCGCGCCCGACATCGCCGTGAAAGCGACGAAACCGACCTCGCGCGCCCGCGACGACAAAGACCGTCCGCTGTTCGAAGACATCCGCTTTCTTGGCCGCCTGCTCGGTGAAGTCGTGCGCGAACAGGAAGGCGATGCCGTCTTCGACGTGGTCGAGACCATCCGCCAGAACGCGGTGAAGTTCCGTCGCGAAGACGACCGCGACGCCTCGCAGGCGCTCGAAAAGCGGCTGCGCGGGTTGTCGCCGGAGCAGACGGTGAGCGTCGTGCGCGCGTTCAGCTACTTTTCGCATCTGGCGAATATCGCGGAAGACCGTCACCACAACCGCCGCCGCCGCATTCACGCGCTGGCCGGTTCCGCGCCGCAAGCGGGCACGATCGCCTACGCGATCGAGCGCATGCGCGAAGGCTCGCGCGTCGCCGAAACGCGCGCGCTCCTGCAAAAATTCTTCGATAACGCGCTGATCGTCCCTGTGCTCACCGCGCATCCGACCGAAGTGCAGCGCAAAAGCATTCTCGACGCGCAGCACGAAGTCGCGCGCCTGCTCGCCGAGCGCGATCAGGAATTGACCGCGCGCGAACGCACGCACAACGAGGCGCTGCTGCGCGCGCACGTCACGTCGCTCTGGCAGACGCGGATGCTGCGCGATTCGCGGTTGTCGGTCGCCGATGAAATCGAGAATGCGCTGTCGTATTACCGCGCGACCTTCCTCGGTGAAATTCCGGCGCTTTACGCCGATATCGAAGCCGCGCTCGCCGAGCACGGCCTGCCCGCGCGCCTGCCGCCGTTCCTGCAGATGGGAAGCTGGATCGGCGGGGATCGCGACGGCAATCCGAACGTCGCCGCGCCCACGCTGGAGACCGCCATCACGCGTCAGGCGACGGTGATTTTCGAGCACTATCTGGAACAAGTTCACAAGCTGGGCGCGGAATTGTCGGTGTCGAACCTGCTCGCCGGGTCGAGCGATGAACTGACGGCGCTTGCCGATTCGTCGCCCGACCAGTCGCCGCATCGCACCGACGAACCGTACCGGCGCGCGCTGATCGGCATTTACACGCGGCTGGCGGCAAGCGCGCGCGTGCGGCTCGGCGAAGGCGTCGTCGCGGTGCGCAGCGCTGGCCGTGGCGCGACGCCCGTCCGTGCGACGCCCTACGCGGATGCCGCCGAGTTCGCGCGCGATCTGCACGTGCTCGTCGATTCGCTTTCGGCGCATCACGGCGGCTCGCTGACCGCGCAACGGCTCGCACCGCTTGCGCGCGCCGCCGAGGTGTTCGGCTTCCACCTGGCGAGTATCGACTTGCGCCAGAGCTCCGATATCCACGAAGCCGTGGTGTCGGAACTCCTCGCGCGCGCGGGCGTCGAGGCGGATTACTCGGCGCTCACCGAAGAGGAAAAGCGCCAGGTGCTGCTCGCGGAACTCGCGCAGCCGCGCCCGCTGCGCCTGCCCTATTTCAGCTATTCGGATCTCGCGAAAAGCGAACTCGGCGTGCTGGAAGCGGCGCGTGTGACGCGCGAGAAGTTCGGCGCGCGCGCCGTGCGCAACTACATCATTTCGCACACGGAAACCGTCAGCGATTTGCTGGAAGTCATGCTCCTGCAAAAGGAAACCGGTTTGCTGCAAGGCCGGCTCGGCAGCGACACCGAACCCGCCGGCGACGGCCTGATGGTGATTCCGCTGTTCGAAACCATCGCCGATTTGCGCAACGCGCCGCACATCATGGGCGATTTCTTCGCGCTGCCGGGCGTGGATGCGCTCGTCAAGGCGCAAGGCGGCGAGCAGGAAGTGATGCTCGGCTACTCCGACAGCAACAAGGACGGCGGTTTTCTCACGTCGAACTGGGAGCTGTATCGCGCGGAACTGGCGCTGGTCGCGCTCTTCAAGGGACGCGGCACGACGCTGCGGCTTTTCCACGGCCGGGGCGGCACAGTCGGTCGCGGCGGCGGCCCGACGTATCAGGCCATCCTGTCGCAGCCGCCCGGCACCGTCGACGGGCAGATTCGCCTGACCGAACAGGGCGAAGTGATCGCGAGCAAGTTCGGCAATCCGGAAATCGGCCGGCGCAATCTGGAAACCGTCGTGGCCGCAACGCTCGAAGCGTCGCTGCTGCCGCACGAGAACGCGCCCGCGCAATTGCCGCAGTTCGAAGCGGCGATGCAGGCGCTCTCGGATGAGGCGATGGCGTCGTATCGCGCGCTGGTTTACGAGACGCCGGGTTTCACCGATTACTTCTTCTCGTCCACGCCGATCGCGGAAATCGCGGAACTGAACATCGGCAGCCGTCCGGCTTCGCGGAAGTTGCAGGATCCGAAGCAGCGGAAGATCGAGGATTTGCGGGCGATTCCCTGGGGTTTCTCGTGGGGCCAGTGCCGTTTGCTGCTGACCGGCTGGTACGGTTTCGGCAGTGCGGTGAGTGCGTATCTGGATGCCGCCGAGAGTGCCGCGGATCGCGCGAAACGGCTCGCCTTGCTGAAAAAAATGCACAAGACGTGGCCGTTTTTCGCGAATCTGCTGTCGAACATGGACATGGTGCTCGCCAAGACGGATCTGGCGGTGGCGTCGCGTTACGCGCAACTGGTCGCGGACAAGAAGCTGCGCAAGCACGTGTTCGACCGGATCGTCGGCGAATGGGAGCGCACGTCGAACATGCTGGCGGAGATCACGGGACGCACCGAGCGCCTCGCCGATAACCCGCTGCTCGCGCGTTCCATCAAGAACCGCTTCCCGTATCTCGATCCGCTGAATCACCTTCAGGTGGAACTGCTCAAGCGGCACCGCGCGGGCGACGACAACGTGCGTCTGCGGCGCGGCATCCATCTGACGATCAACGGCATTGCGGCAGGATTGCGTAATACGGGCTGACCGGCGTTTGTTCGTTTGCTTCCGATAAAAATGGCACCGATCGAGTCGGTGCCATTTTTTTTCAGCGCGTTCTTTTCACCGAGCCTCGACCATCAACGCGTCGAGTTGGAACGATCCGTCTTCCTGTACCGCGAAATACTGGCGCACTTCATCCGGCGCGTTTCGCCAGACCGACCGGATCGCTACGATCCGGTCCTCGGGCGTGCGCATCCGCGCGACCCACGTATCGAAACCGATCGGCAGACGCCAACGTTCGCGCACCGTCGCCGTGAAACCGGCGTTCTGAAACAGCGCGACCCATTCGTCCGCGCGGTAATCGCGGATATGCGAGCCGTCGCGCAGCAATTCGACCGTCTGCAAATGCGTGTCGAGCAACGGATGATCGGTGCCCGCGATATCCACGAACAGCACGCGGCCGCCCGGTTTCAGCACGCGCCGCACCTCGGCGAGCGCGGCAGGCACGTCGTGCCAATGGTGCGCGCTCATGCGGCTCAACACCCAGTCGAAGGTCGCGGCGGCGAACGGCAATTGCTCGGCCGGGCCTTGCTGTGTGCGAATCGTGGCGAGCCCGCGATCGCGCGCGGCCGCGGCGACCGTCGCCAGCATGCCCTCGGCGATGTCGTACGCGACGACCGAGCGCGCGTGCGGCGCGACCGCGAAACTCACGTGACCCGCGCCGCAGCCGAGATCGAGGACGTCCGCGTCCGGTGTCGCCGCGACTTCGCGCGCCAGCGTCTGCAGATCCGCACCGGTCGCGTGGACTGCGCTCGTGAGGTAAGCGGCGGCGGTGGAACCGAACGCGTCGGCGACCTGATCGTGATGTTTCATCGTGTGCTCCGGGCAATGAGGAGATGTTTTTATCGCGGCGAACGGCTCTGTTCTCCGAACGCCAGACCGTACAATAGATCCCGCCCTGTACCGGTACAAGTTAAGCAGTTATTCTGGTATCTAAAACACCTGTCGTCTGAGTCGAGCCGTTCCATGTCCACGCCGATACTCCCGAAAGCCGAGCAGCCCGCCCCGCCGCCGCTCGACGCCACGCCCGCCCGCGCGCTCGGCGAATTCATCCGCGCGCATCGCGAGCGTCTTTCGCCGCTCGCGGTCGGCCTGCCGCCGGGACCACGCCGCCGCACGCCCGGCCTGCGCCGTGAGGAAGTGGCGCAACTGTGCGGCGTGAGTCCGACCTGGTACACGTGGATCGAGCAAGGGCGGCCGGTGTCGGCCTCCGCCGATGCGCTCGCGCGGATCGCCGTCGCGTTGCAGTTGTCGCGCGCGGAACGGGCGTATCTGTTCGAACTCGCGGCGCAACGCGATCCCGCCGAACCGGACCCGGCCGCGCAGGACGCGCCCGACGCGCTATTGAAAACCGTCGGGTTGATCGATGCGCCTGCCTACGTGCTCGACCGGCAATGGAATGCGTTGCGCTGGAATGCGCGGGCGGCGGAATTGTTCGTCGGCTGGCTGGATGGCACGCGGGACCGCAATCTGCTTACGTTCACGTTCACCGCGCCGGAAGCGCGGAATTTGATCGTCGATTGGGAGACGCGGGCGCGGCGGCTCGTCGCGGAATTTCGGGCGGATTCGATCCGGCATCTGAACGACGCGCCCACGCGCGCGCTGATCGATTCGCTCGGCGCGGAAAGCGATGCGTTCGGAAAGTTCTGGGCGTCGCAGGATGTCGGCGAGCGCGAAGGCGGCGAGCGGGCGTTCAATCATCCGGTGCGCGGACGGCTGGTGTATCACCAGATCACGTTCAAGCCGGCGCATCGGGAAGATTTGAAGCTGGTGATTCTGGTCGACGGCGAGACATCGACCCCTAATTAAACATACGAATTAAACAGCAAAATCAGCGCCCCAAAAAAGAACCCGGCCTTGAGGCCGGGCCAAACCGCTTCTCTCCCGGCATCGCCGAAAGAGAACGGGGACACGTCGTGAGCCCCAGGCGTTGCGTACCGCACGGTGTACGCGGCGAACGGACTCGTACCTTTATCTACGCAGCGTCCGCTCGACCGGATGCAACGCCGCGCGAAAAAATCCGCGCGGTCCGTCCCGATAAATTCGGTAACATAAGCCGCGCTGCCTAACCAAACGGTCCCATGACGACAGCCCTCCCTCAAGAACCGACGCCCGATGCACTCGTCCAGTTGCTCGCGCGCGTCGCAAGCGAAGACGCAATTGCGTTGCGTGCGCTCTACGACCTCACATCCTCGAAACTGTTCGGCCTCGCGCTTCGTATATTGGTGAAGCGGGAATGGGCCGAAGAAGTACTACAGGACGCGTTCGTCAATATCTGGCGATACGCCGGGGACTACAAAGCCGGCCTTTCCGCACCCATGACCTGGATGGCGGCGATCGTCCGCAACCGGGCACTCGATTATTTGCGGCGGCAAAAGGCCAACGGGGCAAGCGCCGAAACCGAATGGAGCGACGCGTTGGACGACACCCTCCCCGCGAACGAGGCTGACCCCTCGGAGCAGATGCTGATGAGCCAGGAAGCAAAACAGCTCAGGATCTGCATGGACCGGCTCGAAGCCAACCAGCGGCAAGCGGTTGCGCTGGCGTATCTGCGTGACCAGAGCCACAGCGAAGTGGCCGACGTGCTGAAAGTGCCGCTCGGCACGGTCAAATCCTGGATCCGGCGCGGTCTCGAAAAACTCAAGACCTGTCTGGGAGGTCTGTGATGGATCTGCACAGATATCCCGGTCTCGTCGATCAGCTTTCCGCCGAATACACGTTGGGCGTCTTGCGCGGCGGTTCGCGCCGGCGTTTCGAGCGCATCTCGCAACACGATCCCGCGATCCGCCTCGCCGTCGAAACGTGGCGTCTGCGGCTCGAAGCGATGACCGAACTCGGGCCGGAAGTCGCGCCGCCGCCGGCGGTGTGGCAGGCGATCGAGCGTCGGCTGCATCTGATGAACGCTCGCCGCGATGCCACGGCGGCGCGTCCCGCGCCGTCGCGCGCCGCTCCGCGCTGGTTCGAGAACCTGTCGTTCTGGCGTGGCTGGTCGGTGGCCGCGACCGCGATCGCCGCGCTGGCGCTGGTCGTCGCGCTCCGCCAGTTGACGACCGTCGCGCCCGTGCCGGTTCCGCCGCCTGTTCCTGTTCCGCAGGTGGCGCAGGAACCGCACGTGGGCTACGTCGTGACGCTCGCCGACAAGGAAGCGCACCCGGTCGTGCTCGTCACCTGGGACGATCGTTCGTCCGAGATGACGGTGCGGCGTCTGTCCGGCGCGTCCGATCCGACCGACAAGTCCATGCAGTTGTGGGGCTTGCCGAAGGAAGGCCATCCGGTCTCGCTCGGCGTCTTGCCGCGCGGCGGCGTCGCGCACATGAAGGCCGACGCGGTCGGTGCGTATCCGGCGCTCGCGATCTCGGTCGAGCCGGTCGGCGGATCGCCGAATCCGAACGGCCCGAGCGGTCCGGTCGTCTATACCGGCAAGGTCATTCCGGCTGCCTGAGTCCGGAATCGGCACAGACGGAACGCGCCGCGCAAGGTGACTTGCGCGGCGCGTTCTGCTTTTCGGCGCATCCACGGCGCCCCGAGGCCGTTTTCGGAATTCGCGGATGGTAAAATCGCCGATTCCTTGTGCCGACTTGGCCTCCTTCCTCTCTACGCACTCACCATGACGTCCCAACTGCACAAAAAAGGCGAAGCCTGGTCGGCTCGCTTCTCCGAGCCGATGTCGGATCTGGTCAAACGCTATACGTCGTCGGTATTTTTCGACAAGCGGCTCGCTTTCGTGGACATCGAAGGGTCGCTCGCGCACGCGTCGATGCTCGCCGCGCAGAAAATCATCGGCGCGGACGATCTGGACGCCATCCAGCGCGGCATGACGCAGATTCGCGGCGAAATCGAGCGCGGCGAGTTCGAGTGGAAGCTGGATCTGGAAGACGTGCACCTGAACATCGAGGCGCGGCTGACCGCGCTGATCGGCGATGCCGGCAAGCGCCTGCACACTGGCCGTTCGCGCAACGATCAGGTCGCGACCGATATCCGTTTGTGGCTGCGCGGCGAAATCGACCGGATCGTCGATCTGCTGCGCGGTCTGCGCGCCGCGCTGATCGACCTCGCGGGCGAGCACGCGGGCACGATCATGCCCGGCTTCACGCACTTGCAGGTGGCGCAACCGGTCACGTTCGGCCATCACCTGCTTGCCTACGTCGAAATGTTCACGCGCGACACCGAGCGCATGACGGACTGCCGGCGTCGCGTGAACCGCCTGCCGCTCGGCGCGGCGGCGCTCGCGGGCACGAGCTATCCGATCGACCGTCACGCGGTGGCGAAGACGCTCGGCTTCGACGGCATCTGCGCGAATTCGCTCGACGCCGTGTCCGACCGCGACTTCGCGATCGAATTCACGGCGGCGTCGGCGCTCGTGATGACGCACGTTTCGCGCTTTTCCGAAGAACTGGTGCTGTGGATGAGCCCTCGCGTCGGCTTTATCGATCTGGCCGACCGTTTCTGCACCGGCTCGTCGATCATGCCGCAGAAGAAGAATCCGGACGTGCCGGAACTCGCGCGCGGCAAGACCGGCCGTGTGAACGGCCACCTGATGGCGCTGCTGACGCTGATGAAGGGCCAGCCGCTCGCGTACAACAAGGACAATCAGGAAGACAAGGAACCGCTGTTCGACACGGTCGATACCGTCGCCGATACGCTGCGCATTTTCGCGGAAATGGCGGCGGGCATCACGGTCAAGCAGGACGCGATGCGCGCGGCGGCGTTGCAGGGTTTTTCGACCGCCACCGATCTCGCCGATTATCTGGTGAAGCGCGGCCTGCCGTTCCGCGACGCGCACGAAGCCGTCGCGCACGCGGTGCGGATCTGCGTGGATCGCGGCTGCGATCTGGCCGATCTGTCGCTCGACGAAATGCGTCGCGATCTGCCGAACGTCGCGCATCTGCTGGGCGAGGACGTTTTCGAATACCTGACGCTCGAAGGGTCGGTCGCGAGCCGCAATCACGCGGGCGGCACGGCGCCGGAGCAGGTGCGGGCAGCGGTCGAGGCGGCGCGCGCGGCGTTGTAAGAGCTGGGTTTAACGGTTGAATAAAAAGCTGCCCGGCGACGAACCGGGCAGCTTTTTTTTCGTCGTTCGCCGCGTCTCGGCCGAGCCCGCGCTCCACGCCCCGCCCGCTTTTCCGAGATAATCGGCCGATTCCACGCTCCACTTTCCCCGCCGATGATCGTTCGTCCCCAACTCCACTGGTTCCGCTTGCTGTTCGTCTGGCGCGGGTCCGTGTTGCCGCAGCTTCTTCCGCGTCTCACGCTGATCTTCGCGTTGTCGATTGCCGCCATCGTGATGCACGGCCACATGCGCCATTACCCGGTCGGCCTCGGGACGCCGCCGTTTTCGCTGGTCGGGATTGCGCTTGCCGTGTTTCTCGGCTTTCGGAACAGCGCGAGTTACGACCGCTGGTGGGAAGGCCGCAAGCTCTGGGGCGCGCTCGCGATCGAGGCGCGCACGTTGACGCGGCAGGCGCTCACGCTGCCGGCCACGCGCAATCCCGCCGATACGCGCGAGTTCATCGCCGCGCTCGGCGCGCTCGCGCACGCGCTGCGGCATCAATTGCGCGGCACCGATTCGAGCGACGATCTCGCCGCGCGTCTGTCGCCGGAACTGCATCGGCGGGTGTGCGCGTCGCGATACCAGCCGGCCACGCTTTTGCTCTGGCTCGGCGAATGGGTTACGGCGCGCTCGCGTGAAGGCGCGATCGACGGTTATGGACTGCTCGCGTTCGAGCGCCCGCTCAATGAGATTTCCGGGGTGATCGCCGGCTGCGAGCGGATCGCCGCGACGCCGCTGCCGTTTTCCTACTCGGTGATGATTCACCGCACGGTCTACGTGTTCTGCGCGCTGCTGCCGTTCGGGCTCGTGGACGGCGCGGGCGTGCTGACGCCGATTTTCGCCGTGCTGGTCGCGTACACGTTCATGGCGCTGGAGGCGATCGCCGCGCAGATCGAAGATCCGTTCGGCATCGAGGAAAACGATCTCGCGCTGAACACGATGTGCGAGACGCTCGAAAACGCGCTGCACGATATGGCTGCTGACCCCGCGTTGCAGCGGGCAGGTTCGAAGGCGTCGCCGGGACGCGATTTCATTCTGGATTGAACGGACGAAAAAAAGGCCGCTCCCGAACATCGGAAGCGGCCTTCTCAGCACTCGCGGTGCTTATTTGCGCGACGTTTCGTCGCGCACGCAATCGACAAAATATTCGATCCGCCCGTTGATCACCTCGCCCACCAGCCCGTGGATATCCGTGTGGAAACCCGGGAAGCGCTCGTTGAATTCGCGCGCGAAACGCAAATAATCGACGATCGTGCGGTTAAAGCGCTCGCCCGGAATCAGGAGCGGAATGCCCGGCGGATACGGCGTCAGCAGAATCGACGTCACACGGCCTTCGAGTTCGTCGATAGGCACCCGGTCGATCTCGCGGTGCGCAAGCTTCGCAAATGCTTCGGACGGCTTCATCGCCGGTTCCATGCTCGACAGATACATTTCGGTGGTCAGCCGCGCGATATTGTTTGCGCGGTACACGCTGTGGATCTGCTCGCAGAGGTCGCGCAGGCCGATTCGCTCGTACGACGGATGCTGCGCGATGAATTCCGGCAGCACGCGCCAGAGCGGCTGGTTGTTGTCGTAGTCGTCCTTGAACTGCTGGAGTTCGGTGACCATCGAGTTCCAGCGGCCCTTCGTAATGCCGATCGTGAACATGATGAAGAACGAGTAAAGCCCCGTCTTCTCCACGATGATTCCATGCTCCGCCAGATACTTCGTCACGATCGCGGCGGGAATGCCGCTCTCGCCGAACTCGCCGTCCACGTCCAGTCCCGGCGTGATGATGGTCGCCTTGATCGGGTCGAGCATGTTGAAGCCTTCCGCGAGCGGGCCGAAGCCGTGCCAGCGGTCGTTCGGCTTCAGCACCCACTCCTCGCGATCGCCGATGCCTTCCTCGGCCAGCGCGTCCGGACCCCAGACCTTGAAGAACCATTCGTCGCCATATTCGGCGTCCACCTTGCGCATCGCCCGGCGGAAATCGAGCGCTTCCGCGATCGATTCTTCCACCAGCGCCGTGCCGCCCGGCGGCTCCATCATCGCGGCCGCCACGTCGCATGACGCGATGATCGCGTATTGCGGGCTCGTGGACGTGTGCATCAGATACGCCTCGTTGAAACGATGGCGGTCGAACGTGCTGTTCTCGCTGTCCTGCACGAGAATCTGCGACGCCTGCGAGATGCCGGCCAGCAGCTTGTGCGTGGAATGCGTCGCGAACACCAGCGCCTTCGTGCGCGGGCGGCCCGCGCCGATCGCGTGCATGTCCTGATAAAACTCGTGGAACTCGGCGTGCGGCAGCCACGCTTCGTCGAAATGCAGTGTATCGAGCAGATCGCCGAGCAGGTCCTTGATCATTTCCACGTTGTAGACCACGCCGTCGTACGTGCTTTGCGTGATCGTCAGGATGCGCGGCTTCAAGTTCGGATTCTTCGCGAGCGCCTCGCGCGCGAACGGATTCGCCTCGATCTTCTTGCGGATGTTTTCCGGCTTGAACTCGTCGCGCGGAATCGGGCCGATCAGTCCGAAGTGATTGCGCGTCGGCGTGAGGAAGACCGGAATCGAGCCGGTCATGGTGATCGCGTGGAGGATCGACTTGTGGCAGTTACGGTCGACCAGCACGATGTCGCCCGGCGCGACCGTCGCGTGCCACACGATCTTGTTCGACGTAGACGTGCCGTTGGTCACGAAAAACAGGTGATCGGCGCTGAAAATGCGCGCGGCGTTGCGCTCGGAAGCGGCGACCGGACCAGTGTGGTCGAGCAGCTGGCCGAGTTCATCGACGGCGTTGCAGACGTCCGCGCGCAACATGTTTTCGCCGAAAAACTGGTGGAACATCTGCCCGAGCGGGTTCTTCAGGAACGCGACGCCGCCCGAGTGCCCCGGGCAGTGCCACGAGTACGACCCTTCCTCGGCGTATTGCACGAGTTCCTTGAAGAACGGCGGCGCGAGCGCATCGAGATAAACCTTCGCCTCGCGAATGATGTGCCGCGCGACGAATTCCGGCGTGTCCTCGAACATGTGGATGAAACCATGCAGTTCGCGCAGGATATCGTTCGGCAAATGGCGCGAGGTGCGCGTTTCGCCGTACAGGAAAATCGGAATATCCGCGTTGCGGCGACGCACGGCCGTGACAAAAGCGCGCAGCGCGACGATCGCGGCGGCCAGTTCCGGCGTGTCGCCTTCGGCCACCACGACGTTATCGGTGTACGGCAGCAGTTCGTCGTCGTCGATGGACAGGATGAAACACGACGCGCGGCTCGATTGCTGCGCGAACGAGGTCAGGTCGCCGTAGCTCGTGAGGCCGAGCACTTCCGCGCCTTCGCGCTCGATCGCCTCGGCGAGCGCGCGGATACCGGAACCCGAAATATTCTCGGAGCGAAAATCTTCGTCGATGATGACGACGGGGAAACGAAACTTCATGAGGCGAATCTCCAAATGGAACGACCGCTGGCCGAGTACCCGATGCTCGCGCCAGCGGTCTTTCAATAACCGTTACCGGTCGGCTTCCCGAATGCGGGAGCTCAGGTCTTCGGCAACGTCACGCCGTGCTGCCCCTGATATTTGCCGCCGCGATCCGCGTAGGACGTCTCGCAGATTTCGTCGCTCTCGAAAAACAGCACCTGCGCCACGCCTTCGTTAGCGTAGATCTTCGCAGGCAACGGTGTCGTATTCGAGAATTCCAGTGTCACATAACCTTCCCATTCCGGTTCGAACGGCGTCACGTTCACAATGATCCCGCAACGCGCGTACGTGCTCTTGCCGAGACACACCGTCAGGCACGAGCGCGGAATGCGGAAATACTCGACCGTGCGCGCGAGCGCGAACGAATTCGGCGGAATGATGCAGACATCGCCCTTGAAATCAACGAACGATTTTTCGTCGAAGTTCTTGGGATCGACGATGGTCGAATTGATGTTGGTGAAGATCTTGAATTCGTCGGCGACGCGAATGTCGTAGCCGTAACTCGACGTGCCGTAGGACACGATCTTGCGGCCGTCTTCGGTGACACGCACCTGATCGCGCACGAACGGCTCGATCATCTTGTGTTCTTCGGCCATGCGCCGGATCCACTTGTCGGACTTGATGCTCATAGTGACGCTACCTTAAGCGGTTGACGGCGCAACTCCGGCGCCGTGCTTTAAACGGGCGTGGCGGGCAGCGCAGGCTCGAAACACATTCGATGCACGGCCGGCCAAACGAAAGGGCGTATTTTACTTGAACGGGAAATGCAAATCAGAAGAGAAGGCGGAAGGGACGGCGGAAGGGACGGCGACAGCGCCGACGGCATTGCCGCGCGCGTCGCGATTACGGTTTGATGACGCCGCACGCGAGCGCCGGACCCGCGCCGTGCGGCACGCTCGCGTAGGGATCGGACCCATCGCGATGCAGCACGATCGCGCGCGACACGACCGAGCGCACGCCGTCGAGCGACAGTTCCGGCGCGACGATAAACCCGGTGGCCGAACCGTTCGCATCGGCGCGGATGTTGGCGAGATCGCCGTCCATGCGCGAACTGTATTTACGGCGGTCCAGCGCGGGCGCGAACACGGCGCCCGTGTCCTCCTGACCGGCGACGATGCAGTCGCCGCGCTCGTGAACCTGCAGCGCGTGCTCGCTATTCGGCGGCATGCCGGACAGGTTGTAGGTCACCTGCACGCCGTCCGCCCGCTCGATAAACGTGACGAGCCCGCGCGCCGTTGCGCCCGGTGCGCTCTGCAGCAGCGCGTCGGCGCGCTTTTCGTGATCCTGGAACAGAATGCCGCAGCCGCCGAGCAGCATGCTGGCAGCCGTCAGGCCGATCAGGGCAAGCACCGCCCGCCCGTCGAATCTTTGTCTCATGCGATCCCTTTGGCGAACCCGCGCACACCCGATGTGTCCGCGCGGCCGCACCAATCGAAGCCGACATGATACAGCGGACCGCCGCGCCAGAAGGCTCGCGCGACGTTGTGAACCGGGCGTGCCCAAGCGTCGCTCAGGTGTTCTGCACCACGATGCTCGGGAATTTCGACGTCATGTCGCGCTGACGCTCGGCAATCGCGACAGCCACCTTGCGCGCGATCTCGCGATACGTCGCCGCGATCTTGCCGTCGGGATCGGAGACGACGGTCGGCGTTCCCGCGTCGGTCTGCTCGCGGATCGCGATGTCGAGCGGCAAATGGCCGAGCACGTTCACGCCGTATTCCTTCGCCATCCGCTCGCCGCCGCCCGCGCCGAAAATGTGTTCCTCGTGGCCGCAATTCGAGCAGATATGCGTGCTCATGTTCTCCACGATGCCGAGGATCGGAATGCCGACCTTTTCGAACATCTTGAGGCCCTTCTTCGCGTCGAGCAGCGCGATATCCTGCGGCGTCGTCACGATCACCGCGCCCGTCACGGGCACTTTCTGCGACAGCGTCAACTGAATGTCGCCGGTGCCGGGCGGCATGTCCACCACCAGGTAATCGAGATCCTTCCAGTTGGTCTGACGCAGCAACTGTTCGAGCGCGGACGTGACCATCGGGCCGCGCCACACCATCGGATTGTCCTGCTCGATCAGAAAGCCGATCGAGTTGGCCTGAATGCCGTGGCCGGTCAGCGGGTTCATCGACTGGTTGTCGGGCGACTCCGGACGGCCGCTGATGCCGAGCATCATGGGCAGCGACGGGCCGTAGATATCGGCGTCGAGCATGCCGACCGACGCGCCTTCCGCGGCGAGCGCGAGCGCGAGATTGGTAGCCGTCGTGCTTTTGCCGACGCCGCCCTTGCCCGACGCGACCGCGATGATGTTCTTCACGTTCGGCAGCAACTTCACGCCGCGCTGCACCGCGTGCGCGACGACCTGCGACGATACGTCGATCTGCACGTCCGTCACGCCCGCGACCTGGCGCAGCGCCGTGTCGAACTGCGTGCGGATCGCCGCGAACTGGCTTTTCGCCGGATAAGCCAGCACGACGGCGAGCGCGACCTTGCCGCCTTCGACCGTGACCTGCCGGATGCTCTTCGTGTCCGCAAACGTGCGGCCCGTGTTGGGATCGGTCAACGCGGCGAGCGCGGCGTCGATCTGGGCGCGGTCAATACTCATCGAAACTCCGTGGAACGCTTGTTGCGATGGCGTTCGAATCCGGGTCTCGTAAAACCCGGGAATCGGCACTCAACGCTTAAACGAAAAATTTGAAAGGAATTGTTGCGTGGCGTTGCGCGCGGGCTTCGCCGCATTGCACTATCCGGCGCAGCAATATGAGCGGGGGCAAAGCCGAAAACCGGCGCGCTGCCATCCCGATATTGTAGTGTCTGCGATGGAGGCACGCTGTAAAGCCCTCCTGCGCTGTCGGCAGCACGGTTGCTTAGATCGAAGTGAAATTCTGGAGAAATTTGAAAATGAACGCAAAATTGTTGACCCGCTTGTCCGTTTTTGCCGTGGCCGGAGCACTCGTCACGGGCTGTGCGACCCAGCAAGGTAACAATGCGGCCGTCGGCACGGGTGTCGGCGCGGCCACAGGTGCGGGCCTCGGCGCGATTTTCGGCGGCGGCAAGGGCGCGGCGATCGGCGCGGGCGTCGGCGCGGCGGTCGGCGGCATCACGGGATACAACTGGCAGGCCATCAAGGGCAAGCTCTCGGGCGCAACGGCCGGCACGGGCACGCAAGTGACCGAGCAGCAAGACGGTTCGCTGAAAGTGAATATTCCGAACTCGATCTCCTTCGACACCAACAGCTACGCCATCAAGCCGACCTTCGCGCCGGTTCTGAACGAAGTGTCGCAAACGCTCACGCAGCATCCGGAACTGATCGCGCAGGTGGTCGGCCATACGGACAGCACGGGCCAGCCGGCCTACAACCAGACTTTGTCGCAGAACCGCGCGCAGAGCGTGGCGTCGTATCTGGCCGGACATGGCGTGGCGGGACAACGTCTGTCGGCGCAAGGATTGGGTCAGACGCAGCCGATCGCCGACAACGCGACGGAAGCGGGCCGCGCCCAGAATCGCCGCGTCGAAATCTATCTGCGCGCGACCGCGCAGCCGGGTCAGGCTCAGTAAGGCGATTGATTTAAAAGGAGAATTAGCCGCAGTCGCGCATGTCGAAACTGCCCAGGTTCATCGAGACGAAAAAAATTTGAAACTTTGGGCCGATGCCGCGTGTCTGTATTAACGGTAGGTGGCTGGCGATGCCGCTGCTTACCATTCTCCTCTTGTCGTTGTTGCTCCGGGGCCCGCTTACGCCCCGGTTTTTTTTCGCCTTTTTTTCGCCGTTCTTCGACTGACCGGTTCGTCCGAACCCCGCCGCCAAGCGCGCCGCTCCTCGCGGCCAACACGTCCAAACGCGCTCCCCTGCTAGAATCGTGATTCCGCTTTTCACGCATTCATCGCAACCCATTCCGCAGGCCCGCGCCTTTATGTCAGCACCGATCACCGCCCCCACGCCTCACGCGAGCGCCCCGGCCACCGCCGGCCGCCGCCGGATTCTCGTCACGTCCGCGCTTCCGTACGCGAACGGCCAGATTCATATCGGCCATATGGTCGAATACATCCAGACGGATATCTGGGTGCGGGCGTTGCGCATGCACGGTCACGAGGTCTACTACGTCGGCGCCGACGACACACACGGCACGCCGATCATGCTGCGCGCCGAGAAGGAAGGCATCACGCCAAAGCAACTGATCGACCGCGTGTGGACCGAACACAAGCGCGATTTCGATAGCTTCGGCATTTCCTTCGACAACTATTACTCCACCGACGCCGACGAAAACCGCGTCCTGTGCGAGTCGATTTACCAGTCGCTGCAACGGGCGGGGCTGATCGACGCCCGCGATATCGAGCAGGCGTACGACCCGGTGAAGGAAATGTTCCTGCCGGACCGTTTCATCAAGGGCGAGTGTCCGAAATGCGGCGCGAAGGATCAGTACGGCGACAACTGCGAAGTCTGCGGCTCGACCTATCTGCCGACCGACCTCGTGAATCCGTACTCGGTGGTGTCCGGCGCCACGCCGATCAAAAAAACCTCCACGCATTACTTTTTCCGCCTCTCCGACCCGCGCTGCGAAGATTTCCTGCGCACCTGGGTGAGCGGCCTCGCCCAAGCCGAAGCGACCAACAAGATGCGCGAATGGCTCGGCGAAAAAGGCGACGCCAAGCTCGCCGACTGGGATATTTCCCGCGATGCGCCGTACTTCGGCTTCGAGATTCCGGGCGCGCCGGGCAAGTATTTTTACGTGTGGGTGGATGCGCCGGTCGGTTATTACGCGAGCTTCAAGCAACTCGCCGACGCGCGCGGGCTCGACTTCGCGGAATGGATCAAGCCGGATTCGACGACCGAGCAATACCACTTCATCGGCAAGGACATCCTGTATTTCCACACGCTGTTCTGGCCCGCGATGCTGCAGTTTTCCGGCCATCGCACGCCGACCAACGTGTTCGCGCACGGCTTTTTGACCGTCGACGGCGCGAAGATGTCGAAGTCGCGCGGCACGTTCATCACGGCGCAGAGCGTGATCGACACCGGGATCAATCCCGAGTGGCTGCGCTACTACTTCGCCGCGAAGCTGAACAACACGATGGAAGATATCGACCTGAATCTGGACGATTTCCAGGCGCGCGTGAACAGCGATCTCGTCGGCAAGTATGTGAATATCGCGAGCCGCGCCGCCGGGTTCCTGATCAAGCGCTTCGAAGGCCGCGTGCAGGACAGCGCGATGAACCATCCGCTGCTGGATCAGTTGCGCGCGGCGCTGCCGGTGATCGCCGGTCTTTACGAGTCGCGCGAATACAGCCGCGCGCTGCGCACGACGATGGAACTCGCGGATGCCGTGAACGCCTACGTCGATACGTCCAAGCCGTGGGATCAGGCGAAGGATCCGGCGAATGCCGTCGCGCTGCACGAAACGTGCAGCGTGAGCCTGGAAGCGTTCCGGCTGTTATCACTCGCGCTGAAGCCGGTTTTGCCGACGCTCGCGGAGGCGGTCGAGGGCTTCCTCGGCATCGCGCCGCTGACCTGGGCGAACGTTGGCACGCCGTTGTCGTCCGCGCAGCCGATCAACGCGTACAAGCATTTGATGACGCGCGTCGATCCGAAGCAGATCGACGCGTTGCTCGCGGCGAATCGCGAGACGTTGCAGCCGGGGGCGGAAGGCGCGGCGGCGGCGGCGGTGGCGGCGGTTTCTTCGGCGAAGAAGGCGAAGAAGGACGTGTCGGCGGAACAACCGGGCTCGATTTCCATCGACGATTTCGCGAAGGTCGATCTGCGGATCGCAAGGATTGTGGATTGCAAGGCGGTCGAAGGATCGGACAAGTTGTTGCAACTGACGCTCGATATCGGCGAGGACAAGACGCGCAACGTGTTTTCCGGCATCAAGTCGGCGTATCAGCCGCAGGATCTGATCGGCAAATTGACGGTGATGGTCGTGAATCTTGCGCCGCGCAAGATGAAGTTCGGGTTGTCGGAAGGGATGGTTTTGGCCGCTTCCGCGACGGACGAGAAGGCCGAGCCGGGGTTGTATATTCTTGAGCCGAATAGTGGGGCTAGGCCGGGGATGCGGGTGAAGTAAGGGGTTTTTGGCTTATCGCCGGCAAGGAGAGGCACGCGAAGGCGTGCCTTTTTTATGGCTTGGGCGGGTTGTTGTTGGGCCGAAAGCGCAGGCAAACAAAGGGGGTGTCCCGAATTTTGTGTAAACAGGTTGTGGTTTAACGGGGCATCAGCCTGTCCTCGAACTGGATAGTAAAGCGGTTCAAAGCTGCCTTCCAATCGCGGATTGGCATCGTCCAGTTCTTGCTGATGTTGTTCAGCGCCAGGTAAAACAGCTTGGTCACGGCGTCGTCGGTCGGAAACGAGCTGCGGGTCTTGATCACCTTGCGCAGGCTCATGTTGATCGATTCAATGGCGTTGGTCGTATAGATCACTTTGCGGATTTCCGGCGGATAGTCGAAGAATGGAACGACGCGTGCCCAGTTGCGCCGCCAACTCTGCCCGATTGACGGATAGTCCTTGTCCCACTTGGCCTCGAACGCTTCGAGCATTTGCATGGCCAGTTCGACTGTCGTTGATGTGTAGATCATCTTCAGATCGGCGGCAACTTCGCGCTGCACTTTCCACGACACGAAGTTCAGGCAGTTGCGCACCATGTGCACGATGCAAAGCTGCACGGCTGCTTTCGGATAGACCGCTTCAATGGCTTCGGGAAAGCCTTTGAGCCCATCGACGCAGGCGATAAAAATGTCCTGCACGCCGCGTGTTTTTAACTCGGTGACCACCTGCAGCCAGAACTTCGCCCCCTCGGTCTGGGCGATCCACAGTCCCAGCACTTCCTTGTGGCCGTCCATGTTCACACCAATGGCCAGATAGACCGCCTTAGTCCGCACCGCACCGCTGTCGCGCACCTTGACGTGGATGCAGTCGAGATAAATGATGGGGTACAGCGCGTCGAGTGGGCGAGCTTGCCAGAGCTTCACCTCCTCGCTGACCGCGTCGGTCACCGCGGAGATCAGCGTGGGCGACACTTCGGTGCCGTACATCTCTTCCAGATGCCCCTGAATCTCACGCACGCTCAGGCCCCGTGCGTACAGGGAGATGATCTTGTCGTCGAAGCCCGACCAGCGGGTCTGATGGCGTTCTACCAGCTTCGGCTCGAACGCGCCTTGACGATCACGCGGGATATCGAGCGGTAGTTCGCCGAACTCACCCTGCAACGTCTTGGCGCTGTGACCGTTACGGGTGTTTCCCGTGGCGTTGGTGACGGTCTCGCTCTTGCCGTGCCCCAGATGCTCGGACATCTCGGTCTCCAGCGCCCGCTCAACCAGCATCTTGGTGAGCTGCTTGAGCAGGCCGTTCTCGCCAACCAGGTCCTCGGGTTTCTGGTAATTCGCCAGCAACCTGTCCGCCAGCTTGACGAGTTCAGGATCGGGTTTCGCACGTTTGTTGCGTTTGGCTACGGTCATCGTCGCTCCTGTTACAGGCAGTCTCCTGCCAAATGACCGTTTACACAAAACTAATTACACCCTCCAAACAAAAGCAAAAGGCGCCAGCAAACCAAACCGTCCGAGCAAACTTCCCCAAACCACAGGCAAACAAAACCCAGGGCGCCAGCAACCCGGAAACCCCCTATGGATTCCCCCTCCTCGACCAAGAATCAAACCGCCGCGTATACAAAAGGTCCATCCCTTGGAAAGTGCCCCCATACGCGGCCACCGACCAGAACCGCGACAAGTTCACGGTCGCCTTGATCGCGTTGCTAGCAGACTGCAAACCCTGCTCATACCCGATCACAAGCCGCTCGTTGATCGCCTTCGAGATCATCACCACCTGCGGGTCGGTCAAGCCAACCTCACTCGTCCCGATCGAGAATTCGTCCAGTCCGAACGTCTGCGCAATCCGCTTGCCGCTCGCGCTCCCGAGCAACGCCAGCGCGTTCGTCATCGCGCTTTGCTGGCCGATGTTGTTGCCCTGATCGGTGCCGTGGCCGAACAGCAGCCATGAGAGCTTTTCGTTATCCGGCACGTTCGGCTCGGACACGAGCTTCGCGTTCGGCGACTGCACCGTGCCCGTCACCTGCACGCCCGCCTCGATCTCCTGATTGCGTCGCATCGCGAGAATGTTGATGCCCGGATTCGCCACCGGTCCGTTAAACGTAAAGAATCCATTCTCGATACCGAGCTTCCTGCCAAACGCCGTGTAGGTCGAACCGGGCGTCACGCGCACATTGCCGATCGCGCGCAGCGGCATGTTCGGCGCGCTCATCGCCGTGATCGTACCGGCGAGTCCGAGGTCCGCGCCCTGTCCACGGAAACGGAATTTCTGGCCCAGATCGATATCGACATTCGCGCGCGGCGCGAACGGTCCGATCGGCTTTTCGCTGCCCGGCACGGCTTCCTTGCCCTCGCCTTTCACCGTTCCGTCGGCACGCACGATCACCACGTCGTCGCCGAGCGACGGCGCGGATTTCTCCGGCAGATCGAACAACGCGTGGTCGACGGTGAACTTGCCGTTGATCGCCATGCCGCCGCGCACGCCCGCGTTCGCCACGCTCGCGCTGCCCGACAACGACAACTGGCGGTCCGGCGACGCGAACAGTTCGAGCTTGTCCGCGACGATGCTCGCGGTCAGATCCGGCTCGTCCTGATCGAGCCGGACGCGGCCCTCGGCGCGCAATGTGCCGCTCGCGCCATGAAACTCGACCTTCTGGAAATCGACGAGATTCTCGGACAGCGCCACGCGGATCACGCCGTCCTTCAACTGCACGCCCTGATCGACGAGCGTGGCCGAGATTTCGTCGCCGGTGAGATTGCCGGTGAGCGTCGGCTTCGCGACCACGCCGGCAATCGCGAGCTTGAGCGCGAGATGGCCGCCGAGCAGATAGGTCGGCCCGAACAGGCCGCCGGTCGTGCGCAGCGCCGGAACGTTCGCGTCGATCCCGCCGGTCAACGGCGATTCGTCGGCGACCGTCAGAATGCCGTCGCGGGCGACGAGCGGCGTGTGCACGTTGGCGTCGATCACGCCGATCCGGTTAGCCTGCGCGTGCAAGGTCGCGTTCAGCCGGTTGCCGCCGGTGAATTCGGCGCGCGCGGATATATCGGTGATGCCAAGCGCGGCCACGCCCCGCGCGGCGTCGATGCTGAGATCGCCGCTGCGTCGCTTGAGCTGCACGTAGCCCGTCGCGGTTGCGCCGAGCGCGAAGTCCCAGTCGCCATCGAAGACGAGATCGGTCCTGAACGTCGGCTCGACCCCGGTGATTTCGCGGCGGATTTCCTGCAGCCGAGGCACCGAAATTCCCGTCAAACGACCCGCCGAACTGATGCGCCCATGGTCGAACGAGAAGCCGCGCAAATCGAGCACGGCGCCTTCCGCCGACAGCCGCGACGCGCCCAGCACCACGCGATCCGGCGCGTAACTCACGGTGAGCGGCGCGTCGAGATTCAGGTTGGGCGTGCCCTTGTTCGACAGCCGCGTGACGGTGCCGTCCCAGTGCGTGCCGTCGCGGGCGTCGGTGAGCCGGCCGTTCGCCGACAACACCACATTCACCGCTTCGCCGCGCACCTTGCCGGCGGCGCTCGCCTCCAGCGTGTGGCGCGCACGCGTGCCGGACAGATTGGCGTCGAGCGTCGTGAGATCGACGCCTTCGGTCGCCACGTCGCGCGCCGCGATGGTCGCAACCAGCGCGCCGTTCGCGCCGTCGCGCAACTCCACGCGGCCCTCCGCATGGCCCGCGCGGTTCGCGCCGAACACGACGCCGTCGGCCTGATAATTCGCCGCGACGTTCGGATGCGCGAACGAACCCGTCACGTCGCCGTCCGCCTTGACGAGCCCTTCCAGCCCGAAACCGAGCCGCGCGAGTTCAGGCGCATCGACGCGAAAGCGCAGCCGATCACCCGGCGCGCCGAAGCTGCCGTTCAGATCGACGTCATTACCCGCGACCGAAAGCTTCGCGGTGCTCGGCAGGATGCGCGTGCCGACGATCTGCACGTTGCCCGCGCCGGTCAGCGGCAAATTGTCGTATTCGCTTTCGCCGAGCGTGAAGCGCGCCTTCGCGGTCAGCGTCGGCGCGAGCTGGCCGGTCGCGGCGAGTTCGCCGTTGACGCGCGCGACGATCACGCGCGCCGGGGCCGCGTTCTTGCCCTTCACCGGCGCGGCGGGCTTCGTTTCGGTAAGCAACAACGGATTGAAATCGACGAACCTGGCTTTCAGGTCGTAGCTCGAATTAACGTCCTTTTTCAGCGCGCCGTTCAGTTCGACGCGGCCTTTGCCCGCCGTGAGCTTCACGCCGTCGAAGCTCGTCTGCTTTGCGTCGAGGCGAATCTTGCCTTGCGCGCGGATCGCGGCTTTCGGGTCGTCGAGATCGACGGTGACGGTTTGCGTGTCGCCCGCGAGCGACACGGCGACGGGCCCGCTGAACTGCGTCGGCCGTATGCTTGATTGAATCGCGTTGAGGTCGAGCTTCGCGACTTTCAGGTCGAATTCGCCGAGATTGCCCTTGATCGTGCCGCCGCCGGTAACGGTCGCGTCCTTGACCAGCCGCACGGTGAGACCGCTGATGGTTTGCGCCGATGCATCCAGCCGCACGTCGGCGCGGGCGTCGATCAGCGGCAGCAACTGCTGGTCGATCGAACCGGGCTTTGCATTGACGATCGAGACCGGCCCCGTCACGACCAGCGCTGACGGCTTTTTAGGATCGCCCGGCGCGGGTTTCACTTCGGCGCGCACGGCGAGATCGGCGAATGGCGCGCTCGGGCTGAACGATTGCGGGTTGATGTGATCGGCGGTAATCTGCGCGCTTTTGAGCGGAACATCGGCAAATGGCGTGGCTTCGACCCGCGCGTGGCCTTTCAGCTTCAGGCCAGTCGCATCGACATCGGCGATGAGATTTTCGAGCGAACCCGTCAGATGCGCGCCCACTTCCACGGTTTCGCCGCTCACCTTGCCCGAATAACCGGCGTCGCCCGTCAGCGGGAACGGCCGCGCGCCGCCGTCCATCTTGAGCGCCGCGGTCAGCGCGCCGAACGGCGTGTCGAGACGCTCGACGGCGGCTTCGTGATGTTGCCCGTCGCTTCGTCCGTGAAAGCGCAGACGCGAGAATTCGGTGACGGCCGTGCCGTCGTGAAGCCGCAGCAGATCGAGCGATACGTCGCGAATCGCGAGCTGGATCGGCAAGCGCAGATCCTTCGGCAATTCGAACTTCGTGTTGTCTTTCGGCGACGGCGCGATGCGTGCGTCGACCGTGCCGACGTGCAGATAATCGACGGTGAAACGCCACGGCTCGCGCGTCAGTTCCCAGCGGCCCGCCACGCGATCGACCGCGATATCGGTGCCATGACCGTCGAGGCTTTTCCAGTGGACGTTTCGCAAGCTGACGCCGGTCGCGATCGCGCCGCCGTCGAGCGTGCCCGACAGCCTGCCCCCCAAGACGTACACCGCCGCCTGCCAGACATAGCGCGTTCCGCGCTCGCTTTTCACGGCATAGGCGAGCATCCCCACGCCGAGCGCGAGACACACCACAAGTACCGCAAACGTCCTGCCGATCGCGCTCGCGTAGCGCCGCCAGCCGCGTTTCTTCGGCGGCTTGGTTTCCGGCGCACCTTCGGGCGCACCGCCGCCGGCCGCACCATTCTCCCGGCCTGCTGCGTCGGCGGCGGGGGAATTCGGCTCGTTTGCGTCCGGGTTGGCTGTCGGGTCCGTCATGCGTCTCGATTCGTCCAGAAAAATACTAAAAAGCGATGCCGAGCGTCAGATACGGACGCACGCTGTGGTTCTTCATGCCATAAGCGACATCGACGTTGACCGGTCCGACCGGACTGCGCCAGCGCGCGCCGACGCCAACGCCCGGATAGAACACGCGCTCGCGCCAGGTGTCGGTGGCCGTGCCGATATCGAAAAACGCCGCCGCGCCCCAGTCGTGATTGAACCAGTGCTGATACTCGGCGCTGCCCGTCGCGAGATATTTGGTCGGCAGGATGGAGCCGTCCACGTTGTTACCGATACTTTGATAGCCATAACCGCGCACGGAATTCGATCCGCCCGCGCGAAACAGCAGCGACGCCGGCACGCCGTTCGAACTGCCGCTCGTAAACACGCCGCCCAGTTCGGCGCGGAACACGAACAGGTCGCGCTTGCCGATCGGCAGGTATTGCAGCACGTTCGTATAGATGCGCCCGAAAGTCTGGTCGGTCAGCAGGCCCTTCACCGCAAAGCCCGCTTCCGCGCGGATCAGGTTGCCGCTGCGGGGGAACAGCGGATCGTCGACATTGCGGCGGATCCACTGCCACGCGGGCACGAGCGCGCGGCTGGTCGACGGTTCGCCGGAATTTTGCGTCAGCCGGTCGGCATAGAACAGGATCGAGTAGGTGGTGTCGATGTTCTGCAGCGAGCGCGAGCGCTGCACGCCCACGCGCGCGCTATAAATGCGCGTGTCCGACACGTTCGTGTTCGTGTACGACGCGAGCACGCTGTTCACCCAGCCACGTCCGTCGGGACGCTGCGAAAGCTGAACCTGGCCGTACTGCTGCGTCTGGTCGAGGCGCCCGGAAATCGTGAACGGATACGCCGCGCCGAAAGTGTCGAGATAGCTGTACGAACCCTGGATGTGCGGGCCGGTATCGGTCGCGTAACCGACGCCGTAGCGCACACTGTTGTACGGATACTCGCTCACCTTCAGGTGGAGCGGCGTCCGGTCGGGCTTGGCGACGTCGTTATCCGCGTCGATCGCGACGCTCGCGTAGTACGGTGTGTTCTGCAACTGGCGCTGGAGTTCGTTCACGCGCGCGACGTCGTAGATATCGCCCGGGTGGATCGGGTTCACGTGACGGATGATTTCTTCCGGATAACGCCGCACGCCGCTCACGTCGAGGTCGCCGAACGTAAAGGTTGGGCCGCTCTCGAACGTCACCGACAAATCGACGATATGCGTGCGCGGATTCACACGCGCCTTCGACTGAGCGATCTTCGCGCCCAGATAGCGCTTCGAGCGCAACACCTTGAGCGCGGCGTTCTTGGCGTCGTCCCAGGCGGATTGCGAAAACGGATCGCCCTCCTTCACCGAAAACGCGAAGCGCGCGGCGTTTTCCTGATTGCGGTCCTCGGTCGTGACAGGGCCGGTGAAGTTCAGCGATACCGACGCCACCGTGGTTTGCGGACCGGGATCGACGCTCACGGTGACCGAGCGCTTGCCGTCCTCCACCTTCACATCCGTCCGAACGACGGGCGTGAAATAGCCGTCGGTCGCGACGAGATCGCGCACTTCCTGCGGCGTCGCGGTGACGAGGAACTCGAACTGTTCGTCGCTGATGTCGTCGCGTTTTGCGAAGCGCGCCAGATCCAGGTGATCTTTGAGCAGCGAGCGGACGCTGCGCGGCGCATCGACATCGACGCTGTATTTGGCGAAAGCCGGCTGCGCGGCCATGAGCGACCCGAGTGCGCCAAGCGCCCCGAGCGCCCAGACGACGCGCCTAAGCCTCGACGGCGACAGGCGCCGAACGCCTGGCGCGTCGCGGCGCACTGCGCGCAACGGATCAAAAAGACGCCCCGCCAAACGTGACCTCCGGCGAAAGAAATGGGTATTTAAGGGAATCGAAGGGTGAAAAGCGCTTCGCGGCTGCAAGGCGATGCAATTCAAGCATTTCAGGCATTCGGCCGACCGCTATTTCACCACAGCCGCGCGGGGCGCCGCCTCAATTCGCCCGAAGCGAGAAGGCAAGCGCTTGTTAGCTTGTCAGTACCGTTCGCACAGCGTGGCGGGAGGCTAAAAAAGCACGCGTGTTTTAACCGGCCGTGCGCCTTGGACGGTCGCGGCCGGCGCGGGTTCCGGGATTTTCCGGGCCTTTTAAGCGCCATCCGATACCCGACTGCCGAATCGTATCGCGCTAAAGGGCCGATATGCGCGCGGCGCGGCGCGCTTGCGGTAAAATTACGTCGATCCGCGCGAGCGCGCCTGACCTGGCCGCGCCGCCGCGCCCCTGAAGCCCAAGGACGTCGAACATGTACCAGTCGGACATCACCCAGTTCATCAATCAGTTGAAAGAGCAAAAGCCGTCGCTGGAAGACGAACAGCGCCGCGGCCGCGCGCTCCTGTGGGACAAGCAGCCGGTCGACCTCGACGAGCGCGCCAAGCAGCAGACGTCGAAGGTCAGCCAAACGTCCTACGTCTACTACCAGAACTTCTGAGCGTGAGCGCCGCTCGCGGGCGCCAGCCGACGGAAAATCCGCCGGCGCACCCGGGCCGTGACGAACGCGCCGCCGCGCTCGCCAGGCCAGCCAACGATTCGACGCCCGATACCATCGACGGCGTCGCTTTCGCGCATCTGTATGGCGAGCCGCTCTGGAAGCTGCCGACCGACCTTTACATCCCGCCGGACGCGCTCGAAATTTTCCTCGAAGCGTTCGAAGGTCCGCTGGATCTCTTGCTGTACCTGATCCGCAAGCAGAACTTCAACGTCCTCGACATTCCGATGGCGGATGTCACCGCGCAGTATCTCGGCTACGTCGATCAAATCCGCCAGACGAATCTCGAACTCGCCGGCGAATATCTGCTGATGGCCGCGATGCTGATCGAGATCAAGTCGCGCATGTTGCTGCCGGTGAAAAAGGCCGATACCGGCGAGGAAGCGGAAGACCCGCGCGCCGAACTCGTGCGCCGTCTGCTCGAATACGAGCAGATGAAGCTCGCGGCGCAACGGCTCGATCACATTCCGCAACTCGGGCGCGATTTTCTGCGCGCCGAGGTGTATATCGAGCAAAGTTCGACGCAGCGTTTCCCCGATGTCGATGCCGTCGATCTGCGCGCCGCCTGGGCCGACGTCATCAAGCGCGCGAAGCTCGTGCAGCATCACAAGATTTCGCGCGAGGAACTTTCGGTGCGCGAGCACATGAGCGTGATCCTGCGACGCCTGCAAACGGCGCGCTTCATGGAGTTCTGCGACCTCTTCGACACCTCGCGCGGCGTGCCGGTGGTGGTCGTCAACTTCATCGCGATGCTGGAGCTGTCGCGCGAATCGCTGATCGAAATCACTCAGGCCGAGCCGTATGCGCCGATCTACGTGAGACTCGCCTACTCACCCGCGTGAGACGGCCGCGTCCTTGTCCACCCTTGTCATCCATCCGTGGAAGCCGCCCGCCGTGGCGCTTCGCCAGGAGTCACCCGCTCGATGAAAGTCATCAGCTCGATCCATGAACTGCGCGATCAGTTGCGCGGCCAGAACCGTACCGCCTTCGTCCCGACGATGGGCAACCTGCACGAAGGCCACCTCTCGCTGATGCGCCTCGCGCGCCAGCACGGCGACCCGGTCGTCGCGAGTATTTTCGTGAACCGGCTGCAATTCGGCCCGAACGAGGACTTCGAAAAATATCCGCGCACGCTCGCGGACGACATCGAAAAGCTGCAATCGGAGAACGTCTACGTGCTGTTCGCGCCGACCGAAGCCGATCTGTATCCCGAACCGCAGCAATACCGCGTGCATCCGCCGACCAACCTCGGCGATATCCTCGAAGGCGAGTTCCGCCCGGGTTTCTTTCAGGGCGTGTGTACGGTCGTGATGAAGCTGATGTCGTGCGTGCAGCCGCGCGTCGCGGTGTTCGGCAAGAAGGATTACCAGCAGTTGATGATCGTGCGGCAGATGTGCCACCAGTTCGCGCTGCCGACCGAGGTGATCGCCGCCGAAACCGTGCGCAGCGAAGACGGCCTCGCGCTCAGTTCGCGCAACCGTTACCTGCAGGCCGCCGAGCGCGCGGAAGCGCCGGTGCTCGCCGCCACGCTCAATCGCGTGCGCGACGCGGTGCTCGCGGGCGGCCGGGATTTCGCCTCGATCGAGCGCGACGCGGTCGAATCGCTTGCGCTGCGCGGCTGGCAGCCCGACTACATCGCCATTCGCAAGCGCTCGGACCTGTTGCCGCCAGGCCTGGCGGACACCGCAGCGCCGCTCGTGGTGCTGGCTGCCGCGAAGATCGGCGCGACGCGGCTTATCGATAACCTTGAGATTTAAGAGAGCAAGACCATGCTGCGCACCCTGTTGAAATCGAAAATCCACCGCGCGACGGTCACGCATTGCGAGCTTCACTACGAAGGTTCGTGCGCGATCGACGAAGACTTGCTGGAAGCCGCGAACCTGGTGGAGAACGAGCAGATCGACATCTGGAACGTGAACAATGGCGAGCGTCTGACGACTTACGCGATCAAGGGCGAACGGGGTAGCGGCATGATCTCGCTGAATGGGTCGGCGGCGCGGCGCGCGCAGTTGGGCGATCTCGTGATTATTGCGGCTTTCGCGCAGGTGGATGAGGTGGAGCTCAAGGCTGGGTGGACGCCGGAGTTGGTTTTTGTCGATGACAAGAATCGGATTAAGGGGAGCCGGGGGTACGTGCCGACGCAGAGCTGGACATAGACGGGTTGGTTTTGCTGGCGCGGGTTGGTTTTGCTGGCGCCGGTTGGTTTTGCTGGCGCCGGTTGGTTTTGCTGGCGCCGGTTGGTTTTGCTGGCGCCGGTTGGTTTTGCTGGCGCGGGTTGGTTTTGCTGGCGCGGTTGGTCTTGCTGGCGCGGGCGGGTTTTTGTTTGCATGTCCTTCCTGGGAACTTGCTTTCGTGTAGGTCTATTAGCACGCCGCTATGCGCGGCAGCAGTCACTTTCTTTGCTGCTGCAAAGAAAGTAACCAAAGAAAGCAGCTTATCCGTCTAAGTGTCCACCACGAACGGTTTCCGGGAGTGGTGCGCAAGCTGATTCGGCCATCGCACCATACAACAGAGTGGAGCCGCTCATCCATCCCCGCAGGCACAAAGTGCCTGCCGGAACGGCATAAACGGAAAAACCAAACCAAACCAAACCAACCGACGGTTGTTAGATATGCCCAACGTCCAAGCGCAGCGAGGACGGAACTGACAGATGCTGTGCCAATACCGACGAATGCGAGTTGCCATAGTCAGCTTGCGCGCCTATCCGCTCGGTTATTCGAGGTGGACACTTAGGCGGATAAGCTGCTTTCTTTGGTTACTTTCTTTGCAGCAGCAAAGAAAGTGACTGCCGCCGCGCATAGCGGCGTGCTAATAGACCTACACGAAAGCAAGTTCCCAGAAACCGCCCGAACATCAGACGGTGTAACCCACCCTGAAGTCGCCCCCACGGCGCCGAATTCCGTGCTGCTTTCTTTGGTTACTTTCTTTGCAGCTAGCCAAAGAAAGTGACTGCCGCCGCGCATAGCGGCGTGCTAATAAACCTACACGAAAGCAAGTTCCCAGAAAGCGCAGGCAAACAAAAGCAAACCCCACCCAAGCCGCGATCAGCCGGCTACCCCCCCCTCGGCCCAAGCCAAAATCGGCTCCCACTGCTCCAAATCCTTCTCAGCGCGGCTCTTAGCAATATCCCAAAGCGTGAGCCCGTGCGCCGCAAGCTGCACATAATTCTGCGTATCGCGCAAAAACCCGAGCACCGGCAGGTCCAACCCTTCGACAAACCGATGCAACTGTTCAGCCGAACGCGTCCGGGCGTCCACCCGCATCCCCACCACGCCAATCTCGATCGTCCCCTTCCGCACAGCCTTCTCCTTCGCCAGCCGCTGCAAAAACTCCTGCGTGGCAAGAATATCGAACATGGAAGGCTGGAGCGGCACGATCACCTTGTCGGCGAGTCCCAGCGCCAAGGCGAGCCGGTTGCCGTGCACGCCCGCCGGGGTATCGACCACGGCTTTTTCCAGTCCTTTCGGCGGCTTTCCGGGCGCATCGACGTCGATCTGCCAGCTTTCGATTTTCGGCAACGTGTCCGGACGCAGGTCGAGCCACGCACGCGACGACTGCTGCTTGTCGAGATCGGCGAGCGCGACCCATTCGCCGTTCGACGCAAAATATCCGGCGAGATTGGTCGAAAGCGTGCTCTTGCCGACACCGCCTTTCGGATTCGCCACCACGATGACCGTCATGTAGTTTCCCGATGAATTGGTTTGCCGCTACCTTGGGCTGATGCGCTCGCCGGCCCGTCCGAACGTTCGCGCCCTTGATAATATCGGCAAAACCGGCCCGGCCGGAATATCCCCGATCAGCCTAAGGATCTTTACGCCATGTCCACCCTGCGTCCCGATGTCACCCTCGATTTCCTGCGCCAACGCCAGCGCGGCCGTCTGCCCGAGCTGCTCGGGGTCGAACTGGTGTCGCTCGAAAGCGGCATTCTGGTCGGCGAATTGCCAATCCGCGAGCAACTTCTCGCGCCGAACGGCTTCCTGCACGCGGCAAGCGTCGTCGGTCTCGCGGACACCTGCTGCGGCTACGCGTGCATCGCGCACCTTCCCGAAGGCGCGAAAAACTTCACGACCGTCGAGTTGAAAAGCAACCACGTCGGCACGGCGCGCGAGGGGAAAATCGTCGCGAAGGCAAGCGCCGTGCACCTCGGACGCACCACGCAAGTCTGGGACGCGACGGTCACGAACGCGGACTGCAAGCTCGTCGCGCTCTTCCGCTGCACGCAAATCATCCTCTACTGACGCGACTCGACCGTTCACGCGAACGCGGCGGCGATCGCGTTCAGATCGAGCGACGCGGCAAGCGTGTCGGCCAGCCGGTCGAGCGAGGCTTCGCGCAGCGCTGGGTAATCGAGCGGTTCGGCGTCTGCCAGACCCGCCCACGCGAGCAGCGCCGCGAGCGCTTCGGGTGTATCGAAGATGCCGTGCAGGTACGTCGCGGCGATCTGCCCATCGGCGGAAACCGCGCCGTCCGGACGGCCGTCGTCGAGGTGGAGCGCCGGATGGTCGAGCGCCGCGCCCGTCGTGCGTCCCATGTGGATTTCGTAACCGCGCACCGGCGCGCCGTCCATGACGAGCCGCCCGGACACGTTAGCGAGCAGCTTGTGCGGCGTCAGCGTGGTATCGAGATCGAGCAGACCGAGACCTTCGACACAGCCCGCCGCGCCTTCCAGACCGTCGGGATCGTCGATCGTTCTACCCAGCATCTGCATGCCGCCGCAAATCCCGAGCACCTTTCCGCCATAGCGCAGATGCCGCTCGATCGCGCGATCCCAGCCATGTTCGCGCAGCCACGCGAGATCGCGCTGCACGTTTTTCGACCCCGGCAACACGATCAAATCCGCCGGCGGCGGCGCACTGCCCGCCTTCACGTACTGGAAATCCACCTGAGCGTGCGCCCGCAGCGCGTCGAAATCGGTGTGATTGCTGATACGCGGCAGCGCCGGCACGACCACGCGCAGCACGTTCGTCGCGCCATCCGCCGCGCCCGCGCGCTTCTCGCCGGGCAACATGTCTTCGGCATCGAGCGTCAAGCCATGCAGATACGGCACGACGCCGAGCACCGGCTTGCCCGTTTGCGCTTCCAGCCAGTCGAGGCCGGGCTGCAACAGGCCGAGATCGCCGCGAAACCGGTTGATGACGAACCCGCGCACCCGCGCGCGCTCGCTCGCCGAGAGGCACGCGAGCGTGCCGGTCAGGTGCGCGAACACGCCGCCCCGGTCGATATCGGCCACCAGCACGACCGGGCAATCGACCCGTTCCGCGAAACCCATATTGGCGATATCGCGGTCGCGCAGGTTCACTTCGGCCGGACTGCCCGCGCCCTCCACGATGATCGCGTCGAAATTCGCCTGAAGCCGCGCATACGACTCAAGCACGGCCTCCATCGCGACGCTTTTGTAGGCGTGATACGCCCGCGCGTCGAGATTGGCGTGCGCGTGACCGTGGATGATGACCTGCGCGCCGCGATCGCTGGTCGGCTTGAGCAGCACGGGATTGAAGTCGATCTGCGCCGGCACGCCCGCCGCGATCGCCTGCAAGGCCTGCGCGCGGCCGATCTCGCCGCCATCGACCGTGACCGCGCTGTTGAGCGCCATGTTCTGCGGCTTGAACGGCGCGACGCGCACGCCGCCGCGACGCGCGAGCCGCGCGAGTCCGGCCACTAGCGTGCTTTTGCCGGCGTCGGAGGTCGTGCCCTGGATCATCAGCGTGCCGCGCGGTGCAAAGTGCATGGGATTCTTGGTCAGTGTGAACGAAGCGAACTGGCTGGATGCTACCGAGGTTTTTGCAGCGTCGCAGGCGCGCAGGTGCATATAGCAAGCGCACCGGCCATATATTGCTGGCGCACCGGCCATATATTGATACCTGGATGGAACCAGACGCGCCGCTACAATACCGCGATGACCTCACCCGACATCACCTTCGTCCTCGGCGGCGCGCGTTCCGGCAAGAGTCTCTATGCCGAAAATCTGGCCGCCGCGAGCGGCCTGCCCGTCACGTACATCGCGACCGCCGCGACGCCGCCCGACGACGCCGAATTCGCCGAACGTATCGCGCATCATCGCGCGCGGCGGCCCGCGCAGTGGACGCTCGTCGAGGCGCCGGTGGATCTCGCGGGCGCACTCGCCCGCGCGGCGCGCGAGCAGCACTGTGTGTTGATCGACTGTTTGACGCTCTGGCTCGCGAATCTGCTTTGTCCCGCCGATCAACTTCCGCCGCCGCGCCCGCCCGCCAAATGCCTGAGCGATTTCGACGCGGCGCTCGAAAAGACGCCCGGCAAGATCATCGTGGTGAGCAATGAAATCGGGCTGGGCGTCGTGCCGCTCGGGTCGGTCACGCGCCATTACGTCGATGAACTCGGGCGGCTCAACCAGCGCGTCGCCGCCGCCAGCCGCCGCGCGACGATGATGGTCGCGGGCCTGCCGCTCGCGCTCAAAGGCTGACCGGCCCATGCTGCTGCTCTCTTTCTACGCAATGGCGATGCTCGCGGTGGCCGGTGTAATCGTCGACCGGCTGTTCGGCGAACCGCGCGGACGGCATCCGCTCACCGCGTTCGGCGACTACGCGGCGCGCCTCGAAGCGCGTCTGAACACGGGCTTTCGCGCACGGCCCGCCGGGATTCTCGCGTGGCTGCTGGCGGTCGTGCCGCCGGTCGTATTCGCCTGGGCGCTCGTCGCCGTGCTGCCGTTTTCGCTCGCGTGCATCGTGCATGTCGTGCTGCTCTGGTTCGCGCTCGGCGCGAAGAGCCTGCGCGATCACATCGTGCCGATCGCCCGCGCGCTCGGCAGCGGCGATCTGCCGGAGGCGCGCCGGCTGACCGCGCGCATCGTGTCGCGCGAAACCGCGAACGCCGACGAAGGCGCGCTGTCCCGCGCGGCGGTCGAATCGACGCTTGAGAACGGCAACGATGCGATCTTCGGCGCGCTGTTCTGGTTCGCCATCGCGGGCGGACCGGGCGCGCTCGGGTTCCGCCTCGCCAATACGCTCGACGCGATGTGGGGTTATCGCACGACGCGGTATCTGCGATTCGGCTGGGCCGCCGCCCGTTTCGACGACGTGCTCAACTACGTTCCCGCGCGCCTCACGGCGGCGAGCTACGCGCTGCTCGGCGATACGCGCATGGCGTTGCACTGCTGGCGCACGCAGGCCAAGTCGTGGGACAGCCCGAACGCCGGGCCGGTCATGGCGTCGGGCGCGGGGAGCCTGAATGTGCTGATCGGCGGCGCGGCGGTTTATCACGGCGCGCTCGAAAGCCGGCCGACGCTCGGCGCGGGCATGGCGGCCGCGCCGCATCACGTGGTATCGGCGCTGCGGCTCGTGGAGCGCACCGTGTGGCTGTGGGTCGCCATCTATCTGATCGTGGCTTTCCTGAGCGTGGGTTTTCATGGCTGACTTTGACTTGCCTTCGACCCCGATCCGACACGGCGGCAACCTGCGCGAAGCGGCGCGCCGTTACGGCATCGCGCTCGAAGACTGGCTCGATCTTTCGACCGGCATCAATCCGTGCGGCTATCCGGTGCCGCCGGTGCCGCCCGATGCGTGGCGGCGTCTGCCGGAAGAAGACGACGGTCTCGCCGATACCGCCGCGCGCTACTACGGCGCGCCCGCCGCGCTGCCGGTAGCGGGCAGTCAGGCGGCGATCCGCGCGCTGCCGTGGCTGCTGGCGCGGGGTGTTGCCACCGTCGCCGCTGTCGCGCCGCTCACCTACGCGGAATACGCGCCCGCATTCGAGCGCGCCGGTCATCGGGTGACCACGCTCGACGTGACGGCGGCCGCGCTGCCGGACGAGGTGGATTACGTGATCGTCGCTAATCCGAATAATCCGACCGCCGAGCGTCTGTCGCGCGACACGCTGCTTTCGTGGCACGCGCAACTGAGCGCGCGCGGCGGTACGTTGATCGTCGATGAAGCGTTCGCCGATGCCGATCCGTTTGCGTCGTTATCGGCATTCACCGGCGTGGAAGGACTCGTGGTGTTGCGCTCGGTCGGCAAGTTCTTCGGGCTGGCCGGGATTCGCGCGGGATTCGTGCTCGCGAGCCCGCGCGTCTGCGATGCGTTGCGCGACATGCTCGGCGCGTGGACAGTCGGCGGTCCCGCGCGCCACGCGGTGCTGGCCGCGTTCGCCGACCACGCGTGGCAGGACGCGACGCGCGCGCGGCTCGCGAATGACGGCGCGCGCCTCGCGGCGCTGATCGCGCGACATGGATTCGACGTGCGCGGCACGCCGCTTTTCGCGTGGTTCGAAACGCCGCGCGCCGCCGCTTTGCAGGACGCGCTCGCGAAACGCGGCGTGTGGACCCGGCTGTTCGATCGCGGTGACGGAACGCCCAGTTTGCGGATCGGTTTGCCGGGCGGCGAAGGCGAATGGGCGCGGCTGTCGCGCGCGCTCGACGAGGCGCTCGCATGAATCTCCGGCACGTCGCGTTCTGCGGGCTGTTCGTGGCGATGCACGCGCACGCCGCGCTCACCGTCACCGACGACACCGGCGCGTCGGTCACGCTGAACGCACCCGCCGCGCGCGTGGTGAGCCTCGCGCCGCACGTGACCGAGATGCTGTTCGCGGCGGGCGGCGGCGCGCGGGTCGTCGGCGCGGTGAGCTACAGCGACTATCCGCCGGAAGCGAAAAATATCCCGCGTGTCGGCGATAACAAGGCGCTCGACCTCGAACGGATCGTCGCGCTGAAGCCGGATTTGATCGTCGTGTGGCGGCATGGCAATGCGACGCGCCAGCTCGACCGTCTGCGCGAACTGAACGTGCCGCTCTTTTTCAGCGAACCGCATCGCCTCGACGATATCCCCGCCACGCTCGATAAACTCGGCACGCTGCTCGGCACGTCCGCCACGGCGTCGCGCGCCGCCGATGCATTCCGCCACGACATCGCGCAACTGCGCACGCGCTATGCGGCCAAGTCGCCGGTCGCCGTGTTCTATCAGGTCTGGGACGATCCGCTGATGACCCTGAGCGGCGCGCACATCGTGAGCGACGTCATCACACTGTGCGGCGGGCGCAACGTATTCGCGGGCCTCACGCCGCTCGTCCCGACAGTCTCGACGGAAGCCGTGCTCGCGGCGAATCCGGAAGCCATCGTCACGGCGACGCCGGGCGCGACCGCGCCGGACCGGCCGTTGCCCGCGCTCGACCGCTGGCAGCGCTGGCCTTCCGTGACGGCGGTCGCGCGCAAGAATCTGTTCGGTATCGACGGCGATCTGATCAACCGTCCTACGCCACGACTTGCCGAAGGCGCGGCGCAACTGTGCGCCGATCTCGATCAAGCCCGCGCGCGCCGCCCGCACTAATCACGCGTTCCAGCGCACCAGCAGCCACGTATCGCGCACGCGCCGCAACCAGACGATCGCGCCGAAATCGAGCGGCCATTGCAGCACGTTCGCGCTCGGCTGCTGCAAAAGGTGCGCCGTGAGCACGCGAATCACGCCGGCATGCGTGACGCAGTGAACGGGCGTCGCCCCCGCTGAACTTGTTTCATCGAACCATTGGATCACGCGCGCGGTGAACTGCGCGAGACTCTCGCCGCCGTGCGGACGGCCATGCTCGACATCGGCGGCCCATTCGTCGAGCAGCGCCCGCTCGATGCCGTCCCACGCGCGGCCTTCCCACGCGCCGAAATCGAGTTCCTTCAGACGCGCGTCCGTCCGCATCGCCCCGAGCGATGCCGCCAGCCGTGCGCATCGTTGCAGCGGACTCGTGAACCATGCGCCCTCGCACGGCGGCACGTCGAGCGCCTTCATGCGACCTTCGAGCAAGCGCGCCGACGCCGCCGCATCGCCCGCGAGCGGCACGTCGGTTTGTCCGTAGCACACGCCGGCGTCGATCGCGACTGCCGGATGGCGAATCAGGATGAGATCCATCCAAGTCCGATCAGGTAGATGGCAAGCTCGAAAATTTGCTGCGCGAAGCCGAGGCAATCGCCGGTATAGCCGCCGATCCGCCGCACGAAATAGCGGCCGAGCATGAAGCGCAACGCCGCGAGCGCCGCCAGCATCACACTGCCGAGCCGCCAGTCGGGCCAGAAGAGCCACGGCAATCCGACGACGGCAGCCAGCCCGAAAGCCGCGCCGCTCATGCGTTGCGCCACCGGCTTCGCCTTGCCCTCGGCGCGCACGTAATCGAGCGTGACGAGGAAGCTGATCGCGACAGTGCGGCTCGCCGCGTGCGCCGCGATCATCAGCCACGCGACGCGGCTCGCATCGCGCGCGCCAAACGACGCCAGCGTCTGCCACTTCAGCGCGAGCGCCACCACGAGCGCAATCGCGCCGAACGCGCCGATGCGCGAATCGTGCATGATGCGCAGCGCATCCTCGCGGGTGTACGCGCCGCCGAACGCATCGACGCTATCCGCCAAGCCGTCTTCATGGAACGCGCCGGTCAGAAGCAGCGTCGCGGCCATCGAGAGCAGCACGGCGACGCCCGCAGGAAATACGCGCAGCGCCGCCAGATACGCGAGCGCGCCGACGCCGCCGACCATCAGCCCGACCAGCGGAAAATAACGCGCCGCCGCGTTCAGATAATGCCGCTCGAAGCCGACCCAGCGCGGCACCGGCACGCGCGTGAAATAGCCAAGCGCCGTGAAAAAGTAGCGGAGTTCGTCGAGCGCGCGCGACATCGCGTCAGCCGCCTTTGCCGCTCGTGTCGCTCTTGTCGCTCTTGGTCGCGACGCCCGCCGACTCGAAGCTCGCCATCTCGCAGAGGAACGCCGCCGCCGCGCGCAACAAGGGCAGCGCGAGCGCCGCGCCTGTTCCTTCGCCAAGACGCAGATCCAGTTCGAGCAGCGGTTTCGCGCCGAAAAAATCGAGCATCCGCCGATGCCCCGCTTCGTCCGACGCGTGCGCGAACACGCAATAGTCGAGCACGGCGGGCGACATCGCGTGCGCGACGAGCAGCGCCGACGTCGCGATGAAACCATCGACCAGAATCGTCAGCCGCGCCTCGGCGGCCGCGAGGAACGCGCCGGTCATCATCGCGATTTCGAAGCCGCCGAAGGTCGCAAGCGTGTCGAGCGGGTCCGTGCTTGCCGGGTGAAGTTCGAGCGCCTTCGCGAGGACGGCGCGCTTGCGGTCCACGCCTTCATTCGACAACCCCGTGCCGCGCCCGACGCACACGTCGATCGGCAGATCGCACAGCCGGCTCATCAGGCACGCGGCCGCCGACGTATTGGCGATCCCCATTTCGCCGAAGCCGATCACCGTCGTGCCGAGCGCCGCGTGATGCCGCACGCGCGCCGCGCCGCGCGCGATCGCCGCGAGCGCTTCGTCGCGCGTCATCGCGGGTTCGTGCGCGAAGTTGCGCGTGCCGCCGCGCCGGATCGCCAGGTCGATCAGGCCGTCGGATGCGGGCAGCGCGCTCGCGACACCGGCATCCACGACTTCGAGCGTCATGCCCGCCGCGCGCGACAACGCGTTGATCGCCGCGCCCCCGCCGACGAAGTTCGCGACCATCTGCACGGTCACTTCCTGCGGAAACGAACTCACGCCCTCAGCGGCAATACCGTGATCGGCGGCGAACACGATGATTGTCGGACGCTCGACGCGCGGCGTCTCCGTGCGCTGGATCAGGCCGAGCTGAAGCGCGAGCCCTTCGAGCCGGCCGAGACTGCCGAGCGGCTTGGTCTTCGTATCGATGACATGAGCGAGACGCGCTTCGAGCGTGCGATCGAGCGCTTCAGGACGTGGCACGGCGAGTTCGAGTGACATGATGGATTCCGTTAGAAACTGGGACGTTGCAGGGCGGGCACGAGCGCCTCGTGGCCGCCCTCGTGAATAAGGATCAGCGGATAGCCGAAGGCCGCGCTCGCGCGTTCTGCGCTGAGCACGTCGCGCGCGCGTCCCGCCGACACCTCGCCCGCGCCGTCGAGCAGCAGCGCATGGCTCGCGAAACGGCGCGCGAGATTGAGATCGTGGCAGGAAAACACAACCGTGCGCGCGGCGGGTTCGGCTTGCAGCCAGCGTGTGAGCGCGTCGAGGCACGCCATCTGATGATGCAGGTCGAGATGCGACAGCGGTTCGTCGAGAAAGAGCAGCGGTGCGTCCTGCGCGAGCGCCGCGGCGAGTGCGACGCGTTGCCGCTCGCCGCCCGACAACGTGCGGACATCGCGCGAGGCGAATGGCGCAAGGCCGAGCGTATCGAGCGCCGCGAGCGAGACCGCGCGATCCGCCGCGCTTTCCCAGCCCCATCCGCTCAAGTGAGGAAAGCGGTTCAGCATCACGATATCGAGCACGCTCGCGCTGAACGCGTCGTGCTCGGTCTGCGGCATCAGCGCGCGGCGGCGGGCGAGATCGGCGGCGCGCCATGCGTTGAGCGGCCGTCCGTCGAGCAGGATCGCCCCCGACGCCGGCGCGGCGAGTCCAGCCAGCGCGCCGATCAGCGTGGTCTTTCCCGCGCCGTTCGGCCCGGCCACGCACCACATTTCGCCGGGTTCGAACCGGCCGCTGAAGCCGTCGATCAACATCCGGCTTCCGGCGCGCAACTGGAGGTTTTGAACGGAGAGCGTCATGACGTGCGCCGCAGCAGCATCCACAGGAACACCGGCACGCCGACCAGCGCGGTGATCACGCCCACCGGCAACTGCGCTGGCGCAATCACCGTGCGCGCGATCAAATCCGCGCCCATCACCGCGACGCCGCCGCCGAGCGCGCACGCGGGCAGGAGCATGCGCTGATCGTTGCCACAGGCGAGCCGCAACACATGCGGCACGACCAGCCCGACAAAGCCGATCGTACCCGCCGTCGTCACGGCCGCCGCGGCCGCGAGCGACGCCACGAGATACACGCGCAGACGCAAGCGCGCGACCGGCACGCCAAGCGCTTGCGCGGCGGCGTCGCCCCGCAGCAGCACGTTGAGTTGCGGCGCGACGGGCACGACGGCGACGAGCGCGGCGGCGAGCGCGAACGCCGCCGTCCACGGTGTCGCGACGCCGTTCAGGTCGCCGGTCAGCCAGAACACCATGCCGCGCAGCCGGTTCTCGGGCGCGACGGCGAGCATCAGCGTGATGAGCGCGCCCCAGCCCGCCGCGATCACCGCGCCCGTGAGCAACAATCGCGGCGATGCATCCTGCGGATCGCCGCGCCACAACTCGCGGCGCGCAAGACCGAGCACGAGCACGATGGACAAGAACGCGCCCGCGAATGCGGCGGCCTCGACGCTCCACCACGGCAGCGCAGCGAGCATGGCCGCGAGCGCGAACGCCGCCGCGCCGCCCGACACACCGAGCACGTAGGGTTCAGCGAGCGGATTGCGCAGCAAGACTTGCAGCAACGCGCCGGCAAGCGCGAGCAGCGCGCCCGACGCGAAGCCGCCGAGCGCGCGCGGCAGACGCAGTCCAAGCACGATTTCATCGGCGATTCCGGACGGCGCGCCCGCGTGCAGCAACGCCGCGACCGCGCGCCACGGCGGCACGGCGACGCTGCCGCACGCGAGCGACGCCACGAACACGAGCACCGCAGCGCCCGCCAGCGTCGACCAGATCGCCATGGCGCGGCTCGCCGACATGCCGCGGATCATCCCGCGCGCGGCGCTCATGTCAGCGCGTCCCGGCGATCATTGCTGCTGCCAGCCGAGCGTGAGATACGCGCCGCGTCGTGGCGTGTTGTAGGAATACGCGAGTTCATAGTCCTTGTTGAACAGGTTGTCGATGCGCGCATCGACGTACCACGCCTTCGTGATGCTGTAGCGCGCCGAGAGATTCACGACGCCGTAGCCGGCGAGCGTCGAATCGTAATCGCTGCGCGCGCCGCTCGTGATCCACTCGCCGCCCACGCGCCAGCCGCCGAACGAGCGGTGCGCCGAGAGCGTCGCGAAACGTCGGGCGCGGCGCGTGAGATCCTGGCCGTTCGTTTCATCGACCGGATTCTGGAACGTGAACGACGCGCGCAAGTCCGTGCGCGCGAGTTGCCCCGCCCACGAGGCTTCGACGCCCTGCACTTTCGCGCGCCCGACGTTCTGCGCGATGTAAAACCCCGCGCCGTCGGCCACGTAATCGATCAGGTTCGAATAGCGCGTCTCGAACGCCGTCACCCGGATCACGCCGATCCCGCTCGCCGCGTACTGGAGCGCCGCCTCGACCGAATGGCTGCGCTCCGGCTGAATGGACGGATTGCCGCTGAACGGATAGTACAGATCGTCGAAACTCGGCGCGCGGAACGCAGCGGAATAGCTCGCGCTCACCTTCCAGTGCGCATCGAAGTTGTAGCCGTAGCCGAGATAGTAGCTGTTCGCGCCGCCGAAATCGGAGTACTGGTCACGCCGCACGTTCGCCTGGAACTGATTCCCGCCGATCCGCCCGACATAGCCCGCGAACACCGAGTTGACGTGGCGCGCGGGCGCGTCGAATTCGTTCGAGTCGAGGGTCTCGTCGAGATGCTCGTAGCCGAACAGCAGTTTGTGATCGCGCGTGAGCAGGAAATCGTTTTGCCAGGTGTACTGGCGCGTCTCCGAGTTGAACTTGCTCGTGTACACGCCGTTCTGCTCGATATTCGAGCGATCCTGACCCTGCGCGATCGTGAAGTGCGCAGTCCAGCGATCGGTCAGCTTGCCGTTCGCGAACACCGACGCCGAACGCACGCGGTTATGCGACTCGTTGAGGTCGGTCGGAAGGCCGTAGGCATCGTCGAAACTATTGATGCCGTTCGACTGGAAAAAGCGCGCGCCCGCGTCCCAGTTCGCCGTGAACGTATGGCGCAGCGTCGCGCTCACGCTCTCGTTCAGATAGCCGTTCGCGTTGGGATTCGCGTTCGGCGAAATGGCGGGATCAATGGACGAAAAACCGTCCGTCTTGCCACGCGATGCGGTGACGCTGAACGTGGTGCGGCCGTCCTGGTCAAGCGCGCCGGACACGCCGAGTTGCTGGCGCTGCGTGTGATAACTGCCGTACTCGGTTTCGAAGTTGAAGCGCGGCGGATGATCCTCGCCCGTCTTGGTAAATATCTGCACAACCCCGCCGACCGCGCTCGATCCATACAACGCCGACACATTCCCGTTCACCACTTCCACATGGTCGATCTCGTCGAGCATCAGTTGCGATAACTGCGCCGCGCCCAGCCCCGCCGACTCCACGCGCACGCCGTCGATCAGCACGAGCGATTGCGCCGACGAAGCGCCGCGCACGAAAATGCTCGACGACGCGCCCGGCCCGCCATTGCGCGACACCTGCACGCCCGCGCCGAGCGCGAGCAGGCCGGCGACGTCGGTCGCGTTGGTATCGGCGATATCCTGCGGGTCGAACAGCGTGGTCTGCGCGAGCGAACTCGCGAGTGGCTCAGGCGTGCGCGTCGCGGTCACGACGACGGGTGCGAGCGTGGGCGTGGGATCGTGGTCGGTGGTCTGCGCGAACGCAGCGCACGGCAGGCTGCCGCATAGCAGCATCGCCGCGCGGGCAAAGGGTGAAAGCATCGGTCGAAAAGGTCCGGTTGGGAGCATGTGCCACCCGCGCCCCGCGAGTGCATGCGTCGAGCGCCGCGTTTTTGCACGCGGCGCTCTCCTCTTTGGCCGGTATCCGGGCTCACGACATGCCGGTCCGCCTTCCCACGCGAAATTTGCGCAGTGGCGTTTTGGCGCATCGTCGTCAGCATTATTCGGTATGAAAAAAGCGCGCAAAGGTTTGCATGCTGCTTGCATGCTGTTTGCGCACTCATCGCACACACGCGGACCGACTCGATACGCCCTGGACCGGCTTGCAACTTGCGTTGCGGTCGCTTACCGTTGCGGGGGCAGCACAGGTTGGCTCGTCCGGGCGGACTTCGCTCCCTGTTTCCCGTTTGACTGCGCGAGCGTAGACCGCGAGCGCGAGCACCAAAGTGCCGGGAGTTTAGGAGCGGCGGCACGAAGCGTCAAGAAAGCGGCACGCGTTCGACGGTCGGTCGCTTTCACATTTCGTGCCTGAAAAATAGGGCTTTCCGCACATGAATGACGAACATCCGTTGCGTCGTTAGCGATGCTTTGCCTGCACGTTCGCATGCTGTTACGTCTCGAAACGAGACATTTATCGGCTGCTGGATTGAACCGCGCTAAAATGCCAGGTCTTTAGAGGACGCAGCACATGCTCAACGAACTCGAATCACTTTCACAGAACATCGGCCGGCTGATCAAGATCAGCGAACGCCATCATCAGGCGCGCCACGCGCTCGAAGAACAACTCGAACACTTGCGCGCCGACTTCGCGAACGCACAGACCGAGTTGGCTCAAGTGCGCGAGGAACGCGACACGCTGCAAGCGGAGCGCGACACGCTGTCGGCGAAAATCGACGACGCGCAAGTGCGCCTCAACGCAATCCTGGAAAAGCTGCCGCGCGCGAAAGCCGCGCCGGAGCCGGACAATCAACTCGATCTTCTCCCACCCGATGCGTCCGCTACGTCCGATACGTCGACCGGTCTTGCGCACGCGGCCGGCATGAACGGCGTCGCGAACGATGAAGCGCACAGCCACGGAGAAAAAGCATGACCACCAAACAGATCGAAGTTGCGATTCTCGGGCAGCAATACCGGCTCGCGTGTTCGCCGGAAACGGAAGACGCGCTGCGCGAAGCGGTGGCGCGCGTGGACGCGGAAATGTCGAAGGTGCGCAATGCGAGCAACGTGCGCGGCACCGACCGCATCGCCGTGATGGCGGCGCTCTCGCTGGCGTCGGAATTGCTTAAGCTTCAGAACAGCGTTCGTCACGGCGAATCGTTCCCCGCCGAAGAAATTCGACGCACCATGCACTCCATGAACGAGCAGCTCGGCGCTGTCATTTCACAATACGAAGCGCAGTAAAAGCTTGCGCCAACCGGCGCAGCCCGTGCGGGCAACGTGCAAAAAATAGTGATCGAGCGCGCGGGAAAATACCTGTTGCGGCGTCACGAAAAACGCACGAAGAAAAAGCCAATACGTTGCTGCATCTCCCCGATGATTGGTGTAGAGTTAGTACTCCCTGCCTGGTTCGCCAAGGTCATATATTCCTTGAACCAATGCCTATGTGCACGGTTGCGGAAATTTGTAGCACGGGCGCGCGCGTCACTCTGTCTGATGTACCCGAAGTGCTGCCAACTGCGACCAATCTTGAACCCAGGTTCAGGATGCCGGCCTAGCGGCTGAGGCGGGGACCTTATTTTTCAAGCTGAATTTTCAGCTCAAGCCACGGCGTCGGAATTTTTCCGATGCCGTTTTTTCTTGGGGCTCGGCGTTTGGCTTCACGTTGTGTTGCTCCACGCGTTTCGCGTGAAGCGCGCTTGCGTTGAACGCTACCGTTCCCTGACGCGCCTTCTCATTCATCTCCGCTCATGCGCTACTGGCTGATGAAGTCCGAACCGGACGAAGCAAGCATCGACCATCTCGCGAACGCGCCCGGCAAAACGTTGCCATGGACCGGCGTGCGCAACTATCAGGCGCGCAACTTCATGCGCGACATCATGCAACCCGGCGACGGCGTTCTGTTCTATCACTCGAGTTGTCCGCAGCCGGGAATCGCGGGCCTCGCCGAGGTGTCCTCCTCCGCGTATCCGGATGCCACGCAATTCGATAAGAAGAGTCCTTACTTCGATCCGAAGTCGACGCAGGAAACGCCGCGCTGGCTGCTCGTCGATGTGAAGTTCTTGAAGAAGACGCCGCTCGTGTCGCTCGCTACGTTGCGCGAGCACGCCGAACTCGCGGACATGCAGGTGTTAGCCAAAGGCAATCGCCTTTCGATCACGCCGGTGACCGAGGCGCAGTGGCGATTTATTACGAAGCGGCTTGTGTGACGGGCTTGGATGCAGCGTGTGCGTAAGCGCGATGAAGGGAACTTCGGGTGTGTGAGGCGTTTGAAGTGGCGTCGCGTGCGGCTGTTTTTTCCGCTGAGTTGGAAAGCAAACGTCAATGGTGTGAACGAGGCAGTATCGGTGCGCGTTCACGTGCGCGAATCGCAGCCCCGACCTCCAACGTGTTATTAGGGCCAGCACTATCGTCGATAGCGAGGGATTAAATCGTTTCTTCGGCACGTCGCGCTAACTAGTCAGCGAAATCACGTCTCCCATTACGACGTAACCGCTGCTTCCGATCACCATTGAACGTGAAAGGATCGCACGCGGGTTGCCGGCCTGTCCTGCCCTGGAACCTTTGCTTCCATCAATGAGTTTTCTATCCGCTTCGAGCCCCGAATAGCACGTCGGACATCTCGAAAACAGCGCGAACCGTTAACAATTGTCATCGACGGAATAAATACAACAGTCGCCATCAGTCGCAGCTTTCATATCCTTCACCGTTAGGATGAGGGCGCGTATTGTGTCCTTTCCAAATGCCTACCATTTGCACGGATCGAATGCTACGCATTGCTAATCAAATTACGGGTTGATAAGAGATGGCAAGCCTGCATGAAGACGCGAGCAGATTTCTAACCAGCGTGACGGCGATTCCCGGGCGGCAAGCCTACTTTCTCGATGTGCCCGGCACCGATCGCGCGGCGCAGTTATCGGTCGTGTCGTTCGCGGCAACGGAGAAGATGGGCGAGCCGGTTGAAGTGTGCATCGAACTGACGCATCCGCTGCAACTCGCGCGCGCCGACTACCTGAGCCGCGACGCAGTCTTCACGATCGTGCCGGACGACGGTACCTCACGGAAGTTCTCAGGCTTTATCGAGCGCTTCTCGATAATCCAGACGACGAAGGACTTCACGAAGTACCGTGTCGTGCTGAAATCCCACATCGGGCGGCTTTCGGCGGTCACCAATACGCAGGTCTATCAGCATCAATCGACGCCGGACATCATCGCCTCGGTGATGCGTCGTCACGGTCTGAGACCCGAGCAGTACGCGTTTCGTCTGAGAAACCAGTACGTCAAGCACCTGTTCCGCTTCCAATACAAGATCGACGATTTGGCCTACGTGCAGATGCTTATGCAGAAGGCGGGCATCTACTCTTTCGTCGTTGAGACGGAGTATGGCGATCAGGTGGTCTTCAGCGATGACATCGACCATTATCTCTACGATCCACAACTGATCGCGCCGTATCGCGAGGTTTCCGGCTTAGATGCGGCCGGCGTCGAAGCGGTGACGTCGCTCAAAACGCACATGGTGACGGTGCCGCAATCGTTCGTCGTGGCGGATTACGACCCGGAGCAGGCGTGGGAGCGCTTTCGCGACGAGGCGAATATCGCGCCTCAGGATCCTACGACCTATGGCCAGCCGTACATCTACGGCACGCACCACTTGAGTCAAGACGGCGCGAAATGGGAAGCCCAGTTGCGCCATGAGGCAGCCATCGCGCGGCAAGTGATATTCGATGGCGAGAGCACCGTGCTCGCGCTGCAATGCGCGCGCGTGCTGGAAACGGATGTGGTGTTGCCGGATGCGCCCAAAGGCCAAGTGGTGATCGAAGTCACGCACCTCGGAGCGCGGGACAAGTCCTATACCAATAGCTATAAGGCCATTCCCGCCGATCGGCGCTTTCGTCTCGAACTGCAACCCGAAGCGTGGCCGAAGATCGCGGGGACGCTCAGTGCGCGGGTTTGCAGCCCTGATAAATACAAATACGGATATTTGACGTCGGCGGGCTATTACGTGGTCCGCTTCGACGTCGATTTCGCGGACTGGCCCGGCGGTGGTGAAAGTGTGCCGCTGCGGCTGGCGAAACCATTCGCTGGCAAGTTGCAGACAGGCATGCACTTCGTCGCGCTCGATAACGACGAAGCGGTGATTTCCTTCCGCGATGGAGACCCCGACAAGCCGGAGATCACGGCGTTCCACCACCATAGTCAGGCGAGGGATCTGGTGACGAACGATCGTCGCTGGCTCTCGCGCAACACGATCCGTACGCAGTCAAACAACAAACTGCGGATGGAGGATTGGGCGGGGCAGGAAGGCATCAAGCTGAGTACGGAGCATTCGGGGAAGTCGCAACTCAACCTCGGCTATTTGGTCGACAGCAAGCTCGAAAAGCGTGGCGAAGGATACGAGTTGAGGACGTCGGGGTATGGCGTCGAACGCGCGGGCAAGGGTCTGCATCTGACGACTTATGATCGTCCCGGTGCAAGTGGCAAGCAGCTCGATATGCAGGAGACGATTGCGCAGCTTGAGAGTGCGTTGGCGACTGCAAAGGCGCTGGCAGAGTCGGCGACGAGCGCGAAAGCCGAGCCTGCCGACACCGACGCACAGCAGCAAATGAAAGAAGCTTTCGACGGTCTGAAGAAACCGGGTCTGCTGATGAGCACGCCAGCTTCGGCGGGCATCGTCGCGGGCCAGGGCATCCAGTTCGCGGCGCAGGGCAACATCGAGACGGTCGCGGGCACGAACGCCGACTTCAGCGTCGGGAAGCGCTTCACAGTCGCGGCGGGCGAGAAGATTTCGATGTTCGCGCAGAAGCTCGGAATCAAGATATTCGCCGGGAAAGGCCCTGTCGAGATTCAGGCGCAAAGCGACGCGATGTCGCTGCTCGCCGATAAGGATGTGTCGATGGCGAGTGTCAACGGGGCGGTCAATATAGCCGCCGCCAAGGAAATCATCCTCGAATGCGGCGGCGCGTTCATTGAGCTGAAGGGCGGCAGTATCACGATCGGCGGTCCCGGCGACCTGTTTCTCAAGGTCATTACGGTCCAGAAAAAAGGCGCAGCGTCGATGTATCCCAAGCTCGGCCCCTTGCCTCCTCAGCCCCAACAAGGCCCCGTGAAATTCAACATGCTTCTTTCCGATTTGCCCGGCCCAAATGGAACGGCCCACTCCAGCACTGCGTGGCGAGTTGTTCAGGCGTCGAACGCGGAAGAAGCCTTGATGGCTTCGGAGAGTGTTCTAAGCGGTAAGAGCGACGCGGACGGCAAGATTAAGCTGAACGATGCGGAACAGAAGCAACTGCATGAAGCGTACAACGAGAACCCCGCTCAAACCTGGCTCGTCTTCGCAGGACAAATCCGCCAACTCTACCTTCAACGCGAACGGGAAAGCTGGAACGATGGCACCCGCCTTTACGCTGCACTGGATGCGATGGGTTACAGCGACCAGCAATATACGGCGCAGCAAGAGGATGTGGATCGGAGTTTTTCGCCACTGGCAAAACAGGAATTGCAAGCAAAAAGCGGCCGCGTAATTCTCGGCAAACTCCGGGGGAATAGCTGATGTCCGATGTGATGGCAAAAGTGCCGCCGACAGGCACTCTGTTTGATTACACCGTCCCCCTGCTGAATCAGATCATCGACCAAGCAGGCGCGCCGTATAAGGCGCATGGGACAGAAAATCTATGGGCGCTTGCCGGTCAACCTTTTTCGGCGCCCCGGTGGGGAAACAAGGTCACGCCGTTCACAACTGGAGTGGAATACTTCGCGAACCTGATTGCAGCGATCGAGGGTGCGACGGATACGGTGTACATCGTTGGCTGGCAGGTGAATTGGGATGCTCAGCTCAAGGCAGGCAAAGGCGGCCGGCTGTTCGACGTCTTGCTGAAAGCGGTTAAGGCAAACAAAGGCTTGAAAGTCTATGTCATGCCCTGGAAGCATTCGCCGCCGGTGCAAACGTACGACGGCCCGACCAAATCGGTGCTGGAGGCAATCAACGACCTGGCAGAACGTACCTGCATATGGGTGACACTGGCCGAGGCGCTAGCCGACGACGATTCCGGCTTTTTCAGCCACCACCAGAAGTTCGTCTTGGTGGATGGAAAGTCCGCCTTTGTCGGTGGTATGGACCTCTGCTATGGGCGCTTCGATGACGCAACCTACGACCTGAAAGCGGATGTTGATGGCCATGCAAAACTGACCCACTTGGGTTAAAAGTTTTCATCGAAAATTGACCCACATGTTCGAATGTCCGCTCGGTAGCCCGAGCGGAGAACCGGAGTGATTACGGTGAGCATGTTGGCCAAGATTCGGCGGATGCACTTCCGCGACGGCGTCTCTATCCGAGACATATCCCGGCGCACGGGCTTATCCAGAAATACTGTTCGGCAGTGGTTGAGAGAGCCGAAAGAGGATGTGCCGCGCTACCCCAAACGCGTGAACCGCAGTGTGGTAGACCCATGGTCCGAGCAATTGCGAATGTGGCTCGTCGCGGACACTCGGCGGCCTAAGCGCGACCGCCGCACCGGACGGCAGATGTATGAAGACCTCCGCGCTGCTGGTTACGACGGAAGCTATGGGCGTATCTGCGCTTTCATTCGGGCCTGGAGCGAGGCAAAGGAACAATCTCCGCGCGGTGCGTTTGTCCCGATGGCGTTTGAATATGGCGAAGCATTCCAGTTTGACTGGAGCTGCGAATACGTCTTCGTTGGGGGCTTGCGCAAGCGGCTTGAGGTCGCGCACTTAAAGTTGGCCGCCAGCCGCGCCTTCTGGCTTGTTGCCTATTACACGCAGAGTCATGAGATGTTGTTCGACGCGCACGCACGTTCGTTTCAGGCGTTGGGTGGCGTTCCGCGTCGAGGCATATACGACAACATGAAGACCGCCGTCGACAAGGTCGGCCCGGGCAAGGAGCGGGCAATCAATGCGCGTTTCCACACGATGTGCGGCCACTACCTGTTCGAGCCGGAGTTCTGTAATCGAGCAGCCGGTTGGGAGAAAGGCATCGTCGAAAAGAACGTCCAAGACCGACGACGGCAAATTTGGCATGAAGCAATTCGCCAGCGCTGGGAGTCACTCGACGTTCTGAACATCTGGCTTGGCGAACGCTGCAAAGCGGCTTGGCAGGAGCTGCGTCACCCCCAATGGCCGGAGCTGACTGTCGCCGACGTACTGCAAGAGGAACGGCCGCAACTCATGGCCAATCCGAAACCGTTCGATGGCTACATCGAGCAGCCCGTTCGTGTTTCCTCTACGAGCCTGATTCACTTCCAGCGCAACCGCTACAGCGTGCCCACGAAGCACGCTAATCAGGTTGCGAGTCTGCGCATCTATCCAACCTACCTGAGCGTCGTCGCAGACGGCGAGGAGGTCGCACGCCACCCGCGCAGAGCCGCTGCAATTGCCGTCGACTCCCGCGCTTCAGACCGGTGGCTGTGGCGTTCAGGTTCTGCGCAGCGCCCCCGCGAGGATGCGTCTAGCCGAGTACAACAACCTCAGCCGCAGCGATCAGGCGCTTCGCCGTGCTCCGACCGGCAGCCAGCGTGAGATCGCGTTGGCGATGGGCAATCTCATCAGCAGAGCCACGTCGTTCATCTATATCGAGAACCAGTTTTTCGTATCGGGATTTGTGAGCGAACACACCGATCCCAACAAGCAGGCACCCGATATCAGTTCGCCGGGGAACCTTTCCGGTCCTGCAACCCTGATCAAGGGGCGCGGCACCGACCAACTCGCGACCCGCCTGACCGTTGTCTCATCGCACGCCCATGAAGCGCCCAAGAATTTCATCTGTGAACGACTCGGGCAACGGATCGGCCGCACCATCATGTCCGGGGTCAAGGAGCACTTTCACGTCATCATCACTCTGCCCGTTCATCCGGAAGGCACCCTGAACGATCCGTCCGTTATGAATCAGGTGCATTGGACTATGCAGTCGCTGGTATTCGGTTCGTTCAGTTTGCTCAATCGGGTTCGCCGTTATCTGAAGGCGAAGGAACTTCGCGACAAGAAGGTCGTCGACTGGAAGAAAGTCCTCACCGAGGCCAATGACTTACGTTACAAGGACATTCCCGTCGAGAAGTGTCGTGAGTACGTGACGCTGCTGAATCTGCGCAATTGGGTCAAGCTCGGCGACCGGTACGTCACTGAGCAGATCTACGTCCATAACAAGATGATGATCGTCGATGATCTGTATGCGATCGTGGGCAGCGCCAATATCAACGACCGGAGCATGCTCGGGTCGCGGGACTCGGAAATCGCGGTGTTGATCGCCGATTCGGTGACTGAAAAGTGTGATCTGGACGGCAGCGGCGATCTGAAGTCGACGCGTACTTTTGCACGTCAACTGCGACAAGCGGTGTGGAAGAAGATTTTCGGGATCACGGGCAATGTGCGCCCCGCGTCCGAACTTCAGACGGCTATTGATCAGCCGGCGAATCCGGCGAGCTGGAAGGCTATTCAGAAAGTCGCGGATGCGAATACGGCGATTTATGAGGCGGCGTTTGATTTTATTCCGCGGAATAGGCCTGCCACTTCGCGGCGGAATTCCTCGGCGCACGCGTCGATTTGGCCCGCGTGGAACGATTCCGACAAAAGCATGAACGAGAAAAATGTCGTGATGCCATTCAACGAAAGCTTTTGGCTAAAACCTCAATACACGCCTGCTGCTGCCGATCTCACAAAAGTGAAAGGTTTTATCGTTTCCCTACCGATCAATTGGACTCGGGGCGAAAACAACAATATTGGTTTTGCCACGTCCTTGGTCGCGAAGAACAATACGTCCGCGAACAAAGCAATTTCACCGGAAATCGCGCTGCAAGCGTCAATCGAAAGCCAGAACGCACGGGGAGAATTGGGATGATGCCGAACATCTACTTTCCACGGAACTGGCATCTGAGAACAGCATATCTTCTTTATTTTCTCCTTACGGGTTCCGCATCAGCGGACGTGTACAAGGAGTGCGTTGGGCGATACGAACTAACATTTCCAAGTCCGGTGGATGTGGCAACGACCACTCCCGCCGCCTTTGATGGAGAATTTATTAAGTATCCGATCCAGTTCGCTAACGGCCAACAGACTATGTATTCTTCGTTTGCTTTTAACGGCGCATTCGACATTGTTCAGGGTATTTCGGAATCGTGGGCTCGCGAATTCTTGAGTAAGAGCAAAGCCTTTGTCGTCGCCAGCAAGCGCGAATCCAACGCAGACAAACACTTCTCTGAAATTCCAACCGATCGGCCGAATTCTTTCGTTATGTCGGGAGTGCGCTCGTCGGAGTTCGATATCTACAGGGATCGGCAACTCGTCAGTTACACGGCAATGTCATACGACGACGATCCTGGAACAATAAGGAAGCGCATGTTGGACACGTTCACGAATCTTCGCATGCGTCAACCATATGAGGTTCCCCGTGAATCAGGAGCTTGCCTTCCCGGAATTTTCATTGCGTCCATTGGAGCAAATGATTACAGCAACATTGGCGTTACTTTTAGGCTGAAAGACCACCCAGATGTGACCATTTACCTCGCGGATCATACTGCCGGTGACTTATCGAAAATGACTTCGCGCCAACGGAACGAATTCGTCTGGACTTCGGACGCCGTCGGCCGCGTGATCCATCTGCATGGTCCACTGCGTTATCGACCAACCATCATGGCAGGTCGTCTGGGCACAGCGAGCTTCGCTACCGTCACGCGCTACGATGGCGCAACGGACTATGCCTATCTCGTGACAGTGCAAGGCGACCCGAACGCCTCAGTGGACACACCCGATCTGGAATTGCTAATCGAGCGAACCGCAAAGTATGCAAAGGGCGTTCCGCCAGTCTCCGGCGATCAGCTAGAGGACATTGCAAAGTCCATTGCACGGTCCGTCAAGCGCAGACCGGTTCAATAAAACCAAAAGTGTTGCCATACCCTAGCCCATCCCGGTTACGAGCGGGAACATTCCCAAGCGTCGGCGGTGAGAACAAAACCTTGGACGAAAAGGTCCAGCCGCGTATGCCGTGGCAGGATTCCCATGTACGCATCGACGGCCCCTCCGCCACCGATATCGCACTGAACTTCGTGTTGCGCTGGAACAGCGCGGGCGGCGAGCCGCTGCAATTGCCGTCGACTCCCGCGCTTCAGACCGGTGGCTGTGGCGTTCAGGTTCTGCGCAGCGCCCCCGCGAGGATGCGTCTAGCCGAGTACAACGACCTCAGCCGCAGCGATCAGGCGCTTCGCCGTGCTCCGACTGGCAGCCAGCGTGAGATCGCGTTGGCGATGGGCAATCTCATCAGCAGAGCCACGTCGTTCATCTATATTGAAAACCAGTTTTTCGTATCGGGCTTTGTCAGCGAACACACCGATCCCAACAAGCAGGCACCTGATATCAGTTCGCCGGGGAACCTTTCCGGTCCTGCAACGCTGATCAAGGGGTACGGCACCGACCAACTCGCGACCCGCCTGACCGTTGTCTCATCGCACGCCCATGAAGCGCCCAAGAATTTCATCTGTGAACGACTCGGGCAACGGATCGGCCGCACCATCATGTCCGGCGTCAAAGAGCACTTTCACGTCATCATCACTCTGCCCGTTCATCCGGAAGGCACCCTGAACGATCCGTCCGTTATGAATCAGGTGCATTGGACTATGCAGTCGCTGGTATTCGGTTCGTTCAGTTTGCTCAATCGGGTTCGCCGTTATCTGAAAGCCAAGGAACTTCGCGACAAGAAGGTCGTCGACTGGAAGAAAGTCCTCACCGAGGCCAATGACTTACGTTACAAGGACATTCCCGTCGAGAAGTGTCGTGAGTACGTGACGCTGCTGAATCTGCGCAATTGGGCCAAGCTCGGCGACCGGTACGTCACTGAGCAGATCTACGTCCATAACAAGATGATGATCGTCGATGATCTGTATGCGATCGTGGGCAGCGCCAATATCAACGACCGGAGCATGCTCGGGTCGCGAGACTCGGAAATCGCTGTGTTGATCGCCGATTCGGTGACTGAAAAGGTTGATCTGGACGGCAGCGGCGATCTGAAGTCGACGCGTACTTTTGCACGTCAACTGCGACAAGCGGTGTGGAAGAAGATTTTCGGGATCACGGGCAATGTGCGCCCCGCGTCCGAACTTCAGACGGCTATTGATCAGCCGGCTAATCCGGCGAGCTGGAAGGCTATTCAGAAAGTCGCGGATGCGAATTCGGCGCTTTATGAGGCGGCGTTTGATTTTATTCCGCGGAATAGGCCTTTAGGAAATAACGAAGTGTATGCGTCAATTTGGCCTACGTGGAAAAGTAAAACAACGAACACGGAAGACGTTCGCATGCCCTTTTCCAAAAACTTCTGGTCTAAGCCCCGTCATACCCACGATGCCGATAATCTGAAGGAAGTAAGAGGTTTCATCTGTTCACTTCCCATCGATTGGACACGCAGCGAAAACAATAATCTTGGGTTCGCAACATCGTTAATCGCAGAAAACAATTTCTTTCCGAACCACCTTAAACTATCCGACGCCAGCGGACAGTTAGTAGTTGAAAGCCGCCGTACACGCGGGGATGTGTCGTGATACGAAACCTTCGCAAAACACGATTCGTAGTTTCGGTAGCCGCGTTTTCATCGTGTGCCTTGTTATTCTCGGCTGATTGCAACGCTGAAGAATACCGTGAATGCGTCGGACGCTACCAACTAGCCTTTCCTGGCCCCGTCGATGTCGCGACTACTAGACCTTCGGTCTATCGTGGCGACATTTTAGACGATTCAATCCAGTTCCCAGACGGTCAAACGGCGACGCATTCATCATTCGTACTGAATGGTGAATTTCGGATTTTGCACGATGTTTCGGAAAAACAGGCTCACGACCTTTTCAAGAGAAGAAGGGAAGCCGCTGTTGCCAGCATGAAAGAGTTCGCCGAAAGCAATCGTTATTCCGAGATTCCGACGACTCAGCCGAACTCCCTCGTCATATCTGGCCGGGTCGCCTCGAGATTTTATCACTACAAGAACGGTGAATTCATTGATTTCATGACCACTTCATACGACGACAGTCCCGATGCAATGAGAAAAGATGCGATGGACACGCTGTCGGATCTTCATTTTCGTCAGCCATATGAAATACCTCATGAGAAAGGTGCTTGTCTTCCTGGCATCTTTGTCGCCGATAGCGGGCACGATACGGGTCGAGTTGTCGGTGTCACTTTCCGGTTAAAGGATCACCCCGACGTAAGTATCTTTCTCCTGGATCGTACCGCGGGGGACTTGTCAAAAATGACTTCTCAACAAAGGAATGAGTTCACCTGGACTACATTTGCGATCGGCAAGGTAATCCACTTGCATGGTCCGATGCGTTACCGTCCAAGCGTCATGGCAGGACGTCTGGGCACGGCGAGCTTCGCAACTGTCACGCGCTACGATGGCGTGACGGATTACGCCTATCTCGTGACGGTGCAAGGAGATCCGGATGCCTCCGTTGACACGCCTGATTTGCTGCTGCTGGTCGAACGAACCGCGAAATACGCAAAGGGACTTCCAGCGTCCGGGGATCAACTGGAAGACATCGCGAAGGCCATCGCAGCGTCCGTTACGCGCAGACCGGTTCAATAGCGCATCATTAGCCCCCAAAGAGAAACGAAACCGGAACAAACGACATTAAGCGCGGGTCATATCTGAACTCCAACTTTTGCTCCCTAATATTCACGCGCGCATTACACCCCAGAGCCAATCAAAAATGATCAGAACAACAATGACCAACAACAAAACCGCCCTCGCCCTCATCGCCGCCGCAGTCTTCAGCGTAACGAGCGCAACGAGCGCCTTCGCGCAAACCACCGCCTCGCAAACGTCGCTTGCCGGCGTGCTATCGCTTTCAGCAGAAGCCAGCACCGAAGTGCCGCAGGACGTCGTCCACATCACGCTCTTCTACGAGCAGCAAGCGAACGACGCATCCACACTCACCACCACGCTCAACCAACGCGCGGAAGCCGCGTTGCGCGAGGCGAAGAGCGTCGATGGCGTAACAGCGCGCAGCGGTTCGTTCACCGTGTATCCGTCGACGGATCGTGATGGCCGTATTTCCGCATGGCGCGGGCGCACGGAGGTCGTGCTCGAATCGCACGACTTCGCGGCGGCGTCGAAGCTCGCGGGCAAGATGAGCGCGTCGATGCAGGTCGGCGAGGTGACCTTCTCGCTGTCGCCCGAGGCCCAGCGCGCGGCTGAACAGAAGCTCACGACACAAGCCATCGCGTCCTTCCGCACGCAAGCGCAAGCCGCCGCGCAAGCGTTCGGCTACAGCAACTATTCGATCCGCGAAGTGAGCGTCGGCAGCAACGGTTCCGGGCCGCGTCCGGTGATGATGATGCAGGCGCGCGCGATGAGCGCCGACGCAAAAATGGCCGCGCCGATGGCGCTCGAAGCAGGAACATCGACGGTCACGACCAACGTGTCCGGCTCGGTGCAGATGGGCCGCTGACCCGCACTCGCCTGCCGCATGAAAAAACGCCTCGCATGCAATGCGAGGCGTTTTTCATTTGAGCGATGCGACGAAGCTCAAGCCACGTTCGCCCGCTGCCGCGAACGTCGATACGACCAGATCATCAGCCCGATCCCGGCGAGGATCATCGGCAGCGAAAGCCATTGGCCCATCGACATGCCGAACGTGAGCAGTCCAAGATAATCGTCCGGCTCGCGCGCGAATTCCACTGTGAAACGGGCCAGCCCGTAGCCGATCAGGAACAGCGCCGAACCCGCGCCGATCGGACGCGGCTTGCGCGAAAACGTCCACATGACGATGAACAGCACGAAGCCTTCCAGCGCGATCTCGTACAGTTGCGACGGATGGCGCGGCAACATGTGATAACGCTCGAAAATCTCGCTCAAACCCCATTGCAGATCGTCTTGCGGATGCCGCGCGAGCCAGATTGCATCGTCGTTGGATGCGCCGGGAAACAGCATCGCCCACGGCGCTTTCGGATCGGTCACGCGGCCCCACAACTCACCGTTGATAAAGTTGCCTAGACGCCCGGCCGCAAGCCCGAGCGGCACCATCGGCGCGACGAAATCGGTGACCTGCAGCCACGTGCGCTTGCGCTGGAACGCGAACAGAACCATGGCGAGCGTCACGCCGATCATCCCGCCGTGGAACGACATGCCGCCCTCCCACACCTTGACGATGTCGAGCGGATGCGCGAAGTAATAGCTCGCCTTGTAGAAGACGACATAGCCGAGCCGCCCGCCGAGGATCGTGCCGAGCACGCCGTAAAACAGCATGTCGTCGATGTCCTTCACGGTCCAGCCTTGCGCGGCCACGTGAGGCAGCCGCAGGCGCAACCGGCCGATCATGATCGCCGACATGAACGCGACCAGATACATGAGGCCGTACCAGCGGACCGCGAGCGGGCCGAGATGAATGGCGACGGGATCGAAATTGGGATGAATGAGCATCGTGGATTTATTAGCGGTTCAACTGAATAGGCGTTTCAGCAAGCGGTTCGACATTTTCAAAGCGGCAAATCGGACGAATCAAACGCGGCGGGAACGGTCGCGGCATGCGCGCGGACGATTTCGATAAAACCCGCGAGCACCGGGCTGACCTCCGCCGCGCGCCACACGAGCCCGGTTTCGACCACCGGACTCGTCTCGCGCAACGGACGATACACCACGCCCGTGCGCCGCAGGTTCCGCAGCGACTGCGGCACAAGCGCGATGCCCATGCCGGCCGACACGAGGCTTACGATCGTCTGCATCTGGATCGCTTCCTGGCCGATGTGCGGCGTGAGTCCCGCCGCGCCGTAGCAACCCATAATGATGTCATAGAAACCGGGTGCGAGACGGCGCGGGAAGACGACGAGCGGCGCATCGGCCAGATCGTGAAGGCTCACGGGTGTCTCGGCCCACTCCGCCGCGCCCTGCCCGGTTCGCTCGGCGGTCTCGCTCGACATCGCGATCACGAGCGGCTCGCGCGCGATCGGCAGATACGACAGCGCGACCGCGTGGCGCGGCGGCAGCGGCGGAATCACGAGCCCCGCGTCGATCCGCCCGGCGATCAGTTCGTCGATCTGCACGTCGCTCGTCGCCTCGGCGAGTTGCAGCCGCACGCCCGAAAAGCGCGCGCCGAAATCGCGCAGAAGCGGCGGCAGCAGGCCGTAATCGGCGGTGGAGACGAACGCGAGCGACAGCACGCCCGCCTCGCCGCGCGCGAGCGACTGCGCGAGCGGCCGCAAACCCTCGGCGGCGGCCAGCAACCGCCGCACTTCGGGCAGCAAGTCCTTGCCCACCGGCGACAACTCCACGGAACGCTTGGTACGCACGAACAGCGCGACGCCGAGCGCGTCTTCGAGCGCGCGGATCGCCTGCGAAAGCGGCGGCTGCGTCATCGCGAGCCGCGCGGCGGCGCGCCCGAAGTGCATTTCCTCGGCGACGGTCACGAAATAGCGCAAAAGGCGCAGTTCGATCGGGGGATTGCGAGGCTCCATTGATATCTTCCACGACTTAATACAGCCTGAATAATATATTGGACACGCGCTACACGAAGCTGCATTCTTGCGCCACTAGACGAAAAAATCCCACAAGGAGCCCCACATGGCCTTCAATCGCCGCTCGAAAAACATCACGCAGGGCGTCGCGCGCTCGCCGAACCGCTCGATGTATTACGCCCTTGGCTACAAGGAAGAAGACTTCGACAAGCCGATGATCGGCGTGGCTAACGGCCACTCCACCATCACGCCGTGCAACGCCGGTCTGCAACGCCTCACCGACGCCGCCATCGCCTCCATCAAGCAATCCGACGCGAACGCGCAGGTCTTCGGCACGCCCACCATTTCCGACGGCATGTCGATGGGCACCGAAGGCATGAAGTACTCGCTCGTGTCGCGCGAAGTGATCGCGGATTGCATCGAAACCGCCGTGCAGGGCCAGTGGATGGACGGCGCGGTCGTGATCGGCGGTTGCGACAAGAACATGCCGGGCGGCATGATCGGCATGGCGCGCATGAACGTGCCGTCGATTTACGTGTACGGCGGCACGATCCGTCCGGGCAACTGGAAGGGCAAGGATCTGACCATCGTGTCGTCGTTCGAGGCGGTCGGCGAGTTCACCGCCGGACGCATGTCGGAAGAAGACTTCAAGGGCATCGAGAAGAATTCGTGCCCGTCCACCGGCTCGTGCGGCGGCATGTACACGGCCAACACGATGAGCTCGTCGTTCGAGGCGCTCGGCATGTCGCTGATGTATTCGTCGACGATGGCGAATCCCGACGACGAAAAAGTCGATTCCGCCGCCGAATCGGCGCGCGTGCTCGTTGAAGCGGTCAAGAAGGACCTGAAGCCGCGCGACATCATCACGAAGAAGTCGATCGAAAACGCGGTTGCGCTGATCATGGCGACCGGCGGCTCGACCAACGCCGTGCTCCACTATCTGGCAATCGCGCACGCGGCAGAAGTCGAATGGACCATCGACGATTTCGAGCGCATGCGCAAGAAAGTGCCGGTGATCTGCGACCTGAAGCCGTCGGGCCAGTACGTCGCGACCGACCTGCATAAAGCCGGCGGCATTCCGCAAGTGCTGCGCCTTCTGCTCGACGCCGGCATGTTGCATGGCGACTGCATCACCATCACGGGACGCACGATCGCGGAAGAACTGAAGGACGTGCAAGCCAAGCCGCGCGCGGATCAGAAGGTGATTTACCCGATCGACCAGGCGCTCTACGCCGAAGGCCACCTCGCGATCCTGAAGGGCAATCTGGCCCCGGACGGCGCGGTCGCGAAAATCACCGGGCTGAAGAATCCGGTCATCACCGGTCCGGCTCGCGTGTTCGAGGACGAGCAAAGCGCGATGTCCGCGATTCTCGCCGACGAGATCAAGGCCGGCGACGTCGTCGTGCTGCGCTATCTCGGCCCGACGGGCGGTCCCGGCATGCCGGAAATGCTCGCGCCGACCTCGGCGATCATCGGCAAAGGTCTGGGCGAAACGGTCGGCCTGATTACCGACGGCCGCTTCTCCGGCGGCACCTGGGGCATGGTGGTCGGCCACGTTGCGCCGGAAGCGGCGGTGGGCGGCACGATCGCATTCGTGAAGGAAGGCGACTCGATCACCATCGACGCGCACACGCTGACGCTGCAACTGAACGTGGACGACGCGGAAATCGAAAAACGCCGCGCCGCGTGGACCAAGCCCGCACCGCGCTACACGCGTGGCGTGCTGGCGAAATACGCCGCGCTCGCGTTGCCCGCGAACAAGGGCGCCGTGACGGGCTGATCGCCGTCAGAAACCGCCAGGCGATAAAAAAGGGGCGCATGCGTGAAGCATGCGCCCCTTGTCTTTATAATGCCGCGATCAGATGCCGAGCCAGTATCGACGGAGACCCGATACCGATGACTTCGATCCACCGAATCGCGCGCGCTTTCATGCTGCTCACCGCACTTGCCGCCGCACTTGTCACGGGTCACGCGGCGCGCGCGCAGAGTCCCGCGCCCGATAGCCGGCTCGCGCTCGCGCAGGCGAAGAACTGCATGAGCTGTCATTCGGTGTCGCGCGATTCGCTGGGACCGCCGTTCCGCAGCATCGCGGCGAAATATCAGGGCGTCGAAGGCGCGCGCGGACTGCTTGCGCGGCGGATCGTGGAAGGCAGCGGCGATGTCTGGGGCGTCGTGCCGATGCCCGCGAATACCCAGGTCTCGCCGGATCAGGCCGAGACGCTGGTCGACTGGATCCTTTCGCTCAGATGAGCACGCTCGGTTTGCTCAGGCGGCCGTGCGCCGCACCAGTTGCTCTTCCACTGCTTCGCGCACCCATTCGGTCATCTCGGTTTCGAGCGCGAGCGCGACTTCACGCGTGACTTGATGCACAAGCCAGGTCGAATGTTCCTGAAGCGCTTCGCGGCAACGCGTTTCGATCAATTCGCGCCCGTCGCCCGTCAGGAAACTCGTAAACCGACCGCGCAGACGTTCGGCGATCAAATCGGCTTCGTGCTTCGTTCCCGCCGGCGACGCGCCGAACGCCTTGCCCTCCGCGATCACGTCGGTCAGCACCGGCACCGAGTCCTGCGTGGCCTCCGCGATGCTGCGCGCCAGCGCGGGCTTGCCCGGCGTGACGACATCGGTGAGAACGGGTATCGAGGTATCGAAGGAATGCGGCGTATCGGACACGGTGGTCTCCGTCTCGTTATGGTGTGCGGCCGATCTTACCAAGGGCCGCGCGACGCGCTCTGTACGGTCAGCCGCCTTGCTTGTCGCCTTGTTTGTAATTGTTGAGCGCGTAGCCGCGGTCGCGATAAAAGCGGTAGCGCTCGCGCCCGGCCGCGAGTTCCGGCTCGTCATTGCCGACGATTTCGAGCAGGCGCTCGAAACGCGCGAACTGCGCGGGCACGGTCAGGCCGAGATTCACGAGGATGTGATGGTGCGGCGCGTTGTCTAGATTCGCGGTGAGCACGACCGGCGTGTCCTTCGCCAGATCGCTCGACGCCATGCAGTGCGGCACGAAATCGAGCGGCGAGAAGGTCCACAACTGCGTATCGAAGGCGGCGAGCCGCGCGGGTTCGGCCAGCACGACGATCGGCTGGCCGCTCAAATACGCCTTGCGCACGAGGCGGCAGGCATACGCGATCGAATCGCCGACGTTCGAATGGAAGTCGATCCGCGTCATGCCTTAGCCTCTGCTGCTCTGCTACGTACGATCATTGGCCCGCGCGGTCGATCAGGAACTGCGCGAGCAACGGCACCGGACGTCCCGTTGCACCCTTCGCCGCACCGCTCTTCCACGCCGTGCCCGCGATATCCAGATGCGCCCACGGATAGTTCTGCGCGAATCGCGCGAGGAAACACGCCGCCGTCACGCTGCCCGCCGGACGTCCGCCGATATTCGCGACATCGGCGAAATTGGACTTGAGCTGGTCCTGATACTCGTCGTCGAGCGGCAGGCGCCACGCCGGGTCCGACGCCTCGCGCGAAGCGTCGAGCAGTTCGCCCGCGAGCGCGTCGTCCTTCGAGAAGAGACCCGAGTTGTGAAAGCCGAGGGCGACGATGCACGCGCCGGTGAGCGTCGCGATATCGACCACCGCCGCGGGCTTGAAACGTTCCGCGTAGGTCAGCGCGTCGCACAGGATCAGACGGCCTTCGGCGTCGGTATTGAGCACTTCGATGGTCGTGCCCGACATGGCCGTGATGATGTCGCCCGGCTTGAGCGCATTGCCCGCGGGCATGTTCTCGCAAGTCGGAACGATACCGATCACGTTCAGTTTCAGGCCCATCTCGGCGACCGCGCGCAGCGTGCCGAACACCGTGCCAGCGCCGCACATGTCGTACTTCATCTCGTCCATCGCTTCGCCTGGCTTGATCGAGATGCCGCCCGAATCGAATGTGATGCCCTTGCCGACGAGCACGACCGGCGCGCTCTTGGCACCCGCGCCCTGGTAATGCATGACGATGAACTGCGGCGGCTCGATGGAACCCTTCGCCACCGCGAGGAACGAACCCATGTTGAGCGCTTCGATCTGCTTCTGGCCGAGCACTTCGACCTTCAGCTTCCATTCCTTGCCGAGCTTCTTCGCGGTATGGCCGAGATACGTGGGCGTGCAGACATTCGGCGGCAAGTTGCCGAGATCGCGCGTCAGGTCCATGCCGTTCGCCAGCGCCTCAGCTTGTTTCGCCGCGAGTTTCGCGGCCTTCTCGTCCACTGTATCGACGCTGAACACGACCTTCTTCAATGCGCGCGCGCCGTTGTCCGGCTTGCTCTTCATCTGCGTGAAGCGATAGGTGAGCTCGCGCAGCGCGAGGATGGCGGTGCGGACCGCCCAATCGCCGGTGCGCTCGGGAACCGGCAATTGCGCGAGCGTGAACGTGACCTGCGCGATCTTCGTGCCGAGGAGCGCGCGCCATGCCGCGCGCACGGCTTCGCCGTAAGCCTTCTGATTGAACGCGTCCTGCTTGCCGAGACCGACCAGCAAAACACGCGATGCACCGATGCCCGAAACCTCGTGCAGGAACAGCGTCGTGCCCGCCTTGCCGTTCATGTCGCCGGCTTTCACGATGCGTGTGACGAGCCCTTTGGTCGCCAGATCCATCTCGCGTGCGGCGCCTGTCAGCGTCTGCGCTTCGAACACGCCGACCACCACCACGTCGGCCTTTCCTGTCAGGAAACCATTTGCTGCGCCTTTGCTCCAATCACAGGCTTTTATGCTAAAGTCCATCGCGCTTATCCTCGGATAAAATCTGGGCTGAAGGATGAAAGCCGCAATTATCCGCTATTTTTTCCGCGGCGGTCACAGGCGCGGCGATCGGGAACATTCGGCAACGACCGGGAACGCTCGGGACGTTAAACGCCCACCCGCTCGCGTCTGTTATGAGGCGTAACGTATCAACGCCGGGTCAAGCGATTTGCCGCCGGCCACCCAAATCAATCAATGATCTTCGAACGCTCCCTACAGCGCGAACTCGCGTATACGGCCGGCGCCGTATTCATGGTGCTGCTCACGATCATGCTCACCACGATGATGATCCGCATCGTCGGCTTCGCGGCGTCCGGCCAGGTCGATCCGCGCGACGTGGTCGTGCTGATCGGGCTCACCGTGATCGGCTATCTCGCCGTCATGCTGATCGTGACGTTGTTCGTGTCGATTCTCTTTGTGCTCACGCGCTGGTATCGCGACTCCGAAATGGTCGTGTGGCTCGCCTCGGGTGTCAGCCAGACGCGCCTCATCAAGCCGATCGCCGTGTTCTCCACGCCGATCATCATCCTCATCATGTTCTTCGCATTCGTCGGCTGGCCGTGGTCGAACCAGCAGAGCAAGCTCATCAAGGCGCGCTTTCAGCAGCGCGATGAAGTGTCGCTGCTCGCGCCGGGCCAGTTCCGCGAATCGCCTGCAAGCCACCGCGTGTTCTTCATCGAGAAGATGTCGCCGGATCAGGGTCACGTCGAGAACGTGTTCGTCACGAGCACGGAAGGCGGCAAGGTGAACGTGGTGGTGTCGAAGACAGGCCACACCGAAACGCACAAGAGCGGCGACCGCTTCATCGTGCTGGAAAACGGCCGCCGATACGACGGCGAACCGGGCCAGCCGAATTTCCGCATCATGGAGTTCGAGCGCTATGGTGTGAAGATTCAGAGCCAGCAAGTGGTCAACACGCCGTCCACGACGGGCATCTACACGCCCGATCTGCTCGCCGATCCGACCAAGGACAACCTCGCGGAATTTGCGTGGCGCGTCGGCTTGCCGCTGATCGCCGTGAACCTGATGCTGCTCGCCATTCCGCTGTCGTATCAGAACCCGCGCCGCAGCCGCACGATCAATCTCGTGATGGCCGTCTTGATCTACCTCACGTATTCGAACTTGCTGAACGTGGTTCAGTCGTGGATCGAGCAGGGCAAGATGTCGTTCGGCGTCGGCCTGGTGGGACTGCATATTCTCGTGAGCGCGCTCGTTGCGTTCATCTTCTGGCTGCGCGTGCGCAATCGACCGCTCTTCACGCTTTCGATGTTCACCCGGTCGAAGGGAACCTGACGCCATGCGTATTTACGAACGTTATTTCGCGCGCCAGATCTACCTCGCGTTCATCTTCATCCTGTTCGCGTTTTCCGGCCTGTTCTTCTTCTTCGACCTGATCAACGAGCTGAACACGGTCGGGCACGGCAACTACAAGTTCGGCCTCGCGGTGCTGCGCGTCGCGCTGCAGACGCCCTCGCGCTTCTACGAAATCATTCCGGTCGCGGCGCTCATCAGCGCGATCTACGTGTTCGCGCAGATGGCGGCGGCGTCCGAATTCACCATCTTTCGCGTGTCCGGCCTGTCGACCGGCAAGGCGTTGCGCTCGCTGCTCAAGATCGGCGTGCCGATGGTGATCGTCACGTATCTGATCGGCGAAGTGGTCGGGCCTTATGCGGATCAATTGTCCGAACGCGTGCGGCTCGAAGCGTTGGGGTCGGCGGTGTCGAGCAACTTCGAATCCGGCGTCTGGGTGAAGGACACGCTGAATGTGCGCACGGACGGCGAGCAGGTTACGCGTTTCGTGAACGTCGGACAGTTGAATCCGGACACAACCATCGCCAATGTGCGCATCTACGAGTTCGATTCGAAGTTCCGGCTCTCCAACGTGCGGATCGCGAAGAGCGGCGTGTACGAACCGCCGGGCCACTGGAAACTGACCGGTGTGACCGACACGCAACTCGTCGATGCCGCGCCGCAAGCCGTGAATCCCGGCGACGCGCTCAACCCCGTGTATCGCGCGAACCAGACGACGCTGCCCGAATACTCGCTGCGCTCCGAACTGACGCCGCAGATTTTGTCGGTGCTGCTGGTGTCGCCGGACCGCATGTCGATGTTCAATCTTTTCAAGTACATCCAGCATCTGACCGAGAACCATCAGGATACGCAGCGCTACCAGATCGCGTTCTGGCGCAAGATCCTGTACCCGTTCGCGGTTTTCGTGATGCTCGTGCTGTCGCTGCCGTTCGCGTATCTGCACACGCGCGCCGGCGTGGTGGGCGTGAAGGTGTTCGGCGGGATCATGATCGGCATGAGCTTCCAGCTGTTCAACACGCTCTTTTCGCACATCGGCACGCTCAATACCTGGCCCGCGCCAATCACGGCGGCGGCACCTGCGCTCGCGTATCTGATCGTCGGGCTGATCGGATTGAAGTGGGTGGACCGGCATTAGCCGCGCCTTTGGAGAAAGCAATGAGCAAGCACGGCATCATCCTGTTCGGTCACGGCGCACGCGATCCACGCTGGGCCGAGCCTTTCGAGCGCCTCGCCGCGAAGTTGCGCGCCGAGCGTGGCGATCCGGTTTCGCTCGCTTTCCTCGAACTGATGACGCCCGACCTGCCCGCCGCCGTCGCGCAGCAAGCCGCCGACGGCTGCGATGCCGTCACCGTCGTGCCGGTCTTCTTCGGCCAGGGCGGCCATGTGCGACGCGATTTACCGGCGGTGCTCGACACCTGCCGCGCGTCCCATCCGGCGCTCGCCATTCATTGCGCGACCGCGGTCGGCGAAGACGAAGGCGTGCTTGATGCGGTGGCCGCGTACTGCCTCCGGCAACTTTGAAGCTGCGCGGAAAATGAAAAAAGCCCCGAGAATTCGGGGCTTTTTTCATTTTCTGCGGATCTCTCAGGTCCTGCGCGGTATGCCGGCTTATTCAGGCTGCATGCTGGCCATACCGGATCGCTTCGTCTTTTGCAGTCGATACGCGCTCCGCAAACGCCTCGCCGATCATCAGCAAACTCGGCTGCGATGCGTCGAGCCAGTCCTGCGCCTCGCCGCGCGCCATGCGGGCGAGCGTGAGCGTCAGCGTGCGTTCGCGCGGCGTGCTGCAGGCCTCGACGATCGCAACCGGCGTCGAAGCGGGACGACCCGCGTCGATCAACTGTTGCGCGATCTCCGGTGCGCTGTCGCGGCCCATGTAGAAGACGAGCGAATCGGCGCTGGCCTGCTGGCGAATCTCGTCGCTGTCGGGCGCGCGGCTATGGGTTGCGAGCGCGACGCTGCGCGCGACGCCGCGCAAGGTCAGCGAGCGCTTGAGCGCGGCTGCGCTGGCAAGCGCCGCCGTAATGCCCGGCACCACCTCGTACTCGATCCCCGCCGCTTCCAGCGCGCGCATTTCTTCATCGGCGCGGCCGAACAGCATCGGATCGCCGCCCTTCAGACGCACGACGACCGCGTGTTCGCGCGCGGCATCGACGATCTGCTTGTTGATGAAATGCTGCGCCGTCGAACGCTGCCCGCAACGCTTGCCGACCGCGATCTTGCGTGCGTCGGGCGCGTAGTCGAGCATCGCCGGCTCGATGAGCGCATCGTGCAGCACCACGTCCGCCGTGCCGAGAAGCCGCGCGCCGCGCACCGTGATGAGGTCCGCCGCGCCCGGTCCCGCGCCGATCAGATACACCTTGCCCATAACGTTCACCCTCTCGCTTTACGCCGACACCGCGCGGATCATGCCCGCCGCGACCGTGTGATGCGTCGCCTCGTCGATCAGCACGAACGCGCCGGTGCCCTGATGCGTGTCGTATTCGTCCGCGACGAGCGGCTTTTGCAGCGTCAGCGACACGCGGCCGATATCGTTCATCGCCAGATCGTTGCGGTCCACCGCATGCAATAGCGTATGCACGTCGAGCACTTGCTTGATCGCGCCGATCCGCGCAAACACCGTGTTCGTGGTCTGCTTGAGCAAATACTTGCGCTGCGTCGAGAGCGGTTCCTCGTCGAACCAGCACAGGTCCGCTTCGAGCTTCTTCGCCGGCTCGACCTTCTGGTCGCGCGGCACGAACGTGTCGCCACGCGATACATCGACGTCTTCCGAGAGACGAATCGTCACCGTCTGACCCGCGAACGCGCGATCCACCTGCGCGACGCCGCCCGGCACCGGCGCGATGATTTCTGCGACCGTGGCATCGCGATTCGCCGGCAGCACGGTAATCAGATCGCCCACGCGCACTTCGCCCGCTTCCACGCGGCCCATGTAGCCGCGGAAATCGTCGGCCTGGCTGCCGTCCTGGCGCGCGACCCACTGCACCGGAAAACGCAGCGCCTGCTCGGTCGGCTGCGTGACGGGCAGTGCTTCGAGCAGATCGAGCAGCGGTTCGCCCGCGTACCACGGCATGCGCTCGCTCGCCGTCACGATGTTGTCGCCCTTGAGCGCCGACACCGGCACGAAGCGCACATCGGCGATATTCAACCGACGCGCGAGTTCGACATACGCATCGCGAATCTCGTTGAAGCGCGCCTCGCTGAACTCGATCAGATCCATCTTGTTGATCGCGACGATCACGTGCTGCAGGCCGAGCAACTTGACGATCGCGCTGTGACGCACGGTTTGCGGCAACAGTTGCGCGACGCCGTCCTTGAACGTGATGCGCGTTGCGTCCACCAGAATGATGGCCGCGTGCGCCGTCGACGCGCCGGTCACCATGTTGCGCGTGTACTGCTCGTGGCCCGGCGTATCGGCGATGATGAACTTGCGCTTGGCGGTCGCGAAATAGCGGTACGCGACGTCGATGGTGATGCCCTGCTCGCGCTCGGCTTCGAGGCCGTCAGTGAGCAGCGACAAATCGATTTCGTCGCCCACGGTGCGCTTATTCTTCGCGCGCGAGATGGCCGACAACTGGTCCGACAAAACGGCCTTGCTGTCGTACAGCAGGCGGCCGATCAACGTGCTCTTACCGTCGTCGACGCTGCCCGCCGTGATGAAACGCAGCACGCCGAGGTCTTCAGGCTGGTGAATGCTCATGTCAAATATCCTGTTGGCGTGTGCTTAGAAATAACCTTGCTTCTTGCGCTGTTCCATCGCGGCTTCGGAGGCTTGATCGTCCATCCGCGTCGCGCCGCGCTCGGTGATTTCCGTCACCGCCGTCTCGGCGATGATCTTCTCCACGTCGTCCGCGTCGCTCGATACCGGGCACGTGCAGCTAATGTCGCCCACGGTACGGAAGCGCACTTGCGCCATTTCCGCCGTCTCGCCTTCCTTCACCGGCGTGAGCGGCGTGACCGGCACGAGCAGGCCGTTACGGCGCACGATCTCGCGTTCGTGCGCGTAATAGATCGACGGCAATTCGAGCTTCTCGCGGCCGATGTATTGCCAGATATCCAGTTCGGTCCAGTTCGAAATCGGGAAGACGCGCAGATGCTCGCCATTGTGCAGACGCGCGTTATAGATGCTCCACAGTTCCGGACGCTGCGCCTTCGGATCCCACTGGCCGAATTCGTCGCGGAACGAGAAGATACGTTCCTTCGCACGCGCCTTTTCTTCATCGCGACGCGCACCGCCGATCAGCGCCGTGTAGCCGTATTCCTCGATAGTTTCGAGCAGCGTGACCGCTTGCGCGGCATTGCGCGAATCCGTTTCGCGGCGCAGGCGCACGGTGCCTTTCTTGATCGAATCCTCGACGTGTCCGACGATCAGTTCAGCGCCGATTTCAGCGGCGCGGCGGTCGCGGAAATCGATCACTTCGTCGAAGTTATGACCGGTGTCGATGTGAACCAGCGGAAACGGCAACTGTGTCTTGCGACCCGCGCCGAGACCGAACGCCTTCAGCGCCAGATGCAGCACGACGACCGAATCCTTGCCGCCCGAGAACAGCAGCGCCGGCTTGCTGCATTCGGCGACGAGTTCACGCAGGATGTGAATGGACTCGGCTTCGAGCCAGTCGAGGTGATCCATCCGCGTCGCGTTATTGGCGATCGGGGCGGTGACGGTTGAGTCGAGCGTGGTGCTCATGTTCGTCGATCCTTTTCTTGGCATTGCTCTCAGCTTGTGGCGAAAGCGCTGCGTTTCAATGACGGGGTTTGTTTGGCCGGCGTATCTTCGCGCGCCGTGACCGTTCAGATGGCCGAGCTGGGTGCTTCCTCGACTACCTTGATATTCGTGATGTTGGTGACGTGCAACCCGCATTCCTTCGTGTCGCGCGACTCCCACCACCAGCGTCCCGCGCGGCTGTCCTCGCCTGGACGAACCGCGCGCGTGCACGGTTCGCAGCCGATGCTCGGATAACCACGCGCGTGCAGCGGATTCACCGGCACGTCGAACGCTTTCAGGTAATCCCACACGTCCGTCTCGGTCCAGTCCGCGAGCGGATTGAACTTGGCGATATCGCGCGGCGCGTCGTGCTCTTCCTCATGCAGTTCCACGCGCGTGACCGACTGCTCGCGCCGCTGCCCCGTGACCCACGCGGACACATCCGACAGCGCGCGATTGAGCGGCTCGACCTTGCGAATGCCGCAGCAGCTTTTACGCAGATCGACGCTTTCGTAGAACGCGTTGAGACCGTGATCGCGGACATACGCTTCGACCGCTTCCGGCTGCGGATAAAACTGCTCGATGTCGTAGCCATAACGCTCTTTCACACGGTCGATCATGCCGAGCGTTTCCGCATGCAACCGACCCGTATTCAGCGAGAAGATACCGATCCCCACGCCGCGCGAAAGAATGGCATGCGTGAGCAGCATGTCTTCGGCGGCAAGGCTGCTGGCTAGCTTGACCTTCTCATGGCGTCGCGCGATCGAATCGAGCAACGCGTCGAGCCGTTCAACCTTGGCTTGCAGTTCGGGTGTCATGCATGTGCTCCGTCAGCCGTCTGGCGACGGCGAAACAGCGGTTCGAGGTTGTCGGTTGCGCCCTGGTAGACCTCGGTGAATTCGTGGAAGGCATTCAGCGCGTCGTTGATGTCCTTGTCCTCGCGCACGGCGAACGCGTCGAAGCCGCAACGCGCGTGGAACAGCAACTGGTCGCGCAATACATCGCCGATCGCGCGCAGTTCGCCGGTCCACTGATAACGCTCGCGCAGCAAGCGGCCGATGCTGAAGCCGCGGCCATCGCGAAATACCGGGAAATCGACCGCGATCAGCGCGAGTTTGTCGAAATCGGGCGCGATCTCCGACGGTTCGTCGTCGGGAGCGAGCCACACGCCGAGCGTGTCTTTCGAGCGCGCGGCAAGCAGCGCGTCCTTGTGTTCCTTCCAGAACGAAAACGGCACGAGCGCCTTCGCGGGCAGCGCATCGACTGCGGGCAGCGCGCCGTCTTCGGCGGCACGCACGACCGACCAGTCATCGGACACGACCGCGCGGTTCTTGATAATCAAAGCCATCTGCGAAATCCTTTTCTGACCGAAGCGTTCAGGCATGCGCCGGCTGGCGCGATGCATACACACGTTCCTTGAACGGTGCCATGCCGATCCGGTTGTACGTTTCGATAAAGCGCTCGCCGTCCGCGCGATTCTCGACGAACGTGTCGATCACTTGCGACACCACGTCCGGCATTTCTTCCGCCGAGAACGACGGGCCGATCACGCGGCCGAGATGCGCGCCGGTCGCGCCCGAGCTTTGCTCGCCGCCGAGCGTCACCTGATACCACTCCGAGCCGTCCTTATCGACGCCGAGCACGCCGATATTGCCGATGTGGTGATGACCGCACGCGTTGATGCAGCCCGAGATGTTCAGCGTGAGATCGCCCAGGTCGTACACGTAGTCGAGGTCGCTGAAACGCTCCTGAATGGCCTGCGCGATCGGGATCGACTTCGCGTTCGCGAGCGAGCAGAAATCGCCGCCCGGGCACGCGATGATGTCGGTGAGCAGACCGATATTCGACGTCGCGAAACCCAACGCCTTCGCGCGTTCCCACACCGCGAACAGGTCGCGCTTCTTCACGTTCGCGAGAATCAGGTTCTGCTCGTGCGACACGCGGATTTCACCGAACGAGTATTCGTCGGCGAGATCGGCGACCGCGTCCATCTGCGCGTCGGTCGCGTCGCCCGGCGCGATGCCGGTCGGCTTCAGCGACAGCGTGACCGACGCGTAGCCCGCCACCTTGTGCGGCCGCACGTTACGCTCGATCCAGCGCGCAAACGGCTTGCTGTCGATCAGATTCTGCTCGTAGGACGCGTCGGTATCCGGCAGCTTTTCATACGCCGGCGGCGCGAAATACTGCGTGACCCGCGCCACTTCTTCCTCTGTGAGTGTCGAAGGACCGTCCTTCAGATGCAGCCATTCCTCTTCCACCTGCTGCGCGAACTTGGCCGGACTGAGCGCCTTGACCAGAATCTTGATCCGCGCCTTGTACATGTTGTCGCGGCGGCCGTAGCGGTTATAGACGCGCAGCACGGCTTCGCAATACGTCAGCAGGTGCTGCCACGGCAAGTCTTCCTTGATGACCGCGCCGACGATTGGCGTGCGCCCGAGGCCGCCGCCCGCAAGAATGCTCGCGACGATTTCCCCCGCCTCATTCTTCTTCAGATAGACGCCGAGATCGTGTACCTGCACCGCTGCGCGATCTTCGGTCGAGCCATTTACCGCGATCTTGAACTTGCGCGGCAGCCACGCGAATTCCGGATGGAACGTGGACCACTGACGCATGATTTCGGCCCACGGACGCGGATCGACGTGTTCGTCGGGCGCGACGCCCGCGAATTGATCCGCGGTGATGTTGCGGATGCAATTGCCCGACGTCTGGATGCCGTGCATCTGCACGGACGCCAGCTTGCGCAGGATTTCCGGCGTTTCTTCCAGTTCGATCCAGTTGAACTGGATGTTCGTGCGCGTCGAAAAGTGGCCGTAGCCGCGATCGTGCTCGCGCGCGATGGTCGCGAGCATGCGCATCTGGTCGCTACGCAGGTTGCCGTAGGGAATCGCGATGCGGTGCATGTACGCGTGGCGCTGCATGTACAGGCCGTTTTGCAGGCGCAGCGGACGAAACTCTTCTTCGCTCAACTCGCCCGACAGCCGGCGGCGGACCTGGTCGCCATATTGGGCGACGCGTTCGTCGACGATGGTCTGGTCGATCTGATCGTATTGGTACATTCGGGGACCCCAAGTTTTCTTGTCTCACGCCAGCGTCCTAGCCACGCCGCGTCTCGATACAGATTGAGTCATTGCACGCGCCGTCGTTCAGACGGAACGCTTATTTGCTAATGACAAATACAGATATCGATATTGGAAAAAGTGCAGTGATCGTAATAAACTTCCTATATATTGCAAACGACTGAAAAATTACTTTGATATGCGGATGGGTTATAAATGAATCTGCACCAGTTCCGCTTCGTGCGCGAAGCCGTGCGGCAGAATTTCAACCTCACGGAAGCCGCAAAGGCCCTGTTTACCTCACAGCCGGGCGTTTCAAAAGCCATCATCGAGCTTGAGGATGAACTTGGCGTCGAAATTTTCACGCGCCACGGCAAACGCGTCCGCTCGCTGACGGAACCGGGGCGGATTATTCTCGCATCGGTCGAAAAAATTCTGCAGGAAGTCGAAAGCCTGAAACGCGTCGGTAAAGATTACGCGGCGCAGGATCAGGGCAACCTCGTGATCGCCGCGACGCACACGCAGGCGCGCTACTCGCTGCCGAACGCCATCGCGGAGTTTAAAAAGCGCTTTCCGAAGGTGCATCTGTCCATTCTTCAGGGCAGTCCGACGCAAGTGGCGGAAATGGTGATCCACGATCAGGCCGATATCGCCATCGCGACCGAAGCGATCGCCAACTATAAGGAACTGGTCTCGCTGCCCTGCTTTCAGTGGCAGCATCTGGCGGTCATGCTGCCGGATCATCCGCTGCTCGAACGCAAGCTGCTGACGCTCGACGATATCGTCCAGTACCCGCTCATCACCTACGACAACGCGTTCGCCGGCCGCTCGAAGATCAACCAGGCGTTTGGGCTGCGCAATCTGACGCCGGACATCGTGCTCGAAGCGATCGACGCGGATGTCATCAAGACCTATGTGGAACTGGGACTCGGCGTCGGCATCATGGCCGATATCGCCTTCAATCCCGAGCGCGACAAGCATTTGCGCGCGATGCCAGTCGGCCATCTGTTCGGCACCAACGTCACGCGGCTCGCGCTCAAGCAGGGCGCGTATCTGCGCAGCTACGTGTACACGCTCGTGGAACTGCTCGCACCTTCGATGAACCGCAGGCTGATCGAACAGGCGCTCTCCGGCGAGCACGAAAGCTACGAACTTTGAGGCGTTTGGCAGCATCCCACCGATAACCCGTTTTCCACCTTCCACACGGAGACCCTAGTAATGATGTCGTCAGAGTTCATGCGCCGGATCGCGGCTTTCGGTTTGGGCTGCACACTGAGCGCGGCCAGCGCGCTCGCTCAAGCGCAACTCAAGGTGGGCGTGGATCTGTCCAGCACGGGGCCGGCGGCGGCGATCGGGATCACGAGCAAGAACGCCATGCTGATGTGGCCGAAAACCATCGCCGGGCAGAACGCGGAATATCTGATTCTCGACGACGGCTCCGACCCGGGCGCGGCCGTGCGCAATATCCGCAAGCTGATCACGGAAGATCACGTGGATGTGATCGTCGGCCCGAACATCACGCCGGCGGCGCTCGCGGCGCTGGATCCGGTATCGGAATACGAAACGCCGATGATCACGCTGATCGGCTCGGCGCTCGTGGTCGAGCCGCAGGAAGGCAAGAAAGTGTGGGCGTTCAAGATGGCGCAGACGGACCGCGCCATGGCCGACGTGATGACGCGCTACATGGCGAATCACGGCGTGAAAACGGTCGGTTTCATCGGTTTCGCCGATAGTTACGGCGATAGCTGGTTCAACGAGTTCTCGAAATTCGCCGATCTCCGGCATATCAAGGTCGTGGCGAGCGAGCGCTTCAACCGCACCGATGCCAGCGTGACCGGCCAGATCCTCAAGCTAATGTCGGCCAAGCCGGACGCCGTGTTGATCGCCGGCGCGGGCACGCCGACCGTGCTGCCGCAGCGCACCCTGGTCGAGCGCGGTTACAAGGGCGCGATTTACCAGACGCACGGCATCGCGACGCCCGAATTCATCAAGCTGGGCGGGAAGGACGTGGAAGGCACGCTGTTTCCGACGCAGCCGGTGGTCGTCGCGCGCACGTTGCCCGCCGATCACCCTTCGAAGAAGGCGGCGCTCGCGTTCGTCGGCACTTACGAGGCGAAGTACGGACAAGGCTCGGTCACGCAGTTCGCAGGCGACGCGGCGGGGGTTTATCCGCGGCTGGAAGACGCCGTCGCGCGTGCGCTCAAGGCCGGAAAGCCGGGCACGAAGGCGTTTCGTGTTGCGCTGCGCTCGGAACTTGAGCACGCGCACGAGCTGGTGGTTCCGAACGGCGTGGTCAACACGAGCGCAACCGATCACGTCGGGCTGGATCAGCGCGCGAGCGTGATGGGCGTGATCAAAAACAGCACGTTCACGTATTTGAGCCAGTGAACCTTGCTGCCGAGCGCCGCGCGGGCGAGTAAGCGCTGAACGCCTTATGCTTGCCCACGCGGAAGTTTTCCGACATAATCGCTGACTTCCTGGCCGGTGCTGGTTCTTAAGCGCGCGGGTTCCAGGTTGACTCAGAACGAAGATCGCGCTGCCCGGGTGGTGAAATTGGTAGACGCAGGGGACTCAAAATCCCCCGCCGCAAGGCGTGCCGGTTCGATTCCGGCCCCGGGCACCAGCAGCGTTTCGTGATGGCGAAGCAAAGATTGAAGTAAAACGACAAACCCGCGAGAGCATCAGGCTTCGCGGGTTTTTTGTTTTGTGGCGGTCAGGAGTATCGCGCCGTCAAGGCATCGCCGACGCCAAAATGAGCTGATCCGCGTTGACCGGAACGTTCCCGCGCGTCTGCCGCGGCCGATACACCGCGTCGCCGCGCATAATCTGCGCGCCGCTCAGCGCGCACACCGCCGGCCGCCGGGCGATGCCCATCGTCCAGATCTGGTCGCCGTATCGGCACGACGTGGAATCGCACCAGCCTATCGACACCGACGTCGGCGTGCGCCGCTCCAGTATTTTCACGGTCGGCGGCGCAACCGCCACCGTTTCCGCCGTCGCGTCGGCTGTCGAAATCGTTTCGCGTTCTCGACGCAACATCGCCGGCCGCGCGTGGCGCGAAGTCGCCGGCGCCGAGACCGAACACAGCATCTTCAGGGTCGCTTTCCAAGCATCCCTCTTCGCGAGGTCGTCCATGATCGCTCTCCGCAAGGTGAATACAGCAAGTGTCTACGCTCGCCGTCACGGCTCGCCGCCACGGCGCGCCGCCACGGTGTTCGGTGGATTCGGCGATGTTTTCGGCGCATCGGCTGCTGCGCCTTTGAGACACACTTCGGCGTGCCTCGGCGTGCTTTACGCAAAACGAGCGGGTGATGGCAGTGAAACAAACAGAGTGTGGCGAACAGCTTTAAGGACTACGTGACACGTAGCGAATTGCGCGAGATGTACAACCACGAACCGCGAGCTTGCATGCGATGACCGCTCGACGTAGAAGCGTGCATGAATCGCGCGTTTCGGTCCAAGAATAAGCCAAGACTTTTCAGAGAGCGAATAAAAAATTCTTAATCCCACGGACGCTGCGCCGATGGCGGATTGTGCTGGCGGATCAAGCGGAACCGGACCCGTGGACGGCCTCATCGGGTAACCTCGCTTAGAATGCGCGCCTGACTCGAATCCACTGACACGACCTAAAACACTCGATGGACCTTGAACGCATTCTCTTTTCCCAAGGCTTCGGCACGCGGCGTCAGTGCCGCTCGCTGATCACGCAAGGCCGCGTCAGCGTGGCGAGCGCGGTCTGCGCCGATCCCGACGCGGATTTCGACGTATCGGCGGCGTTCGACTTCGAGGTCGATGGCGCTTCGTGGCGGTATCGGGAGAAGGCGTATCTGGCGCTAAACAAGCCCGCCGGCTACGAGTGCTCGCGCGAGCCGCAGCATCATCTAAGCGTGTTCGCGCTGCTTCCGCCGCAGTTCGCCGAGCGCGGCGTGCAGTGCGTCGGGCGGCTCGATCAGGACACGACCGGCCTGCTGCTCCTCTCCGACGACGGCGCGTTCGTCCACGCGTACACGTCGCCGAAGCGTCACGTGCCGAAGGTGTATCTCGTGACGACGCGCCATGCGATCGACGACACACAGCTCGCCGCGCTCCGCGACGGCGTGTTGCTGCATGGCGAGACAAAGCCGATCGCCGCGGCCAGCGCCGTGCAGCGCGACGAGCGGCTCCTGGAACTCACCGTTCGCGAAGGCAAATATCATCAGGTCAAGCGGATGGTCGCGGCGGCGGGCAATCGCGTGGAAGGGCTGCATCGCGAGCGGATCGGCGCGTTCGGTTTGCCGCCGACGCTGGCGCCCGGCACATGGTGCTGGCTCGACGAAGCCGATCTCACCGCCTTGAAAGGCTGAAGCTAGAACGCATCCGATAGTCTGCGCGAAGCGTAGATAGTCTTATCGAACGCCTGTGCACACCGAATGCCCGCAAAAACCCACCGACGCACCTTCCTTCTCGGACTCGCCACGATCTCCGCCGCGCTCGCCGCGTGCAGCCCGGTCAGGCTGCTGAACGCCACAATCCCGTCGAGCGGATATCGCCGCACCGCGAATCTCGCCTACGGCGGCGATCCGCGCCAGCAACTCGATGTCTACGCGCCCGCCGTGGTGGAAACAACGCCGCGCCCGGTCGTCGTGTTTTTCTATGGCGGAAGCTGGCAGCACGGCGAGCGCGCCAATTATCTGTTCGTCGCCGAGGCGCTCACGTCGCGCGGCTTCGTCGCCGTGTTGCCGGATTACCGCACGTATCCGCAAACGGCGTTTCCGGGTTTCGTCGACGACGCCGCCGCCGCCGTGCGCTGGACGCGCGACCACGCGGCCCAATACGGCGGCGATCCCGGACAGCTTTTCGTGATGGGACATTCGGCGGGCGCGCATCTGGCCGCGCTACTCGCGACCGATCCGCGCTATCTGGCGGCCGAATCGATGTCGAAGGCGGAACTGCGGGGCATGATCGGACTCGCCGGTCCCTACGATTTCCTGCCGATCCGAGACCGCACGCTGCTCGACGTATTTCCCGCCGCAACCCGCCCCGCGAGCCAGCCGATCAACTTCGTGAGCGGCGACGAACCGCCGATGTTCCTCGCCGCCGGCACCGCCGATTCGACCGTCGATCCGGGCAATACCGACCGGCTCGCCGCCGCGCTGCGACGCCGAGGCGACCGCGTGGAAGTCAGGCATTACGACGGTTTCGGCCACATCCGGATCGTGTCGGCGCTCGCCGCGCCGCTGCGCGGGAAATCGACCGTACTCGCCGATATCGCCGCGTTCATCGAGGCGCAATGCCTTCAAAAAGCCGCGCGTAAAATCGGTGAAAGCACCGAGGGATAAGCGTTGCGGCGCAACATGCCTTTCGTCTGACGCGACCCTATACTTCTGCTTACGACTATCAAAATAAGCAGGAGGCGACCATGCTCGCCCACTCCACCGCCGCATTCGTCGGGTTCATCGCGCTGAGCGCGTTGCTGATCGGCGTGCTGCTCGCCACGATGCACGTGCGCCACCGTTACGAGCCGAATCTGATCGGCGCGCTGATCGGCGCGCTGCTGTGCTTCGCTTTGCTCGAAACGATTCCCGCGCTGATCTAGACGCCTGGCGTGCGCCCGGCGCGCACGCCGCCAAGGAACGTTTCGACGCTCGGATAGCGAAGTTCGTAGCGCAATTCGCGCTTGAGTCTCGTGTTGCCCAGCCGCCGCGATTCGCGCATGAACGACAGCATGACCGGTTCGAGCCGCGCCTCTGCTTCCTCGCGGCCGACGCGCGGCGCGCGCGGCAGGCCGTACGCATCGGCGACGACGTCGAAGTAATCGCCCATGCGCAGGTCGGTGTCGTCGGATGCGTGGATCGCGCGTTGCGGCAGCCCGCGTTCGAGCACGCGCACGAGGATTGCTGCGAGATCGTCGGCGTGAATGTGGTTCGTGAAAACGTCTTCCGATTCGATCAGCGCCGGCGTGCCCTTTTGCAGACGCGCGAGCGGCAGCCGGTTGGCGGCGTAGATGCCGGGAATCCGCACGATCGACGCGCGGATCGAGCCGCGCGCCGTCGCGCGGCGCAATTGCGATTCAGCCGATACCCGTCGTTTGGCGCGCGGATTTTCGGGGCGCACGGCCCGCGTTTCGTCGATCCACGCGCCGCCGCAATCGCCGTACACGCCGGATGTGCTGGCGTAGACGAGCCGCGTGGCGGGACGCACGCGGCGTATCCGGCCAGAGGCGTCGGGTACAATGGAACCTGTTTTTGCGCGCTTTCCAGCACCTTTCGACGTCGCGCGAAACCACGCGCGCCACTTGCGGTGCGGGGCGCTTGCCGAGGCTGCCGCACGCGCCGAAGTACGCGCCAAACTACGCGCCGGCGCGCTTAAAACGGCGATCAGCGCGCGGGTGCGTCGGTCGTCGTCGCCGGTTTTTTGCGGCGGTGCGAGATGCAGCACGCTCGGCGCAAGACCGGCCAGACGCCGCAGGCTCGCGCGAACGTCGAGGTCGCCGAAGATCGGCGTCGTCCCTGCCGCGCGCAATTCGCCGATGCGTTCGCGCTGGCTCGTCAACGCGAACACGCGCGGCGCGGCGGCGCGGGATTTGATGAGCGGCACGGCGCGGATGCCGACGTCGCCGCAGCCGACAATCAGCACGCGCGCGCGGCGTAAAGTTCGAGTGGCAATCATGCGTTCATTGTAGCTGTGGCCTGCATAACAGAAATTCGACCCAGAAATTCGACCCAGAATTCCGACTGAGAAATCCTACCGATCCAGATCTATGGCATTTAACGTAACGCTCCGGCAAAGCGGCCGGCAGTTTCAAGTAGAACCCGACGAACCCGTGCTGATCGCGGCGCTGCGCCAGGGAATCGGCCTGCCTTACGGCTGCAAGAACGGCGCCTGCGGTTCGTGCAAGGGCACCGTGCTCGCGGGCGAAGTGGAACAGGCGCCGCATTCGTCGTCGGCGCTGTCGAATGACGAACGCACCCGCGGCATGGCGCTCTTTTGCTGCGCGACCGCGCAGACGGATCTGGAAATCGACGTGCGCGAAGTCGCGGGCGTCGGCGATGTGCAGGTGAAAAAGCTGCCTTGCCGCGTCAATGCGCTCACGCGCTGCGCGTCGGATGTGGTCGAACTGAAACTGCAACTGCCCGCCAACGAGCGGCTGCAATATCTCGCCGGGCAGTACATCGAATTCATTCTGAAGGACGGCAAGCGCCGCAGTTATTCGATGGCGAGCCCGCCGCATCACGAAGGTCCGCTCGAACTGCATATCCGCCACATGCCCGGCGGCACATTTACGGACCACGTATTCGGCCCGATGAAAGAGCGCGACATCCTGCGCTTCGAAGGCCCGCTCGGCACGTTCTTCCTGCGTGAAGATTCCGACAAACCCATCGTGCTGCTCGCTTCCGGCACCGGTTTCGCGCCGATCAAGGCGATCATCGAGCACGCGGTGTTCAAGAATCTGAACCGTCCGATGACGCTTTATTGGGGCGGCCGCCGCAAGCAGGATCTGTACATGATGGAACTCGCCGAGCAATGGGCGCGCGACGTGCCGAATTTCAAGTTCGTGCCGGTGCTGTCCGAACCCGACGCCGACGACGCGTGGACGGGCCGCACGGGCTTCGTTCATCGGGCTGTCATCGAGGATCTGCCAGACTTGAGCGCTCATCAGGTGTACGCGTGCGGCGCACCGGTGATGGTCGAATCGGCGCAGCGCGATTTCACGAATCATCATCGCCTGCCGGAGGACGAGTTCTACGCGGATTCGTTCACCAGCGCAGCCGATCTCGCGAACCCGGTGTAGGTTTTTCGCGCGGCGGACGGAAAAAATCCGGCCGCCGCGGTTTACACGCAGGAACTTCATATCGTATTCTTCGCGAATGATCCGCATCCAGACCCATCTTCGACGTCGCCGCTCGCCGCTTCCCTAGGGACGCCGCTGGCTCGTCACGGATTCGCGTCTGAAGCTTGAAATCAAGCTCCAAACGCAAGAAATGAAGCCACGGGATACCGTGGCTTTTTTATTTTTCGACGCCGTTTTCTTCAACCCCTGTTGTCGCTCTCGTGGAGCCTGCTGTCATGAATTTCAATGAGTACCCTGTCGAATCGCTGATGTTCATCACGAACCGTCCTGAAATCGTCTTTACGCACGGCAAGGGCTCGTGGCTCTACGACAACACCGGCAAGCGATACCTCGATTTCATCCAGGGCTGGGCCGTAAATTCGCTCGGCCACTGCAACGACGGCATGATCGAGGCGATGGACAAGCAGGCGCGCACGCTCATCAACCCGTCGCCCGCGTTCTACAACGCGCCGATGGCGCAACTGGCCGGCCTCTTGACCGCCAACAGCTGCTTCGACAAGGTGTTTTTCGCCAACAGCGGCGCGGAAGCGAACGAAGGCGCGATCAAACTCGCGCGCAAATGGGGCAAGAAGTTCAAGGGCGGCGCCTACGAGATCATCACGTTCGACCACAGCTTCCACGGCCGCACGCTCGCCACGATGTCCGCGAGCGGGAAGCCCGGCTGGGACACGATCTACGCGCCGCAGGTGCCGGGTTTCCCGAAGGCGGAATTGAACGATATCGCGTCGGTGGAAAAGCTGATCACCGATAAAACCGTCGGCGTGATGCTCGAACCCATTCAGGGCGAAGGCGGCGTGATTCCCGCCACGCGCGAATTCATGCAGGAACTGCGCGCGCTGACGAAGAAACACAACCTGCTGCTGATGGTCGATGAAGTGCAAAGCGGCTGCGGCCGTGCGGGCACCTTGTTCGCGTATGAACTGTCGGGCGTGGAGCCGGACATCATGACGCTCGGCAAGGGCATCGGCGGCGGCGTGCCGCTCGCGGCGCTGCTGTCGAAGGCGGATGTCGCGTGCTTCGAACCCGGTGATCAGGGCGGCACATACAACGGCAATCCGCTCACCACGGCGGTCGGTTATTCGGTGATTTCGCAACTGACCGCGCCGGGATTCCTCGAAGGCGTGCGCGAGCGCGGCGAGTATCTGAAGACCGAACTGCTCAAGCTCTCCGACGAACGCGGCTACAACGGCGAGCGCGGCGAAGGCCTGCTGCGCGCGCTGCTGCTCAATAACGACAACGGTCCGCAGATCGTCGAAAAGGCGCGCCTGATGCAGCCCGACGGCTTGCTGCTGAACGCCGCGCGTCCGAATCTGCTGCGCTTCATGCCCGCGCTGAACGTGACGAAGGACGAGATCGACCAGATGATGGCGATGCTGCGCACCGTGCTGGATTCGATGTGATTGCGATCCGCGTATTCAATGCGAAAAGCGATACGGACGCCGTGATCGCGCTCTGGCATCGCGCGTTTCCGGAATACGCGGATCCCGCGAAGCCGCAGCGCGATCCGCGCGTGTCGGTTGCCAACAAGCTCGCGACGCAGCCGGAATTGTTCTTCGTGGCGACGCTGGACGCGCGCGTGATCGGCACGATCATGGCGGGCTACGACGGTCATCGCGGCTGGCTGTATTCGCTTGCCGTCGACCCCGACGCGCGCGGCCATCGCTACGGTCACGCGCTGGTCGCGCACGCGGAAGCCGCGCTCGCGAAGCTCGGCTGCCCAAAGGTGAATCTGCAGGTGCTGGAGGCGAAGGCGTATCTGCGGACGTACTACGAAAAGCTCGGCTATTTCGTCGATGAAGTCGTGAGCCTCGGCAAACGGCTCGGTCCAGCGGCATAAAAAAAACCGCATGCTTCTTTTGGAAGCATGCGGTTTTCATATAAGCCGAGACACTTATTCGCCCAGATATGCCGCGCGAACTTTCGGATCGTCTAGCATGGTCTTGGCGTCGCCCGACATCGTAACGAGACCGGAGTCCATCACGTAGCCGCGATTCGCCGCCTGCAGCGCAAGCCGCGCGTTCTGCTCGACCAGCAGCACGGTCAACCCTTCGTGCGAAATCTCGCGCACCACCTCAAAAATCTTCTCGACCATGATCGGCGAGAGACCCATCGACGGTTCGTCCAGCAGCAGCAACTTCGGACGCGACAACAGCGCGCGCGCCATCGCCAGCATCTGCTGCTCGCCGCCCGACAGCGTGCCCGCGTATTGCGACGCGCGCTCTTTCAGACGCGGAAAGAAGCCGAACATGCGCTCGGTGTCTTTCTGAATCTCGGCGGTGTCGTTCCGCAGATACGCGCCCATCTGCATGTTTTCGAGAATCGACATGCGCGCGAAAATGCCACGGCCTTCCGGCACCATCGCGAGGCCGCGCTTGAGCAACTCGTGCGTGGGCACACCCTTGATCGACTGGCCCATGTACTCGATATCGCCCGAGCCGTACGGCTTGAGACCGGTGATCGCCTTCATCGTCGTGGTCTTGCCCGCGCCGTTCGCGCCGATCAGCGTGACCAGTTCGCCCTGCGCGACTTCCAGATCCACGCCCTTGACTGCCTGAATGCCGCCGTAATTGACCTGAAGACCTTTGACTTTCAACATTGCTTGAGTGGTAGACATCAGTGGACCCCTGCCCCGAGATAAGCCTCGATCACCTTCGGGTCCTTCTGCACGTCTTGCGGCAGACCCTCGGCGATCACCTTGCCGTAATCGAGCACCGTCATGCGGTTGCACAATCCCATCACGAGCTTCACGTCGTGCTCGATCAGCAGAATGGTCTTGCCATCCGAGCGGATCTTGTCGAGCAGGCGCGTGAGTTCGACCTTTTCCGTGGCGTTCATGCCGGCAGCGGGTTCGTCGAGTGCGAGCAGTTTCGGATCGGTTGCCAGTGCGCGCGCGATTTCCAGACGGCGCTGGTGACCATACGACAGGTTGCGCGACGTGTAATCGGCGTATTGCAGCACGCCCACGTATTCGAGCAGTTCCAGCGCGCGTTCCTTGATTTCGCGCTCTTCGCGGCGCTCGGAGGGCGTCTGCAACACCGCGCCGATCAGGCCGTGCTTCGTGCGCACATGACGCCCGACCATCACGTTTTCGAGCGCGGTCATGCCGCCGAACAGGCGAATGTTCTGGAACGTACGCGCGATGCCCGCCTGCGCGACCTGATACACGGCCGTCGGCGTGTAGGGCGTGCCGTCGAGCTTGAACTCGCCGGAATCCGGCGTGTAGAGACCGGTGATCACGTTGAAGAACGTGGTCTTGCCGGCGCCGTTCGGGCCGATCAGCCCGTAAATCTCGCCTTCCTTGATCTCAAGCCGCACATCCGACAGCGCCTGCAGACCGCCAAAGCGCTTGTTCACGCCCTGCACGGACAACCGCGTGCGCTTGGTGCTTGTGTTATCGCTCATTGAAATTTTCTCCGCTTAAATCCAGGCGATCAGGCACGCACCGGCTTCTTGTTGTTGCGCTTCGCAATCTTCGCGATCTTGTCCTCGTGTTTCGCGGCAGGCCACAGGCCTTCCGAGCGATACAACATGATCAGCACCATCGCGAGGCCGTACAGCAACTGGCGGATGACTTCGGTATCGACGATCTGATGGCCGAAAATCGCGTTCTGCAGCGGACCCATGGTCGAGCGCAGGAATTCGGGGAACACGGCGAGCAGCACCGCGCCGAGAATCACGCCCGGAATGTGGCCCATGCCGCCGAGCACCACGCAGGCCAGCACGACGATCGATTCCCAGAAAGTGAACGATTCCGGCGACACGAAGCCCTGGAACGCGCCGAACATCGCGCCCGACAAGCCGCCGAACGAAGCGCCCATCGCGAAGGCCAGCAGCTTCACGTTACGCGTGTTGATGCCCATCGCCTTCGCGGCGATCTCGTCTTCGCGGATCGCGGCCCAAGCACGGCCGATACGCGAATGCTGCAGGCGCACGCACACGAAGATCACGAACAGCGAGCACAGCACGAACAGGTAGTAATACATGTACACGGACGGGAACTTCATTCCGAAGAACTCGTGCGTCTGCGACAGATTGAAGCCCGCGATCGTCACCGGATCGACGCCCGTGATGCCCTTCGGCCCGTTCGTGATGTTGATCGGACGGTCCAGGTTGTTCATGAAAATACGGACGATTTCCCCGAAGCCCAGCGTCACGATGGCTAGGTAATCGCCGCGCAGACGCAGCGTCGGTGCGCCGAGCAGCACGCCGAAGGTGGCGGCGAGCGCCATCGCGCACGGCACGATCAGGAGGAACGGCACGTGCAGGCCGCCCGGGAACAGATGCGCGATCCATTCGAATTGCGTGGTCAATTGCGGCGACGACAGCAACGCCGCGACATAAGCGCCGACCGCGTAGAACGCGATGTAGCCCAAATCCAGCAGGCCGGCAAAGCCGACCACCACGTTGAGGCCGAGCGCCAGCATCACGTAGAGCATCGCGAAGTCGAGCACGCGCACCCAGTAATTGCCGCCGGCCGCGCCGATCACCATCGGCGCCAAGATCACGAGTGCGGCGACCAGAATGGTAATCGCGTAGCTCTTCGCGCCTTTTTTCTCGGGGATGAGCGTCGTGGACGGCTCAATCGGTTGAATCGAAGTCATGTTTTCTCCCTTATGCGCGATCTGCCACACGTTCGCCGAGCAGGCCGGACGGACGGAACACGAGAACGATGATCAGCACCACGAACGCGAACACGTCCTGATAGTTACTGCCGAAAACCCCGCCGGTCAGGTTGCCGATGTAACCCGCGCCGAGCTGTTCGATCAGGCCGAGCAGCACGCCGCCGACCATCGCGCCGCCCAGATTGCCGATCCCGCCGAGCACCGCCGCCGTGAACGCCTTCAGGCCAGGAATGAAGCCCATGTAGAAGTGCGCGTTGCCATATTCGGAGGCAATCATCACGCCCGCCAGCGCCGCCAGCGCCGAGCCGATCATGAAGGTGGCCGAGATCACGAAGTTCGGGTTCACGCCCATCAGGCTCGCGACGCCGGGGTTCTCGGCGATCGCACGCATCGCGCGGCCGAGCCGGGTCTTGTGCACGAGGAGGAGCAGTCCCGCCATCACGAGGAACGCCACCACGATGATCACGATTTCAGTCATCGAGATGACCGCGCCCGGACGGGTTTCCGTCGCGGTGATCACGTTGATCGGATCGGTCGGCAGCAGTTGCGGGAACGGCAGCGGATTGCGGCCCCAGATCATCATGGCGAGCGTCTGAAGAAGAATCGACACGCCGATCGCGGTGATCAGCGGCGCGAGACGCGGTGCCTTACGCAGCGGCCGGTAGGCGACGCGCTCGATCGTATAGCCGACCACCGCGCAGACGACGGCCGCGACCAGCAGCGCAATCACGAGCATCAGCGACATCGGCAAGCCGGGGAAGTGGTTTTGCATCACGCCGATCGCCGACAACGCGACCATTGCCCCGACCATCAGCACGTCGCCGTGGGCGAAGTTGATGATGCCCAGAATGCCGTACACCATCGTGTAGCCCAACGCGATGATGGCGTAGACGCTGCCAAGCACCAGACCGTTGATGATCTGCTGGATGAAGATATCCATTAATAGCTCCTTAGCCGTGCGACCCGATGTTCGCTTTATCACCGGCCGATAAACCGATGGGAAGCGAAAAAAGAGAAAGCATTGCGCGTACTTGAGAAAAAAACCGGTAAGGGTCAATCGCCCCGATCTGTTTCCGCTGCCGGGTAAAGCGGCGGAACCTGACTGGAACGGATACGGAAACGGCGCCTTTCGATGTTCGGCACCATCAAAAACGTGGGCACCGCGCCATGCGCTCTCACGGCCTTACGACGTCGAGGACATTCTTCTTCTTGTCCTTGAAGTCGTACAGCGTGATTGCGCCGCCCTTCAAATCGCCCTTGTCGTCGAATGCGATGTGTCCCGTCAGACCGTTGTAATCGGTCGACGCGATCGCTGCGAGCACCTTGGGCGCTTCGATGGAATTGGCGCGCTTCATTGCGTCGACGATCACGTACACAGCGTCATACGTGAACGGCGCGTAACTCTGCACCGGCGTGTGGAAGCGGGCTTCGTACTTGCGTTCGAAATCCGCTCCGTTGTCCAGTTTCGAAAGTCCTGTTCCGACTTCCGAACAGACGAGGTTTCGCACCGCGTCGCCCGCGAGCTCCACCACCTGGCCGGTACACACCCCGTCACCGGCCAGGTATCTTGCTTTGATGCCGAGTGCCGCCGCTTCCTTGAAGAACGGGCCGCCCGTCGCGTCCATGCCGCCGTACATCACGACGTCCGGCTGGATGCGTTTGATCTTGGTGAGAATGGCCTTGTAGTTCCGGACCTTCTCGCTGGTCGCCTCGCGGGCGGCGATCGTGCCGCCGCCTGCTTGTACTGATTTTGTGAATTCGTCCGCAAGGCCCCGGCCATATGCGCTCGCGTCGTCCACGACCACGAACTTGTGCGCGTGGAGCGTGTTCTTCGCGTAGTCCGCGAGGACGGGGCCTTGCTGTGCATCCGTTGCGACGACGCGGAACGTCGTCTTGAAACCTTGCTGCGTGAACTGCGGGTTGGTGGTCGAGGGCGAGATCTGCGCCACGTTCGCGTCGCTGTAGATCTTCGCCGCCGGAATCGACACACCGGAATTCAGATGACCGATGACCGCCACCACGTGATCGTCCACCAGTCGCTGCGCCGCTTCGCTTCCTGTTTTCGCGTCCGCGCCGTCGTCCTGCGAGTCGAGTTCGAGGTGGATCGCGTGGCCGTCGATAGTCAGACCCTGTGCGCTGATTTCCTCGATCGCGAGCCGCGCGCCGTTCTCGTTATCCTGCCCGAGATGCGCGAGCGTGCCGGTAAGCGGCGCCGCGTGCCCGATCTTCACCACGATCGCATCGCTTGCCGGGGCCGGCGCTGCCGGATTTGCCGCTGCACTCGCCACAGTCGCCGCGCTCGCCGAACTTGCTGCCCCGCCCGCCTCGCCGTCGCTCTTCTTGCTGCATGCGGCCATCATTGCAACCGCAGCCGCGAGGGTCACGGCACAAGCAAACTTGACTCGCATTAAGTAGGTCTCCCGCGGCTTAAAAACCAATGTTTCAAGCCCCTTCCGGCTTAGAACGCGCGCATTGTAACTCTATTTATGGGATGGGCAATATTGTTGTGCGACAGGGGTTTTCCAGCATTGCAACCCACTTTAAGCGGCTTTTTTCGCACAATGGCGCAACCGGGTTGCGATCCGAAGTTGTGCAGCAGTTGCACCATAACCGCAATCGTATCGATCAAGCGAATTGTAAGGATTCTGTATCGCGTAGCAGCACAAGGGATTACCCGTAGAAACCTGACCGCTTGCGCAATATCGACAATGCACCATGAATGTGCGCCCCGCATTGAAAAGAGCGCGCCTGAAACCCGGTGACGCATAAAAAAAGCGTCCCAGTGGGACGCTTTTTTTCGATGCCGGGTTCTAAATTATTCCGGCAGCGTGAGACCGCGTGGCAGCGGAAACGAAATCGTCTCTTCGATTCCCTCAAGCGGGCGCACGTTGCGCACGCCCAGTTCGCGCAGCCGCGCGATCACCGCTTGCGCGAGCACTTCCGGCGCGGACGCACCGGCAGTCACGCCGATCCGCTTCTTGCCCTCGACCCATTTCGGATCGATTTGAGTGGGCGAATCCACCATATAGGCGGGGATGCCGCGCTTCTCGGCCACTTCGCGCAGACGGCTCGAATTCGAACTGTTCGGGCTGCCCACCACGATCACCACGTCGCATTGCGGCGCGAGGAACTTGACCGCGTCCTGCCGGTTTTGCGTCGCGTAGCAGATGTCCTGCTTCTTCGGCTCCTTGACTGCCGGGTATTTCGTCTTCAGCGCGTCGATGATCGCCGAGGCGTCGTCCACCGAAAGCGTGGTCTGCGTGACGTAAGCGATGCGCGCCGGATCCGGCAGCGCGAGCGCCTGCACGTCCGCGATGTCTTCCACGAGATGCATGCCTTCGCCGGTCTGCCCCATCGTGCCTTCCACTTCAGGATGTCCCTTGTGGCCGATCATCACGATATCGAAGCCTTCCTGGCGCATCTTCGCGACTTCCATGTGCACTTTGGTGACAAGCGGACAGGTCGCGTCGAACACGCGCAGGCCGCGCGTGCCGGCTTCGTTGCGCACGGCCTTTGACACACCGTGGGCACTGAAAATCAGCGTGCTGCCTTCCGGCACATCCGCCAGATCTTCGACGAAAATCGCGCCTTTCATGCGCAGATCCTCGACGACATAGGCGTTATGGACGATTTCGTGGCGCACGTAGATAGGCGCGCCGAACAGTTTGATCGCGCGCTCGACGATCTCGATCGCCCGATCGACGCCCGCGCAGAAGCCGCGAGGCTGCGCGAGCAGGATTTCGACGTCGGTGAGGGTGTCTGGGGTGCTCATGGCTACAGAATTCCGATGATTTTCACTTCGAATGCGAGCGGCTGCCCTGCAAGCGGGTGGTTGAAATCGAACAGCGCCGACGTTTCGCCGACTTCCTTCAGCACGCCAGCGTAGCGACCGCCGCCGGGCGCATTGAATTCCACGAGATCGCCCGGGGAAAAATTCTCGCCGATCATGCTGTTTTCACGCAGCGTCGCGAGCGACACGCGCTGGATCATGTCCGGGTTACGCGGACCGAACGCCTGCTCCGGCGTTAGCTGAAAGGTCGAATGGTGGCCGACCTTCAATCCCAGCAGAATGTCTTCCAGCGGAGGCGCGAGTTGACCCGCGCCGAGCAGCAGCGTGGCGGGTTTGTCGGTGAAGGTGTTGACGATGTCGGCGCCGCCGGCGAGCGCCAGCCGGTAATGAAGCGTGACATGCGAGCCGGGTTTGATCTCGGAAATATCAATGATGCTCATGAGTATGGAATCTGACCGTTCATTCGAAAGCCGATGCATGTTGAAACTAGACGTCTGCATCGAGGGCGCCGCGCGCCAAACCGCCATTGTAAGCCACAGTTGATGACATTCACTGAGGCCAGTCACACCGCCGCGAGCGGCGCAACAGCAATTCGTACTATATAGAAGGCGTCGCGCGGGCGGCGCCCAAGGAACTGTCAATGAACGCCAACCTGCAACTCGTCCTGCCCGGTCCGACGCCCGGCGCGGTCATGCCGATCAGCGAATGGCTCGCGCGCGAGCGGCCTCGCGAGCGTTTGCTGGAAACGGGCGCGGCGTCGCTTTCCGACGCCGAACTATTCGCGCTCTTCCTCCACGCGGGCGTGCCCGGCGCGACAGCCGTCGATCTCGCGCGCGACCTTCTGCGGCACTTCGGCACATTGCGGGGCGTGCTCGATGCCTCGGCGTCCGAACTGCGGGCGTTGCGCGGGATCGGCCCGGCGCGGGCGGCGCAATTGCTGGCGGTGTCGGAACTGTGCCGGCGCGCGCTCGCCGAGAAAGCCCGGTCTCGCGCGTTGCTCGACTCGCCCGATGCCGTCGAGGATTATCTGCGGCTCCTGATCGGTACGCGGCCCAACGAGGTTTTCATGTGCCTCTACCTCGACGCAAGCAACCGGTTGATCTCCACAGAGGAATCAGCGCACGGTTCGATCACGCGCGTCGCGGTTTATCCGCGGGAAATCGTCCGGCGCGCGATGGCGCTGAACGCGGCGGGGTTGATCGTCGCGCACAATCATCCGTCGGGCGCGGTCACGCCGAGCCCGAGCGACCGCAGACTCACGCGCACGTTGAAGGACGCGCTCGCGTTGATCGACGTGCAACTACTCGATCACCTCGTGATCACGTCGAATGAGGTATGCTCCTTCGCTCGCAAAGGTTTGCTGTGACATCTGCGCCTCGGGCACGGCGCTCATAAGTAGCACGCCAAAGCCTCCCAAACATGGGTAATTCCGCCCTCGGCAAAGGTCCGCGGCTCAAGAACAAGACCAAAAAGGGCTTGATATTGCAGACTTTTTGCTGCTAGAATCGCGGTTTGCTTCTTTCAACCAACCTGTTCCGAGCGTACGCGGTCTCTGCTAGTTTCACCTGAAGAGATCAACCCAGAGGGTGCAAAACCCGAAGGTGTCAAAGGCGTTCGAACTCAGAATTTAAGCGTATTAGGAGTGCTCTCATGGCACGCGTATGCCAAGTAACTGGGAAAGCGCCGATGAGCGGCAACAACGTTTCCCACGCGAACAACCGTACCAAGCGTCGTTTTCTGCCGAACCTGCAGAACCGTCGTTTCTTTGTTGAAAGCGAAAACCGTTGGGTCCGTCTGCGCCTTTCGAACGCAGGCCTGCGCCTGATCGACAAGAACGGCATTGACTCCGTGCTCGCAGACCTGCGCGCACGCGGCGAAGTCTAAGGAGTACGGAAATGGCCAAGGGCGCACGCGACAAGATCAAGTTGGAATCGACCGCAGGTACGGGTCACTTCTACACGACGACGAAGAACAAACGCAACATGCCGGAAAAGATGCTGATCAAGAAGTTCGATCCCGTCGTCCGCAAGCACGTTGACTACAAAGAAACCAAGATCAAATAAATCGGGTTTCTCTTGCTGAATACCAAAAAGCCTCGCATTCGCGAGGCTTTTTGTTTTGCGCCGCCTTTTCTCCACCCCGCCCCGCTCTCCTTAGCTCCACTCCAGCGCCTCTCATTTCCCTTCTTCCGTATCGCCCGAACTGTCCGCGGGTCGCCTCGCACGGTATGCTTGCCGGCTAGCGTCGCTCGCGCGGCACATACAAGAAACTGGACGGAGATGCGGCAGGATGAATTTCGATGTGGCAATCATTGGGAGCGGTCTGGCAGGCTTGAGTGTCGCGCTGAATCTGGCCGAAACGCGGCGCGTCGCGATCGTGGCGAAACGCACGGTGAGCGACGGCGCGAGCGACTGGGCGCAAGGCGGCATCGCGGCGGTGCTCGACTCGACCGACAGCATCCAGAACCATGTCGACGACACACTGATCGCCGGCGGCGGCCTGTGCGACGAAGCGGCCACACGCTTTATCGTCGAGAACGGGCGGGCGGCGATCGAATGGCTGATTAAAGAAGGCGTGCCCTTCACGCGCGATCTCTCGGCAGAACTCGGCTTTCATCTGACGCGCGAAGGCGGCCATAGCCACCGGCGCATCATCCACGCTGCCGATGCCACCGGCCACGCCGTCGTCAGCACGCTCAACGAGCGCGTGCGCAATCATCCGAACATTACCGTTCTCGAAGATCACTACGCGATTGATCTCATCACCTCCGACCGTCTCGGCTTGCCCGGACACCGCTGCCACGGACTCTACGCGCTCGACCTGCAAAACGGCCGGACGGTCACGATCGAAGCGCCGCACACCGTGCTCGCGACCGGCGGCGCAGGGAAGGTCTATTTGTACACGACGAATCCCGATACGGCGACGGGCGACGGCATCGCGATGGCCTGGCGCGCCGGCTGCCGCGTGTCGAACATGGAATTCATCCAGTTCCACCCGACCTGCCTCTTCCATCCGTACGCGAAGTCGTTTCTGATCTCCGAAGCCGTGCGCGGCGAAGGCGGCATTCTGCGTCTGCCCGACGGCACGCGCTTCATGCCCGCGCACGATGAACGCGCCGAACTCGCGCCACGCGATATCGTGGCGCGCGCGATCGACTTCGAGATGAAAAAACGCGGGATCGACTGCGTCTATCTCGATATTACCCATCAGCCCGAAGCGTTCCTGCAAGAACACTTCCCGACGATTCTGGCGCGCTGCCGCGAATTCGGCATCGACATCGCCACGCAGCCCATTCCTGTCGTGCCCGCCGCGCACTACACCTGCGGTGGCGTGGTGACGGATCTCGCCGGGCGCACCGATCGCGAAGGGCTCTACGCGGTCGGCGAAACCTCGTGCACCGGTCTGCACGGCGCGAACCGGCTCGCGAGCAATTCGCTGCTGGAATGTCTGGTGATCGGCCGCGCGGCCGCGCAAGCGATCGAAGCGGCCGGATTTTCCACCGCCGGTCACGCGCCGCTGCCGGACTGGGACGAAAGCCGCGTCTCCGATCCCGACGAGGAAGTAGTCGTCGCGCATAACTGGGACGAGTTGCGGCGGCTCATGTGGAATTACGTCGGCATCGTGCGCACGGACAAGCGCCTCGCGCGCGCGCAACACCGGCTCGCGCTGCTGCGCGACGAAATCCATGAGTATTACGCGAATTTCAAAGTGAGCCGGGATCTGCTGGAGCTGCGAAATCTCGTCGATGTCGCTTCGTTGATCGTGGAAAGCGCGTGTTCGCGGCGCGAAAGCCGCGGGCTGCATTTCAGCCGCGACTGGCCGGACACGCTGCCGAAAGCACTGCCGACCGTGCTCACGCCGCGCGTCGCCCGGCGGCGCACGGTCTGAGCGCTTTCGCCTAGATCAGCCGCATCGAAAAATCGGTGGCGCGCACGTCTTTCGTGAGCGCGCCGATCGAAATACGATCGACGCCCGTTTCTGCAATCGTCCGGACCGTTTCGAAATTGACGCCACCCGATACTTCGAGCACCGCGCGGCCGGCCGTTAGCCGCACGGCGTCGCGCATGGCGTCGAAGGTGAAATTGTCGAGCAGAACCGATTCGGCGCGATGCGCGAGCGCCGTTTCCAGTTGCTCGAGCGTTTCGACTTCAATCTGGATCGGCACGCCGGCGTTCAGCGCAAACGCGGCGTCCATTGCCGCGCCGACGCCGCCCGCCGCGGCGATGTGATTTTCCTTGATCAGGATGCCGTCGTAGAGTGCGAGCCGCTGGTTCGCGCCGCCGCCGACGCGCACCGCGTATTTTTGCGCGAGGCGAAGGCCAGGCAAGGTTTTCCGGTGTCGAGAATACGCGCGCGCGTGCCTTCGATTGCATCGACATAGCGCCGCGTCGCGCTCGCCACGCCCGACAGCAACTGCAGGAAGTTGAGGCCGTTGCGCTCGGCGCTCAAAAGCGCGCGCGCCGGGCCGTGCAGCAACACGACGGGCGTGTCGGCCGACATGCGATCGCCATCGCGATATTTCCAATCCACCTCAATCGACGGATCGACGCGACGCATGACTTCGTCGAACCACGGCGTGCCGCACAGCACCGCGTCCTCGCGCACCGTGATGCGCGCCGTGCGGTGTGCGTCCGCGGGCACCAGCAGTCCGGTTCGATCGCCATCGCCGATGTCCTCGGCCAGCGCATCGGTCACATTCCGCGCAAGCGCCAAGTCGAGCGCCGCGCCGTATTGCGTGCGAATTTGGTCGAAAAGCGTCGACGTCATCAGGCGGCTCCGACGTTGGCGAACAGCGCGACGTCGCGCGCCAGGTCGCCGCTCGCTTGCACGCGTTTCTTGTGCTCGGCGGCGAACGCCAGCATCCGGTCGATCGGTAAGCGCGCCCGCGCGCCGATCGCGGCATCCACGAAGATTTCGTTATGACCGCGTTTGAGCACGTCCGCGAGGTTGTCGAGACCGTTCATCGCCATCCACGGACAATGCGCGCAGCTCTTGCAGCTCGCGCTGTTGCCGGCGGTGGGCGCTTCAATGAACGTCTTGCCCGGCGCGGCGAGCCGCATCTTGTGCAGAATGCCCAGATCGGTCGCGACGATAAACGTGCTCGCGTCGAGCCGCACTGCCGCGTCGATTAGTTGCGTGGTCGAGCCGACGACGTCGGCCAGCGCCACTACGGCCTCGGGCGATTCCGGATGCACGAGAACCCTCGCGTCCGGATATTGCGCGCGCAGCAAGTCGAGTTCGATCCCCTTGAATTCGTCATGGACGAGGCACGAGCCCTGCCAGAGCAGCATGTCGGCGCCGGTCTTTTTCTGAATGTACCCGCCCAGATGCCGGTCCGGCGCCCAGAGGATTTTCTCGCCGCGCGCGTGGAGATCGGCGACGATTTCGAGCCCGATCGACGATGTGACCATCCAGTCCGCGCGCGCCTTCACCGCCGCGCTGGTGTTGGCGTACACGACCACGGTGCGATCCGGATGGGCGTCGCAAAACGCCGAAAATTCATCCGCCGGACAGCCGAGATCCAGCGAGCATGTCGCGTCGAGATCGGGCATCAGTACGCGCTTTTCCGGGCTGAGAATCTTCGCCGTCTCGCCCATGAACCGGACGCCCGCGACCACCAAGGTTTGCGCCGCATGATCGCGGCCGAAGCGCGCCATTTCCAGCGAATCCGCGACACAGCCGCCGGTTTCGTCGGCGAGTTCCTGCAACTCGGCATCGACGTAGTAATGCGCGACCAGCACGGCTTTTTCGAGCTTCAGCAACGCGCGAATCTCGTCCTTCAATTCCCGCCGACGCGCCGCCGACGGCGCATCCGCGACTTTCGCCCACGCTTGTCCGACGCCACATGTCAGGCCTTGCGGCTTGTCGTATTCGACACTCTTGATGATGGTTTCCATGTCCCCTGTCTCCCGCAACGGCCGCATCCGTACCGATTTTCTGGCGTCGAAAAAACAAAAACCCCGCCAGAGCGGGGTCTTGTGACGTCACGAAATTTTAACGGATATCGCGACTGGGTGTCATGGCTCGCGGGTCAGGCGTAGCGGCGCAGCCGTATCGCAAAATCCTGCAGCGCCTTGATGCCGCTTTGTTCAGCGCGATGGCACCAATCCTGCAATTGCGCGAGCAGTTGTTCGCGCGACGCATTCGAGCGGTCCCACATCGCCGAAAGATCCTTGCGCAGTTCGATATACGTGCGCAGTTTCTGGTTGTCCGAGAAAATTTCCGGCAGTTGCAGACGCTGCGGCTCGTTCAGACCCGCTTCTTCCTTGTGGAACCATTTGCGCGCGCCGTGCATCAACTGGTACTTCTCGCGTGCGCCGGCTTCCTTCAACTTCGACAATTCCTGGCGATACGCGCGCTTGAGCGCCTTGCCGTAACGCGCCATCACTTCGTAGCGATTCGACAGCACGGCTTGCAGCGTGTCGTTGTCGAGCACCGGCTTCGAGGCCGACAGACGCGGCGTCGGCGCGATCTTCTTCACCGTGGCGAGCTTGAATGCCGACAGGATGCGGATATACATCCAGCCGATATCGAATTCGTACCACTTGTTCGACAGCTTCGCGGACGTCGCATACGTGTGGTGATTGTTGTGCAGTTCTTCGCCGCCGATGATGATGCCGAGCGGGAAGATGTTCGTGCTGGCGTCGCTGGAGTTGAAGTTGCGATAACCCCACCAGTGCGCGAGACCGTTGACCACACCGGCCGCCCAGAACGGGATCCAGATCATCTGCACGGCCCAGACCGACAGACCGACAATGCCGAACAGCGCAACGTCGATCACCATCATGATGCTGATGCCGAGAATCGGGTAACGCGTGTAGACGTTGCGTTCCATCCAATCGTTCGGCGTACCGTGACTGAACTTGCGCATCGTTTCTTCGTTTTTGGCTTCCGTGCGATACAGTTCCGCGCCTTCGAGCAGCACCTTCCAGATGCCGCGCGTCTGCGGGCTGTGCGGATCTTCTTCCGTTTCGCACTTGGCGTGGTGCTTACGGTGGATTGCGGCCCACTGGCCGGTCAGCATGCCCGTGGTCATCCACAGCCAGAGACGGAAGAAGTGGCTGACGGCCGGATGCAGCTCCAGCGCGCGGTGCGCCTGGCAGCGGTGCAGGTAGACGGTCACGCCGATGATCGTGATGTGGGTCATCACGGCCGTGAAAAGCAAGATCTGCCACCAGGAAAAGTCGAGCAATCCGTTGGCGAGAAATTCGAGCGAAGAATTCAGCAAGGCAATTTCCTGTTGAGGCGGAAAAAATGGCCGGTCGAAAAAGAGCTTCGGCGACTGTTGGGCGCATGAAAGAAAACACGCACAAGTTCGACGGCATTCTACTTCAAGCGTTCCAAGTCTTTGTGCCAAATGAGAAATTTTTTGATTAGGGTCGGGTTTGGCAAACCCCATGCAGCAAAATTTGCCAAAAAATCCTTTTGATCGAAAGGATTTAGAGCCACTAACCACTCATTGTTTTAGGCGCTAACTTAGTTAGCCGTACCGTCGGTACGCGTTACCACGTCGATCGGGTGCGTTACGCCACCGACAATCCTTATCTCGCGTTGCGCGTGGGGAATTTCAATACCGTGCTGAGAATAAAGCCGCCAGATATTGCGGTTGACCTGCGATTTCACGCCGCCCGTGCCCTTCGCGGCTTCGTCGATCCAGAAACTCAACTCCAGATTGACGCCGTCCGCGCCGAAACTGGCGAGCAGCGCTGCGGGCGCCGGATCGGCCAGCACGCGATCGACATCGCGCGCCGCCTCGACCAGCAGGCTCATCGCGTGCTCGACGTCCGAACGGTAACTCACCTGCACGGCCACCTTTGCGTTGCCGCGCGTCAGATATGACGAATGGTTCTGAACGACATCGGTGATGAGTTTTTCGTTCGGAATCAGCGTTTCGATGCCGTCAAGCCCGCGCACGACCGTGTAACGCGTGCGGATCTGCGTGACGGTGCCTTGCGAGCCGCCGACGTTGATCATGTCGCCGAGCCTGAGCGACCGGTCGAGCAAAATGATGAAACCCGACACGTAATTGCTCGCGATCTTCTGCAAGCCGAAACCCAGCCCGACGCCCAGCGCGCCACCGAACACGCCGAGCACCGTCACGTCGATCCCGACGATCGACAGGCTGATCAGCACCGCCGCCAGGATCATCAGCGCGCGGCCGACGCGCGCGAGCACGACCTTGAGATTCGCGTCGAGCGTGCGCGCGCGCATCAGACGGTCTTCGAGCGACGCGCCGGCCCACATCGCCACGATCAGGGTGATGCAGACCCACAGCACGCCGGTCGCGAGCGACAGCAGCGTCATGTGCGCGTTGGCGAAATTGAAACGCACGCTCGCCATCCAGTGCACGACGTCGTCCTGAATGCCCATCACGGTGAGCAGCATCGCGACCCAGACGAGCGTCGTCACGACTTTCTCGAACAGGAAAAGGAGGCCGTGATCGCGGCCGTCGCGGCTGAAAACGCGCCGTGCAACGTAAAACATCATGTAGATGACGGTGATGCCGCAGAGCGGCACCAGCGCGAGCCGCAGCAGCGCGGTGTGCATGAACTGCGACATCGTAAGCTGGGCGATCGACACGAGAGCCGTGCCGAGCAGCGGGAACAGCGCCTTGTTGAGACTTTCCGCGCCGAAGCGCAGCGCCTCGAAACGCGACTGGCGACGCGCGTCGAGCCGACCGCGCAGCAAACGCGCGAGCCACCACGCGAGCACCAGCGAACCGATCAGCGCGATCGATTGCCAGATCATCGCGGGCTCGCCGAAATCCCGGACGAGCCCGCCCAGCATGTGCGAGAAAAGGCGGTTCTGCACGCTGTCCATGCCGCTTGTCACTCGGGCGTGGCTTCCGGCGAAGCTTGCGGGGCGTCTGCTTCCTTGGCTTCCCTGGCTTCCTTCGCCTCTTCAACTTCAGCGGCTTCCTCAGCTTCCGCGGCAGGCTTCGCCGGCGCGGCCACGCGCGTCATCACGGCGGCGAAGAAGCCGTCCGTGCCGTGCTTGTGCGGCCACAGCGACAAATAATCGCCGGTGTCGAGGTCGATACGCTGGTCGGCGAGCACCTCGCGCGCCGGGATCAGCTTGAAGTTCGGATGCGCCGCCAGGAACTGCGTGACGACGTTCTCGTTTTCCGCTTCCAGCATGCTGCAGGTCGCGTAGACGAGCCGCCCGCCGACCTTCACGAGGCGCGCCGCGCTCGTGAGAATCGACAATTGCTTCGGCGCCAGTTCGGCGACGGAATCCGGCGACTGGCGCCATTTCAGGTCGGGATTGCGCCGCAGCGTGCCGAGACCGGAACACGGTGCATCGACCAGCACGCGGTCGATCTTGCCCGCGAGCCGCTTGATCTTGGCGTCGTGTTCGCTGTCGATCAGCACCGGATTCACGTTCGACAAACCGCTGCGCGCCAGGCGCGGCTTGAGTTTGGCGAGCCGGCGGTCGGACACGTCGAAGGCGTAGAGACGGCCCGACGAGCGCATCATCGCGCCGAGCGCCAGCGTCTTGCCGCCCGCGCCCGCGCAGAAATCGACGATCATCTCGCCGCGCTTCGGCGCGACCAGCGAGCAGAGCAACTGGCTGCCTTCGTCCTGCACCTCGATCCAGCCGTCCTGGAACGGCTGCAGGCGCGTGAGCGCGGGCTTGCCGTCTACCCGCACGCCGAACGGCGCGAACGGCATCTCGCCCGCTTCGATCCCGGCTTCGGTCAGAAAGTTGATGACATTTTCACGCGTCGCCTTGATCGGATTGACGCGCAGGTCGAGCGGCGCCGGGTAATTCAGCGCGGCGGCGAGGCGCGCGAGTTCCTCGGCGTCGAAACGCTTCGCCATCGCCTCGTAGATCCACTGCGGCAAATTCGTGCGCACGCGCACCGAAAGGCTCGCCGGATCGATTTTCGATACCTGGTTGAGCCATTGGTATTCGTCGGCGGAAACGAACGGCTTGACCGCCGACAAACCCGCCGTCTGCATCAGCCCGAGCAGCGCGAGACGCCGCGCCTGGTTGCCGCTGCCGCTTTCCGCGAGATGCGAAAACTCCATTTTCCGGCGCAGCACGGCGAAAACGGCTTCCGCGATCACGCCGCGTTCGTTGTGGCCGAGCTTCGGATGCGCGCGGAAGAAGCGGCTGGTGGCGGCATCGGCCGGGCCGCTAAAACGCAGCACGTCCGCCAGCAGTGTCTCGGTTTGTCCAATCAAAAATCCATGCAGCCTCATACGCCCTCCCCGGCAATATCAGCAAAGAGCCATTGCGGCTCCGGTGGCGTGAGCACGACGCGCTCGCCTTCCAGGCTCAAACGCCCTTCGACGAACCAGCGCACCGCGCGTGGGTAAATTACATGTTCGACGGCAAGCACACGCGTGCTGAGCGCCGCCGCGTCGTCGCCGGGCAGCACCGGCACCGCGGTTTGCGCGGCGATCGGTCCGTGATCCAGCTTCGACGTGACAAAATGGACGCTCGCGCCGTGCACGCGCACGCCCGCGTCGAGCGCCTGTTGGTGAGTGCGCAGACCCGGAAAGCTGGGCAAAAGCGACGGATGCACGTTCATCATGCGTCCGGCGTAATGGTCGACGAAACCCGCCGTCAGCACGCGCATGAAGCCCGCGAGCACGACGAGCTCCGGTGCGAAACGGTCGATTTCGCGCGCGAGCGCGGCGTCGAACGCTTCGCGGCCATCGAATTGTCGATGATCGACGACCGCCGTGGCGATGCCGTTCGCCTGGGCAAAGCCCAGTCCGGCGGCATCGGGCCGGTTGGTGATGACAGCGGCGATTTCAGCCGGCCAGCCTTCGCGCGCGCACGCTCGCACAATGGCTTCCATGTTGCTTCCACGGCCTGAAATCAGGATGACGATTTTTTTCATCCGCGGATTTTAACATTCGACGCTGCGAAAACCGTGCCAAAAGCGCGGCCGGCCGCCGTGCATTCCTGTGAGCGTTTATAATCGAACGCTTTGCGGCAGAAGCCCAACCACCGACCAACCGCTATCGTGAGAGTCTTTCGCGGCCTACCCAACGCTGAAAGCCGTGCGCCCTGCGCGCTGACTATCGGCAATTTCGACGGTGTCCACCGCGGCCATCAGGCGCTGCTCGCCCGCGTGCGCGCGGCCGCCGACGCGCGCGGCCTGCCCGTGTGCGTGATGACGTTCGAGCCGCATCCGCGCGAATTCTTCAATCCGGCCGGCGCGCCGCCGCGCATCGCGATGCTGCGCGACAAGCTGGAAGCGCTGCGCACGAACGGCGTGGATCGCGTGGTGGTCGAACATTTCAACGCCACGTTCGCGAGCCAGTCGCCGGATACGTTCGTCGAAGACATTATCGTGAACGGATTGCACGCGCGCTGGGTGATGATCGGCGACGATTTCCGCTACGGCGCGAAACGCGCGGGCGATTTCGAGTCGCTGAAAGCCGCGGGCAAGCTGCACGGCTTCGAAGTCGAACAGATGGCGACCGTCGCGGATCCTAATGGCGCGCGCATTTCGTCTTCGTCGGTGCGCGCCTCGCTGGTGGCGGGCGATCTCGATTCCGCGCGCGTCGCGCTCGGCCGGCCGTATGTGATCAGCGGCCACGTCGTACACGGCCAGAAGCTCGGCCGCGATCTCGGCTTTCCCACGCTCAACATGCCGATCGCCCACAAGCGGCCGGCGCTCGCAGGTATTTTCGTCGTGCGCGTGCATGGTATCGGCCCTGAGCCACTGCCGGGCGTGGCGAGTCTCGGCCTGCGTCCGACGGTGGACGACTCGGGCCGCGTCCTGCTCGAAACTTTCCTGCTCGACTGGCATGGCGACGCCTACGGCAAGCTCGTGCGGGTCGAATTCCTGAAAAAGCTGCGCGACGAGGAAAAATACATCGACCTCGAAACGCTCACGGCCGCGATTGCCCGCGATGTCGCGAACGCCCGCGAATATTTCAACGCGGGCGGCCGGGAAACCGGTTTCGCCATCTCCGCGACCGATCGAATTAGGTGAGCGCGCGGCGCCGGACGACACAACCCGCGCGCCGCCCGCTCTCTCGCTATAAGCCGATCCACGGTCCGGCTCCCTGAAGCCCGGATCTCACAGCATTCATATCGAGTCATCCATGAGCAACAAGAAAGGCGACGCCAAGCCGCAGTCCAAATATCCGGTCAACCTGCTCGACACGCCGTTTCCGATGCGTGGCGACCTGCCCAAGCGCGAGCCGCAATGGGTCAAGGAATGGCAGGAGAACAAGATCTACGAAAAGATCCGCGCGGCGAGCGCGGGCCGCAAGAAGTTCATCCTGCACGACGGCCCGCCGTATGCGAACGGCGACATTCACCTCGGCCACGCGGTCAACAAGATCCTGAAGGACATGATCGTGAAGGCGCGCAATCTGGCGGGCTTCGACGCGGTCTATGTGCCGGGCTGGGATTGCCACGGCATGCCGATCGAAATCCAGATCGAAAAGCAGTTCGGCAAGTCGCTGCCGGCGCGCGAAGTCATGGAAAAGGCGCGCGCTTACGCGAGCGAGCAGATTGAAAAGCAGAAAGTGGGCTTTCGCCGCCTCGGCGTCCTCGGCGACTGGGACAATCCGTACAAGACGATGAACTTCGTCAACGAAGCGGGCGAAATTCGCGCGCTCGCGAAGATTCTCGAAAAGGGCTATGTGTATCGCGGGCTGAAGCCGGTGAACTGGTGCTTCGACTGCGGCTCGGCGCTGGCCGAGGCGGAAGTCGAATACAAGGACAAGATGGATCCGACCATCGACGTGCGTTTCGCCTTCGCCGAGCCGGAAAAGACCGCCGCCGCCTTCGGTCTCGCCGCGCTGCCGAAGGATGAAGGCGGCATCGTCATCTGGACCACCACGCCGTGGACGATTCCCGCCAATCAGGCGCTGAACGTGCATCCGGAAATCGTCTACAGCCTCGTCGATACGGACAATCGCGGCCTGTTGATTCTGGCGCAGGAACGTGTCGAGGAATGCCTGAAACAATACGGGCTGACCGGCACCGAAATCGCGACGACGACCGGCGAAAAGCTCGCCAACATCCGTTTCCATCATCCGCTTTCCGATGCACATCCGGGCTATCAGCGCACCGCGCCCGTCTATCTCGGCGACTACGTGACGACCGAAAGCGGCACCGGCATCGTCCATTCGTCGCCGGCATATGGCGTGGAAGATTTCGTTTCGTGCAAGGCGCACGGCATGACGGATTCCGACATCATCGGTCCGGTGATGGGCGACGGACGGTATATCGAATCGCTGCCGCTCTTCGGCGGGCTGTCGATCTGGGAAGCGAATCCGCAGATCATCGAGGCGTTGCGCGGCGCGCATTCGCTCCTCAAGACCGAGAAGTACACGCACAGCTACATGCATTGCTGGCGCCACAAGACGCCGATCATCTACCGCGCGACCTCGCAATGGTTCGCCGGCATGGATGTGAAGCCGAACGACAGCGCGAAGACGCTGCGCGAAACGGCGCTCGAAGGCATCGAGGCGACGGCGTTCTATCCGTCGTGGGGCAAGCAGCGGCTCTACAGCATGATCGCGAACCGGCCCGACTGGACGCTCTCGCGGCAACGCCAGTGGGGCGTGCCGATGGCGTTCTTCGTGCACAAGGAAACCGGCGAACTCCACCCGCGCACGCTCGAACTACTTGAGAAAGTGGCGAAGCGCGTCGAGGTGAGCGGGATCGAGGCGTGGCAGACGCTCGACGCGTCCGAACTGCTCGGCGACGAAGCCAACATGTACGAGAAGAATCGCGACACGCTCGACGTGTGGTTCGACTCGGGCACGACGCATTGGCACGTCCTGCGCGGCTCGCACAAGGACTCGCTGCAATTCCCGGCGGATCTTTATCTGGAAGGCTCGGACCAGCATCGCGGATGGTTCCATTCGTCGCTGCTGACGGCGTCCATGCTCGATGGCCGGCCGCCTTACGATGCCCTGCTCACGCACGGCTTCACGGTCGACGGCGAAGGCCGCAAGATGTCGAAATCGCTCGGTAACGGCGTCGATCCGCACGAAGTGTCGAACCGGCTGGGCGCGGAAATCATCCGCCTGTGGATTGCGTCGACCGATTATTCGGGCGAACTCGCGATTTCGGAAGAAATCCTGAAGCGCGTGACCGAGACGTATCGGCGCATCCGCAACACGCTGCGCTTCTTACTCGCGAACCTGTCCGATTTCGACTTCGAAAAAGACGCGCTGCCGCCGCAACAATGGCTCGAAATCGACCGTTACGCCGTCGCGCTCGCGCAGAATCTGCAGGACGACGTCCTCGCGCATTACGAGAAGTACGAGTTCCATCCGGTCGTCGCGAAGCTCGCGACGTTCTGCTCGGAAGATCTCGGCGGTTTCTACCTCGACGTGCTGAAGGACCGCCTCTACACGACCAAGCCCGGTTCGCGCGAACGCCGTGCCGCGCAGACCGTGCTGCATCATCTCGCGCACGGTTTGCTGCGCCTGATCGCGCCGTATCTGTCGTTCACGGCGGAAGAAGCGTACAAGGTGCTGAAACCGGGCCAGGAGACGATTTTCACCGAGGTTTATCACGCGTATCCGCAGATCGCCGAAGCGGGCGAATTGCTCGACCGCTGGACGCTCGTGCGTTCGGCGCGCAGCGACGTGACGAAGGCGCTGGAGGAAGCGCGCACGGCGAATTTGATCGGCTCGTCGTTGCAGGCGGAAGTCGCGGTGCGGGCGAGCGGCGCGCGTTACGACGCGCTTGCGAGTCTCGGCGACGACCTGAGCTTCGTGCTCATCACGTCTGCCGCGACGCTCGTGCGGGTGGAGAGCGAGGCGGACGAAGGCGTCGATGTGATCGGTTCGAAGTATTTGAAGTGCGAGCGTTGCTGGCACTATCGCGCGGACGTGGGCGCGAACGCCGAGCATCCGGGCCTGTGCGGCCGGTGTATTTCCAACCTTTTCGGCGCGGGTGAAACGCGCAACGCGGCTTAACGAATATGGCACGAACGATGTCGAAACAAAGCAGTGGAACACTGGCGCCGTGGCTGGGCGTCGCGTTGATCGTCATTTTGCTCGACCAGTTGACGAAGATCGCCGTGCTGCGGATTTTCGCTTATGGCGAGCCGCACGCGGTGGCGCCGTTCTTCAATTTGCTGCTCGTCTATAACCGCGGCGCGGCGTTCAGCTTTCTCGCCGCGGCGGGCGGCTGGCAGCGCTGGGCGTTCACGGCGCTGGGCGTCGCCGCCGCGATTGTGATTTGCTATTTGCTCAAGCGGCACGGCGCGCAGCGGATGTTTTGCACGGCATTGTCGTTGATCATGGGCGGCGCGATCGGGAATGCGATCGACCGGATCGCTTACGGACATGTGATCGATTTTCTCGATTTTCACGTGAATACGTGGCACTGGCCGGCGTTTAATATCGCCGATAGCGGGATTACCGTTGGTGCGGCGTTGTTGATTTTCGATGAGTTGAGGCGGGTACGGGGAGCGCGGTGACGGTTTCGCTGGCGCTTGGGGTTGGGGTTTTGGTTTGCTCGCGCCCTGGCTTTTGTGTGCCCATGCTCTCTGGGAACTTGCTCGGTTTTGGTTTGCTCGCGCCCTGGCTTTTGTGTGCCCATGCTCTCTGGGAACTTGCTTTCGTGTAGGTCTATTAGCACGCCGCTGTGCGCGGCAGCAGTCACTTTCTTTGCCGCTGCAAAGAAAGTAACCAAAGAAAGCAGCTTATCCGTCGAAGTGTCCACCACGAACCGTAACCGGGAGTGGCGCGCAAGCTGATTCGGCCATCGCACCACACAACAAAGTGGAGCCGCTCATCCATCCCCGCAGGCACAAAGTGCCTGCCGGAACGGCAAAACTGAACAACAAACCAAACCAAACCAAACCGACCGCCGAGCACAGACCACCGGTTTTTGACATGCCCGTCGTCCGAGCGCAGCGAGGATGGAACTGACAGGTGCTGTGCCAATGCGAGTGACTGCGCGCTAACCGAATCAGCCTGCGCGCCTATCCGGGTTGTTATTCGAGGTGGACACTTCGGCGGATAAGCTGCTTTCTTTGCTTACTTTCTTTGCAGCTAGCCAAAGAAAGTGACTGCTGCCGCGCATAGCGGCGTGCTTATAAACCTACACGAAAGCAAGTTCGCAAAAAGCACAGGCAAACAAAAAACAAAAGCGCCAGCAAACCAGGTCCGGCGAAAATTCCCAGAAAAGCACAACCACGACGACAAAACCAAAGCGAACCCCAAGAGCGGCCTTGTGCAGACCAGCTCAAAACCCGCCAAAATCGAACCCGCAAAACCCCAAACCCAAGCGCAAGCGAAAACACCACCTCGGGGAAAGAAATTGGAACCATCAGAACTCGCAGGAAAGCACCTGGTGCTGGGCATGACCGGCGGTATCGCCTGCTACAAAATCGCGGAACTGACGCGGCTCCTGATCAAAGCGGGCGCGACGGTCCAAATCGTGATGACGGAAGCGGCCACGCAGTTCATCACCCCCGTCACCATGCAGGCGCTCTCCGGCCGTCCCGTCTATACGTCGCAATGGGACGCGCGCATGCCGAACAACATGGCGCACATCGACCTCTCGCGGGAAGCCGACGCTATCGTGATCGCGCCGGCATCGACGGACTTCCTCGCGAAGCTCGCGCACGGCACCTGCGATGACCTGCTCTCCACGCTGTGCGTCGCGCGCGATTGCCCGCTGCTCGTCGTCCCCGCGATGAACCGCCAGATGTGGCAGAACCCCGCCACGCAGCGCAACGTGGCGCAAGTGCGCGCGGACGGGATCGAAGTGCTCGGGCCGGACTCGGGATCGCAGGCGTGCGGTGAGGTCGGCGACGGCCGGATGCTCGAACCCGCCGCGACCTTCGAGGCCATCTGCGCTTTCTTCCAGCCGAAAATTCTCGCCGGCCAGCGCGTGTTGATCACCGCAGGACCGACCTTCGAACCGCTCGATCCGGTGCGCGGCGTCACCAACCGGTCCTCGGGCAAGATGGGCTTCGCGCTCGCGCGCGCCGCCGCGCAGGCGGGTGCTGACGTGCATCTCGTCGCCGGGCCGGTCGCGCTGGAGACGCCCTGGGGCGTGTTCCGCGAAGACGTGCAGACCGCGCAGGAGATGCACGACGCCGTGATGCACGCGACGCCCGACACCGACATTTTTATCGCGGTGGCGGCGGTGGCCGACTGGCGCGTCGATCACCCGAGCGATCACAAGATCAAGAAATCGGCCGATCAGTCCATTCCCACGTTCACGTTCGTCGAAAATCCGGACATTCTGGCGAGCGTCGCCAAATTGCCGAATCCGCCGTATTGCGTTGGCTTCGCGGCGGAAAGCGGCGATCTCGAATTGCACGGCGAGCAAAAGCGCGTGCGCAAGAACGTGCCGCTCTTGATCGGCAATCTTGGGCCGCTGACGTTCGGTCTCGACGATAACGAAGTTGTGCTGTTCGAGGCATCCGGCATCACGCGTCTGCCGCGCGCCGACAAAAAGCAACTCGCGCGCGCGCTGATCGCCGAAATCGCGAAGCGCGCCCCGCGCGGCGGCTCCCTGCTCTCCTGACTGCGACTCCGCCATGACCCGACTCTCCGTTCTCGACCAGACGCCCGTGATCGACGGCCACAGCACCGCCGACGCCATCGCGGCCACGCTCGACCTCGCCCGCCTCGCCGACGACCTCGGCTACACGCGCTACTGGTGCGCCGAACATCACGGGCTGCGCGGCGTGTCGAATCCGTGTCCCGAAGTGATGCTGGCACGCATCGGCAGTCTGACTTCGCGGATACGGATCGGCTCGGGCGGCGTGATGCTGCCGTACTACAGCCCGTTCAAGGTCGCCGAGCAATTTCTGATGCTCGAAGCGCTGTTCCCGAATCGCGTCGATCTCGGCGTCGGGCGCGCGCCGGGCGGCGACATGCGGACGGCGCAAGCGGTGGCGTCCGGCACATACAATCGCGGCGACATTTTTCCTCAGCAAGTGGGCGAACTCGTCGGCTTGTTCAACGGCCGGCTGCCTGACGAGCACATCGCGAAAAACGTGCTGCTGCAACCGCAGATCGCGACGCGTCCGCAACTCTGGATGCTCGGTTCCAGCGATTTTGGCGGTTTGCTCGCGGCGGAACTCGGCATTCGCTTCGCGTTCGCGCATTTCATCAACGCGCAATATGGGCATCGCGTGGCCGAGGCGTATCGCGAGCGGTTCTCAGCGGGCAACGAGCCGACGCCGTATCTCGCGGCCGCTGTATTCGTGATTTGCGCGGATACCGAAGCCGAAGCCGCCGCACTTGAAAAAGCCGTGGATCTGCGCCGCGTGCAGATGGCCTACGGCCTGAACCTGCCGATTCCGTCGATCGAACAAGGCGCCGCGCAGGAATACGGCCCGCGCGATCTCGACGTGATCGCGCGCGAAAAGAGCCGCAGCATTATCGGCACGCCGGAAAGCGTGACCGAGCAGCTCCACACATTGCAACAACGCTTCGATGCCGACGAACTGATCGTGCTCACCGTCGCGGGCAGTTACCGCGCGCGGCTGCGCTCGTATGAACTATTGGCCGAAGCCTTCGAACTCGGAAAAAACCCATGAAACTCGACGTCAAGATTCTCGATGCGCGCATGCGCGACTACCTGCCCGCCTACGCCACGCCGGGCAGCGCGGGGCTCGACCTGCGCGCGTGCATCGACGCGCCGATGGTGATCGCGCCGGGCGAAACCACGCTCGTCCCGACCGGCCTCGCCATTCACCTCGCGGACCCGGGCTACGCGGCGATGATCCTGCCGCGCTCCGGCCTCGGCCACAAGCACGGCGTCGTGCTCGGCAATCTGGTGGGGTTGATCGACTCGGACTATCAAGGCCAGTTGATGATCTCGACGTGGAATCGCGGCGACACCGCGTTCACGCTGAATCCGTTCGAACGGCTCGCGCAGATGGTGATCGTGCCGGTCGTGCAGGCAACGTTCAATATCGTCGATGAGTTCGAGACGAGCGAGCGCGGCGCGGGCGGCTTCGGCAGCACCGGCAAGCATTAAGCCGCTAGGCACTTTTAAGCGCGGCACGCCGCCGCGTACATGCGAATAACCTGCCGCACGCGATCCTGCGCGATCTCGTGCGGCGTGTTTTTCAGCGCGCCGCTTCGCACCGCCCAATACTGATCCGGCAAATACTGGCTCAGTAAATTTTCGGGAATACCCGCCGTGGCGAGGTTGTTCATCAGCGCGCGCACGGCCGCGCCGATCTCGGGATCGGTCCAGTAATAACGCACGCGATCGCTGTAGCTGAAGGTGCGCAACAGGCGTTGCACGCGTGCATCGCCGTGGTAATACTTCTCCCAGAAACCCGGCTTCGCCAGCATCACACGCTCGATCACCGCGCGCAGATTCGAGCGCTTCCCGGCATCGACGATTTCCGTCTCGATATCCGCGAGCGCGAATAGCGCCTCGCGCAACGCGAACGTCACGCCCGGCCCGACTTTGAGAATGCGGAAACCGTCGCGCACGAGCGCCGCGAGCGCTTCGGCGGTCTGGTAGTCGGTGGAATGCGCTTCGAACACGAAGCCGGGAAGATCGTCGAGCGCGCTTTTCAGCGATCCTGCCCGCTCCGGCCGGTAATCGATCACCTTCGTATGGTCGAATTCCACGCCCGGCTGCACGACCAGCGCGATCACGCGCGGCCACGCGTCCTCCACGCCGTGCTCGCGCCACGCGGCTTCGTGAACGGCCGCCGTCTGCAACGCGGCTTCGCGCGAGGTCGGTGCGACTTCGTGGAGTTCTTCCGCCGCGCCGCCCGGCACCGGCACTTCCGTGCCGATCACGTACACCGGCGCGGCCTTCAGCCCTTCGCGACGCACCGCGGCTTCCGCGACGGCGCACAGCCGCGCCGCGCGCGCGGCGACCACGGCGTCCGAGAGGCGCTCGGGATCGTCGGCGCAAGCCATGCTCGTGTCGAGGTGAATCTTCGTGAATCCCGCCGACACATACGCGTCGATCAGCGCGCACGCGCGCTCCATCGCGTGCGCCGACGGCAGATCGCGCCACGCGTTCGGCCCGAGATGATCGCCGCCGAGAATCAGGTCCGCAGCCGGAAAGCCCAACTTTTCCGCGATGCCGTGCACGAACGCGACGAAATCGCGCGGCGTCATGCCGGTATAGCCGCCGAACTGATCGACCTGATTGGAAGTCGATTCGATCAAAAGCGGCGTGTTGTCGGCGAGCGCCTGCCGCATCGCGGCTTCCAGCACCCACGGATGCGCCGAGCAGATCGAATAAATGCCCGCCAGCCGCGCCGACGCCGGGTGTGCGCCGCTCAACCGAGCCACGATATCGCTCATCTTGTCACTCCACGGTGCTGAGAAATGCGTCGAGTTCGGCGAAGGTCGCCGTGCCTTCCATCGGCCCTTTCACGCCGACCGCGCGCGCGCCGCTCGCGCACGCGTAGCGCAGCGCGGAATCGACCGCCATGCCTTGCGCGCGGCACGCGATATAGGTCGCGCCGAAGCAATCGCCCGCGCCGGTCGGATCGAGTTCGGTCACCTTGAACGCTGCGCGATGCTGCTCGCCGTGGGCGTCGAAATAGCTGCAGCCTTCGGCGCCGCGCTTGACGATCACTTCCTTCACGCCGCGCCCGAGCAGTTCGTCGATCGCGCCGCGCTCGGACGTCGCGTTCGCCAGCAGCGTGACTTCGTGGCCGCTCGGCAGGAACACGTCGGTGTAATCGAGGATGAAGTCGAGCGCGTCGCGCATCTCCGGAATCCGCAGCATTTCCTTGCGGATATTCGGGTCGAAACTGACCGTGCCGCCGTTCGCCTTCACGGTTTCGATCGCACGCTTCATCGCCTCGATGATCCGGAACGAGAACAGCGACGAACCCATCACGTGGAAATTCCGGCAGCCGGCGAGCAGGTCGTCGCGCAGGTTCGCGACCGACAACTGCGCCGATGCGCTGTTCGTGATGTTGTAGATGAAGTCGCGGTCGCCGTCCTCGCGATACGTGACGAACGCGCTGCCGGTGGTCGCGTCCTTCAGCACGGCGATGCCCGAGACATCCACGCCGTCCTCGCGCAGCCGCTCCACGTTGAGCACACCGAAATCGTCGTCGCCGACGCAGCCGATCATCGCCGCGCGGCTGCCGAGTTTCGCAACCTGATCGATGAAAATGGCCGGCGCGCCGCTCGCGTAAGGCCCGATCAGCGTGCCGGGACGGCGAAAACTCTGCCCGCGCTCGGTCGCCATGATTTCGACCAGAATCTCGCCCATCGCGACGATGGAACCCGACGGCGCTGCTGAACTGCTCGGAACATTAGGCATGGCGCTTTTTCGCTTGAGGTTGGAGCGTGGGAAGTTGCGGCTCGGAAACGGCGCTCACCCTGATGCGGCGGCCGTCGCCTGCATCCAGCGTGGTGGCGCGAAATTCGAGGATCTTTTCTTCGCGGCGATGCACCGCGAGTCCGGCGTTCACGATGAGATCCATCGTGGGCGGATCGAGCGTGTCGTCGAGGATGAGCGCGTCGAGATCGGCGAGACGGCAGAACGGCTCGCCCGCGCCGCCGCGCAAACTCGGCTGAAAGGCGACCGCCACGCCGCGCCGCGCCGCCGAGAGCGCCGCGCGAAACAGCCGCGCGAGCCGCGCGTCGGCGCATAGCAGATTGCCGCCGCGGTCCACGCCGGTCGCTTCCACCACGGCGACGTCGAGCGCGCGCGCCGTGACCGAGCGCTCGGCGTCGGGGCCGGTGAGTATCGTGGAAGCGTCGTCGAGCGTGCCGCCGGTCAGTTGCAGCTCGCACGACACGAAGCGCTGGGCGGTCGGCACCATCGCAAGGTCGTTGAGCGTGAGCGAGAGATTCGCGCGATCCGCGAGCAGCGGCAGGATCTTGTGCGTCACCGCGCCCGCGCCGATAAACACGGCCGCGTGGTCGTCGATGAAATCCGCCGCGAAACGCGCGATCGCCATGTCGGCCGCCTTGCGCGCGGCGGGCGATGCGCTGGGAAGCAGCGCGCTTTCGGCGCTTTGCTGGGGCAGATAGCGCGCGCGACCGAACGCGCGCACCAGATAGCGCTGGCCTTCGAGGTAATTCAGGTCGGAGCGGATCGTGACGCTCGATACGTCGAACGCCTGGCTCAGTTCCTCGACCGATACCTCGCCGCGCTTCCGAACCAGTTCCACGATCCGGAGGCGGCGATCCAGCGAGTTTTTGTTGGCAAGCATGGGCATCCGGTGACGGAATCGCCAAGCGAACAGGATATTCGCTCTTTCGTTTCGAAAGAGTTTAATTTCGAAACGAAAGTCATGCAAAGATTTAAAACCGCTTGAAGTTAAGCGTTTACCCTTGATCGGCGCGCTTTCTATACCAGACGAAGTACACGCTCGTCAGCACCAGCATGAACGCGAAGCCGTACACGAGCGTCATGCGGAATTCGCGCGTGAACGCCGTGGTGAGCATCACGGCGGCCATGAGCGCCGCGCCGAGCAGGCTGCCGAACGGATGCAGCACCATCCGGAAGCCAGGCGTCGGACCGGCGTAACGCGCGCGAAAAAAGAGATGCGTGACGAAGATCATCAGCCAAGCGAACATCGCGCCGAAGATCGCGATGGAGAGCATCAGGCCGAACGCGGTATCCGGATAGAGCGCCGTGAGCAGCGTCGCGAGCGCGATCCCGATGGTCGAGAGCGACAACGCCGCCGTCGGCACGCCGCTCGCGCTGAGCACGCCGAAGCGCCTCGGCGCATAGCCCGCGCGCGAGAGGCTGAACATCATGCGCGCGGTGATATAGAGCTGGCTGTTCATCGCCGAGAGCGCCGCGACCAGCACCACAAAGTTGATCACGCCCGCCGCGTAAGGCACGTGGGTCGCGGCCATGACTTTGACGAAGGGGCTTTCGTCGGTGCTCGCCTGGGTCCACGGCACGATGGCGAGCATCAGCGCGAGCGTCAGCAGGTAGAACAAAACCAGCCGGAACACCGTCGAACGAAACGCGCGCGTGACGGCGCGCTGCGGGTCTTTCGCCTCGCCCGCCGCGACCGCGATGGTTTCGATATTGAGGTAGCTGAAAATCGAGACGATCACCGCGATCCACGTCCCCCACAGTCCTTTCGGAAAGAAGCCACCGTACGCCGTGTAGTTCTGCAGACCGATACCGGAGCTAGCCGGCGCGCCGAATACGAACACCGCGCCGAGCAAAATGAACGCGACGATCGCGACGATCTTGAGCATCGAAAAGACATATTCGATCACCCCGTACACCTTGACGCTCAACGCGTTCACCACGATCAGCGCCGCCGAAAAGCCGACGATCCAGTACCAGCCGGGGACCGCCGGAAACCAGTACTTCATGAACACGGCGACCGCGCTGACCTCGGTGCCGACGGCAAATACCACCGCCGACCAGTACGCGTAGCGCACGAGAAACCCGGCGAGCGGCCCGATATAGTGCTCGGCATACGCGCCGAACGAGCCGGACGTGGGATGCGCGACCGTCATTTCCGCGAGCGCGCCCATCAAGAGCAAGGCGATCAGCGCGCCGATCGCGTAACTCACCAGCACGCTCGGGCCGGCGAAACCGATCGCGAAGCCGCTGCCGAGGAACAAGCCGGTTCCGATCGCGCCGCCGATGGCGATCATCGACATCTGTCCGGCGCCGAGACTCCGGTGCAACCCTTTCTCGCGTTCGACGATTCTGTCGAACGAGCCACGCTCAATACTCACAGCGACCTCTGTCTAATCGGTTTGCGTTATCGTTTTGCGGACACAAAAAAGCGAGGCGGCGCGGGAAACTTCCCCGCGCCGCCTCGCGTATGTTACCGCCGATCAGCTAATAAGCTAAGGCCGCAGATTCGCTGCCTACTCGCTACCTACTCGACTTCGATCGTCTCCGGATTCGGATTACGCGGCGTCGGATTCTCGTCGAACGTCAGTTGCACCTTGTCGTTCTCGTCGACATCCACCGTCACGCGACCGCCCGAAAGCAGCTTGCCGAACAACAGCTCGTCCGCCAGCGCGCGACGAATCGTGTCCTGAATCAGACGCTGCATCGGACGCGCGCCCATCAGCGGATCGAAACCGTGCTTCGCCAGATGCTTGCGCAACGCGTCGGTGAAGAGCGCATCGACCTTCTTCTCGTGCAACTGGTCTTCGAGTTGCATCAGGAACTTATCGACCACGCGCATGATGATTTCTTCATCGAGCGAACGGAAGCTGATGATCTGGTCCAGACGATTCCGGAACTCCGGCGTAAACATCCGCTTGATATCGGCCATTTCGTCGCCGGTTTCGCGGCGGTTCGTAAAGCCGATCACCGACTTGCCCATTGCCTCGGCGCCCGCGTTCGTCGTCATGATGATGATGACGTTGCGGAAATCCGCCTTGCGGCCGTTGTTGTCGGTCAGCGTGCCGTGGTCCATCACCTGCAGCAGCACGTTGTAGATGTCCGGATGCGCCTTTTCGATTTCGTCCAGCAACAGCACGCAATGCGGCTTCTTCGTGACGGCTTCGGTCAGCAACCCGCCCTGATCGAAACCGACATAGCCCGGCGGCGCGCCGATCAGCCGGCTGACCGCGTGACGCTCCATGTATTCGGACATGTCGAAGCGGATCAGTTCGATCCCCAGCGTGAACGCCAGTTGCTTCGCCACTTCGGTCTTGCCGACACCGGTCGGGCCCGAGAAGAGGAACGCGCCGATCGGCTTGTCCAGCTTGCCGAGACCTGCACGCGCCATCTTGATGGACGCCGACAGCGCATCGATGGCCGGATCCTGCCCGAACACCACGCTCTTCAGGTCGCGATCGAGCGTTTGCAGCTTGCTGCGGTCGTCCTGCGAGACGCTTTGCGCCGGCACACGCGCGATCTTGGAGATGATTTCCTCGATCTCGTTCTTGCCGATGGTCTTCTTCTGCTTCGACTTCGGCAGAATGCGCTGCGCTGCGCCCGCTTCGTCGATCACGTCGATCGCCTTGTCGGGCAAATGACGGTCGGTGATGAAGCGCGCCGACAATTCAGCCGCCGCCGACAGCGCACCCGACGAATATTTCACGCCATGGTGCTCTTCGAAACGCGACTTCAGTCCGCGCAGGATCGCAACCGTCTGCTCGACGGTCGGCTCGGTCACGTCCACCTTCTGGAACCGGCGCGACAAGGCCGCGTCTTTCTCGAAGATGCCGCGATATTCCGTGAACGTCGTAGCGCCAATGCACTTCAACTGTCCCGACGACAACGCCGGCTTCAGCAGGTTGGATGCGTCGAGCGTTCCGCCCGAAGCCGCGCCCGCACCGATCAGCGTATGAATTTCGTCGATGAACAGAATGGCGTGCGGACGCTCTTTCAGTTCCTTCAGCACCGTCTTGAGACGCTGCTCGAAGTCGCCGCGATACTTCGTGCCCGCGAGGAGCGCGCCCATGTCGAGCGAGTACACCTGCGCGTCGGCCAAAATGTCCGGCACTTCGCCGCGCGTGATGCGCCACGCGAGCCCTTCCGCAATCGCGGTCTTGCCCACGCCGGCTTCACCCACCAGCAGCGGATTATTCTTGCGTCGACGGCACAGCACCTGCACCACGCGCTCGACTTCGGACTCCCGACCGATCAGCGGATCGATCTTGCCGTCCTTCGCAAGCTGGTTCAGGTTCGACGTGAACTGCGCGAGCGGCGTTTCCTTCTGAGCGGCGGCTTCATCCGATTCCGGATTCGCCTCGCTGCTCGCCTTCGCGGCCTCGCCGCTGTTCGTCTTCGCGATACCGTGCGAGATAAAATTCACGACGTCGAGACGCGTCACGCCCTGCTGCTGCAGGTAGTAGACCGCGTGCGAATCCTTCTCGCCGAAGATCGCGACGAGCACGTTCGCGCCCGTCACTTCCTTCTTGCCATTCGACGTCGACTGCACGTGCATGATCGCGCGCTGAATCACGCGCTGGAAACCAAGCGTCGGCTGCGTATCGACGTCGTCCGTGCCAGGCACGGTCGGCGTGTTGTCGTGAATGAAATTGCGCAGGTTCTGACGCAAATCTTCAATATTTGCTGCGCATGCGCGCAACACTTCAGCCGCGGTCGGGTTGTCCAACAAGGCCAGTAAAAGATGCTCGACCGTAATGAACTCGTGCCGCGCCTGACGTGCTTCCATAAACGCCATGTGCAGACTGACTTCCAGTTCCTGGGCAATCATGCTTCCTCCATCACACACTGCAGCGGGTGCCCCGCTTGCCGTGCATGGCTAACGACTTGCTCAACTTTGGTCGACGCGATGTCCCGCGTGTAGACCCCACAAACTCCCCTACCCTCGCGATGAACCTTCAGCATGATCTGCGTCGCAGTCTCACGATCTTTGTTGAAATATTCCTGCACGACCATCACGACGAATTCCATCGGCGTGAAGTCGTCGTTCAGCAGCACCACCTTATACATGGACGGCTGTTTCAGCTTTTGTTCCTGCCGCTCCAGTACAGTGCCATCCTGCTTGTTGGGATTGATCGCCATACACCCATTCTAAACAACTCGGACTGACCCGTATCGCCGCCGAAACGCCGACCGTCCGGTCGAAAAAATGGCGTTTTCGTCACTCGATACGCGATCCGTCGCGTCTGAATTCCGCCACCGCCTGCCAGGCGCCGGCCCGCTTGATCATCGTCGAATCCAGTATCGCACAGCTTCCAAAAAAACAAATTCGTCGCGGGTCCGGCGCTCTCCTGCCGGGTGCTACACAGGTGAGTCGATTATGCGACTTTTCAAGATGGCGTGCTTGCGCGACCGCACGCTACAAAATAATGAATAACCCTACAAATGTGCTCTTTACAACGTCATATCGGCCATCTCAAAATTTTCTTGACACCCGATTTAAGAGATTCAACAATCAAACTGGCACTTTTTTCCGAAGGCCATTACGCGAAAAGAGGCCGAGGTGAGCTAGTGAGGAGGGGACGGCTGCTACAGCGGCCGTTGAGCTTTTCGAGCGTGCTCGTGTAGCGATGAGAGCTAGAGGGGAAGTAGGTATGTCAACTGGTACGGTCAAATGGTTCAACGACGCGAAAGGCTACGGATTCATCACGCCCGATGAAGGCGGCGAGGATTTGTTTGCGCATTTCTCGGCGATTCAAATGAACGGTTTCAAGACGCTCAAAGAAGGCCAGAAGGTCAGCTTTGAAATCGTCCAGGGACCGAAGGGCAAACAAGCATCGAATATTCAGGACGCGGCCTGACTATTCCATCGCTGTGCTGCTCGGGGACCCGGCCTTCGCGCCGGGTTTTTTGTTTTTGGTTGAGCGGATTTCGGGGCTGGGTTGCGAGTGACCTTTTGGCGAAGCGTTGCGGCGGTGCGGTACGTTCAGCTCGGAGACGGCTGTATGCGCCCTCGTTCCCGCGCACGCCGGCGATAGCGGCGGACGAGCACGACCCCGAACACGACCAGCGCGATAAGCAAAAGCAACGCGCCCGCAATAAAACCCATTACTAGCGTGCCGAGTTGTTCGTCGGGATCGCCGGGAGTATGACGGTTAAGCGGCCGGAACGACGCGAAAAATCGATCCGCGACGGCCGGCGCGAGCGGTTGCTCCGCACGATCGGCGATGGCGAATAAATATAGATTTCCCTCGATCGCGACAAAGCGACCCGAGAAGTGATTCAGATCCTTCCCGAACGACTCCGTAGTATCAGGACCGCGGTTGAGTTCGAATTGAATCCCCTGATAACCGTTCACCTGAAAGGGCATCTGACCGACGACGACCGCGCCCGGCAAAGCCGTTTCAATGGCATCTCGAAAGCCACCACTGGCGCAGTCGGAAGACAGAAAATCGGGCGCGCGGAGAACTATCAGTTTCCACCAAAACGGCAAGTCTGCACGGGTCGCGATAAATAACGCCTTCTGCTTTCCGTCAGTTGCCGATTGCCTGAGTTCAAAACCGGTCAGTCCAGGGAACTTCGCAATACTGGATTGCGTGGGAAAATCCACCGTGACCGCGTCGCCGAATTTCACGGTTTCAGCATGCGCGCACGTGAAGTTGAAAACCACAAATGCGATTGCGATCCGATATGCGTAAAGTATGCATTTGCGGATTGTCCGCAAGAAATAGCTTTTGCTTTTCAACATCGATAAACTCAGTGTACTGTCGCGATACCGCTGAAAAATGCGATTATTGATTCCCGGTTTTCTAGTCCGCGCCCTTCCGTCGCGCCCGCGCGACGCGCAGCGACACCGAATTGACACGGCACCCGCGCGACGCAATCAACGGATCGACCGTAATTACCAGAGCCGCAGACCCTCAAACAAATTCCAGCCGTTCCGGCCTTTTACTTCTTTCAGGTAATACGCGTAGTTTGCAATACTCGCGAAGAGAAACGAGAGACCTATTCCCAAAGGCCGCGACAAATCCTTGCCCGTCGCTGCAAGGATAAGAACGTCAAGCAAAAAGACGACGAACACGCACCCAAGTAGCCCAATTGCTTTTTTCCACATCCCTAGAACCAGGAAATAAATCGGCCCAAAGAAGAACGCGATAAAATTCCAGCTAAATAGAAACCGTTTCATAAACGGAAGGGCTTGAATTGCTGCTTTATACGAAGGCGTTCCCGGCGCGCCGTTTGCCTCGATGAAGGCAAACCGTTCGCGCCACTTTTGACTGACCGCCATTGACCCGATAGTGCTCGATTCGTTCAGATCCAGATTTCGATTTTCCATATCGCGCTCCGCTAAATGGACAAATTCTAATCTCTAATGGAGCGCACGCATGGCGTCGGCGACAAACCTTAACGATTTCAAAATGGTTAAAACCGGACGGCGTCAGATAATGGTTATTATTGAGATAAACCGGCAGATAAGCGGCTCTAATTCGTTGAGACAAAACAAAACCCCGTCACACGTGACGTATGACGGGGTTCGTGCTTAAAGCGCCGAGCGCCTACATATTCTCGATCAGCACCTGACCGAATCCCGAACACGACACTTGCGTTGCGCCTTCCATCAGCCGCGCGAAATCGTAAGTCACGCGCTTTTGCAAAATCGATTTTTCCATCGACGCAATAATCACGTCCGCTGCTTCAATCCAGCCCATGTGACGCAGCATCATTTCAGCGGACAAAATTTCCGATCCCGGATTCACGTAGTCCTTGCCCGCATACTTCGGCGCCGTGCCGTGCGTCGCTTCGAACATCGCGACCGAATCCGACAGATTCGCGCCCGGCGCAATGCCGATGCCGCCCACTTGCGCCGCGAGCGCGTCCGAAACGTAGTCGCCGTTCAGGTTCAGCGTCGCGATCACGTCGTATTCGGCCGGACGCAACAGGATTTGCTGCAGGAATGCATCGGCGATCACGTCCTTCACGACGACATCGCCACCCGTCTTCGGATTCTTGATCTTCATCCACGGACCGCCGTCGATCAATTCCGCGTTGAATTCGCTTTGCGCCAGTTCATAGCCGTAGTCACGGAACGCGCCTTCCGTGAACTTCATGATATTGCCCTTGTGCACGAGCGTGACCGAGCGTCGGTCGTTGTCGAGCGCGTATTGGATGGCCTTGCGCACGAGGCGCTGCGTGCCCTCTTTCGAGACCGGCTTGATCCCGATGCCCGACGTGTCCGGGAAGCGGATTTTCTTCACGCCCATCTCTTCCTGCAGAAACTTGATGACTTTCTTCGCTTCCGCCGATTCCGCCGCCCACTCGATCCCGGCGTAAATGTCCTCCGAGTTCTCGCGGAAAATCACCATGTTGGTCTTTTCCGGCTCGCGCACCGGCGACGGCACGCCCTTGAAATACTGCACCGGGCGCAGACAGACATAGAGGTCGAGTTGCTGGCGCAGCGCCACGTTGAGCGAGCGGATGCCGCCGCCGACCGGCGTCGTGAGCGGTCCCTTGATGGACACGACATACTCTTTCAGCACGTCGAGCGTTTCTTCGGGCAGCCAGACGTCGGGGCCATACACCTTGGTCGCCTTCTCGCCCGCGTAGATTTCCATCCAGTGGATTTGCTTCTTGCCGCCATAGGCCTTCTCCACGGCCGCATCGACCACCTTGATCATGACCGGCGTGATGTCGAAGCCCGTGCCGTCGCCTTCGATATACGGAATGATCGGCTGGTCGGACACGTTGAGCGTGAAATCCGCGTTGACGGTGATCTTGTCACCGCCGGTCGGAACCTTGATGTGCTGATACGGCATGGTCGACTCCAAAGATGGCTGGGCTGTTTAAAAGCTGGCTGAACCTGAGTTGAAGCCGGGCCGGATGGCGATTCGCACATCGCCGGCCAAGTCACCACGGGTCACAATCTTTCTGCGGTAGAGCGTGCGCGGGCGCATGCCGCGCGAAGCGCGCGCCGATAGAGCAATGGCGGGTGTAAGCGCGGAAGGAACCTCATTCTAGCCCACCGCCGCCCGCTTGCCGCGCTTGGCTTTCCAAAGTTGCCGCGCGCCGCCACTCAACACTTATATCTTATATAAGACATAAGTGTTCGCGATCCGGATTATGCATTAAGATCCCGGCAGCCACTATAGGCGCTCACCCGCAGAAGCACGCCGCTCAAGGCGTTGCGCTGCACTCATCCACGTTTCGTTTTCGCCATGCCGCTTATCGCACTGAACAAGCCGTTCGGCACCATCTGCCAGTTTTCGCCGCACGAGACGCGGGCGTCGCTCGGCGACTGGGTGAAAACGCCCGGCGTTTATCCGGCGGGCCGGCTCGACGCCGACAGCGAAGGCCTGCTGCTGCTCACCGACGACGGCGCGTTGCAGACGCGGATCGCCGAGCCGCGTCACAAGCTCGTCAAGCGATATTGGGCGCAAGTGGAAGGCGCGCCGGAAGCGGACGCGCTCGACCGGCTGGCCGCGGGTGTCGATCTGGGCGAATTCGTCACGCGGCCGTGCAAGGCACGTTTCGTCACGCCGCCCGACACGTTGTGGCCGCGCACTCCGCCGGTGCGCTTTCGCGCGGCCATTCCGACGACGTGGATCGAATTGTCGATTACCGAAGGCAAGAACCGGCAGGTGCGTCGCATGACGGCGGCCGTCGGCTTTCCGACGCTGCGTCTCGTGCGCGTGGGGATCGGCGCGCTCGATATCTTCGCGCTCGGTCTCGCGCCCGGCGAAACGGCGACGCTTGCGCCACGCGCGCCATGGGACGGCGTTCGCTGATCGACGCGTTCCGCTTCGTAAGCACAAGTCAGCACACACGCGTGTCGATTCAATGAAAAACGACATTTCGCGCAAGCCGTCCCGACGCCTCTTTCGCGTGTCATTCGAATAAAGAAATTTCTCGTCAACCGACGACGGACACGCGGCGTTATTGAGCGCAGATGCCTTAAAACGCTATCCGGCATTAGCGAAGAACTTCGATTGATAACCTGTTTTTCACAGGCTGTTTGTAAGGTTTTAGCGCTCGCAGCGATGTCGATTTATTTGTCGATATAACTGTCAACCGAAAGGTGGATGGCTCGTTTACCGACATGACTCCAATAACCGGGTCGTTGGTTAATTTACTAAAGCTGAGGATTCACAAAATGAACAAACTGATCGCTGCTCTCGTCGCTGGCCTGTTCGCAACGGCTGCTTTCGCACAAGCTTCGGACGCTACGGCTCCGGCAGCAGCAGCTCCGGCCGCAGCTTCGACGGCTCACAAGTCGGCACACAAGAAGTCGCACAAGAAGGCATCGCACAAGAAGGCAGCTTCGGCTGCAGCCGCTTCGGCAGCTTCGGAGTAAGTTTGTTGTAAGAGGCAGTCAGGCGAAGTTAATAACTAGCGTCACTGCCGTTCTTACGGCGTTAAAAGGCAGATGGCCGCAAGGCACTCTGCCTTTTTCTTTTTGCGCACGCTCAAGTAACATGCGCGGGTCTTTCCGGCTTTCCGCTGGATTTGCGGATTTTTATCGAAGAAGGAGTTTCGCCGTGCGTCTTTCGCTGCATTCGTTCAATCCGTTTAGCCAATCACCCAGTCTCGGCCAGCGCGTTCGCCGCCTCGCAATCGCGCTCTTGTTGCCGCTCGCCGTCTTGCCGCCCGTGCTCGCGTTCGCGCAACAAATGCCCGCGGGCGCCAAGCAGCCCGGTGACTTTCCGCGCGTGCGCCTGACCGCTGGCATGTTCGTGATCGACGCGGCCGTCGCCTCGAACGATGCCGACCGCGAACAAGGCCTGATGTACCGTTCGACGCTCGCGTCCAACGAAGGCATGCTGTTCGTGTTCAACGAAAACGCCGTGCATTGCTTCTGGATGAAAAACACGCTGATCCCGCTGTCGATCGCGTTTATCCGCGCGGACGGCACGATCACGGATATCGACGAGATGCAGGCCGAGACGACCGACAATCACTGTCCGCGCAACAACGGCGTGTATGCGCTCGAAATGAGCAAGGGCTGGTTCGCCGCCAAAGGCATCAAGCCGGGCATGAAGCTCACCGGACTTCCCGCCGCACCGCAATAAGCCGCGCGCCTTTTACAGGCTCGCCGCCGATCAAGCCGGCCGTTCGACCGAACGCGCCGGCTTTTTTGCGTCCGCTCGCCTTGCCTGGCAGGATTCCTGCAAAGAGATTAGCTAAGCGCTATCCTAATAGACCAAGAGAGACCGCGAGAGACCACGGGACGCCCTGCGCGCACCGCCTCACCGTCCGACCCACGCCGCCGCGCCGCGTCGTCCGTCCGGCGCTCTCTAAACCACAGGAGGTTCAAGTGCCCCGCAAGACTCCCATCGAGCGTTACCGGAACATCGGCATCAGCGCTCACATCGACGCCGGCAAGACCACGACCACCGAACGCATTCTTTTTTACACCGGCGTGAACCACAAGATCGGCGAGGTTCACAACGGCGCGGCGACGATGGACTGGATGGAGCAGGAGCAGGAGCGCGGCATCACCATCACCTCCGCCGCCACGACGGCCTTCTGGAAAGGCATGGCGGGCAATTATCCGGAACACCGGATCAATATCATCGACACCCCCGGCCACGTCGACTTCACGATCGAGGTGGAGCGCTCGATGCGCGTGCTCGACGGCGCGTGCATGGTCTACGACTCGGTGGGCGGCGTGCAGCCGCAATCCGAAACCGTGTGGCGTCAGGCGAACAAGTACAAGGTGCCGCGCATCGCGTTCGTCAACAAGATGGACCGCGTGGGCGCCGATTTTTTCCGCGTGCAGAAGCAGATCGGCGACCGGCTGAAGGGTGTCGCCGTGCCGATGCAGATCCCCGTCGGCGCGGAAGAGCACTTCCAGGGCGTGATCGACCTGGTGAAGATGAAGGCGATCATCTGGGACGAAGACAGTCAGGGCGTGCTGTTCGAATATCAGGAGATTCCGGCGAACCTGCTGGAGACGGCGAAGGAATGGCGCGACAAGATGATCGAGGCGGCGGCCGAAGCGAATGAAACGCTGCTCGAAAAGTATCTGGGCGGCGAGGAACTGAGCGAGGACGAGATCAAGAGCGCGATCCGTCAGCGCACGATCAAGAACGAGATCGTGCCGATGTTCTGCGGCAGCGCGTTCAAGAACAAGGGCGTGCAGGCCATGCTCGACGCCGTGATCGACTATCTGCCCTCGCCGGTGGACATTCCCGCCATCCTCGGCCACGACGAATACGACAAGGAAGCGGAACGCCATCCGACCGACGACGAGCCGTTCTCCGCCCTCGCCTTCAAGATCATGACGGACCCGTTCGTCGGCCAGCTGATCTTTTTCCGCGTGTATTCGGGCGTCGTGAATTCGGGCGACACGGTCTACAACGCCGTGAAGGAAAAGAAGGAACGCCTCGGGCGGATCCTGCAGATGCACGCCAACGAGCGCAAGGAAATCAAGGAAGTGTATGCGGGCGACATCGCGGCGGCCGTCGGTTTGAAGGAAGCCACGACGGGCGACACCTTGTGCGATCCGAACCACGTCATCGTCCTCGAACGGATGATCTTCCCGGAACCGGTGATCTCGCAGGCCGTCGAGCCGAAGACGAAAGCCGACCAGGAAAAGATGGGCATCGCGCTCAACCGGCTGGCTCAGGAAGATCCATCATTCCGCGTGCAGACCGACGAGGAATCCGGCCAGACCATCATCTCGGGCATGGGCGAACTGCATCTGGAAATTCTGGTCGACCGGATGAAGCGCGAGTTCAGCGTCGAGGCGACGGTCGGCAAGCCGCAGGTCGCGTATCGGGAGACCATCCGCGTGCCGATCGACGATGTCGAGGGCAAGTTCGTCAAGCAGTCGGGCGGCCGCGGCCAGTACGGTCACGTGGTGCTGAAGCTCGAACCGCAGAAGCCGGGCGGCGGCTACGAATTCGTCGATGCGATCAAGGGCGGCGTCGTGCCGCGCGAGTACATTCCGGCGGTCGATAAAGGCATTCAGGAAACGCTCAAGGCCGGCGTGCTGGCGGGTTATCCGGTGGTGGACGTGAAAGTGACGCTGACGTTCGGCTCCTACCACGACGTCGATTCGAACGAAAACGCGTTCCGCATGGCAGGCTCGATGGCGTTCAAGGACGGCATGCGCCGTGCCAGACCGGTGCTGCTCGAACCGATGATGGCGGTCGAAGTGGAAACGCCCGAGGACTTCATGGGCAACGTAATGGGCGATCTTTCGTCGCGGCGCGGCATCGTGCAGGGCATGGAAGACATCGCGGGCGGCGGCGGCAAGCTGGTCCGCGCGGAAGTGCCGCTCGCGGAAATGTTCGGCTACTCAACCACGCTGCGTTCGCTGACCCAAGGCCGCGCGACTTACACGATGGAGTTCAAGCACTATTCCGAGACGCCGACCAACGTCGCGGAAGCCATCGTCAATTCGAAGTCCAGGTAAGCATTTGTCTGGACGTTTCATGCAGGAGTCCGTTGTCGCCGCCCGGTGGCAACGGACTTTTTGTTATCCGGGAGAAGACCATGAGCGACGAAGCTATCGATTGGCGGGAACACGGCGTCAAGGTCATCAAGAGCGATCAACTCGACGCCAACACCGCGCAGACGCCCGGCATGAACCGCGCGGCCGCGATTAACGCGGCGCGCGTCGGCGCGCAGAAAATCTGGGCGGGCACGGTCACGATCCATCCGAACGCGAAGACCGGCGCACATCATCACGGCGCGCTCGAAAGCGTGATCTACGTCGTACGCGGACAGGCGCGCATGCGTTGGGGCGAGCATCTCGAATTCACGGCCGAAGCGGGTCCGGGCGACTTCATCTTCGTTCCGCCGTATGTGCCGCATCAGGAGATCAACGCGCGCACCGACGAGCCGCTCGAATGCGTGCTCGTGCGCAGCGACAACGAAGCGGTCGTCGTGAACCTGAATATCGACGCCGTGGAAGCGCCGGAAGAAGTGTTCTGGGTCGATCCGATTCATAAACATCCGCACGACCACTGACTTCACGACCTCGCGCGGCATTTCCTACCGTCGCGCGTGAGCCATAGCCAGCAAGGCTTTCCGCTTCGCGCGCGCAGCGTCGCAAAAATGGAACTCGATCGGTTGCCAGTGAATCGGAAACGTTTCGGCTCGGCTAAACTGGGCTCGCGCGCTCGCCACAAAACACATCAAAACGGAACGCTCCCCGATGAAGAAACCTTCGATCGACCTCGCCGCTCTCGAAACGTCGCGCGCGAACGCCGGCGAACTTGGCAATCACGCTATCGACGAATTCCGCGCGGGCCGCCTGACGCGCCGCGAACTGCTACGCCACGCTAGCCTGCTTGGGCTTTCGCTCGCGGCGACGGGTCTTGTCGGCGGAATGGCGGGCGGCCTGCTGATGCCGCGCGATGCGCGCGCGCAAGTTGCAGGCAAGCCCGGCGGCACGATCCGCGTCGCGCATCTGACGCCGTCGGGCGCGGTCGATCCGCTGACCGTGACCGATCCGCCCGGCCTCGCGCTGATTAATCAGACGGGTGAATTCCTGATCGACGATGACGGGGAAAAGCTCACGCTTCATCCGGCGCTTGCGCTTTCGTGGAAGGCCAACGCGAAGGGCGACGTGTGGACGTTCAAGCTGCGCCCGAACGTCAAATTCCACAACGGCCAGCCGATGACGGCGAAGGACGTCGCCGCCACTTTCAACCGTCTCGCCGATCCGGACGCCGGATCGGCCGCGCTTTCCGTGCTGAAGGGCGTGTTGTCGAAGAACGCGGTGAAGGCCACGGACGACCTGACCGTCGAGTTCCATCTCGACGCGCCGAACGGCAATTTCCCGTACTACGTCTCCTCCGACAACTACAACGCCGTGATCCTGCCGGCGAATTTTTCGGGCAGCTACGAGAAATCGTTTATCGGCACGGGGCCGTTCAAGCTCGAAAAATACACGCCGAAAGTGGGTGCATCGTTCGTGCGCAATCCGGACTACTGGGGCGACAAGGCGTTGCCGGAGCGCGTGCAGTTCGCCTTCTACGCCGACCAGCAGGCGCAGTTGCTCGCGCTGCAAGGCCGTCAGGCCGATGTCATGGGCGACTTCACGGTTCAGGGCGGCGTCAGCATGATGAACAACGGCGAGTTCAAGGTGCTCGGCGTGAAGTCGAGCGCGCATCGCCAGATTCACATGCGTACCGACACCGGCCCGTTCAAGGACAAACGCGTGCGCCAGGCGCTCGCGCTTGCGGTGAATCGTGAGGTGATCGTGAAGGGGCTGTTCCGCGGGCGCGCTGCGCTCGGCAACGACAGCCCGTTCGCGCCGGTGTTTCCGTCGAGCGACTTGACCGTGCCGCAGCGCAAGCTCGATATCGCGAAGGCGAAGCAACTGCTCGCGCAGGCGGGCGTGCCGAATGGTTTCGAGGTGACGCTCACGACCGAAAAGTACATGGAGATTCCCGATCTCGCCGTCGTGCTGCAGAACGCGGCGAAGGCGATCGGCGTGAAAATCACGCTGAAGGTGGAAAGCCAGGAGCTGTATTACGGCGCGGGCACGTTCGGCAAGTCGGACTGGCTGGATTCGCCGCTCGGCATTACCGATTACGGCCATCGCGGCGTGCCGAACGTGTTCCTCAACGCGCCGCTCACGAGCGACGGCACATGGAACGCCGCGCACTTCAAGAATCCGCAGTACGACAAGCTGGTGGCGGATTTCGTCGGCGCGCTCGATGTCGCGTCGCAAAAGAAGTTGTCGGGGCAGATACAAAACTTGCTACTCGATGAAACGCCGGTCGTGATTCCGTATTTCTACGACCAGTTGATCGTCACGCGCGCAAATGTCCACGGCGTGCGCTTCAACGCCATTTCGCAGCTGTACTTCGAGCGGGCGACGATCAGCGCTTAAGTTTCCAACTCAAGGACTCACCGAGCATGAGCACGGCTTCTCCTCCCGCGCCGAATATGCCGAACGCGCCACACACGACCGCTCGCCGCGATTCAGGCGGCGCGTGGCGTGCGGCGCGCTTCGTCGGTACGCGGCTTTTGCTCGCCGCGATCACGCTCTGGCTGCTCTCGGTCATCGTGTTCGCGGGCGGCCAGTTGCTGCCCGGCGACGTAGGCCGCGCGATCCTTGGGCCCCTCGCCGATGCGCGCGCGGTCGCCGCGCTCGATCATCAACTGGGCGTCGACCGGCCGCTTTTCGCGCAATACGCGGGCTGGATCGGTCGCTTTCTGCGCGGCGACATGGGCGAGTCCTACGCGTTTCGCGCGCCGGTCGCGCCGTTCATCGTCGATGCGTTGCTGAATTCGGCCAAGCTCGGCGCGCTCGCGTTCGTGGTGGTCGTGCCGCTCGGTATCGCGGGCGGCGTGTTCTCGGCGCTGCACGCGGGACGCTGGATCGACCGGACGATCAGCATCGCGGGATTGTCGGCGACGGTCGTGCCGGAATTCGTTTCGTCGATCGTGCTGATTCTCGTGTTCGGCGTATGGCTGCAATGGCTGCCGATCGAGGCGACCTTCCCGCCCGGTTCCAGCGTGCTCGTGCAATTGCAGCATCTGATCCTGCCGGTGCTGCCGCTCGTGCTCGTTTTCTTTGGCTATATCGCGCGGATGGCGCGCGCTGGCACCGTGGAAGCGCTCGACGCCGACTACACGCGCACCGCGATCCTCAAAGGGCTGCCGCGCCGCGTCGTGATCTGGCGGCACGTGCTGCGCAACGCGCTGCTGCCCACCGTCACCGTCGCGGCGACGCAGCTCGGTTACATGATCGGCGGGCTGGTGGTGGTGGAGACGCTCTTTCACTATCAGGGCATCGGCTCGCTCATCTACAACGCCGCGAAGGCGAAGGATTTCCCCATGCTCGAAGCCGGCGTGCTGACGATCGGCGTGATCTATACGGCGGCCAACCTCATTGCCGACGCGCTGTATGTCGTGCTCAATCCGCGTCTGCGGGTGAGGAACGCGCAATGAGGAACACGCGATGAGGACGCAATGAGCAGCGTGATTTCATCTGGCGCCAGGACGCCACGCTTCGAACGCTCGACAGCGCTGCTGCGCTCGCCAACCTTCGTCGCGGGCGCGCTGATCCTGCTGTTCTGGATCGCGTGCGCGATCGGTGGGCATTGGGTCGTGCCGCAAGATCCCTACGCCTCCGATCCGCTGAATTCGCTCACGCCGCCCGACACCACGCACTGGTTCGGCACCGATCAACTGGGCCGCGACGTATTCGCGCGGGTGATCGTCGGCGCGCGGGACATCCTGACCATCGCCCCGCTCGCGACCCTGCTCGGCACGCTCGGCGGGACCGCCATCGGCCTCGCCGTCGGCTATTTCGACGGCTGGGTGGACAACGTGGTCGGCCGGCTGATCGACGCGGTGCTGGCGCTGCCGCTCGTGATCGTCGCGCTGCTCGCGCTGGCGGCGGTCGGGGCGAGCAACGGCACGGTGATACTCGTGATCGGCATCACGTTCGCGCCGATCACCGCGCGCACCGTGCGCGCCGCGGTGTTCGCCGAACGCCACCTGGACTACGTGCTCGCCGCCCAGTTGCGCGGCGAAAACGCGCTCTACATCATGTTCGCGGAAATCCTGCCGAACGTGCTGCAGCCGATCATCGTCGAGGCGACGGTGCGGCTCGGCTACGCGATCTTCGCGGTGGCGACGCTGTCGTTCCTCGGCTTCGGCATCCAGCCGCCGTCGGCCGACTGGGGCCTCGCACTCTCCGAGTGCTATACGTTGATGGCGGGCGGCGCGTGGTGGACGGTCGTCTTCGACGCGGCGGCCATCGCCTCGCTGGTGGTCGGCGTGAACCTGGTGGCGGATGGTATCGAGGGAGTGCTCGAACGATGAATGGACCGCCCCCGTCCGCTTTCCCCGCGTTCGATGCCGCGAAAAGCGACAAGACCGACGCGCTGACCATCGTCGGCCTGACGGTTGCGTATCGCTCGCGCGGCCGCGAACGCGAAGTGCTGCAGGACGTCACGTTGCGGGTGAAACGCGGCGAAGCCTACGGGCTTGTCGGCGAATCGGGCTGCGGCAAATCGACGGCCGCGCTCGCCGTCGTGCGCTACTTGCCGCGCAACGGCCGCGTCAAGGCAGGACGCATTTCGATCGCGGGACGCGATATCGCGTCGCTCAACACCGAATCGCTGCGCGAAATGCGCGCCAACGCGGTATCGATGGTCTATCAGGACCCGGGCCGCGCGCTCAACCCGTCGCTCACCATCGCGCGGCAGGTGTCCGAGGCGTTCGAAGCATCGGGCGCGTCGTCGGGCGAGGCGCTCGAACGGACCGTCGAGATGCTTCGGCGCGTGCGGATCGCCGCGCCCGAACGCGTGATGGAAAGCTATCCGCACCAGTTGTCCGGCGGCATGCAGCAGCGCGTGGTGATCGCGATGGCGCTCGCGTGCAATCCCGACCTGCTGATCCTCGACGAACCCACCACCGGACTCGATGCAACCGTCGAAGCGGAAGTGCTCGATTTGATCGCGCATCTGCGTGCCGAGTTGGGCACGGCGGTGCTCTTCATCAGCCACAATCTGGCGGTGATCGGCCGGATGTGCGACCGCGTCGGCGTGCTCTACGCGGGGAAACTGGTCGAGGAAGGCGCGACCGCCGATGTCTTCGCGCGGCCGCGCCATCCGTACACGACCGGCTTGCTGCGCTGCCTGCCCGCGCCGGGACGCTCGAAGGACAGTGGCCGCCTCGACACCATTCCCGGCGCGCTGCCGCTGCCGGGCGCGGTGACGCAGGGCTGTATCTACGCGGCACGCTGCAAGCTCGCCGACGAGCGTTGTCTGCGCGACGCGCCGCCGCCGTATCGCGTGGTGTCGATGCATGGCGAGCAGATGGCGCGCTGTCACTATCACGAGCGCGCCGCCGAGTTGCCGCGCGCGACGCCCGATGTGCCCGCGCCCGCGGCTTCCCTCGAAAACGCGCCGATTGCGCTGCGCGCCGAGCATCTGTCGAAGACGTTCCAGGTGGGCGGCGAATCCGTGCGCGCCGTGCACGATGTCTCCCTCGAACTTGCGCACGGCGAGACGCTCGGGCTGGTCGGCGAATCGGGCAGCGGCAAGACGACGCTCGCCAAACTGCTGCTCGGCCTGCTTTCACCCGACGAAGGCGCGACGCTCGAACTCGACGGCGCGAGCCTCGCGGCGCGCGTGACGCATCGCAACGACGAGCAGGTGAAGTCGCTGCAGATCGTGTTTCAGAACCCGGATTCCGCGTTGAACCGCGCGCACTCGGTGCGTCGGCTGATCGCGCGGTCGTTGTCGAAGCTCGGCGCGTTGCGTGGTGCGGCGAAGGAGTCGCGGCTGCAGACGCTGACTGCCGCCGTGCGGCTGCCCGAGCGTTATCTCACCGCGCGCACGCGGCAGTTGTCGGGCGGGCTCAAGCAGCGCGTCGCGATTGCGCGCGCGTTCGCGGGCGATCCCCGTGTGGTCGTGTGCGACGAGCCGACCTCCGCGCTCGACGTCTCCGTGCAGGCCGCGATCCTCAACCTGCTCGCCGATCTCCAGCGCGAGCACGGCGTGAGCTACGTGTTCATCTCGCACGATCTGAACGTGGTGCGCTACGTGTCCGACCGTATCGCCGTGCTGTATCTCGGGCGGCTGATGGAGATCGGCCGCGCCGCCGAAGTGTTCGACGGGCCGCATCATCCGTACACGGAGGCGCTGTTGTCGTCGATGCCTTCGATTGGTTTGGAAAGTGCGCTACCCGCGCGCATCCGGCTTTCCGGCGATTTGCCAAGCGCCGCCGATCCACCGTCGGGCTGCGTGTTTCATACGCGCTGTCCGCGCAAGATCGGCGCGATCTGCGAAACGACGGAGCCGCCTTTCGCGGAGGCGGGCACTGCCCACCGTATTCGCTGCCACATTCCGGCGGACGAACTGCGCGCGATGCAGAGCGTCGCCGCCGAGCCGCAAACGTAATTGCGCGGAACCAAACCGCAATCGCGCTCTCCTATCGAGTTCAATGTTCGACATGAGGGCTAAAACAATGAAACGATCTTTCGCGATGGCGTGCGCAGCGGCGCTGACTTCGGCTGCCACTTTCGGCGTGGCTTCGACCGCGAGCGCGCAGCAAAACACCCCGAACGCGCCGGTCGATCCGAGTTTTTCCGCCTATTCGCTTGCGCAGCAATGCGCGCAGAAAACCGATAATGTTGCGCAAGGGCAGTGTGTCGGCGCGGTGCGCGGGATCGTGCGGGGGTATCAGTACGGCGTACTGTTCCTTGGGCAGCGGTCGGCGTTGCCGGCGAATGAAACGCAGCGCGTGTCGTTGTGTCTTGACAAGACGCAGGTGTCGACTATCGTCGATGAGTTTTTGGCCGATGCCAGGCAAGTCGATCAGGATGCGTTGAAGCGCACGCCGGCGGAGGTGGCGGTCTTGGGGTCGGTGCATTCGCACCATGCCTGTATGTAGGGTTTGGCGTTGGCACTAGGGTTGGATGGGGTTTGTCGGTTAGCGGTTTTGGGGGACTTGCTGTCGTGTAGGTCTGACTGGCGCCCCTTGCTTTTGTTTGCCTGTGCTTCTTCTGAACTTGCTTTCGTGTAGGTCTGACTGGCGCCCCTTGTTTTTGTTTGCCTGTGCTTCTTCTGAACTTGCTTTCGTGTAGGTCCATTAGCTCGCCGCTGTGCGCGGCAGCAGTCACTTTCTTTGCTGCTGCAAAGAAAGTAACCAAAGAAAGCAGCTTATCCGTCTAAGTGTCCACCACGAATAACCGCGCGGATAGGCGCGCAGGCTGATTCGGTTAGCGCGCAGTCATTCGTATTGGCACAGCGCCTGTCAGTTCCATCCTCGCTGCGCGAGGACGACGGGCACGTCTAAAAACCTTCGGTCTTGGTTTGTGGTGCTGGCCCCGAACTTGGCGTTGCCGCAGGCCTTGACCCGGGTCTTCCGGTTATGCCGTTCCGACAGGCACTTTGTGCCTGTCGGGATGGATGAGCGGCTCCACTCTGTAGTGTGGTGCGATGGCCGAATCAGCTTGCGCACCACTCCGGGTTACGTTTCGTGGTGGACACTTAGTAGGTCACGCTGCTTTCTTTGGTTACTTTCTTTGCAGCAGCAAAGAAAGTGACTGCTGCCGCGCATAGCGGCGTGCTAATAAACCTACACGAAAGCAAGTTCCCAAGAAGCGCCAGCAAACAAAAGCATAGGGCGCCAGCAACCACACCGTGCGTTAGCAAAACCCTCAGAGCATTTCAAGCCCCCGCTTCCCCCGCGGCGGCGCAAACTGTGCATCGATCTGCGCAATCTCCGCATCTGAAAGCACAACATCGAGCGCCGCGCGATTCTCCCGCACATGCGCCACATCGGCGGCCTTAGGAATCGCAAAAACCTGCGGCTGCCGCAGCACCCAGGCCAGTGCGATCTGAAACGCCGACACCCCGCGCGCCGCCGCAATATCATGAAGCACGCCTTGCTTCGGCAAGCGCGCATGATCGACGGGACTGTAGGCCATCGCGGGCAACCCGCGCGCGCCAAGCCACGGCAACAAATCGAATTCCGCTCCGCGACGCGCGACGTTGTAGAGAATCTGATCGGTGACGCAGGCATCGCCGCCTTCGATCGCGAACAATTCCTCCATGTCGTCGGTGTCGAAATTGCTCACGCCCCAGTGACGGATCTTGCCGTCGCGCTTGAGCCGCTCGAAGCCGGCGACCACACCTTCGAGGTCTTCGCCACCGCGCCAATGCAGCAAATAAAGATCGAGCCGATCGGTTTTCAGGCGCTTCAGGCTGCGCTCGCACGCGGCCTTCACGCCCGCTTCGCTGCCGTTGTGCGGATACACCTTGCTCACCAGGAATGCATCGTCGCGCAAGCCATCGAGCGCCTCGGCCAGCAGCTTTTCGCTCTCGCCGTCGCCGTACATTTCCGCCGTGTCGATCAACGTCATGCCGAGTTCGACGCCCGCGCGCAACGCGGCGATCTCGGTTTTTCGCGCCGATGCGCGTTCGCCCATTTCCCACGTGCCCTGTCCGAGCTTCGGAATCGTCTCGCCGCCGGGCAAAGTCACGGTCGCCGTTTTCTGCGTCATGCGTTTCTCCTGGTTAGCCGCTCATCGTAGATTGGTCAGCGAAAACGCGCGGCGGTTCAATGCAAAAAGCCGCGCGGACCCAAGCGCGGCTTTCCGGACAAACACAATCAACCGCGCTTACTTCACCTTGTTCCGGTCCAGCTTCTTGCCCGTTTCCTTGTTGAACCGGTCCACGTAATCCTCGATCAGCTTGCGCAGCGCAATTCCGATCAGCCTGTAATCGCTCTCGTTGAGGTTCGCGAGCGACACGCGCCCCGACGGATGCTGCGTGCCGAAGCCGCGTCCCGGCAGCAGCACGACCCGCGCTTCACGCGCGAGCCGGAACAGCAGTTCCGAAGGCTCGGTGTTCTTCAACAGCCAATCGACGAACTCGCGCCCGTACGCCCGCTCGCCGAGATATTCGATGTCGAGAATCGTGTAGTAATCGACTGCGTTTTCATCGTCGTCGTCGAACGTGAAGCCGATCTCGCGATACAGCGCCTGCTTGCGGCTGCGGATCAGCCGCTTCAGCGCGTTCTTGTACGCGTCCGGCGTATCCATCAGCGAGAACAGCGAAAACAGCACCATCTGCACCTGCTGCGGCGTGGACAAGCCCGCCGTGTGATTCAGCGCGACGGTGCGGCTGTCGGCCACCAGCCGGTCGATGAACTTGAGATTCTCCGGCTCCGTCGTGATGGACTCGTAGCGCTCATGCAGTTGCTTCTTCTGGTCCTTCGGCAAAGCGGCAATCAGCCGGTCGAGCACGTTGTCGCGATGCGTCGCGATCGTGCCGAGCCGCCAGCCAGTCGCACCGAAATACTTCGAGTACGAATAGACCAGGATCGTGTTCTTCGGACACAGCGCGAACAGCGAGACGAAATCGTCCGCGAAGGTGCCATAAACGTCGTCCGTCAGAAGGATCAGGTCCGGACGTTCCTCGACGATCTTCGCGATGTATTCGAGGCTCTCCGTATTCATTTTCACCGAAGGCGGATTGCTCGGATTCACGAGGAAGAACGCCTTCACTTTCGGGTCGCGCAACTTGTCGAGTTCTTGCTTCGAATACTGCCAGCCCTTCGCGACATCGGCATCCAGGTTGACCACGTTCAACTGGTAGTCGTTGAGCGTCGGAATTTCGATGTAGGGCGTGAAGATCGGCGAGCCGAGCGCGATGGTGTCGCCCGGCTTGATGAGGTGATTTTCCCGCATCGTGTTGAAGATGTAGGTCATCGCCGCCGTGCCGCCCTCGACCGCGAAAACATCGAACTCGCCGATGAACGGATGCTTGCCGATCATCTCGCGACGCAGATACTGCCCGACGATCACCTCGGACAATTTCAGCATGCGGTCCGGCACCGGATAGTTCGACGCGAGAATGCCTTCGCACATTTCGTAGAGGAATTCGCCGGCGTTGAGTCCCAGTTGATCGCGCACGTAGGAGACCGCGCCGTTCAGGAACGCGACGCCCGGTACGCCCTTGTTCTCGCGCACGAACAATTCGAAGCGTTCCTCCAGTCCATCGCGCTTCGGGAAGCCGCCGAGTCCTTCGGGCATGTAGGCGAACGAGCGCTCCGATTCGCGCATCGCGAACAGGCCGAGTTGCCAGAAGCCGTGGCGTGGCGTGGTCGCGAGAAAATTCGGGTTGCCGCGCCCGGCGTTGAGCATCGAGACATTCGCTGCCCGCTCGACGGCGCCGCCACCCGCGGCCTTGATCAGTTCGTCCTTCAACTCGAACGGACTCAGCGACGCCAGCTTCGATTGCTTCTCTTTCCCTTCCTTGCTGCCCTTCGCCATGATGTATTTCCCCAGAGGCAGACGCTCGATGCGCGTCGAAGTCGAAAAAATGAGCGCCAGCATCGGGCTCAGACGAGGCCCACGACGAGCGGCCCGAGCAGCGTCAGAAGCACGTTCGCGAGCGCGTAGGTGATCGCGAACGGCACGGTCGGCACGGCGCTTTCGGCTTTGTCGAGCACGCCGCCGAACGCCGGATTCGCGCTGCGCGAACCGGTCAGCGCGCCGGCGAGAATCGCCGCGTTGTTGTAGCGCAGCACGTAACGGCCGAAGAGCATCGTGAGGAGCAGCGGGAACATCGTGACGAACACGCCGAGCAGGAAGATCGTCATGCCGCTCTGCTTGACCGTCACGACCGCTTGCAGGCCCGAATTCAGCCCGACCACGGCGACGAACGCCGCCAGCCCGAAGTCCTTCAGCAGTTGCGAGGCGGCGCTCGGCATCACGCCGTACATCGGATGCTTGCCGCGCATCCAGCCGAACAACAATCCCGCGAGCAGGCAGCCGCCGCCCGATCCGAGCGTGAGCGGAATACCGCCCACGTTCACCACGATCAAGCCGACCAGCAGCCCGAGCACGATGCCGACGCCCATGTAGATGAAGTCAGTCTTGTTGGTGTAGGGCAGTTCGTAGCCCGCTGCATCGACGGCGCGCTTGGTGTCTTGCGGCGAACCGTAGAACGTCAGAACGTCGCCGTGTTCGAGCTTCGTTTCGGGCAGGATAGGCAGCGGCTGATCGGCGCGGCGGACTTCCTGGAGAAACACGCCGTGACGCAGTTCGCGATCCACCGTCGTGCGCACCGCGGCGATGGTCATGTGGTTCATGCCCTTCCTCGTGAACACGCCCTGCCGGTTCTGCATGACGACGCTGATGCCGTCGGTGTCGGCCACTTCATCGCCGATCAGCGGCGCGGTTTCCACCATCATTTCGCGGCGCCCGACCACGAGCACGATGTCGTCCTTCTGCAGCATCACGTCGGGTCGCGGATCCACCGCCTTGCCCGCGCGCCGGATCTTCTCGATCGTGATCATGTCCTGCTGCGCGAGTTCGATGTCGGCGATGGTCCGGCCCGCGCCGCCGGTCACGCGAAACGCGCGTCCGACCAGGATCGGCAGCGCGGAGGTTTGTCCCGGCCCGTGCGCGACCGTCCCGCCGAGCAGGCCTTTCTCGGCCTCGATGGAAGCGTCCTTGAGGCTTTGCCCCATGAACTTCGGCAAGATATTCACCGCGACGATGATCGCGCCGAGCGAGCCGAACACGTAGGTCACGGCGTAGGCGATGGCGACGTCCGACTGCAGCGACTTGGTTTCCTCGATCGGCAACCCGAGCCGCGCGATCGCGTCACCCGCCGTGCCGATAATCGCCGACTGCGTGAGCGCGCCGCCCGCGAGACCCGCGGCGAGTCCCTTGTTCAGCCCGAAAATCTTCGCGCAGACGACCACCGTGATCAGCGCCGATACCGCGAGAAACACCGCCATCGCAATTTCGCGGAGTGTCTTCCGGTTGAGCGAATTGAAGAACTGCGGGCCGGAGTCGTAGCCGACCGCATAGATGAACACGGCGAACATGATCGACTTCACGCCGTTGTCGATCTGCACGCCCGCCTGACTGATGACGACCGCCGCGAGCAGCGAACCGCCGACCCCGCCGAGCTGGAACTTGCCGAAATTGATCTGGCCGATGAAATAACCGATCGCCAGCGACATAAACAGCGCGATTTCCGGTGACTTCTGAAAGATGTGGTGTAGCCACTCCATGTTGTCTCCGCTCGTGAGTGATCGGTGCGTGATCGATGCGTGATCGGTGCGTGATCGATGCCGCTGACGTCAGCCCGCCTTGCTGGCAAGCCCGACCACGAGCGGACCCATTAGCGGCAGCAAGACGTTGGATAGCGCGTAGGTGATCGTGTAGCCGATTACCGGCGTGGCGTTGCCGGTAACGTTCACCAGTGCGCTGATGGCGGGCGTGCTGCATTGCTGGCCGGCGATTGCGCCGAGCAGCATCGGCACTTCGAGTTTCAGGATCAGTCGCCCGACGAAGAGCGACACGAGCGCCGGACCGAGCGTGATGACGATGCCCGCGATCGGCAGCGCGACGCCGTATTCGCGGATCAGCCGGATCGCGTCCGCGCCCGCGCCGAGTCCGACCGCCGCGATGAACGTGCATAGCCCGAAGTCCTTCAGGATCTGCGCGGCGGCGGACGGCAGCGAGCCGATCACCGGATAACGCGAGCGGATCCAGCCGAAGAACAGGCCCGCGAGCAGGCAGCCGCCGCCCGTGCCGAGCGTCAGGTCCACGCCGCCGACACGCGTGCTCAGACGCCCGACCGCGATTCCGAGCAGCACGCCCAGGCCGAGGAACACGAAGTCGGTTTTCAGGGTCGCCTTCACCACGTAGCCGAGTTTCGACGCACCGCGCGCGATGTCTTCCTTCGAGCCGATCAACGTCAGGATGTCGCCGCGATGCAGTTCCGTGCCCGGCAGCGCGGGAATCGTGCTGTCGAGGCGCGTGACCGCCGCGATGAACACGCCGTGCGCATCGGCAGGCGTCGCCCGCGCGCGCACCTGCGCGACCGTCAGGCCGTGGATTTCGCGGTGCGTGAGCATGACGTCCACTTTGTCGGCGTAGACATCGGCGACATCCGCGCCCGCGACTTCTTCGCCGAGATCACGCATCGCGCTCACGACCGCCTCACGCCGCCCGCCGATCACGATGCGGTCGTTTTCCTTCAGCACGAGCGTCGGCTGCGGCTTGATGACGGAGCGGCTGCGCGTCACGCGCTGCACGCTCACGTTATATCCATGACGCTTTTCCAGCGCTTCGACGCTCATTCCCGCGCCGGTCGTCACACGCACTTCGCGGCCGACGAGCGACGGCGCCGCCTGCCGCTGCCCTTCGCCGAGCGCGCCGTCGCCGCCGAGCGCGCGCCAGAGCCGCTCGGCTTCGTCGCGCAGATTCACGCGCAACATGAGCGGCGCGAACTGGCTGGTGAACAGGACGATGGTGACGAGCCCGAACAGATAGCTCACGCTGTACGCGGTCACGATGTTCGCCTGAAGCCGCGCGATTTCCGCGGCGGGCAGGCCGAGCTTGCCGATCGCTTCAGACGCCGTGCCGACCACCGCCGATTCCGTCGCGGCGCCCGCGAGCAGGCCGGCGGCCGTGCCCGGGTCGAGCTTGAGCAGCCCGACCGCGCCGAGCACGAGCGCGAGCACGACGACCATCTCGATGAGCGAAAGCACGCCGTATCGCCAGCCGCGTCCGATATTGGCGAAGAATTGCGGGCCGCCCGTGAAACCCAGCGCAAAAATGAATAGTGCGAATGCAATATTCTTCATATCGGGCGAAATTCTCGCGCCGCTTTGTCCAAGTATTAGCGCCACGATCAACGTGCCGCACACACCGCCTAACTGAAGCGGTCCGACTTTGAAAGAACCGATGAAAAACCCGATAGCGAGACTCGCAAACAGCGCGATTTCGGGTTGAGCGGCAAGCAAGTGCCAAAGCATGAATTTATAGGTCTCGCTGGTTAGTCGGCCGCGCGTGTTCTATCCCCGGACGAATGAACTAATTAACGAATAAAGACGGTTGCATATCCCAAAAATGGTGAATAAAAATACAGTGAAAAAAACGTATGAACGTTCTAAAAATGTGGTGAGGTCGAACGCTTGGCGCTTTTACATTCATATGAAGAAAAGCAACCTCCCGAATCGCCTCGCTTCCAGCACGTATGGCAAGCAAAGCTTTTACCCCGCGCTGCGCTTTGCTGACGGCTGCCTGCTCGCTACCTGCTCGCTACCTGCGCGCTACCTGCTCGCTTTCCCGCTTTGTTTTCCTGCCTTGCATCGCGTCGCCGCAGTAATCGCGATTCATTGCTCAATACCAGAAAATGCCGCGTCGCATTAGTATTCATGCGCATGACAGCCGAATGAAAATAAATCCTGCGGTGTCGCGACAGCAGTTCCGAGGCTAAAAACAACGCGGAATTTCCTTCCGAATTTATTTAAATATTGTAATTCGTGGCGGGTGTCAATATTATTTCCCAGGCCATCTCAAAACGGATGCAATCGCGCCAGCGTGTAAAGCATCGACATAGCGGCTTTGATACGAGGGACACAACGATGAACCAGATTCATGCAATGCGCGTATTCGTGCGCGTGTCTGAAACGGAGAGCTTCAGACGCGCGGCCCAGCAACTCGATGTTTCGAATGCGCTCGTTACCCGTTCCATTGCAATGCTTGAAGCGCATCTTCACACTCGCCTGATTAACCGGACCACCCGTAATCTGTCGCTGACGGAAGCGGGAACGCGTTATCTGGAAGGCTGCCGGGCACTGCTGGAAGAACTCGACCATCTTGAAACCACCGTCACGCATACCGAGGGCGAGCCGAGCGGGACCTTGCGCGTGGTCGCGTCGGGTGCGCTTTCGCTGGTGTCGCTGACGCCCCTGATCGACGGATTCCGCAAGAAATATCCGAAAGTGAACGTGCGCCTGACGCTCGCGGAACGCCATGTCGATCTGGTCGAGGATGGTTTCGACGTGGGGATCGTGACGGCTTTCATGGTGTCGAGCACGGCGCTGGTCGAGCGGCCGGTGGCGAAAAGCGCGTTCGTGCCGGTGGCGACGCCTGCCTATCTCGCCGAACACGGAACGCCCGCCACGCCGCAAGACCTGCTCAGCCACGCATTTCTCGCGTTGCCGAGCGAAATGCGCAGCGCGACGTGGCACTTCGCGCCGCGCCACGGCAGCGCCGAGCAGGTGACGTTTACGCCATCGTATAGCGTGAACAGCGCGCTGATGGTGCGGCTCGCGACGCTCGCGCACATGGGTTTCGCGATCCTGCCGGAAGCCCTGGTGGCCGGCGATATCGCGGAGGGCAAGCTGGTGCGCGTGATTCCCGACTACGATATCGACGACCCCGACGTAAAGATCTCGATCGTCTATCCGGGGCGCCAGTATCTACCCTCGAAAACGCGCGCGTTCATCGACTACACCATCGCCACGATGGAACCGGACGGTGCGGTCGGCACGCCGAACCCGGATTCGATCATTGCGCGGCTGCCGCCCTTCAGGCCGCTCACGCACGCTCATCCGGGTCCCGTGGCCGCGACCGCCACGGCCGCCGCCACGAATTGAGGCGAACGGGCAAAGCTGTCAGCTTTCCTGACGAAACTGGCAGCTTTTTCTCAACTGGGGATTGGAAATTCCCGTAATTTTTGCCTACACTTTGTCCATAAGAAATAGACGCCTTTCTTCCGACATGCAGCGTTGCGCCGCCATCGCGGACCATGACGCACGCCCGTCTTTTTCGGCCGTGGCCTAGCGGCATCACTGCGGCTATCACACCAGCCGGCGCACCGCCCGCGCCGGCCTTTATCGAATTTCCGCGTTCGTGCCGGCGCATCCCGCTCCGATGCGGTGTCGCCCCTTCTAAAAAGAGATCGAAGAGAGGTTCCGCGATGATGAATCAGCTCGACGCCATGCGCGTGTTCGTCCGCGTGGTCGATTCGGAAAGTTTCCGGCGCGCCGCGCAGCAACTGGATGTCTCCAACGCGTTCGTCACGCGCTCCATCGCGATGCTCGAATCGCATTTGCAGACGCGGCTTATCAACCGCACCACGCGCAATCTCTCGCTCACCGAAGCCGGCGCGCATTATCTGGAAGGCTGCCGCGCATTGATCGAGGAACTCGATCACCTCGAATCGACCGTCGAAAGCGGCGAAGGCGAGCCGAACGGCACGCTCCGCGTGGTCGCCTCCGGCGCGCTTTCGCTGCTCACGCTGACGCCGCTCCTGGAAGGATTCCGGCGCAAATACCCGAAGATCACCGTGCGTCTCACGCTCGCCGAGCATCGTGTCGATCTGATCGAAGACGGCTTCGACGTGGGCATCGTCACGCCGTTCATGGTGACGAGCCTCGATCTCGTCGAACGTCCGATTGCAAGCGACACGTTCGTCGCGGTGGCCGCGCCCGGCTATCTCGCCGCGCGCGGCACGCCGCAGACGCCGCGCGATCTTCTGGCGCACGCGTCGATCGCGTTGCCGGTGGACATGCGCAGCGCGACATGGCATTTCCGCGCGCCCGGCGAGACCGCCGAAGCGGTCACGCTCGTGCCGGTCTACGCGGTCAACAGCGCGCTGATGGTGCGCCAGGCGGTGCTTTCGGGCATGGGTTTCGCCGTGCTGCCGCATGCGCTCGTGGCCGACGACCTCGCGAACGGCAAACTGGAGCGCGTCTTGCCGCAACACACAATCGACGACCCCGACGTGAAGGTCTCCATCGTTTATCCGGGCCGGCAGTATCTGCCCGCGAAAACGCGTTGTTTCATCGATTACACTCTGGAGAAGATGGCTTCGGGCGCGAGCGCCGCGCCGGAAGCCAGCGCCGCCGCAGAACAACCGCCGCCACCGATCTACGTGCACGCGGCGGTGTCGAACGGGGCGTACTGAGGACACCATCGACGCCCCATTTCCGGGAGCTGCCATGCCGAGCCGAATGATCCTGTTCAGCAGCCGTCAATACGACAGCGACACATTCATCGAAGCAAACGCGGCCTACGGGTACGACCTGCAGTTCCAGGAATCCCACCTCGATGCGCAAACCGCCGTGCTCGCGCAAGGCTTCGAGGCGGTCTGCCCGTTCGTGAACGACTCCATCGACGAAGCCGTGCTGAACAAACTCCATGCAGGCGGCACGCGGCTCATCGCGCTGCGTTCGGCAGGCTTCAATCACGTCGATCTGGCGGCGGCGAAGCGCCTCGGCATCGCCGTCGTGCGCGTGCCGGCCTATTCACCGCACGCCGTGGCCGAGCACGCCGCGGGCATGATCCTCACGCTCAACCGCAATCTGCACCGCGCCTATGCGCGAACGCGCGACCGCGATTTTTCGCTGAACGGCCTGCTCGGCTTCGACCTGCACGGCAAGACGGTCGGGGTGATCGGCACGGGCGTGATCGGACGGGTTTTCGGCGCGATCATGGCGGGTATCGGCATGAAACTGCTCGCCTACGATCCGGGTCCGCATGCTGAGGATTTGATCGCGCGCGGCGCGCAATACGTGCCGCTCGACACGCTGCTCGCGCAATCGGACGTGGTGAGCCTGCACTGTCCGCTGCTGCCTTCGACGTATCACCTGATCGACGAGACCGCGCTCGGCAAGATGAAGCGCGGCGCAATGCTCATCAACACGGGACGTGGCGGGCTGGTGGAAAGCAACGCGCTGATCGGCGCGTTAAAAAGCGGCCAGCTCGGGCATCTGGGCCTCGATGTGTACGAAGAAGAAGGCGGCCTGTTCTTCGAGGATCACTCGAATCAGCTATTGCAAGACGACGTGCTCGCGCGTCTCCTGAGCTTTCCGAACGTGCTGATTACCGCGCATCAGGCGTTTTTCACGCGCGAGGCGCTGATCGAAATCGCCACGACGACGCTCGGCAATTTGAAAGCGTGGGCGGAAGGCACGCCGAGGAACGTGGTCGAAACGCCGTAGCGAGCCGTTCAGGTCTCGCCATATTCGTCGGGACTGTCGACGGGTGCGGCGCACAGCGCGCGCAGCAGGTCGGCCTCGCGCTCGTGAACTTCCACCGGCACGCAAGACGCGCCCGCGTAAGCCAGATAGCGCGCGCGGTGCTGGCCGTTGCGAAACGACACCACACCCTCCCGATGCATGCCGAGCAAGCCGAGCAAACCGCCCGAGCGCCGCACGGTAATGGTGACGTAAGGCATTTCGGGGACGCGCGGGTTGTCGGGATCGAGAAATTCGCGGATGCCTTTCACCTTGCCCGAGTGCCAGTCGTCTACCGGTTTGAGCACGTAATCCGTGTTGTCGCGGTCGGCGCACGCCAACAGGCGCCGCACATCGACGAGCACGACCTGATGACGCGAACCGCATTCGCTGAAAATGCGCTTCAGGCGCACGAAGTCATATAGCGGATGGCCTTGCAGGCGCACGATCCACACCGTTTCGGCCGTGGGGGGCGCAACCATCGAACCTTCGTTTGGCATGGGATCTACACGCTCACGCGCGCGTTCGCGCACGTACTCTGGGACAAAACCTTTACACGCTACGGATGATTTGTGACACCCCGGTGAACCCGCCGACATACCGCCGTGACGGGCATGGCGCGTGCTGTCAGAAACGCGTCCATGTCGGTTTCAATGGCGTCGCAAACCCCTGCGGGAGACGTCCTGGAACCGTCGCTGAAAACTCAAGCCGGAGGCAGGTTGAACGCGCCCGCAGACCTGATCATCGCACGGCCAGAAGGCCTTTATTGCCCGCCCGGCGATTTTTATATCGACCCGTGGCGTCCGGTCGACAAAGCCGTCATCACGCACGCGCACGCGGATCACGCGCGCTTCGGGCATCGGCATTATCTGGCCGCCGAACCGGGCGCGGGCGTGCTGCTGTCGCGGCTGCCGGGCATCGATCTGCAATGCGCGCCGTATGGCGAGCGGCTCGTCATCAACGGCGTCACGGTCTCGCTGCATCCGGCAGGACATGTGCTCGGTTCCGCGCAGGTTCGCGTGGAACACGGCGGGCGCGTGTGGGTCGCGTCGGGCGACTACAAGGTCGAGCCGGACCCGACCTGCGCGCCGTTCGAACCGGTTCGCTGCGACACGTTCATCACCGAATCCACGTTCGGCCTGCCGATTTATCGCTGGGAGCCGTCGCAAGAAGTCTTCGACGGCGTCGATTCGTGGTGGCGTCATAACGCTTCGGAAGGCCGCGCATCGGTGCTGTTCTGCTATTCGTTCGGCAAGGCGCAGCGTCTTCTGGCGGGCGTCGATGCGGCCATCGGCCCGATCTTCTGCCACGGCGCGGTCGAGCCGCTGAACCGCGCCTACCGGGAAGCGGGCGTCGCACTGCCGGCGACGCGGCCGGTCGCCGATATCGCCCCGCGCGACAAGGCCGCGTTCAAAGGCGCGCTGATCGTCGCTCCGCCGTCGGCGCAAGGGAGCGCGTGGATGCGCCGCTTCGGCGACTACAGCGACGCGTTCGCGTCGGGCTGGATGCGCCTGCGCGGCACACGGCGGCGTCGCGGGCTGGATCGCGGCTTCGTGCTGTCCGATCACGCCGACTGGCCCGGCCTGCAGACGGCGATCGGCGCGACCGGCGCGGAACGGGTGATCGTCACGCACGGCCAGATCGAACCGATGGTGCGGTGGCTGCGCGAGCAAGGACTCGACGCGGGCGCGTTCGAAACCGAATACGGCGACGATCGCATCGAAGCCGATGCCGAAGCGGCCGCAGCGCCGGAGTCCGTCACTGCGGATAACCCATGAGACGCTTCGCCGCGCTGTACGCCGCCCTCGATGCGACCACGTCGACGAAGGACAAACTCGACGCCCTGAGCGCCTATTTCGCCGCCGCCGAGCCGGAAGACGCCGCGTGGGCGTCGTATTTCCTCGCGGGCGGCAAGCCGCGCCAGTCGGTGCCGACGCGCGTACTGACCGAACTCGCCCGCGAGCGCGCGGGCTTGCCCGAATGGCTCTTCGACGAGTCGTATCAGGCGGTCGGCGATCTCGCCGAAACCATCGCGCATATCCTGCCGCCCGCGCTGCGCGAGTCGGAGCTCGGCCTCGCGCAGTGGATCGAGGAACGCGTGCTGACGCTGCGCGGCGCCGATCCCGCCGAACTCCGCGAACGGCTGACCGGTTACTGGGACGAACTGAACTGGAGCGAGCGGTTTCTGCTCACCAAGCTGATCGGCGGCGGATTCAGAGTGGGCGTGGCGCGGCAACTCGTGGTGCGGGCGCTCGCGGAAGTCGCGGGCGTCGATCACAAGCGGATCGCGCAACGGATGGTCGGCTGGACCGATTCGCGTCAGCCGCCGGGCGCGGCGCGTTATCTGCGGCTGATCGCGCCCGAATCGTCCGGCGGCGACGCCAACGAAAATGCGCCGCACGAAAGCGATCTCGGCCTGCCCTATCCGTTCTTTCTCGCGCATCCGCTGCAAGCCGATCCGGCGACGCTCGGCGCGCCGTCGGAATGGGTGATCGAGTGGAAGTGGGACGGCATTCGCGCGCAACTGGTGAAGCGCGGCGGCCGCGTGTGGCTCTGGTCGCGCGGCGAGGACCTGATTACCGAGCGCTTTCCCGAACTCGCCTCGCTCGGCGCGGCGCTGGCGGACGGCACGGTGATCGACGGCGAGATTCTGGCCTGGGAACCGGGCGCGCCCGCGCCGCTGCCGTTCGCGCGCCTTCAGCCGCGCATCACACGCAAGACGCTCGGCAAGAAGGTGCTCGCCGATTCGCCCGCCGCGTTCCTCGCCTACGATCTGCTCGAAGCCGATGGACGCGACTTGCGCACGACGCCGCTGGTCGATCGCCGCGCGCGCCTCGACACGCTGGCGGCGAGTCTCGCCGAAACGCTCGCCGTCGATTTGCTTCGCGTGTCGCCGCAAGTGAGCGCGAGCGACTGGAACGCGCTCGCCACACTGCGCGAGGAAAGCCGGGCGCGCGGTGTCGAAGGATTGATGCTGAAGGGCCGCGATTCGATGTACGGCGTCGGCCGCACCAAGGCATCGGGCACGTGGTGGAAGTGGAAGGTCGAGCCGTACGCCATCGACGCCGTGCTGCTCTACGCGCAGCGCGGACACGGCCGGCGCGCGAGCCTCTACACGGATTTCACCTTTGCCGTCTGGGATGAAGCGGACGGTGTGCGCACGCTGGTGCCGTTCGCCAAGGCGTACTCGGGCCTCACCGACGAGGAAATGCGCAAGGTCGATGCGATCGTCCGCAAGACGACGGTGGAAAAATTCGGCCCGGTGCGCAGCGTCACGCCGACGCTCGTGTTCGAGATCGGTTTCGAGGGCATTCAGGCGAGTCCGCGCCATAAATCGGGCATCGCGGTGCGCTTCCCGCGCATGCTGCGTTGGCGCACCGACAAACAAATCGACGACGCCGATACGCTCGCCATGCTCAAGGGTTTTCTAGACGGAGCCGCGCCGTGAACGCGCCCGCCGAAGGACGTCGACGCGCGCCGCGGCCGCGCCGCGTTCCGAAAACGCGCGCCGCGCAGGCAAAAGCCGATGCGCGCGCCGAATTGTTCCAGCCGGAACCGCTTGCGTTCGACCCGGATCGCACCGAACCCGACGTGCCGTTCGAAACGCGGCTCGCCGCGTGGTTCGACGCGCACGGCTGGCAGCCCTTTCCGTTCCAGCGCGAGGTCTGGCGGGAGATTGCAACGGGCGCGAGCGGCCTGCTGCATGCCACGACCGGCGCAGGCAAAACGTGGGCGGTATGGCTCGGCGCGCTGGCGGCGTTCGGTCGATCCGCGAGAAGCACCACGCCCGCGCCGCTCACGGTGCTCTGGATCACGCCGATGCGCGCGCTCGCCGCCGATACCGCACGCGCCCTGCAAACCGCCGTCACCGAACTCGCGGTGCCGTGGACCATCGGCCTGCGCACCGGCGACACACCGTCGGGCGAACGCGCGCGCCAGAACCGCCGCATGCCGTCCGCGCTCGTCACCACGCCCGAAAGCTTCACGCTGATGCTCACGCGCGCCAACGCGCAGGAAGAGTTGTCGAAGGTGCGGCTGGTCGTCGTGGATGAGTGGCATGAACTGCTCGGCAACAAGCGCGGCACGCAGACGCAACTCGCGCTCGCGCGCCTCGCGCACTGGCTGCCGGGCGTGCAGGTGTGGGGTTTATCGGCGACGCTCGGCAACTTGCCCGTCGCGCACGACGCGCTGCTCGCCGCCGTCGCCGGCAAAACCCCACCGCGCGCGACGGTGCGCGGCGCGCAGCCGAAAACGCTGATCGTCGATACCTTGATTCCCGACACCATCGAGCGCTTTCCGTGGGGCGGCCATCTCGGCGTGCGGCAAGTCGGGCCGGTCGCCGATGAAATCGACCGGGCGCGCAGTTCGCTCGTCTTTACCAACACGCGCTCGCAATCGGAAATCTGGTATCGCGCGCTGCTCGAATTGCGCCCGGAATGGGCCGGCCTGATCGCGCTGCATCACGGCTCGCTCGACCACGAAGTGCGCGAATGGGTCGAACTGGGCCTTAAGAACGGTCAGTTGAAGGTAGTCGTGTGTACATCGAGTCTCGACCTCGGCGTCGATTTCCTGCCGGTCGAACGCGTCTTTCAGATCGGCTCGCCGAAGGGCGTCGCGCGGCTGATGCAGCGCGCCGGGCGATCCGGCCACGCGCCGGGCCGTGCATCGCGCGTGACGCTCGTGCCGACGCACGCGCTCGAACTGGTCGAAGCGGCGGCCGCGCGCTGGGCGGTCGAGGAACGGCGGATCGAAGGGCGCGAGATGCCGTACAAGCCGCTCGACGTGCTCGTGCAGCATCTCGTCACCATCGCGATAGGCGGCGGCTTCACGCCCGAACAACTCTTCGACGAAGTGCGCAGCGCCCACGCGTATCGCGATCTCACGCGCGCCGAGTTCGACTGGGCGCTCGCGTTCGTCGAACGCGGCGGCGCGTCGCTCGCCGCGTATCCTGACTTTCATCGCGTGGTGCGCGATTCGGACGGCGTGTATCGCGTGCCGCGCGAGGACCTGATCCGGCGGCACCGGAACAATGTCGGCACCATCGTCGCCAACGCGACCATCAACGTCGCCTACATGACCGGCGGGCGGATCGGCGCGATGGAGGAATCGTTCATCTCGCGCCTGAAACCCGGTGACGTTTTCACCTTCGGCGGCCGCGCGCTCGAACTCGTGCGCGTGCGCGAGATGACCGCCTACGTGAAACGCGCGACGTCTTCGCGCGGCGCGATGCCGCAATGGGCGGGCAGCCGGATGCCGCTGTCGTCGGAACTCGCGGACGCCACGCTGATGATGCTTGCGCGCGCCGTGCAAGGCGTCTACGACGAACCCGAGATGCAGGCCGTGCGGCCGCTCCTCGAATTGCAGGCGAAGTGGTCCGCGCTGCCCGAGCCGGGCGTGCTCGTGTGCGAGGCGATCCGTTCGCGCGAAGGGCATCATTTCTTCTGCTATCCGTTCGCGGGACGCATGGCGCACATCGGCCTCGGCTCGCTTTTGGCGTGGCGGGTCGCGCGTGACCAGCCGAGCACGTTCTCCATTTCGATGAACGACTACGGCTTCGAGTTGTTGTCCGCGCGGCCGTTCGACTGGCAGACGTTGATCGACGACGGGCTTTTTTCGGCGGTCGATCTCGAACACGACATACTCGCGAGTCTCAATTCGTCCGAACTCGCCGCGCGGCGCTTTCGTGAAATTGCGCGCGTATCGGGCCTCGTATTTCAGGGGCATCCCGGACAGCAGAAAAGCGCGCGGCAATTGCAGGCGTCGAGCGGATTGTTCTACGAAGTTTTCCGCAAACACGACAGCGCCAACCTGCTGCTCGCGCAAGCCGAAGAGGAAGTGATGTTGCAGGAACTCGAACTCGACAGGATTCGCGCCGCGCTCGAACGCATGAGCGCGAGCCGGCTCGCGCTCATGCATCCGAAGAAGCCGACGCCGTTCGCGTTTCCCTTGATCGTCGCGCGGTTGCGGGAAAAGGTGAGCACGGAAAAACTCTCCGATCGCGTCGAACGCATGCTCGCCGATCTCGAAAAGGCGGCGCGCGCATGAGTGTGGATCGCGTCACCGAGGCGCTGACCATCGACGTGAACGGTCACACGCTGCTGCTGTCCGCCGAGCGCGCGGCGTTCGATCCGCTGCGCCGGAGCCTCTTTATCGCCGATGCGCATTTTGGCAAGGATGCCGTCTTTCGCGCGCGCGGCATTCCGGTTCCGGCGGGCGCAACGCTCGACAATCTGGCGCGGATCGATGCGCTCATTGCGACGCATCGGCCCGAATCGATCGTCTTTCTCGGCGATTTGCTGCACGCGCGCGAATCGCACGCCGACGAACTCTTGAACGCGCTGGCCGCGTGGCGCGCGCGTCATTCAGCGTTGCGGCTCGTGCTGGTGGAAGGCAATCACGATCGTCACGCGGGCGCGCTACCCGCTTCGCTCGGCGTGGAAACCGTGCTGGAGCCGTTCGTTTTCGGGCCTTGGGCGCTGTGTCATTTTCCGCAGGACGTGGCGGGCGCGTATGCGCTCGCGGGTCACGAGCATCCCGTGTATCGGGTCGCGACGCGGATCGACCGCGCGCGTTTGCCCTGCTTCCGGTTCGGCGTGCAGTCGGGCGTGCTGCCCGCGTTCGGCGCGTTCACGGGCGGATACGAAGTGAACGAAAGCGCGCGCGGCGACGCGATTTACGTCGTGGCGGGCGATCGGGTGATCGGCGTTCGGCGGCCTCGAATTAGTGATAAGTCGTCTTCGACGCAGTGAGCTTCGTCAGCGTGCCGCGCTCGAATCGATACCAGCCGCTTTTCGTGCGCAGCACCGCGTGATCGCCCTGCCAGAACACACCGTCGATCCGCAATGGCTGCGCGACGCGCGCGACAGCGGGCGGATTGCGGCGGAAATCGTAGAGCGCGACACCCTCGCCCGAACTGACGACCATCCGCGCGACCGTGCCGTGCGGGCCGTCGGTATCGTCGAAATGCTGGAAGCGGGTGGCGTCGAGGCGATCGAACGGATGTCCGTCGAGTTGCGCCGACAGCGCCGCGCCTTCGGGCACGAATTGCAGCGCGCCGGTGGGGGTCGCGATCTGGGCAATCGTGCTGCCTTGCGGCGAGGCTGTGCTGGCCCAGAGCGCTAGTAGCAACGCTATCCATCGTCTTTGGTTCATTTCTGGTCCCCAGATTAGGTAGAAAGTAGACGTTAGCGCGGGTGGGTTGTTGGCGCCCGGTTTTTGTTTGCGCGTGCTTCTTGGGAACTTGCACGGTGCTGGTTTGCTGGCGCTTTGTTTCTGTTTGCGCGTGCTTCTTGGGAACTTGTATTCGTGTGCGTTTATTAGCGATGCCCCTGTCCGGGGCGGGACTCACTTTCTTTGCTGCTGCAAAGAAAGTAAGCAAAGAAAGCAGCGTGACCGTCTAAGTGTCCACCACGAATCGTAACCCGGAGTGGTACGCAAGCCGATTCGGCCATCGCACCACAAAACAGAGTGGAACCGCTCATCCATCCCGACAGGCACATAGTGCCTGCCGGTAAGGCATAACCGAAGAAACCACACCGACCAACCAACCAACCGAAGGTTTTCAGATATGCCCGTCGTCCGAGCGCAGCAAGGACGGAACTGACAGGCGCTGTGCCAATACCAATAACTGCGAGTTTGCCGAATCAGCCTGCGCGCCTATCCGCGAGGTTATTCGTGGTGGACACTTAGCCGGACTAGCTGCTTTCTTTGGTTACTTTCTTTGCAGCAGCAAAGAAAGTGACTGCTGCCGCGCATAGCGGCGTGCTAATAAACCGACACGAAAGCAAGTTCCCAGAAAGCACAGGCAAACAAAGGCCGCGGCGCCAGCAGACCAAACCTGTGCAAATTCCCAGGAAGCGCAACAAAATCAGACGGCGTAACCAATCCAACAATCCAACAATCCAACGTACCCCGCTAGGGGTTTCCCCCATCAACCGAACCCGTGTTCGGTACAATGCGCTCCTTCACCTTTGCCTCGCGCCTGCGTCGTTCACTCCGAAAACGCGCGTGGAGGCCGTCCACGCCCAAGCGCCATGCCTCTTCCCCTTCTTGCCCTCGCCATCGCGGCGTTCGGCATCGGCACGACTGAATTCGTCATCATGGGCCTCTTGCCCAATGTCGCCCGCGATCTCGCTGTATCGATTCCCGCCGCCGGCATGCTCGTGTCCGGCTACGCGCTGGGCGTGACCATCGGCGCGCCGATCCTCGCCATCGTCACCGCGAAAATGCCGCGCAAGACGGCGCTGATGAGCCTGATCGGCGTGTTTATCGTCGGCAATATGTTGTGCGCGATCGCGCCCGGCTACTGGGTGCTGATGGCCGCGCGCGTCGTCACTGCGTTCTGTCACGGCGCGTTCTTCGGCATCGGCTCGGTGGTCGCCGCCGATCTCGTCGCGCCGAACCGCCGCGCGCAAGCCATCGCGCTGATGTTCACGGGCCTCACGCTCGCCAACGTGCTCGGCGTGCCGCTCGGCACGGCGCTCGGTCAGGCGGCGGGCTGGCGCGCGACGTTCTGGGTGGTGACGCTGATCGGCCTCGTTGCGGCGGGCGCGCTGTGGGTCTGCTTGCCGAAGAATATCGACATGGGCGAGTCGAGCATCCTGCGCGAGTTCAAGGTGCTCAAGAATCCGCAAGTGCTGATGGTGCTATGTATCAGCGTGCTGGCATCGGCGAGCCTGTTCTCCGTGTTCACCTACATCACGCCGATACTCGAAGACGTCACCGGTTTCTCGCCGCATTCGGTCACGCTCGTACTGCTGTTGTTCGGCCTCGGGCTGACGGTTGGCAGCACGCTCGGCGGAAAGCTGGCCGACTGGCGGCTCTTGCGCTCGCTGCTCGCGTTCCTGCTCGCCATCGTCGCGATTCTGACCATTTTCGCCGCCGCGATGCACGCCGCCATCCCCGCGATGATCACGATTTTCCTCTGGGGCGTGCTCGCCTTCGCCATCGTGCCGGTGCTGCAGATGCTGATTGTGAATCGCGCGATCGAGGCGCCCAATCTCGCCTCGACGCTCAATCAGGGCGCGTTCAACCTCGGCAACGCGGCCGGCGCGTGGTTCGGCGGCATGGCGATCAGCGCGGGCGCGTCGCTCTCGACGCTGCCGTGGATCGGCGTGCTGCTCGCGCTCGCCGCATTCGGGTTGACCTGGCTGTCGGCCTCGATCGACCGCCGCGCGCGTCGCGAAAGTATCGGCCAGACGGTTTGAACACGCGATGAAACGCGTTCTCACGCGCGATTTTCTCGCGCTGATCCTAAGCGTCGCCGTGGTCGGGCTGGGTCTCGGCGCGACGCTGCCGCTGACCGCGCTCGCGCTCACGCAAGCCGGCTACGGCAGCGACGTCGTCGGCCTGATGACGGCGATGCAGGCCGGCGGCGGTCTGGCTATCGTGCCGCTCGCGACGCGTCTCGCGGTCCGCTTCGGCGCGCGCGAAACCATCATCGGCTCGGTACTTTTGGTGGCCGCCGCGACCGCGCTGATGCAACTCACCACGAACCTGTGGCTCTGGGCCGTGCTGCGCTTTCTGTGCGGCGCGGCGCTGATGCTGCTTTTCACGATCGGCGAGGCGTGGGTGAACCAGCTCGCCGACGACAACACGCGCGGTCGCGTCGTCGCGATCTACGCGACGAATTTCACGCTGTTTCAGATGGCGGGGCCGCTGTTGGTGAGCCTGATCGGCGAGTGGCGGTCCGTGCGCTTCGCGCTATGCGCGGCGATCTTTCTGGGCGCGCTGCCCGCGCTCGCGATGATCCGCGTCACGCCGCGCACGCTTGAATCGCACGAAGCGCATCAGCCCGATAACGCCCACTGGCGTCGCGTGTTGCCGCTGATGCCGGCCATCGTGATCGGCACGGGCTTTTTCGCGCTCTTCGATACGCTCGCGCTTTCGCTGATGCCGCTCTTCGCGATGTCGCACGGCGTATCGCCGGAGATCGCGGTGCTGTTCGCCTCGGCGCTCCTCCTCGGCGACACGACGATGCAATTTCCGATCGGCTGGCTCGCGGACCGCGTGGGCCGCGCGCGCGTGCATGTCGGCGCGGCTGTCGTCGTGGTGGCGCTGCTGCCGCTCTTGCCGTGGGCGGCATCGCGGCCGTGGGCGTGCTGGCCGCTGCTTTACGTGCTCGGCGCGGCGGCGGGCAGTATCTATACGCTCTCTCTTGTTGCCTGCGGCGAGCGGTTTCGCGGCGCGGCGCTGGTATCGGCGAGTTCGCTTGTCGGCGCTTCGTGGAGTATCGCGAGTTTCGGCGGCCCGCTGATCGCGGGCGCGCTCATGCAGCACAACGGGCCGAATACGCTGATCGCCGTGTTGCTGGCGAGCGCGGCGGCGTTTCTCGTCGCGGCGGGCTGGGAAGCGAGGACGCGCCGCGCGACGGCTTGAGCGAGCGGCTGGGCTTCTTGCGGCTTGGCTTTTTGCTGCTTGGCTTTTTGCTGCTTGGCTCTTGCCGCTTGGCTCTCGCTGCTTGGCTTCTTGCCGCGCGGCTTCTTGCGGCCCGGGTTCTCACAGCGCTCCTACCGTTTCGCCGGGTCGAAGTGCTTCGCGAGACCCTGCCAGCATTCAAAGTAATGCGCCTGCAATTGCGCGGTTTCGAGCGCGAACCGCGTCGGCTTGATAAGGTTGCGCGTCTCGAACATGAACGCCATCGTGTCGGCGATTTTCGCGGGCTTCGACGTGTCGGCGTTCGACGCTTTCTCGAAGGTCTGCGCGTCCGGACCATGCCCCGACATGCAGTTGTGCAGGCTCGCGCCGCCAGGCCGGAAGCCCTCGGCCTTCGCGTCGTACACGCCGTGCACCAGTCCCATGAATTCGCTCGCCACGTTCCGATGAAACCACGGCGGGCGAAACGTATCCTCGGCGACAAGCCAGCGCGGCGGGAAGATCACGAAGTCGATCGTGTCCACGCCCGGCGTGTCGCTCGGCGAATGCAGCACGAGAAAGATGGACGGATCGGGATGGTCGAAGCTGATCGAACCGATCGCGTTGAACAAGCGCAAATCGTACTTGTACGGCGCATAGTTGCCGTGCCACGCGACCACGTCGAGCGGCGAATGGCCGATCTCCGCGCGCCACAGCGCACCGTTCAGCTTTGCGACGAGTTCGAAGTCGCCCTCGCGATCTTCATACGCCGCGTGCGGCGTGAGGAAATCGCGCGGATTCGCGAGGCCGTTCGAGCCGATCGGCCCGAGATCCGGCAGCCGCAAGAGCGCGCCGAAGTTCTCGCAGATATAACCGCGCGCAGCGCCGTCCGGCAGCGTCACCGCAAAGCGCACGCCGCGCGGAATCACTGCAATCTCGAACGGCTCGACCTCGATCCGGCCCATTTCCGTCGCCACCACAAGCCGCCCTTCCTGCGGCACGATCAGCAATTCGCCGTCGGCGCTGTAGAAAAAGCGATCCTGCATGTCCCGGTTCGCCGCGTACAGATGAATCGCGCAGCCCATCATCGCTTCCGCCGCGCCGTTACCGGCCATCGTCACCCAGCCGTCGATGAAATCGGTCGGCTCGGACGGCATCGGCAGCGGATCCCAGCGAAGCTGGTTCGGCGGCGTCGGCGGCACATCCGCGAAATTAGCGACAAGCCGCGCGCGGAGCGCATCGCCCGTTATGAGCGTGAACGGCAAATGGACGGCCGCCGGACGAATCCGATATAGCCACGAACGCCGGTTGTGTCCGCGCGGCGCGGTGAACGCCGTGCCGGACAGTTGCTCGGCGTAGAGGCCGTAGCTCACGCGCTGCGGCGAATTGCGGCCGATAGGCAGCGCGCCCGGCAGCGCCTCGGTCGCGAAGTCGCAAGCGAATCCCGACTGGTAGCGACCGCTTTTATCGGTATGAGTTTCGAAGGAGGGCATGGGTCGGCTCTAAGTGAAGATCACGCGCGTCTCGCAGGGAGAACGCCGCTGTCATTCCGCATGGTAAAAGCAATTACGAATAGGATAATCAAAGTAAACCCTAGGTGCGCTTCCCCGATCCACTATGAATAGCTGAATTTTGTCCAAGCCAGCGCCAAGACCGCTGCTAACATCCCAAGATGCCCCAACGCTCACGTCATTCGCTTCCATGATCGCGCCCACACTGGATCAGCTCGTCGCCATGGCCGCCGACCATCCGTTCCTCGGCGCGCACCTCGCGCCCGGCATGGCCGAGCACGCGGGAAGCGCCATCGCGCATTACGGCGAGGTGTCGCTCGCGAGTTGCTACGAGCCGATTTTCGATGTCGGCACGCACAGCTTTCCGCAGACGCTCACGGTGTCGCCGGGAAGCGCCGAGCGTTTCGGCGACGAACTGGGTTTTCAGGCGGTGACGCAACTGGCCGACGGCGCGAGCTACGACCCGTTCGCGCAACTCGACGACGACCGCGAACTCGTCGAACTCGACCGGCTCTCGCGCGCTTTGCACGCGTTCAACTTCTTCGGCGCGCAGCGGCCCGGCCTGCTATTCCTGCGCGTGCACGAGCGTCTCCTCAAGAGTGTGAAATACGACCACGGGCTGCACTTTTCGTCGGTGCTCGTGAAGTTCGGGCTGAATCCGTCGCGGATCGTGATCGAGTTGCCGAGCGCCGCGGTCGCGCACAAGACGTTCCTCGGCTATCTGACCAAGAGCTATCAGCACTACGGCTTCAAGGTCGCGGGTAATCTGCCGAACGCCGGGCAGATCATGTCGGTGTCGGAAATGGCCCGGCTCGATTTCATCAAGATGGATGCGGGCGCGGCGCTGCGCGATTCGGTCGTGAAGCCGCTCGTGGGTTACGCGAGCCGTCTGGGCATTCCGCTCATCTTCAGCCAGGTCGGCGATGAAGCGCAGTTCGAAGCGCTCCAGCAATTCGACGTGCGCTTCGTGCAAGGACCGGCGTTTCACGCGCAGCCGGACTCCGGCGCACGGTAAATCCACACTTGCCTGGCCGCCTCGCGCCGCCTGGCATCGGCGAGCCCAGTTTCAAACTTGAATTTGCACGGCTGAGCCCGTGCGGCCGCGCTATACGGGTTATTCCCGAGCCTTCGAAAGCGCCTTCAGGATTGCTGCATAGCGCCTTGACTTTCCTCGATTCGAATACGATCATTCGCTCACACAAAGAGCAATTGATCGTCGGTACGGAGCCGGCGGCGTGAGACGCATAACAGGCGGCTGGCACCGACCGGACGCATTCCAATCAGAGGAAGGAAGACATGACTAGCGAACGCAACGCGAGCGCCGATGTGATCCTGCACATTGGCGCGGGCTCGTTTCATCGTGCGCATCAGGCGTGGTATCTGCACCGGCTGATCGAAACCGGCGATACGCGCTGGTCGCTCACGGTCGGCAATATTCGCGGCGACATGAACGCGGTGCTCGACGCGCTCGCCGCGCAAGACGGCGCGTACACGCTCGAAACCGTGACGCCGCACGGCGAACGCGCCTACGAAACCGTGCGCTCGATCACGCAGGTCGTGCCGTGGGCCGCCGATCTCGACGCGCTGGTCGCGGCGGGCGCGTCGCCCGCGTGCAAGATCGTGTCGTTCACGGTGACCGAAGGCGGCTATTACCTCGACGAAAACGACCGGCTGGAGACCTCGAACGCCGATCTCGCGGCGGATCTGAAAGGCGCGCGCACGACCATTTACGGCGCGGTCGCCGCGATTCTCGACGCGCGCATGAAGCAGAACGCGGGCAAGGTCACGCTGCAGAACTGCGACAACCTGCGCAGCAACGGCGATCGTTTCAAGGCCGGGATGCTCGAATTCCTGCAATTGCGCGGCGAAACCGCGCTGCGTGACTGGATGATCGCCAACACGACGTGTCCGAATTCCATGGTCGACCGGATCACGCCGCGTCCGACGCCGGACGTCCGCGAGCGCGTGAAGGCCGCGACCGGCTTCGACGATCAGGCGCCGGTGATGGGCGAGGCGTTCATCCAGTGGGTGATCGAAGATCATTTTTGCGCGGGCCGTCCCGCGTGGGAGACGGTCGGCGCGGAGCTGGTGGAATCCGTGCTGCCGTACGAGGAAGCGAAGATCCGCATTCTCAACGCGAGCCATAGCTGCATCGCGTGGGCGGGGACGCTCGCCGGCCTGCAATATATTCACGAAGGCACACTGGATAGCGAAATCCGCGCGCTCGCCGATGCCTACGTGACCGAAGACGTGATTCCGTGCCTCACGCCGAGTCCGCTCGATCTCGCGAAATATCGCGATGTCGTGCTCGACCGTTTCAGCAATCCCTACATTCAGGATACGAACCAGCGCGTGGCCGCCGACGGTTTCTCGAAGATCCCGGGATTTATCGCGCCGACGCTGGCCGAATGTTTCGCGCGCAACGTCGAGCCGAACGCCACGGCGATGCTTCCGGCGCTCTTTTTCCGTTTCCTCGAACGCTGGCATACGGGCGCGTTGCCGTACACGTATCAGGACGGCGTGATGGACCCGGCCACGGCGCACGCGTACTTCGACGCGGCGGATCCGCTTGCCGCTTTTACCGCCGATAAGCTGCTTTGGGGCAGCATGGCGGGGAGTGAGGCGCTTGAGCGCGTATTGCGTGGGGCGCTTGGACGGTTGGATGTTTGGCTCGCTGGCCGCGGTTGAGTGGAGGTGTTGGCTTTGCTCGTTTAAGCGCTTTTTGTGAACTTGCTTTCGTGTACGTTTTTTAGCACGCCGCTGTGCGCGGCAGCACGGGTTTGGTTTGCTGGCGCCTTTTGCTTTGGTTTCTTAGGCGCTTCTTGTGAACTTGCGTTCGTGTACGTTTTTTAGCACGCCGCTGTGCGCGGCAGCACGGGTTTGGTTTGCTGGCGCCTTTTGCTTTGGTTTCTTGGACGCTTCTGGGGAATTTGCTTTCGCGTACGTTTATTAGCACGCCGCTGTGCGCGGCAGCACGGGTTTGGTTTGCTGGCGTCTTTTGCTTTGGTTTCTTGGACGCTTCTGGGGAATTTGCTTTCGCGTACGTTTATTAGCACGCCGCTGTGCGCGGCAGCACGTGTTTGGTTTGCTGGCGCCTTTTGCTTTGGTTTCTTGGACGCTTCTGGGGAACTTGCTTTCGTGTACGTTTATTAGCACGCCGCTATGCGCGGCAGCAGTCACTTTCTTTGCTGCTGCAAAGAAAGTAACCAAAGAAAGCAGCTTATCCGCCTAAGTGTCCACCTCGAATAACCAAAGGGATAGGCACGCAGGCTGACTAGGTTAGCGCGCGCATTGACCTTATTGGCACAGCGCCTGTCAGTTCCATCCTCGCTACGCGAGGACGACGGGCATGTCACAAACCGGCGGTTGGTTTGGTTTTGGTTGGTTTGGTTTTGGTTTGTCCTGTTATGCCGTTCCGGCAGGCACTTTGTGCCTGCCGGGATGAATGAGCGGCTCCACTCTGTTGTGTGGTGCGATGGCCGAATCAGCTTGCGCACCACTCCGGGTTACGTTTCGTGGTGGACACTTAGTAGGTCACGCTGCTTTCTTTGGTTACTTTCTTTGCAGCAGCAAAGAAAGTGACTGCTGCCGCGCATAGCGGCGTGCTAATAGACCTACACGAAAGCAAGTTCCCAGAAAGCACAAGACAACCAGACGGTGTATGGAACCCAAACCCAACCACTCATGCAAATCCAGAGAAAAACCCGCTGTTTTTTCAAACAGCCCACCGTGCGTCGGGTGTTATGCCCATGGCGCAAACCCCGTCCAAGACGCTACGATTAGCGCCTCCAGCTTCCCGCCTTCGATAAGGGCTCGTCCATGTATTTAGGCATCGACCTCGGCACATCCGAAGTAAAAGTTCTGCTGCTTGCCTCCGACGGCAGCGTCATCGGCACGGCGGGAACGCCATTCACCGTCTCGCGGCCGAAACCGCGCTGGGCCGAGCAGAATCCGCTCGACTGGTGGAACGGCACGCGCGCCGCGCTCTTCGCGCTGCGCGACAAATTCCCGGACGAATTCGCGCAAGTGCGCGGTATCGGCCTGTCCGGGCAAATGCACGGCGCCGTCCTGCTCGACTCCACAGACCGCGTGCTGCGTCCCGCGATTCTCTGGAACGACATGCGCAGCGACAAAGAATGCGCGGAGTTGACCGAGCGCGCGCCGGAACTGCACCGCATCGCGGGCAATCTGGCGATGCCCGGTTTCACCGCGCCGAAACTGCTCTGGGTCGCGCACAACGAACCTCAAATCTTCCAGCAGACCGCATGCGTGCTGCTGCCGAAGGACTATCTGCGTCTGCATCTGACCGGCACGAAAGTCTCCGATCCATCGGACGCCGCCGGTACGCTCTGGCTCGACGTGGCGCGGCGCGACTGGTCCGATGAACTGCTCGCGGCCTGCAACATGACGCGCCAGCAGATGCCCGCGCTCGCGGAAGGCAGCGAGCCGTCCGGCACGTTGCGCCCGGAACTCGCGCGCGAACTCGGCTTGCCCGACGGCGTGATCGTCGCGGCGGGCGGCGGGGACAACGCGGCGAGCGCCGTCGGTATCGGCGCGACGCAACCGGGCGACGGTTTCCTGTCGCTCGGCACCTCGGGCGTGCTGTGTGTCGTCGGCGATCGCTTCCGGCCGAATCCGGCGTCCGCCGTCCACGCGTTCTGTCACGCGATTCCGGACCGCTGGCATCAGATGAGCGTCGTGTTGTCGGCGGCGAGTTGCCTGCGCTGGGTCTGCAAGCTGACCTCCACCGACGAACCCACGCTGCTCGCTGAAATCGCCGCGCTCGATCCCGACGCGCTCGCCATCGCGCCGCTGTTCCTGCCGTATCTGAGCGGCGAACGCACGCCGCACAACGATCCCTACGCGCAGGGCGTGTTCTTCGGCATGACGCACGCGACCGACCGCGCGCTGCTCGGCTACGCGGTGCTCGAAGGCGTCACGCTCGCGCTGACCGACGGCCTCGACGCGCTGCAAGCGGCGGGCACGGAAGCGCACGCGTTTTCGCTGATCGGCGGCGGTGCGCGCAGTGCGTACTGGGGCCAGTTGCTCGCCGACGCGCTCGATACACCGACTCGCACGCACGGCGGCGGCGAGACCGGCGCGGCGCTCGGCGCGGCGCGGCTCGGTTGGCTCGCGGCGGGCGGCGACCCCGCCATCGTGCTCGCCAAACCGCCGGTCAAGGCCGAGTTCACGCCGAACGCCGAGCGTCACGCGCTGCTGCGTCAGCGGCTGAAAGGCTTTCGCGAGTTGTATCAGCACGTTCGCCCGCTCTTCGATCCCGCGCGGCCCCGGCTCGCTTGAGGATCGCATCAGGAGCGCGGCGAACGTCGAGCACAATAGCGGTCGGGGCGCGTGTTGCAACTGGACGCGCGCCTTAAAAAAACCATAAAACACAAACCAGACCCATCGAACCGTGCCCAAGTCCAACGAAAAACTCGACCTCGCTACCCGCGCCGCGTGGCTCTACTACGTCGCCGGGAACACCCAGAACGAGATTGCGGAGAAATTGCAGATCTCGCGTCCGGTGGCGCAGCGGCTCGTCGCGTTTGCAGTGGAAAAGAACTTGATCCGCGTGCGCGTCGATCATCAGATCGCCGATTGTCTCGGCCTCGCCGCGGAGTTGTCGAAGCGCTACGGACTTGCGATGTGCGAAGTCGTGCCGATCGACGGCGACACCGGCGAGCAGGTCGACCGCAAACTCGCGGTCGCCGGCGCGCAAGTAATGGAACGCTATCTCGGCGACGAGAAGCCGCTCGTCGTCTCCATCAGCAGCGGACGAACTCTGAAAGCCGCCGTCGCGCAGATCGGCCAGTTGGAGCGGCCACAGCACAAGCTCGTGTCGATGGTCGGCGCGATCGCCCACGATGGTTCCTCGAACCGGTACGACGTCGCGCAGTTGCTGTCGGAGAAGACCGGCGGCAAGCACTTCATGCTGCCCGCGCCGCTCATGGCCGACAACGAGGCCGAGCGCGCGCAGTGGTGCAATCACCGGCTGTATCGCATCGTCGATGCGCTTTCGCTGAAGGCGGATGTCGCGTTCGTCGGCGTGGGCAATATCGGGATTGGCTGTCCGCTGCACGAGGACGGCTTCATTACTTCGGCCGAAGTGAAGGAAATGATGAAGGCCGGCGCGGTGGCGGAATTGCTGGGCTTGCCGATCGACGCGAAAGGCGTGCGCGTGGAATCGAAGACCGGCGCGCGCGTGACGAGCCTCACGCTCGACACGCCGCCGAAACGGCCGACGATCGGTTTCGCTGGCGGTCAGCGCAAACATCAGGCGGTGATCGCGGCGCTCAAGGGCGGATGGCTTTCGGGCTTAGTGACCGACGAGTTGTGCGCGCGGGCGGCGCTCGCGGGGTAGGCCCCAAAAAAAACGCCCCGAATTCGGGGCGCTTCTCCTCAACGGCGCATCAAGCCGCCGACAACACTTCCACGATCTTCCGCTGAAACGCGATTCCCTGCGCGTCGAACAGATGGCAATGTTCCGGCGTCGCGCCGAGCTTGAGCGTCTCGCCGCGCGTGTGGCGTTCGAGCGGCGGAATCCGCGCGATCATTCCATCCGGTGCAACGGGCGACTCCGAGTACAGATAAGCCGAGTCGCCGAGCGATTCGACCGTCATCGTCGTGGTCGAGATGCCATGTTCGAGCGTCGCCGCCGTGCCCGCGTGCAGATGCTCGGGACGAATGCCGACCGTCACCGCATCGCCGATCTTCGCTGCCGCCGGTTCCACGGCAACAAGCTGCGTCTCGCCCGACGCATAACGCACGAGCACGCCGTCGGACATCACCTGCGTCACTTCGCCGTTCAGGAAATTCATTTTCGGCGAGCCGATAAAACCCGCCACGAACTTGTTCGCCGGCGCGTGATAAAGCTGGTTCGGCGTGCCGACCTGCTCGACATTGCCCGCCGACAACACGACGATCTTGTCCGCGAGCGTCATCGCTTCGACCTGATCGTGCGTCACGTAGATCATCGTGGTCTTGAGTTCGTCGTGCAGGCGCGCGAATTCGAGGCGCATCTTCACGCGCAGCGCGGCATCGAGATTCGAGAGCGGTTCGTCGAACAGGAACACTTTCGGCTTGCGCGTGATCGCGCGTCCGATCGCCACGCGCTGACGCTGGCCACCCGACAGTTGCTTCGGCTTGCGGTCGAGCAGATGGTCGATGTGCAGGATTTTCGCGGCCTGCTTCACGGCGGCGTCGATTTCCGGCTTCTTGGTGCCGGCGAGCTTGAGGCCGAACGCCATGTTGTCGTAGAGCGTCATGTGCGGATACAGCGCGTAGGACTGGAACACCATCGCGATGCCGCGCTTGGCGGGCGGAATATCGTTCACGCGCGTGCCGTCGATCATCAGATCGCCGCCGCTGATTTCCTCCAGTCCGGCGATCATCCGCATCAGCGTGGATTTGCCACAGCCGCTCGGCCCGACGAACACGACGAATTCGCCGTCCGCGATCTCCAGGTTGACGCTCTTGAGCACTTCGGTTTCTTCGTACCGCTTGTTGATGCCGCGCAGGTTCAGGCTTGCCATGATGAGTCTCCCATGTTGCTTCTTCGATGCTTCGCCGATTTCTGCCGGATTACCGGATCTCGAAGCTCGCGTTTTGCAGCCATTGCTCGACGAGGCCGGGCAAGCGGCCCATCTCGTCGAACACGACACTCGCGCCCGCCTGGCGTAGCGCGTCGATCTGTCCTTCGCTTGCATGCCCGCCGCCGATAAACCCCAGCACCGTCATGCCCGCCGCCGTCGCCGCGGTCACGCCCGTCACGCTGTCCTCGACCACGAGACACCGCTCGGGCGCGACGCGCAACGTGCGCGCGGCGGCCAGATAGACGTCGGGCGCGGGCTTCGGATTCGGCACGAGATCGGCGGTGAAACGGCGTTCGCCGAAAAACCGCACGAGGCCGGTGCGCGTCAGCACCGCTTCGACATACGGCCCAAAACTATTGCTCGCGCAGGCTTTCTTAAGCGGGATCGCCGCGAGCGCCTCGGCGATGCCCACGACCGGCGGCGCGCCCACCGCCGCCGCTTCGACCGCGAGCCGGATCGAGTCGATCCAGCGCGCGTCGATCGTGCGGCCGAGCGCCTCAGCCGTCTTGTTCAGCACGGCTTCGATACGCAGCCCGAGCAGCGGCAACACGACCGGTTCGACATCGACGCCCGGCCACAGCGCGTGCAGTTGTTCGACCAGCACGCTCGCCGCCACCGCTTCGCTGTCGATCAGCACGCCGTCGCAGTCGCAGATCAGCAAGCGGTCGTCGAGTTCGGCCTGGTTCAGAGTGATATTCACGAGCATCGCCTCACTTCACCGCGCCGAACGTCAGGCCGCGCACGAGTTGCTTCTGCGAGAGCCAGCCGACGATCAGAATAGGCGCGACCGCCAGCAGCGATGCCGCCGAGAGCTTGGCCCAGAACAGCCCTTCCGGACTCGAATACGACGCGATGAACACCGTGAGCGGCGCGGCGTTGGAGCTGGACAGGTTGATGCTCCAGAACGCCTCGTTCCACGACAGGATCACGAGCAGCAAGCCGGTCGAGGCGAGCCCCGGCAGCGACATCGGCATCAGGAGGTAGACGATTTCCTGCCACGTCTGCGCCCCGTCGATCCGCCCGGCTTCCAGAATGTCGCGCGGAATCTCGTTGAAGTACGTGAACGCCATCCACACGGCAATCGGCAGGTTGATGAGCGTGTAGACGATCACGAGGCCCCACACCGTGTCGAGCATCCCGGTGTTCTTCCAGAGCAGGTAGATCGGCACGAGCACGCCGACCGACGGCATCATCTTCGTGGAGAGCATCCACAGCAGCACTTTCTGCGTTTTCTTGGTCGGGAAGAACGCCATCGCGTAGGCGCACGGCACGGCGAACAGCAGGCAGATCACCGTCACGCCGACCGAGATCAGGATGGAGTTCCACGCGAACGCGAAGTAGTTGCTGCGGGCGAACACCTCGCGGAAGCTGTCGAGCGTCGGCGTGAAAAAGAGCGACGACGCATACGCCTGCTGCTCGGTCTTGAACGCCGTGATGGTCATCCAGAAAATCGGGAAGAACAGCAGGATCGCGAAGAACCACGCGACGATGCCCGCGATGCTGCGCTTGAGCGTACCCAGAATCGGCATGCCGCCCGAGGCCGTGACTTGGCTCATGATTCGTACTCCCCTTTCAGGTTCTTCGCGAGCATCCGCACGAGGAAGAACGCGACGATATTCGCCAACACGACCGCCAGAATGCCGCCCGCGGAAGCGAGGCCGACGTCGAACTGCTGCAGTCCGAGCGCGTAGATCAGGTACGACAGATTGGTCGTCGCGGTGCCGGGACCGCCGCCGGTGGTCGTGTAGATTTCAGCGAAGATCGACAGCAGGAAAATGGTTTCCATCATCACCACGACCGCGATAGCGCGCTTCAGGTGCGGCAGCGTGATGTAGAAAAACATCGAGAACGCACCCGCGCCGTCGATGCGCGCGGCTTCCTTTTGCTCCTGATCGAGCGACTGGATGGCGGTGAACAGAATCAGGAACGCGAACGGCAGCCATTGCCACGCGACGATCATGATGACCGCGAACAGCGGATAGTCGGCGAACCAGTCGATCGGCTGCATGCCGATCGCGCGCATGCCCTGCGCGATCAGTCCGTAGACCGGATGCAGGATCATGTTCTTCCAGATCAGCGCGGAGACCGTGGGCATCACGAAGAACGGCGCGATCACGAGCAGCCGCGCGACGCCTTGGCCGATGAATTTGCGGTCGAACAGCACGGAGAGCAGCACGCCGCCCACGACCGTAATCAGCAGCACCGATCCGATCAGCGTCAGCGTATGGACGATGGAAGGACCGAACGCGGGGTCGGTGGCGAGAAAGTGATAGTTGTCGAGACCGGCGAAGCCTTTGACATCGGGATTGAGCAGGTTGTAGCGCGAGAACGAATACCAGATCGTCATCGCGAGCGGGATCGCCATCCACAGGAACAGCACCGCGACCGACGGCGATACGAGCCAGCGCACCGATTTCGCGCGCTTCCTGTCGCGCTCGGCGGCGGATTCCGCGTAGGCGTCCGTCATGGGGGGAGTCAATTGACGCATGATCGTGTCACCTCTCGATGATGCGCGGACCGCGCGTGACGTTTAAGCGCGGTCCGCTTGCTGCGCTAGATGCTGCGAGACTTCACTTTTGATAGCCGGCCTGGCGCACGGCACGATCCGCGGTGGCATTGCCCGCCTTGAGCGCGGTCTCGACATCGGTTTGCCCGGCGACCACACCCGCAATCGACTGGCCGACCACGGTCCCGAACGACTGGAACTCCGGAATGCCGACGAACTGCACGCCGGTGTACGGAACCTTCTTCAGCGACGAATCGTTCGGATTGGCGCTTTCGATCGCCTTCAGCACGAAGTCGGAGAACGGCGCGGCCTTCTTGTACTCGTCGCGCGCGTAAGTCGATTTACGCGTTCCCGGCGGCACGGACGCCCAGCCTTCGTCCTTCGCGGCCAGTTCGATGTATTGCTTCGACGTGGCCCACGTCGCGAATTTCTTCGCGGCGTCCTGCGACTTCGAGGTCTTCGGAATCGCGAGCGCCCACGACCACAGCCAGTGCGCGCCCTTCGGCGTCACTTGCACCGGCGCCGCCGCGAAGCCGACCTTGTCGGCCACCTGCGATTGCGACTTGTTGTAGAGCATGCCGGCCGCGACCGTCGCGTCGATCCACATCGCGCACTTGCCCGACGACATCAGCGTCAGGTTTTCGTTGAAGCCGTTCGAGCTGGCTCCCGGCGGGCCGTCCTTTTTCAGCATGTCGGAGTAGAACGTGACGGCCTTGTTCCATTCGGGTGTATCGAGTTGCGCCTTCCAGTTCTCGTCGAACCAGCGGCCGCCGAACGTGTTGACGACCGTCGAGACGAACGCCATGTTCTCGCCCCAGCCCGCTTTGCCGCGCAGGCAGATACCGTACTGGCCTTTCGCTTTGTCGGTGAGCTTGTCCGCAAACTGGCGGATTTGATCGTAGGTCGGCTGATCCGGCATTTTCAGGCCGGCCGCTTCGAACAGGTCCTTGCGGTAATACGTCATCGAGCTTTCGACGTAGAACGGCAGCGCATACAACTGGCCGTTGTACGAGAGGCCGTCGCGCGCGGATTTCACGACGTCTTCGAGGTCGTAGTCGGCGGGCAGGTTGGTCATCGGCGCGAGCCAGCCGCGCTTGCCCCACTGCGGCGCTTCATACGTGCCGATCGCCATCACGTCGAACTGGCCGCTGTTGGTGGTGATGTCGGTGGTCGCGCGCTGACGCAGCACGTTTTCTTCGAGGATCACCCACTTCAACTGAATGTCCGGATTGGCCTTCTCGAAATTCGACGACAGCTTCTTCAACTCGATCATGTCCGGGTTGTTGAGCGTCGCAATGGTCACGGTGGTCGCGTGTGCGGCCTGCGGCACGAGCGCGGCGGCCGACGCGGCAGCGAACGCCGTGACGGCGAGCGTGCGCATGGGCCGGATTCCAACGATGGGATTAGCGCGTTTCATGTTGTTTCGTCTCCTTTTTCTCGAGCACGGGCGCTCGTGCTGCGTAGCTTGGGCTGTGATGGCAGTTGCTTTTCGTGTGCTTCCATGTGCTTCGGTAGCGGCGCTTTGTGCCGCGTGGTGCCGCGTGGTGCCGCGTGGTGCCGCGTGGTGCCGCGTGGTGCCGCGTGGTGCCGCGTGGTGCCGCTTTGTGCCGCGTGGTGCCGCTTTGTGCCGCTTTGTGCCGCTTTGTGCCGCGTGGTGCGGTCGTTCAGAGGTGCGGGTGCAACGTGTTTCTGAAGCGTGAAGCGTGGTGAGGATCGCCGGGAGGCGGCCTTCAACTCATCCAGTTGCCGCCGTCGACGTTGAGCGTCTGCGCGGTGATGTAGTCGGAATCGGCGGACGCGAGGAAGAGCGCCGCGCCCGTCAGGTCGTCGGGGACGCCCATGCGGCCGAGCGGCACTTCTTCGCCGACGAGACGTTTTTTCTCGCCCAGCGGACGGTTTTCGTATTTGGCGAAGAGCGCGTCGACCTGCTCCCACATCGGCGTATCGACGACACCCGGCGCGATGCCGTTCACCTTGATGCCGTCCTTCGCGAGCGCGAGCGCCGCCGATTGCGTGTAGCTGATCACGGCGGCCTTGGTCGCGCAATAGTGCGAAACCAGCGACTCGCCGCGCCGTCCGGCCTGCGACGCCATATTGACAATCTTGCCGCCGCGGCCCTGCGCGACCATCTGGCGGGCGACTGCCTGCATCAGGAAGAACATGCCCTTCACGTTCACCGCGAAGAGCCGGTCGTAGACGTCCCAGGATTCGTCGAGGATCGGGCGCATGTCGAACAGCGCCGCGTTATTAAAGAGAATGTCGATCCCGCCGAAACGTTCGACCGTCGCCGTGACGATGCGCTCGATATCTTCGCGTTTCGTAATGTCAGCCCGCAGCGCGAGCACGCGGTCCTGTGCGTTGGAAGAACCTGAAAAACGCGCGGCGATTTCGCCTTCGTCTTTCACATCGACCAGCACGACTTTCGCGCCTTCGTCGAGATATCGCTTTGCCACCGCCTCGCCGATACCGCTTGCCGCGCCGGTCAGAATAGCCACTTTGTCTTGCAATCTCACAGCTGTCTCCGTTCGTCGTTCGAATCGTATCGCGGTGAGCGAACGCTCTTTGCGCGATCATTTGCTCTGTGTGTGATCGAATGATCGGTGACGGAAGATGCGGTGTCAAGGCGCGTCGCGATCTTTCGATGCTGCGACGCGCAAAGCGTCCGCAATCTGCGGGAAAACCCGATGGGCTTGGGTTTGCGGCTATTCGGGTAAAGCCGAACGCGGCTCGGCGCGGGCAAATTCGTGCGTGTGGAAGTGATATGTTATATCATCGCGGCCAGCATTCGACGCCACCGCGCCCCTTCCGAATCCGACCGAACCCGCGAGAAAACGATGAAAAAATTCGCCGCCTTCCTGAGTTGCGCCGCGTTGTCCGTGGCATTTTGCAGTCAGGCCTTCGCGCAGGCGTCGCCGGTGAAAGTGGTCGCCGCGGAGAATTTCTACGGCGATATCATCCGGCAACTCGGCGGCGATCACGTTCAGGTCACGAGCATCCTGAGTAATCCGGATCAGGATCCGCATTTGTTCGAGGCGAGCCCGAAAACCGCGCGCGATCTCCAGCATGCGGCGCTTGTTGTCTATAACGGCGCCGACTACGATCCGTGGATGGACAAGCTGCTCGCGGCATCGAAGGGTGAAAAGCGCACGACGATCGTCGCGGCGCAGCTTGTCGGCAAGAAATCCGGCGACAATCCGCACCTCTGGTACGACCCGGCCACGATGCCGGCCGTGGCGAAAGCGGTCAGCCAGTATCTGGTGCAAGCCGATCCCGCGCACAAGTCCGACTACGACACGCGGCTGCAAACGTTCCTTGCGTCGCTTAAGGCAATCGACAATCGCGTGGCTGTGCTCGCGTCGCACTACAAGGGCGTGCCGGTGACGGCGACCGAGCCGGTGTTCGGCTACATGGCCGATGCAATCGGTTTCGAGATGCGCAACGCGCGTTTCCAGCTCGCCGCGATGAACGAAACCGAACCGAGTGCGGCGGACATCGGCGCGTTCGAGAAGGATCTGCGCGAGCGCCGCGTCCACGTTCTGATCTATAACAGTCAGGCGACGGAAGCGCTGACGCGGCGCATGCTCGCGCTCGCGAAGGATTCGCATGTGCCGAGCGTGAGCGTCACGGAGACGCTGCCGGCCGGCAAGACGTTCCAGCAATGGATGACTTCCCAACTCGACGCGTTGTCGGGTGCGCTGCAAGGATGGCAACGATGAACGGTTCAGCAGGCAGCGGCCAGCCGCACGCGCTCGACGTCGACAACGTCACGCTCGAACTCGGTGGCCGTTCCATTTTGAAGGATGCGAGTTTCACGGTCGCGGCGGGCGAGTTTATCGGCGTGCTCGGGCCGAACGGCGCGGGCAAGACCACGCTGATGCGCGCGCTGCTCGGCTTGCTGCCGGTGGCGCGCGGCGCGATCCGCGTGAACGGCGAAGCGGTCGTGCGCGGCAATCCGTCGATCGGCTACATGCCGCAAATCCGCAGCGGGCTCGCGGGCCGGCGCGTGCGCGGACGCGATTTCGTCGCGATGGCGGCCGACGGACATCGCTGGGGTTTGCCGCACGAAAACGCTGCGACGCGCGCCGATGTGGATCGCGTGCTCGACCTCGTCGGCGCGACCGCGCTTTCGGCCCGGCCGCTGTGCGAACTATCGGGCGGCGAGCGCCAGCGCCTTTTGCTCGCGCAATGTCTGCTCGGCAATCCGAAAGTGCTGCTTCTCGACGAACCGCTCATTAGCCTCGATCCGCGTCATCAGACGGGCGTCGTCGATCTCGTGCGGCGCGTCCAGCGCGAACTCGGCATCACCGTGCTGTTTTCCGCGCACGAACTCAACCCGCTGCTGAACTCGCTCGACCGCGTGCTTTATCTCGGCAACGGGCGCGCGGCGCTCGGCACGGTCGATGAAGTGATTACGCGGCCGGTGCTCTCCGCGCTCTACGGCTCGCCGATCGACGTGATGCGCGTGAACGGGCGCATCTTCGTCATGTCGGGCGATGTGGAAATAGAAAAGCTCGACCACGCGCACGAAGAAGGCGACCACGAGCACGAGCACGATCACGGCCATGAGCACGACCACGGCCACGACCACAAAGGCAGCGGAAAGCACACGCACAATGTTTGAATACGACTTCATGGTGAACGCCTTCGCGGCGTCGGGGATTGTGGCGGTGCTGGCGGGGATCGTCGGCTATTTTCTCGTGCTGCGCGGCCAGACTTTCGCCGGCCACGCGCTGTCGCACGTCGGTTTCACCGGCGCGACCGGCGCGGTGCTGATCGGCGTCTCGCCGCTCTGGGGGATGATCGGCTTCACGCTCGCGGCGGGCGTCGGCATGGGCGCGCTCGGCGAGCGGCTGTCCGGGCGCGATGTGGCGATCGGCGTGATTCTGTCGCTATCGCTCGGCTTCGGTCTCTTGTTCCTGCACTTCTTCACCGCCTACGCGACCCAGGCGACGGCGCTCCTGTTCGGCAACGTGCTCGGCGTGAGCCACGAGACGCTCGTCGTGCTCGCGGGACTCGCCGCCGTCAGTCTGGCCGCGCTCGCCGCCGTCATGCGCCCGCTGCTGTTCGCCTCGCTGCAGCCCGAACTGGCCGAAGCGAAAGGCGTATCGCTGCGGCTCGTCTCCGTGCTGTTTCTCGCGATCACCGCGCTCGCGGTCGCTGCTTGCACGCAGATTGTCGGCGTGCTGCTCGTCTTTGCGCTGATGGTCGGCCCGGCGGCGGCCGCGCAAAACGTCACGACGCGGCTCTCGACCGGCCTCGTGCTCGCCGCCGCGTTCGCGCTCGCGCAGGCGTGGATCGGACTCACGCTCGCCTTCTACACCGACTGGCCGACGAGTTTCTGGATCACGATTCTCGCCGCGCTCGTCTATGGCGGCAGCCTCATCGGCCGGAAGTAAAACGCGCGTCGCTAGCGCGCGGCCAGCGCTGCGACCAACTGGCCGAGCCTGGCGATTGCACGCTCCACGTCCGGACCGAACGGCATCGGACAGGCGAGCCGGATGAAATTCGCGAAGCGCGCCGAGTTCGAAAAGATCGTCCCCGGCGCGATGCGAATGTTCTCCGCGAGCGCCGCGTCGAACAGCGCATCCGACGACACCCCTTCCGGCAATTCCACCCACAGCAGCAAACCGCCCGGCGGCATCGTGAGACGCGTGCCCGCTGGAAAGTGACGCGCGATGGCATCGGCGGTCGCTTCGCGCTGCTCGCGCAAACGCGCGCGCAACTGATGCAGATGCCGGTCGTAAGCGCCTGACGCGATGAATTCCGCCACCACCACTTGCGGCAGCGCCTCGTTGTGGCGGCTTTGCGCGTACTTCAGCATCTGCACGCGCGCGAGCCAGCGGCCCGCCGTCATCCAGCCGATCCGCAAGCCGGGCGCGAGCACCTTGTTGAACGACGCGCAATGAATCACGCCGCCGTCGCGATCGAAGGCTTTCAGCGCCTTCAGCGGCACGGCGCTGTCCGCAAGTTCGCGATACGGCTCGTCTTCGATCAGCGGCACGCCGTGCTGCGCGCAGAGCGCCACCAGCGCCGCCTTGCGCTCGTCGGGCATCACGCTGCCGAGCGGATTCTGGAGGTTCGGCACGACCACCAGCGCCTTCACATTGCCATACGCGCGCAACGCCGTTTCGAACGCTTCCAGCGACAAACCCGTGCTCGAACTCGCCGGAATTTCGAGCGCGCGCAGGCCGAGGCTTTCCAGAATCTGCAATAGCCCGAAGAACGCGGGCGACTCGATCGCCACCGTATCGCCGGGCTGCGTTACCGCGCGCAAGGCCAGATTGACGCCCTCGACACCGCCGTGCGTCACGATCACTTCATCCGGCGAAATCGTGATGCCCGCCGACATCGCGCGGCGCGCCACGGCCTGACGGAACGCGTCGCTGCCCGCGTCGGCGCCGTGCGCGGTGAGCAGCGTCGGCTGATGACGCAGGATTTTCATGGTCAGCGCCTGCAGACGCGCGGTGGGATACAGCGCGGTATCGCCGGTTGCGCCCGCGAGATTAAGCGCCTGCGGATAATCGCGCGCCTTCGCGACGACCTCCGAAATCTTCTGATGCAAACCGACGTATTGCGCCTGATCGGGGAGCGGGCGCGTGTCCGGCTCGGCGACGCTTGCGAGCATCGTGGAAACGGGACGCCGCACGAAGTAGCCGGAGCGCGGGCGTGCTTGCAGCCAGCCGGCGTCCTCGAGCCGGCGATACACCTGGAGCGCGGTCGAGAGGCTCACGCTGTGGCGCTGCATCAATGCGCGCACGGACGGCATGCGGTCGCCCGGCGCGAGCGTGCCGGCGGCGATCACGCGGCGATAGTGATCGGCGAGGCGTTCGTAGAGCGGACCGCTTGACGCGGCTGGATCGGCGATGGATTTCATACGGGCGATGCTGCATGCGTTAAGCGCGTTTGGACAGATACAGCGCGGGGGAATCTGGAGCGTAACAGAGGGTCGATTTTGGGTTCTGTTGCGGTGCAGACTGCCGGGCGCTGAATCTGTTGCGGTTTTGCGCGCGCCGATACGCTGAGGGTGTTCGAACTCCTTGGTGGCGGTGGTGAGATGAAAGCGCAGAGCAGGTTATCGGCGGAGTGGGCGTTGGTGCCGGGGCAGGTGCGGATGGAGTTCGTCGAGGCGGGCGCGATGATTGTCGCGATCGATGGCGACGTGCGGGTCGCGGCGCGGGTCGCGGGGCGGGTCGTGCGTGAGGGCGAGTGCTGGGTGATCGACGAGCGCGGCGTGGTGAGCGTCGAAGCTGAAGGCGCGCGGAACGTGCGATGCGGCGTAATCGAGCCAGCGGGATTCTGGCCAGCGCTGCGGTCGCGCTGGCCGTTCGCGACGCGCGGGCGCGCCGTTCCGATGACAGGCTGACGCGAGATGCTACGCTACGCGGACTCACGCGAAGGAGTTCGCCATGAACGACGTCCGCCGTCTCGCCTGCTTGCGCATCGTGCTCGTGATCGTCGGGTTGATCGCGTTGGTCGCCTTCTATCCGCTGACGCTGCTATGGCCCGCCGGATGGGCCTGGGAATCCGGCCACGGCGGCCGCTCGGACTACCCGCTGATGATCGTCGGCATTTACGCGACGCTCGGCGTGTTTCTGCTGATCGCATCGCGCGATCCGCTCAGGCATCTGAGCCTGATCTGGTTCACGGTGTGGTCGAGCATCGTGCACGCCGCGATCATGGCCGCGCAGTCGTTCGGCGGCGAGGGGCATGGCGAACATTTGGGTCATCTGCTGGGCGATGTACCCGCGCTTTTTATTGCGGCGGCGGCGCTGGCTTTTTTTATGCCGCGTGGGGAGCGGGCGGGCGATGCTTCACGAAGCCCGCGCGGATAGCGGGCGCCCACTACGCCAACAAAACCCCCGCATGATGCGCCAGATGCTCCCCCACCACGGTAGCAATAAAGTAATACCCGTGGTCATACCCCTCATGCCGCCTCAGCGTCACCGGCTGCCCCGCCGCCTTCGCCGCCGCTTCGAACACCTCGGGCAATAACTGCTCGGCGAGAAACTGATCCGCCAGCCCCTGATCGATCAAAATCCCTTCCTTGAACCGCACCGGACCACTGCGCACAAGCTCGCTCGCGTCATACTGCTTCCAGCTCTCGCGATCCTCACCGAGATAGCCCGAAAACGCCTTCACGCCCCACGGACACTGCGACGGCGCGGCAATCGGCGCGAATGCCGAAACCGATCGATAAATCTCCGGATTCCTCAGCGCCAGCACGAGCGCGCCGTGTCCGCCCATCGAGTGGCCGAAGATCCCGAGCCGCTCGCCGTCCACGGGCAGTTCCGCCACCACCGCCTCGCGCAAATCCTGCGTGATATACGAATACATCCGATACCGCGCCGCCCAAGGCTCGCGCGTCGCATCGACGTAAAAGCCCGCGCCCACGCCGAAATCCCACGACGCGCTTTCGTTCGCCACGCCCGCGCCGCGCGGGCTCGTATCCGGCGAAATCAGCGCGATGCCGTGCTCCGCCGCGTAACGCTGCGCGCCCGCCTTGATCGCGAAGGTTTCCTCGGTACAGGTCAGCCCGGCCAGAAAAAACAGTCCCGGCACCGGCCCCGACGCGGCCTGCGGCGGCAGATACACGGAGAAGCGCATCGGCAAGCCGATCGCCTTCGAATCGTGCCGGTACGTGCGCTGCACGCCGCCAAACGAGCGATGTTCTTCCACGAGTTCGAGCATGATTTCTCCCGCTCAGTACAGCACGACGGAGCGGATCGACTCGCCCTTCTTCATCAGATCGAAACCTTCGTTGATGCGTTCGAGCGGCAGACGGTGCGTGATGAGATCGTCGATATTGATCTTGCCTTCCATGTACCAGTCGACGATCTTCGGCACATCCGTGCGGCCGCGCGCGCCGCCGAACGCCGAGCCTTTCCACTCGCGGCCGGTGACGAGCTGAAACGGTCGCGTCGAGATTTCCTCGCCCGCCGCCGCCACGCCGATGATGAACGACTGACCCCAGCCCTTGTGCGTGCATTCGAGCGCCTGACGCATCACCTTCGTATTGCCGATGCACTCGAACGAGTAATCCGCGCCGCCATCGGTGAGTTGCACGATGTAATCGACGACGTTCTCCACTTCGTTCGGATTCACGAAGTGCGTCATGCCGAACTTCTTCGCGAGTTCGACGCGGCCCGGATTCAGATCGACGCCGATGATCTTGTCCGCGCCGACCATCTTCGCGCCCTGGATCACGTTCAGCCCGATGCCGCCGAGCCCGAACACCACCACGTTCGCGCCCGCTTCCACCTTCGCCGAATATACGACCGCGCCGACGCCCGTCGTCACGCCGCAGCCGATGTAGCAAATCTTGTCGAACGGCGCGTCTTCTCGCACCTTCGCGACCGCGATCTCGGGCACCACGATGTAGTTCGAGAACGTGGACGTGCCCATGTAGTGGAACAGCGGCTTGCCGTCGATCGAAAAACGCGAGGTCGCGTCGGGCATCAGGCCGCGCCCTTGCGTCGAGCGGATCGCCTGGCACAGGTTGGTTTTGCGCGACAGGCAGAACTTGCACTGGCGGCATTCCGGCGTGTAGAGCGGAATGACGTGATCGCCCTTTTTCAGCGTGCCGACGCCCGGTCCCGTATCGACGATCACGCCCGCGCCTTCGTGGCCCAGGATTGCCGGAAAGATGCCTTCCGGGTCCGCGCCCGAAAGCGTGTAGTAATCCGTGTGGCAGATCCCCGTCGCCTTGACTTCGATCAGCACTTCACCGGCGCGCGGGCCTTCGAGATCGACTTCCTCGATGGTGAGCGGCGCACCGGCTTTCCATGCAATAGCGGCTTTGGTTTTCATGTTTCGACTCCAGTCGATAAGGTTCGGATTGGTCCGGCGCGCGCGCTCCGGCTGGTTTCAAAGCGCGTTCAGCACTTCGTAGCACGCGCCCATGGTGTGATAGTCGGTCTTGCCGGCGGGGCTTTTTTCGTCGCTGTACTGGCGGTTCTCGCGCGACAAAATGCGATACCACGCGCCGTATTTATGATCGACGAAATGCGCCCAGCTATAGTTCCACAGCCGTTCGTAATCGTTCCAGTACCGTGCTGCGGCGTCTGTGTCGCCCGCCTTCGCGGCGCGGTCCGCGAGCAGCGCGGCCGCCGCGAACGATTCGGCCTGCACCCAGAAATACTTGTCTTCGTCGTAGAACTGGCCTTGGCGGTCGAAGCCATAAACCATGCCGCCGTACTGCGCGTCCCACGACGATTCCATCGCGCGGTCGAACAGTTCGCGAGCGCGCGCGAGATGCCACGCTTCGGGCCGATGCCGGTCGAGAATCAGCAGCAGCTTCGCCCACTCGGTCTGATGACCCGGCTGAAAGCCCCACGGACGAAAGATATTGCTGCGATCGCCCTTGTTGTATTCCCAGTCGATCGACCAGTCCGGCTTGTAGTGCTCCCACACGAGTCCGCCGGCCAGCGCGGCCTGGCGATTCACCATGTTGTCGGCAAGGAGCGCCGCGCGATCCAGATAGCGCGCTTCGCCCGTCGCTTCGAATGCGGCGAGCAGCGCCTCGCACGTGTGCATGTTGGCGTTTTGTCCGCGATAGTCGGACACCTGCCAACCGGCGCTCGCTTCGTCCTTGTAGAGCCCGTGCGGCGCATCCCAGAAGTGCGTCTCCATCAGCGTCCAAGTTTCATCGAGATACGCGCGGGCTTCGTCGAAACCGGCTTCGACGGCCTTCGCGTACGCGAGCATCACGAACGCGAGGCCATAGCAATGATTGGTGGCGTCCGTCACGTCGCGGCCGTCGAGCGTCCACGCGTAGCCGCCGGTTTCCGGATTGCGGTGGAACTCGCGCAGGTAGTCGATGCCGTGCTGCACGCCGCCGCGATATTCGTCGAGGCCGAAGTGCTTGTACGCCATCGCGTAATTGAAGACGAAGCGCGTACTCGATACGAGATGGCGCGTGCGCCGGTCGTAGATCGTGCCGTCGTTCTTGTAGAAGTGATAGAAGCCGCCCGCGGGGTCGAGGCAATGCGGGTGATAGAACGTCATGGTGCGCAGCGCGTGATCGAGCAGGAACTCGCGCGAGCGGAAATCGGGATGGGATGGCGTGGCGTTTTCGTGTGCGGACATGACGGAGTTGAAGGTTTATGTCGTGGTTTTTTACCGCGCGCGCGCTTTTCAAGACGCGGGCGTCAGTGTAAGCGGTAAGCCGCGAACACGTCAGCGTCGACAGCAAGTTTCAGCGACCCGCGCCGGGTTCGATACCAGGAAAACGCATGGCGATCCGGGTCGATAAACGTCCAAACAGGGTCGAGAAAACCACGTCGAAAAAACTAAGGGAAAACGCGGAAAACGGCGGGTTAACCCGCTGCAACCGGGCAAACAGCGTAAAAACCACTATGTGGCGCCTCGCATAGACATCATAACGACGCATCAACGATTTGCGGCCGTTTGCCACACGGCACGCTTCGCCGATTATGGCTGCAACGCCCCGCCGACAGTGCTCCGGACGCCGCGCGCGAGGCTTTTCGGCCCGCTGCGCATATCCGCTCGCGGAGGCGCGGGATAGCAACGCGTGGGCTTGTTTAGCCCTTTTTAGGCGCTTACCTTGGAGGCCACTAAAACGGAACGAGTTGAAGGAGACACGATATGGCTTCGAACACGGTACATCCGTGCGACGAGCGGTTGCCGACAGGACAACTGCTTACGCTTGGCATTCAGCACGTCCTCGTGATGTACGCGGGGGCCGTCGCCGTTCCGCTGATCCTCGGCGCGGCGCTGAAACTGCCGAAGGACCAGATCGCGTTTCTCATTAGCGCCGATCTCTTTTGCTGCGGCATCGCCACGCTGATTCAAACGCTCGGCCTGTGGGTTTTCGGTATCCGCCTGCCGGTCATCATGGGCTGCACGTTCGCAGCGGTCGGCCCGATGATCGCGATCGGCACGAATCCGAGCCTCGGCATTCTCGACGTGTTCGGCTCGACCATCGCGGCGGGCGCGATCGGCATCGTGCTCGCGCCGATGATCGGCAAGCTCTTGCGCTTCTTCCCGCCGGTCGTGGTCGGCACGGTGATCACCGTGATCGGCCTCTCGCTGATGGGCGTCGGCATCAACTGGGCGGCGGGTGGCGTCGGCAGCCCGGACTACGGCAATCCGCTTTACTTGCTGCTCGCGTTCGTCGTGCTGATGCTGATCCTGCTCATCAACAAATTCGCGCGCGGTTTCGTCGCGAATATTTCGGTGCTGCTCGGCATGGTCGCGGGCTTCGTGATCGCGGCGGTGCTCGGTCGCGTGAACATGGACGGCGTCGCGCACGCGCCGTGGGTCGGCGTGGTGTTGCCGTTCCACTTCGGCCTGCCGCATTTCGACTCGCTCTCCATCGCGACGATGGTCATCGTCATGTTCGTCACGTTCATCGAATCGACCGGCATGTTCCTCGCGGTCGGCGACATGGTGGAGCGCCCGGTCGATCAAAAAGCGCTCGTGCGCGGCCTGCGGGTGGACGGACTCGGCACGCTGATCGGCGGCATTTTCAACTCGTTCCCGCATACGTCCTTCTCGCAGAACGTCGGGTTGATCGGCGTGACAGGCGTGAAAAGCCGCTTTGTCTGCGCGACGGGCGGCGTGATCCTCGTCCTGCTCGGCCTGTTCCCGAAGATGGCGCAAGTGGTGGCCTCGGTGCCGCCGTTCGTGCTCGGCGGCGCGGGCATCGTCATGTTCGGCATGGTCGCGGCGAACGGCATCAAGGTGCTGTCGAAGGTGGACTTCGTGAAGAACCATCACAACCTGTTCATCGTCGCGGTGAGCATCGGCCTGGGTCTCGTGCCGGTGGTCGCGCCGAAGTTCTTCTCGCAACTGCCGCACGCGCTCGAACCGATCCTGCACAGCGGCATTCTGCTGGCGTCGGTGTCGGCGGTGGTGCTGAATGTGATTTTCAACGGCGTGCGCAAGGAGCGCGAGGCGCGCTGCGAGATTCGCCGGACGGGCCATGATTTCGATGGCACGGCGAGCGCGGGCGAAGCGAAATAAACCCAAACTGCCAGCCGAAAGCTTTGAAAGCGCCGTGATGAAAATCACGGCGCTTTTTAATTTTCCGAAAGGATTTAGTTAGACTCGATTCGCGCTTTTTCGGTCTTTTACCCTTTTAATCATTAGGAAGCGCCAAAATCGCGAGAAAGCATCCTGTAATAATAATTCCATACAAAGTCCCTACATTGATGGATTCTTGACCCCACCCGAGAATCCACAAAATGAGCAAGAACCGCTACGCCAATCCTGCCGCAAGCTCGTCCACTTATACCGAACCGGATGACGACAACCCCAGCGCGAACCAGCATTTCACCGACATCCTGCAAACGCGCATCACGCGCCGCAAGACGATCTTGGGCGGCCTCTCGGCGACGACCGCCGCCCTGTTCGCTCCGCTTTCGCTATCGGCGTGCGGTGGATCGGACGACAACGACAACACGCCCGCCACGCCGACGCCCACCGTCAAAACGTCGCTCAACTTCCAGGCGGTCGGCCATAGCCTGGAGGACGTGGTGAAGGTGCCGGCGGGCTACAGCATCGGCGTGCTCTACACACTCGGCGATCCACAGCATTTCGGCGACGCGAGCTGGACGGGCAACGGATCGGAGACGGCGGAATCGTACGATCGCCGCGCGGGCGATCATCACGACGGCATGCGCTACTTCGGTCTCGCCGACGACGGCACCTACGCCGCGTCGCGTTCGGATCGCGGCGTGCTCTGCGTGAATCACGAGAACATCACCCAGGCGTATCTGCACGCGGCCGGACCGACCAGCGTCGCGGGCGTGCGGCCCGCCGCCGAAGTCGACAAGGAAGTGAACTGCCACGGCGTCAGCGTGCTGGAACTCAAGCGCTCGACCGGAAACGCGCTGCAGTACGTGCGCGGGTCGCGCCTCAACCGGCGTCTGACCGCCGCGAGCCATTTCGCGATCGAAGGGCCGGCGGCAGGCACGGCGCGCATGACGACGCTCTATTCCACCGACGGCCGCGCCACGCGCGGCACGGTGAACAACTGCGCGAACGGCTACACGCCGTGGGGCACGTATCTCACCTGCGAGGAAAACTGGGCGGGCTACTTCAAGCGCGTGGCCACCGACACTACCCGCGCCGATGCCGCCGGCCTTGACCGCTACGGCGTCAAGGCGGGCCAGTCGGGCAATTACGGCTGGAGCACGCCAACGGGCGATCTGTACCAGCGCTGGGACATCTCCGTCACGGCGGCAGCGGCTGCTACCGGCGACTACCGCAACGTGGCGAACACGTTCGGCTGGATCGTGGAAATCGATCCGTTCGACCCTGCGTCCACGCCCGTCAAGCGCACCGCGCTCGGACGCTTCGGCCACGAAGGCTGCCAGCCCGCGAATCCGGTCGAAGGCCAGCCGCTCGTGTTCTACATGGGCGACGACAGCCGCAACGAATACATCTACAAGTTCGTATCGAAAGCGCCGTATTCGGCGGCGGATCGCGGGCTCGCCGCCGGCGCGAAGTACCTGAACGAAGGCACGCTCTACGTTGCGCGCTTCAACGCCGACGGCTCCGGCAACTGGCTCGCGCTCGACATCGCGAACCCGCTGCTTGCGAGTTTCGCGAGCCTCGCGGATATCCTGATCGATACGCGCCGCGCCGCCGATCTCGTCGGCGCGACGAAGATGGACCGCCCCGAGTGGACCGCCGTGCATCCGGCGAACGGCGAGGTGTACGTGACGCTCACGAACGGCACCGCGTCCGTGCGTCCGCAAAGCGCGACCGACGCGGCCAACCCGCGCCCGGGCAACGTCAACGGACACATCTTGCGCTGGCGCGAGGCGAACGCACGCGCCGACGCCACGCAGTTCCAGTGGGACGTCTATCTGTTCGGGTCGCCGTCCGCGCAAAGCGCCGACTACAACCTCTCCGCGCTCACCGACAACAACGACTTCTCCAGTCCCGACGGCCTCTGGTTCGACTCGCGCGGCCTGCTGTGGATCGAAACCGACGACGGCGCGTACACCGGCACGACCAACTGCATGCTGCTCGCGGCGACGCCGGGCACGGTCGGCGATGGCGGCGCGGTCATGGCGGGCGGTGGCACGAAGACGTTCAAGGGCGCGAATCCCGGCGAGCAGAATCTGCGGCGCTTTCTGGTCGGGCCGAAGGAGTGCGAACTGACCGGCATCGCGATGACACCGGACAACAAGACGCTGATGGTGAACATCCAGCATCCGGGCGAAGGCGGCACGGCGAGCACGTTGACGAGCCACTGGCCGGACAGCCAGACCAACGCCGGCAGCGGCGCGCGTCCGCGCTCGGCGACGATCTTTATCACGAAGGACGACGGCGGGATGATCGGGGTTTAAGGTCGCGGGTTTAACGTCGCGGGGTTTAACGTCGCGGGTTTAGGTTCGCGGCGGTTAAGCTCGCGGGTCTAAACCTCGGCTCGGGCACACCGTTACACCCGACGAAAAAAAACCGCAGTCTCTTTCGAGACTGCGGTTTTTTATTACGCGAAAGAACCTGAAGCGTCAGCCCGGCACGCTGGCTTTCGCCACCGTCGCAGGCCGCGCCGCCGCGGCCGCACTCGAAGGCGCCGAAGCCGCCACGGGCGCGCTTGCGCTGTAGTCGACCGGGGCATCGGCGGGACGCGGTTGATCGCCCGAATGCTCGATCCATCCGCCGCCGAGCGACTGGTACAAGTCCACGAGGTTCGTCAGGCGCAACAGGCGAGCATTGATCAGCAACTGCTGCGCCGTGTACAGGTTGGTTTGCGCCGTCAGGACCGCCAGATAGTTGTCCACGCCATTGCGATAACGCAGGTCCGACAACTCCAGGCTGCGGCTCTGCGAACCGGTATAGCGTTCGAGCGCGCGGATCTGGTCGTCGTAGGTGCCGCGCGCTGCCAGACCGTCCGCCACTTCGCGGAACGCCGTCTGGATGGTCTTCTCGTAGTTCGCGATTTCGATCCGCTTCTGCACCTGCGCGAGATCGAGATTGGCGACGTTCGTGCCGCCCTCGAAGATCGGCAGCGAAATCTGCGGCGCGAACGACCACGCAGCGGAACCCGGCTTGAAGAGACCGCCGAGCGTCGGCGAAAGCGTGCCGAAGCTGCCGGTCAGCGAAATGGTCGGGAAGAATGCCGCCCGTGCCGCGCCGATATTCGCGTTCGCCGCGAGCAGCGTCTGCTCGGCAGCGGCGATATCGGGACGGCGCGTCAGCAGATCCGACGGCAAGCCGGCCGGAATATCCGAGAGCAGGTTCTGACTGTCGAGCGGCAAGCCCGACGGCAAATCGTCCGGCAACGGCTGGCCGACCAGCAGCACGAGCGCGTTTTCAGCCTGCGCCCGCAGACGCAACTGCGACTGCAGATTCGCCGCGGCCTGTTCCAGAATGCCCTGCGATTGCCGCACGTCCAGTTCCGATCCCACGCCGTTCTCGAACTGCAGGTTCGTGATCCGGAACGACTCCTGCGCCGTCTTCAGCGTATTGCGGGTAACGGTGAGCTGATCGTCGTAGGCGAGCATCGTCAGATACTGGTCCGCCACCGACGACACCAGCGAGATTTCCGCCGCCTTGCGGTTCTGCGCGATTGCGAAGAACTGGTCGAGAGCCTGTTCCTTCAGGCTGCGAATCCGCCCGAAGAAGTCGATTTCCCACGACGCGTTCACCCCGACCGAATACTGGTTCGAGATCGTCTGGTCGAAGAACGACAGGTCGCGCGGCGTGCGCGACTTGCTCTGGCTCCCGACCGCGTTGAGCGTCGGGAACAGCCCGGCGCGCGTGATCTGAAACTGCGCGCGCGCGGCTTCCACGTTCAGCACCGACACGCGCAGATCGCGGTTGTTCTTCAACGCAAGTTCGACGATCTGCTGCAGCCGCTGATCGACGAAGAAATCGCGCCAACCGATCTCCACCGCCGGTTTCGCGTCCGCCGAATGGCCCTGGCTCGCCGGGGAAGCGGCGGTCGGCTGGTTATCGTAGATGCCGCCCGCCGGGAAGCTCTGCGTGACCGGCGCGGCAGGCCGGTCGTACTTCGGGATCATCGTGCAGCCCGCCGCGAAAATCGCCACGGCGGTTGCCATCAAGGAGTGTTTAAGCATCTCAGTGTCCTTCCTTGGCCGCGCCGTCTTCGTTGTGACCCGGGCCTTCGATATCGGCGTGCGTGCCGGGCGTCGGCGTGTCCTTCGACTTGCTGAACTTGCTGATCACGACAAAGAACATCGGGATCATGAAAATCGCTAGGAAGGTCGCCGTCAGCATCCCGCCGATCACGCCGGTACCGATCGCGTGCTGGCTCGCCGAACCCGCGCCGTTACTGATGGCAAGCGGCAGCACACCGAGAATGAACGCGAGCGACGTCATCAGAATCGGACGCAGCCGCAGCCGCGCCGCTTCCACCGCCGCTTCGACCGTGCCCATGCCCTGCATGCGCAGTTCGCGGGCGAATTCCACGATCAGAATCGCGTTCTTCGCCGACAGTCCCACCGTGGTCAGCAAGCCGACCTGGAAGAACACGTCGTTTTCCAGCCCGCGCAGCGTGGCCGCGAGCAGCGCGCCGAGCACGCCGAGCGGCACCACCATGATGACCGAGAACGGGATCGACCAGCTTTCGTACAGCGCCGCGAGACACAGGAACACGACGAGGATCGAGATGCCGTACAGCACCGGCGCCTGCGAACCCGACTGGCGTTCCTGATACGACAGACCCGTCCATTCGTAGCCGATACCCGCCGGCAACTTGGCCGCGATCGCTTCGATCGCCGTCATGGCCTGACCCGTCGATTTACCCGGCGACGCCGCGCCCTGGATTTCCACCGCGGAAATACCGTTGTAGCGTTCCAGCTTGGGCGAACCGTAGATCCACTCGCCCGAACCGAACGCGCCGAACGGCACCATTCCACCCGCCGAATTGCGCACGTACCAGTTGTTCAGGTCTTCCGGGTTCATGCGGAACTTCGCATCGCCCTGCACGTAGACCTTCTTGATCCGGTTATCGACGTCGAGGAAGTTGTTCACGTACGACGATGCCCACGCGATCGAGAACGTCTGGTCGATATCGGCCGTCGTGATGCCAAGCGCGTTCGCCTTCTCGCGATCCACGTTCACCTTGAACTGCGGCGTGTCGTTCAGGCCGTTCGGACGCACCTGCGCGAGCGACGGATCCTTCGCGGCCATGCCGAGCAGCATATTGCGCGCTTCCATCAGCTTCGCGTGGCCGACGCCCGCGCGATCCTGCAGCTCGAAGTCGAAGCCCGACGCCGTGCCGAGTTCAGGAATGGACGGCGGATTCACCGGGAACACCATCGCGTCCTTATAGCCCGCGAAGTGTCCGAACATCCGGCCGACCAGCGCCTGCACCTTCTGGTTCGACGACTGGCGCTCGCCGTAGTCCTTCATCCGCACGAACACGAGACCCGAGTTCTGGCCGCGGCCGGCGAAGCTGAAGCCGTTCACCGTGAACACCGCTTCCACGATGCTCTTTTCGTCGTTCAGCAAGTAGTGGCTGACGTCGGCAAGCACCTTGGCCGTGCGTTCCTGCGTCGAGCCGACCGGCGCCTGAACCAGCACGAACATCGTGCCCTGGTCTTCGTCCGGCAGGAACGACTTCGGCAGGCGCACGAACAGCATCCCCACCGCCACGATCACCACCAGATAGATGATGAGCCAGCGGCCCGAACGCCGGATGACGTGCTCCACACCGCCGTGATACTTCTTCTGGCTCTTTTCGAAGGTCCGGTTGAACCAGCCGAAGAAGCCCTTCTTCTCCTCGTGATGGCCCTGCGGGATCGGCTTCAGGATGGTCGCGCACAGCGCCGGCGTCAGAATCAACGCGACGAGCACGGACAACACCATCGCCGCCACGATCGTGAGCGAGAACTGCCGGTAAATCGCGCCGACCGAACCACCCGAGAACGCAACCGGCACGAACACCGCCGACAGCACGAGCGCCACGCCGATCAGCGCGCCGGTGATCTGGTCCATCGCCTTGCGGGTCGCGTCGCGTGGAGACAGCCCTTCCTCGGCCATCACCCGCTCGACGTTTTCCACCACCACGATCGCATCGTCCACCAGCAAGCCGATGGCGAGCACCAGCCCGAACATGGAAAGCGTGTTGATCGAGAAGCCGACGATCGACATGATCGCGAACGTGCCGAGCAGCACGACCGGCACGGCGATGGTCGGAATCAGCGTCGCCCGCAGGTTCTGCAGGAACAGATACATCACGAGGAACACCAGCACGATGCCTTCGATCAGCGTCTTGACCACTTCCTCGATGGACAGCTTCACGAACGGCGTCGTGTCATACGGATACTTCACCGACAGCCCGTGCGGGAAGTACTTCGACAGGTCGTCGATCTTCTGGCGAACCAGCTTCGCCGTCTGCAGCGCGTTCGCGCCCGTGGCGAGCTGAATACCGAAGCCGGCGGTCGGCTGACCGTTGTACTTAGTGTCGAAGTTGTAGTTCTCGCCGCCCAGATCGATATGCGAGACGTCCTTCAGGCGAACCTGCGAGCCGTCCGTGTTCACCTTCAGCAGGATGTTGCCGAACTGCTCGGGCGTCTGCAGCAGCGTGGCTTCCGTGATGGTCGCCTGCAGCATCTGGCCCGGCACCGACGGCGTGCCGCCGAGACCGCCGCCCGCCACCTGCACGTTCTGCGCGGTGATCGCGGTCTTCACGTCCACCGGCGTCAGGCCGTAGTTCGTGAGCTTGGTCGCGTCGAGCCAGATCCGCATCGCGTACTGCGAGCCGAACAGCGTGACCGTGCCGACCCCGTCGATCCGGCTGACCGGATCCTGGATCTTCGACGCCACGTAGTTCGCGAGGTCGTACTTGTTCATGCTGCCGTCTTCGGAGGTGAACGCCATCACGAGCAAGAAGCTGCTGCTCGATTTGGTCACCTTCGTGCCGTTTTGCTGCACGGCCGACGGAAGCAGCGGCGTCGCGAGCTGCAGCTTGTTCTGCACCTGCACCTGCGCGATGTCCGGATTGGTCCCCGCCGCGAACGTCAGCGTAATGGTGGCCGTGCCGGAATCGTCACTGGTGGAGGACAGATACAGCAAGTGGTCGAGACCGCTCATCTGCTGCTCGATCACCTGCGTCACGGTGTTTTCCACCGTGCTCGCCGATGCCCCCGGATACGTCGCGCTGATCTGAATGGCCGGCGGCGCGATCGTCGGATACTGCGCGATCGGCAGGTTGAAGATCGAAGCGATCCCCGCCAGCATCAGAATAATGGCGATCACCCACGCAAAAATCGGGCGATCGATAAAGAACTTTGCCATGAAACAGGCTCCCTGTTATTACGCGCCGGATGCAGCGGAGGCCGGAGCCGCGCCGGATGCGCCGCTTGCCGCGGGAGCCGCGGCCGCTTGTGCGCCCGATGCCGGCTGCGCGGGCGACTGCGCTTCCACCGGCTTCACCGTCATGCCGGGCTTCACTTTCTCCACGCCGTTCACGACCACGCGATCACCCGGATTCAGGCCACTGTCGACCACCCAGTTGCTGCCGTAGGTCGCGGAGGTCACGAGATTGCGTTGCGAGACCTTGTTGTCCGCATCGACCACGAGCGCGACCGGCTGGCCCTTCTGGTCGTGCGTCACGCCGATCTGCGGCACGACGATCGCCTTGTTGTTCACGCCTTCGTCGATACGCGCATGCACGAACATGCCCGGCAGCAGCACGCGGTCCTTGTTCGGGAAAATGGCGCGCACGGTCACGGAACCCGTGCCCTGATCGACGCTCACGTCCGAGAACTGGAGCTTGCCGCTCTCGCTGTAGTTGCGGCCGTCTTCCAGTTGCAGCGTGACTTTCGCCGCGTTGATGCCGCTCGTTTGCAGGCGCCCTTCCTGGATTTCGCGGCGCAGCTTGAGGCCGTCCACGCTCGATTGCGTCAAGTCCACGTAGACCGGGTCCAGTTGCTGGACGGTCGCGAGGAGCGTCGCCGCGCTCGCCTGCACGTACGCGCCCGGCGTGACCTGCGACAGGCCGATCCGGCCGGTGATCGGCGAGACGACGTCGGTGTAGCCGAGGTTGATCTGCGCGGTATCGACTGCCGCCTTGCCCGACGCGACATCCGCGACGGCCTGGCCTTGCGCCGCGACGGCGTTGTCGTAGTCCTGCTTGCTCACGGCGTTCGCCGCGACCAGCACCTTGTAGCGCGCGGTCAACGCGTTTTGCGTCGTGACATTGGCTTGCGCCTTCGCGAGCGACGCCTTCGCGCTGTTCAGCGTGGCGATGTACGGCGCCGGATCGATCTTGTAGAGACGCTGGCCGGCTTTCACGTCGGCGCCTTCGGTGAATTCGCGGCGCAGCACGATTCCGTCGACACGCGCACGCACTTGCGCGTTCAGGAACGCGCTGGTGCGGCCGGGAAGATCGGTCGTCACCGGCACCGTGGTGGGCTGGACGGTAACGACGCCGACTTCAGGCGTCTGGGGCGGCGGTGCCGATTGTTTTTGTCCGCAGGCTGCAAGAATCACGGCAGCCGTCGCGGCACTGATTAAGCGGAATGGAACCCGTTCGACGCGCATGGAGCGACCTCTGTCAAAGACTGAGAGTGAAGTGAGTCCGCGGCCGCTTTCTACGAGCGGGCCGCGTGTAAGCGTAGTGAGACGCTGACCGATATCCGGCACAGAACACGCTCGGTATCCGGCCAGTCATTCGCGCGCGTTCGCCACGCCAGGGAGGCGCCACGATGCCGCAGGGGAGTGAATCCGGGCGGCGATTACGGAGCGTGCGAATAAAAAGCTGTGTCGGATATTAACCGGTCAACGCTGCTTGGGCTATCGGTGGTCGGATGGTATTGTATATACATTCACGAATGAATGTAAAAGAGACGATCGTTCGCCCTTTGGCACGCCGTGAGGGGATTCGTCTCCCTCATATCGACGCCGATGTACAAACCTTCGACATTGTTGCGCCGCAATAAGTTAAATAGCTGTTTTTGAAAGCATTTTCAAGATGGAGCGGGCGGGAACCGGACGCTATGGTCAGACGAACAAAAGAAGAAGCGCTTGAGACGCGCAACCAGATCCTCGACGCGGCGGAACGGGTTTTTTTTGAAAAAGGCGTATCGCGGACGTCGCTCGCCGACATCGCGCACGCTGCCGGCGTCACGCGTGGCGCGATCTACTGGCATTTCGCCAATAAAGGCGATTTGTTCACGGCCATGTTCGACCGCAGCCTGCTGCCGCTCGACGAACTGGTCGCCGCGACGCTCGATCCGAAAGAAGCCGATCCGCTCGGCCGGCTTCGTTATATTTTTATCTGGTGCATGCGCAATATCGCGCTCGACGACCAGCGCCGGCGCGTGTTCGACATCCTTTTTCTGAAGTGCGAGTTCGTCGAGGAAATGGGGCCGGTGCGCGAGCGCCACCAGAACAACATGCGCGAGGGAATCGAGAATATCGAGGCCGGCTTGCGCAACGCGGTCGATAAAGGCCAGCTTCCGGCGCGGCTCGATACGCGTCACGCGACCACGCTGCTGCACGCGCTGTTCACGGGCATCCTGCGCGACTCGCTGATGCTGCCCGAAAGCGTGGATCTGGAAAAAGACACGGAACGGCTGATCGACGCGTGCTTCGACACCATGCGATACAGCCCGCACATGCTGCGGCCTGAGCCAACTAGCTAAACGCTAATTCAACCCGACGTGCTGCGCGAAATACGCGAACAGCGCGACGCAGGCGAGCATCGTAGCCCACGCCCAGCCCGGCAGGCCGAGCGGATGCGGATCGTGGGAATGATCGTGATCGTGATGCCCGAACGCATGGCCGAGACGGTGACGCAGGACGCCGCTTCCCGCGGTCTCGGCAGCCGTGGCGCGCGGCAGCGAACCCACGCGGCGCGCGAACGACCCGGACATCACGCTCGGCCGCAGAAATACGTGACGCCGCGCCGTCGCGTTAGTCTCGCACTCGCCCGGCTCGCCGTGCTTCGCTCGCACCACTTCGCAGAATTCGGAGAAAAATTCGTCGGCAGCCTGGCGCAGCGCATTTTCTATCTGCCGCGACGGCAATCCGGCCAGCGGGCCGCTGACCGTCGCCCACACCGTGTAGTCGATCCAGGTCGCCGCGCCGCCCGCATCCGGCGTCAGCGCGACCGCGATCTGTCCGCGCAGCGAACCGACGCCCTCGCCGCGCGCCTTGAAGCTCAAGGTATGCGCATCGACGGACGCATTCGCGTTCGCGTGCGCCGTCGCCCGCGTCTCGCCCGCCGTGTGCGCGCGGATTTCGTAGCGCGATCGCAACGCGCCGAGCGGAATGGTCACGGTGAGCGCGTACTCGCCGCTTGGCAGCAAAACAAACGATTCGCAATTGTCGAGACTCGCGCGTAACAGCGCGAGGTCGCCGAGCGCCTCGCGAACGTGAACGGGATCGAGCGGAATGCGCAGCGCGTCGGTGATTTCCATCCCGGCCTCCCACAGGCAAGACGGTGATCGTGCGTTCTTGATGCGGCCCTTTCAAGCGTGCTGCGCTAAGACGTGACGTCGATACGATCGACCCGCGACGGATAGAACGCGAGAAAACCCTTGATCTGCTCGGCGCCGTCGATTGGATTTTCGTAGCTCCAGACCGCGTCTTCGACCGGCCCGTCTTCCGTCAGCAGATGGTAGTAAGTGGCTTCGCCCTTGAACGGGCAATGCGAGGTGTGTTCCGAACGCGCGAGGCGCGCCATGTTGACATCGCCGCGCGGGAAATAGAGGACAGGCGGCAATCCGCTCTCGGCGAGCGTCAGCGATTCGTGGGTATCCGCGTAAGTGACGCCCTGATGGATCACCCTTGCACGCCTCGGGTTCAGCGTGATCTCGATGCGGTGAGCGGTGTGCTGCGTGTCGGCGTTCATCGTGGTGCGCTCCCGGTTCGGCTGAGAGAAAACGAGGCCACAGGCGTCGAGGCTGCGAACGTGTTCGCCGCGCACCCCGGCACAAAAAAAAGCCACGGGCGACGACGCCCGTGACTTTCATTATGAGACAAACCGGGCTCGCTTGTGTGCGCAGTTGCACGTTAAGTCCGCGGGTTTATTTCCAGGTCGGAATCGGGTCGGAATCGGGTCGGACTTACTGGATATTCCAGTGATAAGACACTTTTGCCTTACCGTTTCCGGCAACGGTTACGGCGCGCTGCTGCTCCTGATCCTTGTATTTCGCATACACGGTGTAGCGGCCCGGGCGCAGCTTGACGAGCATGTAGGGGCCCATCGCCTCGGTGTTCAGCACTTCGGCCTGATGCGCGTCGGTCACGCGCACGTGCACGCCGGAAAGGTAGTCGCTCGTGGGACCGGTAAACCGCAAGGACAGCGGCCACTGGTTCTGCGCGCCCAGCAATGCCTTCGATTCGTCCAGGCCGACGCCGCCCGATGTGTACGACACATCGCCCTGCTGCTGGACTTGCGGCAGACCGCCGCCGTTCGTGTTGCCGGCGCTACTCATGTCGTTCGTACCGGCGCTCGATGCCTGCGCCCACGCGCCGCTGGCTGCGGTCATCGCGAGCAAGGTGGAGACGGTGACGGCGATCAGCTTGCCGCTGGTTTTCTGGATCATTGTGGTGGCTCCTTGTTGGTCATTGCCTGCGGTCCTGCCGCGATGCAACAAAGCGGCTCGGACGTGGCATTGTGAAATAGGGCCAGCCAGAAACAGCACGGTTCGTGCCCGGCCAAAGCCGCCGCACGAACCGCTAGGACGCTACGAAATGCCTTCAGCCGAGATCGACGGGCACGAAGATTTGCGCATCGTCACGCTGGATCAGCAGCGCGAGACTGTTGCCCGCGTGCGTCACCATCGCCTTGAGTTGCTGCACGCTCGTGACCGGCTGGCCGTTCACCGCGAGAATCACATCGCCCGCCTGGATGCCCGCGCTTTCCGCCGCGCCGCCGGACTGCTGCACCAGCAAGCCACGCGTGAGCGACGCGCTCTGCTTTTCCTCGGGCGTGAGCGGACGGACCGCGACGCCGAGACGCGCGTCCTGCGTTGCGTCGTCGCCGTTCGCTTTGTCGGCGGAAGCGGTTTTGGCGTCGGCCAGCGCGCCGATGGTCACGCTCAGGTCCTTCGCGCCCTTGTCGCGCCACACCTGCACCTTCGCCGAGCTACCCGGCGCCAGACCCGCGACCTGCGACGGCAACGCGTTCGAATCGGCGACCGGCTCGCCGTTCAGCGACAGGATCACGTCGCCGGGTTGCAGACCCGCCTTCGCCGCCGGACCGCCCGGCTCGACCGAACTGACGAGCGCGCCTTGCGGCTTCTGCATGCCGAAGGAATTCGCGAGCGTCTGGTTCATGCCCTGCACGGTCACGCCGAGGCGTCCGCGATCGACGTGACCGGTTTTCACCAGCGCGTCCTTCACCTTGATCGCCTCGTTGATCGGGATGGCGAACGAAAGGCCCTGGAAGCCGCCCGTTTGCGAATAGATCATCGAATTGATGCCGATCACTTCGCCCTGCAAGTTGAACAGCGGTCCGCCCGAGTTGCCCGGATTCACCGGCACGTCGGTCTGGATGAACGGCGTGTAGTTCTCGTTCGGCAGCGAGCGCGACTTCGCGCTGATGATGCCGGACGTCACCGTGTTGTCGAAACCGTAAGGCGAACCGATCGCGACGACCCACTGGCCGACCTTGCTGCCGTTCGGATCGCCGATCTTCACCGTCGGCAGGTCTTTCGCTTCGATCTTCAGCACCGCGACGTCCGATTGCTTGTCCGCGCCGACCACTTTTGCGCGGTATTCGCGTTTGTCGGTGGTGCGCACGGTGACGACATTCGCGCCGTCCACGACGTGCGCGTTCGTCAGGATGTAGCCGTCGCCGCTCACGATGAAGCCCGAGCCGAGGCTTTCGCTCGCGCGGTCCGCGCCGCCCGCGCCATCGTCGCCGCCGCCGTTGCCGCCCATGCCGGGCACGCCGCCGTAGAAGTGCTTGAAGAACTGGTAGAACGGATCGCTCGGGTCGATCGGCAACTGGCCGCTACCGCCGCCGCGGCGCGCCGACGCCTGCTTCACGACATGCTTCGCGCTGATGTTGACCACAGCGGGGCCGTAGGTTTCGACGAGACCGGAGAAGTCGGGAATGCCGGTTTTGGCGGCAGCCTCGGCGGGCATCATCGCGGCTTGCGCGGCGGGAATGACCTGCGGCGCCGGGACGTTTTTGTGTCCGGCCACGTAGCCCGCCGACAAGGCAACGGCAACCGCGACTGCAACCGCGCTGCGGGAGAAAATCTTCGCTTTCATCGAGTGCTCCTGACGATAAGGATGCGTTCTGGGATGAAACGAAGATTATGGGACGCCGCTTAAAGGCCGCTTAAAGTTGGTTTCGTTTTAAAAGCGCACGGCGACGAGCAGTCCGCCCATCCGCGATTCGCCGAGTTCCACGCGCGCGCCGTGCTTCAGCGCGATCCGCCGCACGATGGCAAGCCCAAGTCCGCTGCCCGCGACATCGGTACGCGCCCGGCTCGCGCCCTCGCCCACGCGATAAAACCGGTCGAACACGCGCTCGCGCTCGTCGGCCGGAATGCCCGGGCCGCTATCCGCGATCCGCACGACCGGGCGCTCGTCTTCTATCACGAGGCTCACATCGACGGAACCGCCCTGCGGCGTGTACTTAGTCGCGTTATCGATGAGATTGTTGAGCATCACGCGCAGCGCTTCCGGATCGCCTTCGATGGTCGCCAGCTCGCTCTTTTCGTTCTGCTCGATCCCAAGATCGACGCCGCGCTGCTGCGCGAGCAACACCGCGCCGCCGACACAACTGTCGAGCAGCGCGTGCAGATCCACTGGCTTGTTCGCGCTCGCGCCGTCCGGCTCCGAGCGGGCGAGCGCGAGCAGTTGCTCGGCGAGCCGCGTGGCGCGCGTGATGCCCGCCTGCAGATCCGCGAGCGCTTCCTTGCGCGAATCGTCGTCGCGGGCGCGCGCCACCAGTTGCGCCTGAATCTGCACGGCGGCGAGCGGCGTGCGCAACTCGTGCGCGGCATCGGCGACAAACGCCTTTTGTGTATCGAGCGCGGTCGCGAGCCGCGCGAGCAACGCGTTCAGCGCGTGAACCACCGGCTGCACTTCGCCCGGCAAACGCCGATCCGGCAAGGGATCGAGCGCTTCCGGATGGCGCGTGTCGAGCGCGTGCGTCACGCGCTGAAGCGGCGCGAGCCCTCGCCCGACGATCACCCACACCGCAAGCCCGAGAAACGGCAACAGCAGCACGAGCGGCCACAACGTGCGCCACGCGACGCCCGCCGCAAGCCGGTTGCGGATGGACAGCGGCTGCGCGAGCTGCACGACGTTATCGCCGACGATCGCGCTGTACACGCGCCATTCGCCGCGCGCCGTCATCTCCGTGGAGAAGCCGAGTTCGGCGTGCGGCGCGAGCGGCACGCGCGGATGCGAGTAGTACATCAGCACGCCGTTGCGGTTCCAGATTTGAATGACGACGCCTTCCTCGCTGCCGCCGCGCGACGTGAGCACCGACGAAAACGGCTCCGACGGCAGCGCGGCGGCGATCTGCTCAAGCTGGTAATCGAAGAGTTCGTTTGCTTCGGCGAGCGCCTGCCGGTAAATCAGCCATCCGGCAAACCCCACACCGACAATCACCAGCGCGAGCAGCCAGACGAGCAGTTGTCGGCGGATCGAATGCATCTACGCGTCCTTCGCGACCATATAGCCGAGTCCGCGCACGTTTCGAATCAGGTCCGCGCCGAGTTTCTTGCGCAGCGAGTGGATGTAGACCTCGACCGTATTGCTGCCGATTTCCTCGCCCCACCCGTAGATTTTCTCTTCGAGCTGGCTCTTGGAGAGCACCGCGCCGGGCCGCGCCATCAGCGCTTCGAGCAACGCGAATTCGCGCGCCGACAATGCGACCGGCGCGCCGTCGAGCGTGACCTGATGGCCGACGGCGTCGAGCGTGAGCGCGCCGTGGCGCACCAGCGACTCGCCGCGCCCCGCGTGACGCCGGATCAGCGCGCGCATGCGGGCGCCGAGTTCGTCGAGATCGAACGGCTTCACGAGGTAATCGTCCGCGCCGGCGTCGAGGCCTTTCACGCGGTCCGCGATCGCGTCGCGCGCGGTCACGATCAGCACCGGCAGTTTGTTGCCGCGCGCGCGCAGGCTTTTCAGGACGTCGAGGCCGTCGCGCTTCGGCAGCCCGAGATCGAGCAGCATGAGATCGTAAGGTTCGCCTCCGGCAGCGGTCAGCGCGCCTTCGCCATCCTGCACCCAATCGACCGCGAAGCCGTCACTGCGCAGCGCCTTGCGCACGCCCTCGGCGATCATTCGGTCATCTTCGACTAGCAGGATTCGCATGGCTTGATCTGGGGCGGGAATGGAGCCGTCCATTCTAGCCGCGGCGGGCAGGCGCGGGATTAAACGGGGCTTAAGGACGCGTCCGAGACACACCGCGCCGACGCCCGTCGATAAGCTGTCTACAATACCGGCTCACCGCCCGGCGCCGCAGCCTAACACTCGCATTACTCGCTTCCGACGCACTACATGCCGCTCGCTTCCGTATCGAAATTCAGTTTTCCGCAGCTTTCGCTCGCCTTATTGACCGCCCTCGCGTTCGGCGCCGCCGCCGTCTACGCGCCGCCCGCCGCTGCGCGCGGCGGCTCGAAAGCCGAGCAGACGCAATCGCCGAATCGTGCCGCCCGCGCCGCCCGCGCGTTCGGCAAGAACAAACGCGCCGAGCGCGTCGCCGTGCCGGCCGGTCCGCTGCCGGCATCGGTCATGGCCGGACTCGCGCGCGCGCACGTGCCGCTTTCGTCGATGAGCGTGGTCGTGCAGCGCATCGGCGCGGCCGTGCCGCTCGTCGCGATCAACGCGGGCGAGCCGATGCTCCCTGCCTCGACGATGAAGCTCGTCACCACCTATTCCGGTCTCTCGATACTTGGGCCGGATTACCGCTGGAAGACCACGGCCTATGCCGACGGCCAGGTCGACGCGGCGGGCGTGCTGCACGGCAATCTCTATATCGAAGGCACCGGCGACCCGAAGCTCGTACCCGAAGAACTGATCGACCTCGTCGATCAAATCCGCAAGAACGGCATCACAGGGATCGACGGTGGCCTGGTGCTCGACAAGCGCTACTTCGATCCTTCCACGCGCGATCTGCCCGCCTTCGACAACGACGAAACGGCGCCGTACAACGTCGGTCCCGATCCGCTGCTCTACGCGTTCAAGTCGCTCACGTTCACGCTCACGCCGAGCCCGGACGGGCAAGTCGCGATCGACGTGCTGCCGCAACTCGCGCAGCTTCAGATCGACAACGAACTGCGCGTGACGCGCGGCGCGTGCGCGGGCACGCTGCCGGCCGCGTCGCCGAGCGTGTCGCAGACCACGGGCGGCTTCGTGCAGGCGTCGTTCATCGGCGATTACCCACTGCGCTGCGGCTCGCGCACGATCAACGTCGCCGCGCTCGATCATTCCACCTTCTTCGCCGGTGGCTTTCTCGCGCTCTGGAAGCAGGCGGGCGGCACGTTCGCCGGCACGACGCGCGAAGGGCCGACGCCCGCGAACGCGCGGCTCGTCGGTACGCACCGCAGCCCGGTGCTCTCGGAAATCGTCCGCGACATCAACAAGTTCAGCAACAACGTGATGGCCCGCAACCTGTTCCTCACGATCGGCGCGGCCTCGGCCAAGCCGCCCGCGACCACCGCGAAGTCATCGCAGGCGATCCTCTCGTTCCTGCACCGCAACGCGCTGCCGATGCCCGGCCTCGTGCTCGACAACGGCTCCGGCCTCTCGCGCGACGAACACATCAGCGCGCAGTCGCTCGCCGATCTCCTGATCGCCGCGAATTCGAGCCCGGTCGCGCAGGTTTTCGTGGAGTCGCTGCCGATCGCGGGCGTCGACGGCACGATGCGCAACCGGCTGTCGAACGCGGGCGCGCTCGGCAACGCGCACATCAAGACCGGCACGCTGCGCGACGTGCGGGCGATCGCGGGCTACGTGGGCGCGGCGAATGGCGAGAGCTACGTGGTGGTGAGTTTCATCAACGATCCGCGTTCGGAAGCGGCCCGCGCGGCGCACGACGCGCTGCTCGAATGGGTCTACGAAGGCGCGCGCAAGCCGGGCACGGCGGAATAAGGCGCGGAAACGCCGCGTAAAAAGCTGGAAGAATCCTTCTACGAAGTTGGCGGCGCGCACCTGCGAGCCGCGTGTACGCTGTCGGGCAGGCGGCAAAGACCGCCTCGACGACACGTCAAAAAAACAGCTTCCCGAAGGAGACATCCATGCAATTCGATGCCGAATTGCTTCTGCTTGCGTTAGCGCCGGTATTTATTGCCTGCATCGGCTGGGAAGCGTGGCATCTGCATCGCACGCGGCCCGAGGCGCGGCTCTACAGCCTCGCCGATACGCTCTGCAACACCGCGCTCGCGCTGTTCCATCAAGCCGCCGATAAACTCGCGTGGCCCGTTGTCATCCCGATTTACACCTACGTCTACGCGCACTACCGGCTGATGTCCTGGCCCGCGTCGTGGCTGTCGTTTCTCGTGCTGTTCGTCGCTCAAGACCTGCTCTATTACGTGTTTCACCGCATGAGTCATCGGGTGCGCTGGCTGTGGGCGGCGCATGTCGTCCATCACTCGTCCGAGCGGCTTAATTTCTCGACGGCGTTCCGCCAGAGCCTCATGTATCCGATCGCCGGAATGTGGCTCTTCTGGCTGCCGCTCGCCGTTCTGGGCTTTCCGCCGAAGCAGATCGTCGCGGTCGTGCTGCTCAATCTCGCGTTCCAGTTCTTCGTCCATACGCAAACGGCCGCGAAGCTCGGCTGGATCGAATGGGTGTTCAACACGCCGTCCATTCATCGCGTCCATCACGCGCGCAATCCGCGCTATATCGACCGGAATTACGCCGGCGTGCTGGTGATCTGGGACCGGCTGTTCGGCAGTTTCGTCGAGGAAGATCCAAACGAACCGCCGCAATACGGCATTGTCGATCCGCTCCATACCTTCAATCCGCTCGTCGCCACATTCCACGAATGGCGCGCGATGTTCGCGGATACCGCGCGTCTCGCCGGCTGGCGAAACAAGCTCGGCGCGCTCGTCGGTCCGCCCGAATGGGTGGCGCAATTGCGACAGCAAGCCGGTCAAGAGCGCAAAGGCGATGTGGCGCTGTTTGAAACATCTCAAAAATAAGGAAAGATTCGGTAAGCTAACGCCCGGCTCCGTTCGCGGCGCATTGAACCCAAAAATCCGATTCGCGGCGCAAGAGCCGCGACACAGATCGAGACACACAACAGAAGAGACGAGGAACGAGGAGATGAAGTCGATGAACCTGAAAGACACCCGCCGCGCAGCATGCATTCGCGTGGCACGCATTTCCGCCGCTTGCGCGGCTTTCGCTGTGATCGCCGCCTGCGGGGGCGGCGGCGATGACAACAACACGCCGGCGTTGCCGCCGGGCGGCGTGAAGCTGCAAGTCGTATCGTTCGGCGACAGTTTGTCGGACGTCGGCACGTATGCGCCGGTCGTCACGTCGAGCTTCGGCGGCGGCCGTTTCACGACGAATCCGGGCCAGGTCTGGACCCAGAACGTCGCGCAGTATTACGGCGATACGCTGACCGCGGCGCAAGTCGGCGGCTTCGGCAAGCCGCTCGTCGCGGCAGGCGGTTACGGTTATGCGCAGGGCGGCTCGCGCGTCGCGTTGCAGCCGGGTCAGGGTCACGCCACGACGGGCGCGGCGACCGACGCGTACTCGCAAGCCACGACCATCCCGGTCACGGCCCAGCTCACGCAATACCTGACCGATCACGGCAGCTTCAACGCGAACCAGCTGGTTCTGCTGAACGGCGGCGCGAACGATATCTTCGCCGCGCTGACGGCCGTTGCAACGGCGAAAGCCACCGATCCGACCACGGTTCCGGCCGCGCTCCAGGCGGCGACGCTGGCGGTCGGGACGGCGGCTTACCAGCTTGCGGGCGTCGCGCAGGCGATCCTCGGGAAGGGCGCGACGCACGTCGTGGTGTCGGGCATTCCGGATATCGGCGGCACACCGCTCGGCGTCTCCGATCCGACGCAGACCGCGCTGATCTCGCAAGTGTCGAAGGGCTTCAACGACGCGCTCCAGGCACGCCTCGCAGCGCTCGGCATCGCGAACAAGGTGATCTACATCGACGCATACGGCTGGGTGGACGGAATCACCGCCAACTATCAGTCGAACGGCTTCACGGTGTCGAACACGGGCACGGCGTGCAACCTTCAGTCGATGGTCGCCAGCGCCACGGCCAACGGCCTGCCGAACCCGACGGGCTTCGGTTCGTCGCTGTTCTGCTCGCCGCAGACCTACACCGCGCCGAACGCCGACCAGACCTACATGTACGCGGACACGGTCCATCCGACGACGCACCTGCACTTGCTGTTCTCGCAGTACGTGGAGTCGCGCATCGCGCAGTCGGGCCTCGGCAAGTAAGCCGCAAACGCTATGCGCAGAAGCAAAAACGCCCGGTCTCGACCGGGCGTTTTTTATTGGGCGCGGAGAAAATCGAGCGCCGTCATTCCTGCGCCTCGAAAGCCGCCGCCGCGCGGCCGAGCCGGTCGTTCACCGCGATCCACTCGATCGACTCCGGCAGTTTCTCGATCAGAATCCGCTCCACATTCGCGCGATCCAGCGCGCGCAGCAGGCCGTAAAGATCGCGCGCGTAGCTTTGCGGATCTTCCGGCGCGGCGATGAAGTGTACGTTGCGCGCATCCGCCCACGCACCGGCGCTCGACGCCCGCGCGACCAGCGCGATCTTGCGCTGGCCGCCGCGCTGGCCGCTTTGTTCGCCATGCTCCGTTAGCAACGGCGCGATCCCGGAAAACGGCAGCAACGCGAGCGGCGTGCGCGGCGCGTAATGCGCTTTCAGCGTGCCGGACGCGCGCGGCGCGGTCGCGTCCGAGCCGTCCGGCAAACGCGGCGCGACGCCGAGCACGTCGGCGATGTCCTGCGGGCTGACGTGGCCCGGCCGCAACAGCGCGGGAAAGCCGCGCGACAAATCCAGAATGGTCGATTCGATACCGACCGCCGCCGCGCCGCCGTCGAGCACATGCACGGACGCGCCGAATTCATCGCGGACATGTTGCGCGGTGGTCGGGCTGACGTGGCCGAAACGATTCGCGGACGGCCCCGCCACGCCGCCATGGCCATCGCGGCGCGCGGAGAACGCGCTGAGTAGCAACTGCGCGACCGGATGTGAAGGACAGCGAATGCCGACCGAATCCTGCCCGCCGCTGACCGCCGCCGGAATGTGCGCGGCGCGCTTGAGAATGAGCGTGAGCGGACCGGGCCAGAACGCGTCGATCAGCTTCTGCGCATCCGCCGAAAGCGTTTCCACCCAGTACGCCGGATCGCCATTCGGCGCGAGATGCACGATCACCGGATGATTCGCCGGCCGGCCTTTCGCCGCGTAGATGCGCGCGATGGCGTCCGGATTCTCGGCGTCGCCGCCGAGCCCGTAGACTGTTTCGGTCGGAAACGCGACCAGTTCGCCCGCCGCGAGCAACGCGGCGGCTTCGTCGATTTGCGCGGCGCTCGGGTAAAGAATGCTCATCGCGCGGCGCTCAGTCGAGCGGAATGTGCAGCATGCGCGCACAGTCGCGCGCCGCGCCGCGCGCTTCTTCGAGCGTCGGCGCGGTGAAGTTGATGTGGCCCATCTTGCGGCCCGGCCGCGCCTCTTCCTTGCCGTACAGATGCAGCCGCGCGGTCGGCATCGCCGCGACGTCGTGCCACGGCGGCATGCGCGCCTTGTCCGCGCCGCCCTGGAACCAGACATCGCCGAGAATATTGAGCATCGCGGCCGGCGAATGCTGGCGCGTGTCGCCGAGCGGCATGCCGGTCATCGCGCGCACTTGCTGCTCGAACTGGCTGGTCGCGCAGGCATCGACGGTGTAATGGCCCGAGTTGTGCGGACGCGGCGCCATTTCATTGGCGATCAGCGAGCCGTCTTCGAGGATGAAAAACTCCACGCAGAGCACGCCCACATAGCCGAGCTTCGCGGCAATCGTGAGCGCGGCGTCCTGCGCCTGCGCGACCAGCGACGCGGGCGCGTCCGGCGCGGGCACCACGGTTTTCGCGAGAATGCCGTCGAGATGCTGGTTCTGCGCGAGCGGAAAGACGGCCGATTTGCCGTCGCCGCCCCGCGCGATCAATACCGACACCTCGTATTTCAGCGGCAAACGCTTTTCCAGCACGCACGGCACGCCGGACAGCGAACCGTAGGCCGTGCGCGCTTCCTCGACGTTGCGCACGCCGATTTGCCCTTTACCGTCGTAGCCGAGCCGCGCCGTTTTCAGGATGCCGGGCAGCACGGCGGCGATCGCGGCGTCCGGAATGGCGGCGAGCGCCTCGGGCGACTCGATCACCACGTGGGGCGCAACCGGCACGCCGGTCGAAGCGATAAAGCGCTTCTCCGCCACGCGATCCTGCGCAATGGCGACACAGCGCCCGGCCGGACTGACGAACGTGGTGTTCGCGAGGAAATCGAGGCTCGCGGCAGGCACGTTCTCGAATTCCGTCGAGACCGACGCGCACAGGCGCGCGAGTTCGGTCAACGCGGTCTTGTCGTCGTAGGCCGCGCGGATATGGCGATCCGCGACGGCGCCCGCCGGACTCGTTTCGTCAGGATCGAGCACGGCGACGCGATAGCCCATCGACTGCGCGGCGAAACAGAACATGCGGCCAAGCTGGCCGCCACCGACCATGCCGAGCCAGGCGCCCGGCAGAATGGGTGAAACCGGAGAATTTTGTGGGTTCATCGTGTGTGATCGGTCACGGGCGTTCCCGGCGGGCCGTTGCCCGCCGCGCGCCCGGTCTTGCTACGGGAAAAACGTTACAGCGGCGGCAACACCATCGCGTGCGCAGCTTCGTTCTGGCGCGCGCGAAATGCGTCCAGGCGATTCGCATAAGTTTCATCGACCACGCCGAGCATCGCCACCGCGAACAGCGCCGCGTTCGCCGCGCCCGCCTCGCCGATGGCGAACGTCGCGACCGGTACGCCCTTCGGCATCTGCACGATCGAGTGAAGCGAATCGACGCCCTTCAGATATTTGCTGACCGCCGGCACGCCGAGCACCGGAACGGTCGTTTTCGCGGCCAGCATGCCCGGCAGATGCGCCGCGCCGCCCGCGCCCGCGATGATCGCGCGCAAGCCGCGCTCGCGCGCCTTTTCGGCGTACTCGAACATTTCGTCGGGCATGCGGTGCGCCGAGACCACCTTCGCCTCGTAAGGCACACCGAATTCCTGGAGGATCGCCACCGCGTTCTTCATCACGTCCCAGTCGGAACTCGATCCCATCAGCACGCCGACCAACGGCGCGCTGTGCGTGTGTGCGGGCTGAACTTCGCTCATCGTGCTGCTTTCCTGTTTGAACGCCGCTCTAAAGCGGCCGATTCTCGAAGGCTGCATGGTGCAGCCGGGCTTGCCTCAAGCAATGGCGTCAAGCCAGCGTCTGGCCGGTCAGGCGCTGCAGCGCTTCCTCGTACTTTTCCGCGGTCTTCGCGATCACGTCGTCCGGCAGTTGCGGTGCGGGCGGTTCCTTCTTCCACGGCTGGGTTTCGAGCCAGTCGCGCACGAACTGCTTGTCGAACGAAGGCGGATTCGTGCCGATCTGATAACCGTCCGCCGGCCAGAAGCGCGAGGAATCGGCGGTCAGCACTTCGTCCATCAGGAACAACTGGCCGCGATTGTCGAGACCGAACTCGAACTTCGTGTCCGCGATGATGATGCCGCGCGTCGCCGCGTACTCGGCCGCTTCCTTGTACAGCTTGATGGAGATGTCGCGGATCGTGGCCGACAATTCCGTGCCGATCCGACGTTCCATCTCATCGTAGGTGATGTTTTCGTCGTGATGACCCATTTCGGCCTTCGCGGCGGGCGTGAAGATCGGCTCGGGCAGCTTTTCGGCGTTTTGCAGGCCGGGCGGCAGTTCCACGCCGCAGACCGAACCCGTCGCCTGATAGTCCTTCCAGCCGCTGCCCGCCAGATATCCGCGCACGACAGCTTCCACGAGAATCGGCTCCAGACGCTTCACCACGACCGCGCGGCCCTTGACCTGCGCGGCTTCGTCGGCGGCGACCACCGTTGCCGGGTCGATCCCCGTGTTGTGATTCGGGACGATGTGCGCGAGCTTGTCGAACCAGAAATCGGCCATCTGGTTCAGGACGCGGCCCTTGTTCGGAATCGGCTCGCCCATGATGACGTCGAACGCCGAAAGGCGGTCCGTCGTCACGATCAGGAGCTTGTCCTGACCGACTGCGTAGTTGTCGCGGACTTTGCCGCGGCCGAGCAGCGGCAGCGATTTCAGCGTGGATTCGTAAAGAGCCAGGCTCGGAGTCAAATTCGGGGTCGACATCGTCATCTACCGGAAAAAGTGGCGCAACACGGCGCCGCGTCAAGCCGCGCGCCGCAACGACCAACATAAGCCAAAAAGAAAAAACCAAACGCCGTTCCCCGGGTGCTGCAGGAACGGCGATCCAAAGACAAACGGGTTCCGTTGGACGGAACCCGTTGATTTTACTACCGAAGCGACCTTATCTGACGATCTGTGACAGTTCGCCGGATTTGTACTTCTCGGCGATCTTGTCGAGCGGCACCGGCTTGATCTTCGCGGCCTGGCCTTCGCAGCCGAACTGCATGTAACGTTCGACGCAGATCTTTTTCGCGGCGTCGCGCGCCGGCTTCAGGTAATCGCGCGGATCGAATTTCGAGCGGTTTTCGCCCATATAACGACGAATCGCAGCAGTAATCGCCAGACGCAGGTCGGTATCGATATTGACCTTGCGCACGCCGTTCTTGATGCCTTCCTGGATTTCCTCGACCGGCACGCCGTAGGTTTCCTTCATGTCGCCGCCGAATTCGCGGATTTCAGCCAGCAAATCCTGCGGCACCGACGACGAACCGTGCATCACGAGGTGCGTATTCGGAATGCGCTGGTGAATTTCCTTGATGCGCTGAATGGCGAGGATGTCGCCCGTCGGCTTCTTTGTGAACTTGTACGCGCCGTGCGAAGTGCCGATGGCAATCGCTAGCGCATCGCATTGCGTGAGCTTCACGAAATCGGCGGCCTGCTCGACGTCGGTGAGCAACTGCTCGCGCGTCATCGTGCCTTCCGCGCCGTGGCCGTCTTCCTTGTCGCCCTTCATGGTTTCCAGCGAACCGAGCACGCCGAGTTCCGCTTCCACCGTCACGCCGATCGAATGCGCCGCATCCACGACCTTGCGCGACACATCGACGTTGTACTCGTAGGACGCCACCGTCTTGCCGTCGCCTTCGAGCGAGCCGTCCATCATCACGCTGGTGAAACCGCTGCGAATGGCCGCCATGCAAACCGCCGGCGACTGCCCGTGATCCTGATGCATCACGACCGGAATGTGCGGATACGATTCCACCGCCGCTTCGATCAGATGGCGCAGAAACGCTTCGCCCGCGTACTTCCGCGCGCCGGCGGACGCCTGCATGATGACCGGCGCGCCGACCTGATCGGCCGCCGACATGATGGCTTGCACCTGTTCCAGATTATTCACGTTGAATGCCGGCAACGCGTAGCCGTTTTCAGCCGCGTGGTCCAGCAGTTGACGCATTGATACGAGAGGCATGGTGTAGCTCCTAAAGATGAAACGAAATCTTTGCGTGCGGCTAAATTTTTCGGGATTTTAGCGGTTGGCAAGCGCTATTTCAGTGCGCCTGCGTGCGTTCATACGCATTTCGTCACGCTTAATGCCAATGTCAAAGGCCCGCGGAGAGAAATTCGCGGGCCTTTTCGTTCGCATCGGAATTGCGGAGTGCGGCACGCGGACGGCGCAGAAGCCGCCGACCCCGGTGCCGCATCAGATCGGATCAATACGGATCGCCCACCCGCACGATCTTCAGCGTGTTCGTGCCGCCCGCCGCGCCCATCGGCTCGCCGACGGTCAGCACCACCATGTCGCCGAGCGCGGCATAGCCCTTCGATACCACGACTTCCAGCGCCTGGCTGAGCGCGGTATCGCGGTCGGTGTTCGTATCCAGATGCAGCGGCGTCACGTTACGGAACAGCGACATCGCCCGCTCGCTGCCCAAGCGCGGCGTGAGCGCGAAAATCGGCACATGGGTCCAGTGGCGCGACATCCAGAGCGCGGTCGCGCCCGATTCCGTCAGCGCCACGATCGCCTTCGCGCCCAGATGGAACGCCGTGAACAGCGCGCCCATCGCGATGGACTGGTCGATCCGCGTGAACGTGCGGTCGAGGAAGTCGCGGTCGAGCAGCGAATCTTCCGACTTCTCCGCTTCGAGACAGATCGCGGCCATGGTTTCGATGGTCGTGACCGGATATTTGCCCGCCGCCGTTTCCGCCGACAGCATCACCGCGTCCGTGCCGTCGAGCACGGCATTCGCCACGTCCGACACTTCCGCGCGCGTCGGCACGGGCGCGTGGATCATGGATTCCATCATCTGCGTCGCCGTGATGACGAGCTTGTTCGACTCCCGCGCCATACGGATCATGCGTTTCTGCAACGCCGGAACCGCCGCATTGCCGACTTCCACGGCCAGATCGCCACGCGCGACCATGATGCCGTCGGACGCATCGAGAATACCTTGCAGCGCCGGAATCGCTTCCGCGCGCTCGATCTTCGCGATCATCTTCGGCTTGATGCCGTAAGGCGCGCCGGCGATATTCGCCAGTTGACGCGCCATTTCCATGTCGGTCGCGTTCTTCGGGAACGATACCGCGACAAAATCCGCGCCGAGCGACATCGCGGTCTTGATGTCTTCCATGTCCTTCTCGGTCAGCGCCGGCGCGGTCAGCCCGCCGCCCTGCCGGTTGATGCCCTTGTTGTTCGACAGTTCGCCGCCCACCTTCACGGTGGTGTGGATTTCCTCGCCGATCACGCGCGTCACGTCGAGCACGATCAGCCCGTCGTTCAGCAGCAGGATGTCGCCGGGACGCAGGTCGCGCGGCAGGTCCGGGTAATCGAGGCCGACGCGGTCGTCGTTACCGAGCTGGCAACGCGCGTCGAGAATGAACGGATTGCCCGCCACCAGCATGGTCTTGCCGTTCTCGAATTTGCCGACGCGGATTTTCGGACCTTGCAGGTCCGCCATCAGCGCGACTTCGCGGCCCACCTGACGCGCCGCCTCTCGAACCCACTCGGCGCGCTGACGATGGTCGTCGGCGGTGCCGTGCGAGAAGTTGAAGCGGACGACATCGAGACCCGCCTCCATCATTTTCAGGAGGATTTCCGGTGAACTGGAAGCGGGGCCGATAGTGGCGACAATCTTTGTGGCGCGATGCATGGAACTCCTCGTCTGGGTGGAACCGCCTGATACGGCGCTGCGAGCACGTTGCGCCGACGGTGAGGTATTGCTCACCGGCTGCGGGCGCGCGCCGGATCCGGCCGGCGTCGCTTTTTGATATTGGGATTGCTGCTGTTTCTGTTCCGGCAGCTCCTCGATCCCGCCGATCAGTACCGCCGACGCGATGGCATCGGCAGGGGTGAGACCGGCGTCGGCGGGTTGCTGCGGATTCGTTTCGTTGCTGACTTCTGATTCACCTGCGGGTCCTGCTTGTGCGTCTGCGTTTGCGTCTGCTTGTGCGTCTGTTTCGCGAGCCATGGCCGCGTGCTCCTTTATGTTGTTGTTTTGCGCGCGTCCGGCCTCGCGCGCGCCCTTCTTCTCCGTCCTGGCTCGCGTCGCCAACTTATTGCGCGCCCGCCGCCGCGCGTGCTTCGAGCACTTCCACCGCCGGCAAGGTCTTGCCTTCGAGGAATTCGAGGAACGCGCCGCCACCGGTCGAGATGTAGCTGACTTTGTCGTGAATGCCGTATTTCGCGATGGCCGCGAGGGTATCGCCGCCGCCCGCGATCGAGAACGCCGGGGAATTCGCGATGGCTTCCGCGAGCGTCTTCGTGCCGTTGCCGAACTGGTCGAATTCGAACACGCCGACCGGCCCGTTCCACACGATCGTGCCCGCCTTTTCCAGTTGCGCGGCGAGCGCCTTCGCGGTGTCCGGGCCGATGTCGAGAATGAGATCGTCGTCCTGCACCTGATCGACGGCCTTGGTTTCGGCTTTCGCTGTCGGCGCGAATTCCTTCGCGGTGACGACATCGCTCGGAATCGGCACCGATGCGCCGCGCGCGCGGGCTTGATCGATGATGGTCTTGGCTTCGTCGAGCAGATCCTTCTCCGCCAGCGACTTACCGATGTTCAGGCCCGACGCCAGCATGAACGTATTGGCGATCCCGCCGCCCACGATCAGCTGATCCACTTTTTCGGCCAGCGACTTGAGAATGGTCAGCTTGGTGGACACCTTCGACCCGGCGACGATCGCGACCAGCGGGCGCTTCGGGTTGCCGAGCGCCTTGCCGAGCGCGTCGAGTTCGGCGGCGAGCAGCGGGCCCGCGCACGCGACGGGCGCATATTTGGCGATGCCGTTGGTCGTCGCTTCGGCGCGATGCGCGGTGCCGAAAGCGTCGTTCACGTAGATATCGCAGAGCTTCGCGAGCTTTTGCGACAGCGCGTCGTCGTTCTTTTTCTCGCCTTTGTTGCAGCGGCAGTTTTCTAGCAGCACGACGTTGCCCGGCTGCACTTCCACGCCGTCCACCCAGTTCGCCACCAGCGGCACGTCGCGGCCGAGCAGTTCGCCGAGACGCTTCGCGACCGGCGCGAGCGAGTCTTCCGGCTTGAAAGCGCCTTCGGTCGGGCGGCCCAGATGGGACGTAACCATCACCGCCGCGCCCGCCGCGAGCGCTTCCTGAATGGCAGGCACCGACGCGCGGATCCGCGTGTCTTCGGTGATGTTGCCCTGGTCGTCTTGCGGAACGTTGAGGTCGGCGCGGATAAAGATGCGCTTGGCCGAGACTTTGCCTTCGGCGATCAGATCGGTGAAACGCAGTACTTTCGTCATGGGAGTCAACGTGTGATTAGGAAAGCGGTTCAGGCGAGCGAAGCGGATAGGGCCGCAACGTGCGACGTGCGAGACGCGCACAGACGCGGCGGCCGCCGGTTCGCGGAATCGCCGGGGAAATGCGACGTTCGGACCAGCCCGGAACGGCAGAAGGCTGAAGCGAAATCGAGAACGAAATCGAGAACAAAAGCGAGGAGCGGGACAACGAGGAAGGCGGAAACCGGGGAAGCAGCAGAGGTGAAGCGGATATGCGGGGACGTGCGTCCGGCGAAGCGCCGAGCGCGGGACAGCGAATTTGTGAGCGGTAGCGCGATGACTGCGGGAAACACGTTCGACCCCATTCGATGCGACAGCAAGAGCGCCATTTTAACCGATACCCATGCCCGCTTTGGGCCTGGAATCCGGAATGACGCGTATTTGGCGCGTGAATCAGCGGCGGTCTGCCGTGCGGCGGCGCAGCATTCCGACCTCAGGCGAACAGCCGCAAAAGCGTGAAAACCACCATGCCCACGACGATCGTGCCCAGCATGCTGCGGCGCCACAAATACCAGCCGAGGCCGACGAGCGACGCATACAGCGCATGGTTGGACAACCCGATCGACAAGCCGTGCGGCGTTTCCAGCAGGTCGGGCACGACCACCGCCGCGAGCGCGGCCGCGGGCGCATACCGCAGCGCCCGCTGCGCGCGCGGCGGCAGCACCAGCCGCTCGCCGCCGATCAAAAACGACGCACGGGTGAGCGCGGTCACGAGCGCCATGCCGATGATCGCGAGCCACGTTTCGAGCGGGCTCATCGGGCGCTCCGGCTTTTGGAATCGGCGTTCTGGGGCGTCGCGTCCGGCTCGGGCAGCGGCGCACGGCGTTCGATGCGGGCAAAAACGGCATCGGCGATACTTCCCGCCGCCAGCGCCGCGATCACCGCGAGCGGCAAGCCAAAGCGGTACGGCAGGTCGATCGCGAGCAACGCGACGACACTCGCGACGCCCACGGCGGCAAGCGTCGAGCGCGTCGCGACCGCCGAGACGATCAGCGGCAGCAACGCGAGCGTGCCCGCGAGCTCGAGGCCCCAGTCGTCGGGAAAGAGACTGCCGAGCAAAATGCCCACGATCGACGAAATCTGCCACGACGACCAGCTCGTCATCGCAAGTCCCCAGAAAAACGCTTCCTTGCCGGGCTGGCGGGTGGTCGGGAAATTTCGCTTCGAGAACATCAAATAGATGATGTCGCCGTTGAAATACCCGAGCAGAAGCCTGCGCCACAGCGGCAGATGCGAGAAATGCGGCACGAGCCCGGCGCTGAAGATCACGAAACGCAAGTTGACCATCGCGGCGGTCAGGAGCACGGTCCAGACCGGCAACTTCGCGGCGAAGAGCGGCAGCACGGCGAGTTGCGACGACCCGGCGTACACCGCGATCGACATGCCGAGCGCCTGCGGCAGGCTCAACACGGATTTGCTCATCGCGATGCCGGTGACGAGGCCCCACGAGAACGTCGCGAGAATGGCGGGCGAAAAGGTGCGGACGCCGTCGAAAAAGGCGCGGCGCTGAAGGTCGGACAGCCGGTCGAGCATGGACGCGAGCATTGACGGAAGAACCAGCGCCGGACGGCGGCGCATCGGCAGAATGGGAAACGCGCGATGGAACAGCCGCGCTGATAGGGCGTGCGCGGCACGGATCGCAGGCCGTCGGCGAAAGGCGAATTATAGCGTCGTGAAAGGCGCGAGACGGCCGATCTTGCCCGTTTTGCGTCGAAAAGACGCTAAAATGACGGTCTTTCGGCGCGCCGCGAAAAGCTGCGCCGGCACTGCGATACGCGCGTCGTTTCAGACGCGCGCACGCGAGGCCGGGCGCATCTGACCGGAACCCGCACATTACCTGCAACGAGAGCTAGGAGAACACGTATGTCAATGGCCGACCGCGACGGCAAGATCTGGATGGATGGCAAGCTGATCGACTGGCGCGATGCCAACATCCACGTCCTGACCCACACGCTGCATTACGGCATGGGCGTTTTCGAAGGCGTGCGCGCGTACAAGACGCCGGACGGCACTGCCATTTTCCGCCTGAAGGAACACACGAAGCGCCTGCTCAACTCGGCGAAGATCTTCCAGATGGAAGTCCCGTTCGATCACGCCACGCTCGAAGCCGCGCAACTCGAAGTCGTGCGCACGAACAAGCTGGAGTCGTGCTATATCCGCCCGCTGATCTGGGTCGGCTCGGAGAAGCTCGGCGTATCGGCGAAGGGCAACACCATTCACGTGGCGATCGCCGCGTGGCCGTGGGGCGCCTATCTCGGCGACGACGGCCTGGCGAAGGGCATCCGCGTGAAGACGTCGTCGTTCACGCGCCATCACGTGAACGTGTCGATGGTCCGCGCGAAGGCATCGGGCTGGTACGTGAACTCGATCCTGGCGAACCAGGAAGCCGTGACCGACGGCTACGACGAAGCGCTTCTGCTCGACGTGGACGGCTACGTCTCCGAAGGCTCGGGCGAGAACTTCTTCCTGGTGAACAACGGCAAGCTTTACACGCCGGATCTTTCGTCGTGCCTCGACGGCATCACGCGCGACACCATCATCACGCTCGCGCGCGATTTCGGCATTCCGGTGATCGAAAAGCGCATCACGCGCGACGAGGTCTACACCTGCGACGAAGCGTTCTTCACCGGCACGGCCGCCGAAGTGACGCCGATCCGCGAACTCGACAACCGCACGATCGGCGATGGCAAGCGCGGTCCGATCACGGAAAAGCTGCAAAGCGCGTTTTTCGATATCGTCTCGGGCAAGAACGAAAAATACGCCGGCTGGCTCGCGAAGGTCTGAACGCGGCGAAGCCGGACACGGCGCGCCGGTGGGCTTCACCGGCGCGCCTCCCCACACGAAACAAACGAGATTCCTCATGAGCGAACTGAAGGAAATGCCGCTGGTGGAACTGTCGGCGAAGGATGTGCCGGCGTACTGTCCGAACCCGTCGATGCCGCGCTGGAGCACGCATCCGCGCGTTTTTCTCGACGTCACGCACGGCGAAGCGCGTTGTCCGTATTGCGGCACGCGTTACAAGCTGAAAGCCGGCGAAGTCGTCAAAGGTCACTGAGCGGCACACCGCCTGGCTTTAAGTCCGATGCCCCGAGCGGGTCGCGCAAGCGCGGCCCGCTTTGGGTCGTCTGAACGGCCTGCACCGCTGTTCCTCTCGTTGTTCTTCTAATTACTGAACCCTCACGCCCAATGGCCTGAGCCGCGTTCTTTTTGAGACCGGAAATTACTTAGATGCGTCGCGCGTTGGTTATTGCACCGAACTGGATCGGTGACGCATTGATGGCGCAGCCGCTCTTTTCGCTGCTGCGAAAGCTGCATCCGCGCATCGTGATCGATGCCGTCGCGCCCGCGTGGGTGGCGCCGGTGCTCGAACGGATGCCGGAAATCCACGACGTCTACGCGACCGATCTCGCCCACGGCAAGCTGCAGATGCTGCGCCGCTGGCAACTCGCGAGCGATTTGCGCGATGTCGGCTACGACGCGGCCTACGTGCTGCCGAATTCGCTGAAATCGGCGCTGATTCCGTGGCTCGCGGGCATTCCGCTGAGGATCGGCTATACCGGCGAAAGCCGCTACGGCCTGCTCAACGTGCGTCACAAGAATCCGCCGAAAGGCGAGCGCCCGCCGATGGTCGGCCAGTACGCCGCCCTCGCCTACGCGCCGGGCGCAAAGCTGCCGTTCGCGACGCAACCGGCCGAAGGCCAGACGCAACTTCCCGTCCCGCGCCTCGACACGGATCTCAACGAAGCGGCGCGCGTCTCGGCGCGCTTCAATCTCGACACGCGCGCGCCGCTCGTCGTGTTCTGTCCGGGCGCGGAGTACGGTCCGGCGAAACGCTGGCCGCCCGAGCATTTCGCGGCGCTCGCGCATTTCGTCGCGCAGTCGTTTCCTTACGCGCGCATCGTGGCGCTCGGGTCGCCGAAAGACGCGCCGGTCGCGCAAGCTATCGCCGATCGTGCGTCGAATGTGCGCAATCTCTGCGGCCAGACATCGCTCGGCGAAGCGTGCGCGCTGATCTCGCGCGCGAGCGCCGTCGTCACCAACGACTCCGGCCTGATGCACGTCGCCGCCGCGCTGCGACGCCCGCTCGTCGCGGTGTTCGGCTCGACCGACCCGCGCCACACCCCGCCCCTCTCCGATCTCGCAAAGGTACAATGGCTGCATCTTGAGTGCAGTCCATGCTTCGCCCGCGAGTGCCCGCTCGGCCATCTGAACTGCCTGCGCGAACTGAGCGCGGAACAGGTTTTCGGCGACTTGCGGGGCATGTTGCTCGCGCATCGTTAGGTTCGAACGCGGCCGCTCCAACTGCGTGACGTGGCCGCAATCGAATGCAATGTGCGGGCGCTGACACGCGAATGTCCCCGAGCGGGGGCATGCTTTGATTCATGACCCGGCTTGAGTTCCGCCGCCGCAAACGCGGGTGGCGGGACGCGCCGAACGCCAGAGACCCACGAGCCATGCCACGTTTTGCCCGACTCTTCGAAGCCGCCGCCGATACCCTCAACGCCTACTATCAGGCCGTCGCCGAGGCGAATGTCGACCGCGTGATGGCGCTGTGGATCGACGAGGAGTTCGCGACCTGCATCAGCGCGGACGGCGCGCATCTGCATGGGCTCGACAATATTCGCGCGGGCCTTTCCATTCAGCTCGAAGCCGCGCACACCGTGATCGAACCGCTCGATATCCGTGTGTACGACAGTCTCGGCACGGTCGTGTACGCGATTGCCGAAGCGCATCAGCCGGCCGATCCCGCCGACCTGCCGCGCATGATCTTCACGACCTACGTGATGGTGCACGAGCGCGGCGAGTGGCGTATCGCGCATATCCACGCGAGCCCGATGCCCGACGAAGCCGCCGGCCAGTTCGCCGCGAAGATGCGCCACGGGAAGGGTCCGCTGCACTGAACACGCTGTAAAGAGAAGAAGCCGTCCGAAGGGGAGCCGCCATGAAACGTGATCCGTTGATCCCGTCCAGTCCGTCTTTCGTCGACCACGCGCCGGGTGGGGCCGAGGCGGCGTCCGTGCCGGTCGAACCGCTCGCGGAATGGCTCTATCGCGCGCCGCGCTGGCTGCCGACCAGCCACGCGCAAACCATCGTTCCCGCCCTCTTCGCCCGTCGTCCCGCCGTGAATTACCGGCGCGAGCGCTGGGACACGCCCGACGGCGACTTCATCGATCTCGACTGGCTCGATACCGCTGCAAATCCGGCCGCGCCGCTTTTCGTGCTGTTCCACGGCCTCGAAGGCAGTTCCGATTCCCACTACGCCCGCGTCCTGATGGCCGAAGCGCACGCACGCGGCTGGCACGGCGTCGTGCCGCATTTTCGCAGTTGCAGCGGGCCGATGAACCTGCTGCCGCGCTTCTACCATCTTGCCGACAGCAACGAAGTCGACTGGATCCTGCGCCGGCTCGCGGCGACGCACGCCGGGCCGGTCGTCGCGGCGGGCGTCTCGCTCGGCGGCAACGTGCTGCTGCGCTGGCTGTGCGAACGCGAGGGCGAGGCGCGGGTGATCGACGCGGCGGCTGCGATCTCCGCGCCGCTCGATGTCCACGCGGGCGGCCACGCGATCTCGCAAGGTTTCGGCCGCGTATACACGCGTAGTTTTCTCAAGACGCTCAAGCTGAAAGCGCTCGCCAAGCTGGAACAATTCCCGGGCCTCTTCGACCGCGACGCGATGCTCGCCGCGCGCACGATGTACGCGTTCGACAACGCCGTGACCGCGCCGCTGCACGGTTTTCGCGACACCGATCACTACTGGTCGAGCGCCACCACGCGCCCGCTTTTGCCGAATATCGAAGTGCCGACGCTGATCCTGAACGCGCGCAACGATCCGTTCCTGCCGGCTTCCGTGCTGCCGTCGCGACACGAGGTCTCGGAAGCCGTCACGCTCGATCAACCCGATCACGGCGGCCATGTCGGCTTTATGACCGGACCGTTTCCGGGGCGGATCGACTGGCTTTCACAACGCGTTTTCGGCTATCTGGAACAATTCCCCGACCATGGATGAACTCGTCAAGCAGGCGCTCGCCAAATGGCCGAACGTGCCGCATTGCACCGGCTGGCTGCTGCTCGACCGGCGCGGCCAGTGGCGCATGCGCGACGACGCGGTACAAGCGGCGGGCGAATCGGGCGATCCGATCCGGCATGAGGCGCTGATCGGCTTCATCAATCGGAACTACGAGCACGACGCCCGCGGCCAGTGGTTTTTCCAGAACGGCCCGCAGCGCGTGTACGTGGAACTGGCGTATACGCCGACGATCGTGCGCTTGAGTTTGAGCCCGGACGCCAGCGAACTGACGCTCACCGATCACGCGGGCGCGCTCTTCGAGCCGTCGGAAGCGTGGATCGACGACGACGGCGGCGTGCTGTTTTCGGACGCCGCCATGCCGCCACGCGTGGCGGCGCTCCATGATCACGATCTCGATTTGCTGGCGCAGCACGCGACGCTCGACGCGGACGGCGCGGGCGGCGTGTTCCACTGGCGCGCCGCGCAGAATCTGCCGCTCCAGCCGATCCGCCGTGCCGATGTCGCCGCGCGCTTCGGTTTTGTCGCGAGTCCTGCCGCGCTCGCGGCCGCGGCCTAGCTCGCGCGGTCAGGCGCAGGTCAGGCGCGGGTCGGCGCGGGTCGGCGCGGGTCAGGAAAATCCGCCGTCCTTTTCCTGCTCGCGCTCTTCCTTGTAGCGCGATTCGAAATCGCGCAAACGCGCTGAAATCGTCGATAAATCGTAGAAGTTCGCGCTTTTCACGTCGCGCGCTTCCTTCAACTGGCGGATCGCCGACGGCCACGCGCCGTCGAGCGCGAATTTTTCCGCCATCGCCCGATGCTGCTCCAGCGGATCGTTCGCGCCCACGCACGCTTCCGCCAGATACCGCCACCAGTCCGGCTGCGCAGGATCGGCGCGGGTCTCGGCTCTCGCGAGCGTGCGCGCATCGTCGAAACGCTGCGCCGACAGCAGCGCCCGCAAATGCGTTTCGATCGCCGCGTGCGACGCCGGCCAGCGACGCTGCGCGGTATCCGCGAGACGCACGGCCTCGTCCGCGCGACCTGCACGGCGCGCGATCTCGGCGGCCAAAACGTCGAGACTCGGTGAACTCCGGCTGGCGGGCGCGATGGACGTTGGTTTGATCGGCTTCGCGCTGGTGATCCGGATCGCCGCGTTGGTCGCCGGTTCCGGGCTCAAGCTGCGGGTCTGAGCGTCCTCGTTTTTGACCTCGCTGGCGGCCTGCGCCGCGTTCGCCAGTTCGCCTTCGAACAGCCGGCGCGACGTGGCGAGCGACTCGCCGGCCGGGCCGTAATCGCCGAGCAGTGTCTGCGCGAGCGCGATGCCATACCAGTTCGCGGCGGCGTTGAGCGCGGTTTGATCGTCGATTTCGGCACGCAGGCGGCTCACGATATCGCGATAATCGCTCGCGGAATTCACCTGCAGCACGCGGGCGCGCGCCCGCACGAAACCGTACTCCGACGACTGGCGCGGCTGACGGTACGGCACGCGTCGCGCGCGGTCTTCCATATCGGCGATCCGCTCGCCCGTCAGCGGGTGGGTGCGCGCGTAGGGCGGCACGCCGGCGTCGCCCATCGCCGAGCGGTCGAGGCGCTCGAAAAACGTGGCCATCGCGTACGGATCGTAGCCGGCGGCGCTCAGCATCTGAAAGCCGACGCGATCCGCCTCGTGCTCGGCCGAGCGCGAAAAGCGCAACTGGCTGTCGACCGCGAACGCCTGGCCGCTCATCGCGATCCCCATGCCGAGGTCGCCGCTTCTCGCGACCACGCCCGCGAGCAGGCCGAGCAGCATCGCGGCGAGCGCGGCGTAGCCACTGCGCTCGCTCGTGCCGAGCATCCGCGCGATATGCCGCTGCAGCACGTGCCCCATCTCGTGTCCGATCACCGACGCCAGTTCCGACTCCGTCTGACTCGTCGCGATCAACCCGGTATTCACGCCGATAAAGCCGCCGGGCATCGAAAACGCGTTGATCTGCGGGTCGCGGACCGGAAACAGGTCGAAATCGGGCAAATAGCCGCCGAGGTATTGCGACACCGCCGCCGTCGATAATTTCGATGCGATCGAGTTGAGGTAGTCGCGCATCAGCCAGTCGTCGAGATAGTCGGGTTCGCGGCGCAGGTCCCGCATCATGCGTTCACCGACCCGCCGTTCCGCTTGCGGTGTGAGCGTGCCGCCCGAACCGTCGCCGAGATCGGGGAGTTCCATCGCGTTGAGCGGCGCGCGCATGCCGACTTTTTCGCCCGGCCGGTTGGCGAAGCGCGCATCCGCGCCGCCGTAGACGCCGAAGACGCCATCGGCGAAATTCGCGGGTGCATCGCGGGATAACGCCGCCGCGCTGGATGAATACACGTTCGCTGTGCCCGGGCTTGTGCTCGAACTCGCGCCCGCGGACGACGCCGCTCGCGGTGCCGTCTGCGCGAACGACGCGGGCGGCACGGCGAGACATACACACAGCACGGCGGTCAGAAGACGTTTCGGGCGCATGGCGAACAGTGAAACAGCGCGGCCGCGCGAGCGGCGGGATGAGGGAAACGGGCTTATCGTATCAAGTGCTTATCGAGTATTGGGTGTGCCCGCGCGAAATTCGGCGGATTTGCGGTTTCGGGCCAGGCGATCCGGTTTTACGCGCCGAACCGCGCGTTTTTCGGCTGGTATCATAAGCGCCCCATGGCAGGAGAGATTATGTCCGGACTCACTCATTTCGACGCGGCGGGCGACGCCCACATGGTCGATGTCGGCGATAAAAGCGAGACGCGGCGCGTGGCGATCGCGCGCGGTTCGATCGCGATGAAGCCCGACACGCTCGCGCTGATTCGCGGCGGCAACGCGAAAAAAGGCGACGTGATCGGCGTGGCGCGGATCGCGGCGATTCAGGGCGCGAAACGCACCGCCGACCTGATTCCGTTGTGCCATCCGCTCGCGCTCACGCGCGTCGCCGTCGAATTCGACATGGACGACGCGCTGCCCGGCGTGCATTGCGAAGTGCGTGTTGAAACGGTGGGACGAACCGGTGTGGAGATGGAGGCGCTGACTGCGGTGCAGATCGGTCTGCTGACCGTTTATGACATGTGCAAGGCGGTGGATCGCGAGATGCGGATCACCGATGTGCATGTGGTAGAGAAGCGCGGGGGGAAGTCGGGGGATTGGGTGGCTACGTGACGTCGCTTCGTCGCGACAAATAAAAAAGCCGTTCCGCGCAGCGCGGAACGGCTTTTTCAATTCAACGAGAACGCTTCGAGCGGCTTCAGCTCACTCGTCATCACCCTCATCGTCGTCCTGCTCGAAATTGTCCTTCGACGGCGTGCCGTATTGCTTCACCAGCTTCGCCCTGAAGCCCGCGAGCGTCTTCCCCTGCTCGTCGATCAACTGATACAACGCCGCCAGTTGCTTCGGCCAGTCGTGCAGTTCCATCGCGAAAATCTTCAGGCGCGCGACGGTATCCAGCGCGTCGTCCTGCTGGCCCGCCAGCGCCTGCAACACGGCGTAACGACGCAACACGGTCTCGCCCGGTAGCAACGCAATCGCCTGACGGTGCATCGCGAGTTTCATCGCGAGATCCTGGCTATTCATCGGCAGCAGCGTCGCCGCGCCGTATTCGCCCCACGCGCGGAACAGGAAGGCCGGATCGGCGTTGTATTGCTCGGCCGGGCGCGTGCCGTAATACAGCACTTCCGACCGGTTGTAGTCGCGCATGACCGGATAGAGCGATGCCAACCCGCCGATCACCAGCACCGTATAAACACCGAGCGACACGGGCCGCGCGACCAGCCGCAGCGAACGCGTTTCGAGCAAACCGATCACGAGCATCGCGGGCATCAGGAAAAACATGTACTGCTGCGGATATTCGACCAACGCGTGCATCAGCAGCACGCCGAGCAGCGCCAGCCCGAAGATGCGTGCGGGCGTCTGCGGGGCGCGCACAACGCGCACGAACCACGTCGCGATGCCGAGCACCAGAATACCGACGCCCAGGAGCCCGGTTTTAGCGAGCAAATCGATGAAGATATCGTGCGAATTATTAGCGATCTCCACGCCGCCCAGATCCCGCACCATGTCGAACTGATAACGCGGAAACTCGCCCCAGCCGACGCCGAGCAGCGGATGCTCGTGGAACATCGTCCAGCCGTATTTCCAGAGCGCGAGACGCGGCGCGATCTGGTTCGCGTCCTGCATGCGCTCCGCCGCCGACTGGCCGAGTTCGAGGTGATAGCGCACGTTCGCCCACCGGACCGCGCCGTTCACGAGGACGAACAGCACGCCCAGCACAACCGGCAGCAGCCACGCTCGGGTATCGCGCCGCGCGGAAACCGCGAATCCTTCGGCCTTCTCGCGGCCGAGCGCGAACGCCATCCACCAACCCGCGACGCAGATCACGCCCATTTGCAGCCACGGTCCGCGCGAAACGGTGAGCGCGAGGCCCGTCGCGAAAACGGCGGATGCGACAAGCCACACGACCATATTCAGCCGCCGCGCCTGCACGAGGTAAAGCGCCGCCGCCATCGCGAACGCGATATAGGTCGCAAGATGGTTCGCCTGCGCCATGTTGCCGAACGGCCGGCGCTCGATCGCGACGTTATACGCGACGACGAGCGGCGTGAACTTCACTTCGAGATGGAGCAGCTGCACGACCTGGCAAAACACCGCAAACAGGCCGCCGACCATCAGCGCCGCCGCGCCCCAGCGCATCGCTTTATCGGCGAGACCGGCGCGCACGAGGGCGAAACCCGTATGCACCGCGACGAACGCAGAAAGCAGATAGCCCGCGCCAAGCCAGTTCATCGAGGGCTGCGCGACCGGCAACACCACGGTTTGCACGGCGAGCAACGCGCCGAAGGCGAGCGGCATCAGCGAAACCATCGGCGACGCGAACGCGATACGCGGCTCGGACACGTTCACCATCAGCAAAACGGTCGCACCGAGCGCCAGGTAAAGCGCGAACGCGCAGAACTCGGCGTAGAAGGTCGGAATCGGATAGGTGTGGTTGACGACCGCGTAGGGAATCGTCAAGGCGAGACACAGTGCAGCCAGGGAAAGATAACGCGCGATGTTTGAAGGCATGAGGGGTCGGGAACGTCGGCAACCGGCGCACTATACAAAAATTTACCCGGGCTGTCCGACGCACCGTGTCGAAAACCGTGCAAATCGTGCGGATGTGGCGTTTTTGTACGAATCGCGGGCCTGGAATGGGGTTTTTTTGCCGGCAACTGCCCTTATCCGACATTGCCGGCAACATCGCTCATGTCAGGCGCGGCATTCCGGCGGTGCGAGATTCGAGGCCAGTGTCGGCGCGTCCGAAGGCGACGGCCCGGCACCCGGCGCGGGCAACGACGACGCCGCCTTGGCCGCCGCGAAGCATTCCCACGTCACCGCGCCCGCCTGGACCGCGCCTTTCGCGAGCGGGATTCGTGCGGTCGGCGTGTCGGCGTTGTCGGGCGCGGACGGCACGAGCACAAGCGTATTCGAGCCGGCGGGCGCGACGCGCGTCGAATAGGCGATCGTGATCTGGCCGTTGTCGCTGTCCACGTGAATCGATTCGACGTTGCGCGTACCCGGCGGCGACGCGTAACCGCCGTTGAGATCGCCACCGCTCGCGGCGTTTTCAGCCACCGCGATCCGCGCCGACGACGCGAGCGACAAGCCCTCGCCCACGCGGCTTCTCGCCAGATAATCCTGATACGCCGGGATCGCATACGCCGCGACCACGCCGACAATCGCCAGCACGATCATCAATTCGATCAGCGTAAAGCCCGACCACACTCGGCCGGCGTCGCGCCGCTTAACCTCGCGCGACGTTTCCGCCGCGCCAAAACCGCTCACCATTACCGTCATCGCTGAACTCCAAAAAGGACAAAGCGCCCGGCCGCGCAATGCGGATCGGACGCTTCAATCTTATTCAGCAGTGCGCGTGAGCGGCAGTCAGCCGGATGGCTAACGTGAAGCGAAAGTGAACGCCAGCGCCAAGCTAACGCGCAAGAATGCGGCTCAACTCTGCGGCTCAACTCTGCGGCTCAACTCTGCGGCTGACGCTCCGTTGCGACGGCGCGGCGGCGGAACAGCCAGCCCGCCGCGAGCACCACGAGCGCACCCAGCGCGTGCGCGGTGTATTCGACGGCCGGCGTGTTGAGCGCGGGCCACCGGTCGATAAACGGATCGCCGATAATCAGCCCGCCCGCGATCCAGCCGAGCAGCCCCGCGCCGAGCGCGATGACGACCGGATAGCGGTCAAGCAGCTTGAGCACCAGCGTGCTGCCCCACACGATCAGCGGAATGCTCACGATCAACCCGAAGATCACGAGCGTGAGCCGATGCTGCGGGTCCGCCGCCTCGGCCGCGCCGGCAATGGCGATCACGTTGTCGAGGCTCATCACGGCGTCCGCGACGATGATCGTCTTGACGGCCGCCCAGAGCTTGTCGGACGCGGCGACGTGCGGATCGTCGTGACCCGGCATCATCAATTTGATACCGATCCACAGCAGCAACAGCCCGCCGACGAACTTGAGAAACGGTATGTCCAGCAGCACCACGGCAAATGCGATCAGCACGACGCGCAGCACGATCGCGCCGAGCGTGCCGAGCAGGACGCCGCGCGTGCGTTGCGCGTCGGGCAAATTTCGGCACGCGAGCGCGATCACGACGGCGTTGTCGCCGCCGAGCAGAATATCGATAACGATGATTTGCAGCACCGCGCCCCAATGGAGCGTCGCGAAGAATTCGAGCATGTCGGGCGTCTGAGAAATCGGCTGCGTCCAGCGCTTGTCGTGCGTGGACGCCGGAAATAAAAAAGCGAGGAAGCTATTCGCTCCCTCGCTTCAGAATCAACTTTTGCGAAAGGGTTCCGTAAGAGTACCAAACCCTGACGCTTCGCGCCGAATCTTGTGGCGCGGCGCCGGATCGGACGACCCGGACGCCGCCGCCGGCTTAGATCACCGACTTCAGAAGACGACCCATTTCCGACGGGTTCTTCGTGACCTTGATGCCGCAGGCGTCCATGATTTCCAGCTTCGCGTCGGCCGTATCGGCACCGCCCGAGATCAGCGCGCCGGCGTGGCCCATGCGCTTGCCCGGAGGCGCCGTGACACCCGCGATGAAGCCGACCACCGGCTTCTTCATGTTGTCCTTGATCCAGTAAGCCGCGTTGGCTTCGTCCGGACCGCCGATCTCGCCGATCATGATCACGGCGTCCGTGTCGGGATCGTCGTTGAACATCTTCATGATGTCGATGTGCTTGAGACCGTTGATCGGATCGCCGCCGATACCCACTGCCGACGATTGGCCGAGACCCAGCGCCGTCAGTTGGCCGACCGCTTCATACGTCAGCGTGCCCGAACGCGACACGACGCCAATACGGCCCTTCTTGTGGATGTGACCCGGCATGATGCCGATCTTCAGTTCGTCCGGCGTGATCGTGCCCGGGCAGTTCGGTCCAAGCAGCAGCGTCTTGCGATTTTCGCGACGCATGCGGTCCTTGATCTCGAGCATGTCGCGAACCGGAATGCCTTCGGTGATGCAGATCGCGAGATCCAGATCCGCTTCGACCGCTTCCCAGATCGCCGCAGCCGCGCCAGCCGGCGGCACGTAGATCACCGAAACGGTTGCGCCCGTTTCGGCCTTCGCTTCCGCGACGCTTGCATAGATGGGAATGCCTTCGAAATCTTCACCGGCTTTCTTCGGGTTCACGCCCGCCACGTATGCCTCACGGCCGTTCGCGTACTCGCGGCAAGCGCGCGTATGGAACTGACCGGTCTTGCCGGTGATGCCCTGCGTGATGACCTTTGTGTCTTTGTTGATCAGAATCGACATGTATAGACCTCTGTTCGTTTGGCGGCGTCCCGCCCGCGCCCGATGTCTCGGGCGCGCGGAAAAACGCCGCCATTCGTATCTTATGGAACGCTCGTAACCGCTTTACGCAGGGTAAAGCGCTTACTTGCCAACGGCGGCCGCAACCACCTTCTGCGCGGCTTCTTCCATGCTGTCAGCCGCGATGATCGGGAGACCCGAATCCGCCAGCATCTTCTTGCCGAGGTCCTCGTTCGTGCCCTTCATGCGCACGACGAGCGGCACCTTCAGCGACACGGCCTTCGACGCCGCGATCACGCCTTCCGCGATCACGTCGCAGCGCATGATGCCGCCGAAAATGTTGACCAGGATCGCCTTCAGGCCCGGGTTCTTCAACATGATCTTGAAGGCTTCCGTGACCTTTTCGGTCGTCGCGCCGCCGCCGACGTCCAGGAAGTTCGCCGGCTCGCCGCCGAAGAGCTTGATGGTGTCCATCGTCGCCATTGCCAGACCCGCGCCGTTCACGAGACAGCCGATATTGCCGTCGAGCGAGATGTACGCGAGATCGAACTTCGACGCTTCCACTTCAGCCGGATCTTCTTCGTCCACATCGCGATACGCGACGATGTCCGGGTGACGGAACAGCGCGTTCGCGTCGAAGTTGAACTTGGCGTCGAGCGCGATCACCTTGCCGTCGCCGGTGACGATCAGCGGGTTGATTTCCGCGAGCGAGGCGTCCGTTTCCCAGAAAGCCTTGTACAGACCTTGCAGGATGGCGCGCGCTTGCGGCAGCGATGCGTCGGGAATGCCGATCTTGCGGGCGAGGTCGTCCGCGTCCGCATCTTGCAGGCCGGTTGCCGGGTCGACGGGGAACTTGTGCAGCAGTTCCGGCGTCTTTTCCGCGACTTCCTCAATGTCCATGCCGCCTTCGCTCGACGCCATCACGACGACTTTTTGCGAGACACGGTCGAGCACCAGGCCGATGTACAGTTCCTTCTTGATGTCCGCGCCTTCCTCGATGAGCAGGCGGTTCACCTTCTGGCCTTCAGGGCCGGTCTGGTGGGTGACGAGCTGCATGCCGAGGATCTGGTTCGAGTATTCGCGAACCTGCTCCAGCGACTTCGCAACCTTCACGCCGCCGCCCTTACCGCGGCCGCCAGCATGAATTTGCGCCTTGACGACCCATATCGGGCCGCCCAGCTCTTCCGCGGCCTTGACCGCATCATCCACCGAGAACACGGGCTTGCCGCGCGGGACCGCGACGCCGAACTTCCGCAGGATTTCCTTACCCTGGTACTCGTGAATCTTCATGCGTGATTCCTTCAGTCTGAGAGTTGGATAGAACTTCGTGTTTTCTTGAACCGCTTGTTTCTTCAGATTCTTTTCAGATTCTTTCTTGCAGATTCTTGGCCTGATCGGGCCGATTTCTGGCTTGTTCCGTGCATGTTCCGTGTTAGCCGCGGTTCGTCAGGTTTTCTCGCCCGAGTTCTCTACGTTCTCCGCATTCGCCTTACGCTCGTCTCGCTCGTCTCGCTCGTTCGCAAACCATCGCGGATAAAACTGCCTGACCGCTTCGCCATCGAAACGCAACGCGTTGCATCGGCCAAGCTGAAAAGGTGGTTTATCGGGAGATTCGGACTGAGTACCCCGCTCCCCGCCAGGACCACCGCTGTTCGTGTCCCAGACCTCGCCCGCAAATGCCTGGATTGCGGCTGTCGGCAAGACAGCGCACAACTCGGTGAGATGCGTGCAACCGACGGTACCCGCCAGAAGGCGAGTGACGTCGCGGCGAAAATTTTGGAGGAGATTGAGTCCGACGAGCGCGCGGTAGGCAGAATTCGACGCTGCACAGAGACCGCCATAGGGCGCCCATTCCGAGGACGCGTTGGCGTCGACGATGGTGAGCTTGCGGTCGATGGTGATGCGCAGCCAGAGTTCATGGATCGGCAGGCCAAGAGGCCGGACGCCCGACGCGAGGTGAACATCGCGCGGCTTTTCATCGGTTAGACAGGCTTCGATGTCCCACAGACCGTCTTCGCGCTCGAAAGCTTCCAGCCGAATCGCGCGACGGTGGCGCAATTGTCGGGAAACGGTTGGAGTAAGCGGCATGCAGGATGGAAGGCCGGAATCGGAAAACCCTTAAATTTTAGCATACTGAGTATTTGTCGCTGGAGCGGGTTTGATGCGCGACGGCTTACGGCGCGTTGTGCGCCCGGAAGAGTGTCGCAGACGGAAGCCTGCGACAACGCTCGAAACATGGTTTCGACGCGGCGCGCGGCGTCCTGACATACGGGATTGAATGCGGCCGGAAGCCTTTGGACGAGAGGCCGACTGGCTATTCGTCGAACTCGTCTTCGCCGCCGCCCTTGAGCACTTTGACGATCACGCCGCTCGAAAAACCCCGCGCCGCCAGGAACCTGCCCTGCTTCGCGCGCTCGGCCGAAGTTGTGGGCGGCTGACCGAACTTTTTGCTCCAGACCGCGTGGGCGCGCGCGAGATCCGTCTGCTGCAACTTCACGCCGACTTCCTCGATCAACGTATCGCCCACTGCGTGCCGCTTAAGTTCATTGACGATCCGGCTTGCGCCCATCCGCCCGGCGCGCCTGTGCACGATACTTTCGACAAACCGTTCGTTCGACAGCCAGCCCTCGCGTTCGAGCGTATCGAGGAGCGTTTCCAGCGAATCGGCTTCCTCGACAAATGGCACGAGCTTGCGCGAAAGTTCAACACGACTGTATTCGCGACGCGATAAATAACCGAGCGCGCGACCTTTCAGCGATCGCTGCGGACGCTTGCTGGCCTTGGCTTCGGGATTCACGTCCCGGGCGCTCGGCGCCTTGCGGCGGCCCGGGGCAGAACGGCTATAAACAGCTTCGACAAATTCGGGCTCGGCGTCGGGCGGTTGTGCTTCCGGGGCGGGCGCGCATTGTTCGAAGGGCTCGAACGGGTCGGCTTCGTCGAAAGGATTGGCGTGGGCCATGCCTTCGTGCGGCGACGCGCTTCGTGGCGCGCGAGCGGTCGCGGTCGCGGGTTGGGCCTTTAGGCTCAGCTCTTCGCTGACCATCTTTCGGGCGCGTTCCAATCGCTCGTTTCTCGCCAGCTTTTCCGCACTGGTTTCCGGACGGACATTGGCATCTGCATCGCCTTCCACGAGATTTGCAGGAGCGCCGGCGTTTCCCGCGTGCCGAGCCGCGCCAAGTGCGCCATCCCGCCCAAAGGTGCGCCCGCCTGATTCGTCGCGCGCGAACGCGTCGCCAGAAATGCGACGCGCCGGCACAGATCGCTCTGTGCCGGCGCGTTTTCCAAATGAGCTACCCGAAGAGCTACCCGAAGAGCTACCCGAAGAACGCCCGAAGGAATTTCCCGCTGAACTACGCGAGAAGCCCCCCGATTTCGGATACGTTCTTTCGCTGCTTCGTTCGTAACGATCGCCAGTTTCGGTTTCGGCTCCAGCTTCCGCAGAGCTGCCTGCGCTCGCCTCACCGTCACCGTCACCGTCACCGTCGCTCGATGTGCGGTTCCGGTCATCACGGCGGCTAAAGCTACCGCCGACTTTCGATGACCCAAACCGGCTCTTGCGCATGATCGTCCGCTATCTCGCTCTTACTCTTCGTCCGCAACTTCGACGCCCGGCGCGAACGCCTCGGCCATTGCATTGACGCCGAGCGACTCGCGAATCTTGTTCTCGATTTCACGCGCCATCTCGGGATTTTCGCGCAGGAATTCACGCGCGTTGTCCTTGCCCTGACCAATCCGCTCGCCGTTGTAGCTGTACCAGGCGCCCGCCTTGTCGACGAGTTTCGCCTGCACGCCGAGGTCGATGATTTCGCCCTGACGCGAGATGCCTTCGCCATACAGAATGTCGAAGATCGCCTCGCGGAACGGCGGCGAAACCTTGTTTTTCACGACCTTCACGCGCGTTTCGTTGCCGATCACTTCGTCGTTCTTCTTGATCGAACCGATACGGCGAATATCGAGACGCACCGACGCGTAGAACTTCAGCGCGTTACCGCCCGTGGTGGTTTCCGGATTACCGAACATCACGCCGATCTTCATGCGGATCTGGTTGATGAAGATCACCAGGCAGTTCGTGCGCTTGATCGTGCCGGTCAACTTGCGCAGCGCCTGCGACATCAGACGAGCCTGCAAGCCCGGCAGCGAGTCGCCCATTTCGCCTTCGATTTCAGCCTTCGGCACGAGCGCCGCAACCGAGTCGATCACGATCATGTCGATCGAGCCCGAACGCACCAGCGCATCTGCGATTTCCAGCGCCTGCTCACCCGTGTCCGGCTGCGAAATCAGCAGGTCCGACGCGTTCACGCCGAGCTTTTGCGCGTACTGGACGTCGAGCGCGTGTTCCGCGTCGATAAACGCCGCCGTGCCGCCGATCTTCTGCATTTCCGCGATCACTTGCAGCGTCAGCGTGGTCTTGCCCGACGATTCCGGACCGTAGATTTCCACGACACGCCCGCGCGGCAAACCACCGACGCCCAGCGCGATATCCAGCCCGAGCGAGCCGGTGGACACCACTTGAATATCCTCGACCACTTCGCCCGCGCCGAGACGCATGATCGACCCTTTGCCGAACTGCTTTTCGATCTGGGAAAGCGCGGCAGCCAGCGCCTTGCTCTTTTCCGGAGTCATGCCAGCCGGGCCTTTCTTGCTTTCTTCCATGAATCGTCCTTTGCTATGATGAACGGCGTCCGAGGCGTGCGCGCGGGCTTCGGCCCATCCAGCGCACTGAATTCAGACACTGTATAAAAAAACAGTGGTTTTTGCAAGCCCGATTGTCGGGGCGCTGCATTTTAATGCGCCTCGCGAACCGCGTGAAAACCACGAGAACACCTGGAGACCGCCGCGCCGGGCGAAATGCGGTGCCGGCAATGCCTTTTGCGCACACTACGATGCGAATCCTCATTGCCGAAGACGACAGCATACTCGCGGACGGCCTCATTCGATCACTCCGCCAATCGGGATACGCCGTCGATCACGTGAAGCACGGCGTCGAGGCCGATAGCGCCCTTTCGATGCAGACTTTCGACCTGCTGATCCTCGATCTCGGCCTGCCGCTCATGTCAGGCCTAGAAGTCCTGCGACGCCTGCGCGCCCGCAATTCGCAGATGCCCGTCCTCATCCTGACAGCCGCCGACAGCGTGGACGAGCGGGTGAAAGGCCTCGACCTCGGCGCCGACGACTACATGGCGAAACCGTTCGCGCTCAACGAACTCGAAGCCCGCGTGCGCGCGCTCACGCGGCGCGGCGCGGGCGGCGGTCCGACCGTCGTGCGGCACGGCGCGCTGTCGTTCGATCAGGTCGGCCGAATTGCCTATATCAACGAGCAGGTGATCGAATTGTCCGCGCGCGAACTTGGCGTGCTGGAAGTGCTGCTCCAGCGCGTCGGCCGGCTCGTCTCCAAGGAGCAACTCGTCAACCACCTGTGCGAGTGGGGCGAGGAAGTCAGCAACAACGCGATCGAAGTCTATGTCCACCGGCTGCGCAAGAAAATCGAACCGGGCGGCGCGCGCATCATGACCGTGCGCGGCCTCGGCTACAGCCTCGAAAAAGCGGCGGCGAACGCACCAGCCGTGACCGAAAGCCCGGCGCCCGAACCGCTCCCCGCCAGCCCTCACTATAAGTAGACCGCTCATGGCGTCGCCCGCTTCCCCCGAGCGCGCGGCCGCGCCCCGTTCGCCGTCCGCCGATCCCGACGCCACCCGCGACGCGCGCTACGCCAATCCGTTCGCGCCGCCCGACGAACTGGAGCCGGACAGCGCGCCGCATCCGCGCTCGCTGTTCGGCGAAATCCTCGACTGGATGCTCGCGCCGCTTTTGCTGCTCTGGCCGATGAGCATCGCGGTCACGTATCTGGTCGCCAAGTCGATCGCGAACGGGCCGTTCGACCGCGCGCTCGAAGCCGATGCCTACGTGCTCGCGCGCCAGATTCAGCCGATAAACGGCGTCGCCGAGCTTCGCTTGCCCGACGCAACGCGCGATTTCCTGCGGGCGGATAACGTCGATAGCGTGTTTTTCCAGGTGCTCGGCACGCGCGGCGAACTGGTGAGCGGCGACCGCGACATGCCGCTGCCGCACGACGACGACCGTCCTCAGCCGGGCCTCGTCGAATTTCGGGACGACGTGCTGCGCGGCAACGATATCCGCGTGGCCTACACGACAGTCGACATGCCGACGCTCGCGGCGTCCGCCGCCACGCCGGGCCGCGCCGCCGTCCAGCCCGTGCTCGTGCAGGTAGCCGAGACGCTCGACAAACGCAGCCAGCTTGCCAACGACATCATCAAGGGCGTGATCCTGCCGCAGTTCGTGATCCTGCCGCTCGCGATCGTGCTGGTCTGGTTCGGACTCTCGCGCGGTCTCGCGCCGCTGCACGCGTTGCAATCGAACATCCGCGCGCGTCGTCCGGACGATCTCTCGCCGCTCGAAGCCGGGCGCGCGCCGCCCGAAATCGCGCCGTTGGTGGCGTCGTTCAACGATCTATTGACGCGGCTCGCGCAGAACATGGAGTTGCAGAAGCGGTTTATCGCCGACGCCGCGCATCAGATGAAAACGCCGCTCGCCGGCTTGCGGATGCAGGCGGAGCTTGCGTTGCGGCAGGACGCGCCGGCGGAAGTACACCGCTCGCTCGAACAGATCGCGACCAGTTCCGAACATGCCGCGCGGCTCGTCACACAATTGCTCGCCCTCGCCCGCGCCGAAAACCGGGCGAGCGGCCAGGTTTTCTCGCGCGTCGAACTGACCGATCTGGCGCGCTTCGCGGTGCGCGACTGGGTGCAGCCCGCGCTCGCCAAGCAGATGGACATCGGCTACGAAGAACCCGCGTATCCGGTCGAAGTCGAGGGCAACACGGTGATGCTGCGCGAAATGCTGTCGAATCTCATCGACAACGCCATCCGCTACACGCCCGCCGGCGGCCGGATCACGGTCCGCGTACGGACGGACGAAACGAACTCGCGCGTGGTTTATCTCGAAGTGGAAGACACGGGCCTCGGTATTCCGCCCGCCGAACGCGAGCGCGTGGTCGAGCGCTTTTACCGGATTCTCGGGCGCGAAGGCGACGGCAGCGGACTCGGACTTGCGATCGTCCGCGAGATCGCGAGCATGCATGGCGGCACCCTCGACATCGACGATCACGTGTACAGCGAAACGCCACGCAGGGCCGGAACGCTCGTCCGCGTGGGTTTGCAGCGGGTTTATCCTGCCGGGGATTAACCCTGAGCTTACGGCGCATCGCCCTCCCGCACGATTTCTCAAAGACACCCGTTACGCGGCGAAAACGACACAATGAAGGGACGTTACGCGAATAAGCGAAAATATCGACGCTTTTAGCTTAATCCGGGCCGCGAACCGCGCGTCAGAACGCCGTAAGTTTTCGCTCCAATAATCGATGCACGGTCAACACCACACGCCGACCGCATTCGAATATCAAAATCAGGAGACGATTCATGGCTACGGTTGAAGGGCGCATTTCCCACGCGCCGATGACGAGCGAGGAGAAGAAGGTCATCTTCGCCTCGTCGCTCGGCACGGTGTTCGAGTGGTACGACTTTTATCTGGCGGGTTCGCTCGCGGTCTACATCAGCCGAACCTTCTTCTCGGGCGTGAATCCGACGGCCGGCTTCATCTTCACGCTGCTCGGCTTCGCGGCGGGTTTCGCCGTGCGTCCGTTCGGCGCGATCGTGTTCGGGCGTCTCGGCGATATGGTCGGCCGCAAATACACGTTCCTCGTGACCATCGTGATCATGGGACTTTCGACGTTCGTGATCGGCTTCCTGCCGGGTTATGCGTCCATTGGCATCGCCGCGCCGGTGATTTTCATCGCGATGCGGCTGCTGCAGGGCCTCGCGCTCGGCGGCGAGTACGGCGGCGCGGCGACCTACGTGGCCGAACATGCGCCCGCCAACAAGCGCGGCGCGTGGACCGCGTGGATCCAGACGACGGCCACACTCGGCCTCTTCATCTCGCTGCTCGTCATCCTGGCCGTACGCACGATGATCGGCGAAGAAAAGTTCGGCGCCTGGGGCTGGCGCGTGCCGTTCATCGCGTCGATCGTGCTGCTGGGCATTTCGGTGTGGATCCGGATGCAACTGCATGAATCGCCGGTGTTCGAGCGCATCAAGGCCGAGGGCAAGACGTCGAAGGCGCCGCTGACCGAAGCGTTCGGCCAGTGGAAGAACCTGAAAATCGTGCTGCTCGCGCTGTTCGGGCTGACGGCGGGTCAGGCCGTGGTCTGGTACACGGGCCAGTTCTATTCGCTCTTCTTCCTCACGCAGACGCTCAAGGTGGACGGCACGAGCGCGAACATCATGGTCGCGGCGGCGTTGTTGATCGGCACACCGTTCTTCGTGTTTTTCGGCTCGCTGTCGGATCGGATCGGCCGCAAGCCGATCATCATGGCGGGTTGCCTGATCGCCGCGCTGTCGTATTTCCCGCTGTTCAAGGCGCTCGCGCACTACACGAACCCGACGCTTGAAACGGCGACGATGAAGTCGCCGATCGTGGTGATCGCCGATCCGAGCCAGTGCTCGTTCCAGTTCAATCCGGTGGGAACGTCGAAGTTCACGAGTTCGTGCGATATCGCGAAAAGCGCGCTTTCGAAAGCCGGTCTGAACTACGAAAACGTCGCGGCGCCGGCCGGCACGCAGGCGCAGATCAAGGTGGGCGAAACGGTCGTGGATACTTACGACGGCAAGTCCGGCGACGCGAAAGCGCTCGGCGCGACCTTCGACAAATCGCTCGCCGGCACGCTCAAGGCGGCGGGTTATCCGCCCAAAGCCGATCCAGCGCTGATCAACTGGCCGATGGCGATTGTCGTGCTGACGATCCTCGTGATTTTCGTGACGATGGTGTACGGACCGATCGCGGCGATGCTCGTGGAAATGTTCCCCGCGCGGATCCGCTATACATCGATGTCGCTGCCTTACCACATCGGCAATGGCTGGTTCGGCGGCTTCCTGCCGGCGACCGCGTTCGCGATTGTCGCGGCCAAGGGCGATATCTACTCGGGCCTCTGGTATCCGATCACGATTGCGCTGGCGACGTTCGTGATCGGCATGCTGTTCGTGAAGGACACGCGTCATTCGAACGTGTACGAGCAGGACTGACGATGTGTTCGCGGACTTCGGCGCTTTGTCTGTAGGAAATTGCTGAGCCGGGGGTTGACAGGGTTGGTGTCTATCTCCATAATCTTGCTCTCTTAGGCGAATTAGCTCAGCCGGTTAGAGCGACGGAATCATAATCCGCAGGTCCGGGGTTCGAATCCCTGATTCGCCACCAGTAGTTAAAAAAGCCGCTGCTTCGAAAGAAGCAGCGGCTTTTTGCTTTGTGACGAGGACGGCGCAAGCGCATCAGCCCCGACAAACCTCACCCGCCCCGCACCAACCCCTCCACCGCGCGATTAAACCGCGCCGCGTGCGTCACGTTCATCCCGTGCGAAGCGCCTTCGATCGTCATCCGCTGTGCGCCAACGATCCACCCGCTCAACGCCGTCACCACATCGCGGAACATGCGCGGGCTCTTCTCGCCTTCCATCAACAGCGCCGGACACCTCACCTTCGCGGCATCGTCGGACGTGTAAGCAGGCAGCGGATCGCCGAACTGCAACGCGAGCGTCGCGGCGTTATCGGTCGCCATCGCGCGAAATTCGCGCGGGCTGCGCGCCCAGAATCCCGGACGGCTCACGGAATCGACGAACAATTCCAGCCCCGCCTCCACCTCGCCATCCGCGATCAACTGCGCCGCGCGCGCGCGCAACGGATTCAACGGCGTCGATGCCGACGCCGATGCCGCCGTTCCAGCACGCGCAACCGCGCCGCCCGGATCGGCGAGCAACAACGACTTCACGTGCTCCGGAAAGCTCGCAGCCAGATGAAATGCGACGCAGCCGCCGCGCGAATGCCCGACCACATGCACCGGCCCATCGCCGAGCTCGGCGATAAACGCCGCCGTTTCATCGACGTGCCGCCGCCAGCCGAACGGCTCATCCGACGCCGCCGGCCAGTAATGCGACAAACTCACGGCGACACATCGATACCGCGCCGACAAACCCGCAATCTGCGGTTTCCAGTAGCGGTAATCGCATAGCGAGCCGTGGATAAACAGAATCGTCTCGCCCTCGCCGACACTCACGAACGGCACGCGAGCGCCGTCCGGCAAGACCATGACGGAGGGCGCGGGAAGGCCGAAAAGGCGATCGGGAGACAACGCGGAAAAATCGCTCATCGAATGAGCGCCGCAAAAAAGTGAGAAACCATCTTTATCCTGCTTCTTTATAAATTTTTAGTCCGCCGCCGTGGCGCGCACGGTCACCATGCCGTCGAGCGGCCTGTGGTCGTCGTAATCGCGGCTCGGCGCGGACGCTTCGAACGGTATCGGTTCGACCGGGAAGCCAAGTTTTTCCCACGCGTCCAGACCGCCCTTCAGCGGACGCACATTGGTGAATCCTTTCGTGCGAAGGCGTTTCGCAATCGCTTTCGCCGTCGCTTCATTGGGACAAACGCAATAAACCACCACTTCGCGCGCATTCAATAAGCCGTCGATCTTCTCCGGCGAGCGCAAATCGAGCGCAATCGCGCCGGCAATCCGATACGGCTCTCGGCGCCGGATTTCGGCGGGTCGCGCGTCGTAGATCACGGGCGGCGTCGGCGAACGCATCATGGCGTCGAGCTGGTCGGGCGTGATCCGATACTTGGCGAGCCAGCGGCGAAATTGAAGACGGCGCAGCCAGCGATATGCAAGAAACGCGACCGCCGCAATCGCTAGCACGTCGAGCACGGTGACGCCGTGTTCGCGCACGAGCATCAAAAGCGCGGCGACTTCTTCGCGCAGCGCCGCGCCGCCGAGAATCCAGAAGGTCGCCCAAAGCGCGGCGCCGACGATATCCCAAAATACGAACACGCGCAGTTCGATCTGCGTGGTGCCCAGCAGCGGCGAGGACACGAGCCCGAGTCCCGGCACGAATTTCGATACCGCGAGCAGCGGCACGCCGAAGCGCTCGAACCAGTTGCGCGCGATGCGCAGCGTGCTGTCGAGCGAGAGCGAAAAACGGACGAGCGAGTTCAGGAAGCGGCGGCCATACAACCGTCCAGCAGCGAACCACAGCGAATCGGCGATCAGCACGGCGATCACCGCCGCCGCCAGCGTGTGCCAGAACGAGCCGAGCCCGGCGGCGATCAGCGAGCCGGCGAGGATCAGCATCGGCGCGGCGGGGATCGGCACGCCCAGTTGCGTGGCGAGAACGCTCACGAACACGGCCCACGCGCCCCAGGACGCGACGAGCGACGTCGGAACGTGCGGCATTGCGAACTCCTTTGATCTGAATCAGATGCTGTAAGCGCTAAAAACGAACTTTATCGCGAACTACAGAATGCTGCTGCGCACGGCTCAAGGGAATGGAGCACGCAGAAACGGTCCACGTCGTTGATTGGAAAAGGTTTTATCCTTCGATCCGGCCCCGCGTGACGCCGAGAAGATTTGCCATGGCGCGCCGCGCGGCGACGCTGTCGCGCGCGACGATCGCGTCGAATACGGCGGTGTGTTCGGCCAGCGACGCGTTGAAGACGCCGGCGCGCTTCGCGTTGAGGCGCAGTTGCGCTTCGAGCGTGCGTTCGATCAGCGTCCCGAGCGGGATCAGCAATTCGTTGCTGCACGCGCTCAACACGCCGATATGAAAGCGCAGATCGGCGCGCACCCATTCGTCGACGTGCTGCGCGCAGGCCATCGCGCGATGCGCGTCGCGCAGCGCGGCGAGGCTCGCGTCATCGTGATTTCCCGCCGCGAGCGCCGCCGCGTAAGGCTCGATCATCTCGCGCATTTCCTGCAGTTTCAGCGCGAATTCCAGCGGCGGCGCGACTCGGGAATACCATTCGAGCAAATCGGCATCGAGCAGATTCCAGGCGGTACGCACGCGCACCCGCGTCCCCACTTTCGGCCGCGATTCAATTAATCCCTTCGACGTCAGCGTTCGCAACGCCTCGCGCAACACGGTCCGGCTCACGCCGAAACGCGCCATCAAATCGGGCTCGCGCGGCAGCGTCGCCTCGGGCGCGAACTCGCCGCGCAGAATCGATGTGGCCAGTTCGTAGGCGACGCGGCCGTGCAGGTCGTGCTGAATGATGGGCTCCTTCTAATAGAGTAACGGCGGAGACGAGGCCGGATTATCGTTGATGTTCGCGCCCGGCCAATCACATAAAACCGCGCGAAACTCGTCCGAATAATACTATTAATAGTACGACTCGCAATTTTTTTGATAGCATATCGATTCTTGCAAGGAGACGCTTCCCATGAAAATCACCAAACTCGAAACCTTCATCGTCCCGCCGCGCTGGTGCTTCCTCAAGATCACAACCGACGAAGGCATCGTCGGCTGGGGCGAGCCGGTGGTGGAAGGCCGCGCGCACACGGTCGCGGCGGCAGTCGACGAACTGGCCGACTACCTGATCGGCAAAGATCCGCTCCTGATCGAGGATCACTGGCAGGTCATGTACCGCGCGGGCTTCTATCGCGGCGGTCCGATCGGCATGAGCGCGATCGCGGGCGTCGATCAGGCGCTGTGGGACATCAAGGGCAAGCACCACGGCGTGCCGATCCACGCGCTGCTCGGCGGCCAGGTGCGCGACAAGATCAAGGTGTATTCGTGGATCGGCGGCGACCGTCCGAGCGACGTGGCGAACAACGCGCGCGCCGTGGTCGAGCGCGGCTTCAAGGCCGTGAAGATGAACGGTTCGGAAGAACTGCAGATCATCGACACCTTCGACAAAGTGCAGGGTGTCATCAACAACGTCGCGGCCGTGCGGGAAGCGGTCGGACCGAATATCGGCATCGGCGTGGACTTCCACGGCCGCGTTCACAAGCCGATGGCGAAGGTGCTCGCGAAGGAACTGGACCCGTTCAAGCTGCTGTTTATCGAAGAGCCGGTGTTGTCGGAGAACGTGGAGGCGCTGCGCGATATCGTCAATCAGACCAGCACGCCGATCGCGCTCGGCGAGCGGCTCTACTCGCGCTGGGACTTCAAGCACATCCTCGCCGGCGGTTACGTGGACATTCTCCAGCCGGACGCGTCGCACGCGGGCGGGATCACGGAATGCCGCAAGATCGCGACGATGGCGGAAGCGTACGACGTCGCGATCGCCCTGCATTGTCCGCTCGGGCCGATCGCGCTCGCGACTTGCCTGCAAATCGACGCGGTCAGCTACAACGCGTTCATCCAGGAGCAGAGCCTCGGGATTCACTACAACAAGGGCAACGATCTGCTCGACTACATCAAGAATCCGGAAGTCTTCAAGTACGAAGACGGCATGGTCGCGATCCCGCAAGGGCCGGGGCTTGGGATCGAGGTGAACGAGGAGAAAGTGCGCGAAATGGCGAAGGTCGGCCACCGCTGGCGCAATCCGGTGTGGCGTCACGCGGATGGCAGCGTCGCCGAGTGGTGATTGCGGGTGATTGCGGGTGATTGCGGGTGATTGCGGGTGGGACCGGCGCTTATCGGCGGTCGAGCGCGGCGCGGCGAACCTAAAACGCCGCGCTGTCGAAGTAGAATGCTGAAAAGTTGTGCCTTTTTGTGTTCCGCGCGACGCGTCCTTTGTCATAAATTGGGCGCAACGGCGCGTGACGCGGTTTCGTCCCGATCGCGAATGGTCGGGCGAAAAAGGCGCAGATCCCTTGCCGGCAAAGCTAGATCGCGCGCGTTCGCGCGGGCTGGCTCGGGGTTTGCAAAAACTCGACCCGTTCACGACCGACCCGCAACCGTATGAGCTACTACCTTCCTGACGAGTATGTCCGCACCCAGATGGCCGTCGGCGCGCTCGTGCTGTTCGGCGTGCTGCGCGTGGTCGGCGCGGGCATCGGCGCTCATTACGGCTGGCGCATGAAGCTGGTGAATCGCTGCTTTATCGGCGCGGCCGTGGTGTTCTGTCTGCCGCAACTGGTCGATGTGCTCGCGTTCTCGCCGTTGTCCCATAAGGCTTTCGTCGAATTGCAGGGCAAGGCGGTCGGCTCGGCGCTCGCGCTTTTCTTCGCGCCGATCGTGAGCCACAAGCTCGGCTACGAGTAACGCGCTGCCGCGCTACCTCGCCTGAACAAACGTTCGGCGGATCACCCGGCCAGCGCCGCGCCGGGGATGCTGTGCGACAGCACGGCGGCCGCGACGAACACGCCGATCATCAACAACGCTTCCACGCGCATCATGCCGGTCACGGTATGGGCATCGACCGTCGATGCCGTGCGCTTCAGCCGCGGCAACGCCGACCAGCGATTCAGCGCGCCGAACAGGAGTGCCGCCGCGACCAGTCCGGCCTTCACGATCAACACATGTCCCCAGACGCTCGATTCGAGCACGTCCACCGATCCCCCTAACCCGCGCAGCGCATTGAACACGCCCGTTGCAATCACGAGGGCGACCGCGAACACCGCGACCGTGGACATCCGCGACGCCACCCGCAACAGCGACGCCCGCGCGAGCGACGTGCCGAGCGGGGGCAGCACGGCGAACGCGCCCGCGATCACCAGCCCGCCCCACAAACCGGTCGCGAGCAAATGCACGGTCTGCACGGCTTCGGCTAAGGAAAACGCGCCGGCATCGGCCGCGTGGCCGATCGACGCCTTGCCCGCCGCCGCGAAGAGCGCGCCCGCAAGCCCAAGCGCGAGGCGGCCGCCGCCCATGCGCTCACCCGATCCCGCCGCGAGCAGCAACACGAAACTTGCCGCGCACGCGAGCGTCCAGCCGGCGCCCGCGTGCGTGGTCGTGACGACAAGCCACACCGCGCCGCCCGCCTCGCTCAAAGGCGCGCCGCTCATGGCCGCAGCCTGCAGCCACAGCGAAACGGCATTCGCGACGAGCATCGCAAACGCGCCCCACGCGCCCGCCCGCTGCGCGCCGCGCCAGCCGAGGCGCGCGGGCGAGACGGCCGCATAAGCCTTCTCCGCCGATAACCACGCGTTGATCGTCATGCCGCCGAGCACGCAGGCGAACGCGATATCGGCGAGCGCCGCGAACGCGACTTGCGCGAGCCAGAGCGGATCCATCGAGACGGGATCGAAGTTCATGCGCTCACCCGCGCGGGACGGGTCGAAGCGAATGGGGCGGGCTGTATGGGCAAAGGCATTCTCGGCAAGAAGAGAAGCGCGAAAGGGCGCGGTTGCGCCAGCGCAGGGCACGAGTCTAGACGAACGGGCACGCCGAATGCGAATGCCGATACACCATGAAACGTCTTTCGCGCGGTATCCCGGACGACGCAAAAAGGTTCAGGGTTTGTCGAAGCGAGGTCGCGTTAAAGCGCTTCTGAGTTCAGTCAACCGAAACAAAAAGTCGCGCGGCATATTGTCGCGCATACGCCGCATCGTCCGTGGTACAAGGCGATGCACAAATAGTCACCATCATTCAACGATGATAGAATGCCGCGTCGCATCAGAGGCTCGTAGAGCCGCTGTGGCCGTGGCTTTGCAACCTGACGCCACCTTCGCCACGATTGGCACCGAGCCGAACGAAGCTCGGCAAAATCCCCGAATTTCATGGAGTGTCGCGTGTCTTCAAGACGCATTTCTCGTCCGCTGCTCGCCCCGCTGGTCGGCCTGACGCTGTTCGCCAGCGCCGGCATTTTTAGCGCCGCGCAGGCGCAAAGCCAGCCGATCGCCCCGGACACGATGGCCGCTCGCGTGCAAGGTTGTACTGCTTGCCACGGCGTGCACGGCGAAGGCACCGACAACGACTATTTCCCGCGCCTGGCCGGCAAGCCCGCCGACTATCTGTACAACCAGTTGCAGAATTTCCGCGAAGGCCGCCGCAAATATCCGCCGATGAACTACCTCGTCACGTATCTCTCGGACGACTACCTTCATCAGATCGCGACGTATTTCTCGCAGCAACGCCCGCCGTATCCGACGCCCGCGAAGCCTACCGTGTCGGCATCGACGGTCGCGCGCGGCCAGCAGATCGTGCTAAACGGCGATCCCTCGAAGAATATTCCCGCTTGCGCAGCTTGCCACGGCAAGGGTTTGACCGGCATGGAGCCGGCCATTCCGGGTCTCGTCGGCCTGCACTCGGACTACATCAGCGCGCAGCTCGGCGCGTGGCGTTCGGGCACGCGTCACGCAAAAGCGCCTGACTGCATGCAACAGATCGCCACCCGCCTGACGGACGACGACGTCACCGCCGTCGCCGCCTGGCTTTCGACGCAAACCGCGCCGGCCAACCCGGTGCCCTCGCCTGCTGGCTCGAACAAAATGCCGCTCACTTGCGGCAGCGAACCGCAATAAGGCGAGAGGAGCGAGAACATAATGAAACGCAAGTCCCTGTTCGCACTCTCATCGGCTGTCGTCGTGGCAGCCCTCGCAGCCGGCGCCGTACTTTGGTCCGGTGGCGACAACCTGCACTCGGGCGGCGCAATCGCCGCCACGCCAGCCGATCAAGCCGCGCTGGTCAAGAAAGGCGAGTACCTCGCGCGCGCCGGCGACTGTATTGCCTGCCACACGGTCCGTGGCGGCAAGCAATTCGGCGGCGGCCTCCCGATGGCGACGCCGTTCGGCACGATGTTCACGCCGAACATCACGCCGGACGACCAATTCGGCATCGGCAAGTGGACGTCGGACGACTTCTACCGCGCGATGCACACGGGCCGTTCGAAGGACGGCAGCCTGCTGTACCCGGGCTTCCCGTTCACGAGCTACACGAAGGTCACGCGCACGGACTCCGACGCGATCTACGCGTATCTGCGTTCGGTCACGCCGGTCAACGAACCGAGCCGTCCGCATGAACTGCGCTTCCCGTTCAACAACCGCAATCTGCTGATCGGCTGGCGCACGCTGTTCTTCCGTGAAGGCGAGTACAAAGCCGATCCGACCAAATCGGTCGAATGGAACCGCGGTGCTTACCTTGTCGAAGGTCTCGGCCATTGCTCGATGTGCCACACGTCGATCAACGCGATGGGCGCGCCGGTGAGTTCGTCGGCGTTCGCGGGCGGGCTGATTCCGCTGCAGAACTGGTACGCGCCGTCGCTCACGTCAAGCAAGGAATCCGGCCTCGGCGACTGGGATATCAAGGACATCAACGCACTGTTGAAGACCGGTGTATCGCAGCGCGGCGCGGTGTTCGGCCCGATGGCTGAAGTTGTCCACAACAGCCTGCAGTACATGACGGACGCCGATATCAACGCGATGTCGGTGTACCTGAAGTCGATTCCGCAAAAGAAGGAAGCGCCGGAATCGATGCAGTTCGAGACGTCGGAGAAGTTTGGTTCCGAGTTGCTGACGATGGGCAAAAAGGTCTACACGGAAAATTGTGCGAAGTGTCACGCGGAGAACGGGCTCGGCAAACCGCCGGCTTACCCGCCGCTCGCCAACAACCAGTCCATCCAGATGCAATCGGCCGTCAACCCGATCCGCATGACGCTGAACGGCGGCTATCCGCCGAGCACGGAAGGCAATCCGCAGCCGCACGGCATGCCGCCGTTCGCGCAGGCGCTGTCGGACACGGAAGTCGCCGCGGTCGTGACGTATATCCGTATGTCGTGGGGCAACCACGGCACGCCGGTTTCGCCGCAGCAGGTCAGCAATTTGCGCTCGGCGCCGCTCGACTGACGGACAGAGTAGAATAGAGACACGGGCGCAGCCTTCGAAGTCGGGGCCGCGCCCGTTGTCTTTTTGAGGCTCGAAACGCGCCTCAAATCTTCACAGCTTCAAAAAACGCGGGCGCTCGGCATGGCTCGCAACGAGGACACCGGATGCATCTCGGCGAGCGATTCAACAGCATTACCCATCTCGTCGGCGCGGTGTTGTCGGTGGCGGGACTGGCTGCGCTCGTCACGATGGGCGCGCTGGAAGGCGATCCGTACAAGGTCGTCAGCTTTGCCGTGTATGGCGCGATGCTGTTCGTGCTTTACGCGATCTCGACGCTTTACCACTGCGCGCGCAGCCCGCGTCTCAAGGCGGTTCTGCAGAAATGCGATCATTCGGCCATCTATTTGCTGATCGCAGGCAGCTACACCCCGTTCACGCTCGTCACCTTGCGCGGTCCGTGGGGCTGGTCGCTGTTTGGCGTAAGCTGGGGACTCGCGGTCCTCGGCATCGTGCAGGAACTCACGCTCGGGCGCCGTACCCGCAGCGTTTCGATGGTGCTTTACGTGTTGATGGGCTGGCTCGCGCTCGTAGCCGTCCGTCCGCTCGTTTCGGCGTTGCCGCCCGCAGGGACTGCGTGGCTCGTCGCCGGTGGCGTGATCTATAGCGCCGGTATCTACTTTTTCATCAACGACGAGCGTATCCGGCACGGCCACGGCATCTGGCACCTGTTCGTGCTGGCGGGCAGTCTGTGTCAGTTCGTCAGCGTCGCGCGCTATGTCGCCTGAGCGCCAGCCGGCCTGACGCGAAACGCATCCCGGCGTTTCAGATGCAACTTAAAGCCAGTCGACGTGTCTTGATAGCGCGTTGATCTTCGCGGCGCCGTTTCCGGCCTGATGGCCCGAACGCCGCGCCGCCCGATTTCTTCGATCGTCGTCCATGTGCGCTGAATCGACGGAGCACTCCGTCAGCCCACACGCCAGCGCCGGTCGTCATACCGAATTTGCAAACAAATTATGTCTTTTGATTCCCTCGGCTTGTCCGAACCCCTCGTCCGTGCCGTCAACGAACTCGGTTACACGTCGCCCACGCCGATCCAGCTCCAGGCGATTCCGGCCGTGCTGAATGGCGGCGACCTGCTCGCGGGCGCGCAAACCGGCACCGGCAAGACCGCCGGTTTCACGCTGCCGATCCTGCAACGCCTGTCGCAACTGCCGCTGCCCACGGGCGGCGCGAAGCGTCCGGTGCGCGCGCTGATTCTGACGCCGACGCGTGAGCTCGCCGCGCAGGTCGAGGAAAGCGTGCGCGCTTACGGCAAGTACCTGAAGCTCAAGTCGACCGTGATGTTCGGCGGCGTCGGTATCAATCCGCAGATCGACGCGCTGCGCCGTGGCGTGGATATCGTTGTCGCGACGCCGGGCCGTCTGCTCGATCACATGCAGCAAAAGACCATCGACTTGTCGCAGCTCGAAATCCTCGTGCTCGACGAAGCCGACCGGATGCTCGACATGGGTTTTATCCACGATATCAAGCGCGTGCTCGCCAAGCTGCCGCCGAAGCGCCAGAACTTGCTGTTCTCGGCGACGTTCTCGGACGAAATCAAGACGCTCGCCGATAGCCTGCTGGATTCGCCGGCGCTGATCGAAGTCGCGCGCCGCAATTCGACGGTCGAGCGTATCGAGCAAAAGGTGTATCCGGTCGATCGCGACAAGAAGCGCGAGCTGCTCACGCATCTGATTCGCGAAAACAACTGGATTCAGGTGCTCGTGTTCACGCGGACCAAGCACGGCGCGAACCGTCTTGCCGAGCAGTTGGGCAAGGACGGCATTAGCGCGCTGGCGATCCACGGCAACAAGAGTCAATCTGCGCGCACCCGCGCGCTCGCCGAGTTCAAGGGCGAGACGCTGCAGGTGCTGGTCGCGACCGATATCGCGGCGCGCGGGATCGATATCGACCAGTTGCCGCATGTCGTCAACTACGATCTGCCGAACGTGCCGGAAGACTACGTTCACCGTATCGGCCGCACGGGGCGCGCGGGCGCGACGGGCGAAGCGGTGTCGCTCGTGTGCGTGGACGAGCATCAGTTGCTGAAGGATATCGAGCGGCTCATCAAGCGTCCGATTCCGCAGGAGGTCATTGTCGGCTTCGAGCCGGACCCGAATGCCAAGCCGGAACCGATCCAGCGACGCAGCCAAGGCGGCGGCGGTGGTGGTCAGCGCGCACCGCGTCAAGGCGCGCCGCGTCGCGATGGCGGTAATTCGAGCGGCGCGAAGCCTGCGAGCGGCAATGCGGGCAAGGGCGGCGGCAATGGTGGCAATGGCGGATCGCGTTCGCCGAAGCCCTCGGCTGCGGCCAAGCCGAACGGCAATGGCGCGGCGCCGCGCAAAGACGCTCCGCGTTCGGCGCATGCCGGCGCGCCGCGCAGTGGTGGGTCGAATGCAAGCGCGCTGCTCGGCGGCAAGCCGCGCGGTGAAGGCGGCGGCGGAAGTGGTCGCCGCGACACGCCGCGTACGGGTCAGCGCGGCCGGTAAGCGCGGTCAGTTGCGGTGCCCGCTTTCAGCGGGTGCGATTGCGAAAAAAAAGCGAGGCTTCCGCCTCGCTTTTTTTATGCCGCCGCGCTGGCAGCTCGTTTCAGCACGTCGACTTGCGCCCGCCATCGTGTCAACACGGCGTCCTTTTGCATGTTCGACAATTCGAACGCGATGCCGCCCGTGATTCGAGCATAGGTGACGCGCTGCCATGTGCCCTCCTCGATCGTCCCGACGAAGCACGCAAGCGCGTCGGGCATCGAGATCCGGCGTGTTTCCAACTGAATCTGGAAGAACGCCGAGTCGTGGACGAACGTCAATGTGGCCCGCCCGCTCTCCCCGATCCTGCGCGCCGCCCCGGAGTCCGGCCACAGGCCGAAGCAAAGCGTGCGCGCGTCAGGTGAAAACAACTCGCCCGCGCTCAAAAGCGACGTATGCACGCCGCCGTTTTCATCGACAGACAGGAGCGACGCGGTGAAGCCGCCCTTGGTTTCGATCAGCGTGCCGTCGAATAAAGCACGCATGGCGAGCGGCCATTCGTCGAACGTATCGTGCTCCAGGGAAGCGGTCATAGACGTCTCTTCACGATGGCAGTGCGGCGCACGTGGGGTTCGCGGCCCACGGCCTAGCGGAAGAACACGTGCTGCGTGATCTTCGCGAGCGGATACTGGACACTCGGCAAAATACGCGCGGGCAGATCGAGCGGCTTGAGCAGCATTTTCACGCACATGTCGGCGGAAAGATTGCGCCTCACCAGTTGGTTCACTCTCGCGACGAGGTCACGATTGTAGGCAGGATCGTTCACGCGATCGGGGTAGCGGACCGCGAAAACGTGCCGCAGCGCAATCTCGGAATCTTCGTTCTTGATTTCCATTAAGCGCCGCGTCAACGCGCCCAGCACGGCAATGCGCCCGTTGCCCTCGATCTTGTTGTACTTCTTAAAGAAGCGGAAGAAATGCTTGTAGTGACGGACTTCGTCGGTGCGGATGTTGTCGGTGATTTGCTTGAGCACCGGTTCGTCCGAACAATGATTGATGGCGCGATAGAGCGTCGCCGTTCCCGTTTCGACGACGCAACGCGCGACCATTTCGAGCGCCCGCGTCTTCTCGAATTCCTCGACCGAGCAGGTCAGCGAGTATTCGTCGAAGAAATTTTTGAACGCCGTGTCCCAGTCGAACTCGGGCCAGACATGATGGATATACGTTTTCAGCGCCCGCCCATGCTGCATTTCCTCCGGCTCCCATTCCTCGTTGAGCCAGGCGGAAACTTCGGGATCGTCGTTGAAAAAGGTGCTTAGGTTGCTCGTGTAAAGATCTGTGCCGCTTTCGATAAACGAAGCCGCGCACAGCAACAGCAGAAGGTCTTCATTCGATCCGGCCTTATGTCGATCGATGCGATCGAGGTCGATGTCCTCGATACGCCAGGGCATCACGTGTGTTCTTTCAGCATGCATTTATCGCGCTCCCGAGCTGGACTGAACGCGCCGTCAGCCAAAACCGGCCGAGGTTCAGGCGACGCCGTGGACGTTTCAGTCACAGCGTCTTCAAAGTGTTAAGGCTTTATTTTTTTGCATCTTAGCTGTGCTGCGAGGAATCTGCAGATACGGGACAGACCGTTCCGGATATCCGTCAGTTCCTGAAGGTGCGCCTCTTATAGCAGAAAACATGCCCCGGAACGCGCGACGCCGTGGGACAAGGCCGAATGTAAAATTTGGGGCGGCGAAATGAAAAGCAAAACGTGCGGCGCCAACCGCAGGTCTGATAACCCCACGTACATGCACGGGTTCGTGGATCGGGGTTCGAACACTTACAATACGCGCACCGCAACGAAGCGCTCGATCGCCCTAGAATCTTCGCCATGACACGAGACCCCCGCATCACCTTGAACGCGCGACAGCAAGAGCTGCTCGAATGGGTCCAGCGCGACGGCTTCGTGACCGTGGACGATCTCGCCGCCCATTTCGACGTGACGCCGCAGACCATCCGCCGCGACGTGAACTGGCTCTCCGACATGAACCTCCTGCGCCGCTACCACGGCGGCGCGAGCCTTCCGACCAGCTCGGAAAACGTCTCGTACACGGCGCGCCAGCGGATGTTCCACGACGAAAAGCGCCGGATCGCCGCGCTGGTCGCCACGCATATCCCCGATCAGGCTTCTCTTTTCATCAATCTCGGCACGACGACAGAAGAGATCGCCCGTGCGCTGAACCGGCACCGCGGCCTGCGCGTCATTACCAACAACCTGAACGTGGCGAGCATGATGGGCGGCTACCCCGACTGCGAAGTGCTCGTGACGGGCGGCATCGTGCGGCCTTGGGACAAGGGCATTGTCGGCGAACTGGCGATCGATTTCATTCGGCAGTTCAAGGTGGATTTCGCGATCATCGGCACGTCGAGTATCGAGAGCGACGGTACGCTGCGCGACTTCGATACACGTGAGGTGCGCGTGGCCGAGGCCATCATCCAGCACGCGCGCACCGTCTTCCTCGCCGCCGATCATTCGAAGTTCGGCCGCCCCGCGCTCGTGCGGCTCGGCCATCTCAACCAGATCCAGGCCCTTTTCACCGACCAGCCGCCGCCCGCCGACATGCAAGAAACGCTTGCCGCGGCGAACACGCAGGTGTACATCGCCGACTAAACTGCGAACGCTCCAGTTCGCCCGCAAACCTTGTGTGCGCTGCCGCACGAAGCTCAGGTAAATTCTCCGAATCCACCCGCCCGCCGAACCGCTTTGACGCCCGATAAAAGTCAAACGCATTATTTTTCGGGCGCGTTTGGCACTCTTCCGACGGTTGCCTACAATCCAAATCCCCGGCCATTGCGCTTGGCGCCCGAGGCGTTGTCGCACGGTCGGCGAATTCTTCTTAGCAACGTTCTGCTGCACCTTCTGCTGCACTAAGCGCCGGGTGTCCGACGTTTCATGTCGCGCTACCGGTCACTGATGCCGTTCGGTCGTCATGGAGAGCACGATGTTGAGTCCGCATGAATTTGCCACACTGCTGCTGGTACAGGAAGAGCCCGATCAGGTAGACATGGAGCGCGGCGAGCTGGACGCGCTCCTTGAACGCCAGCTCGTGCAGCTTGAAAACCTCGCCTCCGGTCGCCAGCAATGGCGATTAACCGAGTCGGGCGATTCGACCGTCAAAGCTTTCCGCCGCTTCTCCTAGCTTCGTTCTTTCGTCCCGCGCCGCGACGCTGTCGCGTTGCGGCGTTTTGCGGTTGCTATCCGGCCCGCAAGGTCGGGTCGACATTTGCGCGCCAACTAAGCGCCTGAGCCCGCTGGCCGAGCACGAAACTCGCCCAGCCGCTCTGGGCCTCCCGCGTCGGATTCGCCGCATAGGCCGCATGCCTTTCGGCAATCGCGCTTTGGAACGCGCACATCTTTTCTTTCGATATCCCGCCCCGCCGATTCGCCACGTATGCGTCGAGCAACGCCGGATAAACCGACTCGGCTTCCGCGCCGTAATCCACGTTCGCCGTACCGCACAGCGCGGTCAGTTCGGTCATTGGCGGCCCGCCCGCTGCGCCGTCCAGTCCCGGAACGCCTACGCAGCCGGCGAGCGCTACCGCGCCCAGCGCGCCGGCCAATAACGTCAAAATCGCTTTTCGCATCGCATCAACTCCCTCTTGAGTTCCGACAGTATCGTCCGCGAAACGCGATACCGCCATTCGACCGAACGGCATAGGCAAAACGGTAATCGAACGAATCGTGCAAAAAGCTTATACCTTTCGGCCGACTTTACTTTTTCGTTTGTGTTCGTTAAATTTCGAATTCGAACATTGGGCGTTCGTCGAATTTCCATTCGGCGCATCCGGCGTTCATGGAGAACACTAAAGTGACGCAGGGCAAACTGTACGACTTGCTCGTAATTGGCGGCGGGATCAACGGGGCGGGCATCGCGCGGGACGCGGCGGGGCGCGGTCTCACGGTGCTGTTGTGCGAGAAGGACGACCTCGCGGCGCACACGTCGTCATCGAGCACGAAGCTGATCCACGGCGGCCTGCGTTATCTCGAATACGGCGAGTTCAAACTGGTGCGCAAGGCGTTGCAGGAGCGCGAGGTCTTGCTGCGCGCGGCGCCGCACATCATGTGGCCGCTGCGTTTCGTCATGCCGCACATGCCAAACCTGCGCCCGGCGTGGATGATCCGCGCGGGCCTCTTTCTCTACGATCACCTTGCGCGACGCAAGCTGCTGCCAGGTTCGAAAGGCATCGACATGCGCCGCCATCCCGCCGGCGCGCCGCTTGTGGATTCGATCCGCCGTGGCTTCGTCTATTCCGACGGCTGGGTGGACGACGCGCGGCTCGTCGTACTCAATGCGCGCGATGCCGCCGAGCACGGCGCGACCATCAAGACCCGCACGCGGCTCGTGAACGCCGTGCGCGCGGGCGGCGAGTGGCACGCGAACCTCGTAGACGCCGGTGGCGCAGAGGTCAGCGTGCGCGCGCGATCGATCGCAAACGCGGCGGGCCCGTGGGTCGGTGATTTGCTGAAAGGCTCGCTCGGCAGCGGCGCGCGAACCCGCCATAGCGTGCGGCTCGTCAAAGGCAGCCATATCGTGACGCGGCGGCTGTTCGAGCACGATCACGCGTACATTTTCCAGAATCCCGACAAGCGCATCATCTTCGCGATTCCCTACGAGCACGATTACACGCTGATAGGCACGACGGATATCGAATATCACGGCGACGCGTCGAAGGTCGAGATCAGCGCGGACGAGGTGCAGTATCTCTGCGATTCGATCAATCGCTACTTCAAGCATCACATTTCGCCTCAGGATGTGTGCTGGACCTACTCCGGCGTGCGGCCGTTGCTGGAGGACGAAAACGCGGAGAACGCATCGGCGGTCACACGCGATTACCTGCTCGAACTCGACGCCCCCAATGACGCCGCGCCCCTGCTCTCGGTGTTCGGCGGCAAGATCACCACGTTCCGGAAGCTGGCGGAAGAAGCGGTGGACAAACTGGGCGCCGCGCTCGGATCGCCCGCGCGCACGTGGACCGAAGGCGCGGCGCTGCCTGGCGGCGATATCGAAGATGCAAACTTCGAGCGCTTTCTCGCCGCACTCCGGCAACGGCACGCGTGGCTGCCCGACGCGCTCGCGTATCGCTATGCACGCGCTTACGGCACGCGAGCCGAACGGGTAATCGGCGACGCGCGCTCACTCGCGGATCTCGGCGAGGCTTTCGCGGCGGGCCTGTACGAAGCCGAGTTGCGCTATCTGCGCGACGCCGAATGGGCCACGCGCGCCGAAGACGTTCTCTGGCGGCGCTCGAAGCTCGGCCTGCACATCGAACGCGAAGAACTTGAAGCGGCAACGAGACGAATCGACGCGTGGTTCGGCCGTGCGCCGCGGGTCGCGCCCTCATCGCGATCGGCTGCCTGAAACCTTGAAAGAATAGACAATGCCGAGCGTCGCGATACGATCGGAAACAACAGAAAAACGTGGAGAAGACAATGCAGGATCAGTACGTCCTAGCGCTCGATCAGGGCACGACGAGTTCCCGCGCGATGCTGTTCGACCGGCAGGGCAACGTGGTGTCGGTGGCACAGAAGGAATTCGAGCAGATTTATCCGAAGCCGGGCTGGGTCGAGCACGATCCGCTGGAAATCTGGTCGACGCAGGCGGGTGTCGCCGCCGAAGCCGTGACGCGCGCCGGGATGAACGGCACGTCGATCGCCGCGATCGGCATCACGAATCAGCGCGAAACCACCATTGTCTGGGACCGCGAGACGGGCCATCCGATCTACAACGCGATCGTCTGGCAGGATCGGCGTACCGCCGAATTCTGCGATCAGTTGAAGGAACAGGGGCTGGAAGAAAAAGTCCGGGCGAAAACGGGTCTTCCGATCGACTCGTATTTCTCGGCGACGAAAATCCGCTGGATCCTGGATAACGTCAAGGGCGCGCGCGAAAAAGCGCGTCAGGGAAAGCTGGCGTTCGGCACGGTCGATAGCTGGCTCGTGTGGAATTTCACGAAGCACGGCATGCATATCACCGACGTCACCAACGCGTCGCGCACGATGCTTTTCAACATCCACACGCTGCAATGGGACGACGAACTCCTCGACGCGCTCGACATTCCGCGCAGCATGCTGCCGGAAGTGCGGCCTTCGTCGGAGGTGTATGGACCGACGAAAACCACGGTCTTCGCCTCGAAAATCCCGCTTGCCGGGATCGCCGGCGACCAGCACGCCGCGCTTTTCGGGCAGATGTGCACGGAATCCGGCATGGTGAAGAACACCTACGGCACAGGTTGCTTCCTCGTGATGAACACGGGCGACAAGCCGATCGAATCGCGCAACAACCTGGTCACGACCATTGCGTGGCAAATCGGCGACGAGATCAATTACGCGCTGGAAGGCAGCATTTTCATCGCGGGCGCGGTGGTGCAATGGCTCCGCGACGGCCTGGGACTCATCAAGAGCGCAAGCGAGATCGAAACGCTCGCGCGCGGTGCGCCGCATTGCGACGGCGTGTATCTCGTGCCAGCGTTCGCCGGACTCGGCGCGCCGCACTGGAACGCGCGGGCGCGCGGGACGCTCTTCGGCGTGACGCGCGGCACGACTTCCGCGCACATCGCGCGGGCGGCGCTCGACTCGATCGCCTATCAATCGGTCGATGTGCTGAAGGCAATGGAAGCGGATTCGGGCATACGGATCGCGGAATTGCGCGTGGACGGCGGCGCGTGCGCGAACAATCTGCTGATGCAGTTTCAGGCGGATATTCTCGGCGTCGACGCGGTGCGGCCGCAGGTCGCCGAGACCACGGCGCTCGGCGCGGCTTATCTGGCGGGCCTCGCGGTCGGCTATTGGAAGGACATCGACGAACTCAAGCAGCAGTGGAAACTCGACCGCCGCTTCACGCCCGCCATGTCGCAGCAGGAAATCGACGCAAGCCTCGCCGGCTGGCATCGCGCGGTCAACGCGGCGAAGGCGTGGGCGGATGCTTGAGATGCGCGGCGCGTCGGTTTGCAGATTGGGCGTGGTTTCAACCCGGCATCCGAAACGCCGCCGCTGCATCCGCTTCGGACGCTTTGCTCAGAGATAGGCGCTTCATAACGGTGTGACGATAACTTGGTTTGAACGCTTTCGGCCCGATGCTATCTTGCCCTGACCCGAAACCCGGCGTGCGTCGCCGGGTTCCTTCGAAAGGAGACAAGCATGGTTTCAACCGCTCTGGAAGCGCACGCGCTTTCGCCGTTCGAACACCCGCGCGAGGAAGACGAGCCGCGCATCGCCGACGATTTCACGCGAATCGAAGCGCAACCGGAGACGCCGGCGCTCGTGCGGCCCAAAGCCGTGGCGGCCGGAAACGACGCGTTGGAACATCTCGTCGGCGTGAATCTGGCGCGCTTGCGCTCGGAGCGTCAACTCTCGCTCGACGCTCTCGCCCGCGCGTCCGGCGTTTCGCGGGCGATGCTCGCGCAGATCGAATCCGCGCGCAGCGTCCCGTCGATCAAAGTACTCTGCAAGATCGCCGCCGCGCTGAAAGTATCGGTATCGGCGTTTCTGCGCCAGCACGCGACAAACGGCATCGAGCACCTTCCCGCCGATCAGTCCACGCGCCTCGTCAGTTCGAACGGCCGGTTTTCGTCGCGGCCGCTCTATCCGCAGGCCGCCACCGGCGCGGCGGAATTTCACGAATTGCGGATTGCGCCGCTGCACACGGAAAGCGGCGAGACGCGCGCGCCCGGCACGTCGGTGAATCTCGTGGTGAGCGAAGGCACGCTGGAAGTGCGCGTGCACGACCACAAACAGTTGCTCGCGACTGGCGACGCGATCGTCTTCGATGCCGATCAGCCTCATACCCTGCGCAATCCCGGCGACACCGAAGCGCGCGCGTTTCGCGTGACGGTGAGCGCGGAATCGCCGCCGCGCTGGCACGTCCCCGCCGATACACCGCGCGAGGAAGCCGGCCGGCCGGCTCGCTAGACATTCCCTCTACGAGCGCACGTCGCCGAATTCGCCGCTCATGCCCGCCTCGACGAGCGCGGGCAATTCGTCCATGTGCTCCATGATTCGCGTGATCCCCGTCTCGCGCAGCACCTCGGCGTAACCCGCCGGAATATGGCTCGCGCCGACGAACGCGATGGTCATCATGCCCGCCGCCCGCGCCGCCGTGAGGCCCGCCACGCTGTCCTCCACGACGAGGCAGCGCGCAGGTTCGACGCCGAGCGTCTTCGCGGCCAACAAATAAACATCGGGAAAGGGCTTCGGTCGCGCGACCTGATCCGCGCTGAACACGCGCTCGCCGAACACTTCGACGAGCCCCGCGCGACGCACCGACGAGCGCACGCGCTCCATCCGGCTATTCGACACCACGGCGGCAGGCAGCGGCTGGCGCTTGAGCGCGTCGCGCACGCCCGCAATCGGACCGACCGATTTCGCCAGTTCCACGCTCACGCGCGCCTCGATCTGGTCGACGAAATCGGCGGGCAGCGTAATGTCGAAGCGCGTTTCGAGATTGGCGAGAAAGCGCGAGGTTTGCTGGCCGAACGCCGTCTTGACGGTCGATTTGAAGTCGATGCGGGGAAAAGCTTCGGTCAGCGTGTCGAGCAGGACGGCGTCGGCGATGATTTCGCTATCGACGAGCACGCCGTCGCAATCGCAAATGAGATGGTCGATCATGATCGGCAGAATGACGTAGAGCCGACATGATAAGCGCTCGACGCCAGCGGCTCACCGGGCCGCCGCATCAAGAAAGCCGAGCCGGCGCTATAATATCTGGCTCACACAGACCAAAACGCAAACGAAAAATCCCCAATGGATTCAAGCGAATCCATGCGGAATTAAATCGAAAAGCGCTCCTTTTCACCCAGTTTTAAACCAGACCGCGCCCCCAGGTTAATCACTGCGACCGGCGAAATCCATGACCAAGAAAGTTTATGTAAAGACCTTTGGCTGCCAGATGAACGAGTACGACTCCGACAAAATGGTCGACGTACTCGGTGCAGCGGAAGGCCTCGTGAAAACCGACACGCCCGAAGACGCGGACGTGATCCTCTTCAATACCTGTTCGGTGCGCGAAAAAGCGCAGGAAAAGGTGTTTTCGGACCTCGGCCGCGTGCGCGAGTTGAAGGAAGCGAATCCGAACCTGATTATCGGCGTCGGCGGCTGCGTGGCGAGCCAGGAAGGCGCGGCCATCGTGTCGCGCGCGCCTTATGTCGACCTCGTGTTCGGCCCGCAAACGCTGCATCGCCTGCCCGAGATGATCGACAAGCGCCGCTCCAGCGGCCGCGCGCAAGTCGACATCTCGTTCCCCGAAATCGAAAAGTTCGACCACCTGCCGCCCGCGCGCGTGGACGGCCCGAGCGCGTTCGTGTCGATCATGGAAGGCTGCAGCAAGTACTGCAGCTATTGCGTCGTGCCCTACACGCGCGGCGAGGAAGTGTCGCGCCCGCTCGACGATGTGCTCACCGAAATCGCCGGTCTCGCCGACCAGGGCGTGCGCGAAGTGACGCTGCTCGGCCAGAATGTGAACGCGTATCGCGCGCCGGTCACGCTCGGCGCGACCGATATCGCCGATTTCGCGACGCTGATCGAATACGTGGCGGACGTGCCCGGAATCGAGCGGATTCGTTACACGACGTCGCATCCGAAGGAATTCACGCAGCGGCTGATCGACACTTACGCTAAGGTGCCGAAGCTCGTCTCGCACCTGCATCTGCCGGTGCAACACGGCTCGGACCGCATTCTGATGGCGATGAAGCGCGGCTATACCGTGCTCGAATATAAATCGGTGATCCGCAAGTTGCGCGCGATCCGTCCGGATTTGTCGCTTTCGACGGACATGATCGTCGGCTTTCCGGGCGAAACCGAGGAAGATTTCGCGAAGATGATGACGCTCGTGGAAGAAATGAGCTACGACACGAGTTTCTCGTTCATCTACAGTCCGCGTCCCGGCACGCCCGCCGCGAACCTGCACGACGACACGCCGCGCGAGGTCAAGTTGAAGCGCCTGCAGCATCTGCAGGCGACCATCGAGGCGAACGTCGCGAAAATCAGCAATTCCATGCTCGGCTCGGTCCAGCGTATTCTCGTGGAAGGCCCGTCGCGCAAGGACCCGACCGAACTCGCGGGCCGCACGGAAAACAACCGCGTGGTGAATTTCCCGGCGCCCGTTTCGTCGCATGCACGGCTGATCGGGCAGATGGTGGATGTCGAGATCAATGTCGCGTATCCGCACTCGCTGCGCGGCGAACTGATCCTGACGCCCGCTACCACTCATTAAGCCTCACTCTGACTGGACAGACACTTTCGCCTTGAAGACCGCTCAGCAGCACATGGAATTCACCGCTCCGCACGACGACAACGCGCGGCTCGCCAACCTCTGCGGACCGCTCGACGAGAATCTGCGGCAAATCGAGCAGGCGCTCGACGTCACGCTCACGCGTCGCGGCCACAAGATCACGATCCGCGGACGCGGCGCGAAAGTGGCGCTCGCGGCGCTCGAAAATTTTTATACCCGCGCACGCGAGCCCATTTCCATCGACGATATCCAGCTCGCGCTGGTCGAAGCGCGGCACCGGGCGCGGCGCGCTAAGCCCGCGAACGGCGAAGGCGAAACGCCCATCGATCCCCGTTTTCGCGGCGATCCCGACCATCCGTTCGACGAGCCGAGCGCGACGATCGACCTCGACGAAACCGAAGATCCGGGTCCGAAGCTCTACACGCGCCGCGCCGATCTGCGCGGCCGCACGCCCGCGCAGCGCGAGTATCTGAAGCAGATCATCGCGCACGACGTGACGTTCGGCATCGGGCCGGCGGGCACGGGCAAGACGTATCTGGCCGTCGCATGCGCGGTGGACGCGCTGGAGCGCGATCAGGTGAAGCGCATCGTGCTGACGCGCCCGGCCGTGGAAGCGGGCGAACGGCTCGGTTTCCTGCCCGGCGATCTCGCGCAAAAGGTGGATCCGTATCTGCGCCCGCTCTACGACGCGCTCTACGATCTGCTCGGCTTCGACAAGACCGCGAAGATGTTCGAGCGCCAGATGATCGAAATCGCGCCGCTCGCATATATGCGCGGCCGGACGCTGAACCACGCGTTCATCATCCTCGACGAAGCGCAGAACACCACGCCCGAGCAGATGAAGATGTTCCTCACGCGGATCGGCTTCGGCTCGAAAGCGGTCGTGACCGGCGACACCACGCAGGTCGATCTGCCGCGCGGCCACAAGAGCGGGTTGATCGAGGCGCAGCATGTGTTGTCGGATGTGCGCGGGATCGCGCTGACGCATTTCACGTCGGTGGACGTGGTGCGGCATCCGCTGGTGGCGCGTATCGTCGAGGCCTACGACGCGCAGTCGCAAAAAGACGCGGCGGCCGCCGAGGCGCTGAAAGCCACGCAGCAGGCGTCCCGTCCGGCATGAAGCTCGCGCTCGCCTTGCAGTTTCCCGCTGCAAAAGCCTTCCCGGCCCACAAGGCGCTCCTGCCGCGCGCGACCGTCGCGCGCTGGATCAAGGCGTCGCTTTTCGCGGACGCCGAGTTGACCGTGCGTTTCGTCGATGAAGACGAGGGGCGGACGCTGAACCGCACGTATCGGCAGAAGGATTACGCCACCAACGTGCTGACGTTCGCCTACGCCGAATCGGAAGACGATCCGGTCGCGGGCGACCTGATTCTGTGCTGTCCGGTGGTGGAACGCGAAGCCGCCGAACAGGGCAAGCCGCTCGCCGCGCACTACGCGCATCTGCTCGTGCACGGCACGCTGCATGCTCAGGGTTACGATCACGAAGACGACGACGAAGCGGAAGAAATGGAGTCGATCGAGACCGAAATTCTGCAATCGCTCGGCTTCACGGACCCTTATCTTCCGCTCGCCTGACCGCCTTGAACGACGCCACGCCGCCTCCGCCGCCTGTCTGCCCGTATCCGCCGATACTCGGCGAATCGCGTCTGCTCACCGACGAAGAACTCGCCGCCTCGCGAGACGCGACGCTCAAGCGCTGGGACGGCAAATCGGATCTTTGGCTCTTCGGCTATGGGTCGCTGATCTGGAATCCGGGCCTCACCGCCGAGGAAGCCGTGCGCAGCAAGGTCCATGGTTATCATCGCGGGCTTTATCTGTGGTCGCGTGTGAATCGCGGCACGCCCGAGCAGCCGGGCCTCGTGCTTGCGCTCGATCGCGGCGGTTCCTGCACCGGCGTCGCGTTCCGGATCGCGGGCGACGGCGCGCTCGCGCATCTCGACGTACTGTGGCGGCGTGAAATGGCGATGGGCTCGTATCGTCCGGCCTGGCTTCCCTGCACGCTCGCCGACGGCCGGCGCGTCGAGGCGCTCGCGTTCGTCATGCGGCGCGACGTCGCCAGTTACACCGGCAAGCTCACCGACCCCGTGTTGCGCACCGTCTTCGGCTGCGCAAGCGGCCGCTACGGATCGACGCTTGAATACGTCAGCCGCACGGTCGAAGCGTTGCGCGAGAGCGGCATGCCCGATCGCGCGCTCGAAGCGCTGTTGCGCCGCTGCCAGTCCGGTGAGTGACGTTTTCCCCGCCGGAATCCGGCCAGTAGGCCGTTCGGCCAACGCTGCGCCAGCGCATGCCGCGTGGATATTTATCAGTTACGATGAGCAGCAAATCCCTGCGCGTCGCGTTCATCGGCGTGCAATGCCCTTCGTGTATGCTTAACTTTCCGTTATTTCGCGCCCGGAAACATCCGGACGCCTCACTATGAACGACGCTTATCCCAGTCGAAGACAGACCGACAAACCGCAAGAAAAGCGCTCGCTGCTCGAGCGTCTGACCGATTTCATCTCGCACGAGCCCGAATCGCGCGACGAACTTCTCGAAGTGCTGCAAGACGCCCACGAACGCAATCTGCTCGACGCCGATTCGCTTTCGATGATCGAAGGCGTCTTCCAGGTTTCCGATCTGTGCGCCCGCGACATCATGATTCCGCGCGCCCAGATGGACGCGATCAACATTTCCGAAACACCTGACGAATTCATGCCCTATGCGCTGGAAAAGGCGCACTCGCGCTATCCGGTGTACGAAGGCAACCGCGACAACATCATCGGCGTGCTGCTCGCGAAAGACTTGCTGCGCTATTACGCCGAAGAAGAATTCGATGTGCGCGGCATGCTGCGCCCCGCCGTGTTCATCCCGGAATCGAAGCGCCTGAACGTGCTGCTGCACGACTTCCGCGTGAACCGCAATCACATCGCCATCGTGGTGGACGAATACGGCGGCGTCGCGGGTCTTATCACCATCGAGGACGTGCTGGAGCAGATCGTCGGCGATATCGAGGACGAATACGACTTCGACGAGGAAGCGGGCAATATTCTCGCGTCGCCGGACGGCAAGTTCCGCGTGCGCGCGCTGACCGGCATCGAGCAGTTCAACGAGCAGTTCGGTTCCGAATTTTCCGACGAAGAAGTGGACACCATCGGCGGCCTCGTCACGCATCGCTTCGGGCGCGTGCCGCATCGCGGCGAAAAAGTGCGTATCGACGACTTCGTATTCGAAATCCTGCGCGGCGACGCCCGCCAGGTGCACGTGCTTCTGGTGCGGCGCGTGCCGAATCTGAACGCTCGCGACCGCCATCCAGGCGACGAAGACGACCGCGGCTAACGCGCCGCCTCCGCATCGAGACGCGCCCGCCGCGTCGTTCGCATTTCGCTTCCGCCTCTGCTTTGCCGACCCTGTAATCAATGGCCGACTCACGTTTTCGACTTATTCCCCGTTCGACGCGGCCCGCCGCTTCGGGCAATAAACGCGCATTACCGCTCTGGCATTACGCCGTCGCCACATTGCTCGGCGCGGCCAACACGCTTTCGTTCGCGCCGACGCCGCACGGCGGCTGGCTCGAACTCGTCATTTTCGCGGGCTTTTTCGCGTGGCTTTCGCGCACGGACAACTGGAAGCGCGCGGCGTTGACGGGCTGGGCGTTCGGGATCGGCAATTTCGCGTCGGGCGTGTGGTGGCTCTACGTGAGCATGCACTTCTACGGCGGCATGGCCGCGCCGCTCGCGGCCGCCGCCGTCGTGCTGTTTTCGCTCTATTTGGCGGTGTATCCGGCGTTGTCGTGCGTGGCGTGGTCGCTGCTCGCGGGGCGCGCGCGCTTTGACGACACCTCCGAGACCGCCGACGAACCGCGTTACGTGCCGACCTGGCACGGCGCGTTCGTGTTCGCCAGCGCCTGGGCGCTCGGCGAATGGCTGCGCGGTCTTGTATTTACCGGATTCCCGTGGCTCGCGAGCGGCTATGCGCAAGTCGACGGTCCCCTCGCCGGTTTCGCGCCGATCGCAGGCGTCTACGGCGTTGGTTTCGTGCTTGCGCTCGTCGCGGCGCTCGTCGTGCAGGCGCTGTATCGGGTGCCGGGGCTCCCCGTGCAACGCGGCGCTGCGTGGATGCCCGCGCTCGTCGCCGTCGCCGCGCTCGCCGCCGGCATGCTGCTGTCGCTCGTCCAGTGGACGACGCCCGCCAATTCGCCGCTCACCGTGCGGCTCTTGCAGGGCAACGTGAAGCAGGAGATGAAGTTCGAGCAGGAAGGCGTGGATGCGTCGCTCGCGCTTTACCAGCGGCTCATCACGGAAAAGCCGGCCGATCTGATCGTCACGCCGGAAACCGCGTTGCCGGTGCTGGCCGTGCGTGTGCCCGAGGACTTCGCGCTCGCCGTCCGCACCTTCGCCGACACCACGAACTCGTCGATCCTGTTCGGCGCCATCGGCGTGACCGTGACGCCGGAAGGCCGCGCGACCGATTTCACCAACAGCCTGTTCGGCATCACGCCGCATGCGCACGACGTCTACCGCTACGACAAGCATCATCTCGTGCCGTTCGGCGAATTCGTGCCGCTCGGCTTTCACTGGTTTGTGAACCTGATGGGCATCCCGCTCGGCGATCTGGCGCGCGGCGCGCCGGTGCAAAAGGCATTTTTTGTGCGCAACCAGCCGATCGCCGTCGACGTCTGCTACGAGGACATTTTCGGCGAGGAAATCGCCCGAACGATCCGCGAGCAGGAAACGCCCGCCGGCATTCTCGTCAATTCGACGAACCTCGCGTGGTTCGGCAACACCATCGCGCTCGACCAGCATCTGCAGATGGCGCGCATGCGTTCCATCGAAACCGGCCGGCCGATGCTGCGCGCGACCAACACCGGCATCACGGCGGTGATCGCGGCGAACGGCGAGGTGACCGGACGGCTGCCGACCTTCACCACCGGTTCGCTCGACGCCACCGTGCAGGGCACGTCCGGGCGCACGCCTTATGTCACGAGCGGCAACATCGTGGTGATCGTGGTGTCGCTGCTGTTCCTCGCGTTCGGCGCGGCGTTCGCGCCGTCACGCCGAAACTCGCGATAAGGCGGCCCGGAGCGCCCGCGCCGCGCGTTTGCGGCGCGCGGCATCCGCTAAAGTCGCACAAGACCCTCATTCCCGCTAAAATTCAACGTTTTAGCACTTTGACCGGCCGCACGGCCAGGTTCCCGGAACGCCTTTGCGCGCCCGGCGCCTGCCGCGTCCTGTCCGCCTTGAAGGCAATCCATGCTCACTTTTCAGCAAATCATCCTGACGCTGCAATCCTATTGGGACAACAAGGGTTGCGCGCTTCTGCAGCCTATCGATATGGAAGTCGGCGCGGGCACTTCGCACGTCCACACGTTCCTGCGCGCGCTCGGGCCGGAACCGTGGCGCGCGGCGTATGTTCAGCCGTCGCGGCGTCCGAAAGACGGCCGTTACGGCGACAACCCGAACCGCCTGCAGCATTACTACCAGTATCAGGTCGTGCTGAAACCCGCGCCGGAGAACATTCTCGATTTGTATCTCGGCTCGCTGGAAGCGCTCGGTTTCGACCTGAAGCAAAACGACGTGCGCTTTGTCGAAGATGACTGGGAAAATCCGACGCTCGGCGCGTGGGGTCTCGGCTGGGAAGTGTGGCTGAACGGCATGGAAGTGACCCAGTTCACGTATTTCCAGCAGGTCGGCGGGATCGACTGCAAGCCGGTGCTCGGCGAAATCACCTACGGCCTCGAACGTTTGGCGATGTATCTGCAAAAGGTCGAAAACGTCTACGACCTCGTCTGGACCGAGTGGGAAGAAACCGGCCCGAACGGCCCGGAAATGCGCCGCCTGACCTATGGCGACGTCTATCACCAGAACGAAGTCGAGCAATCCACCTATAACTTCGAGCACGCGAACGTCGATTTGCTGTTCGGCTTCTTCAATAGCTACGAAGCCGAAGCGAAACGGATGATCGAGGCGCAGCTTGCGCTGCCGGCTTACGAACTCGTGCTGAAAGCCGGTCACACGTTCAATCTGCTCGACGCGCGCGGCGCGATTTCCGTGACGGAACGCGCGTCGTATATCGGCCGGATCCGCGATCTTTCGCGTCTGGTCGCGCGCTCCTACTACGACTCGCGCGAGGCGCTCGGTTTTCCGATGCTCGCCAATCCCGTGCGCGCCGCAGCCGAACTCACCACCGATGCCGAAGACGTCGCGAAGCCCGCCTGGGCGCCCGCGCTGAAGATCGAGCGCAAGATCGACGCCGAATGACGCGCATTGACGAGACACGAAAGAACAATGACTGAAGCCACTCAAGCATCGCTCCTGGTCGAGCTGCTCACCGAAGAATTGCCGCCGAAAGCGCTGGCGCGCCTGGGCGTCGCGTTTGCCGAAGGGATCGTGCAGCGTCTCGTCGCGCGCGATTTGATCGACGGTGAGCCGAGTTTCGAAAAATACGCGACGCCGCGCCGCCTCGCCGTGCTTATCAAAAATGTGCGCAGTGTCGCGCCCGAAAAGCAGGTGCGTGAAAAGGTGTTGCCGGTGACCGTCGCGCTCGACGCGAACGGCGAGCCGACCGCGCCGCTCGCGAAGAAACTCGCCGCGCTCGGCTTTCCCGATTTTCCGGTCAGCCAGCTCGAACGCGCGCAGGACGGCAAGGCCGAAGCGTTCTTCCTGCGCTACGCCGCGCCGGGCGCGACGCTCGCCGAAGGCTTGCAGACGGCGCTTGCCGAAACGCTCGCCAAATTGCCGATCCCGAAGGTGATGACGTATCAGCGTCCCGACGGCACGAGCGTCCAGTTCGTGCGTCCGGTGCATCGGCTGATCGCGCTGCACGGCCGTGAGATCGTGCCGGTCTCGGTGCTCGGAATTGATTCGGGCGACACCACGCTCGGTCATCGCTTCATGTCCGAAGGGCTGGTCGCGATCCAGCACGCCGACGACTACGCCGAGACGCTGCGCACGAAGGCCCGCGTCGTCGCGAATTTCGACGATCGCCGCGAGTCCATCCGCACGCAGTTGCAGGCGTTCGCGGGCGAAGATCGCGTGGTGATGCCGGAAGCGCTGCTCGACGAAGTGAACGCGCTGGTCGAGTGGCCGGTCGTGTATCAGTGCTACTTCGACGAAGCCTTCCTGCAAGTTCCGCAGGAATGCCTGATCCTCACGATGCAGACGAACCAGAAGTACTTCGCGCTCACCGATGCCGAAGGCCGGCTGCGTTCGCGCTTCCTGATCGTGTCGAATATCGACACCGAAACGCCGGGCGATATCGTGGAAGGTAACGAGCGCGTCGTGCGCCCGCGTCTCGCCGACGCGAAGTTCTTCTTCGAGCAGGACAAGAAAAAGCGTCTCGCGGATCGCGTGCCGCTGCTCGCGAACGTCGTGTATCACAACAAGCTCGGCTCGCAATTGCAGCGCGTGCAGCGCCTCGAAGCGCTCGCGGGCGAGATCGCGCCGCTGGTCGGCGTGGATGCCGCGCTGACCCGCCGCGCCGCGTTGCTCGCGAAGGCCGATCTCTTGACCGACATGGTCGGCGAGTTTCCCGAGTTGCAAGGCACGATGGGCACGTACTACGCGCGTCACGACGGCGAGCCGGACGAAGTCGCGCTCGCGTGCTCGGAACACTACCAGCCGCGTTTTTCGGGCGACGAAACGCCGTCCACCGGCGTCGGCTGCGCGGTCGCGCTCGCCGACAAGCTCGAAACGCTGGTCGGAATCTGGGGCATCGGCCTGCAGCCTACCGGCGAACGCGATCCGTTCGCGCTGCGCCGTCATGCGCTCGGCGTGCTGCGGATCCTGCTGGAAAAGCGCCTCGCGATCGACCTGCGCACGCTGCTGACGCTCGCGCAAAAGCAGTTCGCCGACATGCCGCAAGTGGCCGATTCCATTGAACCGCTGTACGCGTTCGTGATCGACCGGTTGCGCGGCGTGTTGCGCGAACGCGGTTTCAACGCGGGCGAAATCGACGCGGTGCTGAGTCTGAATCCCACGCGTATCGACGATATCGTGCTGCGTCTCGACGCCGTGCGCGAATTCGCGGCGCTACCGGAAGCGGCATCGCTCGCGGCGGCGAACAAGCGTATCTCGAATATTCTGAAGAAGTCGGCGGACCCGGTTTCCGCGACCGTGAACCCGGCGTTGCTCGTCGAAGCGGCTGAAAAAGCGCTTTACGATCAACTCGAACACGTTGCGCCGCGCGTTCAGGGGCAACTGGCCGAGCGCAACTACACGGAAGCGCTCTCGGCGCTCGCCGCGTTGCGCGACGCAGTGGACACGTTCTTCAACGATGTCATGGTGAACGCGGAAGATCCGGCGTTGCGGGCAAACCGTCTCGCGTTGCTCGGCGCACTGCATCAGCAGATGAACTGCGTCGCGGATATTTCGAAGCTCGCTGCTTGAGCCATCACCCGACCAAGACGCCCGGACGCCGCGCCATGCCCACGACCGCAAACCGAAAACTCGTGATTCTCGACCGCGACGGTGTGATCAACGTCGATTCCGACGCCTTCATCAAGTCGCCCGACGAATGGGTCGCGATTCCCGGCAGTCTGGAGGCGATCGCGCGGCTCAATCAGGCGGGGTATCGCGTGGCGATTGCGTCGAACCAGTCGGGCATCGGCCGCGGATTGTTCGACATGGCCGCGCTCAACGCGATGCATCAGAAGATGAATCGCGCGGCGGCGTCGGTGGGCGGACGGATCGACGCGATCTTTTTCTGCCCGCATACCTCCGAAGATCAATGCGATTGCAGAAAGCCGAAGCCCGGCATGATGCAGCAGATCATCGACCGTTTTGAAATCGAGTCGGAAGACACGCCGGTCGTGGGCGATTCGCTGCGCGATCTGCAAGCGGGCGCGGCGCTCGGCTTTCCGACGCATCTCGTTTTGACCGGCAAGGGTGAAAAGACGCTTGCCGCGGGCGATCTGCCGCCGGGTACGCAAGTGCATCGCGACTTGCGCACCTTCGCGCTCGATTTCCTGTCCGTCGGACACGACTGACGCGTTCTTCACGCGTCGCGGCATTCCCGGCGTCCTCGTGACGCCTTTTTTACTCGTCACGTCCATGCGCTTCATTCGTTCCTTGTTGTTGCAGATCTACTTCGCCGTGTACACGGTGCCCTACGCGATCGCATGCTTCATCGCGTTCCCGTTCATGCGCGCCGAAAAGCGTTACTGGATGGCAGCCGGATGGTGCAAGTCGAGCATCGTCGTGATGCGCTATCTGGTCGGTATCCGCTATCGGATTGAAGGGTACGAGAATCTGCCGCAAGGGCCAGCCGTGCTGCTCTCCAAACATCAGTCCGCGTGGGAGACGATTGCGTTTCCCGCGCTGATGCCGCGTCCGCTTTGCTACGTCTTCAAGCGCGAATTGCTCTACGTGCCGTTCTTCGGCTGGGCGCTCGGCTTGCTGAAAATGGTTCACATCGATCGCAAGCAGGGCAAGGACGCGTTCGCCTCGGTGGCGCGCCAGGGCCGCGCGCGCATGGACGAAGGCGCGTGGGTCATCATGTTTCCGGAAGGCACGCGCACGCCGGTCGGCCGTCAGGGCAAGTACAAGACGGGCGGCGCGCGCTTCGCGGTCGATACGGGCGCGCCGGTCGTGCCGATCGCGCACAATGCCGGGCACGCCTGGCCGCGAAATTCCTTTCTCAAATATGCGGGTATAGTCACGTTGTCCATCGGACAACCGATCGACACGACAGGTCTCACGCCGGAAGAAGTGAATACGCGCGTGGAGAACTGGATCGAAGCGGAAATGCGTCGTATCGATCCCGGTTCGTACGACTCGGCGAATGCCGGCGCGGCAGAGGTCAAGCGCGCCGCCGCAGGCCGCTGATCCAGCCGAACCCACGCGAGCCGCGCATTGCCTTTTTCGTTCTTCTCGTCATTCCTGCGCCGTGTGCGCCAAGCTGAGCCGATGCAGAAGCCCCCTTCGCGACAGCGCCCCGCCGTCGCGCTCGACCATCCGCAACTCGACCTGCCGTTCGCCGAGCCAACGGCGTCGTCCGTGCCTTCCGCCGCGCCGTCCGCGTCTCCTGCCGTGACGCCCGCGCCGTTGCGCGGCGATATCGCGCCGCTTCAACCCAGTATCGCGCCGCCGCCTTCGCTGCAACCGCCCGAAGGCGCGCGTTTGCGTCGGGTCAAGCTTGGACAGCAGACGCTCGAATATCGGCTGAAGCGTTCGTCGCGGCGCACGATCGGTTTCAGTATCGACGGTACCGGGCTCGCGATTACCGCGCCGCGCTGGGTCACGCTGGCCGATATCGAAAGTGCGATTGCTGAAAAGCAGAACTGGATTTTCAAGAAGCTGACCGAGTGGCAAACGCGTGTCGAACAGCGCGCGCTGCCGCGGATCGACTGGAAAGACGGCGCGGAATTGCCGTATCTCGGCCGGATGATTCGCGTGTCGCTCGGCTCGACGTTGAACACGCTGCACTTCGATGCCGACGCGAACGTGCTCTCGCTCGCGCTGCCCGCGCTTGCCGATCCGCAGCAGATCAAGGACCGTGTGCAAAGCTGGCTGCAAACCGAGGCGAAGCGGATTTTCGGCGAACGGCTCGCGGTCTACGCGCCGAAACTCGGCGTGCAGTTCCGGGCGTACGCGCTGTCATCGGCGGCGACGCGCTGGGGCAGTTGTTCCAGCGACGGCAAGATTCGTCTGAACTGGCGGCTGATCCACTTCCCTGTTTCGATCATCGATTACGTCGTCGCGCACGAACTCGCGCACCTGCGTGAGATGAACCACAGCCCGCGATTCTGGGAAACGGTCGAGTCGATCTTCCCGGAATTCCGCGAAGCGCGACATACGCTGAAAAATCATCCGCCCGAGTTGCTGCCGGCGCTCTGAGCGCTGACTGAGTGCTGACTGAGCGTTCAGCGAAGCTGCGCGGCGGACGGTACAATTTCGCTCTCGATCGCCATTTACAAGACCGGTCCGGACGCGCAAGAGCTCCGGCCAACTTCCCCACAGGAACTCCACCATGCGACTTCTTCACACGATGCTGCGCGTCGGCGACTTGCAGCGTTCCATCGATTTCTACACCCGCATTCTCGGCATGAAAGTGCTGCGTCAGAGCGAAAACACCGAGTACAAATACACGCTCGCGTTCGTCGGTTACGGCGACGAGAGCGAAAACAGCGTGCTCGAACTCACCTACAACTGGGGCGTCGAAAAGTACGACCTCGGCACGGCTTACGGCCATATCGCGCTGGAAGTGGACGACGCGGCGAAGGCGTGCGACGCGATTCGCGAGGCGGGCGGCCGTGTGTCGCGCGAGGCGGGGCCGGTGAAGGGCGGCACGACGGTGATCGCGTTCGTCGAAGATCCGGACGGCTACAAGGTCGAATTGATCGAGAAACATTCCTGATGTGATGAGCGTGGTTTCGCGTGGCGTTGAGAAGCCACGCTTTTCCGCGCCTGCCTCTCTTCCGCCTCTCTTCCGCCTCTCTTCCGCCTGCCGTTCGGTGGCAAAATCATCGCTCCAAAATTGTGCATGACGAGTGCATGAGCCGATGAGCACAACCGCCCTGACCTTGCGCCGCGCGCCCGACAGCACCGCTGTCGTCCTGATGATCGTCCTGTGCGCCGCCTGGGGTTTCCAGCAAGTCGCGATCAAAGGCGCAAACGCGTCGTTTCCCCCGATTCTCCAGGCCGGCATCCGCTCGGTCGTGGCGAGCGCGCTCGTCTGGATATGGACGCGATCGCGCGGCGAATCGCTCTTCAAACGCGACGGCACGCTCGGCGCGGGTCTGCTCGCCGGGTTGCTGTTCAGCGGCGAATTCGTTTGCATCTTCGTCGGATTGACGATGACATCGGCCTCGCGCATGGCCGTGTTTCTCTACACCGCGCCGTGCTTCACGGCGCTCGGACTGCACTGGTTCGTCGCGGGCGAGCGGCTGCGGCGCGTGCAATGGACGGGGATCGCGGTCGCGTTCGGCGGCATGGCGCTCGCCTTCGCCGACGGTTTCCTGCGCGGCAATCCCAACGGCGTATCGACGCTGCAAGGTCTCGCGGGCGATGCACTCGGCGTGCTCGGCGGACTTTTGTGGGCATCGACGACGGTCGTCGTGCGCGGCTCGTCGCTCTCGCACACGAACGCGAGCAAAACGCTGTTCTATCAGTTGGGGGTGTCGGCGGTGGCGTTGCTGGCGCTCGCGGCGGCGCTCGGGCAAACGCATGTCGAGGCGATCACGCCGCTCGCGCTCGCGTGTCTTGCGTATCAGGCGGTGGTCGTGGCGTTCGTCAGCTATTTGACGTGGTTCTGGCTGTTGACGCGCTATATGGCGTCGCGGCTTTCGGTGTTCTCGTTCTTGACGCCGATCTTTGGCGTCACGTTCGGCGTGCTGCTGCTTGGGGAGCATTTCACGCTGCGGTTTATGGTCGCTGCTGGGCTCGTGCTTGTGGGGATTGCGCTTGTGAATGCGCCCGGGAGGCGCTTGTAGCGGACGGGTTTGGTTTTGCTGGCGCTTTTGGTTTTGTTGCTAAGCGCTTCCTGGAAACTTATTTTCGTGTACGTCTATTAGCGATGCCCCGGTCCGGGGCGGACGGGTTTGGCTTTGCCGGGGGGTGTCCCGAATTTTGTGTAAACAGGTTGTGGTTTAACGGGGCATCAGCCTGTCCTCGAACTGGATAGTAAAGCGGTTCAAAGCTGCCTTCCAATCGCGGATTGGCATCGTCCAGTTCTTGCTGATGTTGTTCAGCGCCAGGTAAAACAGCTTGGTCACGGCGTCGTCGGTCGGAAACGAGCTGCGGGTCTTGATCACCTTGCGCAGGCTCATGTTGATCGATTCAATGGCGTTGGTCGTATAGATCACTTTGCGGATTTCCGGCGGATAGTCGAAGAATGGAACGACGCGTGCCCAGTTGCGCCGCCAACTCTGCCCGATTGACGGATAGTCCTTGTCCCACTTGGCCTCGAACGCTTCGAGCATTTGCATGGCCAGTTCGACTGTCGTTGATGTGTAGATCATCTTCAGATCGGCGGCAACTTCGCGCTGCACTTTCCACGACACGAAGTTCAGGCAGTTGCGCACCATGTGCACGATGCAAAGCTGCACGGCTGCTTTCGGATAGACCGCTTCAATGGCTTCGGGAAAGCCTTTGAGCCCATCGACGCAGGCGATAAAAATGTCCTGCACGCCGCGTGTTTTTAACTCGGTGACCACCTGCAGCCAGAACTTCGCCCCCTCGGTCTGGGCGATCCACAGTCCCAGCACTTCCTTGTGGCCGTCCATGTTCACACCAATGGCCAGATAGACCGCCTTAGTCCGCACCGCACCGCTGTCGCGCACCTTGACGTGGATGCAGTCGAGATAAATGATGGGGTACAGCGCGTCGAGTGGGCGAGCTTGCCAGAGCTTCACCTCCTCGCTGACCGCGTCGGTCACCGCGGAGATCAGCGTGGGCGACACTTCGGTGCCGTACATCTCTTCCAGATGCCCCTGAATCTCACGCACGCTCAGGCCCCGTGCGTACAGGGAGATGATCTTGTCGTCGAAGCCCGACCAGCGGGTCTGATGGCGTTCTACCAGCTTCGGCTCGAACGCGCCTTGACGATCACGCGGGATATCGAGCGGTAGTTCGCCGAACTCACCCTGCAACGTCTTGGCGCTGTGACCGTTACGGGTGTTTCCCGTGGCGTTGGTGACGGTCTCGCTCTTGCCGTGCCCCAGATGCTCGGACATCTCGGTCTCCAGCGCCCGCTCAACCAGCATCTTGGTGAGCTGCTTGAGCAGGCCGTTCTCGCCAACCAGGTCCTCGGGTTTCTGGTAATTCGCCAGCAACCTGTCCGCCAGCTTGACGAGTTCAGGATCGGGTTTCGCACGTTTGTTGCGTTTGGCTACGGTCATCGTCGCTCCTGTTACGGGCAGTCTCCTGCCAAATGACCGTTTACACAAAACTAATTACACCCTCCTTTGCCGGTGCTTTTACTTTTGTTGCCTCGCGCTTTCTGGGAACTTGCATTCATGGTGGTCTAATTAGCTCGCCGCTGTGCGCGGCAACCAGAACGCCAACCCAACCCAACTCAGACCAAAACCGTCATCCCGCTAAACGCCCTTCGCCCCCTCAACCACCTGCGCGAGCTTAACAAACTCCGCCACCGGCACCTCCTCCGCGCGCCGCGACAGATCAAACCCAATTGCATCGAAATCCACGCGATCGCGATACACACCAAGCGTGTTACGCATCATCTTGCGTCGTTGCGAGAACGCCGCGAGCACCACTTCACCGAGCGTTTTTTCGTCGACGGAAGGCAACTCGTGCGGCGCAAACGGAATCATCCGTACGATGGCCGAATTCACCTTCGGCGGCGGCTGGAACGATTCCGGCGGCACGTCGATCATCTTGTCGATCACGTAGCGGTACTGCAGCATCACCGTGAGCCGGCCGAAATCCTTGCTGCCCGGCTCCGCGATCATCCGGTCCACGACTTCATCCTGAAGCATGAAATGCTGGTCGATCACCTTCTCCGCGAACGCCGTAAGGTGAAACAGCAGCGGGCTGGAAATGTTGTACGGCAAATTGCCGACGATCCGCAGCGAGGGCTTGTCGCTGTCCGCCGCGAGCGAGTCGAAATCGAACGCGAGCGCATCGCCGGAATGGAGCACAAGCAGATCGCCGAAGCGCTTTTCCAGCCGACCGATCAAATCGCGGTCCAGTTCGACCGCGTGCAGCGGCGACTCGGGCGTCGCGAGCCGTTCGATCAGCGGCGCGGTAAGCGCGGCGAGCCCCGGCCCAATCTCGACCATCCGCTCGCCGCGTTTTGGCGCGATCGTATCGACGATCGCGTTGATCACGCCTTGATCGACGAGGAAGTTTTGCCCGAAGCGCTTGCGCGCGAAATGGCCCTGGTGCTTGATGGACATCGGAAGAAGAACCGCTTAGAAAACACGTGAAAAATGAGCCGGACACCGGAATCAGCCCGAATGCCGGAATCAGCCCAAACGCCGTATTCAGCCCGCGCGCCGGTGGCTCGCCATCGAAACCGCTGTCTCGATCGCCGCGATCAGGCTGCCGGAATCCGCGCGGCCCGTGCCGGCGAGATCGAGCGCCGTGCCGTGATCGACCGACGTGCGGATGATCGGCAGGCCGAGCGTCACGTTGATGCCCGCGCCGAACGTCGCGAACTTGAGCACCGGCAGTCCCTGGTCGTGGAACATCGCGAGCACGCAATCGGCGTCTTTCAGATGACGCGGCTGGAACAGCGTGTCGGCCGGATACGGACCGCGCGCATCGATACCCAGCGCGCGCGCCGCGTCGAGCGCAGGCGCGATCACGTCGATTTCCTCGCGCCCCAGATAGCCGTTTTCGCCCGCGTGCGGATTGAGCCCGGTAACCAGAATTCGCGGATTCGGCAGACCGAAATGCGCGCGCAGATCGTGATGAATGATGCGCAACGTCTCGACGATCCCGCCCACCGTGATCGCCGCCGGCACGTCCTTCAGCGGCAGATGCGTGGTGGCCAGCGCGACGCGCAGCGGCCGGTCGCCCGTGCCCGCGAGCATCATCACGACGCGCGGAGTGCCGGTGCGATCGGCGAGATATTCGGTGTGACCGGTGAATGGCACGCCGGCGTCGTTGATCGTGCTCTTTTGCAGCGGCGCCGTGACGATGGCGTCGAAACGTCCGCTCACCGCACCGTCGATCGCCGCGTCGAGCAGCGCGAGCACGTAGCGGCCGTTCGCGGCATCGAGCGTACCCGCCTTCGACGGCACCGCAAGCGCGTGATGCTCGACCACGACATTGCCCGGCAGCGCGTCCGGAAACGGACTACCGGCGCGCTCGTGGATGAGCGCGTTATCGCCGAGCACCGTGAAGCGCACCGAAGGCCAGCGCGAAGCCGCGTCGTGGAGCGCCGCCACCGTCAGTTCGGGACCGACCCCGGCAGGTTCGCCGGTGGTGATCGCGATCGACAGCGGACGCGCGTCCGACGCGGCGTTCACGTTATTGCTCCTGCTGGGCCGCGACGCCCTTGTACTGGACGTAGGCCGTGTCGCGCAATTCGCGCAGCCAGTCGGAGTACGCCTGCTCCGCCTTCCGCTGGCCGATAGCCTGGCGCGCGGTATCGAGCTGCTGCGTAGCCGATCCTTCCGCTTCGCGCCGGCCAAGCACCTGAATCAGGTGATAACCGTACTCGCTGCGCACCGGGTCGCTGACATCGCCGTCCTTCAGGTTGTTCATCGCGCGCTCGAATTCCGGCACGGTTTCTCCCGGGCTGACCCAGCCAAGATCGCCGCCCTGCGACGCCGATCCATCCTGCGAATACGTGCGCGCGAAGTTCGCGAAGTCGCCGCCTGCGAGCACGTCGCGCTTGATTTCAAGCAACTTCTGACGCGCCGCCGATTCCGACGTGCCGTCCGACACGCGCACGAGAATGTGGCGCACGTGCGTCTGCACGAGCTTCGGCGCATCGGCCGCGGTGCCCTGACCCGCGCGCCGCTCGACCAGCCGGACGATCTCGAAACCGCCGTCCGTGCGGATCAGTTGCGGATTCACTTCGCCCGGACGCAGCGCTGCCGCCGCGGTCACGATGGAAGCCGGCAACGAAGCCTGCGTGCGAAAACCCAGATCGCCGCCCTTCGCGGCGTCGGTATCCTGCGAGTTGTTCTTGGCGAGCTTCGTGAAATCCGTGTCGCTTTGCGCGTCCTTCAGCACGGCTTCCGCCTTCGTCTGGATCGCCGCGATGTCGTTCTGGCTCGCGCCGGCCGGCACCTTGAACATGATGTGCTGCAGATGCAGGTCGCTCGACTGCCGGGCGTTCGGCCCGCGCTGGCTCGCCACGTAGTTCGCCACTTCGCCGTCCGACACCGTCACTTTGCTGTCCACTTCCTTCTCGCGCAGCTTCGAGAGCGTGAGTTCCGTGCGCGCGTCGCGGATAAACATGGGCCACGGCACACCCTGAGCCTCGATGCGCGCGCGGTAGACGTCGAGCGTCATCTGGTTCTGCTGCGCGAGACGTTCGAGCGTGCGGTTGACGGCGGTATCGTCGACGGTGATGCCGTCTTCCTTCGCCTTTTGCAACTGAATGCGTTCGAGCACCATCTGGTCGAGCACCTGACGCTGCAGCTGCGCGGCGGGCGGCAGCGGCGCGTTCTGCTGGTTCAGGCGGCGCGTGATGAGGCCCGTGCGGTCTTCCAGTTCACGTCGCGTGATGACGTCGCTGTTCACCACCGCGACGACCGAATCCGCAAGCTGCACCTGGCCTTTCGACAAAGCCTGCGCGCCCGCGGGCGAACTCAGAAAAAGCGTCGCGGCGAATGCGCCCGCCGCGACTGTTGTCCATCGAAACATATTCACGTTTGCCACAGATACTCCATCAAATACGAGCGCAGCCGGCTTGCGTGCATTCCGCTGCTGTTTGTTGTTACCCGCTGAAACTCTCGCTGCAATTCTCTAACCTTGTCCTGCGGTCATTTTTCGTTCACTCGTAATTGCCGAAGCGCGAAAGCGGCGGGGTCGGCCCCGGCGGCGGCGTGTAACCCGCGACGCTGGAACGGAATGCCGCGACGAGACCGTTATCGACATTCGACAAGCCCTTGAACGTCAGTTGGGCAAGCACTCGCGTGCCGGAACTCGAGGTGCCGGTCGAGGTCACGCCGTTCGCGTAACGCTGCATGCCGAACCCGAATGTCCAGCAGTCGGCATCGTACTGGAAGCCGACCAGACCGTCGACGAGCCGATGGCTCGCCAGGTCGTAGTTCACGCGCCCCACGCCATAAATGCGTCGCGTGATGGGCCATTGCGCCGACACCAGAATCTGGTTGATCGGCTCGTTGGACAGCGTGGTTTCGTTCGCCCGCGTGTAGCGGTAGCCGATGTTCAGCACTTTGCGCGTTTCCGGGCTGAACGAAAAACCGACGCTTGTCCGGACGAGCTGGTTGTTATCGGCATTATATTGGAACGCTGTTTCCGACGCGAAACCAGCGCCCAGCTTGATCGCCGCGCCCGCGATGAGGTCCGAGTGCTTCGCCTGATCGAGCGATTGCGTGTCGGAAATCGTGGTGCGCTGGCTCTGGAAATAGTACTGCTGCGCGATCACGAAACGCGCGCGCTCGTCGCCCGTCGCCGGGTTGATGAAGCGCGTGGTGAGACCGACCGTGAGGCGGTTCGCGTCGGCAATACGGTCGTTACCGACGAACGTGTTTGGCGTGTAGATTTCCGCGAGGCCGAAGTCGGATTCGGCCGTATCGAAGATAGGGGCGAAACTCTGGTCGCGATACGGCGTGTACACGTAGTACAGGCGCGGTTCCAGCGTCTGGATGTAATCCTGCCCGAAAAGCCTGACCGAACGGTCGAACACGAGGCCGGTGTCGAAACTCAGCGTCGGGATGGACTCGGTGAAGTTCTTCGGCTGACCGGCGGGCGCGCTGCTCGCGACGTGCGACAGGTCATAGGACGCGAAGTGCCACTGCACCTTCGGCGTGACGAAGTAACCCGGCGCGTTGATGTTATAGGCAAGGTACGGATTGAAGACCGCGCGCTGACCGTCGGTCGCGCCGTCCTCGGTGATCGTGAAGCGCGTGTAATCCGCTTCCGCGCCATAGTCGAAACCGCCGACGTTGTACTTGTTGTACTGCACGTTCAACTGCGGCTCGCGTGCATACGGCGGCACCGACGGCTGCAGCGTCTGCCAGCGCTGCTCGCGTGCGAGCACGGACCACGGACCATTGCTGTAGGTCAGCCCCACTTCCTGCTGGTACAGCAACTGCGTACCGTTCAGGAACTGGTTCGACGCCGACGCGAGATCTTCCGGATATTGATTGTCCGAGACCTTGTTGTAGTTGATGTAGCCCGCGAAACCGTTGCCGAAGTACTGCTGGTGCTGCAGGTAGATCGCATAACGGTTCGTATGCGTTTTCTGATCCTGCGGCAGGAATTCGCCGGTGATCGTGCCGGAATACGTGGGCGACAGATAACGGAACGTGGACTGCAACTGCACGCCGCGCTGCGTCATGATGCGCGGCGTCACCGTCAGATCGCGATTCGGCGCGATGTTGAAGTAATACGGAATGCTCGCTTCGAAGCCGGTGGTCGAACTGAGCGACACCGTGGGCGGCAGGAAGCCGCTGCGACGCTCGCCGGTGAGCGGAAACGAAAGCCACGGGCTCGCGAATACCGGTACGCCCTGGAAGAACAGCACGCCGTTGTGGGCAACGCCTTCATCGGCGCCGCTGTCGAAATCGAACGACGAACCCTTGATGTACCACGCCGGATCGGTCTCGCACTCGCAGGCCGTGTAGGTGCCGTGATCGACGCGCGTCCGCTCGTTGTCGATCAGGTCGATCCGCTCCGCGCTGCCCGATCCGCCCGTCGCGCTGAAGTGGTACTTCGGGTTCGTCATGTAGCCTTCGTTCGCCTCGACCCGCAAGTGCGCTTCGGGACCGATGAACGTATTGCCGTTGCTTTGAATCCGGACATTGCCGTAGGCGTCGGCTTTGTCGGTGTCGAGATCGTAATGCAGCGCGTCGCCTTTCACGACCGACGTGTAGCGGCGCATTTCCGCCGCGCCCTTCGCGGCCATGTCCTGGTCGCTCGTCCCCGTGGTTTTATCGCCTAGAACAAAGGTGGCTGGCTGCGAACCCGAGCTAAGTGTGCGTTCCTCGATCTGAGGTGCCAACCGCAAACCAGTGTCTCTCTGGGCCGGGCCGGGCTGGTCGAGCGGCTGCGGATCGGCGGCGGCGCCGGAAAGCTGAGCGTGCGAAAGCGCGGGCATGAGGCCCGGAATGGCGAGCAGCGCCGCGACGAGTCGCCGCCTGCGGGGTTGCGCGTCGCGCTTCGTGCGAACGGCGCTTGCGGCACGTGTTGCGCGCTTAGGATCCGGTGATAAGAACTGTCGTGGCGGCATGTATGGAGGCAATTCGATCCCGATTCGATCCCGTTCGTTTCCCTTGAGGCGTTGCGGCTCTGCATCCGTTGCGGTGCATCCCCACCCGCGCTCACGCTCGCGCAGCCGGACGCGAAGGTCGGGCCGCGGAGAAGTCATGTCACCGGTCGATGGATGAGGCAGGCGGAAGGCGGCCTTGACGCCTGAGCGATAACGGATCGCTTAAAAAAGTCGTGGGGTATTATATGGCAAGATGTTTTGCCCTTCGAATTTATGACGCACATTCCCTCAGACGCCCGCCTTACACAGCTTTACGACTGGCTCCATGCCCTCGCCGATTCGTATCGGCTGGATGTGTCGAGCCTCGCGCCCGCTTCCACCGACGCCAGTTTCCGGCGCTATTTCCGCTTGTCGAGCAACGCCGATTTCGGCGCCACGCTGATCGCCGTCGACGCCCCGCCGCCCGAGAAATGCCGCGAATTCGTGCAGGTCGCGCAGTTGCTCGCGGAGGCCGGCGTGCACGTCCCGCGCATTCTCGAAGCCGATTTCGACGCGGGCTTCATGCTCGTAACGGATCTCGGCACGACGTCGTATCTGTCCGTGCTGGACGAAAAGAACGCGCGGCCGTTGATGCGCGCCGCGCTCGACGCGCTGATCCGCTTCCAGCTCAGCGCGCGCGAAGGCGTGCTGCCGCCCTTCGACGAAGCGTTCCTGCGCCGCGAAATGGAACTGATGCCGGAGTGGTTCGTCGGCAAGCATCTGGGTCACACGCTCGACGCCGCCGAGCGCCGCGTCCTCGACCAGACCTTCGACGCGCTCGTGAAGAGCGCGCTCGATCAGCCGCAGACGTTCATGCTGCGCGACTTCATGCCGCGCAATCTGATGATCGCGGAGCCGAATCCTGGCGTGCTCGACTTCCAGGACGCGGTATACGGCCCGATCACGTACGACGTCGCCTCGCTGCTGCGCGACGCTTTCATCAGCTGGGACGAGGAGTTCCAGCTCGACTGCTTCGTGTACTACTGGGAGCACGCGAGAAAAGCGGGCCTGCCGGTCGATCCCGATTTCGGCGAGTTCTACCGGCAAATCGAGTGGATGGGATTGCAGCGCCATATCAAGGTGCTCGGGCTGTTCGCACGCATTTATCACCGTGACGGCAAGCCGCAATATCTCGCCGATCTGCCGCGTTTTATCGGCTATGCGCGCAAGGTGGCCGAGCGCTACGGACCGCTTCGGCCGTTCGCGCGCCTGCTCGACACGCTCGAAGGCCGCGCGGTCGACGTCGGCTACACGTTCTAAGCGCGCCGCATGAGCTCTAACCTGACGACGGCGATGATTTTCGCCGCCGGACGCGGCGAACGCATGCGTCCGCTCACCGATTCCTGCCCGAAACCGCTGCTCGAAGTAGCCGGAAAACCGTTGATCGTGTGGCAGATCGAGCGGCTCGCGGCGGCCGGTTTCGTCGATATCGTGATTAATCACGCGTGGCTCGGCGCGCAACTCGAAAGCGCGCTCGGCGACGGCGCGCGCTGGGGCGTGCGGCTGCACTATTCCGCTGAAACCGAGGCGCTGGAAACGGCGGGCGGGATCGCGAAGGCGTTGCCGCTTATCGAAACGCGCGGCGAGCCCGAAGTGTTTCTGGCGGTCAGCGGCGACGTGTTCTGCGAATTCGATTACGCCGCGCTCGGCGAGCGCGCCGTGCAACTCGCGCGCGATGCCGAGCCCGGCATGCATCTCGTGATGGTGCCGAACCCTGCTTTCCATTCCGACGGCGACTTTGCGCTGAACGGCGGCCTGCTCGCGCTCGAAGGCGCGCCGCGCTACACGTTCGGCAACATCGGGCTGTACGACACGCGGATGTTCCGCGATGTGCCGCCCGGCACCTGCCGCGCGCTCACGCCCTACTATCGCGCAACCATCGCGGCGGGCCGCGCGAGCGGCGAACTCTACGAAGGGCGTTGGGAAAACGTCGGTACGCCGGCGCAGTTGCAGGCGCTCGATCGCGCGCTTCGAGGCGATTAGGGGTTTTCGGCTCTTTCGGGTCTTTCGGGTCTTTCGAGCCTTTCGGCTCTTTCGGCTCTTTCGGCTCTTTCCAGCCTTTCCAGGCGCTTAAAGGCATTTCAAGCCGCCGCCCGTTCCGGGTTGCAAGCCGTCCGATGTTAAAATCCGTGGTTCCCCTCGTCTCTCTCAGTCGCTGCCCGCGGCCGCCACCATGTCCGATACCCGTCCCGATACCCTTTTCGCGCTGACCGCGCTGTCGCCGCTCGACGGCCGCTACGCCGCGAAAACCGAAGCATTGCGCGACTGGCTCTCCGAAGCCGCTTTCATGCGTCATCGTGTGATGGTCGAAATTCACTGGCTGATCGCGCTTTCGCGCGCCGGTTTCGCCGAAGTGCCGCGCTTTTCCGAAGCGTCCGAGCAATTCCTGCTGCAACTCGTGGAGCGCTTCACCGCGCACGACGCCGCGCGCATCAAGGATATCGAGCGCGTGACGAATCACGACGTGAAAGCGGTCGAATACTGGCTGAAGGAATCGGTGAAGGGTCAGCCGGAACTCGAACGCGCGAGCGAATTCATCCATTTCGCCTGCACCTCGGAAGACATCAACAACACGTCGCACGGCATGATGCTCGCGGGCGCCCGCGAACACGTGATCCTGCCGGCGCTGCGTTCGGTGCAGGAACGGCTCATCAAGCTCGCGCATGCGCACGCCGCGCAGCCGATGCTCTCGCGCACGCACGGCCAGCCCGCCAGCCCGACGACGCTCGGCAAGGAAATCGCGAACGTCGCGGCGCGTCTCTCGCGCGCGATCGAGCGGATCGAAGCGGTGCCGCTTTTGGGCAAGATGAACGGCGCGGTCGGCAATTTCAACGCGCATTTGTCGGCGTATCCGGAATTCGACTGGGAGTCGTTCTCGAAGTCGGTCGTCGAAGACCGGCTGAAGCTGACGTTCAATCCGTACACGATCCAGATCGAGCCGCACGACTACATGGCCGAACTGTTCGACGCCATCTCGCGCGCAAACACGATCCTGCTCGACCTCGACCGCGACGTGTGGGGTTATATCTCGGTCGGTTATTTCAAGCAGCGCACGAAGGCGGGCGAGATCGGTTCGTCGACGATGCCGCACAAGGTCAACCCGATCGACTTCGAAAATTCGGAAGGCAATCTCGGTCTCGCGAACGCGACGCTGCGCCATCTGGCCGACAAGCTGCCCGTCTCGCGCTGGCAGCGCGACCTGACCGATTCGACGGTGCTGCGCAATATCGGCGTCGCGTTCGGCTATTCGCTGCTGTCGTACGACTCGCTGATCCGCGGCCTCGACAAGCTGGAAGTGAACGCGGCGCGTCTGAACGAAGACCTCGACAACTGCTGGGAAGTGCTGGCCGAGCCGGTGCAGACGGTCATGCGCCGTTACGGCATCGAGAATCCGTATGAGCAATTGAAGGAACTGACGCGCGGCAAGGGGATTACGCGCGATGGCTTGCAGACGTTTATCGGCGGCCTCGCCATTCCCGACGAAGCGAAGAAGCTGCTGCTCGAAATGACGCCGGCTTCGTATGTGGGTAAAGCGGTCGAACTGGCGAAGCGGATTGCCTGATCGTTTTCGCCGCGCTTCAAAATAAAAAAGCCGTCCGGATAAACTCCGGACGGCTTTTTTTATCGTGACGCGCGACTAACGCGTTTTGATCTCCGCCAGCACCTGATCGACGATCTGCTCTGGCGTGAGCGTGATTTCCGCGACGATCGCCTCATCGGCGCCCGGCTCTTCGAGCGTGTCGAGCTGGCTTTGCAGCAGCGACGGATCGAAGAAATGGCCCGTGCGCGTTTGCAAACGCTCCTGCAGCACTTCGAACGTTCCCTTCAGGTACACAAAGCAAACGTCCTTGTCGCCGCCGCGCAGGATATCGCGGTACGAGCGCTTCAACGACGAACACGTGAACACCGCCGTCTCGCCCGCGTTCCGCTTTTCCTCGATCGCGGCGCGGATCGTGCGCAGCCACGGCCAGCGGTCGTCGTCGGTAAGCGGAATGCCCTTGTGCATCTTCTCTTTGTTGGAGGCGCTGTGAAACGCGTCGCCATCGGTGAAGTCGCACTCCAGACGCTCCGCCAGCAATTCGCCAATCCGCGTCTTGCCGCAGCCCGAGACGCCCATCGCGATCAAAATCATAAGTTACTCCTGAATCCTTCTACGAAAGCCTTTATACGACCGCCGCGAGCCCGAACGTCAGACCCAGACCCATCAGGGAAATGATGGTTTCGCACAGCGACCAGGTCTGAAACGTCTGGCCGACGGTCATCCCGAAATACTCTTTGATCAGCCAGAAGCCGCCATCGTTCACATGCGAAAAGATGAGCGAGCCCGAACCGGTTGCCAGCACCAGCAGTTCCGGGCTGACACTGCCGCCCGCCGCCGCCGCGATCGGCGCGACGATCCCGCAGGCGGTGGTCATCGCGACCGTCGCCGAGCCGGTGGCGAGGCGAATCAGCGCGGCCACGAACCAGCCGAGCAGCAACGGCGACAAATGCGCGGCCGATGCCTGCGACACCAGTTCCTGCGAAATGCCGCTTTCGCGCAGGATGTTGCCGAAGCCGCCGCCCGCGCCGACGATCAGCGTAATGCCCGCGATCGGCGCGAGACACTCGCCGCAGAACTTCTGGATCTGCTCGCGGTTGAATCCGCGCGATGCGCCGAAGGTCCAGAAGCTGACCAGCACGGCGATCAGCAGCGCGACGTCGGACGTGCCGACAAAGCGCAGCAGATTGTTCGCGAGCGTCTTCGGCGCGAACACCAGATCCGCCCAGCTGCCGACCAGCATCAGAATCACCGGCAGCAGAATCGTGAACAGCGTGATGCCGAAACTCGGCAGTTCACGCGTCTCGCCTTCCTTGCCCGAATCCACGAACTGCGACGCGAGCGGATTGTTCGGCGCGAGCTTGATGTGCTTGTGGATCAGCAGCGCAAACAGCGGACCCGCGACGATCGCCGTCGGAATACCGACGATCAACCCGTAAGCGATCGTCTTGCCGATATCCGCGTGATACGCCTGCACCGCGAGCAGCGCGGCCGGGTGCGGCGGGATCAGGCCGTGAACGACGGACAAGCCCGCGACCATCGGCAGACCGATCAGCAAGAGCGATTTGCCCGTGCGTTTCGCGACGTTGAACGCGATCGGGATCAGCAGCACGAAGCCGACTTCGAAGAACACCGGCAGGCCGACGATGATCGCGACGCACATCATCGCCCAGTGAATATGCTTCTCGCCGAACCAGCCGATCAGCGTATTCGCGATGCGCTCCGCCCCGCCCGATTCGGCCATCATCTTGCCGAGCATCGTACCGAGACCGACGACGATCGCAATGTGGCCGAGCGTGTTGCCGTTGCCGGTTTCGAACGCCTTGACGATCTTGTCCATCGGCATGCCGACGGCGAGTCCAAGCAGCAGCGAAACGATGATCAGAACGAGGAACGGGTAAACCTTGAAGCGCGTGATCATCAAGATCAGCACTGCGATCGCGATGACCGCGTACACCAGCAGCATGCTGCCGTGGACTGCTTCCATGAAGCGTCTCCCTTGCTATTGAACGTTATTGGAACTCTTCTTCCGCTCTCGTGTAGCGTGCTTTCGCGTGCATCGCGTGCATCGCGTGCATCAAGCAGACCGGCGCCACGGCGGTACCTTACGAAAACCCGGATTTTACTTGCAGGGTAGATTAAGCGCTAAGGTTTTAGGAATCATCGCGTGTTGCGCGGCACAACATCCATGACAAAGAGCCTCGCGGACATGCCGCAAGGCACATCGACGAGGCTCTCGTTCTGCTCTCTCAGGTCCTGGACGCGGCCTTTAATCAGGCCTTGGGCGCCGGCGGCGCGAGTTCGGTCGCGGCGCGCGCGAGACGCGTGACTTCGTCCCAGTTCTGCGCGGCGAGCGCGGATTTCGGCGTAAGCCACGAACCGCCGACACACACCACGTTCGGCAGCGACAGGAAATTCGGCGCTGTTTCAGCAGTGATGCCGCCCGTCGGACAGAACTTCAGCGTCGGGAACGGGCCGTAGAAAGCTTGCAGCATCGGCACGCCGCCCGCTTGCTGCGCGGGGAAAAACTTGACGATCTCATAGCCCAGTTCGAGCGCCGTGATGATGTCGCTCGGCGTCATGACGCCAGGCAAAAGCGGCAAGCCCGCGTCCTGCGCGGCCTTGTGCATGTCTTTCGTCAGGCCCGGCGACACGCCGAATTGCGCGCCCGCTTTCTTCGCCTGCGCGCAGTGCTCAGGCTTCGTGATCGTGCCGACGCCCACCACGATATCTTCCGACAACTGGCTCGCGCGCTCGATCGCGCCGATCCCGGCTGGCGTGCGCAGCGTGATTTCGAGCACCTTGACGCCGCCCGCGTGCAACGCGCGCGACACGTTCTCGCCTTGTTCGACCGATTCGAATGCGAGGACCGGAATCACCGGACCGAGGCGCACGATTTCGCTTACCGTCTTCATGTTTGTTGCTCCTAGATTGCTTCGTGCTTCGTGTTTGCGCGAGCCGCTTGCGTGGGCCGCTTGCGTGAGCCGCTTGCGTGAGCGTCAAGCCGGACACCGCGCCGGGATGTTAGTGAAGCTCGCCCGGCATCGCGCCGAATACCGACGCGCCGAGTTCCGCCGGCATCGCCGCGCTGCGGAACACGCCGAACAGCTCGCGCCCGAATCCCACTTCGTTTTCCGCCTGATGCTCCGGCTGCGCGACCGGCCGGTTCGCCCACTCCGTCGAGTCGATATCGATATCGAGCACGCCGGCTTCGGCGTCGATCACCAGCTTGTCGCCCGTGCGGACCTTGCCGAGCGGGCCTTGCAGCAACGCTTCCGGCGACACGTGGATCACGGCGGGCACTTTACCCGACGCGCCCGACATGCGCCCGTCCGTCACCAGCGCGACGTGAAAACCCTGATCCTGCAACACGCCGAGCAGCGGCGTCAAACGATGTAGTTCCGGCATGCCGTTCGCCCGCGCGCCCTGGAACCGCACCACGGCGATGAAATCGCGCTTCAACTCGCCGTTATCGAACGCCTCTTGCACTTCCTCTTGCGAATTGAACACGATCGCGGGCGCGCTCACTTTCCGATGCGCCGCCGCAACCGCCGAAATCTTGATCACGCCGCGGCCGAGCTTGCCTTGCATCAGACGCAAGCCGCCATCCGGCGCGAAAGGCTCGCGGATATCGCGCAACACGGCGACGTCGTGACTCGTCTCCGCACCCGGCACCCATTCCAGCCGGCCGTCGATCAGCTTCGGCTCCTGCGTGTAGTGCGCAAGACCGCGACCCGCGACGGTGAGCACGTCGCCGTGCAGCAAGCCAGCTTCCAGCAGATTGCGGACCAGGAATGCAACGCCGCCCGCCGCGTGGAAGTGGTTCACGTCCGCCTTGCCGTTCGGATAGATCTTGGCGAGCAGCGGCACGGCGCCCGACAGCGCGTCGAAGTCGTCCCAGTCGATCACGATGCCCGCCGCCCGCGCAATCGCCACCAGATGCAGCGTGTGATTGGTCGAACCGCCCGTCGCCAGCAGCGCGACGATCCCGTTCACGATCGCTTTTTCATCGACGACATGACCGATCGGCGTGTAATTGCCGCGCTCGACCGTCAAATCGAGCACGCGTTCCGCCGCAGCGGCCGTGAGCGCGTCGCGCAGCGGCGTATGCGGGTGAATGAACGCCGAACCCGGCAGATGCAGACCCATGACTTCCATCAGCATCTGGTTGCTGTTGGCGGTGCCGTAGAACGTGCAGGTGCCGTGTCCGTGATAGGCGGACGCCTCGGCTTCGAGCAGCGCGTCGCGGCCGCACTGGCCGGTGGCGAACTGCTGGCGCGTCTTGGCTTTGTCGTCGTTGGAGAGGCCGCTCGTCATCGGCCCCGCCGGCACGAAAATGGTCGGCAGATGGCCGAACTGCAACGCGCCGATCAGCAATCCCGGCACGATCTTGTCGCAGATGCCGAGGCAGAGCGCCGCGTCGAACATGTTGTGCGTGAGCGCGACCGCCGTGCTCATCGCGATGACTTCGCGCGAAAACAGCGACAGTTCCATGCCCGCGTTGCCTTGCGTCACGCCATCGCACATGGCAGGCACCCCGCCCGCGAACTGCGCGACGCCGCCGTTGCGGCGCGCGGCTTCCTTGATGATGTCCGGGTAATTCTTGAACGGCGCGTGTGCCGAGAGCATCTCGTTGTACGACGACACAATGCCGATATTCGGCTCGCGGATCGCCTTGATCGCGATCTTGTCCTGCCCTTCGAGGGCCGCGAAACCGTGCGCGAGATTTGCGCACGACAGCGCGCCCCGCGCGGGAAAACGTCCCTGCGCGGCGTCGATGCGCGCAAGATAGGCCGAACGCGTCGGCTTGCTGCGCTCGATCACGCGCTGGGTCACTTTCGTCAACTGCGAATGCGGGGAAGCCATCGAATCTCCTTCGCCTCTCTCGGGCGAGCGCACCGGGGGCGCCTGGGTTGTGTATTGCGGGGCGGGCGTTCGTCTCGAACGCCGAAGCCAAGATGTTAGTAGAAAAACTACACGATCTATATGCGGGTTTCTCCGTATCTCAAATTTAACGAAACACTCCGACATGCTATTGAATAGGGCTTTCTCCCGGCTGCGGCGATGTCCGCCATGCCTTGACGATGTAGTATTTGTACATAAGTTTCTATCGGCTATAGTCCCTCTATCTTCAGAATAGGCAAATTTCCCGATGTTGCTGTCCCAAGTCGAAGCCATGCGAGCGCAATTGCGGCCGTCCGAGCAAAAGCTCGCCGATTACGTTCTGGAAGCGCCACGCGAAGTCCTCGACCTCGCGATGACCGATTTCGCCGCGCGCGCGGGTGTCAGCCAGCCGACGATCGCGCGGTTTTGCCGCGCCCTCGGCTTTTCGGGTTTCCGCGAGTTCAAGATCCGGCTCGCGCAGGGCGTCGCGTCGAATCTGCCCGCCGTCTACCGCGACGTGCGGCCGGACGAACCCGCGCCCGGCGTCGCGGCGAAGGTGCTCGACCGGACCATCGGCGCGCTGATCCAGGTGCGCAATAGTTTGTCGTCGGATAGCGTCGCGGCGGCGATTACGCTGTTATCGGAGGCGCGGCGCATCGAGTTTTACGGCGCGGGCGGCTCGGGTATCGCCGCGCTCGACGTTCAGCACAAGTTTTTCCGGCTGGGCGTGCCGAGCGTCGCCTATTCCGATCCGCACACTTACACGATGTCGGCGGCGCTTTTGCGACAGGGCGACGTCGTGGTCGCGATTTCGAACACCGGCCGCACCAAGGACATACTCGCCGCCGCAAAATCCGCGCTGGACGGCGGCGCGAAGGTTATCGCGATCACGCACGGAAACTCGCCGCTTGCGCGCATGGCGACGATCGGCCTCTTCGCCAACGTCGACGAAGACACCGACATTTTTTCGCCGATGACCTCGCGCGTCTCGCATCTCGCCATCGGCGATATTCTGGCGGTCGGCGTCGCGCTGGCACGCGGGCCGGAGTTGACCGAGAAACTCGCGCAGGCGAAGGACGTGCTGGATCGGCGGCGGGTGAGTGTCTGAGGGATAACTTACTTCGGCATTTGCGCCGGATAAAAAAAAGCGGGCTCTCCCGAAGGAGAGCCCGCTTTTTTTGTCTTGAGATTTTGCTGCTTGAGTTTCGACTAGCTACTAGCTTTAACAACGGCGAGTGAAACGCCGATCCCGCCGCGATGGCCGACTCTTTCGAATCAACCACCGGGCGAGACCGGCTGCGAACCAGGGTGCGCCTAAACGCACCGCTGACTCACTGCCGGCTGCGGCTTACCACTGATACGAAGCGCCTGCACCGAACGTCGTACCGGCCGAGCTGTAAGCACCGCCCACGCGCACCTTGATGTTCTGCGTGATGCGCGCCGTACCGCCGATAGCCGTTGCCGCATAGCCGCGATACGAACCCGTACCGATACCGAGCGACAGCGTCTTGTTCGCATCGACGTCCGGAATCATCGTCAATGCCGTTGCCGCTGCCACACCGCTGTACGCGTTGCGTGCCACGCTACCCAGTCCAGACTGCAACTGGTTCATGTTGACCGCATCCGTGCCACGCGTACCGGCTGCCACGTTGGTGATGCGACGCTGGTTGTCGTCGGAACCCACCGAAACGGTGTTGTCCTCGGAAGCCACCGAGCCCGAACCCAGGGCCACGGAACCGTTACCGGTTGCCGACGAGCCCTTGCCGAATGCCAGCGAACCTTCACCGCCCGCATTCGAATTGCTGCCGATCGAAACGCCATCCTTGCCGTTCGAGTTCGCACCGCCGCCGATCGCGATACTGCCGGTTCCGGTTGCGGTTGCCACCGGCGCCGTGCCGTCTTCGCCGTTAGCACTCGCGATGCCTGTCGAACCCGTCGAAGTGATGTTACGAACAGCGCTGTCGATAGTATCGAGCTTGGCGTTGGTCGTGAACAACTGCTTGCCGGTTACCGCGTCCGTGCTCGTCGCGCTCAACGTTGCATCCGACAGGTTGGTCAACGACGCCGTGCTGCCCGCGCTGCCCAACGAGATCTTGTCGTGTGCCGACGAGTCGTACTTCACGACATCGGCGGAGGCGACACCGCTCGGGCTGATTCCGCCCAGCGCCGTTTTGATCTGATCGATCGCCGTGGCGTTGGTGTTAACACGACCGTCGATGTTCGACAGCGCGGCGCCCACGTTGGTCACCGTTGTTCCGCCGACCGAATAGGACGGAAGCGAGATCGTGCCATCGCTGTTCACCACCGATCCACCGCCCAGCGCGGAAGCCACGCTCGACGACACACCGGACAGTTGCGAGCCGTTGATCGCGTCGAAGCTCTTCGCGGTCACGTCGCCGTTGGCCACGCCGGTGACCTTGCGGTTGCGGACTTCAACTGCGACAGGTTCACGGCGTCCATGTTGGCCGTACCGTTCGCCACATTGGCGATCTTCGTGCCGCTCGTGCCCTTCAGCGTGACCGTACCGAGCGTTGCGTTGTCGTAGGCGACAAACGAGTTCGTCACGTTGCCCGACGTGTCCGTCGTGATACCCGCGGCCTTCAACTGCGCCACGTTCACGGCGTCCGTGTTCGCCTTACCGGCTGCCACGTTTGCCAGCGTCACCGCAGCACCCGTACCGCCAAACGTCACCTTCGCCTTCGATGCATCGTCGTACGCAACGAACGAGTTCGTCACGTTGCCCGACGTATCCGTCGTGAGGCCTGCTGCCTTCAACTGCGACAGGTTCACGGCGTCCATGTTGGCCGTACCGTTCGCCACATTGGCGATCTTCGTGCCGCTCGTGCCCTTCAGCGTGACCGTGCCGAGTGTTGCGTTGTCGTAGGCGACGAACGAGTTCGTCACGTTGCCCGACGTGTCCGTCGTGATACCCGCGGCCTTCAACTGCGCTACGTTCACGGCGTCCGTGTTCGCCTTACCGGCTGCCACGTTTGCCAGCGTCACCGCAGCACCCGTACCGCCGAACGTCACCTTCGACTTCGATGCGTCGTCGTACGCAACGAACGAGTTCGTCACGTTGCCGCTCGTATCCGTCGTGAGGCCGATCTTCTTCAGTTGCGACAGGTTCACCGCATCGGTGTCTTGCGTACCCGCAGCGACGTTCACGATCTGGCGTTCTGCGCCCGTATTGCCAACCGACACCGTGTTCGCACGAGTCGCGAGCGAGTTTGAACCGAGCGCCACGCTGTTCGTGCCGGTGGCAGAAACCGTGGCGCCGAAACCAACCGCGACGCCGTTCGTCACGTTGACCACGGTGCTGTTACCCATCGCAAGCGCATTGCCCATCCGCGCCGCCGCACCGTTACCGAATGCAGCCGCACCAGCACCCAGTGCAACCGCACTGCTGCCCACCGCGTTCGAGTAGTCGCCGCTGGCCGTTGCGCTTGTACCGAGGGCGCTCGCGTTGATGCCGCTGGCCGATGCGCGCGCACCGAGGGCATCGGAATACGTCCCCGAGCTCACCGCACCCATGCCGATCGCAACTGCATCGCCACCGGTTGCGGACGAATCCGTACCGGCCGAGTTTGCGTGGAAGAACTTCGTTCCGCTGTTCTGGATCGAATTGACGGTGTTCGTGACGCTCGTCACGTTTGCGTTCGTAGCATTAAGCTGCGAACCGTTCACTGCGTCCGTGCTGGTTGCCGTGAGTGCGCCCGCCTTCACGTTCGTGATCGTCGTGCCACCCGTGCCGCCCAGCGATACCGTCGACTTCGTCGCGTCCGTGTACGCAACAAGCGCGTTCGTCACATTGCCCGACGTGTCCGTCGTGATACCCGCGGCCTTCAACTGCGCCACGTTCACGGCGTCCGTGTTTGCCTTACCGGCTGCCACGTTTGCCAGCGTCACCGCAGCACCCGTACCGCCAAACGTCACCTTCGCCTTCGATGCGTCGTCATATGCGACGAACGAATTCGTCACGTTGCCAGCCGTGTCGGTCGTAAGGCCTGCTGCTTTCAACTGCGACAGGTTCACTGCGTCCGTATCGACCGTACCCTTCGCCACGTTGGCGATCTTCGAGCCGCTCGTGCCCTTCAGCGTGATCGAACCGAGCGTCGAATCGTCGTACGAGACGGAATTCGCACTGCTACTTCCCGTGACAGCCTTGAGCTGCGCAAGGTTCACCGCGTCGGTGTCAGCGGTACCCGCCTTGACGTTGACAACCTTCCGCTCGGTGCCTACTGCGCCGACGGAAACCACATTGGCCTGCGATCCATCGCTGCCAGCGCCAAGCACGACACTGTTCGCGCCCTTCGCCGTCACGCCGCTACCGAGAACGAACGTACCGGCGCCCGTCACCGTGTTCGAGCCGCCGATGGCGGTCGAGCCCGCTGCCGATACTCGGCTGTTGCCGCCAAGGAGAATCGAGTTCGTGGCGGCGCTCGTCACGGTATTCGCGTTACCGACCGAAATTGCATTAGCGGCGCTGGCGTTGGTATTGTTACCCAGGACAAACGTGTTTGCCGCCGTGATCGAGTTGGTATTGCCGAGCGAAACCGAGTTTGCTGCCGAGATGAAGCTGTTCGTGCCGATCGCGACAGCCTGCGTCTGGCCGGGTCCACCGATTGCCGTGTTCGTACCGATAGCAATGCCGTCATCCTGCTCCACGGTCGTGCCAGTACCCACAGCGACGCCGCGCGTCGCGATCGAGTTGGCGTTTATGCCGACGACGGTGGATGAGTCACCCATCGAAATCGCGCCCACGCCGACACCGACCGCATTGTTGCCCGTCGCGCTGGTGTTCGTACCGATAGCGACTGCTCCCGGACCGTTTGCATGCGTGTTCAGGCCGATTGCGACCGCGTCCGATCCAAGCGCTTCAATCTGGCCGCCCTTGTCGGTCACGCCGGCTACGATCAACTGGTCCGGCGTCACGCTCGAAACGAACGGAGCGTCTTGCACGACGACCAGCGAGCGGGTCATCGCGAGGTTCTGCGGCGAAACCGGAGCCGATGCCGCGCCGATCTGGCTGGCGATCAGCTGGTTGACCTGGCCGAGATTGACTGCGTCGTGGGCTGCGGTACCGTCGGCAACGTTGACGATGCGACGCGTCGAGAAGCCCGAACCCACCGAGAACGTGTTGGCCTCCGTCGCAGCGGAATTGATACCCACCGCGACTGCATTCAAGCCCGAAGCGCGGGCGCCACTACCAATTGCCAGCGTGCCGTCGCCGTTTGCAAACGAACCACCGCCGATCGCAACGGCATTATTGCCCGCTGCCTGCGCGGCCGCCCCGGTAGGCGAACCGAACCGAACATACTGGCTGCCGCTTACGGTCGCAACCGTGTCGGTCAATTGCTTGACGTTCACCGCGTCCGTGGCGGCGACGCCGGTTGCCACGTTCGAGATTTTGACGCCGTTCGTCCCGCCGACCAGCGTGACCGACGATTTGCCGCCCGCGTCGTAGGATACGAACGAATTGGTGACGTTGCCGTTCGAATCGGTCGTCAAGCCAGCGGCGTTCAGTTGGCTAAGGTTGACAGCGTCCTTTGCCGATGTGCCGTTTGCCACGTTGGACAGCCGCGTACCCGCCGTGCCGCCGAACGAAATGGCGCCGAGCGTTGCGTTGGTATATTTGACGGCGAGCGGGTCTGCTGTGCCCGATCCGCCGGTTCCGACCAAAGCGGCCGTTGCGGTAAGCGCCTTGCCGACGTCGTCGTAGCTCGTGCCGTTCACCGTGTAAGTCGGCGCCTTGATGGTGCCGTCGGCGTTGAGGCCGCCACCGGTTCCGCCCAGCGCCTTGCTCGCGCTCAGCGCGGTTGCGTAGAGTTGCGAGCCGTTGACTGCATCCGAGCTCGTTGCCGAGAGCGCGCCCGACTTGAGGTTCGTGATGGTCGTGCCCGCACCGCCGCCCAGCGTGATCATGCCTTTCGATGCGTCGTTGTAGGCGACGAACGCGTTTGTCACGTTGCCCGACGTGTCGGTCGCGATGCCGAGCGACTTCAACTGCGACAGGTTCACGGCGTCCGTATCGGCCGTGCCCTTAGCGACGTTAACAATCTGGCGTTCTGCGCCCGTATTGCCAACCGACACCGTGTTCGCACGAGTCGCGAGCGAGTTCGAACCGAGCGCCACGCTGTTTGTGCCCGTGGCAGAAACCGTTGCGCCGAAACCAACAGCGACGCCGTTCGTCGCGTTGGCCACGGTGGAGTTACCCAGCGCGAGCGTATTACCCATCCGCGCCGCTGCACCGTTACCGAATGCAGCCGCACCAGCACCCAGTGCAACCGAATTGGCGCCCACCGCGTTCGTGTAGTCGCCGCTGGCGGTTGCGCTTAGACCGAGGGCGCTCGTGTTGACGCCGCTGGCCACCGCGCTTGAACCGAGGGCGGTCGCGCCGTAGCCGCTGGCCACCGCGCTTGAACCGAGGGCGTTACCGCCCCAGCCGCTGGCCGTCGCGCGCGCACCGAGGGCATCGGAATACGTCCCCGAGCTCACCGCACCCATGCCGATCGCAACTGCATCGCCACCGGTTGCGGTTGAATCCGCACCGGTCGAGTTCGCGTGGAAGAACTTGACTGCGCCGCCGCCGCTCTGCAACGAATTGACGGTGTTCGTGAGGCTCGTCACGTTTGCGTTCGTAGCCGTCACGTTTGCGTTCGTAGCATTAAGCTGCGAACCGTTCACCGCATCCGTGCTGCTCGCCGTGAGTGCGCCCGCCTTCACGTTCGTGATCGTCGTGCCACCCGTGCCGCCCAGCGATACCGCCGACTTCGTCGCGTCCGTGTAGGCCACGAACGCGTTCGTGGCGTTGCCCGACGTGTCGGTCGTGATACCTGCTGCCTTCAACTGCGACAGGTTCACCGCGTCGGTGTTTTGCGTACCCGCAGCCACGTTCACGATCTGGCGTTCTGCGCCCGTATTGCCAACCGACACCGTGTTGGTGCGATTCGCGATCGAGCCGAAACCGAGTGCAACCGACCCGTCCGCCGAAGCGTTCGCTCCGCCAATCGCCACAGCGGTCGAGCCGCCCGCCGTTGCCTTATAACCGAGCGCCACGCTGGCGTTACCGGAGGCCTGCGCGGCATTTGCGGCGTTGTCCGACGCGCCACCGATGGCAACAGCCGCTGCGTAGGTCGATGCCGAGTTAAGGCCGATCGCAACTCCAGAGTCCTGCGACGCCTTCGCCGCCGAGCCCACCGCAATTGCATTGCCGCCGCTAGCGGTTGAATCCGCGCCGGTCGAGTTCGCGTGGAAGTACTTCGTTCCGCTGTCCTGGATCGAATTGACGGTGTTCGTGATGCTCGTCACGTTTGCGTTCGTAGCATTAAGCTGCGAACCGTTCACTGCATCCGTGCTGGTTGCCGTGAGTGCGCCCGCCTTCACGTTCGTGATCGTCGTGCCACCCGTGCCGCCCAGCGATACCTTCGACTTCGTCGCGTCCGTATAGGCAACGAACGCGTTCGTGGCGTTGCCCGACGTGTCGGTCGTGATACCTGCTGCCTTCAACTGCGACAGGTTCACCGCGTCGGTGTCTTGCGTACCCGCTGCGACGCTCACGATCTGGCGTTCCGCGCCTGTCGTGCCAACCGACACCGTGTTCGTGCGATTCGCGATCGAGCCAGAGCCGAGTGCAACCGACTTGTCCGCCAACGCGTTCGCCGCCGAGCCTACGGCAATCGCGTTGCTGCCGCCCGCGGACGAATCAGCGCCGGTCGAGTTCGCGTGGAAGTACTTGACAGCGCCGCTGCCGCTTTGCAACGAACTGACGGTCCTCGCGAGGCTCGCCACGTCATAGTTCGTACTCGCCAACTGATTATAATTGACGGCGTCGGTTCCAGTAGATCCAGCAGCCAGATCATGAATTTGATTTCCGGCCATGGAGGTCGGAGCTCTGAGGGTGAGCAGTTTCGAACTAATTGTGATTCCTCCGTCACCCAAGGGGCCCCCGCCGCCCGCAATGGTGTCCCCGGAATAACTTCCGTCGTATCTGCCCATCAACACGAAACCAGGACCACCGGATGCGGCGCAATTGAGGCCAGCTAGCCCGGACTGTGTATAAGAGGTCCCGCTGGTAAGACCCGGGCCCGAGGGAATGCCAGTGCCATCGTTCGCGCAAACGGCCAACTGCGCCCCCGCGGCGAACGCACTACCGGCCCCCATCGCAGAAGCACCGACCACAGCCGCCATCGCGACCGTGCGCCCTGCCTTACTCCGCTTGCCTCGCGCCTTCTCCAGCTCCGAAACAGCGACCCACGAGCCTGTCGACTCATTCCATACGGATTTGTATGTCTTGTTCATTCTTTAACACCCCAACAAAATTAAGAAATCGCTTCCAGACCCAGCGCCGCCTCTAACTGCCTTTTTATTGGCATGACTAACTTGTCTTGTATTAGAGGCATCGTCGAGCGGCCTGCACCGTCGTTCAATGAAGCCGGCCACGGAGCATCTTCGAGAAGTCGACGCAAACGCATCGCTCCCAATTTGGAAAACCGACGAACTATAGGTTTTGGGGCGAGCGCTCTTAACGCGATAATTCTTAATTGTTTGAGAATGAAAGTGCGCTTGACACCGCGCCAATCAACGCACGGATCGGGTTGCCAGACTAGCGGCGGCGGGCCACTCAGCGAGTCAATCAAATCAATGCTCTGCGTGAGTTCTACATAATGTGAGTTTCGATCTCGATATCAACCAAGAACATTCTCAAGCCATCCTATGTATCTTTCCCGACACGGAAAGCCCGCGTTCAAGCCCGCGAACAGACGAAAAAAAAGCCGCCGATGATTGCTCATCGGCGGCTTGCTTTATTACACCTGAGCGGGCGCGTTGCCCGCCTCATTTCAAAACGGCTTGATCACGACCAGCAGCGTCGCGCCGAGCAGCCCGAGCACCGGCAGCTCGTTGAACATGCGATACCAGCGGTCCGTGCGCGTGTTCTCACCGCGCTCGAACGTGCCGAGCAGACGCCCGCAATACGCGTGATACGCGATCAGCAACACGACAATCCCGAGCTTCGCGTGCAGCCAGCCCTGCCCCGCGCCGATGCCGACCACGAGCCACAGCCACAGCCCGCACGCGAGCGCGGGCACCGCGATCACCGTCATGAAGCGAAACAGCTTGCGCGCCATGAGGAGCAGCCGGGCGACGGCGGTCGGCTCCGTTTCCATCGCGAGATTCACGAAAAGGCGCGGCAGATAAAACAGCCCGGCAAACCAGGAAGCGATCAACACGATATGCAGCGATTTGATCCAGAGCATCTAGATAGTGGCCTTGTTCTTATTGACGCGCTTCGCCGTGGCCGAGCACGACGTATTTCAGCGAAGTCAGCCCGTCGAGTCCGACCGGGCCGCGCGCGTGCAGTTTGTCGTTCGAAATGCCGATCTCCGCGCCGAGGCCGAACTCGAAGCCATCGGCGAAACGCGTGGACGCGTTCACCATGACGCTCGCCGAATCCACTTCGCGCAGGAAGCGCATGGCGCGGTCGTGGTCTTCGGTGACGATGGCGTCGGTGTGGTGCGAGCCGTACTGGTTGATGTGCTCGATGGCGTCGTCGAGATTCTCGACGATCTTCACCGCGAGCACCGGCGCGAGATATTCGGTGCTCCAGTCGACGTCGGTCGCGTCCACCAGTCCGCGGCCCAGTTGAGCGGCTTCGAGCACATCGCGCGCCTCGCGATCCACGCGCAGTTCGACTTCCTTCGCCTGGAACGCGCGCGCGAGCGGCGGCAACGCGGCGGCGGCGATGCCGCGCGCCACCAGCAGCGTTTCCATCGTGTTGCAGGTGCCATAGCGATGCGTCTTGGCGTTGTCGCAGACCTTCAGCGCCTTAGCAAGGTCGGCGCGGTCGTCCACGTAGACGTGGCAGATGCCGTCGAGGTGCTTGATCATCGGCACGCGCGCTTCTTCCATCAGGCGCGCGATCAGGCTCTTGCCGCCGCGCGGCACGATCACATCGACGAACTCGGTCATCGTGATGAGCTTGCCGACGGCCGCGCGGTCCGCGGTCGCGACCACCTGCACGGCGTCCTGCGGCAAACCGGCGGCTTCCAGCCCTTCGCCGATCAGTTTCGCCAGCGCCGTGTTGCATTCGAGCGCCTCGGAACCGCCGCGAAGAATCGTCGCGTTGCCGGATTTGAGACAGAGCGCGGCGGCGTCGATCGTGACGTTCGGCCGCGATTCGTAAATGATGCCGATCACGCCGAGCGGCACGCGCATCTGGCCGACCTGAATGCCGCTCGGCCGATATTTGAGACCGCTGATTTCGCCGATCGGATCGGCGAGCGTCGCGACCTGGCGCAGGCCTTCGACCATCGTGTCGAGCGCTTTATCGGAGAGCGTCAGACGGTCGATAAACGCCGCGTCGTGGCCCTTCGTGCGGGCACGGTCCAGATCGCGCGCGTTCGCGGCCTTCAGTTGCGCGCGTTCGCGCTCGATGGCGTGCGCCACGGCGTCCAGCGCGGCGTTCTTGGCCGCCGTCGAGGCGCGGGCCATCGCGCGCGACGCCTGACGCGCGCGGCGGCCGAGATCGGTCATGTATTCGTCGATGTTCATCGTGGGTCTCTTCACCGGACGGTCAGCCGGTTGACGTATGGAATTCGTTGCGGACTGCGCGCCGGAACAGCACGTTTCGAGCTACGACGCGACGCCAGAACGTTGATTTTAAACGTTTCTCGCGTTTAGCGACGAGGTCGCGCGGGCGCTGCGGCCCGGCCTTCCGACGGATGGCCCGACTGGGCGACGCTCATCGCCAGTTCGAACATGCCGCTCCACGGATCCGGCGGCGGTTCGGCGCCGCGCGCGGCCGCGCTTCGCGACGTGCCGGACAAGCCCTTGACCTGCCGGTCGAGCTTCGCGGCGAGCGCGAGCGCCTTTTCCAGCGCGGCTTCGGTCACGCGCGAGAGCGCCGGGCCGATCAGCCGTTCACGCGGTCCCCAGACCCGGTTTTCGCGCAGCAGCGTGGCAAGCGGCTTGCCCGCCGCGACGCCGCGCTTGATGCGCAGCAGCGTACGCACTTCCTCGACGAGCGCCCACAGCACCAGCACGGACGCCTCGCCCTCGCCTTTCAGGCCGTCGAGCATGCGCGCGAGCCGGCCGACATCGCCGGTCAGCATGGCTTCGTTCAGCTTGAACACGTCGTAGCGCGCGACGTTCAGCACGGCGTCGTGGATCTGCTCGGCGCTGAGCACGCCTTGCGGATACAGCAGCCCGAGTTTCTGGATTTCCTGATGCGCGGCGAGCAAATTGCCCTCGACGCGCTCGGCGATGAATTGCAGCGCGCGCCGTCCTTCTTCGCCCGGCGCCACGCGCTGGCCTTGACCGGCGAGCCGCTGCCCGACCCACATCGGCAATTGCGCGCGCTCGACTGGGTCGATTTTCAGCGCGACGCCCGTATTCGTGATGGCCGTGAACCACGCCGACTTTTGCGTCGCGGCGTCGAGACGCGGCAACGTGATGAGCGTGAGGACGTCGGGATTGTCGGCGGCGGACAGTATTTTCAGCGCCTCGGCGCCTTCCTTGCCCGGCTTGCCCGTTGGAATGCGTAATTCCACCAGCTGGCGATCGCCGAACAGCGACATCGACTGGCTCGCGCCCAGCAGCGAACTCCAGTCGAATCCGCGCTCGACCGTGAACACGGAACGGTCGGTAAAGCCCGCTGCACGGGCCGCCGCGCGAATCCGGTCGCACGCTTCCTGCGCGAGCAGATGCTCGTCGCCGAACACGACGTACAAGCCCTTGAGGCCCTTCGCGAGATGCGCTTCGAGCGCGTCCAGACGCAATTGCATGGCGGCGCGTAGCTTAAAGCGGCGGCGTCGGCAGCGGCGCGCGGGGCGCGATGCCCGGCGCTGCTTCGCCCGGCAGCGGATGCAGCGAACGCACCACGGCGAGACGGCGCATCAGTTGATCGACGGCGTCGTTCTGCATGTCGCGCGCGAGCAGCTCGGCTTCCTGCTGCTTCGCGAGCGCGTACTGGTCGCTATAGGTCATCGCGCGGTTCAACGCGATGGCGCTCGGCGGGATCAGCAGCGTGCCGTCCACGCCCGACAGCGAATAGTTGAGGTTGTAGGTCAGCTCGTACTCCTGCACGGCACCCGCCGAGTTCAGGCTGAGCGTGCTTTGTCCGCGGCCTTCGACGAGCGAAAGAATCGCGTCCGGCTTCTCCGACGCCTTGACGATCACCGTGTCGCTGCCGCCCTCGACCATGCGTTCGAGGCGCGCGACCAGGAACGGCGCGCCGCCCGAAATGGCGAGCCGCTTGAACGCGAAGTCCTGCTGGCCGCGCAACTGGAAGCCGCACGCCGACAGCGCAAACGCGCCGCCGACGAGCGATAGGAACGAGCGCCGGCTGACGCCGCCTTCGGCCAAGCCTGCCTGCTCCTGCTGTTTGACGACTTTGCGGCTCACATCCACTCCCCTGTTTGATCTTTTATACGACCACGTTCACCAGCCGGCCCGGCACCACGACGATCTTCTTCGGCGTGCGTCCTTCGGCGAATTTCTCGAACATTTCGTGCGCGAGCGCCGCCTGTTCGATCGCCTCGCGCGGCGCGTCCTTCGCGACCGTCAGCGAGCCGCGCACCTTGCCGTTCACCTGCAGCACGAGTTCGATCTCGGCTTGTTCGAGCGCGGCTTCATCGACGTTCGGCCAGGGCGCGTCGAGCAGACCGCCGAACACGGTGTCATAACCGAGTTCCGTCCACAACTGACACGTGATGTGCGGCACGACCGGGTAAAGCACGCGCAACAGCACGCCGAAAGTCTCGTTGAGCACGGCGGGCGTGGCGTCTTTCGCGCTATCGACGGCGTTCAGCATCTTCATGCCCGCCGACACCACAGTGTTGTATTGCAAGCGGCCGTAGTCGAAATCGGCTTGCTTGAGCACGCTGTAGATTTCGCGGCGCAGCGCGCGGTCGGTGTCGTTGATCTTCGATGCATCGAGCTTCGCGTGCTGCTTCAGCGCATCGGCGCGGCCGTGCGCGGTCTGCCACACGCGGCGCAGGAACCGGCTCGCGCCTTCCACGCCCGTGCCCGACCATTCGAGCGACTGCTCCGGCGGCGCCGCGAACATCACGAAAAGACGCGCGGTATCGGCGCCGTACTGATCGATCAGCACTTGCGGATCGACGCCGTTGTTCTTCGACTTCGACATCTTCTCGACGCCGCCGATCACTACCGGCTGGCCGTCCTTGATCAGCACCGCGCCGACCGGGCGGCCTTTGTCGTCGTGCGAAACCGTGACATCCGCCGGATTGATCCAGGTCTTCTTGCCCGCCGCGTCCTCGCGATAGTACGTTTCGTTCAGCACCATCCCTTGCGTGAGCAGATTCTTTGCGGGCTCGCCGAATTTCACGAGACCCATGTCGCGCATCACCTTGGTCCAGAAACGCGAGTACAGCAAGTGCAGAATGGCGTGCTCGATCCCACCGATGTACTGATCCATCGGCATCCAGTAATCGGTGCGCTCGTCCACCATCGACGTGGCGTCCGGCGCGGTGTAGCGCGAGAAGTACCACGACGAATCGACGAACGTGTCCATCGTGTCCGTTTCACGCTTCGACGGCGCGCCGCATGTCGGGCACGCGCAGTTCAGGAACGCCTCGGATTTCGCGAGCGGGTTGCCCGTGCCGTCCGGCACGAGGTCCTCCGGCAACACGACCGGCAGATCCTTTTCCGGCACCGGCACGTCGCCGCAACTCGGGCAATGGATGATCGGGATCGGCGTGCCCCAATAGCGCTGGCGCGAAATGCCCCAGTCGCGCAGACGCCAGGTGATCTGCTTGTCGCCGAGATTCTGCGCCTTCAAATCGGCGGCGATCGCCTCGATGGCCGCGTCGAACGCCAGGCCGTCGTACTTGCCGCTGTTCACCAGCACGCCCGCACCCTTCTCGCCGTACCACTCTTGCCAGGCGTCGGTCGAGTACGTCTTGCCTTCCACGGCCACGACTTGCTCGATCGGCAGCGCGTACTTCTTCGCGAACGCGAAATCGCGTTCGTCGTGCGCCGGCACGCCCATCACGGCGCCTTCGCCGTAGCTCATCAGCACGTAATTGCCGACCCACACTTCCACTTTTTCCTGCGTCAGCGGATGCGTGACGAAAAAGCCGGTCGCCATGCCCTTCTTTTCCATTGTCGCCATATCGGCTTCAGCGACGCCGCCGCGCTTGCATTCTTCGATGAACGCCTGCAAGTCCGCGTTGTCGCGCGCGAGATGCGTCGCGAGCGGATGCTCGGCGGCGACCGCCGCGAAAGTCACGCCCATGACGGTGTCGGCGCGCGTGGTGAACACGCGCAGCAGCTTTTGCTCGCCGTCGAGTTCATACGGGAAACCGAAATTCACGCCGAAACTCTTGCCGATCCAGTTCTGCTGCATGACCTTCACGCGCTCGGGCCAGCCGAGGCCTTCGAGGTCGTCGAGCAGTTGATCCGCGTAATCGGTGATGCGCATGTAGTACATCGGGATTTCGCGCTTTTCCACGAGCGCGCCCGAACGCCAGCCGCGCCCGTCGATCACCTGCTCGTTCGCGAGCACGGTTTGATCGACCGGGTCCCAGTTGACGGTGCCGGTCTTCTTGTACGCGATGCCTTTTTCCAGCATCTTGAGGAACAGCCACTGGTTCCACTTGTAGTACTCGGGCGAGCAGGTGGCGATTTCCCGCGACCAGTCGATGGCGAGTCCCATCGACTGCATCTGCTTCTTCATGTACGCGATGTTGTCGTAGGTCCACTTGGCAGGCGGCACGCCGTTCGCCATCGCCGCGTTTTCCGCGGGCATGCCGAACGCGTCCCAGCCCATCGGCATCAGCACGTTGTGGCCGTTCATCCGCAGATACCGCGCCATCACGTCGTTGATCGTGTAGTTGCGCACGTGGCCCATGTGCAGCTTGCCCGACGGATACGGCAGCATCGAAACGCAATAGAACTTGGGCTTGGTCGTGTTTTCTACCGACCGATAGACGTCTTTCGCGCGCCAGTCGCTCTGCGCGGCGGATTCGACGTCGGCGGGTAAGTATTTATCGTGCATGGTGTGGTTGGCTTCGGCAAAGGCGGATGGCTATCGCGCGGTGCGGCCAACGAAAACGCGGGCGCGCGGCGCGGGGTTGCTTCAAGCGGACTGGCCTAGAAAGACGCGCCGTTCGGGCAAAGGGCGATTATACCGTTCGACGGCGCGCCGCAGTCGGGCGGCGTGAGGCGCCTAGCGGGCCGGCGCGCCAGCGCTTTGGGGAGTTCGCGGTGTTTGTGGAGATTGCGGCTCGGTCACGAAGCCGATTTTGTCGAGGCCGGCCTGCTGCGCCGCGCCCATCACCTGCGCGATGACCTCGTAACGCGTTCCGCTCGACGCCCGCAAGTGGATTTCGGGCGGTGCGCCGCGTCGACCTTCTTGCGCGAAGCGTGCGCGCATCGCGTCGGCCGTGACCGGCTGGTCGTTCCAGTAGAGCTTGCCGGCGGCGTCGATGGAAAGCGTGATGGTGTCCGGCGTCTCGCGCACGGATTGCGACGAAACCTTCGGCAGATCGAGCCGGATCGCGTGCGTGAAAAGCGGCGCAGTGATGATGAAGATGACCAGCAGCACGAGCATGACGTCGATCAGCGGCGTCATGTTGATCTCGGCCATCGGCGCGCCGTTCGGCTTTTTATCGAGTCCGCCGAAAGCCATCTGCTTACTCCGCCCGGGCGCAGACGAACGCGTGGAGATCGTGCGCGAAACCGTCCAGTTCCTCGGAGATCTGGCGCACGAGGCGGCCGAGCACGTTATAGGCAAGCACGGCCGGAATGGCGACCACCAGCCCGAAAGCCGTCATGATGAGCGCCTCGCCGACCGGCCCGGCGACATTTTCGATCATCGCCTGGCCACTCGCCGCGATGCTCCCAAGCGCGTGATAAATGCCCCACACCGTGCCGAGCAAGCCGACGAACGGCGCCGTGCTGCCCACCGACGCCAGCAAGACCTGCCCGAATTCGAGCCGCCGCTGCGACGTGAGAAGCGCCTGCCGCAACGCGCGCAGCACGCGTTCGCTCGGCTCGACGCCCGCGAGCAACGCGCCCGGCAATTCCGCCTCCGAAGCGCGCCAGGCGGCCTCGGCGAGCGGCAGATAAACCCGCTCGCGATCCACCGCGCGCAACGCCGACACGCCGTCGGCGAGCGTCGCCGCCTGCCAGAAGCGGATCACCGCGCGCGGACCTTGCCGCTTCGCGCGGCCGAGCACCCACGCCTTGACGATCAAAAAGCACCAGCTCGCCACCGACATCGCGAGCAGAACGCCCGCGACGCCATGCGTGACGGCGTCGCCGTCCTGGAGATAATGGATAACGCCGGTGTTCGCCATCGTCACCTTGGGTGGTTTTTTGAGGGCTCAGCGCAGGCCGAGCACGTCCTGCATGTCGAAAAAGCCGCGCTCGCGGCCCGCGAGGAAACGCACGGCGCGCAGCGCGCCCTGCGCGTAGGACAAGCGGCTCGCCGATTTGTGCGTGATCTCGATACGTTCGCCGATGCCGGCGAACAGTACTGTGTGATCGCCCACGATATCGCCGCCGCGGATCGCCGCGAAGCCGATCGTCGATGAATCGCGCTCGCCGGTCACGCCTTCGCGGCCGTAGACGGCGCAGTTCTTCAGGTCGCGGCCGAGCGCATCGGCGATCACTTCGCCCATCGCGAGCGCGGTGCCGGACGGGGCATCGACCTTGTGGCGGTGATGCGCCTCGATGATTTCGATGTCGTAGCCTTCCGCGAACTGCTTGGCCGCGAATTCGAGCAGCTTCAGCGTCACATTCACGCCCACGCTCATGTTCGGCGCGAACACGACGCCGATCTTGTCGCCCGCCGCGCGAAGCTGCGCTTTCTGGGCATCGTCGAAACCGGTCGTCCCGACGATCATTTTCACGTTGTGGCGCAACGCCGCTTCGAGATGCGCGAGCGTGCCTTCCGGCCGCGTGAAGTCGATCAAAAAATCGGCTTCGGCAAACACGCGCTCGATGTCGTCGGTGAGCGCGACGCCCGTGGTCTTGCCGAGAAACGCGCCCGCGTCCTGGCCGAGATGCGGCGAGCCGGGACGGTCGAGCGCGCCGGCGAGCGTGGCGTCGGCATCGTTGAGAACGGTTTCGATCAGCATGTGGCCCATGCGGCCCGATGCCCCGGCGATGGCGATTTTCATGATGTTTCTGCGTGGTGACGAGTGACGTGAACGATTCGAGCGGCCCGCGCATGCAGCGCGTCCTTCCATAGACAAGGACAGCGGGACGCGCCCGCCGTTCCTCAGGTGATGCTAGCGTGAAACTGGAGATCTGCAACCGGGGAATGCGCACGTTTCGGCAAGCTGCGCGCGCATTCCGATGCCGCGCCGGTTAGTTGCCTTGCGGCGGCACGGTGAACTGGGTCTGACCGTTCGCGTTCGTGGGTGCCGGCGACGAACCTTGCGGACCGACCGCGCTGCTGTCCGGAATCGTGATCTGTTGCGGACGACGCTGCAACTGGATCTGCGAATTGCCGACGCCGTTCACGTTCGGCGGCAAGCCGGCCGATTGCGGATTGTTCGCGCGCACCGAAGGCGTCGTGCGGCCGGTCGGCGCCTGCACGGCGCTGGTGGCGCGATTGGCGGCCTGCGCAGCCTGCTGGTTCGCGTCGCCGGCGAAAGCGGCCGACGGGTTCGGCTGCGTCGACGGTTCGCCGGCCGGCGCGGTGACGCCCGACGTCGCGGATGCGCCTGAAGCTGCAGCAGCGACGGCAGCCGGGGCCTTCGGCAACGAAGCGATCTTGCGACCCTTGTCGCCGTCGATTTCCGCGAGCAGTTCGAGGTTGGACGGCAGATTTTCGCCGCCGGTCCAGTTCGCCACGCGATCCGCCGTGAAATTCACGACGAAGTCACGCTGCTGGACAACCGAAGTAGAACCGCGCTTGAAGTAGAAGACATAGTCCCAGCGATCGGCGTGGAACATGTCGGTGAGGAGCGGCGTGCCGAGCAGCGCGCGCACTTGATCGCGGGACATGCCGACTTTCATCTGGCTCGCAGCTTCCGCCGACACGAAGTTGCCCTGCACGACGGTGATGCGGTAAGGCGTAATGCTTTGCGCAATGCGCTGCGTGACACTGTCGTAGGTCGAACATCCGGCCAGAACGGTAATCAGGGTGGCAGCGATCAAGGTTCCGCGCATACGACGGCTCTCCCCGCGATTCATTAAAGATTTTGGAAACATTTCACCCTTCAAGCGCGACATTCGTAGGCCGCGCATTCGTTCGAAGATGACCGAAACGGCAAAAAACGCATTACTATGAGAACCTTGAATTGTACTCTAGGGATGCCTAGCCATGACCAATCCCTCCGATCTCAAAAATATCGGGCTCAAGGCGACCCTGCCCCGCCTCAAGATTCTCGAAATCTTTCAACATAGTCCCGTGCGTCACCTGACGGCGGAAGACGTGTATCGCAACTTGCTGCATGAAGAACTGGATATCGGTCTCGCGACGGTGTATCGCGTGCTCACGCAGTTCGAGCAGGCGGGACTGCTGTCGCGCAGTAATTTCGAATCCGGCAAGGCTGTTTTCGAACTGAACGAAGGCTCGCACCACGACCATCTGGTGTGTATCGACTGCGGGCTGGTCGAGGAATTCTTCGACGCGGAAATCGAAAATCGTCAGCAGGCGATTGCGAAGGAACGTGGCTTCAAACTGCACGAACACGCGCTCGCGCTTTACGGCGCCTGCACGAAGGAAAACTGCCCGCATCGCAAGAATTAGCCGGTACGCGCATCCCTGGAAACCGCCGCTCATCGGTCACGAGGACGGCGGTTTTTTGATGCGCTTCGGTCTTGCGTCCGCAGGTTCGACGGCAAGAATCCGTAAGAGAAATCGAAAATAAAAAACCCCGCACGCTCGCGCGTGCGGGGTTTTTTGCGTGCTGCGGCGTCGGCTTACTTCGCCGATTTACTTCGCATTCGCCAGCGCAACCGCCGTGTCCAGCATGCGGTTCGAGAAGCCCCACTCGTTGTCGTACCAGCTCGACACCTTGACCAGACGCCCCGAAACCTTCGTCAGCGTCGAATCGAACGTCGACGAAGCCGGGTTGTGGTTGAAGTCGATCGAGACCAGCGGCGCGTCGTTGTAGCCGAGAATGCCTTTCAGCGCGCCTTCCGATGCTTCCTTCATGATCGCGTTGACTTCATCAACCGTCGTGTCGCGCGCAGCGATGAACGACAGATCGACCACCGACACGTTGATCGTCGGCACGCGGATCGCGTAGCCGTCGAGTTTGCCGTTCAGTTCCGGCAGCACCAGGCCGACCGCGGAAGCCGCGCCCGTTTTGGTCGGGATCTGGCTGTGCGTGGCCGAGCGAGCGCGGCGCAGGTCCTCGTGATACACGTCGGTCAGAACCTGGTCGTTCGTGTACGCGTGGATGGTCGTCATCAGGCCGTTCACGAGGCCGATCTTGTCGTTCAGCGGCTTGACGAGCGGCGCGAGGCAGTTCGTCGTGCACGATGCGTTCGAGATGACCGTGTCCGATGCCTTCAGGACGTGGTGGTTCACGCCGTAGACGATGGTCGCGTCGACGTCCTTGCCGCCCGGTGCCGAGATGATCACCTTCTTCGCGCCCGCCTTGATGTGCGCGCTCGCCTTCTCCTTCGTGGTGAAGAAGCCGGTGCACTCCATCACGACGTCCACGTTCAAGTCGCCCCACGGCAGTTCAGCCGGATTGCGGGTCGCGAGCACGCGGATCTTGTCGCCGTTGACGACGAGGTAATCGCCGTCCACTTTCACTTCGCCCGGGAATTTGCCGTGCGCCGTGTCGTATTGCGTCAGATGCGCGTTCGTCTTGGCGTCGCCGAGGTCGTTGATGGCGACGATCTCGATGTCGTGCTTCTTGCCGTTTTCATACAGGGCACGCAACGTGTTGCGGCCGATCCGGCCGTAGCCGTTGATTGCAACGCGAATCGTCATGGTCTATCTCCTGATGGCTAAAAAATACGTTCAGTTCGCGGGCTTTGAAGCGCGCAATGCGTCGCGCAACGCTCAGGCGCCCGCGAGCGCGGCCTTCGCCGTCTCGACGACATTCTCGACGGTAAAACCGAAATACTTGAAAAGTTCGCCGGCGGGCGCGGATTCGCCGAACGAATCGATGCCCACCACGCCGCCTTCCAGGCCCACATACTTGCGCCAGAAATCCGTCACGCCGGCTTCGATCGCGACCCGCGCCACGCCCTTCGGCAGCACGCGCTCGCGGTACTCGGCGTCCTGCGCGTCGAACACGTTCGTGGACGGCATGGAAACGATGCGCGCGCCAATCCCTTCCTGCGCCAGCTTGTCGCCCGCCTTCAGGGCCAGTTCGACCTCCGAACCAGTCGCGATCAGGATGATCTTGCGCGCCGGAATGTCGTCGTTCCAGTCGCGCAGCACGTAGCCGCCCTTCGAAATATTAGCGATCTGAACGTCGTTGCGCGGCGAAAACAGCAGGTTTTGACGCGTAAAAATCAGCACCGACGGACCCTTGTGCTCGATCGCGTGCGTCCAGGCCACCGCGGTTTCGACCGTATCGGCCGGACGCCACACCTGCATGTGCGGAATCAGGCGCAGACTGGCCGTCTGCTCGACCGACTGGTGCGTCGGGCCGTCTTCGCCGAGACCGATCGAATCGTGCGTGAACACGAAGATCGAGCGCGACTTCATCAACGCGGCGACGCGCAGCGCGTTGCGGCTGTAGTCGGAGAACGTCAGGAACGTGCCGCCGAACGGACGATAGCCACCGTGCAGCACGATGCCGTTGATCGCCGCGCTCATACCGAATTCGCGCACGCCGTAGTTGATATGGTTGCCCCACTGGATGCCCGCGCCGTCCGGGTTGTGGTTGTCGGCGTCGCCGGCTGCGCGCACCGGCTTCGACGCTTTCCAGTTCGTGAGATTCGAACTCGTCAGATCCGCCGATCCGCCGAGCAGTTCCGGCAATGCCGCCGCCAGACCGTCCAGCGTTTGCTGCGACGCCTTGCGGGTCGCGACCGTTTCGGCTTTCTGGTTAGCTTCCTCGATGATAGCGGCCGCTTTCTGCGACCAGTCTGCCGGCAGTTCGCCGCTCATCCGACGCACGAATTCCGCGGCTTCAGCCGGGAATTTCGCGCGGTAAGCTTCCAGCGTCTTGTTCCAGTCGGCTTCGGCGCGCGCGCCCGATTCCTTCGCGTCCCACGCGGCATAGACTTCCGCCGGAATCACGAACGGCTCCCAGGTCCAGCCGAGGCCCGCGCGCGCGTCCGCGATTTCCTTCGTCCCGAGCGGTGAGCCGTGCGAATCGTGGCTGCCCGCCTTCGTGGGCGCGCCCTTGCCGATGGTCGTGCGGCAGCAGATCAGCGTCGGTTTGTCCGAATTCTTGGCTTGCGCGATGGCTGCGTCCACCGCGTCGACGTTGTGGCCGTCAACCGCGCGGATCACGTTCCAGCCGTAGGCTTCGAAGCGCTTCGGGGTGTCGTCGTGGAACCAGTGCTCGACGTGGCCGTCGATGGAAATGCCGTTGTCGTCGTACAGCGCGATCAGCTTGTTCAGCTTCAGCGTGCCGGCGAACGAGCACGCTTCGTGCGAAATGCCTTCCATCAGGCAGCCGTCGCCGAGGAACACGTAGGTGTGGTGATCGACGAGCTTCGTGCCGTCCTTGTTGAACTCGGCGGCGAGCAGCGCTTCAGCCAGCGCCATGCCGACCGCGTTGCCCAGACCCTGACCGAGCGGACCCGTCGTGGTTTCGACGCCCGGCGTGATGCCCACTTCCGGGTGACCCGGCGTCTTCGAATGGAGCTGGCGGAAATTCTTCAGTTCGCCGATCGGCAGGTCATAGCCGGTCAGATGCAGCAACGAATAAAGCAGCATCGAGCCGTGGCCGTTCGACAGGACGAAGCGGTCGCGGTCGGCCCAGTGCGGGTTCTGCGGATTGTGCTTGAGGTGACGCGACCAGAGCGCGACGCCGATCTCGGCCATGCCCATCGGCATGCCCGGGTGACCGGAATTGGCTTGTTGAACGGCATCCATGGACAGCGCGCGAATTGCGTTTGCCATCAGAGCGGTTTGGCTGGAGGTCGGGGTCGTCATGTCGATTCCGGGTAGGTCCTGAAATAATCCTGGGAGCTTCTGGATGACGCGCCGGGCGAAAGGCTGAACGACATTTTCGGGACCCGGAACGACGAGAAACGAAGAGGATCGGAAGCCGGTCATTCTAACAGACAGGTCCGGCAGGCATATCGCCAAAGGCGCTGGCGGATCAGTACGGGTCGCTGGAAACGGTTCCGGATCATCGCGCCGCCCGCGAGCGTGGCAACGCGCCGCATGTCGGGCACGCTACCTGCATGCGAACGGTTCGAACATCTGAACAAATAGCGCGCTTAAGCGCTCGAAACGCGTGCTCAGCCGTACCGACGCCAGACGCGCCGGGGCTTCGTGGCACAATGCCCCGACACAGGAACCTGCTTCAGGGAGTTTGCAATGACCGATCCCCGCCCAGCCGATGTCCCCTGGCTGACGCCCTATCTGACCGTGCGCGATGCGCGCGTGAGCACTGGTTTCTACGAGCAGGCGCTGGGTTTTGCCGTGCGCGACAGCGTCCACGACGACGGTGCGGTCATCCATGTCGAGATGACGTATCGCGGCCAGTTGATCGTGATGTTTGCGCCGGAGGGCGCGTATGGATCGCACGCGCGCACGCCGAAAAGCGCCGGGCTGATGGCACCGCAGTCGTTCTATCTGTACGTAGACGACGTCGATGCCGTGTTTGCCCGCGCGCTCGCCGTCGGCGCGAAGGGCTTGATCGAGCCGCAAGACCAGTTCTGGGGCGACCGCTTCGCGCAATTCGAAGATCCGGACGGCTATCGCTGGGCCATCGCGCGGCATCTGAATTAAACTCGCGCCCTCTCTTTTTACCGACGCCGGTCCTTCCGAGGCACGGTCACGCTCATGCCCCGTTTCTTCGTCGCCGGCCCGCTCGCGCCGGGCGTTACCGTTTCCCTTCCCGACGATGTCGTGCGCCACGTCCACGTTCTGCGCTTGCAGACGGGCGATTCCGTCGTGCTGTTCGACGGCTCGGGCGGCGAATTTCATGGTGAATTGATCGAAATCGGGAAGAAGTCGGCGATGGCGCAGCTTGGACATCACGTCGAACGTGAAGCCGAAGCGCCGTATCGCGTGACGCTGGCGCAAGGCGTCGCCGGTGGCGACAAGATGGATTGGCTGATCGAGAAATCGGTCGAACTCGGCGTTTCGGCGGTGGTGCCGCTGATCGCCGAGCGCGGCGTGGTGCGGCTTTCCGGCGAGCGCGCCGCGAAGCGTCAGGCGCACTGGCAGGCTTTGACGCGCGCGGCGTGCGAACAATGCGGACGGAACCGCATCCCCGACGTATCGCCCGCGCTGAGTCTTTCTGCGTGGATCGACGGATTGCCAAGCGCTCTCGACGGCGAACTCCGATTGCTGCTGTCGCCGCGCGCCGAAGTGAGTTTCGCGACCTTGCCCGCCACCCCGGCGGACGCGCCGGTTATCGTGCTGATCGGCCCGGAAGCCGGATTTTCACCGGCGGAAGAAGCGATGATCGTCGATGCGGGATTTGCCGCGCTCGGCCTTGGGCCGCGCGTCCTGCGCACCGAGACGGCGGGCGTGGCAGTGCTTGCGGCGTTAGCGGCGCGTTGGGGCGGTTGGTGATGCTCCAACCGAAGCCTTAGCTAAAGAACGCAAAAAGCCGGTCACCTCGCGATGACCGGCTTTTTGTTCAACCCGTGAATCTCAGGCGAACGAGTAGAACACCCGGAACGCCACGCGCCGTTCGGCCCAGAATTCCGCGGCTTCGCGAAACACGTCGAGCAGCGTTTCGCGGCCTTCCTTGTCGAATTTCTGCGCCACCGGCAGCGCTTCGAGCACGATCACGAAGCCCGGCTGCGTGCCGGCTTTATGCACGAGATCGGTGAGACTGTCGAACAGCGCGTCATAGTTCTTGCCGAAATGCTTCGGAAGAAGGAACGACGTCGCGATGGTTTCGAGCACTTCCTGCTTGCTTTGCGCCTGGCCGCAGTACGCGTAAAGGAAATGCTGGCCGAGCTTGTTGGCTTCGTCGGCGAGATCCTGCACGCGGAAAGCGCGAATCGACTGCACGATATTCGATCGTACCGTCTTGAAAAGACTCATAGACCCCTCGTCCAATGATGACAGCGCCGGGCTCGGTTCGTCGTCGGGTCTGGTCTCGGTGCCGGTCGCGTCGGTCGCGCCGCGCAGGCGCAGCACGCGCTGGAACAGGTTGCCATCGCCGGTGGCGAAAAGATCACCCGCGACACCGTTGTCGTGCGCGTAGATGTTGTCGCTCATGCCGTTCATCCCGAAGTTATCCCGCAATGCGTTTAAAACTGGCGTAATGGTCGTCGGAGTAAAAGCAGTTGTCGATCTGCCGACGCGGGCCGCCGCACACGATCCGGCGTGCGCCGCGGTTGCGGGCGCGCGGCGTGGGAACGGTGTATTCGCGGTAAAAGCCGCGCGGATGGGCCGGCAACGCACGCTCGCGATTTCCGAACACGATGCCGTCCTTCTCGAACGGGAACGGCCCGCCTGCCTCGATCTTGCGTAACGTCGCCACGGCCTGCTTCGGCAACTCCGCGGTTTTGACCGTGCCGCCGCTGAATGTTTCCCGGCTCGCCGAATCGACTTGAGACGATGCAGCTTTTTGCTCGGACGGCGTCGGCTGAAAGGCCTCGACCACGGCGCTTGCGCCGCTTTTGCCCGTCGCTTGCGTGCGTGCGTCGCGGTTTTGATCCTGATCGTGGCAACCGCTCAGAATCAGCGCCGATGCCGCCAACGCGATGCCGCAACCTCTGAACAACACGCGCTTCACTCCGTTTCGTCCCCGCGATAAAACCATGTTTTCGACGACCATGAAAGTCGTAAGGGTATCGCTAAAGCCCTTTGGAATCAACGTTCGTTCGGGAATTGAAAGCGTTCTTTCCGTAATCGAGCCGATTCGCCGCCGATCCGAGCAAAATCCGCCCGGACGTTTTTAGCCCAAATCTGAGAGATTTTTATCCTGTTCAGGGGAATACTGGATTTCAAGCGTGGTTCAGAAAACGTCTGCGGATTTCGCCTCTCTCGCGGATATTTCACAGTCGTTCCGCCAGGTTCGGCTGTCGCCACTGCTGTTTTTCGAGGGAAACGCAATCCCCTTGCTTGCCTCGGGCGTGCCGCATTGCGCGGCACGCTTTTTTTGGCCCAAAAACAATTTGGGCCTTCCGCACGCGGAAAGCCCAAGGTCAGCAACATCCTGTTGATCGCGTGGCCGCCTGCGCAGCCCCGCGCTTTACCGCGCCGCCGTCGCGTCCGCGACCAGCAGCGCCGTCATATTGACGATCCGCCGCACCGTAGCCGAAGCCGTCAGAACATGCACCGGTTGCGCCGCGCCCAGCAGCATCGGGCCGATGGCGATATTGTTGCCCGCCGCCGTCTTCAGCAAATTGTAGGAAATGTTCGCGGCGTCGATATTCGGCAGGATCAGCAGATTGGCGTCGCCTTCGAGCGTCGATTCCGGCAGCACTTCGCGGCGCAGATTCGAATCGAGCGCGACGTCGCCGTGCATTTCGCCGTCCACGTCCAGATCCGGCGCGCGTTCACGCAGGATGGCGAGCGTGTCGCGCATTTTCTGCGCGCTCGGCGCGTTGCTCGTGCCGAAGTTCGAATGCGACAGCAGCGCGATCTTCGGCACGATGCCGAAGCGGCGCACTTCCTCGGCGGCCATGATGGTGATTTCGGCGAGTTGCTCGGGCGTAGGATCGACGTTCACGTGCGTATCGACTATGAAAATCTGCCGTCCCGGCAGCACCAGCCCGTTCATCGCGGCGTAGACGCTGCAGCCTTCCTTCTTGCCGATCACCTGGTCGATAAAGTGCAAGTGGCGATGCGTCGTGCTGATCGTGCCGCAAATCATGCCGTCCGCTTCGCCCTTCTTCACCAGCATCGAGCCGATCAGCGTCGTGCGGCGGCGCATTTCCAGCTTCGCCATCTGCGCGCTGATGCCCTTTCTCGCCATCATCGCGTGATACGTCTGCCAGAAATCGCGATAACGCTCGTCGTGATCGGTATCGACCACCGTGAAATCGACGCCCGGCGTGAGACGCAGGCCGAATTTCGTGATCCGCTGCTGAATCACCGCCGGCCGGCCGATCAAAATCGGCTTCGCGATCTTCTCGTCCACCGCGATTTGCACCGCGCGCAACACGCGCTCTTCCTCGCCCTCGGCGAACACGATGCGCTTCTTGTCCGGCTCGACGCTGCGCGCAAGCTGGAACACGGGCTTCATCGTGGTGCCGCTGTGATAGACGAACTGCTGCAAATGTTGCTCGTAGGCGTCCATGTCCTCGATCGGACGCGTCGCGACGCCGGAATCCATCGCGGCCTTGGCAACGGCCGGCGCGATCTTGACGATCAAACGCGGGTCGAAAGGCTTCGGAATCAGATATTCCGGGCCGAACGACAAATCCTGAATGCCGTAAGCCGTCGCGACGATATCGCTTTGTTCCTGACGCGCCAGTTCCGCAATCGCGTTCACGGCGGCGATTTCCATCTCGCGCGTGACCGTCGTCGCGCCTGCATCGAGCGCGCCGCGGAAGATGAACGGGAAGCACAGCACGTTGTTGACCTGATTCGGATAGTCCGTGCGGCCCGTGGCGAGCACGGCGTCCGGACGCACTTCCAGTGCGAGTTCCGGCAGGATTTCCGGCGTCGGGTTGGCGAGCGCGAGAATCAGCGGCTTCGTGCCCATCGCCTTGACCATGTCCTGCTTGAGCACGCCACCGGCCGACAAACCGAGGAACACGTCGGCGCCTTCGATCACCTCGGCGAGCGTGCGCGCGTCGGTCTCGCGAGCGAAGCGCTCCTTGTCCGGATCCATCAGTTCGACGCGGCCCTTGTAGACCACGCCGGCCAGATCCGTCACATAAATGTTCTCAAGCTTCATGCCGAGATCGACGAGCAAATCGAGACACGCGAGCGCCGCGGCGCCCGCGCCCGAGGCGACCAGTTTCACTTCGCCGATATGCTTGCCGACCACTTTCAGACCGTTCGTGATCGCGGCCGCGACGACGATGGCGGTACCGTGCTGGTCGTCGTGGAAGACCGGGATCTTCATGCGCTTGCGGCATTCGCGCTCGACGATAAAGCAGTCCGGCGCCTTGATGTCTTCCAGGTTGATGCCGCCGAACGTGGGTTCGAGCGCGGCGATCACGTCCACCAGCTTGTGCGGGTCCATCTCGTTCAGTTCGATGTCGAACACGTCGATGCCCGCAAACTTCTTGAACAACACCGCCTTGCCTTCCATCACCGGCTTCGACGCGAGCGGTCCGATGTTGCCGAGACCGAGCACCGCCGTGCCGTTCGTCACCACGCCGACGAGGTTGCTACGCGCCGTGAAGCGCGCGGCGTTGAGCGGATCTTCGACGATCGCCTCGCACGCGAACGCCACGCCCGGCGAATACGCCAGCGCGAGGTCGCGCTGGTTGATCATTTGCTTGGTCGGCGCGATGGCGATTTTGCCCGGCGTCGGAAATTCGTGGTAATCGAGCGCAGCTTCGCGCAATTTCATATTGGCGTCGTTTGTGGTCATGGAGCAGGCTGGCAGTGCGAGATTAGAATAGAAGTTCGAACGCATTGTAGCGCCATTCAACCGTCCGGTCGGGTTGCAATCCTTGCAATTAGGGTGCAACTGCCGGACCCGAAACGCACTGAAAGCGGGCTGTCCACGCACTGCGCGACGCGTTAAATTCGCTCATCGCATTCAAACGCGCGCGCATTCGCCGCTTAAACCGGGCAGCCAGCGTTCCCACTATTTCGCTTAATTTCCGGACCGTTCATGTCTTCCGAGTTTTCCCTGATCGAGCGATATTTCGCCCGTCGCGCGGCTCATCCGCCTCAACCCGCGTTCTCGGCGGACCGCTCGCGCGCGACGCTCGGTATCGGCGACGACTGCGCGTTGTTCGCGCCGTCGCCTGGTCAGGAACTGGCTATCTCCACCGACATGCTGGTGGAAGGCCGCCACTTTTTCGCCGACGTCGATCCACACGCGCTCGGGCACAAGGCGCTCGCCGTGAATCTCTCGGATCTGGCCGCGATGGGCGCCGCCGCGCGTGCGTTCACGCTGGCGCTTGCGCTGCCATCCGCCGACGAGCGCTGGCTCGACGCGTTCAGCCGCGGCATGTTCGAACTGGCGGAGGCGTGCAACGTTGAACTGATCGGCGGCGATACGACCGGCGGACCGCTCAACATCTGCATCACCGTGTTCGGCGATGTGCCGCGCGGTCAGGCGCTGCGTCGCGATGCCGCGCAGCCGGGCGACGATATCTACGTGTCCGGGCCGCTCGGCGATGCGCGCGCGGGACTCGGCATCCGGCGCGGCGAATGGCGCGCGCCGGATGCCGCCGCCGAGCGCCAGATGATGCGCGCCCTCGAAATGCCGCAACCGCGCGTGGAACTTGGCGTGAACCTGCGCGGCGTCGCGCACGCGGCGCTCGATCTCTCCGACGGCCTCGCCGGCGATCTTCTGCATATCCTGAAGCGTTCGAATGTCGCGGCCACGGTCGATGTGGACGCCGTGCCGCGCTCGGCCGCGCTCGCCGCGTTGCCGCCGGACACGGTGCGCCTCTGCACGCTCGCGGGCGGCGACGACTACGAACTGTGCTTCACCGCGCCGCGCGACGCCCGCGAACGCATCGCGCGAATCGGCGATCAGTGCCGCGCGCCGATTACCCGCATCGGTACAATCGAGGCCCTCGAAACGCCCGGCCAGACGCCGTTCATCGCGTGGCGCGATCGGACCGGCGCACCGGTTTCACTGACGTTGCAAGGCTTCGACCATTTTCATGCAGACTGACCCGACCATCGACGACGAGCTTTCCGCCGCCCCGGTTAAACCGCGCAAGGCGACTGCGCGCTTCATGCTCACGCATCCGCTGCATATCTTGTCGCTCGGTTTCGGCAGCGGACTTTCGCCGGTCGCGCCGGGCACGGTCGGCACGCTGTTCGCGTGGGCGTCGTTTGTCGCGTTCAATCCGTACATGACGGTCGCGGAATGGGCCGCGCTGATTGCCGTGGGATTTGTCGCGGGATGCTGGTTCACCGGCTTCACGGCGAAGAAAATGGCGGTGAGCGATCCGTCTGCGGTGGTGTGGGACGAGATCGTCGCGTTCTGGCTCGTGCTGCTGCTCGTCACGCCGGCCACGTTCACCGGGCAGTTGTGGGCGTTTATCGTGTTCCGCTTCTTCGACATGGTGAAACCGCAGCCGATCCGCTATTTCGACCGCCATTTGAAAGGCGGTTTTGGCATCATGTTCGACGATCTCGTCGCCGCGTTTATGTCGCTGCTCGTCATTGCGCTCTGGCGCATGACGGTCTGAGCAATTCAACCCGAGTTCCTTCGAGGCGCGCCATGCCCACCGATAACGTCGTCCACCAGCTTGCGATCCGCGTCGGCAATAAACTGCGCGACGAGCGGCTGATGCTCGCCACCGCCGAATCCTGCACGGGCGGCATGGTCGCCACCGCGATCACCGATATTTCAGGCAGCAGCGGCTGGTTCGAACGCGGCTTCGTCACGTATTCGAATCTGGCGAAGACGGAGATGATCGGCGTGCCGGCGGCGTTGATCGAGCAGCACGGCGCGGTGAGCGAACCGGTCGCGCGCGCGATGGCCGAAGGCGCGCTGCGCAACAGCCGCGCGCAAATCTCGGTGGCGATCACGGGCGTGGCGGGACCAGCGGGCGGCAGCGATGCGAAACCGGTCGGCACCGTGTCGTTCGCGTGGAGCAACCGGCTGCATACGTCGGTGGAAACGCATTTATTCAAGGGCGACCGCGAGCACGTTCGCGCGCAGGCCGCCGCGCACGCGCTGCGCGGCCTGCTGGAATTGCTGGATCGGCGGGAAAAGTAGCGCTGTCTTACAGATACGCGTTGATCGTATCGCGTGTTTTCTTCGCGGCGAGCGCGGCGGCATCGGCGAAATCGTCGCCCTTGCCTGCGTAAATAATCGCCCGCGACGAGTTGATGAGCATGCCGCGACCCGAACGCGTGCGCCCCGCGCGCACCGTCGCCTCCACGTCGCCACCCTGCGCGCCGATGCCCGGAATCAGCAGCGGCATATCGCCGACAATCGCGCGCACGGTTTCAATTTCACGCGGAAACGTCGCGCCGACCACGAGGCCGAGTTGCCCGCTCGCGTTCCACTGCTCGGCCGCGAGCTGCGCGACGACCTGATACAGCGGCCGCCCGCCCGTCTCCAGAAACTGGAGGTCGGAGCCGCCCGGATTCGACGTCCGGCACAACACGATCACGCCCTTGCCCTCATGCGCGAGATACGGCTGGATCGAATCGAAACCCATGTATGGATTGACCGTCACGGCGTCCGCCCGATACCGCTCGAAGGCTTCGCGCGCGTATTGCTCGGCGGTGCTGCCGATATCGCCGCGTTTTGCGTCGAGAATCACCGGCAGGCCGGGATGCCGCTCGTGAATATGCGCGATCAGTTGCTCAAGCTGGTCTTCCGCCCGATGCGCGGCGAAGTACGCGATCTGCGGCTTGAACGACGACGCGTAAGGCGCGGTGGCATCGACGATGGCGCTGCAAAACTCGAAAATCGCGTCCGGCCGATTCGCGAGCGCGCCGGGAAACTTGCTCGGCTCGGGGTCGAGGCCGACGCAGAGGAGCGACTGAGTCCGCGTCCACGCGGCGTTGAGAGAACTAATGAAGGACATGGGAACCCGCAGGGAAGGAAACGACGATGTCACGCATTTTAACGTGTCGCGAGCGGCTTCCGGCTGCGGCTGCCGCCTGCGGCGCGCGGGCGTCGTCAGGCGGCGGGCCGCGCCGCCGCTTTTCCGCGCGCTTTTTGTCCCGCCGGATTGCGCGGCCGATTGCGGCGCGCGGACTCGCCGGAACGCTCGACGGTGAAGCGGAATTCGCGCGTGAGCGATTCGCCGCGCGCGAGCGCCGTCATGCCGTGCGCCTCGCCGCCGCCCGGCAGATTGACGGCGTTGATCGGGTGATCGACGGGTTCGAAGCAGAAGAAATTCTCGCCTGGCGGCGCGTACAGCACGTAATAGTCGGTATTCGCGGCGATCGTGAGCGTCAGTTTGCGCTTCGGCCACAACACGCTCGTGCGCCCGCTCCAGCCGGTGAACGCGTTGTTCACCATCGCGGCGGGCATTGGGTAAGCGACGCCGAATTGCCACGCGGGCGGCGCAGGAACGTGGCGCACCGGCAGCCAGTCGGCGCCGCAGAGCCACAAGCCGCCCGCCGCCGCCGATAATTCCGTGTCGGCTTCGCGCATCAGAAACGGGTGCAGTCCGAGGCCGAACGGTAGTGTTTCGCGGCCGGTATTCTCGACATCGAGCGTGACGATCAGCGTGGCGCCATCGAGCGTAAAAGTCTGCGACGCGCGATACGAATAAGGATCGCCGCCGCGCCGGTCGAGCGTGAGGCGCAGACGCGTCGATTCCTCGGATTCGACCTGCCAGCAGCCGAGCCAGCCGTCGCCGTGGAGCGGCAGCGCCTCGTGGGCGCGATTGCGCGGCACCTGCACGGCGCGTCCCGAAAAGCGAAAATGCCCGCCGCCGATCCGGTTCGAGTACGGCAGAAGCGGAAAGCAGGCAAGTTGCTCGGGATCGGTGCCGGGCCCGGGATGCGCGCACGGCCGGAAAATCGGCACCAGCGCGCCTTCGCTGCGCCAGTCGAAGCGCGTGATGCCGCCGCCGAGCGCGGGCGCGACATCGAGGCGCAACTGGGAATTCGCGAGCGTGATGCAGCCTTCGACATTCGCGCCGCCCATCGCGACGACCGCCGTGCTCGGGCCGGGGCGGATCGGCGGCTCGGTGGCAGCGGCGAGCCGGGAGCGGCGAGCGTCGGCGCCGGAAGCAGCCGTTGTGGAGGACGTCGAAGCCGACGGTGTTCTTCCTGCCGAACGCGCAACTGTCATGGCTTTAGCTCCATCGAGAGGCGAAAAAGCCCGGCTCGGCCGGGTGCGGCGGGACGCGCGCCGTGGCGCGCGGCCTCGTTATTTCTTGCGCTGAAACACCGCTTCGACCACCCCGCGCGCCGCCGGCGTCGCGATAAACACGCCGCCCGCGCGCAGGTCGTGCTGCAAGGCGTCGTGATCGAGGCCCGCGCGGGCGCTGGTGATATAGAGCGTGCCGAGCTTCGGGCCGCCGAACGCGACGCAACTCGGCTGTGCGCTCGGCACGTCCACGCGCGCCGTTTCGCGGCCGTCCGGCGCATAGCGCACGACGCGCGCGCCGCCCCACTGCGCGTTCCAGAGTCCGCCGTCACGATCGACGATGGAGCCGTCCGGCTCGCCCGTCGGGTCCGCGAGACGCACGAACACGCGGTCGTTCTTGAAACCGTCGTAGTCGCACACGCGGATTTCGCGGCTCGGCGAGTCGCAATAGTACATTTTCGAGCCGTCCGGGCTGAACGCAATGCTGTTCGAAATCGCGCAGTCTCCGAGCGGCAGGCGTTCGAGCGTCAGATCGGCGTTGAGCCGGTAGAAGCCGCCGATCGCTTCCGCATTCGCCACGTCGTGCTTCGTGCCGAACACGAAACGTCCCTGACGGTCGCATCGGCCGTCGTTCAGGCGCGTCGGCAGGTCCGGCTCGACTTCGCGGATCGTCTCGATCCGGCCGGTTTCAAGGTCGAAAAACGCGAGCCGCGAAGCGAGGCCGAGCAAGAGCGTGTCGGGATCGGCGGTGAGCGCGAAACAGCCGAGCCGCTCCGGCATGTCGAACGAGACCTTGCGTTCGTCGCGCGGATCGTAGCGCCACAGCCGCTTGCCTTCGATATCCGTCCAGTAGAACAGGCCGTTCGCTGCGTCCCACGTCGCGCCTTCGCCCAGCGTGCATTTGCAGTCGATCAGCAACTGCGCGCTCACGCCCAGCCTCCGTCGATCACCACGTCCTGCGCCGTCATCATGCGGCTATCGTCGGCGGCGAGGAAAAGCGCCGCGCGCGCGAGATGTTCCGGCAGCAATTCGCCGTCGATACACTGGCCTTCCTTGATCGAGCGGCGGCCGGCGTCGTCGAGCCACAGCCGCTTTTGCTTGTCCGTCATCACCCAGCCCGGCACGAGCGTGTTCACGCGGATATTGAAGGCCCCAAGGTCGCGCGCGAGGCCGCGCGTCATGCCCTGCACGGCGGCTTTCGCGGAAACGTACACCGGATAACCGCCGTTTTTCAGCATCCAGCTCACCGAGCCGAGATTGATGATCGAGCCGCCGCCTGCTTGCTTCATGTCGTCGATCACGGCCTGCGCCGCGAAAAACTGATGCCGCAGATTCACCGCGATGCCCGCGTCGTAAGACTCAGGCGTCACGTCCTCGATCTTGTGGCGCTTGTCGTTCGCCGCGTTGTTCACGAGCACGGTGATCGGGCCGAACGCGGCGCGGACATCGGCGATGCCTTTGCGCAATGCGTCGATATCGGTCAGATCGACGCGCAGGAACATCGGCCGGAAACGGTTCTCGGGGAGATCCGCGCCGAGCTGGTCGGCGAGCGCCTCGCCGGCGTCGGTGTCGACATCGAAGAAGGCGACTTTCGCGCCCTGATCGAAGAAATGCTCGACAAACGCCGCGCCGATTCCGGTCGCGCCGCCCGTGATCAGCACGGTTTTGTTAGCCAGGCTGGGAAAGCGCGCGAGGGCGCTATCGACGGTAGTGGGCATGCTGGCGCTTCCTTTTCTCTTAAGTTAGCCGCGCGAGTTAGTCGCGCGAGCCGCGGTTCTTCAACTGGTCGAGCAGCACGGCGGCAAGCAGGATCGCGCCGCGCACGAGGTACTGGTAAAACGCGTCGATGTTCAGCAGGTTCATCACGTTCTCGACCGTGCCCATGATCAGCACGCCGATCACCACGCCCGAAATCGTCGCGCGGCCGCCGAGCAGCGACACGCCGCCCAGCACGCACGCCGAAATCACGTTCAGCTCGAAACCCTGCGCCGCGTTCGGCTGGCCCGACGTGATCCGCGAGGCGAGAATCACGCCTGCCAGCGCCGTGACCGCGCCCTGGATCAGGAAGATCCAGACCCGCGTGCGTTCCACGTTGATCCCCGCGAGCCGCGACGCTTCCGGATTCCCGCCGATCGCGAGCGTATTGCGACCATACACCGTTTGGTTGAGCAATACGCCAAACACGATAAAGCACGCAAGCGTCACCCAGATCGGCAGCGAAATGCCGAAGAACGCGAGGCCGCCGAGCGCGATGAACGTATCCGACGACACGCCGACCGCCTGACCGTGCGACACGATGAAGCCGAGGCCGCGCACGATTTCCATCGTCGCGAGCGTCGTGATCAGCGCGTTGATGCGCAGGTACGCGATGACCGCGCCGTTCACGAAGCCGATCGCGGCGCCGGCCGCGACGGCCGCGACGATCGCGATGAACGTGTTGCCCGTGGCGTTGAGCACCATCGCGCAGAGGACGCCGGCGAAGGCGATGGTCGAGCCGATCGACAAGTCGAAGTCGCGCGACGCGAGGCAGAACATCATCGTGCAGGCGACCATGCCGATTTGCGAGATCGACAGCGCGAGGCCGAGCATGTTCTCGATGGAGAAGAAGTGATCGACGGTCGCGGACATCGTGACGAACATCACGATGAAGATCACGATCAAGCTGTACTCGGTGATTTGTTGCCACCATTTTTGCTTGTCGTTCTTTGCTGGTACCAGCGTGTTGGTGATGTTTTCTCTGACTTCCATGATTTGCTCCTGTATCTCTTTGTTGCTGGCGACGGGTTTGGTTTGCTCGCGCTTTTGCTTTTGTTGCCTGGCGCTTACTGGAAACTTGTACGGGTTTGGTTTGCTTGCGCTTTTGCTCTTGTTGCCTAGCGCTTACTGGAAACTTGTACGGGTTCGGTTTGCTTGCGCTTTTGCTCTTGTTGCCTAGCGCTTGCTGGAAACTTGTACGGGTTTGGTTTGCTTGCGCTTTTGCTCTTGTTGCCTAGCGCTTACTGGAAACTTGTACGGGTTCGGTTTGCTTGCGCTTTTGCTCTTGTTGCCTAGCGCTTACTGGAAACTTGGTTTCGTGTACGTCTATTAGCTCTGCCCCTGTCCGGGGCGGGACTCACTTTCTTTGCTGCTGCAAAGAAAGTAAGCAAAGAAAGCAGCTTATCCGCCTAAGTGTCTCTCCCACATAACCACCCGGATAGGCGCGCAGGCTGACTCGCACACCGCACACTCAAACGAATTGGCACAGCTCCTCTCAGTTCCATCCTCGCTACGCTCGGACGACGGGTACATCAAAAACCAGCGGTCGGTTCGCTTGCTCGGTTCGCTTGCTTGGTTCGCTTGCTTGGTTCGCTTGCTTGGTTCGCTTGCTTGGTTCGCTTGCTTGGTTCGCTTGCTTGGTTCGCTTGCTTGGTTCGCTTGCTTGGTTCGGCGGTCGGTTTGGTTGTTCGGTTATGCCGTTCCGGCGGGCACTTCGTGCCTGCCGGGTTGGATGAGCGGCTCCACTTTGTTGTGTGGTGCGATGGCCGAATCAGCTTGCGTGCCACTCCGGGTTACGGTTCGTGGTGGACACTTAGACGGACTAGCTGCTTTCTTTGGTTACTTTCTTTGCAGCAGCAAAGAAAGTGACTGCTGCCGCGCACAGCGGCGTGCTAATAAACCGACACGAAAGCAAGTTCCCAGAAACCGTTAAAGAAACCAAACCACCCCTAAGCGCCAGCGCCCCAACCCTCCGCCGATCAGGCCGCCTCCGCCTCCTCCTCCGACTGCGGCAACGCAAGATTCAACACCGACTGTTCACTAGCATTCGCCCGCGACAACTCCCCCGCAATCCGCCCCTGCCGCATCACTACAATCCGGTCCGACACCCCAAGCACCTCCGGCAATTCCGACGAAATCATCACAATCGCGCAACCGCGCTCGGCCAACTGATAAATCACGTTGTAGATCTCGTGCTTTGCCCCGACGTCGATCCCCCGCGTCGGTTCATCGAGGATCACGACCTTCAGGTCCGGCTCGGCCAGCCACCGCGACAAAATCGCCTTCTGCTGATTGCCGCCCGACAAGAAACGGATTTTCTGCTTGCGGCTCGGCGTCTTGATCTTCAGCAACTTGATAAAACGCTCGGCCGTCGCGGCTTCCTTCTTGCGATCGAGGAAAAGCCCCGCGTGCAAGTAATGCCGACGGCACGAAATATTGATGTTCTCCGCCACCGTCGCCATCGCGACAATCCCCTCTTCCTTGCGGTCCTCCGGACACAGCACGATCCCGTTGCGGATCGCCTCGCCGGTGCTACGCACCTTGATGGCCTTGCCGTCGAGCGTGAGCGTGCCGCCCTTTTTCTTGTCCGCGCCGTACACGAGGTGCATCAGTTCGCTGCGCCCCGCGCCGACCAGCCCGAAAAATCCGACGATTTCACCGCGCCGCACTTCGAAGTTCGCCGCGCCGTGCAACGCATCGCCCTGAATGTTTTGCGCCGAAAAGCGCACCGGGCCGAGTTCGCGCGGTTTGTAGTCGTAAATATCCGAAATTTCACGTCCGACCATTTCCTGAACCAGCGTATCGCGCGGTACGTCCGACAAATGCGGATGCGACGCGATCTTGCGGCCATCGCGGAAAATCGTGCAGGTGCTGCAGAGTTCGTAAATCTCGTCCATCCGGTGCGAGATATAAATCAGCGCCCGGTTGTCCGCCTGCAGGCCGCGCACGAGCTTGAACAGCACTTCGGTCTCGCGGTGCGAGAGCGAACTCGTCGGCTCGTCGAGCGCGATCACCCGCGCGTTGCGCAACAGCGCCTTGCAGATTTCCACCATCTGGCGCTGCGCGATCGAGAGCTTGCGCAGCTTCGCGTTCGGATCGAGATCCACGCCCATCTGCACGAGCCGCTCGCGCACGTGCTTTTTCGCCTCGCGCTTGTTCACCCAGCCGAACGTGTTCGGCAGCGCGCCGAGCAGCAGGTTTTCGGCCACGGTGAGATCCGGCACGTACTGCAATTCCTGGTGAATCACCGCGATTCCCGCCGCGATCGACGAAGCCGCGCTCGTAAAACGCACCTCGTTCCCGTCGATCAAAACGCGTCCGGAATCCGGCTGGTACTCGCCGCCGAGCACCTTGAGCAAGGTCGATTTACCTGCGCCGTTCTCGCCCATCAAGCCGTGAACTTCGCCGGCGTTGACGTCGAACGACACGCCGTCGAGCGCGCGCACGCCTGGAAACACCTTGCCGATATTGTCAAAACGCAGCGTCGCTGACACATCGCCTCCTGAATTCGTTGCGGCCGCCCACGCGATGAACCGCGCGGGCAGCGTCTTCCCGTTACTCGTACCCGACGCCTTAGTTGGCGGCGAGGCCCATCTTCTGGCGCACGTCGGCCACGTTGTCACGCGTCGCGAGCATGCCGCTCGTGAGCGTGAGCAGCGGCGGCTGCTTGCCGTCCTTGATCCACGCGTACATCAGTTCCGACGTTTCTTCGCCGTGGCGCTTCGGGCTGATGATGACCGTGCCGTAGAAGCCCGTCGGGTTCGGCTTCTTGAATTCGTTCAGAGCCGAATCCGAACCGCCGATCCCCACGCCGATCATGTTGTCCGCCTTGAAGCCGCGACCTTCCGCTGCGCGCACCGCGCCGAGCACGGCTTCGTCGTTCAGGCCGAACGCGACCCAATGCTTGAAGTTCGTGTTCTTCGTCAGCGCGATGTTCGCTGCGTTGAACGCGTTTTCCGTGTCGGTCTTGGCTTGCGGCGCCATCACGATGTTCGCCTTCGGGAAACCGGCGGCAACCAGCGCGTCGGCGGCGCCGGCGGTGCGGTCATGCGCGGTCGGCAGTTGCTCGAACGTCACGTCGATCGCGCCGACGTCCTTCATGTCCCAGCCGCGCTTCTTGATTTCAGCCGCGATGCCTTCGCCCACTTGCTTGCCGATGTTGTAAGCCGAGATGCCCATGTGCGGCACGGATTCGATCGGCTTGCCCGCGCCGTCAACCAGGCGGTCGTCGACCGTCATCATCTTCAGGCCGTCGGCTTTCGCCTTCGCGACGATGCCCGGTCCGAGCTTGACGTCCGGCGTGCAGATCACGAAGCCCTGCGCCTTTTGCGCGGCCAGATTGTCGATCGCGCTCATCACCTTTTCACCCGACGGCGCGCCGATCTTCACCAGTGTGAAGCCCTTCTCCTTGGCGGCGGCTTCGGCGAATTTCCACTCGTCCTGGAACCACGGTTCTTCCGGCTGCTTCACCAGAAAGCCGATCTTGACGCTGTCGGCGGCCTGCGCCACCGGAGCGGCGAGCATCGTGGCGCTTGCAGCGGTCGTCGCGGCAACCAGCGTGAGGAACATTCTGCGTTTCATGTCGTGTCTCCTGAACTTGATATAACGAAGGTGTGTGGCCGCGTCTTCTTGTCGTGACGGCGCACCGCGGCCAGTGCGTCATCCGTATTCGGAACGTCTTCAGTCTTTCTTCAGTCGTTCTTCAGTCGTTCTTCAGTCGTTCTTCAGTCGTGATACAGCGCCGAACGTCCGCCATCCACCGTGATGCAGCTCGCGTTGATGAACGGCGCTTCGTCGGAGGCGAGAAACACGGCCGTCATCGCCACTTCTTCCGGCCGGCCGATACGTTTCATCGGCTGGAGATCGAGCGTCGCCTGACGCGCGGCTTTCGGATCGGCCTGTTCGTTCCACCAGTCGAGCGTCAACTGCGTCTCGATATAACCCGGCGCGATAGCGTTCACGCGCACCTGCCGGGCGGCATATTCGATCCCGAGCGCGCGCGTCAATCCGATCACGCCGTGCTTCGCCACCGGATACGGAAAGCAGCCCGGAATGATCTTGAAACTGTGCGTGGACGCGATATTCACGATACTTCCCGCGCCCCGCTCGACCATGCCCGGCAGCACCGCGCGGCAACCGTTCCAGACGCCGTCGAGGTCGACCGCGAAACAGCGCCGCCAGTCTTCGTCGGTGAGGGTGAGCGGATCGCGGAACATGTTGATGCCCGCGTTGTTCACCAGCACGCCGACCGCGCCGAATCGCGCCTCGGCTTCGCGCACCGCGTTCTGCACCGACGCGCTATGCGTCACGTCCGTTTGAACCGCGAGCACGGCGGCGGAACCCGTCGCTTCCGTGATCCGCGCAGCCGTTTCGCGGGCGGTGTCGAGATCCAGTTCCGCGAGCACGACCGACGCGCCTTCGCGCGCGAACGCCAGCGCGATCGCCGCGCCGATCCCGCGTCCGGCGCCCGTGATCAGCGCGGTCTTGCCGGCGAGCCGCTTCATTTCTTCTGACCCCGCGCAACGCGCAAGCCGTTCACGTAAGCCTTCGCGTGGGAGCCTGTGACCGCCGCGCTCTGGCCCGGCTTGTACAGCGCCGAGCCGAGGCCGAAGCCGTTCGCGCCCGCCGTGAGGAACGGTCCCATGTTGTCCGGCGTGATCCCGCCGACCGGCACGAGCGGTACTTCCGCCGCGATCACCGCGCGCCACGCCTTGACGACGTGCGCGCCCAACTGCTCGGCGGGGAACATCTTCAGCACGTCCGCGCCGTTTTTCAGCGCAAGGAACGCCTCGTTCGGCGTGGCGACGCCCGGCGCGCACGCCAGACCTTGCGCCTTCGCCGCGCGGATCACGTCGGCGTCGCTGTGCGGCATCACGATCAAATCGCCGCCCGCCGCCTTCACGTCCGCGACAAAGCTCGCGTGCAGCACGGTGCCCGCGCCGACGATCGCATCGGCGGGCAACGCAGCGCGAATCGCCGCGATGCTGTCGAACGGCTGCGGCGAATTGAGCGGCACCTCGACGATCCGAAAGCCCGCTTCATACAGCGCGAGGCCGTGATCGGCGGCGTCGGCGGGCGTCACGCCGCGCAGGATCGCGATCAGCGGACACGCGCTGAACGCGGCGTCGAGTCCGGCGTGCGGTGCATACGGCGCGGGAAGATTGATGTGAGGCTGCATGGTGTAACTCCTAAATGGATCAGGCCGCCCGTCAGGCCGCCCGGATTCCGGGTGCAATCAGTCCGGCTTCGGCGGCGATCCGATGCAGGCCGCGCTCGGTCGCGTGCGCGACGGTTTTCGCGTCGTCGCAGCCGTAGCGCGCGAGCGCCGCGCGGTAGCGTTCGCAGAGCGCGTCGTTGCCGATCAGGCGCAGCGTCTTGCCCGCGAGCGTCGATTGTTCGCGCGCCAGCACTTCGTTCAACCCGCGCAATTCATGGCCGATCAAGAGGCCCGAGAGGTAATCGGCCTGCTGTTCGGGCGCAAGCTGGCCGGTGAGGCCGAGCGTGCGCGTGCTGAAAATGGTCGCGAGCATGCCCGCGTGACCGGCGTTTTTCGCGGTATCGACGCCGCGCAGGAAGGCGGCGGTGTCCGGCTGATCGGCGTGACGCATCGTGCGGCCGAGGATCGTGTGGTCGCGCAGCGCACCGAACGTCTCGCCGGTCATGAACGTATAAAACCGCTCGATCCGGCCATGCCGCACGAACGCCCATTTCGCGTGCGTGCCGGGCAAGCCGATCAGCGCGCCGTCCGGCTCGCTTTCGAGAGATGCGTCGCCGGCGAGCGCGCCGAAAATCTGCGTTTCCTCGCCGCGCATGACGTTCGGCAGCGCGCCGGGTTCGAGCACGCCGGGCACGATATTCACGGTTGCGCCGTTTTTCGCCGTGACCTGGACCAGCCCGGCGACGAGCGCGGCGGCTCCGGCGGGCGTTTCAACGTACGGCGCTTCGAGCCAGCCCTGCGCACTGCCGACCATGCCCGCCGCGATCACGGGCAGACCGGGCCGCGCGGCGAGCCACGCGCCGCAGGTTTCGTCGAAGACCTGATCGAAGCCGCCATCCGGCAACTTCATGATGCCCGCCGACGACGAAACCGAGTCGAGCGGCGCGCCGTGTTCGTCGAGCAGATACGCGCGCAGGGACGTCGTGCCCCAGTCGAGCGCGATCAGCGCGGCAGCGGCGAAAGAAGAGCCGTCGTTCATCGTTTGATCCTGCGGGTTGTCGGCTGCGGCACGCGCCAGCCCAATTCTTCCGAGATCGCGCGCGCCTCGCGCTGCACGACCGGAATCAGTTCGTCCATGCGCTCGTGCGGCATGTAAGGAATCGTGCTCGCGACCGACAGCGCCGCGACGATCGCACCCGACGCATCGCGCACCGGCGCGGCGACGCAGCGGATCGACGCTTCGTTTTCTTCGAGATCGAACGTGAAGCCGCCTTGCGAATAGCGCGTCATGCGCTGCATGAAGGTATCGGAGTCGGGACGGTGATCCGGCTTGAAAATCGCGCCAGCGAGCGCGCGATGCGACGCGTCGAGCAGCTTCTTCCAGTACTCGGGCGCGAGGTCGAGCATCATCGCCTTGCCGATGCCTGTGGACGCGAGCGGCATCCGGTGGCCGACGCGCGAGCGCATTTCCAGCCCGCGCGTGCCGGGGATTTTGTCGATGTAGAGCACGTCGTCGCCGTCGCGCACGCCGAGGTGGATCGTGTCGTGCGTGTGCTGCGCCAGCGCTTCGAGATGCGGACGCGCGACGGCGGTGAGCGGCATCTGTTCGAGCGCGATGGTGCCGAGTTCGATCAGCTTCGGCCCAAGCAGATAACCGCCCTGCACCTGACGCAGATACCGCGCCTGCACGAGCGAACTGACGAGCCGGTGCGTCGTGCTACGGGTCGTGCCGAGGGCCGCGCCGAACGCGCGCAGATCGCGCGCGCCCGCAGCGGCGGCTTCGAGAATGGCGAGGCCGCGCAGCAGCGTTTGCGTGCCGGCCTGCTGCGGCGTGAGATCGAGCAGCGCGTTGGGCCGGGCGAGATCGGCGTGATTCGCGTGTTCGTTACCGCCGACGTGACCGTCGGACTTATCCGCGGTTTCGGCCGCGTGCGAGGCGGAGTCGAGTTCGGAATTCAGGGATTTGATCATGGCGCTCGGTGCGTACTCGTTGCGTGCTCTGGACCGGTTCGGTACGGGACTCGTTCGGCGGGGTAACGCTGCAAGGCGGCGCGCTCTGCTTGCGACGCGCGAGAACGTCAGTGGGGCCGGGAGCGGGCCGAAGGTGGCTTCATGAGCGGCTTCAAGAGCGGCTTCACAAGCGACTTCGAAAGCGACTTCGAAAGCGACTTCGAAAGCGGGAACGATGCGGCTTCGAGCGAGCGTGGACGAGCGATCGGATCAGGGATCGGGTGCATGGATTGTCTCCGTTCTTATGTCGGCGCGTGTGCTCGGAACGGGGTTCCGGCGCACTCGCGTGATGCCTTTCTGGCTGTGAACGGATTTTAGATCCGGCTCTCTCAAAAATTCAATATGTGATTGTGCTGCTCATATAATGGGAGTTTCGCGCTTTCGGATTGCTTTCATTTACGATAGAAAACCCTTAAAAATCAGTTCACTACACTAAACAATCGGGTTTGAGCGACCGGAAGCAAAAAGCCCCGATCGGACGATCAGGGCTTTTGGGAGATTCGGCACACGAAAGCTTTACTGCGGCAACTCCGCCGCGCCCATCCGCCGCGCGATCACGCCCGCGCGCTGCGCGAGATAAGGCGAATTGCGATGCTCGTCGAAGTATTTCGGGCGCGGCAACATAACGGCGAGCCGCGCGCTTTGCCCGGCCGTGAGTTTCGACGCCGACGTCTTGTAGTAATAGCGCGCCGCGGCTTCCGCGCCATAGACACCGTTGCCCCACTCCACCGAATTCAGATAGATCTCGTAGATGCGCTCTTTATCCATCCACAATTCGAGCATCGACGTGATGACGAGCTCTTCGCCCTTGCGGATATAGCTTTTTTCCCGCGACAGAAACAGATTTCGCGCAAGCTGCTGCGAAATCGTGGAGCCGCCCGCGACGATCTTCCCGCGCGCCTTGTTCTTTTCCCAGGCCTGCAGAATGGCGTCGGTTTCGTAGCCGTTGTTATTGACGAAATTGGCATCCTCGGAGGCGATGATCGCGCGCTTCAGGTTGCGCGAAATCTGGTCGTAGGGCACCCAGATTCGCTGCACCGGCACGCCTGGCCGTTCCTGCGCAAGCCGCCATGCGTCCGAGCGCATAAACGCCGTCGACGATGGATTCACCACCGTCCAGATGCCGATCTGCGCGAAAAAATAGAGCTGCGTCGCGAGAAACGCGATGCCGAGCACCGCGACGCCGTAGAAAATCCAGCGCGCCGGACTGGGACGTTTTGTTGTTGTCATCGTCGGTAGATTTTGTGGCCCAGCCAGCGCCCCGAGGTCGTACGCGGGTCGTGCCCGTTACGCCGTCTTCAGCACGCGGCGCAGTTCGCGCAGCGCTTCGCCGCCATCGGGCCGCACGCCGCGCCACACATAAAACGATTCCGCCGCCTGCTCGACGAGCATCCCGAGTCCATCCGCGACGCGCGCGCCGAGCGCGCTCGCGTGGCGCATGAACACGGTCGGCTGCGCGCTGTACATCATGTCGTAGGCAAGCGTGCCCGGACCGAACGCCGCGTCGTCGCAATCCGGCAGCGCGCCGTCGAGACTGCCCGCCGTCGCATTGACGATCACGTCGTAGACGCCCGCTTCCACCGCATCCGCGCCGCCGCCCGAAAAGCGCACGTTCGCGGCGTGCGCGGCGTCGGCGAACTGATCGACGAGTTGCTGCGCTTTCGCGGCCGTGCGATTCGCGATGGTCAGCGCGGCGGGCTTGCGCTCGAAAATCGGCAACACGACGCCACGCGCCGCGCCGCCCGCGCCGAGCAGCAAAACGCGCGCGCCGAGCAGATCGACGCCGAGGTTCTGCTCGATATCGCGCACGAGGCCGGCGCCGTCGGTGTTGTCGCCCTGGATGCCGTCGGCGGTGAACGACAAGGTGTTGACCGCGCCCGCCGCCGCCGCGCGCGGCGTCAGCGAATTCGCGAGCGCGTGCGCTTCGAGTTTGAACGGCACGGTCACATTCATGCCGCGCCCGCCCGCCGCGATAAACGCGCGCACGTCCTGCTCGAACGCGCCGATGGTGCCGCGAATGCGCCCGTATTCCACCGCTTCGCCCGTCTTCTGCGCGAAACGCGCGTGGATCCACGGCGACTTGCTATGTTCGACAGGATTGCCGATGACGGCGTAGCGGTCGCGATTCATCGCGTGGACTCCGTGGCGTCGGTCGCGTCGGGCGCGGCCGTGTCGGGTGAATGCTGGTCCGCAGAATCAGACGCTTCCGTAGATTCGGCCGACGCTTCCGCCTGCGCTTCAGCTTCGCTTTCCGCGCTGAGATCGTCGGATTCGACGATCTCTTCCTCTTCGGCTTCGGCTTGCGTGTCGGCGGCGGACGGCGCGGGTGCGTCGATCACATGCAGCAGACGGCACGACGCTTCAACGGTGAGTTCGTCGATCGACATCACATCCAGCATCACCTTCGTGCCGCGCGCGTGGACTCCGAGGCCGGGAACGTGCAGCATCAGCGGAATGTCGTCCAGACGCACGAGGTCGTCCTTCACCACCGACGCCGCGACGTGCTTCTTGCCCTCTTGCGTCAGCCAGCGCAGACACCAGAAATATTCCATCCGGCGCTGATGGTCGGCGTAGGCGGAATACGTGTCGTCGAAACCTTGCACGACGGCGAACAAATCCGCGTCCTTCGGCTTGAACGGCGCGGCGAACGCGGCCGTCACGCCGTGATGCACGCACGCGAGCAATTGCCACTGATTCACCAAGTCGACGTAGCGACGCAGCGGCGACGTGCTCCAAGCGTATTGCGCGACGCCAAGCCCTTCGTGCGGCGCGGGCGTCGTCTGCATGCGCGTGCGCTTCGGACCCGGCCCGCCGAAACCGCGCTGCGAGCGATAAATGCCCGGCACGCCGTGATCGTTCAGGAACGCGCCCCACGACGAATTCGCGAGAATCGCCAGTTCAGCGACGATCAGATCGAGCGGCGAACCGCGCCGGCGCGGCGTGATCGTGATGTGCTCGCCTTCCACATAAAAGTTGAAGTCGTTGTTGCGCTGGACTTCGCGGCGCAGGCCGTAAGTCGCGCGCGCTTCCTGGCGCTTTTCGAACAGCGCCTGCGCGAGCGGCCAGAGCACCGCGATGTCGTCCTTGTGCGGATAATCGCCCGAACCCGCCGCGAGCGTTTCCTCGGTGACGTGCTCATCGAGATGGTTATGGCGCAGATTGCTCGCGATAAACACGCGTTCCGCGCGCGTTTCCGACGCGACGATTTCCTGCGTCTCGCGATTCACGATGATGTAGAGCGACAACGCCGGGCGCAAACCGCCTTCGGCCAGCGTGAACGTTTCGACGACGCTATCGGGCAGCATCGTGATCTTGTCGCCGGGCATGTAGACCGTCGACAAGCGCGTTCGCGCAATCGCGTCCACCATGTCGCCGCGCGTGATGCCGAGCGCGGGCGCGGCGATGTGCACGCCCACGCGCACGCGGCCATCGGCGAGATGCTCGACGGAAAACGCATCGTCGATTTCAGTGGTCGTAACGTCGTCGATAGAGAACGCGCGCACGTTCGCTTCCGGCAGATCGTCCGGAAGCGGCGGCACCTGAACCGCCGGAAAGCCGATCCCGTGCGGGAAGAACTCGGACAGAAAGCGCGCTTCGTGCAGCGCGCGCGCCGACGGAATGCCACCGCATTCGAGCATCAGCCGCGCCTGCGAAATGCCGCGCGCCGCCGCCGCCGCTTCGAGCGCCTTGTACTCGATCGCGTTCTTGTCGGGCTTGGTCAAAAGGCCGATCGCCTTGCCCACCAGCGCGTCGGGCAGCTTGCCCGCCTTCAGTTCCTCTTCGTAGCCCGCCTGCACGAGCGCCTGCTGGCGCTTGCGCTCCAGCCCGGCGAGCGCCATTTTCAGTTGCTCCTGCGGCGCGCGCTGATATTGCCCGCGACCCTTGCGCCGAAAATACACCGGCGCGCCGTGCATGCGCAGCACGAGCGCCGCGCGTTCGACCGCGCCGAATTTATCGCCGAAGTAATCCGCGCCGAGCGTCGCGAACGGAAATTCGTCTTCGGGCGCGCATTCCCACAGGAAGTCCAGATCGATATCCTGCGCGACGGTGTCCGCCTGCTGCATCAGATCGCCCGCGCCGGGTTTTTCGAACTCGATCAGCACGTCTTTCGCGCGCACCTTCGCGCGCCGGCCGCCCGGCAACTCGACCTGGAACGCGTCGCCCTGCTTGGACAGGACTGCGCCGGCCTTGAAACTACCCGATTCCTCGAAGAAAACGTTCACTCAATACTCTCGTAAGACTGTGAACCGGCACATCGCGCGCGCCGGTGAAAATTGGATTGCCGCGTGTTGGCTTCGTTTAGCGCAACTTGGCGACGGTTCGATGCATAGCGCTCAGGCGGCTGGCGCCATCGGCGCGGATTGCCTCTGCGCACAGAACGCGAGCACCGCATCGAGATGCGCCGGGAAATCGCTGAGCGCGTGGTCGCCGCCCTGGATCAGCGTGGTTCGCACATTCGGATAATGGTCCAGCATGGTTCGGTAATCGAGCACTTCGTCGCCGGTCGCCGCGATCAGATAGTAGCGCTCGGGACGCGTGATCGATGCGACCGTCAGCGCGCGCAGTTCTTCCAGATGCCGCGGCGTGACGACCACGCTGCCGCCGCCGTGCCACAGCGGCTGTTCGCCGAGATACGCGCTGAGATCGCGATCCGGCACCACGGCCGGATTCAGCAGCACGGCCGGCCAGCCGTGCTTTTCCGCGAGATACGTCGCGTAAAAGCCGCCGAGCGAACTGCCGACCACGGTGATCGGCTCGTCCTTTTGCGCCTCGGCTGCGAGTTTTTCCGCGAGCTCGATGGCCTCGCGCGGCGACACCGGCAGGCTCGGACAACGCCACTCCGCGGACCGGCCGGCTTCCGCGAGCCGCGCGGCCATCACGCGCGCCTTGAACGACTGCGGGGACGAGCGGAAACCGTGCAGATAAAGAATCACGCGAGTTCTCCACGCGGCCGCGCCGACAGCGCGTCCAGCAATTTCTGATGCACGCCGCCGAAGCCGCCGTTACTCATCACGAGAATGTGGTCGCCGGGACGGGCCGCCGCCACGACGGCTTTGACGAGCGGCTCGATTTCGTCGAACGCGCGCGCCTTGTCGCCGAGCGGCGATAACGCCTCGCCGAGATCCCAGCCGAGCTTGTCGCGCCCTTCGCGCGCGCCGTAACCGAAAACGAGATCCGCACCGCCGAGGCTCGCGGGCAACTGGGCTTTCATCGTGCCGAGTTTCATCGTGTTCGAACGCGGTTCGAGCACGGCGAGAATGCGTGAATTGCCGATGCGTGTGCGCAAGCCCGCGACGGTCGTGTCGATCGCGGTCGGATGGTGCGCGAAGTCGTCGTAGACGGTCACGCCGTCCACGCTGCCTTTCACTTCCATGCGTCGCTTGACGTTGCGAAAGCTCGCGAGCGATTGCGCCGCCTGCGCGGGCGGCACGCCAACCGAGCGCGCCGCCGCGATCGCCGCCAGCGCATTCATGCGGTTGTGCTCGCCCTGCACGTGCCAGTCCACGACGCCCATCCGCTCGCCCGCCCAATAAACCGCGAATTGTTCATCGACGCGCGCGCCGTCGGTCGCGGGCAACGCCTGCCAGCCGCCTTCGACACCAAAACGCTCGACGCCCGACCAGCAGCCGCGCGAAAGCACGCGGTCGAGCGCGTCTTCACGCCCGTTCGACACGATCCGCCCGACGCCCGGCACCGTCCGGACAAGGTGATGAAACTGCGTTTCGATCGCGGCGAGATCGGCAAAGATGTCGGCGTGATCGAATTCGAGATTGTTCAGGACGGCCGTACGCGGCCGGTAGTGGACGAACTTGGAGCGCTTGTCGAAAAACGCGGTGTCGTATTCGTCGGCTTCGATCACGAAGAAACTCGAATCCGTCAGCCGCGCCGAAATGCCGAAGTTCAGCGGCACGCCGCCGATCAGGAAGCCGGGGTTCATGCCCGCGTCTTCCAGCAGCCACGCGAGCATCGAACTCGTGGTGGTCTTGCCGTGCGTTCCAGCTACCGCCAGCACCCATTTTCCCGCCAGCACGTGCTCGCCGAGCCATTGCGGACCGGACGTGTACGGCAGGCCGCGATCGAGAATTGCTTCCATCAGCGGATTGCCGCGCGACACCACGTTGCCGATTACGAACAGATCGGGTTCGAGCGACAGTTGCTCGACGCCGTACCCTTCAATCAGTTCGATACCCTGCGCTTCGAGCTGCGTGCTCATCGGCGGGTAGACGCCGGCGTCGCAGCCGGTGACCTTGTGGCCCGCCTCGCGAGCCAGAACGGCGAGACCGCCCATGAACGTGCCGCAGATACCGAGGATGTGGATGTGCATAAACCGTGTCGCGCCGCGCGGGCGTCATTGCGGAAAACCTGGACGGGCAGAGAACGTGAAACGCCCGTCCGCGAAGGTGCCGGGTGCCGGCGGAAATCCGCCCGCACCGAAGCGTCATATTGTAACCGAGCGCGCCGGGCGTTCCGGCCTCCGGCTCTCCGGCGGTTGGCCGTTCCGGCGTCCGGCGGCGCACGGAAGGTCCGGCAATCTCTTGTATGATTCAGCCATGGTTCGCAAATCACATTTCGATCCGCTACGGGTGCGCGAGGAAATCGCCATTGCGGCTGCGCGGATGATCGCCGAAGACGGGCTCGACTATTCCACCGCGAAGCGCAAGGCTGCGCGGCAAGTGGTAGGCGAGACGAAAGTGGGCGGCGAATGGCTCCCGGACAACGATCAGATCGAAGAGGAAATCCGCGAGTACCAAGCGATTTTCCAGAGCGACAGCCAGCCCGCCGTGTTGCGGCGCATGCGCGAAGTCGCGCTCGACTGGATGCTGCGCCTTGAGCCATTCAATCCGTATCTGACTGGCGCCGTGCTGAACGGCACGGCGGGCGAACATTCCGACATTCATCTGCAATGTTTCTGCGACAACCCGAAGGAAGTCGCGATTTATCTGCTGAACGCCAACATTCAATACGACGTTTCCGAGACGCGCCATTTCGCCGGACGCGGCTACGTCGAAACGCTCAGCTTCCTGACGCGCCCGACTCGCGACGAAGCGCCGATGGGCCTGCATATCGCGCTCTACGACACCAACGACTTGCGCGGCGCCGTGCGCGCCGACCATCGTGGACGCCTGTCGCGGGCGAACACCGCGGCGGTACGCGCACTGCTCGAACGCCCCGCCTCGACCGACTCCAAAGATGCGCCGCCACCGGCGGCCGTCGATCACTAATCCGGCATTTACGGCACTTCCGATGAACTCCAAACGTATTTTCGCGGCGCTCGTCGTCGCGCTCGTGGCGACGGGCGGCGGTTATTACGCGGGCCATCTGGCGATGGGCGGCGGATCGAGCGAGGCCGCGTCCACCGGCAGCGCAGTCGATCAACTTTGGCACGCGCAACTCCAGAACGCCGACGGCACGACGCAAAGCATTGCGTCGTTCAAGGGCAAAGCGGTCGTCGTCAATTTCTGGGCGTCGTGGTGCGCGCCGTGCGTGAAGGAGATGCCGGCGCTTGCCGCGTTGCATCGCGAGTATGAGAAGAAGGGCATCACGTTCGTTGGCCTCGGCGTGGATACCGATAAGAACGTCAACGGCTTCCTGCAGAAAGTCCCGGTGAACTACCCCGTCTACATAGCGGGATTTGGCGGCGCGGACCTTGCGCGCGCATTCGGCAATACGGCGGGCGGCTTGCCGTTTACCGTCGTAATCGACGCAAAAGGCGTCGTTCGTTCGACAAAACTAGGCGAAGTCGATCCTAAAGAACTTAAGCAGACGCTCGACGCGCTGTAAGTTTTCACGCCAGCATCCTCGACATTCGAGCGCGTTCGGCGCGCGTTGGACGCTTTTTCCGCATTTTTGAGAGAACATGTGACCGCTCGGGCGCATCTTCGTGTAATTTCTCCCGGTGCGCCAAACTGCCTTGCGCGGTAAAACTAGACAAAATTCTCTAATCAGCGCTAAAGTGCGCCCAATTCCGGACAAACCGAAGCGACTATGTCACGACTGCTGGAGCCGCGCGGCTCCAATCTCATTCTGTTAGGCACCCGCGAACCTGCCATGTACGGGCGCGTCGTTCTGACGGAAATCGATCACGCGCTGACGCAGCGGGCGTCCGGATCCGGCGCGCAGCGTTCGACGTTTCCAACCAGTCACGAAGGCGCAAGGCGTTCCGGCATCACGCTTACTTTTCAGACGCGGCAAAAGGCGTTGTCTGAGGTCTCGGCTGAAAAGGCTATCTGTACGCACTCGACTTCGCACTCGAGCGGCTGGCGGCAAAAACGCGCGGCTGAACGCGCGTAGCGCCCCGCCGGCGGCACCATAAATCAAGTCAGCACCGGACGCGTTTCCGGTCTCCAAGCATTGAAAGGGGATTTTTCGATGGACCTTCGTAAACTCAAAACTTTGATCGACCTCGTCTCGGAATCCGGTATCTCGGAACTGGAAGTGACGGAAGGCGAAGGAAAGGTTCGCATCGTCAAGAACGCCGCGCCGGTCTACATGCAGGCGCCGCAATACGCGCCGGCGGGCCCGATGCAGGCCGCGCCGCAATACGGCGGTCCCGCCGCCGAAGGCGCCGCACCGGCGGCGCCCGCCGTCGCCGCCGCGCCGCAAGGTCACGTGGTCACCTCGCCGATGGTCGGCTCGTTCTACCGCGCGCCGTCGCCGGGCGCGGACCCGTTCGTGCAGGTCGGCGATACGGTCAAGGAAGGCCAGACGATCTGCATCATCGAAGCCATGAAGCTCCTGAACGAGATCGAATCGGACAAGTCCGGCGTCGTGAAGGAAATTCTGGTCGATAACGGTCAGGCCGTGGAATACGGTCAGCCGCTCTTCGTGATCGGCGACTAAGCGACAGCGCGGATTTTTCGCGCGTACGTGCCGGAAGCCGCAGCGCCACGAGCCGCGCGAATTCCGGTGCACGCAGCATTCAGGCGCGCGCTGACCGCAGGTCGGGCGCGCCTCCGATCCTCTAGGACCGCTTGCCGCAACCTGGCCGCGCACACCGCGGCACCTGCCCAAGCAGCCCATTGATGAGTCGAAAAACGAGCTATGTTTGAAAAAATCCTCATTGCGAACCGTGGCGAAATCGCGCTTCGTATCCAGCGCGCGTGCCGCGAACTGGGCGTCAAGACGGTTATCGTCTATTCGGAAGCCGACAAGGAAGCCAAATACGTGAAGTTGGCCGACGAAGCCGTCTGTATCGGACCGGCTCCGTCGAACCTGAGTTATCTGAACATGCCCGCGCTGATCAGCGCGGCCGAAGTGACCGACGCCGAAGCGATCCACCCCGGCTACGGCTTCCTCTCGGAAAACGCGGACTTCGCGGAGCGCGTCGAGCAATCCGGCTTTACGTTTATCGGCCCGCGTCCGGAAACCATCCGCATGATGGGCGACAAGGTCACCGCCAAGCAGACGATGATCAAGACCGGCGTGCCGTGCGTGCCGGGTTCGGAAGGTGCGTTGCCCGACGATCCGAAGGAAATCGTGAAGATTGCGCGCGCGGTCGGCTATCCGGTCATCATCAAGGCGGCGGGCGGCGGCGGCGGACGCGGCATGCGCGTGGTGCATACGGAAGCGGCGCTCGTGAACGCGGTCAACATGACGCGTGAAGAAGCGGGCCGCGCGTTCGGCAATCCGCAGGTCTACATGGAGAAATTCCTGGAGAACCCGCGGCACATCGAGATCCAGATCCTCGCCGACTCGTTCAAGAACGCGATCTGGCTGGGCGAGCGCGATTGCTCGATGCAGCGCCGTCACCAGAAGGTGATCGAGGAAGCGCCGGCGCCGGGTATCGCGCGCCGCCTGATCGACAGGATTGGCGATCGTTGCGCGGATGCCTGCAAGAAAATGGGCTATCTCGGCGCGGGCACGTTCGAATTCCTGTACGAAAACAACGAGTTCTATTTCATTGAAATGAACACGCGCGTGCAGGTCGAGCATCCGGTCACCGAACTGATTACCGGCGTCGATATCGTGCAGGAACAGATCCGGATCGCGGCGGGCGAAAAGCTGCTGTTCCGTCAGAAGGACATTCAGTTCCGCGGCCACGCGATCGAATGCCGGATCAACGCCGAAGATCCGTTCAAGTTCACGCCGTCGCCGGGACGCCTGACCTCGTGGCATTCGCCGGGCGGCCCGGGCATTCGCGTCGATTCGCATGCGTACAACGGCTATTTCGTGCCGCCGAACTACGATTCGATGATCGGCAAGCTGATTTCCTACGGCGCGACGCGCGAGCAGGCGATCAACCGCATGCGTATCGCGTTGTCGGAAATGGTGGTGGAAGGCATCTCGACCAACATCCCGCTGCATCGCGAGATGATGATCGACGCGAAGTTCGTCGAAGGCGGCACGAGCATTCACTACCTCGAAAACAAGCTGGCGGCGCGCCAGGCCGCCGTCGCCGCCGAAGACGCGTGAAGGTGAAGCCATGAGTTACCGGGAACTGATCGCCGAGCTGGATCGCGAGCACGCGGAAGCGCTGTCGGACGCGCTGCTCGAACTCGGCGCGTTGTCGGTGTCGGTGGAAGACGCCGACGCCGATACGCCCGACGAGCAGCCGCTTTTCGGCGAGCCCGGTCTCACGCCGGAAAACCGCGCGTGGAATCGCTCGCGCGTGGTCGCGCTCCTCGCCGACGACGCCGATCCCGCCGTCCTGCTCGCCGCCGCCGCGAACGAAATCGCGCTGGCGGAAGCGCCCGCGTTCACGTTGCGCGACGTCGAGGAGCAGGACTGGGTGCGGCTTACGCAATCCCAGTTCGACCCCATTTCGATCGGCGAACGCATCTGGGTCGTGCCGTCGTGGCACGACGCGCCCGATCCCGACGCGCTCATTCTCGAACTCGATCCGGGCCTCGCGTTCGGCACGGGCAGCCACCCCACCACGCGTTTGTGCATGGAATGGCTGGAGCAATCGGTGAAGGCGGATCAATCCGTGCTCGATTACGGTTGCGGCTCCGGCATCCTCGCGATTCTCGCGAAGAAGTGCGGCGCGAATCCGGTGATCGGCATCGATATCGACCCGCAGGCGGTCGAGTCCGCGCGTCAGAACAGCGAGCGCAACCGCGCGGAAGTGACCTACGGATTGCCCGCCGATCTCGCCGAAGGCGAGTTCGATATCGTCGTCGCGAATATTCTGTCGAACCCGCTGAAACTGATGGCGTCGATGCTCTCGGCGCGCGTCAAACCGGGCGGGCGCATCGCGTTGTCGGGCATTCTGGCGCGTCAGGCCGACGAGGTCGCCGCAGTCTATGCGGAATGGATCGACATCGGCGTATGGCGCGAGCACGAAGGCTGGGTGTGTCTTGCGGGAACCCGGCGCGAAAGCCTTTAGAATAGCGCCATCGTCCACGACCGGCCGTCAGGCCTACGGCTCAAACATGGCGCTGGCAACCCGCTGTCCTCACTGCGAAACAGTTTTCCGACTCGATCCACACCTGCTCGCGCCGCACGACGGCCGCGTGCGGTGCGGCCATTGCCAGGAAGTATTCGACGCAGCACATCATCAGTTCGAATTCGTCGAACCGGAAGCCGCGCGCGCGACTCCGGACGAAACCGCATTCGACGAAACACTCGTCAGTAATACCGTTCGTCACGCCAGCACCGCCGATGAACCGGCTGCCCGGCATCCGTCGGTCGCCGCTGCGCCGCTGAAACCCTCCGCGTCCGCCGCTCCGGATTACTCCCCCGCCATCGCGAACGAGTTCGAGGAAGACGAGCCGGAAACCTCGGGCGCGCTCTTCGAAAAGCATCACGCCGATGTGCGCACCGAGCCGTATATCGGCACGCCGCCGCCTTCATCTAAACCCGCACCGCAACCGGCATCAGCCACCCCGCAGGAGACGCGCATGAGGTGGCGTCCGGTCGATGCGCCCGAAAGCGCCGTGCCGCCGTCGCGCCCTGAAAGCGCGTATGCACCGGCTGCCGCCCTGCCCGCCCACGCGCATCATCATCCCGCTGGCGAATCGTTCCCCACGATGCGCGAACCGCATTCGCCGGTGCGCTCCAACGCTGCGCTGCGGATCGCGGGAACGGTCGTGGCGGTGCTGCTCGCGATCCTGCTCGTCGCGCAGATCGCGTGGTGGCAGCGCGAGGCCGTCATGATCTATCTGCCGCGCTCGCAGGCGGTCTATGCGTCGGTTTGCGCGAAGATCGGCTGCGCGGTTGCGCCGCCGCGCGATATCGACGGATTGCAGATCGAGAATTCCGGATTGCGGCAGGTGGACGGCTCGCACAAGCTCGAACTCAAACTCTCGCTGCACAACCGTTTCGATGTCGCGCTCGCCTATCCGGCGCTGGAAGTCACCCTGCTCGACGATAAAAACAACGTCGCGATCCGCCGCGTGCTCTGGCCGCTGGACTACGCGCGGCCCGGCACGGCGATCGCCGCGGGACTTCCGCCGCGCGGCACGCAGAACGTGATCGTGCGTCTCGACACCGGCGACAGCGTCGCCGCCAATTACCGCGTGCAGATTTTCTATCCCTGACGCGGCGTGTTTTCTCATCGCGCGTGCGGCATTGCGGCACGCGTATTCCTCTGAACATCCACGCAAATCTGGAGCACACCATGAGTCAAGTCACCCTCGGCGGCAAGCCGATCGACGTCGCAGGCACCTTCCCGTCCGCGGGCCAGCAAGCGGCCGATTTCACGCTGGTCGGCAAGGATCTGGGCGATCTCAAGCTCGCGAATTTCGCTGGCAAGCGCAAAGTGCTGAACATCGTGCCGAGCCTCGACACGCCGACCTGCGCCACGTCCACGCGCAGGTTCAACGAAGCCGCCGCGAAGCTGGATAACACGGTGGTGGTCGTGGTGTCGGGCGACCTGCCGTTCGCGGCGACGCGGTTTTGCACGACCGAAGGCATTGAAAACGTCGTGACGGCATCGACGTTCCGCGGCCACGAATTCGCCCAGGCCTACGGCGTGGACGTGACGAGCGGCCCGCTCAAAGGCCTGACGGCGCGCGCGGTCGTCGTGCTCGACGAAAGCGACAAGGTGCTGCACGCTGAACTCGTCTCCGAAATCAAGAACGAGCCGAACTACGACGCCGCACTGTCGGCGCTGAAATAAGGCGTTGAAACAAGGCGCTGAAACAAGGCGTTGGAACAAGGCGCTGAAACAAGGCGCTGAAACAAGGCGCTGAAACAAGGCGTTGAAACAAGGCGTTGAAACAAGGCGCTGGATTAGCCGTAACCCGCAGGCCGCTCGCGGCCTGCGCATTCTTTACACATTGGCCGCCGCCGTTCGATCGAACCCGCACGCCGCACTGTAAAGAATGCGCATACGACGCACACGAACCGCGCCGGTGCCGCACACTTCACTCACGCAATTTTTGAAAGGACGTTCGCCTTGGCTACGCTCATCTGCGGCTCGCTCGCCTACGACAACATCATGACTTTCCAAGGCCGCTTCGGCGACCACATCCTGCCGGACCAGGTGCATATGCTGAACATCAGCTTCCTGGTCCCGACGATGCGCCGCAACTTCGGCGGCTGCGCGGGCAATATCGCGTATGCGCTGAAGCTGCTCGGCGGCGACGCGAAAATCATGGCGACGCTGGGCGATGCCGACGCGCAACTCTATATCGACCGTCTCGACACGCTCGGGCTCTCGAAGGAATACGTGCGCGTGCTGCCGGGCCAGCACTCGGCGCAGTGCTTCATCACGACCGATCTCGCGAACAACCAGATCACCGCGTTCCACCCGGGCGCGATGATGGACTCGCATCTGAACCGCGCCGACGAAACCACCGGTATCACGCTCGGGATCGTCGCCCCGGACGGCGCTGACGGCATGCGCCAGCACGCCGAGCAGTTCGCCACGGCGGGCGTGCCGTTCATCTTCGATCCGGGCCAGGGCCTGCCGATCCTCGAAGGTGCGGAACTTCGTCGCATGATTGAACTTGCCACTTACGTAGCAGTCAACGATTACGAGGCCAAGCTGTTGAGCAACAAGACGGGCTGGTCGGTCGCGGACATACTGAGCCGCGTCGAGGCAGTCGTGATCACGCGCGGCGACCAGGGCGCGCAGATCCACCACGCAAACGGCGTCGAGGACATTCCGGTGGTGACGGCGCAGCAAGTCGTCGACCCGACCGGTTGCGGCGACGCTTTCCGCGGCGGCCTGCTGTACGGTATCGAAAACAAGCTGGGCTGGGAAAAAACGGGACGTCTCGCAAGCCTGATGGGCGCGCTGAAAATCGAACATCAAGGACCGCAGACCTACGCGCCGACGCGCGCTGAAATTGAAGAACGCTTCAAGCAGGCATTTGGCAGCAGCCTGTCGTAATTTAGTGGAGTCAGGGATGAAAGCAACAAGTCGTATCGTGCTGGCAGCAGCACTCGTCGGCGCCGTCACGATGACGGGCTGCGCGTACAACAGCAGTTCCGCGGACGTCTACACGGCGTCGCAGGCGCAACGCGAGGAAACGGTGCGCATGGCGACAGTGGAAAGCGTGCGCGGCGTGAAGATCAGTTCGAACAACGGACAGCCGAGCGGTCTGGGCGCGATCGGCGGCGGCGCGCTCGGCGCGGTGGCGGGCAGCCAGATCGGCGGCGGAACGGGATCGATCATCACCGGCATCATCGGCGGCCTGGCGGGCGCGGTCGCGGGTAACGCGGTGGAGAACAACGTCGCGGTGAAGAACGGTTTGGAAATAACCGTTCGCCTCGATAACGGCGACATGCGCGCGATCACCCAGACTTCGACCGGCGAAGTGTTTCAAGCCGGCGAACGGGTTCGGCTGCTGTCGAGCGGCGGCGTGACACGAGTGACGCACTGATGCACTGACGCTCGCCGCCTAGTCTCGCGCGACAGTTAGAAGAAAGCGCATGTGCCCTCGGGCGCATGCGCTTTTTTGCGTCTGATGAAATCGTGAAGCATCGCGCGAACGCGACGTGACGTGACGTGACGTGACGTGACGTGACGTGACATTGCGCGCAAGAAAAAACCCGCCGCCAGGATCAACCTGACGGCGGGTCGGGACCGGAGGACGACCCGATCGCACGGCACGCAGAACGTGCCGAAGTCTTGCGTGCTGCCCGTACTTACGGACGGCTGCCCGTCGGGAACGGCCAGGCCGCTGCCGGGTTCAACGCCGTCTTGACCGCTGCGGCCGGAGCCGGAGCTGCCGGGGTCGTCGCGGTGGTCGCCGGTGCTGCAGCGGCCGTCTTCTTCGCGGGAACCGCCTTCTTGACCGGCGCCTTCTTCACAGCGGCCGGAGCGGCAGCTTTCGTCGCGGCGGGTGCAGCAGCCTTCTTCGCGGCGGGAGCAGCCTTCTTCACGGCAGGTGCGGCCTTCTTGGCAGCGGGTGCAGCCTTCTTTGCAGCAGGAGCAGCCTTCTTCGCAGCAGGCGCCTTCTTGGCAGCGGGAGCCTTCTTCGCAGCAGGGGCAGCCTTCTTGGCGGCAGCCTTCTTCGCGGGGGCCTTCTTGGCAGCAGCCTTCTTCGCCGGTGCAGCCTTCTTGGCAGCAGCCTTCTTAGCGGGTGCAGCCTTCTTCGCTGCGGCCTTCTTCGCCGGCGCTGCCTTCTTCGCGGCAACCTTCTTCACCGCGACTTTCTTCGCTGCAACCTTCTTCACTGCGGCCTTCTTGGCCGGAGCTGCCTTCTTCGCCGGTGCAGCTTTCTTCGCTGCGACCTTCTTCACGGCGACCTTCTTGGCTGCGACTTTCTTCGCTGCCGGTGCGGCCTTCTTGGCGACTACTTTCTTCGCCGGCGCTGCCTTCTTCACTGCAGCAGCTTTCTTGGCGACGACTTTCTTCGCGGCCGGCTTAGCGGCCGGCTTAGCTGCAGCCTTTTTCGCGACGGGTTTCTTCTTGGCAAGTGCCATCATTTTCTCCTTCAGGTTTCAGATGAGAGTCAGTTCAAACAACACCCTTCGTCAAAACCCGCTTCCCGCGTGGGCTTCTCACGACGCACGCTGCAAAGCGGATTATTCATCGGCGTACGCTGATGGAGCCTGCTTACGCTAATGAATACGGCAAGGCGCGCCGTGCCCCGAGGCACCGCGCGCCAAATTGAGTCAGCACCGAAACCCGGTGCCGGCAATCGCTTGATCGAGCCAACGGACACGCCGTTGGCATATTCCGGGGGGAAGTTTGCCCGTCCCATTGAAGGGTCTGCAAAACGCCTGTCATCTTTTTGGGCCGTTAAGCCACAAGGCGCACTTTGCATTAGGCGACCGTTCTCCTAAACCTTGATGGCAAATGCACGCGGTGGTCGCGGCCGCATTTGCTCTCCGTCGATTTTCGTCTGCAACACGTCCTGGCTTGTTCTTATTCCCAGGTCAGCGCGCCGCCCGTTTGATACTCGATTACGCGTGTCTCGAAGAAATTGCGTTCTTTCTTCAAGTCGATCATTTCGCTCATCCACGGGAACGGGTTTTCCTCGTTCGGGAAAAGCGGATCGAGCCCGATCTGCTGACAACGGCGGTTGCAGATAAAGCGCAAATAGCTCTTGAACATCGATGCGTTCAGACCGAGCACGCCACGCGGCATGGTGTCTTCGGCGTAACGATATTCAAGTTCGACAGCCTGCTTGAAGATCTCGCGGATTTCCGCACGGAACTCAGGCGTCCACAGTTGCGGTTCTTCCAGCTTGATCTGGTTGATCAGGTCGATGCCGAAATTGCAGTGCATCGACTCGTCGCGCAGGATGTACTGATACTGCTCCGCCGCGCCCGTCATCTTGTTCTGACGGCCCAGCGCCAGGATCTGCGTGAAGCCGACGTAGAAGAACAACCCTTCCATGACGCAAGCGAACACGATCAGCGACTTCAGCAATTTCTGGTCCGCTTCGAGCGTGCCAGTGGTGAAAGCGGGATCGGTCAGCGTCTGGATGAACGGAATCAGGAACTCGTCCTTCGCGCGGATCGAGTCGACCTCGTGATACGCGTTGAAGATTTCGCTCTCGTCGAGACCCAGCGATTCGACGATGTACTGATACGCGTGCGTGTGGATTGCTTCTTCGAACGCCTGGCGCAGCAGGAACTGGCGGCACTCGGGTGCGGTGATGTGGCGATACGTGCCGAGCACGATATTGTTCGCGGCGAGCGAGTCGGCCGTGACGAAGAAGCCGAGGTTGCGCTTCACGATACGACGTTCGTCGTCCGACAGGCCGTTGGGATCTTTCCACAGGGCGATGTCTCGCGACATGTTCACTTCCTGCGGCATCCAGTGGTTGGCACAACCCGCCAGATATTTTTCCCACGCCCATTTGTACTTGAACGGCACGAGCTGATTGACGTCAGTCTTGCCGTTGATGATGCGCTTGTCGGCGACATTCACGCGCGCTTCGCTCGCGGCGGCAATCGCGCCTGCGCTCGGTTGCGGCGGAGCGACGAAATCGCTCGCGAAAATGTTTTGTGCCGAGGGCGGCAGATGAGTGCCTTGATGAGCGGCACGCGATGCATCCTGCATGCCGGCAACCGTACCCGCGGTGTTCAGCAACACGTTGTGTTGCGAGCCGCTCGCGGGAGCTACGGTAGTGGTCTCGTCATCCCAGTTGAGCATAAATTCTCACCATCAATTTAGATCGGTTTGTACCATCTTTCCATGAGCGATAAAAGAGCTTGCTCATAAAAATTCCTGTTTTCGTGTTCGCGTTGCTACTTGCATACAACACTTCGCGCGACGCATCGTGTGTGATGCTCTTCGTGACGCTCTTCGTGACGCTCATCGTGACCTTCATCGCGATGCTCTTTGCAGCGTGCTTGAAGCGTCTTTGATGATGCGTCTCGTGTGTTCGGAACGTGCCGCGTTCGTCGTGCGCGTGGGTCGTGAGGTTCGCTGCGTTCCCCTGAATTTCTTCGCTAACGACGCGGCTTCAATTCACGTTATAGATGCCACTCGACGCACGTCAAAGGCGATGCGTTCAACGGCCCTTCCGAACCGTGCCTCGCGATGCTCTTCGCACGCCTTCGATCGCTCGAAGCGATCGCCGAAAAAACGCGTTCGATGTGTGCCTCATTGCGCCGAACACACCTGCCGATGCCGCGCGATTTCGTTTCCGAAGTTTAACATCCGGCGTCCGCTCGCGAAAGCCGGACCCACTAAATATTGGGCTTGACCTTCTCAAATTCACTACCTATGGTGCTTTCGCAAAACAGGACGAATCGAGCTCAAAGCACCGCGCGATGCGGCTCGCGGGCAATCGACGACACCTCACCGACGCCTGAGCGGCTCAAGCAGCGAGCCGAGATTGTTGTGATCGATCTCGTGCATGAGCGCGAGCAGGCGGCCGAGTTGGCCTTGCGGAAAACCCTCACGCGCGAACCACGCGAGATAGTGGCTCGGCAGATCCGCGATCACGCGTCCCTTGAATTTTCCGTAAGGCATGGTCTGAGTGACCAGTCGTTGCAAATCTTCCGGGTCCATCGTCTTCGTCCTCGTGTTTCGTGAGTGGCTGGCGGCGCACGATATCTTATCGGTGACATAATCGGCCCTTCCTGCCGCGTAGAGATCACCACCGACCTCCCATGTCGCAAACGCAGAAAGTCTATGTCGTCCCGCTCATCGTCGCGTGCGCGATGTTCATGGAAAGCGTCGATGCGAATGTCATCGTCACGGCCATTCCCGAAATGGCGCGCGCGTTCGGACGCGATCCCGTCACGCTGCGGATCGCCGTCACGAGCTACGTGCTCGGGCTCGGCGTCTTCATCCCGATCTGCGGCTGGGTCGCCGACCGCTTCGGCGCTCGCGCCGTCTTCCGCACCGCCATCGGCATTTTCGTGACCGGCTCGATCTTGTGCGCGGCATCGGATTCGCTCGCGACATTCACGGTGGCGCGTTTCATCCAGGGCGTCGGCGGCGCGATGATGGTGCCGGTCGGCCGGATCATCATCTTCCGCTCGGTGCGGCGCGCCGAGTTCATCACCGCGATGAACTACCTGAGCGTCCCCGCGATGCTCGGCCCCGCCGCCGGGCCGCTGCTCGGCGGCTTTATCACGACGTATCTGCACTGGCGGCTGATCTTCTTCATCAACATCCCGATCGGCATCGCGGGCATCTATCTGACCAACCGTTTCATTGCCAACACGCGCGAGTCGCATCCCGGTCCGCTCGACTGGACGGGCTTCGTGCTCTCCGCGTGCGGCGGCACGCTGTTCCTGCTCGGGCTGTCGCTCGTGGGCGGCGAACTACTGCCGGAGCGATTCGCGGCGGCGATGTGCCTCGCGGGCATCGTGTTTCTCATCGCCTATCTGGTGCATGCAAAGCGCGTGAAACTGCCACTCCTCGACTTAAGCTTTTTGCGCGTGCCGACGTTTCAGGCGAGCGTCGCCGGCGGCTCGCTATTCCGGATCGGCCTCGGCGCGGTGCCGTTCCTGCTGCCGCTCGCGTTGCAGGAAGGGCTCGGCATGACGGCGTTCAAGTCCGGCTCGATCACCTGTGCGTCGGCGTTCGGCGGCATGTTCATGCGCTCGCTGGCGTCGCGCGTGCTGCACCGCTTCGGCTTCCGGCAGACGCTGATGGTCAACGCGGCGTTCGCGGGCATCGCGATCGCCGCGTGCGGGCTGTTCTTTCCGGGCACGCCGACGTGGGTGATCTGGTGCGTCGTGCTGCTCGGCGGATTCTTCCCGGCGCTGCAGTTCACGAGTCTCAACTCGCTCGCCTACGCGGAAATCGAAAGCCGCGATGTCGGCCGGGCGACGAGTCTCGCGAGTTTCGTGCAACAGGTTTCGCTCGGACTGGGCGTGACGATCGCGGGCATCGCGCTGCAGATTTCGCAGAGCCTGAATGGTCACGCGAGCGTGCTCTGGTCGGATTTCTGGCCGGCGTTCGCGGTGGTCGGTTTCTTTTCGTTTCTCTCGATTCCCGTGACGGCGCGGCTTGGGCGCGATGCAGGGCAGGAGATTTCGCGGGGAACGCGGGGATAAGCACGCGCGTCCGCTGGACCGCGTCCGATGCGTCGTGCCCACGTGCCATCGATGACGTATTCGTGAAGCGAATGCGCCAGACGTCCCGCAAAGAAACGCATCTTTCTCCCGAAACGAGCGCCCGGCCGACACCGCGGCGCCGGCCGAGCTCGCTCGAAAAATCCGCGAAACACACGCATAAAAAATCTCTTTACGAATTCTAGACGCAAGAATTACGAAGTTTTTATTAAGAATCTCCGCATTTAACATCGTCCCGATATTTGAGATTCTTCGGCCCCTTTTAGCGGCGCGCCCGGGTCATCCCGGAACTGCATCGGGTCAGAGTGCGGTTACATGACCCTCAACTTCACGTGATGAAGGCCGCGCGCATTGCCTCAAGATTCAAATCGTTTTGCAGCGCCTTTTGCGCCCATGTGCAAAGGCGCTCGACATCTCCGCGCCGCATCCTCTCGAATGGGCATTACTGCGCGGCACGCGCTGGTCGCCGTTCTGGCCTGCACGGCGGCAATGCGCGCGCATGCGCAGCAGTCACCGCTCACGCTTCTTGCGCTGCCGAGTGACACGCAGCGTCGCCAGCAGGAACAACTTCTTGCCGCACAACAAGCGACCGTCCCCGCGCCCTCGCTTCTTCAACGCCCCTCCGCCATCGTTTCGCCGCGGCTCGAATTTCCGCTCGAAGCCGACTGCATGACGATCAAGACAGCCGACTGGCGAGGCGCGCAGGACTTCCCGTGGCTGATCGAACGCACGCCGGTCGAAGGCGCGTGCATCGGGCCGCGTGGCGTGAAGGCGCTGCGCGACTGGATCGCGGGCGAACTGATCGCGCGTGGTTTCGTCACGGCGCGCGTCGAGATCGGCGCGGATGATCTCAAGCACGGCCGTATCGCGATCGATGTGATCGCGGGACGTATCGGCGCAATACGCGATGAAGGCGACAGCGTCGGCTGGAACCGCGTGGCGTTTCCGACCGGGCCCGGCGATCTGCTCAACGTGCGCGACATGGACGAGGCACTGGAAACCATGCGCCGCCTGCCGGGCCAGCAAGGCGTCGCGTTCGATCTGCTTCCTGGCGCGAGGCTCGGCGAAACCGATATCGTCGTGAAGCATCCCGAGTCGAAGCGCTGGCACGTTCTGCTGAGCGCCGACAACTCGGGCATCGACGCCAGCGGGCGCGACCGCCTGGGCGCGGTGCTCGCGCTGGATTCGCCGCTGCATCTGTACGACCAGCTGATCCTGAGCGCGAGCACGGACGCCGAGCTTGCCGATCACACCCGCGCGTCGCTCGCGAAAAGCGCGTCCTGGAACGTGCCGTTGGGTTACGCGTCGCTTTCGATCGGCGTGAGCGAATGGGTTTCCACGCAACCGTTCGCCGTGCTCGGCGACAGCGTGCCCTACACGACGCGCACGCGCCGTGCGGAAATCGGCATCGGCTTCGCGCCCTACCGTTCGCAGGACAAGAAGGGCTCGCTGCAGTTCAAGGTGGTCCGCCGGACGGACGACACGACGCTCGGTGGCGCTGAAGTCGATATCCAGAACCACGACATCACCGGCTACGAAGCGAGCTTCGACCATCAGCAGGAATTTCCGGGAGCGTCGGTGAAGGCGGGCGTGGGCGTGCGCGGAAGTTTTGCGGGCGTGAGCCGCAACGCCGGCTTCGTCTACGGGGAGCCGGACTGGAACGGCCGCTACGAAGTGGCGAGCGCGAACGCGTCGGTGACCCGGCCGTTCTCGATAGGCACGCGACGCTTCGCCTATCGCAGCGCGTTCTTCCTGCAAGCCGCACCGACCCCGTTGCCATCGACCGAATACCTGCAGATCGGCGGCCTCTACACGGTTCGCGGATTCGACGGCAACTCGACGCTTTCCGCGCCGAGCGGCTGGCTATGGCGCAACGAACTGGCGACGGGCGCGGGCGCGGCGAACGAGGCGTACGTCACGCTCGATGCGGGACGCGTCTATGGAGCGCCGGTCGCCGCCGTCGATGGACGTTCGTTGGCGGGCGCGTCGCTCGGCCTGCGCGGGTCGTACCGGAATGTCGGCTACGACGTGTCGATGGGTCTGCCGCTCGTCCAGCCTTCCTCGTTCGGAAGCCGCAAACCCAACTTGAGCGTTTCACTGACGAGCCGGTTTTAAGTTCCGCTTTCCACTTTTGTGAACCCTGAACCCGGAGGCCGTCATGTAACCGCCTATGCATCGTCTATGTCGCGTTTGAACAGGAAACGATCCGCGCGTTTTGGCGCCGCTCGTCGAATCCCTTGTGAATTCACCAATGAAGAAAAAATTCAATATGAACCGCTTCTCTAAGAACAACGCGCTCGCACTGTCGGGTCATCGCACGAAAATCGCTGCTGCTTTGCTCCTCGCCGTGCCCGCGATCGCGCTCGTCCACGGATCCGGCGCCCATGCGGCGGCGCTGTCCGCCGCGACTGGCGCGGGCGGCCATCCGTCGATATCTTCGGCATCCAACGGCACGCCCATCGCGAACATCGTCGCGCCGAACGCCGCCGGTGTCTCCGTGAACAAGTTCGCCGACTACAACGTCGGCGCGGCTGGCCTGATCTTGAACAACAGCAACACGAGCGTGAAAACACAGCTTGGCGGGACGATCGCCGGCAACACTCAGCTCGGCGCGACGCCAGCCAAGGTCATCCTGAACCAGGTGACCGGTGCGAACGCCACGACGCTCGGCGGCACGACGGAAATCGCGGGCGCCGCGGCGCAGTTGATCGTCGCGAATCCGAACGGGATCACAGCGAACGGCGCCAGCTTCACCAACACGACGCGCGCGACGCTGACCACCGGCCAGGCGATCCTGGATGCAACCGGCAACATCGCAAGCATCGACACGACGACGGGCGGCATCAGCATTCAGGGCAATGGCCTGGATGCATCGAAGGCGGATCAGCTCGACCTGATTTCCCGCAGCATCGAAGTGAACGCGGCGTTGCAGGCGAAGAAGCTTGTCGCGGTCGCGGGCGTGACGCGGCAAAACCTCGCCACCGACGCCACGACGGACGGCGCGACCGCCGGCCTGACGGGCACGGGCGCAGTGCCGACCGTCGCTATCGATGTGTCGAAACTGGGCAGCATGTACGCTAACTCGATTCGGCTCGTGGGGTCGGCGTCTGGCGTCGGTGTGAACAGCAATAGCGGCAACGGCAATAACAACAACAGCGGCAATCAAAACCAGGTGCAAGCCAAACCGCTAGTGGTGGTGGCAAGTCAGGACCAAAACCAGAATCAAGGCAACCAGAACCAGAACAACAACCAAAACCAGAACCAAAACCAAAACCAAAACCAAAACCAAAACCAAAACCAAAACCAAAACCAAAACCAGAACCAGAACCAAAACCAAAACCAAAACCAAAACCAAAACCAGAACCAGAACCAATCCGCTCAGCCGAGCCAGAATCAGACGAGCCAGTTAGCTTCCGCCACGACCAGCGTCACTCCCATGTCGGCTTCCGTCACGCAACAACCGTCCGATAGCGGCCTGATCACGATCAACGGTCAAGTCAAGGCGCTGGCCGGCGATGCCTCGCTCACCGGTTCGACGACCATCGCGAGCGGCGCATCGCTGTCGGCAACTCAGGGCGTTTCGTTCATCGGCTCGGCCTCGAATCAAGGCACGATCCAGGGGAACACCGTCGCAGTATCGAATTCGCTGAGCAACGACGGCGGAACGATCGCTTCGACCGGCGCGTTGACCGTGGCAAACAGCGCGTCGAACAAACTCGGGACGATCACGGCCGGCTCGGCGCTCTTCTCGGGCTCGCTCGACAACTCGAACGGCGCGATTCACTCGACCGGCAACGTGACCAGCACGAGCAGCACGAACAACAAGGCGGGCCTGATCGATGCGAACACGGCGACGCTCGCCAGTTCGCTCGACAACACCGGCGGCACGATCCACACCATCGGCGCGATGTCCAGTTCGAGCAGCACGAACAACACCAACGGTACGATCACGGCCGCATCCGCACTGCTGTCGGGTTCGCTCAACAACACGAACGGCACGATCCGCACGACCGGCAATGTCACGAGCACGAGCAGCACGAACAACAAGGGCGGCCTGATCCAGGCAGGCTCCGCGCTGTTCTCGGGCTCGCTCGACAACACGGGCGGCACGATCCTGTCGGCGGGTAATGTGACGAGTTCGAGCAGCACGAACAACAAAAACGGCACGATGACGATCGGTTCCGGCTCGTTTTCCGGCTCGCTCGACAACACAAGCGGCGCGATCCAGTCGGCTGGTGCGCTCGCGACGTCGGGAAGCGTCCGGAACAACAGCGGCCAGATCACCGCACAGTCGTTCACGGATTCGGGCTCGCTCAACAACGATTCCGGCTTCCTGCATTCGGATTCGACGATCGCGGTCACGGGAAGCGTGTCGAACAACAACGGCGTCATCGAGTACGTGAAGTCGATCAGCGCTCCGGCCAACGTGAATGGCACCGTCCGCAAGGTGAACGCGGCGAGCTAAGGCTGGATGCATGAGCTGAATGCAAAAGCTGAATGCATAAGCTGAACGCATAAGCTGAACGCTTGCGCCTCGAACCAACCGGCTGTGAAGCGCTTTCGGCGCTTCGCGCGGCGGCCATAGCGGTCATGTCGCAAACAGCCGGACGATTCAGGCGCACGGAAAAAAGCCGGGCCGATCGAAAGATCGGCCCGGCTTTTTTACAACGTTCACAGCGGTCGTGAACTTAACCGCAAAGGCAGGAAAAGACGCAAGTCCGCCCGTCCCTTCCCGCTTACTGGCAAGCCTCGCACTCGTCGAAGCCCGGATCGCCCGGACGCATCATGCACACCGGACCGTCCGCTTCCGGCGCTGCCGCGATGGCCGGAGCCGCCGCTGCGGCCGCATTGAAACCGCCCGTCGACGAACCGCTCACGCCGCCGATCCCCGCGCCGCCGAAGCCCGCACCCGACGCACCACCCGCACCGCTGCCCGAATCGCCGGACGGCACCGAGTTCAGCTGACCGTGCGCGACGGTCGACTTCTCGACGTGCGTCGCCGCCATCGTGCGGAGGTAGTACGTCGTCTTGAGGCCGCGCAGCCAGGCGAGCTTGTAGATTTCGTCGAGCTTCTTGCCCGACGCGCCGCCCATGTAGATGTTCAGCGACTGCGCCTGATCGATCCACTTCTGGCGGCGCGACGCCGCTTCCACAATCCACTTCGCGTCGAGTTCGAACGCCGTCGCGTAGATCGCGCGCAGATCGGCCGGAATGCGGTCGATGCGCGAAAGCGTGCCGTCGAAGTACTTCAGATCCGACACCATCACTTCGTCCCACAGGCCGCGCGCCTTCAGATCACGCACCAGGTAGTCGTTCACCACCGTGAATTCGCCCGAGAGGTTCGACTTCACGTACAGGTTCTGGTAAGTCGGCTCGATACACGCCGACACGCCGATGATGTTCGAAATGGTTGCCGTCGGCGCGATCGCCACGCAGTTCGAATTGCGCATGCCGTAGGTGGCGATCCGCGAACGCAGCTCGGTCCAGTCCATCGACTCGCTCTTGTCCACTTCCACGTAGCCGCCGCGCGCTTCTTCCAGCAACTTCAGCGAATCTTGCGGGAGAATGCCGCGATCCCACAGCGAACCGCGATAGCTCGAATAACGGCCGCGCTGTTCCGCGAGTTCGGTCGAGGCGTAGTAAGCGTAGTAGCAGACCGCTTCCATCGACGTATCGGCGAACTTGACCGCTTCATCGGATGCATACGGCGTGCGCAGCAGATGCAGGCAGTCCTGGAAGCCCATGATGCCCATGCCGACCGGACGATGCTTCAGGTTCGAGTTACGCGCCTTCGCCACGGCGTAGTAATTGATGTCGATCACGTTGTCGAGCATGCGCATCGCGACGCTGATGGTGCGCTTCAACTTGTCGTGATCGAGCGCCAGCGTGCCGTCGGCCTGCTTCGCCAAGTGGGCGACCAGGTTCACGGAACCCAGGTTGCACACCGCAATTTCCGTGTCGCTCGTGTTCAGCGTGATTTCCGTGCACAGGTTCGACGAATGCACGACACCCACGTGCTGCTGCGGCGAACGGATGTTGCACGGGTCCTTGAACGTGATCCACGGATGGCCCGTTTCGAACAGCATGCCCAGCATCTTGCGCCAGAGTTGCGCGGCCGGAACCTTCTTGAACAGCTTGATCTCGCCGCGCGCGACCTTTTCTTCATAGCCGACATACGCGCGCTCGAACTCCGCGCCGAACAGGTCGTGCAGATCCGGGCAGGTTGCCGGCGAGAACAGCGTCCAGTCGCCGCCTTCGTGCACGCGCTTCATGAACAGATCGGGAATCCAGTTCGCCGTGTTCATGTCGTGCGTGCGGCGACGGTCGTCGCCCGTGTTCTTGCGCAGTTCCAGGAATTCTTCGATATCCAGGTGCCACGTTTCCAGGTACGCGCAGACCGCGCCCTTGCGCTTGCCGCCCTGATTGACCGCAACCGCCGTGTCGTTCACCACTTTCAGGAACGGAACGACGCCTTGCGACTTGCCGTTCGTGCCCTTGATGTGCGAGCCGAGCGCACGGACGCGCGTCCAGTCGTTGCCCAGGCCGCCCGCGAACTTCGACAGCAGCGCGTTTTCCTTCAGCGCTTCGTAGATGCCGTCGAGATCGTCGGCAACCGTCGTCAGGTAGCACGACGACAATTGCGAACGGCGCGTACCGGAGTTGAACAGCGTCGGCGTGGACGACATGAAGTCGAAGCTCGACAGCACGTTGTAGAACTCGATGGCGCGGGCTTCGCGGTCGATTTCGTTCAGCGACAGACCCATCGCGACGCGCATGAAGAACGCCTGCGGCAGTTCGATGCGCTTGCCTTCCGTGTGCAGGAAGTAGCGGTCATACAGCGTCTGCAGGCCGAGATAGCCGAATTGCAGGTCGCGGCTCGCGTCGAGCGCCGCGCCGAGGCGCTTCAGGTCGAACTGCTGGAGCTTTTCGTCGAGCAGTTCCGCTTCCACGCCCTGCTTGATGAACTGCGGGAAGTATTCCGCGTAGCGCTCGGCCATTTCGGCTTGCGTGACTTCTTCTTCCAGAATCTCGCGGCGGATCGTGTGCAGCAGGATGCGTGCGGTGACCTGGCTGTACGCCGGGTCTTTCTCGATCATCGTGCGGGCGGCGAGGATGGCCGAGTCGTAGACCTGGCTCATCGGCACGCCGTCGTACAGGTTCTTCACCGTTTCCGCGACGATCGGGTCGGCGTTCACCACGTCGCCCAGATTCGCGCACGCCTCGACGATGCGCGCCTTCAGCGCGTTCAGGTCGAGCGGATGCGACACGCCGCCGTCGATCACATTGATGCCTAGCGCACTCGCCTGCACTTCCGGCGCGTGCGCGCGTTCCTGCGTGCGCTTCTCGCGATACAGCACGTAAGCACGCGCGACGTTGTGCTCGCCGCCGCGCATCAGCGCGAGTTCGACTTGATCCTGAATGTCTTCGATATGGAACGTGCCGCCGTTCGGACGGCTGCGCACGAGCGCGCGGACCACGCTTTGCGTCAGTTGCTCGACGAGTTCGCGCACGCGCGCGGACGCTGCACCCTGCCCGCCGTTCACCGCCAGGAACGCCTTGGTCACGGCGATGGCGATTTTCGACGGCTCGAACGACACCACGGTTCCGTTGCGGCGAATGATTTTGTAGTCGGCGAGGGTCGTGTTCGGCGCGAGCGCCTGTGCGCCCGGCTGCGCCGCTACGCCGGCGGGACGCACGGATGCGCCCTCGTAGGAAGTCGTGGAGTTGTCGGTGGTTTGCATGTGCAAATCTCCTGGTGTTCGATGGTGCGGAACGTCCGCGGTTTGTTGGCTCAAGTTCGCGCCGGGTGCGTCACCGGTGCGGACATCTGGAAACTGAAAACGGTCGGCCGGAGAAACGTGTTTCGTCCGAGCCGTGCCGTTTTTGCCCGACGCTTTTCTGCGATGGGTGGCTTTCATCGACGGTGTGGCCTTTGCTCGGTGCTGCGTGCTTGCGGTATTGCTGACGCTGCGTCTGGCGTTGTTGCTAGCTTTGTCGCTAGCGATGCTGCTGGCGGTTTTGCACGGTTTTCATCGAGATTTCGTGCCGTGCAACCGCCTTTCCTCGTGCTACCCCGTAAAACCTGCGGCGCCGGCTCTGGGAGCGGGGCGCCGCCTTCACAACACAAGATGTAGTGGAAAGTACGTCTCTGGGCACCAAGTATAGTGAACTTCCGCCTAGTCTCAAAAAGATTTATTTTCAGCAGGAGGTTGACTTTTGCGGTTCCGAAGCACGGCAAGGGCTAGCGCCTTTCCGCCAGGGAGACGCGGTGAGAAAGACCTTGAAGGCCGTTCAGCGTGGGTCGAGATAGGGAAAGAAGTGCGCGCCGAGACGCGTCTCGCGTTGCATGCGCGGCCAGTCGAAGTGCGGGCCGGGATCGGTCTTGCGACCCGGCGCGATGTCGGAATGGCCCGCGATTGCGTCGATTGGATAGCGCGCCGCGAGCGCGCCGGTGAGCCTCGAAAGCGCCGCGTATTGCGCCGCTTCGAACGGGCAATGATCGCTGCCTTCGAGCTCGATGCCGACGGAAAAGTCGTTGCAGTTTTCGCGTCCGAGAAAACTCGACACGCCCGCGTGCCACGCGCGCTCGTTGCACGAGACGAACTGCTCGATCTCGCCGTCGCGGCGGATCAGGAAATGCGACGACACGCGCACGCCGCGCAGATGCGCGTAGTACGGATGCGCGTCGTGATCGAGACGATTCTGGAAGAACTCGGCGATCGCGCTGCCGCCGAACTGATCGGGCGGAAGCGAAATGTTGTGCACGACAACCAGCGTCGGTTCGATCGCGCCGGGACGCGGCTCGACGTTGGGCGACGGCAATCTCGTCGCATCGCGAAGCCAGCCGTCCGCGCCGATTACCGCATGCGCCGACACGCTCACCGCGCGTCGCGGCCCGTCGGTCGAGCGGCGTGGCGTCGCGCGTGATCGGCGGAACAGAAGCGATGGCCCGCCGCTACGATGGATTCGCTCGTCGGCGTATGCACGCCGCATTCGGCGCAACGCACCAGGGGATCGGGCAACTGCGGTGCGGAATTCGCGGAACGCCCGGAACGCGTGGAATTCGCGCCCGGAGCCGGACCCCGGCCCGCACCCGCTTGCGGACCGCCCGCGTGTTGCGCGCGCTCGCTGGCGCGGCGCAGCTTGCGGAAAACCCATTGGCTCGCGAAGAACACAAGGATCAGAAGAAGGAGTTGTCGCATGATCTTACTAATATAGAGGCTTATCCGGTCAGACGACGGCGCGATGCAGCAGCACTTCGAACACGAAGCGGCTGCCGACATACGCGAGCAGCAACGCCACGAACGAAGCCAGCACCCAGCGCAGCGCGGCGCGCCCGCGCCAGCCGGAAACACGGCGCGCGGTGAGCAGCGCGCCGAACATGACCCACGAGAGAATCGCGAAGACGGTTTTGTGATCGAGCTTGATCGCGCGATCGACGAGTTGTTCGTTGAACATGATGCCCGACACGAGCGTCAGCGTGAGCAGCACGAAGCCCGCCGAGATCAGACGAAACAGCAGTTTTTCGAGCGTGAGCAGCGGCGGCAGCGTATCGAGCCAGCCGGACAGCCAGCTATTTGACGTTGGCCGCGCGGCCGAGCGCCGCATGCCCTGCAAGCGCTTTTCGACAGCCAGCATCAGAACGGCGTGAAGCGCGGCGATCGCGAATAAACCGTAAGCAATATTCGCGATCAGGAAGTGCAGCTTGAACATCGGCGCGGCTGAATACGGCAGCACGCGCACGCCGCCGAACACGAGCGGCATCAACGAAGCCGCGCAAGCCAGCGGCAAAACCAGCAGCCGCAAGCCGTCGAGCGGAAAGAAAAAACTTTCTATCCAATAGATGCCCGCGCCGAGCCAGAACATCGCGGACAGCGCGAAGGCGAAGCCGAACACCATCGCATCGGCCGGGAAGATGGTCATGTGCAGCAAAAGCCCATGCACGAGCAGCGCCACGAACAGCAGCGCGCGCCCCATTCCGCTCATGCCCGACGCGTTCGACGCACGCAGCGGCGCCTGAGTGCCCGCCGGCATTCCCGCGAGCGCGGGCTCCACGCCGACATGGCGATGCGCGCGCCATCCCGCTACGGCAAGTCCGCCGTAGAGAAGCGCAGTGAGGGCATACAGTACAATATCCATGTTCGAAGTTTACACTAGGCCCCGGACTCTCGACGTCTTCCCCTTCCGCCCGAAATGGCAACCGAAGGAGCAGACGGACGCCACGGCGAGGCCGCACTTTCTACCGCTCCCCATGCTCGACAATCTCACTCAACGGATGGCGCGCGTCGTCAAGACGCTGCGCGGCGAAGCCCGGCTTACCGAGGCTAACACGCAGGAAATGCTCCGCGAAGTGCGGCTCGCCTTGCTGGAGGCCGACGTCGCGCTGCCGGTCGTGCGCGAATTCATCGCGAAAGTGAAGGAAAAGGCGCTCGGCGAAGAAGTCATCTCCAGCCTGTCGCCGGGTCAGGCGCTGGTCGGCGTGGTGCAGCGCGAGCTGACCGCGATTATCGGCGGCAGTTACGAGGGCAAAGCGTCCGAGCTGAACCTCGCCGTCACGCCGCCCGCCGTGATCCTGATGGCCGGTCTCCAGGGCGCGGGTAAAACCACCACGTCGGGCAAACTTGCGAAGTTGCTGCGCGAGAAGCACAAGAAAAAAGTCCTGACCGTCTCCGTCGACGTCTACCGCCCGGCCGCCATTGCGCAGTTGAAAACGGTGACCGAACAGGTCGGCGCGGATTTCTTCCCGTCGGAGCCGAACCAGAAACCGGCGGATATCGCGCGCGCGGCCGTCGACTGGGCGAAGCGTCATTACCATGACGTGCTGATCGTCGATACGGCCGGCCGTCTCGGTATCGACGAAGCGATGATGAACGAGATCAGCGAACTCCACGCGCTCTTGAAACCGGCGGAAACGCTGTTCGTCGTCGATGCGATGCTCGGGCAGGACGCGGTCAACACGGCCAAGGCGTTCAACGACGCGCTGCCGCTGACCGGCGTCGTGCTCACCAAGCTCGACGGCGATTCGCGCGGCGGCGCGGCGCTGTCTGTCCGCCATGTCACGGGAAAACCGATCAAGTTCGTCGGCGTGGCCGAAAAGCTCGACGGGCTGGAAGTGTTCCACCCGGACCGGATGGCGAACCGGATCCTCGGCATGGGCGACATTCTCGCGCTCGTCGAGGAAGCGCAGAAAGGCGTCGATACGCAAGCCGCGCAGAAACTCGCCGACAAGGTCAAGAAAGGCGGCGACTTCGATCTCAACGATTTCCGCGCCCAGCTTTCGCAGATGAAGAACATGGGCGGCCTCTCGTCGCTGATGGACAAGCTGCCCGCGCAGTTTCAGCAGGCCGCGCAGGGCGCGGACATGGGCGTCGCCGAAAAGCAGATGCGCCGCATGGAAGGCATCATCAATTCGATGACGCTCAAGGAGCGCGCGAAGCCCGAACTCATCAAGGCGGCGCGCAAACGCCGGATCGCCGCGGGTGCGGGCGTGCATGTGCAGGAAGTGAACCGCATGCTCAATCAGTACGAGCAGATGCGCGGCATGATGAAGAAGCTGAAAGGCGGCAATCTGCAAAAAATGATGCGCGGCATGAAGGGCATGATGCCCGGCATGCGCTAAATCGTTCAGCGCGCAAGAACCCGCGCGGCGCTGGTCTTTGTCGGCGACACGCGGGTTTATCATATGGCGCTCGCCGCCGTTTTTTCCCACACTAGGTAATCAGTCCCCCGCCGCTTTCCCTTATGAATCGCGAAGAAGCTCTCCACATTTTCAGCCACTCCGAAGAAATCGTCTCGGCCGATGAAGTCAATTCATCCATTGCGGGCATGGCAAGCGCCATCAAGGACGCGACGGGCGACGACTTCCCGCTCGTGCTCTCGGTGATGGGCGGCGCCGCCGTGTTCACAGGCATGCTGCTGCCGCACCTCGATTTCCCGCTGGAATTCGACTACATCCACCTGACGCGCTACCGGAACACCACGCAGGGCGGCCACGAGATGCAGTGGCGCGTGGCGCCGGCGGAGTCGGTGAAGGATCGCGTGGTGCTCGTGCTCGACGATATCCTCGACGAAGGCGAGACGATGGCCGCCATCCGCGACCGCATCATGGCGATGGGCGCGAAGCATTTCCTGTCGGCGGTGCTGTGTGAAAAGCTGATCCCGAAGGCGAAACCGCTGCATCCGGATTTCTGCGGCTTCCAGGTGCCGGACCGCTACGTGTTCGGCTGCGGCATGGACGCACGCGGTTACTGGCGCAATCTGCCGTCGATCCGCGCATTGACCGAAGGCGCGTGACGGGCTCGGAGGAATAAAAAAAGCGGCCTCGGCCGCTTTTTTTTCGCTCTTTACAGTTGATGCACGAAGGTTCGTATCCCGGTCAGAATCATTTCCACCGAGATCGCGACCAGCACCAGTCCCATCAGACGCTCGAACGCCGTGACCGCGCGTTCGCCGAGAAAGTGCTGGATCTTCTCGGCCAGCACTAAGACGACCGCGCAGACGACCATCGTCACCGTCAACGCGCCGATCCACTCCAGCATTTTGCCCGGTGCCTGCGACGTCAGCAGCATCACCGTCGCGAGTGCCGACGGACCCGCGAGCGCCGGAATGGCAAGCGGCACGATCAGCGGCTCGCCGCCGCGCGAGTCGCCGCCCATCGGACCGTCCGGATGCGGAAAAATCATCCGCAGGGCGATCAGGAACAACACGATCCCGCCGCCGAGCCGCAACGATAAATCGGTGAGACTCATCGCGCGAAGAAAGCGATCGCCCGTCAGCATGAACAGCAACAGGATGCCGAACGCGATCGCCACTTCCCGCAGAATCACGATCCGCCGCCGTTCCGCCGCCACCCCGCGCAAGGCGTTGATGAAGATCGGAATGTTGCCGAGCGGATCCGTAATCAGGATCAGCAGGATCGTCGCCGACAGGAAGTTGTATTCCATTGCGTTTTTGTTACTTGGCGAGCGCCGCGCGAACCTTCTCGATCACGGCGCTGGCGGCATCGTCCACCGGCAGCAGCGTGGCTTCGGTATCGCGGCGGCCCTGATATTCGAGCTTGCCTTCCTTCAGGCCGCGATCGCCGATCACGAGCCGATGCGGCACGCCGATCAGTTCCCAATCCGCGAACATCACGCCCGGACGCTCGCCGCGATCGTCCAGAATCACGTCGATACCCGCTTCCACGAGCGACGCATACAGCTTGTCGGCCTGCTCGCGCACGGCGTCGCTGCGGTCGTAGCCCATCGGACACAGCACGACTTCGAACGGCGCGATCGCCTCGGGCCAGATGATGCCCTTGTCGTCGAAATTCTGTTCGATCGCCGCGCCCAGAATGCGCGTGATGCCGATGCCGTAGCAGCCCATCTGCATCTGCGCCGGCTTGCCGTTTTCGTCGAGGAACGTGGCGTTCATCGACTGCGAGTACTTCGTGCCCAACTGGAATACGTGGCCGACTTCGATCCCGCGGCAGAATTCGAGCACGCCCTGGCCGTCCGGCGACGGATCGCCCGCGACCACGTTGCGGATGTCCGCGACGTCCGGTTCCGGCAGATCGCGGCCCCAGTTCACGCCCGCGATGTGGAAATCCACCTCGTTCGCGCCGACCACGAAGTCGCTCATGTTCGCGACCGTGCGATCCGCGATCACCTTCACCGGTTTCTTCGTGCCGATCGGACCGAGGTAGCCCGGCGGCGTGCCGAATGAATCGACAATCTCGGCTTCGCTCGCGAACCGGAAGCCCTTCAGGCCCGGCAGTTTGCCGGCCTTGATGTCGTTCAGCGAATGATCGCCGCGCAGCAACAACAGCCAGATGGTCGGCTCGGCGCCTTCGTTGTCGGTCGCGAGCACGATCGACTTGATGGTGCGTTCGAGCGGAATGCTCAACAGTTCCGCAACCGCTTCGCACTTCGCGCGGCCCGGCGTCGCCGTTTTCTTCATCTCTTCGGCGGGCGCGGCGCGCGTCGGGTTGAGCGGAAGCGCGTCGGCGGCTTCAACGTTCGCCGCGTAGTCGGAAGTCGGGCAATACGCGATCGCGTCCTCGCCGGTGTCGGCGATCACGTGAAATTCGTGCGAACCGCTACCGCCGATCGAGCCGTTATCCGCCGCCACCGCGCGGAACTCGAGGCCGATGCGCGAGAAAATGCGCACGTAGGCGTCGAACATCTTGCGATACGACTCGGCGAGACCGGCCGTGTCGCGATCGAACGAATACGCATCCTTCATGATGAATTCGCGGCCGCGCATCACGCCGAAACGCGGGCGGATTTCGTCGCGAAACTTCGTCTGGATCTGGTAGAAATTGACCGGCAACTGACGATAACTCTTGATATCGCGACGCGCGATATCCGTCACGACTTCCTCGTGCGTCGGCCCGACGACGAATTCGCGATCGTGGCGGTCCTTCATGCGCAGCAGTTCCGGCCCGTATTGTTCCCAGCGCCCCGATTCCTGCCACAACTCGGCCGGCTGCACGGCCGGCATCAGCATTTCGAGTGCGCCGGCGCGGTTCATCTCTTCACGAACGATGGCTTCGACCTTGCGAATGGAGCGCAGGCCAATCGGCAAATAATCGTAGATACCGCCCGCCACGCGACGAATCATGCCCGCGCGGATCATCAATTTATGGCTGACGATTTCGGCGTCGGCCGGGGCTTCTTTCAGTGTGCCGATGAAGAAACGGGATGCTTTCATTCAGAAATTTTCCAAAAGCGGGAGCGCGCCGGGCGCGGTTCGATCATCTCGATGCGCCGCCCAAACGTGCAGAACGGGTGAAATACGGGACCGCCCGTGGCGAGAAGAATTTGCCGCCAGCGAGTTTGCTGCGCGAAAGGCGTGCCCAAATTCGGGTTCGTGCCGGTGCGCTAGGCCCGTTATCTGTTTATAATCAAAGCAATTTTAAAGGATTCGAAGGTGGTTGTATGCTGGATCGTGAAGGCTTTCGCCCGAACGTCGGCATCATCCTCTTGAACGCGCGCAACGAGGTGTTTTGGGGCAAGCGGCTGCGTGAACATTCCTGGCAGTTTCCGCAAGGGGGGATCAAGTATGGCGAGACCCCTGTGCAAGCGATGTATCGGGAGTTACACGAAGAAACCGGCTTGTTGCCTGAGCATGTCAAGGTCGTGGGGCGCACTCGCGACTGGCTGCGTTATGAGGTGCCGGACAAGTTCATCAAGCGCGAAGTTCGCGGCCATTATCGGGGCCAGAAACAGATCTGGTTTCTGCTACGCATGGTAGGCCGTGACTGTGACATTTGTTTGCGTGCGACGGACCATCCGGAATTCGATGCCTGGCGCTGGAACGAGTATTGGGTCCCGCTCGACGCGGTGATCGAGTTCAAGCGGGACGTTTATCAACTGGCGCTCACCGAGTTGTCGCGCTTTCTGCGGCGTACTGTCGCAAAGAGCGAACGGATCGAGCGCGTCTTGCATCACGGCGCGCGGTATCCGCGTCTGATCCAGACGCTGACGATCGAAGCACCTGTCATTTCTGCGGATGGCACCGCGGTTCAGGCAGAATGCTCGATCAGCGAAGAGGTGCATATCTTTTCGCCAAGGCCGCTACGCGACTAGCGGGCGGCACGCGGCACGTTCAAGGCGGCGGTACGGCATCGTGCCCCGCTTTTTCCGTGGCGCCTCGCGTCGCGGACATTCCCAGGAAAACCCAATTGAAAGCCATTGCATTAATTGCGGCATCCGCGGCAGCACTTGCCGTGCTCGCCGGTTGTTCGAGCGACAAAACGCCGTCGAATAAGGACGACAGCGCTTTTGCCTACCTGCTCGACCGCACGCCCAACTGGACCGAAAACAAGGTCGATACGTTGCCGCCGCTGCCGCAAGCGTCGAATCTGCTCCCGTTCAACGTTTCGCAAAATACGCCGCTTACGTTTTCCATCGACCGTAATTCGCTCGCCGTCGGCACGGACGGCGTTGTGCGCTACTCGGTGGTCATCACAAGCCCGGCGGGCGCGCGTAACGTGAACTACGAAGGCATCCGCTGCGACAACTACGAATGGCGTCGTTACGCGAGCATCAACGAAGATCAGACCGCGTGGGATCGCACGGTTGAAAACGACTTCCGCCGGATCGAGAACGGCGAACTGAACGCCTATCAGGCCGCGCTTTATCAGGATTACTTCTGCGCCAACAAGCTGCCGACCGGATCGTCCAAGCAGATTCTCGACAACATCCAATACAAGCGCACGGCGGTTTCGCAGTATCGATAAACGTGTGAGCGATTCATCTGCGCAATAAAAAACGCCGGCTTTTCAAAGCTGGCGTTTTTCATTAAACCAATACCAGATTGTCGCGATGGATCAGCTCCGGTTCCAGCATGTAGCCGAGCACGGATTCGATCTCGCCGCTCGGTTTCCGATGAATCAACCGAGCCTCCGCGCTGCTGTAATTCGTGATGCCGCGCGCCACCGCCACGCCGCGCTGATTCACGCACGCGATCACCTCGCCGCGCGCGAACGCGCCCTGCACTTCCACGACGCCGATCGGCAGCAAACTTTTCCCGCCCTCGGTCAGCTTTTCAGCTGCACCATCGTCGATCACGACATGCCCGCGCACCTGCAAGTGATCCGCCATCCACTGCTTCCGCGCCGCGATCCGCGCCGTGCGCGCCACGAGTTGCGTGCCGATCATTTCGCCCGACGCGAGGCGCGTCAACACATCCGATTCCCGGCCGCTCGCGATAACCGTATTCGCGCCGCTATGCGCCGCGCGCTTCGCCGCGAGAATCTTGGTGAGCATGCCGCCGCGCCCGAGACTCGATCCCGCGCCGCCGGCCATCGCTTCGAGTTCGGGCGTGCCCGCGTCGGCCTGCTCGACGAGCGTGGCCGTCGGATCCTTGCGCGGATCGGCGGTGAAAAGACCGCGTTGATCGGTGAGGATAATCAGCGCGTCGCCTTCGATCAAATTCGCCACCAGCGCGCCGAGCGTGTCGTTATCGCCGAACTTGATTTCGTCGGTGATGACCGTGTCGTTCTCGTTGATGATCGGCACCGCGCCGAGACGCAACAGCGTGAGCAGCGTGGAGCGCGCGTTCAGGTAGCGCTCGCGATCCGCCAAATCGGCATGCGTTAGAAGAATCTGCGCGGTACGGATACCGTGGACGCTGAAACTGCTCTCGTAGACCTGAGCGAGTCCCATTTGACCCACGGCCGCGGCCGCCTGCAATTCGTCGATTTCACGCGGACGCTTGGTCCACCCGAGCCTGTGAATGCCTTCCGCGATCGCGCCGGAACTGACCAACACGACTTCCTTGCCCTGCTCGCGCAACGCCGCGATCTGCGACGCCCAGCGCGCGATGGCCGCATGATCGAGCCCGCGCCCGTCGTTCGTGACGAGGCTCGAACCCACCTTTACTACCAGTCGCTTTGAAGCCGCGATCACAGAACGCATCGTGCGCAATCTCCTTATTCTTCGTCGTCCTGCTCGGCCTGGGGCGCGGCGGGCGCTGCCGTCTGTGCTGCCGTCGATTCGTCGCGGAAACGAACATCGGCGGCGTGATCTTCCGCTTCGGCCGCGCGCGAGGCGTCGGAATTTTGCGAGATGTAGTCGAAGATCGCGTAGGTCAGCGCTTCGCAGCCTTGTCCCGTCAGCGCCGAAATTTCAAACACGGGACCGTCCCATTCGTAACGCTTCAGGAAGTCGTCGACGCGGGCTTCGCGCTCGTCGTCCGGCACCATGTCGAGCTTGTTCAACACGAGCCAGCGCGGCTTCTCGTACAGCGCTTCATCGTATTTGCGCAGTTCGTTCACGATCGCTTTCGCTTCCGCGACCGGATCGACGTTTTCGTCGAACGGCGCCAGATCGACGAGATGCAGCAGCACGCCCGTACGCTGCAAATGCCGCAGGAAACGATGGCCGAGACCCGCGCCTTCCGCCGCACCTTCGATCAACCCGGGAATATCCGCGATCACGAAGCTCTTGCTCGGCCCGACGCGCACCACGCCGAGATTCGGCGCGAGCGTGGTGAACGGGTAATCGGCGATTTTCGGGCGTGCGTTGGACACCGACGAAATGAACGTCGATTTACCCGCGTTCGGCATGCCGAGGAGACCGACATCGGCGAGGACTTTCAGTTCGAGGCGCAGCATCCGCCGTTCGCCGGGCTTGCCTTCGGTTTTCTGGCGCGGCGCGCGATTCGTGCTCGACTTGAAGTGCAGGTTGCCAAGGCCGCCCGCGCCGCCGTTCGCAATCAGCACTTCCTGATTGTGCTCGGTCAAATCGGCGATCAGTTCGCCCGTCTCCATATCCGCGACGACCGTGCCGACCGGCATGCGCAACGTGATGTCGTCGCCGCCTTTGCCGTAGCAATCCGCGCCACGGCCGTTTTCGCCGTTACGCGCCTGGTGTTTTTTCGCGTACCGGTAGTCGATTAGCGTGTTGATGTTGCGATCCGCGACCGCGTACACGCTGCCGCCTCGGCCGCCATCGCCGCCGTCCGGCCCGCCGAACGGGACGAATTTCTCGCGGCGCATCGACGCGCTGCCATCGCCTCCGTCGCCGGCGATGACTTCAATTCTCGCTTCGTCAATGAACTTCATGAGTTGCTCCGTCCCGTGTTTCAAGCTGTGCAACGAAAGTGGGCGCGATGAGAAGCGCTTACTCCAGCCGCACTGTGTGTGGGGCCGGAGTAAGCGCTGAAGCGCCGACTCGAGCCGCACTGTGTGGGGCCGGAGTAAGGCGCTGAAGCGCCAACTCCAGCCGACATTCTATTTCGCCGTGACCCGCGAGTGCCGGTCATCGATAAACGATAAAACCAATAAAAAAGGCCCCGCGAACTTCGCGGGGCCTTTGTCGGTCCTGAAGCCCGTGCCCGTATTACTTAGGCTGCCGGGACGACGTTGACCAGATGCTTCTTGGCTGCGCCCTTCGTCGTGAACGTGACGTGGCCGTCCGTCAGCGCGAACAAGGTGTGATCCTTGCCGATACCGACGTTGTCGCCCGGGTGCATACGCGTGCCGCGCTGGCGAACGATGATGCCGCCTGCGTTGATTGCCTGGCCGCCGTAAACCTTCACGCCGAGGCGCTTGGATTCTGAGTCGCGGCCATTGCGGGAAGACCCGCCTGCTTTTTTGTGTGCCATGTGATTACTCCTTGACCGTTACGCTTCGTCGCCGCTTACGCGTTGATCGCGTCGATGCGCAGTTCGGTATAGTTCTGGCGATGGCCAGCGTGCTTTTGGTAGTGCTTCCGGCGACGCATCTTGAAGATCGTAACCTTCTTATGACGACCCTGGGACACGACGGTAGCCTTGACGGAAGCCCCACTGACCAGCGGCGCACCGAACTTAATCGATTCACCTTCGCCTACTGCGAGAACCTGGTCGAGCGTGATTTCAGCGTCAATGTCTGCCGGTATCTGTTCTACTTTCAATTTTTCGCCGACAGCAACTTTATACTGCTTGCCACCGGTTTTTATGACCGCGTACATTGAGAACCTCACTCTGAATTCATTTTTCCGCACACCGTGCGCGAAAACGCGTGATTATACATAGAGTTAGGCTCTTCGTCAAAAGCCGTCGACGCTTGGCGGCCAGCCTTCCGGCGTCGGTTGGCATCCAGTCGCCGTCATGATGAAAATCGCAGTCTTCCTGTACTTATTTAGCGGTCATTTTCGCTCCGCATCCATTGCAGCGCCTTCCGGACATCCGTCGAAACGCCGATTCGCCTTATAATTCGCGGCATTACCCTAATTGCCGATCATGTCGTCCACTGCCACTTCATCTCCCAACGCCGCCACCCTGCTCGCCCCGATCGCCGAGGACATGCAGCAGGTCAATCGCGTCATTCGGCAGCGCCTGGCATCCGAAGTGATGCTGATCAATCAGATTTCGGAGTACATCATCGGCGCGGGCGGCAAGCGCCTGCGGCCCGCGCTGCTGCTGCTCGTCTCGGGCGCGCTCGGCGACACGACCGGGCATCGGCACGAACTGGCGGCTGTCGTCGAGTTCATCCATACGGCGACGTTGCTGCACGACGATGTCGTCGATGAGTCCGATTTGCGCCGTGGCCGCAAGACCGCGAACGCGCTGTTCGGCAACGCGGCGAGCGTGCTGGTCGGCGACTTTTTGTATTCGCGCTCGTTCGAGATGATGGTCGGCGTGGGCAAGATGCGCGTGATGGAAATCCTGTCGGTTGCGACCAACGTGATTTCCGAGGGCGAAGTGCTGCAGTTGCTGAACATGCACGATCCCGACGTCGACGAAGCGCGTTACATGCAGGTGATCCGCTACAAGACGGCGAAGCTGTTCGAAGCGGCCGCGCAACTCGGCGCGGTGCTGTCCGGCTCGGACGCCAAGACGGAAGCGGCGGCCGCGGAGTTCGGCCGGCGCATCGGCACGGCGTTCCAGATCATGGACGACTGGCTCGACTACACAGGCACGGCGGAATCGATGGGCAAGAACGCCGGCGACGATTTGCGAGAAGGCAAGCCGACGCTGCCGCTGATCTATTTGATGGAACACGGCACACCGGAACAGGCGGCGCTCGCGCGCGAGGCAATCGAGCAAGGCGGGACGGACCGTTTCGAGACCATTTTCGAAGCGATTACGCACTCCGGCGCGCTCGATCACACGCTGGAATGTGCTCGTCAGGAAGCAGAAGCGGCGGCCAACGCAATTTCTTCGTTTCCTGATTCCATTTACAAAGAAAGCCTGCTAGAATTATGTTCTTACTCGACGGCACGGCAGAGTTAGTAACATAAAAACTCAAAAAGCCGTGTTGATCGGGAAATTCGGGGTGTAGCTTAGCCTGGTAGAGCGCTACGTTCGGGACGTAGAGGCCGGAGGTTCGAATCCTCTCACCCCGACCAAAATTAATCGAAAAGCCGCACAGTTCGCTGTGCGGCTTTTTGTTTTCGGCTCGCCATTTGCTATTTGCGTTGCACATCGGCCTTCCGCTAAACCGTCCGTGGCATCGGCCATTCGGCCAACGTCCAGGCTCAGGCGAAGCGCGCCCGGCCGCCTCTGCTATAGTCATCTCCAATCCCTCTCCCCTTCCCGAATCGTCGCGTGGACCACCTTCCCTTATGGGCGCAAATTTGCGCCATTTTTCTGCTGCTGATTCTTTCCGGTTTTTTCTCCATCTCCGAAACGTCGATGATGGCGCTCAATCGCCATCGTCTGAAACACCTCGCCAATCAGGGGTCGCTCCGCGCGCGCGTTACGCAAGGCCTGCTCGGCAAAACGGATCAGCTGCTGAGCGTGATCCTGATTGGCAACAATCTGATCAACACGATCATCCCCGTTCTCACCACGTCGATCGCGCTACGCACCTTCGGGCATAACAATCTGGTGCTGTCGATCGCGACCGGGATCGTCGCGTTCCTGATTATCGTGTTCGCGGAAATCGCGCCGAAGATCGTCGGGGCGACGTTTCCGGAAAAGGTCGCGCTCCCGGCCAGCCTGATCCTCGCGCCGTTGATGCGCCTGTTGCGGCCGGTCGTGTGGTTCGTGAATCTTTTCGCGAACGGCGTGCTGTCGCTGCTGCAAATCAATACCAAGGGCGGACGCGACCAGCGGCTTTCGACCGAGGAACTGCGCACCGTCGTGCTCGAATCCGGCAGCTTCATGCCGACTAAACACCGCAGCATTCTGCTGAATCTGTTCGATCTCGAAAACATCACGGTGGACGACGTGATGATTCCGCGCCGCCGGATCGAGGCGCTCGACTTCGATGCGCCGTTCGACCAGATCATGCATCAGCTCGAAACCTGTTATCACAACAAACTCGTTGTATATCAAGGCGATATCGACCGCGTGATGGGCGTGCTGCACGTGCGCAAAACGCTTTCGGCGCTGCATAACCAGGAACTTGAGCGCGAAACATTGCGCGAACTGCTCGCCGAACCGTACTTCGTGCCGGCCGGCACGCCGGTGTTCCAGCAGCTTCAGTTTTTCCAGGAAAGCCGTCATCGCATCGCGATCGTCGTGGACGAATACGGCGAACTGCAGGGACTGGTCACGCCGGAAGACATCATCGAGGAACTGATCGGCGAGTTCACGACGACCATTCCGCGCGGCACGGCCTCGCGCGGCGGCTGGAACGACGACGGCGAGTGCATCGTCGCGGGCAGCATGCCGTTGCGCGAACTGAACCGCTGGCTGCATCTGACGCTGCCGACCGACGGGCCGAAAACGCTGAACGGGTTGATCCTCGAAACGCTGGAAGAGATTCCGGACGGCGACGTGTCCGTGCGGATCGCGGGCGTGCATTTCGAGGTGATGCGCAGCGACGATCAAGCGATCCGCACCGTGAAAATCTTTCGGCCCGAGGCCGCGCGCGCGCTCGTGCCGGCCAAGCTGCGCGCGTCGCGTTAGCCATTCGGCTGAATAGGCGCGCGTCACGTCAGCGGCGATGATCGGCTTTAACCGATCCACCGAGGCGCGCCGCCATGTCCACCCTTTCCCTACCCGCCCCGCAAACTGACGCCGATGCGGCCTCCGCGCCTGCCGTCGCGCTGCTCGCCGAAACACTTCGCGAGGCGGCGGCGCGCGGCGCATCCGATATCCATGTGGAACCAGCGGAGCACGCGTGGCGAATCCGTTTGCGGATCGACGGTGCGCTGCATGTTTTGCGCAAGCCACCGCTTCATCTGCGCGACGCGTTCGTCACGCGGATCAAAGTGCTCGCGCGGATGGATATCGCCGAGCGCCGGGTGCCGCAAGACGGGCGTTTGCGTCTGCCGCTCGCGAACGGCCAGCTCGAGGATTACCGCGTGAACTCGCTGCCGACGCTCTTCGGCGAAAAGCTCGTGCTGCGCCGTCTCGACGCATTGCCCGCCGACCTTTCGCTCGCCGCACTCGGACTCGATCCGGCGCAGCGGCAGGTGATCGAGACGGCGATCGGCGCGCCGCACGGCCTGATTCTCGTGACCGGTCCGACCGGCAGCGGCAAGACGCTATCGCTCTATTGCTTCCTGCAAATGCTCAACGCGGAATCGCGCAACGTCTGCGCGGTCGAGGATCCCGCCGAAATCCAGCTTGCCGGAATCAATCAGGTCAGCGTGCGCGAGAAGGCCGGGCTGACCTTCGCGGTGGCGCTGCGGGCGTTCATGCGGCAAGACCCGGACGTCATCATGGTGGGCGAAATCCGCGACGCCGAAACCGCCGATACGGCCGTGAAGGCCGCGCAAACGGGGCATCTCGTGTTATCGACGCTGCACACGAACGACGCGCCTGCCGCGATCGCGCGACTGATCGATATCGGAATCGCGCCGTATAACCTCGCGGCTGCGTTGCGGCTCGTGACGGCGCAGCGCCTCGTGCGGAAGCTATGCGAAGCGTGTCGCGTGCCATCGGCGCTGCCGCTCAAAGACGGCTGGCGACCGTTTGAGCCGCGCGGCTGCGTGCAGTGTCACGGCATTGGTTATCGCGGGCGTGTCGGCGTGCATCAGTTGATGCCGGTCTCCGACGCCCAGCGCGAATTGATCGTCACGCGCGCCGCGACGCACGCCATCACGCGACAAGCGCAGTCCGAAGGTATGCCCAGCTTGCGCGACGCCGCGTTCGCGAGGGTTCGGGAGGGCGTGACGAGCGTCGCGGAAGCCATCGACGCCACGGAGGTCGCATGAGCGACATCCGCTTCGCGTGGCGCGGCGCGGATGCGACAGGCGCGAACAAGCGCGGCAAGATCATCGCCGCCGACACCGACGCGGCCCGCGCGGCGCTCAAGCGCGAGGGCTGGACGGTCTTCGAATTGACGAACCTCGGCGCCGCGCCGCCGCCGAAAGTGCGCGCCGCCGAGATCACGTTGTTCACGCGCCAGCTCGCCGGCTTGCTCCGCGCCGGGCTGCCGCTCGCGCCCTCGCTCGAACTGATCGCGCAGACGCCGACGCGCGGCGGCCTTCCGCGCGTCATCAAGAACGTCGCGCGCGACATCACGCAAGGCATCCGGATTTCCGATGCGCTCGCGCGGCATCCGGCGTGCTTCGGCCCGCTGTATTGCCAGCTGATCGCGGTTGGTGAACTCGCCGGCGCTCTGCCCGCTGTGCTCGCGCGCGTCGCCGAAGACCGCGAGCGCGCGGCGTCGCAGCGCGCGAAATTGAAAGGTGCGCTCACGTATCCTGTGATGGTGTTGCTGCTGTCGCTCGCGATTACGGCGGGCTTGCTAATCGGCGTGGTGCCGACGTTCAAGACAATTTTCGACGGCTTTGGCGCCGCGCTGCCTGCGCCGACGCGCTTCGTCCTCGCGCTGTCGGACGGTGTCGCGCGCTGGAGCGTGCCGGTTGCGATTGTCTGCGCGATCGTGTGTATCGCGACGACGCGCACGATCGCGCGGGTGCCGGCGGCGCGGCTTGCCGCGGATCGGCTGGTGCTCGCGCTGCCGCTCGCCGGTCCGTTGCTGCGCGCGCTCGCGGTTGCGCGCTGGAGTCGCGCGCTCGGTACGCTGCTCGCCGCCGGCACGCCGCTCTCCGACGCGTTCGATTCGCTCGCGAACGCAACGGGAAATCGTATTTTCGACCGTGCGACCGTCGAAATCGGCACGCGGCTGCGGCATGGCGAACGACTCGCGGCGGCCATGCGCGCGCTCGGCTGCTTTCCGCCGGACGTCGTCCAGCCGATCGCCGTCGCGGAGGAATCCGGCTCGCTCGATGCCATGCTGATGGACTTGGCGCTGATCGGCGACCGTCAGGTGGACGAAAAGATCGGCGCGTTCGCGAGCCTGTGCGAGCCGGTGGTGATCGTCGTGCTCGGCGCGCTTGTCGGCGGGCTCGTGATCGCGATGTATCTTCCCATTATTCAACTCGGCAACGTGGTGTAGGATGCCAGCCGAATTAACCCGATACCCGTCATGCAGCCTTTGTTCGAAACGCTCGGAGCGCCATCCGCCGGTCAATACGTGCTCGCGTTCGCCGCCTTGCCGGCATCGGCGCAGTATGGGTTCGCGGTCGTGTTCGGCCTGGTGATCGGCAGCTTTCTCACGGTCGTCGTCCATCGCCTGCCGATCATGCTCGAACGCGCGTGGCGCGCGGAAATCGATTCGGCGCAAGCAGGCCGCGATCCGCAACCGGGCGACGTCGCGCCCGGACGCTTCAATCTTGCCGTGCCGCGCAGCGCGTGCCCGCATTGCGGACACGTGCTGAGGCCCTGGGAGAACTTGCCTGTCCTGAGCTACGTGATGTTGCGCGGACGTTGCTCGCAATGCCATGCACACGTGAGCGCGCGCTACCCGTTGATCGAACTCGCCACCGCACTCTTCGCCGCCGCGTCCCTGTATGCATTCGGATCGAGCTGGCTCGCGCTCGCCGCGTTCGGCCTGTGCGCGACGCTGCTGGCGATGAGCCTGATCGACTTCGACACGAAATATCTCCCCGACAATCTCACGCTGCCGCTGATGTGGGCCGGACTCATCGTGAATATCGGCGACGGCGGGTTCGTGCAGCTGCGCGACGCGGTTATCGGTGCGATCGCGGGCTATCTTTTTCTGTGGTGCGTGTACTGGCTGTTCAAACTCGTGCGCGGCGTGGAAGGCATGGGCTACGGCGACTTCAAGCTGCTCGGCGCGCTAGGCGCATGGCTCGGCTGGATGGCGCTGCCGCAGATCGTGCTGATTTCGGCGGTGGCGGGCGCGCTGGTCGGGCTGATCGCGACGGGGCTGAAACGTATGCGCTTCGAGGAACCGTTGCCGTTCGGCCCGTTTCTCGCCACGGGCGGTGTGCTGACGCTTTTCTTCGGCACGCCGTTCTACGCGCTTCTCGGATGAAATTGCCTGATCGGAACAAGGAGCGCCGCGCATGATAAGCATCGGTTTGACGGGCGGGATCGGCAGCGGCAAGACGACGGTCGCGGACTTGTTCGCGGCCCACGGCGTGCCGGTGATCGATACCGATCTGATCGCGCACGGCATCACGGCGCCGGGAGGCGTGGCGATGCCGCTGATCGCGAGCGAGTTCGGCTCCGAGTATGTGGCGGCGGACGGCTCGCTCGATCGCCCGAAAATGCGCGCGCGCGTGTTCAGCGACGACGCCGCGAAGGCACGTCTGGAAGCGATCACGCATCCGCTGATACGCGCCGAAACCGAGCGTCAGCGCCACGAGGCGGCGAGCGTGTATCCGTATCAGATTGTGGCGGTGCCCTTGCTGGTGGAGTCGAAAAACTGGGCGTCGCGGGTCACGCGCGTGCTCGTCGTGGATTGTCCGGTCGAGACGCAGATCGAGCGCGTGATTCGCCGCAACGGCTTCACGCGCGACCAGGTGCTCGCGATCATCGCGCGGCAGGCCACACGGGAAGCGCGTCTCGCCGCCGCGACCGACGTGATTACGAACGACGACCACGCGACGCTCGAATCGCTGAAACGCGATGTGGATGCGCTGCACGCGCGCTATTTCGCGCTCGCCGCTAAATAGAGCGACGGCCAAGCAACGTGCATACCCGCGACGCGCAGCGAACGTTCGGAAAATGCGTTTAACGGCGCTGAAAATGCGCATCCGGGCACCTATTTCGTGCGGATTTGCTAGGGTAGTGATGCGGCATTAGAATGTCCTGACTTTCCGTCCACGAACTTACGACCAACGCCGAGGCGAGCGCGCTTGATCCTTTACGAGTACCCCTTCAACGAGCGCATCCGAACGCTTCTGCGTCTCGAAGACCTGTTCGAACGCTTCACGTTCTTTCTGACGCAAGAGGACCCGAGGGAGCACCACGTCGCGTTGACGACGCTCTTCGAAATTGCCGAAGTCGCGGGCCGGACGGATCTGAAGGCGGATCTGATGAAGGAACTGGAGCGGCAGCGCCAGACGCTCGCGCCGTTTCGCGGCAATCCGGGTATCGAGCAGAGCGCGCTCGAATCCGTGCTTGGGGAAATCGAGCAGACGCTGAGCGGTCTCGCGCAAATGCAGGGCAAAACCGGCCAGCATCTCGCCGAAAACGAATGGCTCGCGAGCATCCGCAGCCGCGCGATCATCCCGGGCGGCACCTGCAGATTCGATCTCCCGTCCTATTTTGCGTGGCAGCAAACCCCGGCTGAACAGCGCCGCCAGGACATCGCGAAGTGGGTCATGCCGATGCTGCCGCTGCGCGATGCCGCCACCATCGTGTTGCGGCTCGCGCGCGAATCGGGTCAGGCGTCTAAAGTAATGGCGATGCAGGGCAGTTATCAGCAGATGCTGTCGGGCCGGACCTATCAGTTGATGCAGGTCCGCGTGTCGCCGGAGGTGCGCGTGATTCCCGAGGCCAGCGCGAACAAGTACATGTTGTGGGTGCGTTTCACTGTGCAGGACGGCGATCTGCGTCCGCGCGCGGTCGATGTGGACGTGCCGTTCCACCTCACGTTGTGCAGTCTTTGAATTTGAAACCGGGCAAAACGGCACCATCTGTCCGAATCAACCACTTCGATCATCGCTCGACCGTATGACCACTGTCGTCAAATGCCCGACCTGCGGAAAAGATGTCCGCTGGGTTCCGGAAAACCGCTCCCGTCCGTTCTGCTCGGACCGTTGCAAGCAGATCGATCTCGGCGCTTGGGCGACCGGCAAATACAAGATCGCCGGAAATTCGCAGGAAACGCCGCCCGACGAAGACTCGTCTGGCGGTCTTAACTAGCGCACTTCTACAGCGCGTCCGCCGCCAGCCACTCCAGCACTGGAATGGTGGCGGGCAAGAGCGGCGCCACGTCGGCGGGCAAATGCTGCCACGCTAGCGCCTGTCCCTCGCGCCCGGCGGGCGTCCCCGCCCATTCCGTCACCTTGCAGAAATAGAGCCGCACATAAGCGTGCGGATAGTCGTGTTCGAGCACGCGCCAGCGCTCGCACGCCTTAACGTCGATCCCGAGCTCCTCGTGAAGCTCACGCGAAAGCGCAGCTTCCACGCTCTCGCCCGCCTCCAGCTTCCCGCCCGGAAACTCCCAGTAGCCCTCGTAAGGCTTGCCTTCGGGCCGCTGCGCGAGCAGATAACGCCCGTCGGGCTGAACCAGCACGCCGACCGCCACCTCGGTCACCGGCCGCCCGTTCGCCGCAACATCGGCTGCACGCGCCGCCGTCATGCCTGCGGCTCTTTGCGGCCCGACCAGTCGCGCGCGAATTGCCACGCGACGCGTCCCGAGCGCGATCCGCGTTCGAGCGCCCAGACGAGCGCATCGCCACGCGCCGATACGATTTCCGCTGCGCCGCAGCCAAAATGCTCGAGCCAGTGACCGACGATCGACAGGTAATCGTCCTGTTTGAACGGATAGAAACTCACCCATAGACCAAAGCGTTCGGAGAGGGAAATCTTCTCTTCGACCACTTCGCCCGGGTGAATCTCGCCATCGGACGTATGTTTGTACGTCTCGTTGTCGCTCATGTATTCAGGCAGCAAATGCCGGCGATTCGACGTCGCGTAAATCACCACGTTGTCCGACTGCGCCGCGATCGAGCCGTCGAGCGCCACCTTTAGCGCCTTGTAGCCCGATTCACCGTCCTCGAACGACAAATCGTCGCAGAAAACGATAAACCGCTCCGGCCGCGCCGAGATCAGATCGACGATATCGCCGAGATCGTGCAGATCGTCCTTGTCCACTTCGATCAGCCGTAGCCCTTCCTTCGCGTAGGCGTTCAGGCACGCCTTGATCAACGACGACTTGCCGGTCCCGCGCGCGCCGGTCAGCAGCACATTATTGGCGGGCGCTTTGCGCACGAACTGCCGCGTGTTCTGCTCGATCAGCGCTTTCTGACGATCGATATTGCACAGATCGTCGAGCGAAATGAGCGAAATGGCGTGCACCGGCTGCAAAAAGCCGCGTCCCTGACGCGTGCGCCAGCGAAACGCCACCGCCGATTCCCAGTCGATCTGCGGCGCGGCCGGCGGCAGCATGCCTTCGATTCGCGCAAGCACGGCTTCCGCGCGGGTCAAAAATTGTTCGAGCTTGTCCATATGGGTTCTCAGGAACGGTAATCGGCGTTGATGCTGACGTATTCGTGCGAAAGGTCGCAGGTCCAGATGGTCGCTTGCGCGTCGCCGCGACCGAGCACCACGCAAATCGCAATTTCGCTCTTCTTCATCACACGCTGGCCGTCTTCCTCGCGATATTCCGGGTTGCGGCCGCCCGTTTTCGCGACCAGCACGTCGTCCAGATACAGGTCGATCTTGCCCACGTCCAGATCCGCGACGCCCGCATAACCGATCGCGGCGAGAATGCGGCCGAGGTTGGGATCGGACGCGTAGAAAGCCGTCTTGACCAGCGGCGAATGGCCGATCGCATACGCGATCTGGCGGCATTCCGCCTCGCTCGCGCCGCCTTCCACCGTCACCGTCATGAACTTGGTCGCGCCTTCGCCATCGCGCACGATGAGCTGCGCGAGTTCCTGCGCCACGTCCGTCACGGCATCGCGCAACGCAATGTAAGCGGCGGAATCGGTGGAGGTGATTGCAGGCAATGTGGATTTGCCCGACGCGATCAGGATGAACGAATCGTTCGTCGACGTATCGCCGTCGATGGTGATGCAGTTGAACGAGCGATCGGCGACGTGCTTGATCAGCGCGTCGAGTACCGGCTGCGCGACGGCGGCGTCGAACGCGAGGAAACCGAGCATGGTCGCCATGTTCGGCTTGATCATGCCCGCGCCCTTGCTGATGCCGGACAGCGTCACCGTGTGACCGTCGATCTGCACCTGACGCGACGCGGCCTTCGGCAACGTGTCGGTCGTCATGATGGTCTGCGCGGCGTCGTACCAGTGCGCCGCCTTTTGATTGGCGAGCGCGGCGGGAAGGCCCGCCACAAGACGATCGACCGGCAGCGGCTCCAGAATCACGCCAGTCGAGAACGGCAGGATTTGCTGTGCGTCGAGGCCCATCAGCCGCGCGAGTTCATCGCAGGTCGCGCGGGTCGCCGCCATGCCCGGCTCGCCCGTTCCCGCGTTCGCGTTGCCCGTGTTCACGACCAGCGCGCGAATACCCTCGCCGCCCGCGCGCACCGCGTCGAGATGCTCGCGGCACACCGTCACCGGCGCGGCGCAAAAGCGGTTCAGCGTGAACACGCCGCCGACGCTCGCGCCTTCTTCAACCTGAATGACGAGCAGATCCTTGCGATTCGGCTTGCGAATGTTCGCCTCCGCCCAGCCTAGCGTGACGCCGGCGACGGGATGAAGCGCTGCGGGATTGATCGAGGGGAAATTGACGGCCATGTTCGCGACTCGCTGAATGTGGCGGATGCCGGCGCGAGTCGTTGAACACGCCGCGCCGGCACGGATAAAAGAAACGCGCTTGTCCGGCGAAACCGGACGAACGCCGTGAAAACCGATCCTGCAAAGACAAACGACGCATCGCTGCGTCGCCTGACCTCATGTCTGGACAAACTTCCTGGCGCTTCGAAAAATCAGGACAGCTTGCCGTGACAGTTCTTGTACTTCTTGCCGCTGCCGCAAGGGCACGGGTCGTTGCGGCCGACCTTCGGCACTTCGTCGGACGCGGCGCGCGTGGCGACCGTCGTGTCGTCGCCGTAGGCCATCGCCTGATTGACCATTTGCGAGGTGGCGTCGGCCTGGACCGGCGCGACCGCGACGGCCGCGTTCTCGTCGAAGTCGGCGTGCATGAACGCGACGTTTTCCAGATGGCTGCCCTTCTCCTCGTACTGCTCGGCGGCTTCTTCAAGCTGCTCGGGCGACTGGATCTGGACATTCATCACGACGCGCGTGACTTCCTGCTTTACTGAATCGAGCATCGCGGCAAACAGTTCGAACGCCTCGCGCTTGTACTCCTGCTTCGGGTTTTTCTGCGCATAGCCGCGCAGATGGATGCCCTGACGCAGGTGATCGAGCGCGGCCAGATGTTCGCGCCAGCGGCTGTCGAGCGTCTGCAGCATGATCGAGCGTTCGAACGCGCTGAACGACTCGCGGCCGACGAGCGTCACTTTCGCTTCGTATGCCTCGTCGGCGGCGGATTCCACCGCTTCGAGAATCTCGCTCGATTCGATCGAATTCGACTCGTTGATCATCTCCTGAATCGCCAGATCGAGCGACCAGTCGTTGCGCAGCGCTTCTTCGAGTTCCGGCACGTCCCACTGCTCTTCGATACTGCCCGCCGGCACGAACGTGTGCACGATCTCGCCGATCACGCTCTGGCGCATCGCCGTAATTGTCTCGGCCACGTCGGTCGCTTCGAGCAATTCGTTGCGCTGCTGGTAGATCACCTTGCGCTGATCGTTCGACACATCGTCGTATTCGAGCAATTGCTTGCGAATGTCGAAGTTGCGCGCTTCGACCTTGCGCTGCGCCGATTCGATCGAGCGCGTGACGATACCCGCTTCGATCGCCTCGCCTTCCGGCATCTTCAGGCGGTCCATGATGGAACGCACGCGGTCGCCGGCGAAGATGCGCAGAAGCGGATCGTCGAGCGACAGATAGAAACGCGACGATCCCGGATCGCCCTGACGGCCCGCACGGCCGCGCAATTGATTATCGATACGGCGCGATTCGTGGCGTTCCGTGCCCACGATATGCAGACCGCCCGCGGCCTTCACCTTGTCGTGCAGCGCTTGCCACTCATCGCTCAGTTGCTGGATCCGGCGCTGTTTCTCGGCGTCCGGAATCGCTTCGTCGGCTTCGATGAACGACGCCTGCTTCTCGACGTTGCCGCCGAGCACGATGTCCGTGCCGCGGCCGGCCATGTTCGTCGCGATGGTCACGGCGCCCGGACGGCCGGCTTCCGCGACGATCGCCGCTTCCCGCGCGTGCTGCTTCGCGTTCAGCACTTCGTGCTTGACCTTCGCCTGCGTGAGCAGCGACGAGAGCAACTCGGATGCTTCGATCGAGGTCGTTCCGACCAGCACCGGCTGCCCGCGCTCGACGCACTCGCGGATATCGCGAATCACCGCTTCGTAGCGTTCCTTCGCCGTCTTGTAGATCTGATCCTGCTTGTCGATCCGCTTCGGCGGGCGGTTCGTCGGAATCACGACCGTTTCCAGGCCGTAAATTTCGTTGAACTCGTAGGCTTCCGTATCCGCCGTGCCGGTCATGCCCGACAGCTTCGAATACATGCGGAAATAGTTCTGGAACGTGATGGACGCGAGCGTCTGGTTCTCGTTCTGGATCTTGACGTGTTCCTTGGCTTCCACGGCCTGATGCAGCCCGTCCGACCAGCGCCGGCCGGTCATCATGCGACCCGTGAATTCATCGACGATCACCACTTCGCCGCCCTGCACCACATAGTGCTGGTCGCGCAGGAAGAGCGTGTGACCGCGCAGCGCGGCGTACACGTGGTGCATCAGCGTGATGTTCTGCGGCGCGTAAAGGCTTTCGCCCTCGCCGATCAAACCCCACTCGGCCAGAAGCCGCTCGGCCTTTTCGTGACCTTGCTCAGTCAGGAAAACCTGCCGCGATTTTTCGTCGAGCGTGTAGTCGCCCGGCTTTTCGACGCCCGTGCCATCCGCCTTCTCCTCGCCGATCTGCTGCTCCAGCAGCGGCGGAAGCGCGTTCATGCGCACGTAGAGTTCGGTGTGATCCTCGGCCTGACCGGAAATGATGAGCGGCGTGCGCGCTTCGTCGATCAGGATCGAGTCCACTTCGTCGACGACCGCGAAATTGAGCGGTCGCTGCACGCGCGCGTCGGTCTCGTAGACCATGTTGTCGCGCAGGTAGTCGAAGCCGAACTCGTTGTTCGTGCCGTAGGTGATGTCGGCGGCGTAGGCGCTCTGCTTCTGCGCGTGTTCCATCTGCGACAGGTTGATGCCCCACGACAACCCGAGGAAGTTGTAGAGCTTGCCCATCCATTCGGCGTCGCGCTGCGCGAGGTAGTCGTTCACGGTCACGACGTGGACGCCGCGCCCGGACAGCGCATTCAGATAAGCCGCGAGCGTCGCGACGAGCGTCTTGCCCTCGCCCGTGCGCATTTCCGCGATCTTGCCGTAATGAAGCACCATGCCGCCGATCAACTGGACGTCGAAGTGGCGCATCTTCAGCACGCGCTTGCTGGCCTCGCGACAGACGGCGAACGCCTCGGGCAGCAGCTTGTCGAGCGACTCGCCGCTTGCCACGCGCTGCCGGAATTCGTCGGTTTTAGCGCGCAGTTGCTGATCGGAATACTGTTCGATCTGCGGTTCGAGCGCATTGATCGCCGCGACGGTCTTTTGGTATTGCTTGACGAGTCGCTGGTTGCGACTGCCAAAGAGCTTTTGAAGGAAACCGGTGGTCATCGGATCAGTGTCTGCGTCGCGGCTACGGCTGGGTGCATGCGCTAGATGCGCCCGAGTTCGGTGAACCTCGGCGGCTTAAGTCCATGAGTGAAATCGAATCGGGGATTTTAGCACGCGCCCCCGTCAGAACCTGTGTCCGCGTCGTTCGGCGCGCGCCCGTGAAATCCCGGAGCAACACTGGGCCGGGCCGGGGATGCGGGCCGTGGCGGACAAGAGGCGCGCGGTACAATCAGCGCGTGCCGAAGCGCGTCGCTTCGCGTTTGCCTGACCACTACGACATGAGCCGATTTTCGCCGATTTCAAGGCCGCCGCCGCAACGCTTCAACCCGCGCAAGCCGCAGGCGATCGCCGACGTGCTCGGTCGCACCGACGCGTTTCAGGCATTGCGCGCGGGCGTCGAGCAAATCGCGGCGCTTCAGCGCGATTTGTCGGCGCTGCTGCCGGATTATCTGGCGTCGAGTGTCGAGCCTGGATTTATCAAGGATGGCGTTCTGGCGCTGTTTGCCGGCCATAACGCGCTGGCCGCGCGTTTGCGGCATATCGAACCGCGTCTGCTCGCCGATCTGCAACAGCGCGGCTGGGCGGTCGAATCGATCCGGATCCGCGTGCGCCCGCAATCGATGAAGGAAGCCGTGCCGCCGAAACAGGCGCGCATGTCGGCGGCCGGCGCCGACGCGCTTCAGACGCTCGCCGAGACGCTCGAACCCTCGCCACTGCAAGAAGCGCTCGCCAAAATGGCGGCGCGTCACGCCGCCAAGCACCAAAAAAAATGAGCGGCGCATCGCGCGCCGCTCATTGTTCAAATCAACTTTTCCTACTTCGGACCGAGTTACGCAAAGGCCGTTTGCGTATCGAACGCGAAGCCGCGAGGCGCCTTCTGCGTGTCCTCAAAAGTGACAATTTCATACGAATTTTCATGCGCTAGCAGCTCGCGCAACAACATGTTGTTCAGCGCGTGGCCGCCCTTGTAGGCGGTGTACGACGCGAGCAACGGATGACCGATCACGTAAAGATCGCCGATCGCGTCGAGCATCTTGTGCTTCACGAACTCGTCTTCGTACCGCAGACCGTCGTTATTCAGGATGCGGTATTCGTCGAGCACGATGGCGTTATCCATGCTGCCGCCGCGCGCCAGACCCATTTCACGCATCATCTCGACCTCGTGCGCAAAGCCGAACGTGCGCGCACGCGCGATTTCGCGAACGTATGACGTATTCGCGAAATCTACACTCAGCGCCTGGCCAGTTTTATCGACGGCGGGATGGCGGAAATCGATCGTGAATTGCAGTTTGAAGCCGAAATACGGTTCGAGACGCGCGAATTTGTCGCCTTCGCGGATTTCGACCGGCTTCGTCACCTTGATAAATTTCTTCGCGGAATTCTGTTCTTCGATGCCCGCCGACTGGATCAGAAACACGAACGACGCCGCGCTTCCGTCCATGATCGGGATTTCCTCGGCCGTGACATCGACATACAAGTTGTCGATCCCGAGTCCCGCACACGCCGACATCAAATGTTCGATGGTCGAAACGCGCGCGCCGTCTTTCTGAAGGACCGACGCGAGCCGCGTGTCACCGATCGACAGCGCCGAAACCGGAATGTCCACCGGTTGCGGCAGGTCGATACGCGCGAAGACGATGCCGGTATCGGCCGGCGCGGGACGCAGCGTCAATTCCACCTTGCGGCCGGAATGCACGCCGATACCCACGGTCTTCACTACGGTTTTGATTGTTCGCTGCTTCAACATAATTTTTTTCGCTTCGATTTGAATTCCCTATTAAGAGAATTAATCGTGAATTTGTATTCAATAGCGGTAAGTATACTCCATCCGCTACCCGTCGTCTTGCCAGGGCGTGTGTCAGTCTGTTTCGCCCTGTTACTCTCGTAAGCCGCAATCCGCGAGAAGCAGAACGGGCCGATGACCGGAATGGAGGCATTTCCGGTCATCGGCCCAGGTCGCAACCGATTGCGAAGGCGTCCGTATGTTGCGTTGCCGCAACACGACGCCGGTGCGATCAGCGCAACGTCGCCAGCATGCTTTCGGCGTCGCTGACTTCGAACTTGCCCGGTGCTTCGACGTGCAGCGTCTTGACCACGCTGTCGTCGACCACCATGGCGTAGCGCTGGGATCGGATTCCCATGCCGCGCTCAGACAAATCCTGATCCAGACCGAGTGCCTGAGTGAAACGCGCGGCGCCGTCGGCGATCATCATGACCTTGCCCGAGGTCCGAAGATCGCGTCCCCACGCATTCATCACGAATGCGTCGTTGACGGACACGCACCAGATTTCGTCGATACCGGCGGCGCTAAACCGCTCTGCTGCATCGACAAAGCCCGGCACGTGCTTCGCGGAACACGTCGGGGTGAACGCGCCCGGCAATCCGAAGATCACCACGCGCTTACCCGCCGTCCGCTCGCGCGCCGAGAACCCGTTCGGTCCCACGGCGCAGCCTTCGCCCGCCACCTCGATGAACTCGAAGAGGCGTGCATCCGGCAACGTTTCGCCCACTTTGATCATGCTCGATCCTTCCCTTGTCAGTGCCGTCATCACACTAGCGAAGCGGCTTTTCAAAACGTGCACTCGCGATGCGATCGGCTTCGAATCCGCCCAGATTCCGCGGCTTTCGCGGAGGTCGGCTGGCCACGGCCCGGCGTCCTGAAGAGACGCGGCCTTGGACAGTCGCCCCGGCAGCCCGATCGCTCACATTACGCTCTCCGTTGGACCTGACGCAGTACGCCGCGCCACGCTCCCGCCAGATTGCGTGCAACACGTTTCTTAAGCCTTCGCTTAGTCGGCTTGCTTGCGCAGGAACGCCGGGATGTCGTAGGTATCGACGCCCTTTTCCTGCAATGCCTGCACATGCGATGCCGCCGTTTCACGCGAATTGCGCCACACTGCCGGCGTATCGAGTTGACCGTAATCCGTCGAGCTCGATTGCTGCGGTGCGTAGCTGTGCTGTGCGTGCGCGATCGGCGCGTTGTCCGTGCCGGTACGCAGCAGCGTCATCGGAGCGGCTTGTTGCTTCTTCGCCGCGCGGCCGAGACCCGTCGCCACCACCGTCACGCGCAGGGCGTCGCCCATTGCATCGTCGTACACCGCGCCGAAAATCACGGTCGCATCTTCAGCAGCATAGCTCTTGATCGTGTTCATGACTTCGCGCGTTTCCGACAAACGCAGCGAACGGCTCGACGTAATGTTCACCAGCACGCCGCGCGCACCCGACAGATCCACGCCTTCCAGCAGCGGGCTTGCGACCGCCTGTTCAGCCGCGAGACGCGCGCGATCGACGCCGGCAACCGTCGCCGTGCCCATCATCGCCTTGCCTTGCTCGCCCATCACCGTCTTCACGTCTTCGAAGTCGACGTTGACCAGACCGTCGACGTTGATGATTTCCGCGATGCCGGCCACTGCGTTGTTCAGGACGTCGTCGGCGCACTGGAAGCACTTGTCCATTTCGGCGTCGTCGCCCATCACTTCGAACAGCTTGTCGTTCAGTACGACGATCAGCGAATCGACGTGATCTTCCAGTTGTTGCGAACCGGCTTCAGCCACGCGCATGCGGCGGCCGCCTTCGAATTCGAACGGCTTGCTGACGACACCCACCGTCAGAATGCCCATTTCCTTCGCGATCTGCGCGACGACCGGTGCCGCGCCCGTGCCCGTACCGCCGCCCATGCCGGCGGTGATGAACACCATGTGCGCGCCGCGCAGTGCATCGGCGATCCGCTCGCGCGCGTCTTCCGCCGCGGCCTTGCCCATGTCCGGCTTGGCGCCAGCGCCCAGACCCGTGTTGCCGAGCTGGATCACGGTCGTGGCGCGCGAACGTGCGAGCGCCTGCGCGTCCGTGTTCATTACGATGAAATCGACACCTTGCACGCCGCGATTGATCATGTGCTGCACTGCGTTACCGCCTGCGCCACCAACGCCCACGACCTTGATGATCGTTCCGTTGGTTTCCGTTTCCAGCATTTCGAAATCCATATTGCCTCCGTCAAGAATGAAAATCGGCGTTATTCGGCAAGAGATCGGGCAACCCCTTGTCGCGCGCCAGCCGCCGGCACCAGCGCGTATTCGGATTCTGCGAATTCGTTAAAACGCGTGCTTAAAGCGAGTCTTAAAAATTACCGAGGAACCAGTCCTTCATGCGCGTGAAAACCTGTCCCATCGAGCCGTTCTGCACGGCGACCTTGCGGCCGCGCATACGCTGCGAACGCCCTTCGACGAGCAAGCCCATCGCGGTCGAATAGCGCGGATTGCGCACGACATCCGCGAGACCGCCCGCGTATTCCGGCACGCCGATCCGCACCGGCTTCAGAAAAATGTCTTCGCCGAGTTCGACCATGCCGGGCATCATCGACGCACCGCCGGTCAGCACCACGCCGCTCGACAGCAATTCCTCGTAGCCCGACTCGCGCACGACCTGCTGCACGAGCGAGAACAGTTCTTCCACGCGCGGCTCGACCACCGCCGCGAGCGCCTGGCGCGACAGCGTGCGCGGTCCGCGCTCGCCGAGTCCCGGCACTTCGATCATTTCGTCCGGATCGGCGAGTGCCTGCTTCGCGATGCCGTAGCTCACCTTGATATCCTCGGCGTCCGGCGTCGGCGTGCGCAGCGCCATCGCGACGTCGCTCGTGATCTGGTCGCCGGCGATCGGAATCACGGCCGTGTGGCGGATCGCGCCTTCACTGAAGATCGCGATGTCCGTCGTGCCGCCGCCGATATCCACCAGCACGACGCCGAGTTCCTTTTCGTCTTCGGTCAAGACAGCCAGCGACGACGCGAGCGGCTGCAGGATCAGATCGTTCACTTCGAGCCCGCAGCGGCGCACGCACTTCACGATGTTCTGCGCTGCGCTCACCGCGCCCGTCACGATGTGGACCTTCACTTCGAGCCGGATGCCGCTCATGCCGATCGGCTCGCGCACGTCTTCCTGGCCGTCGATGATGAATTCCTGCGTGAGGATATGCAGCACCTGCTGATCGGTCGGGATGTTGATCGCCTTGGCCGTTTCGATCACGCGCGCGACGTCCGCCTGCGTGACTTCCTTGTCCTTGATCGCGACCATGCCGCTCGAATTGAAGCTGCGGATGTGGCTGCCGGCGATCCCCGTGAATACGTTGGTGATCTTGCAGTCGGCCATCAGTTCCGCTTCTTCGAGCGCGCGCTGGATCGACTGGACGGTCGCCTCGATATTGACGACCACGCCCTTCTTCAACCCTTTCGAGTCGTTCTGGCCGAGCCCGATCACTTCGTAGTGGCCCTCGCCCTTTAGCTCGGCGACGATCGCCACCACCTTCGACGTCCCGATGTCGAGGGCGACCAGCAGGTCTTTGTAGTCTTTGCTCATAGCGTGCTCAGTGCCTGTGATGTCTGCTTACTTCTTCGCTTTGTCGGTGTCGCTGATGAAACGCATGCCGGCGGCCCGTATCGCAAAGCCGTTCGGATAGCGCAAATCCGCGTATTCGATGTCATTTCCCCACCGCCCCGTCACCGATGACCACGCCGACACGAAACGCCGGCTACGATCCAACAACGTGTCCTGATTGCGCTCGCGTCCCAGTTCGATCTGCGTACCGTTCGAGAGCTTCACCGTCCACGCGAAACGCGGCGACAAGATCACCTCTTCCGGATGCGCGTTAAGCGGCGCGAACCACTTCGTAAAATCGCGATACCGTGCGACCACGTCTTTCGCCGATCCTTCCGGCCCGTCGAACGCGGGCAAATCGTCGTCCAGTTCGCCCTGGTTTGCCGTGAACAGGTCGCCGTCCACGCTCACCAACTGGTCGCTGCCCCAGGTTCCGAGCGGCTTGAACTCTTCCAGCGTCACCGCCAGCGCATTCGGCCAGACACGCCGCACGCTTGCGTGACGCACCCACGGCATCTGCTCGAACGCGCTCCTCGCCGTATCGAGATCCACCGTGAAAAAATTGCCCTTCAACTTCCCGACCACGCTCGCGCGGACCGTCGGCGAATTGATGTGCGCCGTGTCGCCGTCGATCTGAATCTCGCGCAGACGAAACTCCGGACGCTGAATCGCCCAGTAACCCGCCGCGCCCAGCAGCACGGCCACCAGCAGCAGATGCAGCGCGTTGGCGGCCAGATTGAGCTGTCGAACGTTGTTCCACATGGCGCGCGCTCAGTCCTTCAGCGTCAGCGACAACACCTTCACCACCAGGTCCCGGTAGCTGATCCCGACCGCGCGAGCCGCTTTCGGCGGCAGCGAGTGGTCCGTCATACCGGGTGCCGTGTTCACTTCCAGGAAATACGGATTGCCGTCGGCGTCGAGCATGAAATCGGCGCGGCCCCAGTCGGTGCAGCCGAGCACGTCGAACGAGCGCCGCGCCAGTTGCTTCATGCGCGCTTCCTCGGCCTCGGTCAGACCGCACGGAATCAGGTATTGCGTGTCGTTGGCGATGTACTTCGCGTGATAGTCGTAGAACTCGCCCGCCGGAACGATGCGGATCACCGGCAGATCCAGATCGCCCGCGATACAGCACGTGTACTCGCCGCCACCGTCGATACTCTTTTCCGCGAGCACCATCGTGTCGTACTTCGCCGCTTCGGCGAGCGCCGGCGCGAGCGTTTCGGCGCTCTTCACCTTGATGACCGCAACGCTCGATCCTTCGCTCGCCGGCTTGACGAAGAGCGGCAGCCCGAGCTTCGCGATGATCGCGTGCGCGCGCGCTTCGTAGTCGTCGCCGCGCATGACGAGTTCGAACGGCGGCGTCGGCACGCCGGTCTGCTGCCATACGAGCTTGGTGCGGAACTTGTCCATGCCGAGCGCCGAACCCAGCACGCCGCTGCCCGTATAGCGGATGCCGTAGAAATCGAGCGCGCCCTGCAACTGCCCGTTCTCGCCGTAACCGCCGTGCAGCGCGATAAACGCGCGCACGAATCCTTCGTCCTTCAGTTCCGACAGCGGACGCTCGGCGGGATCGAACGGATGGGCATCGATGCCCGCCTCGCGCAGACCCTGCAGCACGAGTGCGCCGGATTTCAGCGACACCTCGCGCTCGGCTGTTTCGCCGCCCAACAGCACGGCCACACGGCCGAAAACCTTGGGATCAGTTGCGTTCACGTTTTTGCTCACTGCGTCAGTCATGTCAGTTGTTAAAAGCTTGTGCTCTGGGTCAGCCGTCCACACACACCGCCGATGGAACCCGCGCCCATCGTGATCACCACATCGCCATTGCGCGCCAGCGTCGCGATCGCGTCCGGCATTTCATCCACGGTTTCCACGAACACCGGTTCCACCTTGCCCGCGACACGGATCGCACGCGCGAGCGCGCGGCCGTCGGCGGCGACGATCGGCGCTTCGCCTGCCGAATACACTTCGGTCAGCACGAGTGCATCGACGGTGGAGAGCACCTTCACGAAATCTTCGAAACAATCCCGCGTGCGCGTGAAGCGATGCGGCTGGAACGCCAGCACGAGGCGTCGGCCCGGGAACGCGCCGCGCGCGGCCGCGACCGTCGCGGCCATTTCCACCGGGTGATGACCGTAATCGTCGATCAGCGTGTACGCGCCGTCGCCGTTATTCGCGTTGACTTCGCCATAGCGCTGGAAGCGGCGGCCCACGCCGTTGAACTCGGCGAGCGCGCGCTGGATATCGGCGTCGGCGACTTCGAGTTCGGTCGCGATCGCGATGGCGGCCAGCGCGTTCTGCACGTTGTGCACGCCCGGCAGGTTCAGCGTGATGTCGAGCGGCGCGGCGTCTTCGCGCAGCGTCGTGAAGTGCATCTTGCCGTCGCGCGCTTCCACGTTCACCGCGCGCACCTGCGCTTCGGCGCCGAGGCCGTAGCGGATGATCGGCTTCGAGACGAACGGCAGGATTTCGCGCACGTTCGGGTCGTCCACGCACAGCACCGCGATGCCGTAGAACGGCAAACGGTGCGTGAATTCGATGAACGCCTGCTTGAGCCGCGCGAAGTCGTGGCCGTAGGTATCCATGTGATCGGCGTCGATATTCGTGATGACTTCGATCACCGGGAACAGGTTCAGGAACGACGCGTCCGACTCGTCCGCTTCCGCGACGATGAAGTCGCCCGTGCCGAGCCGCGCGTTCGCGCCCGCGCTGATGAGCCGCCCGCCGATCACGAAGGTCGGATCGAGCCCGCCCGCCGCCAGCACGCTCGCGACCAGCGACGTGGTCGTGGTCTTGCCATGCGTCCCGGCAATGGCGATGCCCTGTTTCAGCCGCATGAGTTCGGCAAGCATGACGGCGCGCGGCACGATCGGAATGCGGCGATGGCGCGCGGCCAGCACTTCCGGATTGTCCGAGCGCACGGCGGTCGATACGACGACCGCGTTCGCGCCCTCGATGTTCTCCGCCTGATGGCCGATCGCCACCGTTGCGCCGAGTTCGGTCAGCCGGTCGGTCACGCCGTTGCGCGACAGGTCCGAGCCGCTCACCTGATAGCCGAGGTTGAGCAGCACCTCCGCAATCCCGCTCATGCCCGCGCCGCCGATGCCGACGAAGTGAATGTGTTTGACGATATGTTTCATGGCTTAATCTGTCTCCCGCGCTAAAACGCTGTCCCGCATGCCGGCTACGTCGGCGCACACCTGGGCGACGCGTTCAGTCGCGTCGGGTTTTGCCAGTTCGCGGGAACGCTCGGCCATTTCTGCGAGCGAGGCACGCGTCTGGCTGCGCAACCAGCCGGCGAGTTTTTCCGCCGACAAATCGCGTTGTTGTATCAATTGCGCCGCGCCGTTCTTTTCCAGAAACGCGGCGTTGGTGGTCTGGTGATCGTCCACGGCGAAAGGGAACGGCACGAACAGCGCCGCGACGCCCACCGCCGCAATTTCCGACACGGTCATCGCACCCGAGCGGCAGATCACGAGATCGGCTGCCGCGTAGGCGCTCGCCATATCCTCAATGAACGGCACGAGCTGAAGATCCTCGCCGCGCTGCAGACCGGCTGCCGCGTAGTTCGCCTGCAATGCGTCGATATGCTTCGCGCCCGCCTGATGCACGATGCGCGGACGCTGCGCCGGATCGAGCAGAGCCAGCGCTTTCGGCACCGTTTCGTTCAACGCCGCCGCACCCAGACTGCCGCCAACAATCAGAACATTGAGCGACCCAAGACGCGCGGCGTAGCGTTCTTTGGGTGGCAATGCGCGCGAGAGTTCCGCACGAATCGGATTTCCGGTCCATTCAGCGTTCGGCAGCGCGTTCGGGAACGCGACGAGCACGCGTTTCGCCAGATGCGCGAGCACTTTGTTCGCCATGCCCGCGATCGAATTCTGTTCGTGCAGCACGAGCGGGCAGCCGGAGAGCTTCGTCATCAGGCCGGCCGGAAACGTGATGTAGCCGCCCATGCCGAGCACGACGTCGGGCTTGACGATGCGCAACACGCGCAGGCTTTGCGAACATGCGCGCAGCAGGTTCACCGGCAGCATCAACTTGGTCTTGATGCCCTTGCCGCGCACGCCGCCAAAGCGCACGTATTCCATCGGAATGCCGTGCTTCGGCACGAGCGTCGCTTCCATGCCCGCCGCGTTGCCGAGCCACACCACACGCCAGCCGCGCGCCTGCATCCAATGGGCGACCGCGAGCCCCGGGAACACGTGCCCCCCGGTGCCGCCGGCCATCACCATCAGCGTGCCTGCGCCGCTTGCGCGCGATCCGGTCATACCTTTCCTCCGCGCATCAGCACCCGGTTTTCGTAGTCCACGCGCATCAGCACCGCGAGCGCGACACAGTTCAGCAAAATGCCCGAACCGCCATAGCTCACGAGCGGCAGCGTCAGACCCTTGGTCGGCAGGAGGCCGAGATTCACGCCCATGTTGATGAAGGTCTGCGCGCCGAACCAGATGCCGACGCCCTTCGCCATCAGTCCCGCGAACGTGCGGTCGAGCGCGAGCGCCTGACGGCCGATCTCGAACGCGCGCCGCACGATCCAGTAAAACAGCAGGATCACGACGATCACGCCGACAAATCCCAGTTCCTCGCCGATCACCGCGAGGATGAAGTCGGTATGCGCTTCCGGCAGGTAGTTGAGCTTTTCGACACTGCCGCCGAGTCCCACGCCGAACCATTCGCCGCGCCCGAACGCGATCAGCGAATGGGTCAGCTGGTACGCCTTGCCCTGCGCGTAACGGTCGTCCCACGGATCGAGGTACGCGAAAATCCGCTCACGGCGCCACGGCGAAAGCCACACGAGCATCGTGAACGTGCCCACGGCGGTGAGCACGAGGCCGCCGAACAGCTTGCCGTTCACGCCGCCGAGAAACAGCACGCCCATCGCGATCGCCGCGATCACCATGAACGCGCCCATGTCCGGTTCGAGCAGCAGCAACGCGCCGACAAAGCCCACCGCGACCGCCATCGGCAAAAAGCCGCGGCCGAAGCTGTGCATGAATTCTTGCTTCCGCACCGTGTAGTTCGCCGCGTAGATGGTCACGGCGAGCTTCATGATTTCCGACGGCTGCATGTTCGTGATGCCGAGCGGAATCCAGCGGCGCGCGCCGTTCACGCCCTTGCCGATGTGCGGAATCAGCACGATCACCAGCATGAAGAGCGAGAGCATGAAGAACTTCGGCGCGTATTTGTCCCACGCCGAGACCGGAATGCGGAATGCGATCACCGCGCCGACCACGGCGGTGGCGACGGAAATGAGGTGCCGCACGAGAAAGTGATAGTCGCGGTACTGCGCGTATTTGGGCGAATCGGGCATCGCGATGGACGCCGAGTACACCATCACCACGCCCAGGCCCAGCAACGCGATCACGACCCACAACAGCGAGTGATCGTAGTCGAGCATGCGCGAGCGGATCGGCTTGACGCCGTTCACCGCGCTCGAGATACCGCCCGCGCGCTCTTCCACGCGCGCGCCGATCCGGCTCGTGCGGCCGCCGAGCGCCGCGCTGTCGTTGGCGACGGCGTTGCGCTGTCCCGTGAGTTTCGATCCAATGCGTTCGGACCAGCTCATAGCATCACTCCCCGCTCGGCGGCGATTTCTTCGACCGTGCGGCGAAACACGTCCGCGCGATGTGCGTAGTTCCTGAACATGTCGAGGCTCGCGCACGCGGGCGACAACAACACGGCGTCGCCGGCACGCGCGGCTTCCGACGCGGCGCGCGTCGCGGCTTCGAGCGTCGCGTGATCTGCGAGCGGCACGCCGGTTTCCGCGAGCGTCTCGCGAATCGCGGGCGCGTCGCGGCCGATCAGCATCACGGCGCGGCACCAGCGCGCGACGGGCGCGACGAGCGGCGCGAAGTCCTGCCCCTTGCCGTCGCCACCGGCGATCAGCACGATTTTTTGCGCGAGGCCATCGAGCGCCGCGACGGTCGCGCCGACGTTCGTGCCTTTGCTGTCGTCCACATAATCGACGCCGTCGATCTGCGCGATTTCTTCCACGCGATGCGGCTCGCCGCGATATTCACGCAAGCCGTGCAGCAGGGCCGCGAGCGGCAAGTTGATCGCGCGTGCCAGCGCGAGCGCGGCCAGCGCGTTTGCCGCGTTGTGCAGACCGCGGATGCGCAGCGCGTCGGCGGGCATCAGGCGCTTCGAAACCAGCGTCGGTTCGGCGGCCACGTCGCTCTTGCGGCGGCGCGTGGGCGCGGCTTCGTCGCCGGCGTCGCGGTCGTGCGCCTGCACGAGCCACACGATGCCGTTCTCGTGCAGCAATCCGAAGTCGCCCACGCGGGCCGGTTCGTTCACGCCGAACGTCACGACCGTGCTTCCCGTGGACGCCAGCGCCATCGTGCGGGCGTCGTCGCGATTGAGCACGCGCACCGTGTTCGGACCGAACACCCGGCCTTTCGCGGCAGCGTAGGCGTCGAGGCCGCCGTGCCAGTCGAGATGGTCCTGCGTGATGTTCAGCACGGTTGCCGCGTCGGGCGCGAACGACTGTGCCGTTTCAAGCTGGAAACTCGACAATTCGAGCACCCAGACGTCGGGGAGCGCGGTGTTGTCGATGGCATCGGACAGCTTGTCGAGCATCGCCGGGCTGATGTTGCCCGCGACCGCCACCGACTTGCCCGCGCGTTCGCACAGCAGGCCCGTGAGCGCGGTGGTCGTGGTCTTGCCGTTCGTGCCGGTGATCGCGACGACCTTCGGCGCGTAGCCGTTGCTGCCGAGCGACTTCAGCGCGAGCGCGAAAAGTTCGAGTTCGCCCCACACCGGAATGCCGCGTTCCCGCGCAGCCGCGAGCAAGGGCTTCAGGTCGTCGGCGAGCGGCGACAAACCGGGGCTCACCGCCACGACTTCGATCCCGCCATCCAGCAGCGCAGGCGTGAACGCGCCGCCGACAAATTCGGCTTCGATGCGGTGAACTTCGAGTTCCGACAGGTTCGGCGGCGTCGCCCGCGTATCGGCGATGCGCAGCCGGCACCCATGGCGCGCGCACCAGCGCGCCATCGCGAGGCCGGATTCACCGAGCCCCAGCACGAGCACCATCGGACCTGGCCGATCGACAAACTTCTCGCCAAACATCGCTAACCCTTTTCCTTTGCTATTCGATCAACGCAACTTGAGCGTCGAGAGGCCAAACAGACACAACATCAGCGTGATGATCCAGAAGCGCACGACCACCTGCGTTTCCTTCCAGCCGGACAATTCGAAATGGTGATGCAGCGGCGCCATCTTGAAGATGCGGCGCCCTTCGCCGAAGCGCTTCTTCGTATAGCGGAACCACGAAACCTGCAGCATCACCGAGACCGTTTCCGCGACGAAAATGCCGCCCATGATGAACAGCACGATTTCCTGCCGCACGATCACGGCGATCGTGCCGAGCGCGCCGCCGAGCGCGAGCGCGCCGACATCGCCCATGAAAACCTGCGCGGGATGCGTGTTGAACCAGAGGAACGCGAGGCCCGCGCCACCCATCGCCGAGCAGAAAATCAGCAGTTCGCCCGCGCCGGGAATGTGCGGGAACAGCAGGTATTTTGAGTAGACCGAGCTGCCCATCACGTAGGCGAACGCGCCGAGCGACGCGCCCACGAGCACGACCGGCATGATGACGAGACCATCGAGGCCATCGGTAAGATTCACGGCATTGCTCGTACCGACGATCACGAAATACGTCAGCGCGATGAATCCCCACACGCCGAGCGGATAGCTGATTGCCTTGACGAACGGCAGCATCAAATCGGCGCGCGCGGGCAGGCCCATTGAAAGACCGCTGCGCACCCACGCCATGAACAGGTCGAACACGCGCGCGTTGTTGGCTTCCGAGACGCTGAACGCGAGGTACACGGCGGCGAACAGGCCGATCACCGATTGCCAGAAATACTTCTCGCGCGAGGACATGCCGCGCGGGTCCTTGTAGACCACCTTGCGGTAATCGTCGACCCAGCCGATCACGCCATAGCCGAACGTCACCAGCATCACGATCCACACGAAGCGGTTCGTCAGATCGGCCCACAAAAGCGTCGAAATAGCGATGCCGAGCAGAATCAGAACGCCGCCCATCGTCGGCGTGCCGGACTTGATGAGGTGCGACTGCGGGCCGTCCTTGCGCACGGCCTGACCGACTTTCAGCAGCGTGAGTTTGCGGATCACCCAGGGTCCGCAGAACAGGCCGATCATCAGCGCCGTCGCCGTGGCACCCACGGCGCGGAACGTAATATAAGTGAACACGCGCAGAAAGCTGGCGTCATTCTGAAGCCATTGCGCGAGTGCAAGTAGCATGCTGGTCCTTCTTCTTCAGTGCGCGCCGGGCGCTGTGCCCGACGCTTGTTGGTGTGGACTCGTCACGGCGTCCACCACGCGTTCCATTTTCATGAACCGCGAGCCTTTCACGAGAAACGTAGCGCCGGGTCCGAATCCGGCCTGGGTCAATGCTTGAATCAGTGCGTGCACGTCGTTGAAGTGGTGCGCATTGGCGTGCGCGGCTTCGAAGGCTTTCTTCGCGTCGAGGCTCGCATCGCCGAGCGCGAACAGCGCATCGATCCCGCGTTCCGCCGCATACGCGCCCACTTCGCGATGAAACGCGGCACCCTGATCGCCCACTTCGCCCATGTCGCCCATGACGAGCACGCGCGGCGAACTTTGCGACGCGAGCACGTCGATGGCCGCGCGCATCGAATCGGGATTCGAGTTGTAGGTGTCGTCGATCACGATCGCGCCTTCGATCGGCGCCACCGCCGCGCGCTTCACCTGCAGGCGGCCCTTCACCGGTTCGAATGCTTCGAGGCCGCGCTTGATGGCGTCGAGCGAGACGCCCGCGGCAATCGCCGCCGATGCCGCCGCCAGCGCATTGCGCGCGTTGTGCTCGCCGAGCACGCGCAACGCGATTTCAACCGGACCGAGCGGCGTTTGCGCGATGACGTTCGTGCCGACGATGCGCCCCGTGACTGCCGCTTTCGTGGTGTCGTCGGTGAGCGCGAAATCGACGATGGGATTGCCCGTCGCGGCGACGCGCCAGATGCTCGCGTATTTGTCGTCGGCGGGGAACACGGCCGTGCCGTCGGGCCCGAGCGCATGAATCACCGACGCATGTTCGAGCGCGACCGCTTCCACGGTCGCCATGAATTCCTGATGCTCGCGCTGCGCGTTGTTCACGACAGCCACCGTCGGCGCGGCGATCCGGCCGAGCACTTCGGTTTCGCCCGGATGATTCATGCCGAGTTCGATCACCGCGAGCTTGTGCGTGTCGGTCAGGCGGAACAGCGTGAGCGGCAAGCCGATGTCGTTGTTGAAATTGCCCGCCGTGGCGAGACGCGCGGACTCGCCGACAGCCGCCGCAAAGATCGACGCGATCATCTCTTTGACCGTCGTCTTGCCGTTGCTGCCGGTCACGGCGACGAGCGGGACCGAAAATCGCTTACGCCATCCGTGCGCAATAGCACCGAGTGCCGCGCGCGTGTCCTTTACCTTCAAGGCTGGCAGCGCGAAACCTTCGGGCGTGCGCGAGACCAGCGCGGCGGCGATGCCGCGGGCCGCAACCTGTTCCAGGAAATCATGCGCATCGAAACGGTCACCCTTCACCGCCACGAAAAGATCGCCCGGACCTGCCGTGCGGCTGTCGGTCGAGACGCGTTCGAACGCCGTATTTTCATCGCCGACAACGACCGCGCCGGGAATCAGCGCGGCGGCGTCGCGCAAGGTGAACATCGTCATTCGCCGCCTCCGCGTGTGTGTTGCGGGCGCGCAGCCAGTGCGAGCCTTGCATGATCCTGATCGGAGAACGCGCGTTTCTTGCCCATGATTTCCTGCGTGGCCTCGTGGCCTTTACCGGCCAGCACGATCACGTCCTCGCGGGCCGCCGTGCGGACGGCCTGGAGAATCGCGCTCGCGCGGTCTTCGATGCGGCGCGCGCGCGACGCGTCCGTCATGCCCGCGGCGATCTGTTCGATGATCGACTGGGGATCTTCGCTGCGCGGGTTGTCGCTCGTGATGACGACCTGGTCCGCGCGCTTCTCGGCGATCGCGCCCATCAGCGGACGCTTGGTCGCGTCGCGGTCACCGCCGCAGCCGAACATGCAGACGAGCTGACCGCCGCGCGCCTCGGCAATCGGACGCAGCGCGTCGAGCGTTTTATCGAGCGCGTCCGGCGTGTGTGCGTAGTCGATCACGACGAGCGGTTCGTCGTTTTGCAGGCGGCCGCCGAGTCGCTGCATGCGGCCGTTCACCGGTTCGAGTTTAGCGATCTGCGCGAGCGCGGCGGCAAGCGGAACCTCGGCGGCGAGCAGCGCGCCGAGCACGCCGAGCAAATTGCTCACGTTGAACGCGCCGAGCGTGCCGACTTCGACATCCGCGTCGCCCCAGTCGGACGCGAGGTGAAACGCGGTGCCGCTGGCGGTCGCGCGCACGTTGGTCGCGAGCAGCAACGCGTCGGCGCGCGGCGCGGGCGCTGCGGCCACGTCGATCCCGTACGCAATCGTGCGCACCTTGCCGCGCAGCGCGTCGATCAGGCGCTGTCCGGCTGCGTCGTCGCGATTGACGACGGCGGCGCTGAGCGTCGGCCATGCGAACAGACGCGCCTTCGCGGCCTCGTAGGCGTCGAAGGTGCCGTGGTAATCGAGATGATCCTGCGTGAGATTCGTGAAAATGGCGATATCGAACGCCGTGCCGTTCACGCGCCCCTGATGCAGCGCATGCGACGACACTTCCATCGCCACGGCTTGCGCGCCTTCCGCCTTGAGTTGCGCGAGCGTGCGTTGCAATTGCGGCGCGTCGGGCGTGGTGAATCCTGTCTGCACGAGCTTGCCCGGCATGCCGCTGCCGAGCGTGCCGATAATCGCGCACGGCTTGCCCAGCGCCGACAACGCGCTCGCGAGCCACTGGCTACAGGAAGTCTTCCCGTTCGTGCCGGTGACGCCGACCGTCAGCATGGATTCGCTCGGCAAGCCGTACCACGCCGACGCAATCGATCCCGCCAGTTCGTTCAGCGCGGGCACGCCCAGCGTTTTCGCGGCGTCGGGATGGCCCGCGAAACCTTCCGGCTGATAGAGCGCAACCGAAGCGCCAGCGGCGAGCGCGGTATCGATATACGGCCGGTTGTCCGCGCCGTCCACCGCATACGCGAAAAACACGTCGCCCGCCTGAAGCGAGCGCGTGTCCGCGTGCAACTGGGCCGAGGCCGGTGCATTGGCGCGTAGCCATTCGACCGCCTGCGCGATCTGCTTGTCGGGCGTCGCCGTCATCGCACGACTCCCGGATGCGTCTTCGTGTTGCTCGACACCGCGATTTTTTTCGGCGGAGTTTGCACCGGGTTCTGAGCGGGCGCGGCGGGATTCTGAGCGGAGTCGTCGTTCACGACCATCTGCTTGACCGGCATATCGGGCGGAATATTCAGCGAACGCAGCGTATCGCCGACAATCGACGAGAACACCGGCCCGGACACCTGCCCGCCGAAGTGGCTGCCGGCGGTCGGTTCATCGACGGACACCGCCACCACGATGCGCGGATTCGGCATCGGCGCCATGCCGACGAACGACGCGCGGTACTTCGAGTGATCGTAGCCGCGTCCCGCGTGCTTGTACGCCGTGCCGCTCTTGCCGCCTACTCGATAACCCGGCACCGCCGCGTCCGGCGACGTGCCGCCCTTCGCCGTCACGGTTTCGAGCATCGCGCGCACTTCACGCGCGGTGGTGGGCGAGAAAACCTGCGTGGTCACGGGCGGCTGGTCGCCGGGCGTACGGAAAATCGATACCGGCAAGATCTGGCCGTCGTTGGCGATAGCCGTGTAGGCGCGCGAAAGCTGGAACAGCGACGCCGACAAACCGTAGCCATAAGACATGGTCGCCTGCTCGATGCGCCGCCAGCTCTTCCACGGACGCAAGCGTCCGGTCACCGCGCCCGGAAAACCGACCTTCGGCGCCTGACCGAGACCGATGCTCGTGTACATGTTCCACATTTCTTCCGGCTTCAACTGCATCGCAATCTTGGTCGCGCCGATATTGCTCGACTTCTGGATCACGCCGCCGACTGTCAGCGTGCCGAAACCGGAATCGTCGGTGATGCGCGCGCCGTCGAGCACGAAAGTGCCGCCACCCGTTTCCACGAGCGTATTCGGCGTCACGCGATGCAGATCGAGCGCGAGCGACACCGTGAACGGCTTCATGATCGAGCCGGGTTCGAAGGTGTCGGTGAGGATACGGTTGCGCAACTGCTCGCCGGTCATCCGCGAGCGGTCGTTCGGGTTGTACGTGGGATAGTTGACGAGCGCGAGCACTTCCCCCGTCTTCACGTCGATCACGATTGCCGCGCCTGCCTTCGCCTTGAACTTCTCGACCGCCGCCTTCAGGTTCGTGTACGCGATGTACTGGATCTTGCTGTCGATCGACAGTTCGACGTCCGTTCCGTCGTGCGGCACGACCTGCTCGTCCACGTCCTCGACGATATGGCCCATGCGGTCCTTGATGACGCGCCGCATGCCCGGCGTGCCGGCCAGAATGTGCTGGTCGCCGAGTTCGACGCCTTCCTGGCCCTTGTCTTCAATATTAGTAAAGCCGATCAGATGCGCCGTGATTTCGCCTTCCGGATAGAAGCGCTTGTATTCGCCGCGCGAATAAATGCCGGGAATATCGAGCGCGGCCACTTTCTGCGCCACTTCCATCGGCACCTGGCGCTTCACGTACACGAACGTCTTGTCGACCGAAAGCTTCGCGCGCAACTCTTTCTGCGTCATGTCGAGCAGCGTCGCGAGCTGAGCCAGCTTGTCCGCGCCGAGATCGTTCGGCACGGCTTCGGGAATCGCCCAGATCGCCTTCACCGGCAGACTGGTAGCGAGCACCAGACCGTTGCGGTCGCGAATCTGCCCGCGCGTCGCCGGCAATTCGAGCGTGCGCTGATAGCGGCTTTCGCCCTGCTTCTTGAAGAATGCGTTGCCCGGACCCTGAATCCAGAAGGCGCGGCCCGCCAGCGCCACGAATGCCATGAACAGCATGAACACGACGAGTTTCGAGCGCCACATCGGCAGGCGCACCGAGAGGATCGGATTGGGGGTGAACGCCACACCCTTTTGCTTCGCGGATTTTTTCATCGCTTGGCTCCGCGGGCAGGCGGCGCCGACGCCGGAAGCGGCGGCGGCAACGGCGCATCGGCGGCCTTGGCGGTCGCCGGGTCGTAGGTGAGATATTGCGTGCGGCCGGTCGTCACGGGCTGCATCTTCAGGGAATTGGTAGCCAACTGCTCGATTCGCGACGTCTTCGACAACGCGCTCTGCTGATATTGAAACTGCGAGAAGTCCTGCTGAAGCTGACGCTCCTGCGACTGCGCCCGCTGCAATTCGATAAAAATCTGCCGCTGCTGATTGGTGGCGGACACGACCGACAGCGCGCATCCGAGCACGATCATCAAGAGGAAGATGTTCAGGCGGTTCATGGCGCGATCCGCTCGGCGATTCGCATCACGGCCGACCTGGCGCGCGGATTCGCCGCGACTTCCGCATCGCTCGCGAACACGCGGCCGACAATGCGCAGCGGCGGACTGGGCAAGTCCACCGCGCGAATCGGCAGCCGCCGGTCGATGGCAGGCGCACTCGCGTGTGTCTGCATGAACCGCTTCACGATTCGGTCCTCAAGCGAATGAAAGCTGATCACGACCAGCCGCCCCCCTTGCTCCAACAGCGCCAACGCTGATTCCAGAACTACTTGCAGCTCCGCAAGCTCTTGATTGATGTGAATCCGTATAGCCTGAAAGGTGCGAGTTGCCGGGTCCTTGCCCTTCTCACGGGTTTTGACGACGTGACCCACGATTTCGGCAAGCTCGCTCGTGCTGACGAGAGGCCCAAGACGGTCGGACTCTGCCCGGCGAGCAACAAGCGCCTTTGCAATCTGAAAAGCAAACCGTTCTTCCCCATAATCTCTGATCACCTCCGTCAATTCCTGCACCGTTGCCCGCGCCAGCCAGTCAGCAGCCGATTCGCCGCGCGTCGGGTCCATCCGCATATCGAGCGGGCCGTCGGCCCGAAAACTGAAGCCGCGGCCCGGGTCGTCTACTTGCGGCGACGACACACCCAGGTCCAGCAACACGCCCGACACCCGCCCTACTCCACGTTCGCTCGCCGCATCGCGCAGCGCCGCGAAACTGTCATGCACGATTGAAAATCGCGCATCCTGTATTTGTTGCGCCGTGGCGATGGCGAGCGGGTCTTTGTCGAAGGCGATCAGACGCCCCGCGTCACCCAGCTTCGTCAGCACCAGCCCGCTGTGGCCGCCCCGCCCGAACGTGCCATCTATATAGATGCCGTCGGGACGCGTCACCAGACCGTCCACCGCCTCATCCAGCAGCACCGTGCGATGCTGCAATTCGTTTCCCATCGCAGGTGCCATGTTGTTCAGCGCCGCGTCAGAAAGTGAAGTTCTTCAGCGCGTCGGGCATGCCCTGCGCCATTGCCGCCGCTTCCTTCGCCGCGTACGTTTCTGCGTCCCACAACTCGAACCGGTTGCCCATGCCGAGCAGCGTCAGGTTTTTCTCAAGCGACGCAGCCGAACGCAACTCCGGCGACACGAGCACGCGCCCGGCGGTGTCGAGTTCGACGTCCATTGCATTGCCCAGGAAAATGCGCTGCCACCACGCGGCTTCCATCGGAAGCGCGGCGACTTTCGCGCGAAAGACTTCCCACTCGGGGCGAGGAAAGAGCAACAGGCATCCATCCGGGCTCTTTGTGAGCGTGACCCGGCCTTCTGCCTGTCCTTGCAGCGCTTCGCGATAGCGAGACGGGACGGACATCCGTCCCTTCGCATCGAGCGTCAGCGCCGAAGCCCCTTGGAACACTCGCCCTCTCCTCTGTGACGTCGCCGCGGAAGCGGCGCCGGTTCTTGTCGAATATGCCGGAAAGTGAGCTTGAAATCACACTAAAAAACACTTTCTCACACTGTCTCCCACTTTAGAGGAACGCTTTTACACGGTCAATACTCGCTTCGGCTTTTTGATTAATTTTGTTTGCTAGAACAAGGACTTAGCGCACGAGCTTCAAGTGAGCTAAAAAACTGAAAATCGTTACGAATGAACGATGTAGTGGAGAGTGTGAAGGTAATACGTGAAATGATCGGGCGAAACGCGCGAATCTTAAGCGTTCTGCGAAGCGACAAGTGCGGCGGGAAGGGGAAATTCGGGGCGGGTACGACTGGTGGGAGGATCGTCCCACTTTAGCGAGCGGGACGACCGTGCGAAACCGGACAGATCAAATGTAATAAGCCGTGCGCGTCATGACTTTCGATGCCGCCCGCATCAGCGCGCGCACGGGAAACGGCATCTCGACGCCTCCCGCATCCGTCGCCGCGCTGGCGTGCGCGCTCTCGTCGGCGCGCATTTGATCGACGATCGCGCGCGACGCCAGATCGTTCTCCGGCAACGTCTTCAAATGCCCGTCGAGATGCTGCTCGACCTGACGCTCCGTCTCCGCCATGAAACCCAGACTCGTGCGATCGCCGAGACGCCCGGCGAAGAACCCGAGCGCGAGCGCGCCGGTGTACCACAGCGGATTAAGCAGGCTCGGCCGCGAATCCAGCTCCTTGAGACGCTGCGACGTCCACGCGAGATGATCTTCCTCCTCGCGTCCGGCGCGCTCGAAACCTTCCTTCACCGAAGGCGTGCGCGTCGCGAGTTTTTGCGCCTGATACAACGCCTGAGCGCAGACCTCGCCGACGTGGTTCACGCGCATCAGCGCTGCGGAATGGGCCTTTTCTTCGTCGGTGAGTTCGGGCACTTCGCCGAAAGCCGCCGGCACGTCCGGTGTCGGAACGGGCCGCGACATGCGCGTCACGCCGACGATCGAACGAAGCCCGCGATCGAATTCGGTGATCAGTTCGTCCAGCATATCCGGCACCTCCTCATTTGAAATCCTTGGGCGTTCCCTGTCGGCCACGCGAGCAAACCAGGCAACACGAGTCGCGATAACGACCAAAGCGGGATTTTAGCGCATGCTGCAAAAAGGTCACAGGAGGCGTCCACGGTGCGACTCGCCAATAAAAAAGCCTTCGTGCCGTTTGGTTCGGCACGAAGGCTTTGCACTCGTCCGGCGAGCGCTCAGACTTTCCCGTCGCGCAATTCCCGGCGGAGAATCTTGCCCACATTGCTCTTCGGCAATTCGCTGCGAAACTCGATCAACCTCGGCCGCTTATAGCCGGTGAGTTGCTCCTTGCAATACGCGACGACATCCGCCTCGGTCAGCGCCGGGTCCTTCTTGACGATGAAAAGCTTCACCGCCTCGCCGGAATTCGAATCCTTCATGCCGACCGCCGCGACCTCGAACACGCCCGGCAGTTTCGCGACCACGTCCTCGATTTCGTTCGGATACACGTTGAAACCCGACACCAGGATCATGTCCTTCTTGCGATCGACGATCTTCACGTAGCCGCGCTCGTCCATCACGCCCACGTCGCCCGACTTGAAGAAGCCGTCCGGCGTCATGACCTTCGCCGTTTCATCGGGACGATTCCAGTAGCCCGCCATCACCTGCGGGCCGCGAATGCAAATCTCGCCAGCCTGCCCGATCGGCAGTTCGCGGTTGTCGTCGTCGCGGATGGAAATGTCCGTCGACGGGAACGGCAGGCCGATCGTGCCGGTATATTCGGTGGCCGTCACCGGGTTGCAGGTCACGCATGGTGAGGTTTCCGACAGCCCGTAACCTTCCACAATCGGCGCGCCCGTCGTCTGGAACCAGCGTTTCGCGACCGCTTCCTGCACCGCCATGCCGCCGCCGTTCGCCGCCATCAGCTTCGAAAAATCGAGCTTGGCAAAATCCGGATGATTCAACAGCGCGTTGTACAGCGTGTTCACGGCCGGAAACGTGTTGATTGCGAAGCCTTTCAGTTCCTTGATCGTGCCCGCGATGTCGCGCGGATTCGGAATCAACACGCCGATCCCGCCGGTCCGGATGGTCAGCAGCCCGCACACCGTCAGCGCGAAGATGTGATAAAGCGGCAGCGCCACGACGCACACGAACTGGTCGATATCCGGCCGCTTCTTGCGCGCCGGATCGAGCCACACTTCCGACTGCAACACGTTCGCGATCAAATTCCGGTGCAGCAGCGTCGCGCCTTTCGCGACGCCCGTCGTGCCGCCGGTGTATTGCAGGAACGCGACGTCGTCCGGGCTTTGCTGAACGGGGTTAAGCGTGCCGCGCGCGCCCTCGGCGATGGCGTCGTTAAAGCGCACGTGCCCCGGCAAATCCCACGCGGGCACCATTTTCTTCACGTGCCGGACGACGAAATTGACGATCAACCCCTTCACGCCCATCAGGTCGCCCATCGACGCCACCACGACGTGCTTGATCGCCGTGTGCTTCACGACCGCTTGCAGCGTGGTCGCGAAATTTTCGAGCAGGACGATGGCTTCGGCGCCGCTGTCCTTCAACTGGTGTTCGAGTTCGCGTGGGGTGTAGAGCGGATTCACGTTGACCACGATATAACCCGCGCGCAGGACGGCGGCGATCGCCACCGGATATTGCAGCACGTTCGGCATCATCAACGCGATGCGCGCGCCTGGCTTGATGCCACGCGACTGGAACCAGGTGGCGAGTTTGACGGACAGCGCGTCGAGTTCGCCGTAGGTGATGGCGCGTCCCATGCAGACAAATGCGCGGCGGTCGCGGTTCTTCCGGAAACTGTCCACGAGCAGTTCGGAAACCGAGCGGTAAGGCGATGTGTCGATTTCCGCGGGCACGCCGGCCGGATAGGACTTCAGCCAGATTTTTTCCATACGGCGTCTCCTTTATTTGATTTTCGAATGGTCGTGCGGAAAACGAATCCTAACGGCTCGATTCGTTTCCCACAACCGGGTTAGACGCCACATTCGAGACAGCGCGACGCGTTCTTTCCAAAGTCGTTTAGTGTGCCGGTTCAACTTCGACCAGACAGTCATAAAACGTGGCCGAGCCGCCGAGATCGGTGAGCGCCTGGCTCGTGACCTGATTGGCGTTGCGGCCGTCCGGCGCGAGCTTCTTCCACCAGATCGACAATCCGACGACCAAACCCTCGCGCGCACGGTCGGTCACGCGGGCGCGCGCCCGCATCGAGCCGCGATCGTTGAAAATGCGCACCGTCTCGCCGTGCGCGATCTGGCGCGCGCGCGCATCGGCGGGATGAATATCCACATGCGGCTCGCCTTCGGTCGAGCGCAAACTCTCCACATTCACAAAGCTGCTGTTGAGAAAATTGCGCGCGGGCGGCGAAATCATCGCGAGCGGATAGCGGGCCGCCAGTTCCGGCGATCCCTCGGCGGACTCGTAAGGCGGCAGATAATCGGGCAGCGGGTCGTGACCTTCCTGCTTCAAACGCTCGCTGTAAAACTCGCATTTGCCCGACGGCGTGCGAAATCCGCCATTCGCGAACGGCGCCTCGGCCAGCTTCAGTTGCGCCCAGCCCGCGGTTTTAAGCGTCTCCCAGCTTTGCCCGGCGAGCGCGGGATCGTCCCAGCGCAGCGCGCGCGAGGCGATTTCGTCGTCGGTTTCGTAGAGCGCCGGATGCGTCAGACCCATCGCGCGCGCCAGCCCGCGGAAAATCTCGGTGTTCGAGCGCGAATCGCCAACCGGTGCAATCGCCGGGAGATTCGCCATCACGTGCGTGTGACCATACGATTTGTGGACGTCCAGATGCTCGAGTTGCGTTGTTGCGGGGAAAATCAGGTCGGCGTAATCGGCGGTATCGGTCTCGAAATGTTCCAGCACGATGGTGAAGAGATCCTCGCGCGCGAAACCCGCGGCGACCTTTTCGGAATCCGGCGCGACCGCCACCGGGTTCGAGTTATAGACGATCACCGCTTCGACGCGCGGCCCGAAATCCGTGTCACCATCGTGCAGCAACGCGTCGCCAATTGCATTCATATTCACGATACGCGGCAGCTCCGACGGCCAACCGGGCAGCAAGTCCGGCCTTTCCAACGCGACGCCATCGACAGGCGCCCATCCCGACGACGACAGCAACAATCCGCCCGAGCGCTCCCGCCAAGCGCCGGTGAGCGACGGCAGGCAGGCGATTGCGCGCACCGCATTTCCGCCGCCGCGCACGCGCTGCATCCCGTAATTCAGGCGGATTGACGACTTTCGCGTCGAACCATAAGCGCGCGCGAGATCGACAATCGCCTGCTCATCAATCCCGCAAATCCCCGCCGCGCGCGACGGCGGATACTCGGCCGCGCGCGCTTTGAGCCCGTCGAAGCCGAGCGTATGCGCGTCTATAAAGTCGTGATCGATCAGCCCCTCGCCGATTAAAACGTGAATCATCGCAAGCGCGAGGGCGCCGTCGGTGCCCGGCCGCAACGCGATGTGCTGATGGCACTTTTCGGCGGTAAGCGACCGGTACGGATCGATCGCGATCAAACGCGCGCCGCGCCGCTTCGCCTCTTGCGCGCGCGTCCAGAAGTGCAAATTCGACGCGATCGGATTCGATCCCCAAATGAGGATCAGCTCGCTTTCCTCGTAATACTCAGTGTGCATACCGAGGCTCGCGCCGTAGGTATAGCGCAGCCCGGCAGCACCGGCCGCAGCACAAATCGATCGCTCAAGCCGTGACGCGCCGAGTGCGTTGAAAAACCGCGCCGCGATACTTTCGCCCTGCACGAGACCCATCGTTCCCGCGTAGCTGTACGGCAAAATCGCCTCGGGGGCGCGCGCAGCAATCGGCGCCAGCCGATGCGCCGCCAGTTTCAGGGCTTCGTCCCACCCAATCGGTTCGAAGCGCCCTTCGCCCTTCTTCCCGATCCGGCGCATCGGCGTCAACAGACGATCGCGATGATGCGTGCGCTCTGCGTAACGCGTCACCTTCGTGCAAAGTACGCCTTGCGTCGGCGGATGATCCGGATCGCCGGCCACCTTTATTGCGCGGCCGTCCTGAACGGTAACGCGCATCGCGCAGGTGTCGGGGCAGTCATGCGGGCAGACGGCCCGCGCAAATTCGACGGGAGCATTCATCGGAGAGTCCGGGAAAAAGCGGAGAAAATTCGGTGGATTCCGATTTTATTACGGCTTGAGGTTGTCCACCGGGCGAATCGCCAAATAGTGACAGCGTAGAATAAATGGCAACGGGCGCAGATTCACGCGCGATCTTCATAGGCAAACAGAGGTTTTCTCAAATGAACCTGATCCCCGAAATCGAAGCAGCACACGACGAAATCAAGGCACTCCGACGAACGATCCACGCGCATCCGGAATTGCGTTACGAAGAGACCGCCACCGCCAAACTGGTCGCGGACAACCTTGAACGCTGGGGGATCGAAGTGCATCGCGGCTTGGGTAAAACGGGCGTCGTTGGCGTCCTGAAGCGCGGCACGAGCGCGGCTTCGGTCGGATTGCGCGCGGACATGGACGCGCTGCCGATCCAGGAAATCAATACGTTCGGCCATCGCTCGACGCACGACGGCCGGATGCATGCGTGCGGCCACGACGGCCACACGGCCATGCTGCTCGGCGCGGCGAAACATCTGGCCGAGCGGGGCACATTCGACGGCACGGTTGTGTTCATCTTCCAGCCGGCGGAGGAAGGCGGCGCGGGAGCTCGCGCAATGATCGAAGACGGGCTATTTGAGAAATTTCCCGTCGATGCCGTTTTCGGTATTCACAACTGGCCGGGCATGCCGCCCGGACACTTTGGCGTGACGCCGGGCCCGATCATGGCGTCGAGCAACGAGTTTCGCATTAAGGTGAGGGGCGTCGGATCGCACGCGGCCTTGCCGCATAACGGGCACGATCCTGTTTTCACGGCCGTTCAGATCGCGAACGGCTTGCAGGGCATCATCACGCGCAACAAAAAGCCGATCGACACAGCGGTCCTTTCGATCACGCAGATCCACGCTGGCGATGCGATGAACGTAGTGCCCGAGGAAGCGTGGCTCGGTGGAACCGTGCGCACGTTCACGGTGGAGACTTTGGATCTGATCGAGAGCCGCATGCGGAAAATTGTCGAAGCCACCGCGGCCGCGTACGACTGCACCGTCGAATTCGACTTTCACCGCAACTATCCGCCGACCATCAACGATGCCGAGGAAACAAAGTTTGCGGCGACGGTCATGGCCGAGGTCGTAGGCACGGAAAACGTCGACACATCCGTCGAACCGACCATGGGTGCGGAGGACTTTTCGTTCATGCTTCTGGCGAAACCCGGCTGCTATGCGTTTTTGGGCAATGGTGCGGGTGATCATCGCGAGCACGGACATGGCGCGGGGCCGTGCATGTTGCACAACGCAAGCTACGATTTCAACGATGAGCTACTGTCGATCGGATCGACATATTGGGTGAAGATGGCCGAGCGTTTTTTATCGCGATGAGTACTGGTCGCCACAGATGTTTATCGGCGATTGAATGTGCCAGGCATTGAAGGAGCGATCTTAATTCGATTATTGACGCGCTCAGGTGATTGGGTGATTGGGTGATTGGGTGATTGGTGATTGGGTGATTAGTGATTGGGTGATTGGGTGATTGGGTGATTGGGTGATTGGGTGATTGGTGATTGGTGATTGGTGATTGGTGATTGGTGATTGGTGATTGGTGATTGGTGATTGGTGATTGGTGATTGGTGATTGGTGATTGGTGATTGGTGATTGGGTGATTGGGTGATTGGGTGATTGGGTGATTGGGTGAGCGGGTGAGCGGGTGAGCGGGGTGTGCGAGCCAGTAGGACTGCCGGAGATGCGTTGTAAAGCGCGCACAGAAACGCAAAAACCCCACCTTTTTGGGGTGGGGTTTAGGCGATACTGCATAAGGAGCCTGACGATTACCTACTTTCACACGGGAACCCGCACTATCATCGGCGTAGAGTCGTTTCACGGTCCTGTTCGGGATGGGAAGGGGTGGTACCGACTCGCTATGGTCATCAGGCATGACTTGTTGTTGCGTCGTTTCTTGGGAGAAACGTCCACAACCAATCTGGGAAGAAGTAGTCGAACTGCGCAGGTTAAACGCGTTCGGTATTACTGGTGTTACTTGGGCTGTGCTTGTATTGGGCACAACACTTAATCTCAACCTGGGTGTGCATGACGTACCCCCTTCGGGGGTGGTCCTGAGTAGGCGCTACAGCACTCACTCATGACGTAAAACACACTGGTTATAGGATCAAGCCTTACGGGCAATTAGTATCAGTTAGCTTAATGCATTACTGCACTTCCACACCTGACCTATCAACGTCCTGGTCTAGAACGACCCTTCAAGGGGCTCGAAGCCCCAGGGATATCTCATCTTAAGGCGAGTTTCCCGCTTAGATGCTTTCAGCGGTTATCTCTTCCGAACATAGCTACCCGGCGATGCCACTGGCGTGACAACCGGTACACCAGAGGTTCGTCCACTCCGGTCCTCTCGTACTAGGAGCAGCCCCCTTCAAATATCCAACGCCCACGGCAGATAGGGACCAAACTGTCTCACGACGTTTTAAACCCAGCTCACGTACCTCTTTAAATGGCGAACAGCCATACCCTTGGGACCGGCTACAGCCCCAGGATGAGATGAGCCGACATCGAGGTGCCAAACACCGCCGTCGATATGAACTCTTGGGCGGTATCAGCCTGTTATCCCCAGAGTACCTTTTATCCGTTGAGCGATGGCCCTTCCATACAGAACCACCGGATCACTATGACCTGCTTTCGCACCTGCTCGACTTGTCGGTCTCGCAGTTAAGCACGCTTATGCCATTGCACTATCAGCACGATTTCCGACCGTACCTAGCGTACCTTCGTACTCCTCCGTTACACTTTGGGAGGAGACCGCCCCAGTCAAACTGCCTACCATGCACTGTCCCCGACCCGGATCACGGGCCAAGGTTAGAACCTCAAACAAACCAGGGTGGTATTTCAAGGACGGCTCCACCGAAACTAGCGTTCCGGTTTCATAGCCTCCCACCTATCCTACACAGATCGGTTCAAAGTCCAATGCAAAGCTACAGTAAAGGTTCATGGGGTCTTTCCGTCTAGCCGCGGGGAGATTGCATCATCACAAACACTTCAACTTCGCTGAGTCTCGGGAGGAGACAGTGTGGCCATCGTTACGCCATTCGTGCAGGTCGGAACTTACCCGACAAGGAATTTCGCTACCTTAGGACCGTTATAGTTACGGCCGCCGTTTACCGGGACTTCAATCAAGAGCTTGCACCCCATCATTTAATCTTCCGGCACCGGGCAGGCGTCACACCCTATACGTCCACTTTCGTGTTTGCAGAGTGCTGTGTTTTTATTAAACAGTCGCAGCCACCAGTTTATTGCAACCCTCTCACCCTCCTGGCGCAGGCCAGTCAAGCTACAAGGGCGTACCTTATCCCGAAGTTACGGTACCAATTTGCCGAGTTCCTTCTCCCGAGTTCTCTCAAGCGCCTTAGAATACTCATCTCGCCCACCTGTGTCGGTTTGCGGTACGGTCTTGTTAGACTGAAGCTTAGAGGCTTTTCTTGGAACCACTTCCGATTGCTTCTTCACCTAAGTGAATGGCCTCACACCCTTGAATTCCGCGCCCGGATTTGCCTAAGCGCCTTCTCCAATGCAAGGACCGGGACTTCCAACACCCGGACAACCTTCCGCGATCCGTCCCCCCATCGCATCTAACAATGGTGCAGGAATATTAACCTGCTTCCCATCAGCTACGCATTTCTGCCTCGCCTTAGGGGCCGACTCACCCTACGCCGATGAACGTTGCGTAGGAAACCTTGGGCTTACGGCGAGGGGGCTTTTCACCCCCTTTATCGCTACTCATGTCAGCATTCGCACTTCCGATACCTCCAGCGCACTTTTCAATGCACCTTCGCAGGCTTACGGAACGCTCTCCTACCATGCATATAAATATGCATCCGCAGCTTCGGTGACTGGCTTGAGCCCCGTTACATCTTCCGCGCAGGACGACTCGATCAGTGAGCTATTACGCTTTCTTTAAAGGATGGCTGCTTCTAAGCCAACCTCCTGACTGTTTTAGCCTTCCCACTTCGTTTCCCACTTAGCCAATCTTTGGGACCTTAGCTGGCGGTCTGGGTTGTTTCCCTCTTGACACCGGACGTTAGCACCCGATGTCTGTCTCCCGTGATTGCACTCTTCGGTATTCGGAGTTTGCTATGGCGTAGTAATCCGCAATGGACCCCACAACCATGACAGTGCTCTACCCCCGAAGGTGATACACGAGGCACTACCTAAATAGTTTTCGGAGAGAACCAGCTATTTCCAAGTTTGTTTAGCCTTTCACCCCTATCCACAGCTCATCCCCTAACTTTTCAACGTTAGTGGGTTCGGTCCTCCAGTACGTGTTACCGCACCTTCAACCTGGCCATGGATAGATCACTTGGTTTCGGGTCTACGCCCAGCAACTGAACGCCCTATTCGGACTCGCTTTCGCTACGCCTGCCTTAATCAGTTAAGCTTGCTACTGAACGTAAGTCGCTGACCCATTATACAAAAGGTACGCCGTCACCCCTTACGAGGCTCCGACTGTTTGTATGCATGCGGTTTCAGGATCTATTTCACTCCCCTCCCGGGGTTCTTTTCGCCTTTCCCTCACGGTACTGGTTCACTATCGGTCGATCACGAGTATTTAGCCTTGGAGGATGGTCCCCCCATCTTCAGACAGGATTTCACGTGTCCCGCCCTACTTGTCGTACACCTAGTTCTTCCTCGCTGTTTTCGTCTACAGGGCTATCACCTGCTATGGCGGCACTTTCCAGAGCCTTCGACTAACAATGAAGATAAAGAGTACAGGCTGATCCCATTTCGCTCGCCACTACTCTGGGAATCTCGGTTGATTTCTTTTCCTGCGGTTACTTAGATGTTTCAGTTCACCGCGTTCGCTTCGCATGACCTATGTATTCAGTCATGGATACTCCATTAGGAGTGGGTTTCCCCATTCGGACATCTACGGATCAAAGCTCGTTTGCCAGCTCCCCGTAGCTTTTCGCAGGCTACCGCGTCCTTCATCGCCTGTGATCGCCAAGGCATCCACCACATGCACTTGTTCGCTTGACCCTATAACGAGTGTGTCTCCGTGTCCCCGTAGGGAACTTCGCCACAACGCCATAGGTTGAGTATTCGTGTTGCGCCGTATTCCAAAGCAATCTTTCGATTACCTTTTCATACTTTGATACAATCACAACCCTGATCCACCTACTCACACACCCATCTCTAAGTATGCTTTCGTGAATCTCTTTACTACTTCTTCCAGATTGTTAAAGAACGTGCAGCCGATATTAAATAATTAATATCCTCTGACTGGCTCAATCGCCAATGCACAAGATTCAAAACCATTCACCCGAATGGCAAACCCTGTGCATTGAAGATTGGTGGAGGATGACGGGATCGAACCGACGACCCCCTGCTTGCAAAGCAGGTGCTCTCCCAGCTGAGCTAATCCCCCTATTACCATGTCGCTTGAGGGTCCGCACAACACGCATTGCGTTTCGCGTGTCATGGTGGGTCTGGTTGGATTCGAACCAACGACCCCCGCCTTATCAAGACGGTGCTCTAACCAACTGAGCTACAGACCCTTAGCCTGTCTTCTTACAGCCGATAAGCGTGAGCGCTCAACGTTGACGTCTTGAGCTCGAGAAAGGAGGTGATCCAGCCGCACCTTCCGATACGGCTACCTTGTTACGACTTCACCCCAGTCATGAATCCTACCGTGGTGACCGTCCTCCTTGCGGTTAGACTAGCCACTTCTGGTAAAACCCACTCCCATGGTGTGACGGGCGGTGTGTACAAGACCCGGGAACGTATTCACCGCGGCATGCTGATCCGCGATTACTAGCGATTCCAGCTTCACGCAGTCGAGTTGCAGACTGCGATCCGGACTACGATCGGTTTTCTGGGATTGGCTCCACCTCGCGGCTTAGCGACCCTCTGTTCCGACCATTGTATGACGTGTGAAGCCCTACCCATAAGGGCCATGAGGACTTGACGTCATCCCCACCTTCCTCCGGTTTGTCACCGGCAGTCTCCTTAGAGTGCTCTTGCGTAGCAACTAAGGACAAGGGTTGCGCTCGTTGCGGGACTTAACCCAACATCTCACGACACGAGCTGACGACAGCCATGCAGCACCTGTGTATCGGTTCTCTTTCGAGCACCCCTAGCTCTCACCAGGGTTCCGACCATGTCAAGGGTAGGTAAGGTTTTTCGCGTTGCATCGAATTAATCCACATCATCCACCGCTTGTGCGGGTCCCCGTCAATTCCTTTGAGTTTTAATCTTGCGACCGTACTCCCCAGGCGGTCAACTTCACGCGTTAGCTACGTTACTAAGGAAATGAATCCCCAACAACTAGTTGACATCGTTTAGGGCGTGGACTACCAGGGTATCTAATCCTGTTTGCTCCCCACGCTTTCGTGCATGAGCGTCAGTATTGGCCCAGGGGGCTGCCTTCGCCATCGGTATTCCTCCACATCTCTACGCATTTCACTGCTACACGTGGAATTCTACCCCCCTCTGCCATACTCTAGCTCGCCAGTCACAAATGCAGTTCCCAGGTTAAGCCCGGGGATTTCACATCTGTCTTAACGAACCGCCTGCGCACGCTTTACGCCCAGTAATTCCGATTAACGCTCGCACCCTACGTATTACCGCGGCTGCTGGCACGTAGTTAGCCGGTGCTTATTCTTCCGGTACCGTCATCCCCCTCAGGTATTATCCAAGAGGTTTTCTTTCCGGACAAAAGTGCTTTACAACCCGAAGGCCTTCTTCACACACGCGGCATTGCTGGATCAGGCTTTCGCCCATTGTCCAAAATTCCCCACTGCTGCCTCCCGTAGGAGTCTGGGCCGTGTCTCAGTCCCAGTGTGGCTGGTCGTCCTCTCAGACCAGCTACAGATCGTCGCCTTGGTAGGCCTTTACCCCACCAACTAGCTAATCTGCCATCGGCCGCCCCTATAGCGCGAGGTCCGAAGATCCCCCGCTTTCTTCCGTAGATCGTATGCGGTATTAATCCGGCTTTCGCCGGGCTATCCCCCACTACAGGACACGTTCCGATGTATTACTCACCCGTTCGCCACTCGCCACCAGGATTACTCCCGTGCTGCCGTTCGACTTGCATGTGTAAGGCATGCCGCCAGCGTTCAATCTGAGCCAGGATCAAACTCTTCAGTTCAATGCCTGTTACTGTTTTTCGGTTCAGTTAAGAACCGGTCGCTCACTCAACGTACTGACAGATCCTGCTTATCTTTCGATACTCAAAACCTACCTTAATACTAGTGTGAGACTTGATACTTTCGCTTCAAACCAGATCCGAAAATCTAGTCCAACGTCGCGATCAAGCGCCCACACTTATCGGCTGTTAGTTTTTAAAGAACATTCGCAAAACTTGGCGCCTATCTTAGTCGCCCGAACCGCTTCGGCTTACCGCCTCCGCACTTCGTTTTTTGCGTCGCTGCATCTGCAGCAGAGAAACGAGATTATGAAGAACGTTTCGCTTATCGTCAACAAGTTTTTTTAACTTCTAAACTCGCCGACCGCCTCGAAGACCCCGTCCCGCTTGGCTCTCCAGACTTTACGTACCGCCCCGCCTTCCCGCTTCCTTCGCACTCACAAAAGCGCGAAGGACCGAATTCTAGTCACTCGCAACGCACTATGCAAGCGCAATTTCGAGAGAATATCTAGCGGTGTTTAAAGACCGGTTTGCGCTTCTCGACAAACGCCGCCATCCCCTCCTTTTGATCTTCGGTGGCGAAGAGCGAATGGAACAGGCGGCGCTCGAAATGAACCCCCTCGGCGAGGGTGCTCTCATAAGCGCGATTGACCGCCTCCTTAGCCATCATCACGGAGGGAAGCGAAAAACTGGCGATGACCGTCGCTGCTTCGATGGCTTCGTCGAGCAGACGGTCGGCGGCAACTACGCGCGACACTAGCCCGGCGCGTTCCGCTTCGTCGGCGTTCATCATGCGAGCCGTCAGGCAAAGGTCCATTGCCTTGGCCTTCGACACCGCGCGCGGTAAGCGCTGTGTCCCGCCGGCGCCGGGAATCACGCCGAGCTTGATCTCGGGTTGCCCGAATTTGGCTGTGTCGGCGGCGATGATGATGTCGCACATCATTGCGAGTTCGCAGCCGCCGCCAAGCGCGAAACCGGCGACAGCGGCGATGATCGGCTTGCGGATCGTCCGCACGGTTTCCCAGTTGCGCGTGATGTAGTCGCCCTTGTACGTGTCCATATAGGAATAGCCCGCCATCATGCCGATGTCCGCCCCTGCTGCGAACGCCTTTTCGCTGCCGGTGATGACGATCGCGCCGATGTCGTCGTCGGCGTCGTACTGCTTGAGCGCCGCGCCCAACTCGTCCATCAGGGCGTCGTTCAGCGCATTCAGCGCCTTCGGACGGTTCAGCGTAATAAGCGCAACCCGCCCGCGCGCCTCAGTCAGCACGTTCTCGTAAGTCATCGACTCCTCCTTTTAAGGGTTCGCGCGAAATCGCTTCGCGCTGCTATCTCGATAATGCTACCATTCGCAAACCAACCGGTCGGTCAATTAATGGTCCAGACGTTTCGCCGCGTCCAACTTCCTCTGCCACCATGACACATCCGCTATTCACGAAGCACGAAGCGACGCTGCAAAAAGCGCTCGCGGCCATCGAAACGCGTGGCTACTGGAGTCCGTTCGCCGAAATTCCGAGTCCCAAAGTGTACGGGGAAACGGCCAGCGCAGACGGCGAGACGGCATTCAAAGCGCATCTGAACGGCATGTTTGAACTCGATCAACCTTCGACTGGCGACACTGTCGGCAGCGAAATTTCACCTTTTGGCTTCCCGCTCGGCGTTCGCTATCCAAAGGCCGACGTGGATGCACTCCTCTGCGCCTCGACTGCGGCGCAACCTGCCTGGCGCGTAGCCGGGCAGACAGCCTGGGTCGGTGTCTGCCTCGAAATTCTGACGCGAATCAATCGCGCAAGTTTCGAGATCGCGCACAGCGTGATGCACACGACCGGGCAGGCCTACATGATGGCGTTTCAAGCCGGCGGTCCACACGCGCAGGACCGGGCGCTCGAAGCGGTGGCCTACGCGTGGAACGAGTTGCGCCGGATTCCAGCCGAAGCCCACTGGGAAAAGCCGCAAGGGAAAAATCCGCCGCTCGCGATGAAAAAACGGTTCTCCGTGATGCCGCGCGGCACGGGGCTCGTGCTCGGATGCTGTACTTTTCCGACCTGGAATGGCTACCCGGGTCTGTTCGCGGATCTCGCGACGGGCAATTCCGTTGTGGTGAAGCCGCATCCCGGCGCAATTCTTCCGCTCGCGATCACCGTCCGGATTGCGCGTGACGTGCTGCGCGAGGCTGGCTTCGACCCGAACGTCGTCACGTTGCTCGCGACCGATCCGAACGACGGCCCTCTCGTCCAGGATCTTGCCCTTCGCCCCGAGATAAAGCTGATCGACTTTACCGGCAGTTCGCAGAACGGAACCTGGCTCGAGCGAAATGCCCATCAGGCGCAGGTGTACACCGAAAAAGCCGGCGTCAACCAGATCGTGATCGACTCGGCCGACGATCTCAAAGCCGTCGCCCGCAACATCGCCTTTTCGCTTGCGCTGTACTCGGGCCAGATGTGCACGGCGCCGCAGAACATCTACGTGCCGCGCGACGGTATCGAGACGAGCGAAGGCCGGATCAGCTTCGACGAAGTCGCCCGCACGCTCGCCAGCGCGGTCGAAAAGCTGATCGCCGATCCCGCGCGCGCCGTCGAACTCACCGGCGCGATCCAGAACGACGGCGTGATCCAGCGGATCGACGCGGCGCGCGGGATTGGCGAGGTGCTCACCGATAGTCAGTCGCTCAAGCATCCCGCGTTCGCCGAAGCACGCGTGCGCACGCCGCTGATGCTCAAACTCGACGCGCGCACCGATGCCGCCCGATACACACAAGAATGGTTCGGGCCGATCTCTTTCGTGATCGCCACCGATTCCACTTCGCAATCACTCCACATGGCCGGCTCGATTGCCGCCGAGCATGGCGGGCTGACGCTGTCGGTGTACAGCACGGACGATGCTGTCGTGGAACAGGCGCATGAGGCTGCAATTCGCGGTGGCGTTGCGCTTTCGATCAATCTGACGGGCGGCGTGTTCGTCAATCAGTCGGCCGCGTTCTCGGATTTTCACGGCACCGGCGCGAACCCGGCCGCAAACGCGGCGCTCGCCGACGCGGCGTTTGTCGCGAACCGGTTTCGCGTCGTTCAGAGTCGAATGCATGTTGCACCGAACGCCGTTGTCCAGGAAGTCGGCCAAACGTCATAGGCAAAATGTCGGCCGGATGGCTTAGGCCATTCGGCCGAATGGAAGGCGCAGCGATCCATCGCTAATATCGCTGTGTCGGTTTGGCGCCGACGCACACCGAAATTACCAACGCGAAGGAGACACGCATGCCCGAAAAGTCGATCCTGGTCGAGCTCGACGGCCCCACGCGGGTCGCTGTTCTGACGCTCAACCGTCCGGACAAACTGAACAGTTTCACGCGGGCTATGCACGCGGAACTGGATGAAGCCTTGACTCAAATCGAGGCGAGCGGCTCCAGGGCGCTAGTCATTACGGGCGCAGGACGCGGTTTTTGCGCGGGACAGGATCTGGCCGATCTCGATTTCGCGCCCGGCGCCATGACCGATCTCGGCGAGTTGATCGATGCGCATTTCAATCCGCTCGTGCGTCGCCTGCAGGATTTGTCGCTGCCGGTGATCGCCGCGGTCAACGGCACGGCTGCTGGCGCGGGAGCGAATCTGGCGATGGCGTGCGATCTGATTGTCGCGGCCCGTTCAGCGAGTTTCATCCAGGCGTTCGTAAAGATCGGACTCGTGCCGGATTCAGGCGGGACATGGCTATTGCCGAGGCGCGTCGGAGAAGCGCGCGCGCTCGGGCTCGCACTGACCGGCGAGAAGCTGAGCGCGGAGAAAGCGGAAGCGTGGGGAATCGTGTGGCGCGTGGTCGACGATAGCGATCTGTTGCGCGCCGCCCGCGAACTCGCCGCGCAACTGGCGCAGCAGCCCGCGCGCGCGGTCGCGGCAATCAAACGCGCCATCCGTGAGAGCGCCACGCACACGCTCGATGAGCAACTCGATATCGAGCGCGACCTGCAGCGCGAACTCGGGGCATCGCCGGACTATGCGGAAGGCGTCGCCGCCTTCAGGGAAAAGCGCCCGCCGCGCTTCGAAGGTCTTTGAACACGCGGGATATAACACTGCCGGATATTCCAATGACCACACCGCAACAACTCGCCGAAGCCACTGCCCGCTCGATGTACCAATCCGACGCGTGCAGCCGCGCGCTCGGGATGGAGATCCTCGAAGTCCGGCCCGGCTATGCCCGCCTACAAATGGACGTGCGCGACGATTTCCTCAACGGCCATGGCATTTGCCACGGCGGTCTGATCTTTACGCTGGCGGACTCGACTTTCGCGTTCGCGTGCAACTCCTACAACATCAGCACGGTCGCGGCGGGATGCTCGATTGAATTCCTGCGCGCCGTCAAAGGTGGTGACCGGCTGACGGCGGAAGGCGTCGAACAATCGCTGACCGGGCGCACCGGCATCTACGACATCCGCGTGACGAATCGCGAAGGCGAAACGGTTGCGATGTTTCGCGGCAAATCGGCGCAAATCAAGGGAACGGTGATTCCCACGGAAGACTGAATACGACGGCAGTCCGATTTTGAGCAAACAGGATCAGGAAGGAGACGTTCCATGAATACCCCGCTGCCGCTCGACTCCATCGAAACCGCGAGCCGCGACGAACTCGCCGCCCTGCAACTTGAGCGGCTGAAATGGTCGCTCACTCACGCTTACGAGAACTCGCCTGTGTACCGGCGCAAGTTCGACGAGGCCGGCGTGCATCCGGAGCAGGCGAAATCGCTCGCCGATCTCGCCCGTTTTCCCTTCACGACGAAGCAGGATCTGCGTGACAACTATCCGTACGGCATGTTCGCCGTGCCGCAAGAGCGGATTTCGCGCATTCACGCTTCGTCCGGGACGACCGGCAAGCCCACCGTGGTCGGGTACACGGCGAACGATATCGACATGTGGGCGAATCTGGTCGCGCGTTCGATCCGCGCCGCGGGCGCGCGCCGTGGGGACAAAGTGCATGTCAGCTACGGGTACGGCCTTTTTACCGGCGGACTCGGTGCGCATTACGGCGCTGAGCGTGCGGGCCTCACGGTCATTCCGTTCGGTGGCGGCCAGACGGAAAAGCAGGTGCAACTGATTCAGGATTTTCGTCCCGACATCATCATGGTGACGCCCAGCTACATGCTTTCGATCGCCGACGAACTCGAGCGCCAGGGCGTGGACCCGGCTCGCTGCTCGCTTCGCATCGGCATCTTCGGCGCTGAGCCGTGGACCAACGACATGCGCTCGGCGATCGAACAGCGCATGGGCATCGACGCGGTGGATATCTACGGTCTGTCGGAGGTGATCGGCCCGGGCGTGGCTTCGGAGTGCGCCGAAACGAAAGACGGACCGACCATTTGGGAAGATCACTTCTATCCCGAAATTATCGATCCAATCAGCGGAGAGGTGCTCCCGGATGGCGAATTCGGCGAACTCGTCTTTACTTCGCTGACAAAAGAGGCGTTGCCCATCGTCCGGTATCGGACGCGCGACCTGACCCGTCTGCTACCCGGCACAGCCCGGACCATGCGCCGCATGGAAAAGATCACCGGGCGCTCGGACGACATGATGATCGTGCGGGGCGTGAACGTTTTTCCGACGCAGATCGAGGAGTTGTTGCTGAAGCATCGCGTGCTTGCGCCGCATTATCAGATCGTCCTCACCAAGGAGGGACCGCTCGACGTGATGACGCTCAACGTCGAGCCGTGTCCGGAATCGGCTGCGAACCGAGGCGCGCTGGACGCGGCGAGGTCGGCGCTGACCTACGACATCAAGGCGCTGATCGGCGTGAGCGCGGTGGTCTCGGTGCTTGCTGTCAACGGCATCGAACGGTCGGTCGGCAAAGCGCGCCGTGTCGTGGATAAACGAAAAGTCGTGCAATGAAAAACGGCCTCGAAATGCTTCGAGGCCGTTCTAACCGCAGCGATTCCCAGGTCAAGAGTTAGGCAACAAGAGCCACATGCGCCCGGCCTGCTTCATGCGGCCAGCGAGATCGCCGGCGTCGTCGCCGAGGCCCCAGAAATAGTCGGCCCGCACGCCGCCCTTAATCGCGCTGCCCGTGTCCTGCGCGAACACGAGACGGTTCATGGGCGAATTGCTGAGGGGCCGCGTGGTTTGCAGGAACACCGGCGTGCCGAGCGGGATGGCGGCGGGGTCGACGGCGATGGACCGTTCGGGTGTCAGGGGCACGCCGAGTGCTCCAACCGGGCCTTCGCCCGTTCCAGCGGGCAAGGTGTCCGTCGCCGGCATTTCGCGGAAGAACACGAAACGCGGATTCACGTCGAGCAAAGTATCGACGCGAGCGGGATTGGCTCGAGCCCAGGCCTTGATGCCTTGCATCGTCGCCTGCGCGGGCGTCAGTTCGCGCCGGTCCAGCAACTCACGCCCGATCGACCGGTACGGCTGGTTGTTCGTCCCGCCGAACCCGACGCGCATCACGCTGCCGTCTTCCATCACGACGCGGCCCGAGCCTTGCACCTGAAGAAAGAATGCCTCGATCGGATCGTCCACCCAGACGAGTTCATTCCCGGCCAACACGCCCGAACGTTCGAGTTGCGCGCGCGCGGGCAACGGCGAACCGGCCTTGTACTTATACGGCCAGCGGTAAAGCGCATATTGATACGGACCGTGCCGCGTGCGCGCGCCGCGAAGAAGCGGCTCGTAGTAACCGGTGACGAGGCCGTCGAGCGTCCCGTCCGTGTTGGCTAACTGGAACGGCGTGAAATAGGCCTCGAAGAAATCGCGGGCTGCCGCCATGTCGAGGTCGTCGAGTCGCGCCGCCGCCGCGCATGCCTTCTGCCAGTTCGTCTGCCGCGCGAGACGCGCGCAGTTCTGACGCAGCGCGGCCGTCGCGCCGATCAGCGAATCGTCTTGCCAGCCCGGCACTTGTTGCCAGCTTACCGCCGTGAGTCGGGTCGCCGCGCGCTGGCCGGCGATGATCGGCGCGCCGGTCGGTGGGGCAACCGCGCCGCTTTTGATCGCCCCGCCGCCGCCGCATGACGCGAGCAGAACCGCAGTCGCAAGTGAAGCCGCCCAGGCCGCCAAACCGGCGCCCGTGCGCATGAAACGCATACAATGTTCGTTCTTGATGGGAACCGCCATGTCAGATCTGTTCGACGAATATCCAATGCTCATTTTCGCGCTCGAATCGCTCGCAGCGCTCTTCCTGCTTGTCTTCATCGTCGCGTGGACGTCGTCGGGCAAGAAGAAAAACCGGTCGAACGATACGGCGAAACGCCGCTAGCCACCGCTCAGTGCAACGTGCGCGGCATATGCAGCGCGAATTCCGCAACCGGCGTTTCGAATCGCTCGCCGTCTTCCGCGACGCAGAAATACTCGCCGCGCATCGTGCCAACCGGCGTCGCGATCACCGCCCAGCTCGTGTACTCGAACTGTTCGCCCGGCGGCAGCAGCGGTTGATGGCCGACCACGCCGAGGCCCTTCACTTCCTGAATCCGGCTGTCGCTGTCCGTGATGATCCAGTGACGCGAAATCAGTTGCGCCGTCACCTCGCCCGTATTGCGGATGGTGAGCGTGTACGCGAACGCGTACTGGCGGCTGTCCGGGTCGGATTGCTCGGGCAAATATCGCGTCTGCACCGAGACGCTGAATTCATACTGGCTCATCGTTTTTCCAATTTAGTGCTGGCCGCGCCGCTCGCGCAAGCCGCGAATCGTCGGACCGTTCTGGTGACGCATTCTGCTTGATGCCGACAGTACCCGCAACCGAGCAGGACGCCCGCCGCGCAACGTTAGCCATTCGGCCAGCGGATTCTTGACGATACCCGCGTTAAAATGGGTCTCCTCGCACGCTACCGGTCCACGCCATGACGCAATTTCGCATCGCTCCGAGCATTTTGTCTGCCGATTTTGCCCGACTGGGCGAAGAAGTCCGCAACGTCGTCGCGGCCGGTGCGGACTGGATTCACTTCGACGTGATGGACAACCATTACGTACCGAATCTCACGATCGGACCGTTGGTGTGCGAGGCGATCCGGCCGCACGTGGAAGTGCCGATCGACGTGCATCTGATGGTGCGCCCGGTCGACCGTATTATTCCGGACTTCGCGAAAGCCGGCGCCAATGTGATCAGTTTCCACCCGGAAGGTTCGGATCATATCGACCGTTCGCTTTCGCTGATTCGCGATCACGGCTGCAAGGCGGGCCTCGTCTTCAACCCGGCCACGTCGCTCAGCTATCTCGATCACGTGATGGATCGCGTCGATCTCGTGCTGATCATGTCGGTGAATCCGGGTTTCGGCGGCCAGTCGTTCATTCCCGAGGCGCTGAATAAACTGCGCGAGGCGCGCGCGCGGATCGACGCGTACCGTGAGCGCACCGGCCGCGAGATTCATCTCGAAGTGGACGGCGGCGTGAAAGTGGACAACATCCGCGAGATCGCGGCGGCGGGCGCGGACACGTTCGTCGCGGGATCGGCCATTTTCGGCAAGCACGATTACAAGACGGTGATCGAGGAAATGCGCGCCGAACTGGCGCTCGCCGGAGCGCAACAATGAGCGCGCCGCCCTTCACCACCAATCCGATTCGCGCGGCAATCATCGACCTCGACGGCACGATGGTCGATACCGCCGACGACTTCACCGCCGCCCTCAACGCCATGCTCGCGCGGATCGGCGCGAAGGAAATCGTGCGCGACGAAGTGGTTGGCTACGTCGGCAAAGGCTCTGAGAATCTGATCCGCAGCGTGCTGGCCGCGCGCTTGCCGGCAGCGCAGGCCCACGCGCAGTACGACGACGCGTTCGCCATCTATCAAAGCGAATACGCGAAGGTCAACGGGCACTTTTCCTCGCTCTTTCCAGACGTCGAGCGCGGACTGGCCGCCATGCGCGAGATGGGCATCGGGCTCGCCTGTGTCACGAACAAGCCGCATCGGTTCGCCGTCGAATTGCTCGGCAAGTTCGGTCTCGCGGACTATTTCAAGGTCGTGCTCGGCGGCGATTCGCTCCCGCTCAAAAAGCCCGACCCATTGCCGATGCTGACGGCTTGCGAGCGGCTCGACGTTTTGCCGCGCGAGGCAGTGGCGATCGGCGACTCGGAAAACGACGCGCTCGCGGGCCGCGCCGCGGGCATGGCGACGCTCACCGTGCCCTATGGTTATAACCACGGCAAAGCTGTGCAAACCGTAAAATCCGATGGTATAGTTTCTACGCTGCACGCCGCAGCACGGGCGATTGCCACGACGCTGGCCGCACCCAAACCTACACAGACTGAATAGTCCACTCTCATGTTTCTGAACAAAAAACGGAGTCTGAGCAGCATCGACCGGGGAGCCTGGCCCTGGCGTCGCTGGTCGCGCTAACCTCGCCTGAGGTACGCTGAAGTTTCGCTTCGGCAACCGTTTTTTGTTTCGCTGCGCATCCGCGCGCCGATCCCGCTGATCCGTTTCACCTTGATGCGCCGCATGAGTCTCTGCGTCCGCCGTTGTCTCTGAGCTTGGTGTCTATCGACGCGAAGGTTCAAAGGCCTACAGCGACGCAGCGCATGTGGCGCAGCCAGGTCAGGAACACGATTGAACCGGCGATACGCGGAACACGCTCACGCAGCGCCCAGTTTGTGCCCCGATGCCGCGCCAACAATTAACGCGCGCGGCACGCAAAGGATCGAAACATGACCGAACTCGAATTCCAATCGCTGGCGAACGAAGGCTTCAACCGCATTCCGCTGATCGCCGAAGCGCTCGCCGATCTCGAAACGCCGCTCTCCCTCTACCTCAAACTCGCGCAAGCCGAACGCAATGGCGCGAACTCGTTCCTGCTGGAATCGGTGGTCGGCGGGGAGCGCTTCGGGCGTTACTCGTTCATCGGACTGCCGGCGCGCACGATGGTCCGCGCGCAGAAGGGCGTGACGGAAGTGGTACGAGACGGCGAAGTCGCCGAGACGCACGACGGCGATCCGCTCGCGTTCATCGAGCAATTCCAGAAACGTTTCAAAGTGGCGCAGCGCCCCGGTCTCCCGCGTTTTTGCGGCGGTCTCGCGGGTTATTTCGGCTACGACGCCGTGCGCTATATGGAGAAGAAGCTCGCGCACAGCGCGCCGCCCGACGACCTCGGTCTGCCCGACATCCAGTTGCTGCTGACCGAAGAAGTCGCGGTGATCGACAATCTGGCGGGCAAGCTCTATCTGATCGTCTACGCCGATCCCGCCGTGCCCGAGGCTTACGCGAAAGCCAAGCAGCGTCTGCGCGAACTGCGCTCGCGGCTGCGCACGACCGTGCAGCCGCCGGTGACGTCGGCGAGCGTGCGCACCGAAACCTACCGCGAGTTCGCCAAAGAGGATTATCTGAACGCCGTGCGGCGCGCGAAGGAATACATCGCGGCGGGCGAACTGATGCAGGTGCAGGTCGGCCAGCGCCTCGTGAAGCCATTCCGCGATAACCCGCTGTCGCTGTATCGCGCGTTGCGCTCGCTGAATCCGTCGCCCTATATGTATTACTACAACTTCGGCGGCGAGTTTCACGTCGTGGGCGCATCGCCGGAAATTCTGGTGCGTCAGGAAAAGCGCGCGGAAGACCGGATCGTCACGATTCGCCCGCTCGCCGGCACGCGTCCGCGCGGCAATACGCCGGAACGCGACGCCGAACTCGCCACCGAATTGCTGCAGGATCCGAAGGAAATCGCCGAGCACGTCATGCTGATCGACCTCGCACGTAACGATGTGGGCCGAATCGCGCAGACGGGTTCGGTGGTCGTGACCGACCAGATGACGATCGAAAAATACTCGCACGTGCAGCATATCGTGAGTTCGGTAGAGGGCAAGCTCAAGCCGGGCACGACCAATTTCGACGTGCTGCGCGCGACCTTCCCCGCCGGCACGCTGTCCGGCGCGCCGAAAGTGCGGGCGATGGAACTCATCGACGAACTGGAGCCGGTCAAGCGCGGACTGTACGGCGGCGCGGTCGGCTATCTGTCGTTCACGGGCGAGATGGATCTTGCCATCGCGATCCGCACGGGCATGATTCACAAGGGCAATCTGTACGTTCAGGCGGCGGCGGGCGTGGTCGCCGATTCGGTGCCGGAATCGGAATGGCAGGAAACCGAGAACAAGGCGCGCGCCGTGCTGCGCGCCGCCGAGCAGGTGCAAGACGGCCTCGATAGCGATTTCTGACCGGAGACAGACCATGCTGCTGATGATCGACAACTACGATTCGTTCACCTATAACCTGGTCCAGTACTTCGGCGAACTCGGCGAAGACGTGCGTACCTATCGCAACGACGAAATCACGCTGGACGAAATCGCGAAGCTCAATCCCGCGCGCATTTGCCTGTCGCCCGGTCCGAGCAACCCGCAGCACGCGGGCATCACGCTCGACGTATTGCGGGAATTTTCCGGCAAGCTGCCCATTCTGGGCGTGTGCCTCGGCCATCAGGCGATCGGCGAAGCGTTCGGCGGGCGCGTCGTGCGCGCGCAGACCATCATGCACGGCAAGGTGAGCGAGATCGAAACGGACTGCAAGGGCGTGTTCGCGGATCTGCCGAAGCATTTCAACGTGACGCGTTATCACTCGCTCGCGATCGAGCGCGAGTCGCTGCCGGATTGTCTCGAAGTGTCGGCGTGGACGCCGGACGGCGAAATCATGGGCGTGCGTCATCGCGAACTCGCCGTGGAAGGCGTCCAATTTCACCCGGAATCGATCTTGTCGGAGCACGGCCACGCGCTGCTCGAAAACTTCGTGAAAAGCCCGGCGCAAGGCAAGCGCGCGTGACCCGAGACCCGTCCATGACCATCACTCCGCAAGAAGCGCTGCAACGCACGATCGAGCATCGCGAGATTTTTCACGACGAAATGCTGCACCTGATGCGGATGATCATGCGCGGCGAGATGTCGCCCGTCATGGCGGCCGCCATCATCACCGGCTTGCGCGTCAAGAAGGAAACCATCGGCGAAATCGCGGCGGCCGCGACCGTGATGCGCGAATTCGCGAATCACGTGGAAGTCGAGGACAGCTCGAATTTCGTCGATATTGTCGGGACCGGCGGCGACGGTTCGCACACGTTCAACATTTCCACCGCCACGATGTTCGTGACGGCGGCGGCTGGCGGCAAGGTCGCGAAGCACGGCAATCGCGGCGTGTCGAGCAAGTCGGGCAGCGCGGACGTGCTCGAAGCGCTCGGCGTGAATATCGATCTGAAACCGGAGCAAGTGGCGGCGTCCATCGCGGAAACGGGCATGGGTTTCATGTTCGCGCCCAACCATCACCCGGCGATGAAAAACATCGCGCCGGTGCGCCGGGAACTCGGCGTTCGCACTATTTTCAATATTCTCGGGCCGCTGACCAATCCCGCGGGCGCGCCGAACCAGTTGCAGGGCGTGTTCCACGAGGATCTCGTCGGCATTCAGGTTCGCGTGATGCAGCGCCTGGGCGCGAATCACGTGCTGGTCGTGTACGGCAAGGACGGCATGGACGAGATTTCGCTCGGCGCGGCGACGGTCGTGGGCGAATTGCGCAACGGCGAAGTGCGCGAATACGAGATTCATCCGGAAGACTTCGGCCTGCAAATGGTGTCGAACCGGACGCTGAAAGTGGCTGACGCAGAGGAATCGAAGACCATGCTGCTCGGCGCGCTGAACAACAAAGCGGGCGTGGCGCGCGAAATCGTCACGCTGAACGCGGGCGCGGCGCTGTATTCGGCGAACGTGGTGGAATCGATCGCGCAAGGCATGGTGATGGCGCGCGAAGTCATTGCCAGCGGCGCCGCACGCGAGAAAGTCGAAGAACTGGTGCGCTTCACGCAACAATTCGCCAAGTAACGAGGACAAAACATGAGCGATATTCTCGACCGCATCATCGCGGTCAAGCGCGAGGAAATCCGCGCGGCGGAGCAGAGCGCGCCGCTCGAAGAACTGCGCTTGCAGGCGAGCACGCGCGACACGCGCGATTTCGTCGGCGCGCTGCGGGCCAAGCACGCTGAAAACAAGCCCGCGATCATCGCGGAAGTGAAGAAGGCGAGCCCGTCGAAAGGCGTGCTGCGCGAGCATTTCGTGCCCGCCGAGATCGCGAAATCCTACGAAGCAGGCGGCGCGGCGTGTCTGTCCGTGCTCACCGACGTGCAGTTCTTCAAGGGCAGCGTGGCTTATCTGGAAGAAGCGCGCGCCGCGTGCAGTCTGCCGGTGCTGCGCAAGGACTTCATCGTCGATCCTTATCAGATCATGGAAGCCCGCGCGATGGGCGCCGACTGCATATTGCTGATCGCCGCCGCGCTCGAACTGTCGCAGATGCAGGATCTCGAAGCCTTCGCGCATTCGCTTGGTCTTGCGGTGCTGGTCGAAGTACATGACGCCGAGGAACTGCGGCAATCGCTGACGCTGAAAACGCCGTTGATCGGCGTGAACAATCGCAATCTGCGCACCTTCGAAACGTCGATCGAGACGACCATCGGCATGCTGGACGCAATTCCGGACGACCGGATCGTCGTGACGGAATCGGGCATTCTGAGTCGCGTCGATGTCGAGCGGCTGCGCGCGATGGACGTGCACACGTTCCTGGTCGGCGAGGCGTTCATGCGCGCCGACGATCCCGGCACCGAACTCGCCCGGATGTTTTTCTAACGCCGTTTTCCTTATCTATCGGGCCGAATTTTGAGCATCGAACGCGAGATCAAGCTCGCGCTGCCGACGTCGCAACACGACGAAGTGGCGCAGTTCTTCACCCGGCGTACCGGCCAGCCGGGCCGGCCGGTCACGCTTAAAAACGTCTACTTCGACACGCCGGACCTGACGCTCGCGAATGCGAAAGCCGCCTTGCGGCTGCGCGCGACGCCGGACCAATGGTTGCAGACGTTCAAGACGGTCGGCGAATCGATGGGCGGTTTGCACAACCGGCACGAGTGGGAATTGCCGGTCGCGGGCGAAGCGCTGGAAATCGACGCGCTGCTCGACGCCTGCGACGACGAACCGTCGCGCGACGCGCTCCGCGCGGCCGCGCCCGAATTGATCGCCCTGTTCCGGACGGATTTCGAGCGCGTCATCTGGGATATCGAGCACGAAGGCGCGTGTATCGAAGCGGCGCTGGATTCGGGCGAGGTCTCGGCGGAAGTCGATGGCGAAACGCGCACGACGCCGATCAGCGAACTCGAGCTCGAACTGAAATCCGGCGACGAATCTGCGCTGTCCACGCTCTCGGCCGAATTGCGCGGCATGTTTCTGGACTTGCAGCCGGAAGACGTGAGCAAGGCGCAGCGCGGCTATCGTCTGCGCGAACCCGCCGATCCCGATGAACTGGGTTCGTCGAAATGAATCAGCCGTCGCTTTTTGCCTCGGCTGAAGCGAGCGCGAGTCAAACGCTGGAAAGCCAGTTCGCCGCGCTGCCTGCCGACTGGCGTCGTCATCTGACGTCGTTTGTCGAGAGTCCGCGTTACGCCACGTTGTGCGCGTTCGTCGACGCGGAACGCGCGGCGGGCAAGACCGTGTATCCCGCCGATGTCTTCCGCGCGCTGCGTCTGACGAGTCCCGACGCGGTGAAGGTCGTGATTCTCGGCCAGGACCCGTATCACGGCGAAGATCGCGGCGCGCCGCAAGCGCACGGGCTCGCGTTTTCGGTGCCGTCGCCGGTTCGTCCGCCGCCGTCGCTGCGCAATATCTTTAAGGAAATCAACGCGAGTTTGGGTTTCGAGCCGCCGAAGCACGGCTGTCTCGATGCGTGGGCGAAGCAAGGCGTGTTGCTGCTGAATACGTCGCTCACCGTCGAGCGGGACCGCGCGGGAAGTCACGCCAGGCGCGGCTGGGAACAGTGCACGGACACGCTCATCCACGAACTCGCGACGCGGCACGAGCATCTCGTGTTCATGCTCTGGGGCGCGCACGCGCAGGCGAAGCGCGGGTTGATCGAGGGGACGGGGAAGCCGCATTGCGTGCTCGCGGCGCCTCATCCGTCGCCGCTCTCGGCGCATCGCGGCTTTCTTGGCTGCGGGCATTTCGCCGCCGCGAATGCCTATTTGACCGAGCATGAAAGGACGCCGATCGACTGGCGTCTCCCCGACGATGCGCAATTGCTCGCCTGACAACGCAAAAAAAAGCCCGCCGCGACGTAAAGTCCCGGCGGGCTTTTTTAACCTGCATCCAGCGTCACACTCGGATTCAGACCGCTGCGATCGCTTCGCGTGCCGTCGCGAGCGCTGCACCCGCCGCTTCCGGACCCATCGCCAGGCCTTCGGCGTAGATGAAGTTCACGTCGGTCATGCCGAGGAAGCCGAGGAACGTCTTCAGATACGGCGTTTGCGTGTCGTTCGGCGTGCCGCTGTACTTGCCGCCGCGAGCCGACACCACGTACACCTTCTTGCCTTTGACCAGACCTTCGGGGCCGTTCGCCGTGTACTGGAACGTGATGCCGGCGCGGGCGATCCAGTCGAAATACGCCTTCAGTTGCGACGAAACGCCGAAGTTGTACAGCGGTGCGGCGATCACGACGATATCCGCAGCTTGCAGTTCGGCGATCAGCGCTTCGCTCTTCGCGTTGATGACTTGCTGCTCGGCCGTGCGCTGGTCGGCGGGCGTGAAGAACGCGCCGAGCGTGGCGTCGTCGAGGTGCGTGAGGTTATCGGCGAGCAGATTGCGCACGACGACTGCCGCGCCTGCGTTCGACTGTTGCAGCTTCGCCGTAAGTTCGTCGGCGAGCAGCGTGGACTGGGCGCCTTGCGAACGGGCGGCGGAATTGATCTGAAGGATGGTCGTCATGATGGTGGCTCCTGTTCTGATTCGCTGATTCGCTGAATCGCTGATTCGTTGAACCGCTGATTCGGTTTGCGAGCACCTTTGCGCTCGGACAGGAAGCATTCTTATTTTTTCAGACGACCGGAACAAGCCATTGCGCCGTGACGGATTGTTGCAGTGGTAGAACAATCCGCCGCGCTTTCGTTTTATCCGCGCAGCCAGCGTTCGCGCCATTGCTTCACCGGGCCGCGTCCGTCGACGGCGGAAAGCGTGTAGCGCATGATCTCGGGCGCATCCAGTTTCACTTCCACGCGACGCAGTTCGTCGCGGCGGAACGCGTGTACTTCCACCTTCGCGCCCGGCACATAACGCGCAAGCAGGCTGTCGAGATTGGCGCCGGTCACGCGCAAACCGTCGATAGCAACCAGCACGTCGCCCGCCGATAACCCCGCTTTCTGCGCCGCGCTGCCGTCGTACACCGCCGCCAACACGCAATCCGCGCCGCCGCGCACGCGCGTGCCAAGCGACGGCTTGCCGACCGTGCCGTTGGTCGCGACATCCGGCGCGAGCGTCACGCCGAACGGTTCGAGCAGCGCGTCGAGCGGCAGATCGCGCGTGCCATGCACGCCGTCGCGGAAGATCTTCTTGAGATCGGCGCCGGCGGCTTCCGCGAACAGCGCTTCGACCTCGGATTCTTCGATCCCGCGCGCCTTGCCGTGATAGAAATCGCGGCCATAGCGTTGCCAGAGCAGGCGCATGACGTCGTCGAGCGACTTGCGGTTGGCGGTTTGCGCGCGGATCGACAGGTCGAATGCGAGCGCGATCAACGATCCCTTCTGGTAGTAGCTGACGATCGCGTTCGGCGCGTTTTCGTCCTGCCGGTAATACTTGACCCACGCGTCGAACGAACTTTCGGCCACCGTCTGCTTGAAACGCCCGCTGCCGCGCAGCACGCCGCCGACAGTTTTGCCCAGCAGCGTGAAATATTCGCTCACGCCGATCACCCCGCTGCGCACGAGCATCAGGTCGTCGTAATAGGACGTGAAGCCCTCGAACAGCCACAGCAGCGACGTGTAATTTTCCTGCGAGAGGTCATAGGGCGCGAAGGCGGCGGGCTTGATCCGCTTGACATTCCACGTGTGGAAATATTCGTGGCTGCAAAGTCCGAGGTAAGTCCGGTAGCCGTCCGTCATTTCCGCGCGGCCGCGCACCGGCAGATCGCCGCGATTGCAGATCAGCGCCGTGGACGCGCGATGCTCCAAACCGCCGTATCCGTCGCCCACGGCTACGGTCATGAAGACGTAGCGGTCGACGGGCGCCTTTTTCGTGCGCGGCTCGAACAGCGCGATCTGCGCCTCGCAAATGCGCTTCAGATCGGCCGAGAGACGTGGCATATCGAGCGCGGTCACGCGGCCCGAAATGACGATATCGTGCGTCACGCCGTGCGCCTCGAAATGGCCGAGCGCGAACTCGCCGAGCGTCACGGGATGATCGGTGAGCTCATCGTAGTTTTGCGCCTGATATGCGCCGAAGCCATACCGCTTCGTGCCGCGCGCTTCCGGCAGCGCCGTGGCGACGCGCCAGTTGCGATACGACGCGCCCGGCGGCGGCTGAATATCGACCACGCACGGCGCGTCCGCCTGACCTTCGACGGCCAGGAAAACGCTCGTGCCGTTGACAAAGCCGATGGTGTCGTCGAGATGCGCGGCACGCACCGACATATCCCAGCCGTACACCTCGTAGCGCAGCGTGATCGGACCGTCGTGCGGCGCGGCCTGCCACGCGTGCTTGTCCACTTTCTCGATACCGATCTTCCGCCCCGCCGCGCTGAACGCCTGCAACGTCACGATGTTCCGCGCGAACTCGCGCACCATGTAGCTGCCCGGAATCCAGACGGGCAACAGGAAACGCTGGCCGGCGGGATCGGGATTCGTCACCGTGAGCGTCACCTCGAACAGATGCGCGGCGGGATTTTTCGGGACGATCGTGTAGCGAACGGGCGAGATAAGCGGATTCATCGGTGAAGTTCCTTGTTCTTTTATTGTGGCGCCCGGCTCCGAGTCAAGCCGCGTGCGCCGCAAATCAGAAGAGGCGCTCGCGCGCCTCTTCGTCTGGGTCGGATACCGCTCAGCGAACCGCCGAGAGTTCCTTTTCGAGCCGGTCGGCGGGCACCGCGCCGGGCAGGCGGCGGCCGTCGGCGAGGAACACGGTGGGCGTGCCGGTCACGTTCATCGACTGGCCGAGCTTCAGATTCTGGTCGATGGCCGCGGTGTCGCAGGTCGCGCCGAGCGTCGGCGCCTTGTGGTCGAGCATCCAGCTTTCCCACGCGTTCGCGCGGTCCTTCGCGCACCAGATCGACTTCGACTTCGCGGTCGAATCCGGCGACAGCACCGGATACAGGAACGTGTAGATCGTGACGTTATCGACGGATTTCAGCGTGGTTTCGAGCTGTTTGCAGTACGGGCAATTCGGGTCCGAAAACACGGCGATCTTGCGCGCGCCCGTGCCCTTCACCACTTTCACGGCGTGATCGAACGGCAGCTTCGCGAAGTCGATGCGGTTCGTCTCCGCGATTTTCGCTTCCGTCAGATTCGTGCGCGTGCGCGTATCGACGAGATCGCCGAGCAGCACGTAATTACCCGTTGCATCGCTGTAGACAATCTTCGTGCCGAGATTCACTTCATAGAGACCGGGAATCTGCGATTTCTCGATGCTCTTGATCGTCATGTCGCCCATGCGCGATTGCAACGTGGACTTGAGTTTGTCGGTGGTCTGGTCGGCTTGCGCCGAGCAGCCGAGTCCGAGCGTCGCGCCAAGCGTCACGGCGGCAACGACGGCCATGCGGAGTGTTCTGTTCATGTGGCAAGTCCTGTGAATGGTGTGGCGCGGCAACGGCCGCGCGGTTTTGTATTGGTTCAGCTTTGGATCAATGCGGCCGCGTCATCCGAGCGCCGCCGAAATCAGCCAGCGCTTGACGAACGGCTGCGCGCCGACGAGCGCCATGCCGGTATTGCGGACCGCGCGCGCAAGCGTGCCCGGCACGGAGAAGAGGCGTTGCAAACCATCGGTCGCGGCCATCAGCTTCAGGATATCTTCGCGGCGCGCGCGTTCGTATCGACGCAGCAAAACCGGGTCGCCGAGATCGCGGAACGCTTCGCGTCCGGCCACGGTCGTGGCGAGCGCCGCCACGTCGCGCAAGCCGAGATTCATGCCCTGCCCGGCCAGCGGATGCAGCAAATGCGCCGCGTCGCCCACCAGCGCGACGCGCGGCGCGATCAGCCGGTCCACCGTCTGCAACGCAAGCGGAAAACCGCGCGCGGGCGTCACGCAATCGAGCGCGCCGAGCATGTTCTGCGTCGCCTTTTCCACTTCTGCGGCGAGTTGTGCGGGATCGAGCGCGAGGAGCGCGTCGGCGTGATCCGTGCGCGCCGACCACACGAGCGACACGTAATCGCCCGGCAACGGCAGCAGCGCGATAATTTCGCCGTCGCGAAACCATTGATACGCCGTCTCGCCATGCGGCTTTTCGGCCTTGAAATTCGCGACCACGCCCGTCTGCCGATAATCCCGCCGATCCGCCTTCGCGCCCATTTGCGCGCGCACCCACGAATGCGCGCCATCCGCGCCGACGATCAAATCCGCCTCCAGCGTCTGCCCGTTCGCGAGCGTGACGTGCGCGGCGTCGTCGTGGACGACCATGCCTTGCGCGCGCGAATCGATCCACGTGAGGTTCGGCTGAAACCGCAGCGCGGCGTCGAGCGATTGCTCGATCAGCGTCGATTCCGCGATCCACGCCAGTTGCGGCACCGACGCCTGGAACGCGGAAAAATGCAGCTCGCCGTGCGTGTCGCCGAACACGCGCATGTCGAGCACAGGACCGAGCCGCGTGCGGTCGATCGCCTGCCAGACGCGCAACTTCTCCAGCAATGCCTGCGAACTCGACGACAGCGCGTAGATGCGCGAGTCGAAAACGGCGTCGCTCGGAAGCGCCGCCGCGGGCGAAGCAAGCAGCGCCGTGCGCAATCCCGACTGGGTCAGCGCGAGCGCGGCTGTCTTGCCGACAAGCCCGCCGCCGACGACAACAACGTGAAAGGTCTGGAGGTGTTCGGTCATCCAATCATTATAGCCGCGTGGATTTCGCCGCGATTTGCGCTGAAGAGGGTCTGGCCGCACGCCGCCGTGCGCCTCGCGACGGCCGCCAAGGTCGCGCCAGCGTTACAATGGCGGTTTGCCCGGCCGCACGACGTGGCCGCCCGCTGATCCGCTTTTCGCCTCGTTCAAAACGATCCGTCCGGGACTGCCCGTCCGATGCGATTTGCCGGTCCGGCACGCGCCCCAGGCGCCGCGCCGATGCAGCGGGATAGCAGCTAAACGACACGCGGCCCGCGCCGTTTCACCAGTTCGAAGGATTCCATGAGCCTCCAATGCGGCATCGTCGGCTTGCCTAACGTCGGCAAGTCCACTCTTTTCAATGCACTGACCAAGGCCGGCATCGCCGCCGAAAACTATCCGTTCTGCACGATCGAGCCGAATGTCGGCGTCGTGGAAGTGCCGGATCCGCGTCTGCAGGCGCTCGCCGCGATCGTCAAGCCGGAGCGCGTGCTGCCCGCCGTGGTCGAGTTCGTCGATATCGCCGGGCTGGTCGCCGGCGCGAGCAAGGGCGAAGGTCTCGGCAACCAGTTTCTCGCGAACATCCGCGAAACGGACGCCATCACGCACGTCGTGCGCTGCTTCGAAGACGAGAACGTGATTCACGTGGCGAACAAGATCGATCCGCTCGCGGATATCGAAGTCATCAACACCGAACTCGCGCTCGCCGACCTTTCGACGGTCGAGAAGGCGTACTCGCGATACTCGAAGGTCGCGAAGTCGGGCAACGACAAGGAAGCGGCCAAGCTCGTCGTCGTGCTGGAAAAAGTGCGCGTGCAACTCGATCAGGCCAAGCCTGTGCGCGCGCTCAAGCTGTCCGAGGACGAACTGGCGCTCATCAAGCCGCTGTGCCTCATCACGGCCAAGCCGACCATGTACGTCGCGAACGTGAAGGACGACGGTTTCGAGAACAACCCGCACCTCGACGCCGTGCGCCGTCACGCGGACGCCGAGAACGCGCCGGTGGTGGCGGTGTGCGCGGCGATCGAAGCGGAAATCGCCGATCTCGACGACGCCGACAAGACCGAATTCCTCGCCGACATGGGCATGAACGAGCCGGGCCTCGACCGCGTGATCCGCGCGGGTTTCAAGCTGCTCGGCCTGCAGACGTATTTCACGGCGGGCGTGAAGGAAGTGCGCGCGTGGACCATCCACGTCGGCGACACCGCGCCGCAAGCGGCGGGCGCGATCCACACGGACTTCGAGCGCGGCTTCATCCGCGCGCAGACCATCGCGTTCGACGATTTCGTCGCGTTCAAGGGTGAGCAAGGCGCGAAGGAAGCCGGGAAGATGCGGGCCGAAGGTAAGGAATATGTCGTGCACGACGGCGATGTGATGAACTTCTTGTTCAACGTGTAAGCGTCGCCCGATACGGCTCGTCGCGAGCGTCACAAAGCGTCGCGACGGCTTGTATTGCAAAGCGGAGTCTCCGATAAAGGAACTCCGCTTTTTTTCGCCTATCGCCCGCGCAATGGGCCGCGCCGGAAAAAACAATAAGGAAGAGACATGACCGCATCGGTGTATCGCCGGGCCATTCCGTGGCTGGCCGCCGCGTTTCTGACATTCGCCGCATCGCCTGTTTGGGCTTATAGCACCGGGACGCCCGACGAATCCGACCTCGACAACCACCGCACCTATCAGAATCACGACGGCAACACCGTCCACGCGCCCGCCCACTCCCGCTCCGGCCAGATTCCGGACGGCGCGACCGCGCAGTGTCGCGACGGAACCTACAGTTTCAGTCAGCATCGAAGTGGAACGTGCTCGCGGCATGGCGGCGTCGCGAACTGGCAGTAAGACGCCGCGCCCACGAAGTACAATGTCGGCTCTTCCCGCCGCGCGCCTCGCGCGGCTTCAAGGAACAGCGCGCCGCCGCGACGCGCGACGAAACAAGCAAAGAGACACGCATCGCATTCCGGCGAAATTCCCGGCGCAGGTAAAGCAGGCTTGGCCGCGCGGCGAATTTCGCTCATCTCACGAACCCATTCAATCGTACAGACATGGCCCAATACGTCTTCACCATGAATCGCGTCGGCAAGATCGTTCCGCCGAAGCGCCAGATCCTGAAAGACATCTCCCTTTCCTTTTTCCCCGGCGCCAAGATCGGTCTGCTCGGGCTGAACGGTTCGGGTAAATCCACGCTGATCCGCATCATGGCGGGCGTCGATAAGGAAATCGAAGGCGAAGCCACGCCGATGCCGAACCTGAACATCGGCTATCTGCCGCAGGAACCGCAACTCGATCCGCAGCAGACCGTCCGCGAAGCCGTGGAAGACGGTCTCGGCGACGTCTTCAGCGCGCAGAAGAAACTCGACGAAATCTACGCGGCGTACGCGGAACCGGACGCGGACTTCGACGCGCTCGCCGCCGAACAGGCCAAATACGAAGCGATCCTCGCGACGAGCGACGGCGGCACGCCGGAGCAACAGCTCGAAATCGCCGCGGACGCGTTGCGCCTGCCCGCGTGGGACGCGAAGATCGAGCATCTGTCGGGCGGCGAAAAGCGTCGCGTGGCGCTGTGCAAGTTGTTGCTGCAAAAGCCCGACATGCTGCTCCTCGACGAACCGACCAACCACCTGGACGCGGAATCGGTGGACTGGCTCGAACAGTTCCTGACGCGTTATCCGGGCACCGTGGTCGCCGTGACCCACGACCGCTATTTCCTCGATAACGCCGCCGAGTGGATTCTCGAACTCGACCGCGGCCACGGCATTCCGTGGAAGGGCAATTACAGCAGTTGGCTCGACCAGAAACAGGACCGCCTGAAGCAGGAAGAATCGACGGAATCGGCGCGGCAAAAGGCGCTCAAGAAGGAACTGGAATGGGTGCGCCAGAACCCGAAGGGCCGTCAGGCGAAGTCGAAGGCGCGTATCGCGCGTTTCGAGGAACTCAACAGCCAGGAATACCAGAAGCGCAACGAGACGCAGGAAATCTTCATTCCGGTCGGCGAGCGGCTCGGCAATGAAGTGATCGAGTTCAAGAACGTGAGCAAGGCTTACGGCGACCGTCTGTTGATCGATAACCTGAACATGAAGATTCCGGCGGGCGCGATCGTCGGGATCATCGGGCCGAACGGCGCGGGTAAATCCACGCTGTTCCGCATGCTGACGGGCAAGGAGCAGCCGGATTCGGGCGAGATCGTCACCGGCCCGACCGTAAAGCTCGCCTACGTCGATCAAAGCCGCGATTCGCTCGACGGCACGAAGAACGTGTTCGAGGAAATCTCGGGCGGCGCGGACGTGCTCACCGTCGGCAAGTACGAAACGCCGTCGCGGGCGTATATCGGCCGCTTCAACTTCAAGGGCGGCGACCAGCAAAAGCTAGTCGGCTCACTGTCGGGCGGCGAGCGCGGCCGTCTGCATCTGGCGAAGACGCTGATTTCCGGCGGCAACGTGCTGCTGCTGGACGAACCGTCGAACGATCTCGACGTCGAAACGCTGCGCGCGCTCGAAGACGCGCTGCTCGAATTCGCCGGCTCGGTCATGGTGATCTCGCACGATCGCTGGTTCCTCGACCGGATCGCCACGCACATCATCGCGTTCGAAGGCGATTCGCAAGTGACGTTCTTCGACGGTAATTATCAGGAATACGAGGCCGACAAGCGTAACCGTCTCGGCGAGGAAGCCGCGAAGCCGAAGCGTCTGCGCTACAAGCCGATCGCCCGGTAAGGATTCGCGGACATCCGGTGCGCCATCCGGGAAAAGCAGCGCCCCGCGTGTCGGGGCGCACGGACCGCGCACCCTGAATCACACGACGATGTGAAGCATTTGGCGGCGCTGGCGAGGAGACTTTCCGAATGGCGGAAACGAAGGGGCGGCGGGTTGGCTTGTGGCTGGGCGGGATTGCTGCTGCGGCGGCGATCGTCGTGATCGGCGGATGGCTGTTCGTCGTCCACGCGATGAAAGAGCGTGTGCTGGAAACGCTCGGGCCGCTCGGCTCGGCGGAACAAATCGAGGTGGGTTTTTCGCGCATCACGCTCTCGCGCGTGCGTCTGCGCGGGCCTGCCGGCTGGCCGACCGCCGACGCGCTGCGCGCCGAGCGCATCGCGCTGGATCTCGACATGCGCGCGCTGTTCGCGAATCGCGTGCATGTGCGCAACGTGACCGTCGACGGTTTTTACCTTTCGGTTTCGCGTTCCGCCGACGGGCGCGTCAGTCTTCTTCCCACGCTCAAGGAATCCGCGAGCAAAGCGGACGCCAAGCCCGGCGACGTGGCAGACCAGCACGCGAAGGAGGAAAAGCGCATCGATCACGTTTCGTTCGAACGCGGCACGATGGAGTTCTTCGATCAATCCGTGCAGACGCCGCCGTTCCGCGTCCTGATTACCGACGCGCGCGCCACCATCGACCATCTTCACCTGCCCGCGCTCGACGAACCCACGCAACTTTCGATGAACGGTTCGATCAAGGGCCCGTCGCACACCGGCGCAGTTTCGTTCGGCGGCTGGATGACCATCGCCACGAAAGATTCGCAGACGCGCACGACCCTGCGCAGCGTGGACCTCGTCACCATCGACCCGTATTTCCTGAAGAAGGCGGGCGCGAAATCACTGGTGGCGGGCGGCACGCTCGACCTGACGCTCGACGCGACCGTGCGCAACTCGCACATCCACGCGCCCGGTTCCGTGACCATCGACCATCTGCAACTCAGCGACAACGGCAATCCGCTCGACACTTTCCTTTCGATCCCAACCCGCGCCGCGATCGCCGCGCTGAAAGACCGGCAGAACGAGATCAAACTCGACTTCACGCTGGACGGCAATCTGAACGATCCGAAGTTCTCGCTGCACGAAAGCATGTCGAAGAAACTCGCCACCGGCTTCGCGAAAGCGCTCGGCGTCAGCGCCGAAGGCGTGGCGCAAGGCGCGGGCGAAACAGTCAAGAATATCGGCGGCGCGCTGCTCAACCTGCTCCACAAGTGATGCACTGCACAACATCGTCGGCTTGACACTCCCTGCCTTCCAGGCAGAGCATATGTCCATAATCTGATTCATCGATCCACATTATGGACAGGAGACGACTCGATGGCAGCCCCCCAAGCTGCGGCGGACGCGATGACGCCGTATCAACTTCCCCAACCTGCGGATGCGCTCAAGGAAATCGTCGTTGAATCGGCGATCCCGAAAGACGAGCGCCTGTGGGTCCCGCAAGCCGAAAACGTCTGGTTCCGGCCGCTGTGTCTGAACGTTTCCACCGGCTACTGGATGAATCTGCTGAGAGTGCGGAAATCCGGCGTGTTGAGTCGACATCGACATCCGCAAGCCGTGCACGGCATGGTGCTCAAGGGACGCTGGCGCTATCTGGAGCATGACTGGATCGCGACCGAGGGCAGCTACGTGTTCGAGCCGCCCGGCGAAACGCATACGCTGTACGTGCCGGAAGACGTCGAGGAAATGATCACGTATTTCCAGGTCAACGGCGTGATGTTCTATTGCGATCCGCAAGGCAATTACACCGGCTACGAGGACGTCTTCACGAAAGTGGACATGTGCCGCAAGCATTTCGAAGCCGTCGGCCTCGGCGCCGATTACGCCGATCAATTCATTCGCTAGGGACAACGCCCGAACTCAGCCGCTTCACCACAAAAACCTTCATTCAGACTCAAAAGAGCACCGGAGGAGACACCATGCAGGCCAAATCACCCCGCTTGAAGCGCATTCAATGGGTTGCGCTCACCTTTCTCACGCTCGCGGGCATCGTGAATTATCTCGACCGCAGCACGCTGTCCATCGCGAATCATTCGGTCAGTCAGGAACTCGGACTGTCGGCGTCGCAAATGGGTTTGCTGCTGTCCGCGTTTTCGTTTTCCTATGCGTTCTCGCAATTGCCTATCGGCGTGATGCTCGACCGCTTCGGCGCGCGCATCATGCTCGGCCTCGGCATGTTCGTCTGGTCGGTCGCGCAGTTGTTCGGCGGGCTCGTCACGACGCTCCAGCAGTTCCTGTTCGCGCGGATTGCGCTCGGGATCGGCGAAGCGCCGCAGTTCCCGGCGGGCGCGAAAGTGGTTAGCGAATGGTTCGCGCTGCGCGAACGCGGCAAGCCGACCGGCATTTTCGTGACGTCATCCACCATCGGCCCGGCCCTCGCGCCGCCGATCCTCACCGTGCTGCTGCTCGTATTCGGCTGGCGCTACATGTTCGTCATCATGGGCGTGCTGGGGATCGCGGTGGCGGTCGGCTGGTACATCGTGTACCGGAACCGCGCCGATATCGCGCTGGAGCCGCAGGAAATCGTGCATCTGACCGAGGACGAGCCGCAGCAACGCGCCGAGCGTCGCATGACGTTCGCGGAATGGCGCGGCCTGTTCGGCAAATCCACCACCTGGGGCATGATTTTCGGCTTCATGGGCGTGATCTACATGGTGTGGCTGTATCTGACGTGGCTGCCCGCGTACCTCGAACACGAACGCCATTTGACCATCGCGAAAACCGGCTGGATCGTGTCGATTCCCTACCTCTTCGGCACGCTCGGCATGCTGTCGAGCGGTTTTATCGCCGATGGCCTGATGAAGCGCGGCGTCGCGCCCATCCGCAGCCGCAAATGGCCGATCTGCACCGGGCTGATCGGCGCGGCGCTTTTCACCGTGCCGGCTGCATTCACGCCGAATCTCACGCTCGCGATCACGTATCTGTCGGCGGCGATGTTCTTCGTGAACATGGCGAGCGGCGCTGCGTGGGCGCTCGTCAGCGTGGCTGCGCCGCGCCACATGGTGGCGTCGCTCGGGAGCATCCAGAATTTCGGCGGCTACTTCGGCGGATCGTTCGCGCCGTTCGTGACGGGGCTCGTGGTCGACCGGACGCATTCGTTCGTCAACGCGTTCCTGATCAGCGCGGGCGTCGCGTTCGCGGCGGCGCTGGTTTATATGTTCGTCGTGCGCACGCCGATCCAGGATTCGGAAGCGAGCGTCGCGACGGTTCCGGCCACCTAACCCGGCACTTCTCATGACTTTCCAGAAAGACTTGTTCGGCGGCAAGATCGTGCTCGTGACGGGCGGCACGCAGGGCATCGGCGCGGGCATCGCGCAGCAGTTCGCCTCGCTCGGCGCGCGCGTGATCGCGGCGGGCATCGCGCCGACCGATGCCCAGCGCGACGCGCTTGGCGGCACGATTGAAATTGCGCCGCTCGATGTCAGCGATGACGCGAGCGTCGCCGCGTTGCTCGCCGACCTGCCTTTGCTCGACGTGCTCGTCAACTGCGCGGGCATGATCCGGCGCGGCGAGGAGCACGAGATCGACGTGTTCGAGCGCGTGATCGCCGTGAACCTGAGCGGCACGATGCGGGTGTGCGCGGCGGCGCGCGAGCGGCTGAAGGCAACGGGCGGCGCGATCGTCAACACGGCGTCGATGCTGAGCTTTTTCGGCGGCGGCCTCGTGCCGGCGTACAGCGCGAGCAAGGGCGGCATTGCGCAACTGACGAAATCGCTCGCGATTGCCTACGCGGCCGACGGCATCCGGGTGAACGCGGTGGCGCCGGGCTGGATCGCGACGCCGCTGACTCAAGCGCTTCAGGACGACGCCGCGCGCTCGCAACCTATCCTCGACCGCACGCCGATGAAGCGCTGGGGCACGCCCGGCGATGTCGCGCAGGTCGTCGCGTTCCTGGCGTCGCCCGCGGCGGCGTTCATGACCGGCGCAATCGTGCCGGTCGATGGCGGATATTTGACCGCGTGAGGCGCGCGCGGCTCGATTCGTCACTCCGCGTGACTCGCGACGCGGGCTTCGCGCGGCCTGACACGGTGCTTCCAAAGACGCGCCAGGCCGCGTCGATATAATCGTGGCCCCGCGCCGCCTGTTCGCGCCCAACCGCGCTTATCTGCCAGACACGTGATGCAATCCGACACCGCCAAAGCCTCCGGCACGGCCGCCTTCTCGAAATTCATGGCGGTGCTCCAACTCATCGCCGATGCGGCCGAACCGCCATCCATTCCGCAACTCGCCGCCGCGTGCGGTTATCCACGACCGACCGTGTACCGGATCGTCGGCGCGCTGATCGCGGAAGGGCTGGTGGTGGAGACGGCGCGCGGCAACACGTTTTCGCTTGGAACCCGCTTGCTGACGCTCGCGAGCCGAAGCTGGGAGCGCTCGGACTTGCGCGTCGCCGCCGCCGATGCGCTGCACGTTCTGCGCGACGCCACGCAGGAAACGGTGCATCTGGCGGTGAAAAGCGGGCCGGACATGGTGTACATCGAGAAACTCGAAAGTCCCCACGCGGTGCGGATGGCGTCGCGGATCGGCACGCGCGTCACGCTTTATTCGAGTTCGGTCGGCAAGGCGTATCTCTCGACGCTCGGACGCGCCGAGCGTGACGCGCTCCTCGACAACGTCAAGATGGAACGCTTCACGCCGACCACGATCACCGATCGCCCCGCGCTCGACGTCGAACTCGACGCGACCGCCGAGCGCGGCTATGCGGAAGATCGCGAGGAAAACGAAGCGCAGATTTTTTGCTACGGCAGCGCGATTCTGGACGCGAACGGCCGGCCGCTCGCGTGCGTGAGCATCAGCATTCCGCTGTTCAGGAAAAGCGCGACGCCGCTCGACACCTACGTCGCGCCGCTGCGCGAGGCGTGCCGGGTGATCGGCGAGCAGATGGGACCGGCGGCGGCGCGCTGAGTTAGCGCTATCTGATTAGACAGGCTGCGTGCGGGTTTCGAGCCACTTTTTGGCATCGCCCGAAACGTGCGGCGACACGCGCGTCCACACGGTCGCGTGATATGCGTTGAGCCACGCGCGCTCGTCGTCGCGCAGGAGCGCGAGATCGATACAGCGCGTGTCGATCGGGCAGAGTGTCAGCGTCTCGAATTCGAGGAAATCGCCGAACTCGGTTTTCTCCGACGCCACGTTCATCACCAGATTTTCAATGCGGATGCCCCACTTGCCCGGCCGGTAAATACCCGGCTCGATGGAGGTGATCATGCCCTCTTCCATCGCCGTCCACGGCTCGGCGGGCGCGTAGTGCGAGATCACCTGCGGGCCTTCGTGCACGTTCAGGAAATAGCCGACGCCGTGGCCCGTGCCGTGCCCGTAGTCCGCGCCCGCTTCCCAGATCGGCGCGCGGGCAATGGAATCGAGCATCGGCGAACGGATGCCGCGTGGAAACCGCGCGCGCGACAACGCCATCGTGCCTTTCAGCACGACCGTAAAATCGCGCTTGTGCGCGGCGTCGATCTCGCCGATCGGCACGACGCGCGTGATATCGGTCGTGCCGCTCACGTACTGCCCGCCCGAATCGATCAGCAAGAGCCCATTGCCTTCGATCACCGAATGCGACGCGTCGGTCGCGCGGTAATGCGGCATCGCGCCGTTCGCGTTGAAACCGGCGATGGTCGCGAAACTCAGCGTCTTGAAGCCCGGCCGGCGGGCGCGCGCGGCGGTCAACTTCTCGTCGATGCTCAATTCCGTGATGGTTTCGCGGCCCAGCGCCGCTTCGAACCACGCGAAGAATTCGGCCAGCGCCGCGCCGTCCTGCTCCATCGTCGCGCGAATGTGGGCGGCTTCGTCGGCGGTTTTGCGCGATTTGGCGAACGTGCTTGGATTCACCGACTCCACGATCCTCACGCCCGACGGCACTTTTTCGAGCAGACCGAACGTGATCCGGCGCGGATCGACGAGCAAAGTTGCATCGGCGGGCAATGCGGCGAGCGCGCTGGCCGTTTGCGCATAAGGCTCGACGCGCACGCCGTCTTTCCGCAGCGAGGCTTCGAGCGCCGCGCTCACCTTGCCGCCCGCCACGTAGAGCGCAGCGTCATCAAGGCCGATCAGCGCGTGCGCGACGAACACCGGGTTGTAGCTCACGTCCGCGCCGCGCAGGTTGAACGCCCACGCGAGGTCGTCGAGTGTGGAGATGAAATGCCATTGCGCGCCCTTTTCCTGCATCGCGCGGCGGATCGCGGCGAGCTTGTCCGCGCGCGACACGCTCGCGTGCGGCGCGGCGTGTTCGTAGACTTCGGCGCCGGGCAGTCCCGGCCGCGCGGGCCAGACGGCGTCGAGCAAATCCAGATCCGTGCGCAACACGATACCGCGCGCCGTCAGCGCATCGGCCAGCGCGCGCGCCGCCGCAACGCCGAGCACCGCGCCGTCCACGGCGACCGTCGCGCCCGACGGCACGTTTTGCGCGAGCCATTCGACGTGCGGCGCGGTCTGCTGGCCGCCCATCATCTTCATCAGCGCGATGCCGGTGCCGGCGAGTTGCGCTTCGGCCTGCGTCCAGTAGCGACTATCGACCCACAGCCCGGCGAAGTTCGCGGTGACGACCAGCGTGCCGACCGAGCCGGTGAAGCCCGACAACCACTGGCGGCCCTGCCAGCGCTCGGGCAGATATTCCGAAAGATGCGGATCCGCCGATGGAATCAGCACGGCGGCGAGCGCCTCGCGCGCCATTTCGCCGCGCAGCAATTCGATGCGTTCGCGGAACGTCGCGGTATCGGGGACATTGGTTCGGTCGTTCATGGAGTCACCTCGTGGGTCTTGTAAGTGCGCGCCGGGCGTCGGCCTTTCTCGTGGACGGCCCGCCCCGCGCGTGGAATTTAGCGGCGCGCCGTTGCGCTAACCGTCACGGTCACGGCCAGCAGCGCGAAAAGCGCGCACGCGAGCCATTCGAGCGTATCGCCATCGTGATAAACGCCGACGATATTGCCGAGCATCCGCGCCACCACCGCCGCGATCACGCCCGCGCCGATCGCCATCCAAACGGCGCCTGATGTTCGCCGGCCTCGATTCGCGCGGCGCAGCGGATTCAGCCACCAACCCGCCCAGCCGATCACCGCGCCCAGGAAAATCATGCCGGGCCAGCCCATCAGCGAGCGCTCCGGCGGTTATCGCAAAGAGGGACCGGCGTGGCGGGTTCAAATATCATCGTCGATCTCGTTTTACAGAAGGTAGCAGGCGGGGCGTGCGGCAGCGCCCGAGTTTAGGGGGCCGGATGGGCGAAGGCAAGCCGGCGTCCGGGCGCGTCATGGCGTCGCGGCGCTTGCCGCCCCGTTTCGCACCCGCCAAGCGAGCACACCGCTTTGCTATGAACAAAACGGCCAGAAACGCCGCGTGCGCCACTGTTGAGGCGCGTTATGACGCTCATAACTGTAGAAATCCCGGAAACGCTATAATATCGGGCTATCTCCAAGGCCATCAGCTTAGGCCCAATACATGCAGCTCCTCACGATCGGAATCAATCACCACACTGCGCCTGTCGCCCTTCGCGAACGCGTGGCGTTTCCGCTCGAACAGATCAAACCCGCGCTCGGCGCACTGAAAGACATCTGGCTCGGCCCGCTCGCGAAGGTTTCGCCCGAAGCGGCCATCCTCTCGACGTGCAATCGCACCGAGCTCTACTGCGCCACCGACGACAAAGCCGCCCGCGACGCCTCCGTCCACTGGCTCTCGCAATATCACAATCTGCCGGTGTCCGAACTCGCGCCGCACGTCTACGCGCTGCCGCAGTCGGAAGCGGTGCGTCACGCGTTTCGCGTGGCGTCGGGTCTTGACTCGATGGTGCTCGGCGAAACGCAGATCGTCGGCCAGATGAAGGACGCCGTGCGCACGGCCACGGAAGCGGGCGCGCTCGGCACTTATCTGAACCAGTTGTTCCAGCGCACGTTCGCGGTCGCGAAGGAAGTGCGCACGACTACCGAAATCGGCGCGCAGTCGGTTTCGATGGCCGCCGCCGCCGTGCGTCTCGCGCAGCGTATCTTCGAGAACATTTCGAGCCAGCGCGTGCTGTTCATCGGCGCGGGCGAGATGATCGAGTTGTGCGCCACCCATTTTGCCGCGCAAAAACCGCGTGAACTCGTGGTCGCGAATCGCACGGCCGAGCGCGGCGAAAAACTCGCCGAGCGCTTTCAGGGCCGCGCCATTCCGCTGTCGGAATTGCCGGCGCGAATGCACGAGTTCGACATCATCGTGTCGTGCACGGCGTCCACGTTGCCGATCATCGGCCTCGGCGCGGTCGAACGCGCGGTGCGTGCGCGCCGTCACCGGCCGATTTTCATGGTCGACCTGGCCGTGCCGCGCGATATCGAACCGGAAGTCGGTAATCTGCAGGACGTGTTCCTCTATACCGTCGACGACTTGGGCTCGATCGTCCGCGAAGGCAACGCGTCGCGCCAGGCGGCGGTCGCGCAAGCCGAAGCGATCATCGAGACGCGCGTGCAGAATTTCATGCAGTGGCTCGACGCGCGCAGCATCGTGCCGGTCATCCGCCACATGCACACGCAGGCCGACGCGATGCGGCGCGCCGAAGTCGAGCGCGCGCGCAAGTCGCTTGCGCGCGGCGACGATCCCGCGGCGGTGCTCGAAGCGCTGTCGCAATCGCTCACGAACAAGCTGATTCACGGCCCGACGCACGCGCTGAACCGCGCGAGCCGTGAAAATCGCGACCAGCTCATCGACCTGATGGGCGGCTTCTACAAGCACGGCAACCCCGCGCCGGACGACTCGGACCGTTAGCGGCCCGAAACCGTTTATATTCTGTCGCTCCGCCGGCCGTGCCGGGGGACGCATCCCGACTGATCTCTCTCCGGAGCCGCGCTCCACTCCCGTCCGATGAAAACGAGCATGCAAAGCAAGCTCGACCAGCTTGCTACCCGGCTGGTCGAACTCAACGATCTGCTGAGTCGCGAAGACGTCACGAACGACATGGACCAGTACCGCAAGCTCACGCGCGAGCACGCGGAAATCGGGCCGGTCGTCGAACAGTACGCGCTCTGGCGACAGGCGCTGAACGACGAAGCGACCGCGCAAGAACTCTTGACCGATCCCTCGATGCGCGATTTCGCCGAGGATGAAATCGGCGAGGCGCGCGCCCGGATGGCGAAAATCGCCGCCGATCTGCAAACCATGCTGCTGCCGAAAGACCCGAACGACGAGCGCAATATCTTCATCGAAATTCGTGCGGGCACGGGCGGCGACGAATCGGCGCTGTTCGCGGGCGACTTGCTGCGCATGTATCTGCGCTACGCCGAGCGCAACCGCTGGCAGGTCGAAACCATGTCGGAAAGCGTGTCGGATCTTGGCGGCTTCAAGGAAGTGATCGTGCGGGTCGCGGGCCAGGGCGTGTATTCGCGGCTCAAGTTCGAATCGGGCGGACACCGCGTGCAGCGCGTGCCGGCCACCGAAACGCAGGGGCGCATCCATACGTCGGCGTGCACGGTCGCGGTCATGCCGGAAGCCGACGAAATCAGCGAAGTGGTCATCAATCCGGCGGATCTGCGCATCGACACGTTCCGCGCATCGGGCGCGGGCGGCCAGCACATCAACAAGACCGATTCCGCCGTGCGCGTCACGCACTTGCCGACGGGAATCGTCGTGGAATGCCAGGACGACCGCTCGCAGCACAAGAACAAGGATCGCGCGCTCAAGGTGCTCGCCGCGCGGATCATGGACAAGCAGTATCACGAGCAGCACGCGAAGGAAGCGGCGACGCGCAAGAGCCTGATCGGCTCGGGCGACCGGTCCGAACGCATCCGCACCTACAATTTTCCGCAGGGCCGGATGACCGATCACCGGATCAACCTGACGCTCTACAAGCTCGACAACATCATGGACGGCGATCTCGACGAAATGATCGGCGCGCTCGTGTCCGAACATCAGGCCGATTTGCTCGCCACGCTCGGGGAAGCCGAGTGACGACCGCCGCCGACTTGCTGCGCGCTTCCACGCTGCCCGCGCTCGAAGCGCGGATTCTGCTGATGCACGTCCTCGGCTGGCGGCGCACGGAACTCATCACGCGCGATCAGGAAACGCTCGGCGCGGAAGCACTCGAACGCTTTCGGACGCTCGAAGCGCGGCGCGTGCGCGGTGAGCCGGTCGCGCAGATTGTCGGCGTGCGCGAGTTTTTCGGTCTGCCGTTCGAGGTAACGCCCGACGTGCTGATCCCGCGTCCAGAGACCGAATCGCTCGTGGAAACCGGGCTCGCGGCGATCGAAAACACGCCGAACGCGCGCGTGCTCGATCTTGGCACGGGCAGCGGCGCGATTGCGGTGGCGCTCGCGTCCGCCCGCGACGACGCGCGCGTCTGGGCGGTGGATCGTTCGACCGCCGCGCTCGATATCGCGCGGCGCAATGCCCAAAAGCTGCTCGACGCGGCGCGCCCGGGCGGCCCAATAATTTTCGCGGAGAGCGACTGGACCGAAGCCCTCGATCCCTCGCTGCGTTTCGACCTGATCGTGAGCAATCCGCCGTATATCGCCGATCTCGATCCGCATCTGTCGCAAGGCGATTTGCGCTTCGAGCCGCGCGGCGCGCTCACCGACGAAGCCGACGGCCTCGCCGCGATCCGCGCGATTATCGAAAGCGCGCCGTTTTTGCTCGCGCCGAACGCGCCGCTCTGGCTGGAACACGGCTACGACCAGGCCGAAGCGGTCCGCGCGCTGCTGGTCGCGCGCGGTTTTTCAGACGTGCGCTCATTGCTCGATCTGGCGGGCATCGAACGGATCAGCGGCGGGATTTTCGCGGGCTGAAACCGCCCGGAATCGCGCGCCAAACGAGCACGGCGGCCGGGCGCGTCCAAACTGGCGCGAGCGAAATCCGCTATCATTTCACTCTGATTCCACATAACCCGCAGTACAAAACCGCTTCGCAGGAACGCCATGGAAACCCAAGAACGCATCAAGCAGATCGTCGATCAAAACCCGGTCGTCCTTTTCATGAAAGGCACGGCGCAATTTCCGATGTGCGGTTTTTCGGGCCGCGCGATCCAGGTGCTGAAGGCGTGCGGCGTGGACAAGCCCGCCACCGTCAACGTGCTCGAAGACGAAGAAGTGCGCCAGGGCATCAAGGAATTCTCGAACTGGCCGACCATTCCGCAGCTTTACGTGAACGGCGAGTTCATCGGCGGCTCGGACATCATGATGGAAATGTACCAATCGGGCGAACTGCAGCAATTGTTCGCCGCTGCCTGATTCTCGGGCTACCAGCCTCGTGAACGCGCCTCTGCCCCGGCGGCTGATCGTCGCCATCACCGGGGCGACCGGCGCGATTTACGGCGTGCGCCTGCTGGAAACGCTGCGGCGTCTGGGCGGCGTCGAAACGCATCTGCTGATTTCGAGCGCAGGCTGGCTGAATATCCAGCACGAACTCGACCTCGATAAACGCGCGGTTCACGCGCTCGCGGACGTCGTGCATCAGGTTCGCGATGTCGGCGCGAGCATTGCGTCGGGATCGTTCGCGACCGATGGCATGGTCATCGCGCCGTGCTCGATGAAAACGCTGGCGAGCGTCGCGCACGGTTTGTCGGATAACCTCATCACCCGCGCCGCCGATGTCGTGCTCAAAGAGCGCCGCCGCCTCGTCCTGATGGTGCGCGAAACGCCGTTCAATCTCGCGCATCTGCGCAACATGACCGCTGTGACCGAAATGGGCGGCGTGATTTTCCCGCCAATGCCCGCGTTTTATCACCGTCCCGCTTCCATCGACGAAATGGTCGATCAAACGGTGGAACGCGTGATCGACCTTTTCGCGTTCGGAACGCCGCTCGCACAGGCCTGGCGCGGGATTCGCAGCGAGAGCGAATAAGCTCGGCCATTAACAACACCCGCGACATAATTCATTGCCACCGCGCTTGTTTATCAACCTCGCGGCAAGTCATATAGTGTGAGCAACTCTTTTCGAGATGCTGCCATGACCGCTCTTCCCAGCGTTTTCATTTCCCACGGCGCGCCGACGCTGCCGATCGACCCGTCGATGCCTTCCGGCGAATTCGCCAATCTGGCGGCGACGCTGCCGCGTCCGCGCGCGATCCTCGTGTTATCCGCGCATTGGGCGACGGCCCAGCCTGCCGCGAGCATTGCCGCCCAGCCCGAGACCATCCACGATTTCTACGGTTTTCCGCGCGCGCTCTACGAACTGCGCTATCCCGCGCCGGGTGCGCCGGAACTCGGTGCAGAGGCCGCCGCGCTAATCGGCGCGAGCGGAATTGCCGCGACGACCGCCGATTACGGTCTCGATCACGGCGCGTGGGTGCCGTTGCTGCTGATGTTTCCCGACGCCGACGTGCCGGTCGCGCAAGTGTCGATCCAGCCGCATCTCGACCCGGCGCATCACTTCCGCGTCGGGCGGGCGTTACGGTCGTTGCGCGAGGACGGCGTGTTGATCGTCGGTTCGGGGCAGATCACGCATAACCTGCGCGCCGCCGATTTCAGCGCGCGTCCGGAAGATGCGGATCCACGCGTATCGGAATTCACCGGCTGGTTCGAGGAACGGCTGCTCAACCGCGATATCGACGCATTGCTTGATTACCGCCGACGCGCGCCGCACGCCGTGCTGATGCATCCGACCGACGAACATCTGCTGCCGGTTTTCAGCGCGCTCGGCGCCGCCGACGACGATTTCAAGCTCGGCATTCAATCGCTCGGCACGTTCCAGAAATCGCTCGCGATGACCAATTACGTCTTCAATTGACGCGCGGCTCTCAAGACCCCAATGAAAAAAGCCCTGACACGTCAGGGCTTTTTTAACGACTGCGATCGAACGCCAATAATCAGGCGCCGACGTTCTCCGCGATATCGTCGTGGCTTTCGCGCTCATCCAGATATTGCGTGTGATAACCGGTGTGCACGCCCCAGTAATAGAACACGAGCGCAAACGCCGCCACGACCAGCATGTCCCAGCCATACGGCAACACGCCGCGTCCGCCGAATTCCTTGCTGCCGATGAGCGACATCACGGCCATCGTCGGCAAATAGGCGATCAGCCACCACGCGGCCTTGAGGTCGCGGCCCCAGCCGTCGAAGCCCGTCTTGCCCTGATAGTAGAAGTACACCGGCAATGCGACGACCATCAACAGAATGATCTCGCCCGTCAGCGGCCACTTCGCCCAGTACAGCACGAGCGACGCGCACACGAATGCGAACGGCGCGATCACGCCCATGCCCGGAATCGTGAGCGGCCGATGCAACTCACGCGCCGAACGGCGCAGCGCCATCAGGCTGACCGGACCGGTCAGATAAGAGATCACGGTCGCGACCGAAATCACGGCGGCAAGCGAACTCCAGCCGCGGAAAAAGAACATGAAGATAAACGCGACGATCAGGTTGAACCACATCGCCGGACGCGGCACGCCGTAGAACGGATGCACGCGGCCAAAAATTTCCGGCAGCGTGTTGTTGCGCTCCATCGCGTAGATCATCCGCGACGTGGTCGCCATGTAGGTCGTGCCGGTGCCGCTCGGGCTCACGAATGCATCGACGTAAAGCAGGATCGCGAGCCAGTTCAGATTCAACGCGAGCGCCAGTTCCGCGAACGGCGACGCGAAATTGAAATGGCTCCAGCCCTTCATCACGTCGCCCGGACTCACCGCGCCGATATACGCGATCTGCAACAAAACGTAGATCACGAGCGCCAGCAGGATCGAGCCGACCACGGCGAATGGCACGCTTTTCGACGGATTGCGCGCCTCGCCGGCGAGGTTCACCGGACTCTGGAAGCCGTTGAAACTGAACACGATCCCGCTCGTCGCGACGGCGGTCAGCACCGCCGACCATCCGTAAGGCGCGAAGCTCGAAGTCGTCCCGAAGTTCTCCGAATGAAATCCGGTCAGCATCAAACCGAGAATGGTCGCGCCGGGAATCAGGAACTTGAAGACGGTAATGGCGGAATTAGCGCGAGCGAAAAGTTTTACGCCCCAGTAATTCAACATGAAATAAACAATCACCAGCAAAGCGGAGAGAATCAGCCCTGGTGGAGTCAGCGATCCATTGATGAATAACGAATGCGCCCATTCATACGGCCAGGTGCTCATATATTGAATGGAGGCTTCGGCTTCGATCGGAATCACAGAAACAATTGCAATCCAGTTTGCCCATGCGCTGATGAATCCGACTAGCGCGCCGTGCGAATAGCGCGCATAGCGCACCATGCCGCCCGACTCCGGAAACATCGCGCCGAGTTCGGCGTAGGCGAGCGCGATTGCCAGAATAACGAGCGCGCCGATCACCCACGCGACAATCGCGGCAGGCCCGGCGATTTTCGCGGCCTTCCATGCGCCGAACAGCCAGCCCGAGCCGATGATCGATCCGAGGCCGGTCAGCATGAGCGGAATGGGCCCGATGTTCCGTTGTATAGAACTTTTCACACAATCTCCTGTATCTCGTAAAGCAGGTGTGAAGGTCGAGGAGCGGCCTTTGCGAAGGCCGCAAACGCCCGCCAACCCTGCATCCGACGCGTTCGCATCGTTTTGGTGCAACCCGGCGGAAAGCGCGTAGTTTACCGGTTGCACCCGCAGATTGCAGTCGACAACGTTCGGCAGAACGCAAAAAATGCGCCGCGCCTACGAAAAAACCACCAAAAATGCAAGCTTCGTAAGCAAGCACTTCTCGTTCCGTCGATGAATCTCAAAAAGCCCTTCAGCACGGTCGGATATTATTTGACCTCCAGTTTGATTCGCCGTATAAAGCTTCTTGCAGGATTTCAAGTGGCGAGTGAATTGGTCTTTCGTAGTTCGCCCATCACGGTACTCCGGTTGGTCCCATTGCCCCTTCCTTGATTTTCATGCACAACCAGGCTCCGGCCTTATTCAACATCTTTAGGAACAAGTAACATGGAAACCGGTACCGTCAAGTGGTTCAATGACGCAAAGGGCTTTGGCTTCATCACGCCGGACGGCGGCGGCGAAGATCTGTTCGCCCATTTCTCGGAAATTCGCGTGGAAGGATTCAAGACGCTTCAGGAAAACCAAAAGGTTACCTTCGAAGTGAAGACCGGCCCGAAGGGCAAGCAAGCTGCGAACATCAAGCCGGCCTAAGGCTGCTTGAGTTGCGCACTGAGTTGCACACAAAAAACCCCGCCTCGGCGGGGTTTTTTGTTATCCGGGATTAATCCGCGATTACGCGTGATTGTTCCCGACAAGCATTAGTTAAAATCAGTCAAATACGCGACGCGCATAAATACCTAATCCAGTCGCGACACTCGCAAGACGATCGCCGAAAACGGCCTCAGCGTCCGGAAATGCCGCCGCGAGCGATTGCGATAGAAAACCGAGTCCCGTCGATCCACCCGTGAAATAGACCGCGCCGACGTCGGCGGTAGCGATGCCCGCGCGCCGCACGGTTTCCGTCGCCGCTTCCACGATGCGCCGCGTTTCGTCGCGCCCCGCCTCGATCAATTGCGCTTCGTCGAAGCCGATATGCAACGCTTCCTCGACCTCTTCCATGTCGATGGAAGTCGTCCCGCCCGCCGCCACGTCGATCTTCGCCGCTTCCGCGTGGCCCGTAAGCGCATGCCCGAGTCGCCGGTCGATCACGCGCATCAGCCGGTCGTGGTGACGCGTGTCGGTATAGAGATGGCGCATCAGTTGCAATTCGCCGCTGCGTTTTGGCGCGTAGACGGTGTTGATCAGATGCCAGGTCGCGAGATCGAAATACACGCGGTTCGGCACTTCGCGTCCGTCCGGGCTATGTGTTTGGTAGCCGAGTTCGCGCAGGACAGTCGCGAGTTCGACGCGGCGGTCGAAGTCCGTTCCCGCCACATGCACGCCGTGGTGCGCGAGCACGTCGCTTTTGCGGTCCAGGTTGCGCGCGCGGTCCGGGCCGACGCGCACGAGCGAAAAGTCCGACGTGCCGCCGCCGATATCGGCGACCAGCACGAGACGTTCTTCGGTCAGGCGCGCTTCGTAGTCGAATGCGGCGGCGATCGGTTCGTACTGGAAGTGGATGTCCGCGAGGCCGACCGCTTCGGCCGCGGCTTGCAGCTGATTTTGCGCGAGACGGTCGGCGCGCGGGTCGTCGTCGACGAAAAAAACCGGGCGGCCGAGCACGGCGCGCGTGATCGGCGTGCTCGTGCATGCTTGCGCCTTTTGCTTCAGATGCTGAAGGAAAAGCGTGATGACGTCGGTGTATTTGATCGCCGATCCATCGCCGAGGTCCGTACTGTTTTCGGCGAGCGGCGAGCCGAGAATGCTCTTCATCGAGCGCATCAGGCGGCCGTCGAAACCGTCGATATAAGCCTCGAGCGCCGCGCGGCCGTAGGCCTGGTTGTCTTCGTCTGTGTTGAAGAAAACGGCGGTGGGCAGCGTGACAGCAGTGCCTTCGACCGGAGCCAGCCGGATGGACGCTCCGTCGGGCAATGCGACAGCTGAATTTGACGTGCCGAAGTCGATCGCACAATAAGTCATGGGCCTGGCGGAATGACTTGAGTCATCCCACAAACAAAAGTGGAGCGAATTTTTATCACGATCCGGCTAACGCTACAACCGGCGCGCTCGATCCGTCGCGCCGGAATGGAAATTGCGTCCAAAGCCGGTAATTTGTACTTTCGGTGTTGCTTCACATGCTCGTCCGGGCCTTGAGCGAGCGCCCGTTTCCACCGCAACCCACTAGATTAAAGCAACGGCGAAAACGAGCAACTCATCAATGAACTCATCGACCGAAGAAAGCAAAAAACCCTTGATTCACGACGCGCACGGAAAATCCGCGATCATCGAAACGGATTTGCCCGGACGGCTCGACCGTCTGCCCTGGGGCCGCTTTCACATGCTGATCGTGCTCGCGCTCGGGATTACGTGGCTGCTCGACGGGCTGGAAGTCACGCTCGCAGGCGCCGTGGCGAGCGCGCTGAAAACGAGCCATGTGCTGAAGTTCTCGAACGCGGATGTCGGCATTGCGGGCAGCGCGTATATCGCGGGCGCGGTGATCGGCGCGCTCGGATTCGGCTGGCTCACCGACCGGCTTGGCCGCCGGAAGCTCTTTTTCATCACGCTCTTTCTGTACGTCGCGGCCACGGCGGCAACGGCTTTCTCGTGGAATCTCGCGACATTCGTGCTGTTTCGCTTCCTGACCGGCGCGGGAATCGGCGGCGAATACACGGCGATCAACTCGACCATCCAGGAATTCACGCCCGCGCGCGTGCGCGGCTGGACCGATCTGGCGATCAACGGGACATTCTGGATCGGCGCGGGAATCGGCGCGGCAGGGTCGCTCGTCCTGCTCGATCCCGCGCTTTTGCCGCCGGATTACGGCTGGCGCGCGTGTTTTCTGATCGGCGCGGTGCTTGGGCTGACCATTCTGCTGATGCGCATGTGGGTGCCGGAGAGTCCGCGCTGGCTCGTCACGCACAACCGGGAAAACGAGGCGCGACGGATTGTCGAGGATATCGAGGCGCAATTCCGCGCGCACGGCGTCGCGATTCCCGATACGCCGATCAAGCCGCTGCGTCTGCACGCGCGTGAACACACGCGGATCGGCGAGGTTGTCGAGACGCTCTTCAACGCGCACCGGCAGCGCTCGCTCGTCGGTCTGACGTTGATGACCGCGCAGGCGTTCTTCTACAACGCGATATTTTTCACCTACGCGCTCGTCCTGACCGATTTCTACGGCGTGCCGGGCGACCGGATCGGCTGGTACGTGCTGCCGTTCGCGGCGGGGAATTTTCTCGGCCCGATCCTGCTCGGCAAACTATTCGACGTGATCGGCCGCCGCAAGATGATCGCGTTCACCTACGCGATCTCGGGCGTGCTCCTCACCATCAGCGGTTATCTGTTCGAACAGGGCTTGCTCACGACAACCACGCAAACTATCTCGTGGATGGTGATCTTCTTCTTCGCGTCGTCGGCGGCGAGTTCGGCGTATCTGACGGTCAGCGAGACCTTTCCGCTCGAAATCCGCGCGCTCGCGATTGCCGTGTTCTATGCGTTCGGCACGGCGCTCGGCGGCGTGATCGGCCCGGCGCTGTTCGGCAAGCTGATCGACACGCACTCGCGCGGCGCCGTTTTCGGCGGCTACTTGCTCGGCTCGGCGCTGATGATTCTCGCGGCGGTCGTGGCCGGAATATGGGGCGTGGCGGCGGAGCGGAAATCGCTCGAAGAGGTAGCGCGGCCTTTGTCGTCGGTGGCGGACGAATGAAAAACGCGGCCCGGTTTTTCGTTCCGGGCCGCGTTCCTCTTTAAACCCGACGCGTTATTTGAACGCCTTGCCCCACGCGCCGTCGAACGCGATCTCGCCGAGCGCCACCCGCGCGCGCGGCGCGCTTTCGCGCTCGCGCAGGGCGTCGGATAGCGTGGCGGCGTCTCCATGATGACCGATCGAGATCATCGCGATCACGTCGACATCATCGGGCACGGCGAACGCTTCGCGGAATCCTTTCGCGTCGAAGCCGCCCATTTCGTGCGCCGCGAGGCCGAGCGCGTGCGCCTGGAGAATCAGCGCCATCGCGGCCGCGCCGGTGTCGTAGGGCGCGGCGCGGTTCACGTCGCCTTTCGCGGTCACGGTTTGCGCCGTCACGCAGATCAGCAGCGGCACCGGCGCATTCCAGCTCTGATTGAACGGCACGAGCGTGGCAAACGCGCGCTTGAACGCGGCCTCGTCGTGGAAGCGGTCGAAAGTCAGGAAGCGCCACGGCTGCAAGTTAGACGACGAAGGCGCCCAGCGCGCGGCTTCCAGCATCTGGTGCAACTGCTCGCGCGCGACCGGTTTGTCGGAATAGGCGCGCGGGCTCCAGCGGCCGGCCAGGAGTTCGTGGATATCGACTTCGGTCGGCGCTTTCTTCATGTTCATGTGTGATCCCCGGTTATGAGTGGACGTTGGACGCCCTCAAGGATAACCAAGGTCGCGCGGGGTTGCAGATGCGTCGGCGGGCAGCAATCGATCAGGTTGCGATCGCGCCGGCCGCGCGCACCGGGCGGTTGATGCGCAAAACCAGCACGGCGGCGACGAGGCACAGACCGCCGGAGATCATCGTCGCGACGGTGTAAGTGCCGAGGCTCGCGCGCAACATGCCCGCGCCGAGCGCCGCGAACGCCGCGCCGAGCTGGTGCCCCGCGACCACCCAGCCGAACACGATCGGCGCGGATTCCTTGCCGTAGACGTCGGTGGCAAGGCGCACGGTGGGCGGCACGGTCGCGATCCAGTCGAGGCCGTAGAACACGGCGAAGATCGGCAAGCCGAAAAAGTCGATCCCGAACGCGTGCGGCAGATACATCAGCGAAAGGCCGCGCAGTCCGTAGTACCAGAACAGCAGCACGCGGCTGTTGAAGCGGTCCGACAGCCAGCCGGACAGCGTGGTGCCGAACAGATCGAAGATGCCCATGGCCGCCAGCAGCGATGCGCCCTGCACTTCCGTCATGCCGTAATCGGCGCACATGGCGATCAAATGCGTGCCGACATAGCCGTTCGTGCTCGCGCCGCAAATGAAGAAACTCGCGAACAGCAGCCAGAAATCGCGCGTGCGGCTCGCGCTGCCGAGCGTCGAGAAGGCGAGCTTGATGGGATTTTTCGGCGCGGCGGGCGGCGCGATCGGGGCGTCGGCGGGTTCGCCGAACGGACGCAGGCTCAAATCGGACGGGCGTTCCGGCAACAGCCACGCCACCAGCGGCAAGACGATCACCGACGCCGCCGCGACGATAAACACAACCGGCTTCCAGCCGAAATGCTGCGCGACCGACGCCAGCAGCGGCAAAAACACAAGCTGGCCGGTGGCGGAACTGGCCGTGAGAATGCCCATCGCGAGGCCGCGATGCGTCGTGAACCAGCGATTCACGACCGTCGCCGACAACGTCAGCGCGGCCACGCCCGTCGCACCGCCGACCATCACGCCCCAGATCAGCACCATCTGCCACGGCGCGGTCATCAGCGACGACAACGCGACGCCGCTCGCGAGCGTCGCGAGCGCAATGAGCACGGTCGGACGGACGCCGAAACGCTGCATCGCGGCGGCGGCGAACGGTCCGGTTAGTCCGTAGAGCGCGAGATTCACGGATATCGCGAGCGAAATGGTCGCGCGGCTCCAGCCGAACTGCTGTTCGAGCGGCAACATCATCACGCTCGGCGTCGCCCGCGTGCCGGCGGCGGCCAGCAGCACGAAGAACACCACGCCGACCGAGATCCATCCGTAATGTACCCGGCCCTTCAACGCTCTCGCTGCCCAGTTCATCGCTGCTCCATCTTTGTCATGTTTTCTGTACTCGTGACTGCTCGGTCACATAAGGTGTTGCGATCTTAGTTACCGGTCGGTAACATGTCAACTATTCCACGCAATATCGAAGGATCCGAATTGGCACGAGCACGGGTTGGAGACGACGCAGCCAAAGCGCCGCGCCGGCACACCGACGGCGCCACCGCGCAGGAGCAACTGCTCGACGCGGCGCAGGAACTGTTCTACCGCGATGGTATCCGCGCGATCGGCGTGGACGCCGTCGTCGAGCGCGCGGGCGTCAACAAGATGAGTTTGTACCGGCAGTTTTCGTCGAAGGATGAACTTGCCATCGCCTATCTGAACCGGATGGACGAGCGCTTTCGGGCGCGCTTCGAGGCGAGCGTCGCCAAGCATCCCGACGCGCCGCAAGAGCAATTGTTGCAGGCCATGACCGATCTGGTCGAGCGGGCGAGCGCGCCGGATTATCGCGGCTGTCCGTTCGTGAACGTGGCGAGCGAATTTGCCGATCCCGCGCACCCGGCGCGCGCGAGCGTCGCGCGCAATAAACAGTACCTGATGGCGCGGCTCGTCGAGATTTCGGCCGCTGCCGGCGCCGCCGAACCGGCGGAACTGGCGGACGCGCTCGCGCTTGTCGTAGATGGCGTCTACGCGACCAGTCAGACTTACGGCCCCGGCTGCGGCCCGATGCGAGCCGCGCCGCGCTTGGCCGCGATGTTGATCGCGAATGCGTGTCCGCGTCGGGATTCGCAGCCGGAGGCCGCACAATGATCGAACCGAACGAGCGCGCCGACGTCGCCACGGTGATCGACGAAACGCAGCATTGGCTCACGCGCGCGGTGATCGGCCTGAACTTGTGTCCTTTCGCCAAAAGCGTGCATGTGAAAAATCAGATTCGCTACGCCGTCACCGACGCGCGCAGCCTGGACACCGTGCTCGCCGATCTCGAAGACGAACTCCGCGCGCTGGCGGAAACCGACGCTGCCAAAGTGGACACGACCATGCTGATCGCGCCCCACGCATTCGCCGATTTCACCGATTTTAACGACGCGATTCTCTTCGCCGACCGGCTGCTTGCGCAACTGAAGCTCACGGGCGAACTGCAGATTGCGAGCTTCCATCCGGCGTATCAATTCGATGGCACGGACGCGGACGATATCGAAAACTTCACGAATCGCGCGCCCTATCCAATTTTCCATTTGCTGCGCGAGGCGAGCATCGAACGCGCCGCTGACGCGTTTCCCGATGCGGCCGATATCTACGAACGCAACATGGCGACGCTCCGTCAACTCGGCCATGCGGGCTGGATCGAATGGATGAAGCGGCGCTAGCTTCTGGCCGCTGAACGCCGCTACGCTAGCGCACCACGCTGGTGAAAAACCGCTCGCGCATCTCATCTAGCCCGAGCGTCTCCAACACTTCCGACAATCGCTGCGCGGGCTTCCCGCGCGGCAAATCCTTGAACTGCGCGATGATGAGTTCGTTCTTCATCGAGTGTTCCCAGCCGACGAGTTCCGTCACGCTCACCTGGTAGCCGTGCGATTCGAGTTGCAGGCAGCGCAGCACATTCGTCACCTGACTGCCGAATTCGCGCTTGTGCAGCGGATGCCGCCACATCTCCGTCAGCACGTTCTTCGAGAGCGAATGCCCTTTGTTCTTGCGCAATACCGACGCCACTTCCGCCTGACAGCACGGTACGACCACGATGTATTTCGCTTTCTTCTGGAGCGCGAAATGAATTGCGTCGTCGGTGGCCGTATTGCACGCGTGCAGCGCCGTGACGATATCGATCGATTTCGGCAGACGGTCCGACGTGATCGATTCCGCGACGGACAAGTTGAGGAACGACATGCCGTCGAATCCGAGCCGCGCCGCTAATTCCTCGGATTTTTGTACCAGATCAGGCCGCGTCTCAATGCCATAGATGTGTGACCGATCGCGCAGAGTCTTGAAGAACAGATCGTAGAGAATGAAGCCAAGATAAGACTTGCCCGCGCCGTGATCGGCGAGCGTCACCGCGCCGTTACTCGCGTGGACGTCCGCCAGCAACGGTTCGATGAACTGAAAAAGGTGATAGACCTGCTTCAGCTTGCGGCGGCTGTCCTGGTTCATCTTGCCGTCGCGCGTGAGGATATGCAGTTCCTTCAGCAGTTCGATCGACTGGCCGGGCCTGATTTCATGTTTGCTCGATGCGTCGGCGGCGTTCGGCGCTGACGCCGGCTTGGGTTGAGAGGACTTGTTGACCATCGTGAAGGACGCCGTAGTGTGGACCAGGCAAAACAGATTGCGCTGAATGTGCGCTAGCCGCTGGTTCTGCTGTGTCAAAAGAGCAAGTTTACCCAAAAGCGCGAAGACGCTCCCGCCAGTCGTTCGGACCGACGACTCAAGGCAACCCGTTTTTGCGAAATGTTGGAACGCTTCGTGCAACGCAAGCTGTGCGGACTGGCAGGAGACGGACGCTCGACGCGCGGCAAATTGGTGCCGCGCTGGGCGCGACAAGACCTCAGGTAACAGGTTTCATCGACCGGTCGACGGCCATGCCATCACCCGCGACCGACTTGTTACGTATCACAACACCGCGCGGCGAATCGAAAAACGCCTGGCGCCACGATCATGAGAGGACGGCTATGGACGCGATCCCGGACAAGAAAGCCGAAAAGCAATTTCAGGAAATGATGGCGGTTCTGACTGCCATGCCCGCATGGAGCGAGAAGCAGCAACTCGAACTCGAAATGGCGCGAGAGATCTCGGTCGAGATGTTGCGGCTCGCCGAATCCATGCGCGACGGCAACACCGACATCGAGACGTGCCTGACCGTGCTGAAGTACGCGAAAGTGATGGATTTCGTGCTGACGACGCTCGCGTCCCGGCGGGAAATCGCGCCGCAGACACTGCGCGTGATTTTCAAGCTCGCGGGCCTGAAGGTCGACGAGGCTTATCCAGGCTGATCGGCGCTTTCTTGGCCGGACGCTCAGCGCTTGCGGCGCGTCATCAGACGCCCGTAAGACGCTTTCATATGCCGCTGCATCGCGGCCTGCGCCTGAACAGGGTCGCGGGCCTCTAGCGCTTCCAGAATCTCGCGATGCTCGGCAAGCGCAGCCACCCAGGTATCGTCGGCTTCGAAATGCTCGCGCAAGGTGGACGAGAGCGGGCTGTGCCGCTCGTCGAACAGGCTCGCCACGGTGCGCACGAGCACGTCGTTGCCCGACATCCGCGCGATTTCCAGATGAAACGCCCGATCCGACGCAAGCGGAATCTGTCCTTCCGCGACTTCGGACGCCATCGTTTCGTACACCACGCGCAGCGCCTTGAGCGCCTTCGGCTTCCCGAACGGCGCCACGTTCGCCGCAATCGCCCCTTCTATCACGAGACGCGCCGTCATCAGTTCGAGCGGACTCTCGCCGAGTTCCGCATCGGCGCCAGGCCTCGGCACAGCGCCCGTCGGCGCGCACACATAGACACCCGAACCCATCCGAATCTCCACTCGACCTTCGAGTTCGAGCGCAACCAGCGCCTCCCGCACGGACGGCCGCGACACGCCGAGCGTCAACGCGAGTTCCCGTTCGGACGGCAGGCGGCCGTTCGTCGTGAAGCCCTGCTGGTCGATCAGATCGCGCAGTTTGTCGGCGATCTGCAGGTACAGCCGGCGCGTCTCGACGGGTTTGGTGGGCACGAAACAGGTCCTCGGGGATCGGGAAAACGTGGATTGTAATCAGTAGAGCCGTTGACGGGCTTGTGTTGCCGCGATACGCGCTATCGGAGCGCTTACAAGTGGCTTGACCAGTTGGTTTTATAGAATTTACCATGCAAACTGGTAAGGCCAAATACGCAGATAAAACCGACCCCGACAATTTGCGATCATCCGCATCCCAAAAATATGAAACCGGTTCCCCTCGGCTGCATAGCTGCAGTCCTCGACGAGGACAGCGCGCGATGACTCATCCGATTCTCCAGTTCGGCACGAGCCGTTTTCTGCAGGCGCACGTCGATTTCTTCGTCGCCGAAGCCGCGCGCCGCGACCCGTCGCGCGCGCTCGGCAAGATCACGGTCGTCCAGACCACGGCGAGCGCGGAGAGCCGCGCGCGCATCGAGGCTTTGCGCGCAACGGGCCGTTATCCGGTGCGGATTCGCGGACAGCGCCGCGACGCAACGATCGATTCGACGATCGAATGCGATTCCATCGGCGAAGCGTTGCACGCGAGCGACGACTGGCAAACGGTGCGCGAGCGCGTCGCGAATGACGTGCGCGTGATCGTGTCGAACACGGCGGACGCGGGCTACGCGCTCTTCGACGAAGACACCGCCGAGCTGCTCGACGGCGCGCGCGCGCCGCGCGGCTTCGCGGGGAAGCTCGCGGTGCTGCTGCACGACCGTTATCGCGCGGGCGCCGCGCCGATCACCTTGTTGCCGTGCGAGCTGATATCGCACAACGGCGACACCTTGCGCGATCTGGTGATCGGCGTCGCGGAAAAGTGGCGCGCGGACGGCGGGTTTATCGACTATTTGCGCAGCGGCTGCGTGTGGGTGAATTCGCTGGTGGACCGGATCGTGTCCGAATCGATCCAGCCGGTCGGCGCGATCGCCGAACCCTACGCGCTGTGGGCGATCGAGCGGCAGGCGGGCATGCTTTTGCCGTGCGAACACGAAGACATCGTCGTGACCGACGATCTCGCCCACTACGAGCGCCTGAAACTGCTGCTCCTCAATCTCGGCCACACGACGCTCGCCGAAGCGTGGCTCAACGACGACGGCCCGACCGACGCGACCGTGCTCGACGCCATGCGTCATCCGGCGTGGCGCGCGATCCTCGAAGCGGTATGGACGGAAGAAGTGCTGCCGGTGTTCGACGCGCTCGGCCAGCACGATGTCGCCCGCGCCTATCTGGCCGACGTGCGCGACCGGTTCGGCAACCCGTATCTCGTCCATCGGCTCGCGGATATCGCGAGTAACCACGCGCAGAAAAAAGTGCGGCGCTTCCAGCCCGTCATCGATCTGGCGCGCGAACTCGGCTTGGACGTCGAACAGAAACGGTTGAAGGCCGCGCTCGCCTGAATATCAAAAAAGCGGCTCGCCAATGCAGCGGGCCGTCAGTAGCACAGCAATACGAACCGCCCGTCCGGCATCGCGGCGCGGTCCGCGACATGGCATGCCGTCCTTGGAGGAGACAAACGATGCGCAAAATGCGTTGGGTGGTGATTTTTCTGTGCTTTCTCGCAATCGCGGTGAATTACATCGACCGCGCGAATCTCGCGGTCGCCGCGCCCCAGATTGAAAAGGCGCTCGGGATCGGACCGGCCGAGATGGGACTCGTGATGAGCGGATTCTTCTGGAGCTACGCGCTCATGCAGATGCCGTTCGGCTGGTTCGTCGATCGCGTCGGCGCACGGATCGCGCTGCCTCTAGCAGTTGGCTGGTGGTCCGTTTTCACCGCGATGACCGCGGTCGCGACCAGTGTCGGCGGCATGTTCGGCTGCCGTCTGATGCTCGGCGTCGGCGAAGCGGGCGCGTACCCGTCGTGCGCGAAACTGGTGAGCCAGTGGTTCAAGCCGTCGCAACGCGCGCTCGCGACCAGCATCTTCGACAGCGGATCGCGCGTCGGCTCGGCGCTCTCCATTCCGGTCGTCGCGCTGATCATCAGCTCGTTCGGCTGGGAAGCGTCGTTCGTTATCACGGGCGGGATCGGCGCGCTGTGGATTCTCGGCTGGGTACTGATCTACCGTAATCCGTCGCGCGGCGATCTCACCGGCGAAGAAAACGCCGCTCCGGCACCGCGCGTCGTCAGCGCGAACAAGGTGACGTGGGCGTCGCTGTTCCGCTACCGCACGCTGTGGGGGATGATGCTCGGCTTTTTCTGCCTGAACTTCGTGATTTACTTCTTTATCACGTGGTTTCCGAGCTATCTCGTGCAAACGCGCGGCTTTTCGCTGAAATCGCTCGGCACGCTCGGCATGATCCCGGCGCTCATCTCTATTCCCGGCGGCTGGCTTGGCGGCTTCGTGTCCGACTCGCTCTACCGGCGCGGCTGGAGTCTGACGGCGGCGCGCAAGACCTGCATGGTCGGCGGCATGCTGCTCTCCTCGATCATCACGCTCTGCGCGTTCACGACCGACATTTACCTGATGCTCGCGTTCTTCGGCATCGCCTACGGCAGCCTCGCGTTCGCGGCGGCCAGCATCTGGTCGCTGCCCGGCGACGTCGCGCCGTCACCCGACTACGTCGCGTCGATCAGTGGCATCCAGAACTTCGCGTCGAACCTGGCGGGCATCGTCATCACCACCTTCACCGGCGCGATGGTCGCGCTGACCAAGGGCTCGTTCACCATTCCGCTCTGCGTGGCAGGCGGATTCTGCGTACTCGGCGCGTTCAGCTATCTTTTCATCGTCGGTAAAGTCGAGCCGCTGACCGCCGCCGATGAATCCGCGAGCGCCGACAATCGCGCCCACTCACCGGTATGAACATCATGTCCAACGTACTTACGGACCACACCGTGATCCGGCTTCATCCCAACGACGACGTCGTGATCGCCACGCGCCAGTTGATGTCGGGCGCGCGCATCGCGTCGGAAGATCTGCTCGTCTCCGGTCTGATTCCGCCCGGCCACAAGATCGCCACGCGCGCCATCGCGCAGGACGAACCGGTCAAGCGTTACAACCAGATCATCGGTGTGGCGCGCGAACCGATCGCGCGCGGCCAGCACGTTCATGTCCACAATCTCCGCATGGCGGATTTTGCGCGCGAGCACGAATTTGGCGTGGACCAGCATCCGACCGACTTCGCGAGCGCGCCCGCCACCTTCATGGGCATCCGCCGCGACGATGGCCGCGTCGCAACGCGCAATTTCATCGGCGTGCTGACGAGCGTGAACTGTTCGGCGACGGTCGCGCGCGCCATCGCCGATCATTTCCGCCGCGACGTGCATCCCGAAGCGCTCGCCGATTACCCGAACGTGGACGGCGTGATCGCGCTTACGCACGGGCTCGGCTGCGGCATCGACATGAAAGGCGACGGCCTCGCGATCCTGCGCCGAACGCTCGCGGGCTATGCCGTTCATCCGAATTTCCACTCCGTGCTGTTCGTCGGACTGGGCTGCGAGACGAACCAGATATCCGGTGTGCTCGATTCGGCCGGACTCAAAGATGGCGCGCGCCTGCGCAGCTTCACCATTCAGGACAGCGGCGGCTCTAGAAAGACTGTCGAGCGCGGCATCGCGATGGTGAAGGAACTGCTCGCCGACGCCAATCGCGTCAAGCGCGAACCGTTGCCGGCATCGCATCTCGTGGTCGGCTTGCAATGCGGCGGATCGGATGGCTACTCGGGCATTTCGGCCAATCCGGCGCTCGGCGCAGCGGTCGATCGGCTTGTCCGGCACGGCGGCACGGCGATTCTCTCCGAAACGCCCGAGGTGTACGGCGCGGAACATTTGCTCACGCGACGCGCGGTGAGCCGCGAAGTTGGCGAAAAACTGCTCAAGCGGATCGCGTGGTGGGAAGACTACTGCGCGCGTAACGGCGCGGCGCTGGACAACAATCCGTCGGCGGGCAACAAGGTCGGCGGCCTGACGACCATCCTCGAAAAATCGCTCGGCGCGGTTGCTAAAGGCGGCACGACGAATCTGGTCGAGGTATATGAGTACGCCGAGCGTATCGACGCGAAGGGCTTCGTGTTCATGGATTCGCCTGGCTACGATCCGATGTCGGCAACCGGCCAGGTCGCGTCGGGCGCGAATCTGATCTGCTTCACGACCGGACGGGGGTCCGCCTACGGCTGCGCGCCGTCGCCGTCGCTCAAACTCGCAACCAACACTGCGCTATGGGAACGCCAGGAAGACGATATCGATATCAACTGTGGCGGAGTGATCGACGGAACGGCGTCCATCGACGAACTCGGTGAAGCGATCTTCCGATTGATGCTCGAATGCGCGTCGGGGAATGCATCGAAAAGCGAGTTGCACGGCTATGGGCAGAACGAATTCGTGCCGTGGCAAGTGGGCGTGGTGACGTAACCTTGGTTTATGAAGCCGCGCGCAACGCGCGGCTTCTTCGGCGTTCAGGCGCGATCGGCGGTCATTTTCAACGCCAGCGCTTCGGCTACTTCGATACCGTCGATCGCCGCCGAGTAGATCCCACCCGCGTAACCGGCGCCTTCTCCCGCCGGATAAAGCCCTTCCACATTCATGCTTTGATAATCGTCCTTGCGACGAACGCGGATCGGCGACGACGTGCGCGTTTCCACGCCGGTCAGCACCGCGTCGTGCATCGCAAAGCCCGCGATCTTTTTGTCGATCTGAGGCAACGCCTCGCGAATCGCTTCGATCACATAATCCGGCAACGCCGTGCTCAAATCGGTCGGCCGAACGCCCGGCTTATACGACGGCTCGACGGAACCGAGCGAGGTCGACGGCCGCCCAGCCACGAAATCGCCGACAAGCTGCGCCGGCGCACAATAATCGCCACCACCCAACTCGAACGCTCGTTCTTCCCACTTGCGCTGAAACGCAATGCCCGCGAGCGGACCGCCCGGAAAATCATCCGGCGTAATACCGACGACAATCCCCGCGTTCGCGTTACGTTCGTTGCGCGAATATTGGCTCATGCCGTTCGTCACGACGCGCCCCGGTTCCGAGGTCGCCGCGACTACCGTGCCGCCCGGACACATGCAGAAGCTGTACACCGCGCGCCCGTTGCTGCAGTGGTGGACCACTTTGTAATCGGCCGCGCCGAGCAGTTTGTGCCCGGCGAACTTGCCGAAACGACTACGGTCGATAAGTCCCTGCGGGTGTTCGATTCGGAATCCGAGCGAAAACGGCTTGGATTCCATATAGACGCCGCGCGCGTGCAGCATTTCGAATGTATCGCGCGCGCTATGACCGACGGCGAGGACGACGTGATCGGTACGCAGCGTCTCTCCGTTCGAGAGTCTGAGCCCGCGCACTTTGCCGTTGTCGATCTCCATATCTTCGACACGACTTTCAAACCGCACTTCACCGCCCAGTTGATGAATGGTCGCGCGCATCTTCTCGACCATGCTCACCAGCCGGAACGTCCCGATATGCGGACGGCTTAGATACAAAATGTCTTCCGGTGCACCGGCCCGGACGAATTCATCGAGCACTTTTCGTCCGTAGTGCTTCGGATCTTTGATCTGGCTATAGAGTTTGCCGTCCGAAAATGTCCCTGCTCCACCTTCGCCGAACTGAACATTCGATTCCGGATTGAGCACATTTTTGCGCCACAAGCCCCACGTGTCTTTGGTGCGTTCGCGAACGGCTTTTCCGCGTTCGAGGATGATCGGCCGAAAGCCCATTTGCGCGAGAATCAGACCGGCGAACAATCCGCACGGCCCCATGCCGATCACCACCGGGCGTGGAGCGTCCGAGTGTTCAGGCGCTTTCGCGACGAATCGGTACGCCATATCGGGCGTGCCGCTGCAATTCGGATGCGCTTCGACGTGCGATAACGCAGCCGCTTCATCGCGAACTTCGACATCGACGATATAGGTGAGCTTGATATCCGACCGCTTTCGCGCGTCGTGAGCGCGACGAAACACGGCGTAACGCAGGAGATCTCCGCCGGCTACGCCTAGTTCTTTGAGCCGCAAACGAACCGCCGATTCCAGATCGACATCTGCGTGATCGAGCGGTAGTTTGATTTCGCTGAGACGTAACATGAGGCGTAATTTAACCGGAAAGACGAAGAATGAATTTTAAGTCGAATATCGACCTGCGCAGCGGACTGGATTTGAGGTGCGCGAGCTAGTAGGACTGCTGGAGATGCATTGTAAAGCGCGCACTGAAACGCAAAAACCCCACCTTTTCGGGGTGGGGTTTAGGCGATACTGCATAAGGAGCCTGACGATTACCTACTTTCACACGGGAACCCGCACTATCATCGGCGTAGAGTCGTTTCACGGTCCTGTTCGGGATGGGAAGGGGTGGTACCGACTCGCTATGGTCATCAGGCATGACTTGTTGTTGCGTCGTTTCTTGGGAGAAACGTCCACAACCAATCTGGGAAGAAGTAGTCGAACTGCGCAGGTTAAACGCGTTCGGTGTTACTGGTGTTACTTGGGCTGTGCTTGTATTGGGCACAACACTTAATCTCAACCTGGGTGTGCATGACGTACCCCCTTCGGGGGTGGTCCTGAGTAAGCGCTACAGGACTCACTCATGACGTAAAACACACTGGTTATAGGATCAAGCCTTACGGGCAATTAGTATCAGTTAGCTTAATGCATTACTGCACTTCCACACCTGACCTATCAACGTCCTGGTCTAGAACGACCCTTCAAGGGGCTCGAAGCCCCAGGGATATCTCATCTTAAGGCGAGTTTCCCGCTTAGATGCTTTCAGCGGTTATCTCTTCCGAACATAGCTACCCGGCGATGCCACTGGCGTGACAACCGGTACACCAGAGGTTCGTCCACTCCGGTCCTCTCGTACTAGGAGCAGCCCCCTTCAAATATCCAACGCCCACGGCAGATAGGGACCAAACTGTCTCACGACGTTTTAAACCCAGCTCACGTACCTCTTTAAATGGCGAACAGCCATACCCTTGGGACCGGCTACAGCCCCAGGATGAGATGAGCCGACATCGAGGTGCCAAACACCGCCGTCGATATGAACTCTTGGGCGGTATCAGCCTGTTATCCCCAGAGTACCTTTTATCCGTTGAGCGATGGCCCTTCCATACAGAACCACCGGATCACTATGACCTGCTTTCGCACCTGCTCGACTTGTCGGTCTCGCAGTTAAGCACGCTTATGCCATTGCACTATCAGCACGATTTCCGACCGTACCTAGCGTACCTTCGTACTCCTCCGTTACACTTTGGGAGGAGACCGCCCCAGTCAAACTGCCTACCATGCACTGTCCCCGACCCGGATCACGGGCCAAGGTTAGAACCTCAAACAAACCAGGGTGGTATTTCAAGGACGGCTCCACCGAAACTAGCGTTCCGGTTTCATAGCCTCCCACCTATCCTACACAGATCGGTTCAAAGTCCAATGCAAAGCTACAGTAAAGGTTCATGGGGTCTTTCCGTCTAGCCGCGGGGAGATTGCATCATCACAAACACTTCAACTTCGCTGAGTCTCGGGAGGAGACAGTGTGGCCATCGTTACGCCATTCGTGCAGGTCGGAACTTACCCGACAAGGAATTTCGCTACCTTAGGACCGTTATAGTTACGGCCGCCGTTTACCGGGACTTCAATCAAGAGCTTGCACCCCATCATTTAATCTTCCGGCACCGGGCAGGCGTCACACCCTATACGTCCACTTTCGTGTTTGCAGAGTGCTGTGTTTTTATTAAACAGTCGCAGCCACCAGTTTATTGCAACCCTCTCACCCTCCTGGCGCAGGCCAGTCAAGCTACAAGGGCGTACCTTATCCCGAAGTTACGGTACCAATTTGCCGAGTTCCTTCTCCCGAGTTCTCTCAAGCGCCTTAGAATACTCATCTCGCCCACCTGTGTCGGTTTGCGGTACGGTCTTGTTAGACTGAAGCTTAGAGGCTTTTCTTGGAACCACTTCCGATTGCTTCTTCACCTAAGTGAATGGCCTCACACCCTTGAATTCCGCGCCCGGATTTGCCTAAGCGCCTTCTCCAATGCAAGGACCGGGACTTCCAACACCCGGACAACCTTCCGCGATCCGTCCCCCCATCGCATCTAACAATGGTGCAGGAATATTAACCTGCTTCCCATCAGCTACGCATTTCTGCCTCGCCTTAGGGGCCGACTCACCCTACGCCGATGAACGTTGCGTAGGAAACCTTGGGCTTACGGCGAGGGGGCTTTTCACCCCCTTTATCGCTACTCATGTCAGCATTCGCACTTCCGATACCTCCAGCGCACTTTTCAATGCACCTTCGCAGGCTTACGGAACGCTCTCCTACCATGCATATAAATATGCATCCGCAGCTTCGGTGACTGGCTTGAGCCCCGTTACATCTTCCGCGCAGGACGACTCGATCAGTGAGCTATTACGCTTTCTTTAAAGGATGGCTGCTTCTAAGCCAACCTCCTGACTGTTTTAGCCTTCCCACTTCGTTTCCCACTTAGCCAATCTTTGGGACCTTAGCTGGCGGTCTGGGTTGTTTCCCTCTTGACACCGGACGTTAGCACCCGATGTCTGTCTCCCGTGATTGCACTCTTCGGTATTCGGAGTTTGCTATGGCGTAGTAATCCGCAATGGACCCCACAACCATGACAGTGCTCTACCCCCGAAGGTGATACACGAGGCACTACCTAAATAGTTTTCGGAGAGAACCAGCTATTTCCAAGTTTGTTTAGCCTTTCACCCCTATCCACAGCTCATCCCCTAACTTTTCAACGTTAGTGGGTTCGGTCCTCCAGTACGTGTTACCGCACCTTCAACCTGGCCATGGATAGATCACTTGGTTTCGGGTCTACGCCCAGCAACTGAACGCCCTATTCGGACTCGCTTTCGCTACGCCTGCCTTAATCAGTTAAGCTTGCTACTGAACGTAAGTCGCTGACCCATTATACAAAAGGTACGCCGTCACCCCTTACGAGGCTCCGACTGTTTGTATGCATGCGGTTTCAGGATCTATTTCACTCCCCTCCCGGGGTTCTTTTCGCCTTTCCCTCACGGTACTGGTTCACTATCGGTCGATCACGAGTATTTAGCCTTGGAGGATGGTCCCCCCATCTTCAGACAGGATTTCACGTGTCCCGCCCTACTTGTCGTACACCTAGTTCTTCCTCGCTGTTTTCGTCTACAGGGCTATCACCTGCTATGGCGGCACTTTCCAGAGCCTTCGACTAACAATGAAGATAAAGAGTACAGGCTGATCCCATTTCGCTCGCCACTACTCTGGGAATCTCGGTTGATTTCTTTTCCTGCGGTTACTTAGATGTTTCAGTTCACCGCGTTCGCTTCGCATGACCTATGTATTCAGTCATGGATACTCCATTAGGAGTGGGTTTCCCCATTCGGACATCTACGGATCAAAGCTCGTTTGCCAGCTCCCCGTAGCTTTTCGCAGGCTACCGCGTCCTTCATCGCCTGTGATCGCCAAGGCATCCACCACATGCACTTGTTCGCTTGACCCTATAACGAGTGTGTCTCCGTGTCCCCGTAGGGAACTTCGCCACAACGCCATAGGTTGAGTATTCGTGTTGCGCCGTATTCCAAAGCAATCTTTCGATTACCTTTTCATACTTTGATACAATCACAACCCTGATCCACCTACTCACACACCCATCTCTAAGTATGCTTTCGTGAATCTCTTTACTACTTCTTCCAGATTGTTAAAGAACGTGCAGCCGATATTAAATAATTAATATCCTCTGACTGGCTCAATCGCCAATGCACAAGATTCAAAACCATTCACCCGAATGGCAAACCCTGTGCATTGAAGATTGGTGGAGGATGACGGGATCGAACCGACGACCCCCTGCTTGCAAAGCAGGTGCTCTCCCAGCTGAGCTAATCCCCCTATTACCATGTCGCTTGAGGGTCCGCACAACACGCATTGCGTTTCGCGTGTCATGGTGGGTCTGGTTGGATTCGAACCAACGACCCCCGCCTTATCAAGACGGTGCTCTAACCAACTGAGCTACAGACCCTTAGCCTGTCTTCTTACAGCCGATAAGCGTGAGCGCTCAACGTTGACGTCTTGAGCTCGAGAAAGGAGGTGATCCAGCCGCACCTTCCGATACGGCTACCTTGTTACGACTTCACCCCAGTCATGAATCCTACCGTGGTGACCGTCCTCCTTGCGGTTAGACTAGCCACTTCTGGTAAAACCCACTCCCATGGTGTGACGGGCGGTGTGTACAAGACCCGGGAACGTATTCACCGCGGCATGCTGATCCGCGATTACTAGCGATTCCAGCTTCACGCAGTCGAGTTGCAGACTGCGATCCGGACTACGATCGGTTTTCTGGGATTGGCTCCACCTCGCGGCTTAGCGACCCTCTGTTCCGACCATTGTATGACGTGTGAAGCCCTACCCATAAGGGCCATGAGGACTTGACGTCATCCCCACCTTCCTCCGGTTTGTCACCGGCAGTCTCCTTAGAGTGCTCTTGCGTAGCAACTAAGGACAAGGGTTGCGCTCGTTGCGGGACTTAACCCAACATCTCACGACACGAGCTGACGACAGCCATGCAGCACCTGTGTATCGGTTCTCTTTCGAGCACCCCTAGCTCTCACCAGGGTTCCGACCATGTCAAGGGTAGGTAAGGTTTTTCGCGTTGCATCGAATTAATCCACATCATCCACCGCTTGTGCGGGTCCCCGTCAATTCCTTTGAGTTTTAATCTTGCGACCGTACTCCCCAGGCGGTCAACTTCACGCGTTAGCTACGTTACTAAGGAAATGAATCCCCAACAACTAGTTGACATCGTTTAGGGCGTGGACTACCAGGGTATCTAATCCTGTTTGCTCCCCACGCTTTCGTGCATGAGCGTCAGTATTGGCCCAGGGGGCTGCCTTCGCCATCGGTATTCCTCCACATCTCTACGCATTTCACTGCTACACGTGGAATTCTACCCCCCTCTGCCATACTCTAGCTCGCCAGTCACAAATGCAGTTCCCAGGTTAAGCCCGGGGATTTCACATCTGTCTTAACGAACCGCCTGCGCACGCTTTACGCCCAGTAATTCCGATTAACGCTCGCACCCTACGTATTACCGCGGCTGCTGGCACGTAGTTAGCCGGTGCTTATTCTTCCGGTACCGTCATCCCCCTCAGGTATTATCCAAGAGGTTTTCTTTCCGGACAAAAGTGCTTTACAACCCGAAGGCCTTCTTCACACACGCGGCATTGCTGGATCAGGCTTTCGCCCATTGTCCAAAATTCCCCACTGCTGCCTCCCGTAGGAGTCTGGGCCGTGTCTCAGTCCCAGTGTGGCTGGTCGTCCTCTCAGACCAGCTACAGATCGTCGCCTTGGTAGGCCTTTACCCCACCAACTAGCTAATCTGCCATCGGCCGCCCCTATAGCGCGAGGTCCGAAGATCCCCCGCTTTCTTCCGTAGATCGTATGCGGTATTAATCCGGCTTTCGCCGGGCTATCCCCCACTACAGGACACGTTCCGATGTATTACTCACCCGTTCGCCACTCGCCACCAGGATCACTCCCGTGCTGCCGTTCGACTTGCATGTGTAAGGCATGCCGCCAGCGTTCAATCTGAGCCAGGATCAAACTCTTCAGTTCAATGCCTGTTACTGTTTTTCGGTTCAGTTAAGAACCGGTCGCTCACTCAACGTACTGACAGATCCTGCTTATCTTTCGATACTCAAAACCTACCTTAATACTAGTGTGAGACTTGATACTTTCGCTTCAAACCAGATCCGAAAATCCGGTCCAACATCGCTATCAAGCGCCCACACTTATCGGCTGTTAGTTTTTAAAGAACATTCGCAAAACTTGGCGCCTATCTTAGTCGCCCGAACCGCTTCGGCTTACCGCCTCCGCACTTCGTTTTTTGCGTCGCTGCATCTGCAGCAGAGAAACGAGATTATGAAGAAC